>NZ_JPUX01000001.1:0-2400000 GCF_000738675.1 Serratia nematodiphila DZ0503SBS1 | reverse complement strand
ATACATTGCCACCGCGGCAAACATTCACTCTTTAACTCTATTTGCCCGCGCACACAAGTGCAAGTCCGTGCTGAACTTTATGCCAATAAAGATGATTATACTGCCTTTTTCTGCTGGTTTTTCAGCCAACCCTACCCTAGCCAGTGGAAAATCATCCCTATATGATAATGATGCCTGTTCAGACAACGAGATAACTTAAGATATGTCCTATACGCAGCCCTCTCCCCGATCGACCAGCGGCATTCACTATTTCGCCGAAGGCTGGCGTCTGATTTCGCGCCCGGGGATTAAACGCTATGTGGTTCTGCCGTTGCTGGTCAACGTGCTGCTGATGGGTTCCGCTTTCTGGTGGCTGTTCAGCCGCCTCGGCGACTGGATCCCGGCGATGATGAGCCACGTTCCCGACTGGCTGCAATGGTTGAGCTACCTGCTGTGGCCGCTGGCGGTCATTTCGGTGCTGCTGGTGTTCAGCTATCTGTTCAGCACCATCACCAATCTTATTGCCGCGCCGTTCTGCGGCCTGCTGGCCGAACAGCTCGAAGGCAGCCTGACCGGCAAACCGCTGCCGGATACCGGCCTGCTCGGCATCGCCAAAGATCTGCCGCGCATCATGGCGCGCGAATGGCGCAAGCTGATGTATTACCTGCCGCGCGCGCTGCTGCTGCTGGCGCTGTACTTCGTGCCCGGCATCGGTCAAACGGTGGCGCCGGTGCTGTGGTTCCTGTTCAGCGCCTGGATGCTGGCGATCCAGTATTGCGACTATCCGTTCGACAACCACAAGGTGAGCTTTGCCGACATGCGCCGCGCACTGCGCCAGCACAAAACCGACAACCTGCAGTTCGGCGCGCTGGTCAGCCTGTTCACCATGATCCCGATCCTCAACCTGGTGATCCTGCCGGTCGCCGTCTGCGGCGCCACCGCGATGTGGGTCGATCGCTACCGCTCGCAATTCGTCCGATAACCGCCGTTTTTTGCCGCCGATAGCGCGGAAATTTTCGACAGGGCGCGCATTTCGCGCCCTTATCATTGTGCTTAAAACTTATTTCCTAATAACATATAGATATACCAATTCTTTACTTCCCTGCCGGTACTGTTAGCGTATGCTTTCGATGTTCCCCACATTTTCATAGAGTTAAAGGACGGGCTATGAGCAAGATATATGAAGACAACTCATTAACAATCGGCCATACGCCGCTGGTTCGTCTGAACCGTATCGGCAACGGACGCATTCTGGCCAAGGTTGAATCACGCAACCCGAGCTTCAGCGTCAAATGCCGCATCGGTGCCAATATGATTTGGGATGCGGAACAACGCGGCGTGCTGACCGCCGGTAAAGAACTGGTGGAGCCGACCAGCGGCAACACCGGCATCGCGCTGGCCTTCGTGGCCGCCGCGCGCGGTTACAAGCTGACGCTGACCATGCCGGAAACCATGAGCATTGAGCGCCGCAAGCTGCTCAAAGCGCTGGGCGCCAACCTGGTGCTGACCGAAGGGGCGAAAGGCATGAAAGGCGCCATCGCCAAGGCGGAAGAGATCGTCGCCACCGATCCAAACCGTTACCTGATCCTGCAACAGTTCAGCAACCCGGCCAACCCGGCGATCCATGAAAAAACCACCGGCCCGGAAATCTGGGAAGACACCGACGGGGAAGTCGACGTGTTCATCTCCGGCGTCGGCACCGGCGGCACGCTGACCGGCGTTAGCCGCTACATCAAAAACACCAAAGGCAAAGCCATCACCACCGTGGCGGTAGAGCCGACCGACTCGCCGGTCATCAGCCAGGCGCTGGCCGGTGAAGAGCTGAAGCCGGGCCCGCACAAGATCCAGGGCATCGGCGCCGGCTTCATTCCGGGCAACCTCGATCTGGATCTGGTGGATCGCGTCGAGAAAGTCTCCAACGACGAAGCCATCAGCATGGCGCGCCGCCTGATGGACGAAGAAGGCATCCTGGCGGGCATCTCCTCCGGCGCAGCGGTCGCGGCGGCGGTGAAACTGGCCGAAGAACCGGCGTTCGCTGACAAGACTATCGTGGTCATCCTGCCCTCTTCCGGCGAACGCTATCTCAGCACCGCGCTGTTCGCCGATCTGTTCACCGAGCAGGAATTGCAGCAGTAATTCCGCCACTGCACAAATCGCTAAAAAAGCACCCTGTAGGGTGCTTTTTTGTGGACTGGATCAAACTTTATAGCAGTCCAAGATTGCTTTTGCCCGTCGCCTTTAGTATTTAACGGTGCATTATTTCGATGCGCAAAATTAATCACTCTCCGAGCCCGGTCGAGGCTGAATCGATTTACTCATCTGTCGCCGACGCGGCGAATCGGGCATAATGGGGAGCGGATTGGAACGACGTCTAAAGCCGAGTTTTTTGATCTGAAGTGCCTAACGCGTCGTTTTCTGTTGCATCAACGTTCGCCCCTGTCCATAGTCAGGCGCTATAACCAGACAAGTTAAAGTCAGCCCCCTGGGCTAAACTTTAACTCCACAACATTAATCCAATAAGTTGGGGAAACATCAATGTTCCAGCAAGAAGTTACTATTACCGCTCCGAATGGTCTGCATACTCGCCCTGCCGCTCAGTTCGTTAAAGAAGCCAAAGGCTTCACGTCTGACATCACCGTGACCTCCAACGGCAAAAGCGCCAGCGCTAAAAGCCTGTTCAAACTGCAAACTCTGGGGCTGACTCAAGGGACCGTAGTGACCATCGAAGCTGTTGGTGAAGACGAGCAGAAAGCCGTTGAGCACTTGGTAAAACTGATGGCAGAGCTTGAGTAATCGGCCCGTCTTTTTAGTTAACACCAGTCAAGAGTAAGGTAGGGTTATGATTTCAGGCATTTTAGTATCACCGGGCATCGCTTTTGGTAAGGCTCTCTTGCTGAAAGAAGACGACATCGTCATCAACCGGAAGAAAATCTCTGCTGATCAAGTAGAGCAGGAAGTCTCGCGTTTTCTGGCCGGCCGCGCGAAAGCGTCCGAACAGCTGGAAGCGATCAAGACCAAAGCTGGCGAAACCTTCGGCGAAGAGAAGGAAGCTATCTTCGAAGGCCACATCATGTTGCTGGAAGACGAAGAGCTTGAGCAGGAAATCATAGCCCTAATCAAAGACGATCTGGCCTCCGCTGACGCCGCCGCCTACACCGTGATCGAAGGTCAGGCGAAAGCGCTGGAAGAGCTGGACGACGAATACCTGAAAGAACGCGCCGCCGACGTGCGCGACATCGGCAAGCGCCTGCTGCAGAACATTCTGGGCATGCCGATCGTCGATCTGGGCTCCATTCAGGACGAAGTGATCCTGGTGGCCACCGATCTGACCCCGTCCGAGACCGCGCAGCTGAACCTGGACAAAGTGCTGGGCTTCATCACCGATCTCGGCGGCCGCACCTCCCACACCTCCATCATGGCGCGCTCCCTGGAGCTGCCGGCGATCGTCGGCACCAGCGACGTGACCAAGCAGGTGAAAAACGACGACTACCTGATTCTGGACGCGGTTAACAACCAGATTTACGTTAACCCGACCGCTGACGTTATCGATCAGCTGAAAGCCGCCCAGAACCAATATATCACCGAGAAAAACGATCTGGCCAAGCTGAAGGACCTGCCGGCGATTACGCTGGACGGCCATCAGGTTGAAGTCTGCGCCAACATCGGCACCGTGCGCGACGTCGCGGGTGCAGAGCGCAACGGCGCGGAAGGCGTCGGCCTGTATCGTACCGAATTCCTGTTCATGGATCGCGACTCGCTGCCAACCGAAGACGAGCAGTTCCAGGCTTATAAAGCCGTGGCGGAAGCCATGGGCTCGCAGGCGGTGATCGTCCGCACCATGGACATCGGCGGCGACAAAGACCTGCCGTACATGAACCTGCCGAAGGAAGAGAACCCGTTCCTCGGCTGGCGCGCCATCCGCATCGCGATGGACCGCCGTGAAATCCTGCACGCCCAGCTGCGCGCCATCCTGCGCGCCTCGGCATTCGGCAAACTGCGCATCATGTTCCCGATGATCATCTCCGTGGAAGAAGTGCGCGATCTGAAAGGCGAAATCGAGACGCTGAAGGCGCAGCTGCGCGAAGAAGGCAAGGCGTTTGACGAGAGCATCGAAGTGGGCGTGATGGTGGAAACACCGGCCGCGGCGGTCATCGCTCACCACCTGGCGAAAGAAGTCGACTTCTTTAGTATTGGGACAAACGATCTAACCCAGTATACTCTGGCGGTAGATCGCGGCAACGAGCTGATTTCTCATCTCTATAACCCGATGTCCCCATCAGTGCTTGGCCTGATCAAACAGGTTATTGATGCATCTCACGCGGAAGGCAAGTGGACCGGTATGTGCGGCGAACTGGCTGGTGATGAGCGTGCTACACTGTTGTTATTGGGCATGGGGCTGGATGAGTTCAGCATGAGTGCGATTTCAATCCCGCGCATCAAGAAAATTATTCGTAACACGAATTTCGAAGATGTGAAGGCGTTGGCAGCGCAGGCCTTGGCACAGCCAACGGCACAAGACCTGATGAATTGCGTCAATAAATTCATCGAAGAAAAAACGCTCTGCTAAACTTCCACGACACTGGAACGCCGCCCAATTTAATGCTTAGGAGAAGATCATGGGTTTGTTCGATAAACTGAAATCTCTGGTTTCTGATGACAAGAAAGACACGGGCACTATCGAGATCGTCGCTCCCCTTTCTGGCGAAATCGTCAATATCGAAGATGTGCCGGACGTAGTGTTCGCTGAAAAAATCGTTGGCGACGGTATCGCCATCAAACCGGCCGGCAACAAAATGGTTGCTCCGGTTGACGGCACCATCGGCAAGATTTTCGAAACCAACCATGCATTCTCTATCGAATCCGACAGCGGCATTGAGCTGTTCGTCCACTTCGGCATCGATACCGTAGAACTGAAAGGCGAAGGCTTCAAACGCATCGCCGAAGAAGGCCAGCGCGTCAAGAAAGGCGACGTCGTTATCGAGTTCAACCTGCCACTGCTGGAAGAAAAAGCCAAGTCTACCCTGACGCCGGTCGTTATCTCCAACATGGACGAAATCAAAGAGCTGATCAAACTGTCCGGCAGCGTGACCGTTGGCGAAACCCCGATCATCCGCATCAAGAAGTAATCGCGAATCAGCAAGATAAACGGCGCCCTCGGCGCCGTTTTTTTTATCTCCTTCGTCGTATCCCAATCTCGCTGCGTTATGACGACCAGCGCGGCACGCGCAGAGTGATGATCAGCCCCTCTTTGTCGCCGTTACGCGCCTCAACCTGGCCGCCGTGCGCCAATACCACCTTGCGGGTAATCGCCAGCCCCAGGCCGTAGCCCTTGCCCGACAGCGCCGATTTCACGCGCACGAAAGGATCGAAGATGCTCGACAGCTTCGACTCCTCGACGCCCGGCCCCTGATCGCTGACGGCGATCTGAAACTGATTGTCGACGCGCGACAGCGCCACCGTCACCCGCTGCCCGTGGCTGGAAAAGCGCAGCGCATTGCGCACGACGTTATCCACCGCACGCCGCATCAGCTCTGCATTGCCCTTGACGGTATACTCCACATCCGACTCGGCCTGCAGCACGATATCCACGCCGGGCACCTGCGCCTCGTAGCGCGCATCGCTCACCACCGCGTCAACCAGGCCGTACAGATCGAAATACTCTTCGTCCGGCAGGCTGCTGTGTTCGGTACGCGACAGCGCCAGCAGTTCGCCGATCATTTTGTCCAACCGCCCCGACTCGTGTTCGATGCGCTTGAGCGAGGTTTCGACGTTGCCGGCATTCTGTCGCGCCAGGCCGATCGCCAGCTGCAGGCGCGCCAGCGGTGAACGCAGCTCGTGCGAGACGTCGTGCAACAGCTGCTCGCGGGCGCTGACCAGCAGTTCCAGCCGCTCGGCCATGGTGTCGAAATCGCGCGCCACGTCGGACAGCTCGTCATGGCGGCGCCGCATCGTCGGGTACAGCCGCACCGAGAGATCGCCCTGCGCCACCCGATCCAGGCCGCCGCGCAGCTGACGCATCGGCCGAGTCAGGTTCCAGGCCAGCACGGCGCTGAACAGCAAACCGCCCAGCCCGCCGACCCACAACATCGGCGCAGGAATGTTGAAGACGTGGGTACGCCGCTCCGGCCGATACTCTTCCCGCAGCCCGCGCACGTTATAACTCAGCCAGTAACCCTGCCCTTCTCCGGTCTGCACCCAGGCGGAAATCGCTTTCGGCATCCGTCGCCCTTCAAACAGCGGTTCTTCCGGCTCAGGCGGCGGTTGGATCATCGGCGTAACGGACAGCAGACGCCGATCGTCCTCCGGCCAGTCGCGCATCAAGGCTTCCAGCGCCGGCATGCCGCCGCTGCGCAACTGGGTGGCGGCGGAGGTCAGCTGCAGGCCGATCGCCCGCCGCGCCATGGCGTTCTCCGGCGGCACATAGCGATCGCCATAAAGAGAAAACGCCACCCACAAGGCCTGCGTCATAATGAGGAAGGTCAGCCAAAAGCCGAGCAAAATTTTCCAGAACAGTCTTCCGCGCATGTCTGGTTACCGTATGCGATAGCCGATGCTGCGCACCGTCTCGATGCTGAGCTTACTGCCGGCCAACGCGCTCAGCTTCTGGCGGATATTGCTGATATGTACGTCCACGCTGCGATCATAGGCCTCGCGCGGGCGCCCCAGCCCCTTCTCGGACAGTTCGTCCTTCGATACCACGCGATCCGGCGCGCGCAGCAACAGCTCCAACAGATTGAATTCCGAAGCGGTCAGATCAAACGCCTTACCGCGCCATTCGCTGCTGCGGGTTGAAGGGTTCAGCGTCAGCTCGCCGAAGCTGATGGCGGCTTCGTCGTCCGCCTCTTGCGGCCGCTCTTCGAAACGGCGCAGCACCGCGCGCAGACGCGCCACCAATTCGCGCGGGTAGCACGGTTTGGGCATGTAATCGTCGGCGCCCATCTCCAGGCCAATCACCCGATCGATGTTGTCGCCTTTGGCGGTCAGCATAATGATCGGCAGCCGGCTCTTTTTACGCACGTCGCGCAGCACGTCGATGCCGCTCATGTCCGGCAGCATGATGTCGAGGATCATCGCGGTATAATCGCCCGACAGCGCGCCCTCTACCCCCGCCTTGCCGGTCAGCACCAGCGTGGCGTCGAAACCTTCGCCCGTCAGGTACTCGCTCAGCATGGTGCCAAGCTCCAGGTCATCGTCGACCAGTAAAATTTTCATGCCTTGCTCCTTCACCGATTTTCGTTATTTTCCCGCCAATTCCGCCGGCCCGCAGCCGGTTTTACTCAATCCTTACACATCGCTCTTGGCGTCTCGCCACCGTTAGTGTGGCCGCTGTCGCGCGATTTCTCTACTTCAGTCAGGGGATTGGCGCACGAGCAAGCGGCAGCTACCACGCAAGCGAGGCTGCCGTCTGTCGGAAGGAAAGGGGGAAAGATTCTCCCGACGGAACATACCGCCGGGAAGGAACGGTCAGTCGAACACGCCGGTGGAGAGGTAACGGTCGCCGCGATCGCAGACGATCGCCACCACCACGCTGCCGGGATTAGCCGCCGCGACGCGCAGGGCGCCGGCCACCGCACCGCCGGAGCTGACGCCGCAGAAAATGCCTTCACGCTGCGCCAGCTGGCGCATGGTCTGCTCGGCATCGCGCTGCTCGATATCCAACACCTGATCCACCAGCTCCGGGCGGAAAATACCCGGCAGGTAAGCGGGCGCCCAACGGCGAATGCCGGGGATGCTGCTGCCTTCCGCCGGCTGCAGGCCAATGATCTGCACCTGCGGATTCTGGCTCTTCAGGTAACCGCCCACGCCGGTAATGGTGCCGGTGGTGCCCATGCTGGAAACGAAGTGCGTGATGCGCCCTTCGGTCTGGCGCCAGATCTCCGGGCCGGTGGTGGTGAAGTGGGCATAGGGATTGTCGAAATTGTTAAACTGATCCAGCACTTTGCCCTGCCCCTGGCGCTGCATCTCCAGCGCCAGATCGCGCGCCCCTTCCATCCCCTGCTCACGGCTGACCAGGATCAGTTCCGCACCGTAGGCGCGCATCGCCGCCTGCCGCTCCAGGCTCATGTTCTCCGGCATCAGCAGCTTCAGCGCATAACCTTTCAATGCAGCGATCATCGCCAGTGCAATGCCGGTGTTGCCGCTGGTAGCCTCGATCAGCACGTCGCCGGGCTTGATCTCACCGCGCAGCTCCGCCTGCTGGATCATCGCCAACGCGGCGCGATCCTTCACCGATCCCGCCGGATTGTTGCCTTCCAGTTTGACCCATACCTCGCTGCCCGCCTGGGCGGCCAGCCGTTGCAGTTGTACCAGCGGGGTATTCCCGATGCATTGTTCGAGCGTTGTCACGATCTTTGCCTGTGTGTTGGTGTGCGTAAAGTAAAAAGGCAACCCCGGGGTTGCCTTAAAGAAAAGGACTGGCTAAAACCTATCAGGCGCTTTTGGCTAACGCAACAGGTTGCAGCAGTTGATCGCCGGCATACAGCCGCGCATTGAGGCTGCCGACGTAATAACGGCCGCCGCGCACCGGCGTAGCGTTGCCTTCCGGCAGCACCACGCCGATAGGTTCCTGGTGCCAGCCGATCGGCTGCACCGTCAGCTGCCAGAAATGGCCGCGCGGGCTGACTTCCAACACCTGAACCGGCAGTGGGCAGCGCTCGCTGCTCTCGGTCGCCACTTCCATTTCCCACGGGCGCAGGAACAGATCGACGCTGCCCTGATGCATCGGCTGGAACGACAGCGGCCACTGGTGCGCGCCGACGAACAGCTGGGAGCCACGAATTTCGCCGTTCAGACGGTTCACTTCCCCCATAAACTCCAGCACGAAGCGGCTGGCCGGCTCGCGCATAATCTCCTCCGGCGAGCCAACCTGTTCGATATTGCCCTGGCTCATCACCACGATGCGGTCAGCCACTTCCATCGCCTCTTCCTGATCGTGGGTGACGAAAACGCTGGTGAATTTCAGCTCTTCATGCAGCTGACGCAGCCAGCGGCGCAGCTCTTTGCGCACCTGCGCATCCAGCGCGCCGAACGGTTCATCCAGCAGCAGAATCTGCGGTTCCACCGCCAGGGCGCGCGCCAGCGCCACGCGCTGTTTCTGGCCGCCGGACAGCTGCGACGGGTAACGGGTAGCCAGGTGGCCCAGCTGCACCATGTCCAGCAGCTGAGTGACTTTCTGTTTGATCGCCGCGGCGTTCGGCCGCTCGCGGCGCGGCAGCACGGTCAGGCCGAAGGCGATATTGTCGAACACCGTCATATGGCGGAACAGCGCATAGTGCTGAAATACGAAGCCCACACGCCTGTCGCGCGCGTGCATGTGGCTGACATCGGTGCCGTGGAAGCCCAGCTTGCCGCCGCTCTGGCTTTCCAGCCCGGCGATGATGCGCAGCAGCGTGGTCTTGCCGGAGCCGGATGGCCCGAGCAGCGCCACCATCTCGCCGGAAGCAATATCGAGCGAGATATCGTTCAATACCTTGGTGCGACCGAAGTACTTGTTGATGCCGTTAATCTCAATGCTCATGATTTTCCTCCCGCTCGAGACGCGCGTTTTGACGTTCCAGACGCCACTGCAGCGCGCTCTTCAAAAATAGGGTAACGATCGCCATCAGGGTCAACAGGGCGGCGGCGGTAAAGGCCCCGACGGTGTTGTAATCCTGCTGCAACAGCTCAACCTGCAGCGGCAGGCTGTAGGTTTCGCCGCGAATCGAACCGGACACCACCGACACCGCGCCGAACTCGCCGATGGCGCGCGCGTTGGTCAGCACCACGCCGTACAGCAGCGCCCAGCGAATGTTGGGCAGCGTCACGCGGCGGAACATCTGCCAACCGGACGCTCCCAGCAGAATGGCGGCCTCGTCTTCCTGGCTGCCCTGGCTGAGCATCATCGGCACCAGCTCGCGCACCACGAAAGGACAGGTGACGAAGATGGTCACCAGCACCATGCCCGGCCAGGAGAACATGATCTGGATGTTATGCGCATCCAGCCAGCCGCCCAGCAGACCGTTGCTGCCGTAAAACAGCAGGTAAATCAGCCCCGCCACCACCGGTGAGACGGCGAACGGGATATCGATCAGCGTCAGCAGCAACTGGCGGCCGGGGAAGGTGAAACGCGTCACCAGCCACGCCAGCAACGTGCCGAACACCAGGTTGAACGGCACGGTGATCAGCGCGATCAAGACCGTCAGCCAGATGGCGTGCAGCATGTCCGGATCGAGCAAGTTGCTCCACATCGCGCCAACCCCTTTGGAGAAGGCCTCGGCGAAAATCGACATCATCGGCACCACCAGCAGTAGCACCGAAAACAGCGCGCCGATGGCGATCAACGTCCACTTGCCCCAGTTGACGCGCGGGCGCTCGGCGCCGTTGAAGGCGGAAACATCAGCCATCAGTGCCCTCCTCCCAAACGTCTGCCGAAGCGGCTTTGCAAGACGTTAATGCTGAACAGCAGCAGCAGCGACGCCGCCAGGATCACCGAGGCGATGGCGCTGGCCGCCGGGTAATCGAACTCCTGCAAACGCACAAAAATCATCAGCGAGGTCACTTCCGTCTTCCAGGCGATATTGCCGGCGATGAAAATCACCGCGCCAAACTCGCCCAGGCTGCGGGTAAAGGAAATGGCGGTGCCGGCCAGCAGCGCCGGCGCCACCTCAGGCAACACCACGCGGCGAAAGCTCTGCCAACGCGTGGCGCCCAGCGTCTCGGCCGCCTCTTCGTATTCCGGCCCCAGCTCTTCCAAAACCGGCTGCACGGTGCGCACCACAAACGGCAGGCTGGTGAACGCCATCGCCACCGCAATCCCAAGCCAGGTGAAGGTGACCTTAATGTCAAAGTGCGCCAGCCACTGACCGTACCAGCCCGTGGTGGAAAACAGACCGGCCAGCGTCAGGCCGGCCACCGCCGTCGGCAGCGCGAACGGCAGATCGATCAGGCCGTCCAGCAGCGAACGGCCGGGAAAACGGTAGCGCGTCAGGATCCAGGCCATCAGCATGCCGAACACCGCGTTGAACAGGCTGGCGACGCCGGCGGCCAGCAGCGTCACTTTGTACGCCGCCACCACCTGCGGGTTGGAAATCACTTCCCAATATTGCGCCAGGCTCATCTGCGCCAGCTGCATCACCAGCGCACTGAGCGGCAGCAGCAGGATCAAACAGGTATAAAACAGGCTGCTGCCGAGGCTGAGGCCAAATCCGGGCAGCACCCGTTTACTGGACGACAACGCCAACATTTACTTGCGCCCTGCCGCTAGCAGCTGATCCAACTCGCCGCCGGTGGCGAAGTGAGTTTTCATCACCTGCGGCCAACCGCCGAACTGGTCTTCCACCCGGAACAGTTGGGTGTCCGGGAATTGCCCCTTCGCCGCCGCCATCGCTTTCTGGTCATAGACGCGGTAGTAGAAGCTGGTGATCACCTGCTGCGCCGCCGGGCTGTAGAGGTAGTTCAGATAGGCTTTGGCCGCCTGCTCGGTGCCGTTGCGCTCTACGTTTTTGTCGACCCAGGCCACCGGGAACTCCGCCAGAATATCGACCGGCGGCACGATCACTTCGTACTTGTCTTCACCGTATTGCTTGCGGATGTTGTTCACTTCGGACTCGAAGCTGATCAGCACGTCGCCCAAACCGCGCTCGACGAAGGTGGTGGTCGCGCCGCGGCCACCGGTATCGAACACCAGCACGTTTTTCAGGAAGCGGGTCATGAAGGCGCGGGTCTTGGCCGCATCGTTGCCGTCAGCCTGGCTGGCGGCGCCCCAGGCGGCCAGATAGGTATAACGGCCGTTGCCGGAGGTTTTCGGGTTCGGGAACACCAGCTTCACGTCGTCACGCACCAAATCGTTCCAGGTGTGGATGCCCTTCGGGTTGTCCTTGCGCACCAAAAACGCCATGGTGGAATAGAACGGCGAGCTGTTGTTCGGCAGGCGCGCCTGCCAGTCTGCCGGGATCAGCTGCCCGCGATCGTGCAGGATCTGCACGTCTGTGACCTGGTTGTAGGTCACCACGTCGGCGCGCAGGCCCTGCAGGATCGCCAGCGCCTGCTTCGACGAGCCGGCGTGCGATTGTTTGATGGTCAGCTTGTCGTTCGGATGCTGTTGATTCCACTGCTGTTCAAAGCCGGGATTCAGCGCGACGAACAATTCACGGGAAACGTCATAAGAGCTGTTCAGCAATTCCGCCGCCGACGCGGCGCCGCTCGCCAACAGCGCAGCCGCCAGCCAACCTTTCAGCACGAGATTTTTAACCCGGTTTTGTTTCATTCTGCACCTTATCACTGAGTCATTCCTTCAGGCTTTCGCCTTATTGACGACCAGTGTATTTATAACTCGGTGCGGAGCTGTAACGCTTTTATATACCGTTTAGTGATTTACAAGCATCAAACGCTATAAGGCAGGGAATGCGAGGCGTTTTGGGAAGGGAAAACAGACCGAAGCCGGACGCGCCGGCTTCGGCGACGGCGTCAAAGTGACAGCAGGCGCGTCAGCGATGGCGCAAAGTAGTAGCTGCCGGTCACCGCACGGCTGAAGCGCAACATCGCGTCGCGTTTGCCGTCCAGATCGCCGAACATGCTCAGCAGCTGCTGCTCGATATTGTGCAGGCGCGCACAATAGGCGATGAAAAACAGGCCGTGCTTGCCGCTGGCGGTGCCGTAAGGCAGGCTCTGGCGCAAAATTTTCAGGCCCTTGCCGTTCTCTTTCAGATCGACGCGGCTGACGTGCGAGGTATCCGGGCGCTGATCGGCCGGCAGCTCTTCGCTGTCGTGCTTGGTGCGGCCAATGATCTGCTCCTGCTGTTCGGTGGTAAAGCGCTGCCACTGGCGCAGGTTGTGCTCGTAGCGTTGCACCAGCACATAGCTGCCGCCGGCGTCCTCTTCGCCTTCGGCGATCGTCGCCACTGCCGGGCGCTGGTCGCCCTGCGGGTTTTCGGTGCCGTCGATGAAGCCGCTCAGATCGCGCTCTTCCACCCAGCGGAAGCCGTGGGTTTCTTCTTCGATCTTGATGACATTGCCGAACGCCGCCAGCGCCGCCTGCGCCAGCGTGAAGTTGACGTCGTGGCGCAGCGACTGGATGTGGATCAGCATATCGCGCTGGGTGGCCGGCGCCAACCCTTTGCCGAGCGGCGTGAACGGCTTCAACTCTTTCGCGCCCTGGCCGCTGGAGAGATCGTGCCAAACGTCGTAACCGAAAGCGATCACCGCGCCGAGGCGCGCATCGGGGAACTGCTGCTGCAGCTCGCTCAGGGTCTGACAAAACTGCTTGCAGCCCTGGCGCAAGTCGGCGAATTCGCCCTGTACGCTGGCTTCCATAAAAATGGCGAAACGGCAGTGCTCCAGCAGAATGCCGCTCTGAACCTGTGTCATGTTGTTATCCTCAATACCAAAACCAGGCAACAGGTATGGCGGTTGACGCGCGGGTTCCCTGTTACAAACGCGCGCTATCATACCGCAAGCGCGGACGATTGCCTTGCAGCAGCGCAAAGAAAATAGGGGTAATAGCTTGAAAAGGCAGGCGCCGCGAACCGGCGCCCGTTGAACACGTTACTGCTGCGGCTTGGCGTGCCAGATGATTTTGCTGACCGTCCAGCTTTTCAGGGTGTCGTCCGGCGGAATGATATCCTGCGCCCCGGCCCACTTGCCGCTGAAGATGTAGGTGACGTACTTGCTCTGCTCCGCCACGCACTCCACTTTACCGGCGTCTTCGCCGCTGCCCGGCTTACAGGAGCCGAACGCCTTGCTGTACATATCGCCGAACGGCGTGCCGAGCTTGTTGCCCCACTCCGTCGCCACTTTCGGATCCAGCACGTCCACGCGCTGCAGGCGCCCTTTCGGTTCGCCGGTGATCACCAGTTTCACTTCGTCGCCGGACAGCGCCTGGTAATAAGAGACGATCTGGCCGTTGTTGGTCGCCATGCCGCCGCGCAGGCGGTAGTTGCCGTCCAGCCCGTCATTGATGGCGCTTTCCGACATCGGCGTGCCGGCGTTGAGCTTGCCGACGCCCTTGGCGCCGACCTCCAGGCTGCTGCCGAACCAGTTGAACGGCGACAGGCTGGACCAGGAGAAATTGGACATGCTCGAACAGCCGGTCAGTAACAACGGAAGCCCTAACAACAGGGGGCGAATATTCATCTCTAGCTCCTTAGACATCAATGGCACGGCGCGGTAGCCCGCGCCTGCCGCACTCGGCGTTTTGCTGCATGCCAGCCTCTCACAACGGCCCGCACTACGCCAACGGTTGCCAGCTTGGAGTGCGGAAAATGCGAAAAGTGCCGCACTTCTCGGCAATTAGTCGGCCTGCTCCGCCGGCGCGAAACAGGCTTTCAGGCGCGCATTCAGCAGCAGATAGCTCAGCGCCAGCGCGTCGAGCAACACCAACGCCAGCTCCAGCCCCGGCGGATCGCCGTCCTGGCGCCACAGGCTGAACAGCAAGCCGCCGAGCGACGCCAGCAGCGAGACAGCCAGCCCCCAGCGCCAGCCGCGCCACAGCCGCGGCCATTGGTGGCGACGGCCGCTCAGCAAAAACGCCAGCGCCGCCGGCAAACCGAGCAGCATGCCGTACCAAAAACGTTGGGTATCCGGATAAAACAGCGCCAACAGGCTTTCGCCCTGCTCGCGCGAAACGCCGGCCATCACGAACAACAGCCAGGTGCGCGCCTGCAAAATCAGCACGGCCCAAAATCCCAGCGGCAGCCGCAGCGCGCCGTGCTGATCGTAATCGTCCGGGGAAAACCGGGGGGAGAATGGCTTCAACGCTCGTTCCTTGCCACAGAATAAAGACTATGGCTACAGATGGGCGCCGGCAGCGAGAATTTCAATGCGTCGGCTTAAGAAGCTCTTAAGATCGGCGTGTTTTAATCCTTATCACTTAGCAAGCACCCGATATCAGCGGGATGTGATTTTCAATAACGATAAGGAAGCGCAACATGAAAAAACTGACTCTGGCCGCTCTGATCGCGCTGTGCAGCGCACCGGTACTGGCGCAACAAGGCGGGTTCCTCGATCCGGCCGCGCCGCAGGCACAAACGCAAGCCGCTCCGCAGGGCGGTTTCTCCGGCCCCAGCGCGGCGCTGACCACCGTGGACAAGGTGAAATCGCTGAGCGACGACACCTGGGTGATGCTGCAGGGCAACATCGAGCAGCGCATCGGCGACGATACCTACACCTTCCGCGACGCCACCGGCACCCTGACGGTCGAGATCGATCGCAAGCGCTGGAACGGCCAAACCGTCACACCGAAAGACAAGGTGCAGTTGGAAGGGAAAGTGGATAAAGACTGGAGCAGCGTGGAAGTGGACGTAAAAACCGTCAAAAAGCTGCCGTAATGCGCTGCGGCGGGCGGGCTATACCGCCGTCCGCCGCTCGATCAATATTCCTGATCTTCGATCAGCCGCTTGCCCAGGCTGGTGATGCCCTGAATTTCGTAGCCGAGCTTCTCGTACATCTCAACCACCGTGTCGTTGTCTTCGCGCACCATAATCTGGATCTTCGGGCAGCCGCGGGCGATCAGCTTCTTCTCCAGACGGTTGATCAACGCATTGGCGATGCCGCGCCCGCGATAGTCGGGATGCACCCCGAGGTAATACGCCGAGCCGCGGTGGCCGTCATAGCCGCCCATCACCGAACCGACCACTTCGCCGCCGACTTCCGCCACCAGGAACAGCTCCGGATCGTGGTTCAGCTTGCGCTCGATGTCCATCTCCGGATCGTTCCAGGGCCGCAGCAGATCGCAGCGCTCCCACAGGGTAATGACTTCTTCAAAGTCGTCTTGTCGAAATACGCGAATTTCCATCGATGTTGGCCGCTGTTAATTAAGGTGTTTATCTGATTATCGCGTGATTATTCACTTACGCAATATCAAACTGCGATTTAGCGCGCTATTTGCCCGGGAATCGCCGGTAACAAGCGTAATAAATGGAAATAGTTATCGGGTCGATTAATGATTATCAATACGATATAACGTCGCAAAATAGAAACGTCGACGGAGCGTTGCGTCATGAAAAAGCAGGGTAAACCCTTCCTCAATTTTAAACCGCTTACCGTTTCCCCGACGCGACGCCAACTTTTGCTTTCCGGCCTGGCGGTGGCGCTGTTCGGCGTGAAAAGCCAAAACGCCAAGGCGGAAGGCCTGCTGCGCAATCAGCACAGCAAACCGGCGGCGAAACCGGCCGGCGGCAAGAAGCGGGTGATGATCGATCCCGGTCACGGCGGCATCGACTCCGGCGCGGTCGGCCACGAAGGCTCGCAGGAAAAACACATCGTGCTGGAAATCGCCAACCACGTGCGCCGATTCCTGCATGAGCACGATCACGTCGAGGCGCGCCTGACGCGCGAAGAAGACGAATTCATTCCGCTGTTCCAGCGGGTGGAGATCGCCCACCAGCACCAGGCCGATCTGTTCATTTCGATTCACGCCGACGGTTTCACCAGCCCGTCGGCCTCAGGCGCTTCGGTGTTCGCCCTCTCCAACCGCGGCGCCAGCAGCGCCATGGCGCGCTACCTGTCAAACCGTGAAAACGCCGCCGACGACGTGGCGGGCGGCAAGTACAAGGATCAGGACAACTACCTGCAGCAGGTGCTGTTCGATCTGGTGCAAACCGACACCATCAACAACAGCCTGACGCTCGGCCGCCACGTGCTCGGTCAAATTCGCCCAGTGCACCATCTGCACAGCGACAGCACCGAACAGGCGGCGTTCGCGGTGCTGAAATCCCCGTCCATCCCCTCGGTGCTGGTGGAAACCTCGTTCATCACCAACCCGAACGAAGAACGGCTGCTGGGTACCACCGCGTTTCGCGAGAAAATCGCCCGCGCCATCGCGGACGGCATCATCAACTTCTTCGACTATTTCGACGCACACCAACGCAAACCCCGCTGATGCCGCGGGCGGCGAATAAGAGTATACTCAGCGCCTTGTTCAGCCAGACGCTATAAAGACCCCGCATGAGTTTACCTAACATCGCTGAAGTAAAATCCTTCCTGCTGGCGCTGCAGGATCACATCTGCGCGCAGCTCGCCCAGGCCGACGGCGGCGCCGTGTTCACCGAAGACCAATGGACGCGTGAAGAAGGCGGCGGTGGCCGCAGCCGCGTGCTGACCAACGGCGCGGTGTTCGAACAGGCGGGGGTCAACTTCTCGCACGTCTCCGGCGCCACCCTGCCGGCCTCGGCGACCGCGCACCGTCCGGAACTGGCCGGGCGCAGCTTCCAGGCGATGGGCGTCTCGTTGGTTATCCACCCGCTCAGCCCCTATGTCCCCACCAGCCACGCCAACGTGCGCTTCTTCATCGCTGAAAAACCGGGCGAGGCGCCGGTGTGGTGGTTCGGCGGCGGTTTTGACCTGACGCCGTTCTACGGTTTCGCAGAGGATGCCGTGCACTGGCACCGCACCGCGGCCGAGCTGTGTGCGCCGTTCGGCGACGAGGTTTACCCTAAATACAAGCAATGGTGCGACGATTACTTCTTCATCAAGCACCGCAACGAAGCGCGCGGCATCGGCGGCCTGTTCTACGACGATCTGAACACCCCGGACTTCGACCACTGCTTCGCCTTCACCCGCGCGGTGGGCCAGGGCTTCCTCGACGCCTATCTGCCGATCGTCGAAAAACGCAAGGCCTTGACCTGGGGCGAGCGCGAGCGCCAGTTCCAGCTGTATCGCCGCGGCCGCTATGTGGAGTTCAACCTGGTGTGGGATCGCGGCACGCTGTTCGGGCTGCAAACCGGCGGCCGCACCGAGTCCATCCTGATGTCGATGCCGCCGTTGGTGCGTTGGGAATATAACTACCAGCCGGAGGCCGACAGCCCGGAAGCGGCGCTGACGCGCGATTTCCTGCCGGTGCGCGACTGGCTGCAGGAGCCGAAATGATGCAGATTTGGGTCGATGCGGACGCCTGTCCGAACGTGATCAAAGAGGTGCTGTTCCGCGCCGCCGATCGCACCGCCATCACCGTCACGCTGGTGGCGAACCAGCCATTGCGCACGCCGCCGTCGAAGTACATCCGTTCGCTGCAGGTGGCGGCCGGTTTCGACGTGGCCGATAACGAGATCGTGCGCCGCTGCGAAGCGGGCGATCTGGTGATCACCGCCGACATACCGCTGGCGGCGGAGGTGATAGAGAAAGGGGCGGTGGCGCTGAACCCGCGCGGCGAGCGCTATACGCCGGACACCATCCGCGAGCGCCTCAACATGCGCGATTTTATGGATACCCTGCGCGCCAGCGGCATTCAGACCGGCGGCCCGAACGCCCTGAACCAGCGCGACCGCCAGCAGTTCGCCAACGAGCTGGACAAATGGCTGCTGCAGGCGAAACGGGCGCAGTGACTGCGCCCTGCTCTGCTGCGGTTTAGAAACGCACCTCCCCGCCGAAGATATAAGTCCGCCCACGGGCGGTATTGGCGGCCGTCGCGTCATCCCCTTGGATCGGCAACATATTCAGTTTGTTCAACGCCTCGGAATAGCTCTTGTTCATCACGTTTTGCACGCTAAATTTCAGCATGACGTTGCGGTTGATCTGATAAGTGCTGTACAGGTCAATAATGGTAGGAATGTTCGGCATCTCTTGCTTCAGGATTTCACCGGTCACTTCGCTCTGTTCATAATCCGGCGACAAGCGACGCGTTTTGCCCGTGTATTTCACGATGCTGCCGACGGTTAGCGATTCATCAAGGAAACGCACCCCGGTATCCAACGTAAAATACATGTCCGGCAGTTCATTGATATCCCCGGCGCCGAAATAGGTGCTGGCGATGGAGGTCGGCTGCTCGGTGTGTTGCTTGCTGAAAGAGACGCGGGCGAATGCTCGACCGGCGTCATAGTTGGCTTCAACCTCAACACCATGCATGCGCACCGGCGTCAGAGAGTTGACGTAGATATACATGTTGTCCGAGTAATCTTCGCTCGCATCGGCCCAATCGTTTTCCAGATTTTCGCGATAACTGCATTTCCGCCCATTGCGGCATACCATGTAGGACTCGCTGAAGATGTAATTACGTACCTTACTGGTATAGCCCACGACCTTAAGGCGCAATGAATCTTCCTTCACCAACAGATCGTGTCCGTTGGCATTGAAGCCGACCTGCCAGGTTTCCGCCCGTTCCCCCTTGAGGAACGGGTTCATCGATGCGCCACCCGAGTTGGAATAGAACACTTCTTGAATGTTCGGCGCACGCATCGATTTGCTGTAGCTGACGAATGGCTGCAACCACGGCGTCACCTGCGCCGATAGCATTACCGAAGGATTGAACCCTTGCTCTTTCAAATTGATGTTCGCGGCCCCTTGCGGGAAGCATTCCACGCGATAATCGCATTCAGGCTTGTAGCCGGTCAGCTTGTTGCTGGTGTAGTTCAGATTGAGATCGAGTTGATAAATATCCCGGTTAAGCTGCAGGCCGGTATATAAACTGCCGATTCGCTGCTCGCCGGATGGCGCGAAGGTGTTATTTTCTATCGCCTCCTGCGCCGTCTGCGCATTCTCTATCGCCGATTCAACATGTTTGCGGTATTGGTTGCGCATCAGCTTGCCGCCATAACTGAAGGCTACATCAGTATCCAGCAGGCTGAATCGGCTGGTGTTGTTGATATCCAGCGCATCGGAGCGGTTTTTTGCATTGGTGTTAAAGAAGGTGAATAGCGAACCGCCGTCGTATTTCTGATTGCCTTTACTGGTGCTGACGGTGAAGTTTAAATCCACCAGCTCCGAAAACGGCGCATAGTGATATTTGAGGTAGAGGTCATGACTATCGATATCGCGCCGAGAAAAGCGGTTTTGGTAGTTCCTGGCGGAAAACTCAATGCTATTGAACTCGTTAGGCTTGATATCCAGTTTGAACAGCTGTGACTTGGGATTTTGCTTCATAAATTCATCGTACCCAAAATCTTCGCTGCTGATACCGTCGCCATTGTTGAAGTTCGAATAAATAGAGCTCCCACTGACCGCGGCCATCGCGCCAATGCTGCCGGTATCGGTAAACGCCTGTCCCTTGCCGGCGACGGCGATCATGCCGCTGCGGCCAATGCCGTTGCTGCCGACCGAGAATTTGGTTCTCACGCCGAAAGGATTGCCGGAAAAGATCACATCATCAACACCGATAGTGCGGAAGTTGGCGCTGCCCGCCAACGCGTTTACGCCGCTGCCGCCGCTGTTCTCACCGCGCGCCACGTCCACGCCGACGATGAAATTGGGGTCAATCAAAACGCCCGCCTGGTTATTGGTCGAACCGTGCGATATCACGCCAGACGTGGAAGTACCGTAATAGTTTTGGGTAATGCCATCGACCATGGTGTTGACCCGACCAAAGCCGCTCAGGCCGCGAATATTGACGCTGACCGCCCCCTGACTGGGGTCAATCTGGGTATAGGTGCCCGGCATGCTGCGCAGAATGCTGTCCACCGACTCCAGATTTTTGTTTTCGTCGCGCGAGCTGAACGCGCCAGGCCTCGCCAACGCCTCTTTTTCACTGCTCTTGCCGCCGTCGGCGGCCGAGACGTTAAGCGGGCTGAACGCCACGCTGCCTTTATTATTTTCCGCCTGTTCCTGCGCGGCCGCAGCCGGCCCGTACAGCGCCAGTCCCGCGCCGATCAGGCTCGCTATCATTTTGATTTTCATATATCCCCAGAAATAGCCAATAAGGTTTGATGGCCGACAATGCCCAGCAAAAAGCCCGCCGAAACGCGCGGTAAAAGATTGTTATTGTTTTATTGCGCCGCAGCGTGCCGCGGCGCTGAAGGTTATTTCTGCGTCTGCCGATCCGCCGCCAAAATAAAGGCGTACTCCAGCGCGCCGTTTTCCAGCCGCGCCAGGCGGCCCGATTTGCCGCCGTGGCCGGCGGTCATGTCGGTGGAGAGCAGCAGCAGCGAATCGCCCTGTTTGAAACGCCGCAGCTTCGCCACCCATTTGGCCGGCTCCCAATACTGCACCTGCGAGTCGTACAAACCGCTGGTGACCAGCAGGTTCGGATAATGCTGCTTGCGCACGTTGTCGTACGGGCTGTAGGACTTCATCAGCGCATAGGCGGCCGGCTGGTGCGGGTTGCCCCACTCTTCGTATTCCCCGGTGGTCAGCGGAATGCTGTCATCCAGCATGGTGGTCACCACGTCGACGAACGGCACCTGCGCCACCACCGCGTTGTACAGCTGCGGCGCCTGATTGATCACCGCCCCCATCAGCAATCCGCCGGCGCTGCCGCCCATGGCGTAAATGCGCCCCGGCTGGCCGTAGCCGCCGTTGATCAATGCCTGGGTGGCGTCGATGAAATCGTTGAAACTGTTCGGTTTGTGCGTCAGCTTGCCCTGTTTGTACCAGCTCTGCCCCAACTCGCCGCCGCCGCGCACGTGGATCAGCGCATAGACGAAGCCGCGATCCAGCAGGCTGATGCGATTGGCGCTGAACGCCGGATCCATGCTCATGCCGTAAGCGCCATAGCCGTAGACCAGCAGCGGGTTATGCCCGTTTTTGAACAGCGATTTGCGATACACCAGCGAGACCGGCACCTTCACGCCGTCGCGCGCCGTGATCCAGATGCGCTCGCTGTGATACAGGCTGGGATCGACGCCTTTCACTTCCTGCTGCTTGAGCAGAGTGCGCTCGCCCTTATTCAGATCCCACTCATAGGTGCGGGTCGGCGTGGTCATCGCCGAATAGCCGTAGCGCAACCGATCGCTGTCCGGCTCGGGGTTATAGCCCAGCCAGGCCATGTAGCTGGCGTCGTCGAACGGGATGGCGCGCTCGGTTTTGCCGTCCCAGCTGATTTGCCGCAGCTGCACCAGCCCGTTAGCGCGTTCCTGCAACACCAGCCAGTCGCGGAACAGGCTGAAGCTTTCCACCTCGTGCTGCGCCTGCGGCGCAATCAGCGTCTGCCAGGGTTTGCCCGCCGCCGCCGTGCGGTACAGGCCGAAGTTCGGATCCTGATGGTTGGAACGCAGATAGAACTCGCCGCGGTAGTGATCGAGATAATACTCGCGGCCGTTTTGCCGGGCGGCGAACAGCTGAGGCTCGCGCTGCGGCTGGTTGGCGTCGATCAGGCGCACTTCGGAGGTGGTGTTGCCGCTGATGGTGAGTATCAGGTAATCGCGCGAAGAAGAACGGCCGAGGCTGAGGTAGAAAGCCGGATCGTTCTCCTGGTACACCAGCTTATCTTCCGCCGTCGGCGTGCCGTACCGATGGCGATAGACCTGGTACGGCAACAGCGTTTGCGGGTGGTTGCGCACGTAGAACAGGGTTTGGTTGTCGTTGGCCCACACCATGTTGCCGGAGGTGTTTTCCAGCGTTTCCGGCGACCAGCGTTCGCTGCCTAACTCGCGCAGGGAGATGCGGTATTGGCGGCGGCCCTGCAGATCTTCGGCCACCGCCAGGCGGCGGTTGTCCAGGCTAATGTCCATCGCCCCCAGGCGATAATAGGCATGGCCGGCCGCGCGCTGATTGGCGTCCAACAGGGTTTGCCACGGCGCGTCGGCGGTGAGCGCCTGGCGCTGATACCGCGCGAAATCTTTACCGGCGGCGTAGCTTTCCTGATAGCGATAGCCGTTGAGCTGATACGGCACCGAACGATCGTCAGGACTCATGCGGCCCAGCATCTCCTGATACAGCGTGGCGCGCAGCTTTTGGTACGGCGCCATCATCTGCTCGGTGTAGCGGTTCTCCGCCTTCAGGTAGTCCAGCACCTTCGGCTCTTTTCGGCTGTCGTCGCGCAGCCAGTAGTAATCGTCGGTGCGCGTCTCGCCGTGCGCCGTCAGCACTTTCGGCGCCCGTTCCGCCAACGGCGGCTGCGGTTGCGCCAGCGCGGCGCCGGCGACGCCTAAAGAAAGCCAGAGCGCGGCCGCGATGCGACGGCGCGGGGTAAATAACAGCGGATTCATAATCCCTCACGAAGTTTGAAGAGCCGGACGGCGGCGCTGCCGCGTCTGCGGGCATTAACGGCGGGCATTCAGCTCCGCCAGATTGAAATCGATCGGCATCCTTACCCTGACGGCCCCCTGCTGCAGTATCTCCGGCGGCGGCGGCGGCAACGGCTGCGCGCGCGACACCACCGCTACCGCTTCCCGATCCAGCGACGCGGTGCCGGAACGGATCTGCAGAGTCACGTTCGACACCCGCCCCTGCGCATCGACGCTAAAACTGACCAGCGGCATGCCGCTGCGCCGGCGGTTGCGGGCATCCGGGGGATACTCTTTGATGCGGTTCAGTTTGCCCTTCACCAGACTCTCCCACGACAGATTGGCCTGCGCGTTGCTATTGGCGTCGCTGTTGATCGGGGCGGCGGTTTGGTGAGAGAGCGTCTGCGCCTGCGGTGCGGCGGC
The DNA here is from genome assembly GCF_000738675.1 of Serratia nematodiphila DZ0503SBS1. Classification (NCBI taxonomy): domain Bacteria; kingdom Pseudomonadati; phylum Pseudomonadota; class Gammaproteobacteria; order Enterobacterales; family Yersiniaceae; genus Serratia; species Serratia nematodiphila. The sequence continues at coordinate 2,376,751 of NZ_JPUX01000001.1, read as the reverse complement.
GTTGGACGCGGCGGCGTTGCGCGTCTCTTTGGCCTGTTCCTGCGGCTTCGGCTGCGTTTTTTGCGGCGGACGGCGTTCGGCGCGCTTCTTCTGCGCCGTCACGATTTTCGCTTTATCGGCGTGCGCCAGCTTGGGCAGATCCGGCTGTTGCTGCTGCTCAGCGGGCTGCGCCGCGGCGGACTCCGTCTGCTGCACGCCCAGCGGCAGCGGTTTGCTTTCCGGCGCTTCAATCTGCGCCGCCCAGCTCATCATCACCGCCGGCGGCGGCAGCGCCACCGGCTCCAGCGCCGTCTGCGGCCAATAAAACAGCAGCACCAACGCCGCGTGCGCCGCCAGGGCGAGCAGCAGGCCGCGCGCCCAGCGCGGCTGCGGCAGCTCAAAGGCCGGAAGGGAATAAGACTGACTTAACATAGGGGCATTAGCTTGCTTAATTGCGAATGATTGCAGATCACATTTACTAATGATAATCATTTGCAATTATAATTAACACCCCTTTTCACTGCCTTAACGTATTCATTTCACTGATGGAGTGATCCACAGGTAGTCCGCCGTGTTCGCATCGACCTGTACGCCCGGCTCCGCCAGCATCAGCACCGTCGGCGCCGCCACCGGTTGCAGATCCCGCACGTGCAGCGGCACGCCCACCGATTTGGCGGCGTGATAGCCGCCGGCGATCAACAGCGCGGGCGTGGGCGCCGCCAGCAAACGTTCCGCCATGCGCCGATCGCGCTGCTGCTGGATCGCCAACATCGCGTGCAGTTGGTCGGCCTCAATCTTGCCGCCGTGCGAAGTGCGGATGGTCTCTTCCAACGCCTTGCGCACCGCCGGCTGCGCCGATAGCTGCCCCGCCGGGAACTGCGGCTGCTGATAGAACGCCGTAATCTCGCTGCGATCCAGGTTGGCCGACCACAGCGGGTAAGGCGCGCGCATCGCCGCCATCGTCACCCCGCCATACAGTTCCCACTTCCAGCCTGGTTGCCAGGCGATCAGCTCCGCCACGCGGCCGTCACGCACTGTGGGGTCGCTCTGCAGCCACTGCTTGACCTTGTCCACCTGCGCCTGCTGGTTCGGGTTGATCATCTCCATCAGCACGCTGCCCTGCGGCCGCCGCTGCGGCAGTTGCTGCACCAGCCATTGCTCAACCTGATGGTGGTAAGGATTGTCATGTCTTTCCCCGACGATCACCCGCGGCTGCTGCGCCAATCGCGTCAACAGCTGCTCCGGCGTCAGGCTCGCGCCGCTGTGCAGATCGGTGATGCTCCCCAAACTCGCGACGTCATTGGCCGGCGCCTTCACCGGCGTTTGGCTGCAGGCGCCGAGCGCCAAGGCCGCCAATAAAATCAGATATCTCATCATGTTGCCCCATTAGCGAAAATGGCGACATTATAGATAATAATTATCATTTGCATATAGATCCGACTTAACGATTTTTTTACGCGGCGATCGCCGGTGGCGCATTGCGTTAAAAAGGCATTACGGGTATAACCAATAGCCATTCAGATATTTAGACGTCTATACGGATAGATTATTATGCACACATCGGCGCCCGCCGCAGGGCAGTTCAAACGCAGCATGAAGGCCCGGCACCTGGTGATGCTGTCACTGGGCGGCGTGATCGGCACCGGGCTGTTTTTCAACACCGGCTACATCATCTCCACCACCGGCGCGCTCGGCACGCTGCTGGCCTATCTGATTGGCGCGCTGGTGGTGTATCTGGTGATGCTGTGCCTGGGTGAGCTGTCGGTGGCGATGCCGGAAACCGGCGCCTTTCACGTCTATGCTTCGCGCTATCTGGGGCCGGCCACCGGCTATGCCGTCGCCTGGCTGTATTGGCTCACCTGGACGGTGGCGCTGGGCTCCAGCCTGACCGCCGCCGGATTCTGCATGCAGTACTGGTTCCCGCAGTCGCCGGTGTGGCTGTGGTGCCTGATCTTCTGCGCGGCGATTTTCCTGCTTAACGTCGTGACCACCCGCTTTTTCGCCGAAAGCGAATTCTGGTTTTCGCTGATCAAAGTGGTGACCATTCTGGCGTTCATCATTCTGGGCGGCGCCGCCATGTTTGGCCTGCTGCCGATGAAAGACGGCACGCCGGCGCCGTTCCTGCATAACCTGACCGCTTCCGGCTGGCTGCCGCACGGCACGCTGCCGATCCTGATGACCATGGTGGCGGTGAACTTTGCCTTCTCCGGCACGGAACTGATCGGCATCGCCGCCGGTGAAACCGAGAACCCGGAGAAAGTCGTGCCGCTGGCGATCCGCACCACGGTGATCCGCCTGATGCTGTTCTTTATCGGCACGGTCTTCGTGCTGGCGGCGTTGATCCCGATGGATCAGGCGGGGATCGTCAAAAGCCCGTTCGTGCTGGTGTTTGAACGCATCGGCGTACCTTACGCCGCCGATATCTTCAACTTCGTGATCCTGACCGCCATCCTCTCGGCGGCCAACTCCGGCCTGTACGCTTCGGGGCGCATGCTGTGGTCGCTGGCCCACCAGCGCACCCTGCCGGCCTACTTTGCGCGCGTCAATGCACGCGGCATTCCGATCAACGCCCTGACCTTCAGCATGCTCGGCGGCGTGCTGGCGCTGCTGACCAGCGTGATCGCACCGGACACGGTGTTCGTCGCCCTGTCGGCGATCTCCGGCTTTGCGGTGGTGGCGGTGTGGCTGAGCATCTGCGCCGCCCACTATGCTTTCCGCCGCGCCTATCTGCGCAGCGGCCAGCCGATAAGCGGCCTGAAATACCGCGCCCCCGGCTATCCATTGACGCCGATCCTCGGCTTTGCGCTGTGCCTGCTGGCCTGTATCGGGCTGGCGTTCGATCCGGAGCAGCGCATTGCGCTCTACTGCGGGCTGCCGTTCGTCGCCCTGTGCTACCTCACCTATTTCCTGACCCGGCGCGCCGGGCAAAAAAACGCTTTGGGAGAACAACATGTCGGTTAACAACCCCGTCGCCCGCCTGCTGGCCGAACAGCCGACGCTGATCCTGGACGGCGCGCTGGCCACCGAACTGGAAGCGCGCGGCTGCGATCTGACCGATCCGCTGTGGTCGGCCAAGGTGCTGATTGAAAATCCCGAGCTTATCTATCAGGTGCATCTCGATTATTTCAACGCCGGCGCTCAATGCGCCATCACCGCCAGCTATCAGGCCACGCCGCAGGGCTTCTTGCGTCGCGGCCTGGATCAGGATCGGTCGCTGGCGCTGATCGCCAAAAGCGTGCAGCTGGCGCAACGCGCGCGCCACGATTATCTGGCCGAACACCCGCAGGCCGCGCCGCTGCTGATCGCCGGTTCTGTAGGCCCGTACGGCGCCTATCTGGCCGACGGCTCGGAATACCGCGGCGACTATCAGCTGGCGCAGGATGACTTCATTGCCTTCCACCGCCCGCGCCTCGCCGCGCTGGCCGCCGCCGGCGTCGATCTGCTGGCCTGCGAAACGCTGCCGTCGTTCGCTGAACTGCAGGCGCTGCTGACGCTGCAGCAGGAGTTCCCGACGCTCGGCGCCTGGTTCGCCTTCACCCTGCGCGACAGCCAACACCTCAGTGACGGCACGCCGCTGACGGAGGTCATGTCCGCACTGCGCGGCAACCCGCAGGTGCTGGCCATCGGCATCAACTGCATCGCGCTGGACAAGGTCGCCCCGGCGCTGCGTCAGCTGAGCGCGCTGGCCGACAAACCGCTGTTGGTCTACCCGAACTCCGGGGAGCATTACGATGCAGTCAGCAAAACCTGGCACGCCTGCGGCGGCGAACACGGCAGCCTGGCCGATCAGGCGACGGAGTGGCGCACGCTCGGCGCGCAATTGATCGGCGGCTGTTGCCGCACCACCCCGCAGGATATTCGCGCCATCGCCGCGCGCTGTAAGGCATAAAAAAGCCCCCGGCGCCTACGGCGCAGGGGGCCAGTCATTCATCCCGGCCTTACAGCGGTTCGGTCTGGGCTTCCACCACCGCCAGCGCCACCATGTTGACGATGCGGCGCACCGAGGCGATCGGCGTCAGGATGTGCACCGGCTTGGCGACCCCCATCAGCACCGGCCCGACGGTCACCCCTTCCGAGCAGGAGACGCGCAGCAGGTTGTAACTGATGCGCGCCGCTTCCATGTTCGGCATGATCAGCAGGTTGGCCGAACCTTTCAGCGGGCTGTCCGGCATCAGATCGTGACGGATGCTTTCCACCAGCGCGGCGTCGCCGTGCATTTCGCCGTCGATCTCCAGCTCCGGCGCCAGCTCGTTCACCAACTCCAGCGTTTTGCGCATCTTGCGCGCCGCCGGGCAATCAGACGAGCCGAAGCTGGAGTGAGACAGCAGCGCCACCTTCGGTTCGATGCCGAAGCGGCGCACGGTTTCCGCCGCCATCAGGGTGATCTCCGCCAGCTGCTCCGGCGTCGGATCGTCGTTGACGTAGGTGTCGGCGATAAAGGTGTTGCCGCTCGGCAGCAGCAGCGCGTTCATCGCGCCGGCGACGTGCGCGCCTTCACGGAAGCCGAACACGTTCTTCACCACGTCGTAATGCTCGTGGTAGCTGCCGATGGTGCCGCAGATCATCGCATCCGCTTCGCCGCGGTGCAGCATGATGGCGGCGATCAGCGTCGGGTTGCCGATCACCGCGCGGCGCGCCTGCTCTTGCGAAACGCCGCGGCGTTTCATGATCTGGTAGTACTCGCCCCAGTATTCGTTGAAGCGCGGATCCGACTCGTTGTTCACCACTTCGAAATCTTTGCCCGGCGTCAGCTGCAGGCCCAGCTTTTTCAGGCGCATCTCGATCACGCTCGGCCGGCCGACCAGGATCGGGAAGGCCAGCCCCTGCGACACCAGCTCCTGCGTGGCGTGCAGCACGCGCTCTTCCTCGCCTTCCGCCAGCACCACCCGCTTCATCTCTTTGCGCGCCTGCGAGAAGATCGGTTTCATGAACAGGTTGGTTTTGTAGACGAACTCCGCCAGCTTCTCCACATAGGCGTCGAAGTCTTCGATCGGGCGCGTCGCCACGCCGGAATCCATCGCCGCCTTGGCCACCGCCGGCGCGATCTTGACGATCAGACGCGGATCGAACGGTTTCGGAATGATGTATTCCGGCCCGAAGGAGAGATCCTGATCGTCATACGCGGAAGCCACCACGTCGCTCTGCTCCGCCAGCGCCAGATCGGCGATGGCGTGCACGCAGGCCAGCTTCATCTCTTCGTTGATGGTGGTGGCGCCCACGTCCAGCGCGCCGCGGAAAATGAACGGGAAGCACAGGACGTTGTTCACCTGGTTCGGGTAGTCGGAACGGCCGGTACAGATGATGGCGTCCGGGCGCACCGCTTTGGCCAGCGGCGGCAGAATTTCCGGTTCCGGGTTGGCCAGCGCCATGATCAGCGGATCGCGCGCCATGGTTTTCACCATATCCTGCGTCAGGACGCCCGGGCCGGAGCAGCCGAGGAAGATGTCGGCGTTCGGGATGGCGTCGCCCAACGTGCGCTGGCCGTTATCCTCGATGGCGTAGGCGGCCTTGGTCTGCTCCATGTTGGCGTCGCGGCCTTTATAGATGACGCCCTTCGAGTCGCAGACGGTGATGTTCTGCTGACGCAGCCCCAGCGCCACCAGCAGGTTCAGGCAGGCGATGGACGCCGCGCCGGCGCCGGACACCACCAAACGCACGTCGGAGATGTTCTTCTTCACCACGCGCAGGCCGTTGAGCACCGCGGCGGTGGTAATGATCGCCGTGCCGTGCTGGTCGTCGTGGAACACCGGGATCTTCATGCGCTCACGCAGTTTCTGTTCGATGTAGAAACACTCCGGCGCCTTGATGTCTTCCAGGTTGATGCCGCCGAAGGTCGGTTCCAGCGCGGCGATAATGTCGATTAATTTGTCAGGGTTATGCTCATCCACTTCGATATCAAATACATCGATACCGGAAAACTTCTTGAACAAAACGCCCTTGCCTTCCATCACCGGCTTACCGGCCAACGCGCCGATATTGCCCAGCCCCAGTACCGCCGTGCCGTTGGAAATCACCGCCACCAGATTGCCGCGCGCGGTGTATTTGTAGGCCGCCAGCGGATCTTCGGCGATCTCGAGGCAAGGCGCGGCGACGCCCGGCGAATAGGCCAGCGCCAGATCGCGCTGAGTCGCCAACGGTTTGGTAGGGGAAACCTGGATCTTCCCTGGGACAGGAAACTGATGGAAATCAAGGGCACTCTGTTTGAGCTGTTCGTCCATTATGGATTCCTTTGTTTTTTGCTTTTATGTTGAGGTAAGGCTTTGAGGCTGCGCCCTGCCGTGGGCCATGGCGCCCAATTACAATGACAGGGCACAGCCTTGAAGTATAGTGAGAGAAACATCACAAACTTTGAAGCGCGCCATAACCTTGGTCGAAAGAGCGTTTTAAAAGTAAAAAAAGAAGGCCTGCGGGACGAGCAGAGAAACGCCGCCGTCAGCGCGGCGGCAGCGTGGCGCGCCAGGCGTTGAGCGTCTCCACCTGGCCGGCGCAAATGTGTAACGAGGTTTGTAACGCCAGGGCATAGCTCACCGCATCGCCCCAGGTCTCCCCCTGCAACTGCGGCTGCTCACAGGGCGCGAACACCGACTCAGGGGGCAACAGCGGCATGGCCTGCGGCGCCGGTGGCCGGGCGCAGGAGCTCAAGCACAGTGCCAGGCAGAGGCCGAGCGGCGCAGGGATCGTTTTTAATCGCTTCACGGTATTTCCTCTGATAAGCCTCGTGTTGCTGGCGCAGCTGCTGTTCCTGCCGCTGCTGCGCCGCCATCAGCGCGCGGTTTTGCGCGTCCTGTGTCTGCAAGGTGGCGATAAGCCCCGCCTGCTGCGCCAGGCTTTTTTGCAATTCCGCCGCCTGTTGCCGCGCGGACGCCAACTGGTGCGACAACAGCGAGCTGTAGCCGCCGAGGCAGATGGCCGCCAGCAACAGCAGCAGCAACCCGCCCTGCATCAGTTTCTGCAGCCAGCCGCTCATGCCGGGTAGTCCCGAAACGCCAGCTGGAAGTGCGGGCCGTCCTTGAGAGTTTTCCATTCGCCGCCCCATTCGACGTTGATGCCGCATTCACGCGCCGCTCGCCGCACCGCCACCGCAATCTGCGCGTAGTAATCCCACTCCCAGGAGACCACGCCCGCCGGCATCGCCACCACGTCCACCGCGTGCCCGGTCAGGTGGCGACTGCGCAGCGTTTGGCTGCTGCCGGCGCGCACCATTTCCCGCTGGCGCGCCATGCTGCGCAGCCCCTCGCTGACGGAAAACGGCACCAGCGAATAACGCAGCGCCAGGCGAATAACGCGCACCAGATCCGGGTGCACGCCGCGCAGGTTCTCTTCGCTGCGGGCGGTAAAACGAATCTCTTCGATGTCATTTAACATTTTTAAACCCCGTCTTTTTGCCGATGAATTTTTTAATTAAGGCGTTGATGTAATCCGCCCCCATAAAACCAATCAGTACGCTGGCCAAATTCGCCCACTTTAATTCCAGGCCCATCAACGCCAGCGCATCGCGCACCGTCCAGGCCAATAACGCGCACATCGCCGCATTCAATAAGCGTCGCCGAATGCCCACGTTGCGGTAGGCGCCATGTAATAGCGCCATCACGCCGGCCAGAATGGCGTTCAATACCGGCTGAAGATATTCACATACTCGCTGGACTATTAAGCCAACAGCGTCAGGCTCTATGCTGGACATAGCTCATCTCCTTTTTTATTTTTAATTAAATGCCAATCACGGCCGGTGGGACATCGGATAATCAGAATCTAGTTAAGGATGCTATTACAAAGCAAATGAATAAATACAGGCCCTATGGTCGAATTCATTCACGCTGAACGTTGGCACAACACATAAACGCCAAGACAGGTGGCAGTGAATAAAAAATTCATTCTTATGGTGATTTATTTCGACTTTTGTTTTTACGAAAAATAAACATTAATGTCGGTGGGAAATACTTCCCCATCATAAAAACATCCACTCTGGAGAAATGCCATGTCCACACGCAAAGCCGTTATTGGGTATTATTTTATTCCAACCAACCAAATCAATAATTACACCGAGTCCGATACCTCTATCGTGCCGTTCCCGGTTTCCAACATCACGCCGGCCAAAGCCAAACAGCTGACGCACATTAACTTCTCGTTCCTGGATATCAACAGCAACCTGGAATGCGCCTGGGATCCGGCCACCAACGACGCCAAGGCGCGCGATGTGGTCAACCGTTTGACCGCGCTCAAAGCGCATAACCCCAGCCTGCGCATCATGTTCTCCATCGGCGGCTGGTACTACTCCAACGATCTGGGCGTGTCGCACGCCAACTACGTCAACGCGGTGAAAACCCCGGCGTCGCGCGCCAAGTTCGCCCAATCCTGCGTGCGCATCATGAAGGATTACGGCTTCGACGGCGTGGACATCGACTGGGAATACCCGCAAGCGGCGGAAGTGGACGGTTTCATCGCCGCGCTGCAAGAGATCCGCACCCTGCTGAATCAGCAAACCGTCGCCGACGGCCGCCAGGCGTTGCCGTACCAGTTGACCATCGCCGGCGCCGGCGGCGCCTTCTTCCTGTCGCGCTATTACAGCAAGCTGGCGCAGATCGTCGCGCCGCTCGATTACATCAACCTGATGACCTACGATCTGGCCGGCCCCTGGGAGAAGGTAACCAACCACCAGGCGGCGCTGTTCGGCGACGCGGCCGGGCCGACCTTCTACAACGCGCTGCGCGAAGCCAATCTGGGCTGGAGCTGGGAAGAGCTGACCCGCGCCTTCCCCAGCCCGTTCAGCCTGACGGTCGACGCCGCGGTGCAGCAGCACCTGATGATGGAAGGCGTGCCGAGCGCCAAAATCGTCATGGGCGTGCCCTTCTACGGCCGCGCCTTCAAGGGCGTCAGCGGCGGCAACGGCGGGCAATACAGCAGCCACAGCACGCCGGGCGAAGATCCGTATCCGAGCACCGACTACTGGCTGGTGGGCTGCGAAGAGTGCGTGCGCGACAAGGATCCGCGCATCGCCTCCTATCGCCAGTTGGAGCAGATGCTGCAGGGCAACTACGGCTATCAGCGGTTGTGGAACGACAAGACCAAAACCCCTTATCTGTATCATGCGCAGAACGGGCTGTTCGTCACCTATGACGATGCCGAGAGCTTCAAATACAAAGCGAAGTACATCAAGCAGCAGCAGCTGGGCGGCGTGATGTTCTGGCATCTGGGGCAAGACAACCGCAACGGCGATCTGCTGGCCGCGCTGGATCGCTATTTCAACGCCGCGGACTACGACGACAGCCAGCTGGATATGGGCACCGGGCTGCGCTACACCGGCGTCGGCCCCGGCAACCTGCCTATCATGACCGCGCCGGCCTATGTGCCGGGCACCACTTACGCGCAGGGCGCGCTGGTGTCCTACCAGGGCTACGTCTGGCAGACCAAGTGGGGTTACATCACCTCTGCGCCGGGTTCAGACAGCGCCTGGCTGAAAGTGGGCCGCGTGGCGTAAACCATAAAAAAACCCCGTAGCCGAATGCTGCGGGGTTTTCATTGAGTTAACCGTTTGATTTTCGCGTCCCTTCGTCTCTATTCCTTCAGTTGTGGCACCATGGATAACCGCCATCCCGCACCACTTCGCGGCCCATCAGGCTGTAGACATCGCTTTTGCGCGTCAGCCGCTCATGCCACCAGTTAAACCCGGCGCCCTTGCTGGCCGGGTGCCACGCCAGCCAAATCATTTCGTCGCCCTTTTGCATCTCCACCGGCACCGTCACCAGTTCGCCGCTGGCCAGTTCCTTTTCGATCAGCGCAGGCGGCAGAAAAGCGTGGCCGATGCCGCGCTTGAGCAGCGCCAGGTTGCTTTCCACATCACACACCACCAGTTGACGCTGCAAAGGCAGCGTACCGTGATTGCGCTTGGGCAGCTCATGGCTGCTGTCGGCGATCGCGACCACGATGTCGTTCAACCGCTGCTTCTTGCATACCGGCTTTCTCTGCGCCGCGAATGGGTGGGAAGGCGATACGCACAGCACGAAATTGAGCTTGCCGAGCATCAGGGTTTTGGCCTGCACGCTGTCGGGGATTTGGCCGATGGCGATGATCAGATCCGCCCGATTGTTCTTCAGCGCATCCCAGGTGCCGTTCAACGCTTCCCGCTGCACCGAGATATTGGCGTTCGGGCAATGTTGAATATAGTCGCGGATATCCTGCGTCAGCGTTTCCAGCGGGAAGAAGGTATCTACCGCCAGGCGGATATTATTGTCCAGCTTGGGGATGTTGCGCACCCGGCTTTCCAGATCCTGCACCGCATTTAAAATCCAACTGCCTTCCTGCAGGAGAAATTCCCCTTCATCCGTCAGGGTAATCATGGGGCCATTGCGATGAAAAAGTTTCACGCAGAGTTTGCTTTCAATATTGGAAACCCGATAAGAGATCGCCGAAGGCGTTTTATGCAGCGCCTCCGCCGCCATAGAGAAAGATCCGGTGTTCTTGATGGTGCTGATTATTTTAATCGCGTCCAGGGATAATCTAGTCATACAAATTCCTCTTTAAAATAAAATAAGAAAAATGACACTAAATTCCCAAGGTGGTGGCGCACAAAAATCGATCAAATCAAACAAGGGTACTCAACGCAACAAGCAATATACTTCATAAATGAGAGCGCTATCTTAAATACTATTCATCACTACTTGATATAAATTTCATCATAGCGCCGTGCTTTTACACTGTGACAGTTAAATAAATTCGGCCTAACGATCAAAGATTGTCATCATAATATTTTTCGTTAATAGCCGGTAAAACATTCCGATCTACGGCCAAACCAGAATGGTAAAAATAAAACAAGCCGACAGAAATGGTTATTTCCAATTGCGTTATTAGTCTCTCATTTTGTCGGTGAAATACGCTCAACTTACAACATAATTTCAGTCAGGAGTGACTTATGAACAAAACTTCCCGTACCCTGCTCTCTCTGGGCTTGCTGAGCGCGGCCATGTTCGGCGTTTCGCAACAGGCGAATGCTCACGGTTATGTCGAATCGCCGGCCAGCCGCGCCTACCAGTGCAAACTGCAGCTCAACACGCAGTGCGGCAGCGTGCAGTACGAACCGCAGAGCGTCGAAGGCCTGAAAGGCTTCCCGCAGGCCGGCCCGGCTGACGGCCATATCGCCAGCGCCGACAAGTCCACCTTCTTCGAACTGGATCAGCAAACGCCGACGCGCTGGAACAAGCTCAACCTGAAAACCGGCCCGAACTCCTTTACCTGGAAGCTGACCGCCCGTCACAGCACCACCAGCTGGCGCTATTTCATCACCAAGCCGAACTGGGACGCTTCGCAGCCGCTGACCCGCGCTTCCTTTGACCTGACGCCGTTCTGCCAGTTCAACGACGGCGGCGCCATCCCTGCCGCACAGGTCACCCACCAGTGCAACATACCGGCAGATCGCAGCGGTTCGCACGTGATCCTTGCCGTGTGGGACATAGCCGACACCGCTAACGCCTTCTATCAGGCGATCGACGTCAACCTGAGCAAATAATCGGTCAAATAAGGAGATCGTTGAGGGTTCAGCCTGGCGCTGAACCCTTTTTTGCAGGTGCCGCTATTGCGACATGTTGAGGATAGTGCGCACATTGAGCGCGCTGGTGGCGATAATGTCGATGGCGCCGGTGCGCAAAGCGCCCAAAATCGCCAACGCCTTGGTATTCTCGGAAGCAATGGCGATCACGCAAGGGATTTTGCGCAGCTCATCAATGCTCAGCCCGATCACTCTGTCATTCATCACCGTGTCGACATGCTGCCCCTGAGCATTGAAAAAGTCATAGCCGGCAATGTCGCCGATCACGCCCTGATTAAGGCTGGCGTCGATAATCTCGTGCGGCGTAAACCACCCCAATTTCACCATATAACTGTTTTCATTCATGTCGCCAATGCCGACTAACGCCACATCGGCCTTACGCGCACGATCCAGCGTTTCCTTGATCGTGCCGTTCTGCATGAAGGCGTCTTTCAGCGCGCGATTTTCGACGTAGGCCGGCGCATAGAGCGTCTCGCTGCTGCCGCCGAACTTCTTCGCCAGACGCCGGCTGATATGGTCGGCGTTGATCGCGTCGCCCGGACGGTGGGTGCCGCCGATGCCGCAGATGAACTTGCAGTTGCGTTCCGTCACGCTGCCGACATGATCGGCGATCGCCGCCACGTTGCGTCCCTGGCCGACCGCCAACACCATATCGTCTTTCAGCGACATCGCCAGATAATTGGACACCAGCGCCGCCACCTGCCGACGCTGTTCCTCTTCGTCCTGATGGTCGAGCGCGATCAACGCGCGGCTGATGGGAAAACGCTCCATCATCTGCTGTTCCAGCCGGGTGCTGAATACCGGGTGATAACGCACGTTGATCTCGACGATGCCTTCTTCCTTGGCGCGCTTGAGCAAACGACCGACTTTGATCCGTGAGATACCGAACTTTTTGGCGATCTCTTCCTGCGTGATCTCATCCTGATAATAAGCAACGGCGATTTCGGTCAGCAGTTCGTTATCCTGGGACACAGTTTGTTTTTCCATCCGTTAGACGTTTCCCCACGGCAGGCCGGTTGATGATGGCGGAGGGACGATACACGCCCCTCCGACAAGGCTGAATGCCCGCTAGTATAACGCGTTCAGGCGGCAACGGTATTCAGTCGTTGCTCCACCTCGTCCGCCAATCGGGTCAAGAGCAGGCAGCAAGATACCGCGCCGGCGTCCAGTACGCCGCGCGAACGCTCGCCCAGACGGCTGGCGCGGCCGATTTTCGCCACCAGCTCGCGGGTGGAGTCCCGCCCGCGCTCTGCGGCGATTTTCATTTGTTCCAGCGCAGCGGCGAAGTCGTCACCGCGTCCCACCGCCTGCTCAAGTGCCGCCACCGCCGGTATCAGCGTATCCATCAGACACTTGTCGCCCACGCCCGCGCTGCTGATGTCCTGCAGTTCGCGCAACCCGCCGTGCAACATCGCCAAAAATGCCTGCTTGTCCAGCACGCTGCGCTCACGGACGCTCTCCGCCATGCCCATGAACAGGCTGCCGTACAGCGGCCCCATCGAACCGCCGATGCCCTCCATCAGCGCATCCGATACCGCATCGAACGCCTGCGCCAGCGTGAGCTCGCGGCCGCGAATGGCATCGCCGCACATCGCGAATCCCTTCGACATATTAATGCCGTGGTCACCGTCGCCGATGGCGCCGTCGATTTCGCTCAGATACTCGCGGTTGCTGACAATGGTTTCTATCAGCCCCGTAACGATCTCACTGCCGTACCGGGTTGAAATTTGTTCCGTCATGATTCACTCCACCTGGGTTAAGCCTAAAGATTGCGCCGGCATGTCCAGCAGCGTTTTCAGTTCGTCATCCAGCGTCATCAGCGTCAGCGTCACGCCCATCATTTCCAGCGACGTGAAGTAATTGCCGACGTAGCGCCGATGCACCCGCACGCCTTTCGCCGTCAACCGACGCTCTATTTCGGCATAATAGATATACAGCTCCATCACCGGCGTGGCGCCAAGCCCGGAGATCAGCAACGCCACCTCCTGCCCCTGTTCCAGCGGCATGTCGTTGAGCACGAAATCGAGCATGGTGCCGGCCATCGCCGACGCCGATTGGATCGGCGATACCTCAATGCCCGGTTCGCCGTGATGGCCGATGCCGATCTCCATCTTGCCGTCTTCGATATGAAAATTGGGTTTGCCGACCGCGGGAATGGTGCAGGAACTGAGGCCGACGCCGATCGAACGACACCGGTCGATGGCCTTTTGCGCCGCGCCGATCACGCCGTCCAGATCGTATCCCTTGGCCGCCGCCGCCGCGCCGACCTTCCACATCAGAATTTCGCCGGCCACGCCGCGCCGTTTATCGATCTCACTGGCCGGCGCCGAGGCGACATCATCGTTGGCCACCACGGTTTTCACCCGTATGCCGGCCGCCGTGGCCTTCTTGATCGCCATCTTGACGTTCATGTTGTCGCCAGCGTAGTTGCCGTACAGGCAAGCGACGCCCGCACCGCTGTCCGCCGCCTTGAAAGCGTCGAGAAAAGCCCCCGCCGTAGGCGATGAAAAAATCTCGCCAATCGCGACGGCATCCAACATGTTTTTGCCGACATACCCCAGGAACGCCGGCTCGTGGCCGGAACCGCCGCCGGTGACGATGCCCACTTTGCCGGCGATCGGCGCAGGCGGATATTTCAACACCCGCGCATTGTCGGTGGCGGCATAATAGTTCGGGTGGGCCAGCCTGTAGCCCTGAATGGCGTCTTCCACTACGTGATCGGGATCGTTAATGATTCTGTTCATCGCGGCCTCTCTGTCGCCTGAATAAGAAATTATTGAATGGTGTAACCGCCGTCGACCACCAGGTTGGCGCCGGTGATCATCGCCGCCGCGTCGCCGGCCAAAAACAGGGCGCTGGCGGCGATATCTTGCGGCTCGGCGAAACGCCGCAGCGGGATTTTCTGCTTCATTTGTTCCGCCACCTCGCCTGACCAGGCCTTACGGCCCAGCTCCGTCAAAACCACGGTGGGCGAAATGGCGTTGACCCGCACGTTGTGCGGCCCCCACTCCAGCGCCAACACCTGGGTCAGACCGATTACGCCCGCCTTGCTGGCGCAATAGGCCAGGTGATTAGGCAAAGCCACCACCCCGGCCTGCGAGGCGAGATTGATGATGCTGCCGCCGCGCTGGCGAATGAAACGGCGCCCCACCGCCTGGCAGGTAAGAAACACGCCTTTCAGATTGACCGCCAGGGTTGCATCCCACGCCGTTTCCGGCAGCTCCTCGGCCGGATGCAGCGCGACGATGCCGGCGCTGTTGACCAGCACGTCCAGCCGCCCGAAATGCGCCTCAATCTGCGCTATCGCCCGCTCCACCGACGCGGCATCGGTGACGTCGGCCACGACGCCCACCGCCGCCTCGGCGTCCAGCTGTCGCGCCACTTCCGCAACCTGCGGCGCCCGATCGAGCAGCGCCACGCGCGCGCCGTTTTGCAGATAGCGTTCGGCAATAGCGAGACCGATCCCCGCAGCGCCGCCGGTAATCAACGCCACCTTGCCCTGCAGCGAGAGCTCGCGCGGCGCCGTAGTTTGATGATTAATCATAAATTTCCCCTTAAAACTGTGAACTTCACCCTCGGTCAGGATATTTTCGCCAAACTCGCGCCGCGTTCTTCCTGCACCGTCGCGCTTTCTTTCGGCAGCGTGACAAATTTCATCAGCACACCGCTGAACAGGTACAAACCGGTAAAGATCCAGATCACGCCAACGGTGCCGAGGCTGCCGATAAACAGCCCCACCACCGCCGGGCCGACAAAGGTGCTCAGGCCGGCGCCCAGATTGAGAATCGACATCGCCGCCCCCTTATTGTCCGGCGCCAGCGACGGCATGATGGCCGACAGCGGCACGAACGCCGCCAGGCAGGCGCCGAACAACCCGGCGGCGCAAACGGTCAACAGGTAGTTGGCGCCGAAGAATTGCGGCACGTAGTAGAACATCAGCGTGGTCAAGGCACAGCCGACGCAGCCAAACCACATCACCACATTGCGCCAGCCGAGCCCGTCGCTGATCACGCCGAAAATCAGGTTGAAAATGATGTTGACCGTCCACAGCGCGGCGTACATCTGCAGCCAATGCGTGCGGGTGAACCCCATATCCATCATGTACATGGGCATGAATACGACGAAGCCGTAAGCCGCAGAGGTATTAATGGTGCGCACGATGCCGCCCAGGCCAATCTTCGGGTTTTCAAACGCGATGGTGATGCCCTTCAAGACATAACCCAGCGACGCTTTTTCCCGGTTGCCGCTCTGTGCCGCGCCGTCGTCGCGATTGAGCATCAGCGCAATCACCGCGCCCAGCACGACGAAAATCAGCGCGCTCCACAGCGTGTGGATCTCGCCGAGATAAGGCAGCATGATGCTGGAATACAGCACGCCCAGCACGCTGAGCCCGCCGCTGTAGACGAACCAGAAAATCCCCACCGCCGACCCCAGCCTTTCCGGCGGCGCCTCATACGCCACCCACACCAGAAAACCGTAGGCGAACAACGGATAACCCAAGCCGCGCAGCGCATAGGTCGGCACCATGATCGCCAGGTTGTTGCTCGGCAGGCCGAACGTCAAAAAACACACCGAACCGAACAGAAACAGCAGCAGGCCGGCCAACATCACCCGCCGGGCGGTAAAGATTTCCGCCAACACGCCGGAAAACCAGGCGGCGATGGCGGCCGCAAAGCCATAAACGCTGAACAGCAGCGCCGATTCCTGAATGCTCAGCCCTTTGCCAATCAAATACGGCGACAGCCAGCCCTGTTCCAGCCCTTCGCCCATCATGAACACCAACACGCCGGCATAGCCCAGCAGCAGTTTCGGTGACAGACCAATGCGATGAATCAGTCCATGCAACATAGAACACCCCAGCACATGTGATTATGGAGGCGCAGGCTCGCCCGCACCCGAGGAACGACGCAGGTTTCAGAGGTTTGGATTAAGCACCACTTTGATTGAACCGATACCGCGCTTCATCAGCTCGAAACCTTCGGCGAACTGTTCCAGCGGCAACGTATGCGTCACCACGCCTTCGGTCGGCAGATCGCCATTGGCGATGCCTTCGATCACCAGCGGATAGCAGTAAGGGCCGAGGTGCGAACCGAGCACGTCCAGTTCCTTGCGGTCGCTGATGATGCTCCAGTCGACGGTCACCGGATCCTTAAACACGGAAAATTCGACGAAGGTGCCGAGCTTGCGGATCAGCGTCAGGCCCTGTTCCACGGACTTCTGTGCGCCGGTCGCCTCGATGTAGATGTCGCAGCCGTAGCCCTCGGTCATCGCTTTAACCGCGGCGGGCACGTCGTCACGGGTGGGATTGAGCGTCACATCCGCGCCGAAGCGCTTCGCCAAGGCCAGACGTTCGTCGGACAGATCCAGCACCACCAGCTTCGAGGGCCCGGATTTCTTGATGGCCCCGATCATGCCCAGCCCCAGGGTGCCGGCGCCGGCCAACACCACCACATCGCCCAGTTTGATATTGGCGCGTTGCACCGCATGGAAGGAGCAAGCATAGGGTTCGATCAGAATGGCTTTTTCGATCGGCAGGTCGGCCGGCACATGATAGTTAATCGCCTCTTTGGTGAACTTCATGTACTCGGCCATGCCGCCGTTAACGTTTTTCTGGAAACCGTACAGGTCATGCTTTTCGCACATCCAATACTGACCGCGGTTGCAGAAGCGACATTGCCAGCAGGGAACGATTTGTTCTGATATCACGCGATCGCCGAGATTGAAGCCCTCGACGCCTTCACCGTACCCCACGACATGGCCGATAAATTCATGGCCGGGGATCATCGGCGCCTTGATGTACGCCGGTTGTTTTTCATCGCCCCAGAAGCTGGGCGCCCCTTCGAACGCTTTAACATCACCGGCGCAGATGCCGCAGGCCTCGATCTTCACCAGGATCTCTTTCGGGCCGATCTTCGGTACCGGCACCTGTTCCAGGCGGTAATCTTTCGGGGCGTACGCCACAACCGCCTTCATTATCTCGGGGATACCGGCCGCCATTTTCGCCTCTGTTATGCAGGTCTGACACATAGCACTCTCCTCTGGTAGGGAAACTTCTTTTGATCATTAACACAAACAAAGAACAAATGAACACTAACGCCATGCGTTCAATTTGCCCACAGTGAACTTATCAAAGTGTGATATCGCTCAAAAACCCGTCTCCACTAGAGTAAATAACGATTAAAAGCCCTTTTTTAGTGACTAAGATCACCTTTTACAGTGGCAAACTGAAAATCCAGGCAAAAAACAAAAGAACACAGATTGAACATTTGATTAAACAGGGATACGGTAATGAACGTGGCGCCACCGAGGATCGCCACCCTTTTCGTTACCAATCAGGAGACCGCTATGCTGCCTATCGCCATCGGCGCCGATGATGCCGCCATTGAACTGAAAGATCTGATCGTTGCCCACCTGCAACAACGGGACATCCCCGTCATTGACTACACGACGGATCGCGCCGCAGAAACGGGGATCTATCCCGATATCGCCTATCGCGTCGCGCAGGCGATACGGGAGGAAAAACATCGGCGGGGCATCCTGCTGTGCGGCACCGGCATCGGTATGAGCATCGTGGCCAATAAAGTGCCCGGCATTCGTGCGGCGCAATGTCACGATACCTACTCCGCCCAGCGGGCGCGCAAAAGCAATGATGCTCAGATCATCACGCTGGGCGCGCGGGTCATCGGTGCCGAACTGGCGAAAACCATCGTCGATGCCTGGCTGGAATCGGAGTTTGAAGGGGGGGGATCGGCGCCGAAAGTCGAGCGGATCGGCTATTACGAAAACGCGGCCGGACGGCGTTAAACCGCCTGCCGTCTCGATGGCGGTCGCGCGCAAGCCGCGCTCCGCCTGGGTTTATTCGGCATTCATTGTTATTATCCATCGCAACAATCAGAAAAAGCGCATTTTCATTCTCGATCCGATGATGCAGTGTGTTCCCCCTATGATGAAAAAGGTTCTCATTTCCCTACATTGAGCTTGGTCAAGGAGCTTATCAATGAATCAATTAGACGCACTCAAGCAGCTGACCACGGTGGTCGCCGACAGCGGCGATATCGAATCCATCCGCCAGTTCGAACCCCAGGACGCCACCACCAACCCTTCGCTGATCCTGAAAGCCGCCGCGCTGCCGCAGTACAAGGCGCTGATCACCGAAGCGTTGGAGTATGCCCGCCGCCAGGGCGGCAGCAAGGAAACCCAACTGATCAACGCCAGCGATAAGCTGGCGGTCAATATCGGCGTCGAGATCCTCAAAAGCGTGCCGGGCCGCATCTCCACCGAAGTGGACGCCCGCCTGTCGTTCGACCGCGGCATGTGCGTCGCCAAAGCGCGCAAGCTGATCGCCATGTACCAAGAACAAGGCATCGACAAATCGCGCATCCTGATCAAACTGGCTTCCACCTGGGAAGGCATCAAAGCCGCCGAAGAGCTGGAAAAAGAAGGCATCAATACCAACCTGACGCTGCTGTTCTCCTTCGCCCAGGCCCGCGCCTGCGCCGAAGCCGGCGTGTATCTGATCTCGCCGTTCGTCGGCCGCATCTATGACTGGTACCAGGCCAAACAGCCTGCCGCCGACTACGACGCCGATCGGGATCCGGGCGTGAAATCGGTGCGTACCATCTATGAATACTACAAGCGTCATCGTTACCAGACGGTGATCATGGGCGCCAGCTTCCGCAAGGTTGAGCAGATCCTGGCGCTGGCCGGCTGCGATCGCCTGACCATCGCGCCAAACCTGCTGGAACAGCTGAAAAACAGCGAGCAGCCGGTCGAACGCAAGTTGACCCCGTCTACCGAGGGCTTCCACCAACCGGCTCCGCTGGCCGAAGCGGAGTTCCGCTGGCTGCACAACCAGGACGCCATGGCGGTGGAAAAACTCGCCGAAGGCATTCGCCTGTTCGCCGTCGACCAGCAGAAGCTGGAAGACATGTTGGCCGCTCAACTGTAATCGCACTGGAGTTTCGTTATGTCTTCTCGTAAAGAGCTTGCCAACGCCATCCGCGCACTCAGCATGGACGCCGTACAAAAAGCAAATTCCGGCCACCCGGGGGCCCCTATGGGCATGGCGGACATCGCCGAAGTCCTGTGGCGTGACTACCTCAACCACAACCCGACTAACCCGCACTGGGCTGACCGCGACCGTTTCGTGCTCTCCAACGGCCACGGCTCCATGTTGATTTACAGCCTCCTGCACCTCACCGGCTATGACCTGCCGATGCGCGAGCTGGAAAACTTCCGTCAGCTGCATTCCAAAACCCCGGGCCACCCGGAGTACGGCTACACCCCGGGCGTTGAAACCACCACCGGCCCGCTGGGCCAGGGCATCGCCAACGCCGTCGGCTTCGCCATCGCCGAACGCACCCTGGCGGCGCAGTTCAACCGCCCCGGCCATGACATTGTCGACCACCACACCTACGCCTTCATGGGCGACGGCTGCATGATGGAAGGCATCTCGCACGAAGTCTGCTCTCTGGCCGGCACCCTCAAGCTCGGCAAACTGACCGCCTTCTACGATGACAACGGCATCTCCATCGACGGCCACGTCGACGGCTGGTTCACCGACGACACCGCCCTGCGTTTCGAAGCCTACGGCTGGCACGTGGTGCGCAACGTCGACGGCCACAACCCGGACGCCATCAAGGCGGCGATTGAAGAAGCCCGCAAGGTGACCGACAAGCCGTCGCTGCTGATGTGCAAGACCGTTATCGGCTTCGGTTCGCCGAACAAGGCCGGCACCCATGACGTGCACGGCGCCGCGCTGGGCGCCGCCGAAGTGGCCGCCACCCGCGAAGCACTGGGCTGGAAATACGCCGCCTTTGAAATCCCGCAGGACATCTACGCCCAGTGGGACGCCAAAGAAGCCGGTCAGGCCAAAGAAGCGGCCTGGAACGACAAGTTCGCCGCCTACGCCAGGGCCTTCCCGGAACTGGCCGCCGAGTTCAAGCGCCGCATGAACGGCGAGCTGCCGGCCGACTGGAAAGCCGACGCCAAAGCGTTCGTGGAAAAACTGCAGGCCAACCCGGCCAACATCGCCAGCCGCAAGGCGTCGCAGAACGCGCTGGAAGCGTTCGGCAAGGTGCTGCCGGAGTTCCTGGGCGGCTCCGCCGACCTGGCGCCGAGCAACCTGACCATGTGGTCCGGCTCGAAAGCGCTGAACGTTGACCCGGCGGGCAACTACATTCATTACGGCGTGCGCGAGTTCGGCATGACCGCCATCACCAACGGCATCGCGCTGCACGGCGGCTTCCTGCCGTACTCGGCGACCTTCCTGATGTTCGTGGAATACGCCCGCAACGCGGTGCGCATGGCGGCGCTGATGAAGCTGCGCAATGTGTTCGTCTACACCCACGACTCCATCGGTCTGGGCGAAGACGGCCCGACTCACCAGCCGGTGGAACAGTTGGCGAGCCTGCGCGTGACCCCGAACATGATCACCTGGCGCCCGTGCGACCAGGTGGAATCGGCGGTGGCGTGGCAGTACGGCATCGAGCGTAACGACGGCCCGACCACCCTGGTGTTCTCGCGCCAGAACCTGACCCAGCAGCCGCGCACCGCAGAGCAGCTGGCGAACGTGTACCGCGGCGGCTACGTGCTGAAAGACTGCGCGGGCACGCCGGACGTCATCTTGATCGCCACCGGCTCTGAAGTGGGCATCACGGTGGAAGCGGCGGACAAACTGACCGCGGCGGGCCGCAAGGTGCGCGTGGTGTCGATGCCGTCGACCGACGCGTTCGACAAGCAGGATGCGGCGTACCGCGAGTCGGTGCTGCCGGCGGCGGTGACGGCGCGTGTGGCGGTGGAAGCGGGTATCGCGGACTACTGGTACAAGTACGTGGGGCTGAACGGCGCCATCGTGGGCATGACCACCTTCGGTGAGTCGGCGCCGGCGGAGCAGCTGTTCGCCGAGTTCGGCTTCACCGTGGACAACGTGGTGGCGAAGGCGCAGGCGCTGCTGAAGTAAGCGGCCTGGCGCCAGCCGATAAAAAAGCCGGTCATCATGACCGGCTTTTTTTATTCCATCACCCGATGAATCTGCAAATACTGCAGCAGCATGATGGTCTTGCCGTCTTTAATGCGGCCATCGGCGATCATCGCCACCGCTTCGCTGAACGGCAGTTCGATCACTTCGATATCTTCATCTTCAATGCCGCCGCCGGCCGCGCGCCGCTCATCGTCATGGTATTCGGCGATAAAGAAGTGCACGATCTCGGTCACGCCGCCCGGCGACATGTAGGCTTCGAAGATTTTCTTGACCTCGCCCACCTGAAAACCTGTCTCTTCCACCGCTTCGCGGCGCGCGCACTGCTCCGGCGAATCGGCGTCCAGCAGGCCGGCGCAGGCCTCGAGCAGCATGCCGCTTTCGTTGCCGTTGACATAGGTCGGCATGCGAAACTGGTTGGTCAGCACCACCGTGCCCTTGGCGCGGTTGTACAGCAAAATGGTGGCGCCGTTGCCGCGATCGTAAACCTCGCGCATCTGTTGCACCGAACCGCCGTTTTTGCGTTTCAGATCGAACGTGTACTTGTGCAGCACATACCAGTTGTCCGACAACAGCTCTTTCTTCACATTCTCAATTTTCGACGACATGACCCTTTTTCCTTGAGTTGCAACGTGAAAATCATACCGCGATTACGCTGCGCCGCAGCAGACGATTTGCAACAAAAATCACAACGCCTCTCCGGGCAAACCAGGATTTAAAATACATCGTGGGCAGACGCATAATCTGACAGACGAATCGCATCCGCAAAGACAAATCCTCAGTGGAAACCGAGCTGCAGCTGAACATCGGCGGGCATTTCGCTATTCATTTGATTACACGACGACAATTGTTCCCGTTTTGTTGACAACTTGATACAAATCGCGGTGCAATTTAGTTGCAAAAGTTATAGTTTTGCTTTCGAATGAAACTGGCGCAGCCCTCACCTGAGAGAAAAGGATCCCGTGATTGCTTGTTAAACGTTCCGTGACCGGCAGCCTGGCCAGGGCGCTGTTCGGCATCGTGATACTGTCGGTGCTCGCCACCGGGTTGGCGTTGACGACCGTCGCCGGCAGCCAGAGCGATGCCGAGGCGATCAACATTGCCGGTTCGCTGCGCATGCAAAGCTACCGCCTGGCCTTTGATCTCGATCGACAGAGCCCGGAGCTGGAGCTGCACCTGCAGCAGTACCGACAATCTTTGCAGGCGCCGGCGCTGCAAAAGCTGGCGCGCTTTTACGTCCCGGCCGAGGTGCGCAACTACTATCTGGCGCTGCAACGAACGTGGCAAGCGATGGAGCGGCAGATCCGTGACGGGCAAGCGGCCGCCTACCGGGCGGAGGTCGCCGGCTACGTCAACCGCGTCGATCATTTTGTTTCCGCTCTGCAGCGTTATTCCGAGTTGAAACTCACCCTGGTGGCCGCCGTCAGCGTGCTGGGCTACGCCGCCATCATCGGTCTGGTGCTGTTTTGCATTCGCTTTATGCGCCGCCAGGTGGTCATGCCGCTGCAGCATCTGGTCGACGCCAGCCAGCGCGTGCAACAGCGCGACTTTCGCCACCCGCAGCTGGACGTGGCGCTGCCGAACGAGCTCGGCGTGCTGTCGCAAACCTTCAGCGCCATGTCTGACGAGCTGGCCCGGCTCTATCAGTCGCTGGAACTGAAAGTGCAGGAAAAAACCCGGCGCCTGCAGCAGGCCAACGAAACGCTGGAGGTGCTGTATCGCTGTTCACAGGCGCTGAGCGTGCGCCAGATCGATCAGCAGGCATTCGAGAATGTGCTGCGCATCGTGCGCCAAAGCGAACGACTGCGCTGCATCCGGTTGAACGTGGCGGACGATCATGGCCAGTGGCAACTGAACGAAGGAGAGCCGGCGCCGGCGCAAACCTGGAGCGCGCTGCCGATCACCCAAGGCGATAAACTGCTGGGTGAATTGCGATGGCAGCCCGAAGCGCAGCCGCCGCATCCTCACCTGATGCAGAGCCTGGCCAACATGCTGGGGCGCGGCGTCTACTTCAACCGGGCGCAAAAGCAGCACCAATATCTGCTGTTGATGGAAGAACGTGGGACCATCGCCCGCGAGCTGCACGATTCGCTGGCGCAGACGCTGTCGTTCCTGCGCATCCAGCTGACGCTGCTCCGGCGCGCCGCCGACAATCCGGCGGCGCAAACGATTATCGACGATTTCGATCGCACGCTGGCCGATGCCTATCGCCAGCTGAGAGAATTACTGGCCACCTTCCGCCTCAACATTCAGGAGGCGGATCTGAATGCCGCGCTGGAGCAACTGCTGCAGCCATTAAAGGCGCTAACCACCGCCCGGATTCAGTTACACTGTCGGCTGCCCTCGCAGGCGCTCAACGCCCAGCAGCAGGTGCACGCGCTGCAGATCGTGCGCGAGGCGGTGCTCAATGCCGTCAAGCACGCAGGAGCGAGCGAGATCGCGGTGTGTTGCGAGGTCAACGCCGCAGGCGACAACGTATTCAGCATTACCGACGACGGTTGCGGCATCGCCAGTCTGGAAGAACCGGAAGGGCATTACGGCTTGACCATCATGAGCGAACGCGCGGCGCGACTGGGAGGAACGCTGCGCATCCGGCGCAGAAGCCGCGGCGGCACGGCGGTCTGCCTGACATTCTCGCCCTGACCTTGCGGCTGTTCACTCTGCGTTACGGTTGCCGCCGGGCAGAAGGCCGCCCGGAGAGGTTTGCGGTGCAGAATGCCGCTATTTTTGAAGAGACAGTCCCACTGTGAAGCACGCCTCCGGGCGCGTTTGAGTGGCTTTACTTGCTACAGGGAGCATATTTCATGGTGATGAAGCAATACCGAGTCATGATCGTTGACGATCATCCGTTGATGCGGCGCGGCATCAAACAACTGCTGGGACTGGATGCGCGATTTGGCGTGGTGGCAGAGGCCGGCAACGGCAGCGAGGCGGTTGCGCTGGCGCTGCAGCACGCGCCGGACGTGATCTTGTTGGATCTGAACATGAAGGGCATGTCCGGGCTGGATACGCTGCGGGCTCTGCGCGACGAAGGCGTGGACGCACGCATCATCGTGCTGACGGTCTCCGACGCGCGCAGCGATCTGTATGCGCTGATCGACGCCGGCGCCGACGGCTATCTGCTGAAAGACAGTGAACCGGAGCAGCTGCTGGAACACATCAGCGCCGCCGCCGAGGGGCAAAACGTGATCAGCGACGCCATGGCCGACTATTTGCTGGCGCGCAGCGAGCAGCGCGATCCCTTCACCGCCTTGACCGAACGCGAACTGGACGTCTTGCAAGAGGTGGCGCGCGGCCTGTCCAACAAACAGGTGGCGGCGCAATTGCATATCTCTGAAGAAACCGTGAAGGTGCACATCCGCAACATACTGCGCAAGCTGGACGTGCGTTCTCGCGTGGCGGCGACGGTGATGTACCTGGAGTACAAAAGCCACTGATCGCCCCGCCCCGGCCAATACGCCGGGGCCGCTTACTCGATGGCGCTGAGCAGCGCCTGATGGTGCTGATGCACCCAACTCTTGTTGAACGGCCCCCAGCTTTCCAACTGATAAAAACCGTCGTTGTTGCGCACGCCCTGCTGCACGAACTGCAGCTCGACGCCCATGCCGGGCAGCGCCTTCAGCACATCCTGCAACGTGCGGCGCGGCCAGCCGGTCAGCGCCATCAACCGCGGCACATTGGGCCGCTCACTGTGGCTGATCAGCCAGCATAAATAAAGCCGACGGGCAAATACCGGGTTAATTCCCATGCCAAGCTCCTGCTGTAAGGTGGATCCAGTTTTTATTTTTCGGCTCCCTGCGGCGAAGAAATGCGCAAGGCCTTTGATAGTAATAAAAATGTCTTAATAGCGTACAATTATCGACACCGGGGCACCCACGCCGTTTCCCGCTACCGTTATTTACACTATCTCCTTTTTTTCTCCACGCTTTCCTCGACTATCCCGAGTAAAGTGCAATAGCGCCGGAATCCTTCCCTGCCGCTGAAATGCATATTTCCGATGCGTTTTAAAGATAGAACAAGTCATAACGAGGTTCGCGCTGCATGGCCAATTTTTTTATTGATCGCCCGATTTTCGCCTGGGTGCTGGCAATTATTCTTTGCCTGACCGGGGCATTGGCGATTTTTTCTTTACCGGTAGAACAATACCCGAATTTGGCGCCGCCGAACGTGCGCATCAGCGCAACTTACCCAGGCGCCTCGGCGCAAACGCTGGAAAACACCGTCACCCAAATCATTGAGCAAAATATGACCGGCCTCGACAACATGATGTATATGTCGTCGCAGAGCACCAATACCGGCCAGGCGACCGTCACGCTGACGTTCGAAGCCGGCACCGATCCCAACGAAGCGATGCAGCAGGTGCAAAACCAGCTGCAGGCGGCGATCAAACGTTTGCCGCAGGCGGTGCAGAATCAAGGGGTCACGGTCTCGAAATCCGGCGACACCACGCTGATGATGGTGGCGTTCGTCTCCACCGACAACAGTATGGACAAGCAGGACATCGCCGATTACATCGTCTCCAACCTGCAGGATCCGCTCAGCCGCATCAACGGCGTCGGCAGCATGGACGTGTATGGCTCACAATACGCCATGCGCATCTGGCTCGATCCCAACAAGCTCAACAGCTATCAGCTCACGACCCAGGACGTGGTCAAGGCCATTCAGTCGCAGAACGCCCAGGTGGCGGTCGGCCAGTTGGGCGGCACGCCGTCGGTCGATAAACAGGCGCTGAACGCCACCATCAACGCCCAGTCGCAGCTCCAGACGCCGGAACAGTTCCGCCAGATCACCCTGCGGGTCAATCAGGACGGCTCGCTGGTGACGCTGGGCAACGTCGCCACCGTCGAACTGGGCGGCGAGAACTACAACTACCTCAGCCGCTACAACGGCATGCAGGCCGCCGGCATGAACATCAAGCTGGCCTCCGGCGCCAACGAACTGCAGACCGACCAGTTGGTGAAGGACAAGATCGCCGAGCTGTCGCAATACTTCCCGCACGGGCTGGAGGCCAAAGTGGCCTATGAAACCACCCCGTTCGTCAAAGCGTCGATCAAGGACGTGGTGAAAACGCTGCTGGAGGCCATCCTGCTGGTGTTCCTGGTGATGTATCTGTTCCTGCAGAACTTCCGTGCCACGCTGATCCCCACCATCGCCGTGCCGGTGGTGCTGATGGGCACCTTCGCCATCCTCTCCGCCTGCGGCTTCAGCATCAATACCCTCACCATGTTCGCCATGGTGCTGGCGATCGGCCTGCTGGTGGACGACGCCATCGTGGTGGTGGAGAACGTCGAGCGCGTGATGAGCGAGGAAGGCTTGCCGCCGCGAGAGGCCACGCGCAAATCCATGGGGCAGATCCAGAGCGCGCTGGTCGGCATCGCCCTGGTGCTGTCGGCGGTGTTCGTGCCGATGGCGTTCTTCGGCGGCACCACCGGCGCCATCTATCGCCAGTTCTCCATCACCATCGTCTCCGCCATGGTGCTGTCGGTGCTGGTGGCGATGATCCTGACCCCGGCCCTGTGCGCGACGCTGCTTAAACCGATCGCCAAAGGGCACCATCACGGCAAGCGCGGCTTCTTCGGCTGGTTCAACCGCATGTTCAACCGCAATGCCGATCGCTATGAGCGCGGCGTGGGGCGCATTCTGCACGCCAGCGGCCGCTACATGGTGATTTATCTGCTGTTGCTCGGCGGCATGGCGCTGCTGTTCATCAAGCTGCCGACCTCGTTCCTGCCGCAGGAAGACCGCGGCATCTTCACCGTGCAGGTGCAGTTGCCGGCGGGCTCGACCCTGCAGCAGACCTCCAAAGTGGTGGAAAAGGTCGAGCGCTACTTCCTCACCGAAGAGAAACAGGACGTTTTGTCGGTGTTCGCCATCATCGGCTCCGGGCCCGGCGGCAACGGCCAAAACGTAGCGCGCCTGTTCGTGCGGCTGAAAGACTGGGATCTGCGCACCTCGGGCGCCAACAGCTCGTTCGACATCATCGATCGCGCCACGCTGGCATTCAACAAGATTAACGAAGCCCGGGTGATCGCCAGCAGCCCGCCGGCGATCACCGGTCTCGGCAACTCCTCCGGCTTCGACATGGAGTTGGAAGACCACGCCGGGCTCGGCCATGCCAAACTGATGGCGGCGCGCGATCAGCTGCTGCAGCTGGCGGCGCAAAACCCGCTGCTGTCACGCGTGCGCCACAACGGCCTGGACGACAGCCCGCAGCTGCAAATCGATATCGATCAGCGCAAGGCTCAGGCGCTGGGCGTATCGATCGACGACATCAACAATACCCTCTCCACCGCCTGGGGCTCGACCTACGTCAACGACTTCGTCGACCGCGGCCGAGTGAAAAAAGTCTACGTGCAGGCCGCGGCGCCGTTCCGCATGCTGCCGGATGACATCAACAAATGGTATGTGCGCAACAGCGCGGGCGGCATGGTGCCGTTCTCGGCCTTCGCCAGCTCGCACTGGGAGTACGGTTCGCCACGGCTGGAGCGCTATAACGGCAGTTCGGCGCTGGAGATCGTCGGCGAGGCGGCCAACGGCGTCAGCACCGGCACCGCCATGGCGGAAATGGAAAAACTGGTCAGCCAACTGCCGACCGGTTTCGGGCTGGAATGGACGGCGATGTCCTATCAGGAACGGTTGTCCGGCTCGCAGGCGCCGGCGCTGTACGCCATCTCGCTGCTGGTGGTGTTCCTGTGCCTGGCGGCGCTGTACGAGAGCTGGTCGATACCGTTCTCGGTGATGCTGGTGGTGCCGCTGGGGGTGATCGGCGCAGTCGCCGCCACCTGGCTGCGAGGCCTGGAGAACGACGTCTATTTCCAGGTTGGCCTGTTGACCATCATTGGGCTGTCGGCGAAAAACGCCATTCTGATCGTCGAGTTCGCCAATGAGCTGAACCATAAAGGGCAGGATCTGATGTCGGCGACGCTCGACGCGTCACGCATGCGCCTGCGGCCGATCCTGATGACCTCGCTGGCGTTCATCTTCGGCGTGCTGCCGATGGCTACCAGCAGCGGCGCCGGTTCCGGCAGCCAGCATGCGGTCGGCACCGGGGTAATGGGCGGCATGATTTCCGCCACCCTGTTGGCGATTTTCTTCGTGCCATTGTTCTTTGTGCTGGTTCGCCGCCGTTTCCCGGGTAAAGCGCATCCGGCAGGCAATACGCCGGCCACCGGGGACTGATCCGCGAGATATAAAAAAAGCAGCGTCGGGTTACCGATGCTGCTTTATTTCGAACGAAAATCTCGTTCCCAAGGTGTTTCAGTGACTTTCCAATGACTCAACCTTGCCATCTGCTTCAACGCTGTGTCAGTTGCCCAACATCTCATCAATGAAGTCTTTCCAGTTTCCTAATTCACGATCAACCATAATACTTTACAACCTCAATTATTTGACGAAGCGGATTCTACGCCTGTTTTTTGACCATGTGAAGGGAAACGGGAACGATGCCGGGCTCGGAAACCGGGCTTAGCGCACATTTTCGTATTTATCTGATCAATGTTCAGTGCAGCTATTCCCTTGTGATATCAATTTCTCCACGATAGCGTGTAAAAGGTATAAAAATACGCCAATGGAGTGTCGATCATGTCCAGCTCTTTGTCTCTCTCGCAGTTGAAAACGCAGGGCCGCTATCAGGAGGCGACCGCGCTGGCGCTAAGGCAGCTGGCGGCGGAGCCGGAAGCGGCGATGCTGCACTTTCAGCTGGCCTGCCTGTATGACGTACAGGGCCTGGAGCAACAGGCCATTCCCTGCTACCTCGCGGCGTTGGCTCGCGATTTGCCGCCCGCCCAACGCCGCGAGGCCTGGCTGGGTCTCGGCAGCACCTACCGCGCCCTGGGAGAATATCCGGCGTCGCTACGGGCTTTCGACGACGGCCTGGCCGAGTTCCCGCAGGCCAACGAGCTGATGCTGTTTCGCGCCATGGCGCTGTACAACCTGGGTGAAAATAAACGGGCCGTGACCGATCTGTTGCTGCTGCTGGCGGAAACCTCGTCAGACCCCGACATTCGCGGTTATCAACGCGCCATTCGGCACTATGCCGCCGATCTCAGTCTTATCGGTTAGAGGAAAACGATGGAAATTATCACCGACCCGAGCCGCCGCGCCATCGACTGGCAGCGGCTGTGTGAATTGCTGGAGGCCGCCGGGCTGGGCAAGCGCGATCCGCACACCTTGCGGCGCGTTTACCAACACAGCCAGTTTTGCTATTGGGGGTTTATCGGCGACGAGTTGATCGCCACTGCACATGCCATCAGCGATCTGACATCGGTCGCTTATCTGGCGGACGTGGCGATCGATCCGCGCTTTCAGGGACAAGGGCTGGGGCGCAGGTTGATGGATCGGGTGATGCAAGATCTGGCGCCGCTCGGCAAGATTTTCATCTATTCCGTGCCGGAAAAGCTCGCCTTCTATAAAAAGTACGGCTTTCACGATTTGACCACCGGCATGGTGTATGCGGACGGCGCTGCGCTGCAGCGATTGCAAAACGGTGGTTACATACGTTGATCGTTCTTCGAAAAATAATTTTTCATAAAGTCATAATTTATGTCGAAACCAATCAGAGGATTTCGCAAAGCATCAAGCTATGCCTTATCCCCTAACTTTCTTGTTTCGTCTATTATTCATGCATACCTTTATGAATAAGACTATTCTTGGGATTTTTGATGAGATATTTCCTAGGCTGTTTAATGAGATATTTCTTGGCAGTTAGACTTTTCACACAAAAAAATCGAAATAAAGATCGAAAAAAACGATCGATGATTAATTTACGATAGGGATAATCTATGTTAATTCCTTTTAATTACCTCCCATCAATAGATGAACTCTATTCAAAAACCTCGTCTTAACCTATAAGATATTTAATGCTTTTAAAATACCCCTTATATATCAACAAAATAATTGACCGCAAAAAATTAAAAACCGCATGGGCGAATTTTAAGAATTATCACGAAAAAAAATTCAACATTGAATTATTTCAATTGTTTTTATTTTTATACTTTAAGATATCCACCGACACTAGGAATAAAAAAGGATCATAATAAAATGGAAATTGATATTTTCAGCGACTGCGCTTATACCTCCGTCGGCATCCGGCAACTCATTAACCAAACCTGGGCGGAAAAACACGCACCAGCCGGCTTTAGCCGCAGAAGGGTCTGCTTTATCGATGTCACCATCGCCAACTTTGAAGCGCGTTACCGCGATGAATATGCCAACCCCAATACCTACAAAATAGTCATTATTACCGACTGCCTGCATGAGATGGTGATTGTCGACAATAAGACCATTATATTATCAAACCTTATATCATTGAGCCGCTTCAGCCACCTGATCGGCGACTTATATAAGCGTTACAGTCACTATACCGAGCCGCCGCAACTCTCTCAGCGCGAATCGCATTTTCTCTCGGAGTGGTCGACGGGAAAATCGCTGGCCGACATCAGCAATGCCATGAATATCAGAAATAAAACCGCCAATCATTACAAATCACGAATCATGAAAAAACTCGGCGCCAGCAGGATAAAACCGCTGTTGCATATTACCCGCGTACGGTGTTTGACCGAGCGTTTAAACATAAGAATCAATAAAGAGTAGTTCTCTCTCCCCCGCGCCGCATTGGCGGCAGAACGCGTTCGCCGGCGTCTTTTAACAGCTCCGCCGGCGAAGATAGCCGTTTCATCAATTTGCCAACCTCTCTCCCTGGCGCCCAATCGTCTCTCGCGCGCATCGTTGTCTGGATCTCGCCGCCGCTTTACTGGCATTATCTCTGCTATCGCCGGGCGGCGAGAAGGCCTAAGACCGCGCCCGCCGCTCAGTATCGACTCGACGAGACAGGTAGCTTTACGCCATGGCAAATAAACCGCAACAGACAACGCTGACGATGTACGGCATCAAAAACTGCGACACCATCAAAAAAGCCCGCCGCTGGCTGGAAGATCAAGGCATAGCCTATCATTTTCACGACTACCGCGCCGACGGCCTGACCGAACAGCAACTGCGCGGTTTCGTCGCGCAACTGGGTTGGGAGCCGCTGCTCAATACCCGCGGCACCACCTGGCGCAAGCTGGATGAAGCGCAGCGCAACGCCTGTGATAACGCCGACGCCGCCATCGCGCTGATGCTGGCGCAGCCGGCAATCATTAAACGTCCGCTGCTGGACGACGGCAACGGCCACGCTCTGCTCGGTTTCAACGCCGACGCTTACCAACAATTTATCGCCGAGGTTGCCGTATGACTTGCCCGGTTATCGAACTGGCCCAGCAGTTGATCAAACGCCCTTCCCTCAGCCCGAATGACGAAGGCTGCCAGCAACTGATGATCGAACGCCTGCAGGCGATCGGCTTCACCGTCGAAGCCATGGACTTCGAAGACACCCAAAACTTCTGGGCCTGGCGCGGCGAAGGGCAAACTCTGGCGTTTGCCGGGCACACTGACGTAGTGCCGACCGGCGATGAAAAACGCTGGGACAACCCGCCGTTTGAACCGGCAATCCGCGACGGCATGCTGTATGGCCGCGGCGCGGCGGACATGAAAGGCTCGTTGGCCGCGATGGTGGTGGCCGCGGAACGCTTTGTCGCCGCCAACCCGAATCACCGGGGCCGCCTGGCATTTCTGATCACTTCGGATGAAGAAGCCAGCGCCACCCACGGCACGGTTAAAGTGGTCGAAGCGCTGATGGCGCGCAACGAGCGGCTGGATTACTGCCTGGTCGGCGAGCCGTCCAGCACCGAACGCGTCGGCGACGTGGTGAAAAACGGCCGTCGCGGCTCCATCACCGCCAACCTGCATATCCACGGCGTACAGGGGCACGTCGCCTATCCGCATCTGGCAGACAACCCGGTGCACCGCGCCATGCCGGCGCTGAATGAACTGGTGGCGATCGAATGGGATCGCGGCAACGAGTTCTTCCCGCCGACCAGCATGCAGATCGCCAACGTGCAGGCCGGCACCGGCAGCAACAACGTGATCCCGGGCGATCTCTACGTGCAGTTCAACTTCCGGTTCAGCACCGAACTCACCGACGCGATGATCAAGCAGCGCGTGGAAGAGCTGCTGGAACGCCACCAGTTGAATTACAGCATCGAATGGCGGCTGTCCGGTCAACCGTTCCTCACCTCGCGCGGCGCGCTGGTGGATGCGGTGGTCAACGCCGTCGAGCACTATTCTGAATTGACGCCGCAGCTGCTGACCACCGGCGGCACCTCCGACGGCCGCTTCATCGCGCAGATGGGCGCGCAGGTGGTGGAACTGGGGCCGGTCAACGCCACCATCCACAAGGTCAACGAATGTGTCAACGCCGCGGATCTGCAGCTGCTGAGCCGCATGTATCAACGCATCATGGAGCAATTGGTCGCATGATCACCGCAGAAATGCTCACCGGCCGTTCGACCGAACACCTGGCGCCGCTGAGCGGCAACCATCGGCTGCAGCCGCAGGCGGTCAATGCCTTCCTGGCGATGCAGCAGGCCGCGCGTGAAGCCGGATTCGATCTCCAGCCCGCCAGCACCTTCCGCGACTTCGACCGCCAGTTGGCGATTTGGAATGGCAAATTCTGCGGCCAGCGGCCAGTATTAGATAAGGACAGTCAACCGATCGACGTCGCGCCGCTGTCCGCCGCCGAGCGCTGTGAGGCGATCCTGCGCTGGTCAGCCCTGCCTGGCGCCAGCCGCCATCACTGGGGCAGCGATTTGGACGTGTACGCTCCGTCGCTGTTGCCGGAAGGGCAAAAGCTGCAGCTGGAGCCGTGGGAATATGAAGAAGGCGGTTACTTTGCGCCGCTCAACCAGTGGCTGACGGCGCATATGGCCGAGTTCGGTTTCTATCGCCCCTTTACCGAAGACAGCGGCGGCGTGGCGGTGGAGCCGTGGCATCTGAGCTACCGGCCGCTGGCGCAAGAGGCTGAACATTTGCTGACCCCGGCGCTGTTGCTGGCGGCCTGGCAAGACAAGGAGGTCGCCGGTGTCGAATGGCTCGAACGCCATCTGCCCTCGATTTTTTCGCGTTTTATACGCAGTGAAGGAAAGGAGTAGCTATGCAATGGTTAGCTGATTACTGGTGGATTATTCTGCTGGTTCTGGTGGGGATGGTCGTCAGCGGCATCAAGGAACTGCGCCGCGTCGACGTGAAAAGCTATCTGGCCAACAAGCCGGAGATACCGCCGCACCGCGACAACAACGCCCAGTGGGATGACGAAGACGACTGGCCGAAAAAGAAATGACATCAGGGCGCTCATCGGCGCCCTGAGTTTTTAGCGAAAGGCGATCAGCTCGCCGCGCTTGCCGGACAATGCCTCGTCCCAGTAGCGCTGCGGCACGTAATAATGCAGCCTTTCCAGCGCGGCGTTCATCATGCCCTGGTTGATCGCATGCCCGACGTTCTCTTCCACGTCGAGCGTGAAATCCACGCCGCTGGCCCGTAACGCTTCTGCCGCTGCATGAGCATGTTGCACCGCGATCACCGCGTCCTCTTCACCGTGGATCAAATGCACCACGCTGTCGCCGAAAGCCTGCTCAGGCAGCTCGGCGAAACGCCCGCTGAACGCCACCACACGCCCGGCCAGCCGGGTTTCCGCTTTTAACGCCTCAAGCGCCATGATCGCCCCCTGCGAGAACCCCACCAGAGCAGTGCCGGCATAGCCCACGCCGCTCAGCTGCTGCCAATGACGCACCACGGCCACAAATTGCGGCATCACGTCTGAGATGCGGGCCGCGCGGTTCTCTTCGGTCACGTCCTGTACCGAAAACCACTGGCGCCCGGCGCCGTTGCCAAACGCTTCGGGGCCACCGATGCTCACCACCTGTGCCTGAGGAAAGTCTTTGGCGAAGTAACTGCCGATCTCCCCCATCGCCACCGGGTTGTCGCCGACACCGTGAAACAGCAAGATCAGCTGAGCCGCCGGGGTCGCCGGGCTTTGGACAACGAAATGCTCATGTTTCATCGATGACTCCTTAATAGTAACCAAACCTGGTGCGGCGACAGTCGCCGCCGCACCGCTGACAGTGACTATACGCCGTTGAGAAATCGGGAAAATCGGGTTTTATTGAGCGAGTTATTCAATTTATTGCAACGACTGCGCCCAGTCGCGCCAGTAGCGGCAGTGTTGCGCATTCAACTGTTCCAGCGCCTGCGCCGTTTCGTGCCGCCAGTGGCGCAGCAAGGCTTTCTGGCCGCTTACGCCCGCCTGCTCCACGCAGGCCGCCGGGGATTGCCGCCGTTGCAGATGGCCGCGCAGCGCGGGCAGCGGCAGACTGCTGGCCAACAGCAAACGCTGCAATGCCCCCAGGCTGGCCTCCAGTGGCCGATGGGCGAAAGCGAACCCGGCCAGTTCGCGCCAGTCCTCTTCGCCGAGCGACGTGTCGCCGTCATCGCCCGGGATCGCCAGCGTAAGCTCAATACGCTGCCGCAGCCAGGGCCAGTCGCGCGCCAGGTGCTTGTGCGCCGCGTGCCGCAGCGCCTCCCCTTGCTCGCTCAGGGGCAAGATAGCCATCGCGGTATAACAGCCGCTGCTGGCCTCCGGCTTGCTGCCGATGCGCACCAGCTCGAAACCGCAGGATTGCCAAAAGCGCCACAGCGGCTCGGTATAGCCGAAGCTGACCGACAGGAAATCCAGCCCCTGCGCCTGACGACGTTGCCGCTCGACCAGCTGACGCGCGATACCCCGCCGCCGCAGCGTCGGCAGCGTCGCGATGCGGGTAATGCGCCGTGACCGCAGCGTCGGCGCCCACCACTGGCCGCCATGCGCCGCCAGCGACTGCGCCACCAGGTTGCCACGCGGCCGGCGGCGGCCGGCCCACACGTCGTGCGCCAACTCGGCGCTCAACCCGCCTTCTTCCGCCAGCCACACGGCGCCGACCACCTCCTGTCCGGCCTGCGCCAGCCCGAAATGCATGCCGGGCGCGTCCATCAGCCGGCGTAAGTCCAGCGGCGAGGTGCGGTAATGCGCGCTGCTCAGCAGAGCATAGAAACGCGCCAGCCGCTGCGGATCGGCGCACAGTTCACGCTGCTCCGCCTGGCTGTAATCGATCGCCTGGCCATCCGCCGGCCAGGCGGGCAGCTCGTTGAACAACAGCGCATTGTCCGTGACCCGCTCCAACGCATCGCCCTGCGCCCAACGCATCGGCTGTTGCAGACTCAACGCCTGATAGGACGGCAGCCCGGCGCAAAACTTCAGCAGAAAACCGCGGCCGGTGCCTTCATAGCCCTGCACCGTGGTGGTCAGCAACACGCGCGGGAAATAGCCGATCAGCTGTTGCAACAGCGGCGCGGGGATCGCCGCCGCTTCATCCACCAGCAGCCAGCCCACGTCACTGACGTCCCCCTCCCGGCACTGCGCCAGCAAGGCATCGGGCGCCCAAAACTGTGCGCGCCCCTGCGCCCATTCCCCGGCCACCTCTGTGGCGGCGCGGCTCGGCCCGGTGATCCAGCAGGTCAGCGGCGACTGCGCCATCAGCATGCCGGCCAGCGTCGATTTGCCGCGGCCGCGGGCGGCGGTCAGCACCCACACGCCGGACTCGGCCTGCAACAACGCCGTCAAGATCGCCTGTTGTTCCTCGGTCGGCCCGCCATCCGGCGGCTGCCACCCCTCACGCGCCGGCAGCGCGGCCAACGTCAGGGGCTCATCCTGCCGCCAGACAGTCACTTCGCTGTCGTCGGCCAAATGATGCTGCAGATGATGAATGAAATGCGGCGTGGTGATCGGCTGCGGACAATCACTCCAGCGCAGGCTGTCGCCGTCCGGCAACTGAGGCCATTGCCGCCAGGGCGGCGTCAACAGCAGCAGCCAGCTGCCGGCGCGCAATGCGCCGCACAGCGCCGCCAACGCCTCCACGTCCAGCGAGTGACCGGCATCGAACACCGCGTGCAGCCGCTCCTGCCCCAGCAATTGGCGCACCGCGCGGCTCGGCAAAGCCGTCAGGCCGGGCGGCGGGTTTTCCCCCACCCACGGCCAGTCGCCCGGCAGCGCCGCCGCCAGCCGCTGCGCCTGTTCGCGGCACCACTCGGGTTCACCGCTGAGCACCAGCAGGCGCCGGATGCCCTGCCGCCGCATGAGTTGTTGCGCTGCCTGTAGCATAAGGCTGTATCTCAATCCGAAAAAAATGCCGGAGTCAGGCTCCGGCACTTGAGGCGTTAACGGGATGCAAAGGTGTTGCAGGTATTGGGATCGCCGCTGTCGAAGCCCTGTTTAAACCAGGTGTAGCGCTGCTGCGAAGTGCCGTGGGTGAAGCTGTCCGGCACAACGCGGCCCTGGCTCTGCTGCTGCAACCGATCGTCGCCAATCGCCTGCGCGGCATTCAGCGCCGCCTGCAGGTCGCCCTCTTCCAACATCTGCTGCTTCTCGGCGTATTTACCCCACACGCCGGCGAAGCAGTCCGCCTGCAGCTCCATTTTCACCGACAGGCGGTTCACTTCCGCCTGGCTGGCGCCTTGCTGCATCTGGCGCACCTTCGGCTCGATGCCCAGCAGGTTCTGCACGTGGTGGCCGACTTCGTGCGCCACCACATAGGCCTGAGCGAAATCACCGCCGGCGCCCAGCTTGGTCTTCATGTCCTGATAGAAAGACAGATCGATATACACCGTTCTGTCGCCCGGGCAGTAGAACGGCCCCATCGCCGCCTGACCGGTGCCGCAGCTGGTGCGCGTTACGCCGCGATACATCACCAGCTTCGGCGGTTGGTAGGTTTTGCCCATACGCTGGAAAATCTCTTTCCAGTTATCTTCGGTCGAGGCCAGCACCACCGAAGTGAATTTGGCCAGCTCATCGTCTTTCGGACTGATGTTGGCGCTCTGTTGTTGACCCTGCGGTGCGACGTTACCGCCATTCAACAGCGGCGACAGATCGATGCCGTAATAACCGGCCACCAGCACCACCACCAGAATGACGATGCCGCCCTTGCCACCCACCGGCACGCGGAAACCGCCGCCACCGCCGCCCAAACCTGAAGACTGCCCGCGACGATCCTCAACATTGTCACTTTCCCGACGCCCTTGCCAACGCATAAATACACTCCAGATATTTCCCCTGCTCGTTGAAGTTGCGCCGCGATCGTAAGCGCAAAGGCAGCTTCAAGCCTGAGTGGGATAGGTTTTAGTCATCTCACATCCATCATTATAAATGGTCTGCCGCGGAGGAAATGTAGAAATTTTCTGGAAAAACGCAGAATAGCGGGACGATCCGGCCGGATCGCCCCGAATGGCGGTGCCGACGCTTAGTCGAGTTTCACGCCGATGCGGCGCGCCACTTCTTCGTAGGCTTCGATCAGGCCGCCCAGGCTTTGACGGAAACGGTCTTTGTCCATCTTGTCCAGGGTGTTTTTGTCCCACAGGCGGCTGCCGTCCGGCGAGAACTCATCGCCCAGCACCACTTCACCGTTGAACAGACCGAACTCCAGTTTGAAGTCGACCAGGATCAGGCCGGCGTCGTCGAACAGCTGGGTCAACACGTCGTTGGCGCGGTAGCTCAGCTCGCGCATGCGCGCCAGATGCTCTTTGCTCACCCAGCCAAAGGTTTCGCAGTAGGATTCGTTCACCATCGGATCGTGCATGGCGTCGTTTTTCAGGAACAGATCGAACAGCGGCGGGTTCAGCACCAGACCTTCTTCAATGCCCAGACGCTTCACCAGCGAACCGGCGGCGCGGTTGCGGATCACGCACTCCACCGGCACCATGTCCAATTTCTTCACCAGCACTTCGTTGTCGGACAGCAGACGCTCCATCTGGGTCGGGATGCCGGCTTCTTCCAGTTTGCTCATGATGAAATGGTTAAACTTGTTGTTCACCATGCCTTTGCGATCGAACTGCTCAATGCGCTGACCATCCAGTGCTGACGTATCGTTGCGGAACTCCAACACCAACAGATCGGGATTCTCGGTGGTGTAAACGGTTTTTGCCTTTCCGCGATACAGCTCAGCTAGCTTTTGCATCTTACTTACTCCAGTGATGTATCCCCGTTGTCTCCCGAGCGCGGCCCGAAATTAGGGGGTATAGAATTGACCTAATGAATTCTTTGGCGTGCCGGACACTATTGTGCCAAACCTGCGACGCAAACGATACCGTATAGACAAAACAAAAAGGGGCCGAAGCCCCTTTTTGATTAGTTAACGCTGGTTTTGCTGAAGGCAGACTGGAATGCCGCCACCAGTGCGTCGTTTTTCGACTGGGTGAGCGGTTTGCCTTTCGGATCGATGAATTGCAGGCTGGTGCGGTTGTTGAGATCGCCGACCTGCAGCTTGTAATCCCCTTCCGCCAGCTCAGGATCCTTGACGCCCAACGCATCCCAATCGCTGCTGCTCAGGGACTTGTAGGTCACGGCGACGGTGCCCTGCGGACGGCTGCGGTCACCCACTTTCATCCCCAGTTTTTCGAGCGCCGGCGGCAGGCGATCCCACACGACGGTGTACGGGCCGCGCACCACCAGCATCGGCAGGCCGGTATCATCGGCACCGCTCTGCACGTCCAGCGCGCCGAAACGGCTGGCCGTCTGGGAGCTCGCCAGGTTATCCTGCTTGTCCAGACCTTCGATCAGGGTGTTGATCATCATGCCGTTGTAGCGCTGGATCTCAGACTGATCGGTCACCTGTTCGGTCTTGCCCTGCTGCTGCAGGCCAACGCTTTTCACCACCAGCGCCTGCTGGTAGCCCTGCTGCTGCACGCTGATCTGATAACGGCCTTCGTACTGGTTGTCTTCGTCCAGACGGTTCCACTTCACCCAGTCGGTGGTCAGGGTTTGACCGGCGTCCTGACGGGAAGCGATCGCGATGTTCTTCGCCTGCAGCAGGCTGACCACGCGCGACCACAGGTTCTGGTTCTGCGGGCTGTTTTCCAGCAGCAGCGTGCCGCTGTCGCCGGCGTATTGCGCGCGTGAACCGCTCAGCAGCGCCAACGGCTGCACCGGCGGACGAATGTCCAGCTGCTTGCCGACGTTGCCTTGCACCGTTGTGGCCGGCACGTCATAGTTGCCGCTCTGCACCGGCAGGATCATGCCGGACGGCGCGTTCAGCGCCTTGAGCGGAGCCGCGTCGAGGTAGGCCTCGTCGCCGCTGACCTGGCGCTTGTAGCGCTGATCGCTGCTGCAGGCTGCCAGCATCATCACCAATGAGATGCCCACTACTTTTGCTACCGTCGACTTTTGCAATGAATAAGCCATCAAATTTCCCTTAGAGTTACAGCAAACCGACGCTTTTCAGCGCGCGCTCCACCACCGGGCGGGCGGCTTCGCTCAACGGCGTCATCGGCAGACGCAGCGTATCGGTTGCCATCAATCCCAACGCCTTACAGGCCCACTTCACCGGAATTGGGTTTGCTTCTACAAATAGATCCTGATGCAACGGCATCAAGCGCTGATTTAAGCGGCGCGCTTCGGCAAATTTGCCCTGCGCCGCCAGCGCGCAAAGTTGCGCCATCTCGCGCGCGGCCACGTTGGCCGTCACGGAAATCACCCCTTTGCCGCCCAGTTGCATGAAGTCCAGCCCGCTGGCGTCGTCGCCGCTCAGCAAAATGAAATCTTCATCGTCAACCAGCACTTGGATCTGACTAACGCGACTTAAGTTCCCCGTCGCTTCTTTTACAGCAACAATATTCTTGATTTTCGCCAGCCGAGCGATGGTCGGCGGCAGCATGTCGCAGCCGGTGCGCGAAGGCACGTTATACAGGATCTGCGGCAGTTCGGTGCTCTCGGCGATCGCCTTGAAGTGCTGATACAGCCCTTCCTGCGTCGGCTTATTGTAGTACGGCGTTACCGTCAGGCAGCCCACCACGCCGGTGTTGGCGAAGCGGGTGGTGAGCGCGATGGCTTCGGCGGTGGCGTTGGCGCCGGTGCCGGCGATCACCGGAATGCGGCCGTCGGCCAACTCCAGCGTCTGCAGCACCACGTCAACGTGCTCGTCATGGGCAAGCGTTGCGGACTCGCCGGTGGTCCCTAC
Source organism: Serratia nematodiphila DZ0503SBS1 (assembly GCF_000738675.1). Lineage (NCBI taxonomy): Bacteria > Pseudomonadati > Pseudomonadota > Gammaproteobacteria > Enterobacterales > Yersiniaceae > Serratia > Serratia nematodiphila. The sequence goes on along the minus strand of NZ_JPUX01000001.1, from coordinate 2,336,340 downwards.
GGAAACGATCGCCGCGGTGCCACTGGCTACATGATAATCGATCAATTTTTTCAGGCTCGCGCGATCGACAGCACCTTTGTCGTCCATCGGCGTAACCAGTGCAACAATACTTCCCGTAAACATTGGCCGTCCCCTCCACAAACAAGTCACTCATGGTACTTTTGCTGCCTATCCAAAAGCAAGCGCACAACCGCGTTGTAAGCGCTTGGCAGGCGGTTTTTTTTATGTTTACCATGGTAACCCCATTAAGCACGACAGGAAGCGCTATTTTGCCTCAGTCAGACGAACACTATCTCGTGATTACCGCGCTCGGCGCCGACCGCCCCGGAATCGTCAATACCATCACCCGCCACGTCAGCAGTTGCGGATGCAATATCGAAGATAGCCGTCTGGCCATGCTGGGAGAGGAGTTCACGTTCATCATGCTGCTGTCCGGCAGTTGGAACGCCATCACCCTGATCGAATCCACCCTGCCGCAAAAAGGCGCGGAGCTGGATCTGCTGATCGTGATGAAGCGCACAAACTCGCACGAAAGGCCGCCGATGCCGGCCACGGTGTGGGTGCAGGTGGAAGTGAAGGACTCGCCGCACATCATCGAGCGCTTTACCGATCTGTTCGACTCCAGCCAGATGAATATCGCCGAACTGGTCTCGCGCACACAGCCGGCGGACGGCGACCTGCCGCCGCAGCTGTATATCCAAATTACCGCCCACAGCTCCGGCGATCGGGACGCCTCAAATATTGAGCAAGCCTTCCATCGCCTATGTACAGAATTGAACGCGCAAGGCAGTATTAGCGTGGTGAACTATCCACAGCATGACGAGAAAGATGGAGAGTAGTGATGAGCCCATTGAAAGCCGGTGACACAGCGCCGAAATTTAGTTTGCCTGACCAGGACGGTGAGGAAATTAATTTGGCCGACTTCCAGGGACAGCGAGTATTGGTCTATTTCTATCCGAAGGCGATGACGCCGGGCTGCACCGTGCAAGCCTGCGGCCTGCGGGACAACATGGACGAATTAAAAAAGGTCGGCGTCGAAGTGCTGGGCATCAGCACCGACAAACCGGAAAAACTGTCGCGCTTCGCCGAAAAGGAGCTGCTCAACTTCACGCTGTTGTCTGATGAAGATCATCAGGTGTCACAACAGTTTGGCGTGTGGGGCGAGAAAACCTTCATGGGCAAGACCTACGACGGCATTCACCGCATCAGCTTCCTGATCGATGCCAACGGCAAGATTGAAAAAGTGTTTGATGATTTCAAAACCACCAATCACCACGACATCGTTCTGAACTACCTGCAGCAGTAATTCTCACGAAGCGCAGCGGCCTGCTGCGCTTCGTTTCTTCCCTGTCAGTCGGCCTTGTCTTCCACCTCGACCCGCAGTTCATCCGGCCAGGCATGGATCACCGCCTTCACCAGCGTCGCCAGCGGTATGGCGAAAAACACGCCCCAAAAGCCCCACATCCCGCCGAACACGATCACCGACAGGATAATCACCAGCGGATGCAGGTTGACCGCTTCGGAGAACAAAATGGGCACCAACAGGTTGCCGTCCAGCCCCTGCACCACCAGGTAGGCGACGATCAGCGTCCAGAAATCGGCGCCGACGCCCCACTGGAACAGCGCCACCACCACCACCGGTATGGTGACCAGCACCGCGCCGATGTAGGGGATCAGCACCGAGAACCCCACCAGCACCGCCAGCAGCAGCGAGTAGCGCATATCCAACACGGCGAACACCAGGTAAGTCGCCACGCCGACAATCACCATCTCCAGCACTTTGCCGCGAATGTAGTTGGTGATCTGCTGATTCATCTCGTTCCAGACTTGCCCCGCCAAGCCGCGATTGCGCGGCAGCACGCGGCGCACCGCGTTCAGCAGCTGTTCTTTGTCCTTCAGCAGGAAGAACATCATCATCGGCACCAGGATCAGGTAGATAGCCAACGTCAGCAGGCCGACCAGCGACGCCAGCGAGAATTTCACCACCGATTCGCCCATACCGGACAACCGGCTGCGCAGGTTTTCCGCCATCATGTCGATGATGCCGGCATCCACCAGCGCCGGATAACGCTTCGGCAGCGTCGCGGCGAAGTTATAGAACTGATTGAGCATGCCCGGCAGATCGCTCATCAGATTGATGCCCTGCTGCCAGGCGGTCGGCGCGACGACGAACACCAGCAGCATGGCGACGCCCGAGAACACCAGCAGCATGATGCTCGCCGCCCAGGTGCGCGAACAGCCGATGCGCTGCAGGCGCGCGGTCGGCCACTCGAGCAGATACGCCAGCACGATGGCAACCAGCAACGGGGTCAGAATGCCGTGCAAAAAATAGAGAATAAGGAACCCGGCAACCAGGATCACCAACAGCGCGATGGCCTGAGGATCGGTGAAGCGGCGGCGGTACCACTGTAATAGCATCTCCAGCATCAGAGCGGGCTCCTTGAGATTTGGCGGGCGGGCATGGCGATTCCTGTGATGGGCCTGATTAAAGCATAGATAGAACGGGCGCACGCGGGATGTGCAAAGCACTCAGAGTACTCAAAGTTCGCCATACATCAACAGCGATCTGGCTGATTTTATCGCCCGGGCAGGCGATCGACGCAAAAATCCGCAGACGCGGCGACTGGCTCGATGAGCGGCCCCGAACGGGGCCGCGGAAGATTACAGCGAAGTAGCGACAGAAAGGGGCGAACCGACCGCCAATGCGAACAACAACACACAGCCAATCGCGATCGCCGCCGCCAGATCATTTTTCATTGTCCCGTCCCCTGATGCTTAAACTGGTTATCGTCACGAACTCTGTCGGTTCTACGTTCACGGCCTTTTCCGATGCACGTCATTAAAAACCCCCGCCTAAGCGGGGGAGAAAACGTTCTGGTGCATCAAGTGTTACAAGGAGGTCATGAGGGATTGCTAACCCTAAATGACTATTTCAAGCTAGGATTATTCCCAGAACATGGCAAGCGATCGCGTCGAGGTTATCCGCACTTTGAGATAAACCTCATAAAAAAATCCCGCACGGCAGCGGGATGAAGGGATGATAACGTCATGAATTTTTTATGCGGACAATGAGGCGGTATTGTCGTCATTTGGCGACAATACCGCGCCGGCACGGTGGTCACAAGGGAAATTTGGCCACGGTGAGGAAATCAGAATTTCGCCAATGCCCGCGATCGTGCGCCCGTCAGCATCAACGAAAAAATGGGATTTTCGTCAGACAGCCACCGGGAAAAAACCGGTAGCATGGCCGATATAATCCCAAATGCCGTAGGGGGAAAAATGAACAGCAAACCGTGTGAATTTGATGAAGCCATCTGTCTGGCGATCGGGCGTGGCGTTTGTGAAGTCGTCAAGATAGGAGATGAAATCAGCATCTTCTCCCTGCTGGAAGCCATCGAGAGCTTTATCGAACGGCAGGCGCTCAGCGAAAGCGAAATCGCGGCGGCGGACGACGCGCTGGATTTGATCACCGGTTTGGTACGCCGCCAGTGCTGACGCCTGTTACGAGGCGCAGCCGATGAGCCGTTGCTCTAGCGTGACGCCGGGCATCATTTGCCGTAAACCGGCAATCAATTCGTCGCCCGCCTCGTGCAGCGCCGCCAACGGCATCGCCGGCAGGCTCTCCAGGATGAACCACATCCGCTCGGCCTCGGCGCTCAACCGGGTTCTGCCCCCCCTGGCGCCAATCCCTGCATCGCCATCCTGTGCAAGCTCGCGGCGGCTTGGCACGTTTGCTCGCGGGCACCCAAGGCCCGAACATGATAGAACTGTGGCGGTGGGAAATGGCGCCGGGGGAAGCCTATGCATCGGGCGGCCACCCGACGGGCACCTTCGAGCTGCTGCACGTTGAGCGAGGCGTCTTGAGCCTTGCCGTCGAACAGACCGAGCTCAGGATTGCGCCGGGCTGTTCGGCGGTCGCCAAAACGGACGGCCCACATCGGTACGCCAACGAAGGCGAAGACACGCTGATTTTCACCATGACGGTCGCCGAACTGCACGCCTGAACGGCGACCCTGACCTGAACGCTTGCACAGGAGAAGAGCCATCATGACACCCCCTGCCCCACGGGAGTGGCGGCGTGCGGACTATCTCGTCAGCACCGATCCCGCCCTGCTGGATCTCGATGCCATCCACGCTTTTCTGACCCGTTCGTCATGGGCGGAAGGAATCGATAGAGAAACCGTTCGCCAGTCCCTCGCCCACAGCTTGTGTTTCGGTTTGTATCACGGCGCCAGGCAAATCGGTTTCGCCCGGCTGGTCACCGATTACGCCACTTTCGGCTATCTGTGCGACGTGTACGTGTTGGAGACGCATCAAAAAAGCGGGCTGGGCCTGTGGCTGGCGGAATGTTGCCAGGCCCATCCGCTGATGGCGACGCTGAGGCGAGTCATGCTGGTCACCAGCACCGCCCCTTGGCTCTATGAAAAAGTGGGCTATAGCGCCATCAACCGCCCCGACTTTGTCTGGCAGATCGCCCGGCCGGACATCTACCGACGGTAATGCTATTTCAGCGCCTGCTCGGCCAGCAGCCCGAGGGCGATGACGATCATCGCCGCGCCGGAGATGCGCCCCACCACCTTTGCGGCCTGCGGACGCGTGCGCAGCACCGACTGCGAACCAAACCCCACCAGCAGATACACCAGGCCGCAGCTGATCAAATGCACGACGCCCAACGCCAGCATCTGCATCGGCACCGACCATTCGGCTCGGGCGTCGGTAAATTGTGGCAGCAGCGCCAGAAACAGCAGAAACACCTTGGGGTTCAGCCCGCTGACACACACGCCTTTGCCGGCCCAGCGCAGCCAGGAATCAGAACGCTGATCTTCACCGGCGCCGGGCACCGGCGGGTGCAACAGCATGTTGAAACCGATCCACAAGAGGTAAGCCGCCCCCAACAGGGTGAGCGCCGTCAGCGCCAGTGGGTTGCCGACCAGCAGCGCGCCGACGCCCGCCACCACGATCGCAATCATCAACAAATGGCCAAACAGCAAACCGGCAACGGCGGGCACTACCACCCGACCGCGAATACCCGCCGAGATCACATAGGCCCAATCCATACCCGGCGTGATCACCAACAAAATCGACACCGCCCAAAACGCGGCGAACAGAGCGAGCGTCATGCCGGCGCCCTCTCAAACGCACCGCGCCACACCGAACAGAGAACCATTGCGCTTTCCTCGTGGAAGAAGAACGGCCTCCGCCTGCCGCGGGGGCCGTCAAAACCGTTCAACAGATGGCAAGAATATCCTCATGACGTTAAAATGTGCTTTCAATTACTTGCCTTAAATCGGCATAAACGGGGAAATTTTTCCAAATGGATAAGATTGATCGCAAGATTCTTGCTGAATTGCAGACCGACGGCCGGTTGTCGGTGACCGAGCTGGCCGAGCGGATCGGTTTGAGCGTGTCTCCCTGTCACCGCCGGGTGCGGGCATTAGAGGAGTCTGGGGTGATCAGGGGTTACCGCGCCCAACTCGATCCCGGCAGCCTGGGCTATAACTTTTCCGCTCTGGTGTTCGTCACCATGCGCGAAGGCGATCGCCGCGCCGTTGAAACCTTCGAAAACGCCATGGTGGACATTCCCCAGGTGGTGCAGGCACAGCGGTTGTTTGGCGATCCCGACTATCTGCTGCACGTTATAGCCCGCGATCTGCCCGCCTTCCAGCAACTTTACGACGAGAAGCTCTCCGCCCTGCCGGGCGTGCAACGCCTGAGCTCCACGCTGGTGATGAAAACCGTGGTGCCGGAACGCTCGTTCCTGCCGTTGGGAAAATGAGGACGGGAACGTTGCCGCTCCCGTTTTGACGACCTTAAGGCACAATCACGAAATCCGGATTGGCGATGGCGAACAGCGCCTCGCGATCCGCCGCCGGCGGATAAATCCACTGCGTGTTGATCTCCTGCTTAATCTTTTTGCCTTCCTGGCGGGTAAAGCGCACCTGGCGCTGCCAGCCTTCGGTATAGAGCGCGCCCCAGGGCCCCAGATCCAGGCAGGTCACATACTTCGGCTGGCTGTACGGATGCGTCGGCAACCCCGCCAGCTCCGCCGCCGCATTGTGGCCGGCCACGCGGCCAAGGCTCATCGCATGCTGGCAGGTCATCAGGTTGTGATTACCGAGATCGTCGGTCGCCGCCTTCACCGTATCGCCGGTCACGAAAATGCCCGCCGCCGCCGGCGCGCGCAGGAAGGCATCGCCGATCACCCGGCCGCTGCCGTCGCGCTCGCCAGGGATCTGCTCGGTCAGCGGATGCGCCCGCACGCCCGCCGCCAGGATCACCGTGTTGGCAGCGATACGCTCACCGTTCGACAGCATTACCCCCTCGGCGTCGATGGCCGAGACGCGCAGGCCGGCCCGCGCTTCCACGCCGCACTCCGCCAACGCCTGGCGTATCACCGCCCCCGGCTCTGCCCCCATCCCCGCGCCTACTTCCGGCGCGGTATCGACGATCACCACGCGCACGTTCTCGTCTTTGCCCAGCGCATCCCGCAGCCGCTGCGGCATCTCCGCCGCGCTCTCCAGCCCGGTCAGCCCCGCGCCCACCACCACGGCGGTGTTGCGCGCAGGCGTCGAAGTTTTGGCCGCCAGCGCATTGATATGGGCGCCCAAACGCTGAGCGCTTTCCAGCGTATCGACGTTGAAACCGTATTCGGCAAAGCCCGGCACCGCAGGCACGGACAGCCGGCTGCCGGTGGCCCACACCAAACGATCGTAGGCCAACTCAAGGGGTTCCCCCGCCGTCGGCGCCACCGTGAGCGTTTTAGCAGCGGCATCGATACGCTCAACCACCCCGGCCAGGTGCCGCACGCCGACGGCGGCGAGCTGCGCGGAAATGTCCGGGTTCATGTTTTCCAACACCGCTTCATACAGGCGCGGGCGGATGGTGACCGTTGGGGTCGGCGAGACCATGAGCACCTCGATATCGTCATGCTTACCGGCGAGGGTAATGGCGCGCATGGCGGACACGGCGGCCCAAAAACCGGCAAAACCGGAACCGGCGATCACTATTTTTTGCGTCATGAGATGACTCCTTCATACAGGGTTAACCGGGCGATAAGGCGTGCCCGCAGTGTTTTCGGATGAACGATGCCGTTCCGCTCCCGTAGCAGGGTGCAGAAGGCCCGCCCGCCCCTTCCGAGGAGGCGGGAATAAGTGTGTTTGCTTTCTTTAAGGAAAGGCGGAGCTTAGGTCTTGGCGCGCGCCGTTTTGCCGCTGCGCGCGGTGCGTTCCGTCATGCGTTCGTCGAGCCAGAGATTGACCTCACCGAAGAAGCCTTGCGGCGCTTTGCGGCCAAAGCGGGCCGCGACGGCGCCGAGGGTCTGCGCCGCCAGTGCGTCGCGCATCGCCTTCTCCGCCTGCAGCATCACCGCATGGATAGCGCATTTGCCGGAGACCGCCCAATCCGGCGGGGAATCATCGAACACCGCACAACGCCCGCGCACCTCCTGGCAATCGAACAGCGGCTTGTGCCCCTCGATGGCGTCGATAATTTCCAGAAAACTGATCTCGTCCGCCGGACGGGCCAACCGGTAACCGCCGCGCACCCCTTCACTGGCGGCAACGATCCCCGCCTTTTCCAGCTTGGGAAAAATCTTGGCCAGAAAGCTGGGGGAGATGCCCTGCAGCTCGGCGAGTTCGCGGCTGCTGAGTGCGCGCTGGTTATCGCCGACCAGCCACAGCAGGCAGTGGATGCCATATTCAACGCTGGTTGTGATGTACGCCATATGTCCGTTTTCGACCGTCAGTGAATCTTCAATAACGCAGACTATATGAGTCTGCGTTTATCCTGTCAATAAAACACGGATCAACTTTGTCCGCGTTTAATTCAAAATGCATGTCGCCAGCGACGAAAAAGCGCCCTTCAAAATGAAAAATAAAACTTTTTTGCTCGATTCGCGCTCGGCTAACGTTTCCTTGTCGCCTGCGGCTGACTATGATGTGATGGATGCCGCCGCAGCGGTTTGTGAGCCGCCGCACTTTCGCGCGGATTGCGCCGCGGGAATAAAGAACTCTTGTCTGCTGCTGACGTCTTAGAAATGATTATTTAAGGGAAACGCCTGACTATGACCAACCGGTTGACCAAAACCGCGTTAGCGGTGCTGCTGCTCAGCACGCTGAACGCCACCGCCCTGGCGCCAGCACAGGCGGAAAGCCAGGACCAGTTGCCGGATATGGGCACCTCCGCCGGCGGCACCCTGAGCATCGGACAAGAGCTGGCGATGGGCGATTTCTATGTGCGCCAACTGCGCGCCAGCGCCCCGCTGATCAACGATCCGCTGCTGAGCCAGTACATCAATCAGTTGGGCAACCGGCTGGTGGCCAGCGCCTATTCGGTGCGCACGCCGTTCCATTTCTATCTGGTGCGCAACGACGAGATCAACGCCTTCGCCTTCTTCGGCGGCAACGTGGTGCTGCACTCCGCGCTGTTTCGCGTCAGCGACAACGAAAGCCAGCTGGCTTCGGTGCTGGCGCACGAAATCTCGCACGTTACCCAGCGCCACCTGGCGCGCGCCATGGAAGATCAGCAGCGCAACGCCCCGCTGACCTGGGTGGGCGCACTCGGTTCCATTTTGCTGGCGATGGCCAACCCGACCATGGGCATGGCGGCGCTGAGCGGCACCATGGCCGGCACCCAGCAAGGCATGATCAGCTTTACCCAATCGAACGAACAGGAAGCCGACCGCATCGGCATTCAGGTGCTGCAGCGCGCCGGTTTCGATCCGGAAGCCATGCCCGACTTCCTGCAGAAACTCTCGGATCAGTCGCGCTACGCCTCCAAGCCGCCGGAAATGCTGCTGACGCACCCGCTGCCGGACAGCCGCCTCTCCGACGCGCGCAACCGCGCCAACCAGATGCCGAAACACATCGTGCAGTCTTCGCAGGATTACCTGATGGCCAAGGTGCGCGCACTGGGCATGTACAGCTCGGAAGGCTACGGCCTGAACGAAGAGTTGCTCGGCTCGCTCAGCAAGGGCAACGTGCGCGAACAGGCGGCCGCCAAATACGGCCGCGCCATTCTGTTCTATGAAGCGAAAAAATACGACGACGCGCGCAACATCATTCAGCCGATGCTGGCGCAGGATGCGAAAAACGTCTGGCTGATCGACCTGATGACCGACATCGATCTCGGTCAGAAACGCGCGCCGCAGGCCATCGCACGCCTGCAGGCGGCCAACGCCGCCCAGAGCAACAACCCGGTGCTGCAGCTCAATCTGGCCAACGCCTATGTCGAAGGCAACCAGCCGGCGCAGGCGTCGAAGATCCTGAACCGCTACACCTTTGCCCATCCGGACGATCCGAACGGCTGGGATCTGCTGGCGCAGGCCAGCGCCGCTCAGGGGCTGCGCGATGAAGAGCTGTCGGCCCGCGCCGAAAGCCTGGCGCTGACCGGCCGGCTCGATCAGGCCATCGGCCTGCTCAGCAATGCCAGCTCGCTGCAGAAACTCGGCAGCCTGAAACAGGCGCGCTACGATGCGCGCATCGACCAGCTGCGCCAACTGCAACAGCGCTTCCGCCAATACCAGCGCAGCTGATTCAACAAGGAATGAACGCCATGAAAAACGTCACGATTTACCATAACCCGCGCTGCTCCAAGAGCCGTGAAACCCTGGCGCTGCTGGAGCAGCACGGTGTCGATCCCAAGGTAGTGCTGTACCTCGATACGCCCCCTACGGTCGATGAGCTGAAAAAACTATTGAAAGAACTGGGCTTCACATCGGCGCGCGATCTGATGCGCAAAAAAGAAGATCTGTACAAGGAATTGAAGCTGGCGGACGACAGCCTGAGCGAAGAGCAACTGCTGGCGGCGATGACGGCGAACCCGAAACTGATCGAACGCCCGATCGTGGTGAAAGGCAGCAAGGCGCGCATCGGCCGGCCACCGGAGCAGGTGCTGGAGATTTTGTAAATTCGAATTCGGGCGCGGACTATTGCGCCCTTTCTTTTACGGTAGCGGCTACAGCCCCAGAATTTCTTTAACGAACGGAATGGTGAGCTTGCGTTGGGCAGTGATCGAGGCGCGATCGAGCTGATCGAGGGTCATAAACAGCGTGCGCATCTCGCGATCCAGCCGCTTCAGCAGGAAGCGGCCCACGTCTTCCGGCAGCTCGAAGCCGCGCAGTTTGCCGCGCAGCTGCAGCGCCAGCAGCTTCTCTTCGTCCGACAGCGGCTGCAGCTTGTAGATCTGCCCCCAGTCCAGACGTGAAGCCAAATCAGGTAAACGCAGGTTCAGCTGACGCGGCGGGCGATCCCCGGTGATGAACAAACGGGTGCGGCCGGTTTCCAGGATGCGGTTGTAAAGGTTGAAGATCGCCATCTCCCACTCTTCGTCGCCGGCGATGCATTCGATATTGTCGATGCAGACCAGCGCCAGCTGTTCCATGCCGTCCAATACTTCAGGCACGAAGTAAGCGCGCTTGTCGAGCGGCACATAGCCCACCGCTTCCCCCTTCTGCGAAAGCTCGGCGCAGGCCGCATGCAGCAAATGGCTGCGCCCGCCGCCTTCACGCGACCAGAAATAGATATAGCTGCCATGTTCCTGACGGACGGCGGATTGGATCGCGGCTAATAGGGATGGGTTCTCGCCCGGATAAAAACTGGCGAAAGTTTCATCATCGGGAAGATAAAGTGGCAGTGAAAGCTGTGCCGGCGTATTCAGAGAAGCACCTCAACCAAAACTGGCAGAAAAACGTGGGCAGTTTAACACAGAAAACGGGCGCTGTTGAACCGGCAGGATCTTATGCCGCAATAGTGAACAATGCCTAAGCGCCGCTTGATTGGCTGCGGCCCCCGCCAAGGCAAGAATTATCCGATATCATTCCCTAACCCCATGCCTGCGCAGGTTAAATTTGTCATTTAAGCCAAATCTGGCCTAGTATAGGTAGGCTAAACGCAATCACCATCAACAAGGTTTCTGCAAGGATATAGACGATGAAAGTATGGAATAAAGTGCTGTTGGCCTCCTTTATCGGGTTGTTGGTTGCCGGCTGTGATGACTCGTCCAAGGTTGACGCCAACCTGGATAAAGCCAAAGACAGCGCCGAGCAGATGAAAGACGCCGCCCAGAAAAAAGCGGACGATCTGACGGACAAGGCGAAAGCGACGGCGGATGAAATCAAAAAAGAGGCCGCCACGCAGGCTGACCAACTGAAGGACAAAGCTTCGGCGATTAAAGATGAAGCCGCCAAGCAGGCGGACGCCATCACCAACGACGCCAAGGCCAAGGCCGCCGCGATCAAAGATGACGCCGGCAAGCAGAGCCAGCAGTTGGTGGATCAGGCCAAGGCCATCAAGAACGACGCCATCAACGGCGCCAACGATCTGACCGAGCAGGCCAAGGCCAAGACCGAAGCCATCAAGAACAGCGCCGAAAACAAAGCGCAAGAGTTGAAACAAGAAACCGATGCGGCGGTGAACGGCAATACGCAACCGGCCGCCCAGCAATAAGCCATACTCAGCAATAAAGTAAGGAGCAGTAAATGGGGATTATTTCCTGGATTATCTTCGGCCTGATCGCCGGTATTTTAGCTAAGTGGATCATGCCCGGCAAAGACGGCGGCGGCTTTATCCTGACCGTTGTGCTGGGGATCGTCGGCGCCGTGGTCGGCGGCTATATCAGCACCTTCTTCGGCTACGGCAAGGTTGACGGCTTCAACTTCGGCAGCTTCGTGGTGGCGGTTATCGGCGCCATCGTGGTGCTGTTCGTGTACCGCAAAATTCGCAGCTGAGGCGAATGCCATCAGTCAAAAGGGCAGCCCCTGGGCTGCCCTTTTCGTTACTTCTGCTCTGCCGGTTCGTCCGGCGCGTCGAGCACCTCTTCTTCCTTGCGGAACAGGCTGATGACCTTGAACAGCAGGCTCAAGCCAATGCCGACGATGGTCGCCAGCGCCATGCCTTTCAGCTCCGCCGCGCCGATATGCACCTTGGCGCCGCTCACGCCGATAATCAGGATCACCGAGGTTAAAATCAGGTTTTGCGCTTTGTTGTAATCCACTTTGGACTCGATCAACACGCGAATGCCCGAGGCGCCGATCACGCCGTACAGCAGCAGGGAAACGCCGCCCATCACCGGCACCGGCACCGCTTGGATCGCCGCCGCCAGCTTGCCGATGCAGGACAACAGGATCGCCAGCACCGCCGCGCCGCCGATCACCCAGGTGCTGTAGACCTTGGTGATGGCCATCACGCCGATGTTCTCGCCGTAGGTAGTGTTCGGCGTGGAGCCGAAGAAGCCCGAGAATACCGTCGAGATGCCGTTGGCGAACATCGAGCGGTGCAGGCCCGGATCGCGGATCAGGTCTTTTTTCACGATGTTGGCGGTCACCACCAGGTGGCCGACGTGCTCGGCGATCACCACCAGCGCCGCCGGCAGAATGGTGAAGATGGCGAACCACTCAAAGCGCGGGGTGTAGAAGGTCGGCAGCGCGAACCAGTGCGCCTCGCGGATCGGGGTCAAATCCACCACGCCCATGAAGAACGACAGCGCATAGCCCACCAGCACGCCGATCAGGATCGGGATAATCGCCAGGAAGCCACGGAACAGCACTGAACCGAGCACCGTGACCGCCAGCGTCACCAGCGAAATGGTGATGGTGGTCGAGTCGGCGCTGGTGCCTTCCGCCGGCAGCAGCCCCGCCATGTTGGCCGCCACGCCCGCCAGCTCCAGGCCGATGACGGCGACGATCGCCCCCATCGCCGCCGGCGGGAACATCACGTCCAGCCAGCCGGTGCCGGCCTTTTTCACGATCAGCGCCACCAGGCAGAACAGCACGCCACACATGATGAAACCGCCCAACGCCACTTCGTAACCGAGCGGCAACAGCAGCAGCACCGGCGAGATAAACGCGAAGCTGGAACCGAGGTAGGCCGGGATCTTGCCTTTACAGATGAACAGATACAGCAGCGTGCCGATGCCGTTGAACAGCAGCACGGTCGCCGGGTTGATCTTGAACAGGATAGGCACCAGCACGGTGGCGCCGAACATGGCGAACAGGTGCTGGAAGCTGAGCGGAATGGTCTGGAGCAGCGGCGGGCGCTCGCTGACGCCGATGGCGCGACGGGTCATGTGTGTTTTTCCTCGGTTTATTGGTTTTATAGGTTTTAGTCAAAAAAAAGCCGACTCATTAAGTCGGCTCAAATGTTTACTTGGTACCAAATATCTTGTCGCCCGCATCGCCCAGGCCAGGCACGATGTAGCCCTTATCGTTCAGACACTGATCGATGGAGGCGGTGTACAGTTCAACGTCCGGGTGCGCTTTCTCCAGCGCGGCGATGCCTTCCGGCGCCGCCACCAGGACCAGCACCTTGATGCTGTGGCAGCCGGCTTTCTTCAGCAGATCGATAGTGGCGATCATCGAACCGCCGGTGGCCAGCATCGGGTCGACGACCAGCGCCATACGCTCTTCGATGTTGGAAACCAGCTTCTGGAAGTACGGCACCGGCTCCAGGGTTTCTTCATCGCGGTAAACGCCCACCACGCTGATGCGCGCGCTCGGCACGTGCTCCAGCACCCCTTCCATCATGCCCAGACCGGCGCGCAGGATTGGCACTACGGTAATCTTTTTCCCTTTGATCTGGTCCACTTCAACTGGCCCGCACCAGCCTTCGATGGTGACTTTTTCCGTCTCCAGATCGGCGGTCGCTTCATAGGTCAGTAAACTACCCACTTCTGAGGCCAGCTCACGGAAGCGTTTGGTGCTGATGTCATTTTCGCGCATCAGGCCAAGCTTGTGTTTTACCAGCGGGTGTTTCACCTCAACGATCTTCATCATTTTTCTCCTATTAAGGTGGTTGCGGCCAAAAAAATCGCGGGATTATACCTCCTTTTTTTCGCTGCGCCACCCACAATAGCCCGATCGGGATCAACAAAAGTTTGAATATCAGTATAGATGACGAAAAAGCGGAGCCGGTTCACAAGCCGCTCGCAAACGTTTGCCTGCGCTGTTAGAATTGCCGCGCCTTATTCCGGAATCAACATCGGAAGCACAGTTTTCAAACCGCAAACCGTCGTGGGGAATCGCGCAGTGACCGACAAAACCTCTCTCAGCTATAAAGACGCAGGTGTCGATATCGATGCAGGCAACGCATTGGTAGATCGCATCAAAGGTGTAGTTAAACAGACCCGTCGCCCGGAAGTGATGGGCGGTCTGGGCGGGTTTGGCGCCCTGTGTGCGTTGCCGCAGAAATACCGCGAGCCGGTGCTGGTTTCCGGTACCGACGGCGTGGGCACCAAGCTGCGTCTGGCGATGGATCTGAAACGCCACGACACCATCGGCATCGATTTGGTGGCGATGTGCGTCAACGATCTGGTGGTTCAGGGCGCCGAGCCGCTGTTCTTCCTCGACTACTACGCCACCGGCAAGCTGGATGTGGACACCGCGGCCAGCGTGATCACCGGCATCGCCGAAGGCTGCAAGCAGTCCGGCTGTGCGCTGGTGGGCGGCGAAACCGCTGAAATGCCGGGCATGTACCACGGCGAAGATTACGACGTGGCCGGTTTCTGCGTCGGCGTAGTCGAAAAATCCGAGATCATCGACGGCAGCAAAGTGCAGTCCGGCGATGCGCTGATCGCCCTGGGCGCTTCCGGCCCGCACTCCAACGGTTACTCGCTGGTGCGCAAGATCCTGGAAGTAAGCAACACCGACCCGACCGCCACTCAGCTGGAAGGCAAGCCGCTGGCCGACCACCTGCTGGCGCCGACCAAGATTTACGTGAAGTCCGTGCTGGAACTGATCGAGAAGGCGGACGTCCACGCCATCGCTCACCTCACCGGCGGTGGCTTCTGGGAAAACATTCCGCGCGTGCTGCCGGAAGGCATGCAGGCGGTGATCGACGAAGCCAGCTGGCAGTGGCCGGCGGTGTTCACCTGGCTGCAGCAGGCCGGCAACGTCAGCCGTCATGAAATGTACCGCACCTTCAACTGCGGCGTAGGCATGGTCATCGCCCTGCCGGAAGCCGAAGTGGAAACGGCCATCGCGCTGCTGACCGCGGCAGGTGAAAAAGCGTGGAAAATCGGTAAACTGACCGCCTCTTCCGACGAACAACAAGTGGTCATCAACTGATGAAAAAGATCGTGGTGTTGGTCTCCGGCCAGGGGAGCAATCTCCAGGCGCTGATTGACGCCTGCCAGCAGGGCCGCATCGCCGCCGAGATCGTGGCGGTATTCAGCAACAAGGCGCAGGCTTACGGCCTGCAGCGCGCCGAAGCGGCGGGCATCGCCGCCCAGGCGCTGGATGCCAAGGCTTACGCCGATCGTACGGCGTTCGACGCCGCGCTGGCGGACGCCATCGACCAACATCAGCCCGATCTGGTGGTGCTGGCCGGCTACATGCGCATCCTCAGCCCGCAGTTCGTGCAGCGTTATGCCGGCCGCATGCTGAACATCCACCCTTCCCTGCTGCCGAAATACCCGGGGCTGCATACGCATCGTCAGGCCATCGATAACGGCGACAGCGAACACGGCACCTCGGTGCACTTCGTGACCGAACAGCTCGACGGCGGCCCGGTGATTTTGCAGGCCAAGGTGCCGATTTTCGCTGACGATGAAGAGGATGACGTGGTTGAACGGGTGCAAACCCAGGAACACACGATCTATCCGCTGGTGGTGAGCTGGTTCGTCGACGGCCGCCTGGCGATGCGCGATGGCGCCGCCTGGCTGGACGGCGAACGCCTGCCTGAGCAGGGTCACGCCGCCGACTGATGCGCGCAGCCTGAACCTTGCCTAAACGGCGCCCACGCGGCGCCGTTTTTTTTCGCCTTCATCCATTCTGTGAAGTTATACTTTGCACAATTTCACGGCACAGAGGAGCCCACATGTCCAGCACTGCCAGCGTCAGGTTACGCCCATTGGAACGGGACGATCTGTCGTTCGTCCACCAGATGGACAACAACGCCAGCGTTATGCGCTATTGGTTTGAAGAACCCTACGAAGCCTTTGTCGAGCTTTCCGATCTCTACGACAAACACATCCACGATCAGAGCGAGCGCCGCTTTATCATCGAGCACGAAGGCGCCAAGGTCGGCCTGGTGGAGCTGGTGGAGATCGATCACATCCACCGCCGCGCAGAATTCCAGATCATCATCGATCCCGCCCACCAGGGCAAAGGCTATGCCAGCACCGCCGCCCGGCTGGCGATGGACTACGGCTTCTCGGTGCTGAACCTGTACAAGCTGTACCTGATCGTCGACAAGGAGAACCCGAAGGCGATCCACATCTACAGCAAGCTGGGCTTCAACGTGGAAGGCGAGCTGATCGACGAGTTCTTCGTCAACGGCGAATACCGCACCGTGCTGCGCATGTGCATTTTCCAGCCGCAATATCTGGCGAAGTTCAAAACGCCCAATGATAAGCCGCTGGTGAAGTGACAATTCGCGAGAAAAAAGAGAAAACCCGCCCAGGCGGGTTTTTTATTGGGAAATAAGCGACTAGTATTAATGGATGCTATTTTATCGTCAGGAAATAATCTGATGAATACGGAAATAAATAATATTTCCCGAGATAATTAATCGCAAAATAATTAACAGTAATAATAAGAATTCCCCTCTGCCTCTACAAAGGAAAAACGCCATGACGACCGTCTCAAACCTGCTGCTTTTTATCGGTCTGGCGATGCTCGCCATCGCCGCCGGCCTGAATGCCTATAGCGGCTACGCGCCTGCAGATCCCAATAGCACCCCGCTGTTTTCCCCGCTCTGGTGGACGCGCTGGTTCCCGCTCTATGCCTCGGGCGCTGCGTTGCTGCTGGTGGGGGTGGTGCTGCGACTCGCCGATAAAACGCGTTAAGAGCCATGTTCTGATATGGCGCTTAGAAGTTAATTATCTTTCTTGCCCAGCCTACGCATCAGCCATCCACGCTGTGGCTTTTCGGCCGGTGGCAAATCAGCAACGGTCTCCAAAGTGATATCAGGTACGTTTTCCTGTGCCGCAACATTGCACGCATGCTGACAATGCGCCTGATATTCCGCTTCGTTCTGATACAGGTGGGGCTGCCACTTCAGCCAGAAAGCCTTGGCATGCTGCAGGGTTCCCCATTCATTAATTGACCAAGCCACAACGAACAACGCCAAGAACAAATAGGCGAAAAAGAATAATGAAAACAAAAATATATTACTGGCAGTGGCTTCGCTTGCCCCCAACGGAAGCACGCTGGTATAGACACCGTAAGCGATAGCCAACGCACTGACGACAAAGAATATCAGCACAAAAAAGCGCTGCTTACACAACTGGTTGACATCAAGGGCAAATACTTTGTTGTCTTCATTTTTGCTAGCTGTAAGCGAAGTACGACGCAAGAAACTGTTCAACGCAAGGTCGTTCAATGCCACCGGTCCACGGCCCAAATAGTCCACTAGTTGATGCGCCACCCATACCGGCAGGCGGATCCCAATACTTTCATATAGCGCTTTAATTTGCAGCAACGTCATGCCACTCTGCGGCGCATCCCGCAATTTCTGAATACGTGACAGGACGGACACGCGTTTTACATCGCTGACGCTATCAAACTGGCAACGTCGTCGGGAATCATATCCCTTTAACCAACGTAAAAACCACCATGCCACTCCAGAGATCAGTAGGGGTAATAACTGGAGAGATAATTCTTTGATATAAACCTCATCAATATTCATGCTTATAATTTCCTTTTATAGACAGTTATTAATCCATCGATAAAACGCAGAAACAAATGAAATGATGAATTAAAAAATCACCAAGGGTACGATTTTTATCGAGAACCCTCTATATAGCATGAATAATGTAGGAAAAATAATTATGAAAGGATTTTTATTGCGATACCGAACCATATCTGCTGGACTTTAAATTCAATGAGCGGCGTAAACCCACCGGTTTGCGCCGCTCATCCCTCACCCATACCGCCCGGTAATATAGTCTTCGGTGCGGCGCTGGCGCGGCGAGGTAAAAATCGCGTCGGTGTCGTTGTATTCCACCAGCCGCCCCTGATGAATAAAGGCGGTGTAGTCGGAGACGCGCGCCGCCTGCTGCATGTTGTGCGTCACCAGCACCACGCTATAGCGCTGCTTGAGTGCGGAAATCAGCTCTTCGATGGTCAGCGTGGAGATCGGATCCAACGCCGAGGTCGGCTCGTCGAGCAGCAATACTTCCGGCTCGATGGCGATGGCGCGCGCAATCACCAGGCGCTGCTGCTGACCGCTGGACAAGCGGAACGCATTTTCACGCAGCCGGTCTTTTACCTCATGCCATAGCGCGGCGGCGCGCAGCGAACGCTCCACCGCTTCATCCAGCAAACGCCGGTCGCGCACGCCCTGCAGCCGCAGGCCGTACACCACGTTTTCATAGATCGATTTCGGGAACGGGTTCGGCCGCTGGAACACCATGCCCACCCGCCGCCGCAGCGCCGCCACGTCGATCTGCGCGCCGGAGATCGCCGCGCCGTTCAGCTGCAGTTCGCCCTCGATGCGGCAGTTATCCACCAGATCGTTCATGCGGTTGAAACAGCGCAGCAGCGTCGATTTACCGCAGCCCGAGGGGCCGATCAAAGCCGTCACCCGGTGCTTCGGGATACGCAGCGAAATATCGTGCAGCACCTGTTTGTCGCCATAAAACAGGTTCAGGCCGTTGACCGCCAGCGCGGTCTGTTCATCGTCGAGATGCTGGACATCCAGCCGGGGCAAACTGCCTGGCGTCATCAAACCCATTACGCACTCCCCAAAAATAGCGTCATTGTTACTGCGACCATGCTCGGTACCGCTCCCTCAACGAATGGCGGATACCCATCGCCGCCAGATTCAAACTCACCACGATCGTCACCAGCAGGAAGGCGGTGGCGAACACCAGCGGCCGCGCCGCCTCTACGCTCGGGCTCTGGAATGCCATATCGTAGATCTGGAAGCTCAAATGCATGAACTTCCGCTCCAGGTGCAGATACGGGAAAATCTCGTCCACCGGCAGCACCGGCACCGATTTCACGACCCCCACCAACATCAGCGGCGCGGTCTCCCCGGCGGCGCGCGCCACCGCCAGGATCAGGCCGGTCATCATCGCCGGTGCCGCCATTGGCAGCACGATGCGCCACAGCGTCTCGGCCCGGCTGGCGCCCAGCGCCATCGAGCCCTGCCGCAGCGAGGCGGGAATGCGCGACAGCCCTTCCTCGGTGGCGACGATCACCACCGGCAACGTCAGCAGCGCCAGCGTCAGCGCCGCCCACAGCACGCCGGGCGTGCCGAAGGTCGGGTTGGGCAAGGATTCAGGATAGAACAGCTGATCGAGCGTGCCGCCAATCATGTAAACAAAGAAGCCGAGGCCAAAAACACCGTAGACGATCGAAGGCACCCCGGCCAGGTTGACCACCGCGATGCGGATCACCCGCGTCAGCAGATTGTTGCCGGCATACTCGTGCAGATATACCGCCGCGATCACGCCAAACGGCATCACCACGATCGACATCAGGATCACCATCAACACCGTGCCGAAAATGGCCGGGAACACCCCGCCTTCGGTATTCGCTTCGCGCGGGCTGTCGGTGAGGAACTTCTTCACCTGCTCGCCCCAGTGTGCCAGCTTCTCGGAGGTGCTCATGGCGTTCGGGTACCAGGCATCGCGCACCTGGCTGAGCGGAATGGTCAACGTCTGCCCGTGCATGTCGCGCAGCAGCAACGCATCGCGCTGGCGATCGCGGTTCAGCCCCGCCAGACGTTCGGACAACAGCTGATACTGCCGCTGCAGCTCCAGCCGCTCGGCCTTGATGGCGTCCTGTGCGCGGGCGTCCAGCTTATCGTCGCGCTGCAGGCGTTTTTCCCGCAGCCGCAGCGCGTCAAACTGCTGATTGATGCGCGCCATGTCGCGGAATTGAATGTCGTGCGCCTGGCGCGAGAGCGCGGCGATTTGCGGCAGCCTTTGCTGCAACGCCTGCCCCAGATGGCGGCCGGTCAGCGGTTGCCCGTCTTCCAGCAGCCCCGCCAGATAGCCGTAGG
The DNA here is from genome assembly GCF_000738675.1 of Serratia nematodiphila DZ0503SBS1. Lineage (NCBI taxonomy): Bacteria > Pseudomonadati > Pseudomonadota > Gammaproteobacteria > Enterobacterales > Yersiniaceae > Serratia > Serratia nematodiphila. Next base: position 2,316,397 of record NZ_JPUX01000001.1, on the reverse strand, counting down.
CGGTGCCGTGGCTGTCGCGTTCCAGCACCAACAGGCTGCGCGGCGTGCTTTGGCTGCGGATATCGCTGGCCAGCAAGGTGCGGAAATCCTGCCCCTCGCGCTCGCGATTGCCGACCTTAATCAGATAGCGTTCGACGCTCTGCGCCTCGCCCGACGGCGTAACGCCCGCCTCGGCCAGCTGGCGCCGGGAAATGCTTTGCTGCTGATACAACTCGCCAATCACCGTCACCGGTCCGGCGCCGTTCTGATTCAGTTCGAACTGATAAACCGGACTCGGCCAGAAATAGCGCATCCCCTGTCCGGCCAGCAGCAACAGAATGCCGATCAGCGCCAGCAGGCTGACGGCCACCGAACCGGCGGTCAGCCATATCCACGGCGACCCGCTCTTCACCCAGTTCTTCATGGCGCCTCCTGATTTGGCGTGTAGCGCTTGCGCAGCCGCAGGCGCACCGCCTCCGCCAGCGTGTTGAACACGAAGGTGAAGACAAACAGCACCAGCGCGGTCAGGAACAGCACGCGGTAATGGCTGCTGCCGGAGACCGCCTCCGGCATTTCAATGGCGATGTTGGCCGCCAGCGCGCGCAGCCCCTGGAACAGGCTGCCGTCGATAATCGGCGTGTTGCCGGTGGCCATCAGCACGATCATGGTTTCCCCCACCGCGCGGCCAAAGCCGATCATCAGCGCGGAGAAAATGCCGGCGCTGGCGGATGGCAGCACCACCTTGATCACCGTCTGCCACTGGGTAGCGCCCAGCGCCAAAGAACCCTGGCTCAGGGTCGCCGGCACGCTGAACAGCGCGTCCTCCGCCAGCGAGAAGATGATCGGCACCAGCGCGAAACCCATCGCCACTCCCACCACCAGCGCATTGCGCTGGTCATAATTATCCCCCAGCCAGAAATGCAGCGGCTCACCGAACAACGCCACCTCCAGCCGCGGCCCCAGGTTGAGCGCCAGCCACACCGTCAACGCCAGCAGCGGCAGCAGCAACAGCAGATCGACGCCCGGCCGGCAGCGCGGCATAAAGCGATGGGTCAACGCGCCGCACAGCAGCACCGCCGCCGCCAGCAGCAGCGGCAACGCCAGCACCGCCAACAGATACTGCTCGATGATCGGCGCCAGCCAGATGCCGGCCACCAGCCCGATCACCACCGTCGGCAACGCGCCCATCACTTCGATAGCCGGTTTGATCACCCGCCGTAGCCCCGGCGTCATAAAGTAAGCGGTATAGATGGCGCCGGCCAAGGCCAGCGGGATGGCGAACAGCATCGCGTAAGCCGCCGCCTTAAAGGTGCCGAAGATCACCGGCATCAGGCTGAATTTGGGTTGGTAACTGTCTTCGCCGGAGGTGGACTGCCAGACATAGGCCGGCTGCGGGTAGTTCTCATACCACACCTTGCCCCACAACGAACGCCAGGTGACGTCCGGATACGGGTTGTCGAGCGCATAGCGCTGCCAGCCCTGCGCGCTCTCCAGCAGCAGGCCATCGCCGCGCGGCGCGAACGCCATCTGCCGCACCTCGGCGCCCAAACGGGTATTCAGCAGCGGCTGCGGTTGAATGGCGGAGAACAGCGAGAAGCCGCCATCGGGCCGCAGGGTGGCGAACACCCGGCGGTAAGGCTCAGCCACCGTCAGCTCCTGCCCGTCGGCGCCGTGGTCGAAATGCTGCACCGGCGTCAGGCGCCAGCGCCGATCTTTTTCCACCTCGAACCACTCGCGCAGATTGCCGTCGGCGCCCTTGATCAGCAGCGCGCTGCCGCCGGGCAGCGCCGTCATCTGGTACGGGGCGTGTTCGCCCAAGGTGCGCGTTTCACGCAGCTGCAGCTGCGCGCCGTCGATCTGGTAACGCGCCAGCCGGTTGCTCGCCAGCAGATAAAGCTGGCGGCCATCCGGCGTCAGCACCAGTTGCTCCCCGTCGTGCTCCAGCGGCCGCTCGCTAAACTGTGGCGGCCGGTCGGGGCTGAAGCGGCCGAACACCAGCCGCCGATCGTCGGTCACTCCGGCCAGCAGATACTGCCCGCGATGCGCATCCGCCAGCGACAGCAGCTTCAGCGGCTTGCGCTGTGGATCCAGCGCCAATGGCTGCTGCCCGAGCGGGAACTGCCACTGCGGCCGGCCGTTTTCCGCCGTGGCGAAATCCGCGCGCGCCACCACCAACCGGCCGTCGGCCTGCGCCAGCGCAAACAGATCGCGCTCGCCGGCGGCCTGCGCGAGCAGCGCCGGTTTGGCCAGCAGCGTCTGCTGCGCCAGCGGCGTCTGGGCCTGGCCGCTCGGCGCCGGCGTCAGACGATAAAATTGCCCCGCGCCCTGCGCGTCGATGCGATAACCGACGCGCTGCTGCACGTCCATGCCCAGCGCCAGCGCCGGGGCCGATACCGTGAACGGCAGCGGCTGCGCCTGGCCGAGCGAGGTCGGTTTGAACAACGGCAGCACCGCAAACAGCAGATAAACGAAGATCAGCATCAACGTCATCAGCACCATCAGCCCGCTGGCGGTCACTGCCGCCTGCACGCCGCGGTCGATGCGCCCGCGCATGCGATCTCGGGGATGTTGATTGGCCGTCGTCTGTGTCATGTGTCTCGCTGTCGCTGATGTAATCGGGCTTGCGCCGTAAGATAACCGGGCATCTTATGTCAGTTTTATGACGTTTGCATGACAAAGTTACCCGCCATAACTCAGGTTTTTTACACTGCCATCAGACAATATGAATTTTATATATTGCTGAAAAATGACCATAAACACGCTTTATAACGCCAAGAATAAGCCTGCTAACCGTCATTTCATGCTGATCGTTTCACTGCCGGGCATCCCGCCGCGGGGAAAATTTATTGCCGCCGAAAAACGCCGCGCGCCAACGCAATGGATATGTTGGACTTTCCTGTCAATCTCTCGCAATAATGATGAAGGACACTAGAGCGGCATCCGGGCGCTGCGTCCCGGATCCTATTCTAAATTTGAACTGGAGTGGCAATGGGTCAGGAAAAGCTCTACATCGAAAAAGAACTAAGCTGGTTATCCTTTAATGAGCGCGTGTTGCAGGAAGCCGCAGATAAGAGCAATCCCCTGATTGAACGTATGCGTTTTCTGGGCATTTACTCCAACAACCTCGACGAGTTCTATAAAGTCCGCTTCGCCGATCTCAAACGGCGCATCCTGATCAGCGAAGAGCAAGGCTCCGCCGGTTCCTCACGCCATCTGCTGAAAAAGATCCAGGCCAAGGTGCTGAAGACCGATCAGGAGTTCGACGGTCTGTACAACGATCTGCTGCTGGAAATGGCGCGCAACCAGATCTTCCTGATCAACGAACGCCAGGTGTCCGAGAACCAGCAAATCTGGCTGCGGCAATATTTCAAACAGCACCTGCGCCAGCACATCACGCCGATCCTGATAAACCACGACACCAACCTGGTGCAGTTCCTGAAAGACGATTACACCTATCTGGCGGTGGAGATCATCCGCGGCGCGCGCATCGACTATGCGCTGCTGGAGATCCCGTCCGACAAGGTGCCGCGCTTCGTCAATCTGCCGCCGGAAGCGCCGCGCCGCCGCAAGCCGATGATCCTGCTCGACAACATCCTGCGTTACTGCCTGGACGATATCTTCAAGGGCTTCTTCGACTACGACGCGCTCAACGCCTATTCGATGAAGATGACCCGTGACGCCGAATACGACCTGGTGACCGAAATGGAATCCAGCCTGCTGGAACTGATGTCCTCCAGCCTGAAACAGCGCCTCACCGCCGAGCCGGTGCGCTTCGTTTATCAGCGCGACATGCCGAACGAGATGGTGGAACTGCTGCGCGGCAAGCTGGGCATCTCCAACTACGATTCGGTGATCGCCGGCGGCCGCTATCACAACTTCAAAGACTTCATCAGCTTCCCGAACGTCGGCAAGGCCAATCTGGTCAACAAGCCGCTGCCGCGCCTGCGCCACATCTGGTTCGACGGTTTCCGCAACGGCTTCGACGCCATTCGCGAAAAGGACGTGCTGCTCTACTACCCGTACCACACCTTTGAACACGTGCTGGAGCTGCTGCGCCAGGCGTCGTTCGATCCGAGCGTGTTGGCGATCAAAATCAACATCTACCGGGTGGCGAAAGATTCGCGCATCATCGAATCGATGATCCACGCCGCGCACAATGGCAAAAAGGTCACGGTGGTGGTCGAGCTGCAGGCGCGCTTCGACGAAGAGGCCAACATTCATTGGGCGAAGCGCCTGACCGAGGCCGGCGTGCACGTGATCTTCTCGGCGCCGGGGCTGAAAATCCACGCCAAACTGTTCCTGATTTCGCGCCGTGAAGGCGATGAAATTGTGCGCTATGCTCATATCGGTACCGGCAACTTTAACGAAAAAACCGCGCGCATCTACACCGACTATTCGCTGTTGACCGCCGACTCGCGCATCACCAACGAGGTACGCCGGGTATTCAACTTTATCGAGAACCCCTACCGCCCGGTCACCTTCGACAACCTGATGGTGTCGCCGCAGAACTCGCGCCTGAAGCTGTATGAGCTGATCGACAACGAAATCGCCAACGCCCAGGCCGGGGAACAGGCCGGCATTATGTTGAAAATAAATAATCTGGTGGATAAAGGGCTGGTAGATCGGTTATATACCGCGTCCGGCGCCGGCGTGAAGATCCGTCTGCTGGTGCGGGGCATGTGTTCCCTGATTCCCAACCTGCCGGGGATCAGCGACAATATTCAGGTGATCAGCATCGTCGATCGCTTTTTGGAACACGATCGGGTTTACGTTTTCGACAACAAAGGTGACAAACGGGTGTATCTGTCCTCCGCCGACTGGATGACCCGCAACATAGATTACCGTATCGAAGTGGCGGTATCGCTGCTGGATCCGGCGCTGAAACAGCGCGTTCTGGACATTCTGGAGATCCTGTTCAGCGATACGGTCAAGGCCCGTTATGTGGATAAAGAACTGAGCAACCAGTACGTGCCGCGCGGCAACCGCCGCAAAGTGCGCGCCCAGGTGGCTATTTACGAGTATTTAAAAGCTCTGGAACAACCAGGACAGTAGGCCAGCAACTATGCCGCTAAAAAACACTGCAACGAACAAACCGCAGGAAATCGCCGCCATCGACCTCGGGTCGAACAGTTTCCACATGGTGATCGCCCGCGTCGTCAACGGCGCCTTACAGGTATTGGGCCGTTTAAAACAGCGGGTGCATCTCGCCGACGGATTGGACAGCAACAACGTACTCAGTGAAGAGGCGATAGAACGCGGCCTGGCCTGCCTGGCGCTGTTTGCCGAACGGCTGCAGGGCTTCCCGGCGGATAACGTCACCATCGTCGGGACCCACACCCTGCGCCAGGCGGTGAACGCCGAAGTGTTCCTCAAGCGCGCCGCCAAAGTGATCCCCTACCCGATCGAAATCATCGCCGGCCAGGAAGAAGCGCGTCTGATCTTCATGGGCGTGGAACACACCCAGCCGGAGAAAGGCCGCAAGCTGGTGATCGACATCGGCGGCGGCTCCACCGAGCTGGTGATCGGCGAAGACTTCGAGCCGCTGCTGGCGGAAAGCCGCCGCATGGGCTGCGTCAGCTTCGCCCAGCTGTTCTTCCCGGGCGGCGAGATCAGCAAAAACAACTTCCGCCGCGCGCGGCTGGCGGCGGCGCAGAAGCTGGAAACGCTGGCCTGGCAGTACCGCATTCAGGGCTGGCAGTACGCGCTGGGCGCCTCGGGCACCATCAAGGCCGCCCACGAAGTGCTGGTAGCGATGGGTGAAAAAGACGGTCTGATCACCCTGGAACGCCTGGAAATGCTCGCCGAACAGGTGCTGCAGTTCAAAAGCTTCAGCTCGCTGAGCCTGCCGGGGCTGTCGGAAGATCGCCAATCGGTGTTCGTGCCGGGGCTGGCTATCCTGTGCGGCGTGTTCGATGCGCTGGCGATCCGCGATCTGCGCCTGTCTGACGGCGCGCTGCGTGAAGGCGTGCTGTATGAAATGGAAGGCCGTTTCCGCCACCAGGACATCCGCAGCCGCACCGCCAAAAGCCTGGCCGATCACTACAACATCGACCGCGAACAGGCCAAGCGGGTGCTGGAAACCACCGAGCTGCTCTATTCGCAGTGGATGGCGCAAAACACCAAGCTGGTGCATCCGCAATTGGAAGCCCTGCTGAAATGGGCCGCCATGCTGCACGAAGTGGGGCTGAGCATCAACCACAGCGGCATGCATCGCCATTCGGCCTACATTCTGCAAAACTCCAACCTGCCCGGCTTCAACCAGGAACAGCAGCTGCTGTTGGCGGCGCTGGTGCGTTTCCACCGCAAGGCGATCAAGCTGGAAGAGCTGCCGCGCCTCAACCTGTTCAAAAAGAAACACTACCTGCCGCTGATCCAGCTGCTGCGTCTGAGCACCCTGCTCAACAACCAGCGCCAGTCGACCACCACGCCGGAAACGCTGCGCCTGACCACCGACGACAACCACTGGACGCTGCGCTTCCCGGCCGGCTACCTGGCGCAAAACAACCTGGTGCAGTTGGACTTCGAGCGCGAGCAGGCCTACTGGAACGACGTCGTCGGCTGGAAGCTGCTGATCGACGAAGAAGGTTCGCAAGACGAACAGCGCTCCGCCTGATCCCCCGCCCCCTGCCAGCCAGGGGGTTTTTCTTTCCGCCCCCGCTCCGCCAACCTAAACGAAACCCTAATACGGCGCGCCGCTCGCCGGAAAAAAATGGACAACTTTTGTCATCAGCGCCTAAAATCCGGTTACAAATTCTCGAGCGAATAACACAGGACACCGGCATACCGGGTGATATATGCGCAAGAAAACCACCGGACAGATGACGAAGATAGTGTTGTTTATCAGCTTTATCATTTTAGTCGGCCGACTGCTGTACGCCGCCGTGGTGGCGGTGCCTCATCATCAGGAAAAAAAGCAGGCCGCTGCGCAAAACGCCGCCGAAGTCAGCGCGCCGCAACAGGACGCCTCCTCTGAATAACCGCCGCGCCCCGTCCGTTTCATAAAAATGACTCCGGCACTCGCTATGCTCTATCTTTTAATGAGCCTGCGTCAGGAACGCCGAGCGCCCGTTAAGGAACACCATGTCAGCCGCAACCCATAACGTCAAAAAAGTCGCTGAACACCGCCAGCGCATTCTCACTCTGTTGTTGAACAATAAGGAATTGGTCGACGGCATTCTCGGCCGGCCAGGGGATGAACACGCCCTCAGCCAAAGCGAACTGCTGAACCAGACGGCGGAAATCACCGGCCTGCTGGACGACATGCACGCCGCCGACCTGGCGGACCTGCTGGAGGCGCTGCCGCAGGACGAACGCATGGCGCTGTGGCGGCTGGTGGGCAACAGCAAGCGCGGCCAGACGCTGGTGGAAGTCGCCGAACCGGTCTGGGACAGCCTGATCGAGGAAATGAGCGATAAAGACCTGCTCAAAGCGATCAAAACGCTGGACGTGGACGAACAGGCCTATCTGGCGCAATACCTGCCGCGTAACCTGATGGGCCGGTTACTGACCTCGCTGGAGCCGGAGCAGCGCGCTCAGGTGCGCGAGATGAGCCAGTACGCCAAAGACAGCGTCGGCTGGATGATGGATTTCGAACTGGTGACGGTGCGGCCGGACGTCACGCTCGGCGCGGTACACCGTTTTTTGCGCATGCGCAAAACCATTCCCGACGCCACCGATAAACTGTTCGTCACCGATCGCAAAAACACCCTGCTGGGCGAACTGCCGCTCACCGCAGTGCTGCTGAACGACCCGGAAATCCCGGTGCGCGAAGTGATGGACAGCGATCCCGCCACCTTTCAGCCTGAGGACAAGGCCGATGAAGCGGCCGGCGCGTTCGAACGTTATGACCTGATCAGCGCCCCGGTGGTTGACGCCAAGGGCAAACTGATGGGCCGCCTGACCATCGAAGAGATCGTCGACGCCGTCAACGAAGAGAGCGACACCAACCTGCGCCGCATGGGCGGTTTGAGCCCGGAAGAAGACGTGTTCGCCCCGGTCAGCAAGGCGGTTAAAACCCGCTGGGCCTGGCTGGCGATCAACCTCTGCACCGCATTCATCGCCTCGCGGGTGATCGGCCTGTTCGAGCACACTATTTCCCAGCTGGTGGCGCTGGCGGCGCTGATGCCGATCGTCGCCGGCATCGGCGGCAACACCGGCAACCAGACCATCACCATGATCGTGCGCGCGCTGGCGCTGCACCAGATCGAAGTCGGCAACATCTCGCGCCTGATGCTCAGAGAGCTGGGCGTCGCCATCATCAACGGCGTGGTGTGGGGCGGCATCATGGGCGTGATCACCTGGCTGCTGTACGGCGACGCGGCGATGGGCGGCGTGATGACGTTGGCGATGCTGCTCAACCTGCTGCTGGCGGCGCTGATGGGCGTGGTGATCCCGATGACCATGCTCAAACTGGGCCGCGATCCGGCGGTCGGCTCGAGCGTGCTCATCACCGCGCTGACCGATACCGGCGGCTTTTTCATCTTCCTCGGTCTCGCCACCCTGTTCCTGCTGTAAGACGCTCAAAGCCGGCCCCGCGCCGGCTTTTTCGTCATTCTGTCGCCGGGTTTGCGCTAACGCAGTAAAGTCGGCCCTCCCGGTAGGTTTTCCTCCCGCGCTGTACTACCCTTTTTCAATAAATCATCTTGATTCATCCACGTCATGAATCCAATCACTGGCAGAGGTCATCGGTAAGGATGTCTATGGATATCAGCGCGCCGAACGCGTTCGGCACACACAAAGGCGTTATGCTGACACATTCTCTGTTCGTGGCGCTGGCGACATTTTTGCTCGCCTTGCTGAGCCTGTCGTTATCCAGTGAGGCTCATCACTTCACGCCGCTGTGGTTCCCGACCGCCGCCGCGATCGCCGTGTTGTATCGCCATCCCCCGCGTCATTGGGGTTTGCCGCTGCTGGCCAGCGGCACAGGCATCGTGCTCGCCAGCTTCCTGCTGTTCGGCCTCAGCGCCATTCCCGTCAAGCTGGCCGCCATCAACCTGCTGGAAGCGGCAGTGTGCGCTCTGCTGCTGCGCCGCACGCTGCCGGCGATCGATCCGCTGAGCGATCTGGGCTGTTGGCTGCGCTTCGTGGTCTGCGCGGTGATCTTTACCCCGTTGTTCAGCGCGCTGCTGGCCGCCGGACTGACCCCCACGCCGAACCAGACGTTTTGGCAATCGTTCGGCACCTGGTTCATCTCTGAGGCGATAGGGGTGCTGTCGCTGGCGCCGCTCGGGCTCACCTATCACCGCCGTCTGTTGGCCGGGCTGAATCCGTATCCGCTGCTGTTGACCCTGATGGGCTCGCTGGCCTTCAGCTATCTGGCGCTGACGCATCTGCCCTTCCCCTTTACCTTCGTCATCCTGCCGCTGCTGTGGGCGGCTATCGCCCTGTCGCGCTTCGAAACCTTCACCGTCTGTTTCTGCACTCTCCTGCTGATCACCGTCCTGCTGTCGCTGGGCCTGCTGCGCCTTCAGTCTTCCCAGCACACTTTCCTGGGTGAACTCGGCCTCTATCTGCCGATGTTGCTGATCCTGATCCCGGCGCACGCCATGGCGATGGTGATGCACACCTTCCGGGTGGAAAAGCAACATATCGTCGAGAGCGAAAGCCGCTTTCGCAGCGCGCTGGAGTATTCCGCCATCGGTATGGCGCTGGTGTCGCCGGAGGGCAAATGGCTGCAGGTTAACCAGGCGCTGTGCAAGCTGCTCGGCTATCCGCCCGAAAGACTTTATCGCCTGACCTTTCAAGAGATCACTCACCCGGACGATCTGAACGCCGACCTGACCCAACTGCACGAACTGCTCGACGGCCATATCAGCAGCTACACCATGGAAAAGCGCTATATCCGCAGCGACGGCCAGACAGTCTGGGCGCTGCTGGCGGTCTCGCTGGTGCGCGACGGCGAAGGCCGGCCGTTGTACTTCATCTCTCAGGTGGAGGACATCAGCGACCTTAAGCGCAGCGAGGCGGAGAACAACCGGTTGGTGGAGCGCATCACGCTGGCCAACCAGGTGGGCGGCGTCGGCATCTGGGAATGGGTGATGAGCCAGGAAAACTTCACCTGGGATCAGCGCATGTTCGAACTCTACGATCTCACCCCCGACCAAACGCCGACGCTGGCGTTGTGGCGCACCCTGCTGGTGCCGGAAGATCGCGAGCGCACCGATCGCGAGCTGGCCGAGATCCTGGCGCAGCCGCGGCCATTCATCATGGAATTTCGCATCATCACGCGCAGCGGCAAACTGCGCCATATCCGCGGCCAGGGCAACGTGATCCTCGACGACCAAGGCCGCCCGCTGCGCCTGATCGGCACCAATATCGACATGACCGAACTCAAGAGCCTCGCCGAGGCGCTGCACGAAGAGAAAGAGCGCCTGCACATCACCCTCGACGCCATCGGCGAAGGGGTGATCTCCACCGACAGCCACCAGCGCATCACCTTTATGAATCCGGTGGCGGAACAGATGTGCGGCTGGCCGCTCGACCTGGCGATCGGCATGCCCGTCGCCGGCGTGGTGCGCCTGACCAACGGCAAAGACGGCCCGGAAATCGAAAACCTCACGCAATACCCACGGCAATGGCCGGCGGATTATGCGCTGGTGCTGCACAGCCGCGACGGGCGTTATTTCGACGTACAGCAGTCGGTCTCACCGCTGAAAACCCTCGACGGGGAAACCATGGGTGCGGTGATGGTGCTGCAGGACGTCACCGCCTCGCGCGAACTGATGAAAAAACTCAGCTACAGCGCCTCGCACGATGCGCTGACCGGATTGCCGAACCGCACCCGCTTCGAGAAACAGCTGAAAGCGGCGATCGTCGCCGGCGGGGAACCGTCGTCGCCGCATTCGCTGGTGTTCCTCGATCTGGATCGGTTCAAGGCGGTGAACGACACCGCCGGCCATGCGGCGGGCGATGCCCTGCTGCGGGACATCGCCCAGCTGATGCGGCATCAGCTGCGCCATAGCGATTGCCTGGCCCGGCTGGGCGGCGACGAGTTCGGTCTGATCCTGTACGACTGCCGGCTGGAACAGGCCAAATCGCTGGTGCAGCAAGTGGTTAATCAAATCAGCCAGCACCCGTTCTACTGGGAAGGGAAGATTTACCGCGTCGGCGCCAGCGCCGGCATCACACGCATCAGCGCCGACGCCAAAAGCAGCGAACTGCTGGCGCAGGCCGATATCGCCTGCTACACCGCCAAGCACCAGGGGCGCGGCCAGGTTTATCTGTACGAAACGCGGCAGAAACAGCTGCTGGAGCGGCAGCACGAGGTGCTGAGCCTGCAGGAAGTGCAGACGATCATCAGCGAGGGGCAACTGCGGCTGCTGACTCACGCGGTCGCGCCGCCGGCGACGCCGCTGTCGGCCGCGTTTCACCAGGTAACACTGCAGGTGATGGCGCCGGACGACCGCCCGCTGTCGCACGAGGCGTTCATCGCCGCCGCGCAGCTGTACGGCCTGATGCCGGACATCGACCGCTGGACGGCGGCGCAACTGCTGGTGAAATATGCCGACGACATCAAACGCAAAGGGCTGTCGCTCGCGCTGCCGCTGGCCATCGACAGCCTGCTGAGCGCCGACTTCCAGCGCTACCTGACGGAAACGGTGCGCGCTTCCTCGCTGCCGCCGCAGGCGCTGCTGTTCAGCGTCGATGAGGCCGCGATACTGGAGCACGCCGCGCAGTGTCGGGCATTTCTCCGCGAACTGCAGCAGCAGGGCTGCCGGCTGATCGTCAACGGCTTCGGACATAACATCAATGCGTTCGATGAACTCAGCGATCAGAAGATCGACATCATTCGTATCGATGAGCGCTTTATCACCAACGTGCACTGCAACCAGATGGACGAGCTGATGGTCTCGATGCTCAACGGCGCGGCGCATCGCATTAAAGCGCAGACCTTCGCCGGGCCGGCTCACCAGCCGGTGACGCTGCAGGCGCTGCGCGATATCGGCGTCGATCTGGCGGACGGCGACCAGGTGGCGCTGGAGCAGCCGCTGGCGGTGTTGCTCAACGACGGCTATTTCGGCATCCGTTAACCTTCTCCCCCCTCTCAGGCGCCGTCTCCCGGGCGGCGCCTCGCATCTCGTTCGTTACATGATATTAACCAAGACAAGATTAGTGATATAAATAACACCTGAAGCTTAAACGATTAAGTAAGATGAAGCGCCCATGCGACTATCAGCGTTTCCGTTGATTTTCCTCGGCAGGTGATGGCTCAGGGATAAGGGACTATGGAAAAGAAATGGTTTTCCGCCAGGGAACTGATGGGTAAGGCGGGGTTGCCTTCAACTCCGCAAGGGGTCAATTTGATGGCCCGGCGTGAAGGCTGGGTCAGCCGCCGCCGCAGCGGCGTACAGGGCAAAGCGCTGGAATACCATATCGACAGTCTGCCGTTCGGCGCGCGCAGCCTGTCGGCGTTGCGCGAAACCGACCATCCGGATTACGACGTCAAACGCCAGGATCCGATACGGGTCTGGATCGAGTATTACTACCACCTGACGCCGGCCGAGCGGGAAAAGCTGCTGGCGTTCCTGATGCGCGAGGGCATGAGCCGCCTGCTGCAGCTGATCGCCCCCCCTCGCTAGCTCTGCGTTCAACTCTCCCCTTCCGGCGCCCAGCCGCCGTTGTGCCACAGATGCAGCGTGGCGTAAGAACGCCACGGGCGCCAACGTTCAGCGTAGCGTTCTATCTGGCGCGGCGTCATGCCGGGAAAACGCTGTTTGATCAGGTAATCGCCGGCCAGGAACACGTCCGGCCACGACCAGGCGCGCATCGCGATATAGCTGGCGGTCCAGCTGCCGATGCCCGGCAGCGCGGTCAGCGCCTCGATGCCCTGTTCGATATCCAGCACGTTATCGAGCTGCAGCCGCCCTTCGCCCAGCGCGCGGGCGATCTCGATCAGCGCCGCCGCGCGCTTCAGCTGCACCCCGAGCGGGCGCAGTTCTTCGGGCTGCAGCTGCGCCACCCGTTCTGCGGTGGGGAAGACATGGGTGATGCCCTCATGCGGCGTCGCCAGGGCTTCTCCCCAGCGTTCAGCCATCCGCCCGGCGAAGGTCGCCGCCATTTTTACGCTGACCAACTGGCCCAGCACCGCCCGCGCCGCCTGCTCGAAACTGTTCACGCAGCCCGGCAGGCGCAATCCCGGCGCATCGGCCGCCAGCGAACCCAGCGCCTCATTGATGCGATCCGGCGCGGCATCCAGATCAAACAGCAGGCGCACCCGGCGCAACACCTCCGTCGTCACCAGACTGAGCGCAGGCGCGATCTCTACCCGAACCCGATTGCGCGCTTCTTCCGGCTGCACGCTGACCCAGCCGCGGTGTTCCGTGCCGCCCTGGCTGACGGCGATCGAGCGCAGGTAGCGGCGTCCGTCGACCCGCTCCACGCCCTGCACGGCGCGCGCCTGCAAGAAATTCAGCATGCGCTCCCAGTCATAGGGCGGCCGATAGCCCAGGTGAAACACCAGCCCACTGGCGGCGGCCCGTTCACCGCGCGCGCCGCCGCTGCGCAGCGCTGACGGGATCAGGCGATAGCGCGCCTTGAACAGCTCGTTGAAACGCCGCAGGCTGCCGAATCCGGCGGCGAACGCCACCTCGCTGAGCGGCAGATCGGTGTCCGCCAGCAGGCGTTTGGCCTGCAGCAGCCGATGCGACTGCGCGTAATCGATCGGTGAGGCGCCAAACTGTTCGGCGAAAATGCGCCGCAGATGGCGATCGGAAATGCCCAGCCGCGCCGCCAGCGCTTCGCAGCTGTGTTCAGACAGATAGCCCTGCTCGATGAGCTGCACCGCCACCTGCGCATAGCGGTTGCCCAGGTCGATCAGCGCCAGGCCGGGCGCCAGTTCCGGTCGGCATTTGAGGCAGGGGCGAAATCCCGCCAACTCTGCCGCCGCCGCGCTCGGATAAAAGGTGCAGTTTTCCAGCTTCGGCGTGCGGGCGCTGCACACCGGGCGACAATAGATGCCGGTGGAAGAGACGCCGACGAAAAAACGGCCGTCGAATTTGCGGTCACGCGCGCGCAGCGCGTCGTACAACGCTTGCTGTTGAGTATTCATGGCAACGCTCGGGGTCGGTTTTTTCTGCATTATGGGGCTCGGCTGGCGTGCTGACGTGCGGAATTCGGACATTAAGTTAAGCACGCCGCCGCCGCGCCCGCTAAATTTTTCGACACTCGCGCATTGGCGCATTGCCCGCCGGCCCCGTCTCGGGTAAAGTCGCCCCCCTTCATTGGCATGGGGACAAAAAAGAGATGTTTATTGGATTCGATTACGGGACCGCCAACTGTTCCGTTGCAGTGATGCGCGACCACGGCCCCGAGCTGTTGACGCTGGAAAACAACGCGCCGTATCTGCCTTCGATGCTGTGCGCGCCGACCCGCGAAGCGGTGAGCGAATGCCTGCACCGCCATTGGCAGATCCCGACCGGCAGCGAAGAAAACCAGCAGTTGCTGCGCCGCGCCATCAGTTACAACCGCGAAGAAGACATTCCGGTCAACGGCGACAGCGTGCTGTTCGGTCTGCAGGCGCTGGCGCACTACATGGAAGATCCGGAAGAGGTGTACTTCGTGCGCTCGCCGAAATCCTTCCTCGGCGCCAACGGCCTGAAGCCGCAGCAGATCGCGCTGTTCGAAGACCTGGTGTGCGCCATGATGTTCCACATCAAACGCCAGGCGGAAAACGTGCTGCAAACCGGCATCGATCAGGCGGTGATCGGCAGGCCGATCAACTTCCAGGGCATCGGCGGCGACGAAGCCAACCGGCAGGCGCAGGGCATTTTGCAGCGCGCCGCCGAACGCGCCGGTTTCAAGGACATTGAATTCCAGTTCGAGCCGGTGGCGGCGGGGCTGGACTTCGAGGCGACGCTGAGCGAAGAGCAAACCGTGCTGGTGGTGGACATCGGCGGCGGCACCACCGACTGCTCAGTGCTGCTGATGGGGCCGCAGTGGCGCGACCGCGCCGATCGCCAGCAGAGCCTGCTGGGCCACAGCGGCTGCCGGGTCGGCGGTAACGATCTGGACATCATGCTGGCCTTCAAACAGCTGATGCCGCTGTTCGGCCTCGGCGGCGAAACCGCGAAGGGCATCGCCCTGCCGGCGCTGCCTTACTGGAACGCGGTGGCGACCAACGACGTGCCGGCGCAAAACGACTTCTACAGCGCCGCCAACGGCCGCGTGCTGCGCGATCTGATCCTCGACGCGGCGGAGCCGGAAAAGGTGAAACGCCTGCTGAAAGTGTACCAGCAGCGCCTGAGCTACCGACTGGTGCGTGCGGCCGAAGAGAGTAAGATCGCCCTGTCCGGCCAAACGGCCATCAGCGCGCCGCTCAATTTCGTGCAGGCCGATCTGGCGGAGAGCATCAGCCAGGATCAGCTCGCCGACGCCATCTCGCAGCCATTGATGCGCATTCAGGAGCAGGTCAGCGCCGCGCTGGCCAGCAGCCAGACCGCGCCGCAGGTGATCTACCTGACCGGCGGCAGCGCGCGTTCGCCGCTGCTGCGCGCCGCGCTGCAACAGCAACTGCCGGGCATTCCGATCGTCGGCGGTAACGACTTCGGCTCGGTCACCGCCGGGCTGGCGCGCTGGGCGCAAACGCTGTTCCGTTGACAGCCCAAGGGCGCGGCTCGCCGCGCCTTTGTTTATTGGAGGCCCTATCATGTCCACCTTGCTTACCCTCGACAGCGCCAGGCTGCGGCTGCGCCCCTGGCGCGACGACGATCTGCCGGCCTTCGCCGCGCTTAACGCCGATCCGCAGGTGATGCGCTATTTCCCGGCGACGATGACGGCCGAGGAAAGCCGCGCGCAGGCCGAACGCATCCGCGCCTTCATGCAACAACAGGGTTGGGGGCTATGGGCGGTGGAAGTGAAAGGCGGCGCGCCTTTTATCGGCTTTGTCGGGCTGGCGCGGCCGGGCGACGATCTGCCTTGCTCCCCCTGCGTGGAGATCGGCTGGCGGCTGGCGGCGGCTCACTGGGGCAACGGCTACGCCGCTGAGGCGGCGCGCGCCGCGCTGGCGTGCGCCTTCGACACGCTGCACTTGCCGGAAGTGGTGTCCTTCACCGCCGAAGATAACCAGCCGTCGCGCCGGGTGATGACGCGCATCGGTATGCGCTTCGACGGTGAAACCTTCCTGCACCCGCGCCTGCCGGCGGGACATCCGCTGCAAAAGCACGTCTTGTACCGGCTTAACCGGCAAACGTGGCGCGAACGCCACGGCGATTAATACAGCGTATCCTTCAGCCGCTGCGGCAGCGCGTTGTCGTACTCCTCACCGTCGAAGCGCGTTTGGCTCACCGCGGCCAAGATTTGGCCGGGGCTGGGCAGCGCCGAACGTTCGAGGCGGCGGCCCTCTTCCCACAACCCCGAACGCAAGATCGCCCGGCTGCACTGGAAGAACACCGCCTCCACCCGAATGCGCAGCACCGAACGCGGCAGCTGGTTGCGGTGGGCGAAGCGCTGCAGCACCGCCGGCGTCACCACGATCTCCGCCCGCCCGTTAATCCGCAGCGTTTCGCCGATGCCGGGGATCAGCAACAGCAGCGCCACCCGGTTATCGTGCAGGATATTGCGCAGGCTATCGATGCGATTATTGCCGCGCCGGTCCGGCAACAGCAGGGTTTTCTCGTCTTCGATCTGGATAAAACCGGCCGGATCGCCGCGCGGGGAGACGTCCATGCCGTCCGGCCCGACGGTTGAGAGGGCGGCAAACGGCGCCGCCTCGATAAACGGACGGTACGCCGGGTGGATATAGCTGACTTCTTTAAAAACCGAGGGCGCGGCGGGCTTGCCGTAAAGCTGTTCCAGCGCCGCGAGGTCGTTGATGATATCGCCAGACATTGCAGTTTCCTGAATAAGTCATATTGACCCCTTCAGCATAGAGCAAAATCGCCGGCGGCTCTTACTCAGCGCTGGCGTGGTTCAGCGTCTGAATGTCGTCCGCATCCAGCGTCAGGCGGGTGGCGCTGACCAACTCATCCAGCTGCGGCAACGAGGTGGCGCTGACGATCGGCGCGGTGATGCTCGGACGCGCAATCAGCCAGGCCAACGAGACCTGCGCCGGAGAGCTGCCGTGTTTGCCCGCCACCTGATCCAGCGCTGCCAGAATGCGGAAACCGCGCGGGTTCAGGTAGCGTTCGACGATGCGATCGCCGCGCTGGCTTTTGCCCTCGTCCGCTTTGCTGCGGTATTTGCCGGTCAGAAAACCGCTGGCCAGCGCGAAGAAATTGATCACCCCGAGCCCGTGGCGCTGCGCCACGCCTTCCAGCTCTGCTTCATACCCTTCGCGCGCATACAGATTGTATTCCGGCTGCAGGGTTTCGTAGCGCGCCAATCCGTTGTTCTCGCTCACCCGCAGCGCTTCTTCCAGGCGATCCGCCTGATAGTTGGAGGCGCCGATCGCCCGCACCTTGCCGGCCTTGATCAGCGCATCGAACGCCGCCAGCGTCTCTTCCAGCGGCGTATCGCGGTCATCGTCGTGCGACTGGTAGAGATCGATATAATCGGTTTGCAGGCGCCGCAGCGAATCCTCCACCGCCTGCTGAATATAGCGCGGCGACAGCCCCTGTTTGCCTTCGCCCATCGGTTTGCCCACCTTGGTGGCGATGATCACCTGGTCGCGCTTGCCGCTCTTCTTCAGCCATTCGCCGATGACGGTTTCCGATTCGCCGCCCCGGTTGCCCGGCGCCCAGCTGGAATAAACGTCGGCGGTATCGATAAAGTTGAGCTGATTGTCCACCAGCGCATCCAGCAGGCTGAACGAGGTCGCTTGATCCGCCGTCCAGCCGAACACGTTGCCGCCAAAGGTCAACGCCGGCACCTGAATGCCCGAACGGCCCAGTTGTTTCTTGCTCATCACAAAGGCTCCATGGGTTAAATGATTTGCCTGTTAATTATTAGTGCCAAATGCAGGAAACCGTTAAAACGTATTGGCTATAAGCTGAAACAAATCACTTATAAACATAGCACGCTCAAATCACCCACTTATTAAGACAATGCTGACGGTTCCTCCATATTTCCTTCATTTTTATGCCGTCCCCGCTGGCTAAACTAGTATCCTGTAAGGAGTGTCATTTTTGTGGCAATGAGTGCCCGCACCCCTGCCTTTTGGAGAGAATTTTCACCACCATGAATGCAAAACCCCAACGCCGTTCCCTGATGCCGCGCCTGCTGGTTGCGGCCATCTTGGTCATCGCCGCCGTCTTCGCCTGGCGTTATTTTAACGCCGCTCAACCGCCGGCCGGCACGGCCCCGGGCGCGCAGCAGGCCGGCGGCAAAGCGGGGGCCGGTCGCGCGGCGGGCGGGCGGCGCGGCGCGCCGATGTCGCCGGTGCAGGCGGCGACGGCCACGCAACAGACGGTGCCGCGCTATCTTTCCGGCTTGGGCACCGCCACCGCCGCCAATACCGTGACCGTCACCAGCCGGGTCGATGGCCAACTGATGGCGATCCACTTTACCGAAGGCCAGCAGGTCAAAGCCGGCGATCTGCTGGCGGAGATCGATCCCCGGCCGTTCCAGGTGCAGCTGACCCAGGCGCAGGGACAGTTGGCGAAAGATCAGGCCACGCTGGCCAACGCCCGGCGCGATCTGGCGCGCTATCAGCAATTGGTGAAAACCAATCTGGTCTCCCGTCAGGAGCTGGATACGCAGGCCTCGCTGGTGCAGCAAACCGAAGGCGCCATCAAGGCCGATCAGGGCGCGGTCGACAGTGCCAAACTGCAGATCACCTACAGCCGCATCACTGCGCCAATCGACGGCCGCGTCGGGTTGAAACTGGTCGACGTCGGCAACTACGTCACCAGCGGCAGCACCACCGGTCTGGTGGTGATCACGCAGACGCACCCGATCGACGTGGTGTTCACGCTGCCCGAAGGCAACATCGCCGATCTGCTCAAGGCGCAAAAAGCCGGGCCGGTGAGCGTCGAAGCCTGGGATCGCACCAACCAGAACAAGCTGACGACCGGTTCGCTGCTGAGCCTGGACAACCAAATTGATACCGCCACCGGCACCATCAAGCTGAAAGCGCGTTTCGCCAACGAAGATGACGCGCTGTTCCCCAACCAGTTTGTCAACGCGCGGCTGCAGGTGGATACCCTGCACGATGCGGTGGTGATCCCAACCGCCGCGCTGCAGATGGGCAACGAAGGCAACTTCGTCTGGACGCTCGGCGAAGACAATAAGGTCAGCAAACATCGGGTCACCGCCGGCGTGCAGGACAGCCGGCAGGTGGTGATCAGCGCCGGCCTCAACGCCGGCGATCGGGTGGTGACCGACGGCATCGATCGCCTGACCGAAGGCATGCAGGTGGAAGTGCTCGCGCCGAACGACGCGCCTGCGACGTCAAAAGCCAAGCGCGAACCTGACGTTCAGAGGAAGTCCTGATGCAGGTGATGCCTCCCAACGCCGGCGGCGGTCCGTCCCGCCTGTTTATTCTGCGCCCGGTCGCCACCACGCTGCTGATGGTGGCGATATTGCTGGCGGGGATTATCGGCTATCGCGCGCTGCCGGTATCCGCGTTGCCGGAAGTGGATTACCCCACCATTCAGGTGGTGACGCTATACCCCGGCGCCAGCCCGGACGTGGTCACCTCCGCCATTACCGCGCCGCTGGAACGCCAGTTCGGCCAGATGTCCGGCCTGAAGCAAATGGCGTCGCAAAGCGCCGGCGGCGCCTCGGTGGTGACGCTGCAATTCCAGCTGACGCTGCCGCTCGATGTCGCGGAGCAGGAGGTGCAGGCGGCGATCAACGCCGCCACCAACCTGCTGCCGAACGATCTGCCCTACCCGCCGATTTACAGCAAGGTTAACCCCGCCGATCCGCCGATCCTGACGCTGGCCGTAACCTCCACCGCCATGCCGATGACGCAGGTGGAAGACATGGTGGAAACCCGCGTGGCGCAAAAAATTTCTCAGGTGACCGGCGTCGGCCTGGTGACCCTGGCCGGCGGCCAACGCCCGGCGGTGCGCGTAAAATTAAACGCCGCGGCGGTCGCCGCCTATGGCCTGAACAGCGAAACCATCCGCGCCGCCATCAGCAACGCCAACGTCAACTCGGCGAAAGGCAGCCTTGACGGCCCGACCCGATCGGTCACCCTGTCCGCCAACGACCAAATGAAATCCGCCGACGACTATCGCCAGCTGATCGTCGCCTATCAGAACGGCGCGGCGATCCGCCTGCAGGATATCGCCACCATCGAACAAGGGGCGGAAAACACCCGGCTGGCGGCCTGGGCCAACCAGCAGCAGGCGATCGTGCTGAACATCCAACGCCAGCCCGGCGTCAACGTCATCACCACCGCCGACAGCATCCGCGAAATGCTGCCGACGCTGATTAAAAGCCTGCCCAAGTCGGTCGATGTCAAGGTGCTGACCGATCGCACCACCACCATCCGCGCCTCGGTCAGCGACGTGCAGTTCGAGCTGCTGCTGGCTGTCGCGCTGGTGGTGATGGTGATCTACGTGTTCCTGCGCAACGTGCCGGCGACCATTATCCCCAGCGTGGCGGTGCCGCTGTCGCTGGTGGGCACCTTCGCCGCCATGTACTTCCTCGGCTTCTCCATCAACAACCTGACGCTGATGGCGCTGACCATCGCCACCGGCTTCGTGGTGGACGACGCCATCGTGGTGATCGAGAACATCTCGCGCTACATCGAGAAAGGGGAAAAGCCGCTCGACGCCGCGCTGAAAGGGGCCGGCGAGATCGGCTTCACCATCATCTCGCTGACCTTCTCGCTGGTGGCGGTGCTGATCCCGTTGCTGTTCATGGGCGACATCGTCGGCCGCCTGTTCCGCGAGTTCGCCGTCACGCTGGCGGTAGCGATTTTGATCTCCGCCGTGGTGTCGCTGACGCTGACGCCGATGATGTGCGCGCGCATGCTCAGCCACGAATCGCTGCGCAAGCAGAACCGTTTTTCTGCCGCCTCCGAACGCTTTTTCGAGCGGGTGATCGCGCGCTACGGCCAGTGGCTGAAAACGGTGCTTAACCATCCCTGGCTGACGCTCGGTGTGGCCGTGGGCACCCTGGCGCTGACGGTGCTGCTGTACCTGCTGATCCCGAAAGGTTTCTTCCCGGTGCAGGACAACGGCATCATTCAGGGCACGCTGGAAGCGCCGCAGAGCGTCTCGTTCAGCAACATGGCCGAGCGCCAGCAGCAGGTCGCGGCGCAGATCCTCAAGGATCCGGCGGTGGAAAGCCTGACCTCGTTCGTCGGCGTCGACGGCAGCAACGCCACGCTCAACAGCGGCCGGCTGCAGATCAACCTGAAACCGCTGAGCGAACGCAGCGACCGCATTCCGGCGATCATCAGCCGCCTGCAGCAGCAAACGGCGCAGTTCCCCGGCGTGAAGCTGTACCTGCAGCCGGTGCAGGATCTGACCATCGATACCCAGGTCAGCCGCACCCAGTACCAGTTCACCCTGCAGGCGATGTCGCTGGACGATCTCAGCCTGTGGGTGCCGCAGCTGATGGATGAGCTGAAACAAACCCCGCAGTTGGCGGACGTCACCAGCGACTGGCAGGATCAGGGGCTGGTGGCCTACGTCAACGTCGATCGCGATTCGGCCTCCCGCCTCGGCGTCACCATGAGCGACGTGGACAATGCGCTGTACAACGCGTTCGGCCAGCGCCTGATCTCCACCATCTACACCCAGGCCAACCAATACCGCGTGGTGCTGGAGCACGACGTCAGCGCGACACCGGGGCTGGCGGCGCTCAATGAGATCCGTCTGAGCGGCAACGACGGCGCCGTAGTGCCGCTGAGCGCCATCGCCAAAATCGAAGAGCGCTTCGGCCCGCTGTCGGTCAACCATCTCGATCAGTTCCCGTCGGCCACCGTTTCGTTCAACGTCGCCGACGGCTACTCGCTCGGCGAAGCGGTGGACGCGGTCACCCAGGCGGAAAAAAATCTCAACATGCCAAGGGACATCACCACCCAATTCCAGGGGGCGACCCTGGCCTTCCAGGCGGCGCTCGGCAACACGCTGTGGCTGATTTTGGCGGCGGTAGTGGCGATGTACATCGTGCTGGGCGTGCTGTATGAAAGTTTCATTCACCCGGTGACCATCCTCTCCACCCTGCCGACCGCCGGGGTCGGCGCGCTGCTCGCGCTGATGATGGCCGGCAGCGAGCTGGACGTGATCGCCATCATCGGCATCATCCTGCTGATCGGCATCGTGAAGAAGAACGCCATCATGATGATCGACTTCGCGCTGGCGGCGGAACGCGAGCAGGGCTTATCGCCGCGCGACGCCATCTATCAGGCCTGCCTGCTGCGTTTTAGGCCGATCCTGATGACCACGCTGGCGGCCCTGCTCGGCGCGCTGCCGCTGATGCTGAGCACCGGCGTCGGCGCGGAGCTGCGGCATCCGCTCGGCGTCTGTATGGTCGGCGGTTTGATCATGAGCCAGATCCTGACGCTGTTCACCACGCCGGTGATCTACCTGCTGTTTGACAAACTGGCGCGCAACACGCATCGCCAGCCGGATACGCAGGAGCTGCCGTGAAATTCTTCGCCCTGTTCATTCACCGGCCGGTGGCCACCACCCTGCTGACGCTGGCCATCGCCATCAGCGGCGCGATCGGCTTTCGCCTGCTGCCGGTGTCGCCGCTGCCGCAGGTGGATTTTCCGGTGATTTCGATCAGCGCGTCGCTGCCGGGCGCCTCGCCGGAAACCATGGCGTCTTCGGTGGCGACGCCGCTGGAGCGCGCGCTGGGCCGCATCGCCGGGGTTAACGAAATGACCTCGATGAGCTCGCTCGGCAGTACCCGGGTCATTTTGCAGTTCGATCTCGATCGCGACATCAACGGCGCCGCGCGCGACGTGCAGGCGGCGATTAACGCCGCGCAAAGCCTGCTGCCGACCGGCATGCCGAGCCGCCCCAGCTACCGCAAGGTCAACCCATCCGACGCGCCGATCATGATCCTGACGCTGACCTCGGACACCTACAGTCAGGGGCAGCTTTACGATTTCGCCTCCACCCAGCTGGCGCAGAAGATCAGCCAGACCGAGGGCGTCGGCGACGTTTCCGTCGGCGGCAGCTCGCTGCCGGCGGTGCGGGTGGAGCTGAACCCTTCGGCGTTGTTCAATCAGGGCGTGTCGCTGGACACCGTACGGCAGGCCATCGCCAACGCCAACGTGCGCCGCCCGCAGGGCGCCGTGGAAAACCCGCAACAGCGCTGGCAGATCCAGGCCAACGACGCGCTGAAAACCGCCGATGCTTATCGTCCGCTGATCATTCATTACAACAACGGCTCGGCGGTGCGTTTAGCCGACGTGGCCGAGGTCAAAGACTCGGTGCAAGACGTGCGCAACGCCGGGATGACCGACGCCAAACCGGCGATCATTCTGGCCATCAGCCGCGCGCCGGACGCCAACATCATCGAAACCGTCGATCGCATTCGCGCCGAACTGCCCGCCCTGCAGGAGAATATCCCGGCTTCGATTCAACTCAACGTCGCGCAGGATCGTTCGCCGACCATCCGCGCGTCGCTGGCCGAGGTGGAGCAGTCGCTGGCGATCGCCATCGGGCTGGTGATCCTGGTGGTGTTCATCTTCCTGCGCTCCGGGCGCGCCACGCTGATCCCGGCGGTCGCCGTACCGGTGTCGCTGATCGGCTCGTTCGCCGCCATGTATCTGTGCGGGTTCAGCCTCAACAACCTGTCGCTGATGGCGTTGACCATCGCCACCGGCTTTGTGGTGGACGACGCCATCGTGGTGCTGGAAAACATTTCCCGCCACGTCGAGGCCGGCATGAAACCGATCAACGCCGCGCTGCTGGGCGCGCGGGAGGTCGGTTTCACCGTGCTGTCGATGAGCGTTTCGCTGGTGGCGGTGTTTATCCCGCTGCTGCTGATGGAAGGCCTGCCCGGCCGGCTATTCCGCGAGTTCGCCGTCACCCTGTCGGTGTCGATCGGGCTGTCGCTGATCGTCTCGCTGACGCTCACGCCGATGATGTGCGCCTACCTGCTGCGCCACCAGCCGCCGCGTTCGCAGCGGCGGGCGCGCGGCTTCGGTAAAATGCTGCTGGGGCTGCAGCAGGGCTACGGGCGCTCGCTGAACTGGGTGCTCGGCCACTCGCGCTGGGTGCTGGCGGTGTTCCTCGCCACCGTTGCGCTCAACGTTTGGCTGTATATCAGCATCCCGAAAACCTTCTTCCCGGAACAGGATACCGGGCGTCTGATGGGCTTTATCCAGGCCGACCAAAGCATTTCGTTCCAGGCGATGCGCGGCAAACTGGAAGACTTCATGAAAATCGTGCGCGAAGATCCGGACGTGGAAAACGTCACCGGTTTTACCGGCGGTTCGCGCACCAACAGCGGTTCGATGTTCATCTCACTGAAACCCCTGTCGGTACGCAGCGACGACGCGCAGAAAGTGATCGCCCGCCTGCGCGCCCGCCTGGCCAAAGAACCGGGCGCCAGCCTGTTTCTGATGGCGGTGCAGGATATCCGCGTCGGCGGCCGGCAGGCCAACGCCAGCTATCAATATACGTTGCTGGCGGACGATCTCGCCGCGCTGCGCGAATGGGAGCCGAAGATCCGCACCGCACTGGCCGCATTGCCCGAGCTGGCGGACGTCAACTCGGATCAGCAGGATAAAGGCTCGGAGATGGATCTGGTCTACGATCGCGAAACCATGGCGCGCCTCGGCATTTCGGTGTCCGACGCCAACAACCTGTTGAACAACGCCTTCGGCCAGCGACAGATTTCGACCATCTACCAACCGCTCAACCAATACAAAGTCGTGATGGAAGTGGCGCCACCCTACACCCAGGACGTGAGTTCGCTGGACAAAATGTTCATCATCAACAACGAAGGCAAAGCGATACCGCTCTCCTACTTCGCCAGTTGGCGGCCGGCCAACGCGCCGCTGTCGGTCAACCATCAGGGGCTGTCCGCCGCCTCGACCGTCTCCTTTAACCTGCCGGACGGCGGCAGCCTGTCGGACGCCACCGCCGCGGTCGAGCGCACCATGACTCAGCTCGGCGTGCCGTCTACGGTGCGCGGCGCGTTCGCCGGCACCGCCCAGGTGTTCCAGGACACCCTGAAGTCGCAGCTGATCCTGATCCTGGCGGCGATCGCCACGGTGTATATCGTGCTCGGCGTGCTGTACGAGAGCTATATCCATCCGCTGACCATCCTTTCCACGCTGCCTTCCGCCGGCGTGGGGGCGCTGCTGGCGCTCGAGCTGTTCGGCGCGCCGTTCAGCCTGATCGCGCTGATCGGCATCATGCTGTTGATCGGCATCGTGAAGAAAAACGCCATCATGATGGTCGACTTCGCGCTCGAATCGCAGCGCAACGGCGGCATCAGCGCCCGCGAGGCGATTTTCCAGGCCAGCCTGCTGCGTTTCCGGCCGATCATGATGACCACGCTGGCGGCGTTGTTCGGCGCGCTGCCGCTGGTGCTGACCCGCGGCGACGGCGCGGAGCTGCGCCAGCCGCTCGGCATCACCATCGCCGGCGGCCTGGTGATGAGCCAACTGCTGACGCTGTACACCACCCCGGTGGTCTACCTTTACTTCGACCGGCTGCAGGCGAAGTTCCGCCGCAACAAGCAACTGGCTCCACTGCCCCATTAATGGCCGACCGATGCTGATGAAACACGCCGCCACCGTACGCTGGCAACTCTGGATAGTGGCATTCGGCTTCTTTATGCAGACGCTGGATACCACTATCGTCAACACCGCCCTGCCCTCGATGGCCGCCAGCCTGGGGGAGAACCCGCTGCGCATGCAGTCGGTGATCGTCTCCTATGTGCTGACGGTAGCGGTGACGCTGCCGGCCAGCGGCTGGCTGGCGGACAAGGTCGGCGTACAGCGAGTGTTTTTCAGCGCCATCGTGCTGTTTACCCTCGGCTCCCTCCTCTGCGCCCGCTCGGAAACCCTGAACGAGCTGATCGCCTCGCGCGTGATTCAGGGCGTCGGCGGCGCGATGATGGTGCCGGTCGGGCGCCTGACGGTGATGAAGATCGTGCCGCGCGAGCAGTACATGGCGGCGATGACCTTCGTGACGCTGCCGGGCCAGATCGGCCCGCTGATGGGGCCGGCGCTCGGCGGTTTCCTGGTGCAATACGCCAGTTGGCACTGGATTTTCCTGATCAATATTCCGGTGGGCATCGTGGGCGCCATCGCCACGCTGCTGCTGATGCCCAACTACCAAATGCAGACCCGCCGCTTCGATCTCAGCGGCTTTATCCTGCTGGCGATCGGCATGGCGTCGCTGACGCTGGCGCTCGACGGCCATAAAGGCATGGGGCTGTCCGGCGGCGCCATCGCCGGCCTGGTGGCGCTGGGCGCAGCGGCGCTGTTAGGGTATGTTTGGCATGCCTACGGCAATAGCCGCGCCCTGTTCTCGCTGCGGCTGCTGCGCACCCCGACCTACAAAATCGGGCTGCTGGCCAGCCTGCTGGGGCGCATCGGCAGCGGCATGCTGCCGTTCATGACGCCGCTGTTCCTGCAGGTGGGCATGGGTTTCTCGCCGTTTCACGCCGGGCTGATGATGATCCCGATGATCATCGGCAGCATGGGCATGAAGCGCATCGTGGTGCAGGTAGTCAACCGCTTCGGCTACCGCAACGTGCTGGTGGCCGCCACGCTGCTGCTGGCGCTGGTCAGCCTGAGCTTCCTGCTGGCGGCGATGCTCGGCTGGCTGTGGCTGCTGCCGGTGGTGCTGTTCTTCCAGGGGATGATCAACTCACTGCGCTTCTCGGCGATGAACACCCTGACGCTGAAAGATCTGCCGGACCGGCTGGCCAGCAGCGGCAACAGCCTGCTGTCGATGGTCATGCAGCTGTCGATGAGCCTCGGCGTCAGCGTCGCCGGCATTTTGATCGGCAGCTTCGCCCATCACCAGGTGGTGGCCGATAGCCCGGCCATCCACAGCGCATTTATTTACAGCTACGGCTGTATGGCGTTGATTATCGCTCTGCCCGCGCTGGCCTTCGCGCGCGTGCCGGCCGATAGCGCGCCCAACCGCACGCTGACCAAAGAGCCGGGTACCGGCTCAACGAGGTTGCAATGAGGATAGGCATTACCGGAAAACTGTTCCTGGCCATTTTCGCTACCTGCATGCTGGTGTTGATCACCATGCATTGGGGGGTGCGCGTCAGCTTTGAGCGCGGCTTTATCGATTACATCAAGAGCAGCAACGAGCAGCGCATCAACATGCTGAGCGAAGCGCTGGAGGAACAGTACAGCCATCATGGCAACTGGATATTCCTGCGCAACAACGATCAGGTGGTCTACCAGATCATGCGTTCGTTCGAGCAGAATAGCGACAGCAGCCACAATCTGCCGCCCAAGGGGTGGCGCACCCAGTTTTGGGTGGTGGACAGCCAGTTCAACCGCTTGGTCGGGCATTCGGGCCCCTTGCCGAAGGAGGGGCCACGCCACCCGATCCGCTACAACAACGAGATCGTCGGCTGGGTGCTCACCACCCCGGTCGAGCGCCTGACGCGCAATACCGACATCAACTTCGATCGCCAGCAGCGGCGCACCAGCTGGATTATCGTCGCGCTCTCCACCCTGTTGGCGGCGGCGGTGACCTGGCTGCTGTCGCGCGGCATGCTGGCCCCGGTCAAGCGCCTGGTGGCGGGCACCCACCGCCTGGCGGCCGGCGATTTCACCACCCGCGTGGCGGTCAGCAGCCAGGATGAACTGGGCAGGCTGGCGCACGACTTCAATCAGTTGGCCACCTCGCTGGAAAAAAACGAGCAGATGCGCCGCGCCTTTATGGCCGACGTGTCGCACGAGCTGCGCACGCCGCTGGCGGTGCTGCGCGGCGAACTGGAGGCGCTGCAGGACGGCGTGCGCCAGCCGACGTCGGCGTCGCTCAGTTCGCTGCAGGCCGAGGTATCCACCCTGACCAAGCTGGTCGACGACCTGCACCAGCTGTCGCTCTCCGATCTCGGCGCGCTGGCCTACCGCAAGGCGTCGGTGGACTGCGTGCACCTGGTGCAGATCGCCGTCGCCGCCTTTCGCGAACGCTTCCGCGCCAAAGGGCTGGAGATCGTCACCCATCTGCCGGCCCAGGCGCCGCTGTTCGGCGATCCCGATCGCCTGAACCAACTGTTCAATAACCTGCTGGAAAACAGCCTGCGTTACACCGACGCCGGCGGCCGGTTGGAGATCGGCGTCGAACTGCAGCCGGGGCGGCTGCTTCTTTACTGGCAGGACAGCGCGCCGGGCATCAGCGATCAGCAACTGACGCGCATTTTCGAACGTTTCTACCGGGCGGAAGGTTCACGCAACCGCGCCAGCGGCGGTTCCGGGCTGGGGTTGGCGATCTGCCACAACATCGTGGAAGCGCACGACGGGAAAATCCGCGCCGAGCATTCGCCTTTAGGCGGCGTGCGCATTACAGTAGAATTTGCTACCCCGATAAAAAATAAGGCGCCCTGATGGACATTCAGAATCAACCCGTGCAGATCATGATTGTTGAAGATGAGCCCAAGCTGGGCCAGCTGCTGGTGGATTATCTCCAGGCGGCGGGCTACGCCACCCGCTGGCTGACCAACGGCAATGAGGTGGTGCCGACCGTGCACCAGCATCCGCCGGCGCTGATCTTGCTCGATCTGATGTTGCCGGGGGCCGATGGGCTGACGGTGTGCCGCGAGCTGCGCCGCTTCAGCGACGTGCCCATCGTGATGGTGACGGCGAAAATTGAAGAGATTGACCGCCTGTTGGGGCTGGAGATCGGCGCCGACGATTACATCTGCAAACCCTACAGCCCGCGCGAAGTGGTGGCGCGGGTGAAAACCATCCTGCGCCGCAGCTATCGGCCGCAGGAGAACGCGCGGGAAGATGACCTGCTGCATATCGATGAACCGCGCTTCCAGGCCAGCTATCAGGGGCAGTTGCTGGATCTGACGCCGGCGGAGTTCCGCCTGCTGAAAACGCTGGCCAGCCAGCCGGGCAACGTGTTTTCACGCGAGCAGCTGCTGAACAACCTGTACGACGACTACCGGGTGGTCACCGACCGCACCATCGACAGCCACATCAAAAACCTGCGCCGCAAGCTGGAACTGATCGATGGGGAAAAATCCTTTATCCGCTCGGTATACGGCGTGGGCTACCGCTGGGAAGCCGAGCCCTGCCGGCTGATGAATGGGGTTTAGGGGGAAATCAGCGCGTCCAGTCTTCAACCGCCAACCCGGGCACCATGGCGAATGCGCGATCGTTGGTCACCAGCGTCGCGCCACGGCTCTGCGCGTGAGCGGCGATCAGTTGATCCATCGCGCCCAGGATTTTGCCCTTTCTCTCCATGTTTGCCCGCATTTCACCGTAGCAGCGGGCGGCCTCGCTATCCCATGCATAGACCGTCACCGCAGCAAGAAAGGCCTCGACCATGCTTTGCAACGCCTTGCTCCGCCGTTTAGCCACACCGTAACGCAGTTCCGCCTCCGTGACGCTGGAAATACATACGGCAGAAGGCGGGAGCTTTTCCATAACGTTAAGCACCTGCGGATGCTGCCGAAACAAGTGGCTGACGGTGTTGGTATCAAACATGTACATCGCCTACTCTTCCTCTGAGAAGGGATCGCGGTCTGCAACCCCTTGCTGACGATCTTCCGCGCCAAGAAACTCTTGCGGCACCGGCGTTTGGGCGATAATGTTCAGCAGCGGTGCCCAGCTGTCCGGCTTTGCCGGATATTTGGATAAAATCACGTTGCCCTCCCGATCGCGACGGATATAGACACGATCCGTATCAAATTCAAATTCCACCGGTAACCTCACCG
This sequence comes from Serratia nematodiphila DZ0503SBS1, assembly GCF_000738675.1. Lineage (NCBI taxonomy): Bacteria > Pseudomonadati > Pseudomonadota > Gammaproteobacteria > Enterobacterales > Yersiniaceae > Serratia > Serratia nematodiphila. The sequence continues at coordinate 2,286,700 of NZ_JPUX01000001.1, read as the reverse complement.
CCTGATTTCTGCCGTTTTTAAACAGCTTTGCGATCCTTTCCATCTCGACACCTCCACAGCAGGCATAGGCCAAAGCATATGCCTGTAGCGTGTCGATGCCAAGATGTATCGCTCATTTTTCATCCACATTGACGAAACGGCCAAACAGTAACGCACAATCTCACGGGGTGACACCCTGTTCCCCTCGTTATGCGGCGCACTGCGCAATCACGCCTTCTCCCTTAGCTTCCCGTGCGGCGCTGTGCCTCTCGGGCGAAAACTCCGCGCCGGCGCAAAAAAACTGCGCATTTTTTCAACTAAGCTGCTGTGAGGTTTAGCCGCCGATTTTCAAGCGATTGGCTACACTTACATCACGAATCGGAACCTACAGGAGAAGAACCATGGCAATCGGTCATTACGAGCTGAAAAAAGCAAAGAACGGACAGTACCACTTCAACCTGAAAGCCAGTAACGGCGAGATCATTCTGGCCAGCGAGATGTATGCCAGCAAAGCCTCGGCGGAGAACGGCATCGCCTCGGTGCAGACCAATTCACCGCACGAAGCGCAGTACGAACTGAAGCACAGCGCCAGCAATCAGCCCTACTTTGTGCTGAAGGCCAAGAACCATCAGGTGATCGGCGTCAGCGAAATGTACAGCTCCGAAAGCGCGGCCAAAAACGGTATCCAGTCGGTGATAAAAAACGGCCCGACCACCGATATCCGCGATTTGAGCGCCTGATCCCCCGTTTCGCCCGCGCGGTGGCGGCCACCGCGCGTTTTCCGTTTGACCGGGATCAATCTCCCTTGAATAAATCCGGTTAACTGCTGATTTCTTGCCGCGCTGCGGCTACAATCCCCCGCTTTTACTGCGCCATCAGGTGGCGTGGTGCTGACCTGAAATCAGACCGAGACACACTATGTTTACACCAGAACTTCTCTCCCCGGCCGGCACGCTGAAAAATATGCGTTACGCCTTCGCCTACGGCGCCGATGCGGTTTACGCCGGCCAGCCGCGCTACAGCCTGCGGGTGCGCAACAACGAGTTCAACCACGAGAATCTGGCGCAGGGTATCAACGAAGCGCATGCGCTGGGCAAAAAGTTCTACGTGGTGGTGAACATCGCCCCGCACAACGCCAAGTTGAAAACCTTCCTGCGCGATCTGAAGCCGGTTATCGATATGGGCCCGGATGCGCTGATCATGTCCGATCCCGGCCTTATCATGATGGTGCGCGAAGCCTTCCCGCAGATGGACATCCACCTGTCGGTGCAGGCCAACGCCGTTAACTGGGCGACGGTGAAATTCTGGAAACAAATGGGCCTGACCCGCGTGATCCTGTCGCGCGAACTGTCGCTGGAAGAGATCGCCGAGATCCGCGCCGAAGTGCCGGACATGGAGCTGGAGATCTTCGTCCACGGCGCGCTGTGCATGGCCTACTCCGGCCGCTGCCTGCTGTCCGGCTACATCAACAAGCGCGACCCCAATCAGGGCACCTGCACCAATGCCTGCCGCTGGCAGTACAAAGCGGAGGAAGGCAAAGAGGACGACACCGGCAATATCGTGCACCTGCACGAACCGATCCCGGTGCAAACCGTCGAGCCGACGCTGGGCATCGGCGCGCCGACCGACAAGGTGTTCATGCTGTCTGAAGCGCAAAAGCCAGGCGAATATATGAGCGCCTTCGAGGACGAACACGGCACCTATATCATGAACTCCAAGGATCTGCGCGCCATCCAGCACGTGGAGCGTCTGACGCAGCTCGGCGTGCATTCGCTGAAGATCGAAGGGCGCACCAAGTCGTTCTACTACTGCGCCCGCACCGCTCAGGTCTATCGCCGCGCCATCGACGACGCGGCCGCCGGCAAACCGTTCGATCCGACCCTGCTCACCACGCTGGAAGGCCTGGCGCACCGCGGCTATACCGAGGGCTTCCTGCGCCGCCACGTGCACGAAGCGCAGCAGAATTACGACTACGGCTCCTCGCTCTCCGAGCGCCAGCAGTTCGTCGGCGAATTCACCGGCGTGCGCCGTGATGGCTGGGCGGAAGTCGACGTGAAGAATAAGTTCGCGCTCGGCGACAGCGTCGAAATGATGACGCCGGGCGGCAACGTGGTGTTCACCCTCGAGAGCATGCAAAATAAGAAAGGCGAATCGATTGAGGTGGCGCCGGGCAACGGCCATATCGTTTATTTGCCGATCCCGCAGGATATCGATCTCAATTATGCGTTGCTGATCCGCAATTTGGCGGAAGAAAATAGCGCCGGGGCATAAAAATGAATCGCCGTCATTCGGCGGCGATTTTTAGCAAATATTAGAATTGGATCACATCAATGCGCGCGCAGCTTGGTTACTATCACGCTGCTTAAAACGAACAACGAAAATATTTGCATAGCAATACTAGGAACCACCTCCTTAGCCGGCCCAATCTCCCTTGGGCTGGCTTTTTCTTTATGGGTGCGCCTATTTTTTTCCACCATGCCTATTTCCATAACTTATTCCCGTTATCCGTTTTAATAATAATAATCACGCCGCTTCGATATATAAATAACGCTACAGCGATTAATCCTCGCTTCTTTAACACTTCGCTTATTTCTGCGTAAAATTCAGATAAATTCGCATTGCTTCATATTCACTGAGCGCCGGGAAATAACCGGAATTAGCTGAATATTCTGATGGCCTGGTGGCGGCAGCTGGTTTATCTTGAGGCATTCTTGGTTTTCCGCCGGAGGATATCGGCAATGCCTCAACACTCACATGCGTCCGCCCTGCTTATCATCAACGGCAAAGGCGCCGGTAACGAAGAGCTGCGTCAGGCGGTCAACCGGCTGCGCAAAGAACAGATAACGTTGCACGTGCGCGTCACCTGGGAGCACGGCGATGCCGCGCGCTATGTCGGGGAAGCCGCGCAGCTCGGCGTCGGCACCGTCGTCGCCGGCGGCGGTGACGGCACCATCAACGAAGTGGCCGCCGCGCTGGTGCAGCTGCCGGCGCACAACCGGCCGGCGCTGGGCATCCTGCCGCTCGGCACCGCCAACGACTTCGCCATGGCCTGCAACATTCCCCTCTCGCCCGAGCAGGCGCTGCAGCTGGCGATCAAGGGCCGTTCAGTGCCGATCGATCTGGCGAAGGTCAACGGCGAGCGCTACTTCATCAACATGGCCACCGGCGGCTTCGGCACCCGTATCACCACTGAAACGCCGGAGAAGCTGAAAGCGGCGTTGGGCGGCGTGTCCTACTTCGTTCACGGCTTGCTGCGCATGGATACGCTGCAGGCCGACCGCTGTGAAATCCGCGGGCCGGACTTCCGCTGGGCCGGCGAAGCGCTGGTGATCGGCATCGGCAACGGCAAACAGGCCGGCGGCGGCCAGGAACTGTGCCCCAACGCGCTGATTAACGACGGGCAGTTGCAGCTGCGCCTGCTGATCGCCGATGAACTGCTGCCGGCGCTGGTCGCCGCCCTGTTCAACGACGAAGAGAGCAACAGCATCCTCAGCGCGGCGCTGCCGTGGCTCGAGATCGACGCGCCGCATGAGATGACTTTCAACCTCGACGGCGAACCGCTCAAAGGCCGCCATTTCCGCATCGAAGTGTTGCCGCAGGCCATCGAATGCCGCCTGCCGCCTAACTGCGCCCTGCTGGGCTGATCTTGTCGGGCGCAGCCGCTGCGCCCCGCTTCTTCCCCTCTGCTCACCCGCCTTCCGCGCACGATCAAATGTGATCCTCTCCGGCAAATTCATCAATTCATACTTGTATGGTAGTTAGTTCATGACGTATTTTCGCGCTATCTCTCCACAGCTACAGGATGTGAAGGTTATGAAAATCGTCAACGCCGAGGTGTTCGTCACCTGCCCAGGGCGCAACTTTGTCACGCTGAAAATCACCACCGATGACGGCATCATCGGCCTCGGTGACGCCACGCTGAACGGGCGCGAATTGCCGGTGGCCTCTTACCTGAAAGATCACCTCTGCCCGCAGTTGATCGGCCGCGACGCGCAGCGGATCGAAGACCTCTGGCAATTCTTCTACAAAGGCGCTTACTGGCGGCGCGGCCCGGTGACCATGTCCGCCATTTCCGCCGTCGACATGGCGCTGTGGGACATCAAGGCCAAGGCCGCCAACATGCCGCTGTATCAGCTGTTGGGCGGTGCCTCGCGCTCGGGAGTGATGGTGTATTGCCATACCACCGGCCACTCGATCGACGAAGTGCTCGACGACTACGCCAAACATAAAGAGCAAGGCTTCAAGGCGATCCGCGTTCAATGCGGCGTGCCGGGCATGAAAACCACCTACGGCATGGCCAAGGGCAAAGGCCAGGCTTATGAGCCGGCCACCAAGGGCGAGTGGCCGGAAGAGCAGCTGTGGTCGACGGAAAAATACCTCGACTTCACCCCCAAACTGTTCGACGCGGTGCGCAACAAGTTCGGTTTCAACGAGCACCTGCTGCACGACATGCACCACCGCCTGACGCCAATTGAAGCGGCGCGCTTCGGTAAAAGCGCCGAACCGTATCGCCTGTTCTGGATGGAAGATCCGACGCCGGCGGAAAATCAGGCCTGTTTCCGCCTGATCCGCCAGCATACCGTCACACCGATCGCTGTCGGCGAGGTGTTCAACAGCATCTGGGACTGCAAACAGCTGATCGAAGAACAGCTGATCGACTACATCCGCACCACCCTGACGCACGCGGGCGGCATTACCGGCATGCGGCGCATCGCCGACTTCGCCTCGCTGTATCAGGTGCGCACCGGTTCACACGGCCCTTCCGATCTGTCGCCGATCTGCATGGCGGCGGCGCTGCACTTCGATCTGTGGGTGCCGAACTTCGGCGTGCAGGAATACATGGGCTATTCCGAGCAAATGCTCGAGGTGTTCCCGCACAGCTGGACGTTCGACGACGGCTATATGCATCCGGGCGACAAGCCGGGCATCGGCATCGAGTTTGATGAGAAGCTGGCGGCCCGTTACCCCTATGAACCGGCCCACCTGCCGGTCGCGCGTCTGGAGGATGGCACCTTATGGAACTGGTAAACACCATGCGCAGCGTCGTGATCGAACAGCCCGGGCGCCTGGCGCTGCAGACGCGCGCGCTGCCGCAGCCGGCGGCCGGCGAGGTGCGGGTCAAGGTGAAATTCGCCGGCATCTGCGGCTCCGACGTCCATATCTATCACGGCCATAACCCGTTCGCCCGCTATCCGCGTGTGATCGGCCACGAGTTCTTCGGCCTGATCGATGCGCTGGGCGAAGGCGTCGATCCGGCGCGCCTCGGCGAACGCGTCTCGGTAGACCCGGTGGTGAGCTGCGGCCACTGCTATCCCTGTTCGGTCGGCCGCCCCAACGTCTGCACCTCGCTGCAGGTGATCGGCGTGCACCGCGACGGCGGCTTCAGCGACTATGCCTGCGTGCCGGCGCGCAACGCCTATCCGGTTCCGCCGGCCATCAGCGATCGCCACGCCGCGATGATCGAACCCTTCAGCATCGCCGCCAACATTACCGCCCATCTGCAACCGCGCCCCGACGACATCGCGCTGATCTACGGCGCCGGGCCGATGGGGCTCACGGTGATCCAGACGCTGAAAGGGGTGTACGGCGTCAGGCAGGTGTGGGTCGTCGATCGCATCGCCGAGCGGCTGGAGATGGCGCGCGCCAACGGTGCTGATGAAGTGTTCAACAACGCCGAGACCGCATTGCCGCAGGCGCTGCAGCAGCGCGGCGTTCAGCCGACGCTGATCGTCGATGCCGCCTGCCACCCCGCCATTTTACCGGAGGCGATCGCGCTGGCTTCGCCGGCGGCGCGCATCGGCATCATGGGCTTTTCCGGCGACGCCTGCACCCTGACCCAGCAGAGCATCACCAGCAAGGAGCTGTCGATCTTCTCCTCGCGCCTGAACAGCGCGCGCTTTCCGCAGGTGATCGCCTGGATGGCGGACGGCAAGCTGGACCCGCAGCGGTTGCTCACCCACTGCGTGCCCGCCGACGACGTCGAACGGGCGATGCAGATGTTCGAGCGGGATCAGCGCACCTGCTGCAAGGTGCTGCTGCAGTTCGAGTAACGCCAAGGCGGCATCGGGGCATTGGGCGGCGCCCGCCGCCCGTGCAAACAATGAAGCATCACGATTAAAACGACACCCAGTGGAGCGCTTTATGTTTAAAAACCTGCGTTGGACCATCGTGTTCCTGCTGTTCATGGTCTACATGATCAACTACCTCGACCGCGTGGCGCTGTCGATCACCGTGCCAATGATCGAACAGGATCTGATGCTGAACGCCGAACAGTTCGGTCTGATCTTCGGCAGCTTCTTCTTCGGCTACGCCATTTTCAACTTCGTCGGCGGGCTGGCGGTCGACCGCTTCGGCCCGACGTTGGTGCTGGGCGTGGCGGTCGGCCTGTGGTCCATCTTCTGCGGCATGACGGCGATCGCCACCGGTTTTTACTCAATGCTGATCCTGCGCGTCCTGTTCGGCATGGCCGAAGGGCCGATCTGCGCCTCGGCCAACAAGATGATCAACGGCTGGTTCCCGAAGAAACAGGCGGCGACCGCCGTGGGCCTACTCAGCGCCGGTTCGCCGTTGGGCGGCGCGGTGGCCGGGCCGATCGTCGGCTATCTGGCGCTGGCGTTCGGCTGGCGGCCGGCGTTTATGATCATCTGCGCCATCGGCATCGTCTGGATGCTGGTGTGGTTCTTCGTGGTGGCGGATAACCCGGCGAAAAGCCAACGCGTCAGCAACGAAGAACGGGCGCTGATCGCACGGTTGAAACAGGAAAATCTCGGTGAGGAAAGCGCCTTGAGCGACGCCCCGCACGGGCTGGGTTACTACCTGAAGCAGCCGATCATTCTGGTCACCGCCTTCGCCTTCTTCTGCTACAACTACATCCTGTTCTTCTTCCTGAGCTGGTTCCCCTCGTATCTGGTGCAGGCGCACAACCTGAACATCAAAGAGATGAGCCTGACCACGATGATCCCGTGGATCGTCGGCTTCGTCGGGCTGGCGCTCGGCGGCTATATTTCCGACAAGATCTTCAACATCACCGGTAAATTGCTGCTGTCGCGCAAGATCGTGCTGGTCACCAGCCTGCTGGCGGCGGCGGTGTGCGTGGCGTTGGCGGGCACCGTCAGCAGCGTGGTGCCGGCGGTGATGCTGATGTCGGTGTCGATCTTCTTCCTCTACATTACCGGCGCTCTCTACTGGGCGATCATCCAGGACGTGGTGCATAAATCCCGGGTCGGCGGCGCCAGCGGGTTCATTCATTTGATCGGCAGCGTCTCCGGCATCATCGGGCCGATCGCCACCGGCTACATCGTGCAGAACACCGGCAAATTCGACAGCGCCTTTATGCTGGCGGGCGGCGTCGCCGCGCTGGGCGCGCTGCTGGTGCTGCTGGTGATCAAGGCGCCGCGCGCAACGGCGGGCGTGCAAATCTTAAAACCCTAACGCCAGACGGGGCGGCTTCGCCCCTTTGCTTACCTCTCCAGGGACATTGAACATGAGACTTTCCGACCACAGCGCGCTGCCGGCCGCCGTTATCCGGCCCGGCTACGCACGTGAGCGCGTGAAACCGCGCATGGCGCATATCGGCTTCGGCGCGTTTCACCGCGCGCACCAGGCGATGTACGCCGACAGGCTGGCCAGCGAGCACGGCAGTGACTGGGGCTACTGCGAAATCAGCATGCAGCACGGCCGGCAAAAGATCGCCGATCTACGGCAACAAGACCTGCTGTTCTCGGTGGCGGAGATGGACGACGACGGCTGGCGGGGCCGGGTCATCGGCGTGGTGCGCCAGGCGCTGCACCTGCAAACCGACGGGCTGGCGGCGGTGCTGGCGGCCCTGACGCAGCCCGAGATCGCCATCGTCTCGCTGACCATCAGCGAAAAGGGCTATTGCCACCACCCCGCCAGCGGCCGGCTGATGGCGGAACACCCGGCGATCGCGCATGATATCGCCCACCCGGCACGGCCGCAGTCGGCGCCGGGGCTGCTGCTGGCGGCGCTGCGCCTGCGCCGTGAACGCGGGCTGCCGCCGTTCGCCGTGATGTCCTGCGATAACATGCCGGCCAACGGTCGGGTCACGCGCCAGGTGCTGGTCGAACTGGCGCAGCGGCAGGATCCGGCGCTGGCCGACTGGGTGCGTCAAGAGGTCGCCTTCCCTTCCACCATGGTGGATCGCATCGTGCCGGCGGTAACGCCGGAGACTCGCCGGCAACTGCGCACCTGGCTGGGCGGCGTCGAAGATGAGGTCGGCGTGGCCTGCGAGCCGTTCAGCCAGTGGGTCATTGAGGACCGATTTCCCCAGGGGCGCCCGGCCTGGGACAAGGTCGGCGCCGAACTGGTGAGCGACGTGCTGCCGTACGAGGAGATGAAGCTGCGCATGCTGAACGGCAGCCATTCGTTTCTCGCCTACCTCGGCTACCTGGCCGGTTATCAGCACATCGGCGACTGCATGCAGGATGCGGATTTTGTCCGCGCCGCCCGTCACCTGATGCTGGCGGAACAGGCGCCGACCCTGCAGGTGCCGAACGTCGATTTGGCGCAGTATGCCGACTCGCTGCTGCAGCGTTACCGCAACCGCGCGCTGAAGCACCGCACCGCGCAGATCGCCATGGACGGCACGCAAAAGCTGCCGCAACGGCTGCTGGACGCGATCCGCTGGCATCTGGCGCGCGGCAGCCGCTTCGACTGCCTGGCGCTGGGCGTCGCCGGCTGGATGCGCTACGTCGGCGGCCGCGATGAGCAAGGCGCGCCGATCGCCATCAGCGATCCGCTGCGCGAACGCCTCGCCGCGTTGGTCGCCGGCAGCGAGGAAGGCCGGCCCCGCGTTCTGGCGCTGCTGCAACTCGACAGCGTCTTCGGCCGCGATCTGCCCGATTCGCCTGACTTCGTCCACGCCGTCAGCCACGCTTATCACCAACTGCTGAGCCTGGGGGCCAAAGCCGCCGTCGCCGCTCTGCCGTTTACCGACCGGGAGGTTTCCGATGACCGTCACCACGCATAATGCCGTCAATACCGGCAATCAACCGCTGCTGCGGCGCGTCGCCAGCGCGTCGGCCATCGGCACCGCCGCCGAATACTATGATTTCTTCGCCTACGGCACCGCTGCGGTGCTGTTCTTCGGCCAGCTGTTTTTCCCCAGCGCCGATCCGCTGATCAGCACGCTGGCGGCCTTCGCCACCTACGCGGTCGGTTTCCTGGCGCGCCCGCTGGGCGGCATCGTGTTCGGCCATATCGGCGACAAAGTCGGCCGCAAGAAGGCGCTGGTGATCACCATCCTGATCGTCGGCCTCGGCACCTTTTGCATCGGCCTGCTGCCTACCTATGAGCAGGTCGGCATCTGGGCGCCGATCGCGCTGATCTTTATCCGCGTGCTGCAGGGCTTCGGCGTCGGCGGCGAACAGGCCGGCGCGGTGCTGATGACCGCCGAATACGCGCCGCCGCCGCGGCGCGGTTTCTACGCCAGTTGGGTGCAGATCGGCGCGCCTGCCGGTTTCCTGCTGCCGTCCGGGCTGTTCGCGCTGCTGACCGCCGTGCTGTCGCCGGCGCAGATGCTGGACTGGGGCTGGCGCATTCCGTTCCTGCTCAGCCTGCTGCTGGTGCTGGTCGGGCTGTTTATTCGCCTGAAGATCGACGAGTCGCCGGTGTTTGCCCAAATCCGCGCCACCAAAGCGGTGGAGAGCCGGCCGGTGGTGGAAGTGGCCCGCCGCTACCCCGGCCTTATCGCCAAAGGGGTGTGCGCCAAGCTGATCGAAGCCTGCGCCTTCGCCATGTTCACCGTGATCGTGCTGGCCTACGGTAAGGCCAACCACCTCAACGAAAGCATTTTGCTGGAGGCGATGATCGTGGCGGTGCTGCTGGAGATTTTCGCCATTCCGCTGATGGGCCGCCTCTCCGATCGGCTGGGGCGCAAACCGGTTTACATCGCCGGCGCGCTGCTGCAGGTGGTGTGCATCGTGCCGTTCTTTATGGCGATCAACCTCGATAATTTCTGGGTGACGCAGATCGCCATGATCGTGGTGCTGACCTTCGGCCACAGCATGTGCTACGCGCCGCAGGCCTCCTACTTCCCGGAGCTGTTCCCCACCCGCGTGCGCTGCAGCGGCATCGCGCTGATCTGGCAGATCGGCTCGCTGATCGGCAGCGGCATTCTTGGGCTGCTGGCGGTGAAGATCCTGCAGGTGACCGGCGGCCATTACTACGGGCTGGCCGGTTACATGATGGTGCTGGGCGTGGTGTCGGCCCTCGGCCTGAGCCTGATGCCGGAAACCGCGCCAGAGCGGCGCAAGCAGGAATATCAGGATTGGCATCACTGAGTTCCCCTGCCTGGCGGGTGGATTTATCCCCCCGCCCTCAACCAATAATCTGCTAGTATGGTGGCATTCGAATTCCAGCCAGATGCCTGATTGTCGCCATGTCTGAAACGTACAGTCTCACCAACAACGTCCCGGTCAACCAGCAGATCTATCGCTTCCTGCGCAAAGATATCGTCGACTGCACCATCCCCCCCGGCACCCTGCTGTCCGAGAAAGAGATCTCCACTCGCTTTTGCGTTTCGCGCCAGCCGGTGCGCGAAGCCTTCATCAAGCTGGCGGAGGCCGGCCTGGTGCAGATCCTGCCGCAGCGCGGCACCTTTGTGATGAAGATTTCCGCCAAGCGCGTGGCCGACGGGCGCTTTATCCGTCAGGCGGTGGAATGCGCCATCGTGCGCCGCGCGGCCGAGCGCGCCACTCCGGCGCAGCTGATGACGCTGGAGCATAACCTGCACCGTCAAGAGCTGGCGGCGCAGAACGGGCAAACGCGCGAATTTTTGGCGCTGGACGACGAGTTCCACCAGCTGCTGACCCAGTTTGCCGACTGCCCGCTGGCGTGGGAGACCATCGAAACCATCAAGGCCACCATGGATCGGGTGCGTTTCCTCAGCCTGAGCGAAGTCTCGCCGCCGGAGAGCCTGATCAAGCAGCACTACCGCATCTACGAAGCGCTGAAAGCGCGCGATGCCGAGGCGGCGGAGCGCGCCATCCACGATCATCTGCAGGAGATGATCTACTCCATCACCCCGATCGCCCAACAGAATACCGCGTGGTTCGAGATCGAATAATCAATCGCTTAGCGCGCCGGGGGCGATCGCCCCCGCGTATTTGGCCACGCAAATGGCATTTCCTCTCAATCGCATCTATTGTTTGTCCTTGCCGGAGCAAGTTCGGTAGCATCGCTTTACAGCTTCAATCACCGCTTTTTACTGCGCCGGTGGTCAAAAACCCTTGCATTGCCGGTGTATGAAGAAGCTTAATCGGGAGTGAATCATGACTGATATTGTGCAGTTGCTAGGAAAGGAAGCGGAAGATCTGCTGCAACACCGCTGTGCCACTATCCCCGCCGAGAATCTCTACCTGCCGGGCGCCGACTTCGTCGACCGCGTAATGATCGATAACAACCGCCCCAACAGCGTGCTGCGTTCGATGCAAACCCTGTTCAACCACGGCCGCCTGGGCGGCACCGGTTATCTGTCTATCCTGCCGGTCGACCAGGGCATCGAGCACTCCGCCGCCGCCTCGTTCGCCGCCAACCCGCTGTATTTCGATCCGAAGAACATCGTCGAGCTGGCGATTGAAGCCGGCTGTAACTGCGTCGCCTCCACCTACGGCGTGCTGGCGTCGGTATCGCGCCGCTATGCGCATAAAATTCCGTTCCTGGTCAAACTCAACCACAACGAAACGCTGAGCTACCCGACCCAGTACGACCAGACCCTGTACGCCAGCGTCGAGCAGGCGTTCAACATGGGGGCAGTGGCGGTCGGCGCCACTATTTACTTCGGCTCCGAGCAGTCGCGCCGCCAGATCGAAGAGATCTCGATCGCCTTCGAGCGCGCGCATGAGCTGGGGATGGTCACCGTGCTGTGGGCCTATCTGCGCAACCCGGCGTTCAACAAGGACGGCGTGGACTACCACTCCAGCGCCGATCTGACCGGCCAGGCCAACCACATCGCCGCCACCATCGGCGCCGACATCGTCAAACAGAAAATGGCGGAAAACAACGGCGGCTACCGTGCGGTGAAATTCGGCTATACCGACGACCGCGTCTACACCAAGCTGACCACCGATCACCCGATCGATCTGGTGCGCTACCAGCTGGCCAACTGCTACATGGGCCGCGCCGGGCTGATCAACTCCGGCGGCGCCGCCGGTGAGAACGATCTGCAGGAATCGGTGCGCACCGCGGTGATCAACAAACGCGCCGGCGGCATGGGCCTGATCCTGGGGCGTAAAGCCTTCAAGAAATCGATGAAAGACGGCGTGGCGCTGATCAACGCCGTGCAAGATGCCTATCTGGACAAGAAGGTCACCATCGCCTGATGTGACGGACCGCCTGTCCCAAAGCCCGGTTCGCCGGGCTTTTTTGTGCCCGTTCCCCTTAACCCGACGCTGCCAACCTTCTCTTTCTTTCACTTTAAACTTTCAAAATAAAATATTTATCTTTCAAATTGTGATCTATTTAAAACAAATAGCCCAACAAAGTGACTACTGTAAGGCCCATGGCGACAGAGCCGCCGTTCGCTCCAGGCCATAACAGTCCATTACAGGAGAACATAATGATTGAGCTAATCACCCACGGCGCCGAGTGGTTTATCGGCCTGTTTCAGAAAGGCGGTGAAGTGTTTGTCGGCATGGTGACCGGCATTTTGCCTTTGTTGATCAGCCTGTTGGTTATCATGAACGCGCTGATCAAATTTGTTGGCCAGGAACGTATCGAACGATTGGCGCAGCGCTGCGCGGGCAACCCCGTCTCGCGTTATCTGCTGCTGCCGCTGATCGGCACCTTTGTCTTCTGCAACCCGATGACCCTCAGCCTGGGGCGTTTCATGCCGGAGAAATACAAGCCGAGCTACTACGCGGCGGCCTCCTACAGCTGCCACTCGATGAACGGCCTGTTTCCACACATCAACCCCGGCGAGCTGTTCGTTTACCTCGGCATCGCCAGCGGCCTGACCACCCTCGGCCTGCCGCTCGGCCCGCTGGCGGTGAGCTATTTCCTGGTGGGGCTGTTCACCAACTTCTTCCGCGGCTGGGTCACCGATCTGACCACCAGCCTGTTCGAACGCAAGATGGACATCCGTCTGGATCGCCAGGTGCAACTTTAATTCGTGGAGTGCAGCATGAGTGCTTATATCCGTATTGAAAAAGGCGCCAGCGGCTGGGGCGGCCCTTTGGAACTGCCGATCGAACCCGGCAAAAAAGTGGTGTACATCACCGCCGGCACCCGGCCTTCCATCGTCGATCGCCTCAGCGAATTGACCGGCTGGCCGGCCGTCGACGGTTTCAAAGAGGGCGAGCCGCCGGCGGAAGAGATCGGCGTGGCGGTGATCGACTGCGGCGGCACCCTGCGCTGCGGCCTGTACCCGAAACGCCGCATTCCGACGGTCAACATCCATGCCACCGGCCAGTCCGGCCCGCTGGCGCAGTTTATCCTCGAAGACATCTATGTCTCCGGCGTGCGCGACCACAACATCAGCCGAATCGAGGCGGCAGATAGCCAACCCGCCGCCGCCGATGCAGCGCCGCCCAAGGCGCGCGACTACGACACCAGCAAAAAGATCACCGAGCAAAGCGACGGGCTGCTGGCGAAAGTCGGCATGGGCATGGGATCGGTGGTGGCGGTATTTTTCCAGGCCGGGCGCGACACCATCGACACCGTGCTGAAGACCATCCTGCCGTTTATGGCGTTCGTCTCGGCCTTGATCGGCATCATCATGGCCTCCGGCCTCGGGGACTTTATCGCTCACGGCCTGACGCCGCTGGCCAACAGCCCGATCGGCCTGGTGACGCTGGCGCTGATCTGTTCATTCCCGCTGCTGTCGCCGTTCCTCGGCCCCGGCGCGGTCATCGCCCAGGTGATCGGCGTGCTGGTCGGGGTGCAGATCGGCCTTGGCCATATTCCGCCGCAGCTGGCGCTGCCCGCGCTGTTCGCCATTAACGCGCAGGCCGCCTGCGACTTTATTCCGGTCGGCCTGTCGCTGGCGGAAGCCAAACAGGACACCGTGCGGGTCGGCGTGCCTTCAGTGCTGGTCGGCCGCTTCCTGACCGGCGCGCCGACGGTTCTGATCGCCTGGGCCGCCTCGGCCTTCATTTATCAATAATGTGATCCCCAGGGAGACGTTTATGCACACCATTTTTCACACCACCATCACGCAGATCGGCGGCTGCGCCCGCGACGCGTTGCTGGACAACATGCTGATCACCTTCCGTGAAGGCGCCCCGGCGGATATCGAAGAGTTCTGCTTCATCCACCGCCACGGCGCAACCGCCGGCGAGCTGCAGGTCGGCGGCGTGATGGAACTGGCGCAGCAGCGCTACGCCATCACCGCCGTCGGCAGCGTCGCCACGCAGAATCTGCGCGAGCTGGGCCATATCACCGTGCGCTTCGACGGCGAAGCCGAAGCCGAATTTCCCGGCTCGATCCACGTTTCCGGCCCGACGCCGACCGATATCCCGTTGGGCAGCACGCTGTCATTTATCGCATAAGGAGTAGACCATGTCTGAAGTAGCTGTAGTGATTGGCGGCGGCCAAACGTTAGGCGCCTTTTTGAGCCACGGGCTGGCGCAGGCCGGCTATCGGGTGGCGGTGGCCGATCTGAACGCCGACAACGCCAGTCTGGTGGCACAGCAGATCAACGAAGAGTACGGCACAGGCAGCGCCTGCGGTTTTCAGGCCGACGCCACCGACGAGCAGAGCGTGATCGCGCTGGCGGCGGCGGTTGACCGGGCGTTCGGCCAGGCCAACCTGCTGGTGTACAGCGCCGGCATCGCCAAGGCGGCGCCAATTACCGATTTCCCGCTGGGCGACTTCGACCGCTCGCTGCAGGTGAACCTGGTGGGCTATTTCCTCTGCGCCCGCGAGTTCTCGCGCCTGATGATCCGCGACGGCATCGCCGGGCGCATCATCCAGATCAACTCCAAGTCAGGCAAGGTCGGCAGCAAGCACAACTCCGGCTACAGCGCCGCCAAGTTCGGCGGCGTGGGGCTGACGCAGTCGCTGGCGCTCGATCTGGCGGAGTACGGCATCACCGTGCATTCGCTGATGCTCGGCAACCTGCTGAAGTCGCCGATGTTCCAGTCGCTGCTGCCGCAGTACGCGCAAAAACTGGGCATCGCGCCGGATCAGGTGGAGCAGTACTACATCGACAAGGTGCCGCTGAAGCGCGGCTGCGACTACCAGGATGTGCTGAACACCCTGCTGTTCTACGCCAGCGATAAGGCCTCTTACTGCACCGGCCAATCGATCAACATCACCGGCGGCCAGGTAATGTTCTGACGCCACCGGCGCCCCCTTCCATGGAAGGGGGCGTAAGGAGAACCCCCATGACACAAGCTCTGATCGCCTTCGCGCTGCTGGCCTGGCTGCTGCAAATCGCCTTCGGCTGGTGGCAACTGCAGCGCTTCAACCGCGCCTTCGACGGTTTATGCCGGCTGGGCGCCGTCGGCGTCGGCCGTTCCGGCGGCCGTTTCCGCCCGCGGGTGGTGCTGGCGCTGGCCTTCGACGCCGATCGGCGGGTGTGCGGCAGCCTGTTGCTGCGCGGCCTGACCGTTTTCGCCCGGCCCCGCCCGCTGTCTCATTTACACGGATTGCATCAGCGGGATTTGCGCCCGGATGTGATCTTCCCCGAGGATCGCGCATGCCAGTCTGCACTATCGTTAGCGATTGAACCCAAATCGTGATATTTTCACATTAAAAGACATTACCTTTCATAGTGAATTATTCAGCGAGGGGAAATGCCCAACTCTTGTGAACGGGAATCGCGATGAAACCAAAGCAGCGGCAGGCCGCTATCCTTGAATATCTGCAGCGGCATGGCAAAACGGCAGTGGACGCCCTGGCCGAGCATTTCTCCACCACCGGCACCACCATCCGCAAGGATCTCACCCTGCTGGAAGAAGAAGGCGAGGTGATCCGCACCTACGGCGGCGTGGTGCTCAGCCGCGACGACGGCGATCAGCCGATCGACCGCAAAACCCATATCAACACCGAGAAAAAACGCCAGATCGCCAGCGCCGCCGTGGCGCTGATCGCCGACGGCGACTCGCTGATCTTCGACGCCGGCAGCACGGTGCTGCAGATGGTGCCGCACCTGGCGCAGTTCAATAACATCACGGTGATGACCAACAGCCTGACCATCGTCAACGCGCTGGTGGAGCTGGACAACGATCAGACCATCCTGATGCCCGGCGGCACCTACCGCAAAAAATCGGCCTCGTTCCACGGCAGCCTGGCGGAATCGGCGTTTCAGCAATTCAGCTTCGACAAGCTGTTTATCGGCGCGGACGGCGTCGATCTCAACGCCGGCGTCACCACCTTCAACGAAGTGCACAACGTCAGCAAGGCGATGTGCGAAGCCGCCGGCCGCATTATTCTGTTGGTAGACTCCTCGAAATTCGGCCGCAAGAGCCCGAACGTGGTGTGCGAGCTCAGCGCCGTCGACACGCTGATCACCGACCGAGACATCAACCCCGATTATCTCGCCGCCCTGCAGGCGAAAGGCATCAATATCCTTCTGGTAGGAGACCCCGATGAGTAACGCCAACGCCCTGCTCGCCTTTGCCCGCGAAACGCTGGAGATCGAGCTGACCGAAGCGCAGCGCCTGCTGGCGCGCCTGGATGACAACTTCGTCTGCGCCTGCGACCTGCTGCTGAACTGCCGCGGCAAAGCGGTGATTTCCGGCATCGGCAAGTCCGGTCATATCGGCAAGAAAATCGCCGCGTCGCTGGCCAGCACCGGCACGCCGTCGTTCTTCGTGCATCCGGCGGAGGCGCTGCACGGCGATCTCGGCATGATCGGCGCCGACGACGTGGTGGTGTTCATCTCCTACTCCGGCCGCGCCAAAGAGCTGGATCTGATCCTGCCGCTGCTGGCGGAGAACGGCATTCCGGTGATCGCCATCACCGGCGGCAAAGAGTCGCCGCTGGCGCTGGCCGCCGCCTGCGTGCTGGATATCGGCGTTGAGCGCGAAGCCTGCCCGATGGGGCTGGCGCCGACCTCCAGCGCGGTCAACACCCTGATGATGGGCGACGCTCTGGCGATGGCGCTGATGCGCCAGCGCGGTTTCAACGCGGAAGACTTCGCCCGCTCGCACCCGGGCGGCAGCCTGGGGGCGCGCCTGCTGAACCGCGTGCATCACCTGATGCGCACCGGCGATCGCCTGCCGCGCGTGAGCGAAAGCGCCAACGTGATGGAGGCGATGCTGGAACTGAGCCGCACCGGGCTGGGGTTGGTGGCGGTCTGCGACGCGCAGCAGCGGGTGGTGGGCGTATTTACCGACGGCGACCTGCGCCGCTGGCTGGTGAAGGGTAATAGCCTGCAGGATCCGCTCAGCCCGGCGATCACCCGCCCCGGCTATCGGCTGCCGGAGCAGTGGCGCGCCGGAGAGGCGCTGGAAGCGCTGCACGAACAGCACATCAGCGCGGCCCCGGTGGTCAACATGGACGGCGTGCTGGTGGGGGCGCTCAACCTGCACGATCTGCATCAGGCCGGCATCGGCTGATCAACGCCGGGGGCGCCGGCAGCGGCGCCCCCGGTCAGATTATTTCCAGTCGGGATTGTTCTCGAACTGCTGCTTCAGCAGCGCCTTCATGTCTTCATCCGGCTTGCCGAGCCACTGGTACTTAGCATATTTCTTCGGATGATCGACGGCTTCCGGCCGCTCTTCCACCTCGACCCGCACGCCCCAGGCCTGGGATTTATCCGCGCTGAACGCCACGATCAAAAAGTTGTTGCCGCAGTCGTGCGGTTTGCACAGATTGCCGACCAGATACTCTTTGCCTTTCCAGTTCAGATTCTGCGCCGGCGTAGAGGTGCCGACGCCCTTGCGCGCCCAGCCCGGCATCCGCGCCTGGCCTTTGACCATGTTTTGCCAGCTGGCCTGATACCCCGGCTGCTGAATCAAATCCGACGTGGTGACGATCTGCTGGGCAAAGCTGCCCGCGCTGAAGCTGAGCAGTGCGCCGAAGAGGGCGCAACGCAGCGCCTGGTGTCCCGTCATAGTCCTTCTCCCTAGGTTAAATCAGGTTTCGCCCGTAAAACCGGGCCTGAACCAGTCAGACCACGGTTGCGGCAAAAAGTTGACTCACCACCAGGCGTGAAAATGATGCACCGGCCCAATGCCGTGCCCCACTTCCAGCGTATCCGCCTGTTGCAGCGCTTGTTGCAGGTAGTCCTTGGCGGCGGCCACCGTGGCCGCCCAGTCGTCATGGCGCGGGCGCAGCGCCGCCAGCGCGGCCGAGAGCGTGCAGCCGGTGCCATGGGTGTGGCGGGTGGCGACGCGCGGCGCGGTAAAGCGCTGCTCGCCTTCGGCGGTAAACAGCCAGTCCGGGCTCTCGCTTTCGCTCAGGTGGCCGCCCTTCATCAGCACCGCCCGGCAGCCCATCGCCAGCAGCGCCCGCCCCTGCTCGCGCATCTGCGCTTCATCTTCCGCCGGCGCGCACGCCAGCAGCGCCGCCGCTTCCGGCAGGTTCGGTGTAATGATCGACACCAGCGGCAACAGCTCGCGCCGGATAGACGCCACCGCCTCCGGCGCCAGCAACGGATCGCCGCTTTTCGCCAGCATCACGGTATCCAGCACCACAAATTCCGGCCGATAATGGCGCAGGCGTTCGGCCACCGCCTGCACGATGTCGGCGTTGGCCAGCATGCCGATCTTGACGCTGTCGATGCGCACGTCGCTGAACACCGAGTCCAGCTGCGCGGCGACGAACGCCGGATCGATGTAATACACCGACTGCACGCCGCGGGTATTCTGCGCCACCAGCGCAGTGATCACCGAGGTGCCGTAAGCGCCGAGCGCCGAGAAGGCCTTCAAATCGGCCTGAATGCCGGCGCCGCCGCTGGGATCGGTGCCGGCGATGGTCAGCGCGTTAATGCGTTTCATCACAGATCCTCCCCGCGCAGCTGATACAGGGCATCGAGGAACGCCGGCGTAAAGCTGCCCGGCCCGGCGGCCTGCCTGGCCGCGAGGCCGCCGCAGTGTGACATCACCCGACAGGCGGTCGCCACGTTGTCCAGGCGATCGCCCGGCAGGGCGCAAAACGCCGCCGCCACCGCCGACAGCGCGCAGCCGGTGCCCACCACCCGCGTCATCAGCGGGGAGCCGCCTTCGATCGCCCAGTCGCGTTGGCCGTCAGTGACATAATCCACCGCGCCGGTGACCGCCACCACCGCGCCGCTGCGCTGCGCCAGCTCACGCGCGGCGGGCAATGCCGCCAAGGAATCGTCGCCGCTGTCCACGCCGCGGCCGCTGGCCAGCAACCCGCTGAGCGCCATAATTTCCGAGGCGTTGCCGCGTATCGCCGCCGGTTGCTCGTCCAGCAGCTGTTTAGCGAAGGCGGTGCGGTAGGAGAGCGCGCCGACCGCCACCGGATCCAGCGTCCAGGGCTTGCCGGCCTGATTGGCGGCGGCCACCGCCGCCCACATCGATTCGGCGCGCAGCGCATTGAGGGTGCCGACGTTGATCAGCAGGCCGTCGGCCAGCGCGCTGAACTGCGCCGCCTCTTGCGGCTCCACCACCATCGCCGGGGAGGCGCCGAGCGCCAGCAGCACGTTGGCGGTCAGCGATTGCACCACTTCGTTGGTCAGGCAGTGGATCAGCGGAGGCCGCTGTTGGAATTGGGTCAGGCAGGCCGCGGCGCGAGCGCCGGGTAGTGCATCAGGTCGAGCGATCATATTCCTCCCAACCGGCGTTCAAGAAGGCGGCGCCGGCTGGGCGGCCGTGACTTCCCTACGCTGGCATTATCCAGATCAGGTAATACGGGTATTTCTCAGCCTTCACGCAGAAGGGCACCCCGAGTCATGAAAATCAATAGGTTGTGATCAACGTTGCGTTAATCCCTGAGCGGGATCATGCCAGCGCCGGCGCGGACAAACAAGCGATTAAATTGGCTCGCGCCTAAGCGATGCTTCCCTCTTTTCCCGCCAGATACAGGCTCAGCACGCCGGGCAGCTCCGCCAGGGTGAACGCCACGCTCTGCGGCGCCGTTTTGAAGATGTGGTGCAAGGTGCCGGCCACCAGGCTTTGCAACAGCCGGGTTTGCTGCAGGATCTCCGCTTCAGCGGTCTCGGGGCGGCGCAGCTGCAGCACTCGGGCGATCAGCGCCAGGAAGCTGGACTTTTCATCCGGCAGGTTCATTTCCCGCATCACCGGCAGGTAGTCGGCGTGCTCGCGCAGGTACTGCGCATAGGGAGAAAACAGCCGCTGGATCACCTCTTCAGCGGAGAGGCGCCGCCACTCGTCGTCGCTGGCCAACGCCATGTCGCGCACCAGCGCCTCGATCGATTCGGTGTGCCGATCCGCCAGCGCCTTGATCACCGCGTGGCGATCGGGGAAAAAGTGATACATCGAGCCGATGGAGGTTTTGGCGTGCTTGGCGAGCCGCTGCATGCTGAGCGCCGCCAGCCCGTCCTGCGCCACGATCGCCGCCGCCGAATCCAGAATGGTTTGTACGCGTTGCCGCCCTCTTTCCTGCTGCGGCTCTCGCCCGGTGATGTGTTCGTCGATTTGCATATTCGTTTCTGCCCGCTGTCATCAACGTATTATACCCATTTGCCGCCGCGAAGGCAGGGTGACACAAAAAACTAGATTAATCCCTCTAGTTTAGAGTAGAGTATTTATTCTAGTTTCTCCTTGCGCAAGCGTAGGGAAGACAAACAGTGACCTCACTCACTGAAAAAGAGTCATTCCATTCGGCCCGTCGACCAAGCCAATCGCCAGAGAACGCCCTATGCCCGACAAAAAACTGCTTATCACCTGCCTGACCGCGCTGCTGCTTACCGGGTGCTCACCGGCACCGTCCATGGTGGTGTTCGGCGCTTCGTTCCCCGACTGGCTGTTTTGCCTGTGCGGCGGCGTGGCAGGCATGGTGGCGATCCACCTGCTGCTGCGCACCCCGGAAAAACGCGCCTGGCTGGCGCCGCAGCTGCTTACGTATCCGGCGCTGACCGCGCTGATCGCCATGCTGACCTGGTTACTGGTTTTCCCCCACTGAGACTGACGCCATGACCCAACCACAAACCTCCAACAAGCGCAGACTGCTGGTGCTTACCATCCTGGCGTTGACGCTCATCGTAGCCGCCGTCGTCGTCTGGCGGGTGGAAAACGCCCCCACTACCGACGATGCCTACGCCTATGCCGACACCATCGACGTAGTGCCGGAGGTGAACGGCCGCATCGTCGAGATGCCGATCCGCGACAACCAGGAAGTGCGGCAAGGCGATCTGCTGTTCCGCATCGATCCGCGCCCTTACCAGGACGCGCTGGCGGCCAGCGAAGCGCGCCTGATCACGCTGAATGAACAGATCAAGCTGACGCAGCGTTCGGTCAACGCGCAGCAGTACAACGCCGAATCGATGAACGCCATCGTCAAACGCTCGCAGGCGCTGGTGGCGCAGGCGACCGACACCCTCAACCGCCGGCAGAAGCTGCTCGGCAAGAACTACGTTTCGGCGGAAGAAGTGGAAACCGCCCGCACCTCCCAGCGCTCGGCGCAGGCGGAACTGCAGGCCGCATTGCTGCAGGCGAAACAGGCGGAAGCCGCCGTCAGCGGCGTCGAAGCCCTGGTCGCGCAGCGCGCCGAAGTGCAGGCCGACATCGCCATCGCCAAACTGAACCTGGAGTTCACCGAGGTGAGAGCGCCGTTCGACGGCCGCATCGCCTCCCTGAAAACCACCGTCGGCCAATATGCCTCCAGCGCCAAACCGGTGTTCACGCTGATCGACACCCGCCACTGGTACGTGGTCGCCAACTTCCGCGAAACCGATCTGAAAGGCGTGCATCCCGGCGTGCCAGCCACGCTGTATTTAATGAGCGACGCCGGCCAGACCTTCAGCGGCAAGGTGGAGTCGGTCAGCTACGGCGTGCAGCCCGACGACGGCGGCACCGTGCTGGGCGGGCTGCCCAACGTGTCGCGCAACATCAACTGGGTGCACGTTTCGCAGCGCTTCCCGGTCAAGATCGCGGTAGAGGCCCCCAACCCGGCGCTGTTCCGCGTGGGCGCTTCGGCGGTGGCCAAGCTGAACCTGCGCCATGAAGAGTAAAACGATGTCTCGCGGCTGGCTGTCCCAGTTGCTCGACGAGCTGCGCCCTTCGGACAGCCGCATCAACTTGGTGATCCGCGCCCTGCTCTCCAGCGCGATCGCCATCGTGATCTCGCAGACGCTGCAGGTACCGTGGCTGGCGCTGTCGCTGATCGCTGTCTTCTTTATCACGCAGTCCAATATCGTGATCACCCGCGCAATCGGCATCCTGTTCTTCGTCAGTTCCACGCTGGCGATCGGCGCCGCTATCCTGGTGCTGAAGTTCACCTACGACTACCCGATGCTACGCATCTTGCTCTCCAGCGCGCTGTTTTTCCTCAGCGTGTTCCTGATGCGGGTGACCAAGGTTGGGGTGCTGTTCTTCCTGATGGCGCTGGTGGTGATCTACACGCAAAGCTTTGTCGATCTCACTCCGCAGGCGGAAGTGGTGATACGGCTGGTGCTGTGGGTATGGGTGGCGATCAACTACGCCATCCTGCTCGCCCTGATCGTCAATACCCTGCTGCTGCCGGCCGAACCGCTGAAACAGCTAAAGGGCCGGATGAACGCGGTGTTGGACGAAACCCGCGCTATGTTGGCCAACGGCGGCGAGACGCGCGATCTGAGCGCCATCTCCCAGCACGCCACCGAGCTGCATAAGCTGCTGCGCTTTTCGGTGATGCGCAGCGATCGCTGCCGCGCCAACGAGCCCGGTTATCTGGCGCTGATCACCCTGGTGTTGCAGCTCAATATCCTGGCCTACCAGCTGCCGCCGGCTTTCGGCGCGGCCGCGCGTCAATTGGCGCAAGAGATAGACGCCGCCTGCCGCGCACTGCAAACCGCGATAAGCCACGACAGCGCGCTGCGATTTTCCGTCGCGATCGCCGGCAGCGACGATCCGCAGGTGCCGGCGCCGCTCAATGAAATGGCCGGCCTCCTGCAGGTCTACGCCAACCGCAGCGACTACGCCGACGCCCTGCAGGCCGCGCCGCCGCCAAAAGTGCCCTTCTTTACCCCTGACGCCCTGACCAACCCGGTTTACATCCAGTTTTCGTTGAAAACGCTGCTGACCGTGCTGGTCGCCTACGTGTTTTATACCGCCGTCGATTGGTCCGGCATTCATACCATCATGCTGAGCTGCCTGATCGTGGCGCAGCCCAGCCTCGGCGCCACACAGCGGCGGGCGCGGCTGCGTCTCGGCGGCGCGGCGATCGGCAGCCTGCTGGCGCTGATCTCGGTGGTGTGGATCATGCCTCACCTCGACAGCCTCGTCGGCTTGCTGTTGCTGACGCTGCCGGTGATCGCCCTCTCCGCCTGGATCGCCGCCGGCTCCGAGAAAATAAGCTATGCCGGGGTACAGATCCTGTTCACCTTTTCCCTGGCGCTGCTGGAAAGCTTCGGCCCAGTCACCGGGCTGACCGAGATCCGCGATCGCCTGATCGGCATCGTGCTGGGGGTAGGGTTCGCCACCTTCATTCACGCCACGCTGTGGCCGGAATACGAAGGGGAGTCACTGCGGCAGCAGGTTGCCAACGTGCTGCGGGAACTGTCGCGCTTCCTCGGCGGCGAGAACACAAACGCCATCGGCATCTGGCAAAAGATCGAGGGCTGCGAAGCGGTGGTGGCCCGGGTAACGCTGGAGCCCACCTGGCAGCTGGCGGACGATAATCATGAAAGCTTCACCCGACATATCCAACTGATCTTTAACCAGACGCGCAGCCTGTTGCTGACCAGCGAAAAGCTCAACACCTATCTGGCAGGCGGCGGCGCGGCGCTGTCCGCGCAGGAACGCCAGGCGCTGATCGAGGTGCAACGTCAGGGCGGGCGCGTTCTCGCCGAGTATGCGGCGCAGCTTTCCCGCGCGCCGCAAGCGTTGCGGGCGCCCGACTTTCATCCACCGTTGGCTGCCCTGCACGCCGACACCGTGCGCCATCTTGCTCAGGAGCTGAGCGACGGAGTCAATCGCCTGCCCGCCTGGGGCGACGCCTAGCATTTTCCGTTTGCGGCCGTGCACGCCCGGCGCCATGCGCTATAGTGAGCAAAAACCACCGGGAGATGCCATGCAAATAAGACCTTACCAAGAGGCCGATCGCCCCTTCCTGCGCACGCTGTACCTGGCGTCGCGCAAGGCGGCGTTCGGTTGGCGCGATACTTCATACTACCAGTTGGAAGATTTCGACCGCGCGACGCTGGGCGAAGCGATTTGGGTGGCGGAAGACGGCGGCGTGCTGCTGGGATTCGTCTCCGTCTACCGCGAAGATAACTTCATTCATAACCTGTATGTCGATCCCCATCAGCCGCCGCGCGGCGTCGGCAGTGCGCTGCTGCAAGCGGCGCAAGCCACCTTCACCGCCACCGGCTCGCTGAAATGCCTGGTGAAAAATGAAAAGGCGCTGACGTTCTACCGCAAACACGGCTGGCGCATCATCTCCACCGGCAACGACGGCGAAGAAGATTATTACCTGATGCATTCGCCGGCCCGCTAGCTCTTACCCGCGGCATCCGGCATCCGGCGCAGCGTCAGCCGCCAAAACAGCAACGCGCTCAGGCTGACGCCCGCCCCCAGCCAGCAGACGCCGCTCCACCCCGCCCAGGCGTACATATGGGTGCCGGCAAAGGCGCCCAGCCCGCTGCCGACGGCGTAAAACAGCATGTAGCAGCCCACCAGCCGGCTATGCGACTGCGGGTGGGCGCTGAAGATCATGCTCTGGTTCAGCACGTGGATCGCCTGTCCCGCCAGATCCAGCAGCACAATGCCCGCCACCAGCCAAGCCAGGCCGCTGCCGAGCAAACCGAGCGGCAGCCAGGCCAGCGTCAACAGCAGCAGACACGCGCCGCTGGCCGCCTGCCCCAGCCCGAGATCCGCCAGATGCCCGGCGCGCACCGCCGCCAGCGCGCCCACCGCGCCGACCAGGCCGAACGCTCCCACCGCGGCATGGGTGAAGTTGAACGGCGGCAGGCTCAGCGGCAACACCAGCGAACTCCAAAAGAGGCTGAAAGCGCCGAACATCAGCAGCGCCAGCATGCCGCGAATTTGCAGCGTGCGGTCACGCCGCAACAGGCTCAGCATTGAACGCAGCAACGCGGGATAACTCAGCGTGCTGGGCGCGGTGCGCGGCGCAGGCAGCAGGCGCGACAGGATCGGCAGCAATACCAGCGTCACTCCGGCGGAGAAGAAGTACACCGTGCGCCAGCCGCCAACGTCCGCCAGCGCGCCGGACAAGGTGCGCGCCAGCAACAGCCCCAGCACCACCCCGCCCTGCGCCGCGCCGACCACCCGCCCGCGCTCCTGCGGCGCCGCCAGGGCGGCGGCGAATGCGATCAGCCCCTGCGTCATGGCGGTGCCCAGTAGCCCCACCAGCAACATCCCCGCCAGCAGCCAGGGCGCGCTGTGCGCCCAGCCCACCAGCAGCAGCGCACCGATCAGCCCCAGCTGTTGCCCCGCCAGCAATCGATGCCGGTTCAACCGATCCCCCAGCGGTACCACCAACAGCAACGCCAGCGCGCAGCCCAACTGAGTCACGGTGATCACCATGCCGACCGCAGCCAGGCTGATGGAAAAATCACGGGCAATGGCGTCCAGCAGCGGCTGCGCATAATAAACGTTGGCCACGCTAAAGGCGCTGGCACCGGCCAACAGCAGCACCAGGGCGGCCGGCAGGCGCCCCAGCGCCGTACAGGGAGGATCCAGCAGTTTGTCGCTCATCGCACACCTCAATCTGGTTTCATAATTAAACCCAATGAACTTTAGATGTGGAGGTTTTATAATGCAACCAGAATATGTCGCTGGAGATAAACGCCGTGAAACGTAAAAGCCTGGAAGACGCGCCGTGCCCGGTAGCGCGCACGCTGGATGTGATTGGCGACTGGTGGTCGCTGCTGATCGTGCGCGACGCCTTCGACGGCGTCACCCGTTTCAGCGAGTTTCAAAAAGGGCTGGGGATGGCGAAGAACATTCTTGCCACCCGGCTGCGCGCCCTGGTGACGCACGGCGTGCTGGAGATCGTGCCCGCCGCGGACGGCAGCGCCTATCAGGAGTATGTGCTGACTGAGAAAGGCCGCGCGCTGTTTCCGGTGATCGTTGGCCTGCGCCAGTGGGGGGAAGATCATTTGTTCGCCGAGGGAGAGACGCACTCAACGCTGGTGGAAAGCGACAGCGGCCGCCCCGTGCCGCGCCTGACGCCGATCGGCAGCGCCGGGCAGACGCTCACCCCGCTGAATACCCGGGTGGTGAAGGTGGGGGAACGGTGATGAGAGTTAGTGGCGGAGCCCGCAGCTCACCCGCTGAAAAACCTGGCGGATAAAGAGCCATTCCAGACACCCGGCCAGCAGATAAACCGCGCCAAAAACGAGCGCACCAAACCATTCCGTATCGTTAAAATGGAAAAACCCACTGGCGTCAATCAGCCAAGCGGTTTGATTCTGGTTTAGCCTGGGTACAGGAAAAAGCTTTATTGTCAGCACAGCCAGCCCAACAACAGCCAATGCGTTAGCGAGCAACAGGGCAAGTTTTTTCATAGCCTTTCACCTCGATAGTCCCATATGCCTGTAATGTCGTTCCCGGAACTCTGGCTGTTTTCGATTTCAGCAATGCAGCTCGCAGACGGTTGAATTCGTTTTGGGAATAAAAGGTTACACATCCTTCCGATAATCCAAGTGGACCGATTGGATGCAACCTGAATTGTCCACGCATAATGCCGTTAATCCATGTTCTGTCGTTAACTGTTCCATCATCTCTGTATAAAGCAAACCAACTATTGTGATCTACATTGGTCACAATATCTTTTATGAAAGTAATAGTCTGCGACTTTAAACCACCGGATGGCCGATCCACAATCCAGTAAGTACCGGCTGGTATAGCCCCGTGATTGGGAACATCTGTGCATCCTGGTTGATTTGCATACTGTTTATTGCCAGAAAACACAGAGAACATCCCAACCCCTTGACACAACAGAGTGTTTATTTTGTTTCCATTATGAACTAAAAAGCAGCGAAGCATTTTATTTCCCCTATCCTTTGGCTGAACACCGATAATATCCAGCAAATAAAACTTTATCTATCTTATTGATTTTATGAATATTATTAGCTCGTACTGATAGAATCAGCAATGAGTAAAGCCCAATCAGCATTGATGGCGCATGCATCACCTTCCGCTATTGCATCTATTCTCGAACAGCTTCCGCAACCCCCAGCGGGTAATGTATAGTCCGCGTTTTACGGAGATCCCATGCTGACCAACTCATCCATTCGTCTGAACAAATACATTAGCGAGAGCGGCATCTGCTCACGCCGCGACGCCGATCGATACATCGAACAGGGCAACGTTTTCATCAACGGTAAACGCGCCACCGTTGGCGCCCAGGTATTTGCCGGCGATGTCGTGAAGGTTAACGGTCAGCTGATCGAACCGCGCAATGAAGAAGATCTGGTGCTGATCGCGCTGAATAAACCGGTCGGCATCGTCACCACCACCGAGGACGGCGAGCGCGACAACATCGCCGACTTCGTCAACCACAGCAAGCGCATCTTCCCGATCGGCCGCCTGGACAAGGATTCGCAGGGGCTGATCTTTCTGACCAACCACGGCGATCTGGTCAACAAGATCCTGCGCGCCGGCAACAATCACGAGAAAGAGTATCTGGTGACGGTCAACAAGCCAGTGACCGACGAGTTTATTCGTGGCATGGGCGCCGGCGTGCCGATGCTGGGCACGGTGACCAAAAAGTGCAAGGTGAAGAAAGAAGCGCCGTTCGTGTTCCGCATCACGCTGGTGCAGGGGCTGAACCGCCAGATCCGCCGCATGTGCGAACACTTCGGCTACGAGGTCACCAAGCTGGAACGCACGCGCATCATGAACGTCAGCCTGAAAGGGTTGCCGCTGGGCGAGTGGCGCGATCTGACCGATGACGAGCTGATCGAACTGTTCAAACTGATTGAAGGCTCCTCGTCCGAGGCCAAGCCGGCGAAGAAGGCCCCGGCCAAATCCGCCGCGGCGAAAAAGCCGAGCGCCGGCGGGCCGAAAAGCGCCGATAAAGCCGCTGCGCCGGCCGGCCGCAAGCGCTTTACCCAGCCGGGGCGCAAGAAAAAAGGGCGTTAAACGCCTTCCCCCGTTCAGCCCGCCGTTGCGCGGGCTTTTTTATCGTGAAAGTCAACCACAGGCCGCCACTGAGTTCTCACCATAAAAAAGGCCCGCATCAAGCGGGCCCGTCGGTACCAGAGAAGTCTAGAGGGAAAATCAGAACGACCAGCGCAGGTTGGCGTTGACCGAATTAACGCGGGTATCGGCGCCGAATTGCCCCTGATAGCCGACATCCAGCGTCGCGGCGCGCGACAGCTTCACGCTCACGCCGATATCGCCCACCATCACGTTGTCATCCACGGCCTGGCCCTGCGTGACGAACGCGTCGCTGCCGGCAAACGCCATGCGCGATGAGGTGCTCTTATCGCCGTAAGCATGCTGCCAGCCAAGCGAGCCGTAGAGACTGACGTTCTTCGGCAGTTCGGTCACGCCGCGCACCCCGAGCGTGGAGTAGAAGGTGTTCATCGTTTCATTGCGCACGCTCAGCGCCGCCGCGCCACCCGACTCCTGGAAGCTGTCGGTATGCAGGCGGATGTAGCTCAGGTTGATGAACGGTTCGACGTTCATCTCCGGCTGGCCGAAACGGTAACCCGCTTCGGTGAACGCCAGCAGCGAGTTGGCGTCGTAATCCGACTTCAGCCGATCCGAGAAGCCGCTGAAATCGACGTTGCGCTTGCCTTCAATCTTGTGCCAGGTGTAACCCAGCGCGCCGCGCAGCGAGAACGCATCCTGCTGCCCGGCCGCATACAGGCCGAGGTGGTAGTTGTCGGTATCGGCCTTGGAGCGGCGGCTGTCGACGTCATAGTCGCCGCGGCTGTAACCGAAGTAACCGCCGATGCGCACGTTATGGTCCGCCAGTTTGCGATCCGCGCCCAACAGGAAGCCGGTGGTGTTGCCATCCAGCTTGCCCACGTTGCCGTTGCCGCTGTTTCTGCCCCAGGAACTGAAGGTCTGCCCCCAGACGCCGCTGTTTTGCGCCTGCGCCGGTTGCACCAGCGACATCGCCAACGGCGGTACCGGCAGACTGTCGTTGTCGAACAGGCGCAGCATGCGCTGGTTCAGCACATTGAACAGCTGGGTGCTGCCGGCGATCAGGTTAGACTGCATCGACGGATAGACTTCGCCGGACAGCTGATTGAACGCCTCGCGCGCTTCCGGCGCGCTCAGCAGCAGCAGCGAGTTGTACAGCGCCAGCGAAGGACCGCGCTGCGCCAGCGTCGAGAGCGCGCCGGCGGTATTCCACTGGTTGCCGCTCTCGGCCACCGTTTGGAAAATGCCCGGCTTGCCGCTGCCTGGATTCTCGCCCCCCGGATTTTCCCCGCCTGGGTTTTCTCCGCCCGGGTTCTCGCCCCCTGGATTCTCACCGCCTGGGTTTTCCCCGCCCGGATTCTCGCCCCCAGGATTCTCACCGCCTGGGTTTTCCCCGCCCGGATTCTCGCCGCCTGGATTCTCGCCGCCTGGGTTTTCCCCGCCCGTGTCTTTCTGCGCGATGGTCAGATCCACGGCGTTGGCGCTGTGGTTCAGCGCCACATCGAGGAAGGCGGACTTGGAGACCGCCGACGCGAACTGGCCGTCAATGCCGCCGTCCGAGGTCAGAATGCGGTAGCTTTGGCCGGTTTTATAGCTGGTTTGCGGATCCAGCGCCGTCACCTGCACTTTGGCCCGATCGCTGATGGTGGTTTTGCCCGCCACCAGCAGCTGGTCGCTGCGGCCGTCGCCGGCAATATCAACGTCGTAGAAGGATTCGCCGATAAAGTTCAGGTAGCGTTTCAGCGTCAGCGTGCCGATATTGCCATCGCCGGGCGAGATATGACCGCCGGACTGGATCTCGGTCTGGCCCAGCGTGCCGTTGCCGCCCAGCGTGCCGCCGGCCTTGATCGAGGCGGCGCTGCTGTAACCCTGCCCGTTATTGACGTCGGAACCCGCCGTCGCGTTCAGGATCAGCGTGCCGCCGTTCTCGGCGCCGAGGGTTTGGATCTCGAAGATGTCGTCTTCTTTCTGGGTGTTGATGTCGCTGGCGATGATGAGCTTGCCGCCGCGCGCGGTGACGTTCGCCTGCAGGCCAGTGAGATCGCCGTTCAGCGTCGTATGCCCGGCGGTGTTGATCACCTCGCCTTCGCCGCTCATCTTGTTGCTGAAGACGTAATTGCCGTCGGTATGGTTGAAGTACACATAGCTGCGGAACAATCCGCCCCGCAGGGCGATCGCCGTCTGGGCATCGATAGTGCCTGCAGCGCCCGCCGCGCCGAGCGTCGGCTCGGTCAACCCGGTGCCGGTATCCATGTTGCCGCGGCTGCCGATAATCAGCGCGCCGCGGTTAGAACCGGAACCGGCCTTGCCCAGCACCACTTCGTTGCCGCCGGCGGAGAATGTCCCGCCGTCCATGACCGCCAACACGCCATTGCCATAATCGCCGACGTTGACGCTGCTGCCGCTGGTAAACCGTGAGCCGTTGCCGGCGATCGTCAGCTCGGCGGTTTTACGCGCGCCCGAGACGCCCGCCACCTGGATGTTGCCGACATTGACCGCAGCGCCGTTCAACACGTCCAGATCGCCGTACAGCGTGAGCGCGCGGCCGACGTTCCATTGGGAATTGGCCCCCGTGACCGTGGCTTTCGGGCTCAGCGTATCGGTCTCGCCCGGCCCGCTGCCATTGCCGATGCGCGCGTCAAAGGCGGTGTTCAGCACCGCGCCGTCTTCAATCGCCAGCGTGGATCGCGCCCCTAAGTCGGTGCCGACGCTGAGAAAATTGCTGGTGACGCGAGAACCGGCGCCGGTGGCGATAAGGTGGCTGTCGTAGCCGCGGGTGGTGCCGACCACGATCTCTTTCGCGCTGGCCAGCGCGCCGTCTTCAACCCGCAAAGTGCCCCGCCCCAGATTCAGGCCGCCGCGCAGCACGAACTGATCGTTCACCGCGTTCAGCTCGGCGTTCGGCCCGCGGACCGTGACCACGCTGTCGTGAATTTGGCCGTTGAACATCCGGCCGATATTGATGTTATAGGCGCTGATCTTGCCATTCTCGATCAGCAGGTTGCCGCTTTGATTACGGCCGACGTAAACGTCCCCGGTGTAGGCCAATGATTCGGTAATTTTTGAGTCGCCGTCAAAAATGGCATCGTCTGCGCGAGCGAGATCGGCGGGCGCCAGCATCAACAACGGCGCGGAAAATAGAGCGAGGTAAAGTTTGGAAAGCGGTGTTCTAACCGCTAAAGGGTGCGATGTCTTGTCATTCACGGGCTATCTCCGTACTCGTTAGCGTGATGTCGCGAAATTTATTGTTATAGGGAACTCAATACACTAGAGGAGAAGTGAGGCGTTATTTCGCGCACGCCGGTTTAGTGATCGTCGAAGCAAAAGCTTATTGCCCCCCGGCGCTGACGCTCCGACGATGAAAAACCAGGAAGCGGTAATACCGCCCCCCAAAACGAATTATTTATGCGTGACCACCGGCGTACAGGTCGGCGCGCTCAGCGACGGCGATGAACCTAAAATTCCCGGCATCATCAGCGACGAGCAATCGAAAATGCGGCCTTTTTCCGTGGTGGCGCGATAAGAAAGTTTTTGGCCGCCCAGCGCATCCGGCTGCGCGCCATTGACGTTGGTCACGGTAATTTCGTCCGACGATCCCAGCCCCAGCATTTTGGCGGTTTCCGCCTGCAGCAATGGAATGGCCTGATCGGTTTTCAGGGTGGAACAACCGGCTAGCATCATCGTAACGGTTAAAGCGATAAGTGGTTTCTTCATAAATTATCCTTTATAACCAATCAGTTAAAATTACCGATTGGCTTTATGTTTTCTCTTATCCAAATCCTCGAATAATATATTTCCCTTTCCTAAACGAAAAAACCCTCCTAAAGTAGGGAGGGTTGATAATAATTCATCAGACCTATCTGATATTTGAAGGCGAAAGGAGAATCCTTTGGGGCAGGATTATGCGTTGGTCGTTGATGACCATCCATTGGTAGCAAGCGGCAT
The DNA here is from genome assembly GCF_000738675.1 of Serratia nematodiphila DZ0503SBS1. Lineage (NCBI taxonomy): Bacteria > Pseudomonadati > Pseudomonadota > Gammaproteobacteria > Enterobacterales > Yersiniaceae > Serratia > Serratia nematodiphila. The sequence goes on along the minus strand of NZ_JPUX01000001.1, from coordinate 2,254,625 downwards.
CGCCAATTTTCTCAGCACGCATTGCCGATTCAAACAGGCGCATGTGGTGACCAATGAAGAGAGTTGCTACCGCCATATTAGGGAAAATGGCCCACCGCGTTTACTGGTGATCGATTTTTGGCTCTCTTCCGGTACCGCGTTGAAATTACTCAAAGAAGTAAAACAACGTTATCCGCAGGTACGGATTTTGGTGGTCAGCGGCGACGAGAATAACGATATCTGGCAGAAAGTTAACAATGCCGGCGGGCATGGATTCGTGTTAAAAAACGAACCGCCGGAATTATTCGCCAGGGCGGTTTTTGCGCTGAATAATAATCAGGAATGGTTCCCTGACGGTAATGAAGCCACCGTTAAAAGCCACCATGAACACTTAAATAAATTCAATTTAACGCCGAGGCAAATCGACGTATTAACTATGATGCTGCGCGGCCTGCCAAATAAAAGAATTGCGACGCAGCTGTCTATTTCCGAACCCACCGTCAAAGAACATATCAGCAATATATTGAAAAAGATAGGCGTCAACAGCCGGGTGGAAGCCATCACGCTGTTGCACGGCAAACGGGATCCGTCGTCATGAGGTTTTTCCAGCATTTACAAAATGATGGCATCTCCCCGAGCGCGCAGATCCGCCTGCTGGACAACACCTTCATGCGGCTGGTGTTCAGCTTTACCGCCGTGCCTTTTGTCGGCATCCCTTTCGCCATCTGGATTTATTTGCTGGGCGACAAGCTCGGCCCAACCATTGCCTGGATCATCGTTTACCTGCTATGCGCCGTGGCGATCAGAATATGGCATCGGCGCTACCAGCGCGAAGCCAAAGAAAATGATGAAGACGCCGTGCTGCGCCGCTGGCTGCCGCGTATTAATAAGGTGGCCTTTATTCACGGGTTGGGGATCTCATCACTCTATTTAATTACGCCGCAGACCCATAACTTTGACTTTTTCCTGCTGCTCAATATCAGCATCGCCGCGATCGTCGCCGCCAACGCAACGCACCTGACGCCCGTCATCAGCACCTTTACCCGCTTTTTCTTCGCCTCCTGGGGGCTGCTGAACCTCGGCATCATCTGGCGGCTGGAAGACGTGATGTTCATCGTGCTGATGCTGAACTTGTTGTACGGCTTCGCCATTTACCGCCACGCATTAACCTCGCATGCGTTCTTTATTCAGCAGGCGCTGCTCGAAGAGCAAAGCTCGCGCCTGGCGGAGCAGTTCCGCCAGGCTAAAGAAGAGGCGGAACAGGCGCTGTTGGACAAGAACCAGTTCCTGACCACCGCCAGCCACGATCTGCGCCAGCCGGTGCACGCCATGGGCTTTCTGATCGAGGCCATCATCCACAAAAACCGCGACGACAGCCTGACGCCGCAGCTGCTGGATCTGCAGCAGAGCGTGCGTTCGGTGCATTTGATGTTCAATTCGCTGCTCGATCTCAGCAAAATCGAATCCGGCAACGTGCGCACCGCCGCCACCCATGTGGATATCGGCGCCCTGCTCGACTCGGTGGTCACCCTGTTCCGCGAAGAGGCCAACAGCCGCGCCCTGACGCTGCGCACCTGGCACCCCAGACGGCGTATCAGCGTGATGGGCGATCCGCTGCTGGTGCGGCAATCGCTGATCAACCTGATCCAGAACGCCCTGCGCTACACGCAACGGGGCGGCGTGCTTATCGCCATCCGCCCGCGCGGCGCCGAGTGCCTGGTGGAAGTGTGGGACACCGGCGTGGGCATCGCCGACGAAGAGAAAAGCAAAATCTTCTCCCCTTACTACCGCCCCGAGCTGGCGTGGAAAATCGACAGCGCCGGCCACGGGCTGGGGCTGGCGGTGGTGGCGCGCTGCGCCAAGCTGATGAAGGTGAAGTACGGCATGCACTCCGTCGAAGGCAAAGGCTCACGCTTCTGGATGCGCTTCACGCAATACATCGGCGAAGATAAGGCGCCGGAAACCGCCGCCGCCTACGACAACACCGCCACGCCTACCCGCTATGCACCGCTGCGCGGCGCCTGCCTGGTGGTGGACGACGATCCCTTGGTGACCTCCGCTTGGGAGAGCCTGATGAGCACCTGGGGCATCACCGTGCGCTGCGCGGCCTCCGCCGAGGAAGCCTTCGCCATTGTCGACGGCGGCTTCACGCCGTTCGCCGTGCTGTGCGACCAGCGCCTGCGTTCCGGCGAGAGCGGCTTCGACATCCTGCAGGCATTGTTCGAACGCCTGCCGAACGTAAGCGGCGCAATGGTCAGCGGCGAGTTCAATTCGCAAATATTGCAAGAGGCCGAGCAGGAAGGCTATCTGGTGCTGCGCAAGCCGCTGGAACCGGCCAGGCTGCATGCGCTGCTGACGCAGTGGGGGGCGGGCTAGCGCGATGTGGCCTCTTAGCAGGCAAGATGCCGCAGCAGGCCTTCAAGGTTGCGCTCCCCCTCCGGGGTTTGCGCACCGGCCTTCAGCCCACCGCGAATCAACTGCTCCGCAGCCGGGCGTGCGAACAATCCCGCCCAGGCGTCATGCTCGCGATAAAAACCAGCCTGCAGATCCGGTGCAGGCATCGCCTGCTTGGCCGCCGCAATCACCCCCGCAGGCAATGCCGCGATATTGCGCGCTAACCGATCGACGAAATCATCCAGCTCGGCGGCAGGCAAGGCGCGGTTAATCCAGCCGTAGCGTTCTGCGGTAGCGGCATCGATGAGATCGGCGCCCAGGATCACTTCCAGAGCGCGGCCGCGCGTCATTCGGCTCGTCAGATACTGCGTCGCGCCACCGCCGGGCGTAATGCCCATCAAGGCCTCACACTGGGCCAGCCCCGCCGCTTCCCGTGCCGCGAAAGCCATATCGGCCGCTGCCACAAACTCGGCGCCGCCGCCGCGCGCCAGCCCGGCCAGCTTAACGAGAGTGACCTGCGGCTGGCTGCGCAGCAGTTCGCCAAACGCCTGGAACGGATTTAGCCCCTCCGGCGCGTTGCTCGCCAGTTCGTCGAAAGCGTGCGGCTCATCGATCAAGGTCATGTCGACATGAGCAATAAAGAACGCTGGGTTCGCGCTCTGGAACACCAACACCCGCGTATCCGGATCGTCACGCACCGCGAGCAATAAACGGCTGATTTCCGACATCAGCGCCACATCGAGTACGTTTACCGGTGGGTTATCGATAGCGATCGTCATCACGCCGTGCGCATGAGACAGCCTGAGTTTGCTGAAATCTGTATCTGTCATCTCAATGTCCTTTTACCTGGGATACAAGTGCGGGTTTTTCGCGCCGTTAATCGAATGGTATACTTTGCATACCTGGCGTCAATTACGCACCTTAAGCATCCCAGGGATGCAGGAAGATACCGATGGATAAGACCGATGTTGTTTACCGCGCCGACTGCCCGAGCCGCATCGTGCTCGATCAGATTGCAGATAAATGGTCCATGATGGTGTTGGAAGTGCTGCGCGAGCCGCAGCGTTTCAACGCCATCAAGCGCCGTCTGGATGGCGTCACGCAACGTGTGCTGACCCAGACCCTGCGTAAACTGGAACGCAACGGCATGGTGCATCGTAAAGTGTTGGATGGGCGGGTGCTTGGCGTCGAGTATTCGCTGACGCCGCTCGGCAAATCTCTGCAGGGGCCGTTCTCAATACTGTTCGACTGGACGTTAGGGAATATAGAGGCGATTCAGGAGTGCCAGCGCAAGTATGATGAGCAGGACGACCAGATTGAAAATTGAGGATGGCTACTGATAAGGCATCATGCGCTCCATTGCAGGCAAGGATCGTATTTTGGGGTGGGCTTTATCTTGTACATCAGCCTCTTTTCATCTCCCACACAATGATTACCGTATGGCCCCCATCGACTCCCCCGACATGCTGGTAAGATCCGTCGCACCGCCAGAAGCGGTATTTCGGGCCTGGTGGCTGAGGTCTGATGGCAAAAGTCTGCGGGAAATGCGGGCTGAATCTCTTCACACCCGCTCACAACGTCTTCCTGAAGTCAATATTAACCAAAATGATTCAACCTGCTCTATAACGGGGAAACAGCGGAATAGATCCAGCAATCTGCCTTACTAAGTTTCATCACGGCCATCATCTATGAGGCGCAGAACTTCCGTTACTAGTGCAGCCGCGAAACGCTGCTCCTGCAGCCTCTCATTTTCCAAATTTTCATCGGTACCATGCATGAACTGCCCGTAACGCACGGGGCCCGTCAGCAGGTAGCCTTCAACGTTGTTATTACCTTCAGCAAAGCATTTCTGCAGTGCATTCAGTCCCGTCTCGATCGCTGTCTGATGTTTTCCACTTTTTATGCGATTAAGGAATTTCTCTGCAATGTCTTCAGGTTCTCCGGCGTAACGCATCACATGGATCAAATCAGCTGCATCCTTGGGTTCGTTGCGGTTATGAAACGAAATCGCTTTCAGTAGGATGAACACAACTTCATCCGCAAACCGTATAGTTTCAAATACAATCCCCGCATCCCCCTGGCCCTTATCCCCAAAGAGCATCGCAGAGATCTCTTTCTCAGCGAACCATTCATATGACATTTCAGCATAGGGGATCACGAGAGCAGAAACCGCCTCGCCGTCTATCGGGACTTCCTTGCCGGGTTTTCCGTCAGCATTGCTTCCCTGTAAAAACTCTACCAATACGGGAGAACCATCGGGAATGGGGAACTCCCAGCGCCATGCGTTTGTATCAGAGTTTTTTCTGAAGCCTCTTTCAACCAGCTGATCGTGCAGAGAGGCATAATTCTCCCCTTCAGCGATCACTTGTAGGTTGAGCACGATATCCACATCAGATGTACCATAATGTTCAGGCACCTGAGGTGCCTGCGCGGGGGTCAAATAGCGCGGGACGAGTCCGCCTATCAGGCGGAGCGTGCCTTTCATGGTGCCGAAGGTGGTCAATAAAGTGACTAATACCCGTTCACACATTTCCGTGTTAATGGCTGAGTATCCGGATCTGTCTTTCGGTTTGGTGTGGATTACCATGGTTATATCTCCAGAATTTCCCGGCGAAACTGTTCAGCAAGTTCAGCATTTCTTCCTTTACCATCCAGCAGAGACAGGTACTGAATGAAGTCACTGGCGACGGGGATGTTGTTTTCATAATTTATAAATTGCAGGGCAGCGGGGGCGCATTCATGTACAACAACGTTGTAGCCCTTTTCCGCGCGTTTAATACCCGTCAGCTGGGTAAACAGCTCCGCACTTCCGAGGGGGACGATAATCTCTGCCACATTTACGCCCGTGAGTAATGGCGTGGCCTGATTTGCCGGCAAGGCACCCGTCAGCACCCAGTTGATGTCACCGTCTGCGTGACTAACCTTGCGTTCAATTTTTCTGACGCAATCCACTGCATCCGGTGCAAACAGATACCCGTAGAGTGCACGATTTTCCCGTTGCCTGGTGGCCTCCGACCAGGCATTAAGTAAAGCGCCGGGATTAACCAGTCTGCGGCGCTGTGAACGACCGCCCTCACTGGTTTTGTCCAGCCACTCTCTCATTTCCAGCTCTCTTAAAACACCAGAAACCGTGTATGCTGAAGTTCCAGAACGCTCACTGAGTTCTTCACCTGAGAACCATTTTCCCTTTGACTGAAGTAATGCATGAACGACCATTTCCCTCGCACCAGTGAACAGATCGCCACTCCCGCGTTTCGCTGCTCTTTTGCGGGGTTTTTGTATATCGATAATTGACTGTTTATGCTTGATAAAGAGAGTGCCACCCATCTCATAATATCCAACATCATGCTTTTTGAGCATTTCTCTTGCGCCCTCACTGATCAACTCAGCGACAAAAATCGGGACAATATCAGGCTCATTGGCATTTTTCTGACAGAACTCCTCAATTCTCCAGATTGCTTGCCTGATATCCCTTGGGTAAGCCTGTTTTTTTACCTCTACGGGCATGATCCAGACCCCCTGAATACCCCTGACCTCCAGCACACAATCAATACCGTCGTCGCCCGGTAGGCCGCTCCATTTTTTAATCCTAGCTTCAAGGATGCTTTCAAGGGTCGACACCACATCCTGTAGGAGCTTGTTTTCTGATTGAATCACTACTAACGCTCCTCATAAAAATGTATTTTTCTTAGCTTCGAATTATAGTTTATCTGTACAGATAAGAAAGAGGAAAAAGCTAATCCTTAGCTAAAAAACATTGTTTAGCTGTTCAGATAAGGAATGCGTTATGGATAATGAAAGCACTGGAAGCATGGCACTAAACAAAGTTTAAGAGAGAGGCATTCGCCATAAAGTACGTAGGCGTTACGGATGGTTATCAGAAGATATCTCTAAATTATTCATATGACAGGCCATTTTCTCCTATCCGGCAGGCTGTGAGTTTTTAGCGCATTGCAACAGGCCGAAGCCTGATGACCAATAGAGAAGATACCGTTTCATCGCGTTGGTCACATATGGCTTTCCGCCACGCCCGATTGTCAGCCTGACATCGCAAATCGATATCAGATGAAAGTTTAGGGACCTAATCTTCTATTGCCGTGATTATTAAGTTAAAGTCAGATAGGAATGGCAATGTCCACTTCTGGCACTGAACTGACATCCAAACCCAATGTTTCACAGGCCAACTAGGATGTCCGTTCAAATATAAAGCAACATAATCAAAGATAAATACTCATACAAATTTTAACAGCTAAAATTTTCGTCTATCGCAATAAGCGATGCAAAAACTTACCAATCATAAAAAACCCGCAATTACGCGGGTTTAGCTATGTTTATTGCCTGTCAGTGCCAGCTATTGCTAGAAGCAGGTTTATTCCCACTCAATTATTTACAACAACAATAAGATATTGATTTTATTGATTGATGTAAAGGTATTTAAATCTTCATACCGACTTTAATACCGTCACCAGAAAAACCAGCTCAGTTTTTGCACGCCTCATTGGCAGCTACCAGCTCTCTTTCGTAGCCTATCCTCTGGTGTCGCTCAGCACGCAGCGCTCGCATCTGGACGTCGATAGTAGCACCGATAGGCAACTGGTCAACAGCGAACGCCGGGCGCGCAACGTCTGCCGTTTTGCACGGCACGGCGATCGGGACTTTTACTTCAACATATGACGGCGCCGGCGGCACGTTCGAGCAGCCGGCCAATGCCAGGGCGGAAACCATGAACAGACTCTTCATTGTGCACGTTCCCGGCGCAGCTCTGCGTCAAACGCAGCAGACGCCGCTGCACACACCTCGCCAGTGGTTCGCTCTGCCATCACCGCATTGGCCTTTTCATAATCGCCACGGGCCTGCTCGCGGGCTTTTTCCTGATCAGCCTTGGCCTTGGCCTCTCTCTCGACTTGTTCACGCTGCAGTGCCGTTATGCCAGCGTTCTGGCTGTCGATCATCGCCGCCTGCTGCCTGCCGGTATCGCGGCATTGCGTCAGCGCATCGTTGAGCCGGTCAATCGTTGGCTGGTAGTGTCGAGATGCCAGCCAGGCGCCAGCGCCGGAAATGGCCGCCAGCGCCAGTATGATCACTACCGCAGATGTTATTTTGCCAGGCATAGCGCGCGCTCCTTGTCACGGCGGATCACCAGTCCGTTGAGCTTTACGCCGCCGGCGTATACCCAGCGCGGGAACTGATCGCAGGCGGCCACAGTTTCCCCCTGGCGGAACAGCCGGAACATCGTCGATTTCTGCATCGTCGCGCAACCAGCATTAAACGTGATGCTCACCGCCGCATCGAATGCACCCTGCCGCAGCTTGTCACCGGCGGCGTAGCGAGTAACACACCGCTCAGCCACAAGGATGTTCTTTTGCCAGTCCTCGGCGATCTGCTGCTCTGTCTTGCGCACGCCTTGTTTAACGCTGTGCGTGTTGCCGATGCCATCCGTCCACACATCAGCGGGACATTTGTACGGGTCTCGGCGGCAGCCCTCTGCATTGCCGATCAGCTCAAGCCCAGCGTGGCTGGTCTTCACTTCGCCACTCGACAGCACCAGGCCGATGATTACCGCTACAGAACAGACGGCACCGGCGGCACCGGTTTTATTCAGCTTGCTCATCGGCAATCCTCCCCATGCGTTCGCGGCGGCGATCCTCGCGAATCTTGAAATACAGGTTCATTAGCCAGGTAAGAAATGCGAAAAACAATCCGCCCAAAACTCCAATCGCGGCCCATTGCTCAGGCGAGTATCCATCAAGCAGCTTGGTAAACCAGAATGCAGCGCCACCACCGGAGGCGCCATAAGAAATACCTGTCGTGATTTTATCCATTTTCATGGCTCCACCCCGCTTTCGCGGTAAATTAATTACCGTCGGTAATGTAAGCCCAGTGAGATAACTGCTCTCTACCTTCATCGCTGAGCGCCCACTCCACCGTGGCCGTTGGTGTTTCTTCATATGCGATCAGCATTTTGTATTTCACATAAATTTTTTCTGGCTTCCCATTTTCAACAGTGGGAAGTTTGTCAGAAAACGAAATCCAATCGCGTTTATCTATCGCACTAACATCTGAATATTCGGTCATGGTTAATCCTGTTAATAAAAACGATTAGAGGTCGTTGCAGCGTTTAGCGTTGCCCCGCCCTGAGCTAGAGGAATCGCCCCCTCACAGCCCACCCACGTTGATATTGCTCCGCCTGAATCAGGCTCAGCGTAAATGGTCGCTTGCCCTCCACTCGCCGACCTGTTATCGATGTAATATCCTGTGCAGGCAGACTGATTTGCAGAGATCTGCATAATTGGACGTGTGGCCGTAGGAAGATTTGTTAAGTGCGCGGCAGAAGGCGCGCGGCCGCCAGGCCGAACCCACATGGACATCCCATTAATGTTGTTACATGTTATAAATCGAACGGCACTTTTTGCGCGCTGTTCAACAAAAACACCCGATCCTGAGCTGGAGCCTGAACCATTTATGCGGATCTCGCCGATTGACGCATTCGCGTTACGAATCTGGCACGCTGTATTTCCAAGAGGGATATTGGCGTTATTGAAAATAATCCTGTTGATAGAGCAGCCGGCACCGGGTTCGATATACATGCCGATATGAAGTGAGTTGTTCACAACAAAATCGCCAACTGTTGAGCCTACGGTATTAATGTTTAAACTCAGTTGCTCTTTGTGACAGTTGTTCAGCTCTGCATAGTCTAACGTGTGGCGCTCGCCACGGATAAACAGAACACCGTATGCGGATTTTTTTGATGTGATTCGACCAATGTGATTCCCATTGCCGTTGTATATGGCGACATACGGTTTGTTTCCCTGCACCAGCGGGCTATCGTCTTCAAAAATACTCTCGCCCAGCTCGATCTCCCCAACGCTGCAGTTATCCCCGGAAAATCCGACACCCAGCGAAGACCACTGATCTGCCTTGTAGTATCCAACCCGGTTATTGCTGCCGAGTGGGTCACCATCAACCGGCGCACCGAATATGACGCATCCACCGCAGATGTATCCAGGCTCTGGGTTGCTCCCAGGTAAACCCGCCTTTTTAACATGGCACCATTCGACGCTGTTATAGTTCCCCTTCATCAGCAATGTGTCACCGCCAGAGTGGCCAATGTTCACTCGTCCGATTTGGTTGTATAGGCCATACGTCGCCACAGGGTTATCGCGGACGTTGTCAAAGAACAGATCTCCACCATGCCCCGCGTATCCCCAGAATTGGGCGCCGTCGCATGAGATGTCCGTCATCTCAATGTTGTAAATGCTGCTGTGATCGCCGGCAGGGAATCCAACAAAGTTTTTACCCGTCGCGTAAACAGTATCCACACTGCCAATGCTGCGAATTTTTCCCGGGCCGACAATGTGGTAATAAGAAATTGCTGGCGATTCGAGCGGCGCCGGCGATCGGAACACCGGCTGCATGTGATTGGCGAAAATAGTTGCGCCGTTGAAAACGAATTTCAGGCGCTGCATGTTGTTCGAAGGCATGTAGATCGTACCGTCGCAGCGATACTCCTTTCCGGCCATCAAATGGACTTCGCGCATTGTCGCCACTGCGGCGGTAATCTGTGGAGTCCAGTCACCGTCATCAGGCACGCCAAACATTTCAGGGGTCACGTAGCCGATTACATCGCGCACGGTGCTCTGCCCCATGCCAATGCGGTCAGCACCATCCGCCCCAGCAAGCACAATCAGAACGTCTGACGCCGAACCAGATTCAGGCAGCACAGTGATAGGGTTGCCGAAGTCATCAAACGCAAGGAGCTGGCGACGGCGGCTGCCGATTGCAGGAATAACACGGACGTAATTTTCAGGAACCCGCAGCGTGCGCTTAAAATACCCATCGCCAACCGCATCAACATAACCCTTTGTTGCAGCATCCTGCTGGCCAATAGGATCGGCCATGTTTGCAATGCGATTCCCTTTCGCGTCGTAGTATTTTGCCAGCCAGTTAGGCTTCCTGAGTGCCAATCCAAAGTTACTAAGTGCCTGCTGGATCAGCATGGTCAGCTTATCCCATGCATCCTCATGCACTTCAGGGAAGAAGTTCCCCTGGTTGCGAACGTCAGCTTCTTGGGTGACAGGAAGCTCTCGCTCGATGCTGATCTGCCAGTTGCTGGCCAGCGCACTGACAAGCTTTACCTTGCCTCCGTTACGACTGCCGGCGCCGGTAACGGTGTAGTCAGTGTTCAGCACCAGCGTGCGGATGTTTTCTGTTGTATCAGCGACAGTAACAACAAGCTCATCCGCAGAAAACACACGGAAGCGATAGTCAAAATCTGTCGTCACCCCGTTGCCGGTGTATTCCTCTCGGCTTACCTCTGTTGATACGGTCATCTCTCTAATCCCATTTGCTCACATAAAGAGCATTCTAGCGCCTGACAATCCATACATGAATTTAATTATGTGTTATATTGAATTTTGTTACCTTAATGGTAATTCAAGTTGCGCATATTGCTAAACTAATCATTTTTATATATGGTTATTTATACAGTAGTTACAGGCTGAGCGAGGTGCATTAAGCAATGAAGAAGTACAGCTACCCGGCCAGCAGGATGCTGGAGAAAAGCGTTAACACGCGCGAAGGGATCGCGGGATTAGCTAAGGCTTCACTACTGGAAACGCTGCTGAAGGAACTTGATGATGACGGTTCAGAGATCGGCGGTGCTATGCTGGAACTGAATGCTTTAGTGAACTATGTCACACAAAATGAAAAAATGAAGGAACAAATCAAAACCCATTCGCAATTTATTACTCACCAGTTGGAACAATAATTAGCAATAAAATAAAAAGCCCGCTAAGCGGGCTTCTAGCTTCTTGCTTTTGGAACCATAGCGGAAAGTGAAATCATGGCACCTGAAAAAGCTGAGTATATTAACGGGAAAATGAATGCATCAGAATTGCGCAATGGATTTGTCAAATCGAAAAGTATAACCACGAAGAATGCGCTAGTTGCAAAAGTCGCTGAAGAAAACAGCTCATTCATCTTATATTGAAGATTTTCCAATGAAAAAGCAGGTGTCTTCTTCGAAAATGCGTCCCACAACACATGGACAATAAAATACCCAGCACATAAGTAAAAATAAAAATGAGTAAGCTGCTGGGTATTTTGTGGCAAATACCAGTGGATTTCTTGTTGCAACTTAATCCACCAGTTTTTTCTTGATGTACATTCCTGAGAACGCTGCAGCTCCAATACCAGCCATTGTTAGAGCCAGTGTTGTTGACACTGTCAGGGCGGGAATGGCAATGGAAACGCCACCAGTGAAGGCAAAACCAGTACCAGCACCAGCCAGAAGTGATTTGATCAGCGTGATGATGTTTAGTTCCATATGTTTTCTCCTTATAAACCCAACCGAAGCCGGATTACCAATGCGGTAAATTTTACTAGATCAATCCACTAGTAACAAGCATGTAACCACCACACAGCAGAAAAACATTTGACAACCCATAAATGAATTTTATTCCAATTAATATAGGATTATGTTACCTTTTTGGTGCTTTGACAACTGCAAAACGCTGCGCCATAGTGATAGCTCATCAGCAAAATCTGATGCCGGGATTGGCGTCCCGAACTTCACTTATGACGCACAGCCGCGTTTAGCGGTTTTTTTGTGCCAGTAGCACGGCTACACCCGAATTATGGTGGGGCGTGCAGGGGAGCCGAAAGGCTCGCCGGAGTCATGAGTGACCGGTACGCCAACCCTGTACGTCTCACCACCAGTCGATTGGCGTCGGCAGTGGTGATAATCCAACTGTTGGAGCCTCACTCATGACAAACCAAATTCTCTCTCTGCATCCTGAAGTTTCTGTCAGCAATGGCAAGGCCATCACTTCATCCCAATCAGTAGCCGATTACTTCGGCAAACTGCACAAAGACGTTCTGAAAAGAATCGAAACCCTGGACTGTTCGCCTAATTTTACATCAGCGAACTTTTGCGCCCATGTTCAAGAAGTAACCATCGGGAATGGCGCCGTGCGTAAATCCAAAGTTTACGATATGACCAAGAACGGCTTCGTCTTCCTGGTGATGGGCTTCACCGGCAAGAAGGCGGCGCAGTTCAAGGAAGCGTATATCGCGGAGTTCGACCGGATGGAGAGCGAGCTGACCAGCCAGCGCTATGGCCACAACACGCTTGGCGATCTGACCGGCACCGCTAACCTGTCTGCCCTGGTCGACAAGCTGCAGCAGATCATTCATGAAGGCGAGTTTATCCCCGCGGGCAAGCGACCGAACTACAGCCTGCCGGCGAACCGAAAGCATGAAGCGACAATCATCCGCGACTTCCTGAGCAAAGATGACAGCAGCACCCTGCTAACTCTGCTGGAATGGTTGCGCGCCGATGGGTTCGATGTGTCGGCGGCCGATCGGGAACTGGACATTATCCGGGGCTACGTTGGCGGTATGCGCCGCGCGCTGGGTGACATCCAAACCCACGCCCGCTACATCGACCACGCGATTGGGAATGTAAACTGAGGGTATAAAAAAAGCCCGCAAAATGCGGGCTTGCTTCTATCTGCCTTTATGCGTCATGCAACCTTGCGCTGACGGCGTGGACCTTGAACTTCGCGGGCTGGTGCCTTCGCGCGTTCTAACAAGGTCGGGGCGGCTTTCGTTAGAAGCTCGATAGATGCACCAATGCGAGCGTAGGTTGCGACGGTGTCGAACTTCGCTTCTTTAGCATGTGACATGTGACATCTCCTTAGCGGGCTTGATGTGCCCATAGGGTATTACAAAACAGACGTCGACCTCTTGTCGACTGGCTGTGGACTGATAGTAGTTAGTTATACACAAAAAATCCACCGGTATGTCGTCGTTTTTTGTGTACCAATCGTCAACAAACTTCAAGATGTGACGCTTGCAGCTACACCCATTTTTCTGGGTTGGTGATGATAGCCCGTAACGTTTCAAGAGTACAGCTCATTCGGTATGAGCACCCTGGATCGTCTTCGAAGCCAAACTGAGAGTAGTAATCTCTCAACGCCTCATCAGGTTCATCAATGATGATGTGACTACCTTCTACCGCATCAGTAAATATGAAGGCACCCATGAAGGTAAACAAGGCCATGCGCTTGCAAAGTGGATGACCATCTTGATCCCTAACGAAATTCTCTATCATATAGATTTCGAAAGCTTGCGTATCTGTGCGGTAAGCGCACAAAGCAATCCCTGCAGGGTACTCTTCTTTAACCGAGAGGATTTTGAAACAGAGATCAACGCTGTTTTCCTGACCCGTGTATTTACTGATCCCCCACTCCCAGTTGAGTTCACCGAACATACCAGAAGAAAGTAGGCGATAGTCTGACTCTTTTAGTGGCCCAACAGCTAAGTTAAGACCCATGCGATCAATCAGCATCTGCAGTGCGTTACGAGTTTGTTCTACAACTTCTTGTATTGAAAGCATAAAAAAGCCCCTTCGGTTAACTTAACGAAGATTATACCACTAGGATTAATTTTAGTTACGACCAAGTTCTAAATGTTACAGACGATCTGTAAAAAGAACCAGCAAGGTAACAACATACGTTAACTAACATCCACATTACCTATTTAGTAATGCTAACACGTCACCATTAAAATGATCGAGCATCACCGAAACCAATGTGTAAAAAAATTTAATTTTTTATACTTTTTGCTATTATTGTAAGCAATAAATAATCGCTAATACTTCAATGCTTAATTATTTCAGGATGAATTAAAAATGAATGAGATTGTTACTGGAGCTTTTATTGGTGGTGGCGCAGCCTTAGCTGGCGCAATTTGCACTTCCATTGCCACCTACTATGCAAATAAACATGGGGAAAAAACAAAGATACGGATATCAAAAAAAGAGGAGCTGTACATGGAATTGTATTCCATTAAGGAAGCTATAGAATCAATAAGTAGGGAAATATCTTCAAGAGAAAGCACTATTGAAAATATGATAGATCCATTTGAAAAATTTAGCCTATCAAGAAAAAGATCACAGGTAATAATAGCGTTATACTTTGAAGAACTAAAAGACAAAAAAGAAAAATATTCAAAATTATTAGATGCTTACATAGATGGATTCATTATGCCAAACTATGAAAAAATGTCCACAGGACAGTGTTCAACAGTGATTGGTTCTGAATTAAAAGACCCTGCAATATCAGAATTGGATTCGACAATGGAAGAGCTATTGAAAGTCAAACCATAAAGCCCCTGGCGGGGCTTGGTGGGTGGTGTGTCGGTGATTATTGGAAGTAAGCATTCATTTGGCTGCCATCACCCTTTGCATAACCACTTGCTTTCTCAGTTAGATTCTCTGCAAAGAATGGTCTGGAAATAAAGAACAGCATTTTTAAGTCTCTTCTGTCGTTCAAATCCATAGCTGTGCTTACTGCCGTCGTTCTCCACAATGACTCTTCTTTTCCAGATCGAAGACCAGCTGCATCATATGATTCAACTTTGAAACCTGTAGAGTAGAAGGTATCGGTAACCTGCTGAGTTACTGCTCCAGTAACACCATATGTAGGCGTATAGGTAGTGGTGGTGCTTAAGTTGCCACCCCCGCCATAACTTGGTGTGACAGTCCCATATGTAGTTGCAGAGCTTACTCCGGTCTGCCCCCAAATTGGCACAACCTCTTCGCGCGTATTGCTTACCCCGCCATCATGCCAATAGTTAAGGAATATAGCTTGGTCAGCAATATTTTTATCACTAACTTTCTGATACCCCTTTTCTTTCAGAACCCTATCCAAATATTTTTCCACCTGAGCAAAATAAAGCTGGTCATTTTGCTTTAGCTCAGCCCTAGCTGGCAGGACTATGTATTTTTTCCCAACTGACTTACCTGAAGATAATGAGTCTACAGTTACATATGGTCCATTATTACTTGCACATCCAGTAAGAAAAACAGCCACAACTAGAGTAATTATTATCTTTCTCATTATTCACCCAATCATTTAATAAAATGTATCATCCGATACCCATATAGCCAGCCACTGCAAGTAGCGTAAACACTATTCCTACGGCAAACTCTCCTTCATCAATAATCCCCTTTCTTTCCATTAGGATGAGAATAGCTATAAAAATTAAGACCAAACAGAGGGGCACCATCTTTATTCCTTATTTTGGCAACTTATCCTGTGGCCGCCACCAGTAAGTTTGGTTGAATTCTTTCTGAGAACGCTTCTCCATACGGCGTAAATAGCCTGGAGAGAAATACTCCTGCATCTGGTTGAATATCATATGATCAAGCACGGCTTTTGTGTACCACAGGTTTTGACCAGGGATAAGGCCCTTCACGAATTTAACCGTATCCCCGCCTGTCTGTTCCGGCTTTCCTTCCACGGCATTTAGCGGAACGCCTTGAGCCAACTTTATCGCATCATCAACCAACCCAGCAACCGGGCCGAGCATTGAGGCGAGCGCACCTGACCCATAGCGCGTATGGTCTGACAAAAGGAAATCCCCATACAACCCTAAACCACCGCCTTTTAGGAGGGCGTTAAGCCAGAATTGCGGCGCCTTTTCACCAAAGGCTTCGCGCGGATTCTTCCCAGAGATCAGATCGCTAATCTGTTGCGACATAGCGCCAAGTATTGTTGTGCTGGCCAAGAACGTCGCGAGGTATGCGGCTCGGCCGCCAGCTGATGGCATTCCCATGGCGCGCGACCAGTGTCGCATCATCACCGAGATCGGGAAGGATTTGAAAAGGAACAGGCTGCGCCAAAGCTCTCCCGAAACAGTACCTCGTTGCATGCCGGCGCCGGCGATCAACTTACCCACGCTCCACCTCCCTAGCGCTGTCACTTGAGCGGTGATTCCATCGGTCTACAGCATCGTCATGGTCTCCGTCTGGGCCGCGGGCGCCGCACGACAAACAGAGGACTTGCCACCCGAGAATGTGGCTGCGGTGCTGCAGCTGCACGTTCCCATTTCCACTCACGCCGCAGAACGGGCACGGCTTCAGTTCATTTGCTGGCATCACTGGGCGCTCTTTCATTTGGCCTCCCGCAGCTCGGTGGCGTAATCCATCGCCTTGGCGCCAGCATCGCGTAAATCATTGCGATGGCTTGCCGTGCTGTAAGTTAGGTCATTAGCCAGGGTAAGCATGCGCTCGGCAAACTTCTCCACTCCCTGCGCCTGGATAGCTGCAAGTGCTGCGTCAGTGGCTGGGGTTTCATTGAGCGCATAGCAAACGTCATCTGTGCTGCACGGATCGTCTTTCCCACAGAGTTCACAGAAGTGCGTAGATTGGCTATGCGTAGTGATTGAATCCTTCAGCGCCGCATTCTCCACAGCCAGCGCATCGGCTCTTTCTTCTGCCGACTTTGTTGCAACTCTGGATTCGGTAATCAGGCGTGTAAAACGTGTTATCTGCCAGGCGGAGCTTTACCCCTTCGAACTTGAACCAGGCGATCAGACCAGATGACTTCTGCATATTGAGTTCAGAGAAATACGCCTCTTCGGTCTTATTCATCTGCCCGGTCTTAAGGCGGCCAAGGGCAAAGGAACGGTTTGCAACTCGCTTCACTGCTCACTCCTTAAATCACCCATAAGGTAATCATTACCAATTAGGTAATTATTTGCAACTAAAAAATAGCGATTGCTCTCACAAATCGCACATGTGCTAAAACTCTCTGTACGGCCTTACAATCGATTTTATGGCTTAACCCATCTCGTTACATGCCATCATGGCACTTAACGCAATCTACCTACCGTAGCCGCAGGAATTTCAGCATTTCAATTCGTATTCGGTTTTCCGCTTCGCAAGCTTGCCAACATTTCCATCGCTGCTGAATGGCCGGCACCAGGTGCGCCGCGTTTCCGCGAGGATGCTTTTTCAGAGAGCAGTGGAACCGGATCAGGGATCGATTCTCCAGCCTGCACTTTGGCGCCCCAAGCATTCAGTTTTTTCTTTGCCAATTTCTCCAGCTCTCCGCTGGTTAGGTTTTTTTGGATCATCTCAGAACGAAGGTCACAGCATATCCAGTAGAAAACCGGATGCTTCCACGGATATGTTTCCGCGCAGCTGTAGCGGCTTCGGTTCTTGCAGTAGGCGTTAAACTCCTGCATCACCTCGTCGACGTCGATTCCAAGGCCATGCTTTGTGCTGCTGCTGACGTATGCCAAGAAGTCGGACAGGTCCGGTGCGAACTTATTGCCTTCAACCAGGCACTGCCTCATGCACTCACCTATGCCAGCTTTGATCTGAGCGTCAGACAGCTTTCCAATCGCGTTGATCCAGAGTGATGACGGGGTCAGTCCGTTCCGTCTGGTCCATTTGTCCGAATACAGTTCCACCATGCGATCCCAAATCCTGATTGTTCTGTCCAGGGCTTGTGAGTCCGTATTGCTCTCGCATCCTGGCTGTTGCTGCGTGAACTGCTTCGACTGCGTTGCCTTTGTAATCAGGTCCCGCACCATATCGCCCGCCTGTCTCATGGTTGCCTCCGGTCTTAAGTTCAAATAACCCATGCCAACTATTGGCCATGCTTTGCTTGATGATTTCAGCCTGCAACTGCAGATCTCCACCTGACAGCTTCAACAGGTTCGTGATTGCCGCCCCTTCGCTCCTTGGCGTTGGTGCATACGCCTTGATCTTCAAATCACGGCGATACTGCTTCCACTCCTCCCAGGCGGATACGTTCAATCCTTCCGGATAGGGATAAGCTTGTTTTTCCTTTGGGGGAGTAAGAGGGGGATCTTTATCTTTTAGATCTTCTCTTCTCTTCTCTGGTCGTCATTTTGTCCGCTTGTGATGCGGACATTTTGCGGACGCTTCTTTTCCTCGCTGCATCCTGCGCGCGACGCTTGGCAGACTGCCCGTTATGCTCGTCAAATCTGGGCATTACGAGGTTTTCGCCGTCAACTTCCAGCCAGCCAACAGCCATCATTGCGCGAGAAAATCCAGGAAATCCGATCATGTCGTCGAGCGTTTCAGGACTGTAACCGTCAAGGAATCCGTCAACAGAATGGACATCAAAAAGACACCATGCGGAATGTAGTCCGCCAACAATCCGAAGTCTGTCCGCTTTCAATGCGGACGCCATGCGGACAATTTTCGGATGCGTGTGAAGGTCAGAACGCATTTTTATCCAGTCGCCGGCCATCAGCTCACCTCCGCTACTTTTGCCCTGGCGTCGTGGATCAGTTTCTTGATGTGCTTGCGGTAAGCGGATGAGTGTTGCGCGGAACATTCCACGCAAACGCCGTTACTCGTAAAGCGCTCAGAGTAGTGACCATTACGGCAAGGCTTGCCGGTATAGAACCGGAGTTGACCGAGATTTATGGCCTCGGCCCGGGTAACAATTTTCATTCATAGGCCTCTTTTACTGTCGTCAGTGATGTAAGAATGCATGCAAAGCAAAAATAGATCAACCATAAATAAATTTTTGTTACCCAAAACCAAAGGGCAATAAAAAAGGGCCGCATTAGCGACCCTTGATATGGCGGTGTTAATCAGTAGAAGAACAGCACCAGTTCCTGCTTTGTCAGATTCGGCTTTCTTTTCTTGCACGCCTTAAACAGCTGATCAATGAACTTTTTCTTTGGCATTCGCGTCTTCCTCTGCGTATGCGTCATGATGTAAAGCGCGGTGGTGCCGGCTTCTTCTGCAAACGCATCACGCTCATCTTTGCTCATCCCCAGCCAGAATTGTTTGAAGTTAAACGGCTCCATATCCTGCCTCTTTTCAATGTTTGATCGTGCAGATAATTACCTAAATGGTGCCATTTCGCAAGTTTATTACCTTTCCGGTTCGTTTACCATTCAGGTAATTTTGTTTTAAATACAGGCTGCAAACTATTCAACGGACTGTTAAACAACTATGAAAAGCATTAACGACATCCGCCGCGAGAACCTCCGCGACATCATCAACCGTGATTTCGATGGCCGACAAGTACGCCTGGCGGAACGGCTGGAGATTAATGCCAACGTGATCAGCCGTTGGCTGAAGCCGGCTACAGACAAGAACCACAAGACGATCGGCGACTCAGTGGCGCGCAAGCTCGAGGTTGCAGCGAACAAGCCTAAGTTTTGGTTGGACCGCGATCACATGATGGCAATGGCCGCCGGCGCCGAAGCAGTGCAAGAGGAAACCGAAGTCGGTGCCATTGTGGCGAGCAATCTGGAATTGTGGATGAGCAACAACCGCGAGCTTTCCAGCCAGGCTAAAGTTGGCGCCGCCGCCGGCGTTGGCCAGTCTACTGTTAACCGGGTGCTGAGCCGTGAAGGCAATATCACCATCAACAGCCTGGAAGCGATCGCCGGCGCGTTCGGGCGCCGCGGCTATGAGCTGCTGCTGAAGCCGAAAGACCCTACCCTGATTAACTATGATCGATCACAATACGCGCAGTTGCCGGCCGAAGATAAAGCCAAGATCGAATCATTCATTGAGTTCGTGATGCAGCAGGCGCGAATCTAACAAGACAATCCCATTCCATGACAACAAGTTACCGCCCTGCGGCGGTTTCTCACGCCACCAAAAATTACCCCATGGGTAATTTTTTCTATTACTGACTATTGACAATAACCCTTTTACGGTCGATTATTACCCCAAGAAGTTACCAATCTGGTAATGATGCTCTTTAACAATCAGGTAGGAATTGAGGCACCGCGATGATGCGGCGATCACCTAAACATTAACGATTTCCCCGCACACCGGGGACACAGCAGAGGGTTACACGATGGCTACCCAAATTTCTATGCAACAACTGAAGACGATTTATGAGCAGCACGGCGCTGACGTATCTGAACGCCAACTGCGGGACACGCTGGAACAATGCAATGAGCAAGCAGACGTAGTTTACAACGACTACAACGGCAACCCGTTGCCACCACGGACTGCCACGGAATGGGCGCATTGGTTTGCACGCGGCGCGGCGGAGGAACAACGCTGCGACGGATTGGCGGCAGATGATTTCCAGCGCAACGCCTACGGCATCGACTAGCACTCACCGCGCTCTACGGGGCGCAGGTTTCTCACACCATCAATAATTACCTATAGGGTAATTAGTAGGACTGATAATGATTTCTCAAACCATCAACGGGATTTTCTGCGTGACCGTCTGCGGCTGTGTCAGTTGGCGGTTTGCAGATTTTGGCGAAGCCCTTAATTGGGCGTTTACAACACGGTTAGCGATCGATACCGCCAACCGGATCGGAGCGTAAATATGAACGCACAACAGGCTATCGATATTGAAAAGATCGCTGCCGGCTTTACGGAGCAGAACAACGAGGCGGTTTATGAAGAGGTTGAGGCGCTGGATAAGAAGGTTCCGATCCATGGCTTCACCGCTTTCATCAGCAAGTACCTTCCGCCGGACTTCGACCAAGAGGCTTTGGCACTGGGTACCGAATCTACCGAATACCAGGAACTGGCAGGCGCGGCAATTTGGGATTGCATAACGGAGCTGGTAAAGCGACAGCGCGCAATGGAGATCTACCGCCGGTGCCACCAGTTCGATGAGGTGGCGTGATGAAACAAGGTATCTATCACGACATTTCAAACGAGGATTACCACGCCGGCGACGGCGTGAGTAAGTCTCAGCTGGATATGGTCGCCAAGAACCCGGCGCTGCTGCAGTGGATCAAGAATGCACCGGTCGACACTGAAAAGCTGAAGGCGCTGGACATGGGTACCGCCCTGCACTGCAAGTTGCTGGAGCCGGAGGAGTTCAGTAAGCGATTCATCGTAGCGCCGGAGTTTAACCGGCGCACCACGGCAGGAAAGGAGGCAGAAGCGGCATTCCTGAAAGACTGCGAGCATACCGGTAAAACCGTCATGGACGCAGAGCAAGGCCGGAAACTTCAGTTAATGCGCGACAGCGTTATGGCTCACCCCGCAGCGCGCTGGATGCTGGAAGCAGAAGGCCATTGCGAATCATCGTTCTACTGGACTGACCCGGAAACCGGTGAGTTGTGCCGGTGCCGGCCAGACAGGCACTTGAGTGATCACCCGGTGATTGTGGACGTGAAGAAGGTTGCAGACATGGACCGTTTCGCGCGCCACATCGAGGAGTTCCGCTATCACGTCCAGGATGCCATGTACCGTGATGGATTCCAGCAGGTAACCGGCGAAACTCCCGGATTCTTCTTCTTGGCTGTCAGCGAGACGATCGACTGCGGCCGCTACCCGGTACGCGTTTTTGAACTCGACGCAGCAGACGTAGACGAGGGCCACCGACTCTACCGCCGGGATCTTAATACCTATCACCAGTGCCGCATTACCAATGAATGGGGCGGCGTCGAAAAAATTCAGCGGCCAGCATGGGCGCGCAAACAGGACCAATACGCATGAGCAACGAACTCACTTTGACATCTCAACACAGCGCCACAGTAGGAACTGCAGCGGCCATCTTCAGCCCGGAGGGGATGGATCGGCTTGTTCGCTTCGCCGAACTGATGGCACAAAGCAAAGCCACCGTTCCGCAGCACCTGGCAGGAAAGCCGGCGGACTGTCTGGCAGTAACGATGCAAGCGGCGCAGTGGGGTATGAACCCATTTGCTGTAGCGCAGAAAACCCATGTTGTTAACGGATCGCTTGGCTATGAGGCGCAGCTTGTTAACGCAGTAGTCTCATCATCCAATCTTTTGGCCACCCGCCTTAATTACAAATGGGATGGCGACTGGTCGAAGGTAAACGGCAAAAATGATAAGTCTGCTGATCTGACGGTAACGGTATGGGCAACGCTACGCGGAGAAACCGAACCTCGCTACCTCACTATCAGCATGAAAGATGCCGGCGTGCGCAACTCACCGCTTTGGGAACACGATCCAAAGCAACAACTGGCATACCTGTGCACCAAACGCTGGTCACGCCTACATGCCCCTGATGTTCTGCTGGGTGTCTATACCCCGGACGAGCTTGAGGAAACCAAACCACGCGTTGAACGCGACGTTACCCCACCCGCCACCAGCGCCGCCGGCGTAAATAGCCTTATCAACGGCAAGAAGCCGGAAAAAGAGATCAAGGCAGTGAACCAAGATGAGCGGTCGCCTGATGATCTGCTGGCTGCGTTTACCGAAGCGGCAAACAAAGCCGCAAGCGTGGAAGAACTGGACAAAGCCTATAAATACGGCGCACACGTTCTGGCACCGCATGAACAGCAGTTGCAGGCAGCCACCGACGTTTACAACATCCGTCGCGATGAGTTGAGCGAAATCCATATGTAACCAACAGCCGCGGGGCTACAGCCCCGCCAAAGGAGAAGCAATGAAAGCAGCAATTCGAAAAACACAACTCCTGGCGATGGTTCCCATGTCGGAGTCGCAGATCACCAAACTGGAAAAGGCAGGAGAGTTCCCGCAGCGCTTTGCACTGACCAACCGCACGGTAGCCTGGAACTTAGATGAAGTAGAAGCGTGGCTCGATAAGCAACAGGCCGAAAACACCGGCCGCACGCCGGATTATTCCCCCGATGTCCGCCAGCGCAAGCAACGGCCAGTACAGGAGCGCGCGGCATGAATATCAAACGTCACATGATGCGTAATGCGTGGGCCTATATGCTTGCTGGCCTGTTCGTGTGGTGGTTCGCCACGATCTTGATTATCGTCTGGGCGGTGAAGTCATGACCTATCAACTTATCTACGCAGATCCGCCATGGCAGTACGGCAACAGGATCAGCAACGGCGCCGCAGGCAACCACTACAGCACGATGACGCTGCAGGACTTGAAGCGGCTTCCTGTGTGGTCAATCGCAGCAGAAAACAGCGTATTGGCAATGTGGTACACCGGTACGCATGCCGACCAAGCCAAGGAACTTGCGGAAGCCTGGGGATTCGACGTTCGGCAGATGTTCCTTTTCACGTGGGTGAAGTTCAACGAACTGGCAGAGCGTACCGTCAACGCCGCCATCGAAGATGGCCTGGTCGACTTTTACGACTTTCTCGATCTGCTAAACGGCGTCACAAGAATGAACCCCGGGAATTACAGTCGCGGCAACCAAGAATCAATGCTCGTTGCCGTTCGCGGCGCCGGCCTTGAACGACAGGATGCATCTGTGAAACAGGTGATCTACGCGCCTATCACTCAGCACAGCGCGAAGCCCTGGGAGGCTCGCCACCGGCTTGAACGTCTGTACGGTGACGTGTCACGAATTGAACTTTTCAGCAGAGGTGACGCGCCAGGCTGGCACCATTGGGGTAACGAATGCCCTAGGAATGACGTCGAACTGCTCCCCGGCGGATTCACCATACAAGCAGCAGTGAGGATCGCATCATGAAACACAACCGTGATGATGTTATGCAGATCGTGAAAGAAAACGAGAATATCGGCTATGCAAAGATAAAGGAACTGTACGAAATGGAGCACAAGCCAATCTCGTCACATGCCCTTAGCCGCGCGCTGGCAACGTTGGTTGACCACCAGCTAATTGAGCGGAAGCTCCACGGCAATCAACCATGCACTTACGCGTATGCCGGCGGAATACGCCGGTTCGCGCAAAGCCCCAAAATAGCCATGTTCGATCAGTGTCTTGCATCAGTCAGCGCACGACAAAATTGATTTCTATTTTACCGCTCCGATTCAATCCACTCATCCACCATATTGGCCCATTGCTGCAGCATATCCCTGCGCTGTTCGGCATACTCTGCTTTGTTGTATACCGCGCGCACGCCGCGCTGCTCATGGGCCAAACACTTCTCAATCCAATCCGTATTAAACCCTTCTTCATGCAACAGCGTGCTGGCAGTTCTACGCAGATCGTGAACTGTGAAGTGTGCTATTTCTTTTCCTTCTTCCCTGATTTTTTCGTTTGTCGTATTGATCACCCGGTTAAGCGCTGAGTTGGACATAGATTTTCGTGGGTTATATCTGGCCGGAAGAATGTAATCGGAACCACACGCTGCCACTTGCAGTGCAACCATAATGTCGATCGCCTGCTGGGACAGATAAACAACATGCGGCCGCCCCGCCTTCATGCGTTCCGCTGGTATCGTCCAGCGCGCTGAAGAAAAATCAACCTCCTTCCAGGTGGCATCTGTTAGTTCCCCCTTGCGCACCATCGTGATCAGTATCAGCTTCAAAGCCAGCTTTAATGAAGATGCGGCGCCGGTAGAGTTTAGGGCGTTGAAGAACAACCCGATCTCACAAGGCTCCAGCGCGCGGTCGCGTTCTTCAAATGTGGCAATGCTGGATGCTTTGATATTTGCCGCCGGGTTTGGCACTGCGTGGCCGCGGTCAATAGCATGGGTGAAAACGGCACTGACAATTTCACGCACTTGGATCGCCGTCGCCCTGGCGCCGCGGTCGACTATCTTATCGCACAGTGTGCGCAGCATTGGCGTAGTGATTTCATGCAGAAGCTTTTTCCCCAGCGTTGGCAGGATGTCTCTGTCGATCACTGCCTGTTTCATCGCCCGAGTGCTATCCGCAAGGCGGACGTGTTTCATATAGGCGACGGTATAATCAGAGAAATTTTCCGCCCCCTTTATTTGCATGATACCGTCGCGCTTTGCTGCAGCCGGCGAATGGCCTGCATCCACCATCTTTTTGGCGGTATTGAGTTCGTCGCGCGCTTCAGCCAATGTGATACCGTCAGCACCATATCGGCCGATCGTAAGCGTCTCGCGCCGGCCATTAATTCGATAGTCATATCGGAAGGAGACGGAGCCGCTTGGTTGCACGGCAACGTAGAGGCCATCACGATCGGTGACCTTGTATAGTTTCTCTCTTGGCTTCAGGTTTTTCAGTTTCGTATCTGTGAGCATGCCGGCTACTCTCTGCTGTGGTTGATACCGTCAATATTTACCAAAAAGGTGGTGAACGGATTAGGCCGAGAGTACAGCGAAAGTGGATATACCGTCAAAGGTACCGTCAGAAATTGAATGCTTTCAAGAATAGCAATTGATAGTCAGAAAGAGAAAACCCCCGAACAGCAAGGCTACAACGGGGGTTTTTAAATAATCACTGATAGTCAGTAATTAGCTGTTCATCATTCCCACTCGATCGTCGCCGGCGGCTTGCCGCTGATGTCGTACACTACGCGGGAGATGCCGTCCACTTCGTTGATGATGCGGTTGGACACGCGGCCGAGGAAGTCATACGGCAGATGCGCCCAGTGCGCGGTCATGAAGTCGATGGTTTCTACCGCACGCAGGGAGACCACCCAGTCGTATTTGCGGCCGTCGCCCATCACGCCGACCGAACGCACCGGCAGGAACACGGTGAACGCCTGGCTGACTTTGTTGTACAGGTCTGCTTTGTGCAGCTCTTCGATGAAGATGGCGTCGGCGCGGCGCAGCAGATCGCAGTACTCTTTCTTCACTTCGCCCAGCACGCGCACGCCCAGACCCGGGCCCGGGAACGGGTGACGGTACAGCATGTCGTACGGCAGGCCCAGTTCCAGGCCAATTTTGCGCACTTCGTCTTTGAACAGCTCTTTCAGCGGCTCGACCAGGCCCAGCTTCATCTCTTTCGGCAGGCCGCCCACGTTATGGTGCGATTTGATCACGTGCGCTTTGCCGGTGGCGGAAGCGGCGGATTCGATCACGTCCGGGTAGATGGTGCCCTGCGCCAGCCATTTCACCTGCTCTTGCTTGCAGGCTTCTTCGTCGAACACTTCAACGAACACGCGGCCGATGATTTTACGCTTGGCTTCCGGCTCGTCGACGCCCGCCAGTGCGGTCAGGAAGCGGTTTTCCGCCTCGACGTGCACGATATTCAGGCCGAAGTGGTCGCCGAACATTTCCATCACCTGCTTGGCTTCGTTCAGGCGCAGCAGGCCGTTGTCGACGAACACGCAGGTCAGGCGCTTGCCGATGGCGCGGTGCAGCAGCATCGCGGTCACGGAGGAGTCAACGCCGCCGGACAGGCCGAGGATCACGTGGTCTTCACCCACCTGCTCGCGGATGCGCTCTACCGCATCTTCGATAATGGTGGCCGGCGTCCACAGGGCGTCACACTGGCAGATATCCAGTACGAAGCGCTCCAGCATGCGCTGGCCCTGACGGGTGTGGGTCACTTCCGGGTGGAACTGCACGCCGTAGAAGCGTTTTTCTTCGTTGGCCATAATGGCGAACGGGCAGGTGTCGGTGCTGGCAACGGTCACGAAGTCGGACGGGATCGCGGTCACTTTGTCGCCGTGGCTCATCCACACGTCCAGCAGCGGTTTGCCGGCCGGGCTGATGGCGTCTTCGATGTCGCGCAGCAGCGCGCTCTCGTTGACGATTTCCACCTGCGCGTAGCCGAACTCGCGTTCGTTGGAGCCCTGCACATGGCCGCCCAGCTGCATCGCCATGGTCTGCATGCCGTAGCACACGCCCAGCACCGGCACGCCGGCGTTGAACACGTAGTCCGGGGCGCGCGGGCTGCCGGCTTCGGTGGTGCTTTCCGGGCCGCCGGACAGGATGATGCCGCTTGGGTTGAATTCGCGGATCTGCTCTTCGCTAACGTCCCAGGCCCACAGTTCGCAGTAAACGCCGATTTCGCGCACGCGGCGGGCGACCAGTTGGGTGTATTGCGAACCGAAGTCCAGTATGAGGATGCGATGCTTATGGATATTTTGTGTCATGTGAGGCGAATTCCAGCAACAAGAGAAAAAGAGCGAAAATGTATGTTTTCGGGATGGGGCTTGGCGCCCCACCCCGGCCTCTCACTCAGGAGAGGTTAAGGCATCAGCCCATGCGGTAGTTCGGCGACTCTTTGGTGATGGTCACGTCGTGCACGTGGCTTTCCTGAATGCCGGCGCCGCTGATGCGCACGAACTCCGCCTTGGTGCGCAGATCGTCGATGGTGGCGCAGCCGGTCAGGCCCATGCAGGAGCGCAGGCCGCCCATCTGCTGGTGCACGATGGCTTTCAGCATGCCTTTATAGGCCACGCGGCCTTCGATACCTTCCGGCACCAGTTTGTCGGCGGCGTTATCGGTCTGGAAGTAACGGTCGGAAGAGCCTTTGGACATCGCGCCCAGCGAGCCCATGCCGCGGTAAGATTTGAACGAACGGCCCTGATACAGCTCGATTTCGCCCGGAGATTCTTCGGTGCCCGCCAGCATGGAGCCGACCATCACGCAGGATGCGCCTGCGGCGATCGCTTTGGCGATGTCGCCGGAGAAGCGGATGCCGCCGTCGGCGATAACCGGAATGCCAGTGCCTTCCAGCGCTTCCACCGCGTCGGCGATGGCGGTGATCTGCGGCACGCCCACGCCGGTCACGATACGGGTGGTGCAGATGGAGCCAGGGCCGATACCGACTTTCACCGCGCTCACGCCGGCCTCAGCCAGCGCTTTGGCGCCCGCTGCGGTCGCGACGTTGCCGCCGACGATCTGCAGATCCGGGTATTTGGCGCGGGTTTCGCGAATGCGCTGCAACACGCCTTCGGAGTGGCCGTGCGAGGAGTCGATCAGCAGAACGTCAACGCCCGCCGCCACCAGCGCGTCGACGCGCTCTTCGTTGCCGGCGCCGGCGCCGACCGCCGCGCCTACGCGCAGACGGCCGTGCTCGTCTTTACAGGCGTTCGGCTTACGTTCCGCTTTCTGGAAGTCTTTAACGGTGATCATGCCCAGCAGGTGGAAGCTGTCGTCCACCACCAGCGCTTTCTCTACGCGCTTTTCGTGCATCTTCTGCAGCACCACGTCGCGCGCTTCACCTTCTTTCACGGTGACCAGGCGATCTTTCGGCGTCATCACCGCAGTCACCGGCTGGGTCAGATCGGTCACGAAGCGCACGTCGCGGCCGGTGATGATGCCGACCAGCTCGTTGTCTTCGGTGACGACCGGATAACCGGCGAAGCCGTTGCGCGCGGTCAGCTCTTTCACTTCTTGCAGCGTGGTGGCCGGAGTAACGGTCTGCGGGTCGGTGACTACGCCGCTTTCATGTTTCTTCACGCGGCTGACTTCTTCAGCCTGGCGCTCGATGGACATGTTTTTGTGGATGAAGCCCAGGCCGCCTTCCTGCGCCAGCGCGATGGCCAGGCCGGATTCGGTAACGGTATCCATGGCTGCGGACAGCATAGGGATGTTCAGGCGGATGGTTTTGGTCAGTTGGGTGCCGAGCTCTGCGGTGTTAGGCAGAACCGTGGAGTGGGCTGGAACCAGGAGGACGTCGTCAAACGTCAGAGCTTCTTTAGCGATACGTAGCATGGGCAATATCTCACCAGGGTGGGCTGTGAAAAAGATAAAATATTGCCGCGGCATTATACAGAGCGGAATCGGTTGCCTCCAGCACTTTCTTACAAAAAGTCTTGATTACCTTTTTCAGCCATGTAGTATCGACCAATTAAGTGATTGTTTTGAAATTTGATCTGGGTCACATGTCGCTACCTGTTTCGCCTTCCATTTTTACCGTAAGCCGCCTGAATCAGACGGTTCGCCAACTGCTGGAAAGGGAAATGGGGCAGATTTGGCTCTCCGCCGAGATCTCCAACCTCTCCCAGCCCGCCTCCGGCCACTGGTATTTCACGCTGAAAGACGACCGCGCCCAGGTGCGCTGCGCGATGTTCCGCAACAGCAACCGACGCGTCACCTTCCGGCCGCAAAACGGCCAGCAGGTCTTGGTGCGCGCCAGTATCACGCTGTATGAACCGCGCGGCGACTATCAGCTGATCGCCGAGAGCATGCAGCCCGCCGGCGACGGCCTGCTGCAGCAACAGTTCGAGCAGTTGAAACAGCGCCTGAGCGCCGAAGGGCTGTTCGATCAGCAGTTCAAGCAGCCGCTGCCCGCCCCGGCCAAACGCGTCGGGGTGATCACCTCCGCCAGCGGCGCGGCGCTGCACGATATCCTGCAGGTGTTGCAGCGGCGCGATCCGTCGCTGCCGATCGTCATCTACCCCACCTCGGTGCAGGGTGCGGAAGCGCCGATGCAGATCGTGCGCGCCATCGAGACCGCCAACCGACGCGACGAATGCGACGTGCTGATCGTCGGCCGCGGCGGCGGTTCGCTGGAAGATCTGTGGAGCTTCAACGACGAACGCGTGGCGCGGGCGATCTTCGCCAGCCGCATTCCGATCGTCAGCGCCGTCGGCCATGAAACCGACGTCACCATCGCCGACTTCGTTGCCGACCTGCGCGCGCCAACCCCATCCGCCGCCGCCGAACTGGTCAGCCGCAATCAGCTTGAGCTGTTGCGCCAGCTGCAGTCGCAGCAGCAGCGGCTGGAGATGGCGATGGATTACTACCTGGCGCAGCGCCAGCAGCAGTTCACCCACATTCACCACCGTTTACAGCAGCAGCATCCGCATCTGCGCCTGGCGCGTCAGCAGACGCTGCTGTTCAAGCTGCAGCGCCGGATGGAAGACGGCATGCAGCAACAGCTGCGCCTGGCCGCCCGCCGCAGCGAGCGCGCCCAGCAGCGGCTGGCGCAGGTGCAGCCGCAGGGCCGCATTCACCGCTACCAACAGCGCGTGCAGCAGCAGGAATACCGTCTGCAGCAGGCGATGGAGCGGCAGCTCAACGCCTACCGCCAGCGCTTCGGCGTGGCCTGCAGCCAGCTGGAGACCGTCAGCCCGCTGGCGACGCTGGCGCGCGGCTACAGCGTGACGCAAACTCCGCGCGGCGAGCTGCTGAAAACCACCAAGCAGGCGCAGGTCGGCGAACTGCTGAAAACCCGCCTGCAGGATGGTTGGGTGGAAAGCGAGGTGAAAACCATCACCGTCGCTAAAAAGCCGCGCAAGAAGCGCGCGACCGAGTAAGCCCTACTCCAGCGTAAAACGCTCGCCCGGTTCGCCGTTCACCCACAGCGCGCGCGTTTCGCCTTCCGGCAGGCTGAGCGTCAGCGTGCGCCAGGCCGGGCGGAAATGCCCTTCAGTCGTGATATCCAGCATGATGCGCTGATGGTCACAGCGCATTTCCCAGCGCAGCCACAGCGCATCGCCCTGCCGCCAACCTTCGCTTTCGCCGTCGTCCTCAAACAACAGCCCGCTGCTCACGCCGCAGCCCTTGAGCGGAAACAGCCGCAGCTCGCGCCGATCGTCGGCGGCCACGTCCACATGCGCCAGCCGCTGCGACAGCGGCAGCGCCGCCCGGCGCGCACCAGCAGCGGCAGACGCTCCAGCGGCGCCGCCAGCGTCACCGTCTGGCCGCCGCCGAACCACTGGCCGCTGTAGAAGCAGTACCAGCCTTCGCCGTTATCCGGCAGATACACCGAACGGCGACGCTGCCCCGGTTCCACCACGCTGGCCACCAGCAGATCGCGGCCGATCAGAAAATCGTCGTTTTCGCCAAAGGTGCGCACATCCTGTTCGTGATCGAGAAAAGTCGGGCGCAGCATCGGCTCGTCGTCGGCGCAGGCCTGCCACAACAGGGTGTAGAAATACGGCAGCAGCCGGTAACGCAGGTTGATCGCCTCGCGCACCGCCGGGGTAGCGGCCGGGTACATCCAGGGCTCATTGACCGTGGCGTCGTCGTTCCAGGAGTGAATGGTGAAACGCGGATGCATCACGCCGTTTTGTACCCAGCGCACCAGCAGCTCCGCGTCCGGCTTGTCGCCGGAGAAGCCGCCGACGTCGTGGCCGAGGTTATACAAGCCGGACAGGCTCATGCCCAGCCCCATGCGGATGTTGTAGCGCAGCGTCTGCCAACTGGTGCGGTTGTCGCCGCTCCAGGTCTGCACATAGCGCTGCATGCCGGCGCAGCCGGAGCGTGAGATCAGGTACGGCCGCTTCTGCGGCGCGAAGCGCTGCTGGGCCTCCATCGAGGCGCGCATCATCAGCAGCGGCATCACCGGGCGGATGTGCTTGATGGCGATCGGCCGCCCGAAGCCGTGACAGCGCGCTTCGCCATCCCACACTTCGTACTCGTTGTTGTCGTTCCAGGTGGAATCGATGCCCATCTCCAGCAGCTGCTGCGTGACGCCCTGCTGCCACCAGCGCACCGTCGCCGGGTTGGTGAAGTCGAGGTGCGATCCTTCATCGTCCCAGAAGCTGGAGCGTTCCGGCGCGTCGCTTTGCGAATCGCGGATAAACAGCCCCTGCGCCGCCACCTCTTGATACTGCGGATGATCCTGCAGCAGGCACGGCTTGATGTTGGCCGCCAGCCTGAGGCCGGCGTCGTGAAACGCCTGGCTGAGCAGCTTGGGCTGCGGCACCTTGTCGTAGTTCCAGTTGAACACGTAGCGCTTGTGGTTAATCGAGGTGTAGCCCGACGACAGCTGGAAGGAGTCGCAGGGAATGGCGTGCTGGCGGCACAGCGCAATGAACTGCTGCAGCTGCTGCTGGGCGTCCGGCGCGTCGGTGTAGTGCATGGTCGAGCCGCTGTAGCCCAGGCTCCACTTCGGCCCGAAGTGGGTGCGGCCGGTCAGGCGCACGAAGGCCTTGGTGACGTCCAAAACCTTCGGCCCGAGGAACAGGTAGTAATCCAGATCGCCCGCTTCGGCCTGATAGCGGCGATAGGCCGCGTGGTAATTGTCGATCTCGTTGCCCAGATCCAGCCAGCAGCTGCTCAGGTTGTCGTAGAACAGGCCGAAGCTCGCCTCCGGCCCACGGGTGATGGTGAACGGAATGTGCTTGTACAGCGGATCGGTGCTGGCGGCGTTGTAGCCCATGGCGTCCAGATTGCGCATCTCGAAGCGGCGGCCGGTGCGTTCCAGATCGCCGGCTTTCTCCCCCAGGCCGTAATAGCGCTCATCGGCAAAACGCCGCTGGTAGTGCGCCACGCCGTCGCCGTGCGCATTGAGCAGGTAGGCGCTGGTCGGCCGATCCGCCGCCAGCGGCCGCCACTCGCCGGCGGCATTGCAATGCTCCCATTCCAACCACAGCGGCTGATGCACCGTCACGCGCAGCAGCGGCGTGCTGACCACCAGCCGATCGCCCGCCTGGCGCAGCTGATAGCCCGGCAGGCTGAAACCGGCGACGCTGAGCCGATCGCGCCCCTCCCAGGGCACATCGTTCTGCGGCGCGATGCTCCAGGTGCGATCCAGCGCCAGCTCGCCCTCACGTTTGATCAACACGCGGAACAGACCGTCTTCCAGCACGTACAGGCAGAAACGGTGGCGTTCATCGACCAGCAGCTCGACATGGTCGGCATGCTGCGCCGCCAATGTCCAATTTTTCAAGGTTTTCATACATATTCCACTTAGCTGTGTGAAGGGGTTTTCTTACCGCCGCGCTCGGCGATCAGGGCAATCAGGAACACAGCGCCGATCAGATCGAAGAAGCCCATGGCAATAAACAGCGGGTTGAAGCCGATGGTGTCGGATACCGCGCCGATCAGCAGCGTGAACAGGAAGCTGGCGATCCAGGCGCTGGAGCCGCGCATGCCGTTGACCGTCGCCATCTGGTTTTTATCGAACGATTCCACCACCAGGGCGCTGAGCATGCAGGAGATCACCTGATGGCCGAAACCGCCGATCGAGATCAGCGCGATCGCCACATAGGGATCTTGGGTGATCGCCACGAACGCCAGCGACACCATCAGGAAAGCGCCGGTCACCGAGCTGGCGACCACCGAGTTGACGCGGCTGCAGCCGAACCATTTGCGGTACAGGGTGGTGAGATAGCCGCTGGCGACGCTGCCGATATCCGCCGCCAGGAACGGCAGCCAGGCGAACATCGCGATCTGTTTCAGATCCATGCCGCGTTCGGTGGCCAGGTACAGCGGCACCCAGAAACTGAAGACCGCCCAGGCCGGCTCGGCGAGAAAGGCCGGGATGGCGATGCCGTAAAACTTCTTGTTCTTGCACAGGCTGGCCAGCGAAGTGAAAAACGGCAGCTTCGGCAACACCGGCTCGTTGTCTTCGCGGATCAGATCCAGCTCTTGCTGGCTGAGGTTCGGGTGCTGCTGCGGGGAGTGGTAGAACAGCCACCACAGCACGACCCAGATCAGCGCCAGCCCGCCGGAGAACAGGAACGCCCCCTGCCAGCCGAAGGAGACGTGAGCGATGACGATGATCGGCGGCGCCAGCATGGCGCCGATGGAGAAACCGACGCCCGCCCAGCCGGCGGCGATCGGCCGCTCCTTTTTCGGGAACCAGTCGGAGATCGCCTTGGCGTTGGCCGGGGTGGCCGCCGCCTCCGCGCCCCCCATGAAGAAGCGCAGAATGGCCAGTTGCAGCCAGCTGCCGGCGCCGGCGTGCAGCATGCATACCACCGCCCAAATGCCGGCGCAGATCAGAAAGCCCATCTTCAGGCCGATAACGTCGATCAGCCAGCCGCAGATCGGCTGGAACACCGTGTAGGCCAGCTGGAACGACGCCACCACCCAGGCATATTGCTCGGTGCTCATGTTCAGGCTGGTTTTCAGCTCCGGCGCCAGAATGCCCAGCGAGTTGCGGGTAATGTAGTTGACCGTGACGCCCAGCAAGAACAGCGCCAGCATCCACCAGCGCAGCGATTTGAACTTGCGCCGGCCGCTCTGCGCGACCGCCTGATTGATCTCCACACTCATCAGTTCTCTCCCCGCGGCCGCCTGTGACAGCGACGCGCGCATTGGTAAGGTACGTTGCGCTATCAAAAGGGGACGGTGAACACAGGCCAACGCTCGCATAACAGACCGGCAGTCCATCACAACCCCATGATTTATTTTTTGTTTTCTTTTTCGCACACCGTTAAAATTGGACTGACATGTCCCAAAATTGGTGTACCAATGCAGACTACTCAGCGATAGCGCACAGCGAAACGGGGTTTTTTGCAAAGATTTTCACAAGCGGGTGAAAAAATAGTCATAATGGCCGATAAATCCGGTCAAGACGCTGAAAATCCGCAGTGAAAATATTCTCATGGACGAATTTGAAGGAGATCACAAAATGAACGGAAAGCTGAAAATCCAGGAGATCGCCCGCCAAACCGGGCTGTCGATCAGCACCGTTTCCCGCGTGCTGGCCGGCAAGGCCAACACCAGCGCCGAGGCGCGCCGCAAGGTGCTGGACTGTGCGCAGCAAAACGGCATTCTGCAGGGCATTTCCAGCGGCCGGCTGATGCTGAACAACGTGATGGTGTTCGCGCCGCAGCGCGCGTTCGACGTGCGCACCGACATCTTCTACTACAAGGTCATTCAGGGCATTGCCGCCGCGCTGATGGAGCACGAGGTGCGCATCCGCTACTGCGGGCTGGAAGAGCAGCGCAGCGACGGCGCGCTGTTTCTGGAAAAGATGAGCGATCCGCACACCGAAGCGGCGCTGATCATCGGCATCGACGACGAGCATATCCACACCCTGGCGGCCGATCTGCACAAACCTTGCGTGCTGATCAACTGCAGCGATCGGCAGATGCGGCTGGACAGCGTCTCGCCGGATCATCAGTTGATCGGCGATTACTCCGCCAGCTACCTGTTCCAGCAGGGGCACAGCCATATTCTCAACCTGCAGTGTCTGCGCCGCCACACCATGGAGCTGCGGCTGGCGGGCATCCGGCAAGCCTACGCGCGGCATCATCTGCCGTTCGACGACGGCCGCCATCTGGTCACCACCTCCGGCTTCGGCAGCGAAGAGGCCGAGCAGGCGCTGACCACCTATCTCGATGGCATCCACGGCCACGCCCCGCTGCCGACGGCGATCCTGGCCGGCGGCGATTACATGGCGGTCGGGGCGGTCAAGGCGCTCAACAAGCGAGGGCTGAACGTGCCGGGCGACGTGTCGGTGATGAGCACCGACGGCTTCAACCTGGCGGAAATCCATGACGTGCCGCTGACCTCGGTGCAGGTGCCGCGCGACGAACTGGGTTACGAGGCGATCCAACTGCTGCAGCGGCGCATGCTGCGCGCCGACGCACCGCCGTGCAATCTGCTGCTGCACGGCCGGCTGGCGGTGCGCGCCTCGGTGCGGCGCATCAGCCCGCACAAGACTGCGCCGGCGGTGAGCACGCATGACCACAGGCTTTATGACGAGTAGGCTACACTTAGGCACAGTGCATTCATTCGATGAGGTAAAATTTTTTGCCTAAGGAGAGCCACTATGCCAGCCCAGCGCATGCGTTCCGTCATTCCTCCCTACATGCTGCGCCGCATCATTGAACACGGCAATGCCCCGCAGCGCGACTGCGCGCTGCACACTCTGAACCACGTGCAAAGCCTGCTCGGCAACAAGCCGCTGCGTTCACCGACCGAGAAAAACGCCCGAGCCGGCGAAGCGCTCCGCGATATCTACGACGCCCAGAACGGCACCCAACTGCCCGGCAAACAGGTACGTAAAGAGGGCCAGCCCAGCAACCACGATGTGGCGGTGGACGAAGCCTACGACTACCTCGGCGTCACCTACGATTTCTTCTGGCAGGCCTACCGCCGCAACTCACTGGATAACCAGGGGCTGCCGCTGGTCGGCAGCGTACACTACGGCAAGGAGTACCAGAACGCTTTCTGGAACGGCCAGCAGATGGTGTTCGGCGACGGCGACGGCGAGATTTTCAACCGTTTCACCATCGCCATCGACGTGGTCGGCCACGAGCTGGCGCACGGCGTGACCGAGAGCGAAGCCGGGCTGATCTACTACCAGCAGTCCGGCGCGCTCAATGAATCGCTGTCCGACGTGTTCGGTTCGCTGGTCAAGCAGTTCCACCTGCAGCAAACCGCCGATAAAGCCGACTGGCTGATCGGCGCCGGGCTGCTCGCCAAGGGCATCAAAGGCAAAGGGCTGCGCTCGATGTCGGCGCCCGGCACCGCCTACGATGACCCGCTGCTGGGTAAAGACCCGCAGCCCGCCAGCATGAAGGATTATATCCAGACCAAGGAAGACAACGGCGGCGTGCACCTCAACTCCGGCATCCCCAACCGCGCCTTCTACCTGGCGGCGACGGCGCTGGGCGGCTTCGCCTGGGAGAAAGCCGGCTACGTCTGGTATGACACGGTATGCGACAAAGCGCTGCCGCAAAATGCCGATTTCGCCACCTTCGCCCGCGCAACGGTGAAACATGCGCAAGCGCGTTTCGACCAGAGCGTAGCGGACAAGGTGCAGCAAGCCTGGCATCAGGTGGGGGTGGAATAATGAAACCGCTGCCGACGCTCAATCAGGATACGGTCATTGAGCTGGCGCGCGAGGGAGGCTTCGCCTACATTCCCAAACTGGCGGGCCAGCGCCGCATCGCGCTGGCCGATATCACGCCGGAGCAGCGGCAGCGCCTGAATCAGCTGCTGAACCAGACGCTGCCCTATGCGCAGGAAGAAGGCCAGCCCAACTCCCCCGGCTGCGGCGACCAACGCTACTACCGCATACAGATCAACTACACCAGCCCCACCCTGAGCACCGAGATCGTGCTGTTAATCCCGGAAAGCAGCGCGCCGCAGGCGCTGGTGGATCTGTGGAAAACCGGCCAGGTGGATGAGTGAGGGCTTACAGCGGCTGATAGCTGAAATTCACCCGCTTTTTGGAGATCAGCCCGTGCCCGTTCTGGCACAGGTAATCCACCGCCCCGCAGGCTTTCAATTCTTGCAGCGGCTGCCCGCATTCCGGGCAGCTCGCCAGCTGCCGATAATCGCGCTGACAGGCGGCACAATGGTAG
The DNA here is from genome assembly GCF_000738675.1 of Serratia nematodiphila DZ0503SBS1. Classification (NCBI taxonomy): domain Bacteria; kingdom Pseudomonadati; phylum Pseudomonadota; class Gammaproteobacteria; order Enterobacterales; family Yersiniaceae; genus Serratia; species Serratia nematodiphila. Next base: position 2,217,933 of record NZ_JPUX01000001.1, on the reverse strand, counting down.
TGACCCGCTACCCAATTCATGGTCTGACGACAGTGCGGACAGTGCGCGTCCATAACGACTCCCAGGTTAAATCGCGCCCCATGAGCGCAAAAAATAGATCCCCAACGCGGTGGTGAAGAACGATCCGACGGTGGTGATGGCAATAATGTTGGCCGCCAGCGTGGCGTTGCCGCCCATGGCGCGCGTCATCACATAGCTGCCCGAAGCGGTCGGCGTGGCGGAAAACAGGAAGATAATCCCCAGTGCCGCCCCCTGAAACCCGCACAGCCAGCCGGCCAGCGTCATCAGGCACGGCACCAGAAACAGCTTAGCCGCCGATGACAGCGCCGCCACGTTGGACGAACGGAACATGGCGCGAAAATCCAGGCTGGCGCCGGTGCACAGCAGCGCCAGCGGCAGCGACAGCGCGGAGATATAGCTGCCGGTCTGGCGGATCACGGTCGGGATGCCCAGCCCGGTTTGCGCATACAGCAACCCGCACACCAGGCCGATGATCAACGGATTGGTGACGATGCTGCGCAGCAGCGACAGGTGGCTGATTTTATTGCCCTGCCCGCCCTGCAGGCTGCGCGTGAGGGTGATGACCGACAGTATGTTGAACAGGATCACCGTCACCGTCAGGTACAGCGAGGCGAGCGCAATGCCTTCGCTGCCGTAGGCGGTCATGGCGTAGGCCAGGCCGACGATGGCGGTATTGGCGCGGAAGCCGCCCTGCACGAATACCCCACGCTCACGCGGTTCTTTCACCAGCCACCTGGCCGCCAGCTCCAAAAGCAGGAAGGTCGCCAGCGTGCCGACCGCGCCGAACAGCACCAGCGGCAGGTTGCCGAGCAGCTGCGGATGGTTGGTGGCGATGCTGAAAAACAGCAGGCACGGCAGCGCCAGATTGAACACCAGGCGGGTCGCACCGTCGACAAAGCGGTCATCCATCAGGCGCCAATGGCGCAGCAGGATCCCCAGCAGCATCATCAGCAGATTCGGCACGGTGACGTTAAACGCAAAACTCCAGGTTTCCCAGGACATGGTGTTCCTTCAGGCAGGCGAGGTAATCTTCAGATAATAAAACGATTTCGGGCCAATAAAAAAGGGCGCGGCATCACTGCCGCGCCCCTCATGAGCGATTACTTGCTCTTTTTCAGGTGGCTCATCAGGCGCTTGCGCTTACGCATCTGGGTCGGCGTCAGCAGGTTGCGTTTGCCGGCGAACGGGTTGTCACCCTCTTTGAACTGGATGCGGATCGGCGTCCCCATCACATTCAGCGAGCGGCGGAAGTAGTTCATCAAATAGCGTTTATACGAATCGGCCAGATCGCTGACCTGGTTGCCGTGGATCACCACGATCGGCGGGTTGTAACCGCCGGCATGGGCATATTTCAGCTTCACGCGGCGGCCGCGCACCAACGGCGGCTGGTGATCGTCAACCGCCATCTGCATGATTTTGGTCAGCATCGAGGTGTTTACGCGGCGGGTTGCGCACTCGTAGGCTTCCTGTACCGACTCGAACAGGTTGCCGACGCCGCTGCCGTGCAGGGCGGAAATGAAGTGCACGCGCGCGAAGTCGACGAAGCCCAGGCGCAGATCGAGCATCTCTTTCACGTGCTCGCGATCTTCTTCGCTCATGCCGTCCCACTTGTTGACCGCAATCACCAGTGAGCGCCCACTATTGAGGATAAAGCCGAGCAAAGAGAGATCCTGATCGGAAATGCCTTCACGCGCGTCGATCACCAGCAGCACCACGTTGGCGTCTTCAATCGCCTGCAGAGTCTTGATCACCGAGAATTTCTCGACGGTTTCCGTCACCTTGCCGCGTTTGCGCACCCCGGCGGTGTCGATCAGCACGTACTCGCGTTCGTCGCGCACCATCGGAATGTAGATGCTGTCGCGGGTGGTGCCCGGCATGTCGTACACCACCACGCGCTCCTCGCCGAGGATGCGGTTAGTGAGCGTAGACTTACCGACGTTCGGGCGGCCGACGATCGCCAGCTTGATCGGCAGATCCTGCGGATTGAACGCTTCTTCCGGCTCTTCGTCTTCTTCGCCTTCCAGCGTTTCACCGTTTTGCTCAGCCCAGTAAGCGGCGTTGGCCTCTTCCTCGGTCAGCTCGACGTCTTCCGGTTTTTCCGGTACGAACGGCACCAGCACGTGTTCGATCAGCTGGGTCACGCCGCGGCCGTGAGAAGCGGCGATAGCGAACACTTCACCCAGGCCGAGCGAATAGAAATCGGCGGTGGCGGTGTCCGGATCCAGACCGTCGGTTTTGTTGGCCACCAGGAAGGTCGCCTTCTGGCGGCTGCGCAGGTGCTGGGCAATGCCCTGATCCGCCGGCATCAGGCCGGCGCGGGCGTCGACCATGAACAGCACGATGTCCGCTTCTTCGATCGCCAGCAGCGACTGACCGGCCATGCGCGTTTCGACGCCGTCTTCGGTGCCGTCGATGCCGCCGGTATCGACGATGATGAATTCATTGCCTTCGATTTCAGCACGACCATACTTGCGGTCACGCGTCAGCCCCGGGAAATCCGCCACCAGCGCATCACGCGTATGGGTTAAACGGTTGAACAAGGTGGATTTACCCACATTCGGGCGCCCGACCAGCGCGACGACAGGTATCATTGTTGAAGCCTCATTACTTAATAATCAATGCGTTACTGCACTGTGGATAGACACCAGCGGTGCAGCTTATAAAATACGAAACGGCCCCTGAACACTCAGGAGCCGTTTTCCCCTTCATCTTTCGCGCCACAGCGGCGTTGTCTGCGCACCCTCGCCTCGGTCACTCAGTTCACTGAGCTCCCGAGGACTCATGCGCTTGCCGCCTGGCTGCAACCCGAAAGCTTTCGGGTGCAAGAAGGGTCACGACGAGCGGCGTTAGCGGGTGAAAGCGTAAACTTTCCCGCCGCGAGCCTGGATGATCAGCTTGTCGCTGGCCACCATCGGCGCAGACAGGAAGCCGGAGCTGTCCACTTCCTGCTGGGCGACAAAACGGCCATCGGTGGTGTTGATCCAGTGCAGATAACCTTCGGCGTCACCGGTCACCAGATAACCATTATACATCACCGGCGGCGTCAGGTTACGGTGCAGCAGATCGCTCTGCGTCCACACGGTCACGCCGCCTTCGGTGCTGAGCGCCACTACGCGGTCGTTCTGATCGATCAGGTAGATGCGGCCCGCGTCGACGATGAAATCATTCACCGAACCCAGCTCGCGTTTCCAGATAATCTGGCCGGAACGCAGATCCAGCGCCGTCAGGTTGCCGTTGTAACCCAGCGCGTAGACCACGCCGTCAACGATCACCGGCGTGGTGTCCACGTCGTTCAGACGATCGATTTCGGTCGCGCCGCTCGGCTGAGAAATACGCTGTTGCCAGATAATCTGGCCCTGCTGCATCAGCACCGCACTGACGCGGCCGTTGTCACCGCCGACGATGGCGGCGCCAAAAGCGACGGCCGGCGCGGATTCACCACGCAGCGACAGCGAAGGCATGTCCAGGTTAACCGTCCACTTCACCGCGCCGTCGGCTTCGTTCAGCGCCTGCAACATGCCGTTGGAGGTGTGCACCAACACCATGCCGTCGCTGACAACCGGACGGGAGATCGCTTCGCCGGCCACTTTGGTCTGCCAGGCGATGGCGCCGTCGGCGGTGTTCAATGCGTAAACCACCGCTTTTTCGCTGCCGACGTAAACCTTGTCGCCCGCGACCGTCAGGCCGCCCGACAGCAGCGCAGACAGGTTGCTGGAGAAGAAACCGGTCTTCTCGGAGAGATTGACCTTCCACTTCTCGTTACCGCTGTCGGCGTCCATCGCTTTCACGATGCCGAAGCGATCGGCGGCGTAAATGGTGCTGTCCTGATAGGCCGGACGCAGGTGGGAGTAATACTCACCGATACCGTCGCCCACCGAGGTGCTCCACGCCTTGCTCGGCGTAAACTGATTTTCAACTTTCGGCAACGGCGACATGGTAACCACGTCTTCTTCGCTGTTAAACAGCGAGCAACCACTCAGCAAGGCAGCGGAAACCAGTCCGACCAAGAGTGTTTTACGCAATTGCATGGGAATTCCCCTTAGCTGGACAAGTTATTCAATTTCATGCGCAGCAGAACCTGCAGCGCCTGAGAAGCATTGGACTCAATGCCTTTGCTGTAAGCTTCGCGCGCGCCCTTGGCGTCGCCCTTGGCCAGCAATACATCGCCGCGCACATCCTGCATCATCGCCACCCAGCCTTCGCCTTTCACGCCATCCAGCGTTTTCAGCGCTTCATCCAGCTTTTTCTCCTGCAGCTGGACGCGCGCCAGACGCAGGTTGATCATCGCCAACAGGTTGTCGTCTTTGGTCTGGCCCTGCGCCAGCGCCAGCTGCTGCTGCGCCTTGGCGAAATCATTCTGTTCGACAAAGTGCTTGGCCAACTGCAGCGCGGCCAATACGCCGTAGCTGTTGCCGTTGGCCTGGACAAATTTCTCCGCGGCAGCCACGTCATCCGGCTTGCCGGCCGCCAGACGATCGCTGGCTTCCTGATAGGATTGCGATGCCGCCATCATGTTGGAGTTTTCATGGCTCTGCCAATAACGCCAGCCAACCAGGGCACCAATTCCGAGCACCACGCCCACCGCCAGCGCTTTGCCGTTCTCGGCAAAGAACCGACGCAGTGCGTCGACTTGTTCGTTTTCAGTGGTATAGACTTCCACGGTGTCCTTCTCCTTAACCTAACATCAAAGCCAGACGCGCAGCGACTTCGCTTTGCGCCAGCGTTTCTTGTTCACCACTGCGCAGGTCTTTCACCACCACCTGCTGCGCCGCCACTTCGCTCTCACCCAGGATCAGCGCGATGCGCGCGCCCCATTTGTCCGCACGGGTGATCTGCTTCTTGAAGTTGCCGCCGCCGTAATTGGTCATCAGCTTCAGCTGCGGCGCCGCGTCGCGCACCTGTTCAGCCAGCCGCATCGCCGCACTCTGGGTGCCCGCGCCGGAAGAAATGACGTACACGTCGATAGCCGACGGCGCCTTGAATTCCGGGTTGACCGCCTGCACCAGCAGCACCAGACGCTCAAGCCCCATGGCGAAACCGACCGCCGGGGTGGCGCGGCCACCCAGCTGCTCGACCAGGCCGTCGTAACGGCCGCCCGCGCAGACGGTGCCCTGCGCGCCCAGGCTGGTGGTCACCCACTCAAACACGGTGCGGTTGTAGTAATCCAGACCGCGCACCAGGCGCTCGTTAACGGTATATGGGATACCTGCCTGCGCCAAAAGTTCACACAGACCGGCGAAGTGAGCACGGGATTCTTCATCCAGGTACTCGGACAGGCGCGGCGCGTCGTTCAGCAGCGCCTGCACCTCAGGATTCTTGGAGTCCAGCACGCGCAGCGGGTTGCTGTACATGCGGCGTTTGCAGTCTTCGTCCAGCACCTCGACGTGCTGCTCCAGGAACGCCACCAGCGCGTCGCGGTAGTTGGCGCGCGCCTCCAGCGAACCGATGGAGTTCAGCTCCAGCGTGACGTGCTCGGCGATGCCCAGCGCTTTCCACCAGCGGGCGGTCAGCAGGATCAGCTCGGCGTCGATATCCGGGCCTTGCAGGCCGAACACTTCCGCGCCCAGCTGATGGAACTGACGGTAACGTCCCTTCTGCGGGCGCTCGTAGCGGAACATCGGGCCGATGTACCACAGACGCTGTTCCTGATTGTACAGCAGACCATGTTCGATGCCGGCGCGCACGCAGCCAGCCGTCCCTTCCGGACGCAGCGTCAGGCTTTCGCCGTTGCGGTCTTCGAAGGTATACATCTCTTTTTCCACGACGTCGGTCACTTCGCCGATCGCGCGTTTGAATAACGGGGTCTGCTCTACAATCGGCAACCGGATTTCGCTGTAACCGTAGCCGCCCAGCACCTGCTTGAGGGTGCCTTCAATACGCTGCCATAATGCCGTTTCTTCCGGCAGGTAGTCGTTCATGCCGCGAATGGCTTGAATGTTCTTTGCCACGTGAGTTCTCTGTCCGTTGTCTGTAAAAATGAACCCGATTATAGGGACTTTGCCGCCCGGTATTCAACGCGGATGCGGTTTTCTGCCCTTCAGGTTCATAAACAAGCGGGCCAACAGGCCCGCCGTGTAGCGATAACGCTTATTTTTCCAGCAGGTTGACCGTGATGCGTTTGCTTTCGTCCATCATCGCGGCCTTGGCGCGAATCTTCGCTTCCAGCTGGTCGATCATCTGTTCGTTGTCGAAACGCTCTTTCTGGCGCACGCCGTCTTCATAGAAGCCGCTCTTCTTGTGGCCGCCGGTTACGCCCATGGTGGACACCAGCGCTTCACCCGGGCCGTTCACCACGCAGCCGATGATCGAAACGTCCATCGGCGTGATGATGTCTTCCAGGCGCTGCTCCAACGCGTTCACCGTGCCGATCACGTCGAACTCCTGACGCGAGCAGGTCGGGCAGGCGATGAAGTTGATGCCGCGCGCGCGGATGCGCAGCGACTTCAGGATGTCGAAACCGACCTTCACCTCTTCGACCGGATCCGCCGCCAGCGAGATGCGCAGGGTATCGCCGATGCCTTCAGACAGCAGCATGCCCAGGCCGATGGCCGATTTGACCGACCCGCTGCGCGCGCCGCCGGCTTCGGTGATGCCCAGGTGCAGCGGCTGATCGATGCGCGACGCCAGCAAGCGGTAGGATTGCACCGCCAGGAACACGTCCGACGCCTTGACGCTGACCTTAAACTGGTCGAAGTTGAGACGATCGAGGATGTCCACATGGCGCATGGCGGATTCCAGCAGCGCTTCCGGCGTAGGTTCGCCGTACTTTTCCTGCAGGTCTTTTTCCAGCGAGCCGCCGTTGACGCCGATGCGAATCGGGATGTTCTTGTCGCGGGCGCAGTCCACCACCGAGCGAATGCGCGATTCGTTGCCGATGTTGCCCGGGTTGATGCGCAGGCAGTCTACGCCATATTCGGCCACCTGCAGTGCGATGCGATAATCGAAGTGGATATCGGCGACCAGCGGCACGTTGACCTGCTGCTTGATCAGTTTGAACGCCTCGGCGGCGTCCATGGTAGGAACCGAAACGCGGACGATGTCGACGCCCACGCGCTCCAGCGCTTTGATCTGATTAACCGTTGCTTCAACATCGGTGGTACGGGTGTTGGTCATCGACTGCACGGCAATCGGCGCGCCATCACCAATAGGCACCTTGCCGACGTAAATGCGTGTAGATTTTCGACGGTTGATGGGCGCTTGGTTATGCATTACTTACTCTCCATTGCTGCTCTGACATCACGACCGGTGCCGCGCGATTACTGCGCGGCGACGGTCAGGCGAGCAACACGGTTTGACTTAACGAACCGGCTTAAATCAACCGGTTTACCCTGATACTGGATCTGAACTGCCGCCGGCGCACCGATGGTCAGTTTATACGGCGCAGTGCCGGTCAGGTTCAGCTTGCCGCCTTGCTTCTGGGTGCCGCTGAACAGCGTTTTACCGCTCGCGTCAGTCACCTGCAGCCAGCAGTCGGCGGAGAAATCCATCACCAGCGCGTTCGGATCGGCCGCCGGCGCAGCCACGCCCGCATCGGCGGTCGGCAACGGTGCTTGCGCCACCGGCGCGGTTTCCGGCAGGGTGGTCTGGCTTGGCGACACCACGGCAGGCTGCTGCTGAGCCGCGCTCGGCGCCTGGGCGGTCGCCGCCGGCGCCTGAGCCGCTGCGCCGGTATCGGCCGGCGCGGCGCTGTTGTCGGTCAACGGCACGTTGGTGCCGGCGTCGGCATTGCCGTCGGTCAGCGGCACGGACTGCCCTTCGTTATTCTGTGAAAGCTGCGCCGAGGATTGATCGGCCATGGTGGCGATCTCTTCCTGCTGCGCCTTGTGGTTTTGCCACCACCAGGCGCCGGTCAGGCCGATCACCACGAACACGATAAGCCAGGTGAAGCTCATCAGCCAGCCGTCGCGTTTCTTGCGACGCTTGCCCAGCGAGAAACTTTGCATCGGCGCCACTTTCGCCATCTTCAACGGCGCCTGCTTGGCCAACATCGGCAGCAGTTCGTCTTCCGGCAGATGCACCAGCTTGGCGTAGGAACGGATGTAGCCGCGCACGAAGGTGGACGCGAGGTCAGCGGACACGCTGTCTTCCTCGATATCGCGCACGGTGGACATTTTGAGACACAGGCGTTCTGCAACGGTCTGTTGGCTCAGCCCGAGTTGCTCACGGGCCTGACGCAGGCGCTGGCCCGTCGTCATGGATACGGTTTTATCTTGGGAGGCTTCAGTATTCATTAGCTAAGAACTGCTGGTACTGTTTGGATTGTGGAAAACTTCGCGCTAGCTGCTTGCCATAGCGTTGAACGCTATCCTGGCGGCCGGCTAACGCGGCGAAACGAATCTGTAACCATAAGCTGCTGGCGCTGGCCGGCAGAACATGCTGATAAACATCCAATAAAAGTTGCGACTGGGCGCGCTTCCCTTCTCCAAATTGCTTTTCGGCCTCCGCCAGCAGCGGAGCGCCTTTGTCCGGATCGACTTTTAGCGCGCGGCTCAACAGCGTGCGCGCCTCATCGTTTTGTCCGGCCTTGAGAAAACAGTAACCTGCGTTTTCCAGGCTGTCGGCGACCTGGCCATAATCGGGCGCCAGCGCCGCAGCGCTAAACTGCTGTTGCGCCGGTACATACTGCCCTAAACCGCAAAGAAACGCACCGTAATTATTCAGTACGGTGCCATTGCCCGGCGCAAGTTTGAGCGCTTGCCGATAACGCTGTTCGGCCTCGGCGTTTTCACCGCTGCGCTGCGCGTAGAGCGCCATGCCCAACTGCGTGCGGTAATCCTGCGGGGCCGCGTCCAGCGCCTTCTCCAGGTTCTGGCGCGCCGCGTCCATGTCGCCTTGCTGCAGGTACTCCAGGCCCAGCTGCAGGCGCGTCTGGCCCGCCTCAGAGACCTGTGCTTCCTTTTCCGGCGCTGAACCGGAACACCCGGCCAACAACCCGGCCGCCAGCCACATACCCCACAGTTTCAGCTTCATGCCCGCATTCATTTCCTTATCGGCCGTCAGCTAACGCCCGCCAGCGACACGCTTTCGCATAACAGGCTGTTAGATAACAAAAAATGGTGCTATAGGATTCAGACCGCCCGTACGTTGATAGGTTCCCCGGCCATTTTCTTCTTCAGGGTACGCTTGGTACGGTCGATCACTTCACCCGCCAGTTGCCCGCAGGCGGCGTCGATATCGTCACCACGGGTTTTACGAACAATAGTCGTAAAGCCGTATTCCATCAACACCTTGGAGAAACGATCCACCCGGCTGTTGGAGCTGCGGCCGTACGGAGCGCCCGGGAACGGGTTCCATGGGATCAGGTTGATCTTGCACGGCGTGTCTTTCAGCACTTCCGCCAGCTGATGCGCGTCGTCGGTGCTGTCGTTGATATGATCCAGCATCACGTACTCGACGGTGACGCGGCCCTGGTTGGCGTTGGATTTCTCCAGGTAGCGACGCACCGCGGACAGGAAGGTCTCGATGTTGTACTTGCGGTTGATCGGCACGATCTCATCGCGGATGGTGTCGTTCGGCGCGTGCAGCGAAATGGCCAGCGCCACGTCGATCATGTCGCCCAGCTTGTCCAGCGCCGGCACCACGCCGGAGGTAGACAGGGTCACGCGGCGTTTGGACAGGCCAAAGCCGAAATCGTCCAGCATGATTTCCATCGCCGGCACCACGTTGTTCAGGTTGAGCAGCGGCTCGCCCATGCCCATCATCACCACGTTGGTGATCGGGCGTTGGCCGGTCACCTTCAGCGCGCCGATGATCTTCGCCGCGCGCCACACCTGGCCGATGATTTCCGACACGCGCAGGTTGCGGTTGAAGCCCTGCTGCGCCGTCGAACAAAATTTGCACTCCAGCGCGCAGCCTACCTGCGAGGAGACGCACAGCGTCGCGCGGTCGGCTTCCGGGATATACACGGTTTCGACCTGCTGATCGCCCACCTTGATCGCCCACTTAATGGTGCCGTCGGCCGAACGCTGTTCTTCCGCCACTTCCGGCGCGCGGATTTCCGCCACGCGCTGCAGCTTGCCGCGCAGGACTTTGTTGATGTCGGTCATCTGCTCGAAATCGTCGCAGCAGTAGTGGTAAATCCACTTCATCACCTGATCGGCACGGAACGGTTTTTCGCCCATTTCGGCGAAGAACTCACGCATTTGCTGGCGGTTCAGGTCCAGCAGGTTGATTTTGGCCGCAGCCGGTTGCTCCACGTTAACGGAGGGGGTAGTCAGCGAATTATTTTCAGACACGGTGTGCTCGGACGTGATGGGTTCTAACATAATGATCTCTGGCCTCGTTATTACACGTTATGGCGCTAAAGAATGGAAAGTAAGTTGTGCATTTCAGCCCGCATGATTCGGGTGGCGGCACTAAAAACACGCCCCTGACAAGTCGTCTTATCAGGGGCGCGGCATTGTACAAATTTTAGTAGCGGGTTTCTATGGCTGAAAGGCATTCAGGGCATTTTTATTGTTTCAGCCGGTGAATGCCTGGTTATCAGCAACGGCACGATTAACGTGCGCAGATTTCGCTTTCGTTGAAGAAGTAAGCGATTTCACGCTGTGCGGATTCAACGGAGTCGGAACCGTGAACGGCGTTAGCGGTGAAGCTGTCCGCGTAGTCGGCGCGCAGGGTGCCGGCCAGTGCGTTGTCCGGGTTAGTTGCGCCCATGATGTCGCGGTTGCGCTGCACGGCGTTTTCAGATTCCAGAACCTGCACCATGATTGGGCCGGAGGTCATGAACTCAACCAGACCGTCGAAGAATGGGCGGCCTTTGTGCTCAGCGTAGAAGCCTTCAGCTTGCTCGCGAGTCAGACGCAGCATTTTAGCGGCGATGATTTTGAAACCGGCGCGCTCGAAACGCGCGTAGATAGCGCCGATGTCGTTGTTGGCTACAGCGTTTGGTTTAACGATGGAAAAGGTACGTTCTACGGTCATGATGGCCTCTGTATGACTTCCAAAACAGGCCGGTCTGCAATGTTGCCGGCCTTCTCAAGTGGCGCAGATTATATGTGCGCCGTTAACGCTTGCCTACGGGAAAATCAACATTTCATTAAAAAAATATGATCTTCATTCGCCACTTTCAGCGGCACGCCGACGTTATTGGGTCTTGTCGGTAGACGGGATCACATTGCGCAGCCAACTGCCCCAGCGGCGCTGATAAAACGGCTGCGTATGGGCGATCAGGTAGTGGCTGATGCCCCGCTCTTTCTCCGATACCAGGCAGAAATCCACCGGTTCGTCATTCGGCGCCGTTTCGCTGGCGACGCTGCCGGCCTCGTTGATCAACGCCTCGATCTCCGCCGGCTCGGCATCCACTTCCAGCCCGATCAGCAGATTCGGCTTCTCGTCCGCCGCCTGGTCGTGCATCAGCGCCAGAAACGCGCGGCGCACCGGCTTGCGCTGGCTGAACAGCGTGGTCAGCGCATCCACCATCGCCGACGGATACTCTTCGGGCTGCCCCAGCAGGATTTGGGTCTCTTTGTCGACGTAATGCTCCACCGGTTTGACAACGCCGCCGGTCGCCAGCAGCATCGCCACCTCTTCCGGGTAGAACTCTTTGCCGTATTCCGCCTTCGGGTTGAGGAACAGATCCGCGCCCTGCGTGATTTCAAACAGCACCCGCGCCGGCATGGCGATGAACGGCTGTTCATCCTCAACGGCCTTCTGCAGCGCTTCCAGCGAGGTGAAGAACGGAATAATGCTGCCGCCGTCCTGTTTTTCCCAATGCTGGATATTGACCGGCGTATCCGCATTCAGCGTGATGTCGCCGTCCTGCTGCACCTGCTCGCTGTCGCCGAGGATCAGCACCGTGGCCTCGAGCAGTTCACGGAAGAACGCCGGGCGGTGGGCCGGCTCCGTCACCGCCAGCTTCAGCAGGCGTTCAAGTTCGTTCTCGCTCGGGGCGGCATCGTGATGATGGGCACTCATGGCAAACTCCAAGATCAAATAGCGAGGCCCAGCATGCTGGGCCCCGAAGATAATGCGCATTCTAGCGCCCGACGCGGCGGGCGTTCAATTATTTGGCTTTGCTCAGCAACAGATTGGCCAGGGTGCGCACGCCCAGCCCGGTCGCGCCGGCCGACCACTGATCCACCGCGCCTTTGCGGTAGGTGGCGGAACAGTCGATGTGCAACCAGCCTTGTTGGTAGTTCTTAACGAAATGCGACAGGAAGGCCGCCGCGGTGCTGGCGCCGGCGGTGTAGGCCGGGCCGGCCACGTTGTTCAGCTCGGCGAAGTTGGACGGCAGCTGGCTGCGGTGGAACTCGGCCAGCGGCAGACGCCAGAACGGCTCATGCTCGGCGGCGGCGCTGCTCAGCAGCTCCTGCGCCAGCGCGTCGTCGAAGCTGAACAGCGCGTGATAGTCGTTGCCTACCGCCGTTTTCGCCGCGCCGGTCAGGGTGGCGCAGTCGATAATCAGCTGCGGGTTCTGCTCAGAAGCGTCGATCAGGCCGTCGGCCAGCACCAGGCGCCCTTCCGCATCGGTGTTCATCACCTCAACGGTTTTGCCGTTGCGGTAGCGAATGATGTCGCCCAGTTTGAAGGCGTTGCCGCTGACCATGTTGTCGGCGCAGCACAGGTACAGCTTCACGCGCTGCTTCAGGCCGCGCGCCGCCGCCAGCGCCAGGGCGCCGGTGATGGTGGCCGCGCCGCCCATGTCGGATTTCATCGAATCCATAAAGGCGCTTTGCTTCAGGCTGTAGCCGCCGCTGTCGAAGGTGATGCCCTTGCCGACCAGGCATGCGAACACCGGCGCATCCGGGTTACCGGTCGGGTTGAAGTCCAATGCCAGCAGCACCGGCGGGCGCTCGGAGCCGCGGCCGACGGTGTGGATGCCGGCATAGTTCTGCTCGCGCAGATCTTCGCCCTTGGTGATGCGGTAGCTGACGGCATCGCAGCCGACGTCGCACATCAGATCGACGGCGCGGGTCGCCAATTGCTCCGGCCCCAGCTCTTCCGCCGGCATGTTGATGGTGTCGCGCACCCAGTCGACGATCTTCAGGCGCTTATCCAGTTCCTGACGCGCGGCTTCCGGCAGCTCGGCCCATTCGACGTTGCGCTGCCCTTTCGGCCCGCGATAGCCTTGCCAGAACGCCCAGCTGTTTTCCAAATCCCAACCGTCGCCGGCCAGCTTGACGTTTTTGATGCCCTGACCGTCAATTTTGCGGCCCGCGCGCTGGATCGCGCCCAGCTTGTCGGCGCCGGTCAGGTGGATGGTCATTCCTTCGCCGTTGGTGCTCAGCAGCGCTTTTTCGCCCCAGCGGGCGTCGGCAGGTTGTTGCGACAGCGTGACCTGCATGAATTCTGTTGTCATAGCCTTCTTACTCCGGATTATTCTTTTATTAATCTTGTCGGATACAAAATAAACGGGCCGCCCATGGCAGCCCGTTACGCTATTTACTCCGCTTCATCTAACCAGACCAGCAGGATCGCTTCCAGTATTTTTTCGTTGGAAGCCTGCGGATCGTCATCGAACTCTTCCAGATCGCAGATCCACTGATGCATGTCGGTAAAACGCACGGTTTTCGGATCGGTATCCGGGTATTGGTCGTACAGGGCTTCGCCGATTTCACGGCTGTCGGTCCACTTCAGTCCCATTATGATCTCCGGGTTGACGCTGCGGCTAACAATTAATGCTCACGCGCGTGATTGACGGTGTAGCGCGGCATTTCGACCACCAGATCTTCGTCGGCGACCAGCGCCTGGCAGCTCAGACGGCTTTCCGGCTCCAGCCCCCACGCTTTGTCCAGCATGTCGTCTTCCAGCTCGCTGCTCTCTTCCAGCGAATCGAAGCCTTCACGCACGATGCAGTGGCAGGTGGTGCAGGCGCAGGATTTCTCGCAGGCGTGCTCGATTTCAATGCCGTTGCGCAGCGCAACGTTGAGGATCGACTCCCCTTTTTCGGCTTCCAGAACCGCCCCTTCCGGGCAAAGATCTTGATGGGGCAGGAAAACAATTTTAGGCATGGTTAAACCTCATCCACAGAATGGCCAGCCAGCGCGCGGCGAATGGAAGCGTCCATGCGGCGCGCGGCAAAATCTTGCGTTTGTGCATCTAATGTTTTGATGGCGTCTTCGATAGCGGCGGGATCTTCACCCTGCGCCGCCTGCTGCAACGCCTGGGTCGCGGCGGCGATCGCCTGGTTTTCCGCCTCGCTCAGCAGCGCGGCGTCGGTGGCCAGCGCGCCCTGCAGGCTTTCCAGCACCCGCGCGGCTTCCACGCGTTGCTCCGCCAGCTTGCGCGCGCCCACGTCGCTTTGCGCATTGGCCATCGAATCCTTGATCATGCCGGCGATTTCACTGTCCGACAGGCCATACGACGGCTTGACCTGGATCGAGGCTTCCACACCGGTGGATTTCTCCATCGCGGTGACGCTCAGCAGGCCGTCGGCATCCACCTGGAAGGTGACGCGAATGTGCGCGCCCCCGGCAGGCAATGGCGGCAGGCCGCGCAGCGTGAAGCGCGCCAGCGAACGGCAATCCTGCACCAGCTCGCGCTCGCCCTGCAGCACGTGGATCATCATCGCGCTCTGGCCATCTTTAAAGGTGGTGAACTCCTGCGCGCGCGCCACCGGAATGGTGGTGTTGCGCGGGATCACTTTCTCCACCAGGCCGCCCATGGTTTCGAGGCCCAGCGACAGCGGGATCACATCCAGCAGCAGCATGTCGCTGTCCGGTTTGTTGCCCACCAGGATGTCGGCCTGGATCGCGGCGCCGATGGCGACCACTTTATCCGGATCGATCGCCGTCAGCGGCGTGCGGCCGAAGAAGGCGCCCACTTGCTCACGCACCAACGGCACGCGGGTGGAACCGCCGACCATCACCACTTCCAGCACCTCGTCGGCGGCGACGCCGGCGTCTTTCAGCGCCCGGCGGCAGGCCATCAGCGTGCGTTTCACCAACGGGGCGATCAGCGCTTCAAACTGGGCGCGAGACACCTCGCCCTGCCAGCCGGCCACCTCGACGCGCACGCTGTCGGCATCGCTCAACGCGATTTTGGCGGCGATGGCGGCATCCAGCAGTTGACGCTGCACGCCGTGGTCGCTGCGATCGGCCACGCCGGCCTGCTCGCGCAGCCAGTCGGCCAACAGATGATCGAAGTCGTCGCCGCCCAGCGCGGAATCGCCGCCGGTCGCCAGCACTTCGAACACGCCGCGGCTGAGGCGCAGAATGGAGATATCAAAGGTGCCGCCGCCCAGATCGTAAACCGCGATCACCCCTTCCTGGCCGGAATCCAGCCCGTAGGCGATCGCCGCCGCGGTCGGTTCGTTCAACAGGCGCAGAACGTGCAAGCCGGCCAGACGCGCTGCGTCTTTGGTGCCCTGACGCTGCGCGTCGTCGAAGTAGGCGGGAACGGTGATCACCACGCCATCCAGCTCGCCTTCCAGCGCCGCTTGCGCGCGCGCGGACAGGGCCCGCAGGATATCGGCGGAAACGCCGACCGGATTAACCGGGCCGGCGGCGGTGACGATCAGCGGCAGGCCGTTGTCGCTGGCCTGAAATTGATACGGCAGGTTCGGGTAACGTTGCTGCACGTCCGCCAACGAGCGGCCCATCATGCGTTTGATGGAGCTGACGGTATTGGCCGGATCCTGCGCCGCCTGTTGGCGCGCCTCCCAGCCGACGCGCTGCGCGTCCGCCTGATAATGCACCACCGAAGGCAGCAAATGGCGCCCCTGTTCGTCGGCCAGCGTTTCCGCCTGCCCGCTGCGCACCGTGGCGACCAACGAGTTGGTGGTGCCTAAGTCGATGCCGGCGGCCAAGCGTCGCTGGTGCGGCGCGGCGCTGAGGCCAGGCTCACTAATTTGTAATAAGGCCATGTTGAAGCTTCCACAATCAGAATCAGAAGGTGTTACTCAAAACCCAGCAGTTTTTCTTCGAGTTGTTCAACCTGTTGCTGGAGTTTGTCCAAAAAGCGCAGCTTGCGCACGGTGTCGGCGGCGTCCGCCCACTGCTCACTGTCCAACTGCTGCAGCATCAGCGCGCTGCGCTGTTTGATGGAGACGGCCAGCCGCGCGCCGAAATCGGCCAGCAGGCTTTCCGCCTCCGGCTTGCGCTCAATGGCGTCGAGCTCTTCGCGCAGTTCCAGCTGTTCCATCAGGAACGCGGTGTCGCGCATCGTATGCTGTTCGTTGCCCAGATCGAAGCCGTGCAAAGATAGCATATACTCCGCGCGTTTTAACGGGTGCTTCAGCGCCTGGTAGGCTTCGTTGATGGTCGCCGCCTGCTGCAACGCCATCAGGCGTTCGCGCTCCGGCTGGTTGGCGAAACGATCGGGGTGGAATTGGCGTTGCAGATCCTGGAAGCGGGACGCAAGCAGGCTGCCGTCCACGGTGTAGCGAACTGGCAGCCCGAATAAAGTAAAGTAATCCATAGCGTGCTCTGGGCGTTAGCGGATGAAGTTCCCCCGCCGAAACGGGGGAGCACGATGGACTGTCAGACGTTGAAACTCTCGCCGCAGCCGCACTCGCTTGAGACGTTCGGGTTGTTGAACTTGAAGCCTTCGTTCAGGCCTTCCTTAACGAAATCAAGCTCGGTGCCGTCAAGGTAGACCAGGCTCTTGCCGTCGATGATCACCTTGATGCCTTTGTCTTCAAATACGATGTCGTCATCGTTGGCTTCGTCAACAAATTCCAGCACGTACGCCATCCCGGAGCAGCCGGAAGTTCGCACTCCCAGACGCAGGCCGAGACCTTTGCCGCGGTTCGTCAAAAACGCCTGAACACGCTGCGCAGCGCTGTCGCTCATGGTAATAGACATCACAACCTCACACTTCACATCAAAGCCCGGCGCGGCCGGGCCGACTCAGACAAATTACTTGGCGCTATGCTTGTTCTTATAGTCGGCAATCGCTGCTTTGATGGCGTCTTCAGCCAGGATCGAGCAGTGAATTTTGACCGGCGGCAATTCCAGCTCTTCGGCGATCTGGGTATTTTTGATCGCTTCAGCCTGATCGAGCGACTTGCCTTTCATCCATTCGGTCACCAGCGAGCTGGAGGCGATGGCGGAACCGCAGCCGTAAGTTTTAAAGCGCGCGTCTTCGATGATGCCTTCATCGTTAACCTTGATTTGCAGCTTCATGACGTCGCCGCAAGCCGGCGCCCCTACCATGCCGCTGCCGACGGTAGGATCTTCGTTGTCGAAAGAACCCACGTTGCGCGGGTTTTCATAATGATCGATTACTTTTTCGCTGTAAGCCATGACCTTGCTCCTGAAACCTGAGAATTAATGATGCGCCCATTCGATGCTGTTGATGTCCACACCCTGTTTGAACATTTCCCACAGCGGGGACAGATCGCGCAGACGGCCGATGGATTTACGCACCAGTTGAATGGTGTAGTCGATCTCTTCTTCCGTGGTGAAACGCCCCAGGGAGAAACGGATCGAGCTGTGCGCCAATTCATCGCTCATGCCCAGCGCGCGCAGCACGTAGGACGGCTCGAGGCTGGCGGAGGTACAGGCTGAACCGGAAGAAACGGCCAGGTCTTTCAGCGCCATGATCAGCGACTCGCCTTCAACGTAGTTGAAGCTGACGTTCAGGATGTTCGGTGCGCCGTGCTCCAGATCGCCGTTCAGATACACTTCTTCCATATCTTTCACGCCGTTCCACAGACGGTCACGCAGAGTGCGCAGACGCGCCATCTCTTCGGTCATCTCTTCTTTGGCGATGCGATAAGCTTCGCCCATGCCGACGATCTGGTGGACAGGCAGGGTGCCGGAGCGCATGCCGCGCTCGTGACCGCCGCCGTGTACCTGCGCTTCGATGCGGATGCGCGGCTTGCGGCGCACGTACAGCGCGCCGATGCCTTTCGGGCCATAGATTTTGTGGCCGGAGAACGACATCAGGTCGACTTTCAGCTTGCTCAGATCGATAGGCAGTTTGCCCACGCTCTGGGTGGCGTCAACATGGTAGATGATACCGCGCGCACGGCACATTTCGCCGATCGCTTCGATGTCCTGCACCACGCCGATTTCGTTGTTGACGTGCATGATGGAGACCAGAATGGTGTCATCGCGCAGCGCCGCTTCGAGATCCTGCAGGCTGATGATGCCGTTGCTCTGCGGCGCCAGGTAGGTCACTTCAAACCCTTCGCGCTCCAGCTGACGGCAGGTGTCGAGCACGGCTTTGTGTTCGGTTTTGCTGGTGATGATGTGCTTGCCTTTTTTCTGGTAGAAATTGGCAGCGCCTTTGATCGCCAGGTTGTCGGATTCGGTCGCCCCGGAGGTGAAGACGATTTCGCGCGGGTCAGCGCCCACCAGTTCGGCGATTTGGTTACGGGCGATGTCTACCGCCTCTTCCGCCTGCCAACCGAAACGGTGGGAACGGGAAGCCGGGTTGCCGAAAGTGCCGTCCAGGGTCAAAAACTGCATCATCTTCTCAGCAACGCGCGGGTCAACCGGCGTCGTTGCTGAGTAATCCAGATAAATCGGTAATTTCATTGCTCTTGTGCTCCGTACATCACTTCCAAAAACTAAAATAATTTCGCCAGCTGCTTATGCGCGCAGATTAACGTTGATAGTTTCTTGCGGACGGCCGTTGGCCGTGCGGCGCGTATCGTTGTTTTGACGATCCGCCACCACCAGCACTTCCTGGTTGTTGACCAGTTCTGCCAGCGTAATGTTGTTCAGGAACCCGCTGATGCGCTCGCTCAGATCGCGCCACAGGGCGTGGGTCAAGCAGCGATCGCCGCCCTGACAGCCTTCTTTGCCCTGGCAACGGGTTGCATCTACCGATTCATCGACAGCAGTGATGACAGCGCCAACGGCGATCTCACCCGCGTCTTTACCCAGCAGATAACCACCGCCCGGACCGCGCACGCTGGCCACCAGGCCATTCTTGCGCAGACGGGAGAATAATTGTTCCAGATAAGAGAGCGAAATACCCTGGCGTTCGGAAATGTCCGCCAGTGGCACCGGCCCTTCCTGAGAATGCAGCGCTACGTCGAGCATAGCGGTTACGGCATAACGGCCTTTGGATGTCAGTCTCATAGCTCAATGGTTACCTGTTGGTCAAATATGGCCGAAAGTCTGACATTCCCGAGTAAAACAGTCAACTATTTAACCCAGTAATTAACTCAAGTATTAGCACGTTTTGAACTTAGCAAGAACAAAGGTATATAAAATACATGTTATAACCTTTGGATAACTAATACTATTGTCGCCCACCGTGATGCCACATCAATTAATTACCTTGATGTTTATCCTGTTTCTCGATCGACGTCAGCATGCCGCGCAGGATATTCAGCTCCTGCCCTTCCGGGCGCGCGCGGGTGAACAGCCGACGCAGACGGTTCATCACCTGGCCCGGATGCGACGGGCGAATGAAACCGGTGCGCTGCAGCGTCTGCTCCAGATGCTGATAGAAACGCTCGAGGTCGTCCACCAGCGGATACGGCGTCTCTTCCAGCTGTGGCGCGCCCGCCTGTTGGCGATCGAGGTAAGCCACGCGCACTTCGTACGCCAGGATCTGCACCGCCATCGCCAGGTTCAGCGAGCTGTAGTCCGGGTTGGCCGGAATGGCGACGTGGTAGTGGCACTTTTGCAATTCATCGTTGGTCAGCCCGACGCGTTCGCGGCCGAACACCAGCGCCACCGGCGCGTGCTCGCCTTCATGCACCGCGCGCACGCCGCATTCGCGCGGCTCCAGCATCGGCCACGGCAAGGTGCGAGAACGTGCGCTGGTGCCCACCACCAGGCTGCAGCCGGCGATGGCGTCATCGAGGGTATCGACGATGGTGGCGTTGCCGATCACGTCGCTGGCGCCGGCGGCCAGGGCGATGGCCTGAGAATCGGGTTTGATCAGCGGATTAACCAGATAAAGGTTGGTTAAACCCATGGTTTTCATGGCTCTGGCGGTCGAGCCCATGTTGCCGGTATGTGAAGTCTCTACCAGAACAATGCGGATATTGTGCAGCATACAAACTCTGAGCGTGGCGGAAAATCGCAGCATCTTAACACAGCCGTAGGCAATTTGCCGAACAGCTGCTATACTTCGCGCCGTTTCCTGTTCTTTAACATCCTAGTTGGAAGATACCCATGCATCCGATGCTGACTATCGCCGTGCGCGCTGCGCGCAAGGCCGGTAACCTGATTGCCAAAAACTACGAAACCCCGGACGCTGTAGAAGCGAGCCAGAAAGGGACCAATGACTTCGTCACCAACGTCGATCGCGATGCAGAGCATCTGATCATCGACGTCATCCGCAAGTCTTATCCGCAACACAGTATCGTGAGCGAAGAACGCGGTGAGCTGATCGGCGAAGATCGCGATGTGCAATGGGTGATCGATCCACTGGATGGCACTGCAAACTTCATCAAACGTTTCCCTCATTTCTCCGTTTCCATCGCCGTACGCATCAAAGGCCGTACCGAAGTGGCCGTGGTTTACGATCCAATGCGCAACGAACTGTTCACCGCCACGCGCGGCCAGGGCGCACAGCTCAACGGTTACCGTCTGCGCGGCACCAACGCCAAAGATCTGGATGGCACCATCCTGGCGACCGGCTTCCCGTTCAAAGTCAAACAGCACGCCACGCCTTACATCAACATCGTCGGCAAGCTGTTCACCCAGTGCGCGGACTTCCGCCGCACCGGTTCCGCTGCGCTGGATCTGGCCTATGTCGCCGCCGGCCGCGTGGACGGTTTCTTCGAAATCGGCCTGAAGCCGTGGGACTTCGCCGCAGGCGAACTGCTGGTGCGTGAAGCCGGCGGCCTGGTCACCGACTTCGTCGGCGGCCACAACCACTTCAGCTCCGGCAACGTGGTCGCAGGCAACCCGCGCGTGGTGAAAGCCATGCTGGCCACCATGCGTGAAGAACTGAGCGAAGCGCTGAAGCGTTAATCGCCAGAAGCGAATCGTAAAAAAGCGCTGCCGATGCAGCGCTTTTTTTATGCCCGTTAGCGGGAGAAGAGGCGGATGCCGCCGCCGAATTCCGGCTGCGCGCTGACGTACAATAGCAGCCCGGCGGCCAGCAGGATCAGGCCACCGGCCAGCGCCAGCGAACCCCAGGCCACCGCGCTCCAGGCGGCGGGCGCGCGCGAACGGCTGAGGCGCACCGCCAGCCGGCGGCTGTAATGCACCAGCAGCGCCAGCATGGAGATGGTCAACGAGGTGCCGAACGCCATCGCCAGCGCGGAGATCACGCCCCAGCCAAACACGCCGATCACCTTGGAGAACAGCAGCACCAAAATCGCCCCCGAACAGGGACGCATGCCCATCGCCAGCACGATGGCGGCCTGAGTGCGCCAATCGCTTCCCGCCTGCAGCTCGCTGTCGCTCGGCAGATGCCGGTGGCCGCAGCCGCAATTGGCGCTGTGGACATGATCCGCCGCCAGCGGCGTCAGGCTGTTGATGCGCAGCGCCGGCGCCGGACGCATCGCCTTGATCGCCGCAAACAGACGTTTCAGCGCGCGCCAACTCAGCAGCACGCCAAGCAGCATCACCAGAATAAAACTGCCCTTCTCCAGCCAAAAGCTGCTTTGGTGCAGCTGGCGCGAAGAGAGCTGCAACACCACCAGCATCAACGTGACCAGCGCGATCGCCACCAGCCCCTGCACCAGCGAAGCGGCGAAGGTCAGCTTCAGGCTGCTTTTCAGCCGCGCTGGGTGGGTAGCCAGATAGGTGGCGATCACCACTTTACCGTGGCCGGGGCCGAGCGCATGCAAGACGCCATAGCCGAGGCTGAACAGCATCAGCGCCAGCCCGGCCTGCTGCGGCGCGGCCTTCACCTGCTGCAACAGCCCCGCCATCTGCTGGTGCAGCGCTTTTTGCCATACCACGCTCTGCATCAGCAGCTGCGGCCAATAGTGCCACGCCAGCAGCGCGGCGGCCGCCAGCGCCAGCGTAAACGGCAGCAGCGGCCACAGGCCGAAGGCCCAGTGGCGCCGGCTCGTCGTCGGTTGCGAGAGATTCAGCGACATTGCAGCGTCACCCGCTGGGCGAACTGCTGCCCCAGCGCCAGGTCTTCGCCGGGCGAGTCGTTCTTGTCGAGCGACAGCGCATAGGCCTGCAGCGACGCATTCGGCTTCGGCGTCATCAGCTTGTAGCTGCACTGCTGCGCCATCTCCGGCGGCAAATGCAGCGCATTTTGGTCTTTATAGGTCATATCCACGAAATAAGTCGGATCGTAAGTAGAAAGCTCGAACGGCTTGCCCGCCAGCGGCTGCGGCTCGGCCAACGGCAGCACGAACTCCAGCACCGCCTGGTTGCCCTGGCGCGACAGGTGATATTCGCTGGGCAAGTTCAGGTATTTCACCGGCTTACCGCCGCGGTAAAGGTCGGTGAAATAGTGCTGCCCCAGCACGTTGGCCATCACTTCCGCCGCCAGCTTTTTCCACACTTCCGAATCGCTCTTGGCGTTTTTCGCATCGTAGAGCAGATCCGCCGAGGTGATTTCATCCATCACCCACACCATTTTCAGGCCAACCAGCCGCTGGTCTTTGGCGACAAAGGTGGTGTTCATATCAATAAAGCTGTGCGGATGAGCGATCGCACCGGCGCTGAACACGGCGCCGAGGGCAGCCAAAAGACGACGTAACTTCATCATTATCCTGTCTTACCTGCATTTGTTATAACGTAACACAAATAACTGCCGAACGGCCCGCCTCTCCCGGCGATATTTGTGACGAAAGTTGTAAGCCGAAGTAAAAGCCGCGCTGTCATCCTGACGTTACAAAGCCTTTTGCTATGCTTAGGCATAATCGCAACCTTTTATGCCGGAAGGTGATAATGAGCCTGGACACCTCTCCCGTGCCCGAGCTCTCCGGACAACAACGGCGCTGCCATCTGCTGCTGATGCTGTACACGCCGGAGCCCGAGTTACAGCTGGAGACCCTAAGCCGAATCAACGGCGTCGCCCCCCCGATAACCCGGCAAGATATAGCCGAGGTGGCCAGTGAAATCCAGCGTTTCCACCACCTGGAGATCGCCGTCGATCCCGACCATGGCTACCAACTGCGGGGCAGCGCGCTCGACCAACGCCTGTGCCTGATCCATTGGCTGCGGCGGGCCCTGCGCTGCAGCCCGCAGTTCGTCGAAAGCGACTTCGCCCCGCGCCTGCGGCTGGCGCTGACGGCCGATGCCGGGTCGGCGTCGCAGCTGGCTCAAGTGATAGATGCCTGCGAGCCGCTGCTCAACCGCCACTTCGACGCGCGCGACCGCCAATTCCTGCAGCATTATCTGCTCTACTGCGCCTGGCAAAACCGCCTGCAGCGCCATCCGCGTTTCGACGCCGTTCAACGCGACTGGCTGCGGCAAAAGCCGGAGCAGCGGGCCGCTGCCAGGCTGCATCAGGCCTGCAACCGGCTGTTTAACCAGCCGCCGCACGCGGACGAGCGCGATTTTTTGGCGCTGACCTTCACCCTGTTGAAAAATCACAGCTACCACAGCAATGACTCGGCGCAAGAGCAGAGATTGATGGCGGCGATCGACAGCATGGTCGAGCGTTTCCAGCAACTTTCCGGCATGGCCTTCAGCAGCAAGGCCGAGCTGGTCAGCCAGCTGTTCGCCCACCTGGCGCCGGCGCTGGAGCGCTGCCGTTTCGCCATCGGCATCGACAATATGCTGCTGGAAGACGTGGTGCGCAAATACCCGCGGCTGATGCGCACCACACAGGAAGCGCTGATACCGCTGGAGCAGGAGTACGGCGTGCATTTTTCCAACGAGGAGGCGGGCCTGGTGGCCATCAGCTTCGGCGCCTGGCTGATGCAGGACAACGCGCTGCAGGAAAAACAGGTGCTGCTGCTGACGCTGGACAATCCGCAGCTGGAAGAGGAAGTGGAATATCAGATCCGCGAGCTCACGCTGCTGCCGCTGAACATCAAATACCTACCGCTGAGCGACTATCTGCGCGGCGGCGCGCCGCAGGGCGTCACGCTGGTGATCACCCCTTATGCGGCGGTGCACAACGATCCGCACCCGCCGCTGATCTATACCGAACTGCCGCTGGAAACCCGGCAGCGCCAGGCCATTCGCGCGCTGCTGGAAGCGCCTTAATCACCGGCTGACGCTGACCGCCGGCGGCCGGATGAACAAGGCCGGCGCCGCGACCGCCGCCATCACCCAGAATACCCCGCCCTGCCAATGTTCGAACAGGAACCCGGCAATGACCGTCATGACGGCGATACCGCCGCCCATCGCCAGCGCCGAATACACCGCCTGCAGCCGGATCACCTCTTGCCCCTGGCGCGCGGCGATAAAGCGCATCGCCGCCAGATGGCACACGGTGAAGGTGCCGCAGTGCAGGATCTGGATCAGCAGCAGCCAACCCAGCTCGGTGCTGTAGGCCATCAGGCTCCAGCGCAGCACGCCGCAGCAGGCGGAAAGCAGCAGCAGGTTGCGCGCATTCCAGCGGCGGAACAGCACGTTGCTGCTGGCGAAAATAATCACCTCCGCCACCACGCCCAGCGACCACAGATAGCCGATGGTCGAGGCCGAATAGCCCGCCTCCTGCCAGTAAATGGAGCCGAAGCTGTAGTAGCCGGCGTGCGCCCCCTGCAGCAGCGTGACGCACAGCAGGAAGCGCCACACCGGCCCTTCTTTCAACAGCGCCCACAGCGAACGCTCGGCTCCGCCGTGCGTGCGCGCTTCGCCCTGCGGCATCACGCTCGGCTTCAGCAGCATGCCCAGCAGCATCGCCAGCACGCTGAAGATCAGGCTGTAGAGAATGGCGTTATGGCCCCACACCGCCACCAGTTGCCCGGTCAGCGCCGAGCCGATGACGAACGCCAGCGAGCCCCACAGCCGCACCCGGCCGTAGTCCATGCGGATTTGCTTTTGCCAGGTGGCGGCCAGCGCGTCGGTCAATGGCACCAGCGGCGAGAAGAACAGGTTGAACCCCGCTATCACCAGCATCAGCCAGCCCCAGCCGTTGCCGAAGCAGAAGCCAACCGCGAAAGCCAGGGTCAGCAGCGCCAGCAGGCGCAAGGCGGAGACCAGATGAGAGGGATCTTTAACGCGGGGAGCAATCAATAAACTGCCGAGGAAGCGGGCCACCAAACCGGCGCCGAGCAACATGCCGATGGTTTCGGGCGCGATGCCCTCGCCTTTCAGCCACACGCCCCAGAACGGTAAGAAGATGCCGTAGGAAAAGAAGTAGGTGAAATAACTGAGCGCGAGCCAACGCGTGGATTGCAGAACCATGATCCCTCCGGTGTGAGGGCAATACTTTGACAGAGCTCACACCGGCCCGCAATCTTCATTCCACTTCAATGCGTTAGAGTGCCAGACAGCTCACAGTTTGCCGCAAGCGGCCATAAAAAAACCCGCCGCAGCGGGTTTTGTCAGGCGAAAGCGGGATTAGGCGTAAACCGGCAGGCGGGCGCAGATATCCAGCACTTTCTTCTTGGTGCGTTCGATGGTGGCTTCATCGTTGATGTTGTCCAGCACATCACAGATCCAACCGGCCAGTTCGCGCACGTCGGCTTCTTTGAAGCCGCGACGGGTCACGGCCGGGGTGCCGATACGCACGCCGGAGGTGACGAACGGGCTCTTCGGATCGTTCGGCACGCTGTTTTTGTTGACGGTGATGTTGGCGCGGCCCAGGGCGGCGTCCGCTTCTTTACCGGTCAGGTTTTTGTCGACCAGATCCAGCAGGAACAGGTGGTTATGGGTGCCGCCGGAGACCACTTTGTAGCCGCGCTGCAGGAACACGTCCACCATCGCCTTGGCGTTGACCGCCACTTGCTGCTGGTAAACCTTGAACTCAGGCTCCATCGCTTCTTTCAGCGCCACCGCCTTGCCGGCGATCACGTGCATCAGCGGGCCACCCTGGCCGCCAGGGAACACGGCGGAGTTCAGCTTCTTGTACAGCTCTTCGTCGCCGCCCTTCGCCAGGATCAGGCCGCCGCGCGGGCCCGCCAGGGTTTTGTGGGTGGTGGTGGTGACGATGTGCGCGTGCGGCACCGGGTTCGGGTACACGCCGGCGGCGATCAGGCCGGCCACGTGCGCCATGTCGACGAACAGATAAGCGCCGATGCTGTCGGCGATTTCGCGCATTTTGGCCCAGTCAACCACGCCGGAGTAAGCGGAGAAGCCGCCGATGATCATTTTCGGCTTGTGGGTTTGCGCCTGTTTGGCCAGATCGTCATAGTCGATTTGACCTTTGTCGTCGATGCCGTAAGGCACCACGTTATACAGTTTGCCGGACAGGTTAACCGGGGAACCGTGGGTCAGGTGGCCGCCGTGCGCCAGGTTCATGCCCAGAATGGTGTCGCCCGGCTGCAGCAGCGCGGTGTACACGGCGAAGTTAGCCTGGGAGCCGGAGTGCGGCTGCACGTTGGCGTAATCGGCGCCGAACAATTCTTTGGCGCGGTCGATAGCCAGCTGCTCAACGATATCCACGTATTCGCAGCCGCCGTAGTAACGCTTGCCCGGATAGCCTTCAGCGTATTTGTTGGTCAGCTGGGAACCCTGAGCCTGCATTACGCGCGGGCTGGTGTAGTTCTCAGACGCGATCAGCTCGATGTGCTCTTCCTGACGCACCACTTCCTGCTCCATGGCACGCCACAGTTCCGCATCGTAATCGGCAATGTTCATTTCACGCTTTAACATCCGGCATCTCCTGACTTAAATCAGCTAACTAAAAAATCACCAAATAACTACCCGTTTGGGGTCTGGGCCACAGTGTAAACCGTTTCGCCCTACCGAAGATAGGTCTTGACAGAGGTTTTTACGCAAACGATTGGCATAAGGCGGCGCAAGGCTTTGATCCGCGAAACGCTGCCGTTTATCAACGGACATTTCCTCATGCGAACAATGCGCTTTTTTCATGTTCTGTGAGCGCGATCGACGCCCGAAGAACACCGCAACGAAAACAAGGGTATTTACAAGCGGCGCGGAACCCAATAAGATGCATTTAAAATGCATCATTAAAATTCTCGTCAAGATCCCAACCCAAGGAGCGCTCCCATGCTGGATAGCCAAACCATCGCCACCGTGAAATCCACCATCCCCCTGCTGGCAGCAACCGGGCCGAAGCTGACCGCCCACTTTTACGATCGCATGTTCGCCCACAACCCGGAATTGAAAGACATTTTCAATATGAGCAATCAGCGCAACGGCGATCAGCGTCAGGCGCTGTTCGACGCCATCTGCGCCTATGCCGCCAACATCGAGAACCTGGCGGCGCTGCTGCCGGCGGTGGAGCGCATCGCGCAGAAGCACACCAGCTTCAATATCCAGCCGGAGCAGTACAACATCGTCGGCGGCCACCTGCTGGCGACGCTGGACGAAATGTTCAGCCCGGGTCAGGAAGTGTTGGACGCCTGGGGCAAAGCCTACGGCGTGCTGGCCAACGTGTTTATTCAGCGTGAAGAGCAGATTTATCAGCAGAGCGAAACCGACAACGGCGGCTGGCGCGATCTGCGCGCGTTCCGCATCCTGAAGAAACAGCCGCAGAGCGACGTGATCTGCAGCTTCGTGCTGGCGCCGGTGGACGGCGGCCGGGTGGCGGACTTCAAACCGGGGCAATACCTGGCGGTCTACATCAAGCACGACAGCCTGGAGCATCAGGAAATTCGCCAGTACTCGCTGACCGCCTCGCCGAACGGCGAGTTCTACCGCATCGCGGTGAAGCGTGAAGATCAGGGTAAAGTGTCCAACTACCTGCACCAGCAGGCGCAGGAAGGCGACGTGATCGACATCGCCCCGCCGCACGGCGACTTCTTCCTCGACGTGACGCCGACCACGCCGGTGGCGCTGATCTCCGCCGGCGTCGGCCAAACCCCAATGCTCGGCATGCTCAACAGCCTGCACGACAGCCAACATCAGGCGCAGGTCCACTGGCTGCACGCGGCGGAAAACGGCAGCGTGCACGCCTTTGCCGAGGAAGTGGCGGATATTGCCGGGCGCATGCCGAATCTGAGCCGCCATGTGTGGTACCGCGAGCCGGGCGCCGATGACGTGGAAGGCCGCGACTACCACAGCCGCGGATTGATGGATTTGAGCGCGCTGCAAGGCAGCCTGGCCGATCCGCAAATGCACTATTACTTCTGCGGCCCGGTGGCCTTCATGCAGTTCGTGGGCAAACAGCTGTTGGAGATGGGCGTAGAGGCCGAACGCATCCACTACGAATGCTTCGGCCCGCATAAGGTGCTGTAATGCGTGCGGAGCGCGGCCGTCAGACCGCGCTCCCCCTTCATTTCTCCTGCAGTTGGCGCGCGTCCTGCACCTGCTGCACCGTCACCGGCGCCGCCTGGTTGCCCCAGCTTCCCCGCAGATAGCTCATCAGATCGGCCGCTTGACGATCGTTCAACGCCCAGCCATAAGCCGGCATGTCGAACGCCATCGCCCGTTGCGTGATCGGCGTATGCGCCCCTTCCAGCACCACCCGCAGCGCGGTCAGCGGATTATCCGCCGTTACCGTGGCATTGCCCGCCAGCGCCGGAATGGCGAAGTCGGTGCCTTCACCTTGATTGCCGTGACAGGTCGAGCAGTACATCGCATAGGTCGCCTTGCCGCCCGAATTATCCGCCTGCGCAGCAGATGAGGCAGGTTTGGCGGCGGTGTCCGGCGCCAGGCTGCGCAGGTACACCGCGATGGCGTTCAGATCGCCGTCGCTGAGGTACTGCGTGCTGTGGGTCACCACCTCGCTCATTGGCCCGGCGACCGCCGCATGGCGGCTGCGGCCGGTTTTCAGCAGCGCCGTCACCTCCTCCGGCGGCAGGCCGCGCAGATTGGAGGCGTACCAGCCGTCCAGCTCGGCGCCGCTCAGGAACACCGGCTCCTTACCGTCCAGGCCCTTCTCCTGCATCGCCCAGCCGCGCGGCGTGTGGCAGCTGCCGCAGTGGCCTGCGCCTTGCACCAGATAGGCGCCGCGGTTCCACTCGGCGCTTTGCTGCGGATCCGCCTGATACGGCTGGTCGTCGTGGAACAGCTGATTCCACACCGCCAGCGGCCAGCGCATCGACAGCGGCCAAGTGATATCGCTGTCGCGGTTGGCGACGTTCTGCGCCGGCACCTCGTTCATCAGATAGTCATACAGCGCGCGCATGTCTTCCGTGCTCATTTTGGCGTACGAGGTGTACGGCATCGCCGGATAAAGCCGGTGACCGTCTTTGGCGATCCCCTGACGCATGGCGCGATCGAACTCTTCGAATGAGTAAGCGCCGATGCCGTGCAACTTGTCCGGCGTGATGTTGGTGGCGTAGATAGCCCCGAGCGGCGTCGGGAACTTCATGCCGCCCGCCAATTCGGCGCCGCCCGGCGCGGTATGGCAGGCGGTGCAGTCACCGGCTTTGGCGACGTATTCCCCGGTCGACATCGCCTGAGCCGAGCCGCCGGCGGCCAACAGGCTCAACAGGTACAGCGAACGCAGACTCATGCTCCCTCCTTGGCGGCAACCTTGCCGTAGGCCAGTTCGTTAACCGCGCGCCACGCCTGATCGATCGCCGAGTTGGCGTACGGGCTCCAGTCGGCATCGGAGTTGGCGATAGCGATCTTGCCGATCGGCTGCCGCGCCGTTTCGATGATTTTCTTGGCTTCGTCTTCGTCGTCAAACAGCCCGTTGAGGAAGTAGGAGTAACCGTGCGACCAGCGGTTGACGGTGATCGCCTGAATGTCGCGCTGATGATCGAAACCGGCCTCGCCCAGCATGCCCTGCAGCTGTTCGCGGATCATCTGTTCGTGCACTTCGAACGGCGTGCCCAGCAGCAGCGCGCGCCCTTTACGCGACTGTTCGCGCGTGCTGAGGCCGCTGCCCGGCAGCGTCGGCACATACACCATATGCAGGCCGATCGGCCGATCCGGATCGCGCGGGTGCTGATAGCCGCCCATGCTCACCGGATAGTCCAGCTTCACGCGGCTGTACGGCGCGGCCGGCGAATAAACCTCGTGCACGCCCAGCTTGATGAACGGCTGCCAGTTGCGGATCACCACCTTGCTGTACACCAGCGGCGCCTTGACGTTCTGCTTCAGCGCCTCCTGCTGCTCGTGCGACATCTCCGGCACCAGATACGGGATCATCATGTTGTAGCCGGCCATCACCACCTGCCCGGCGCGCACTTTGGTCATCTTCTCGCCGGTCATGTAGGTGACTTCCACCTTGTCGCCGACGTTGGCCGCGTGCAGCCCGGTGCTGTTCAAACGCAGCTTCACCGGCGATTCCGGCCGATCGAGCTGGCTGTAGTCGAATTTAGCCAGCACCACGTCGTTCATGTCCTTGCCTGCCGGCGCCACCGCCGGGATCAGCTGGCGCACCATCAGGCGCGCCAGCGTGGCGTTGCCGTCCGGGAAGTGGAACACGTAAGGATCGTCGAGATCCGCCTGCGACTCTTCGTCCAGCGGCGGCAGATTCATGCCGTTCAGGCCCGGCAGATCGCAAATGCGCGCATCGCTGCACGAGGTGCCATCGATGCCCACCGCCTGGAAATCGTTGGTGGTCTGCTGGAAATAACGGATCGCCAGCTCGCTCAGGCCCACCTTCTCCCGCAGGAACTGGGTATAGCTGTGGGTATCGAGCCACTCGACCTTCTGCTCCAGCGTCATCTCCGGCAGATAATCCTTCTCCACCGTGTGCAGCGCGATCAGCGCCTGGCGATCGCTTTCCGGCAGCGGGAAATCGCCGATGAACGCGTCATAAGAGCGGCCGTTGAGGCGATCGCGCGGGATGTCGTCCGCCACCGTGCGGCCCGGATCGCCGCTCACCACCTTGTCGACGCCGAAGTTCTTGCGATCGAAGTAAACGCCGCGGCTCAAATTCAAATCCGGGTAGAAGGTGGTGTCGAAAGCCTGTTCCAGTTGGTCGATATCGACGCCGAGCTTGCGCAGCAGCCCCATCGCCACCGGGCTGAAGTTGGAGCGCGGCGACTGCAGCGATTCGCTGCCGCCGTAGCCGAGCAGCATGCCGTCGTCGCTGTTGAACTCGTTACGCTTGGCGTGGCCGCCGAAGTCGTCGTGGTTGTCGATCAAAAGAATGCGCTGCTGCTCGCCCTTCAGCTGCTGCCAGAAACAGGCGGCCGCCAGGCCGCTGATGCCGGCGCCCACCACCACCAGATCGAACTCTTCAACGGCGGGCACGCTGCCGAAGTCAAAGGTTTTTCCGTCGCGCCCCAGCTGATGCGCATGCTCGAACGAGCCCGGATGATTACCCCGCAGCCCGGTCAGCGCCGGCGGGTAGTACAGGGTTTGATTGGCGGTTTGCGGCGACGCGCGCAGGATTTGCAGCG
Source organism: Serratia nematodiphila DZ0503SBS1 (assembly GCF_000738675.1). Classification (NCBI taxonomy): domain Bacteria; kingdom Pseudomonadati; phylum Pseudomonadota; class Gammaproteobacteria; order Enterobacterales; family Yersiniaceae; genus Serratia; species Serratia nematodiphila. Next base: position 2,186,765 of record NZ_JPUX01000001.1, on the reverse strand, counting down.
GCGTCAACCCGGCGGCGATGGTGATCGCCACCCCGTTGAGAAAATCGCGTCTGGTGATACCCATATAGGCTTCCTTTCAATTTTTATTATCATCGGCCGGCCGGGGCCGGCCCAAAGGCCGCGCTATTGTGCGGATAATTATTGTAAAATCAATGTTTGAACATCACATGACGAATGGCCGTGTAATCCTCCAGCCCGTACATCGACATATCCTTGCCGTAGCCGGACAGTTTCTGGCCGCCGTGCGGCATTTCGCTCACCAGCATGAAGTGGGTGTTCACCCAGGTGCAGCCGTATTGCAGGCGGGCGCTTAAGCGATGCGCGCGGCCCACGTCGCGGGTCCACACGGACGACGCCAGCCCGTAATTGGATTCGTTCGCCCAGGCCAGTACCTGCTCTTCGTCGTCGAACGGCGTCACCGTCACCACCGGGCCGAACACTTCGCGCTGCACGATCTCATCGTCCTGGCGCGCGCCGGCCAGCAGCGTCGGCTGGAAATAGTATCCCGGCCCCTTCACCTTCTCGCCGCCGGTCACTACCTGCACATGCGGCAACGCTTTGGCTCGCTCGACAAAACCGGCCACCCGCTCCAAATGCTGGGCGGTAATCAACGGCCCCAGCTCGGTGGTCTCGTCGTCCGGCGCGCCGATCTTCAGGCTGGCCACCGCCTCGCCCAGCCGCTTCACCAGCTCGGGATAAATGCTTTTCTGCGCGTAGATGCGGCAGGCGGCGGTGCAATCCTGCCCGGCGTTGTAGAAGCCGAAACCGCGAATGCCGTCCACCACCTGCTGCAGATCGGCGTCGTCGAACACCAGCACCGGCGCCTTGCCGCCCAGCTCCATATGGGTGCGCTTAATGCCGGCGGCGGTGTGGGCGATGATGTGCTCGCCGGTGGCGATCGACCCGGTCAGCGACACCATGCGCACCTTGTCATGCCCGGTCAGCCGATCGCCCACGCTGGCGCCGCGCCCGAACAGCACGTTGAGCACGCCCGGCGGGAACAGCCCGGCGGCCAGTTCGGCCAGTTTGAAGGTGGTCAGCGGCGTCTGCTCCGAAGGCTTGATCACCACGCAGTTGCCCGCCGCCAAGGCCGGCGCCAGTTTCCAGGCCGCCATCATCAGCGGGTAGTTCCACGGCGCGATCGAGGCCACCACGCCGAGCGGATCGCGGCGGATCATCGAGGTGTGCCCGGCCAGATACTCACCGGCCGCCATGCCGGTCAGGCAGCGGCTGGCGCCGGCGAAGAAGCGAAATACGTCGGCCACCGCCGGCAGCTCGTCGTTCAGCACGCAGTGATAAGGCTTGCCGCAGTTGAGCGACTCCAGCCTGGCGAAGGTCTCGGCATGCTCGTCGATCAGATCCGCCAGCTTGAGCAGATGCTCGGCGCGCTCCTTCGGCGTGGTTTGCCCCCAGGCGGCGAACGCGGCGTCCGCCGCCAGCACCGCGCGATCGACCTGCTCCGGGCTGGCCTCCGCCACCTGCGCGATCACTTCGCCGGTCGCCGGGTTATACACCGGCTGGGTCGCGCCCTGGCCATTCACCAGTTGGCCGTCAATCAACAGTTGGCTTTGCATAGGGTTATCCTTTTATCAGAGGTCGGGTAAGGAAATTATTTGCCGCTGCCGGCGACGCTTTCCCCACCTTTGGTCAGGTAGTAAGCGCCGAGGATCGGCAGCATGGTCAACAGCATCACCGACAGCGCCACCACGTTGGTGATCGGCACGTCGCGCGGGCGACCGAGCTGGTTCAGCAGCCACAGCGGCAGCGTGCGCTCGTGGCCGGCGGTAAAGGTGGTCACGATGATTTCATCGAACGACAGCGCAAACGCCAGCATGCCGCCGGCCAGCAGCGCCGAGCCGAGGTTCGGCAAGATCACGTAACGGAAGGTTTGCCAGCCGTCGGCGCCAAGATCCATCGAAGCTTCGATCAGGCTGTACGAGGTGCGGCGGAATCGGGCGATGACGTTGTTGAACACGATCACCACGCAGAACGTCGCATGGCCGACGACGATGGTCAGGATGCCCGGCTCGATGTTCAGCGCCTTGAACGCCGCCAGCAGCGCCAGGCCGGTGACGATCCCCGGCAGCGCGATCGGCAGCAGCAGCAGCAGCGAAATGCTGTCTTTGCCGAAAAAATCGCGCCGATACAGCGCCGCCGCCGCCAGGGTGCCGAGCACCAGCGCGATGGCGGTCGCCAGGCAGGCGATCTGCGCCGACAGCAGCACCGCATCGAGGATGTCCTGCCGCCCGGCGGCGACGTTGAACCAGTGCAGCGTAAAGCCCTTCGGCGGGAAGCTGAAGGCCGCGTCTTCGGTGTTGAAGGCATAGATGGCGATGATCGCCAACGGGAAATGCAGGAAGACAAGTCCGCCCCAGGCGGCCAGCTTCAGCCCTAAGGGCGCGCGTTCAGAGTGCATCGAAAGCCCCCAGACGTTTGACGATGGAAAGGTAGATGGCGATCAGAACGATCGGCACCAGCGTAAAGGCCGCGGCCATCGGCATATTGCCGATCGCGCCCTGCTGGGCGTAGACCATGCTGCCGATGAAATAGCCCGGCGGCCCCACCAGCTGCGGCACGATAAAGTCGCCCAGCGTCAGCGAAAAGGTGAAGATCGACCCGGCGGCGATGCCCGGCACCGCCAGCGGCAAAATGACGTGGCGGAAGGTCTGCGCCGGCCGGGCGCCCAGATCCGCCGAGGCGTGCAGCAGCGAGGGCGGCAGGCGCTCCAGCGCCGCCTGGATCGGCAGGATCATGAACGGCAGCCAGATATAGACGAACACCAGAAAACGCCCCAGCCCCGAGGTCGACAGCGTGTTGCCGCCAACGCCGGGCACCGTCAGCAGCGAAGCCAACAGCGGCTCCAGCCCCAGGTGCTGCAGAAACCATTGCGCCACGCCGTCTTTCGCCAGCAGCAAAGTCCAGGCATAGGCTTTAACGATATAGCTGGCCCACATCGGCATCATCACCGCGATGTAGAAGAACGCCTTGACGCGGCCGCTGGTGTAGCGCGCCATGTAATAGGCGATCGGGAACGCCAGTACCGCGCTGGCCAGCGACACCAGCACCGCCATGGTCAGCGTGCGCAGGATGATGTCGTAGTTGGCCGGGTTGAACAGCGCCGCCAGGTTGGCGAAGGTCAGATCCGGCGTCACCGCCATGGTGAAATCGTCGAAGGTGTAGAACCCCTGCCACAGCAGCGTCAGCAGCGAACCGAGGTACACCGCGCCGAACCACAGCAGCGGCGGCACCAGCAGCAAAAGCAGATACAGCGTCGGCCGGCGATAGAGCCAGGTCGACAGCGCGCGCACGCTACCACCGCGCGCCGAGGGGGAATCGATGCTCATGTCCATCTCACCTCTCCTCCAGCAGTGGCACCATCGCCGCACGCGGCCAGCAGGCGACGATCGGCTGGCCGATCTGCCGCTGTAGCCCTTCGGCGATCCACTGCGGATTGGCCTGGCTGACCAGCAGCTTTTCGCCGCCGTTCAGCGCGATCTCATAGCGCGTGGCCGCGCCCTGGTAGTGGATTTCCTGCAGCGTGCCCTGCACCTGGATTTCGTCCTGCGCCGCGCCGCCTTGCTCCAGCAGGCGAATATGCTCCGGCCGGATCGAGAAGGTTCGGCTTTCGCCGAGCAGGCGCTGCGCCAGCTCGCTGCGCACCACGTTGGAGGTGCCGACGAACTCGGCGACGAACGGCGTCTTCGGCCGCATGTAAAGCTCGCGCGGCGTATCCACCTGCTCGATGCGGCCGTTATTGAATACCGCCACCCGATCGGACATCGACAGCGCTTCGCTTTGATCGTGGGTGACGAAGATAAAGGTGATGCCCAGCTGGCGCTGCAGCTTCTTCAGTTCGCCCTGCATCTGCTCGCGCAGCTTGAGATCCAGCGCGCCGAGCGGTTCGTCCAGCAGCAGCACCCGCGGCCGATTGACCAGCGCGCGCGCTAGCGCCACGCGCTGCCGCTGGCCGCCCGACAGGTGCGCCGGCTTGCGTTCGGCGACGAAACCGAGCGCCACGCTCTCCAACGCCTCTTGCGCCCGCGCCAGCCGCTCGCGTTTGGCGACGCCCTTCACCATCAGGCCGTAGGCGACGTTTTCCAGCACCGACATGTGCGGAAACAGCGCGTAATCCTGAAACACGGTATTCACGTCGCGCTGATACGGCGGCAGGTTGGCGGCTTCCTGGCCGTGAATGCGAATCGAGCCGGAAGTGAGCTGTTCAAAGCCGGCGATCAGGCGCAGGCAGGTGGTTTTGCCCGAGCCGGACGGCCCGAGCATGGAGAAGAATTCCCCGTCCTGAATGTCGATGGATACCCGATCCACGGCGCGAACATCGCCGAAAGTCCGCGAAACATCGATGAATTGCACGGCAATGGTCATTTTCTGTGCTCCATTCTGATGTAATTCGGGCGCAGCGGGCTGCGCCCCGCGGCTTAGCGGCCGCCCATGATGGCGATGTAATCCTGGGTCCAGCGGCTGTACGGCACGAACTTGCCGCCCTGCGCCTGCGGCGTTTTCCAGAAGGCGATTTTGTCGAACTGGTTGAAACCGTTGGTTTCGCAACCCTTCTCACCCAGCAGCGCGCTGGCCTTGCAGCCCGCCGGTGAAGCCGGCACCGACCCGAACCAGGCCGCCACATCGCCCTGCACCTTCGGCTCCAGCGACCAGTTCATCCACTGGTAGGCGCAGCTCGGGTGTTTGGCGTCGGCATGCAGCATGGTGGTGTCCGCCCAGCCGGTCACGCCCTCTTTCGGGAACACGGTGGCGATCGGCTGCCCTTCGCCCTTCAGGGCGTTGGCCTGATACGGCCAGGCGCTGGAGGCCACCACGCCTTCGTTTTTAAAGTCGCTCATCTGCACCGAGGTATCGTGCCAGTAGCGGTGGATCAGCGCGTGCTGGCTGCGCAGCAGCTTCAGCGCCGCCTGATACTGCTCTTCGTTGAGCTGGTAAGGATCGCTGATGCCGAGCTGCGGCTGGGTGGCCTTCAGGAACAGCGCCGCGTCGGCGATGTAGATCGGGCCGTCGTAAGCCTGCACCCGGCCCTGGTTGCTCTTGCCGTCCGGCAGGTTCTGCTGCTGGAAGATCACCGCCCAGCTGTCCGGCGGCGTCGGGAAGGTTTTGGTGTTGTACATCAGCAGGTTCGGCCCCCACTGGTACGGCGTGCCGTAGGTTTTGCCGTCCACGGTGTACCAGGCGCCGTTCAGCAGGCGCGGATCGATGTTCTTCCAGTTAGGGATCAGCGCGGTATTGATCGGCTGCACCCGCTTGCCGAAGATCAGGCGCAGCGAGGCGTCGCCGGAGGCGGTCACCAGATCGTAGCCGCCCTTGGCCATCAGGCTGACCATTTCATCGGAGGTGGCGGCGGTCTTCACGTTCACCGCGCAGCCGGTTTGCTTCTCAAACTGGGTGACCCAGTCGTAGTTTTTGTCGGACTGGCCGCGTTCGATGTAGCCGGGCCAGGCGATGATGTCCAACCGGCCTTCGCCTTTGCCCAGCGACTGCGGCAGATCGGCCGCCTGGGCCAGGCCGCACAGCACGGTGAGGCAGAGCGCGGAGACGGTGGTGGTGACTGCGGTAGTTTTTCCCATCGTAATTACCCCTGTGTTGCTTATCGGTATGCGGCAGGGAACGGCTGCCGCCTGATTTTTCTTGATATAACCGTTAGAAGCCGGCTTTGAACTTCGCCATTACGTGCCTGACAACGCTGTAATCCTGCAGCGAATCGCTGGACAGATCCTTGCCGTAGCCGGAGCGTTTCAGGCCGCCGTGCGGCATTTCGCTCGCCAAGGTGAAATGAGTGTTGATCCAGGTGCTGCCGTACTGCAGATGGGCGGCAATGTGCAGCGCCCGATCGATATTTTGCGTCCACACCGACGAGGCCAGCCCGTATTCCGAGTCGTTGGCCCACGCGACCGCCTGCTCCAGGTGTTCGAAGCGCGTGACGCTGACCACCGGGCCGAACACCTCGCGCTGCACGATCTCGTCGCTTTGCAGGCAACCCGCCAGCAGGGTCGGCTGGTAGTAGAACCCCGGCCCGGAGTGCGCCGCGGCACCGGTGATCAATTCGATATGCGGTTGGCTGAGCGCCCGCTCGACAAAGCTGGCGACGCGATCGCGCTGACGGGCACTTATCAACGGGCCGATCTCGTTGTCCTGATCGCGCTTGCGGGCGAAGCGCAGGCTGGCGACCGCTTCGCCCAGCGCATCCACCAGTTTGGGATAGATGCCGGCCTGCGCGTAGATGCGGCAGGCGGCGGTGCAGTCCTGGCCGGCGTTGTAATAGCCATAGGTGCGAATGCCGTTGACCACCTCGTCGAGATCGGCGTCGTCGCAAACGATCACCGGCGCCTTGCCCCCCAGCTCCAGATGGGTGCGCTTGACGCTTTTGGCCGCCGCCTGGAGGATTTTTTGCCCGGTGACGATATCGCCGGTGACCGACACCAGCCGCACCTGCGGGTGCCCCACCAGCTGGCTGCCGACCCCTTCACCGCCGCCATAGACGATGTTCAGCACGCCCGGCGGCAGGATCTCTTGCAGCGCCGGCACCAACGCCAGAATGGTCAGCGGCGTATGTTCGGAGGGTTTAAACACCACGGTATTGCCCGCCGCCAACGCCGGCGCAATCTTCCACGCCGCCATCATCAGCGGATAGTTCCAGGGGGCGATCGAGGCCACCACGCCAATGGGATCGCGGCGGATCATCGAGGTGTGGCCCGGCACATACTCACCGGCCAGTTGCCCTTGCTGCGTACGCACCGCGCCGGCAAAGAAGCGGAACACGTCGACCGCCGCCGGCAAATCGTCATTGAGCGCCTGATGCAGCGGCTTGCCGCAGTTGAGGGCCTCCAGCTGCGCCAGCTGCGGCGCCTGCCGCTCGATGGCGTCGGCGATGCGCAGCAACAGCGTGGCGCGCTGGGCCGGCGTAGTGCGCGACCAATGGCCGAACGCCTGCTGCGCGGCTTTTACCGCGCTGCCGACCTGCGCCGAAGAGGCTTCGGTCAGGGCGATCAGCGTCTCGCCGTTGGCCGGATTGACGATGCATTCCTGCTGGCCTTCGCCGTCGATAAGCTGACCGTTAATGAACTGCTGACAGGACAAACCTGAGAGAACCTGCACATCCGCCATCGCCTGACGCCCCTAAGTGACAAAAACGTTAACCAAATGTGAATAAGTTAGTTTTAATCAGCCTAAGCGAGCCTCTGGCGGGCAACAAATTCTAAATACTGAACGACGCGTTCGATTAAATCGAATGCTTAAGCCCGGCGGCGTGTTTGCTGCCGTTCTCGCGCGCGATGGTGAGGAACGGCGTCACCAGCTCCGGCCGCGCGCTGCCGCGCCGCCACGCCAACCCGATATCCAGCGGCTCCAGCAGATCGTCCAGCTTGCGCGCCTCGATCATGTTGCCCTCCAGCGACCAGGCGCGGTATGCCATGTCCGGCTGGATGGAGACCCCCATCCCCGCCGCCACCAGGCTGCGCACCGCCTCGGTCGAGGCGGTCTTCATGGCGATCTCCGGCTTCAGCCCGGCGCGCGCCCAGATGCGCCGCGCGTGCACGTCCATTTCATCGGCGTTGAGCTGGATCAGCGGCTGTTTGGCCACGTCCGCCAGGCTGATGCTCTCGTGCTCCAGCAGCGGGTGCAGCGGCGGCAGCCACAGGCGATACGGCGAGTGCATCAGCACCTCGGTCTGCAGCGCGTCGCGGTCCTCGATATTCGACAAGATCAGCACGCCGATGTCGATCTCGCCGCTGACCAGCAGATGCTCGATGTACGGGCGTTCGTCTTCAACCACCTGCACGGTGACATTGGGATAAGCCGATTTAAAGCGCGTGAGCAGTTCCACCAGGAAGTAACCGGCCACCAGGCTGGTGACGCCGATAGTCAGCTTGCCGGTCAGGCTTTCGGTGCCGATCTGCAGGCTGCGCTTGGCGTTGTCCACCGTCGCCAGGATCAGATACGACTGGCGCAAAAACTGGTGCCCCTGATGGGTCAGCGTCATGCCCTTGGCGTGGCGATCGAACAGCCGCACGCCGATCTCGGTTTCCAGCTGCTGGATCGCCAGCGTCAGCGAAGACTGGGAGACAAACACCGCCTGGGCGCCGGCGGAGATCGACCCGGTTTCCGCCACGGCGATGAAGTGGCGGATTTGGCGTAACGTCATCATGGGGGTGATTCCTCAAGCAAAAACATTGCGTTGAGTGTAGACGCCGGCCGTGAAGCGATCGGGAAAAGTGTCAAAAACGCGATAGCGTTCGCTTTTTTAGAATGCTCGCAGGCAAAAATGGGGGAAACGGCGAGGCGAAGAAGTGTGATGTACGGGGAGCAGAAATGACAAGGGCGCAGCATGCTGCGCCCTCCTGATGGCCGATGAACCTGCGGAGGATCAGATCGCTTCTTCGTCCTGCTCGCCGGTACGGATACGCACCACGCGCGCCACGTCGAAGACGAAGATTTTGCCGTCGCCGATCTTGCCGGTCTGCGCGGTTTGCATAATGGTTTCCACGCAGGTGTCGACGATGTCGTCGGCAACCACGATCTCGATCTTCACCTTAGGCAGAAAATCGACCATGTATTCGGCGCCGCGGTACAGCTCAGTGTGGCCCTTCTGGCGGCCGAAGCCTTTGACTTCGGTGACCGTCATGCCGGTGATGCCCACTTCGGCCAGCGCTTCGCGGACGTCATCCAGTTTGAACGGCTTGATAATCGCGTCGATCTTTTTCATCTTCTTTCCTTTTACCAATTTTTGCGGCCAAAACCGGATGTGATGGGGTAGCGGCGGTCTTTGCCGAAGTTACGGGCGGTGATGCGCGGCCCGACGGCGGCCTGACGCCGCTTGTATTCGTTGATGTCCACCAGGCGGATCACCTTGCGCACGATCGCTTCATCGAAGCCTTCGGCCACCAGATCGGCGACCGACTTGTCGCGCTCGACGTAACCTTCCAGGATCGCATCCAGGATATCGTACGGCGGCAGGCTGTCCTGATCGACCTGATCCGGCGCCAGCTCGGCGGACGGCGGACGATCGATCACCCGCTGCGGGATCACGTAGGAGACGGTGTTACGGTATTCAGACAGCTTGAACACCAGCGTTTTCGGCACGTCCTTCAGCACGTCGAAACCGCCGGCCATATCGCCGTACAGCGTGGCGTAACCCACCGCCATTTCGCTCTTGTTGCCGGTGGTCAGCACGATGCTGCGGCGTTTGTTGGACAGCGCCATCAGCACCACCCCGCGGCAACGCGCCTGCAGGTTCTCTTCGGTGGTGTCGCGCTCGGTGCCGGCGAACATCGGCGACAGCTGGCCCATAAAGGCGTCGAACATCGGTTCGATGGAGACAATATCGAACTCCACGCCGAGGATTTCCGCCTCTTCCTTGGCGTCGGCGATGCTGATATCCGCGGTGTAGCGGAATGGCATCATCAGCGCCTGCACCTTGTCTTTGCCCAACGCATCCACGGCGATCGCCAGCGTCAGCGCCGAGTCGATGCCGCCGGACAGCCCCAGCACCGCGCCTTTAAAGCCGTTTTTGGTCACGTAGTCGCGCACCGCCAGCACCAGCGCCTGGTACACCTGCGCCAGCTGCGGCAGTTCGGCGGCCGGATCGGCCATCGGCACCACATCCAGCTCGTTGAATTCCAGGCGGGTCACCTGCTCGTCGAAGGCCGCCAGACGGTGAGTCATGGTGCCGGCGGCGTCGAAGACCTTGGAGCAGCCGTCGAAGATCAGCTCATCCTGGCCGCCGACCTGGTTGAGGTACACCAGCGGCAGCTGAGTGCGCTGGCAGTGGCCGGCCATCAGCGTTTTGCGGATATACGGTTTTTCGCGATTATACGGCGAGGCGTTGATCGACAGGATAATCTCCGCGCCGGCCGCCTTGGCGGCGTCGATCGGCTCAGGGAACCACAGATCTTCGCAGATCAGCAGCCCCAGACGGTAGCCTTTCAATTGCACCACGCAGGTGTCGTTGCCGGCGTGGAAATAGCGCTTCTCATCGAACACGCCGTAGTTCGGCAGCTGCTGCTTGAAGTAGCGGGTCAGCAGGCGGCCTTCGGCGAACAGCGACAGCGCGTTGTACAGCTTGTCGCCTTCGCGCCACGGGTGGCCGACCAGGATCGCCGTCTCGGCGGAAGCCTGCTGCAGGCGCAGCAGCTGCGCATCACAGCGCTCATAGAAATCATTGCGATACAGCAGATCTTCCGGCGGATAGCCGGACAGCGCCAGTTCGCTGAACATGACCAGATCGGCTCCCGCCTTCTGCTGCTCCTGCACGATTTGCAACATGCGTTCGGTGTTGCCTTCAATGTCGCCGACCAGCAGGTTCAACTGGGCCAGGGCGATGGAAAGTGATCTGCTCATTTGTGTACGATCCCGCTTAATACGTTCCATGGTGCTCTACGCCGGGGCGCGCCGCGGCAAAGAGAACGGAGTGTAAATCATTCCGCCGGATTTGTTGAGAACCTGCGTGGCAGGCGCCGGCGGGAAACTGTCATTCTTTAAAATCGTTGGCGTCCAGCTCGTGGCGCGACAGCAATTTGTAAAACTCGGTGCGGTTGCGGCCCGCCATGCGCGCGGCCTGGGTCACGTTGCCCTTGGTGATCTGCAGCAGCTTGCGCAGATAGTGCAACTCAAACTGGTTGCGCGCTTCGGCGAAAGTCGGCAGCGCGGTGTTTTCCCCTTCCAGCGCCTGCTCCACCAACGCTTCGCTGATCACCGGCGCCGAGGTCAGCGCCACGCACTGCTCGATGACGTTGACCAGCTGACGCACGTTGCCCGGCCAGCTGGCGGTCATCAGCCGCTTCATGGCGTCGGTCGAGAAGCTGCGCACGAACGGCTTGTGCCGCTGAGCCGCTTCGCGCAACAGGTGATTGGCCAGCAGCGGGATATCTTCGGCGCGCTCGTTGAGCGCCGGGATCTTCAGGTTCACCACGTTGAGTCGGTAGTAGAGATCCTCGCGGAACTCGTTCTTCGCCATCGCCTTTTGCAGATCGCGGTGGGTGGCGGAGATGATGCGCACGTCAATGTCCAGATCGCGATTGCTGCCGAGCGGCCGCACCTTGCGTTCCTGCAGCACGCGCAGCAGCTTCACCTGCAGCGACAGCGGCATATCGCCGATCTCGTCGAGGAACAGCGTGCCGCCCGCCGCCGCCTGGAACAGCCCTTCGCGGCTGCTGACCGCGCCGGTAAAGGCGCCCTTGGCGTGGCCGAACAGTTCGGACTCCAGCAGCTGCTCCGGCAGCGCGCCGCAGTTGATGGCGATGAACGCCTTGCTGGCGCGCGGGCTGGCCGCGTGGATCGCCTGCGCCACCACCTCTTTACCGGTGCCGCTCTGGCCGTTGATCAATACGCTGACGTCCGACTGCGCCACCATTTTCACCTGCTCCAGCAGGCGCAGCATCAACGGGCTGCGGGTGACGATGTCTTCCCGCCAGGCATCGTCGCCGGCCGGGCTGGCCGACAGCGCGAGCGCCTCGTCGATGGCCTTGTACAGCGCATCGCGATCCACCGGTTTGGTGAGAAAGCTGAACACCCCCTGTTGGGTAGCGGCCACCGCATCGGGAATCGAACCGTGCGCGGTGAGAATGATCACCGGCATGCCCGGCTGATGTTTTTGGATCTCGGCGAACAGCGCCATGCCGTCCATCTCATCCATGCGCAGATCGCTGATCACCAGATCGATCTGTTCGCGCGCCAGCAGGCGCAGCGCTTCCTGGCCGCTTTCGGCGGTGGTGACGTGAAAACCTTCGCTGGTCAGGCGCATGCCCAGCAGCTTCAGCAGGCTGGGATCGTCGTCAACCAATAACAGGTTGGCCGGTTTGCGTGCGGTCATTGCGCGTGGGACTCCTTATTGGCAGGGTGCGGCGTATAGGTGTCTTCCGGTTCAACCGGCAGCGCAGTGCCCTTTTCCGGTTCGTCCTGCGGCTCAGCCCCTTTCGCGGCCGCGCCGTTTTTACCGGCGGCTTCGCCCTTTTGCGAGCCCGCGCCGCTGTCCGGTATTTCCCCTTGCAACTGCTTGCGCGATGAGAGCTGGCGCTCGATGTCGGTCAGGTTTTCCAGCTTGCGCGAGGTGTCCTGCAGCTGCGATTGCAAGCGCGCCTGGCTCTGGCGCAGTGAATCGATCTGGCTGTCGCTGCTTTCCTGCAGATGCTGATAACGCGCTTTCTCATCGAACAGCGTGATCTGCAGCATCTGCTGCTGGCGCCACAGCTGCGTCAGTGGACGCAGCGAACCGGGAAACTCCATCCGGTAGCTGTTGATCCTGTCGATCATCTGGCGGCGTTCGCCGGAGGTCGGCTGTGCGCTCCCCAGCAGAATGCTCTGTTTGAAAACGCCGGACCAGCTGTCGCCAGGCACCGTTTTCGCCAGCGCGCGCGCCTGGGTTGAGCCGAGGCGATCGGCGCAGTCCATCGCGCGCAGCCAGTAGAGCGCGTTATCCAGCGCGTCCTTGTCGTCCAACTGCCACAGGGTATCGCAGGCCGCGGTGCGGTAATCGATCACCTTGGTATCCGGGATCGCCTCTTGCTGCTGAGCGCTCAGGCCGCCGCTGACCGCGCGATCGACGCAGCCCGCCAGCAACAGCGGCATAAAGAAAACGGCGCCCAACCAGCTGATCGGGCGTTTGCCGAGCGGCGCTCTGTGCGTGGCACGCGGTGAACGTTCGGTCTGTGAAAGACGAAGGCGTTTAGACCATGTGTACATTATTTATTCATTCTCGGCGGTTAACGGCAGTTCAATGCGGAAGCAGACGTCTGCACCGGCGACCGTCGCCAGTTGCAGCTCACCGCGCATGCGACGGATACAGTCCTGAGCGATGCTCAACCCCAGTCCGCTTCCTTTTACCGCCCCTTTTCGCTGGTGACTACCCTGGAAAAAAGGCTCGAAAATCATGGCTCTTTCAGCCTCGGGGATCGGCGTGCCGGTATTGGCGACGTCGATTTGCACCCGTTGTCCAACCTGACGGCTGCGGATCCAAATGTTACCGGATTCCTTGCCGTAGTGCACCGCATTGGAGTAGAGATTATCCAGCACGCGCATTAATAGCGTAGGCTCTGCCCAGCAGATTTCCGCCTCCAGCGCGATTTCGGTGGAAATCATCTTCGCCCGCGCCGGCAAACTGTGCGCGGCGACCACCAAATCGACCATCTCGCGCAGCTCGACGTTCTCGTGTTCCGCCGGGCCGTCGGCCAGTTTGCGGTTGTAATCCAGCAGTTGTTCAATCAGCTGCTGCAGGTGGCGGCTGCTGTTGTCGAGGATCGCCACCACCTCTTTTTGATCGGAGGTCAGCGGCCCCGCCACCTCGTCGGCCAGCAGTTCGGTGCCTTCACGCATGCTGGCCAGCGGCGTTTTCAACTCGTGCGAGATATGGCGCAAGAACTCGTGGCGCTGCGACTCCAGCCACGCCAACCGTTCGCTCAGCCAGATGATGCGCTGCGCCAGCGAACGCAGCTCGCGCGGCCCTTTAAACGACGCGGTGCTGCCCAGCGCGCGCCCTTCCCCCAGGCGATTGATCATCCGTTCCACGGCCTTGACCGGCCCGATGATCATGCGGGTGAACAGCACCACCAGCAGCACGCTGACCAGGAACAACAGCAGCGCCTGCCAGCCGAAGAACTGACCGCGCTCGGCGATGGCCTGCTGCAGCTGCTGGCCGCGTGAAAACACCACCGCGCGCGTGGCCTGCACCATTTCGGCATTGGATCGCGAGAACGACTCGAGCAGGGCCGAGGCCTCTTGGTCCGGCCCGCTGTTATGGCATTTGATCGCCGCCAACTGGGTCAGCAACTGACGCAGCGTTTGGTAATAACGTTCGTCCGGCAGGATCGGCGCGTGGGCGTCCAGCATCTGCGAATACTGTTTGCGCTGGTTCTGGTACAGCTTCTGCAGCGTAGGATCGACCAGCACGCAGTACTGACGATAGCTGCGCTCCATCTCCAGCGCCACGCTGGTCATCGCCTCGCTGCGCCGCGCGTCCACCAGCGTGGTGCGGTTGATGTCCGCCGCCTGCGCGCTGAGGTGATCCAGGCTCTGGTAGGCTTGATAGGCCAGCACCAACAGCGGCAGCAGCACCAACAGGAAGGCCAGCAGCACCAATTGCCGCAGCGAACGGGGGAATAAACGCCATTTTTTCAACGAAATCATCTCATTCTCTCAGCTCTGTCACGATGCTAACTGACTCGCCGGAAAGAGAAAAGCCCGGCAGGGGAGAATCCTGAACGCGCAAGGAAAAAGCCGCGGGATCGGCGAAGCGCGCCCATAGGCCTGGCCTGCCGACGGCATGCGGCCCCGGTAACATCAACCGGTGCGAAAACGAGCGTGTGGGGATAGCGTCTGCGTTCGAGGGCATAGGCAACGAAACGGGCATAAGCGCAGCGTTGAGAATTGACGCCGGGGCAAGAAACTTGCCCCAACGCAAGGAAAGTGTGGATGCCCTTAAACCTCGTCCCCAGGGTGATGTAGCGCAGCGGCTGGCATCGAACAGGACGAATAGCATCCGTAAGTATCCAGGATTGATGAACCCTTCATCACAGTTGGATACAGGCGGTGCCTCACTCCACGTGTCGCCCGATGCTTGATAAAGCCGCTTGCGCGGTCTGTTATCGGTTTGGTTGGACGATAGGCACCATTTCTTTGGCATCATTCGGAGGCTTATGAGGCGATTTGCCGTCTAATTACGGCGCCGTCATAAAAAGGTGAATGAGCAGCCGCTGAGAATAATGCACGTAGCGTGCCAATTTTGCAATAAAAATAATAACACAATGATTTTATTTGAAAATAAAATTACACAAGCAAATTCACCCACCCATTACGCACTGATGAGCGATGAAAAAAACGCCGTGCTGTCGCCAAATGCAGACAACTAAAGTCAAACCTGCTTACCAACAATAAAATCAACAAGTTAAACGTCTCCATTTGGCGACAGGGAAAATGGCGCTTGTCGCAAAATGCAGACACTGCCGCCAGACGGCGAACGCCGGCCATAAAAAAGGGCGCAATTGCTTGCGCCCTCTGTACGGTGGTGACCGTTTTTAGCCCAGCTGCTTACGGGCGTTGCGGAACATACGCATCCACGGGCTGTCCTCGCCCCACTCTTCCGGGTGCCAGGAGTTGCTGACGGTGCGGAACACGCGCTCCGGGTGCGGCATCATCACCGTGGCGCGCCCGTTGGCGCTGGTCACGGCGGTGATGCCATTCGGCGAACCGTTCGGGTTAGCCGGGTAAGCTTCCGTCACCTGACCGGCGTTGTTGACGAAACGCAGCGCCACCAGACCATGGCTTTCCAGCGCCGCCAGATGCGCCGCATCGCGCACTTCGACGTGCCCTTCACCGTGGGAAACGGCGATCGGCATGCGCGAACCGGTCATGCCCTGCAGGAACAGCGACGGGCTGGCCGCCACTTCCACCAGGCTGAAGCGCGCCTCGAAGCGATCCGACAGGTTGCGCACGAAGCGCGGCCAGTGTTCGGCCCCCGGGATCAGCTCACGCAGGTTGGACATCATCTGGCAGCCGTTGCATACGCCCAGCGCCAGCGTCTGCGGACGGTGGAAGAACGCTTCAAACTCGTCGCGCACCCGCTCATTGAACAGGATAGACTTCGCCCAGCCTTCACCGGCGCCCAGGACGTCGCCGTAAGAGAAGCCGCCGCAGGCCACCAGCGTGTGGAAGTCCTGCAGATCGCGGCGCCCGGCCAGCAGATCGCTCATGTGCACGTCCACGGCGTCAAAGCCGGCGCGGTGGAACGCCGCCGCCATTTCAACGTGGGAGTTCACCCCCTGCTCGCGCAACACCGCCACTTTCGGGCGAGCGCCCTTGGCGATGTACGGCGCGGCGATGTCTTCCTCGGGTGCGAAGGTCAGCTTCACGTTCAGGCCGGGATCTTGTTCATCCTGCTTGGCCTGATGTTCCTGATCGGCGCACGCCGGGTTGTCGCGCAGGCGCTGCATCTGCCAGGTGGTTTCCGCCCACCAGGTGCGCAGCGTATTGCGGCTTTCGCTGTACAACGCCTTGCCATGTTGGTTGATGACGAAACGATCGCCGGCCTGCGCGCTGCCGATCTGATGCACGTTGTCGGTCAGCCCATGCTGAGCGAACGCCTGCTTCACCTCGTCGAGACGTTCGGCGCTCACTTGGATCACCGCGCCCAGCTCTTCGTTGAACAGCACCGCCAGCGCATCGTCGCCGAGGCCATCGAGGTTAACCTCTACGCCGCAGTGACCGGCGAAGGCCATCTCCGCCAGCGTCACCAGCAGGCCGCCGTCGGCGCGGTCGTGATAAGCCAGCAGCGCGCGATCGGCCACCAGCTGCTGCATGGCGTTGAAGAAGCCCGCCAGCTGCGCGACATCGCGCACATCGGCCGGTTTGTCGCCCAGTTGGCGATAAACCTGCGCCAGCGCGGTGGCGCCCAGCGCGTTATGGCCGTTGCCCAGGTCGATCAACAGCAGCGCGCTGTCGCCCTTATCGGTGCGCAATTGCGGCGTCACGGTGTGGCGCACGTCTTCCACGCGGGCGAAGGCGGTGATGACCAGCGACAGCGGCGAGGTCATTTCGCGCTGTTCGTCGCCTTCCTGCCAGCGGGTTTTCATCGACATGGAGTCTTTGCCCACCGGAATGGTGATGCCCAGCGCCGGGCACAGCTCTTCGCCCACCGCTTTCACCGCTTCGTACAGGCCGGCGTCTTCACCCGGGTGGCCGGCGGCGGCCATCCAGTTGGCGGACAGCTTCACGCGCTTCAGGCTGCCGATTTCCGTGGCAGCCAGGTTGGTCAGCGCTTCCCCGACCGCCAGGCGGCCGGAGGCGGCGAAGTCCAGCAGCGCCACCGGCGCGCGTTCGCCGATCGACATCGCCTCGCCGTAATAGCTGTCCAGGCTGGCGGTGGTGACCGCGCAGTCGGCCACCGGGATCTGCCAAGGGCCGACCATTTGGTCACGCGCCACCATACCGGTGACGGTGCGGTCGCCGATGGTGATCAGGAAGGTTTTCTCCGCGACGGCCGGCAGATGCAGCACGCGCTTCACCGCGTCGGCCAGCGTGATGTCCCCACGCTGCACCGCCTGGCCCTGCGCCTGCAGACGGGTGACATCGCGGGTCATCTTCGGCGTTTTGCCGAGCAGCACGTCCAGCGGCATGTCGATCGGTTGGTTGTCGAAGTGGCGGTCGTTCAGCGTCAGATGTTGCTCTTCGGTCGCTTCACCGATCACCGCATAAGGCGCGCGCTCGCGGCGGCAGATCTCGTCGAACTGCGCCATCTGCGCCGGGGCGATCGCCATCACGTAACGTTCCTGCGATTCGTTGCACCACACTTCCAGCGGGCTCATGCCCGGCTCGTCGTTGAGGATATCACGCAGCTCGAAGCGCCCACCGCGGCCGCCGTCGCTCACCAGCTCCGGCATGGCGTTGGACAGGCCGCCTGCGCCGACGTCATGGATAAACAGGATCGGGTTCTGGTCGCCCAGCTGCCAGCAGCGGTCGATCACTTCCTGACAGCGGCGTTCCATTTCCGGGTTGTCGCGCTGCACCGAAGCGAAGTCCAGATCGGCATCGGACTGGCCGGACGCCATCGAGGACGCCGCGCCGCCGCCCAGGCCGATATTCATCGCCGGGCCGCCCAGCACCACCAGCTTGGCGCCGACGGTGATTTCCCCTTTCTGCACGTGATCGGCGCGGATGTTGCCGATGCCGCCCGCCAGCATGATCGGTTTATGGTAGCCGCGCAGCTCGACGCCGTTATGGCTGTTGACGCGCTCTTCATAGGTGCGGAAGTAGCCCAGCAGCGCCGGACGGCCGAATTCGTTGTTGAACGCCGCGCCGCCCAGCGGGCCTTCGGTCATGATGTCCAGCGCGGTGACGATGCGTTCCGGTTTGCCGAAGTCCTGCTCCCACGGCTGTTCAAAGCCGGGAATGCGCAGGTTGGACACCGAGAAGCCCACCAGGCCGGCCTTCGGCTTGGCGCCGCGGCCGGTGGCGCCCTCGTCGCGGATCTCGCCGCCGGAGCCGGTCGCGGCGCCCGGCCACGGCGAAATCGCCGTCGGGTGGTTGTGAGTTTCCACCTTCATCAGGATGTGCGCGTCTTCCTGATGATAATCGTACGTGCCGTTCTCCGGCGCGGCGAAGAAGCGGCCGACCTGCGAACCTTCCATCACGGCGGCGTTGTCTTTATACGCCGACAGCACGTAGTCCGGCGTCTGCTCATAGGTGTTTTTGATCATCTTGAACAGCGATTTAGGCTGCTGCTCGCCGTCAATGATCCAGTCGGCGTTGAAAATCTTGTGGCGGCAGTGCTCAGAGTTGGCCTGCGCGAACATATAGAGTTCGATATCCGTCGGGTTGCGCCCCAAACCGGTAAAGGCATTCAGCAGGTAGTCGATCTCGTCCTGCGCCAGCGCCAGGCCGAGCCGGACGTTGGCTTGCTCCAGCGCGGCGCGCCCTGCGCCCAGCACGTCGACCGACTGATACGGCGCCGGCTGATGGTGCGCGAACAGCTGTTCGGCCTGTTGCAGCTCGCTGAAGACGGTTTCCATCATGCGATCGTGCAACAGCGCGGCGAGCTGGCGCCACTGGGTTTCCGTCAGCTCGGGCGCCTTGACGTAGAACGCCAGGCCGCGCTCCAGGCGCAGCACCTGTTGCAAGCCGCAGTTGTGGGCGATGTCGGTGGCTTTGGAAGACCAGGGAGAAATGGTGCCCGGACGCGGCGTAACCAGCAACAACCGGCCTTCGGGAGCGTGTTCGGCGAGAGAAGGACCGTACTTGAGCAGACGCTGAAGCTTGGCGTGTTCTTCGGCACTTAGCGGTGCGCTGACATCGGCAAAGTGGACGTACTCGGCGTAGATATCACTGACGGGCAGGTGAGCGTCCTGGCAGCGGGACAGCAGTTTGGTAATGCGAAAAGCCGATAAAGCGGGCGAACCACGCAGAATTTCCATAATCAAAGTTCTCTCGTCTTCGAAGCGAAGGATAAGACGCTTCATTGGGCGCAACAGGGGAAAACGCGCGTCATTATAGAGAATCCTCGGCGCCGACGAAACCGTTTGCGTAGGGATTATTGATAAAAGCATGCCGCACCGTCGAATTGTCATAACGTGTCAATAAAGTTGCACACTGGCGTTTTGTTGCGCAAAATGCCCCCCGCACTGGTGATTTAACCATGAGAAAAGTCGCGGTTGTCGTCGCCGGCGTACCTGTGCCACCACTGGATAACTATTTGAAACGTCTTAAAATAAACTACATCCTCATCGGCGTTGTCACTCTGCTTCTGGCTCTCGCGCTGTGGCCCAACATCACCTGGCGCAGCGGCCAGGGCGGGCAACTCCAGGAGATCATTTCCCGCGGCGAGTTGCGTATCAGCACGCTGAATTCACCGCTGACCTATTTCAACACCAAGCAAGGGCCGGGTGGGCTCGACTACGAACTGGCCAAGCGCTTCGCCAACTACCTCGGGGTGAAGCTGGTGGTGATCCCCCATCAGAACATCAATGACCTGTTCGACGATCTGGACGACGACGACGCCGACCTGCTGGCGGCGGGCCTGATCTACAATCAGGAGCGCCTCAGCCGCGCGCGCACCGGCCCGGCCTACTACTCCGTTTCCCAACAGCTGGTGTACCGGCTGGGCACCGCGCGGCCGAAAAGCTTCGCCGACATCAAAGGCAAGCTGGCAGTCGCCTCCGGTTCCGCGCACGTCAGCACGCTAAAACAGCTCAAGCAGGATAAATACCCGGATCTCGCCTGGGAGTCCTCCAGCGATCTCACCTCCAAAGAGCTGCTGGAACGGGTGGCCGACGGCAAGCTGGATTACACCCTCGGCGATTCGGTGACCATCGCGCTGCTGCAGCGCATCCATCCGCAGCTGGCGGTGGCGTTCGACGTCACCGACGAAGAACCGGTCACCTGGTACCTGAAACGCGACGGCGACGACAGCCTGTACGCGGCGATGCTGGACTTCTACAGCCAGATGGTGGACGACGGCACCCTGGCGCGGCTGGAAGAGAAATACCTCGGCCACGTCGGCAGCTTCGACTATGTGGACACCAAAACCTTCCTGTCGGCCATCGATTCGGTGCTGCCCAACTTCCGCCCGCTGTTCGAGAAGCACGCCAACGAGATCGACTGGAAGCTGCTGGCGGCCATCGCCTATCAGGAATCGCACTGGAATCCGCAGGCCACCTCTCCCACCGGCGTGCGCGGCCTGATGATGCTGACCCGCGCCACCGCCGACGGCCTGGGGGTCAACGATCGCCTCGATCCGGAAGAGAGCATTCAGGGCGGCGCCCTGTACCTGCAGCGGCTGATGGCCAAGGTGCCGGACAGCGTGCCGGAAGACGAGCGCATCTGGTTCTCGCTGGCGGCCTACAACATGGGTTGGGGCCATATGCTGGACGCGCGCAAGCTGACCAAGACGCAAAAAGGCAACCCGGACAGCTGGGTCGACGTCAAACAGCGCCTGCCGATGCTCAGCCAAAAGCGCTACTACCCGCAGCTGACCTACGGCTATGCGCGCGGGCGTGAAGCCTACAACTATGTAGAAAACATCCGCCGCTATCAGGTCAGCCTGGTGGGCTATCTGCAGGAAAAAGAGAGAAAGGCGGCGCAGGCGGCCGCCGAGCAGGAGGCGTTGGGGAAAGGCTACCCGACGGTGATGCCGGAACTGGCGCTCAACTACTGATTATTCCGGCTTATCCGCCGCCCGCTGCGCCAGCCTGAGCGCTTTTTTCTGTTCGCGGCGCAGGCGGAAGAAATTGCTCAGGGTGGCGGCGCATTCGTCCGCCAGCACGCCTGAGACGATCTCCACCTGATGATTCATGCCCGGATGGCGCAAAATGTCCACCAGCGAACCGGCCGCGCCGGTTTTCTCGTCGGCGGCGCCATACACCAACCGGCGGATGCGGCTGTGCACCATCGCGCCGGCGCACATCACGCAGGGCTCCAGCGTGACGTACAGCGTGGCGTTCAGCAGGCGATAGTTTTGCAGCACCGCGCCGCCCTGGCGCAGCGCCATGATCTCGGCGTGTGCGGTAGGATCGTGGCGGCCGATCGGCCGGTTCCAGCCCTCGCCGATGACCTGATTGTCCAGCACCAGCAGCGCACCCACCGGCACCTCGCCCTCTTCCTGCGCGCGCAGGGCCAGCTGCAATGCCTGACGCATCCAGTACTCATCGTTATATTCAGTCATCGCATAATTCCTCGTGCGCTTTTGCGGCGGGCATTATACACACTAGCCCTCCTTTGTCGTAGCCGCCCGCCAATGGCTATACTGGCCGAATCGGCAGGTGATTCAGGGACAAGAAGCATGAAACTCAGTAAAAAGTACGCCGTCGTGGTGCGCAAGGCGCTGGACGGCTGGGTTGGGGAAGGCGCCATGACGCCCGAACAACGGCAGCAACTGCTGCAGCATGTGGACGTGCAACCTTTCGACTGGCGGCGGCTGGCGCGCTATGCGTTTCTCGCCGCGCTGGCCTCGCTGCTGATCGCCGTCACCAGCCTGTTCGCCGACAGCGAACTGCTTGCATGGCTGAGCGGACTGTTCCGCTTCGACGCGCCGGTGCGCATGGCGATCGCCGGCGTACTCGCGGCGCTGGCCTATGTCTGGGCGCTGCGCCGCCGCCAACGGCACCCGGAAAAACGTTACGGCAACGAAGCGGCATTGTTTGTCGCCGTGTTACTTACCGCCTGCGCCTTATGGCAACTGGGGGTCTGGCTGGATAACGGCAGCGGCCGGGTTTCCGTACTGCTGCTGGTCGCCGCGCTGCTGTACGGCGCGATCGGCTGGCTCAGCCGCTCCGGGCTGGTGTGGTGGTTCGCCCTGCTGTCGCTCGGCAATGCCTTCGGCGCCGAGACCGGCTACCTGTCCGGCTGGGGCGCCTACTGGCTCGGCATGAGTTACCCGATTCGCTTTATCGCCTTTGGCGCGGTGCTGATCGCCGCCGCATTACTGCTGCGGCCGCTGTTGGCGCAGCGCGGCCTGCAGCGGGTGTCGCTGGCGATGGGGCTGCTGTACCTGTTCATCGCCCTGTGGCTGCTGTCTATCTTCGGCAACTACGGCGATCTCGACAGCTGGTACCGCGCGCGCCAGATCGAGCTATTCCACTGGAGCCTGCTGTTCGGGCTGGCCGCCCTCGCCGCCATCTGGCTGGGGCTGAAGCATGACGACGCCATGCTGCGCGGTTTCGGGCTGACCTTCCTCGGCATCAACCTGTATACCCGTTTGTTCGAGTTTTTCTGGGACAGCATGCCGAAGACGATTTTCTTCGCGCTGCTCGGGCTGAGCCTGTGGGCGTTGGGGCACTATGCAGAAAAGATTTGGCAGCTGGGGCGCAAGCCGCACGACGTGAGCGACGACTGATCGCGGTACCGATAAAAGCAACCAAGGGCGGAATTCTCCGCCCTTGGTTTATTCCAGCTGCTGCAGCTCGCCCTGCTTGCTCACCCGCCAGCGGTGCTCGCAAAAGAACAGCAGCGGATTATCCTGCTTGCTGTCGCTGTAACCGCTGTACAGCTGCAGCGGCGCGCCGAGCCGCTGTTCCAGCTGCACCACTTTCTGCGCCCCCAGGCAGCGCAGGGTCAAGACCCAACCGCCGCAGCGGCGCGTGATGCGGCTGCCGATCAACCGCACCCGCGGCAGAAACGCCGAATCGTGATACACCTGCTCCACCAGCCGTTCCGGCGAGCCGGTAATCAGCCACACTTCGGCATCGTGCTCCTCCAGATACTGCCGCAGCCGCATTTGCACCACCGGAAACGCGGTCACCTTCTGGCGGAAAGCCTCGATAAACTGCCGCTCCAGCGCCTTCAGCGTCGCTTCAGAACGCCCGAAAGTAATCGCCCACAGCAGCAGGCTCATCGGCCAGCGCGCTGCGCGCCCCAGCAGCAGCAGCGCCAACCCGATCGGCGGCAGCAGTGGTATTACCAGCAGCAGGTTCAGCGGTAGGCGGCGCAGCAGAAAGCGCAAAAAACTGCCGAACATATCCTCCTGATGCAGGGTGCCGTCCAGATCGAAAAAGACCACGCGGCGCCCCTCTGCGGCCGGTTGTTGCTGCTTGTCGCTCAAACGCTACTCCTCGGGATCGTCGAACCCCATCATCCAGGTGAAGAGAAAACCGGCGATAATCGTAATCAGCATCCCCGCCAGATACAACATCACCTTACCTGAGACGATGGTCAACGCCAAAGGCAGCCCCGAAATGCCGAAGGTGATGACCGTCGCCACCTTCCAGTAGCTGATCAGCGCACCGCCGACCGCCCCGCCAAGGCAGGCGCCGATAAACGGCCGGCCCAGCGGCAGCGTCACCCCGAAGATCAGCGGCTCGCCGATGCCGAGAATGCCGACCGGCAACGCCCCTTTGATCACCTTCTTCAGCCGCGCGTTGCGGGTTTTCAGCAGCACCGCCAGCGCCGCCCCCACCTGACCGACGCCGGCCATCGCCAGGATCGGCAGCAGCGGGTTGGAACCGTGCGCCTGCACCAGCTCGACGTGGATCGGCACCAGCCCCTGATGCAGGCCGGAGAGCACCAGCGGCAGGAACAGCCCCGAGAGCAACGCCCCCACCAGCAGCCCGCCCTTGTCGATCGCCAGATTGGCGCCGTGGGCGATGGCATCGGAAATACCCCCCCCGAGCGGCTGCAGGATCAGGATCGCCAATGAGGCGGTGACCAGCGTGGTCAGCAATGGGTTAAGGATCAGTTCGACCGACTCCGGCAACAGCGTGCGCAGGCGCTTCTCCACCCAGCACATCAACGCCACCACCAACAATACGGCGATCACCCCGCCGCGCCCCGGCTGCAGCGCCTCCCCGAACAGGGTGATCTGCGCCAGCGCCGGACTGGAGAGAATGCCGGCCATCACGCCGCCCATCGCCTGCGAACCGCCAAACACCCGCGCGGCGTTGACCCCGACCAGAATGTTCATGATGGCGAACACCGCGCTGCCGAAGATCGCCAGCAGCCCCAGCGCGTTCGGGTAGTCCACCGCCAGCTGGCCGGCGATGTCGGGCCGTTTCAGCAGGTTGATGATGCCGGTGATCAGGCCCGAGGCGATAAACGCCGGGATCAGCGGAATAAAGACATCGGCCAGCTTTTTCAGCGCGCCGCTCATCGGCGCAGCGTATTTTTGCTTGGCCTGCGCCTTGGTGCGGGCGGCGTCACCGACGGCGGCAACGGGCTGCGCATCACCGCTCAGCAGCCCGCGCATGGCGTCCACCACCTTGGCGGCGGCGCCCGGACCGACGATAAACTGATGCTGTTCACCCTGCTTGATATAGCCCTTCACCCCCGGCAGCTGCTTGAGGGCGGCCAGATCCAGCCGCTGCTCATCGCTGACCTCGACGCGCACCCGCGTCATGCAGTTTTCCAGTTTGAGGATATTGCCCTCGCCCCCTACGCCCGCCAGGATCTGTGTCGCCAATGCCGTTGTCTTGTCCATCGCCGCCCCCACCGTGAATTAACGCGCCAGCGCCGCGCGCAGGTAGCCATTGTGCCGCTGCAGCCGCTGCTGCGCCTCATCGGCGCTGACGCCAGCTAAAATCATCAGGATCGCCGGTTTGACCTCAAAGGCGGTCTGCGCCAGCGCCGCCTCAGCCTGAGCGCGTTCGGCGCCGGTGGCCTCCATCACGATGCGGCAGGCGCGATCCACCAGTTTGACGTTGGTAGCCTTCACGTCCACCATCAGGTTCTGGTAGACCTTGCCCAGTTTGACCATCGCACCGGTCGACAGCATGTTGAGTACCAGTTTCTGCGCGGTGCCGGATTTCAGGCGCGTTGAGCCGGTCAGCGCCTCCGGCCCCACCACCGGCGAAATCGCCACCTGTGCTTCGTGCGCAATCGGCGAATCCGGGTTGCAGGAGATGGCCGCCGTCGGGCAGCCCAGCCCGCGCGCATAGCGCAGTGCGCCGATCACGTAGGGCGTACGCCCCGAGGCCGCCAACCCCACCACCATATCGACGGCGGTGAGGTTCAGCGCCCGGAGATCGGCTTCACCCAGGGCCTCGTCATCTTCCGCCCCCTCCACCGCTTTGAGCAGCGCGCCCGGCCCGCCGGCGATTAGCCCCACTACCACGCCGTGCGGCACGCCGAAGGTCGGCGGGCACTCGGAGGCGTCCAATACGCCCAGGCGACCGCTGGTGCCGGCGCCCAAATAAATCAACCGGCCGCCGGCCTTCAACGCCGCCGCGGCCAAATCGACTGCCTGTGCAATCGCCGGCAACACCTTTTCGATCGCCTCCGGCACTTTGCGATCCTCCTGGTTAAAGCAACGAACCATGTCTAGCGTCGACATTTCATCCAGCCCCATGGTGGCTGGGTTGCGGGTTTCCGATACCAGTGCGCCTAAGTTCATCTGTTCACCTTTGAATTTTTAATTCACAAAATTAAATCAATATTTGAATATTTTATTCAACAAAGCGAGCGCTATTTGCTATTTTAACGGTGAGCTCACAAAAATTTT
The DNA here is from genome assembly GCF_000738675.1 of Serratia nematodiphila DZ0503SBS1. Lineage (NCBI taxonomy): Bacteria > Pseudomonadati > Pseudomonadota > Gammaproteobacteria > Enterobacterales > Yersiniaceae > Serratia > Serratia nematodiphila. Next base: position 2,161,339 of record NZ_JPUX01000001.1, on the reverse strand, counting down.
CACCGCGCGTTTTCGCCCTCTGCATGGCAAAATGGCCGCTGGTTTCCAGGGAAAGAACAATGAGTACCCTTCTGCGCATTCGCCAGATGTATCCGACACTGGCGCAAAACGACCGCAAGCTGGCGGACTTTCTGCTGAATAACGCCGAGCAGGCGCGCCATCTCAGCTCGCAAAAGCTGGCTCAGTTGGCCGGCATCAGCCAGTCGAGCGTGGTGAAGTTCGCCCAAAAACTGGGCTATAAAGGTTTCCCGGCGCTGAAGCTGGCGCTGAGCGAGACGCTGGCCCAACCGCAGGCCGAGCCGGTGGTGACCGTTCACAACCACATCCTCAGCAGCGATACGCTGAAAACCGTCGGTGAAAAGCTGCTGGCGGAAAAGCAGGCGGCGCTGCGCGCGACGCTCGACATCAACAGCGAAGAGCGGCTGCATCAGGCGCTGGACATGCTGCGCCAGGCGCGCCGGGTGATGCTGATCGGCATCGGTGCCTCCGGGCTGGTGGCCAAGGATTTTTCCTTCAAGCTGCTGAAAATTGGCGTGATGGCGGTGGCCGAAGCGGATATGCACGTCCAACTGGCGGCGGTGCAGGCGCTGGACAAACGCGATCTGCTGCTGGCTATCTCCTTCAGCGGCGAGCGGCGTGAAATCAATCTGGCGGCGGAAGAAGCGCGCCAGGCCGGCGCCAGGGTGCTGGCGCTGACCAGCTTCTCGCCCAACGGCCTGCAGCAACGCGCGGACCACTGCCTCTATACCATCGCCGAAGAACCCCACACCCGCAGCGCGGCCATCTCCTCCAGCACGGCCCAGTTCGCCCTCACCGACCTGCTGTTTATGGCGCTGATCCAGCACGACCTCGATCATGCCCGCGATCGCATCAAACACAGCGAACAGTTAATGAAAAAGTTGGTTTAACCGGTATAATCGCCGCTGCGAAAATACCCCTGTTAATAATGAGAGATACGCCATGGCCCTGCTAATCACACGCAAATGCATCAACTGCGACATGTGCGAGCCGGAATGCCCGAACCAGGCGATTTCGATGGGCGATGAGATCTACCAAATCGATACCGACCGCTGCACCGAGTGCGTTGGCCATTACGATACGCCAACCTGTCAGCAGGTCTGCCCCATCGACAACACCATCATTACCGATCCGCAGCATCGCGAGACTAATGAGCAGCTGTGGGATAAGTTCGTGGTGTTGCACCACGCCGATCGCATTTAACCCGCCGCAGGACTGACAAGGGCGCCGCAGGGCGCCCTTTCTATTTTCAGCTTTCGACGATCACCGTCGCGCAGGCATAGCGCCTTTCATCGGCCAGCGAAACGTGGATCGCGGTGACCCCCATCTCCCCCGCCAGCTCGGCGGCGCGGCCGTGCAAACGAATATTCGGTTTGCCCAACGCATCGTTGAACACCTCGAACTGGTTGAACGCCAGGCCGTTGCGAATGCCGGTGCCGAACGCCTTGGCGGCGGCCTCTTTCACCGCGAAACGCTTGGCCAGAAAGCGAATCGGCTGCTGGTGCTGCTGGTACAGCGCCCACTCGGCGTCGCTCAGCACCCGGCGCGCCAGACGATCGCCGCTGCGCTCCACCACCGCTTCGATACGCGCCATCTCGACGATGTCGGTACCCAGCCCGAGCACCGCCATTACCGACGCGCTTCCCGCATCAGCACTTTCATGTCGGCAACCGCGGCCGGCAGCCCGCTCATCACCGCCTGGCCGATAATCGCATGGCCGATGTTCAGCTCGTGCATTTCCGGCAGCGCGGCGATCGGCTGCACGTTATGGTAGGTCAGGCCGTGGCCGGCGTTGACCTTCAGCCCCTTCTCGGCCGCGTAGGCGGCGGCGACCGCGATGCGGCGCAGCTCGGCCTGTACCGCCAGCTCGCCCTGCGCTTCCGCGTAGGCGCCGGTGTGGATTTCGATATAGGGGGCGCCCACCGCCACCGCCGCGTCAATCTGGCGATGATCGGGATCGATGAACAGCGAAACCAGAATGCCCGCCTGAGCCAGGCGCTCGACCGCCACGCTCATTTTGTCCAGCTGGCCGGCGACGTCCAGGCCGCCTTCGGTGGTCACTTCCTCGCGTTTTTCAGGCACCAGGCAACAGAAATGCGGCTGCAGCTCAATGGCGATGTCCAGCATCTCGTCGGTCACCGCCATCTCCAGGTTCATGCGCGTCTGGATGGTCTGGCGCAGCAAGCGCACGTCGCGGTCGGTGATGTGGCGGCGATCTTCGCGCAGATGCACGGTAATGCCGTCGGCCCCCGCCTGTTCGGCAATGAATGCCGCCTGAACCGGATCCGGGTATTGGGTTCCGCGCGCGTTACGTAACGTGGCGATGTGATCGATATTGACGCCCAGCAGCAAATCAGCCATGACAACCTCTAAATACGATTTTCAGTGCCAGCAGTTTACACGCGGGCGCAGGGCGGAAAAAGGGGAAAAGGTCAGGCGTCGTCAACCGGCGTATTCGGCTGTTTGCGCACGAACTGGCGGAACAGTTCGCGGCTCTTCAACGGTTTGCCGCCGAGGTAGGGTTTCAGCGCCATGCGGGTGAAACGCTTGGCGGCGCGCAGCGTCTCGGCATCGGGAAACTGCCGCTCCGCCAGCGCGCGCAGTTCACGCCCGGTGAAGCTGTAGTGATCCACCACCAGGCTGGCGATAAAGCCTTTCTCTTCGCGGTAACGGTAGGTCATGGCGTCATCCACCGGCAGGCCGCTGCCGGCGCAGTGCAGAAAATCGAGGCCGTAGCCGAGATGATGCAACAAGGCCAGCTCGAACTGGCGCAGCGCCTGTTCCGGTGAACTGTCTTCCGCCGCCAGCGCCTGCAGGCATTGCAAGTAGTCGAAGAACAGCACCGAGTAGTTGGTTTCCTGCTCCAGCACGCGCGCCAGCAGTTCGTTCACGTACAGGCCGCTGTAAAGCATCATGCCGCTGAGGGGTAAACCGAGAGAGACCGCTTCGGCGTTGCGCAGCGTTTTCACTTCGCCGCGGCCGCCCCAGCGCACTAACAGGGGGGTAAAGGGTTGCAAGCAACCCTTCAGATTGGAGCGGCGGCTGCGCGCGCCTTTCGCCAGCAAGCGCACCCGCCCATGACCTTCGGTAAACAGATCCAGCATCAGACTGGTTTCACTGTACGGCCGCCCATGCAGGACGAAAGCGCGCTCCCAGCCGTCCACGGATCGTTACTTCAGATCGTCAACATAGCCCAGGCTGCGCAGCGCACGTTCGTCGTCCGCCCAACCGGATTTCACTTTCACCCACAGCTCGAGATGCACTTTGGCGTCGAACATCTGTTCCATGTCCTGACGCGCTTCGATGCCGATGGTTTTGATCTTGGCGCCCTTGTTGCCGATGACCATTTTCTTCTGGCCTTCGCGCTCAACCAGGATCAGGCCGTGCACATCGTAGCCGCCGCGATCGTTAGCCACGAACTGTTCGATTTCTACCGTCACCGAGTACGGCAGCTCTTCGCCCAGGAAACGCATCAACTTCTCGCGAATGATCTCGGACGCCATAAAGCGCTGAGAGCGATCGGTGATGTAATCTTCCGGGAAGTGGTGTTCAGCTTCCGGCAGCAGCTTGCGCACGATGCCGGCGATGGTGTCGACGTTCATCCCTTTCTCGGCGGAGATAGGCACCACGTCGAGGAAGTTCATCTGCTGGCTGAGGAACGCGATGTGCGGCAACAGCTTGGATTTGTCGGTAACGTTATCGACCTTGTTGATCGCCAGCAATACCGGGCAGCGCAGGCTGCGCAGCTTGTTGACCACCATTTCGTCGTCGGCGGTCCAGTTGGTGCCTTCGACCACGAAGATCACCAGCTCAACGTCGCCGATCGAGCTGCTGGCCGCGCGGTTCATCAAACGGTTGATGGCGCGTTTTTCTTCGATGTGCAGCCCGGGGGTATCGACGTAGATCGCCTGATAGGCGCCATCGGTGTCGATGCCCATGATGCGGTGACGGGTCGTCTGCGGCTTACGCGACGTAATGGAAACCTTCTGCCCCAGCAGTTGGTTCAGCAACGTCGATTTGCCCACGTTCGGGCGGCCGACGATGGCGATAAACCCGCAGTGTTGTTTTACTTCGCTCATTCAAGCTCCAGCTTTTTCAGCGCTTGTTCCGCTGCCGCCTGCTCGGCTTTACGGCGGCTCGAGCCGGTGCCCACCACGGGCTCGCTCAAACCACTCACCTGGCAGTGGATGGTAAACTCCTGGTCGTGCGCTTCACCGCGAACCTGCACCACCAAATAAGAAGGCAACGGCAGATGACGCCCCTGCAAAAATTCCTGCAAACGGGTTTTCGGGTCTTTCTGCTTATCGCCGGGGCTGATTTCGTCCAACCGGCTGCGATACCAGTCCAAAATCAGACGCTCGACGGTCTGGATGTCGCTGTCCAGGAACACGCCGCCGATCAATGCCTCCACCGTATCCGCCAGGATTGATTCGCGGCGGAACCCACCACTTTTCAATTCGCCCGGCCCAAGCCGCAGACATTCGCCCAGGTCAAACTCGCGCGCCATCTCCGCCAGCGTGTTGCCGCGCACCAGCGTAGCGCGCATGCGGCTCATGTCGCCCTCGTCTACGCGAGGAAAACGGTGATAGAGCGCATTGGCGATGACAAAGCTCAGAATCGAGTCACCCAGAAACTCAAGACGTTCATTGTGTTTACTGCTGGCGCTGCGGTGAGTCAAAGCCTGCAGTAAAAGCTCCTGCTGTTGAAAAGTGTAGCCCAGCTTCCGCTGCAGCCTGTTTATTACGATGGGGTTCATGAGTTACCAATAGATCAAGAATGCGTCAAAAACTTGCAGCACACGGAACAGGCCTGCTTCGCCGAAAGCCGATCCAAAGCTGTTTCGTTTGCAGTGGCTCCCAGCAGGAGCCAACTTTTATCGCTCGAGAAGGTATTCTACAACGAGTGGAAACATAATGCTGTGTTTATATCCTCTTAATCTTTCACGCCGCAGTAGGCTGCGGCGTGAAATTGACAGGGAATAAATCAGCGATTAATGAATGCCGCCGATCCGGCTGAAACGCACGCCGGTAGGCCACTCGCCTTCCTGTTTTTCAAAGCTCATCCAGATGGCCGTGGCTTTGCCCACCAGATTCTTCTCCGGCACAAAGCCCCAGTAACGGCTGTCCGCGCTGTTGTCACGGTTGTCGCCCATCATGAAGTAATGCCCGGCCGGCACCACCCACTCCGCCAACGGTTTGCCCGGCTGTTGGTAGTAAGCGCCCACCCGATCCTGCGCGTCCGGCACGGTCAGGATGCGGTGCGTGACGTTGCCGAGGCTTTCCTGGCGCTCACGCATGCGAATGCCGCCCGACGGCACGTTATCGTTCAGCGGGATCTGGTAGAAGCCGTTGCTGGCCTCGCCCATGCCGCTGCGGCTGAACAGCTGCACGAAGTCGCTCGGCTGCGCATCGGCGTAGGTCACGGCCAGCGCGGTATCACAGGGCTGCCCGCTGTTGCAGGACGGCTGCACCGTGACGCGCTTATTCACCGGATCGTAGGTAATACGGTCGCCCGGCAGGCCAATCACGCGCTTGATATAATCCAGTTTCGGATCCAGCGGATATTTAAATACCGCAATATCACCACGCTTCGGATGGCCGGTTTCAATGAGCGTCGTCTGGGTAATCGGATCTTTAATGCCGTAGGCATATTTCTCCACCAGAATGAAATCGCCAATCAACAGCGTCGGCATCATTGAGCCGGACGGGATCTGGAACGGTTCGTAAATAAACGAACGCACCACAAACACCAGCAGCAACACCGGGAAGACCGATGCGCCGGTCTCCACCCAGCCTGGCTGCTTCGCCACTTTCGCCAGCGTTTTATCGTCTACGGCGCCCGCGGTCTGTGCGTTGACCGCCGCAATCTTCGCGCGGCGGGCCGGCGCCCATTTAAAGCGCTCGAAGCACCAGATGATCCCGGTGACCAGGGTGGCCAACGCCAGGATCAGGGCAAACATATTCGCCATGCAAACTCCCTCGTTTCGCGAACTCGTCGCGGTTACTTGCCGTCTTTACCGACGTGCAGAATGGCCAGGAACGCTTCCTGCGGCAGCTCGACGTTGCCGACCTGCTTCATGCGCTTCTTACCGTCTTTCTGTTTCTGCAGCAGCTTTTTCTTACGGCTGACGTCACCGCCGTAGCATTTCGCCAGCACGTTTTTACGCAGCTGCTTCACGGTGGAGCGCGCGATGATGTGCGTGCCGATCGCCGCCTGAATCGCGATGTCGAACTGCTGACGCGGGATCAGATCTTTCATCTTCTCCACCAATTCACGACCGCGGTACTGCGAGTTGTCGCGGTGAGTGATCAGCGCCAGCGCATCCACGCGCTCGTTGTTGATCAGCACGTCCACGCGCACCATGTCAGAGGCCTGGAAGCGCTTGAAGTTGTAATCCAGCGACGCATAACCGCGCGACGTGGACTTCAGGCGGTCGAAGAAGTCGAGCACCACTTCCGCCATCGGGATTTCATAGGTCAGCGCCACCTGGTTGCCGTGGTAGACCATGTTGGTCTGCACGCCGCGCTTCTCAACGCACAGGGTGATGACGTTGCCCAGGTATTCCTGCGGCATCAGCATGTGACATTCGGCGATCGGCTCGCGCAGTTCCTGGATGTTGTTCAACGGCGGCAGCTTGGATGGGCTGTCGACGTAGATCACTTCCTTGCCGGTGGTTTCCACTTCATAGACTACCGTCGGCGCGGTGGTGATCAGATCCAGATCGTATTCACGCTCCAGACGCTCCTGAATGATCTCCATGTGCAGCAGACCGAGGAAGCCGCAGCGGAAGCCGAAGCCCAACGCGGTGGAGCTTTCCGGTTCGTAGAACAGGGAGGCGTCGTTAAGGCTCAGCTTGCCCAGCGCATCGCGGAAAGATTCATAGTCGTCGGAGCTGATCGGGAACAGACCGGCGTACACCTGCGGCTTCACTTTCTTGAAGCCCGGCAACGCTTTATCCGCCGGCTGACGCGCCTGCGTCAGGGTATCGCCCACCGGCGCGCCGAGGATGTCTTTGATCGCACAGACCAGCCAGCCCACTTCGCCGCAGTTCAGCACGTCGCGATCGACCTGCTTCGGCGTGAAGATGCCCAAACGATCGGCGTTATACACCTGGCCGGTGCTCATGACCTTGATCTTGTCGCCCTTGCGCAGCGTGCCGTTCTTGACGCGCACCAGCGACACGACGCCCAGGTAGTTATCGAACCAGGAGTCGATGATCAGCGCCTGCAGCGGCGCATCCGGATCGCCCTGCGGCGGCGGAATGTCGCGCACCAGGCGCTCCAGCACGTCGGGCACGCCGACGCCGGTTTTGGCCGAGCAGCGCACCGCATCGGTGGCGTCGATACCGACGATGTCTTCGATTTCCTGCGCGGCGCGATCCGGATCGGCGGCCGGCAGGTCGATTTTGTTCAACACCGGCACCACTTCCAGATCCATTTCGATCGCGGTGTAGCAGTTGGCCAGCGTCTGGGCTTCTACGCCCTGGCCGGCGTCCACCACCAGCAGCGCGCCTTCGCAGGCCGCCAGCGAGCGGGAAACTTCATAGGAGAAGTCGACGTGGCCGGGAGTGTCGATAAAGTTAAGCTGATAGGTCTGCCCATCCTGCGCTTTATAATCCAGCGTCACGCTCTGCGCCTTGATGGTGATGCCGCGCTCGCGCTCCAGATCCATGGAATCGAGCACCTGCGCAGCCATTTCACGGTCGGTCAAGCCACCGCAGATTTGGATAATGCGGTCAGACAGCGTCGACTTACCGTGGTCAATATGGGCAATAATGGAGAAATTTCGTATATGCTTCATTATAAAAGTTTTTCTGCCTTGGTATTTCTGAATTACTCGCCTATAGAAACCCGCATGGACCTAAAGCGACAGTGAATGGGTGAGGCCGTCTTGCACCTGAATCGCTGCATTCTACATGCCACACCACTGAAAACCTAGCGATCGGTGCAGTGAAGGCATTCTATTATGCGCCGCTAAATGTTACAGGGCGCCCCGGCGGGTGAAAACAGATGTTAACGCGGACGATGCGGCCTGAACCCAAGGCTTGCCGGTGCTTCGTGGCCGTCAAACTTCGGCGCTAATACATAACCGGCCACAGCGCAATAAACCCTCTCCGAAATTATAAAAAAAGAATATTTGGATCAACCTCTTAGAATTCCATTTTGCCCCACTTCCTTTAGGAAAAACCCCATATACGCCACCACCGTCCCTCGGATAGAAAGGGCATGAGCTCCGCGACAAAACATTATTCAGGGCACTACATCGGCAGCCCACCGGGGTTCACCAGCATATCTGCGTACGTTGATTGGAAGGTGCATTATGATCGATAAAGGGCAAATGCTGAGCCGGCACGATTTTTCAAAGGTCAACTGGGGCATACTGGCGGCGGCGGCGCTGCTGTTTAGCGTGGGGGCAGCGCTGTTGGTGCTGCCGCTGCTGAGCAGCATTGACGAGAGCCAGGTCATCACGCTGTTGCAAGCCGGCGCGGGCACGATTTTACTCGGCTGTACGCTGCTGGCGCTGCGGCATTATCTGCGTCCGACGCTGACCTATCGTCTGTACGAGCACGGCGTGCGGGTCTTTGACAGCCACCATCACAAAGAGCGTTTTATCCCGTTTGAGAAGATCGGCGACATCTATCGTTTTCGCGGCGGCCAGGCTTTTGGCGGGCTGTTTGACGTTACGGCGTTCCGCGCCGGTGCAGATCAGCCCTGGTGCACGGTTTTCAGCAACGTCGCCCACTCGTGGCGATTGGCGGACGTGATCGTCGACCAACAGCTGCAGCAGCGCGGGCCGCTGGCGCTGAATGCGCTCTATCAGGGGGGAACGGTATCGTTTCACACCATAGAGGGCGACGCGCGCTGGCTGTGGCAGTTGCTGCTCGGCAAGCAGCAAGGCACGCCGACCGAAACGCTGCGGCTGAGCGCCACCCTGCTGACGACGGAACGGGGAAACGTGCCTATCGAACAGATCCGCGCGTTGGAAAATCATCCGCAGCGCGGCATCCGCTTATTCGACGGCCAGGGAAATGTGCTGTTCGCGATTAACTACGATTCGCTGCTCAGCGCCGATCTATTCATCGCGCTGTTGGAGCATATGATCCACAACCGCATCCCCGCCTATCACAACCCGGCGATGACGCGGCCATCGGTTTAAATCAGCGGGGAGTTTTCCGCCTGCATGCGCATCGCGGTAGGCGGCAACCCAATTTGCAGCACCACCGGCTGGTAATCCGCCTGCTCGCCCAGACGTCGGGCCAAGCGGCGAGCCAGCATAAAGGCCGCACCGCCGCCCAACACGGCGCCAACTGCCGCCGAGGCGTCGCTGCCGAAACAATATTGCAGCAACGCGCCGCCCAGCATCATACCCAGCAGCGGCGTCAGGTAAACCAGCATGGCGGAGCGCAGCAGGCTGCCTTCCGCGATGCCGACCTCGACGCGCTGCCCCGGTTCGAGCGGCTGATCGATATGTACCTGCAGCTGATGCTCGGTTTCCGGCACCAGCTCGTTCAGCGCACGCGCGCCACAGCCGGAGCGCGCAGTGCAGCTGCCGCAGCCGGCCTTGGGTTCACAGCGCAGCAGCGCTACGCCCTGTTGCCACGAAACCACCGTGGCCCACTCTTTCATCATTACGGCGATACCTTGAAAGAAATGCTGTCGGCGATGCGCTTGGCCGTCGCCGGCGGCAATTCGCCCACAATCGTGATTTCGTTGCCCGCGCGCACTTCGGTCTGAATGGTGCGGCGCCCCTGACGGTAGTACTGCTGCCCGGCGCCGCTGCCCGCCGGGCTGACGTTGACCGAGAAGCTGAACAGGCCGTCGCTGTAGAGCCGGGATTCCACCGGCACGGCGACGTTCGGCAATTTGCGGCGATTGCGCGCCACCTCGTCCACGCCGGCCGGCAGCCAGCCGGTGCTCCAGCTGAGCTGGACGTTTTCCACCGCCGGCAGCGACAGCAGCGGCGGCAGGTTGGCCTTGAGCAGCCCCTGCATCGCGCCCTGCACCTCGGCGCCGACCGCAAAGGAGATCACCCGATATTGCTCCAGCGTTTCGCCGTCGCGATCGAGCAGATCCACCCGCAGCGGCAGCTTGGTGTCTTCGTCCATCCAGACGATGTAGCTGTAGCGGGAACCGTCGCGCGCCACCACGCGCAGCACTTCACACGGCCGATCGGCGATGCGGGTGCTGCCCACGGAGATGAAGTCGTAATACTTCGCCAGACGGGTGAAATCGGCATAAACGATCGCCGGCAGCGCATCGACGATGTGATCGCCAGTGAGCGTGAACGGCTCCAGACCGGGTTCGAAGTAGCTGATCCCGCCGCCGCGCTGCAACACTTCGCGGCGCGGGCCATCCATATGCAGCAGCTGGCCGAGCGGCACGTTGCCGATCACCGCATGGCGATAGCGCAACGACTCGATTCCCTGCTTGCTGACGCTGATGTAGGCGAGCTCGTAATTGAGAGAACGGCTGGCGCTGCTCATCTGTTGCAATAACGCCCCGGACGCAGTTGGCTGCGCCGGGGCGATGCTGGAATAGAGCAGGCTGCCCGTCAATAAACAAACGGAGAACCAGATTTGCTTCATTACTGCTGTTGCATTCCTAAAGACTGAGTTCCGGGAACCTGAATGGCAGCCTGTTGCGGGTTGCCTTGCTCAAGCTGCAGCTGATCCGAATGCAGGCGACGTTGCAGTTCATAGTCCTGCAGCATGGCGTTGATACGCTTGCGCTGTTCCTGCACCTGCTGCTGTTGGCCGCTGCCGGTGGAGAAACTGTCGGCAGGAACGCCCAGGCTGACCGGCGAGGCCTGCCCCATGATCGGCAGCGTGGTGAAGGCCGGCGATTCGGACGCGTTCGATGTCGCAGAAGGCTGGTTGTAGTGCTGCACGCCGACGATCACCGCCAGCGACACGCAGGCCGCCATGCCGATTTGCGTAATCTGGCTCGCCCAAGGACGCACTTTGTCCCAGAACGGCATTTTCTGCCAGGTGTGAGGCTGCGGCTGAGATTCCTGAACGGCGGAAGGCACCAGCCGGGCGGGTTCTTTCTCAAGTGCAGCGGCGACGCGATCGGCGATGTCGAGATGCATCACTTGTCCGACATCACCTCGCAGTGTGTCACGTATCAGGTGATAGCTCTGCCAGCTTTGTTGAAGCGTTCGATCTTGCGACAGAGAACTCAACAGCTCGCTGTCGAACGATTCACCATCCATCAGAGCGGAAAGCTTTTCTTTCTGCATGCCTAAGTACCCTTCCTGTGCCCGCCATTGCTAACGCTGGATCAGCGGTTGAACTTTATTATCGATAGCTTCCCGGGCGCGGAAAATACGCGAACGTACGGTTCCGACCGGGCAATCCATGATGGCGGCTATTTCTTCGTAGCTTAGACCATCCAACTCCCGCAGGGTAATCGCCATGCGAAGATCCTCAGGGAGAGACTCAATGGTACGGAAAACTATCTGTCTCAGCTCTTCTGACAACATTAAGTTCTCAGGGTTCGAAATTTCTTTCAGTGCGCCCGCACTTTCGTAATTTTCCGCATCGTTGGCGTCCACATCACTGGATGGCGGACGGCGCCCCTGAGCAACCAGATAATTCTTTGCCGTGTTCACGGCGATTCGATACAACCAGGTATAAAAAGCGCTGTCGCCACGGAACGATTCCAGTGCGCGATAGGCCTTGATAAACGACTCCTGCACCACATCGGGCACATCGCCCTGCGGCACATAGCGGGAAACGAGACTCGCCACCTTATGCTGATAGCGCACTACCAGTAGGTTAAACGACTTCTGGTCGCCCTTTTGGACCCGCTCGACCAGAACTTGATCCGTTAACTGCTCGCTCATCCGAGGTAAACTCTCCCCAAATCCGTCTCCACGCGTAAAATTGTACTGCCAGCCATACATTATTTTCCTGAGCAAGCACTCGCTTGGAGTTCATATAGAACACGAAGTTCCATATCGCCATTGTTTTTTCTGTTGATGTCACCCTATCCGTGGCTTTTGCCAGGACAGTTAGGCTAACATGAAATTCACTCTTCTTCTGCACACATCATACGTTATGCAACCATCATCTGAACATGTTAGCGATGTACTGATCGTCGGCAGCGGCGCTGCGGGCCTGTCACTGGCGCTGCGCCTGGCGCAGCATTGCAAGGTTACCGTTCTCAGCAAGGGGCCGCTCAGCGAGGGAGCCACCTTTTACGCCCAGGGCGGGATCGCCGCGGTGTTCGATGAGACGGACAGCATTGCCTCACACGTTGATGACACTTTGATTGCCGGCGCCGGTCTGTGCGACAAAGAGGCCGTCGAATTCATCGCCGGCAACGCGCGCCACTGCGTGCAATGGCTGATCGATCAGGGCGTGCTGTTTGACACCGAGGTCAACGCGCAGGGCGAGGAGCATTATCACCTCACGCGCGAAGGCGGCCACAGCCATCGCCGCATCCTGCACGCCGCAGACGCTACCGGTAAGGAAGTAGAGACCACGCTGGTAGGGAAAGCAAGCGCTCACCCCAATATTTGCGTGATGGAACGCCGCAACGCGGTTGACCTTATTACCTCGAACAAAATCGGCCTGCCGGGCACCCGCCGAGTGGTGGGCGCTTACGTCTGGAACCGCGAGCTGGAGCGGGTGGAAACCTACCGCGCCAAAACGGTGGTGCTGGCGACCGGCGGCGCGGCCAAGGTATACCAATACACCACCAACCCGGACATCTCCTCCGGCGACGGCATCGCCATGGCCTGGCGCGCCGGCTGCCGGGTCGCCAACCTGGAGTTCAACCAGTTCCACCCGACCTGCCTGTTCCACCCGCAGGCGCGCAACTTCCTGCTGACCGAAGCGCTGCGCGGCGAAGGGGCTTACCTGAAGCGCCCGGACGGCAGCCGCTTTATGCCGGATTTCGACCCGCGCGGCGAACTGGCCCCGCGCGATATCGTCGCCCGCGCCATCGACCATGAAATGAAGCGCCTGGGCGCCGACTGCATGTACCTGGACATCAGCCACAAGCCGGCGGCGTTCATCACCCAGCACTTCCCGATGATCCACGAAAAGCTGCTGACGCTGGGCTTCGATCTGACTCGGCAACCGATCCCTATCGTCCCGGCGGCGCACTACACCTGCGGCGGCGTGATGGTCGATCAGCACGGCCGCACCGATCTCGACGGGCTGTACGCCATCGGCGAGGTCAGCTACACCGGCCTGCACGGTGCCAATCGCATGGCGTCGAATTCACTGCTGGAGTGCCTGGTTTACGGTTGGTCGGCGGCGGAAGACATTCTGCAGCGCCTGCCGTTCATCCAGCAGGCCAAACAGGTGCCGCACTGGGATGAAAGCCGGGTGGACGATGCGGACGAACGGGTGGTGATCCAGCACAACTGGCACGAGCTGCGGCTGTTCATGTGGGATTACGTCGGCATCGTGCGCACCACCAAGCGCCTTGAGCGCGCCCTGCGCCGCATCAATACGCTGCAGGCGGAAATCGACGAGTACTACGCTCACTTCCGCATCTCCAACAACCTGCTGGAGCTGCGCAATCTGGTGCAGGTGGCCGAACTTATCGTGCGCAGCGCCATGGCGCGCAAAGAGAGCCGCGGCCTGCACTACACGCTGGACTACCCGGATTTGCTGCCGGAAGCGCAGCCGACCATTTTGCAGCCTTAAACCATGCGACAGGGCGCCTTATCGGCGCCCTTTTCCTTTCAGTAAAACAGATAGAAGTCGGCGATCAACCGGCGGAAATCGTCGGTATAGCTGCCGTCGGCCTGTTTGATCGCCAGCGCCTGCTCCCGCAGCGGCGTTTCCTTACGCATCAGCGCCAGCAGCACCCGGTGCCGCGGCGTATCGGCCCGATCGCTGACGTTCACTTTCGCCGCCGTGTGCCAGCCGCTTTGCTGCGCCAGGCGTTCAAATTCGGCGCCGATGTCGTGCGGCAGCACCACGCAAAACGTTCCTTGCTCCACCAGCAGCTGCGCCGCGCAGGCCAACAGCGCGTCGTGCGTCAGGGTTTCGGTGTAGCGCGCGTTGTGGCGCGCCTGATCGCGGCAGGCCACCGCCGGCTCAAAATAAGGCGGATTGCTGACGATCAGATCATACTCAGCGGCATGCTGCTGCGCATAATGGTGAATATCCTGCGCATGCACGCGGATGCGCTGCGACCACGGCGATTCCGCCGCGTTTTCGCGCGCCTGGCCGGCGGCGGCTTCGTCCAGTTCCACCGCGTCGACGGTCACCTCGTCGCCGCTGCGCTGCGCCAGCATCAGCGCGATCAGCCCGCTGCCGCTGCCGATGTCCAGCACCCGGCGCGCCTGCCCCACCGGCGCCCAGGCGCCGAGCAACACCCCGTCGGTGCCCACTTTCATGGCGCAACGATCGTGGGCGACAAAGAATTGTTTAAAGGTAAATCCCCCGCGGCGCGGGGTAAAATCGGCTTTCGATCGCTTGCTCACACTCACCACCTGGCTATAAAACTGGCGTAGCATAAGGCAATCTGATCGGCGGGAAAAGAGCGGCTTTCCGCTTAAATAGGTGAAGATCGCGGCCAACCCGTCTATAATCGGCGCCCCAAGTAGAGGTAGACCATGACAGCAACCACTTTTTCCGAACTCGAACTCGATGATCGCCTGATCGACGCGCTGCGCGACAAAGGCTACGATCGCCCCACCGCCATCCAGGCCGCTGCGATCCCGCCGGCGATGGACGGGCGCGACGTCTTAGGTTCGGCTCCGACCGGCACCGGCAAAACCGCCGCCTTCCTGCTGCCCGTGTTGCAGCACCTGCTGGACTTTCCACGCAAGAAATCCGGCCCGCCGCGCGTGCTGATCCTGACGCCAACGCGCGAGCTGGCGATGCAGGTCGCCGACCAGGCGCGTGAATTGGCTGCTCATACCTCGCTGGATATCGCCACCATCACCGGCGGCGTCGCTTACATGAACCATGCGGAAGTGTTCAGCGAAAACCAGGACGTGGTGGTCGCCACCACCGGCCGCTTGCTGCAATACATTAAAGAAGAGAACTTCGACTGCCGCGCGGTGGAAACCCTGATCCTCGACGAAGCCGACCGCATGCTTGACATGGGCTTCGCGCAGGACATCGAAACCATCTCCGCCGAAACCCGCTGGCGCAACCAAACGCTGCTGTTCTCCGCCACGCTGGAAGGCGAAGCGATCCGCGAATTCGCCGAGCGCATCCTGAAAGAGCCGGTGGAAGTGGAAGCCGACCCGTCGCGCCGCGAACGCAAAAAGATCCTGCAGTGGTACTACCGCGCAGATGACGTGCAGCACAAAACCGCGCTGCTGATCCACCTGCTGAAACAGCCGGACGTGCAAAAATCGGTGATCTTCGTGCGCAAGCGCGAGCGCGTGCACGAACTGGCCACCTGGCTGCGCGAAGCGGGCATCAACACCTGCTATCTCGAAGGCGAAATGGTGCAGGCCAAACGCAACGAAGCGGTCAAACGCATGATGGATGGCCGGGTTAACGTGCTGGTGGCCACCGACGTTGCCGCGCGCGGCCTGGATATCCTCGATATCACCCACGTATTCAACTTCGACATGCCGCGCACTGCGGATACCTACCTGCACCGCATCGGCCGTACCGGCCGCGCCGGGCGCAAAGGCACCGCCATTTCGCTGGTGGAAGCGCACGATCATCTGCTGCTGGGCAAAGTGGGCCGTTACCTGAACGAACCGCTGAAAGCGCGCGTGATCGACGAACTGCGGCCGAAAACCAAGGTGCCGAACGAGAAGAGCAACGGTAAACCGTCGAAGAAAGTGCTGGCAAAACGCGCGGAAGAAAAAGCGAAAAGCAAAGAAAAAGCCAACAAGGTGAAAGTGCGCCATCGCGACGCCAAAAACGTCGGCAAACGCCGTCAGGCGAAGGCCAAACCGGCCGGCGACGCGCAATAACCGCCACTGTTCAAGAAAAAACCGCCTGTGCAGGCGGTTTTTTTATGGGCGTTTACTGCTGCGCGTAATGCGTGGCCAGGCGGTGCCCCTGCAGCCATTTATCCAGTTCGCGGAACTGCGCCTTCAGCTCTTCATTCTGCAAATGCGCCGGCGTTTGCGAGAAATAAAACTGGAACGCAAAACCCTGCTGATTGCGCGCCCGGGCATCGGCCCCAGCCTGCAACAGCAACAGCGCCAGATGCGGCGCATTAATCTTCGCCGCCAGATGCAGCGGGGTATCCCCCAGCCGATCGCTCAGGGTGGTGTCCGCCCCGGCCGCCAGCAGCAGCCGCAGTTGCTCCTCACGCCCGGCCAGTACCGCCGCCGCAAGCGGTGTGGCGCCGGTAACGGCATTACGCACGTTCACCTGCTTAACCTTGGCCAGCAGCAACCGCAGGTACTGCGCATCGTGCAATATCGCTGCGGTGTGCAGCGCACTGTTGCCGTCCAGCCCCGCCGCCGCCGCATCGGCGCCGAGATCCAGCAACGCCTGCACGCTGGCCGGCTGCTGAGAAAGCACCGCCCACTGCAACAGCGTGACCTGCCGATCGCCCCGTTCGCGCAAACGATCCTGCGTAGCCTGCGCATGGATACCCTGCGTATCGCCGCGCGCCACCGCCTGAGCCAGCGCCAGATTGCTGCAGCCGTCAAACGGTGAAATCTCCTGCCCCATCTGTTGCTCCTTAGCCATCATCAGTAAACCGATCACCGCGACCAGCGCCAGTAAGGCTATCGCCAGCGCCCGCCGCAAGCGACGCCCTTCAGGCATTGGCCTTCGCCTCCCACGGCTTTTGTTCCGCCATCGAGCTTATCACCTTGTCGATGCCGTGCGCCGTCAGGCTGCGATCGAGATGTTTGCTCGGCCGCCAGTCATCGATACCGGTCAGGGTATCGCTGTTGGCCAGGGTGATGTTGTGGCCAATGGCGTCCGGGATCAGCGAAGTCGACTCCTGGGTGCTGGTCAGCATGTCATATTGCTCGCTGTAACGACGAATGCCGCCGGCTTCAGCATCTTTCTTCGCCACCGCCGGATCGATACCCAGGCGATTCAGCGTGTAATCCGACACCCCGGCCGCATTGAAGGTGACCGCGACGGTGCCGGTCGCCAGCGCCGCCGTGGCCGCCAGACCGCCGCCGAGCGAATGGCCGGCGATCACCAGCGCATCGCCGAAGGCCGCCTTGGCGCTTTTGGCGGCGGCAACCGCCTGATTGTACTGCACATCATCATAACCCGTCGCCTGCCGCACGTTGCTCAGCCAGTCGCGCCAGTCGTTGGTGCCGGCGAACGCCAACACATACTGCTTGTCGTTGCTGTAAACCCCGGCCTGGAAACCGCTGCCCGCGTCGTGCAGGCTGGCGGGATCGATGCCGAAACCGAGCAGTGCGTTGTCGCTCAGACGGTTGAACCCGGCGGCGCCCTGGCCGTTCAGCGAGTAAACGTCCTTGGCCAACAGCGCCAACGCATAATCGCCCTCTTGCGATTGCTGCCCCCGGGTCACGCCCGGCACTGCCGCCGCCGTCGGCGCCGCTGCGGAGAGATCGCCGACCAGCGTATTCAACAGATTCTGCGCATTGAGCGTGTTCTGAGAGGGGGAGGCCACCGGCGCGGGACTTGCCGGCGCGGCTGCGGGCTGCGCCGCCGGTGCCGTCTCGGCGATGGCGCGAGGTGTAGGGATCGCGGCCACCGGGGATACTGCAGAGGTAAAACTTAAAGGCATACTCATGCCGACTCCTTGTCGATAGACTTTTTATTGAGCACCTGAATAGGTACTGACTTAGCTATCGGCAGGTCGGATGAGTTCTGTATCAGGAATGCTTAACTTTGTGCAAATTGTGATCCACGTTTGGTTTTCGGCCGCCAAACACAAAAAAGGGAGCCGAAGCTCCCTCATTACTACGATTGCGCCGCCGATTACAGGCTTTCGGTAAAGGTGCGGGCGATAACGTCGCGCTGTTGTTCCGGCGTCAGGGAATTGAAACGCACCGCATAACCGGACACGCGGATGGTCAGCTGCGGGTATTTTTCCGGATGCTTGACCGCGTCTTCCAGCGTTTCACGGCGCAGCACGTTGACGTTCAGGTGCTGACCGCCTTCCACACGCACGGTCGGCTGCATTTCCAGCGGCACTTCACGGTATTCGATCTGGCCCAGGTCGCTGACTGCGACAACCTGATCTTCCGCGTAGTTGGCCTTGGCGCACACGCAGCGAGCTTCCGCTTTTTCATCGTCCAGCAGCCAGAAAGAATTCACCAGCGCCTGGTCGTTCGCTTTGGTAATTTGAATACCGGTAATCATTATGTTGCCTCCGTACAAGGGCGTAAAAATTCACATCGTGAGAAAACCCAATTCTGGTTTCGGCCATTTGGTAAAACCATTGTTGTCTTGTTGTTCTGTATACCAGCCTGACCGGGTCAGTTCTTTGATTAAAGTCAATTTTTACCGGGTAGGCACAAGACATGAAGGGGCAAATTTATGTTTTATATCAATTTTCCCGTCGCGCTAAAAAACAATTATTTTTGTAAATTTTCAAAAATAATTGCATTACAAACGGCGGCGAGAAATGAAAAGCGGGTTTCGCTGCGCGAGCCGACACGGTAAGCTATAGCCCATGAATTGCTAAAGAAAACAAAGGAGAGCGTTTATGGCCACCTCCCTCACCTGGCATGACGTGATCGGCAAAGAGAAAGAGCAGCCCTATTTTGTTGAAACGCTCGCCTTTGTTGCCGCTGAGCGCCAGGCCGGTAAGACCATTTATCCACCGCAGAAAGACGTGTTCAACGCGTTCCGCTTTACCGAACTGGCGGACGTCAAAGTCGTCATCCTCGGCCAGGATCCGTATCACGGGCCCAATCAGGCGCACGGTCTCTCTTTCTCGGTGCGCCCCGGCGTGCCGGCGCCGCCGTCGCTGGTGAACATGTATAAAGAGCTGGCGACCGACATTCCCGGTTTCGAACGCCCGGATCATGGTTACCTGCAAAGCTGGGCCGAACAGGGGGTGCTGCTGCTCAACACCGTGCTGACGGTGGAAGGCGGCCGCGCGCACTCGCACGCCAATTTGGGCTGGGAAACCTTTACCGATAAAGTGATCGCCGCCCTGAACGAGAACCGCGAAGGCGTGGTGTTCCTGCTGTGGGGCTCGCACGCGCAGAAGAAAGGCAACTTTATCGACCGCAACCGCCACCATGTGCTGAAAGCGCCACACCCGTCGCCGCTTTCCGCCCACCGCGGTTTCCTCGGCTGCCGCCACTTCTCGCAGGCCAATCAGCTGCTGGAGCAGCAAGGGCTCACGCCGATCGACTGGATGCCGCGTCTGCCGCAGGCGTAGCCCAGAGACAAAAAAGGCACCCTTGGGTGCCTTTCTTTATATCGTTGCCGGGGCGATTACGCCTTGGCCTTGGAGACCGCGACCATCGCCGGGCGCAGCAGGCGGCCGTTCAGCGTATAGCCTTTCTGCATCACCATCATCACGTGGTTCGGCTGGTGATCGGCGGATTCCATCATGCTCATCGCCTGATGCACTTCCGGGTTGAACGGCACGTTGACGTCGCCGACGATTTCGATGCCGTACTTGCGCACCACGTCCAGCAGCGATTTCAGCGTCAGCTCGATGCCTTCGATCATCGCGGCCAGTTCCGGATTGTTTTTATCCGCCAGATCCAGCGCGCGCTCCAGGTTGTCGATCACCGGCAGCAGATCGCCAGAGAATTTCTCCAGGGCGAACTTGTGCGCTTTCTCAACGTCCAGTTCGGCGCGGCGACGGATGTTTTCCGCTTCCGCTTTGGCGCGCAGCAGGCTGTCGCGCTCTTGCTGCTGAGCTTCCGCCAGTTGGGCTTCCAGTTCGGCGATACGCGCATCGCGCAGATCGACGCCTTCCGCCGCTTCCGGCAGCGTATCCTCGTGATGAGCGTGTTGTTCCATTTCTTCCGAGACTTGCTCGTTTGGCGTCTTCTGTTCTTTACTACTCATGAATATCTCCGCGTTTTAGCATTAATCTCGCAACTTGGCTTATTATGGGGATCAAAACCGGGGTTTCAAGTCAACCGGTCACAATGTGGGGCATAAACGGGTCCCGGTGAGGAAAATCACAGCAAATGAATAAAAAATTCGCCTGTATTGGCATTGTTGGCCACCCGCGTCACCCTTCAGCGCTGGCAACCCACGAGATGCTGTTCCACTGGCTGGTCGCCCGCGGCTATTCGGTGATGGTCGAACGCCAAATCGCCCATGATTTGGGGCTGAAAGACGCCGTGACCGGCAGCCTGGCGGATATCGGCCAGCGGGCCGACCTGGCGGTGGTGGTCGGCGGCGACGGCAACATGCTCGGCGCCGCGCGCGTGCTGGCACGCTACGACATCAAGGTGATCGGAGTCAACCGCGGCAACCTCGGCTTCCTTACCGATCTCGATCCCGACAACGCTCTGCAGCAGCTGGCGGACGTACTGGAAGGCGAGTACATCGACGAACAGCGTTTCCTGTTGGAAACCATCGTGCATAAAGAGCACCAGCAGTGCCGCATCAGCACCGCCATCAACGAGGTGGTGCTGCACCCCGGCAAAGTGGCGCACATGATCGAATTCGAGGTGTACATCGACGATCGCTTCGCCTTCTCACAGCGCTCCGACGGCCTGATCATCGCCACCCCGACCGGTTCCACCGCCTACTCGCTCTCCGCCGGCGGGCCGATCCTCACTCCGTCGCTGGAGGCGATCGCGCTGGTGCCGATGTTCCCGCACACCCTCTCCGCCCGGCCGCTGGTGATCAACGGCGACAGCACCATCCGCCTGAAGTTTTCGCAGATCGGCAGCGATCTGGAGATCAGCTGCGACAGCCAGATCGCGCTGCCGATCCAGGAAGGCGAAGAAGTGCTGATCCGCCGCAGCAACTTCCATCTGAACCTGATTCACCCGAAGGACTACAGCTATTTCAACACGTTAAGCACCAAGTTGGGCTGGTCGAAAAAATTGTTCTAAAATCTACGTCGGCCACTTTACTGTATATAAAACCAGTTTATACTGTATGAAACTACAGTTATGTGTTTATACACAGGAAGGTTCCCATGCTGGCGCAATTAACCATCAGCAACTTTGCTATCGTTCGTGAGTTGGAAATCGATTTTCAACCGGGCATGACGGCGATCACCGGTGAAACCGGCGCCGGCAAATCCATCGCTATCGATGCGCTGGGGCTGTGCCTCGGCAACCGCGCCGACGGCAACGTGGTGCGCCTGGGAGCCGCCCGCGCCGACATCTGCGCCCGCTTCTCGCTGGCGGACACCCCGTCCGCGCGCGAATGGCTGGAGCAGAACCAGCTGGACGACAGCAACGAATGCCTGCTGCGGCGGGTGATCAACGCCGACGGCCGTTCGCGCGGCTTTATCAACGGCACCGCCGTGCCGCTGTCGCAGCTGCGCGAGCTGGGGCAACGCCTGATTCAAATCCACGGTCAACACGCCCATCAACTGCTGCTCAAGCCGGAGCACCAGAAAGCGCTGCTCGACGCCTACGCCGACGAACCCGCTCTGCTGGCGGCGATGAGCCAGGCCTACCAACGCTGGCATCAGAGCTGCCGCGAGCTGGCGCACCATCAGCAGCAGTCCATCGAGCGCGAAGCGCGCAAGCAGCTGCTGCAATACCAATTGAAAGAGCTGAATGAATTCGCGCCGCAGGCCGGCGAGTTCGAGCAGACCGACGCCGAGTACAAGCGCCTGGCCAACAGCGGCCAGTTGCTGACCCTCAGCCAGCAAACGTTGCAGCTGCTGGCCGACAGCGACGAGAACAACATGCTCAGCCAGCTTTACAGCGCCAAACACCTGCTGCTTGAGCTGGCCGGGTTGGACGATAAGCTCAGCGGCCTGCTGGACATGCTGGAAGAGGCCTCTATCCAGATCAGCGAAGCCAGCGACGAGCTGCGCCATTACGCCGATCGCATGGATCTCGATCCCAACCGCCTGCACGAGCTGGAACAACGCCTGTCGCGCCAAATCAGCCTGGCGCGCAAACATCAGGTCGCGCCGGAGGAGCTGCCGCAGCTGCATCAGCAGTTACTGGATGAACAGCAGCTGCTGTCGCAGCAGGAAAGCGACCATGAACACCTGAACGAAGCGGTCACCCTGCATCACCAGCAGGCGCTGGCGCTGGCGGAAGAGCTGCACCAGAAACGCCTGCACTACGCCGCCGAGCTGACCACGCTCATCACCGACAGCATGCAGGCGCTCTCCATGCCGCACGGCAAATTCAACATCGACGTGCGCTTCGAACCGCAGCATCTGAGCGCCGAAGGGGCCAGCCGTACCGAGTTCTGCGTCTCCACCAACCCGGGGCAACCGCTGCAGCCACTGGCGAAAGTCGCCTCCGGCGGCGAGCTGTCGCGCATCGCGCTGGCCATTCAGGTGATCACCGCCCGTAAGATGGAAACCCCGGCGCTGATCTTCGATGAGGTGGACGTGGGCATCAGCGGCCCAACCGCCGCCATCGTCGGCCGCCTGCTGCGCCAGCTCGGCGAATCCACCCAGGTGATGTGCGTCACCCACCTGCCGCAGGTGGCCGGATGCGGGCATCAGCACCTGTTCGTCAGCAAGCAGACCGACGGCACGGTGACCGAAACCCAGATGGCGCCGCTGGATAAACGCGCCCGGCTGCAGGAGCTGGCGCGCCTGCTCGGCGGCAGCGAAGTCACCCGCAATACGTTGGCGAACGCCAAAGAACTGCTGGCCGCATAAAAAAGCTCAACTTTTTCACTTTCCTGCGGTCTGACAGTGACGCTGTTGGCCCGAGAAATATCTAAAGTGCGGCGCGGCGGTGATCCGAAGCCATCTCAACAGCCTGAAAAAGGCCAAGCGCTTGAGGTGCTAAAGGAAAGCCAATGCGTCGCAACGTGAAAGATGAAGGGTATAAAGGTTTCCAACTGCCGCAAGGTCTATTATCATCGGCATCCTATGCCCTAAAGGAATGTGATTACTATGCGCTGTAAAACGCTGACTGCCGCCGCTGTAGTTCTTGTGATGCTGACTGCAGGCTGTTCTACTTTTGAAAAGGTGGTTTATCGTCCTGACATCAACCAGGGGAACTACCTGACGTCGACCGACGTGGCGAAAATCCAGAAAGGGATGACCCAACAACAGGTCGCTTACACATTGGGCACCCCAATGCTGCAAGACCCGTTCGGGACTCAGACGTGGTTCTATGTGTTCCGTCAGCAGCCTGGCCATGAAGATATCACCCAGCAAACGCTGACGCTGACCTTCGACAGCGCAGGCGTGTTGACCGATATCCAGAACAAACCGGCGCTGACCAAGTAATCGGTGCCGCCCGCTCTTCCGGCCCATGAGGGGGCATGATGTTCCTCATGACAGTCGCAGGCTGCAACGCGGAAGAAAAATCAGCTTCAGATAAAAAAATAAGGCGCTTATAGCGCCTTATTTTTTTGCCTTTTCTGCCCGTTGCCGGCGCAGCTCTTTCGGATCGGCTATCAAGGGCCGGTAGATCTCCACCCGGTCGCCGTCGTTCAGCGTATCGCCCAGCTTGGCCGGGCGGCTGTAGATGCCGATTTTGTTGCTCTTGAGATCGATATCCTGGCGCAGCTCCAGCAGGCCCGAAGCCTGGATCGCCTGCTCGACGCTGCTGCCCTCGGCCAGCTTCACCTTGCGCAGGTACTGCCGCTCCGGCAAGGCGTACACCACCTCGACCTGGATGTCAGACACTGTAGACCTCTTTCGCCCGCTGGGTGAATGCCTGCACCATGCTGCCCGCCAGCTCTTTGAACACCTTGCCGAACGCCAGCTCAATCAGTTTGTTGGTGAACTCGAAGTCCAGGTGCAGCTCCACCTTGCAGGCCTCTTCGCTCAGCGGCGTGAACTGCCAGCCGCCCATCAGCTTGCGGAACGGGCCATCAACCAGCTGCATATTGATGCTCTGGTTATCCAGCAGCGTATTGCGGGTGGTGAAGGTCTTGCTGATACCGGCCTTGGCGACGTCCACCGCGGCGGTCATCTCGTTGGAGGTAGCGTTAAGCACCCGGCTGCCGGTGCAGCCTGGCAGAAAATCGGGGTAAGAATGAACATCGTTAACCAACTGATACATCTGCTCGGCGCTGAACGGCACTAATGCAGACCGACTGATCTGGGGCATATCATTTCCTGTAAGACATAAAACGTACAGATAATACCATTTATCTGGCGGCAAACAAAAAATCTGCTACGGGATGAGGGCACCAAAAATGCGAAAAATTGCGCAGGTGCTGAACGGGAAAGGATTTCTTTCGCTGAAGCATCCAGTATAATGAACGCACTATGACAAAGAAAAAAGCACACAAACCCGGTTCCGCCACCATTGCCCAAAACAAGCGCGCGCGTTTCGAATACTTCATTGAAGAAGAGTTCGAGGCGGGCCTGTCGCTGCAAGGGTGGGAAGTTAAATCGCTGCGTGCAGGCAAAGCCAACCTCAGCGACAGCTACGTGACGTTCCGTGACGGTGAAGCCTACCTGTTTGGCGCCACCATCACCCCGCTCAACGTGGCTTCGTCGCATGTGGTGTGCGATCCAACGCGTACCCGTAAACTGCTGCTGAACCGGCGCGAGCTGGACACCCTGCTCGGCCGCGTCAACCGCGAAGGTTACACCGTGGTGGCCTTGTCCCTGTATTGGAAAAATGCCTGGAGCAAGATCAAGATCGGCGTAGCCAAAGGCAAGAAAGAGCACGACAAACGCGATGACATCAAAGATCGCGAATGGCAGACGGCGAAAGCCCGTATCATGAAGCACGCCAATCGTTAAGCCGCTGGCTTATCGAGGTAAACTTCTGGTATACTGCACAAAGTTACTTGGGGCTGATTCTGGATTCGACGGGATTTGCGAAGCCCTAGGAGCATGCCGAGGGGCGGTTGGCCTCGTAAAAAGCCGCAAAAAAATAGTCGCAAACGACGAAAACTACGCTTTAGCAGCTTAATACCCTGCTTAGAGCCCTCTCTCCCTAGCCTCCGCTCTTAGGACGGGGATCAAGAGAGGTCAAACCCAAAAGAGATCGCGTGGACGTCCTGCCTGGGGCCGAAGCGTTAAACTCAATCAGGCTAGTCTGTCAGTAGCGTGTCCATCCGCAGCTGGTCGGCGAATGTAAAGATTGGACTAAGCATGTAGTGCCGACGGTGTAGTAATTTCGGACGCGGGTTCAACTCCCGCCAGCTCCACCACATTATGTTCCGGATACGTCCGGGGAAGTACGGAAAGCCCGCATCCCACCTAGGTTTGCGGGCTTTTTTGTATCCGTAATCATCCGAGTACATCCGACTAAATCCGGTGATTATTGGTATACGGTTAGGTATACGCTAAAATGTATGCCAATTACGTATACCAATAAACGGAAGATCCCTTACATGGCGCGGACTACACGCCCCCTCACTAACACTGAAGTACAAAAAACCAGAGCACTCGAGAAAGACCTCACCCTGCATGACGGAGACGGGCTCTTTCTTCTGGTAAAAGCTAATGGCAAAAAGCAATGGCGCTTCCGTTATCAGCGACCAGCAACGAAACAGCGTACCATGATGGGACTAGGTCCCTACCCAGCCCTTTCACTTGCAGACGCTCGAGCAATTCGTGCAGATTACCTTTCCATGCTAGCTAAGGGCGTTGATCCGCAAACCAAGGCCGAACAAGCAGCAGAACAGCACCAAATAGCCTTAGACAGCATTTTCTCGACCGTCGCGGCCAATTGGTTTGCCCTTAAGCGAACAAGCGTAACAGAGGATTATGCGAAAGATATCTGGCGTTCTTTGGATAAAGATATTTTTCCAAGCATAGGAGGCACTCCGGTTCAGGAAATTAAGGCGCGAACGCTGATTGAAGCATTGGAACCCATTAAAGCGCGTGGTGCGTTGGAGACCGTTCGCCGCTTGATACAGCGCATCAACGAAATTCTGATATTTGCGGTTAATACTGGTCTGATTGATGCAAACCCAGCCTCGGGAATCGGCATGGCCTTTGAAAGGCCTAAAAAGCAAAACATGCCGACGCTACGACCAGAAGAGCTACCAAAATTGATGCGTTCGCTGATAATGTCGAATCTGTCTGTTTCGACTCGTTGCCTGATTGAATGGCAGCTCTTAACCCTAGTACGCCCTTCTGAAGCTTCCGGCGCCCGATGGGTAGAGATCGACCTCGACTCAAAGCTTTGGACGATTGCTGCTGTAACGGCGATAGCGGTTCAACGTCCTTTTCTCCGGCGGTGGCAGGGCGTTCTCATCGACCGGTTGCGCCTGTATCGGCTGGCACAGGATTTTATCGACGCTTTCCACCGTCTTGAATGTGCAAGAACAGGTAAGGCTTTGACATTGGTAATACGCCTCTTTCGTCCGCTCCGTGATATAGCGACTGGTGCGAGTATAGGACGCATGAGTGCACAGCGGGCAGCGCATCATGATTTGGCCCCCTTCTGCTGCAAGCGTTGACGTTTTTCCTTCAGTTCTGAGATAGCCCGCATGCGCTTGGCAGGACTGCTTTGCAGTTCCGGCAATGCGCCGGTTTCTTGCGGTATCGTCAGGCCAATCTCATTCAGCACCGGGTGGTCGATATTTTGCGTAGCCATGGCAGCGCGAATGCGGCCTTGTAGCGTGCCCAGTACCTGTAGCTCAATCATTTTCATCGGATTGTCCGCATAGACGCCGTAAGCCCGTGAAGCCAGTGCGCACGCCTTGATAACGTCAGGGCTGATAAGCGCCTTGCTCAGCGCATCCACGGCCTGATGCATCGCATGAGCCGCAAAGGTCGTGAGGGCGTCTTTGTGCGCGCTCACCACCTTCGGGGCCGTGCCGCCGCAGCTGAGGTGAAGCTGCATTTTGTCCAGCTCCATCTCCTCAATCAGGCCGTCGAACTCTTTCGCCAGCTCCCGCTTGGAAATCCGACTGTGGTGCTGCGCTTGCAGTTCCGGCGTCATTTCTCCGCGCAGTTTGCGAAACAGGGTGCGCCACTGGCTTTCTGCCTCCTGGCTCTGCACTTCGGTGTCTTTCTTCTGTTGGTGGCAGCGGGCAATGCCGGTTACGACGTCGGTCAATGCCTGGTAGTTTTTGTCGTGGGCCGCGCGAGCGTCACGCAGGGCTTGCAGTTTATCGGTGATGTATTTCGGTAAGGCGGTGGTGCTCATGGTCGTGTCTCCGGTGTCAGTCAATGTGAGGCTATTCTGCTGACCGCCGTACAACATCGCCATTCATCCCAGTTGGACTGTCCCCAGGACAACAGCCATGGGCACTGATGAGAAAACCATCAGGCCGTTTTTAGTTTTACCTAAAACTATTCACTACTGTTCACCCAAATAAAAAATATATATAAATCAGTAGATAAGGGGGTGAATAGTTTTCTATAAACTCTTCACTCAGTGTTCACTACTGTTCACCCGGCCCAAAACGACCTTTTCCCTGGCTAGCGGTGTTTGGCGGTTTCTCCCTATTAATCAACCGTCCATCCATCGCTCAGGCTTTTCGGCTGGTTTGCCAACAACGGTCAATAAAGGCCAATATAGGCCAATATGTCCAATTGATTGAAAAGTAAGCATAAAATCCGTTTCACCACACAACAACACCTTGTTGCCACCCCGATAAATATTCACATAATAGGGCGCTACCGAAGTTCACACCGTCCCGGTCAGCGTTGGCCGGACACAAAGAGGTAGCGTTTTATGTTGACCGTTTCCACCCCCTCTCCATCCACCCTGTCGCCGGTTATTCCTGGCAGTTACACCCCACGCGAGCGCTTTATTCGTCTGCCGGAAGTGCTCTACACCACCGGTCTATCCCGCTCCACCGTGTACGAGATGATGAGCCGCCAGCAGTTCCCGGCTCAGGTCTCCCTCGGCGGTAAAAACGTCGCCTGGCTGGCCTCCGAGGTCGAGCAGTGGATGGACGAACGTATCGCCAACCGTCACCAGGGGGCCGCCGTATGATGCAGTTAACCTTGGGTCGCCAGCATTTCACCCTCGATGAGCGCGACGCGCTGTTTGTGGCGGAAGCTATCCTGTTGCAGCGTAAAGAGCCTGGCGTCGTCTTGCCGGAGCACCGCAGTGAAAAACACGGCGTTATTCGTCTGGCGAGTCGCCAGGCTGAGCCGCGCCTGTTTCGTGCCGGGCCGGTGCCGCTGACCTGCGCGGCGGCCGATACCCGCAACGACCAGCTTACCGACTGTTGATCACTATGCGATCGATTAAACGTCCGGGGGCGTCTTACGGCTTGCTCCCACGTCCGGCCCTGCGCTATAGTCCCCCCGCTGCCGCAAAATCGGCCGCCGGGCGTAGGAACCCGTGTTTAACTATGGCGACACAACACGCGCCACGCGTGTTTTTTTATGTCGCAGCCTTTGTGCGCTCATTTTTTGCGCGGTGGATGTTATGCTACCGCAGCAGTCAATCAATGGTGGCTCAGGCGGGGCAGCCTTCGGGCTGGCCGGTTTACATAGTTACCGGTATTCCTACCCCCGTCTGGGCTACCACCATTGAGTGTAGGAACTCCGGTGGTAGCTGTTATCAGCTAACTATGGAGGCTGCCGCTATGGCTACGACCCTCACCCCGACTCACCCGACATTCTGCTTCCTGTTTGCGGCCGTACGCCGGTCTGCGCTGACGGCTTCGCCGCGCATAGTGCGCACCGTGGCAGATAGCGAACGCAACGCCCGCCGCCTGCTGGCCCGTGATTACGTGTTGTCCTTTGCCGGGCGTCTGCCGGTTAAGGCGGCAGCATGAACACCCTGGCCGACCGCTACTACCGCGATACCCATTACCCTATCCCGCATGCCGATTTTCTGCGTCTTCAGCATGCGCACGCCACTGGCGTGCTGTTCCTTGACCTGCTGGACACCCTCGACCTCGGCGGGCAGCGCCCCGATGCCGTGCAACAGGCGTCGTTTGCCTCGGTCATTGCCTTGCTGACCGACCAGCTCGGCCACGTCGTCAACACCTGTGAAACCCAAATCCTTGCCCGCATGGAGGCCACCGCCGCATGAATACCTCATCCTGTTTACCGATTGAAGTCCGTACCGCTGTTTTCCGCCGCGCCGTGGCGCAAGCCTATCTGGACACCTGCGCCTTTTACCGGGTGAACCTGGGGTACACGCTGGACGAGCTGCAGATGACGATTGCCCTGCGTCTGGAGGGGCATTTTGTGCGTCAGTACGGCGCAGAAGACGGCATGGACATGGCATGCACGATGTTGAGTGACATGGTGCAGCCGGACGTTCTGGTGGCCGCACCGCGCCTGACCGCGCTCGGGCAAAAGATGATGGACGAGCTGTGCTGCGAGCGCCTGTCGGCATCGCAGAACGCCACCGTACACTGAGGAGAAGACCATGAGCGCCCACTTCGTATCTCAGACCGTACGCACCGCCACCGGCCACTGGCCGGTGATACTCCCGGCTCTCGGCATTGCCTTGCAGCCGAACGGCAAGCCGCAGCCGTGCCCAACCTGCGGCGGTAAAGACCGCTTCCGTTTCGACAACCAGGACGGGCGCGGCACCTGGTTCTGCAATCAGTGCGGGGCCGGTGACGGCCTCAACCTAGTGGAAAAGGCCCTGTCACTGTCAGCCCGGGCCGCTGCCGAACAGGTGGCCGCCGTAATGGGGGATAATGCCAGCACTTTACCACCGGCCGCTGAGGCCGGTCATTCACCACAAGACAAAGCCGAGGCTCAGCGCAAGGCCGCGCGACAGGCACAGGCTCTGGTGGCCGCTGCCCGGCCTCAGACGGGCAACGCCTACCTAAGCGCCAAAGGCTGGCCGGAGGCAGAAACCCTGACTCTGCACGGCCAACCGCTGCGCGTTGGCGGTATCACTTTCCAGCCCGGCGACCTGCTGTTGCCGCTGCATAATGCCGGGGGCGAAGTGGTCAACGTGCAGCTGATTAACGCCAATGGTGACAAGCGCATGTTGGCGGGCGGGCAGGTGAAAGCCGCCTGCCACACCCTCTGCGGCCCGGACAACGCGGTTATCTGGCTCACTGAAGGCTACGCCACCGGCCTCACCGTGCACCGCCTGACCGGTGAGGCGGTGTGCGTGGCACTCAGCGCCAATAACCTGGCGGCGGTGGCGGAGCAACTGCGCAGCCACTACCCGGATGCACGGCTGCTGCTGGCGGCCGATAATGACCGCAGCGGCACCGGGCAGACCCGCGCCGCCGAGGCGGCCACACTCACCGGCGGTATCCCGGCACTGCCGCCTTCGGAAGGCGACTGGAACGATGTCTACTGTCAGCAGGGCGCTGAGTCCACGCGTGCCCAGCTCCAGGCGCTCAGCCAGCCACCGCAGCCCAGCCCGTTCGACACGCTGAGCGATGCTGACCTGAAAGCCATGAGTGCCAGTGAGAAAGCCGAACTGCTGGCCGAGCATTACGGCAACACCCTGGCGGTGCCGCCGGTGGGGGAAGAGCTCTGCCGCTATACGCGCGGCGCCTGGCTGGTGCTGCCACACCGGCAGCTGAGCCGAGAGATTGCCGCGCTGTTCCAGAAGGTGCGCGCGCCGTTCTCCGCTGCCGGTATCAACAGCATTTTGGATACCCTCAAACTGATGGTGCCGCAGATGGGCGACCCGGCCCGCCGGTTGATAGGTTTTCGTAACGGGGTGTTTGATACCGTCAGCGGCCAGTTCAGCGCTCACCGGCAAGAACACTGGCTGCGCACCGTCAACAGCGTGGACTACACGCCGCCGCGTGCCGGTGAGAACCTGGCTGACCATGCTCCGCACTTCTGGCAGTGGCTGACGCGGGCCGCCGGGGGGAGTCACGACAAACAGGAGCGCATCCTCGCGGCGCTCTTTATGGTGCTGGCCAACCGCTACGACTGGCAGTTGTTCCTTGAAGTGACCGGCCCGGGCGGCAGCGGCAAGAGCGTCATGGCGGCCATCGCCCGGCTGTTGGCCGGGGCCGACAACACCACCTCCGCCACCATCGACAACCTGGAGTCGGCGCGCGAACGTGCCAGCGTGGTCGGTTACTCGCTGATTATTCTGCCCGACCAGGAGAAGTGGAGTGGTGACGGAGCAGGCATCAAGGCCATCACCGGCGGCGATGCGGTCGCCATCGACCCCAAATACCGCGACGCCTACGCGGCGCACATCCCGGCGGTAATTTTGGCAGTCAACAACAACCCCATGCAGTTCAGCGACCGCAGCGGCGGCATCTCGCGCCGCCGGGTGATACTGCCGTTCCCGGAGGCTATCGCCCCCGAAGAGCGCGATCCGCTGCTGCTGGCGAAAATCACCGAAGAGCTGGCGGTCATCGTGCGTCACCTGATGCAGCGCTTCGCCAACCCGAATGACGCCCGCGCACTGCTCCAGGCGCAGCAAAGTTCGGCGGAAGCGCTGGAAATCAAACGGCATGCCGATCCGCTGGTCGATTTTTGTGGTTACCTGACGGTGCTGGGTACCCCGGAAGGGATGATGATCGGCAATGCCAACATCACCCCGCCGAACCCGCGCCGCTACCTGTACCACGCCTACCTGTCGTTTATGGCGGCGCGGGGCTATCAGCACGTGATGAACTTGACGGCGTTCGGCCAGGCGGTGCCGCAGACGCTGAAAGAGTACGAACACACGCTGCTGAAACGCCGCACCAAGCAGGGAATACAAACCAACTTGATATTGAGTGACGACTGCGAAGCGGACTGGTTGCCGAAGTGTGGCGCCGTGTGACAATGAGCGAGTCGATCGGCCGGGCCGATCAATAGACCATTATTGATCTGCCGAACCCATTGGACGCTCAATCGCCACGCCGCCTATAGTGGCAGTGACCTTAATACACGCAGCAACACCAGGGCATCCTATCGGCCGCTGAATGGCCAATATCATAACGACAAGCGCTCCCCAAACCGGCTCAGGCCGGTTTTTTTGTGCCTGCGGTTCAGGCTGTTCACCCTGTAGGTGAACAGGGGTGTACACCGAGAAGGTAGCTATGCACCCATCAATGCATTGAAATAAAAGGATAAAACAAAAAGGTGTATAGGATGAACAGTTTTTCTATAAATCTTTTTTTTCTGAGAAAAATGGCAGATTGGCTCTATCATGTGGCAGAGCCAAAAAAGACTCTTTGATGGGATAACCGTTAAGATGGAAACGACCAAGAAAATAATTTTGGAAGGTTTAGGGCGGCATGATTTAAGCGAACTACCCGGCCGTCCTTATGATTGTTCCTTCGAATTGTTAGCAGCTAAACCAGCAAGAAAGCGTTTAATCATGGTCGGATTCAACGGCTCATCAGCAGATGGCGGTTTTACAAATGCTGAAGCAGTGATAAACGGTTTTAATTCACCTTGTTTCTCTAATGTTCAGGCAGGTACTGAAGGTGAATGGGGTATCAAACATTTGGCAAACCGTCTGCAATCCGTCCCTGAACAGCTAGGCTTTAGATGGCAAGATACCGTCTACACCAATGCGCTACTCATGTGTTCTAAGGATGCCCTGTCGCTCAAAAAAAGTGCTCAAGAGAGCGCAATTGGCAGTTTGGAGCGGCTGATTGAAAAATCGATGGGTTTCTTTGAAAACATTACCGTCCCCCTATGCAAACCTGAACTAATTATTGCTTATAGTAACGGAATGAACTCTCACTCAGCAGCTCGCTTGCTTTTAAAAGCATTCGGCGATGGCGATGAGCCCGAGTACATAAGCCAAGACCTCTACTACTCCACGTTCTGCTTTACGGCACGGTTTAAGCAATTCGATGTGCCTGTGGTTGGTATCCGCCACATGTCGCGCTTCAAACCTGATGTGCAGCTCATCAAAAAAGCATGGGATAAAAGGCGCTAACTGGTGATGGCAGATTCTAGAATAGCGCTCTAAATCGGTCTTACTTTTCTGCATTGGTATACGCTTAGGTATACAAAACAAACTTGAATTCATATTTTTACTTAATTTACAGCAAGTTAATAAATACATTCAGATTCCCCCCAGCCCACCAAATACGTCGCCAGTGAACCAGATAGACCCGGCGATAATAGCGAAAAAGCCCACAACTTCGGTTGCGGGCTTTTTTGTTTTTGCAAAAACCAATAATGCCAAGCTAAATCAGTTAGTTATGGTATACGTGAATATGTACGCCATAAAACGAACACCAATAATGAAGAACCCTATCTGACGCGGTCTGTACTCCCACATACTCATGCTAAGTACAAAAAACCAAAGCCTGAGAGAAAGACCTCATCCTGCACAACGTTGACAGCCTTTTCCTTTTAGTTAAAACCATCGGCAAGAAATTTGGTCGTTCCCGCTATCCCACCCGGCATCCGTTCACGAACAATTGTTAGTCTCGGTGCTGACCCTGCCCTGTCACTTGCCTATGCCCGGCAAATACATGCCGAAGAATTCGCGAGACTGCCCAGAGGCATTGACCCACAGGCTAAGAGGCGGCAGCAGCGGGCTGCATCAGATAGCCCAAGAAAGCATTTTCCTAAATGTGGCAAAGCAATGGTTCGTGTTGAAGCAGGCCAGTGTTAGCGCTAAGCATGCGGAAGACATCTGCCGTTCTCTTGAAAAAGACATACTTCCATCTACAGAGAATGTTCCTGTTCAGGACATCAAAGCGCGTTTGCTGATCCAGGTGCTGGAACCTACCAAGGCCCGAGGTGCATTAGAGACCGTTCGCCGATTAGTACAACGCATCAACGAAATCATGATCTACGCAGTCAACACCGGCTTGATTGAGGCTAACCCTGCCTCAGGTATTGGTAATGCGTTTGAACGCCCTAAAAAGCAGCATATGCCGACTATACGCCCCGAAGAACTGCCTAAGCTGATGCGCACTATCTCGATGAGTAATCTATCGATACCAACGCGCTGTTTACTGGAACGGCAGTTGCTCACGCTGATACGCCCTGCGGAAGCCTCGGCAACAGCCTGGGCTGAGATCGATATAGAGAAAAGGGAATGGTGCATACCGGCAGAATGGATGAAAGCAAAGCGCGATCACATTGTTCCGCTCTCAGACCAGGCATTAGAGATACTCGAAATCATGCGCCCTATCAGCGGTAGACGTGAACACGTATTCCCTAGCCGTAATGATCCGCGTAAGCCTATGAACAGCCAAACAGCTAATGCGGCGTTAAAACGCATTGGTTATGGCGATAAGCTTGTTGCTCATGGACTGCGTTCTATCGCAAGTACAGCTATGAACGAAGCGGAGTTTAATGCTGACGTGATTGAAGCTGCGCTTGCACACTGTGATAAGAATGAGGTTCGCCGAGCTTATAACCGTTCAACATACCTTGAGCAGCGTCAAGAGTTGATGGAGTGGTGGGGAAACGAAGTTTACTCAAAAAAATAGTATTTGTTGGCTATACTTACTTTAGTATATAAAATTAATTACTATTCACATGGGATACATCCTCTAAGGACTGCTAATGGACTTTATTGAAGAATTTGACGTTGCAATAAGACTAGGTGTTAAAGGGAATATTGAGGGTACGTTGTTGAATGCGGATAGTGATTATGTATTCGAACTTGCAGAAACTCTATATCTTATAACTTGCTATCACTTTCGCTTTGATGGAAAACCTAATGAGAACTTTTCATTCGTCGCTAACTCGTCTTTAAGTGGGGGGCGACATCCCTGTTCAGCTCCAGGATGTAGAATAGACAAACTCGATCAATTAATATCATTCTCATCTTTATACTCTGACGAAGTATATATACAAAATCCATTTGAAGAAATAGTCATAAGTGGAGTCGATAACTTATGCTTAGCTTCTCGACAAGAGCTTGTTGCAGGAATATATAACTACCTATATTTAAAACCATTAATAAAAAGAGGAATTATAAAATACGCACAGAACATGGTTTCACTTTGCCATGATCATCATATTTCATTAGCTGAACCGCTACGTGAAAAAATCATGAATAAAGAAAATAAACTTTACAACTTACTTCATGACTTTCTACTTGAAAATTGTGAAGTTGCGTTGGATATGACAGATACTAATAAACCTTTTTTTGAAATAAAAGGTTCCACAAGTATCATTAATCATGGAGCTATGTATTTTTACTTGCTAGAACCACTTGGTGAATACATAGAGCATTTATGTTCAAAAGTAATGCCATACAAATTCACTAAAAAAGAAGTAATAGATGAAAGAATATTGAGGTTAGTAATAGATCCAATTATAAAAGATCTGTCGGATCAAGAGTGGCATTCTGCGTTTTATGGAACGTCCTATTTATGTGATAATCAGATCCAGATGGATATAGCAAGCAAATTAAATAGTGCTGTATACAAAGCCAATTCAACTTCATTTGGTTCTGCTGTTAATCATTACTTACCTACAATCCAAAGTAAAAGCTCGGACGATATCTTAGCATTAAGAGATAAAGAAGCTGAGGCATTTCATGTGTATAGAGATAAGATAAACACATTAATTAAAAAAGGTGGTGGTTGGAGTGAAAGAGAGATATCGGAGTTATTCAGGGATCAGATACTCCCAGAAATAAATATTATCGAAAAGAGAGTTAGAGACTGGAAAACAAAAACCAGAAGTGGTTTAAGAGATAAAATCATAATAGGTTCCGGAGCAATATCTTTTGGTTTATACTCAGGAATGCTCCCACACGATTTTAGCCACTTATTTGCTGCGGCAGGAGGAGGTGCTGCTTTAGTCAGCGCTGCAATTGATTTAAGTAAAACATTAAAGGGAAAAGAAGAAGCTAGAAGTAACGATTTTTATTTTCTATGGCAGGTCAACAAATAAACACTATTTATGATAACTATAGATGCTGTAAAAATATCGACGTCTACTTACGTTGGCTCTTAGCCCCCTAGTACCCAAGCTCACTAAGTTTTTAATCTAACTCTCAACTAACAGTGAAATACTAATGTAGATTACACCCCCTAATATTATCGAGTTACCATAGTAGACTCCCCCGTAATCAAGGCTGCGGGCAAGGTGTGGTCGGCTTAAGATCAATTCCGACAACATCGAAACCCCGCTCTAAGGCCACATTGCTGTGTTATTCGCCCCCCATTGTCCCCATCAAACATCACAGTTCACGCCCTGTTTTTTGGCGCTAAAAAGGCCAACAACTGTTCTTACTTGCAATTGGACACATCCCCTAGCTCAACAAAATTAGCTATATGAAGGAATAGAGGTTTACCCGCTGCGCGCAATACTCCCTCGCCTACGCGCTCTGACTTTATCATGCACATTTCATGCATGACTCAGAGGCCCTGTAAGCCCTTGTGGCGCGGGGTTTCGGCTGTTTTGAGAAGCTGGGGATTAATGCAAAATCATGCACCCTATGCATGCATGCGCAGTTTGAGGCAGGCTAGCCAGAAAAAAGGCTGTTTTCGGGCTTAGGGAAACGGTAAAGCTCCGCAGCAAAATCAGCATTGCAGCGGGGCCTGCTCAATCAATGAAGTGTTTGATTTCGGCTATAACGGCGGTAACGGTTATATGTACTTTTTCCGGCGGCGGCAAATCATCGCCGGTCAGGGAACAGGCCAAGGCTCCGCACAGATCCAGTAAAAAAACAGGCCCACGAGAGCTTTGGAATGCAGTAGGTGAAGCGGTGGGCGCAGTGGAGTCTTTGTAATGGCGACAAGAAAATTACGTCGCTACTTTGTTACCGCTCCCCACGCAGCCATGCAATCGCCAGGGTGATTAGATAGCCAGCAACGAAGAACCCAACAAAGCCAGCAACCTTCATCACTGCCCCATCAAGTAAGAACAGCGACATGAAAGCAGCAATCGCGCAAACGCCGGTTACTATTGCTTCCAAAGCATGCGAAGCACCTAACCCTATGTACTTAGTGAGTTTTCTGGTTAGAGAGGATTTTGCAGAGTTCATTCTGAATACCTTTACAAAGCATAGGGTGGCTGTTAATGAATTGGAGATAAGGCTCTAGTTGCTCCTCAACCAAGAAATATGCCATATCTAAATTTAACGCCGACACCTTCCGGTATGTTTGAGGAAACTTAACTTGCATTCGTCGGGATGCTTGGGCTGCCTCTTCGATAAGTCCCTGTAACATTACAAGGTTGAGAGTGAACGAAGCGCCAAAGCGTACAAATTGTTTATACGCTAATGCAGAGGTCGCTTTCCTTAGCATCATGTGAGCCGCAAATTGCGCCAATGCAAATTGGCCCCCAGTTCGTCCACCAAGACGACCGGCACCATAGGCTAGTTTATTATTGATGGACTCTTTGCCGCTAGCGTCTAATTTCTGATAGAAATCAGTGATCACAATAGTAATCAGGCGTCGCAAGGGTTCTTCGCTGTTACCCATCGACTTGACCATACGGGCGAAACGTTCTGTTTCTTCTTGGTTTCTAGTCTTGAGGCTACTACCAGCCAATCCAGCCCCCTGCCAAGTGCGAACGACGCCATGATACATCCCGCTGGGAATAGTCGAAATTCCATCCAAAATTCCATATGCAACTTGCTTTGCGTCCATTCACTTTCCTTAAGCAAAATGTGTCCAGCTCAGAGAATAACCAAACCAGAGCTCGATTACCAATTCACGCATTCTTCAGTTGCATTGTACAGACGCTTTTCCCCTACGATCTTTGCGGGTGCTGGCCCGCTGCGTTCTGGCGGCATTTCCATATGATTTTCAACCATAACGCTACGCGATCCAAAAACTGAAAAATACTGAAATTATTTTCAATCTCTTCAGTTTATCGGGGTGTTTGCAGGGATACTTACACCACGGCCCGGGTTCCCCCGGGCCGATGCAGGCTAGTGATCCAGATAGAGGTAATGCAGCCAGCTGGTCATGCGCAGCAGCACTTTGCGCATCACGGAGACGTGCTCGAAGTGCCCGGTATAGACCGCCGCCTGGGCGCTCACGCCGTCGGGCAGATGATCCAGATCCGGGTTGGCTGCCAGATCGATCATTACGTACACCCCTTCCCGGCCCGGCGTGGCGCTCAGGCCCTGCAGTGCGCCGCTGGCCTGGTAGCTGCCGTCCGGTATCGCCGGCAACACCCGGCTCACGGTGCCGCCATAAACCTGTCCCGGCAAGCCGTTAAACACCACCTCAGCCTGATCCCCCTGCGCCAAGCGCAGGATGGCGTTCTGGCGGAATACCGCCACCACCTGGCGCTTTTGCTGCGGGATAAAGATCATCACCGGTTTGAACGGCAAGCGCACCGCCGTCGTGCCCGGCCGCGCCAGCACCTGCGTGACATAGCCATCGCTCGGCGCACGCACCACCGTTTGTTCCAGGTTGTAACGCGCTTCGGCTATTTGCGATTTCAGGCTGGCTATCGTGGCGTCTTCGCCGTCATAGCGTCCGGACAACCGAGCCTGTTCCTGTTGGAACTGGGCTTTCGCCGCCTGCAGTGCGGCGGATTGCGCCTGGTACTGCTGCTGCGCATGGCTGACGTCCTGCTCCGAGAATGGGTTGACCGGCATGGCCGCCCCTTTCGCGTAGCGCTGGTAATCCTTACGGGCACGCTCGTATTCCGCGTTCGCCCGCTGCACGTTGGCGGCGGACTCGCTGAGCGCCGCCCGTCGCGTCCTGATCTCTGCCTCTGCTCCGGCCAAGTCAGCCTCCAGTCTGGTGAGCCGCGCGCGGTAGCGGCTGTCGTCGAGCCGGAACAGCACCTCGCCTTTGCGCAGAAGCACGTTGGTTTTCTGCGTCACTTCAACGATCATGCCCGAGACCTGCGGCACCATCGGCACCGACACGGCAATTTTCTGCGCCCGATCGCTGTACGGATGGTTGTAGTTCATCGTCAGAATCAGCGCGCCGACGATAACGATCCCGCCGAGTACGGCGGTCGGCACGGTCCATTTGTTGACCGGAATGCGGAACAGTTTAAATACGCCGTAGCTCAGCGCCACGTAGCTGAGAATAATGAGCAAATCCATAGGCTACGCTCAACTTACCGTGGGGCCGGGAACCGCCGTCGGCTTTTCCTGCAGGCGTTGTAATTCCGTTTCGAGCAGCGCGATGCGCGCCTGCAGATCCGTTGAGGGTTCCGGCCTTTCACTCATGCCCCAGCCGCGTTCCGGCCGATAGAGCGTTGCCCAGATCCACAGCAGCGGCCAAATGGCGTGTAGCGTAAACAGGCTGACCCAACCGGCAACGTGAATCGCATCCTGATGCGGGTGCCGGCGCTTTTTCGCCAGCAAATAAGGAATGTCATGAATAATAATGACGCCGTAGAATAATATCAGGAATACCGCAATCAGTACGCCTAACGCAAAATAGTTAAGAAACATGTAAAGTCCTGGTTGAGAATAATGGAAATAAATAATCTCTATAGCGTGTTATATTGTCTGATGTCGTTGGCGATGGTATCGATGGCGTTCTTCACGTCGGTGACTTTCAGCTGTGCTTTCTCATTATTAAGATTTTTTCCCGAAGCCTTACGCACCACTTTAATCACTGGCTGGTTGGTCGCGGCATCGATAAACTCGCCTTCCATATAAACCGCACTCTCCATGGTGCGGTGCCCGGTTACGCTTTGCGTGGCGGCGATCAGCAGCGTGATTGGCAAGACTTCATAGACCTGCAGCCCTTTCTTCTGCGTGTCGATCGCCGTGATGGCGCCGCGGAAGATCAGCGTATGCTCGCGCGGCATGTCCACCAGCGTAAAGTGGGTGCCCATCGCCTGTTTAAACTGCTGGTTGGTGTAATTCAGGATATTGTCGAGCGCGCGTTGGCTGACCATTTCGCTCGGTTTCGGCCGCGGGAAATAGATCATCGGTTGATACACCAGATATTGATAACGGGAAAAATCGACGCTCTGATCTTTCCAATATAAAACGTCTTTACCGGACGCGGATTGGCCTTTGTTAATATCGTTATAATTGGTCAGAAAGGTCGAATATTTTTCTTTTTCGGTCACGGCGGACGAGCACGCGGCCAATAATAACAGCGCAGGTAAAATCACCGTTCTTGTTACTTTCATTGACGGATTTCTCTTTATTTTTGTGGATAGCAAATAATCAAATCGAATGATACCCACCCGCCCGTGATAAGTCATATGACAATGCCGCCAAAGATGTATATCATTTTTGATATACATACTCATACGAGCCAGCCAGTGAAAGAGAAAGACTTCCGTATTGAAGAGCTCAGGATTGTCCGCATCATTGCCGAAACGGCGAGCGTCAGCAAAGCGGCGCAGCTGCTGGATATGCCGCAGTCCAACGTGTCGCGCGCCCTCACCGCGCTGGAGCGGCGGCTGGGTCTGGAGCTGTTCTTGCGCGGCCCGCGCACGTTGTCACTGACCGAGTTCGGCGAACAATTCTTGCGCCGCGCCTCGCAGTTGCTGAACGAGCATAGCGATCTGCTCGATATGGCCGGCACCTATAAGCGCAGTATGAGCGGCGTGGTCACGCTCGGCGCGCCGATAGGCATCCACGCTTTCCTGGCCAGCTATTTGCTGCCGCCACTGCTGCACGCTGCGCCGGCGCTGACTGTCGATCTGGTGACCCGCAACCCCGACGAACGTGAGAAAAAATATGGCGCAGTATTCGACAGCGACTGCGATTTGCTGATCAGCTTTTTCCAGCCGCAAAACGAAAGCCTGATCGCTAGGCCCTTTACCCGTTTTCGCGTTGGGCTGTTCGCCGCGCCGGATTACATCGCCCGCACGCCGCTGAAGGAGCTGGATGAACTGTCGCAGCATCGCTGCATTACCTTGCGCATGCTGGGCGGCATCCGCAATACCTGGAGCGGCTACAATGCGCAGGGGGAGTTGGTGCAGGTCGAGATCAACGGCGCCAGCGTCTGCGATAACATTCTGCCGGCGATCGAGCTGGCCAAACAGGGCCTGGGCATCGTCTACGCCCCGTACTATTCCGTCGCCGCCGAGCTGGATGCCGGCACCCTACAGCCCTGCCTGGCGCGCGAGCGCGGCATCGATATGCAGGCCTACCTGATCTACCGCCGGCGCGGCGTGTTGCCGCACCGCGTGCAGGTGACGATGGACAGCATCATGGAGAGCGTTAAGCTGCACGCCCACCGGCTGATATAACCAAGAAAAACCCCGCCGCAGCGGGGTTGAACGCTTCATGTCGGCGCAAAATACCTCACCGCCCCTCTTTCTCCCCCAGGAAGAAATACCACAGCGGAATGGAAAGCAGCAGGGTGAACACCAGCGTATACAGCAGCACCATCAGGCTCTGCATGATCACCATCTGGGCACTCCAGGCGCCGATCGGCAGTTGGAATTGCTCAACGGTGCCGCCGAGGATCGCTCGGCCCATCACGCAGCCGACCGCTACCGCCACAGTCGCCACCGCCGCGCGGAACTTACGCACCTCGGCGCGGCGGGCAGCCGCTTCCGGCGCTTCGTCCCGGTGGCTTTGCCGTTGGCCGCGCCAGCGCCACACGTCCACCAGCAGCAACGCCGCGAGGCTCACGCCCATCACCGGCAGGCAATACCCCAGTGCGGAAGCCACCAGCAGCGAGACGGCACGCGCCGGCAGGGAAAGCGCCAGCCAGGCGGCAATCAGCGTATGCACCGGATGCTGCGCCCCCGCCGCCGGGCGACGCAGCCACCACATGCGGTAACCCAACACGATCGTCAGGCACAGCCCAAGGCCAAACGCCGCCAGCAGCAGCTGATTCGGCAAGCCGAACAGAATGCCCATGTGGGCGTCGATACCCCAGCGGGTCAGCTTGGCGATGAGCGGGAAGGTGCCGAACCGCACCTGGTCGACGACGGCGAAGCTCTGCGGCGCGATGGCGACCGCGTCCACCTGCGTTGGCCAGCTGCGATCCACTTCGGTCACCGTCCAGGCTTTACCCTCGCCCTTCGGCTGGCGCAGCTCTATCTTGGCGGCATCGATCCCGGCGGCGCGCGCGGCATGCAGCGCCCGATCCCAATCACCGTTCAGCGCATTGGCCTGTGCGGCAGGGTTCATCTTCATGCCCGGCATCATACCGCGGTGCTCGGCGTGCGGATCGGCCGGCGTCTGCGGCGCATCGGCCTGCAGGCTGGCGTTGACCTGCGGCGTCAG
Source organism: Serratia nematodiphila DZ0503SBS1 (assembly GCF_000738675.1). NCBI lineage: Bacteria > Pseudomonadati > Pseudomonadota > Gammaproteobacteria > Enterobacterales > Yersiniaceae > Serratia > Serratia nematodiphila. Next base: position 2,119,453 of record NZ_JPUX01000001.1, on the reverse strand, counting down.
CCAGCCCAGGTTGGCCCGCAGCGCGTCGATGTTGCCGCCGGCCCACTGCGACCAGGTCAACCCGGTAGCCGAGAAGAACAGCAGCCCGGCCAGCAGCGCTACGCCCAGCGTGATATGCCAATGGCGGTTAGCGGCGAAACGCCCTTTTGCCCTTTTCAGCTTGCGCTTCGGCCGCGTCGCCAGCCACAGCGCCACGCCGCCCAGCGCGGCCACCCACAGCCAGGATGCCGCCAGCTCACTGTAATTGCGGCCCATATCGCCGAGCAGCAGGCTGCTGTGCAGCTTATCCAGCCAGGTGCGCAGCGGCAGTACGCCGGAGGTGCCGTACACCGTCATGTCGCCCTTGATCGCCAGCGTGTAAGGATCGACAAACAGCGCGCGCGACTCGGAAGCGCCCAGATCGGCTCCCACGAACTGTACGCGCGTGGTATCCGTCGCGCCGGGCGCCGGGCGCACGGCGTAAATGCGCGTCTCGGCACCCGCCACACGGCGGGCGGCGGCGATTTGGTCGGCCAACGATCTCGCCTGTCCGTGCGGTTCGGTGAAAAGCGCATCGCGATACAGCGCCTCTTCAAGCTGCGGGGTTAGCACATACAGCGTGCCGGTCAGTGCGGCGACCAGAATAAAAGGGGCAACCAGCAGGCCGATATAAAAATGCAGCCGTCTGATCAGGTTCAGCATCGCGCCTCGCGGCGATGCGGCAGGTGGAGTTTTGGTTATTGAAGACATGGCCTTTATCGTTTTTCAAACTGTGCACGCAGGCAAACCGTCCGCAGCGATACGGACGGCGTTACCCATGATCAAGCAATAAGGAAAAACGGCTGGCCGGGCGGCCCGCGCGGGCTTGGCCGCAGAGCAAGGCGCCGAATGGGCGGGGGGACGATGCGTGGCGCGCAAGGCAGGCGCGCAATACGCGCCATCAGCCACAGCAGCGGGACGAATACCCACAACAGCAGCGGCACGTGGATCAGCAGCTCACAATAGCCGCAGAAAATCATCTCCGCCGGATCCATGCCATGGTGGCCGGCATGCTCGGCGGCGGGCATCGCCATCCCATGCATGTCATGCGGCATGGCGGCTGCCGGCTGCGCCATGCCGCCCATCATCTGATGGTGCATCAGCGATTTCGACACCACCGGCGCAACAAACAGCAACAGCACCGCCATAATGGCGATGCAGGCGGTAAAGCGTTGCGGTAGCTGGCGTGGCACTCTCATCGCGGCGGCGAATTAACCCGGTCGGTGGCGAACAAGCGGCCAGTGTAACCCGCTCTACCTCCGGGGTGAACGAAAAAACGTTTCATTTCTCGCGGCATTCACCATGCCTAACTACATCTCTTGCTTATGCAAGGCGTCTGATTTTCATCCAAATCACTTCACCGTCAGCGTCACCGCATCCTGCTTGAAGCCATAGCGGCTCAGCGGCGTGATGACAACCGACGTCGGCTGCCCTTCCACCGCCAGCGTCTGCGTCTCGCCCGCCATCAGGTAGTAGTTCTCCAGCGTCACCACCTTGCCCGACGGCTGCAACGTCAGCTGCGGCGCCAGCCGCACCACGTGCAACCCGCCGTTGGTGAGCGTCAGCCGACCGGCTCCTGCGCTCAACCGCAGGTCGTCCCACGGCGTCTTGCTCACCGCCACCGCTTTCGGCTGCAGAATCAGCCCGATGCTCTGCCGTACCGGCATCCGCGCGCTGTTGTCCACCGCCTGCCCTATCCCCTCGAACGACGCCTTCAGCATCACCTCGTGCGGCAGCGCCGTACCCGGCTTCAGCACAAAGTTCACCTGCTGGCTCTGCCCCGCCTCGATGCGCGCTATCGGCGGCGACAGCAGCACCGCCTTGCTGAACCCTTTGCCATCCAAATCCTCCACCTTCGTCGCCAGCAATATCGGCTCCGACGAGCTGTTCCTGATGCTGAAGCTCACCCGCCCCGGGTTCTCCTCCAGCACGATGCCCATGCTCTCCAGCTGAAACGACGCCCCGGCGGAATGCGCCAACCCCAGCGTCAACCACAGCCCGCCCAGCAGTTGCGCCAGTCTCCGTTTTATCGTCATGATTGCTCCTCGCTTCTCATCCATTATCGGACGAGCCGCCCGCCGCACGGCAGACGCCATCGCCCTCTTCGTACAACACCGACGGGTCGAACGCCGCCGGCACCGCGTAACTCACCACGCATTCGTTCATGTTCAGACGCCGCACCCGCAGCGCCTTGCCGATATCGTCGTTCACCAGCATCAGGTTGCCTTCGCCTATCAGCGTGCCCAACAATTGGCCCTGTTCATCGTACACCGACGCCCCAGTCGGCAGCGGAGCGCCGCTTTCATCACGCAAAGTCAGCAGCAGCTGGCGCACTTCGGTCACCCGAAAACGCCGCTCCGCCACAGTGCCGCGCGCCAGCTCAAGCGCCGCATCCGTGCTGTCCAGCCGTAGGTTCAGCGGTAGCGACAACGTATCGACCTGAGCACGCAGCGGCATGTAGGGCATCAGCACCGGCAGCAGCGCGTCACCGGCGAAATCCGTGACGCCATTGCCGCTGCCCGATATTTTCACACCGGACTGTCCTGGCACCTTCATCACCGCGAAGGTGTCGCCGATGCGCTGCGGCGACGTCACCCAGGTGCCGTTGGCCACCCCCAGCCCTCCCGACGACGACAGCGACAGCGATGTGCTACCTTGCCCGCTGCGCGAGGCGCCCAACCCAAGCCGGGTATAGGGCGTCTCGCCGTTCAGGTTGCCGGCGCTCTGATAGTCACCGTCCGCGTCCCGCGTCACGTCCAGATAGCCATTGAGCCGTTCGCTCAACGGCCCCTGCCAACTGCCGCCCAGCGTCATTTGCTTGTTACGCCGCGCCTGCAACCGGCTGCTAACGCTGCCCGCCCCCCAAGGCAGACTCAACCCGGCATAGACCGCAGCACGATCATAAGCGGAAGACTGTAGGTTAACGCTTAACGTCGCCCGCCCCAGGCTCGCACCATATGCCAGTGCATGCGTCCAGCTGCGCCGGCTGCCGCGGTAATAGCGTTCATGCGACAGTGAGTAAGCCAGCACGCCGGCGTTCAGGGCCCGCCAGGAAAGTGCCAGCCCGCCGCTGTAGCGCAACCGTGCCGTCTCTGCCTCTACTGAGGACGGGTTTAGCAGCCCTTCGTCCGCCTCCCGGAAGCCTTCCGTGCGGTACTGTGACGACAGAGACAGCGCCAGACTCCGCCCCATAGCCACCTGCCCTTGGGTCTCCAGCTGCGCGCCAGGCTGCCGGCCACGGGTGAAAATAGCACTGCCCGATAACCAGTTGCCGCCGTCGTCTCCCAAACTGCCCTGCCAGCCCAGTCGTTTATAGGTATGAGCCAACAAACCGCCCACCGTTATCTGCCCCTGGCCGAGACGGAACGCCTTCTCCCCCAGCAGCAGCGCTGGCGGCGATGTCCCATAATGGTCGCCCCCGTAGGGCTGATAACGCCCTGCCGCCAAACGATAGCCGCCCGAGCGATCCGCTGGATCGCCTGTATCGGGCGTGACCGTAAAGCGTTGCCGCCGCCCGTCGGTTTCGATAACGGTGACCTCTGCCTCCACCCCGGCCATCACCGGCCCCAACTCGCTCAGCGAAAACGGCCCGGCTGGTAGCAGGGTGCGGAATATCAGTTGTCCGTGCTGTTTGACCTCTAACGTCGCCGGGTTCACAACGCTGCCCTGCAGCGGCACTGTCAGTGCAGCGTTGTGTCCTCCGATATCCACGGACGCCAGTTGCCCACCGCTCAGCGGCACGTTACCACTTAGTACGCCGCCGGCACTGAATTCGCCGAGCTGCACAAACGCACCCCAGCCAGGAAAATCTTTGCTCGCCGAGGTTTCGTACACCTCGAGCCGGCTACCGTTCTCGTCGTTGCTGTAGCTCGAACGGTTGCGCAGTACCCAGTTGCTGAGGTTGATGCCCGGCTCCAGCATCGCCTGCAGCATCTGCTGATTGCCGTAGCGCCCCTGGCGGCGGTTGGCGTAAAGATCGTAGTTCAGCAGCAGCGCATGGCCACCTGACTGCTCGGTACGCAATTTATCCGGGTCGAACGCCACCTCCGGCAGGGTTATTTCCACCCGAAAGGCGCCGGGAAATACCCTCACCACCGCCTGCGGCCAATACGTCTCAAGACGTTCGCAGCGGCCTGGAGGCGACGCAACCCGTAAACGCAGCGTCTGTGCTAGCCGTTCATCCAGGCATAACTCACCTTCAGAGTCGAAGCGCACCTCCTCCTGGTAGCGCTGCGCCGCGTTGACCTCCAGCATCACCCGGTGTACGCCCGGCAAAAACCGAGCGGTATTGAAAAAGGCAGCGATGTCCGCGTTATACCCCAGTTGCGCCAGGGTTTTGACATCGAATCCGGAGGCAGCAGTTTTCGTCATCGGCCAGACCAACAGAAACAGCAGTGCCGATGCGCTTTGCCTGATAGACACGTCATCTTCTCTGGGTTAATTCAGGGAGTGATAGATTCAGAAAAAGGGGGAGAGAGCTCCCCCTGCGCTATCTATCCGGTATTACAGCCCGAAGCCGAACTCCAGCGTGGTAGACCCATCCAGACTAACGTCTTCACTCACCCCGCCGTGCATATCGCCGCTTTTGGCCAGGAAGGCTTCAACCAACAGCTGAGCGGTGAAGTTTTTACCGATAGCTAACGTATTGCCTGAAGCTGAGGCCCAACCCACACGCTTACCGTGCTCAAGATTAACCACGGTTTGAGGTGAAGTGATCGACGTGTCTGAAGTAACGAACAATCTGCCAGTCACCCCATCAATCTGAGGGAAATAGGCCTGAATCGAATAGAACCCCAGCTTACCGGTAGTATTGACGTTACCGAGGCCAAAGGTTTTTCCTGTCTCACTGGCGCTGCCCAGACGGTTGTCGATAACGTTAAAAGTCATCGGTGTTTCAGCATCGCATTTCACCTCCATGGTACTGCCGCCTTTAACTCCCAGGCTAACCGGCTTGTCCTTGCTGATTCTCGTATGGCTGATGCTGCCATAATCGAAAATGCCCTCGTTAGGGAGTTTGACCTCACAGGTCGGCGCTATCAGTTCACCCACTACTTTAATTTCCGCGCTCGGGCCGGCGGCCAAACTCCCCCCGGTAACAAGCAGCGTGGCAGCTACCATCATGCGCAACGCAATTTTATTCATTAGTCGACATCCTTATATCGCTACAATCCAAATAACTTTTTCAGGCACTCAGATGCCGTACGCAAAATTAAGGGTGGAAGATCCATCCAGTTTTACGCTATCGGTAATAGGACCGTTCATGTCTTTAGAAGAAGCCAAATAAGGTTCAACCTCCAGCATTACGGAGAAGAGTCTTCCGCTGTTTTGAACATTACCCGACTTTGCCCAACCCGTGACGTTGTTTTTATCGACATAGGCCGAACTGACGGTAGAGAATGTCGTGGCGCCTTTCTGAACGCTGTACAGTGCTGAAGAAACGCCGTTAACTGCGGCATTAAGGGCATTGACTTTATAATAACCGAGTTTGCCGGAGCCATTGACACCACCCAGGCCAAAGTTGGCGCTGCCCGTTACGCTGGCAGTGCCTTCGCGGTTATCGACCACGGTGAAATTCAGAAAGGTTTCGGCTTCACAGTCAACGACCAACTGTTTTTGCGATTTAGCCAGCGCGGTGGCTGTCGTGGAGCTCACCAACGCATTGGACAGCTTGCCAAGATCGAAAACGCCATCGTTAACAATGGATACCTGACAAGACGGTACCGCCATTTGCCCTTTGACCTTCAGCTCTGGTGACATAGATGCCGCAGAAACCTGATTCGCCATCATCAAGACTGCGGCGATGCTTGCAGAGATTACTGTTTTTTCATCATGAATATCCATACTCATAGTTAATATTATCCTGTTCAAAAAAGATGGCAGGATGTTAAACGAGGATAAATCCTCTCTTGCTCAATCAAATTCGTTGTCTTCACCCGCACAGGCGTAAAAACCATGTATGAATTTGACACTGCGCATTTATTGCTTTATTCAGAGCCCAAAAACAAAATTCAACGTTACCGAACCGTCCAGCTCCACTTTATCGGCAGTGGGAATGTCGGCAGCCAGAACCGGCGTCACCGAAATATCCATGGTATAAGTACGACCAAAGGCTCGCGTCGAATCCGCCAGCAACCAATCGGTACGCTCACCGGAAATCAACGCCACTTCGCTACCTGGTGAAGTCCCGGCCGCATTATGTGCGCGCAAAGCTGCCGGAACACTGTTCACCGTGGAACGAGACAGGCCCAACATAAAATACCCAATGGAGTTCCCATCGGACGTATTACCCAGCCCGAAACGACTCAGGTCCGACCCGTTGCGGCTGGCAGAGCGGTTATCCATCGGAATGAGCGTCAGGTAAGCATCGCCCTCACAGCGCACCTGCCAGGTTTGTTTCAAGGCCGGCAATCTCTGTACCTTCCCCCGGGGGCCTTCCCGCACGGTGCCAAAATCATAAACGCCATCGTTACCGGCAATAACGGTGCATCCTGAATGCTTTATTTTCCCGGACACTTTCAACTCAGCAGCAGGCGAGGCAATAAGTTGACCGGAAAAAAACATCAACAGGCTAAATACGCTTATTGGCCATAATTTATTTTGCAACAGTCTCTTTTTCATCACAGTGTGGTTTCCGTTCCCATTAGTCCATACCCTTTTAATCACACAAACCATTGACGAAATAAATAATTATTCATTCCAATGCGGAGGCGAAAAACATTCTCTCAATAGAGAGTCATCAATTTATTTTTCCAGGTACAGCTCAGTCGCGTCGTTTTCGCCACCGATACAGTAAGCGCTAATCTAGCTTCCCAGAGCGGGGATTAAAATATAAACCTAAACACCATCAACAATTCAGAACATAAGGTAAAAAAAATAGGTAAAAATAGATAAAAAGACATGAGAGCAGAAAAAAAAACAACAATACAGCAGACAAACACCCATGATAATTATGCATAATTACCCAGCACAGATGTCAGTTAATGACATAAACAAAGCATTAAGCTCAAATGAAATAACCAAGATGAATCTTTTCATTAATTTCAATACAATAGCGAATAATATACCGTCAGTCAGACGATCCCAATTCAGATTCAAAGAAAAAACGGCTCGCTTTTCCGCGTGCCGTTTTTTCCGTTGCAGATAATAAGCTGAATCTTGGTAAACAGCGGATCTGTTTACAGCACCCGCGAATAGACCCGCGAGGCCTCGCCCCAGGGGTGATAGCCGAGCCCGTTATAAACGAAACCGCTGCGCTCGTAGTAACCCTCCAGATCGGTGCACAGGTGCAGCTGCGGGAAGCCCAACCGGCGAGTTTCCGCCGCCACATGCTCAATCAGCTTGGCGCCGCAGCCCCGGCCGCGCTGCGTTTCCTCTACGTAGAGCGCACACAGCCAGGGATACAGCTCACCGCGGCTGATAAAGTCGTTGGTAATCAGCCCCGCACAGCCGAGGATCTGGTCATTTTCCATCAGCAGGTACCACTGCGGCAGCGGGTTGGCGGCGCCGAGGCTGCGGTTGATAGCGTCTTCATACATCATCAGCGTCTCTGCCGTGGCCCAGTGCCGCTGAAAATATGCAATGGCGCGCGGCGCCAGCTCGGGCGCTTGCCGCACCGAAATCATGTCCATCGTCATTCCCGTTATTCATGTTGTCAGCGTAGAATTATGCAGCAATATGCAGAGTATGGCAGCGGCATTCCGCCGCCGTCATTCATCCCAAGGAGTCATCATGACGCAAAACATCTATGACAATCAGGCCTTCTTCGACGGCTACGCGCAGCTCAGCCGCTCGCAGCATGGCCTGGACGGCGCGCCGGAATGGCCCGCCATCCGCCGCATCCTGCCGGACTTGCAGGGCAAAAGCGTGGTCGATCTCGGCTGCGGCTACGGCTGGTTTTGCCGCAGCGCGCGCGAACAGGGCGCAGCCAGCGTGCTGGGGCTGGACGTCTCGGAAAAGATGCTGGCCAAGGCGCGGGAGATGACCGCCGACGCGGGCATCGAGTACCGCCGGCAAGATTTGGCGCAGCTGCAGCTGCCGCCGGAAAGTTACGATCTGGTCTACAGCTCGCTGACGCTGCACTACCTCGAGGATCTGGCCGCGCTGTTCGCCACGGTTTACGCCGCGCTGAAACCCGGCGGGCAGTTCATCTTCACCGCCGAGCACCCGATCTACACCGCCCCGGCGCAGCAGGGCTGGCTGACCGACGGCAACGGGCAGAAATCCTGGCCGGTCAACGGCTACCAGCGGGAAGGCCAGCGCGTCTCCAACTGGCTGGCGGAAGGCGTCATCAAGCAGCACCGCACGCTCGGCAGCTATATCAACCCGCTGGCGCAGCAAGGATTTATCATCCAGCATTTGAACGAATGGGGCCCCAGCGCGCAGCAAATCGCCGCTATCCCGGCGCTGGACGAAGAGCAGGAACGCCCGATGATCTTTATTCTCGCCGCCCGCAAACCCGCCTGATTCTGATCTGATTCACCCGCAGTAAACCGTTCACACCACCACAGTTGGGGAGGCCGCCTCCCCCCAACGGCTATTGCGCCGGCAGCGCCTCCCCGTGCGCCGCGAAGTGCGTCAGCGCCTCGCCCTCCATGCGATAGCGCACCCACTCGCCCTGCGGCTGCGCGCCGATGCTGAGGTAAAAATCGATGGCCGGCTGGTTCCAGTCCAGCACGCTCCACTCCAGGCGGCCGCACTGCCGCTCGCACGCCAACTGAGCGATGTGCCGCAGCAACTTTTTACCGGCGCCCGCGCCGCGATGCTTCGGCGCCACGTACAGGTCTTCCAGATAGATGCCGTTTTTACCCAGCCAGGTTGAGTAACTCATAAAGAACACCGCATAACCCGCCGGCTCGCCGTTCACCGTACAAATCAGCGCTTCGGAACAGGCGCCAGGCCCAAACAGGCTGCGTTCGATATCTTCCACGCTGGCCAGCACCTGCTCGCGCGCCTTTTCGTACACCGCCAGCTCGATAATCATATCCAGAATCAGTTTGGCGTCGCTTTTTTGCGCCGGGTAAATCTCGATGGTCATGGCAAATCCTGAGTGTGTTGATGACTGTGCTTGCCAGCATATCGCGCCTCAAATACTGTATGAACTGCATTTTCATCAACAGGTAATGAATATCATGCATCTGGATTTGAAGCGCCTCGATCTCAACCTGCTGCTGGTGTTCGAAGCGATCTATCGCCTGCGATCGGTGACGCGCGCCGCAGCGGAGCTGGCCCTCAGCGCGTCGGCGCTGAGCCACGCGCTGATCCGGCTGCGTAAGGCGCTGGCGGACGAGCTGTTCTACCGGGTCGGCAACGACATGCACCCGACGGTGTATGCCGACAGCCTGGCCCCGACCGTCAGCGAAAGTCTGGCGCTGCTGGCCAAAGGGCTGCATCCGCGCCCGCGCTTCGTTCCCGCCGAAAGCCGGGAGAGCTTCACCTTCGCCATTACCGATTACACCGCCTTCGCGGTGTTTCCCGCGCTGATGGCGCAGATGCAGCGCCTGGCGCCGGGGCTGTCGTTCCAGCTGCGCTATTCCGAGCGCAAGGTGGCATTGAACGATCTGTTGGCGGGGCGCATCGACTTCGCGCTGGGCTTTACCGAAACCGACGGCGAAAGCTACCCGGAGATCGACGAGGTGAGCTGGCTGGAGGATGAGTATGTGGCGATTTGTTCACCCGCCTTCAGCGTAAAATACGGCGAACTGACGCTGGAAAACTATCTGCGGGCGCGCCATCTGGTGGTGACGCCGTGGAACGAACAGCGCGGCGTCATTGACTACCAGCTCGATAAGCTGGGGCTGCAGCGCGATATCGCCATCCGCACGCCTTCGCTGCTGGGAGCGCCGTTCATCGTCGCCGACAGCGAACTGGTGATGAGCATGCCGCGCTACGCCGCGCAAAAATTGCGGCAGGCGGCGGCGCTGGATATCCACCCCCTGCCGTTTCCGGTGCCGCCGTATCAGATTAAAATCTACCTGCACCGCAAGAACGGCCGGCCGGAGGCCTGCCGCTGGTTGCGGCAACAGCTGCAGGCGCTGGCGGCGTTATAACGCGGGTTCGCCAATCGGCAGATACCCCTGCCACAGCGGCCGGGCCGGTTTGCCGTGCGGGTTGGCCCGCAGATGAACGTGATAACCCTGCAGCGCCTGCAGCAGCAGGCAGTCGTCCACCTCGGCCAGGTCATCCTTGTGCTGCTTCGCGCTATCGGTCAGCAGCGCCCGTTTGGCTTTGTCTTTCGCCTCGTCGGCGGAGCGCGCCACGAACAGGCCGAACTGGTGCAGTTCCGCCAGCTCATCGCTGCGGTAACCGCCCACGTTAACGAAAAACAGCTTCTCTTCACCGGCGAACGGCGCAGGCTCCAGGCTCACGTCGTAACCGTCCGCCCAGTCGATGCGCGCATAGCCGTCGACATGCACCTTGCGCTTATCGCCGAACCACTTTTCGCGCAGCAGTGGATACGCCTCATCCGGCCGATCCGCCGCCGCGAACTGCACGTCGTGCAACTCAATATTGGCGCCCGGCGCCGTACCGCCCACATAAAACATCAATAATCCCGGCATGTTAGTCTGCTCTCCCTGGTGATAATCGCTGTATAAGTTAATACATAACGAAACATCTGCCAACGGTAGCGCCATTCTGTGTTATCAATAGGTGAGGTTTAATCTGTTGTGGAGGAACGCATGGCATTCAATATCGGTGATTTTGTACAACGCACCACCGGCGGCCCAAAGATGACCGTGGTGGCGATCGACGGCGAAACCCTGGTTTGCAGCTGGAATGAACTGGGTAAAGAGCAGCGCACGGAGGTGCAGGCCAGCGAGGTGGCGCTGTACCACGAAGACGGCGATTTCGGCGTCTGCTGAACGCTCGGGGCGCGCCCCGCGCCCCGTTATCGCCTCAGGCGCGAATGTCCTGATAGGCTGGCGTGGTATCAAACTCATGCTTGGCGAACGGGCACAGCGGAATGATTTTGCGCTGCTCCGCGCGCATTTTCTCCACCACCAGCGCCACCAGCTTTTTGCCGACGCCCTGCCCCTTCAATGACTCATCCACCCAGGTGTGATCGATAATGGTCAGCTTGTCACCGCTCGGCACGAAAGAGATCTCGGCGATCAGCTTGCCGTGCTCGTCATTGATATAAAAACGCTTGTCGTCCGCCAGTATTTTATGATCCATATTATTTCTCCCTATATTTCAGTGCGCCGCTGGGGCAAGTATCGATAACGCGTTTCACTTCGGCCACGTCGGCATTGTCCGGCATAATCCACGGGCGGCGATTCAAGGTAAAAATAGCCGCGTTGCCATGCACGCAGTTGGCGGAATGGCGGCAAACTGCACTGTTAAAATAAACGTCAATCTTATCACCGGAATAACGGCGGTAACCGGCGGCGGTCAATTCCTCATCCATCATGGCCTCACATTGCCTGTTTTATTGTTTTTGCTCCAGAGTCAAGTATAGGCAATACCGCCGGCTTCACCACGCGTCTCGCCCATCGAAAAAAGTGGCGCAACCGCCCGTCGCCGCTAGAAAAAAACGTAAATTGTTCTAATCTTTATACAGTAAGACAACATAATTCCGACAGTGGCTAAGGAGTTCGAAATGGGTGATAGCTCAAAAGACGGCGTAATTCTGCTGTCCCGCATATTGCTGATGATTCTGTTTATCATTTTCGGCTGGATGAAACTGGTCAACTTCGGTGCGACCGTCACGGCGATGGAAGGTTACGGCACGCCGATGCCTTATTTGGCGGCGATCGTTGCCGTGGTGGTGGAGTTTATTTTCGGCATCGCGCTTATTCTCGGCCTGTTTACTCGCCCTATCGCGGTCATTTTCGCCCTCTATGTTTTGGGCACCGCGTTTATCGGCCATCCGTTCTGGAAAATGACCGGTATGGAAATGATGGGCAACGAAATCAACTTCTTTAAAAACATCAGCATCATTGGTGGTTTGCTGTTGCTGGCGATGACCGGCGCCGGCCGTTATTCGCTGGACTATAAAATATTTAATAAATAATTCATCGATGGCCGGCGTCTATCGCCGGCCATTTTATTTCGGCAATCCTTTCAACGGCTACGCTTGGCGTGGCGCTCAAAGTTTTCCGCCCTGGCCTGCGCCGATTTACGCAGCGTGACGTAGCAGGCACCCTCGCCGCCGTCGCGCGGTAAGGCGCGGCAAAACGCCTGCACCTGTTCAAACTGCGCCAGCCATTTGGCGACGTAACTGCGCACGATATTCGGATGGCTGTCGTTCTGCCGCCCGCGGCCATGCACGATCAGCAGCGAACGCAGGTTTTGCGCCTCCGCCTGCACGATGAAGCGAAACAGCGCCTGCCGGCTGGCTTCAACCGGCTGACGCAGCAGGTTCAGCGACGCCTGCGGCGGGTAACGTCCGTTGCGCAGCTTGTCCAGCACGCCCTGCTGAATGCCTTCCCCTTTGAACTCCAGCGGCTGTTCGCAGGGGATCACCTCGAGAAAATCGGTGCTGAGGAAGTTTTCCTGCCGCAGCCGCTGTGCTTCGCGCCGCGCGCTTTTGTCCACCGTCTCCTGCGGCTTGAGGTACAGCGTCTGCCGCCTGCTCGCCAGCGGCACCACGTCCGCCATCGCCTGTTCAAAAAAGTCTTTTTCCTGCTCGCTCATGTTCCACCTCTCTTGAACGGCAGCCTTTACGGCCGGGAATGGGGTCGATTGTAAGACGCCTTGCCACGGTTGCAAGCCGGGAATTGTCAGCGGCATGTGTCTCATTTGTCGTCAACGGGTGAGCTTGCGAACAGTTTTCGCTATACTGCTAAGCCATCATTGAGTGCCGCAAAGGATCGAGCCCATGACAATGCGCGAGCTGGAAATCCAGTTTCAAAATGCGATGAATGAGTTGCAGAGCAGCTTCGAACGGCAACACCGCGAATGGCAGCAGAGCTACCAGGCGCTGCAGCAACTGCTGGAAGAAGCCAAACAGCGCGAAGCCGCGCTGCGGGCGCAGAATGAACAACTGGCGCGCAAACTGAGCACCGCCAGTTCGGTGCCGGAACAACATGCGCTGGTGAAGCAGATCAAAATGCTTGGCGCCCATCTCGACGCGTTGGCCAAAGACGCGGCCACCTTTAACCACCATCTGCGCCAGCAGAGCGCGGTCGGTAATTTCAGCGGTGAACAGCATTGATAGCGGGCGCTGTCGCACAGCGCCTCTCCCTCTTCTGGCGTATTGAGAGTGTAATAAAGCCTAAATGACCTGGATCATCCTCGCCGCCCTGATCGTCGTATTTATTATCGGTTACCGCATTCTGACGTCCGACACCCGCAAAGCCATCGATTCGCTGGCCCATCTGCTGAGGGTCAAACCGATGCTGATCGAATCGATGATCCAGGAAATGGGCGGCCGCCAAAGCCAGACCTTTATCCGCATGCTGAACAACGGTTACACCGAAGAGATGCACCAGGCCGCTTACCTGCTGTTCATCTATCTGACGTTCATCAAACAGGCGGACGACGAACAGATTGCCCTGTGGCGCGACGTGCTGCTGCGCGCCGGGCTGTCGCCGGAGCTGCACGCCGAGCACACCGAAGCGGCGCTGTTTTACTTCGCCGAGCTGGATATCGATGCATTTGAACTGGCGCAGTTCCGCCGCGCCTACAATGAGCGTTTCAACCGCGAAGCGTTGGCCCACGGCTGATCGCGTCCCCCGGGCGGGGGACCGATTACAGAAACATGCTGTAGAGGTAGCGCGACAGCGCTTCGCGCGAGCTGAAGCCGTGTGCGATGCCGTAACGCAGGTTCGGGGCGTCGCTGCTTAAATCCAGGGGAAACTCCAGATACTGCTCGCTGGTGCGCACCGGGGAGGTCGGCGTGGCGAAATGCACGCTTCTCTCTTTCAACGCCGGGTGGATCACCAATGCGGTTCTGCCCATCCGCGCTTCGCGATTCACATACACATAATGCGTACCCTTGCGGTAGCCATAGGCCTGATCGGTGACATAATCACGCTCAAAGCCGGTATTCTCCAACACTTTAGCCACTTCATCCGGCCGTAAATACATCGATTCCTCCTCTCATTCTGGACCGCTGAGCGACCTTACCGTAATCATTCACCGAAACAACGATTTTCTGGGGAGGAATCCGGGTTTCGGACTATTCCTGAATCAGCGCCGGCGGCGCTGCAGCAGGCGCAGGGTGAGCAGCACCCCGAGCGCCACCAGCAGTGCCGCCGCCAGATAGATCGACGGCACGCCCGCCTGCCCAATCAGCAGCCCGGCCAGCGGGCCGGTGATGCCCAACGCCAGGTCGAGGAACGCCGAATAAGTGCCGAGCGCCGTGCCCTGGTTCTGCGGCGGCACCTGTTTTACCGCCTCAACGCCCAGCGCCGGGAACACCAGCGAAAAACCGGCGCCGGCCAGCAACGCGCCGGTTTGCACCATCCAGGGTTCGCCCGCCTGCCAGATCAACAGCAGCCCGACGATCTCGACCAGAAACGATGCCAGCGTCACCTTCAACCCGCCGTGGCGGTTGATGACGTTGCTGAAAATCAGGCGGATGCCGACGAAGGCGCAGCTGAACAGCGTCAGCGAAAACGCCGCGCCGCTCCAGCCCTTGTCGGCGTAGTAAAGGGTGATGAACGTGGCGATGACGCCGAAGCCGACGGTGCCCATCGCCAGCCCGAGACCATAGGCCCAGATGCGGCCGAACACCGCGCGAAAGGCGATGCGTTGCCCAGCGGCGATCGAGACGTCCGGCTTGCCGCTCGCCAACAGCAGCGCCACCGCGACCGCCAGCACGATCAGCGCCGCCACCCCGGCCAAGCCCCACTGCTGATTCAGGTACACGCCGAGCGGCGCGCCGGCCGCCATCGCCCCGTAGGTGGCGACGCCGTTCCAGGAAATCACCCGTGCGGTGTGCATCGCCCCGACCCGGCCGATTCCCCACAGCGTGGAACCGGTGCTGGCGAAGCTTTCGCCGACGCCGAGAAACACCCGCCCCACGCACAGCAGCAGCAGGCTGAGCCACGGATAACCGTCAACGCCAAACGCCAGCGCGTAAAACAGCCCGCTGGCGCCGCAGCACGCCAGGCCGAACAGCACCACCTTCTTCGGCCCCAGCTGATCGGCGTAGCGCCCGGCATGCGGGCGGCTGAACAGCGTGGCGAAGTACTGCGCGCTAATGATAAGGCCCGCCAGCACCGAGTTGTAGCCCAGGTGGTCATGCACAAATCCCGGCAGCACCGCCAGCGGCAGGCCAATGGTCAGGTAGCAGACGAAGGTGAACATCACCACGGACAGAATGCGTCGGTTCAGCTGGAAGTTATTTTCTGCAGTCATCGAAGGTGGCTCGCATCGGACGGGGTAGACGAAGCCCTCCAGCATACCCCGATGAGATTTGATGATAAATGAGAGAGTAATAACGAATTATTATTTCGCTAACGATTTTGCCGCCACCCGCGCGCGCAGAAAATCGATAAACGCCCGCACCTTCTCCGGCACGTGGCGGGTGTTCGGGTAGAGCGCATAGATGCTCTGCTCGGGGAAACGGTGATCCGGCAGCAGCGCCACCCCGGCGCCATGCAGGGCGAACGCCAGCAATGCCGCGGCGCTGTCGCCGGTAAGCGTGGCGGCGTCCGCCACCTTGAAAAGCACCGCTTCGCGCTGCGGCGTAACCACCTGCCAGCTGAGGGGCGAACTGAGCCGGCTGTGGGCGATCCACTGCGCCTGCGCCAGATCCGTCAGCGAATGAATCGGCCGGTCGGCCAGATAATCCGGCGCCGCCACCGGAAAAATGGCGAAGCTGTCGATCAGCGCCGCGCGGTGGCTGGAATCCGCCAACTGGCCCAGGCGGATCGCCACGTCGAAGCGCTCCGAAATCAGATCGGCATGATAAGAAGAAGAGACATGCTGGATGCGCAGGCGCGGATGCTGCCGCGAAAACGCCGCCAGCGCCGGCGCCACCACCTGCGCGCCGTACTCCGGCGTGCTGGTGATGCGCAGCACGCCGCTCAGCCCTTGATGATCGCGACGCACGTCGTCGAGCACGTTCTCCGCCTCCTGCAACAGCTGCAGGCTGCGCTGGTAGAAGCGTTCGCCGGCATCGGTCAGCGATAATCGGCGGGTGCTGCGCGCCAGCAGTGAAACCCCCAGTTCGTTCTCCAGCTGCTTGACGTTAAAGCTCACCACCGCCTTGGTTTGCCCCAGCGCCACCGCCGCTGCGGTAAAGCTGCCCGCCTCCACCACCGCCGCGAAGATCGCCAGGCGCTGCAAATTCAGCATTTCACCGCCCTTATTGTCAAAAACATTTTGACAGTGTAATCGCCAGCCGCCGATTTATCCGCACTTTTCCCCCCGATACACTGCTCGCCTTCAACCGGAGGCACCATGTCTTATCGCAGCAAAGTGGCAATCGTCTATCTGCTCGGCTTTTTCGTCGATCTGATCAATATGTTTATCGCCAACGTCGCCTACCCCGCCATCGGCCAGGCGATGCGAGCGTCGGTCAGCCAGCTGGCGTGGGTCAGCAACGGCTATATTCTCGGCCTGACGCTGGTGATCCCGCTCAGCGCCTGGCTGGCGCAGCGTATCGGCGGACGGCGGGTGTTTCTGCTCTCGCTGGCGCTGTTCATGCTGGCCACCCTCGGCGCGGGCAACGCCGACAGCATCGGGACGCTGATCGGCTGGCGCACCCTGCAGGGCATGGGCGGCGGCTTGCTGATCCCCATCGGCCAGACGCTGACCTATCAGCTGTATCGCAGCCATGAACGCGCCGGGCTGTCTGCGGCCATCATGTTAGTCGGGCTGCTGGCGCCGGCGCTGTCACCGGCGCTGGGCGGCTGGCTCGTCGATCGGTTGGACTGGCGCTGGGTGTTTTTCGCCAACCTGCCGCTGGCGGCTCTGGCCCTGGCGCTGGCGGCGCTGTGGCTGCGCGCGGAAGCGCCGACGGCGGCGCGTAAACCGCTCGACGCCACGGGGCTGCTGAGCGGCTGCGCGGCGCTGACGCTGCTGCTGCTCGGCCTGACCCGGCTGAGCGAGGCCGGCCATCAGGTTTCCGGCGCGGCGCTGCTGGCCGCCGGTCTGCTGGTGCTGGCCTATTATTTGCGCCATAGTCTGCGCACCCCGCAGCCGCTGCTGAACCTGCGGCTGGTCGGCGATCCGCTGCTGCGCAACGCCATGACGATTTATTTGTGCATTCCCGGCCTGTTCATCGGCGTCAGCCTGGTGGCAATGCTGTATCTGCAAAACCAGCTGGGGATGCCCGCCGCACAGGTTGGCGGCCTGATGCTGCCCTGGGCGCTGGCATCGTTCCTGGCCATCACGCTGACTGGCAAAACCTTTAACCGCCTCGGCCCACGGCCGCTGCTGATCGTCGGCTGCCTGCTGCAAGGCGCCGGCATGCTGACGCTGGCGCAGATCGATCAGGCCGGGCAGCACGCGTTGCAGATCGCCGCCTTCGCCCTGATGGGGTTCGGCGGCAGCCTGTGCAGCAGCACCGCGCAGAGCAGCGCGTTCCTGCAGATCCCCGACGCTCAGTTGGCGGACGCCAGCGCGCTGTGGAACATCAACCGCCAACTCAGTTTTTGCCTCGGTGTGGCGCTGCTCAGCCTGCTGCTGAATCTGCTGCTGGCCGTGTTGCCGCCCGCGGCGGCTTACCGCACCTGCTTCATTCTGGCGGGCGCCAGCGTACTTATCCCGCTGCTGCTGTGCCTGCGCCTCGCCAACCGCGCCATCGTGCGCCAACTCAACGCTCAACAGGATGCTTTATGAACCCGTATTTTACCGAAGTGATCGACGCCCACATCGCCATTGAACGCTGGCTGGGCAAAGGGGCCGGAGAAGAGCAGGCGCTGCTGGCGCGCTTTACGCCGGATTTCAGCATGATCGCGCTGAACGGCGCCCCGCAGGATTTCACCGCGCTGTGCGCTTTTTTCCGCGCGCATCGCGCCGCCAAACCGGGACTGGAAATCGAGATAGAAGAGATGAAGCTGGTGGCCGAATGGCCGACGGGCGCGGTAGTCAGCTACCGGGAAAAACAGAGTCTGCCGGGACAAAGCGCTACGCTGCGCTACTCCACGGTGGTGTTTGAACGCCAGCTCAACGCGCTCGGCTGGCGGCATTTGCATGAAACCGCCGCGGCGCAATGATCACAGGAAGCTGCCGGCCAAAAACAGTTCCCAACCGACGATCACCCCGCACAGGGTTACCGCGCTGAAAATGACTTCAAACAGATAGCGATTGATCATCGTGCGTCGCCTCAAAAGAAGACACCCGGAAGAACCGGGTGTCTGGAGTACGGACTGGAGCGTGCGGAACCTTTCGGTTCCGCAAACATCACTTAATTATGCTTTTTTACCGGCTTTTTTGTGGTGTTTTTTAGCGGCCTGAGCTTTCTGCACTGGCGCTTTTTTGTGGTGCTTTTTAGCGGCCTGGGCTTTCTGAGCCGGCGCTTTTTTGTGGTGCTTTTTAGCGGCCTGAGCTTTCTGGGCTGGCGCTTTTTTGTGGTGCTTGGCTTTCTTGTGGTGCGTCGCTTTAGCTGGCGCTTTTTCAGCAGCCGCCGCTGGCGCAGCGGTAGTGGTGGTGGTGGTCGCAGCTGGCGCGGTGGTGGTAGCCGGAGCAGTAGCTGCAGTATCAGCAGCGAAAGCAACAGAAGACAGACCCATAGTGGCAGCAACGATCAGCGCTAATACTTTTTTCATCTTTAAATCCTCAGAGTGTTGTTTCGGTAAGCTCCGGTGGAGCCGTTGAAACAGATACTAGTGGAATCAAACCGCCGCTTCCGTGAGTGATTGGTTTCGCCGAGTAACCAAATGTACAAAGCCCAGGCGCCGGCAAACACCTGCGTGACGGCGGTTTTTTTCCGTGATCGGCCACGCAAATCTCGACATGGTCTACACTTAAAAGACATGTGTCGAAATGGAGAGCTGAATGTTTAAGAAAGCGGAAAGAACAGAACGCGACATCGATCAGGACGTCACTCTGTTGGCCGATACGCTGGATGAAGTGTTGCGCGAGTCCGGTGACAAGACCAAAGAGGAACTGAAAGAGCTGCACAGCAAGGCGAAAGGCGTGTTGCGCGACGCCCGGGCGCGGTTCAATGGCTCCACCAGTCTGACACAGCATGCGCGCGACGCGGTCGATCAAGCCGACAGCTATGTGCGTGACAAACCTTGGCAGGGCGTAGGGATCGGTGCCGCCGTCGGCATCGTGCTCGGCGTGCTGCTGGCCCGGCGTTAACACCCCTGCAGTCATAAAGATAAAACAGATGTGCGTCTGGCCCGCGGAAATCGCGGGCCGTTTAATTTGCGTGTTTAAACAGCTGCGCTAGCCCCTGCACCGCCCGCTCCGCCTCCTCTCGCCGGCTGAAATTGGCGAACCCCAACAGTAACCCCTGCCCCGCCGAACTGTCGATGCGCCAGTCTGAGAGCGCCTGCACCGCCAGCCCCTGTTGCCACGCCTGCGCCGCCAAGGGCGCATCCGCCATGTCGTCGCACAGCCGGGCCAACAGCTGAATGCCGCCCTGCTGCGGCACCACCGTCAGCCACGCCTCCAGTCGCCGTTCCAGCGCCTGCGTCAGCCACTCGCGCCGCTGGCGGTACAGCGGCCGCATGCGTTTCAGGTGGCGGTAGAAATGCCCTTGGCGGATGAAATCCGCCACGCTTGCCTGCAGCAGCGGTGGGCAGCCGCAGCCGCGCAGCCGGCTGCTGCGCGCGAATGCCGCCGTCAGACCGGCGGGCACCACCAAATAAGCCATGCGCAGCGCCGGGAACAGCGTTTTGCTGAAAGTGCCGGCGTACAGCACCCGCCCCTGAACGTCGAGGCTTTTCAGCGGCGGCAGCGGCCGCCCGTGATAGCGAAACTCGCTGTCGTAGTCATCCTCGAGGATCCAGGCCCCGCGCTGCTGCGCCCAGTCGAGCAGCGCCATCCGCCGCGCCAGGCTGAGCGAGACACCGAGCGGGCTCTGATGAGTCGGCGTGACCACCGCCAGCCGCGCCTCGGGCTCCGTCAGAATACCAGCGGCCACGTCCATGCCCTGTTCATCCACCGGCACGGCGACCGGCCTCACGCCGGCGGCCCGCAGCAGCGGGCGCGTAACCGGATAACCGGGATCTTCAATCCATACCGCGTCACCGGCGTGCAACAGCGTCTCCACCACCCAGTCCAACAGCGCCGGGTAACCGGCGCAGAGGAAAATCTGCTCCGGCTGGCAGCTGATGCCGCGCGACAAATGCAGATAATGGGCGATCGCCTCACGCAGTTCAGGCAGGCCGCCGGCCGGCGGCAGCGCCAGGGAAGCCACCGTAGAACCGCGCAGCTGGCGGGCGACAATGCGCTGCCACAGCGCACGTGGAAACGCATCCAGCGCCGGCACGCCCAGTTGGAAAGGCTGCAGCATGCCCTGCGGCTGCAGCGGATCGGGCGCCACCGCCGGCAACGGCGGTGCAGCGGACGCCGCCCCCTGCATGGGCGGCAACTGCGGCGAGACATAGGTGCCTGCCTGCCCCCGGCTCTGCAAAAAACCTTCGGCAATAAGTTGCGCGTAGGCGCTTTCCACCGTGGCGCGCGCCACGCCAAGATCGCTCGCCAACCCGCGTACCGAAGGCAGCCGGCTGCCCGCCGCCAGGTTGCCCTGGGCGATGGCGTCTTTGATTCGCAGATAAATCTGCCGGTACAGCGGTTCGGCGAGCCGGCTGTCCAAACGCAGCGAGGTCAGGAAAGTTGGCATCATGGCCCGGTTAAATAATCATTTTATGGCCCTATAGCATAGACCATAAGGCCGCTAAAGTAGCGGCATGATTTCGTTACTATCGATTGAGGTTGACCATGATTAAGCAACGTTTGAATTACGCCGAGCTGGCGCCCGCCCCGTACAAAAATATGGTGAGCGCGCTGATGGCGCTGGAGAAAGGCGCTCTGGACAAAGCGACCATCGAGTTGATGTTTATGCGCGTTTCGCAGATCAACGGCTGCGCCTACTGCCTGGACATGCACGGTAAAGCGCTGCGCGAAAGCGGCTTCAGCCACGCCAAACTCGATACGCTGGCGGGCTGGCGCGTCAGCCATGAGTTCAGCGAGCGCGAACGCGCCGCGCTGGAATGGGCCGAGTCGGTGACGCTGATCGCCGCCACCGGCGCGCCGGACAGCGCTTTTGAGGCGCTGAAAGCGCACTTCAGCGATACCGAGATCGCCGATCTGACCTTCGCCATCAGCATCATGAACGCCTTCAACCGGCTGGCCGTCAGCATGCGCCAATAATGCGTTCGCCTCCCCCTCTTCTCTGAGAGGGGGGAATTTCCCACCCGCAAAAAAAATTTTCCCCTCGCCTTCCCAGCTCCGACGCGGTCTGCGCACCCAACCCCACAAAACACCATATATAGCGCGGTTGATAAAACAAATATCAACATATAGTATTTTATAGGTCAGCCGCAGGGAGTGTCGTTCGGTTGATAACGCCGTCAGAAACGCCAGGAACGATGCTCCGTTATCTGACTTGTCCGCCTTTCCTTCAGTCTAAAGGTAAATGCGAATCATGAGCATTATTATTTACAGTAAGCCGGACTGTGTCCAGTGCAACGCCACCTATCGCGCATTTGATAAGCAGGGGATTGATTATCAGGTGATCGATCTCACCCAGGATCAGCAGGCGCTGAACCACGTTAAATCATTAGGTTATCAGCAGGTTCCGGTGATTATCGCCGGTGACGATCACTGGTCCGGTTTCCGGCCGGACAAAATCGGCGCGCTGGCGCTCACCTGCTGAGGCTCGACGATGAATCCGCTGGTCTATTTCTCCAGCAGTTCGGAGAACACCCACCGATTCGTTGAGAAACTGGGCCTGCCGGCGATCCGCATTCCGATCGCCGGCGCCCGCAGCAAATTGCTGATGGAACAACCCTATATCTTGATCGTGCCCAGCTATGGCGGCGGCAGCGCCGTCGGCGCGGTGCCGATCCAGGTGATCCGCTTTCTCAACGTTCCGCAAAACCGTTCATACCTGCGCGGCGTCATCGCCGCCGGGAACACCAACTTCGGCGCAGCGTACGGCATCGCCGGCGACATCATCGCCAAAAAATGCCAGGTGCCTTTTTTGTACCGCTTCGAGCTGCTCGGCACCGCGCAAGACGTTGAAAACGTTCGACAGGGAGTAACCGCATTTTGGCAACGACAGAACTGACCAGGCCCGAGACGGGCGCGCTGGATTACCATTCGCTCAACGCGATGCTCAATCTTTACGATGCGGAAGGCCGGATCCAGTTCGACAAGGATCGGCTGGCGGCGCGGCACTACTTCCTGCAGCACGTCAACCAAAACACCGTGTTCTTCCATAACCTGGAGGAAAAGCTGCACTATCTGGTGGAAGAAGGCTACTACGAGCCGCAGGTGCTGGCGCAGTACGAGTTCCCGTTTATCAAGCAGCTGTTCCAGCAGGCCTACGCCAAGAAATTCCGCTTCGAGACCTTCCTCGGCGCCTTCAAGTACTACACCAGCTATACGCTCAAAACCTTCGACGGCAAGCGCTATCTGGAACGCTACGAAGATCGGGTGTGCATGGTGGCGATGACGCTGGCGGCGGGCGATACCGCCCTGGCGCAGGATCTGGTGGAGGAGATGATTTCGGGCCGCTTCCAGCCGGCCACGCCGACCTTCCTCAACTGCGGCAAACGCCAGCGCGGTGAGCTGGTCTCCTGCTTCCTGCTGCGCATCGAAGACAATATGGAATCGATCGGCCGAGCGGTGAACTCCGCGCTGCAGCTGTCGAAGCGCGGCGGCGGCGTGGCCTTCCTGCTGAGCAATATTCGCGAGGTGGGCGCGCCGATCAAGCGCATCGAGAACCAGTCTTCCGGCGTCATTCCGATCATGAAAATGCTCGAAGACGCCTTCTCCTACGCTAACCAGCTCGGCGCGCGCCAGGGAGCCGGCGCGGTGTATCTCAACGCCCACCACCCGGATATCCTGCGTTTTCTCGATACCAAGCGGGAAAACGCCGACGAGAAGATCCGTATCAAGACGCTGTCGCTGGGGGTGGTGATCCCGGATATCACCTTTGAGCTGGCGAAGAACAACGAAGAGATGTACCTGTTTTCGCCCTACGACGTCGAGCGGGTGTATGGCGTGCCGTTTTCGGAGATTGCCGTCAGCGAGAAGTACCGCGAGATGGTGGACGACAAGCGCATCCGCAAGTCGCGCATCAACGCGCGCGAGTTCTTCCAGGTGCTGGCGGAGATCCAGTTCGAATCCGGCTACCCGTATGTGATGTTCGAGGACACGGTCAACCGGGAGAATCCGATCGCCGGGCGCATCAACATGAGCAACCTGTGTTCGGAGATCCTGCAGGTCAACCGCGCCAGTACGTATCATGAAGATCTGAGCTACGATCGCATCGGCAAGGACATCTCCTGCAACCTCGGCTCGCTGAACATCGCCAAAACCATGGACGCGCCAGACTTCGGCAAAGCGATCGAGACCGCGATCCGTGCGCTGACCGCGGTGGCCGACATGAGCGACATCCGCTCGGTGCCGTCGATCGCCGAAGGCAACCGCAGCGCCCGCGCCATCGGTCTGGGCCAGATGAACCTGCACGGTTACCTGGCGCGCGAGCGCATCTTCTACGGCTCGGAAGAAGGCATCGACTTCACCAATCTCTATTTCTATACCGTGGCCTATCACGCCATCCGCGCCTCGAACCGACTGGCGATCGAACGCGGCGGCGCGTTCGACGGCTTTGAGCACTCACGCTATGCCAGCGGCGAGTACTTCGACAAATATACCGAACGCGACTGGCTGCCGCAGACCGAGCGGGTGCGCGAGCTGTTCGCCGCCGCCGGCATCGCCATTCCGGGGCGCGACGAGTGGCGCGCGCTGCGCCAGTCGGTGATGATGCACGGGCTGTACAACCAGAACCTGCAGGCGGTGCCGCCGACCGGCTCCATCTCGTACATCAACAACGCCACCTCCAGCATTCATCCGATCGTTTCGCGCATCGAGATCCGCAAGGAAGGCAAGATCGGCCGCGTTTACTACCCGGCGCCTTACATGACCAACGACAACCTGGCGTATTACCAGGATGCCTACGAGATTGGCCCGGAGAAAATCATCGATACCTATGCCGCCGCCACGCAACACGTCGATCAGGGGCTGTCGCTGACGTTGTTCTTCCGCGATACCGCCACTACCCGCGACATCAACCGCGCGCAGATCTACGCCTGGCGCAAAGGCATCAAGACCATTTACTACATCCGCCTGCGCCAGATGGCGCTGGAAGGCACCGAGGTGCAGGGCTGCGTGTCCTGCTCGCTGTGAGGCAACTTATGACGACCGTAACATCGGCGCCGCTGGTGCGCGCCATCAACTGGAACATCATCGAAGACGACAAGGATCTGGAGGTGTGGAACCGCCTGACCTCCAACTTCTGGCTGCCGGAGAAGGTGCCGCTGTCCAACGATATCCCCTCCTGGGCCACGCTGACGCCGAAGGAGCAGCAGCTGACCATTCGGGTGTTCACCGGGCTGACGCTGCTGGACACCATCCAGAACACCGTCGGCGCGCCGGCCCTGATCGCCGATGCGCTGACGCCGCACGAAGAGGCGGTGTACTCCAACATCAGTTTTATGGAGGCGGTGCACGCCCGCTCTTACAGCTCAATCTTCTCCACCCTGTGCCAAACGCCGGACGTGGATGACGCCTATCGCTGGAGCGAGGAAAACCGCGCGCTGCAGAAGAAAGCCGGCATCATTCTGGCGCACTACCGCAGCGACGATCCGCTGTTGAAAAAAGTCGCCAGCGTGTTCCTCGAGTCGTTCCTGTTCTATTCGGGCTTTTACCTGCCGATGTACTGGTCCAGCCGCGCCAAGCTGACCAACACCGCCGATCTGATCCGCCTGATCATTCGCGACGAAGCGGTGCACGGCTACTATATCGGCTATAAGTTCCAGAAAGGGCTGGAGAAGGTGGACGCCGCGCGGCGCCAGCAGGTGAAAAACTTCGCCTTCGATCTGCTGCAGGATCTGTACGACAACGAGGTGCGTTACACCGAGGAGCTGTACGACGGCGTCGGCTGGACGGAAGACGTGAAGACCTTCCTGCACTACAACGCCAACAAGGCGCTGATGAACCTCGGGTATGAAGCGCTGTTCCCACCGGCGATGGCGGAGGTCAACCCGGCGATCCTGTCGGCGCTGTCGCCGAACGCCGACGAAAACCACGATTTCTTCTCCGGTTCAGGGTCGTCTTACGTCATCGGCAAGGCGGTCAACACCGAGGATGAGGACTGGGATTTCTGAGGACATGACAACGATACCGGTCTTTCAGGCCGGTATCGTGCATTCAATACCCTTGTTCTTTCTGACTGCGGATCGCCAGAACAAATGCCGTATCGATATCAGGGATATATTTGTAGAGCGCCAAATAACCGCGAGCTTGCTGCCCAATAATCAATTCACGCAGCCCTGCGCCAAGGGACCGTCCGATCAATGGATTATGTTCCAATACCGCAACCGCCTGGATGATTTCCTGAATGCGCCGCCCTGAATCCGCGGCAGCATACTGAGCCAAATGAGCGAGAATACGTTCTATATCATCCCTGACCTCTGGCGCCAACTCGACATTTGCCATCAGCGCCCCAGTTTTTTAACGGCAGGTTTAACCGCAGCGGTGTTACCCGCAGCGTAATTTTCCAAATAACCGCGCATCTCTTTCCAAGAAACCGTCTCTCCCGTCGCAATTATCTTGGCATAGCGTTTTTCCGCTTCATTCTCAAAGTCGCGGCGCAACTCTTCTTGCTGCGTTTTCTCCGTTATTGCCTGCAAAATAAAGCTGTGAGACGTCACGCCAGTCTGCTCGGCGACGGCGGCCACGCGGGCTTTAAGCTCATCTGGAATACGGATGGTCGTCGTAGACATAAGCGCTCCCAACGTCGGTCTGTTACATGTAGCTCAATTGTGCTACACGAAGTCTGACAGCGCAATAACACTGAGGATTATTTCACCCATTGACGCAACTCTAGCCGCCGCCAAATAGCGCGTTTCTCCGTGTCGCTGGCGGTCGGCCAGGCGGCGATCTCCGCCCGCGTGCGCCGGCATCCGCGGCACTGCTGGGTTTCGTCGTCGATCCGGCACAGGCTGACGCAGGGCGATCTGACGCCAGGATAGGATTGCTGAGTGTGGCCCGCCATACGTTGCCCTTGATGTGATATGTTCCGCCACAGGATACCCGATCCGGCGGCGGCGCGTCGCCAATCAGATGATGCCGCCGTTGGCGCGTAAGGTTTGGCCATTGATCCAGCCGCCGTCGGCCCCGGCGAGAAAAGCCACCGCCGCGGCGATATCCTCCGGCGTGCCCAGGCGCTCCAGCGGCGCCATCTTCGCCAGCCGCTCGATAAGCTCCGGGGTTTTGCCGTCGAGGAACAAGCCGGTGGCGGTCGGCCCCGGCGCGACGGCGTTCACCGTGATATTGCGGCCGCGCAGCTCTTTCGCCAGCACGCTGGTCAGCGCTTCGATCGCCGCCTTGCTGGCGGCATACATGCCGTAACCCGGCTGCAGCAACCCCACCACGCTGGAAGAAAAGTTGATGATGCGGCCGTTGTCGCGCAGGCGCTTCGCCGCCTCGCGCATCGCATTGAAGCTGCCTTTCAGGTTGATGTCGAGCAGGCGATCCGCGTCTTCATCCTTCATGTCCGCTATCGGCGCCAGCGCGATCACCCCGGCGTTATTGACCAGCACGTCGACGCCGCCAAACGCCTGTTCGGCGCTGTCGAACAGCCGGGTGACCGCAGCCGCATCGCTGACGTCGGCCTTGACGCTCAAGGCGCGGCCGCCGCGCTGTTCTATCTTGCGCACCAGCTCATCGGCCGGCGCCGGGTTGCCTGAATAGTTGATGATGACGGTAAAGCCATCGGCGGCCAGACGCTCGGCAATGGCCGCGCCGATGCCACGGGATGCGCCGGTGACGATGGCGACAGGAGGCGTTTTCTGGTTCATCGGGAGATCCTTAAAGAAAGCAACGGGCAGAGCGTTAATCATGCACTGTTTATCACGGCGAATCAGCCCCGCTTTTCTGGCATCATAATCCCAAATTATCGAACAATGCCGCTGGGCTCTATTCGATGGCCGCCCAACGGGCGGCCATGTCCATTACAGCGCGCCGTAATTCAGCGGCACCCAGGTGTAACCGTCGCCCTGGCGGTTCAGATACCCCAACCCCGGGAACGACAGGTGTGCGCCGCCGACCAGCTCGTTCTGCCGCGCGCTGTCGCCAAATATCCGCAGCCGCTGAGCGACCGCCGCCTTAGCGTCGCTGTCAAAGCTGATAGCCACCTTAGGATGCGGCAACTGCACCGCCGCCACGTGGATCAGATCCCCCAACAGCAACAGCTTCTTGCCCTGGCTGGTCACCTGATACACGCTGTGCCCCGGCGTATGGCCGTGAGCGGCGAAGGCGGCAATGCCCGGCGACAGTTCGCCGTCGCCGCTGAACGGCTTAAAGTGGCCGGTCGCCTGGTACGGCTTGATCGCCGCCTGGGCCCGTTCGAAGTTGCTTTTACTCTCTGCTTTGGCCTGTTTCAGTTGGTCCGCGCTCAGCCAGAAGTCCGCGTCCTGGCTGGCGGCGCGCACCACCGCATTGGGGAATGCCGCCTTGCCGTCGTGCGTCAGGCCGCCGAGGTGATCCGGGTGCATGTGGGTCAGGTAGATTTCATCCACCTGCTCCGGCTGGTAGCCCGCCGCGCGCAGGTTATCCACCAGCTTGCCCAGGCCGTCGCCCAGCAGTTGGCCGGCGCCGCTGTCAATCATCACCAGCTTGTCGCCGGTGTTGATCAGATAGGCATTGACCGAGGTGACCACCGGCAGGCTTTGATGCCGCTCGGCCAACCCGGCGGCGATCTGCTGCGGCGTACTGTTCAGCAACAGCTTGTCCGCCGGCAGGCGAATGATGCCATCGGACAACGCGGTCACTTCAAAACTGCCCAGCATGATGCGGTAGAATCCCGGCGTCGGGGTTTTGGCCTGCGGCGCGGCGGCCCCGGCCTGTAATGACATAACGGCCAGCGCCGCGCCCAGCAGACAACGTTTCCAGAACATGATGACTCCTTGCGAGAATTGAACAGCGCTAAGTATTGACGCAAAAAGCCCGATGCGCCTGTTTAATAAATGCCTTTGATAAATATATAAATAATATATTTATTGTGAATAATTTTGTTTGCCGCCCCACACAACCCCAATCAATATTTTCTCGTTCGCCACTTGGTTATTTTCCTTACTCCCTAAACCACGAGTAAGGAAATAACATGAGCTATCAATTCGAAAACCTGGTCTTTGAAGGCGGCGGCGTAAAAGGCATCGCCTATGGCGGCGCGCTGGAACTGCTGGAAGCCAAAGGCATCATGCCGCAGATCAAGCAAACCTCCGGCGCCTCGGCGGGCGCCATCGCCGCGCTGCTGGTCGGCCTGGGCTGCAGCTCGGCGGACGTCACCAAAATTCTGTCGGCGATGGATTTTAAAAAATTCCTCGATTATAACGGCGGCTTTTTCGGTACGATCCAGGACGCCTATCGCCTGTTCAATCAATACGGCATCGCGCCCGGCGATTATTTCTATCAATGGTCGCGCGATATTATCAAGCAATATACCGGAAACCCGGATATTACGTTCGAGCAGTTCGAAGCGATGAAGGCGGCGAAAGGGTTCAAGTCGATTTACTTTATCGGCGCTAACCTCAACAGCGGCCAACGCGAAGTTTATTCGCACCGCACTACGCCGCGCATGAAAGTAGCGGACGGCCTGCGCATTTCGATGTCGTTCCCGTTCGCCTTCGTAGCGAAGAACAATACCCTGGGCGATCTGTGCATCGACGGCGGCATGATCGACAACTATCCGGTGCGTCTGTTCGACTATGACTTCTCCGCCACGCCGCCTTACATCGACAGCGCCAGCCAGCGCATCAACACCCGCACGCTGGGCATTCGCCTCGACTCCGCCAGCGAAATCGCCCAGGCCGCCGGCCAGGCCGGCCCGCGCACGCCGGTCAACAACCTGTTTGATTTCACCCTGGCGGTGGCCAACGTGATGCTGGACATCCAAACCAAGGTGCATCTGGACAGCGATGATTGGAAACGCACCGTGTATGTCGACACGCTCGACGTCGGCACGCTGGAGTTCGGCATCAGCGAGGAGAAGAAACGCGCGCTGATCGAATCCGGCCGCCGCGGCGTAGAGCGCTACTTCGCTTGGTACGACGCCGCCATGAAACAGGCGGCATAACCGGCGTTTCCCCTGCCCGCGCGTCTGGCCGGCGCGCGGGCAAAAAAAATCCCCGCGGGGGCGGGGAAAGGCAAAGTAACGCTAAGGATTTATAGGAGTTATACGAAGAACTTGGCCAACACCAGCAGCGACAGCGAGACGTTGATAGCGCCACCGATACGGGTTGCGATCTGGGCGAACGGCATCAGCGACATGCGATTGCCGGCGGTGAGGATCGCGACGTCGCCGGTGCCACCCTGCCCGCTCTGGCAACAGGAGACGATCGCCACGTCGATAGGGTGCATGCCGATTTTCTTGCCGACGAAGAAACCGGTCGCCACCAGCGCGCTGACGGTCGTGACGATCACGATCAGATTCTGGACGGTGAACGCATCCACCAGCTCCTGCCACGGCGTGATGGCCACCCCGACCGCGAACAGGATCGGATAAGTCACGGCGGTGCGGAAGAATTTGTACACCACCTGCGAACCTTCCTGAATGCGCGGCGACACCCCGTGCGCCAGCTTCACCGCTACGGCGGCGAACAGCATGCCCACCGGCGCCGGCAGGCCGATCAGACGGTGCAGCAGCATGCCCACCATATACAGCAGGATAGCCAGCAACGCGCCGCAGGCGATGGTGCTAACGTCCACCTTGCCGCTGATTTTTTCCACTGCGTTCATGTTGCTGTCGCCCTGCTTGCTCGGCATCAGGTTGCCTTCGCCGGTCAGGTGCGGATAACGCTTGCCCAGCTGGTTGAGCAGGCCGGCGATGACGATAGCGGTCAGGCTGCCGAGCATCACGATCGGCAGAATGCGCCCCAGCGCCACGCCCTGCTCCATGTGCAGGATCGCCGCGTAGCCCATCGACAGCGGGATCGCCCCTTCACCCACGCCGCCGGCCATGATCGGCAAGATCAGGAAGAAGAAGATCTGGAACGGCTCCAGGCCCAGCGCCATGCCGACGCCCATCCCCACCAGCATGCCGACGATCTCGCCGCACAGCATCGGAATGAAGATGCGCAGGAAACCCTGGATCAGCACCTGGCGGTTCATGCTCATGATGCTGCCGACGATGATGCAGCAAATGTAGAGATAAAGAATGTTGGTCGATTTGTAGAACTTGGTGGTCGACTCCACCACCACCTCCGGCAACAGGCCATAGTGCACCAGCGCGGAAGGAATAAAGGTGGCGCAGATCGCCGCCGCGCCCATTTTGCCGATCAACGGCAGGCGTTTGCCGAATTCGCCACAGGCGAAACCGAAGAACGCCAGGGTGGCCACCATCACCACGATATCGCTCGGCAATTTGCCTTCCAGGCAGTCGAGCAGAATCAATACGCCGGCCAGAATAAAGAACGGTAACGGAATAATCCCTACTTTATAATTGTCCAGTATCCGCCACCATTTCTCACGCAGAGGAATATCGGCGGTCTTGTCTTTGGCTACGAGGTAAGAATCATCTGTTGTGCTCATAATCTGGCCTCTTATTAGTTTGTTCAGCCATCATAGAGAAGCGCACGGATTATCTGCTGTGATTATGTTCAAAGTTAAAAAGGGTTTTTAATGGTGGTTATGGTTTCTATGGGGTTAATTAAGATTATGTAAAAACTGGCGTGGTTTTAATGGTGTTAATACCGTTTTTATTTTAAAGCTTATCAATTTTATCGCAGGCGAACAATTCTCGTCCGGTTCACTCTAATCCCGTGTGAAGGATCACAAGTTGATCGGGCGCAATATTACAGACCCCGCTTCTCGTGATAGGGTAAGGCTTCAGGATCTCTTTACGGTGAAGCTCCGCCATGCGCCTCAAACTCTCATTTCAAATCAAGCTGTTTCTGTGCCTGGTGGCCTTCTCCTGCCTGCTGCTGACCTGTATCGGCGCCTACACCTATTACCAGTTGGATGCGCAGCTGCACCGCGATCTCGGCGCCCGCGCCCAGGTGCAGGCGCGGGAAATCGCCCTCATTCCTTCGCTGGTGGACGCAGTGGAAAAACACGACGCAGCCAGAATTGCCGCGCTGATGAAAAAAATCCGCGCCAGCAGCGACGCCAGTTATATCGTCATCGGTGATAGTCATGCCCGCCACCTTTATCATTCCGAATACGAAGGCCGCTTGGGCACGCCGATGATCGGCGGCGATAATAAAGAGGTGCTGGAAGGGAAAAGCATTATTTCCATTCGCAAGGGCGGCATTGGCGTTTCATTGCGCAGCAAGGCGCCGATCCTGGATGAAAATAATCACGTGATCGGTATCGTTTCCGTCGGCTATTTGAAATCGCACATAGATAATTTAAATGCCAGGACGTTGACGCAAATTATCGGCTCCATCGTCCTGCTGCTGATCGCCCTGTTCGTCTTTTCCTGGCTGCTGTCGAAAAACCTCAAGCGCCAGATGTTCTGGCTGGAACCGAAAGAGATCGCGCTGCTGGTGCGCCAGCAAAAAGCGCTGCTGGAAGCCATTTATGAGGGCGTGATCGCCATCGATCCACAGCTGCGGATCATCACCATCAACCATGCGGCGCGCGAGCTATTGGATCTGCACCAGCCCGCCGCCAGTTTGCTGGACCGGCCGATCGGCGACGTGATCCAGGCGCAGCCGGACTTCTTCGCCGCCGCGCAACTGGGCCAGGATACGCACGACGAGGTGTGCCGCTTCAACCACGTGCGGGTGATCGCCAGCCGGGTGCGCATCATGCAGGAGCAGGAGCTGCAAGGCTGGGTGATCAGCTTCCGCGACAAAAACGACATCAATACCCTGAGCAGCCAGCTCAGCCAGGTGAAACGCTATGCCGACAACCTGCGCATCATGCGCCACGAGCAGCTGAACTGGACCGCCACGTTGGCCGGTCTGTTGCATATGCAGCGCTACGACGAGGCCATCCGCTATGTGGAAGCCCAATCCGAGGGCGCGCAGGAGATCCTCGATTTCATCTCGCAGCGCTTCAGTTCGGCGGCGCTGTGCGGCCTGCTGCTGGGCAAATATTCCAGCGCCAGAGAAAAAGGCATCGAGCTGCGCTTCGATCCGGCCTGCCAACTGCGGCAGATCCCGGCGGCGCTGAATGAGACCGAACTGATGTCGATCGTCGGCAACCTGCTGGATAATGCGGTGGAAGCGACGCTGCACTGCCCGGCGCCGCACGACGCGATCGAACTCTATATCAGCGATGGCAGCGGCGAGCTGGTGATCGAGGTGGCGGATCGCGGCACCGGCATCGCCGAGGAGATTCGTGATACGCTGTTTGAACAGGGCGTCACCACCAAAGCGGATAAAAGCGACCACGGCATTGGCCTGCATCTGGTCGCCAGCCACGTGGCACAGGCGCACGGCAGCATAGAAGTGTCGGACAACGAGCCGCACGGCGCGATATTCTCTATATTTATCCCTAAATAAAACCCATAACCCGATTTTTTGAGCACCCGATTATGTCACACCTAACACTGGACGTTCTGATCGTGGAAGACGAGCCGCAACTGGCGACGCTGCACGCGGAGTTCATCGAGAAAAATTTCAACCTGCGGGTGGTGGCTTACGCCGCCACGCTGGCCGAAGCGCGGGCCAAAGCCAACGAGCATCAGCCTCGGCTGATCCTGCTGGATAACTTCCTGCCGGACGGCCAGGGCATCGAGCTGATGGAAGAACCGGCGGTGAAGAATCCCGCCTGTTCGGTGATCTTCATCACCGCCGCCAGCGACATGCATACCTGCAGCCAGGCGATCCGCAACGGCGCCTTCGATTACATCATCAAACCGGTGTCCTACAAGCGGCTGCGCAATTCGCTCGAACGCTTCATGCAGTTCGTGCAGACCCAGCGCACCTTCAAGATCATCGATCAGGACAACGTCGATGCGCTGTATAACCTGCAGTCGAAACAGTTCTCCAGCGAGCCGAGCGCCAAAGGCATCGAAACCAACACGCTGGAGCTGGTGCAGGCGCTGTTTATCGCCCAGCCGGCGGTGGCGCATGCGGTGGAAGACGTGGTTGAGCAAGTCGGCATCAGCAAGACCACCGCCCGCCGGTATCTGGAATATTGCGTCGCCACCCAGTTCGTGCGGGTGGAGATGCTGTACGGCAATATAGGCCATCCGCGGCGGCTGTATCGCAAGGCCTGAGGCTGCCATCTGGCTGTCATACTCAGGCGATAACATGACGCTCGACGATATCCCCCTCGATATCGGCACCTGTCGTTAAAACTGATGAAATACTGATGACTTTTGCCCGGCCTCTGGTCGGGTTTTTTATTATCCGAACGGCAGGCGCGGCGCCAAAATATCTCTCTGCGCCACACCGTATTATTTTCCAAAAAACCAAACCATTATGCCGAATAATGGCCGTCAATTTTGAGTCACGGGCCAAATTACCATAACTAATTAAAACCTTGATGTAAACCACTAATATCCCATTTAAATGACATTGAGGGTTGTCTCAGATATTCACTGTGTTAGGGTAAAAAGCTCTTTTATTTTGCTAAGGACAGCCCATAACGCGTTAATTAAACCAGAGGAAACAGCAAATTGCATGGCAATTAAACTCGAAGTAAAGAACCTGTATAAGATATTTGGCGAACACCCGGAACGCGCATTCAAACTGCTGGATAAAGGTCTGACAAAAGATCGGCTGTTTGAAAAAACCGGCTTATCGCTCGGCGTAAAAGACGCCACTCTGGCCATTGAAGAAGGCGAGATATTTGTCATCATGGGGCTCTCCGGTTCCGGCAAGTCCACCCTGGTACGCCTTCTCAATCGTCTGATAGAACCCACTCGCGGTCAGGTGCTGATCGACGGTGAGGACATCGCCAAAATATCTGACACCGCACTGCGCACCGTGCGGCGAAATAAGATCAGCATGGTATTCCAGTCATTCGCGCTAATGCCGCACATGAATGTGCTGAATAACACCGCTTTCGGTATGGAATTAGCCGGCATACCGCTGCCGGAGCGCCAGGAAAAAGCGCTGGATGCCCTGCGTCAGGTCGGGCTGGAGAATTATGCGCTGTCTTATCCGGATGAATTATCCGGCGGTATGCGCCAGCGCGTGGGATTAGCCCGCGCCCTGGCCAATAACCCGGATATATTATTGATGGACGAAGCCTTCTCGGCGCTCGATCCGTTAATTCGTACCGAAATGCAGGATGAGCTGGTGAAATTACAGGCTCAGCATCAGCGCACCATCGTGTTTATTTCCCACGATCTGGACGAAGCGATGCGCATTGGCGATCGCATCGCCATCATGCAGGGCGGTGAGGTGATCCAGGTCGGCACGCCGGACGAGATCCTGAACAACCCGGCCAACGACTATGTGCGCACCTTCTTCCGCGGCGTGGACATCAGTCATGTATTCAGCGCCAAGGATATCGCCCAACGGCGCCCGGTGACGCTGATCCGCAAAACCCCCGGTTTTGGCCCCCGCTCGGCGCTGCAGCTGCTGCGCGATGAGGACCGTGATTATGGTTATGTTGTTGAACGCGGGAAGAAATTTATCGGCGTGGTGTCGATAGAGTCGTTGAAAAAAGCGCTATCCGCCAATCAAACGCTGGACGATGCCCTGCTCGAGGCCCCCGCCGCCGTGCCGGCCGACACGCCGCTCAGCGATCTGATTTCCCTGGTCGCCCAGGCGCCGTGCGCGGTGCCGGTGGTGGGCGAAGAACATAACTATCTCGGCATCATCTCCAAGGCCATGCTGCTGCAGGCGTTGGACAAGGAGGGCTCAACCAATGAGTGATACCACGCAAACCCAAGATCCCTGGGCTACCGCACCGGCCGATACCGGCGCCGCACCTGCCAGCGATGCCGCCGCCAACGCCGGTGACGCGTGGTCCAGCGCGCCGCCGCCGGCCGCACATGACGCCGCCGGGCAAAGCGCCGATTGGCTCAGCGGCGCCCCGGCGCAGCCGGAGCACTTCAGCCTGCTCGATCCGTTCCACAAAGCCTGGGTGCCGTTCGACACCTGGGTCACGCAAGGCATCGACTGGCTGGTGCTGCACTTCCGCCCGCTGTTCCAGGGCATCCGCGTGCCGGTGGACATGATCCTGAGCGGCTTCCAACAACTGCTGCTGGGCATGCCGGCGCCGATCGCCATTCTGGTGTTCTCGCTGCTCGCCTGGCAGGTCTCGGGCCTCGGCATGGGCGCCGCGACGCTGCTCTCCCTGATCGCCATCGGCGCCATCGGCGCCTGGTCGCAGGCGATGGTCACGCTGGCGCTGGTGCTGACCGCGTTGTTCTTCTGCATCCTTATCGGCCTGCCGCTCGGCATCTGGCTGGCGCGCAGCAAGCATGCCGCCAAGGTGATTAGACCGCTGCTCGACGCCATGCAAACCACTCCGGCCTTCGTCTATCTGGTGCCGATCGTCATGCTGTTCGGCATCGGCAACGTGCCGGGCGTGGTAGTGACCATCATCTTCGCACTGCCGCCGATCGTGCGTCTGACCATTCTCGGCATCAAGCAGGTGCCGGAGGATCTGATCGAGGCCGCCGAATCCTTTGGCGCCAGCCCGCGCCAGCTGCTGTTCAAAGTGCAGCTGCCGCTGGCGATGCCGACCATCATGGCCGGCGTTAACCAGACGCTGATGTTGGCGCTGTCGATGGTGGTCATCGCCTCGATGATCGCCGTCGGCGGCTTGGGCCAGATGGTGCTGCGCGGCATCGGTCGGCTGGACATGGGCCTGGCCGCCGTCGGCGGGGTCGGCATCGTGATCCTGGCGATCATTCTCGATCGCCTCACCCAATCGCTGGGGCGCGATCGCCGCAGTAAAGGCATCGGCCGCTGGTATCGCCGCGGCCCCATCGGGTTACTGACTCGCCCGTTCATCAAGCAAGCCTGACGCTTTTCCCGCCGGCGGCTGCGGCCCCGGCGGGCTATGACACCACCACATCGAAAGAGGGGAAACACTATGCGCACCACGGGCATCTGGGCTCTCGCCCTGACGACGCTGATTGGCTCACAGAGCGTGAGCGCGGCAGATTTACCCGGCAAGGGGATCGCGGTACAGCCGGTGCAAAGCACCATTTCCGAAGAGACTTTCCAGACGCTGCTGGTCAGCAAGGCGCTGGAAAAATTGGGTTACGACGTGAAAGAACCGCGTGAAGTGGATTACAACGTCGCCTACACCTCGATCGCCTCCGGTGACGCGACCTTTATCGCGGTCAACTGGGATCCGCTGCACGCCGATCAATACAAGGCCGCCGGCGGCGACGCCAAGTTCTACCGCGAAGGCGTCTACGTCAACGGCGCCGCGCAGGGCTACCTGATCGACAAGAAAACCGCCGAACAGTACCACATCACCAACGTCGAGCAGCTCAAGGATCCCAAGATCGCCAAGCTGTTCGACACCAACGGCGACGGCAAGGCCGATCTGACCGGCTGCACCCCGGGCTGGGGCTGCGAAGCGGTGATCAACCACCACATCAAGGCCTATGGCCTGAGCAACACCGTCGAGCACAATCAGGGCAACTACGCGGCGATGATCGCCGACACCATCACCCGCTACAAAGAGGGCAAACCGGTGCTGTATTACACCTGGACGCCGTACTGGGTCAGCGATGTGATGGTGCCGGGCCGCGACGTGGTCTGGCTGCAGGTGCCGTTTTCCTCCCTGCCGGGCGAGCAGAAAAACGTCGACACCAAACTGCCTAACGGCGCCAACTACGGCTTCCCGGTCAACACCATGCGCATCGCCGCCAACAAGCAGTGGGCCGCAGCCAATCCGGCGGCCGCCAAGCTGTTCGCCATCATGAAGCTGCCGATCGCCGACATCAACGCGCAAAACCTGCGCATGCATGAAGGCCAGGCTTCGGAAGCCGATATCCAGAACCACGTTAACGGCTGGATCAAGGCGCATCAGGCCACCTTCGACGGCTGGGTGAAAACCGCCGCCGCAGCGGCGAAGCCGTAACCGTTCAGGGGCGCCGCCTTTGCCGCGCCCCTACCCCGCCAGATCGATGCCGCTGAACTGTAAAAAACGTGCGGCGGCGTTCGACAAGGGCTGCGGCCAAATGCAATACACCTGGCGCCGCGGCCCGTCTTCAATCGGAATCGACACCAACGCGCTTAAGCGTTGCGCGGTCGAGACAGGTACGATACCCGCCGCCAACCCGCGCCGCACCAAATTCTCCAGCCATTCGATATGATCGATCTCAAAACTGACGTGCCGGCGGATGCCCGCCGCCAGGAAGGCGCGATCGGTTTGGCGCCGCGCGCCGGTGCCGCTGTAGAAATCCACCAGCGGCACTTCCGCCAGCTCCTGCAGGTTAACCCGCTCGCGGTTGGCCAGCGGGTGCTGCGGCGCCACCAGCGCCACCAGCGGCTCATCGGTCAACTGCCGGTGCGACATCGGCAGCAGATCGACATCGCCGGGCCAGATGCCGACGAACGCCATATCGCACTTCTGCTGACGCACATCCTCCAGCAGGGCTTCGCTCATGCCAACGTACAGGCGGATGTTCACCGCCGGATAGTGGCGATGAAACTTGTCGAGCTTTTCAGTCAGATCAATCGCGTTTATGGTTGAAATCGTGCCGATGGTCAGGGTGCCGGACACCGCATCGCCGGCGGCGGTCACCTCCTCCACCAGCGCCTGCTGTGCCGCCAACAGCCGCTGCGCCGAGGGTATGAAAGCCTGGCCGGCGGGGGTCAACCGCACCCGGCGCGAGGTGCGTTCAAACAGCGTACAGCCCAGCTCTTCTTCCAGTTTGGCGATCTGGTGGCTGAGCGCCGACTGCACCGTATGGCAGCGCTGCGCCGCCCGGGTGAAACTCTGTTCTTCCGCCACCGCCAGCGCATAGCGGATCTGTTTCAGGTTCATGGCATCTATCTTGAAATGAGATAAATAAAATGAAAATTATACATTGGTTTCCGGACACGCGTTGCCGGATACTGCGCGCCATCTTCTTTCCGTGATGAAAAAACCATGAGCCAACAAAACGCCCATCCGGGCCTCAGCCCGGCGCTGACCGTGCTGATCGCCATCGCCACCGGCCTGGCGGTCGCCAGCAATTATTACGCGCAACCGCTGCTGGAAACCATCGCCACCGGTTTCAACCTGTCGGTCAACCAGGCCGGCTTTATCGTCACCGCCGCGCAGCTCGGTTACGCCACCGGCCTGCTGCTGCTGGTGCCGCTCGGCGATATGTTCGAGCGCCGCGGACTGATCGTGTTCATGACGCTGCTGGCCGCCGGCGGCATGCTGATCACCGCCACTTCCGCCACGCTGCCGATGATGATCCTCGGCACCGCGCTCACCGGGCTGTTCTCGGTGGTGGCGCAGATCCTGGTGCCGCTGGCCGCCACGCTGGCCCACCCGGAAAAGCGCGGCAAGACCGTCGGCATCATCATGAGTGGCCTGCTGCTCGGCATCCTGCTGGCGCGCACCGTCGCGGGCGCACTGGCGTCGTT
This sequence comes from Serratia nematodiphila DZ0503SBS1, assembly GCF_000738675.1. Classification (NCBI taxonomy): domain Bacteria; kingdom Pseudomonadati; phylum Pseudomonadota; class Gammaproteobacteria; order Enterobacterales; family Yersiniaceae; genus Serratia; species Serratia nematodiphila. The sequence continues at coordinate 2,080,850 of NZ_JPUX01000001.1, read as the reverse complement.
CGGCGGCTGGCGCACCATCTACTGGGTCGCCAGCGTGCTGATGATCCTGATGGCGCTGATCCTGTGGCGCGCGCTGCCGCGCTATAAGCAACACTCCGGGCTGAACTACCCGCAGCTGCTGGCCTCGATCTTCAGCCTGTTCTGCCGCACGCCGCTGCTGCGCACCCGCGCCATCCTCGGCGCCCTGTCGTTCGCCAACTTCAGCGTGCTCTGGACCTCAATGGCCTTTTTGCTCGCCGCGCCGCCGTTCAACTATTCCGAGGGGGTGATTGGGCTGTTCGGCCTGGTGGGCGCCGCCGGCGCGCTGGCCGCTTCGCGCGCCGGGCATCTGGCGGACAAAGGCAAGGCCGGGCTGACCACCACCGTCGGCCTGGTGTTGCTGCTGCTGTCCTGGATCCCTATCGCGTTCGCCAAACAATCGCTGTGGGCGCTGATCGCCGGCATCCTGATCCTCGATCTGGCGGTGCAGGCGGTGCACGTCACTAACCAGAGCGTGATGTACCGCATCATGCCAGACGCGCGCAACCGCCTGACCGCCGGCTACATGACCAGCTACTTTATCGGCGGCGCGCTCGGTTCACTGCTCTCCGCCTCGGCCTATCAACATGCCGGCTGGTACGGCGTGGCCGCCGCCGGCGGGGTGTTATGCCTGCTCAACCTGCTGACCTGGTGGCTCGGCAAGCACCACGATCCGCAGGGGCCGGCGACAATCTGATTATCGTGCAAATAGTCACTAAAGAAATTTATTAGCGGTGCAGGGTATAAACATTACTTACTCTCTGGTAATGTTCTGGGCATAAACTATTGAAGTCCTATCTACCCTGCGATCCACAACCATGCAAAGCCAAGCTGCAGACAGCCTCAACCCGCCCGCCGTCAGCGCCACCTTCGCCAACGGCGTCGTCGACAGTTTGCCGATCGTCATCGGGTATGTCCCGGTGGCGTTCGCCTTCGGCCTCAGCGCCGTCAAACTGGGTTTTTCCCCGCTGGAAAGCATTTTCTTCTCCTGCATCATCTACGCCGGCGCCAGCCAGTTCGTGATCACCGCTCTGCTGAGCGCCGGGATGTCGCTGTGGGTCTCCGCATTGACGGTGATGGCGATGGACGTGCGCCACCTGCTGTACGGCCCGGCGCTGCGTCACCGCATCGTCTCGCGCATGTCGCCCGGCAAAACGGCGATATGGGCCTTTGGCCTGACCGATGAGGTCTTCGCCGCCGCCACCGCCAGGCTGATGCGCAATAACCGCAGCTGGAGCGAAAACTGGATGCTGGGCATCGCGCTCTGTTCCTGGCTCTCCTGGGTGGCCGGCACCGCGCTCGGCGCGCTGTTCGGCAACGGCCCGCTGGAGCAGTTCCCGGTGATCGAGGCCTCGCTGTCCTTCATGCTGCCGGCGCTGTTTCTCAGTTTCCTGCTGGCCGCCTTCCGCCGCCCGCAGAGCCTGACTATCGCCGCCGCGCTGGCCGGCGCGCTGCTCGGCGTGGTGCTGTTCTCCATTCCGGTCGCCATTTTGGCCGGCATCGGCGCCGGCTGCATTGCCGCCCTGTTCCAGCCAGCCCCGGCGGAGGCCAGCCATGAACATTGATGTGCTGGTGATCGGCCTGGTGGTGGGCTGCGCCAATTACCTGTTCCGTTATCTGCCGCTGCGGCTGGCGCCGGCGCGCGCCCAGCCCGGCCTCAAACGCGGTAAAGCCGCCCTGTTGCTCGACAGCATTGGCATCGCCTCGATCTGCGCCCTGCTGGTGGTCTCCAGCACGCCGGTGGTGATGCGCGAGCCGGACAAGCTGCTGCCGACGTTGGTGGGGTTCGCCGCGCTGGCACTGTGCTTCTACCGCAGCAAAAGCATCATTCTGTCGACGCTGCTCGGCGCAACGGCCTTTGGCGTCACATTAAAACTGTTAATGCTTTTCGGTGCAGGCTGACGCCGCTCCCGATCGTTTGGCTTCACACTGGCGTTTTCAGGCGCCACATCTTTACAAACACTGACAAATGACACGAATTGCTAAATTATCCGCACGGCTGAACATTTACATTATTTGTCACCGTCGTTACTATCTCGAACGAAATTAATGAGGCCCTAAATTATGGAAAGCTCGTTTGCCCCCATAGAACAAATGCTGAATTTCCGCGCCACGCGGCAGAAAGATTTCCCTTATCAGGAAATCCTGCTGACCCGCCTGTGCATGCACATGCAAGGCAAGCTGCTGGAAAACCGCAATAAGATGCTGAAAGCGCAGGGGATTAACGAAACACTGTTTATGGCGCTGATTACCCTGGATGCGCAGGAAAGCCACAGCATCCAACCTTCTGAGCTAAGCTCTGCCCTGGGCTCCTCGCGCACCAATGCAACCCGCATCGCCGACGAGCTGGAGAAGCGCGGCTGGATCGAACGCCGGGAAAGCGACAACGATCGCCGCTGCCTGCATCTGCATCTGACGCCGCAGGGGGAAGAATTTCTCAGTCAACTGCTGCCGCCGCAGCACCAATGTCTGCATTTCCTGTGGTCCACGCTGACCGACGATGAGCAAAAACAGCTGGAACAGCTGACGCGCAAATTGCTGGCACGTCTGGATCAAATGGAAATCACAGAACAGTTACCCTAATTCACAATTTCTGTTCAGGTACCTACTTATGCGATCCCCATTTCACTGGAGATTCACCCCGCTGTTCGCCGTGTTGCTGCTGGCCGGGTGTGCTTCGACCGATAATATTGCCCCGCAATCCACGCTGATGGATCCGCAGAGCCTGCAGTTGGCTCAGCCGAAAGTCAGTTCGCTGGCCGTCAGCCCGCAGTGGTGGCGCGCCCTCAAGGATCCGCAGCTGGACGCCTTGATGACGCAGACGCTGCAAAGCTCGCCGACCCTGCGTCAGGCCGCCGCCCGCGTGCGCGAAGCGCAGAGCGTGGTGGGCGAAGCCAGCGCCGCCAACGGGCCGAACCTGGATCTGAACGCCAGCACCCAGCGCCAGCGCGTGCCGCAGAACGTCAATATGGGTTTGGGGTATCCGCATAAGCCGATCTATTCAAGCTCCAACTCGCTGGGGTTGAACCTGGCGTACGAGTTCGACTGGTGGGGCAAATACCGCAACCAGGTGAACGCCGCCAAGGCGCAAGTGAACGCAGCGCGCGCCGAGCAGGAACAGGCGGCGCTGACGCTGACCAGCTCGGTGGCGTCCGCCTACTACCAGCTGCAGAGCAATCTGGCGCTCGAGAAGCTGCTGCAGCAGGAAGTGAACAACAACGAGCGCCTGACCGCGCTGCGCCAACAGCGCTATCAGGCCGGCCTGACCGGCGTCGACGTGCCGCAACAAACCCAGGCGCAGTCCGACGTCGCCAAACAGCAGATTCTGCAGCTGCAGTCGCAAATCGAACAGCTCAGACACCAGCTCGCCGCGCTGGCGGGCCAGGGGCCGAACGCCATGCAGCACCTGCGTCAGGTGCCGCTGCCTGCAGACAACCTGATGGCGCCGCAGGGCGAACTGACGGCGGATCTGCTGGGCAAACGCCCGGACATCGCCGCGCAACGCCAGCTGGTGGAGTCTTACAGCCAGCGCGTCAGCGCCGCGCGTAAAGAGTTTTACCCCAGCCTGACCATTTCAGCCTTCGCCGGCCTGATGACCACCAATACCAGTGGCACCAGCCCGAATCTGTTTGAAGCGGCCAGCCAGGCCTGGAACGTGATGCCGGCGATCTCGCTGCCGATCTTCCACGCCGGGGCGCTGCGCAGCAAGCTGGGCGAGGAATCCGCGCTGTATGACGAAGCGGTGGAATCCTACAACCAAACCATCCTGAATGCGGTACAGGAAACCGCCGACGCCATCACCATCCAGCAGAGCTCTGCACAACAGCAGCTGCAGGCGGCGTCCGCGGCCCAGTCGATGCAACAGGTGTATCAGGTCGCCAACGCCCGTTACCAGGCAGGGATTATCGGGCGCGACGATCTGTTGACCAGCCAGACGCAGCTATTGCAGCAGCAACAGGCGGAGTTGAATGCCAGCAGCAATTTACTGCAGGCGAAGATAGGACTGATCCGCGCGTTGGGCGGTGGCTATCAGGCCCCGGCCGCAGCGGATTCGAAAGCATAATAATATAAGGCTTGGAGAACACCATGAGCGCAAGCGCGGAAACCCAAAACCCGCAGCAGCCGAGCGGCAAAAAGAAGCAGCGCAAATTTTGGCTGCTGTTGCTGACGGTTATTTTCATTGTTATAGGGGTGGCTTATTTAGTGTATTGGTTCCTGGTGCTGCGTCATCACCAGGAAACCGACGACGCCTACGTCTCCGGCAACCAGGTGCAGATCATGGCCCAGGTGTCCGGCAGCGTGAACAGCGTCAACTTCGACAACACCGACTACGTCAAGCAGGGCGACGTGCTGCTGACGCTCGACCCGACCGATGCCGAGCAGGCGTTTGAACGCGCCAAAACCGGCCTGGCCAACAGCGTGCGTCAGACCCACCAGCTGATCATCAACAGCAAGCAGTATCAGGCCAACATCGCCCTGCGCAAGACCGATCTGAGCAAGGCCGAGAACGATCTGAAACGCCGCGTGGTGCTGGGCAGCGTTGACGCCATCGGCCGCGAAGAGCTGCAACACGCGCGCGATGCGGTCGACAGCGCCAAAGCCGCGCTGGAAGTGGCGGTACAGCAATACAACGCCAACCAGGCGATGGTGCTGAACACCCCGCTGGAACAGCAGCCGGCGATCCAACAGGCCGCCGCGCAGATGCGCGACGCCTGGCTGGCGCTGCAGCGTACCAAGGTGATCAGCCCGATTACCGGCTATGTCTCGCGCCGCAGCGTGCAGGTCGGCGCGCAGATCGCCGCCGGTTCGCCGCTGATGGCGGTAGTGCCGGCCGATCACATCTGGGTTGACGCCAACTTCAAGGAAACGCAGATCGCCAATATGCGCATCGGCCAGCCGGCGACGGTGGTCAGCGACGTCTACGGCGACGACGTGGTGTATCAGGGCAAAGTGGCCGGTATCGACATGGGCACCGGCAGCGCCTTCTCGCTGCTGCCGGCCCAGAACGCCACCGGCAACTGGATCAAGGTGGTGCAACGCCTGCCGGTGCGTATTGAGCTCGACGCCAAGCAGGTGGCCGATCATCCGCTGCGCATCGGTCTTTCGACGCTGGTGACCGTCGACACCGCCAATCTGGACGGCCGCGTGCTGGCCGACGTGGTGCGCGACAAACCGCTGTATCAGAGCGACGCGCTGGCGTTGAATCTGGCGCCGGTTAACCAGCTGATCGCCGACGTGATCCATGCGAACGCCGGCTAAGCGCGCGGGAGGCCATCTTGCCACAGAAACCGCTTGAAGGTGCCCAGCTTGCCTGGATGACGGTCGCGCTCGCCATGGCGACCTTCATGCAGGTGCTGGACTCCACCATCGCCAACGTGGCGATCCCCACCATTTCCGGTAACCTCGGGTCTTCCAACTCGCAGGGCACCTGGGTGATCACCTCGTTCGGCGTGGCGAACGCCATCTCGATTCCGATCACCGGCTGGCTGGCGAAGCGTTTCGGCGAAGTGCGGCTGTTCCTTTGGTCCACCGCGCTGTTCGCCATCGCCTCCTGGCTGTGCGGCATCTCCAACAGCCTTGGCATGCTGATCTTCTTCCGCGTGATCCAGGGCGTGGTGGCCGGGCCGCTGATCCCGCTGTCGCAGAGTTTGTTGTTGAACAACTACCCGCCCGCCAAGCGAGCGATGGCCCTGGCGCTGTGGTCGATGACCGTTATCGTCGCGCCAATCTTCGGGCCGATCCTCGGCGGCTACATCAGCGACAACTACCATTGGGGCTGGATCTTCTTCATCAACATCCCGATCGGCGTCTTCGTGATCGTGGCGGCGATGGCGACGTTGAAGGGGCGGGAAACCAAAACCGAGATCAAACCGATCGACACCGTCGGCCTGGTATTGCTGATCGTCGGCATCGGTTCTCTGCAGATCATGCTCGATCAGGGCAAGGAGCTGGACTGGTTCAACTCGACCGAGATCATCACGCTCACCGTCGTGGCGGTGGTGGCGCTGCTGTTCCTCGTGGTGTGGGAGCTGACGGACGACCATCCGGTGGTGGATCTGTCGCTGTTCAAGTCGCGCAACTTCACCATCGGCTGCCTGTGCATCAGTCTGGCGTACATGCTGTACTTCGGCGCCATCGTGCTGCTGCCGCAGCTGTTGCAAGAGGTGTACGGCTATACCGCCACCTGGGCGGGGCTGGCGTCGGCGCCGGTCGGGCTGATCCCGGTGTTGCTGTCGCCGATCATCGGCAAGTTCGGCAACCGGCTCGACATGCGCCGGCTGGTGACCTTCAGCTTCATCATGTATGCCGTGTGCTTCTACTGGCGCGCCTATACGTTTGAACCGGGCATGGACTTCGGCGCATCCGCCTGGCCACAGTTCGTTCAGGGCTTCGCCATCGCCTGCTTCTTCATGCCGTTGACCACCATCACGCTGTCCGGCCTGCCGCCGGAACGCATGGCGGCGGCATCGAGCCTGTCGAACTTCACGCGAACGCTGGCGGGTTCGATCGGTACCTCGATCACCACCACCCTGTGGACGCAGCGCGAATCGCAGCACCATTCGCAACTGACGGAGTTCGTCAACCCGTACAACCCGCAGTCGCAGGAGATGTACCGGCAACTGGAGCAGCTCGGCATGAGCAAGCAGCAGGCGTCGGCGTATATCGCCAACGAGATCACCGCGCAGGGCCTGATCATCTCCGCCAACGAGATATTCTGGCTGTCGGCCGGGGTGTTCCTGGTGTTGCTGGTGCTGGTGTGGGTGGCGAAACCGCCATTCAGCTCCGGCGGGGGCGGGGGCGGCGGCGCTCACTAAGCTTCAATAAACGAAACGGGCGCCCTGGGGCGCCCGTTTTTTTATCCGACGTAGAAAATTACGCCTGATTCTGACGCCACCAGTCCGCCAGCAGAATGCCGGTCGCCACGGAAACGTTCAGGCTTTCCACCTTGCCGGTGCCGCCGATGGACACGTTCATATCGCCCTGCTGCCAGGCGCTGTCGCTCAGACCGTCGCGTTCCTGGCCCAGCACCAGCACCATCTTGGCCGGCAGCTTGGCCTGCGCCAGCGCGGTGCCTTTGTGGCTGGAGGTGGTGACGATGGTGTAACCCGCCTTGCGGAAGGTATCCAGCACCGACAGGAAATCATCGGCGTTGATCGCCTTGATGTGCTCCGCGCCGCCTTCTGCGGTGCGCACCGCCGCGCCGGATTCCAGCAGCGCCGGATCCTGCAGCAGCACGCCGTTGACGCCGAAGTGGGCGCAAGAACGGACGATGGCGCCCAGGTTATGCGGGTTGCCCACTTCTTCCAGCGCCAATACGCAGTCGGTCGCCGGCGCGGTTTTCAGGTAGGTCTGCGCATCCAGGCCCTGACGCTTTTTGATCAGGAAGCAGACGCCGCCGTGGTGCTCGGTGCCGGAAGCCTTGGCCAGTTCTTCTTCATCCACCACGTGGTAAGCTTTGCGGTTAGCCGCCATCCAGCGCAGCGCTTCGCGGAAGCGCGGGGTGACCGACTGCACGAACCAGGCGCGCACGATCGCTTCCGGACGGCTGGCGAACAACGCCTGACAGGCGTTTTCACCGTAAACGCGGGTTTCTTCCGCGCGCTGGCGGCGCAGCTGCTCAGGATCGATAAAGCTTTTGCCGCTGATGCCGCCATGATCGAACGCCGGCTCTTCATTCGGCGCGCGCGAGACGGTTCTCCACGGCGACTCATTGCCACCGCGCTCTTCAGAGCGCGCCGGACGGCGAGGACGATCGCTTTCACTGCGGCGGGAGTCGGCGCCGCGGCGATCGTTGCCGCCGCGCGCCTTGTCTTGACCGGTGCGGCCCGATCGCGCACCGTCAGCCGGACGGCCTTTGCCGGCCGGACGTTTATTCTTGTTACGGTCGTCGCCGTTGTCGTCGTCACTGCGGACGTACATCACTTTGACTTTACCGTTCTTGCCACTAAATGAATCGTTCATTGTCTTCTCCACCAACGCGCAGGGCGCGAAGATTACCTGATGTTGGTGCACGAAGCCACCAACTTGCGCTAAAAGCTCCCAACTATCACACCCATTGAACAAACCTCATTGTTCACGCGCCGGGTTTTGCCGATAATTGTCAGCATTAAAGAAACATCTCCGCAACCGCGTTGCGGGGACCATGCTTTCTCTGTACCCGAGGTCAACATGAATACAGTTTGTGCAGCTTGCAATGCCACCAACCGCGTGCCGGAAGAACGTCTGGCGGACAATGCGAAATGCGGCCGCTGCGGCCATGAGCTCTTCGACGGTGAAGTGATCAACGCCACCGCCGCCACGCTGGACCAGTTGCTGCAGGACGATCTGCCGGTCGTGGTCGATTTCTGGGCGCCGTGGTGCGGCCCGTGCCGCAGCTTTGCACCGATCTTTGAAGACGTGGCCGAAGAGCGCGCCGGCAAAGTGCGCTTCGTGAAAGTGAACACCGAAGCCGAGCCGGAGCTGAGCGCCCGTTTCCGCATCCGCAGCATCCCGACCATCATGGTGTTCCGTCAGGGCAAGATGGTCGACATGCTCAACGGCGCGATGCCGAAAGCGCCGTTTGACAACTGGCTCAACGAGTTAGTGTGATTCGGCAAGTATAGGCCGTATCCCGCCATCGCGCGCGAACGCCCCCGATCGAGCCCGCCTCTCCCGGCGGGCTTTTTTCTGCGTTACAATAGCGGTTTTTCCCCAGGATCGTTATGACCGACAACGCCGTACTTCGCCTGCGCCAATTCCGTTTAGACCGCGCCACCCGCCCTTTTTTGGCGCGCGGTTGCCGGGTGGCGCGTTGTCAGGGTTGCCTGCTGCCGCATAAAAACTGCCTGTGCGACACCATTCGCCCACAGCAGGCCGGCAGCCGTTTCTGCCTGATCATGTTCGGCGCCGAGCCGCTCAAGCCCAGCAACACCGGCCGCCTGATCGCCGATATCCTGCCGGACACCCAGGCGTTCCTCTGGTCGCGCACCGAGGTCGATCCCGCCCTGCTGGCGGCCATCAACGATCCGACACGGCAGCCTTATGTGGTGTTCCCCGCGTCCTACGCCGACGCCGAACGGCCGGTGTTCAGCGCGCTGCCCGTCGGCGGCAAACCGCCGCTGTTCATCATGCTGGACGGTACCTGGGCGGAGGCGCGAAAAATGTTCCGTAAAAGCCCGTATCTCAATCAATTCCCGGTGTTTTCCCTCAACGTCGACGCCGCATCGGACTACCAGCTGCGCGAAGCCAGCCGCGCCGAGCAACACTGCACGGCGGAAGTGGCCGCCGCCCTGCTGCAACAGGCGGGCGATCTGCCGGCCGCCGAAGGGTTGAATCAGCATTTTCGCTATTTCCGTCAACAGTATCTGGCGGGAAAACCGACCCGGCCGGAGGCATCGGTCACAGCAATGCAGCCATAAAGCGCCTAAAATCAGGCATAACGTTGCCAAAAGGAGCCGTGCATGAGCCAGCGAGGGTTAGAAGCGCTACTACGTCCCAAATCGATCGCCGTGCTGGGCGCTTCGCAGCAGCCGGGCCGCGCCGGCAACCTGATGATGAGCAACCTGCTGGCCGGCGGTTTCGGCGGCCCCATCCTGCCGGTTACGCCGCGCTACAAGGCGGTATGCGGCGTCATGGCCTATCCCGACGTCGCCAGCCTGCCGCTGACGCCGGATCTGGCGATCATCTGCACCCACGCCAAGCGTAATCTGGCGCTGCTCGACGCGCTGGGGCAGCGCGGCTGTAAAACCGCCATTGTGCTCTCTTCGCCACCGGAACAGTTCACCGAGCTGAAAGCCTGCGCGCAGCGCTACGCCATGCGGCTGCTGGGCCCCAACAGCCTGGGATTGCTGGCGCCGTGGCAGGGCATTAACGCCAGCTTCTCGCCGGTGCCGATCCAAAAAGGCAAGCTGGCGTTTATCTCGCAGTCCGCCGCCGTCGCCAACACTATTCTCGACTGGGCGCAGCAGCGCGAAGTCGGCTTCTCCTATTTCATTGCGCTGGGCGACAGCCTGGATATCGACGTCGACGACCTGCTCGACTTTTTGGCGCGCGACGGCAAGACCAGCGCCATCCTGCTGTATCTGGAAAACATCAGCGACGCACGGCGCTTTCTCTCCGCCTCGCGCAGCGCCTCACGCAATAAGCCCATTCTGGTGATCAAAAGCGGCCGCAGCCAACAGGCGCAATTACTGCTCAACAGCCAGCAAGGGCTGGACGCCGCTTACGACGCCGCCATCCAGCGCGCCGGCCTGCTGCGCGTGCAGGATACCCATGAGCTGTTCTCAGCGGTGGAAACCCTCAGCCATATGCATCCGCTGCGCGGCGAACGGCTGATGATCGTCAGCAACGGGGCGGCGCTGGCGGCGATGGCGCTGGACGAGCTGCTCGGGCGCAACGGCAAGCTGGCGACGCTGAGCGAGGAGAGCCTGGCGAAGCTGAGCGATGCGCTGCCGGATTTCATTCGCGCCGGCAACCCGCTCGATCTGCGCGACGACGCCACGCCGCAGCGCTACCTGGCGGCTCTTGAAGCGCTGCTCGACAGCCACGACTATGACGCGCTGCTGCTGATCCATGCGCCGAGCGCGGCGGCGCCGGGCACCGCCACGGCGCAGCGGCTGATCGACGCGCTGCACCGCCATGCGCGCGGCAAACGCATCACCTTGCTGACCAACTGGTGCGGCGAATACTCTTCTCAAGAGGCGCGCCGGCTGTTTACCGAGGCCGCCATTCCCACCTACCGCACGCCGGAAGGCGCTGTGACCGCTTTTATGCATATGGTGGAATACCGCCGCAACCAAAAGCAGCTGAAAGAGACGCCGGCGCTGCCGGTCGGCCTGACCGCCAATACCGCCGACGCTCACCGCCTGATCCATCAGGCGCTGGCCGAAGGCGCCACCCAGTTGGATACCCACGAGGTGCAATCCATTCTGCAGGCTTATGACCTGAGCACCCTGCCGACCTGGATCGCCGAAGACAGCGCCGAAGCGGTACATATCGCCGAGCAGATCGGCTACCCGGTGGCGCTGAAGCTGCGCTCGCCGGATATCCCGCACAAGTCGGAAGTTCAGGGCGTCATGCTCTACCTGCGCACCGCGACCGAAGTGCAGCGCGCGGCGGAGGCGATCCTCGACCGCGTGAAGCGCACCTACCCTCAGGCGCGCATCCACGGCTTACTGGTGCAGAGCATGGCCAACCGCGCCGGCGCCCAAGAGCTGCGCATCGCGGTAGAGCAGGATGCGATTTTCGGTCCGCTGATCATGCTGGGTGAGGGCGGTGTGGAATGGCGCCAGGAAAATCAGGTGGCGGTCGCGCTGCCGCCGCTGAACATGGCGCTGGCGCGTTATCTGGTGCTGCAGGCGGTGAAAGGCGGCAAGATCCGCGGGCGCAGCGCGCTGCGGCCTTTAGATATCCCAGGACTAAGCCGTTTGCTGGTGCAGGTCTCCAACCTGATCCTCGACTGCCCGGAGATCGCCCGGCTGGATATCCATCCGGTGCTGGCCTCCGGCAGCGAATTCACCTTGCTGGACGTTTCGATGCAGCTCGCGCCGTTCAGCGGCGATCCGCAGGCGCGGCTGGCGATCCGCCCTTATCCGCATGAGCTGGAAGAGACCATCGCGTTGAAAGACGGCAGCCAGTGCCTGTTCCGCCCGATCCTGCCGGAAGACGAACCGGCGCTGAAGCATTTCATCGACCGGGTGACCAAGGAAGACCTCTATTATCGCTACTTCAGCGAGATCAATGAGTTTACCCATGACGATTTGGCCAACATGACGCAGATCGACTACGATCGAGAAATGGCCTTTGTGGCGCTGCGCGCAGACGAGATCATCGGCGTGACCCGCGCGCTGTCCGATCCGGACAACACCGACGCAGAATTCGCCGTGCTGGTGCGTTCCGACCTGAAAGGCCTGGGCCTGGGCCGTCAGTTGCTGGAGAAAATGATCGCCTATGCGCGCGCGCATGGCCTGACCCGCCTGAGCGGCATCACCATGCCGAATAACCGCGGCATGATCGCACTGGCGCAGCGGCTGGGCTTTGGCATCGAGGTGCAGCTTGAGGACGGCATCGTCAATCTGACGCTGCCGCTGCAGGCCGCCGACGCGCAGTGACCTGCGTCGCAATGCGCTACGAATCCACCACTTAACGCCAAAACATACGCACAATCGGGGCAACTAATGGTATTATCGCCCGATTATTCGGTTTATTGTTTTTATGCCTGTGGCGTTCTGGCCATCAATCATGAGAGAAGAAACGCACTGTGATGTTGTCAAAATTTAAACGTAGCAAACATCAACAACACCTTGCACAACTGCCCAAACTCCCCCAGACGGTTGCTGATGTTCGTACGTTGTACGCGCCGTCCGATTTTCGCACCACGCTGCTGGACGCCATCGCCAACGCCACCCAACGCATCTATCTGGTGGCCCTGTATCTGGAGCATGACGACGCCGGGCGCGAGATCCTCAATGCGTTGTATCAAGCCAAACAGCGACGGCCCGAGCTGGAAATCTGCGTACTGGTCGACTGGCACCGCGCACAGCGTGGGCGCATCGGCGCCGCCGCCGCCAATACCAACGCCGACTGGTACTGCGCCATGGCCAGCCAACATCCGGAACAGTCGGTGCCGATCTACGGCGTGCCGGTCAATACCCGCGAAGCGCTGGGCGTACTGCACCTGAAAGGCTTTGTGGTCGACGATACCGCGATCTACAGCGGCGCCAGCATCAACGACGTTTATCTGCATCAGCATGAGAAATACCGTTACGATCGCTATCAGCTGATCACCAACGGCGTGCTGGCCGATACCTTGATCGATTACATCAAGCAGCATCTGCTCACCGCCGGCGCCGTACAGCGCCTCGATCGCAGCGATCGGCCAAAAAGCCCGGAGATCAAAAACGAGACCCGCCTGTTCCGTTTCGCCCTGCGCCGCGCCGGTTACCACTTCCGCGGCAAGGCCGGCAACGATGAGCTGGCGGTGACGCCGCTGGTTGGGCTGGGCAAACAAAGCGTGCTGAATAAAACCATTCATCACCTGATGTCGTGCGCCGACCAGAAACTGACGCTCTGTACCCCCTACTTCAACCTGCCGGCGCTGCTGGTGCGCAACATCATTTATCTGCTGCGCCAGGGTAAACAGGTGGAGATCATTGTCGGCGATAAAACCGCCAACGACTTCTATATTCCTGAAGACCAGCCGTTCAAAATCATCGGCGCGCTGCCCTACCTGTATGAGATTAACCTGCGCCGCTTCCTGAGCCGCTTGCAGCGTTACATCGACACCGGGCAGCTGATCGTGCGTTTGTGGAAGGATGGCGATAACAGCTATCACCTGAAAGGCATGTGGGTAGACGAAGAGTGGCAGCTGATCACCGGCAACAACCTCAACCCACGCGCCTGGCGGCTGGATCTGGAAAACGCCATTCTGATCCACGATCCCAAGCAAGAGATGCGCGAGCAACGGCAGAAAGAGCTGGAATGCATCCGTACTCATACCACTGTAGTCGCCCATTATCAGGAACTGCAAAGCATTCAGCAGTATCCGATCAAGGTGCGTAAGCTGATTCGGCGTCTGCGCCGTATCCGCATCGATCGGCTGATTAGCCGCATCCTGTAAGCGGTACTCTGACCCCGGCCAAGGCCGGGGTTTTTATTACAGCTGTATCTCCTTGCCTTTGCGATGCAACCGAAGCGAAACCAGCAACGCCAGCAGGCACATGCCGGAAACGTACCAGAAGAAGGCATTCTCCACGCCGAATGATTTAAGCGACAACGCGACATATTCTGCCGAACCGCCGAACAGGGCGTTCGCCACCGCATAAGACAAGCCTACCCCTAACGCGCGCACCTCTGGCGGGAACATCTCGGCTTTAAGCAGCCCGCTGATCGCGGTGTAAAAGCTGACAACGAACAACGCCAACACGATCAGACCGAACGCCATAAAGGGGTTGGTCACTTCTTTCAAGGCAAACAGGATCGGCACCGTCAACACCGTGGCGAAGGCTGAGAAGATCAGCATCGAGCTGCGACGGCCGATTTTGTCCGAAAACGCGCCTACTGCAGGCTGCAGCAGCATAAAGACGAATAGCGCAACGGTCATGATGGCGCTGGCCAGCTTGGCGTCCATACCGGCGGTGTTCACCAGGTATTTCTGCATGTAGGTGGTGAAGGTGTAAAAGGTCAGTGAACCGGCGGCGGTAAAACCCAGCACCATCAGGAACGCCTTGCGATTTTTCCACAACCCCGTCAGCGAACCGGCATCTTTGTGGTTACGCGTCTTCGCATCGGAGGTTTCATTCAGCGAGCGGCGCAGGTACAGTGCCACCACCGCCAACACGGCCCCCAGGGCAAACGGAATACGCCATCCCCAGGCCTTCAGCTCTTCAGCGGGCAATATCTGCTGCAGGATCACCAAGACCAGCAGCGCCAGCAGTTGCCCGCCGATCAGCGTCACGTACTGAAACGAGGCGTAAAAGCCTCGTCGGCCCTTGATCGCCACCTCGCTCATATAGGTGGCGCTGGTGCCATACTCGCCGCCCACCGACAATCCCTGGAACAATCGAGCGATCAGCAGCAGCGCCGGCGCCCAGCTGCCGATCGATTCATACGTCGGCAGGCAGGCGATCACCAGCGATCCGGCGCACATCATGCAGACTGAAAGCAGCATGGAGTTTTTTCTGCCATGCTTGTCGGCAATATAGCCGAACAGCCAGCCGCCGATCGGCCGCATAAAGAAGCCGGCGGCGAATACCCCGGCGGTTTGCAACAGCTGCGTGGTGCTGTTGCCCGCCGGAAAGAACGAGGCGGCAAAGTAAATGGAACAGAAGGAGTAAACGTAAAAATCAAACCACTCCACCAGATTGCCTGATGAAGCTCCGACGATAGCGAAAATGCGTTTCTTGTTATCCAGCGCCCCCTGTTCGACGCCGTGCTCATCCCCAAGAGCCGAGGTTGTTTCTGTCATGATATTTTCTCCGAGCCATAGCAATGATGAAATTCGGCTTCCTGCCGCCCTGGTTGTTACTTTATTGTTATTTATAAGTTAACAACCAAACTTAATAGCGGACGAAGAATATCTGACATTCAGAGAAACAATGCGTTGGTTTTGTGATGAATATTAAACAGTACGATGAAAGCTGAAGCGGGTTACAACGGGGATTTTCCATTCTTCCCATAGCAAAAAGCCCTGAGGGCTTTCGGCTTTATTTGATGCCTGGCAGTTTATGGCGGGCGTCCTGCCCGCCCCCCCTTCGGGCCGTTGCTTCGCAACGTTCAAATCCGCTCCCGGCGGATTTGTCCTACACCATTCGTATCAGGATGCCCATGCTCGGGCAGAACGCCAGATAACAGACAAAGTAAAAGACCACCTCCTGAGGAGGTGGCTTTACACGACGCCCCCTAAAAGGGGGCCATTTTCGAGTTAATCCTGCAACAGCTCCATCTGCTGTTCGATCTCTTGGTCCTTCTTATCCTGATACTTCACGTATCGCCTGATAATTTCTTCGTTTACCCCTACCGTATCGACAAAGTATCCCCTTGCCCAAAAATGATTGCCCCACAACTTCTTTCGTATATGTGGGAAACGATTGTAAAGCCGGATTGCACTGCGTCCTTTCAGGACGCCCATCAACGTCGAAATCGATAGCTTCGGGGGGACTATCACGACCAGATGCACATGATCTGGCTGAATATTTAGCTCAAGAACTTCACAGTCCTTCATGTTGCAGAGGATATAAATTGTTCGGTAGAGCTCTTTGCCCACCTTGTCGCGGAGGATTTTAAATCGATACTTTGGCGTCCAAACCAGGTGGTATTTGCAACGCCAGAACACATGTGATGAACTCCTGTATAAACCCATGTTGGTGATTTCCTTCTTACTTGTGGTGAGTAAGCTGGAATATTCCGGCATGGGTTTCCTTCAGGCTAGAGCCTCACAGGTTCAATCACCACCTCCTTAGGAGGTGGTTTAAGGCTTACAACAAAAAGCCCCATGCTTTCGCATGAGGCTTGTTGTTTTATTTGATGCCTGGCAGTGTCCTACTCTCGCATGGGGAGACCCCACACTACCATCGGCGCTACGGCGTTTCACTTCTGAGTTCGGCATGGGGTCAGGTGGGACCACCGCGCTATTGCCGCCAGGCAAATTCTGTTTCATTCCAACCGCTTCACTCTCGTGTCGCCATCAGAACCAATCTCGGAACTTCGCTGAAAATCTCTCTAAAAACACCTTCGGTGTTGTAAGGTTAAGCCTCACGGATCATTAGTACTGGTTAGCTCAATGCATCGCTGCACTTACACACCCAGCCTATCAACGTCTTAGTCTTAAACGTTCCTTCAGGGGCCTTGAAGGCCCAGGGAAGACTCATCTTGAGGCAAGTTTCGCGCTTAGATGCTTTCAGCGCTTATCTTTTCCGCACTTAGCTACCGGGCAATGCCATTGGCATGACAACCCGAACACCAGTGGTGCGTTCACTCCGGTCCTCTCGTACTAGGAGCAACCCCTCTCAATCTTCCAACGCCCACGGCAGATAGGGACCGAACTGTCTCACGACGTTCTAAACCCAGCTCGCGTACCACTTTAAATGGCGAACAGCCATACCCTTGGGACCTACTTCAGCCCCAGGATGTGATGAGCCGACATCGAGGTGCCAAACACCGCCGTCGATATGAACTCTTGGGCGGTATCAGCCTGTTATCCCCGGAGTACCTTTTATCCGTTGAGCGATGGCCCTTCCATTCAGAACCACCGGATCACTAAGACCTACTTTCGTACCTGCTCGAGCCGTCACTCTCGCAGTCAAGCTAGCTTATGCCTTTGCACTAACCTCACGATGTCCGACCGTGATTAGCTAACCTTCGTGCTCCTCCGTTACTCTTTGGGAGGAGACCGCCCCAGTCAAACTACCCACCAGACACTGTCCTCACCCCGGATCACGGGGCCGAGTTAGAACATCAAACATTAAAGGGTGGTATTTCAAGGATGGCTCCACGCAGACTGGCGTCCACGCTTCAAAGCCTCCCACCTATCCTACACATCAAGGCTCAATGTTCAGTGTCAAGCTATAGTAAAGGTTCACGGGGTCTTTCCGTCTTGCCGCGGGTACACTGCATCTTCACAGCGAGTTCAATTTCACTGAGTCTCGGGTGGAGACAGCCTGGCCATCATTACGCCATTCGTGCAGGTCGGAACTTACCCGACAAGGAATTTCGCTACCTTAGGACCGTTATAGTTACGGCCGCCGTTTACTGGGGCTTCGATCAAGAGCTTCGCCTTGCGGCTGACCCCATCAATTAACCTTCCAGCACCGGGCAGGCGTCACACCGTATACGTCCACTTTCGTGTTTGCACAGTGCTGTGTTTTTATTAAACAGTTGCAGCCAGCTGGTATCTTCGACTGGCTTCAGCTCCATCCGCAAGGGACTTCACCTACATGCCAGCGTGCCTTCTCCCGAAGTTACGGCACCATTTTGCCTAGTTCCTTCACCCGAGTTCTCTCAAGCGCCTTGGTATTCTCTACCTGACCACCTGTGTCGGTTTGGGGTACGATTTAATGTTACCTGGAGCTTAGAGGATTTTCCTGGAAGCAGGGCATCAACTACTTCTGCACCGTAGTGCATCGTCATCACGCCTCAGGGTTAACATGCAACCGGATTTACCAGGTCACACCCCCTACACGCTTAAACCGGGACAACCGTCGCCCGGCTAGCCTAGCCTTCTCCGTCCCCCCTTCGCAGTAACACCAAGTACAGGAATATTAACCTGTTTCCCATCGACTACGCTTTTCAGCCTCGCCTTAGGGGTCGACTCACCCTGCCCCGATTAACGTTGGACAGGAACCCTTGGTCTTCCGGCGAGCGGGCTTTTCACCCGCTTTATCGTTACTTATGTCAGCATTCGCACTTCTGATACCTCCAGCAACCCTCACAGGCCACCTTCAACGGCTTACAGAACGCTCCCCTACCCAACAACGCTAAGCGTCGCTGCCGCAGCTTCGGTGCATGGTTTAGCCCCGTTACATCTTCCGCGCAGGCCGACTCGACCAGTGAGCTATTACGCTTTCTTTAAATGATGGCTGCTTCTAAGCCAACATCCTGGCTGTCTATGCCTTCCCACATCGTTTCCCACTTAACCATGACTTTGGGACCTTAGCTGGCGGTCTGGGTTGTTTCCCTCTTCACGACGGACGTTAGCACCCGCCGTGTGTCTCCCGTGATAACATTCTTCGGTATTCGGAGTTTGCATCGGTTTGGTAAGCCGGGATGGCCCCCTAGCCGAAACAGTGCTCTACCCCCGAAGATGAGTTCACGAGGCGCTACCTAAATAGCTTTCGGGGAGAACCAGCTATCTCCCGGTTTGATTGGCCTTTCACCCCCAGCCACAAGTCATCCGCTAATTTTTCAACATTAGTCGGTTCGGTCCTCCAGTTAGTGTTACCCAACCTTCAACCTGCCCATGGCTAGATCACCGGGTTTCGGGTCTATACCTTGCAACTAGTCGCCCAGTTAAGACTCGGTTTCCCTACGGCTCCCCTATACGGTTAACCTTGCTACAAAATATAAGTCGCTGACCCATTATACAAAAGGTACGCAGTCACACCACGAAGGTGCTCCCACTGCTTGTACGTACACGGTTTCAGGTTCTATTTCACTCCCCTCGCCGGGGTTCTTTTCGCCTTTCCCTCACGGTACTGGTTCACTATCGGTCAGTCAGGAGTATTTAGCCTTGGAGGATGGTCCCCCCATATTCAGACAGGATGTCACGTGTCCCGCCCTACTCATCGAACTCACGACCTGTGCATTTTAGTGTACGGGGCTATCACCCTTTGCTGCGCGACTTTCCAGACGCTTCCACTAACACACAAGCCGATTCAGGTTCTGGGCTCCTCCCCGTTCGCTCGCCGCTACTGGGGGAATCTCGGTTGATTTCTTTTCCTCGGGGTACTTAGATGTTTCAGTTCCCCCGGTTCGCCTCATGCCACTATGTATTCATGACATGATAATGTGTCGAAACACACTGGGTTTCCCCATTCGGGTATCGCCGGTTATAACGGTTCATATCACCTTACCGACGCTTTTCGCAGATTAGCACGCCCTTCATCGCCTCTGACTGCCTAGGCATCCACCGTGTACGCTTAGTCACTTAACCTCACAACCCGAAGATGTTTCCATCGTTCGCGCTGCAAACATTTGAGAGACTCTATGACAGGTTACTCTTCATCCCACTACTTCTACGGAGGGATAAATTTCAGCCGTCATGTTTCAATTTTCAGCTTGTTCCAGATTGTTAAAGAGCAATATCTTAAACATGACTCGGAAGTCATCTTTAAGATATGGTGTATCGTCAGATACTTTAGACCGCCGCTTTCACCGGGTGGGTCGGAAGCTTGGCGTCCCCTAGGGGATTCGAACCCCTGTTACCGCCGTGAAAGGGCGGTGTCCTAGGCCTCTAGACGAAGGGGACACGACACCGTACTTTTATGACGCTTTTGCTCGTTACTTTTTCATCAGACAATCTGTGTGAGCACGCCACGCGAACTAATATCTTTAGGTAAGGAGGTGATCCAACCGCAGGTTCCCCTACGGTTACCTTGTTACGACTTCACCCCAGTCATGAATCACAAAGTGGTAAGCGCCCTCCCGAAGGTTAAGCTACCTACTTCTTTTGCAACCCACTCCCATGGTGTGACGGGCGGTGTGTACAAGGCCCGGGAACGTATTCACCGTAGCATTCTGATCTACGATTACTAGCGATTCCGACTTCATGGAGTCGAGTTGCAGACTCCAATCCGGACTACGACGTACTTTATGAGGTCCGCTTGCTCTCGCGAGGTCGCTTCTCTTTGTATACGCCATTGTAGCACGTGTGTAGCCCTACTCGTAAGGGCCATGATGACTTGACGTCATCCCCACCTTCCTCCAGTTTATCACTGGCAGTCTCCTTTGAGTTCCCGGCCGAACCGCTGGCAACAAAGGATAAGGGTTGCGCTCGTTGCGGGACTTAACCCAACATTTCACAACACGAGCTGACGACAGCCATGCAGCACCTGTCTCAGAGTTCCCGAAGGCACCAATCCATCTCTGGAAAGTTCTCTGGATGTCAAGAGTAGGTAAGGTTCTTCGCGTTGCATCGAATTAAACCACATGCTCCACCGCTTGTGCGGGCCCCCGTCAATTCATTTGAGTTTTAACCTTGCGGCCGTACTCCCCAGGCGGTCGATTTAACGCGTTAGCTCCGGAAGCCACGCCTCAAGGGCACAACCTCCAAATCGACATCGTTTACAGCGTGGACTACCAGGGTATCTAATCCTGTTTGCTCCCCACGCTTTCGCACCTGAGCGTCAGTCTTCGTCCAGGGGGCCGCCTTCGCCACCGGTATTCCTCCAGATCTCTACGCATTTCACCGCTACACCTGGAATTCTACCCCCCTCTACGAGACTCTAGCTTGCCAGTTTCAAATGCAGTTCCCAGGTTGAGCCCGGGGATTTCACATCTGACTTAACAAACCGCCTGCGTGCGCTTTACGCCCAGTAATTCCGATTAACGCTTGCACCCTCCGTATTACCGCGGCTGCTGGCACGGAGTTAGCCGGTGCTTCTTCTGCGAGTAACGTCAATTGATGAACGTATTAAGTTCACCACCTTCCTCCTCGCTGAAAGTGCTTTACAACCCGAAGGCCTTCTTCACACACGCGGCATGGCTGCATCAGGCTTGCGCCCATTGTGCAATATTCCCCACTGCTGCCTCCCGTAGGAGTCTGGACCGTGTCTCAGTTCCAGTGTGGCTGGTCATCCTCTCAGACCAGCTAGGGATCGTCGCCTAGGTGAGCCATTACCCCACCTACTAGCTAATCCCATCTGGGCACATCTGATGGCAAGAGGCCCGAAGGTCCCCCTCTTTGGTCTTGCGACGTTATGCGGTATTAGCTACCGTTTCCAGTAGTTATCCCCCTCCATCAGGCAGTTTCCCAGACATTACTCACCCGTCCGCCGCTCGTCACCCGGGGAGCAAGCTCCCCTGTGCTACCGCTCGACTTGCATGTGTTAAGCCTGCCGCCAGCGTTCAATCTGAGCCATGATCAAACTCTTCAATTAAAAGCTTGATTTGCTTCCACTCGAGAAGCGATGCTCAAAGATTTACTGCATGAATTTTACTTCAGTTAGTCACTCTTCAAGACTTGATATTTTTTTGCATCCGAAGATGCTGGATATCGTCTTGTGGAGTGCCCACACAGATTGTCTGATAAATTGTTAAAGAGCAGTGAGTTAGGCGCTTTCGCTTGCTAACTCGAGGTGGCGTATATTACGCTTTCCTCTTTCAGAGTCAACCCTAATTTTCAGGATTTTTTCTCTTTCTTCCCGGCCGCTGTGTGAAGTGAATCACTTGCGCCGTGTCGATGGAGGCGCATTATAGGGAGCCGGTTCAGAATGACAAGCGATAATATGCATTTTTTATCTGACCGCTCACTATTCATGCGTAACGCCTATTAAACCCGCTTTTTGATGGCTGCCGGCAGGTCCGCCAGGCTATTTAGCACCCAATCGGCCAGCTTTTCACCCTGCTCCGTCACCGGCTTGCCGGTACGCACCAGCACCTTGGTGCCGACGCCGGCCGCGATCGCCGCCTGCATATCTTCCGGTTTATCGCCCACCATATAAGAAGCGGCCATATCGATGTTCAATTCCTGCTGCGCTTGCAGCAGCATGCCCGGCTGCGGTTTACGGCAGTCACAGACCTGACGATACTCTTCCACTACCGCCTCCGGATGATGCGGGCAGAAATAGATGCCGTCGAAGTCGACGTCGCGATCGGCCAGCGACCAGTCCATCCACTCGGTCAGGTACATAAACTGGTCTTCGCTGAACTTGCCGCGCGCAATGCCCGACTGGTTGGTCACCATCACCAGCGCGAACCCCATCTTTTTGAGTTCGCGACAGGCGTCAATCACGCCGTCAATAAAGTGGAAATTGTCGATTTCATGGACATAACCATGATCAACGTTAATCGTACCGTCACGATCGAGAAAAATTGCTGGAACGCTTTGTGTCACCGCTTTGCTCCTGAGGGGCTGAATACGCTGACAGTATCGCATGTTTTACCCCGCACTGAGAACGCCGGAGAACGTCGCTGGCCGTTGACTTAGACGTCTAGACGCCTTAACATCTGATCCATACCTTGGTTCCACGCCGAGGTTTACTTTTATCTAGCCACGGGCAACCACGCTAAAATAAGAAGAATATGATTAAACTTTCTAACATCACTAAAGTGTTCCAGCAGGGTTCGCGCACCATTACCGCGCTCTCTGACGTGACCCTTCACGTCCCTGCCGGGCAAATCTATGGCGTTATCGGCTCTTCCGGCGCCGGCAAAAGCACGCTGATCCGCTGCGCCAACATGCTTGAGCGCCCTACCTCCGGCCAGGTGCTGGTCGATGGCCAGGATCTGACGTCTCTGTCGGAAAGCGAACTGACGCGCGCCCGTCGCCAAATCGGCATGATCTTCCAGCACTTCAACCTGCTCTCTTCCCGCACGGTGTTCGGCAACGTGGCGCTGCCGCTGGAGCTGGACAATACGTCGCGCGCCGAGATCAAAAAGCGCGTGACCGAACTGCTGGAGCTGGTCGGCCTGGCGGACAAACACGACGCCTATCCGGCCAATCTGTCCGGCGGCCAGAAACAGCGCGTGGCGATCGCCCGTGCGCTGGCCAGCAATCCCAAAGTGCTGCTGTGCGACGAAGCCACCAGCGCGTTGGATCCGGCCACCACCCGCTCCATCCTGGAGCTGCTGAAAGACATCAACCGCCGCCTGGGCCTGACCATTCTGCTGATCACCCACGAAATGGACGTGGTGAAACGCATCTGCGACCAGGTCGCGGTCATCAGCCAGGGGCAGCTGATCGAAAAAGACAGCGTCAGCGAAGTGTTCTCACACCCGAAAACCCCGCTGGCCCAGCAGTTCATTCAGTCCACGCTGCATCTGGATATCCCGGACGACTACGCCGCGCGCCTGTCGCCGGAGCGTCAGGGCGACCGCCAGCCGCTGCTGCGCCTGGAGTTCACCGGTCAGTCGGTCGATGCGCCGCTGCTGTCTGAAGCCGCTCGCCGCTTCAACGTGAACAACAACATTATCAGCGCCCAGATGGATTATGCCGGCGGCGTGAAATTCGGCGTGATGCTGGCGGAGCTGCACGGCAGCGACGAAGACGCGCTGGCGACGATTAAGTTCCTGCAAGAAAATCAGGTAAAAGTAGAGGTTCTGGGTTATGTCTGAGGCAATGATGTGGTTGATGGCGCGTGGCGTGTGGGAAACCGTCATGATGACCTTTGTCTCCGGCTTCTTCGGTTTCGTGCTCGGCCTGCCGGTAGGCGTGCTGCTGTATGTCACCCGCCCGGGGCAGATCATCGCCAACAATTCGCTGTATAAGATCCTGTCCGGGCTGGTGAACATCTTCCGTTCCATTCCGTTCATTATCCTGCTGGTTTGGATGATTCCGTTTACCCGCATGATCGTCGGCACCTCGATCGGCCTGCAGGCGGCCATCGTGCCGTTGACGGTAGGCGCCGCGCCGTTTATCGCGCGCATGGTGGAAAACGCCCTGCTGGAGATCCCGTCCGGCCTGGTGGAAGCCGCGCGCGCCATGGGCGCCACGCCGATGCAGATCATCAAGAAAGTGTTGCTGCCGGAAGCCCTGCCGGGCTTGGTCAACGCCGCGACCATCACCCTGATCACCCTGGTGGGCTACTCCGCCATGGGCGGCGCGGTCGGCGCCGGCGGCCTGGGCCAAATCGGTTACCAATACGGTTATATCGGTTATAACGCCACAGTGATGAATACCGTATTAGTATTACTGGTAGTTTTGGTTTATCTGATCCAATTCTGCGGCGATCGCATCGTCAAAGCCGTTACCCATAAATAGTTTCACCGCATGTTAATGCGAGTCTAATGAGGAAGGGATATGTCGTTAAAATTTAAATCCATCGCGGCAATTGGCGCACTGATCGGCACGCTGGCTCTGGCGGGCTGTGGCCAGGATGAAAAGAATCCGAACCACATCAAGGTCGGCGTGATCGTCGGCGCTGAGCAGCAAGTGGCTGAAGTGGCGCAGAAAGTGGCGAAAGAGAAGTACGGTCTGGACGTTGAACTGGTCACCTTCAACGACTACGTGCTGCCTAACGAAGCGCTGAGCAAAGGCGATATCGATCTGAACGCCTTCCAGCACAAGCCTTATCTGGATCAGCAGATCAAAGACCGCGGTTACAAGCTGGTGCCGGTCGGCAACACCTTCGTTTACCCGATCGCCGGTTACTCCAAGAAAATCAAATCGCTGGACGAGCTGAAAGAAGGTTCGCAGATCGCGCTGCCTAACGATCCGACCAACCTGGGCCGTTCGCTGCTGCTGCTGCAGAAAGTTGGTCTGATCAAGCTGAAAGACGGCGTTGGCCTGCTGCCGACCGTGCTGGACGTGACCGAGAACCCGAAAAACCTGAAGCTGGTTGAGCTGGAAGCGCCTCAGCTGCCGCGCTCTCTGGACGATCAGCAGATCGCGCTGGCGGTGATCAACACCACCTACGCCAGCCAGATCGGCCTGACGCCGGCGAAAGACGGTCTGTTCGTGGAAGATAAAGACTCGCCTTACGTCAACCTGCTGGTTGCGCGCGAAGATAACAAAGATGCGGAAAACGTGAAGAAATTCGTTCAGGCCTATCAGTCTGACGACGTTGACGCGGCCGCCAACAAAATCTTCAACGGCGGCGCGGTGAAAGGCTGGTAAGCGCTTATTCACCCATTTTATTCCTATAATTGCAAGACGGGCCAAGGCCCGTCTTGTTATTTCCGCCATAGCTTGCTTCAATAGCGCCACTTTCATTAAGGCAGAGGAATCTCAATGCGTGTTTTACCTCTCTGTTTGTTAGCGCTCGCGCTGGCCGGATGTTCATCGCAGCGTATCGCGCCGTCCTCAACAAGCAGCACCAGCAAGCCGACTACCACCGCTCCGGCCAAAACTACGCCGGCCGCCCGCCCCGCACCGGTAAAACTGTACAAAAGTGCAGAAGAACTCGTGGGTAAACCGTTCCGCGATCTGGGTGAAGTGTCCGGCGAATCGTGCCAAACCACCGTGCAAGACTCTCCACCGAATCTGGCTACCGCCCGTAAACGCATGCAAATCCGTGCGTCTTACATGAAGGCCAACGCCGTGCTGCTGCACGACTGCCAGATTGTCAGCGGCGTCGCCGGTTGCTATCAACAGGCCGTTTGTCAGGGCTCGGCGCTTAACGTCTCCTCCAAATGACCGAATTCGTTTTCGAGCAGATCGGCGTGATCCGCTCGCCGTATAAAGAAAAATTCGCCGTGCCCCGCCAGCCGGGGCTGGTCGAAGACGGCGGCGGCGAACTGCTGCTGCTGCCGCCTTACAACCAGGCGGAAGCGGTGCGCGGCCTCAGCGATTTCAGCCATCTGTGGGTGATGTTCATTTTCCATCAAACCATGGAAGGCGGCTGGCGCCCGACGGTGCGTCCGCCGCGTTTAGGCGGCAATGCCCGCATGGGCGTGTTCGCCACCCGCTCCACCTTCCGCCCCAACCCGCTCGGCATGTCGCTCATTGAGCTGAAGGGCGTGCGGGTGAAAAACGGTGAAGTGGCGCTGGAACTGGGCAGCCTCGACCTGGTCGACGGCACCCCGGTGGTGGACATCAAGCCTTATCTGCCGTTCGCCGAGAGCCAGCCGCAGGCCCGCGCCGGCTTTGCCCAGGCCGCGCCCGCCGGCGATATGCCGGTGCGTTTCGCACCGCAGGCCGAGCAACAGCTGCAGCAACATCAGGCGCGCTACCCGCAATTAAGGCGTTTTATCAGCCAGGTGCTGGCGCAAGATCCCCGTCCCGCCTATCGTAAAGGAGAGGACGTCGAACGGGATTACGCCGTCTGGCTGTTGGATTTCAACGTGCGCTGGCGCGTCGTGGACGGCCGCACCGAAGTGTTGGCGCTCGACCCGCGTTAAAATTCCGCCGCCTCTCTTTTGGCGACCCGCTCGCGCTGGTAAACTAAACCACTTTTGTCACTTTTGGCCGCCACTCTGGCAGCCCGATGCAATTTGCAGTTCTAACGGAACCAAAACACCATGCGTACTAGCCAATATCTGCTCTCCACTTTGAAGGAGACACCTGCCGACGCCGAAGTGATCAGCCACCAGCTGATGCTGCGCGCCGGGATGATCCGCAAGCTGGCCTCCGGTCTTTACACCTGGCTGCCGACCGGCCTGCGCGTTCTGAAAAAGGTTGAAAACATCGTTCGCGAAGAAATGAACAATGCTAACGCGATCGAAGTGTCCATGCCGGTGGTTCAGCCTGCCGATCTGTGGCAGGAAAGCGGCCGTTGGGAGCAATACGGCCCCGAGCTGCTGCGCTTCGTCGACCGCGGCGATCGTCCGTTCGTACTGGGCCCGACGCATGAAGAAGTGATCACCGATCTGATCCGCAACGAGATCAGCTCGTACAAGCAGCTGCCGCTGAACTTCTTCCAGATCCAGACCAAGTTCCGTGATGAAGTGCGCCCGCGTTTCGGCGTGATGCGTTCCCGTGAGTTCCTGATGAAGGATGCTTACTCCTTCCACACCTCACAGGAGTCTCTGCAGGAGACTTACGACGCAATGTACGAAGCGTACAGCAAAATCTTCAGCCGCATGGGCCTGGATTTCCGCCCGGTGCAGGCGGATACCGGCTCGATCGGCGGCAGCGCCTCGCACGAATTCCAGGTGCTGGCGCAGAGCGGTGAAGACGATATCGTGTTCTCCACCGGTTCCGATTTCGCCGCCAACATCGAGCTGGCGGAAGCTGTCGCGCCGGCAGAGCCGCGCGCTGCAGCCAGCGAAGAGCTGCGCCTGGTGGATACGCCGAACGCCAAAACCATCGCCGAGCTGGTCGAGCAATTCCAGCTGCCGGTGGAAAAAACCGTGAAGACGCTGATGGTGCGCGCCACCGAAGAGAGCGGCCATAAACTGGTCGCCCTGCTGGTGCGCGGCGATCACGAACTGAACGAAATCAAGGCCGAGAAGCTGGCGCAGGTTGCCGCGCCGCTGACCTTCGCCACCGAAGAAGAGATCCGCGCCATCGTCGGCGCCGGCCCAGGCTCGCTTGGCCCAGTCAAGCTGCCGATGCCGGTGGTAGCCGATCGCAGCGTAGCGGCGATGAGCGATTTCGGCGCCGGCGCCAACGTTGACGGCAAACACTACTTCGGCATCAACTGGGAGCGCGATCTGCCGCTGCCGCAGGTGGCCGATATCCGTAACGTGGTGGAAGGCGACGCCAGCCCGGACGGTCAGGGGACGCTGCTGATCAAACGCGGCATCGAAGTGGGCCATATCTTCCAGCTCGGCACCAAGTACTCGGAAGCGATGAAAGCGACCGTGCAGGGTGAAGACGGCCGCAACCAGGTGCTGACCATGGGTTGCTACGGCATCGGGGTGACGCGCGTCGTGGCCGCCGCCATCGAGCAGAACCACGACGAACGCGGCATCATCTGGCCGGACGCCATCGCGCCATTCCAGGTGGCGATCCTGCCGATGAACATGCACAAGTCATTCCGCGTGCAGGCGCTGGCGGAAGAGCTGTACAACACCCTGCGTTCCCACGGCATCGACGTGATCCTCGATGACCGCAAAGAGCGTCCGGGCGTGATGTTCGCGGATATGGAACTGATCGGCGTGCCGCACTCTATCGTTATCGGCGATCGTAACCTCGACAACGAAGAGATCGAGTACAAGAACCGCCGCATCGGCGAGAAGCAGATGATCAAAACCGGCGAAATCGTTGATTTCCTGCTGGGCCAGATCAAACGCTAAGCGTCGATCGCCAGAGAATAAAAAAACCCGCCTAGGCGGGTTTTTTTATATCCGAAACGCGTTACTTGCTGCTGCAGCTTTTACTACGGTCGAACGCGATCTTGCCGTCCGGCACCACCGCTTTTTCAATCTGCCCCTCTTCCATCGACGGCTGCACGCTGAAGTGCGCGTTGAAGGTCAGGAACACCGGCTCGCCGGCAGTCTTATTGGCCTTAGCGTAACCTTGCTCCAGCGCGATGTTGTTATCCACCGGGAAAGTGATGCCGGTGGCGCAATCTTTGAACACCGCCGCGTCGGCCATATAGCTGTAGCTGCCTTTCATCGCCATCGGGGTTTTAGGCAACGGTTTTTCAACCGGCTCCAGACGGTAATTCAGCTTGGACTCGATCGGCGCGCCGCTGCGATCCAGCATCTCCAGGCTCTTGCCCACCGGACGGAAGTAGCGTTTCTCGCCGGTGCTATCGGTCAGCACCAGCTTATCCGCGGTGCGCGCCCATTTGCCGTAGTCGGCAAAGGTCTGATCGCCGTCTTTGCTGCCGCGATAGGTTTCCTGCAGCACGAAGGTGCCGTCTTCATCCAGGAACAGCGCCGTATCCAGGCCGCCGCAATCAGCGCAAGGCAACACCCCTTGATAACTCTGCGGCATCGCCTGCAGCGGTTGTTCCTTCGGCTGATAATGATTATTGCATCCCAACAACGAGAGTGCACCTGCCGCCAAGAACAGGGCTATCGTAATTTTCTTCACAGTTATTCTCCTACTGTGTTCATGTATTCCTAAGTGCGAACCTTGCCGCGCAGCGCCTTGGTGGCGCCTTTACGCGTCTTGCCTTCCAAACGACGCAGTTTCGCTCCTTTCGTCGGCTTGGTCGCCTTGCGCGTTTTTTCCACCACCATCGCCTGCTGAATCAACGCGACCAGCCTGGCCAACGCCGCTTCGCGATTCAATTCCTGACTGCGATACTCTTGCGCCTTGATAATCACCACACCATCGG
This sequence comes from Serratia nematodiphila DZ0503SBS1, assembly GCF_000738675.1. Taxonomy (NCBI): domain Bacteria; kingdom Pseudomonadati; phylum Pseudomonadota; class Gammaproteobacteria; order Enterobacterales; family Yersiniaceae; genus Serratia; species Serratia nematodiphila. Next base: position 2,052,030 of record NZ_JPUX01000001.1, on the reverse strand, counting down.
CGGTAATTAAATGGTGATTCAGCGCCAGCAGCCTTTCCTTATAATACTCTGGCAGGCTGGATGCCCGGATGTCAAAGCGCAAATGGATCGCCGTTGAGGTTTTGTTCACGTGCTGGCCGCCCGCGCCCTGCGCGCGGATCGCCGTCAATTCCAGCTCATTATCCGGTATGGCGACGTTTCTTGACAGTTCCAGCACCGGTCACACCTGCGCCCGCTGCCACTCGGCAAACTGGATTTCCAGACTATTCTGAGCATCGGACAGCCAAATAGTTCCCTCCTGCAGCGTCGCCTGCAGCGTCATGGTGCGGCTGGCCAGCGCCGTCAGCCGCGCCAGCTGCTCGTCATCGAGGAAACGCACGCTCAGGTTCTTGTAACCGGCCACCTTGCCCTGCATTCCCTGCCACCACACGTGCGCGGCGCGCTCGCCGTAGGCGTACAGCACCACGCGCGGCGACTGGTTGCAGGCCTTGCGAATGCGCTTCTCGTCGGGCAACCCCATCTCGATCCACATTTCCAGCCCGTTATGGTCGTTGCGCTGCCAGATCTCCGGCTCATCGTCGGCGCTCAGCCCTTTGGTGAACACCAGCCGCTCGTCGGCATGGCAGATCCAGGCCAACAGGCGCAGCATCATGCGCTGTTCATTTTCGGACGGGTGTTGCGCCAGCGTCAGCGTGGCGTCGTGATAGAAGTGACGATCCATATCAGCGATATTGACCGCGGCTTTATAAATGGTTGCTTTCAGCGCCATGGGTGACCTCGTTATTATTCGGCGACAGTGTACTTGATCAGGGGCGAACGCCGCCAGCGCAGCCCGGTTCGGCGCAGAACGAAAGGCGTGTCGAGGTGCTGATAACTCCATAACAGCTGTGCTATAGTCGTCTAGGATAGGATAAAACTCCGAGAGCCTGCGCCTCATCGCGAGAGCGGTCTTGATGATGCAGAGGTTCTTAAGGGAGGAAACTGTGCAACAATACTGTGAGTTAGTACGCCGTACTTACGCCGAGATTGGCAGTGGAGATCTTGGCTACGTGCCTGATGCGCTGGCTTGTGCGTTAAAGGCATTGGACGATGTCGCAGCGAACGACGCGCTACCGTCCTCCGTTAGGGAACAGGCGGCCTTTGCCGCCGCTAACTTATTGGTGAGCGACTATGTTGATGAATGATGAGTACCAACCCATCAATTGCGATGACTACGACAACCTGGAACTCGCCTGTCAGCATAAACTTATTCTGAAGCTGGAGTTACGCGACGGAGAAGTGATCGAGGCCAAGGCGATCGACCTGCTGCAAAAGAAACGCGTTGAGTATCTGACCATCGAACAGAACGGCCAGCAGCGCGACCTGCGTCTGGACCATATCAGCAGTTTCAGTCATCCGGAAATCGGTACCGTGGTCGTCAGTCTGTCGGACTGAGCAGCGGTAACCCCATCCCAACAGGGCAGCCCGACGGCTGCCCTCGTCATTTACGGCTTCAGGCTGGCATAGTAAGCCGCCAGATCGGCGATGTCGTTATCCGACAGCCCCGACACATAGGCCTTCATCACCTCGGCCTGGCCGCCGTTGCGCTCCCCTTTCCTATACGCCTGCAGCGCATGCTGCAGGTACATGGCGTTCTGTCCGGCCAGATTCGGGTACATCGGCACCGTCACCTTGCCCTGCGCGCCGTGGCACGACGCACAGGCGGCGGCTTTCGCCTGACCGGCGGCCGCATCCCCCGCCGCCAACGCCGGCAGGCTGAACAGGCCGGCGGCCAACAGCGTGATCCCCACAAACTTCATCATTGCTCCTCACGATTATGATTTTTTTCCCAGCGCAGCCGCCACGGGCGTTCGCCTTCCGCCACCTGCCCCGCCTCACAGACGAATGCGCCCAAGGCAGCGATCAACTGCTCATCATAATAAATCAACGGGATGCGATCACGCTGCCAGGGAGGGATCCCCAGCTCCTGCCACAGTTTTTTTATCGGCCGCGAATGGGCGCGCCCCACGATGCGCACGGCGCCCTGCACGCCGCCGAAACGAATGCTGATCCGCTGCGATGACAGCGGCGCGCGCAGCGCCAGATCGCCCTCACCGGCGATCAGGCGCCCCAGCCCGTCCGGCAACGTCAGCGGCTCGTCAGGCCGCCAGAGCAGATGCACACCGCGCAGCGCCGCCAGCGGCGGCAGCAGGTGCAGTCGGCCACGGAAACGGCGGATCTGATAGGCGCCGAGCTGCAGCTGCGGTTCGGCGTCTTCCCGGCTGAGTGCCACCTCCTCCCACAGGCGCTGTAGCTGCTCACGCGCCGGCATAGTGACGTTAAACAACGCGATCCAACGCCGCAACAAGGCGAAACGCCGTACCGGCGAACAGTCAGTCAGGCCGTCGATCGCCAATGAGCGATCCGCCGCCAACAGGCTTTGCAGCGGTTCCGCCAGCAGTTCGTCCAGCAGCTGCTCCTGCTCGGCGCACAGGCTGGCGCTGCGCGCCACCGCCGAAGCGAAGTGCGGCCAGCGCTGATTGAGCAGCGGCAAAACCTGCAAACGCAGGAAATTGCGATCGAAGCGCGTGTCCTGATTGCTGTCGTCATCTATCCAGCTTAAGGCGTGGCGCTGCGCGTAGCTTTCCAGCGTTTGACGCGAGCAGCCCAGCAACGGCCGCAACAGCAAGTGCTCGCCCAGCGTGGCGCGCGCCGCCATCGCCGACAACCCCGCCGGCCCGCTGCCGCGCTTGAGCGCCAACAGGAAAGTTTCGCTTTGATCGTCAAGGTGTTGAGCGGTAAGCAGCGCTTCTCCCTCCGCCAATGCTGCGCTGAAGGCGGCATAGCGCGCCGCACGCGCCGCCGCTTCGATGCCGCCCTGGCGGGCATCCACCTGCACGTGCGTCACCGTCAGCGGCACCCGCCAGTCGGCGCACTGGCGGCGGCAATGCTCAACCCAACGGTCGGCAAAGGCGCTCAGGCCATGATGCACGTGCAGCGCACGCAGCTGCAGCGCCGGACGCTGGCGGCGCAACGTCGCCAGCAGATGCAGCAGCACGCTGGAATCCAGGCCGCCGCTGAACGCCACCAGCAGCCGCTGCTGCGCGCCCAGCTGGTCCGCTACCTGCGTCGTTAATTGATCAGTATCCATCGGTAGGCTTTGTCACTTCTACATAGCTGCACGTTAACCCCGCCTACCGCCATCAATCAAGCATTAACCGTCCGGGCCTGGCGTCGCGTCAGCAGCCACCAGCCGCCCAGCACCGCGATCACCGCCAGCGCGCACCCGGCCGCCCCCCAGCCGATCTGGGCGAAAATGCGGCCATACGCCTGCATCGCCGCCCCCTCGATGTGGTCTTCGGCGGTCTGATTGGCGATGATGCCCGCCAGATAGTTGGCGATCGAACCGGTCGCCAGCATATAGATACCGGTCAACACGCCGGTGGCGCCGGGGATATTCAGCCGGGTGATCTGCGCCATCGCCACCGGATCGATAAACAGTTCGGCGAAGCCCATCACCGCCAGGCCGGCGATCATCAGCCCCATAGAACCCGGCCCGTGCAGCCGCGTATTGAGCGCCATCAGCATAAAGCCGACGCCGATCAGCAACAGGCCGAAGGCGAACTTGCACCAGATGCGCAGCGTCCGGTCGCCCGCGCCACCGCCGCTCGCCAGCCAGGCCAGCGCCACGCCGCCCAGCATCACCGCGCAGGCGTTAACCGACTGGAACAGCGCGGTCGGCACCGTCCAGCCGAACCAGCGCCGGTCGACGAAGTGATCGATAAACAGGCTGATGGAGCTGCCGCCCTGCTGGGCAAAAGCCCAGAACAGCGTGCCCAGCAGCATCAGTACGATGATCTGCCACAGCCCCCGCCGCTGGCCGGCGTCCGCGCGCAGCATAATGCGCGCCACCAGCGCCACCGCCGCCACGCACACCAACCCGAGCAAATAGCCGGCCCAGTCGCGTTCAAACAGCAGCGTGAAGAACAGCGGCGACGCCAGCAGCGCCGCCAGCAGCCATCCCCAGTGCGGCAGGCCCAGGCTTTTGGCGCGCATCAGCGGCACATTGACGCCGCGGGTGTGGCGGAAATGGCGTCCGCCAAGCAGAAAAATCACCAGACCGGCGAACATGCCGATCCCGGCCAACGCAAAGCCGACGTGCCAGCCATAGCGCTCGGCCGCCAACCCACAGGCGATCGGCGCCAAAATGGAACCGACGTTGCCGGCGGCGTACAGCAGCGAGAAGCCCCCTTCGCGGCGCGAGTCCTGCGCCGGATACAACTCGCCCAGCAGGCAGCTGATATTGGATTTGAACAGGCCGTAACCGCAGATGATAATCGCCAGCGCCAGATAGAGCGACTGGGCGGAGACCGCGCTCAGGCCAAGCACGATATGCCCCAGGGTCATCAGCGCCGCGCCGGCGATCACCGCGACGCGGTTGCCCAGCAGGCGGTCGGCGAGCCAGCCGCCCAAAATTGGAGTGACGTAAACTAACGAAGCGTAAGCGCTGTAGAGATCGATGGCGTGGCTGTCGGTATAGCCGAGTTGGTGGGTCAGATAGAGGATCAGTAACGCACGCATGCCGTAAAAGCTGAAATATTCCCAAATTTGTATCGCTACGACATAGTAGATTGCGCGCGGCTGTGAGGGTGTTTTCATGGTGGTCTCCCATCAGTCGGTGAACGACAAAGGGGAAGCGCGAGCGCCTCCCCTGTTTTTGGCTGCGGTTATTTCGCCTTCAGCACTTTCACCCGATAACGTCCGTCCGCCTGACGGTAGGCGCCGTGAATGTCGGTTTCAAAGCCCGGATAATGCGCACCGATTTCGCACAGCATCTGCAGGAACTCCAGCACCGGCCGGCTCTCTTCGGTCAGCATCTCGCCCGGCATCACCAGCGGCACGCCCGGTGGGTATGGGAGGATCATGTTGGCGTTGACCTTACCGACCATCTCTTCCAGATAGACCTCTTCCACTTCGCCGTGCAGCTCTTTCTGGAACGCCTGGTACGGGTTCATCACCATGGTTGGCAGCACTTCGAATGCGCGGTACATCAGGTCCGGCAGGTTGTGTTGCTCCACCAGGCGGTGAATGTTCTGTGCCAGATCCTGAATGCGCATGTTTTCATAGAAATCAGGCGCTTCCTGATACAGCGAAGGCAGCATGTTTTTCACCCGCAGGTTCAGGTCGAACGAGCGTTTGAAGTCGGTCATCGCGCGCAGCAGGCTGAGCGCCTTGGTTTTATCGATGCCGATGCTGAACAGGAACAGCAGGTTGTACGGCCCGGTTTTCTCGACGATGATGCCGTGCTCGTCGAGGTATTTCGCCACGATGCTGGCCGGGATGCCGAACGGCTGCATCTCGCCTTCCTTGCTCATCCCCGGCGTCAGAATGGTGACCTTGATTGGGTCCAGATACATGTGTTCATTGTCGATGTTCTTGAAACCGTGCCAGGCGCTGTCGGAGCGCAGCGGCCAGCACTCCGGCTCATCGATGTGCTCCGGCTGCCAGACGTCGAAGAACCAGCCGTCGGATTCGACTTTCAGGCGTTTGATCTCTTTACGGAACTTGATCGCGCGTTCGATAGAGCCGTGGATCAGGCGCTTGCCGGCGTTGCCTTTCATCATCGCCGCAGCGGTTTCGGTCGAGGCCACAATGCCGTAGTGCGGCGAAGTGGTGGTGTGCATCATGTAGGCTTCGTTGAAGGTCTCTTCGTTGATGTCGCCCTTCACGTGGATCATCGACGCCTGCGAGAAGGCCGCCAGCAGTTTGTGGGTGGACTGGGTTTCATAGATCACCTTGCCCTCCACGCGGCCGCCGCTCATGCCGCACTTGCCTTTATAGATCGGATGGAAGTTGGTGTAAGGCACCCAGGCGGAATCGAAGTGGATAGACTTCACGTCCAGAGTGTTCTTGATAAAGTCGGTGTTGTACAGCAGGCCGTCATAGGTGGAGTTGGTGATCACCGCGTGCACCGGCCAGGTGGCGTTCGGAGTGTCCTTCACGCGTTTGGCGATGGTGGCGCGCTGGAACTCGCTCTGCGGGATGCCGCCGAGGATGCCGTAAGCATTGCGGGTCGGGCGGAAGTAGATCGGCGTGATGTCGCTCATCATCATCAGGTGAGTCAGCGACTTGTGGCAGTTGCGGTCAATCAGCACCGTGCTGCCCGCCGGCGCCGAATACATGCCGACGATCTTGTTGGCGGTGGAGGTGCCGTTGGTGACCATGTAGCTGCGTTCGGCGTTGAACACGCGAGAAATATACTCTTCCGCCTCTTTGTGCGGGCCGGAGTGATCCAGCAGCGATCCCAGCTCGGACACCGAAATCGAGATATCCGACTTCATGGTATTCGGGCCGAAGAAATCGTAGAACAGGCTGCCCACCGGGCTTTTCTGGAACGCGGTGCCGCCCATGTGGCCCGGCGTACAGAAGGTGTATTTGCCTTCGCGCACGTATTTGAACAGCGCCTTGGTCAGCGGTGGCAGGATGGTGTCGATATATTCGTCGGTATTCTGTTTGATCTTGGCGGCGATGTCGGTTGCCGCGCCGAGCGCATATTCGAAGAAGCGCACCTGCATGCGCAGATCGTTCAGGCTGACGTCAAGCGTCGAATAGGTGTTGGCGAATGCGTACAGCGGCATGTACTCGTTCAGTTGGCTGATCTCTTCGCACAGCTCCAGGTTGTATTTGTCCCAGTCGAAGATCACCCCGCACAAGCGGGCGTTGTTCTCGATCAGTTTCAGCAGGTCTTCGCGATCGTTAGGGTAAACGATGCGGAAATCCAGACTTTCCAGCGCCTGATGCAGTTCACGGATAGGCTCTTCTTTAAAGTAGACACCCATGTGATTCATGATGGCGATAACGTTCATATGCATTTCTCCTGGCAAAGCAAGCCCCTTCCCGTCGCGGCTGACAGGTCGGAAAGAAAGGGGCTGGGTAAATTCAGTCGGTCAGCGGACGCGAATCAGTGCGCTTTGGCCGTGGTGTTTTCATCAACCGCCGCGGCGTTGGCAGCTTGACGGGTATTCATTTTCCGGGCGTAGAACATCAGGATAATCAGGCTGATGATAAAGGTGCCGGACAGTTCGAAAGAGTTGGCGCCCATCAGCGCGATGAAGCAGAAGCCGCAGCCGCACACTGAAGCGATCAGGCTCAGCAGGTTGCGCACGTTGACCCCTTCAAAGCGGATCAGGTCTACGCAGGAGTAGAAGTAAGGCAGCATGGTCAGCAGCACCGCGATACCGGTCAGCTCACCGAACAGGTCGGAGGCTTTGCCGCCGGCGGAGCTCATCAGGGTGATCAGCACCATCAGCGCGGTCATTTTGCAGCCAGCAAGCAGCAGGCCTTTCTTCGGAATGCCGTTTTTATCCAGCTCGCCGTACACTTTCGGGAAGTTGCCGTCGTTGGCGGCGCGCACCCCGGCCTGGCCGACCAGCATCATCCACGAACCCAGTGACGTCAGGCAGGCGAAGGCGGTGAAGGCGGAAACCATCGGTGCCGCCCAGTTGCCCATAATCGCCGAGGCGCTGATGGCGAACGGCGCGCCGCTGGCGGCCATTTCAGACGCCGGGAACATACCGCTGATCACCTGGGTGGCGGCGATATAGATGATGCCCGCCAGACCGGTGCCGAGCATGGTCGCCAGCGGTACGGTGCGTTTCGGGTTTTTCACCATGCCGGTGCTGACCGCCGCGGATTCCACGCCGATGAACGCCCACAGGCACAGCAGGATACTTTTGATGACCGCATGGCTGTCGGTGGTGCCGGAGGTGTTCCAGTTAGCCTGGTAGGTGGCGGCGTCAAACCAGTGCCAGCCAAGGATGGCGGTCACGATCACCGGGATCAGCACCAGCACCAGGCCCAGGGTGGTCAAACGGCTGACCCAGGTTCCGCCCAGCATGTTCACGAAGGTGAAGACCCACACGATGGCGATACAGGCGATGCCGGCGGGCACCGGGTTATTCAGCGCCGGGAAGAAGGTGGAGAGATAAGAAACGGCGGTAATGCCGATGGCCAGGTTACCGATCCAGTTGGCATGGTAATAAAGCACGCCGGTCTGGAAACCGAAGGCCGGGGAAATTTCACCGGCGTAGGCGATAGGGCCGCCCTGCTGTGGGTTTTTGGTGGCGAGGCGGGCATACACATAAGCCAGCGACATCGCCCCGATAATCGAGATCACCCATCCCCAAATGGCGATGGATCCGAGACTCGCCAGGTTGGCGGGCAATAAGGCAATCCCGCTCCCCATCATATTACCGGCGACCACGCCGGTGCAGGCAATAAGCCCTATTTTCTTGGGTGAAGCCATGGTCAGTTTCTCCTGATTTACGTTTCTTATAAGCCACGCCCATAAATAAAAGATTTTAATGAGCCAGCTTGATAGTCAGGATGCTAACCATCGGGGGGAATAAAGTCCTAAAGATAAAGTGAGATTACGCTCATGATCATACAAATGATAACCTGAGGTTTTTCATTAACACATCAAGATAAAAAGACAGGCTAAAGAAAAGATAAACATCATTTAAAAACAAAAAGATGGCAAGGTTAATAACGCATAACAAATGGCAAAAAAGAGATAATATCGCGCAGCAAAATAATACATTCACGCAACATGACTTCACCAATAAATAACGCCGCCATGATCCCCGAAGAATAAGGGCGGCGTGATATTGGGTTAATTATTGGCGCTGATAGTTATTTAAATAAGGCACCACGTTGGTCAATGACGTCTGGAATACGCCATTGGTGATCCAATGCAAGGTATCCTCACCGGGGCGAAGATTGAAGGCGGTAATATAAGAGTCGGCCGCCAAATGATTCTGCCCCTGCATTTCATACACCTTGCCCAACAGCACATAGTTCAGCCACGACATTTGCAGCTCAATCCCCAGATCGATCGCCCGGTGCGCTTCGTCAATGCGCCCCTGCGTCAAGGCATCTACCGCCAGAACTTGCTGCATGATCGGCGTGTTCTTCAATTCGGGGATCGTCGCCAGATGGCTGATATCGGCCCGCAATTGCGCCAATGTCTGGCTGTCGAACGGTTGATAAGAATTGCGCAGCAGATCCACCAACGCTTTTTCAGCCAGCAGATAGCGGAAGTTCGGCGCGCTGTTAATCAGCTCGCTCAGCTGGGCGCTGGCGCGGGTCAACGAATCGGCGTCACCGCGGATCAGCAACTGATGCGCCTGGTAGAAACGCTGCAGCAACGGCCCGTTGTCCGGCAGCAACTGCGCCAGACGCTGCTCCAGCTGTGGCGGCCAAGGCTGCTTCAGCGCCGCGGACAGGCTGGCGAGGAAGTCGGTCTGGATCTTCAGCTGGTTATCGGCGGTGATGAAGTAACGCTTGTCCAACATGATCGAACTGTCGGCGTTATCCACCAGCCGCACGGAGAGGAAACACTGCTGGGCGCGGTAGTGGCGCTGATTGACGAACTCGATATACAGCGACTTGCCCGAGTTGCTGGGGCCGGAATAGTTGTAGTTGGTCTGGTCGTGCACCAGGAAGGTAGAGTAAGTGTTCAACGAATCGGTAATCAGCTCGCTGACGCCCACCACATAAGAGAGCTGCGGCATCCAGTTGCTGCAGCTCTCGCCGCCCTGAATGCGGATATCGATATCGCGCGGGTTGAGCAGCACCGGCATGGTCGATACCGGCACGCGCTGCGACAGCGTGGCGATGCCGACAAACGCCACGCAGACGCTTAGCGCACTCAGAAACGCCAGCCACACCCAGAACGTCGAGCGGCGATAAAAATGCGGCTTATTTTCGCCGGGCGCAGCAGCCGGCACGCTTGCCCGGCGCGGCGGCACGTAGGGCGTATCTTCTTCATCATCGCGGCCGTCTTCCGGCTCATGCATGATCACCGCGATCTGCGGCGCCGGTGCAATCGCGGGTTGTGTCTCCCCTTCTTCACACCAGATCACCGACGTCGCCAGCTTATACCCGCGCTTGGGCACGGTGATAATGTATTCCGGGCTGTCGCTGTCGCCGTCTTTCAGGTACTTGCGCAGCTCTGAAATACATTGGGTCACCACGTGGTTGGTGACGATATTGCGCTTCCAGACGTTGTCGATCAGCTCGTCGCGGCTCAGCACCACGTCGGGGTGCCGGGCGAAATAGCACAGCATGTCGATCAGGCGCGGTTCCAGCGTTTTCTGGCGACCATCGCGGCTGATGGTGTTGTCGGCAGGAGTAACCAGCCACTCCCCGACGCGAAAAGCAGGCTCTTGCATGGCGGAAATAACTCTGTAGGCATGTAGGGCAAGGGCGCGATCATAGCATAACCGCCCCCGGCTGTGGCCGCCGGGAGGCGATTAAGCCGTTAACTCTCGTATAATTCTAACGGTAAACCATCGGGATCGCTGAAAAAGGTAAAGCGGGATTGGGTGTAGGGATCGACACGCACCGGTTCGCAGGCAACGCCGGCCGCCTGCAGATGAGCGATAGCCTGATCGATGTCGTCGACGCTGAACGCCAGATGGCGCAGGCCGCAGGCCTCCGGGCGGCTGACGCGAGCCGGCGGCGAGGGGAAAGAAAACAGCTCGATGGTGTATTGCCCGTTGAGCGCAAGATCCGCTTTCCAGGAGCCGCGCTCCTCACGGTAGACTTCGCTCAGCAGGGTAAACCCGAGAATGTCGCAGTAAAAACGCTTGCTGGCGGCGTAGTCCGCGCCAATGATCGCGATGTGATGCACCTGACGTAATGCCAGCATAGAAACCCTCTCCTGTTCATTCTGATGGGGCACGGTATCCGGCGGCGGCGATGCCGTCAATGAAAAAGCCCGGCTTATCTTCAAACCGCCGGGCGCGTTATGGCCTTATGGCTGCGGGGCTTTCAGCACCTTCACCAGATAGCACCCGTCTTCCGTCAGTTTGGCGCCGTGGATATCGGTTTCAAAACCGGGATAGCGCTCACCGATCGAGCATAGCATCAGCAGGAAATCGAGCACCGCCCGGCTCTCTTCGGTGATCATTTCCCCCGGCATCACCAACGGCACGCCCGGCGGATAAGGCAGGATCATATTGGCCGCCACCTTGCCCACCAGCTGATCCAGCTCGCAGGTTTCGACATTGCCGCGCACCTGTTCCTGGAACATCTGGTGCGGCGTCAGCTTCATTTCCGGCAGCACGTCGAACGCCCGCTGCATCAGGCCTGGCAGATCGTGTTGGCGGATCAGGCGATGAATGCCGGCGGCCAGATCCTGGATGCGCATATGGCGATAGAAATCCGGATCTTCGGCGTACAGATCCGGCAGCATGTTCTTCACCCGCAGGTTGAGATCGTAGGCGCGCTTGAAGTCGGTCAGGCCGCGCAGCAGGCTCATCGCCTTGGTTTTATCGATGCCGATGCTGAACAGGAACAGCAGGTTGTACGGCCCGGTCTTCTCCACCACGATGCCGCGTTCGTCGAGGTACTTCGCCACCAGCGCCGCCGGGATCCCCTCTTCTTCCAGCGCGCCCAGCTCATTCATGCCCGGCGTCAGGATCGTTACCTTGATCGGATCGAGGTACATATGATCGCGATCGGTCTGGCCGAAACCGTGCCAGTTATCGTCCGGATCCAGCGGCCAGCACTGCGCCTCATCGATCTCTTCCGGCTGCCAGATATCGAAGAACCAGCTGTCGCTTTCCTCGCGCAGCCGCTGCACTTCACGGCGAAAATGCAGCGCGCGTTCCACCGAACGGTTGATCAAACGGCGCCCCGGGTTGCCGCGCAGCATGGCGGCGGCGGTCTCCATCGACGCCACGATGCCGTAGTGCGGCGAAGTGGTGGTGTGCATCATGTAGGCTTCGTTGAAGGTGCTCTCATCGTAGTCGCCCTTGATATGAATCATCGAGGCCTGCGAGAAGGCGGCCAGCAGCTTGTGGGTAGATTGGGTTTCGTAGAAAACCTTGCCGGGCACCCGCTCGCCACTCATGCCGCTCTTGCCGTCGTAAATCGGATGGAAGTTGGTGTAAGGCACCCAGGCGGAGTCGAAGTGGATCGACGGCACCTCCAGCGTCTGCTTAATGTAGTCGGTGTTGTACAACAGGCCGTCATAGGTGGAGTTGGTGATCACCGCATGCACCGGCCAGGTGGCGTTCGGCGTCGCCTGCACCCGGGCGGCGATGCTCTCACGCGTGAATTCGCGCTGCGGGATCCCGCCGAGGATGCCGTAGGCGTTGCGCAGCGGGCGCAGATAGATCGGCACGATATCGCTCATCATCAGCAGGTGGCACAGCGATTTGTGGCAGTTGCGGTCGATCAGTACCGTGCTGCCCGCCGGCGCCGAATACATGCCGACGATCTTGTTGGCGGTGGAGGTGCCGTTGGTGACCAGATAGCTCTGCTCGGCGTTGAAGGTGCGCGCGATATACTCTTCGGCCTCCAGGTGCGGCCCGGTGTGATCCAGCAGCGAACCGAGCTCGGTAACCGAAATCGAGATGTCGGCCTTCAGGGTATTGGCGCCAAAGAAGTCATAGAACAGGCAGCCCACCGGGCTTTTTTGAAACGCGGTGCCGGCCATGTGGCCCGGCGTGCAGAAGGTGTACTTGCCTTCGCGCACATAGTTGAACAGCGCCTTGGTCAGCGGCGGCGTAATGGTGTCGATGTATTCCGCGGTGTACTGCTGGATGCGCTGCGCGATGTCGTCCGCCGCGTTCAGGCCGTACTCGAAGAAATAGAGCACCATGCGCATTTCATGCAGGCTGACGTCGAAGGTGGAGTGGGTATTGATAAAGGCGTACAGCGGCAGGTATTCGTTCAGCTCGTTGATCTCGCTGCACAGCTCCAGGCTGTAGTCGTCCCAGTCGAAGATCACCCCGCAGATGCGGGCGTTGGCTTCGATCAGCTTCAGCAGGTCACCGCTGTTTTTGGGGTACACCAGCTGGAATCCCATGGCGGCCAGCGCAGCGTGGAGCTCGCGAATCGGCTCATCTTTGTAGTAGACGCCCGTCGGGCCCATGATGGCGATGATATTCATCGGCAGCTCCTGTCAGTTAACGGCCAAGTCTCTATAACACCACGAAAATCCGGCGGTGTGTAGCCAAAAAAAAACCGCCCGGAGGCGGTTTCTTGCAGCGAAGCACAGAACTCAGCAGTAGCCGTAGTTCATCAGACGCTGGTAACGGCGGTTGAGCAACTCTTCGTCGTTCAGACCATCCAGATCTTTCAGATCGGCCAGCAGCTGCGCTTTCAGCGTGGCGGCCATCGCCGGCACGTCGCGGTGCGCGGAACCCAGCGGCTCCGGGATCACCGAGTCGATCAGCTTCAGCTCTTTCAGACGCGGTGCGGTGATGCCCATCGCTTCTGCCGCCAGCGGGGCCTTATCGGCGCTCTTCCACAGGATGGAAGCACAGCCTTCCGGCGAAATCACCGAGTAGGTGCTGTACTGCAGCATGTTCACCTTGTCGCCCACGCCGATCGCCAGCGCGCCGCCGGAGCCGCCTTCGCCGATGACGGTGCAGATGACCGGCACGTTCAGACGCGACATCTCACGCAGGTTGCGCGCGATAGCTTCCGACTGGCCGCGTTCTTCCGCGCCCACGCCCGGATAAGCGCCCGGGGTATCAATAAAGGTGATGATCGGCATCTTGAAGCGTGCGGCCATTTCCATCAGGCGCAGCGCCTTGCGGTAGCCTTCCGGCGCCGGCATGCCGAAGTTGCGGCGGATCTTCTCTTTGGTTTCACGGCCTTTCTGGTGCCCGATGATCATCACCGGGCGGCCATCCAGACGCGCAATCCCCCCGACGATCGCTTTGTCGTCAGCGTAAGCGCGATCGCCCGCCAACTCTTCGAAGTCGGTAAAGATGTGTTTGATATAATCCAGGGTATAAGGACGGCGCGGGTGGCGTGCCAATTGGGCAATTTGCCAAGCCCCAAGATCGGCAAAAATCTTGCGCGTCAGCTCAACGCTCTTTTCACGCAGGCGCTGAACCTCTTCGTCCAGATTAATATCTAATTTTTCGTCTTGACGGCTGACTGCAGTCAGCGAGTCAATTTTCGCTTCCAGCTCTGCAATCGGCTGTTCAAAATCAAGAAAATTCAGACTCATAGCATTCCTATTTTAGTCAAATTCCAAGTCCACCTGCTCATTGCCTACCAACGTCCGCAAGTCGATCAACAAGCGGTCGGTGGGCGTCACGCGCCAGGTTGCGCCAAAACGCAGCTTGGCTCGCGCATCTTCCCGTTGATAGTAGAGATGCACTGGAATCGTCCCCGATCGATGGGGTTCCAACGACTGACGGAGACGGTTCAAAAGCTGGTCATCAATTTGCCTGTCAGTCAGCGAGATAGCAAGCCCGCGAGCGTATTTTTCCCGGGCTTCACTGATGTCCATTACCTCGCGGGCCATCATTTTAAGCCCGCCGCTAAAGTCATCAAAGCTGACCTGTCCACTGGCGATAAGGATACGGTCTTTTTCCAACAAATGCTGGTATTTTTCTAACGCTTCGGTGAATAACATCACTTCCAGACGGCCCGAACGGTCATCCAGCGTGCAGATGCCGATGCGGTTGCCGCGCTTGGTCACCATCACCCGCGCGGCGACCACCAACCCGACGGCGGTAGTCATTTTGCCCCGATCCGTCGGGTGCATGTCTTTCAAACGCTGGCCACCGGCGTAACGTTCGATCTCCTTCAGGTACTGGGTGATCGGGTGGCCGGTCAGGTACAGCCCCAGCGTCTCCCGTTCACCGTCCAGCACCACCTGCTCCGGCCAGGGCGCGATATTGGCGTAGGATTGCTCCACCTGCTCCGGCGCTTCCGCCAGCACGCCAAACATATCCACCTGGCCGATAGCTTCGGCTTTCGCATGCTGATCCGCCGCTTTCAACGCGTCGCCGAGCGAATTCATCAGCGCGGCGCGATGCGGCCCAAGGCGATCGAACGCCCCGGACATGATCAGTTTTTCCAGAATGCGGCGGTTCAGTTTCTTGATGTCGGAGCGCGCGCAGAGATCGAACAGGTCTTTGAAGTAACCTTGTTCGCCGCTGTTGCGCGCCTCGATGATCGCCTCGATTGGCCCTTCCCCTACGCCCTTGATGGCGCCGATGCCGTAAACGATCTCGCCGTCGTCGTTGACGTGGAAGTGATACAGGCCGCTGTTGATGTCCGGCGGCAGGATCTTCAGCCCCATGCGCCAGCATTCGTCCACCAGACCCACCACTTTGTCGGTGTTGTCCATATCGGCGGTCATCACCGCCGCCATAAACTCGGCCGGGTAGTGGGCCTTCAGCCACAGCGTCTGGTACGACACCAGTGCATAGGCGGCGGAGTGCGATTTGTTGAAGCCATAACCGGCGAATTTCTCCACCAGGTCGAAGATTTTCACCGACAGTTCGCCGTCGATGCCGCGCGCTTTGGCGCCGTCTTCAAAGCCGCCGCGCTGCTTGGCCATTTCGACCGGGTTCTTTTTACCCATCGCACGGCGCAGCATGTCCGCTCCGCCCAGCGTATAACCGGCCAGCACCTGGGCAATCTGCATCACCTGTTCCTGATACAGGATGATGCCGTAGGTCGGCTCCAGCACCGGCTTGAGCGACTCGTGCTGCCACTGAATGTCCGGGTAGGAGATCTCTTCACGGCCGTGTTTGCGGTCGATGAAGTTATCCACCATGCCCGACTGCAGCGGCCCCGGACGGAATAGCGCCACCAGTGCGATCATGTCTTCGAAGCAGTCGGGCTTCAGACGTTTGATCAAATCTTTCATGCCGCGCGATTCAAGCTGGAACACCGCCGTGGTTTCCGAGCGCTGCAGCATGTCGAAACTTTTCTTGTCATCGAGCGGGATGGCGGCGATGTCGATCGGTTCCAGCCCGGTCTTGGCGCGCCGGGCGTTGATCATCTCCAGCGCCCAGTCGATGATGGTCAGGGTGCGCAGACCGAGGAAGTCGAACTTCACCAGCCCGGCGTATTCCACGTCGTTCTTGTCGAACTGGGTCACCGGGTGGTTCCCTTCGGCATCGCAGTACAGCGGCGCGAAGTCGGTGATCTTGGTCGGCGCGATCACCACGCCCCCGGCGTGTTTACCGGCGTTACGCGTCACCCCTTCCAGCTTGCGCGCCATGTCGATCAGCGCCTTGACCTCTTCGTCGGCCTCGTAAATTTCCGGCAGCTGCGGTTCGGCGGCGAAGGCTTTCTCCAGCGTCATGCCCGGATCCGGCGGCACCAGCTTGGAAATGCGATCGACGAAGCCGTACGGGTGCCCCAGCACGCGGCCCACGTCGCGGATAACCGCTTTCGCCGCCATGGTGCCGAAGGTGATGATCTGCGATACCGCTTCGCGGCCGTACATCTCCGCCACGTGCTCGATCACCTGGTCACGCTTCTCCATGCAGAAGTCGACGTCGAAGTCGGGCATTGAGACACGTTCCGGGTTCAGGAAGCGTTCGAACAGCAGATCGAACTCCAGCGGATCGAGGTCGGTGATTTTCAACGCATAGGCCACCAGCGAACCGGCGCCGGAGCCGCGCCCCGGGCCCACCGGCACGTTGTTGTCCTTCGACCACTGGATAAACTCCATCACGATCAGGAAGTAGCCGGGGAAGCCCATCTGGTTGATCACCTTCAGCTCTACGTCCAGACGCTCGTCATATTCCGGGCGGCGCTGCGCGCGCACTTCAGGATCGGGGAACAGGAACTCCAGACGCTCTTCCAGCCCCTCTTTCGATTTGAGCACCAGGAAGTCCTCGGTGCTCATATCGCCGGTCGGGAACTGCGGCAGGAAGTACTCGCCGAGGCGAATGGTGACGTTACAGCGTTTGGCGATTTCGACGCTGTTCAGCAGCGCTTCCGGGATGTCGGCGAACAGCTCGCACATCTCGTCTTCGCTGCGCATGTACTGTTGCGGGCTGTAGTTACGCGGCCGCTTAGGGTCGTCCAGCGTAAAGCCGTCGTGTATGGCGACGCGAATCTCATGGGCGTCGAAGTCATCTTCCACCAGGAAACGCACGTCGTTGGTGGCCACCACCGGCAAGCCGCGCTCAGTGGCCAGCGCCACCGCCGCATGCAGGTAGTTCTCTTCGTCCTGACGGCCGGTGCGGATCAGTTCCAGATAGTAACAGTCCGGGAAATGCTGCTGGTAGAAATCAAGACACTGATCCACCTGCGCCTGGTTGCCGCGCAGCAGAAACTTGCCGACGTCGCCCTGACGCGCACCGGAGAGCAGGATCAGCCCTTCGCGATGTTCAATCAGCCAGTCGCGATCGATGGTCGGGCCGGCGGCGCCGTAGCCACGCTGATAGGCGCGGGAAATCAGCAGCGTCAGGTTCTGGTAGCCTTCGTTGTTGCTGGCCAGCACCGTCAACTGAGCCAGTTCATCGCCCAGCTCTTCGCTTTGCACATGGAAATCCGCGCCGATGATCGGTTTGATCCCGGCGCCGTGCGCGCTGCCGTAGAATTTCACCAGCCCGCACAGGTTGGTGAAATCGGTGATTGCCAGTGCAGGCATGGCTAACGCGGCGGCTCTTTTCACCAGCGGCGCCGTCTTGGCCAATCCATCAATCATGGAGTAGTCACTGTGGACGCGCAGGTGAATAAAACGAGGTTCGGCCATCTCCAGATACCTGATTGAAGGGGCTCAGCGTGCTGAGCCCGGGTTAATGCTATCGTCGAGCCGGTCAGGCTCGCAGGCTACAGCGCCAGCGCTCTTTTCACCGGCGCGAAGCTGCGACGATGATGCTCGGTGGCGCCCAGCGCGGCCAGCCGCTCCAGGTGGAAGGCGGTCGGGTAGCCTTTATGCTGCGCGAAACCGTAGTCCGGGTACTCGCTGTCCAACTCGGCCATTTCGCGATCGCGCGTGACCTTCGCCAGAATGGACGCCGCGCTGATCTCCGCCACGCGGCTATCGCCCTTCACCACCGCCTGCGAACGCATCGGCAAGCTCGGGCAACGGTTACCGTCGATTAAAACCATGTCCGGCGCGATATGCAACCCGGCCACCGCGCGCTGCATCGCCAACATGGTGGCGTGCAAAATGTTCAGTTGGTCGATTTCCGCCGGTTCGGCGCGCCCCAGGCTCCAGGAGAGCGCCTTGGCGACGATTTCGTCATACAGCGCCAGGCGGCGTTTTTCACTGAGTTTCTTGGAGTCCGCCAGACCGACGATCGGCTGCGCCGGATCGAGGATCACGGCGGCGGTGACCACCGCGCCGACCAACGGGCCGCGGCCCACTTCGTCCACACCGGCAATCAGCGTGGCAGCGGGATAGATAAAGGGTTCAATCATGCTTTCGCCAGCTCCAACACAGCCTGAGCGGCCTGTTCGTCCGCACCGCAACGGATGCTTTGGTGCAAGGTAAGGAAAGTGTGTTTCAACGCTTCGGTTTCCGGGCTCTCTTCCAGCAGCGGCATCACGGCGGCGGCCAGTTTGTCCGGCACGCAGTCATGCTGCAACAGCTCGGTGACGATCTCGCGCCCCGCCAGCAGATTCGGCAGCGAAACGTAAGGCGTTTTTACCAGCTTCTGCGCCAGCCAGAAAGTGAACGGTTTCATGCGATAGCCCACCACCATCGGGCACTTGGCCAGCATGCACTCCAGCGCCGCCGTACCGGATGCCAGCAGCGCCGCATCGCTGGCGATCATCGCTTCGCGCCCCTGCCCATTCAGCAGGTGTACGGTCAAATCCGGCGCAACCTCGGCCTTGATGCGCTCAAACTGCTCGCGCCGTTTGGCGTTGACCAGCGGCACCACCACTTCCAGCTCGGGATAACGGGTGCGCAGCAGCTGCGCGGTTTTGAGGAAATCGGCGCTCAGCATCTCGACTTCGGCGCCGCGGCTACCCGGCAGCAAGGCCAGACAGCGCGCCTGCGGAGCGATGCCAAGCTGAGCGCGCGCCGCCAGCCGGTCGGGCTGCAACGGCATGGCGTCCGCCATGGTGTGGCCAATAAACCGGCAAGGCACGTTGAAACGATCGTAAAACGCTTTTTCGAAAGGGAGAAAGGCCAGCACCAGATCGGTGGCTTTGCCTATTTTGAAAACGCGCTTTTGCCGCCAGGCCCACACGGAAGGGCTGACGTAGTGGATGGTGCGGATACCGCGCTGCTTGAGGCGGCCTTCCAGCGTGATGTTGAAGTCCGGCGCGTCGATGCCGACAAACACGTCCGGCCGCAGCTCACCGAAGCGGCGGGTAAGATCCTTGCGGATCTTCAACAGGCGTGGCAAACGCTCGAGCACTTCCACCACGCCCATGACCGCCAGCTCTTCCATTTCGTACCAGGCTTCGCAGCCTTCGGCCTGCATCAACGGGCCGGCGACGCCTACGAAACGCGCGTCGGGGATCTGCGCCTTGAGCGCACGGATCAAGCCGGCCCCGAGAATGTCACCGGAGGTTTCTCCGGCGACCAGTCCGATAGTCAATGGACGATTCGACATAACTCAGCGAATGATGCCACGGGTGGAACGGGTGAAGAAATCGAGGTATTGCTGCACCACCGGCTGTTCTTTGGCCAGGGCTTCGATTTCCGCTTTCGCTTCATCCAGCGTTTTCTCGCTGCGATACAGGATTTTGTAGGCGTTGCGGATTGCCTGCATTTCATCCTTGTCAAAACCGCGGCGCTTCAGGCCGACCGCGTTGACGCCGAACGGCGTAGCGTGGTTGCCCTGAGCGATGACGAAAGGAGGCACGTCCTGAGCGACACCGGAACAACCGCCTACCATCACATGCGCGCCGATAATGCAGAACTGGTGGATCGCCGTCATGCCGCCGATGATGGCGTGATCGTCGATTTCCACATGCCCCGCCAGCGTGGCGTTGTTGGCCAGTACGCAAGCATTGCCAACCACGCAATCGTGGGCGACGTGCACGTTGACCATCAGCAGGTTGTCGTTGCCCACTTTAGTCAGGCCGGTACCCTGCGCGGTGCCGCGATGAATGGTCACGCTTTCGCGGATGCGGTTGCGATCGCCCACTTCAACGCGCGTCGGTTCGCCCGCGTATTTCAGATCCTGATTCACTTCGCCGATAGAGGCGAACTGATAAATCTGATTATCGCAGCCAATCTTGGTAATGCCATTCACCACCACGTGGGATTTCAGCACCGTGCCGGCGCCGATTTCCACCTGAGAGCCGACGTAGCAGAAAGGGCCGATATGCACGTTGGCGCCGATCACGGCGCCTTCTTCGACTATCGCGCTAGGATGGATAAAGGCGGTTTGGTCAATCACGGATTAAGCCTCCCGGCTGCGGGCACACATCATGGTTGCTTCGCAGACAATTTTACCGTCAACGGTCGCCACGCCTTTGAAGCGAGTCAGACCGCGGCGCGTTTTCTCGAAGGTGACTTCCATGACCATCTGATCGCCTGGCACCACAGGGCGCTTGAAGCGTGCTTCGTCGATACCGGCGAAGTAATACAGCTCGCCCGGCTCCAGTTTGCCGACGCTTTTAAACGCCAGGATACCGGTGGCCTGCGCCATGGCTTCCAGGATCAATACGCCTGGGAAAATCGGTTTGCCAGGGAAATGGCCCTGGAAAAACGGTTCATTCACCGATACGTTCTTCACCGCACGCAGATATTTGTGCTCTTCAAACTCGAGGACGCGGTCGACCAGCAAGAACGGGTAACGGTGAGGAAGCAGATCCAAAATTTCTGCAATATCCAGAGTATGAGTGTCAGTAGTCAAAATACTCTTCCTGTCTCTAAAAACTGATGGCATCAACAACACGGCCTGCGCTGACCCCAAAAGGAGATCATCATGCAGGCCGCAAATTAACATCTCTTTGCGCTTTTGGTCTCACGACCAACGCGTTTCGTTTTGTACCCGCCAGGGCGGGCGGCAATGATTAGTCTTTTCCGACTTTACGTTCGACAGCTTTCAAGCGCTTGCTGATCTCATCGATATTCATCACCAACGCAGCGGTTTTACGCCAAACCTTGTTAGGCTGCAACGGAATGCCCGAAGAGTATACCCCAGGTTCGGTGATTGGTCGCATAACCATTCCCATTCCGGTAACAACAACCTTGTCGGCAATCTCCATGTGACCGTTGATCACGCTGGCACCGCCGATCTGGCAGTAGCGGCCGATTTTCAGGCTGCCAGCCATGATCACACCGCCGGCGACGGCGGTATTGTCGCCAATCACGACGTTATGTGCAATCTGACATTGGTTGTCGATGATAACACCATTCCCGATTTGGGTGTTATCCAAAGCGCCGCGGTCAATAGTGGTGCAAGCGCCGATTTCGACGCGATCGCCGATAATCACCGTGCCCAACTGAGGGATTTTGATCCATTCGCCGCGCTCGTTCGCATAGCCGAAACCGTCCGCGCCGATCACGGTGCCGGACTGGATCAGGCAGCGCTGGCCGATTTCAACCGCATGATAAATTGTGACATTCGCCCACAGACGCGTTCCCGCGCCGATGCGTGCGTGTTTGCCGATGAAGCAACCCGGGCCGATAACCACGTTATCGCCAAGCACCGCACCCGACTCAATCACCGCGTTCGCCCCAATGGCGACGTTCTGCCCCAGCTGCGCTTCAGGCGAGATCACCGCGCTTGGCGCGATATCCTGCGCCGGTGCCGGCGTAGTGTCCATCAGTTGCGCCATGCGCGCGTAGGTCAGATAAGGGTTTTTAACCACCAGCGCCGCAGCACGGCAGTGTGGTAAATCCGCTTCGGTAAGCACCACGGCGCTTGCCTGGCAGGAAGACAGCTGCTCTTGATAGCGGCTGTTTGACAAAAACGTGATTTGGCCAGGCTGTGCCGAATGCATAGAAGCAATGCCGGTGATGACGAGATCGCCATCACCGTGCAATTGTGCATCCAACTGCTGCGCTAAATCAGCCAGTCGAATTGAAAGCATGTGTTATTTAACCTGTTTCAGCACGTCAGCAGTGATATCTTTGGAAGAGTCTGCATAGGCAACGGCGTTGGCGTCGATCACCACGTCATAACCGCCTTTGCTGGCGACAGATTTCACCGCGTCCTGAATGCGGCTCAGGATCTTGTTACGTTCTTCCATCTGGCGACGGCGGTTGTCCTGCTCGAAAGCCTGGGCTTTCTGAGAGAACTGCTCGCGTTGCGCCATCACGTCTTTTTCCAACTTGCTGCGGTCGCTGGCTTTCATGGTAGCGCCGTCACGCTGCAGACGTTGCATTTTGGTCTGCAGGCTACGTTCCATGTTCTGGAGTTCGCTTGCACGGCCTTTAAACTCGTTTTCCAGCTGTTTAGCGACCGCTTCGCGGGCCGGCAGCTGTTGGAAAATGCTGGAGACGTTAACGACAGCGATCTTATCTGCTGCCTGAACGCCAGCTGAAGCAGCCATTGCTAAACCGAGGCCTGCGGCACACAACCACTTTTTCACTATAAACTCCTTACCATCACCCATTTGTGTCATATGACACTGAAGTACACAATTTGCCAGACTTGTCCCACCAAACAATGAGAATCATCTCCCTCTGCCGGCGGGCGCCTGGCCATTGCGATTCTTAATAACTGTTATGCCCAGAGGCGAGACCCGTTACCAGGTCTTACCGATGTTAAACTGGAACTGTTCGGACTTGTCGCCTTCGTATTTCTTGATCGGGTTGGCGTAAGAGAACACCAATGGCCCCAATGGCGACATCCACTGCAGCGCGATACCGGCGGAAGAACGAATATTGCTGGCCTTGCTGTAGTCCGGCACGCCGTACATCAGCGTTTCGTCGGTATTCTTCCACTTGGTATCCCACACGGTACCGGCATCGATGAACAGCGAGGTCCGCACCGAGTTGGCGTATTTCTCGCTGATGAACGGCGTCGGGGTGATCAGCTCCAGGCTGGCGACCGCCATGGCGTTACCGCCCACCGCGTCATCCGAGCTACAGATGCTCTGACGCGAGGTCGTGCTGCCGGCGTTGAACTGACACTGGTACGAGTTGGAGTTGTAGTACACCGCCTTCGGACCAATGGTGTTGGACTGGAAGCCGCGCACGGTGCTCGAACCACCGGCGTAGAAGTTCTCGTAGAACGGCATTTCCTTGCCGCCCAACCCATCCGCGTACCCCAGACGGCCACGGCCCAACAGCACCCAGGTGCGATCGTCGTTGATCGGCACGTACTGTACGCTGTCCAACGTCACCTTGTAGTATTCGTTGTCCGAGCCCGGAATGGTGACCTTGCCGTTCAACGTGGTGCGGTTACCCGAGGTCGGGAAGTAGCCGCGGTCCAGGTTGTTGTAGGTCCAGCCCAGGTTCAGCGTAAAGTCGTCGGTCGAGTAGCTGGCGCGGTCGGTTTTATTCGCATCCACGCCCATCGAGTCGAGGTAACGCCACATGGCGATCTGCGGCTGCATGTTCGACAGGCCGTTGTGGACGTAGCCCAGGCCGGTACGCAACGAGTTGTTTTCGTTGATCGGGAAGCCCAGCGTGCCGTCGATACCGTAACTCTTGTTGGTATAGTCCGACAGATCCGCGTCATCCGCCTTAAAGTCGTTGTAGAAGATGCGGCCGCCCAGGCTCACACCGTCAACGGTGAAGTACGGGTTGGTGACCGACAGTTCGGTATAGGTCTGATAGTCGTTCTTGGTGCCGCTGATGCCGACCGAGTACCCGGTCCCCAACCAGTTATCCTGCTGCACGCCCGCCTGGAAGCTGACGCCGCTCTCGGTGCCGTAACCGACGCCGAAGTTGAAGGTACCGGTGTTGCGTTCTTTCACCTTGTAGGTCACATCGACCTGATCGGCGGTGCCCGGCACGCGCTGGGTTTCCACGTCAACCGTTTCGAAGTAGCCCAGACGGTTCAGACGCTCTTTGCCCTGCTCGACCTGCTCGTTGCCGAGCCAGGCGCCTTCCATCTGGCGCATTTCGCGACGCAGTACGGAATCCTTGCTGGTGTCGTTGCCTTCGAACTTGATGCGACGCACGTAGAAGCGGTTGCCCGCGTCAACGTTGACGTGCAGTTTGACGGTTTTATCCGCGTCGTTGATCTCAGGCTGAGTGCCAACGCGCGGGTAGGCGTAACCATAACGGCCCAACATCGTTTTGATGTTGTCTTCCATTTTGGTCACCTTGCTGCCGTTGTACAGCTCGCCTGGCTCGATTTTGGTGATCTGAGCGACTTCCGCCGAGTGGCCGGCCAGATTGCCGTTCACGACAACATCGGAAAGCTTGTACTGCTCGCCTTCGGTGATGTTGATGGTGATGTAGATGCCTTTTTTATCCGGCGTCAGGCTCACCTGGGTAGAATCGATGTTGAAGCGAGCATAGCCGCGATCCAGATAGAAGCTGCGCAGGGTTTCGAGATCGCCCGCCAGTTTTTGCTTCTGGTATTTGCGATCGCCGACCAGGTTCCACCATGGCACTTCGTCACGCAGTTGGAAGCGTGAGATCAGTTCGTCGTTGGTGAAGGCATGGTTGCCGACGATGTTGATTTGTTGAATCTTGGCGGAGACCCCTTCCGTGAACACCAGCTTCAGGTCGACACGGTTGCGCGGCAACGGCGTGACTACGGCTTTCACCGAGGCGCTGTATTTACCGACGCTGTAGTAGAAGTCTTCCAGCCCTTTTTCAATGCTGGAGATCGTGGTGCGGTCGAGCGCCTCGCCCACCCGGACGCCGGAGGCTTCCAGGTTCTGCTTGAGCATGTCATCCTTCACCGACTTGTTGCCGGAGAAAGTGATGCTGGCGATGGTAGGACGTTCCTTCACCTGAACGATCAAGGTATTACCATCGCGCAGCACGCGCACGTCCTCGAAGTTGCCGGTGGCAAACAAGGCACGGATGGTATTACTGATGTCATCGTCAGTGACGGTATCGCCGACGCGAACCGGCATGTTGAGTAACGCCGCACCGACGGCGACTCGCTGCAGGCCTTCGAAATGAATGTCTTTCACTACGAACCCGTCTGCACCGTATACGGTGGCGCTGCCAAACAGCAGCGACGCTATGAGCAACTTTTTCATCGCCATCGTTGTTATGCGTTCTTCCTAACCTATCCCCGCCCCTAGAGGCGGGAAAAATCATTGAAAAGTGCAAGACCCATCAACAACACCAGCACGATCGAACCTATGCGGTAGCTGTAGTCCTGTACTCGCTCGGAAACCGGCCCACCCTTCAGCTTTTCTATCGCCAGGAAGAGGAGATGCCCACCATCTAACACCGGTAATGGGAACAGGTTGATGATACCCAGGTTGACGCTAATCAACGCCAGGAACATCAGATAATACACGAACCCGACTCCGGCTGACGCCCCAGCTCCCTGTGCAATCGAGATCGGGCCACTCAGGTTGTTCAGCTTTACATCACCGGTTATTAATTTGCCCAGCATGTTGACCGTCAGCCGCATCAGCTGCCAGGTCTTGTCGCCGGCCTGATACAGCGCCGGGAACGGTCCATACTGGCGAATCGTTTTATACTCGTCCGGCAGCGGCAGCACTTTTGGAATGATGCCTGCAAACCCCACCGATTTGTCTTTTCCCACCGGCTTTGTATCCGGTATCAGCGTCAAAGACAAGGGGGCGCCGTTTCTTTCAATCTCCAAAGCCAGCGGTTGCCCCGGGCCATCGTGGATACGCTTCACCAGCGTCTGCCAACGACCCAACGGCTGACCATCGACTTTAACGATCCTGTCCCCCGCTTGTAAACCCGCCTTTTGCGCCGCCGAGTTAGGCTGTACTTCCGCCAACACGGATTCGATCTGCGGGCCGCGCGGCATAATGCCCAGCGCGACAACGGGATCCTGCTTGTCCGGTTCAAAGTTCCACTGGCGCAAATCCAGGGTTTTGGTCACCACCTGCGAAGAACCGAACGGCGCGACGCCGACTTCGGTTTGCGCATCGCCAATCTTCGCCACCAGCGCCAGACGAACTGACTCCCAATCAGGCGTTTCGATGCCGTCAACCGACTTTAGTTCCATGCCAGACGAAATTTCGGCCTTGGCGGCGATGGATTGCGGCGCGATTTCGCCGATCACCGGGCGGAAACTCGGCACGCCGATGATGAACACCAGCCAATAGGCAAGGATAGCAAACAGGAAGTTGGCGATGGGGCCGGCGCTGATGATGGCCGCGCGCTGCCAGACGGTTTTGTTGTTAAAGGCCTGATGGCGCATTTCCGGCGCCACCGACTCCACGCGCTCGTCCAGCATCTTCACGTAGCCACCGAGCGGAATCAAAGCGATGACGTACTCGGTGCCCTGGCGATCGGTGCGGCGCCACAGCGCCCGGCCGAAGCCGATGGAGAAGCGTTCAACGCGCACGCCGCAACGACGGGCAACCCAAAAGTGTCCGAACTCGTGCACGGTAATCAAAATACCGAGCGCAATCAGAAACGCCACCAGGTTCCAAAGCACGCTGACCATCATCCCTCACTTTCCGTCATTGACGGATTAAAACACCAACAGCATCAGGCAGGCAAACACCGGCACCGCCGCGGTCAGGCTGTCGATACGATCCAGTATGCCGCCGTGGCCGGGAATCAAATGACCGCTGTCCTTGATGCCCGCTTCGCGTTTGAACATGCTTTCGGTCAAATCGCCCAGCACCGAAGCCAGCGCGGCGATCACCGAACAGGCCAACAGCGTGGTCGGCACCACGTTCAGCGGCGCGTAGCGGCCGAACAGCCAGGAAATGACCGCCGATGTCAGCAGCCCGCCGATCAACCCTTCCCAGGTTTTACCCGGCGAGACCTTCGGCGCCAGCTTATGCTTGCCGAACAGCTTGCCGAACATATAGGCACCGGAATCCGCGCCCCACACCAGCAGCATCACGTACAGCAGCCACCAGGCGCCGGTAAACGGGTTTTGCTCATAGCCGAACTGGCGCAGCGCCAGCATGCCCCAGAAGAACGGCACGATGGTCAGCAGGCCAAACAGCAGGCGCAGCGGGCGCGAATTGCGCCAGATGGCGGCCGAGCCGGGGTAAAACAGCACCAGCAGCAGCGCCGCCAGCCACCAGGCCAGCGATAGCCACAGCGAGCCGCTTACCTGCGGCACGGATTGATGGTAGGCGGGAACGCTGAGCATCATCAGCGCCAGCAGAAAACCGCACAGTATCGCCAGCCAGATGCGCTGCGAACGGGAGGTAAAACCGGCCAGTTGGCCCCACTCCCAGGCTGCTAACATGCACACGACGAGCGTTACCAGAGCAAAGGCCAGCGGCGGCAACAGGAACAGCGCCGCGATAACGATCGGGATTAAAATCAGAGCAGTTATGAGGCGATACTTCAGCAAAAGTTCTCCCTAGGACGCATCGGCGCCGATAGGTGTTGTTCCCCCGAAGCGGCGCTCACGTTGTGCAAATGCATTCAGCGCACCTTCAAAGACAAGTTCATCGAAATCAGGCCAGAGCACATCAGTAAAGTAAAGTTCAGCATAGGCGATTTGCCACAGCAGGAAGTTACTGATGCGATGCTCGCCACCGGTGCGGATAACCAGATCCACCGGCGCCAGGTCGCTCATGCAAACCCGTTCGCTCAATAATTCCTCGCTGATCTGATCCGGGTGCAACTCCCCGCCCCGTACCTGCTCGGCCAGTTCCCTTACTCCCTGAATGATATCCCAACGGCCGCCGTAGTTGGCAGCGATATTGAGCGTCAGGCCATCGTTATTTTCCGTCAGTGTTTCAGAGCGGCGGATCCGCTCCTGCAAACGCGCGCTGAACCGGCTGATATCGCCGATTACCCGCAACCTGACGTTATGTTTATGCAGGCTTTTTACTTCACTATCCAAAGCGCGGACAAAAAGCTCCATCAGGGCGGATACTTCCTGCACCGGACGGTTCCAGTTTTCGCTGCTGAAGGCATAAAGCGTGAGTGCATCTAAATGGTGGCTGGCGGCAAAACTGACCGCGCGGCGAACCGATTTCACCCCTGCTTTATGACCGAAGACACGTAACTTGCCCTGACGTTTGGCCCAGCGTCCGTTACCGTCCATGATAATGGCGACATGGCGCGGCCCCGGGGAAGATGGATTAGCCTCTTGTTGGTTTGCGGACGACATAACTCGTACTTATTTCCTCAATAGAAATATAACTGCCTTTCCGGAACATCAGACCCTTACGCGCAAAAAAAGCCGTGTGCCCGACACGGCTTTCAGCCTGCCCTCGCGATACCCGACGCAGCCGGGTCGCCATTGGCGCACAAGGCGCCAATCGAGCCATAATTCAACGGTATAACCGCTGACAGGTGGCGCAGACTATACCACCTCAGCGGGGCATGAACAAACGGCCCCGCGGCGGCACGCGCGAATTACGAGCAAAATCGGATAATCGCCGTGATCAGCCGCACAACGCGCGAACGCGTTCCTCGGCGGCGGCGCGCGCCTGGCGGTCAATGTCTAAGACCGCTTCGATGCAGGTCGGTTCCTGCAGCGCGAGACGCTCCACCACCTGGCGGTTGACCGCCGCAATGTCGGTGAAACGAATCTGCTGCTGCAAAAATGCCGCCACGGCGATTTCATTGGCCGCGTTCAGCGCGGTGGTCGCCGCCTGGCCGGCCTCGAACGCTTCGATCGCCAAATACAGGCAAGGATAACGCTCGCGTTCCGGTTCAGCGAAGGTCAGCGAACCGATGCGGCAGAAGTCCAGCGCTTCCACGCCGGAGTTCACGCGCTGCGGATACGCCATCGCGTGGGCGATCGGCGTGCGCATATCCGGCGTACCCAGCTGCGCCAGCACGCTGCCGTCGGCATAGCGCACCATCGAGTGAATCACCGACTGCGGGTGCAGGATCACTTCCATTTGCTCGGCCGAGGCGTTAAACAGCCAGCGGGCCTCAATGTATTCCAGACCTTTGTTCATCATGGTGGCGGAATCCACCGAGATCTTGCGCCCCATCGACCAGTTCGGGTGGGCGCAGGCTTGATCCGGCGTCATCGCGGCGAACTGTTCCAGCGGCGTGGTGCGGAACGGGCCGCCGGAGCCGGTAAGTACGATGCGCGAAACACCATGACTGTCCAGTAAAGAGTATCCCAACTGGCGCTGAATACTCTCAGGCAAACTCTGAAAAATCGCGTTGTGCTCGCTGTCGAGCGGCAGCAGTTGCGCCTGGCTTTGCCGCACCGCGTCCATAAACAGGCGGCCGCAGGTGACCAGCGACTCTTTGTTGGCCAGCAGCACCTGCTTGCCTGCGCGGATCGCCGCCAGCGTCGGCAACAGCCCCGCAGCGCCAACGATAGCCGCCGTCACTTGATCGACGTCGTCCAAAGCCGCCAGTTCGCAGGCCGCTTGCTCCCCGGCCAATACCTCGGTAGCGACGCCGTTTTCCGCCAGAATGGCGCGCAGCTCGCGGGCGGCGCTTTCATCCGCCATCGCGGCGAAGGCGGGCCGGAATTCGATGCATTGCTGCGCCATAACCGCGACGTTGCGGCCGGCCACCAGCGCTTTGATCGCAAAACGCTCGGGATTCGCCCTGACCACGGCCAGGGTGCTGGTCCCTACCGAGCCGGTCGAGCCAAGAATGGTCAGTTGCTTCATGAGTTCACTCTGAATAACTGTCTGATGAGATCGGAGGTGCTCCAGTGTGGAACCTTGGACAGCGCTTGTCCATGATCTTTCAGTACGATGAAACGGGATCTGCGCCACAAAAAACAAAGCGCCGCCCAGGCGACGCTTTTTTTCTGCGCGATGCTGATTAGAAATCCATCAGCTCTTTTTCTTTCTCCGCCAACGCGGCGTCGACCAGCTTGATGTAAGCGTCGGTCATTTTCTGAATCTCGTCTTGTGAACGACGTTCTTCGTCTTCGCTGATCTCTTTGTCTTTCAGCAGCGCCTTGACCTTGTCGTTGGCGTCGCGACGCACGTTACGCACCGCTACGCGGCCCTGCTCGGCTTCGCCGCGTACGATCTTGATCAGATCCTTACGGCGTTCTTCGGTCAGCGGAGGCAGCGGAACGCGAATGTCAGAACCGGCGGAAGACGGGTTAAGGCCCAGATCGGAGCTCATGATCGCTTTCTCAACGGCCTGGCTCAGGCTGCGGTCGAACACGTTGATTTTCAGCGTGCGGGAGTCTTCCACGGTCACGTTGGCCAGTTGACGCAGCGGC
Source organism: Serratia nematodiphila DZ0503SBS1 (assembly GCF_000738675.1). Taxonomy (NCBI): domain Bacteria; kingdom Pseudomonadati; phylum Pseudomonadota; class Gammaproteobacteria; order Enterobacterales; family Yersiniaceae; genus Serratia; species Serratia nematodiphila. The sequence continues at coordinate 2,022,133 of NZ_JPUX01000001.1, read as the reverse complement.
GTAGCGGCACCGTAGTATTCCACCATGATGCCGTCCAGAATGCTTGGCGAAGCGCGGCCGGTGCGGATCTTGCTGATTTGGTTTTTGAATGCTTCTACGCTTTTTTCCATGCGTGAATCAGCATCTTTTCTGATTTCATTAGTCACGTTGCAAACCCTTGGAAGCTGGTTACTTGGCAGGCGATACTCAAGTATAGCCCGTAATCGTACTCGGAGAGCGCGCGGCGCCGGGCGTCACGCGCTCCGAAAAGGGGTGTGAACAGCCTTATTTGCTGATCAGCGTACCTTCGTTCTCACCCATCACCACGCGGCGCAGCGCGCCAGGCTTGTTCATGTTGAACACGCGGATCGGCAGACCGTGATCGCGAGCCAGCGTAAACGCCGCCAGATCCATCACTTTCAGCTCGCGCTCCAGCACGTCCTGATAGGTTAATTGTTCATACAGAGTCGCATCCGGGTTTTTCACCGGATCGGCGGAGTAGACGCCATCCACTTTGGTGGCTTTCAGCACCACGTCCGCTTCGATCTCGATGCCGCGCAGGCAAGCGGCGGAATCGGTGGTGAAGAACGGGTTGCCGGTACCGGCGGAGAAGATCACCACGCGGTTGTTGCGCAGCAGGCTGATCGCCTCTGCCCAGCTGTAATTGTCACACACGCCGTTCAGCGGGATCGCCGACATCAGGCGGGCGTTCACATAGGCACGGTGCAGTGCATCACGCATAGCCAGGCCGTTCATCACGGTAGCCAGCATTCCCATGTGGTCGCCCACTACGCGGTTCATGCCGGCTTGCGCCAGGCCCGCGCCGCGGAACAGGTTCCCGCCGCCAATAACTACACCGACCTGAATTCCCAGTTCGACCAGCTCTTTCACTTCCTGAGCCATGCGATCCAAAACGCTGGCGTCGATACCAAAACCTTCTGCACCTTGCAGGGCTTCGCCACTCAGTTTAAGCAGAATACGCTGATATACGGGTTTTGCATTGGTTGCCATGGTGTTCTGTCCTAAGAAGCAGTATTAGTATTGGGGATTTCAGCCGATGAAACGCGCCTGAGGTGAGTATCACGCTGCAGGGCTTGCCACCGGTGTAATTCTGGCTGGATAGTATGGAACCGCCAGACGGCGGTTCCATCGACAGTCATTAAGACTGTTTGCTCATCGCGGCAACTTCAGCAGCGAAGTCGGTTTCGACTTTCTCGATGCCTTCGCCCACTTCGAAGCGAATGAAGTTGGTCACGTCAGCGTTGTGCTCTTTCAGCACCTGAGCAACGGATTTGCTCGGATCCATAACGAAAGGCTGACCGGTCAGAGAAACTTCGCCGGTGAATTTCTTCATGCGGCCTTCAACCATTTTCTCTGCGATTTCTTTCGGCTTGCCGGACTGCATGGCGATGTCCAGCTGAACCTGGTACTCTTTTTCTACCACTTCAGCAGACACGTCTTCTGGCTTCACGAACTCTGGCTTGCTCGCCGCAATGTGCATTGCGATTTGCTTAACCAGCTCTTCGTCAGCGCCTTTAGCCGCAACCAGAACGCCGATACGCGCGCCGTGCAGGTAGCTGCCCAGCACTTCGCCTTCCAGGGAAGCAACGCGACGAATGTTGATGTTTTCGCCGATTTTTGCCACCAGCGCTACGCGCTCTTCTTCGAACTGCGCTTTCAGCACGTCAACGTCAGTGATTTTGCCAGCAACAGCGGCATCCAGCACTTTGTCGGCGAACGCCTGGAAACCGGCGTCTTTTGCTACGAAGTCAGTCTGGCAGTTAACTTCCAGAATGATGCCGTAGTTGCCTTCGATCTTGGTTTTGATCACGCCGTCAGCAGCCACGTTGCCTGCTTTTTTAGCGGCTTTGATCGCACCGGACTTACGCATGTTTTCGATTGCCAGTTCGATGTCGCCGTTGGATTCAACCAGCGCTTTCTTGCAATCCATCATGCCAGCGCCGGTACGCTCGCGCAGTTCTTTTACCAGGGCAGCGGTAATATCAGCCATTTCTTTTTCCTCGGTTATCTCGCGTGGAGACAGTTCTCATTCAGATAAGCAAAGGGGGCCTTAACAGGCCCCCCTAACCAACATATGTCAATACCTGGTTAATAAGGGCTCAGTGACGAGCTTGCCTTATTATTCAGCTTCTACGAAGCCTTCTTCCGCCTGAACGGCCAGATCTTGAGAACGACCTTCACGCACAGCGGCAGCAACAGCAGTCAGGTACAGGTTTACTGCACGGATTGCGTCGTCGTTACCAGGGATGATGAAGTCAACGCCGTCTGGGTTGGAGTTGGTATCAACGATAGAGAATACCGGGATACCCAGGTTGTTGGCTTCTTTGATCGCGATGTGCTCGTGATCGGCATCGATAACGAACAGTGCGTCTGGCAGACCGCCCATATCTTTGATACCGCCCAGGGAGTTTTCCAGCTTGGCCAGTTCACGAGTGCGCATCAGCGCTTCTTTCTTGGTCAGCTTGTCCAGGGTGCCGTCTTGAGACTGGATTTCCAGATCTTTCAAACGCTTGATGGACTGACGAACGGTTTTCCAGTTAGTCAGCATACCGCCCAACCAGCGGTGGTTCACGAAGAACTGGTCACAGCTGTTCGCAGCGTCTTTTACCGCTTCGCTTGCTGCGCGCTTGGTACCAACGAACAGGATCTTGCCTTTACGGGAAGAGATCTTGGTCAGTTCAGCCAGAGCGGCGTTGAACATTGGTACGGTCTGCTCCAGGTTGATGATGTGAACCTTGTTACGAGCACCGAAGATGAAAGGCTTCATTTTCGGGTTCCAGTAACGGGTCTGGTGACCAAAGTGAACACCAGCCTTGAGCATGTCGCGCATGGAAACAGTTGCCATGATTAAACCTCTATAGATTAATTGGGGTTATGCCTCCACGTATCCCATAACGCCGACCCTGGCGGCGACAAGTCACCTCAGGGCACCCCGGCGGATGTGCCGATACGTGTGTGTTATTTACACAAAATGAGTGCAGTTAAAGTATTTTCGGCCGATTTCCGCCAGGTCACAAGAACCAAGTCGCGGATCGCCGGCGCGCTTTATACCATAAACCCGCCGCCGACACCAACTTTTGTTGCGTTTCGCCGGGCGTCAGGAAATGAAATTTGGCAGCCCCCGGCCGGGCTGATACCATAAGTCACTGCTTCTTATTGTCGACGATAACGACACCTGCGGACGAATTTCATGGCAATCTCAATTAAAACACCTGATGACATCCAAAAAATGCGCGTGGCCGGCCGCCTGGCCGCCGAAGTGCTGGAGATCATCGAGCCGCACGTCAAACCTGGCGTGACCACCGGCGAACTGGACCGTATCTGTCACGAGTACATCACCAACGAGCAGCAGGCCATCTCCGCCTGCCTCGGCTACCACGGCTTCCCGAAATCCGTGTGCATCTCGGTGAACGAAGTGGTGTGCCACGGCATCCCGAGCGACGACAAAACGCTGAAAGACGGCGACATCGTCAACATCGACGTGACCGTGATTAAAGACGGTTTCCACGGCGACACCTCGAAGATGTTCATCGTCGGCAAACCGACCATTCTGGGCGAACGCCTGTGCCGCGTCACTCAGGAAAGCCTGTATCTGGCGCTGAAGATGGTCAAACCGGGCATCCGTCTGCGCACCCTGGGCAAGGCCATCCAGCAATTCGTCGAGGCCGAGAAATTCTCCGTGGTGCGCGAGTACTGCGGCCACGGCATCGGCGAAGTGTTCCATGAAGAGCCGCAGGTATTGCACTATGACGCGGACGACGGCGGCGTGGTGCTGCAGGCGGGCATGGCCTTCACCATCGAACCGATGGTCAACGCCGGCGACTACCGCATCCGCACCATGAAAGACGGCTGGACGGTAAAAACCAAAGATCGCAGCTTGTCGGCGCAGTATGAGCATACTATTGTGGTCACTGATAACGGCTGCGAGATAATGACGTTGCGCAAGGATGACACCATCCCCAACATCATTACGCACGAGATGTAAGCACTGCGGCGCACGCCGCGTGCAGAATGTCACCAGGCCGGCTTATGCCGGCCTTTTTTATGGGCTGCGCACTATGTCTGACAATCTCCTTCAACCGGCCGTGCCGATGCCGCCCGCCTCTCCCAGCGTCTACGGCGACGACGAGCTCACCTGCCCGCTGCTGAAACAGCGGCTGGAGCATTTCCAGCTGTGGCTGGCGGCGGCGTTCGACGCCGGATCCAGCGCCGAAAGCCTGGTGGCAGCGCGCAGCGACTTCATCGATCGCCTGCTGCGCCGGCTGTGGACGTTCTACGGCTTTGAAGATATCCCGGAAACCGCGCTGGTGGCGGTCGGCGGCTACGGCCGCGGCGAGCTGCATCCGCTGTCGGATATCGACGTGCTGGTGCTCAGCCAGCGCCGGCTGACGGAGCAACAGTCGCAGCGGGTCGGCGAATTCATCACCCTGCTGTGGGATCTCAAGCTGGAAGTGGGCCACAGCGTGCGCACCCTGGAAGAGTGCCTGCTGGAAGGGCTGGCGGATCTGACCGTGGCCACCAACCTGATCGAATCGCGCATGATCTGCGGCGACGTTGCGCTGTTCCTGCAAATGCAGAAGCATATCTTCAGCGACGGCTTTTGGCCTTCGCCGCAGTTCTTCCACGCCAAGATCAGCGAGCAACAGGAGCGTCATCAGCGCTACCACGGCACCAGCTATAACCTGGAACCGGATATCAAAAGCAGCCCCGGCGGCCTGCGTGACATCCACACGCTGCTGTGGGTGGCGCGTCGCCACTTCGGCGCCACCTCGCTGGACGAAATGGTCGGCTTCGGTTTCCTCACCCAGGCCGAACGCAACGAGCTGAACGAATGCCAGAGCTTCCTGTGGCGCATCCGTTTCGCGCTGCATCTGGTGCTGCCGCGTTACGACAACCGTCTGCTGTTCGATCGTCAGCTCAGCGTGGCGCAGCTGCTGCGCTATGAAGGCGAAGGCAACGAGCCGGTCGAGCGCATGATGAAAGACTTCTACCGCATGACGCGCCGCGTCAGCGAGCTGAACCACATGCTGCTGCAGCTGTTCGACGAAGCCATCCTGGCGCTGGACGCCACCGAAAAACCGCGCCCGCTGAACGACGATTTCCAGCTGCGCGGCGATCTGATCGATCTGCGCGATGAAACGCTGTTCATCCGCGAGCCGCAAGCCATCATGCGCATGTTCTACCTGATGGTGCGCAACCGCGAGATCAAAGGCATTTACTCCACCACCGTGCGCCAGCTGCGCCACGCGCGCCGCCACCTGAAACAGCCGCTGTGCACCATCCCGGAAGCGCGCGATCTGTTTATGGCCATCCTGCGCCACCCCGGCGCGGTGTCGCGCGCGCTGGTGCCGATGCACCGTCACAGCGTGCTGTGGGCCTATATGCCGCAGTGGGGCAAGATCGTCGGGCAGATGCAGTTCGACCTGTTCCATGCCTATACCGTCGACGAACACACCATCCGCGTGCTGCAGAAGCTGGAGAGCTTCGCCGATCCGCAAACCCGGCCGCGCCATCCGCTGTGCGTGGAACTGTACCCGCGCCTGCCGCACCCGGAACTGCTGCTGCTGGCGGCCTTGTTCCACGATATCGCCAAAGGGCGCGGCGGCGATCACTCGATCCTCGGCGCGGAAGACGTGGTGGAGTTCGCCGAACTGCACGGCCTCAACTCGCGAGAAACCCAGCTGGTGGCCTGGCTGGTGCGCTGCCACCTGCTGATGTCGGTCACCGCGCAGCGCCGCGATATTCAGGATCCGACGGTGATCCAGCAGTTCAGCAGCGAAGTGCAGAGCGAAACCCGCCTGCGCTATCTGGTGTGCCTGACGGTGGCGGATATCTGCGCCACCAACGAAACCCTGTGGAACAGCTGGAAGCAGAGCCTGTTGCGCGAGCTGTATTTCGCCACCGAAAAACAGCTGCGCCGCGGCATGCAAAACAGCCCGGATCTGCGCGAACGCGTGCGCCACCATCGCCTGCAGGCGCTGGCGCTGCTGCGCATGGACAACATTGACGAAGAGGCGCTGCACCGCATCTGGAGCCGCTGCCGCGCCGATTACTTCCTGCGCCACTCGCCGAATCAGCTGGCCTGGCATGCCCGCCACCTGCTGGCCCACGACTCCACCCAGCCGCTGGTGCTGGTCAGCCGCCAGGCGACGCGCGGCGGCACCGAGATCTTCATCTGGAGCCCGGATCGCCCTTACCTGTTCGCCGCCGTCGCCGGAGAGATGGATCGCCGCAACCTGAGCGTGCACGACGCGCAGATCTTCACCAACCGCGACGGTATGGCGATGGACACCTTTATCGTGCTGGAGCCGGACGGCAGCCCGCTGGCGCAGGATCGCCACGCGGCGATCCGCCAGGCGCTGTTGCAGGCCATCACCCAGCGGGAGTACCAGCCGCCGCGCGTGCGCCGGCCGTCATCCAAGCTGCGCCACTTCAGCGTGCCGACCGAGGTCACCTTCCTGCCGACCCACACCGATCGCCGCAGCTACCTGGAGCTGACCGCGCTCGATCAACCCGGCCTGCTGGCGCGGGTGGGCGAAGTGTTCGCCGATCTGGGGCTGTCGCTGCACGGCGCGCGCATTTCCACCATCGGCGAGCGGGTCGAGGATTTGTTTATCCTGGCCGACGGCGAGCGGCGCGCGCTCGACCAAGAAACGCGCAGAAAGTTGGAGCAACGGTTGACAGAGGCCCTCACCCCAAACGATAAAATGTGATACAAGTAACTTTTTACCGACAACATCAGGAAAGAGAACAGCATGCAGCAATTACAGAACGTTATTGAAAGCGCCTTCGAACGCCGTGCGGACATCACTCCGGCGAACGTAGACACCGTAACGCGCGAAGCGGTAAACCAGGTGATCGGCCTGCTGGACAGCGGCGCCCTGCGCGTCGCCGAGAAGATCGACGGTCAATGGGTCACCCATCAGTGGCTGAAGAAAGCCGTGCTGCTCTCTTTCCGCATCAACGACAACAAGGTGATGGACGGCGCGGAAACCCGCTACTACGACAAAGTGCCGATGAAATTCGCCGACTACGACGAAGCGCGCTTCCAGAAGGAAGGTTTCCGCGTCGTGCCGCCGGCCACCGTGCGCCAGGGCGCGTTCATCGCGCGCAACACCGTGCTGATGCCGTCTTACGTTAACATCGGCGCCTACGTCGACGAAGGCACCATGGTCGACACCTGGGCGACCGTCGGTTCTTGCGCGCAGATCGGCAAAAACGTTCACCTGTCCGGCGGCGTCGGCATCGGCGGCGTGCTGGAGCCGCTGCAGGCCAACCCGACCATCATCGAAGACAACTGCTTTATCGGCGCGCGCTCCGAAGTGGTGGAAGGCGTGATCGTGGAAGAAGGTTCGGTGATTTCAATGGGCGTCTACCTCGGCCAGAGCACCCGCATCTATGACCGCGAGACCGGCGAAATCCATTACGGCCGCGTGCCGGCGGGTTCAGTGGTGGTTTCCGGCAACCTGCCGTCGAAAGACGGTTCTTACAGCCTGTACTGCGCGGTGATCGTCAAGAAGGTCGACGCCAAAACGCGCGGTAAAGTCGGCATTAATGAGTTATTGCGCACTATCGACTAAATTGAAATAGCGGGTGATTCACCCGCTATTTTTTTGTCTGCGTTTCGCTGGCAGTCACAGTCGCAGATCTCGCTTTCCGCCATAATCGCAGTCGTGGAATATAACGATCACATCTAAAGAGGGCGCAGTATGTACGATAACTTGAAGAGTTTGGGCATCAATCAACCGGAAGACGTCGATCGCTATAGCCTGCGTCAAGAGGCGAACAACGACATCCTCAAGATCTATTTCCGCAAGGACAAGGGCGAGTTCTTCGCCAAGAGCGTGAAGTTCAAGTATCCGCGCCAGCGTAAAACCGTGGTGGCGGACAACGCCGGCCAGGGCTACAAGGAAATTCACGAGATCAACCCGAACCTGCGTTACGTGATCGACGAGCTGGATCAGCTGTGCCAGCGCGATCAGGTGGAAGTGGATCTGAAGCGTAAAATCCTCGACGACCTGCGCCATCTCGAAGGCGTAGTGTCGCACAAGATTGCCGAGATCGAAGCCGATCTGGAAAAACTCACCCGCGGCAAATAATGCGGATCGGTTGACCCGCATCATCGCCAAGGCGCCCTTTTGCGGCGCCTTTTTACTTTACGATTGCAGCAGCGTGCCCCACTGCTCGACCCACGGGCAGGCGGCCACTTCCGGTTCCGGCTGTTCCATCGCATCGATCTCCAGCACTTCGCCAACGCGGGTGGCGCCCTGCTCCTGCAGCAGCGCGTCGAACGCGCGCCCGGCGCCGCAGAAGTTGTCATAGCTGCTGTCGCCGAGGGCGATCAGCCCATAGCGCAGCTCCGGCTGATAGCCAACCTGATCGCGGATAGCGTGGAACAGCGGCGCGATGCTGTCCGGCAGATCGCCCTGCCCGGTGGTGGAGGTGATCACCAGCGCGTAGTGCTGACGATAATACTGCCAGGCCTCCAGCGTGCCCTCTTCGAACAGTTTGACCTCATGGCCCTGCTCGCTGAGGATATTTTGCGCCTCTTCCGCCACCAGCAGCGAATTGCCGTAGACCGTTCCCACGAAGATACCAACCTGAGCCATGGCTCCTACTCCCTTCATTACCTTTAAAAATTGTCAGCTATCCTGACCGTTAGCCGCGCTAAACTCAACCCCGGCAAGTTCAGGGAATACCCCCGCCCAGCCGAACTGCGCCATCACCCCTTGCCAGGCTTCGTCCCAGCGCGCCGTCACCTGCAGCGGCTCGCCGGTCACCGGGTGCGTCAGCTGCAGATGGCTGGCGTGCAGCATCAGGCGCGGGCAGCCGAAATGCTGCGCCATCCCGCGGTTCTGCCGCAGATCGCCGTGCTTGCTGTCGCCGATGATCGGATGGCGCAGGTGCGCCATATGGCGCCGCAGCTGATGTTTGCGGCCGGTTTCCGGCTGCAGTTCCACCAGGCTGTACCGTGCGCTGTCGTAGCGGCCGACGGCCACCGGCATCTCCACCTGCGCCAACGGCCGGTAATGCGTTACCGCCGGCTGCGGCCCCTTATCGGCATCGGCATGTTTATCGGCGATTTTGTCCAGCTCCGCCGTCAGCGGATAATCGAGGGTCGCCCCCTCCTGCACGTAACCCCGCACCACCGCATGGTAGGTTTTCTGCACCTGATGTTGTTCGAACTGCTGCGACAGCAGGCGCGCCACCTCGCTGGACAGCGCCATCAGCAGCACGCCGGAGGTCGGACGATCGAGACGGTGCACGGTAAAAACGTGCTGCCCGAGCTGATCGCGCACCGTCTGCATCATAAAGCGGGTTTCATGACGATCCAGCCAACTGCGGTGCACCAACCAACCCGACGGCTTGTTCACCGCCACCAGGTGTTCATCCTGATACAAAATCTCAATCACATCACGTTCCCAGGTCAATAGCCGTTTCGGGCGCGAGTATAACAGGCATGAGACGCAACGCTAGTTCACCCATTCGATGGTCACCAGCCGCGTATCGGCGCGGCCGCGCTCGTCCACCGCCCGAATGCGGTAGCGCCCGTTGTCGATCGGCCGCCAGTCGATCGGCTTTTTGCTGGCGCTGCTGCCGAGATAGATATCGTCGACGAACCAGTACACCGTCTTGCTGTCGGCGTCCGTCACCGCATTGAAGGCGATTTTGTCCCGTCCCTGCTGCGACTGGCGCAGGGTATAGGTGGTGTTTTTCAGCGGTGAAGTGATGCGCGGCGCGCTGCCGCCGACGGCGATGCCGTTGTCCTTGCAGCGATTGATCGGCGGCGCCCGCTTCGGCAACCCGGCCTGAGCGAACACATTGGCCAGATCGGAAGGCCAGAACTCAAAGATTTCGGTGCGGGTCTGCGCCGCATCATACGGCGGGCAAACGACCTCACCGCTGTGAATATCCAGCACCACCGGCCGGTAAACGCTGTCGACCTTGATCGGCGACTTGCCGGGAATGAACCAGGTCTTGCCCTTTTGCTGGCACCACGGCGTCGGCAGATCGCCGCTGGCGAGACAAATGTCCACCCGCCGCAGCCGTTTGGGGAACGGATGCTTCGGTTCCCGCAGGCCGGGGTAACTGGCGTTGACGCTGTCGATGATGTTGAAGAACAGCGGCGCGGCCGCCTCGGCGCCGACCAACGCATTGTTGCCGCGCCCGTCGAAGTTGCCTTCCCACACCACCAGCACATAAGGGCCGAAAATCCCGACGCTCCAGGCGTCGCGAAAGCCCCATGAGGTGCCGGTCTTCCAGTACACCGGCAGCGACGAAGAACGCTGCGCCAGCGTATCGCCCGGCCGCCGGTGCTGGCGCAGCATATCCAGCGTGATGAAACTGGCCTCCTCGCTCAGCAGCCGTACCGGCGTCGATTCGGCCTGGTTCAGCTGCATGCGAAGCGGCCGCAGCTCGCCGCGGTTCGCCAGCAGCGCATACAGCTTCGCCAATTCCTGCGCCGTTACCTCGCCGCCGCCCAACACCAGCGACAGTCCGTAGTGGCTCTCGTTGGCCATATTGGCGACGCCGGTCAGGCGCAAGAACTGATAAAAGGTTGGCTGACGCAGCTGTGAAGCGACATAGACCGCCGGAATATTGCGGCTGAAATTTAACGCGTCGGTGGCGGTCACCGGGCCGAGAAAGCGCCGATCGAAGTTTTCCGGCGCATAGGCGCCGAACGACGAAGGCACGTCTTTAAGAATGGTCATCGGATGCAGCACGCCCTGCTCCATGCCCAGCGCGTAGATGAACGGCTTCAGCGTCGATCCCGGCGAACGCTTGGCGTTGGTGCCGTTCACCTGCCCCTGAATCGGACGGCTGTAATAGTCCGCCGATCCCACCAGCGCGCGCACCCCCATATCGCGGCTGTCCACCAGCAGCACCGCGGCGTTTTGGATGCCGCGGCTGCGGTTGCGGGCGATAAAGGCGTTGACCTGTCGTTCGACCAGCCGCTGCAGCCCGGCGTCCAGCGTGGTGTCGACGCGGGTATCGCGCTGTACCAGTTGCTGCGTCTGCAGGCGCAGCTGTTCGATAAAGTGCGGTGCGATATAAGGCACTTGTTCAGGCTGCCGCAGCGCCAACGGCAGGCGGAACAGCGTTTGCTGGCTGGCGTCGGTAGGGTAAACCTGTTGCCAGCGCAGGAACAGACGGTTGCGCGCCTGCGTCAATGCGGCGCCGAGCACGCCGGTTTTCGGCTCCAGACGGTAGCTGGGTGACTGCGGCAACACCGCCAGCGTCAGCGCCTCCGGCAGAGTCAACTCCCGCGGCGACTTGGCGAAATAGATCAGGCTGGCGGCGCCGATGCTTTCAATGTTGCGGCCGTAGGGCGCGTAATTCAGATAGGCTTCCAGGATATCGCGCTTGGAGTAGCTCAGTTCCAGCTGCACCGCACGCAGCACCTGCAGCAGCTTGCCGCCCGGCGTACGGGTATTGAGATGCCAGCGCATGCGCGCCAGCTGCATGCTGATGGTCGAACCGCCCTGCATTTTGCCGCCGGCGACATAGCTGCGCCAGAAACCGCGCATCAGGCTGACGGGGTTAAAGCCGGGGTTATAGTAGAACCAGCGATCTTCGTGCAGCAGCAAGCCGCGCACCGCCAGCGGCGACACTTGCTCCAGCGGGGTCCACAGCCGGTAGCGATCGTCGTTGGCCAGCGTAATGCGCAGCAGCGCGCCGTGCCTGTCGTAATAAACAGAAGACTGCGGCAGCCCCTGCCACAGGGGCGGATGCGGCCACAGCCGAATTGCGGTCAACAGCAGCGCCAGTAAAAACACCGCCATCAAGCCGTTTTGCAGCACGCGCCCGGTCAGGATCTTCATACGTTCTCAGCATTCCGGCGCCAGACGCTGGCCTGGCGCCGGATATGGTCTAGTCGTTGCCCGCCGGCACCACCGCCAGCTTGCCGCCGCCGGCCGACATGGCCTGCACTTCACGGTCGTACATGGCTTCGCCGTAGGCCGGTGGAACAATAAAGCTGCCGGTATTGGTGGCTTTGATTTGATAAACGAACTCCTGCACCTCAGTGCTGGCGCTGCCGTAGATGATCACCCGATCTTCACGGATATCGCTGTAGTCCGGCGCCCAGGTGGAGCCAGATGCGGCCAGCGGCGACTGCCAGCCGCCATGCTCGTCGCTCTCCTCGCCGGCGTCGGCCGGCTCCGGCGGCGTCTGCTGCACCACTTCGAACCCGCCCGGCAGCAGATCGACGATCGCCAGGTTGCTCTGCCCCTCTTTCGAGTTGGCGCGCACCTTCAGATGGACGTTGATCTTCTGCCCCAGTGTCACCTGCGTCACCGGCTTGCCCTGTTCGTCGGTGTAATCGCGGACGATCTCAATCCCGCGCGACAGCGCTTTTTGCGGCGCATTCAGATCGTAACCGGCCTGCGTCACCACATACCAGGCCGGCGCGCTGCCGCCGTTGGTGAAGCGCACCGCGGTGGCATCGGCATTGAACTGCCCCTGAACGAACAGCCCCTGCAGCTCACTGATGCGCTGCGGGTCGCCGCCGCTTTTGCCCACCTGCACGATGCCTAACGCGTCCGCATTGGCGGATTGCGCCGCCACCTGGGCCGAATAGCTTTCCAGCGCCAGGATGCTCATTGCAGAGGAGTAGGTGGTGTAACGCTCTTCTTTCAGTGCCTTGACCATATTCTCCAGCACCTGCGGCGGAATCGACGTCACCTTCTCAGGGAAGTGACGGGTAATCAAATACAGCCGCGTCGCATCCTGCACCAGCGGATCGAAATAGTTCTGCGTCCACCAGGCGCTGTCATAGGCTTTGCTCAGTTGCTGCCAGCTCGGTTGCAGCAGCGCGGCGGCTTCGTCGTCCATCTTCAACAGGCGATAGGAAGAGGCCAGATACAGCGCGCTCAGATCGGTTTTCCAGCCCTCGCCATAGCGTTTTTGCAGCGTATCCTGCACCGCCGCCAGCGAGTTGGTTGTCACTTCGCCCTGCAGCGTCAGCAGGTAAACCGCCCAGCTGCGCAGGCGCAGCAGATACAGATCGTCGAATCCGCTGGCCGCCAGCTCGCGCAACGCGCCGTTGGCCTCGTCCAGCATGCCTTCCGGCAGGGCGTAGCCCGCCGCTTTGGCTTCGAGCAGATACTGCACCACATAAGGCGTGACGAAAGGATCGGCATCCGGCGACGAACGCCAGGCGCCGATCGCCCCGCTGTCGTTCTGACGGGCGCGCAGCACGCCCAGCAGATTGCGCAGCTGCTTGCTGACTTCCGCCTGGCTCAGGCTGCTTTTCATCTCCGGATGACGGCTCTGCAGCATCAGCGGAATGGAGCGGCTGACGATCTGCTCGGAACAGTAATACGGGTAATCCGCCAGGTATTGCGCCAGCCCGCTGGTCAGCACCAGCGGCGAATTCGACACCGCCGCCCGGCGCTGCGCGAAAGCGTCGAACATCTGGCGCAGGCCGTCGACGTTCTGGCTGCCGCCGCTCATGCGCCCCATCACCGACTGGGTGCGGTACGGCGCCGCCGGCCGCACCGAGGTGCTGACGGTGCGGCGGCTGGCCTGGTCGCCGTAACGGGCGTCGAACACCAGCGGCGCATCGCCCAGCACGGCTTTGGCGCGCAGACGGAAGGCGATCACGCCTTCGCGTTTTTCCGCCAGCGTCAGGCTTTGCGTCGCGTTGCCCACCACCTCCAACTGCGGCGGCGGCGTCAGCAGGACGTTGATGGCCACCGACTGGCCGTTCAGCCCTTCGAGGTTGTTGCTGACGCCCACGCTGACGTCGAACTCATCGCCCGGCGCCACCATCGCCGGCACATTCGGCGTCATGATGAAGCTGTCGCGCACCGTGGCGGCGGTTTGCGCCTTGCCGATTTTTTCCGGCGTCACCGAAATCGCCATGACGCGGATCTTGCCGTTGAAGTAATCCGGCACCGGGTAGACGAACTGCTTCTCGCCGCTGACTTCGGTAATGCCGGACCAATAGGCCACCGGCTTGTCGCGCTTGCGTTTGAACGGGTTGAGGTTGAGATCCAGCCCTTCGCCCGCATCGCCGCCCGGCGCCGCGGTCAGCGCCATCAGCTTGCTGAATTCCGGCAGGATCAGATCGAGGATCTGCGAGCTGCTCACGTTCAGTTCGCGCTTGCTGAAGAAGAACTCCAGCGGATCCTTCAGGCGGTAACGCGCCACCTGCAGAATGCCCTCATCGACGGCGAACAGCGCCACCTGCTGCGGCGCATCAGTCTTGACCGTCATCGTCAGATTTTCACCCGGCTTGATGACCTCCGGCGCCGTCACCTCGAGGCTGTTTTGGCGCGCCTGGGTGCTGATCTTGAACGGCATCACGCCGTAGCTCAGCGGGCTCATGAAGATCTCGCTGGAGTTGATGTCGCGCACGAACTGCACGTTGATGTAGCCGTTGCCCTCCATGCCGGCTGGCACGCGGATCGTCTGCACCGAGCTGGTGGTATCGGTGTGGAACCACTGCCAGGCGTAAACCTTGTCCTTTTCAATGGTGATCAAGCCGCTACCGGTATAAGGCGCGTTGATCGCCACCTCGATCTCTTCGCCGGGCAGGTATTCCGCCTGGTTGAGTTTCAGCTTCAGTTCGGCATTGCGATCCAGCGAACGGCTCAGGTTGGCGTTGCCGGCCACGCTGTAGGCGACGCGATTGAGCGTCTTGCCCTGCGCATCTTCAATCACCAGCACGAAGTCGCCAGGCTTATCGGTCGCCAGCCTCAGATCCGCGCCCTGCTCGCTCAGCGCCAGCGGCTGTTCCGACAGCTGCACTTCCTTCATCTTCGACTGGTATTTGTAAACGCCCGAATCCTGTTTGGTCAGCACCGAAATGTATTTCTGCTCGATCAACACCTGCTTCAGGTTCGGCATGGCGATCTGTTTCAGGGTCGGATCGATGGCGATCACGTTCAGATGCCGCTCCGCGTCGCGGTTGATGTAGCCCAGATCGCCGTCGGCCTTCACCCCAATCAGGTAATCGTAAGGCGAAACCAGCGTACGGGCGGTCGCCGCCACCGAGCGCCCGCCGCCGGCAACGAACGCCTCCGACAACAGCTGCAGCTGATAAGTGGCGTCGGCGTAGGATTTCAGATCGAGCGGAATATCGGCCGCGCCGTGCTCATCGGTGGTGCGATCTTCCAGCTCGGTCTCGAACCCGTCGCTGTTTTGCCGGTTTTCGTAGAACGCATAATCCGGGAAGCGATCGAAGCTCGGATACATTGGCCGCAGCGTCAGCCTGGTGGTCACACGGCGATCCTGCGCCGGGGTGCCGAACAAGTTCTGCACATCGATGCTGGCCTTCAGCTCGGACGGTTTTACCCAGCCTTGCTGGCGGTCAGGCGTCAACGCCAGCTTCACTTTCAGCTGATCCGGTTCGAACTCCTTCACATTGACTGCGGTATGGCCGAGCAGCGTGGAGGTATCGTTATTTTTGCCGATCAGATACAGATAGACGTTCCACTCGCCGGTAGGCGAATTTTCATCGGTGGTATAGCTCAGCTCGTTGAAACCGCTGGCGCCCAGCGTCAGCGGCACGGTGGACATCAGCTTATCGCGCGGATCGCGGATTTCGGCGCGCACCGGCACGCCGGCCAGGCCAACGCCCCAGTCGGCGGCGCGGGTGATCAGGCCGATGTTAAAGGTATCCCCCGGCCGATAAACGCCGCGATCGGAGAACAGGTAGCTGCTGAGCGTGCGCGGATCGGTCGGCGTTTGTTCACCGGCAACGTCGAAGCGCGAGAAATCCAGCCCGCGATCGTTATAGCTGCCGGTCGGCAGGAAGGAGACATCCCCTTCTTTCTCCACCAGGAACATCACCGGCTGGCGCTCGTTGGTGTACACATCCAGCGCCGGGAAACGCACGTGCCCATCGGCGCCGGTGGTTTGGCTGAGCAGCGTCACGCCGTTTTTGGCCACCACCGACACGGTGGCGCCGCTGACCGGCGCGCCGCTTTGGATCGACTGCACAAAGACGTCGCGCGTCTTGTCCTGCGAGCTCTTGGCGACGATGCCCAGATCGGTCACCACCACAAAGCGCGAATCGCCGACGTCGGGCTGTTCTTCCCCTTCGCTCTCATCCTGTTCCTGATCCTGCTCGGCGCCCGCCTCTTCCGCCGCCGGTTTTCGGTTCGGCTGCCATTCAGACAGCGTCAGCAGGAACACCCCGCGATGGGAACTGGCGTTGGTGGAGAGATAGCGGGAAAGATCGATGCCCTGATAGTTCACTTCCCCCGGCCGCTCGTTGTTGAGCGCCGTCTGGTATTTGAAATGCTCGGTGAAATATTCGTCGTTGAGCCGGTTGAATTCCGTGGAGGAGTATTCCCGGCTTTTGAAGGAGACGATGTGCTGCAGCTGGCTCGGGATCACCCGCTTGATGTCCAGCCGCAGGCCCGCCACGTTGCGCGCCGCCACGCTGATCTGCTTGTCGCCGTTGACCGACAGCAGGGAGCCCTGCGACATGAACTGCAGCGATTTCGGGAACTCCGGCACTTCGACCACGCGGTAAACCTTCTTCGGCATTTTGTAACCGCCGGCGGAAACCAGCTGGTTATCGATCTCGAGCAGCACAAAGCGGTGCGCCGGGGCGTCGAAACGGAAGCTGAACTGCGGTTGGTAAGCCTCTTCCGCCTCGTTAAGCGTCAACGGCAGCGGCGCCGCCTGCGCCAGCACGTTTTTACCGACGCTGTCGACCGTCCATTGATAGAAATCGTCGGCATCGTCGGCGGCCTCGGCATCGCTCGGATCGTGCTGCGGCAGCAGCCAGGCTTTCGCGGCCCGCGCCAGCTCTTTATCCTTCACCGCATCGCTGAAACCGACCACCAGGGCACGCTGCCCTTGGCCGCCGTCGGTATCCACCACCTGGGCGCTGGCGTCGCTCAGCGCCAGGCTGTACAGCGTCGGTACTTTGACCCAGTTGCTTTTCGCCTCTTCGACCGCATTGCCGGCCGCCGTCGATTTAACGCCCTTGCCGACGGTCAGATGCACTGCCCCGCCCTGATCCAGCGCCTGCAGCGGCTCGGAATGCACCCAGGCGTTCAGTTTTTTCTCGTCATAGACCAGAGAGAAATTCAGCTTTTTCTCGGAGGTGGCGCTGCCTTCTTTCAATCCCAGCGAAATCTGTTTTTCAAAGCTGCCGACGTCAACCGGCGCGTTGAACTGCAAATTGAAGATCGCGCTGCGTTTTTGCGCATTTTGCGGATCGCGGTAATACTCGGCCTGCCCCAGGCGGTAATCGAACGCGGGCACGGTGAAGGCATAACGGGTTTTGACTAGCTTGACCTGCGGCGCCAGCAACGTGGCGGGTTCAAGGGTCACCTCATATTTCGCGCCCATCGGCAGCGGCTTTTTCGCCGTGAACACCAGTGTCGACTCATTGCTCCATGCCCACTGCCCTTCCGCCGACGGTTTCAGAGTGATGCCGGCGCTCACGGTTTTGCCCGCCGCGGTTATCGGCGCAGCCGAGCCGCTGAAGGTCAGGCTCACCGTTTGCGGCGCCTGCCGGGCGGCGGCGTAGTCTATCGGCTCGGGGTTGGACAACTCGGCGTTGATCTCCTGAACCACCATCGGCGCAGGTTCAATCGGTTGGGGCCGGTTTTGCCACCAGTGCCAACCGTAAAATGCGCCGCCCGCAACGCCTGCCAGCAGCAGCAGGCTCAGACCGACCGCTTTCGGGTGTTTATCCACGCCGCTTTCCAGCCGCAAAAAACCGCGCGGCAGCGCAGCCCACCAGGCCGGCGCACGCCAGCTGAGGTTGCCGACCAGCGGTCTCAGCAACCGCCCCAACAGCGTCAACGCCCCGCCCAGCAGGCGACAAACGCCCTTAACCAGGGTAAAAGGCAAACGCAGGATAAACCTTAATAAATCCATTATTGCAGCACCTCATCATCCTAATGCAGCTCCCGGTCAACCGCCGCGGTTAAACCGAGCCGAAAGACGCCGTCGGCTCTCCTGCCCGGCATCCGCGCGAGTACTCTACACTGCCGGGCGGCAAAAATCTGCGCGCAGCCAGCGCATTACGGCTCTTTATTCAACATCAAATCCAGCTGTTGCAGCAGCACCAGCAGCGGCAGACTGCTCGGTTCACGATCTTTCAACGCCTCTTCGAAATAAGGCGTGATGGCGAAGCGCGTCGGCAACGGCGCCTCGGCGTCCAACAACGCATACATGCGCGGCAAGAACACCCACTGCAGCCAGGCTTCGGCCGACATGCTGTCGATGCAGAACGGCTCGGTGCTGGAGAAAGCCTCATGCTCAGGGGGCGCGGCCTGCCACAGCGCCAGATCGCGCATGGATTGTTCAATCGCCTGCAAACTGCGGCGCACCTGGTTATGTATACTCATCTGCATTCCCGATCTCTTTTCATCATGGTATTCAGCGCTCTGGCTGAAAGGCGGCAAAGCATAGCATTTTTATAGCCCAAATTCGGCGCGCCTGAGACAGCTCGCCGTTTTTATCTGGTGACGTTCGCCGTCGCGCGGCACAATAGGCCCACCGAATTCACCACACAGATAAAGATTCATGTCCGTAATAACAGAGAAAAAAAACCACGCGACGCCCGGTAAGGCCATGTTGGCCTCGGTCACCGGTTATGCCATGGACGGGTTTGACCTGCTGATCCTCGGCTTTATGCTGCCGGCCATCAGCATCGAATTGGGATTATCCTCATCGGCCGCCGGTTCGCTGGTCACCTGGACGCTGATCGGCGCGGTGCTGGGCGGCGTGATCTTTGGCCACCTCAGCGATCGCTTCGGCCGCATCCGGGTGCTGACGATCACCATCCTGATGTTTTCCCTGTTCACCGGCCTGTGCGCCGTGGCGCAAGGCTATTGGGATCTGCTGGCCTATCGCACCCTGGCGGGCATCGGGCTGGGTGGCGAGTTCGGCATCGGCATGGCGCTGATCGCCGAGGCCTGGCCGGCGGAGAAACGCAATCGCGCTTCGGCTTACGTCGGCATGGGCTGGCAGTTGGGGGTGCTGGCGGCCGCTTTCCTGACGCCGCTGCTGCTGGAACACATCGGCTGGCGCGGCATGTTCCTGGTCGGCCTGCTGCCGGCGCTGGCGTCATTCCTGATCCGCCGCACGCTGGGCGAACCGGAGGAATTCGTGCGGCAGAAAGACGCCGGGCAGCCGCTTTCCTTCCTGCAGCGTTTGCGCCTGCTGTTTAAGGATCGCGCCACCGGCAAGGCCAGCATCGGCATCTTCATTCTCTGTTCGGTGCAGAACTTCGGTTACTACGGGCTGATGATCTGGATGCCGACTTACCTGGCGAAAAACTTTGGTTTCTCGCTCACCAAGTCCGGCCTGTGGACGGCGGTGACGGTCGTGGGCATGACGTTCGGCATCTGGCTGTTTGGCGTGCTGGCCGACCGCTTCGCCCGCTGGAAGATTTTCGTGCTGTATCAGGTCGGCGCGGTGGTGATGGTGATCGGCTACGCCCAGTTGAGCGATCCGATGCTGATGTTGTTCGCCGGCGCCGTGATGGGCATGTTCGTTAACGGCATGATAGGCGGCTACGGCGCGTTGATTTCCGATACTTACCCGGTGCAGGCGCGCGCCACCGCGCAAAACATCCTGTTCAATCTCGGGCGCGGTGTCGGCGGCCTGGGGCCATTGGTGATCGGCGCGCTGGTGACGCAGGTGTCGTTCACCGCCGCTATCAGCCTGCTGGCGGCGATTTACCTGCTGGATATCTACGCCACGCTGTTCCTGCTGCCGAAAAAACAGGGCGCAGGCGATACGCTGGGCGCGATTGGTTAACGCTGGCGATGGATTAAGCAGAGAAGCACGCACGGCGGGATAGAACAAAAAGTTGGGGGCACTGCGTTAACAGTGCCCCCGGTTCGTTTTATAGCTATCCCGCTACACAGCGTGCTCCCTGCTCAATCCTTGAAAACTTTTCCTGCGGCCATCCTGACCAAGTGGTCCTTGCATCATCCTGCAGCATCGTCCTGACGCGGTTCCTCAGCCTTCCTGACCCGCCGACAGTCCTGTGCCGGCTCTCAATCTCCGTCCTGGAGGTGTCCCTGGTTTCTATCCTGAAACATCCTGGGCATCTCCTGACGCCATCCCTCGCTCTTGCCTGAACGCATCCCTTTCTTCTTCCTGAAGCTGCATCATCCTGATGCTTTCCTGCTCCGCCGGGTCCGTGCCGGTAATGATAAGATCGCTCAAATTTCCCGGAATCACAAGGGTTTGAGAGGTGTCTCACACTAAATTAAGACTAAGAGTTATCCTAAAGAAATTCTAACCAATTGATCTGGATAACAATAATCTCATGGTCCAAAGAGAGGTGAAAAAAATTAAGAGCGATCTCTCACAGCCCGTGTGAGAGATCTCTTACACGGGCGGCGGCGAATCCGCCGCGCTTCAGTCCAGCACCGGGCGCAGCGCATCGAGGAAATTCCCCAGCGTCGCCGCCAACAAGGTGCGCTTATCGCTGCCGAATTGCTCCAGCACCACGTTGCCGCTGACGTTGCACAGCGACACCATCGTCATCTCGGATTCGGTGGTCGCCAGGAAGAGGGTCGGTGACAATTTGAGGCGCTTTTGCGTCACCAGATGGCCGATCAGGTTCTCCTGCAGGCGGATGAAATCCTCCTCGCTCCAGACCTGCAGCAGGCTCAGGCGATGCTCCCCAAATTGCGCGCTCATGTCGCCCGCGTATTGCTGCGTGTAAAAACGGTGCGCATCCGGCTGCAAACTCAGCTCCAGCGCGGCTTCTACCTTCTCCAGCGTCGCCGCCGGCTCGAAAGGCTGCGGCAACCACAGCACCTCGTCCTCGCGATTCTCCACGATGCAGGGCGACGGCACGCCGTACAATGCCTGGCTGGCCGGCGCGTGGCCGCGCGCTTGCTGCCACAACTCGACATAGCGTTGAGTGAATTCACGCAGAGCGTGCGATACATCATGGTCCATATTCTTTCTCGCATACGTTAAACTGACGGCCATTGTACCTATCTCTGAGCGAGGTGACAGCAGATGTCCTCCTATCAAGACCACCAGGCCCTGTCAGGGCTGACGCTGGGCAAACCCACCGCCTACCGCGATCGCTACGACGCCACGTTGCTGCAGGCGGTGCCGCGCAGCATGAACCGCGAGCCGCTGGGGCTGTATCCCGACAACCTGCCCTTCCACGGCGCGGACATCTGGACGCTGTACGAACTCTCCTGGCTGAACGCCAACGGGCTGCCGCAGGTGGCGGTCGGCGAGATCAGCCTCAACGCCGACAGCCTGAACCTGATCGAATCGAAAAGCTTCAAACTGTATCTCAACAGCTTCAACCAAACCCCGTTCGCCGATTGGGAAACGGTGCGCAGCACCCTGCAGCGCGATCTGTCTGCCTGTGCCCAGGGCGAGGTAAACGTCACCCTGTTCAGCGTCGAGCAGCTGGAAGGCACGCCGATCGCCCGTCTGGCCGGCGACTGCATCGACCAGCAGGATATCCGCATCGACAATTATGAGTTCAACGCCGACTACCTGCTGAACGCCGCCGGTGAAGAGGTGGTGGAAGAGCAACTGGTCAGCCACCTGCTGAAGTCCAACTGCCTGATCACCCATCAACCGGACTGGGGATCGGTGCAGATAAGCTACCGCGGCGGCAAGATCGATCGCGAAGCGCTGCTGCGCTACCTGGTCTCCTTCCGCCACCACAACGAATTCCACGAGCAGTGTGTCGAGCGCATCTTCAACGATCTGATGCGCTACTGCCGGCCGCAAAGCCTGACGGTTTACGCCCGCTACACCCGCCGCGGCGGGCTGGACATCAACCCGTGGCGCAGCAACGTCGTATTCGCACCCGCGCACGGCCGCCTGGCGCGCCAATAAGTGCGAAACATTGCTCAACAACTGAGCTAACGAGCGGTTTATGTTGGTAAAAGCCCAGGGACGGCGGTAAGGTTAAAACGAGGCAGCGGCCGGGCAGAGCGCCCGCTGCGCCGCAGCACGCCAACCATAACGAGATGCTGTTTTGCTGCGTATGGATTACTACCGCCCCGCACCGGGTGCAAAGGAGTTACCTTGATTACACACATCAGCCCGCTTGGCTCTATGGATTTATTGTCGCAGCTGGAAGTAGACATGCTGAAGCGCACCGCCAGCAGCGACCTGTACCGCCTGTTCCGCAACTGTTCGCTGGCCGTGTTGAACTCCGGCAGCCAAACCGACAACAGCAAACAGCTGCTGTCGCGCTATGAAACCTTCGACATCAACGTGCTGCGCCGCGAGCGCGGGGTGAAGCTGGAGCTGGTCAACCCGCCGGAAGAGGCGTTCGTCGACGGCCGCCTCATCCGCTCGCTGCAGGCCAACCTGTTCGCCGTGTTGCGCGACATTCTGTTCGTGCACGGCCAAATCGCCAGCGCCGGCCGTTTCCAACACCTGAACCTGGAAAACTCGGCCCACATCACCAACCTGGTGTTCTCGATCCTGCGCAATGCACGCACGCTGCATCTGGATGAAGATCCCAACATGGTGGTGTGCTGGGGCGGGCACTCGATCAACGAGAACGAATATCTGTACGCGCGCAAGGTCGGCAGCCAGCTGGGCCTGCGCGAGCTCAACATCTGCACCGGCTGCGGGCCGGGCGCCATGGAAGCGCCGATGAAAGGCGCGGCGGTCGGTCACGCGCAACAGCGTTACCGCAACAGCCGCTTTATCGGCATGACCGAGCCTTCGATCATCGCCGCCGAGCCGCCTAACCCGCTAGTGAACGAGCTGGTGATCATGCCGGACATCGAAAAACGCCTGGAAGCCTTCGTGCGCATCGCGCATGGCATCATTATCTTCCCGGGCGGCGTAGGCACCGCCGAAGAGCTGCTGTACCTGTTGGGTATCCTGATGAACCCGGAGAACAGTGAACAGGTGCTGCCGCTGATCCTGACCGGGCCGAAAGAGAGCGCCGACTACTTCCGCGTACTGGACGAGTTCATCATGAACACGCTGGGCGACGAAGCGCGCCGCCATTACACCATCATCATCGACGATCCGGCAGAAGTGGCGCGGCAGATGAAAAAAGCCATGCCGCTGGTGAAGGAAAACCGCCGCAACACCGGCGACGCCTACAGCTTTAACTGGTCGATCCGCATCGCGCCGGATCTGCAGCTGCCGTTCGAGCCGACCCACGAGAACATGGCGAACCTCAACCTGTATCCGAACCAGCCGCCGGAGCAATTGGCCGCCGCGCTGCGCCGCGCCTTCTCCGGCATCGTGGCCGGCAACGTGAAGGAAAACGGCATCCACGCCATTGAGCAGTTCGGCCCGTACAAGCTGCACGGCGAACCGCAAATGATGAAGCAGATGGATAGCCTGCTGCAGGGCTTTGTTGCCCAGCACCGCATGAAGCTGCCGGGCAGCGCCTATGTGCCCTGCTACGAAATCGTCGCCTGACCCTCAATCCCGGGCGGCGTAACGGCCGCCCTGTTTTTTCTGACCTTACCGCCCATGATGATACACCTACTGATTGTCGACGCCCTGAACCTCATCCGCCGCATTCACGCCGTGCAGGGCTCCCCTTGCGTCAACGCCTGCCGCCACGCGCTGCAGCAGTTGCTCCAGCACAGCCGCCCGACCCACGCGGTGGCGGTATTCGACGAGGACGACCGCAGCGACAGCTGGCGCCACCAAATTCTGCCGGACTACAAGGCCGGGCGCTCGCCGATGCCGGAAAACCTGCAGCAGGAGATGCCGCAGCTGCGCGAAGCCTTCGCCGAACTGGGCGTCGCCAGCTGGCATTCGCCCGGCAATGAGGCGGACGATCTGGCGGCCACGCTGGCGGCGAAGGTCGCCTGCGGCGGCCACCAGGTGACCATCGTCTCCACCGACAAAGGCTATTGCCAACTGCTGGCGCCGAACGTACAAATTCGCGATTACTTCCAGAAACGCTGGCTGGATATGCCTTTCGTACAACAGGAGTTTGGCGTGCAGCCGCAGCAGCTGCCGGACTACTGGGGGTTGGCGGGGATCGGCAGCAGCAAGATCCCCGGCGTGGCCGGCATCGGGCCGAAAACCGCCGTGCTGCTGCTGCAGCAGTCGGGCAGTCTGGACGGGCTTTATCAGCACCTGGAGCAGGTGCCGGAAAAATGGCGCGGTAAGCTGGAGCAGCACCGCGAGCTGGCCTACGTCAGCAAACGGGTCGCCACGCTGCGCACCGATCTGTCGCTGGACGGCAACCTGCAGCAGCTGCGCCTGCCGATACAATAAGGGCGCTGCAAGCAGCGCCCTTCATCAAGGCTTCACGCGGTTAATCGCGCTCGTCGCGGCGGCCCGGCACCGCCGACCACATGCGGCGCACGTGTACGGTGATCTCTTCGCGATCGTGATACAGCTGCTTGGCGTGCACTTCAGCGCTGATGCCGGCGGCGCCCAACGCTTCGCGAATGCTCATCAGGTTTTGCGACACTTCCTCGTAGCGCTTTTTCATCGGCAGCTTGAGGTTAAAGATCGCTTCACGGCACCAGCCTTTCACCAGCCACTGAATCATCAGGCTGGTCACCTTCGCCGGTTTCTCCACCATGTCGCACACCAGCCAGTAGATCTTGCTGCTGTTCGGCTCGAACTTGAAGCCGTCGGCGCGGTGGTGCGTCACCTGGCCGGTTTCCATCAGGCTCGGCGCCATCGGGCCGTTATCCACCGAATGCACCATCATGCTGCGCTTCACCAGCTGATAGGTCCAGCCGCCCGGGCAGGCCCCCAGATCGACCGCATGCATGCCGCTGGCCAGGCGCTCGTCCCACTCGTCGGCGGGGATGAACACATGGAACGCTTCTTCCAGCTTCAGCGTCGAACGGCTCGGCGCATCGGCCGGGAAACGCAGACGCGGAATGCCCATATAGAACGGTGAGTTGTTGTTGCTGTAGGAGTAACCGACATAGCAGCAGCCCGGCGCGATGAAAAACACATGCACCACCGGGCGAGTCGGGTTCTCGCGCGCCATCAGCACCTTCTGCTCGCGCATCGCGGCGCGCAGCGGCACCGTCAGCTTGCGGCAGAACTTCATCAGCTCTTTGCTTTCGTTGGTGTCCGGCACTTCCACCCGCAGCTCGCCGCCGCGATCGACCACGCCGATCAGCATGCCGACGATCGGCGATACCCGATCTTCCGGCGGCAGATCGCGCAGCAGCTCCCCCACCACAATCATTTGGCGGGCGAAAATCAGTTCGCGGAACGGAATTTCCCGCGCCAGACGGTCGGCATCGTCCGGATGATAGCATTCGAACAACACGTAACCGCTGTGCTCTTTTACCCGCGCAAAGCCGTAAATCTCCAGCTGGGCGGCTTTATCGGTGATCTCCGCCGCACACTCTTTTTCGAAGCCGGGGCGGCAGTACAACACAATCTTATTCATGGCGCTCGGCCTTTTTCCTCAGACGCAAAGCGCCAATCAACATCAATATCCAGCCGATCAAGAAGCACACGCCGCCAACCGGCGTGATATATACCCAGACCTTCAGGTGCGACAGCGCCAGGCAATAGAGGCTGCCGCTGAACAACACGGTGCCGAACGCCAACAGCGCTCCGCTCCAGTAAAACCACAGGCTCACGCGGCGCTGCATTGCGACCGCCAGCGCCAGGATGGCCAGGGTGTGGAACCCCTGATATTCCAGCCCGGTGCGGATCCAGGCCATTTCGTTGGCGCCCAGCGTGCCGCTTAACACATGCGCGCCGAATGCGCCCAACGCGACAAACACAAAGCCGCTGATAGCGGCGAAAACCAGCATGGAACGGCTGCTCATCGTGATCTATCCCATTAAAAATCACCGGCCGCGGCAAGGCGGCGGCCGGCCTTATTGTTCGTAGCGGAAGCGGAACTTCTCTTGTTCGCTGGCGGCGCGCGCCAGGATCCACTGCCGGAAGGCGGCTATTTTACCCAGTTCTGCCTGGCTGTCATGACATACCAGATAAAAAGCGTTTTTACTGACCAACACATCGTTGAACGGGCACACCAGGCGACCGGCTTCGATCTCGGTTTGCGCCATCACGTTATTCACCAGCGCCACGCCCTGGCCGTGCACCGCCGCCTGCACCACCATGGCGCTGTGGCTGAAGATCGGCCCCTGCTGCACGTTGATGTGCTGCAACCCCAGCTGGCGCGTATAGGCCAGCCAGTCGCGGCGTGAAACGTCATGCAGCAGCGTATGATAAGCCAGATCGTCTGCGGTTTTCAGCGGATGATCGCCGGTCAGCAGGCTCGGCGAACACACCGGCAGCAGATATTCCGCATACAGGCGCTCGGCGCGCAGCCCCGGCCAATTGCCGCGGCCGTAGAAAATCGCCACATCGACGTCGTCCGCCAGCTTGTCTTCTTCACGGTCCACCGCCTGGATGCGCACATCGATCCCCGGATAAGCTGAGTTAAAGCCGGAAAGGCGCGGCACCAGCCACTGAATGGCGAAGCTCGGCGGCAGACTGACGGTCAATGCCCCCTTGGCGCTGCGCGCCTGCAGCTTGCGCGTCGCCTCGTTGATCGAAGAGAAGATCTCCTTGATATCGAGGTAGTAACTTTGCCCCTCTTCGGTCAGCAGCAGCGAGCGGTTGCGCCGACGAAACAGCTTCAGCCCGAGGAAGTCCTCCAGCGACTTGATCTGGTGGCTCACCGCGGCCTGGGTCACGAACAGCTCTTCCGCCGCCTTGGTGAAACTCAGGTGGCGAGCGGCCGCATCGAACACGCGCAGCGCATTGAGGGGAGGTAAGCGTTTAGACATTAAATTAGCTACTTTTGTGTAACATTAATCCGAATGATTCGGCGCCGAAAATCGGGCGGCTTTGCGTGGCAAGCCATCGGTAAACGCTAACGGCGTATTGCCATTAGTTTTTTTTATCCGAGCCATTATAATTTGTCCGTTGAGGATGCGCCAGCAAATACCTATAGTGGCGGCACTTCCCGGGCCGGAACGAAAAGGGAGTGGGTGTCGAGGACGCCGATGAACTTTTGGCTTGTGGTTGTGATGTTGTGTTTGCAAATTGTCCGGCGATTCCGGACATGGTAGCTAGGCTACTGTTTTTTCACTTCCTGTACATTTACCCTGTCTGTCCATAGTGATTTTATGCAGCACCGCAAAACTTGCGGTGCTTTTTTTTGCCTGACGCTTATTGGTCGCTTTCAACCATCTCTTTCACATCGGCGCGGTTGATCTGTTGCTCGACGCCGTTGGCGTCTTTATAGCTGATCATGCCGGTATCGTTATCCACTTTAGGCTTGCCGTCAGCAACAATGGTGCGTCCGTCATTGGTATGCATCACGTAGTTGCTGGAACAGGCGGCCAGGGTGAACGTAAGCATCAGGGCAGAGATAACTGCGGCTGTTTTCTTCATTGAGGACTCCTTTGTAGTTTTAAATGCTGATAAATACCTTTTATGTGTATAAATGCGATTAATAAGCGCACATTTAATAGCATAACAAACTTTCTCAGTTTTGCCAGGCGATAAGTCCTAATAGGCAGGATCGCTTGTCTCCGGCGGCAAAATAGGACAGGATCACCCATCGACTCAAGCCAGTGACAATCAGGGTATGACGCCTTTTAACCCCAGCCTTTTTCGCCAACAGTTTCCCGCGCTCGCGCAGGACGGTATCTATCTGGACAGCGCCGCCACCGCGTTGAAACCGCAGGCGGTGATCGACGCCACACAGCAATTTTATCGCGATGACGCCGCCACCGTGCACCGCAGCCAGCATCGGGCAGCGCAGGATCTGACCGCCCGTTTCGAGCAGGCGCGCGGCCAGGTCGCGCAACTGATCCATGCGCCATCGGCCGACGACATCGTCTGGACGAGCGGCACCACCGAGGCGATCAACCTGGTGGCGCAGAGCTATCTGCGCCCGCGTCTGCAGCCGGGGGATGAAATTCTGGTGAGCGAAGCGGAACACCACGCCAACCTGATCCCCTGGCTGATGGTGGCGGAGCAAACCGGCGCACGGGTGGTGAAACTGCCGATCGGCGCCGATCGGTTGCCGGATTTGACGCAGCTGCCCGCCCTGCTCAATGACAAAACCCGCCTGTTGGCGCTGGGGCAAATGTCCAACGTCACCGGCGGCTGCCCGGATCTGGCGCCGGCTATCGCGCTGGCCCATGCCGCCGGCGCGCGCGTGATGATCGACGGCGCCCAGGGCGTGGTTCACGGCCCGGCCGACGTACAGCGGCTCGACATCGATTTCTACGCCTTCTCCGGCCACAAATTGTATGGCCCGACCGGCATCGGCGCACTGTACGGCAAAGCCGAGCTGCTGGCGCAGATGGCGCCGTGGCAAGGAGGGGGAAAGATGCTAACCCAGGCGTCGTTCGACGGCTTTACCCCGCAAAAGCCGCCGCACTGCTTCGAGGCCGGCACGCCAAACATCGCCGGCGTGCTGGGGTTGGCCGCCGCGCTCACCTGGCTCAGCGAACAGGACATGGCGGCGGCAGAGCGCTACAGCCGCGAGCTGGCGGACCGGGCGGAACAGCGGTTGGCGCAGCTGCCGGGCTTTCGCAGCTTCCGCAGTTCCGGTTCCAGCCTGCTGGCGTTCGATATCGCCGGCGTACACCACAGCGACATCATCACGCTGCTGGCGGAGCAAGGCATTGCGCTGCGCGCCGGCCAGCACTGCGCGCAGCCGCTGATGGCGGCGTTAGGCGTCAGCGGCACGCTGCGCGCGTCGTTCGCTCCCTACAATACTCAACAGGACGTCGATAGGCTGGTCAGCGCGTTGACTCACGCCCTCGATCTGCTGGCCGACTGACTTGACTCCCGGAGACGCTATGCTCGCCCCCCATCCTTTTGGCCGAGAGGTCACCGCCGACGCGTTGATCGCCACCTTCAGCGCGCTGAAACAGTGGGAAGACCGCTACCGCCAGCTGATTATGCTCGCAAAACGGCTGCCGCCGCTGCCGGAAGCCTTGCGCAGTGAAGAAATGGCATTGAGCGGTTGTGAAAACCGCGTCTGGCTGGGGCACCAGTTGCTGGAAGACGGCACGCTGCATTTCTATGGCGACAGCGAAGGCCGCATCGTGCGCGGCCTGCTGGCGGTGCTGCTGACCGAAGTGGAAGGGAAAACGCCGCAGCAGATCGCCGCATTGGATCCGCTGGCGTTGTTCGACCGCCTGGCATTGCGCGCGCAGCTGAGCGCCACCCGCGCCAGCGGCCTGGCGGCGTTGGCCGCCGCCGTAAAGGCGATCGCCGCCCGTTACGCCTGACGCGCCGCCTTCGCCACCATCTTTTTCAGCGCGTGCGACACGGCGACGAAGCCGAAGGTGGCGGTAACCATGGTCGCCGCGCCGAAACCTGCGCTGCAATCCATTCTTTTCGGCCCTTCCGCCGTGCTGCGCGAAGCGCATACCGAGCCGTCCGGCTGCGGATAAACCAGCGGCTCGCTGGAGAAGACACAATCGATGCCCAGCTTGCCCTTGCCGTTTTTCACCACGTTGAAATCGTGCTTCAGCCGCTCGCGCAGTTTGGCGGCCAGCGGATCCTGAATGGTCTTCGCCAGATCGGCCACTTCGATTTTAGTCGGGTCTATTTGCCCGCCGGCGCCGCCGGTAGTCACCACCGGGATCTTGAAACGGCGGCAGTAGGACAGCAGCGCCGCCTTCGGCCGCACGCTGTCGATCGCGTCGATGACATAGCTGAAGTTATGGTCCAGCAGCTCGGCGACGTTGTCCGGAGTGATGAAATCATCGATGCAGGTTACCCGGCATTCCGGGTTAATCGCCAGGATACGCTCCGCCATCACCTCGGTTTTGGATTGCCCGACATGCTGACGCAATGCGTGGATTTGACGATTGGTATTGGTGACGCAGACATCATCCATGTCGATCAGGGTGATGGCGCCGATGCCGGTGCGCGCCAGCGCCTCAGCCGCCCAGGAACCCACGCCGCCGATGCCGATCACGCAGACGTGTGCCTGCGCGAACACCGCCAGCGCCTGCTGGCCGTACAACCGCGCCGTGCCGCCGAAACGCTGCAGATAGGCTTCCGAATAAGCTGTGCTCATAACGCTTTAATTACCTTCGTAATGCAAATGATAAGGGCCGGAAAATCCGGCCCTTGCGGGTCACTCTTTTCACGCCGTATGCGTTTAGCGGGTGGCCAGCAACGAACCGCCGCCGTTTGACTTATTGGCGCTGAACAGCTGGCCGCCGCCATTGTTCTTCAGCACCCAGACGCGGCCGTAGTGGTTGTAGTACCCCGCCGAGTGGCCGGCTTCCGGCCCGATGCCCTGGTACATGTCAAAATGCTGGCCCTTGATGGCGCCGCCCACGTCGAGCGCGACCATCAGACGCATCTCGTATTTTCCCGTGAATTTACCCTTGTTGTCCAGCAGCGGCACTTCGGCCAGCAGCGTGGTGCCCGCCGGGATCAGCGAACGGTCGGAAGCCACCGAGGCTTTGGCGATCAGCGGCACCGCACTGGCGCCTTTCACCGGCGCAAAAGCTTCCGGGCGGAAGAACACGAACGACGGGTTCTGCTCCAGCAGCTCACGCACCTCTGCGGCGCTGTGGGTATCCGCCCACTGACGGATCGCCTGCATCGACATGTCCGCCTTAGCCACTTCGCCGCGATCGATCAGCACCTTGCCGATGCTGCGATAGGCGTGGCCGTTCTTGCCGCCGTAGCCGAAGAACACCAGCGGCTGGCCGTTGCCGTAGTCGACATAACCGCTGCCCTGGACTTCCATCATGAAGTTGTCCATCAGCGAGTTGGTGTAAGCGATGATATAGCGATCGTCGAGCGCGCCGGAGTAGATGCCCGCGCGATCCGGCAAGCGGCCCCTGCCCTTCGGCGGCATGCGGTACAGCGGATAGCGGAACTCGCCCTGTTGGGTATAGCGCGCCTGCACCACCGGCGTATAGTAGCCGGTAAACTGCACGTTGCCGTAATTGTCGACGCCTTCCATCTGGTAAGCGCTGAGGCCGTACTGGCTCAGCATGCGCGTGTCGGCGCCGGACGCCATCCAGCTTTGCACCGCCTGATAGGTGCTGTTGTTGCGGTTAAACAGCGAAGGCGACGCGTACTTGATCTCCATCAGCTGATCCGAGTAATCCTTGGCGTTGACCGGCGAACCTTTGGCGTTGGGCTGATTGACCAGCTCCAGCGATTGATCCAGACGGCCGTCCTTATATTGCTGACCCCGATCGGTCGGCTTGGACGAACAGCCCGCCAACACCGCCACCATCAACCCGCCCAGCAGGTATTTGCCCCAACGTCCTTTCATCGCGCACACTCTCAAACTGATATGATCTACCGGCTGAACGATAACAAACGCTCATTGATAAAGGAATCGCTGCAAATAAAAAAAGCCGCACGGAGGATGGTGATGAAAAAGAAGGCAAATTGCGGGCAAATTCAGCAGAAAAACGGGTTTAGGGCAATAAAATGCAAAAAGGGTTTGCAACAAAACGCATGGAGAGTATAGTGCGCATCCATCGGACGCGGGGTGGAGCAGCCTGGTAGCTCGTCGGGCTCATAACCCGAAGGTCGTCGGTTCAAATCCGGCCCCCGCAACCAACCGATGCCGCATTGGCGGTATTTTTCGTTTGGTTTCGATAACAAAGTATTACACGGACGCGGGGTGGAGCAGCCTGGTAGCTCGTCGGGCTCATAACCCGAAGGTCGTCGGTTCAAATCCGGCCCCCGCAACCAACCGAATGTCGTACCAGCGGCATAACATGAACGGTGGTTTCGTCGTAATACCGCATCAAGACGGACGCGGGGTGGAGCAGCCTGGTAGCTCGTCGGGCTCATAACCCGAAGGTCGTCGGTTCAAATCCGGCCCCCGCAACCAACTCTTGATGACAACAGATAAGCACCCTGACGGGTGTTTTTTTGTATCTGCAATCCGCGAAAATAGCCGGACTCGCGCCCGGCCCTGCCGTTATCGACTCGCCAGCGCGCCGCCGTTGGCGAAATAAGCCTTGATGCCCGCCAGAATCGACTCCGCCACCTGCTGCTGGAAATGGCTGGTGCGCAGCTTGCGCTCCTCTTCGATGTTGCTGATAAACGCCGTTTCCACCAGGATCGACGGGATATCCGGCGCCTTCAACACCGCAAAACCGGCCTGATCGACGCGATTCTTGTGCAACCGGTTGATTTTGCCCATCCGGTTCAACACTTCCTTGCCGAATTTCAGGCTGTCGTTGATGGTCGCGGTCTGGATCAGATCGAACATGGTGTGGTCGAGATAGCGGTCGCCGCTCTTGCTGACGCCGCCGATTTGGTCCGAGGCATTCTGCGTCTGCGCCAGGAACTTGGCCGCCGAGCTGGTGGCGCCTTTGGTGGACAATGCGAACACCGATGACCCGCGCGCGGCGCGGCTGGTGAAGGCGTCGGCGTGAATCGAAACGAACAGATCGGCACGCTGCTTGCGCGCCTTGGCGACGCGCACCTTGAGCGGAATAAACACGTCTTCATTACGCGTCATGAACACTTTCATGTTCGGCTCGCGCTTGATCATGGCGCTCAGCTTGCGGGCAATCTGCAGCACGATGTCTTTCTCGCGCGTCTTGTACTTGCCGATCGCGCCGGGATCTTCGCCGCCGTGGCCGGGATCCAGCATGATGACGATCGGCCGATCGCGCCCCGCTTTGCCGGCCTGCGGCGCTTCCGGCGGCAGCGTGCGCTCCAGATCGCCCTTGTTGTAATCTTCCAGTAACGCCAGTAGCGGATCATATTCCTCGCCGCCGCTGCCGCCCTTGGTCGGATAGAGATCCATCACCAGACGGTTGCGATACTCCGGCACCGGCGCCAGCGTGAAAATATGCGGGCTGACGCTTTGTTTGAGCTCCAGCACCAGCCGCACGGTATTCTGATCGAACTGGCCGACGCGCGCCTGCTTGAGATAAGGATCGTCGGCGCGCACCTGCCCGGCGATGCCTTTCAGCACGCTGTTGAGATGAACGCCTTCGATATCCACCACCACGCGATCGGGATTGGTCAGGGCGAACTGCTTGTATTTCAGCTCGACGTTGGATTCCAGCGTGACGCGGGTATAGGTGGAGGATGGCCAGACGCGCACGGCGATCACGTGCGATGATGCGGCGAAGCCCGTACGACTCACACTCAGCAACCAGCTGGCGGCAACGCCCTGTAATAAACGACGGCGGCCCAGATTGTGATTAGCGTTTGGCATGCGGCTCCGGCAGTAATAGCTGTTTACAACAGATGAAAAAAACACCAATGAAATGGGGATGCCGAAAACTTTAACCAATCATTCCAGCCCTGTCATCAGAAAATCTTTTTATGGTTTTTCAATTTATTAACGATTTAGCGCCCTTAGCGCACGCTTCATGACGATTTCCCACTTGCCATCGGCGCAATAAAAGAATAAAAATACAAAAATATCGTATAAATATGCAAAGAGGTTTGGCCGTGAAGGAACGTAGTACAGAGCTGGTGCAAGGATTCCGTCACTCAGTCCCCTATATCAACGCCCACCGCGGCAAGACGTTCGTCATCATGCTCGGCGGGGAAGCCATCGAACACGAGAATTTCTCCAACATCGTCAACGATATCGGGTTGCTGCATAGCCTGGGTATTCGCCTGGTGGTGGTTTACGGCGCGCGGCCGCAGATCGACGCCAATCTGGCTCAGCATAACTATGAGCCGATCTACCACAAACACACCCGCGTGACCGACGCCCATACGCTGGAGCTGGTCAAGCAGGCCGCCGGCCTGCTGCAGCTCGACATCACCGCTCGGCTGTCGATGAGCCTCAACAACACGCCACTGCAGGGCGCGCACATTAACGTGGTCAGCGGCAACTTCATCATCGCGCAGCCGCTGGGCGTCGATGACGGCATCGACTATTGCCACAGTGGCCGCATTCGCCGCATCGATGAAGAAGCGATCCACCGTCAGCTCGACAGCAACGCCATCGTGCTGATTGGCCCGGTCGCGGTTTCGGTCACCGGCGAGAGCTTCAACCTGACCTCGGAAGAAGTGGCCACCCAGTTAGCGATCAAGCTGAAAGCGGAAAAAATGATCGGTTTCTGCTCCTCGCAGGGCGTGACCGACGCGGAAGGCAACATCCTTTCCGAGCTGTTCCCCAACGACGCGCAAAAGCGCCTTGAAGAGCTGGAGGAAGGCGGTGACTACCATTCCGGCACCGTGCGCTTCCTGCGCGGCGCGGTGAAAGGCTGCCGCAGCGGCGTGCGCCGCAGCCACCTGATCAGCTACCAGGAAGACGGCGCGCTGGTACAGGAGTTGTTCTCGCGCGACGGCATCGGCACCCAAATCGTGATGGAGAGCGCCGAACAGGTGCGCCGGGCGACGATCAACGACATCGGCGGCATCCTGGAGCTGATCCGGCCGCTCGAGCAGCAGGGTATTCTGGTGCGCCGTTCGCGTGAACAGCTGGAGATGGAGATCGACAAATTCACCATTATCGAACGCGACAACCTGACCATCGCCTGCGCGGCGCTGTACCCGTTCCTGGAGGAAAAAATCGGTGAAATGGCCTGCGTGGCGGTGCATCCCGACTACCGCAGCTCTTCGCGCGGCGAAATGCTGCTGCAGCGGGTGGAAAACCAGGCGCGGCAGATGGGATTAAAGAAGCTGTTCGTACTGACCACCCGCAGCATCCACTGGTTCCAGGAGCGCGGATTCACCCCGGCAGAAGTCGACGTGCTGCCGATGCAAAAGCAGGCGCTGTACAACTACCAGCGCCGTTCCAAAATCCTGTTGGCCGATCTGTAATCTCCGCGGCGCGGCCCTTGCCGCGCCCCTTCAACGCTTATTCCGTTGCCTGCAGCCGTTCAGCCAATCCGCTGCGGCGCTGGGTCGGCATACGAATGGCCCGCAGCAGCACCGCCTCCGTGGCATACAGCGAGAGCTGCTTACGCGCGCGAGTGATCGCGGTATAGACCAATTCGCGCGTCAGCACCGGCAGGAAGTGATTCGGCAACACCAGCACCGTATGGTCAAACTCCGATCCCTGAGATTTGTGCACCGTCATGGCATAGGCGGTTTCATGCGCCGGCAAACGGCTCGGCTGCACCGACTTGATGCTTCCATCCGGCAGTTGGAAATGCACGCGCAGCTCGCCGCGCTCATCCGGCAGCGTAATGCCGATATCCCCATTGAATAACCCCAGCGCGCTGTCGTTGCGGCCGATCATCACCGGCCGCCCCCGATACCAGCGGCCGAGCACGCCCGGTTTGCGGTCGATCAGGCCGGCGCGCTGCAACCCTATCTCAATACGTTCATTCAGGCCGGCAACGCCAAACGGCCCTTCACGCAGCGCGCACAGCACCTGGAAGCGGCTAAAGGCCGCCAACACCGCCGCCGCATCCGCGCCCTCGGCGGCCAACCGCAAATAGTCGCGGTAGCCCGCCACGCACGCATCCAGCAGCGCCTGATACTCTTCGCTCGTCGCCAGCGCATAGCCCGCGACATCGCCGAAACTGCCGCTTAAGGCTGCCAGCGCGAGCTCCCCAGCACCGGCGTTGACCGCCAACGCCAATTGACCGATGCCGGATCGAGCGTCAAAACGGTAGCTCTTGCGCAGCAAACACAGGCTGTCGCGCACCGCCGCTTCCGCGTCGGCCTGCCGCCCTGCGAGCGAACAGCCGGTCAGGCGGCTCAGCTCTGCGGCACGCGCATCGCTGTATCCCTGCTCGGCAAAACGGCAAATGTCCCCCAGCACCGCGCCGGCCTCCACCGAGGCCAGCTGATCGCGATCGCCAAGGAAAATCACCCGCGCCCGATCGGGCAGCGCGGCAATCAGGCGCGCCATCATCGGCAGATCGACCATCGAGGCCTCATCCACCACCAGCACATCCAAATGCAGCCGGTTGCCGCGGTGATAGCGCATGCGTTGACTGTTCGGCTGCGCCCCCAACAGGCGGTGTAACGTCGCCGCCTCCGTCGGGAACAGCGCCTGCTGCGCCGGGGTCAACGCCAGCTGACGGCTGGCGCTGCCAAGCGACTCCGTCAGACGCGCCGCCGCCTTGCCAGTCGGCGCCGCCAGCTGAATGCGCAAGCGCGCGCTTTCATCCAACTGCACCAGCGCCGCCAACAGCTTGGCGACGGTGGTAGTTTTACCGGTGCCCGGCCCGCCGGAAATGACAGCAATGCGCCGCGTGGCGGCTACCGCGGCGGCGATCTTCTGCCAATCGGGTTCGTCGCTCGCCGAACCGAACAAGCGGTCGAGAATAGTGCGCAGTTCAGCCTCCGGCACCGCCAGCGACTCGCCTTCGCCGCCGATAAACGCCGCCACTTCACCTTCGTTTTGCCACATGCGCTGCAGATACAGGCGCGGCCCGCGCAGCACCAGCGGCGTAGCGCTACTGCCGTCCCCGACCGCCGCGCTGGCCGCCAGGCGCTGCTGCCAACGCTCGCTATCCGGTCGCCCGGCCGCCTCCCACAGCGCCAGCGCCAGCGTCGGTTGGCGCCCTTCAAACAGCGTATCCGCCTGCAGCTGCTCCAGCATCAGACAGACGTGACCGGCCCCCGCCTCTGCGCTCAGGCAGGCGGCGGCCAGCAAAATATCGGGCTCGTCTTCGTTCGCCACCACGCGGGCGAACTGCACGTCCAGCGGGCGCAACACGCCAAGCGCCACCGCCTGCTCCAGCAGTGCGATCATGATCCATCCTCCGTCGCAGCAGCCTCGCCGCTGAACAAGCGATCCATCCCCGCCACCAGCTCAAACTCGGGAAGACAGGTGAAAATGCCGTTGCCCGGGTGCGCCGTATCCACGCCGCGCAGGAACAGATAAATCACCCCGCCGAAATGGCGCCGGTAATCGTAATCCGGCAGCCGATGACGCAGATAACGGTGCAGCGCCAGCGTATACAGCTGATATTGCAGATCGTAACGATGCTCCGCCATCGCCTGCTCCATCGCCGGCCGGGTATAGGCGCTGCTGTCTTCCCCTAACCAGTTGGACTTGTAGTCCAGCAGGTAGTATTTGCCCTGC
This sequence comes from Serratia nematodiphila DZ0503SBS1, assembly GCF_000738675.1. NCBI lineage: Bacteria > Pseudomonadati > Pseudomonadota > Gammaproteobacteria > Enterobacterales > Yersiniaceae > Serratia > Serratia nematodiphila. The sequence goes on along the minus strand of NZ_JPUX01000001.1, from coordinate 1,985,274 downwards.
CAACAGAACACCAGGTCGATAAAGCCTTTCAGCATGCCCTGCACCTGATGGAAATCCAGCGCCGGACAGCGGGCGGAAAGCGGATCGTAACGCTTCACCAGGGCATCGAGCTCCTTCGCCTGCAACAACCGGTTGATCGGCAAATAGAACTGCAGCTCGGCCTGCTTGTGCTGCGGCGTTAGCGCCGCCAGCGTCACGCCGCTGTCGGTGAGCGGCGTGTTGAGCAATACCTGCATCCACGCCAGCAAAATCGGCTGCCAGTGTTCGGCAAATCCTTGCTGTTGCAGCTGTGCCAGCAACCACTGTTCATCCAACGGCTGGGTGAAGTCCAGCGTTTCGAACAGACTGTGCAGGAAGGTGCCGGGCGTCGCGCCGCGCGGGAAGGTATGCGGTGTGAGCGCTGGCTCACTCTCCTCACTCCGCTCCCCCGCAGCGTCGACATCCAGACGCGGCAGCAGATCCTGCATCAGGCTCGCGCCGTGCTGTTGCAAACCGGTATAGCTGGTCACCCGCCAAAAATCCTGGATCCGCCGGGTAAAGCTTTTCGCCGCCAGCGCTTCGGCCAGTGCCGCCTGAGGGTGCCAGGGTTCTTCGTCCGGCGGTTCAACCAACGACAGCGCGATACCCCCGCCCGCCAATTGCTGCAGCCGCTCCTGCAGATACACGGCGTCGCCGGCCTGCCCGCCCTGCACCAGATAACCCAATGCGCTGCGGTGCAGATCGGTATCGCCCTGTTTCTTGCGCGTGCCCTGGAACAGCGGCGCGATGCCGATGCTGCAGTGGTACACCGAGCGGGTCAGCGCCACGTACAGCAGACGCAGATCTTCCGCCAAGCGCTCCTCCTCCGCCCAGGCCTGGCTCTCTTCATTGGCGTCGAGATCCAGCAACGCCTGGAAACTGTGGCGATCGTGATACAGCGCCTGTTGCTGCTGGCGGAAGTTGCCGACGAACGGCAGCCACACCAGATCGAACTCCAGCCCCTTGGACTTATGAATCGTGATCACCTGCACCAGATGCCGGTCGCTCTCCAGCCGCAGCTGCTGATTATCGGACTGGCGATTGGGCTGGGCGATCTGCTGCGCCAGCCAGCGCACCAGCGCATGCTCGCTGTCGAGCTGTGCCGCCGCCTCTTGCAACAGCTCCCCCAGATGCAGCACGTCGGTCAAGCGACGCTCGCCGCCGGCGCTGGCCAACAGGTTCTCCGCCAGCTGACGCGCTTTCATCAGCTCGCTCAGCATCGGCAACACGCCGCGGCGCAGCCAGAGCGTGCGGTAATTGTCGAACTCGTTAACCAGCGCGTCCCAGGCGCGCTCATCGCGGCTCAGGCCGTCCAGCGTCGGCGCGTCCAGCCCCATCAGCCCGGTGGCCATGGCGCTGCGCAGCGTACGCTCCTGCTCCGGCGCCAACACCGCCTGCAGCAACCACAGCAGGTCTTTGGCCTCCGGGGTGTCAAACACGCTGTCGCGGTTGGACAGGTAGACCGACGGGATAGACAGCGCGCTCAGCGCATCGCGCACCAACGCCGCCTCATTGCGGCTGCGCACCAGTACCGTGATATCGGAGGCTTGTACCGGCCGTGACTCCTTGCCGTTCTGCAGCCGTGCCAGGCCCTGCTGCCCGGCGCTGAGCCAGTCGCGAATTTGCGTGGCGCACAGGCGCGCCATCAGCTGTTGGTAATCACTTACACCCGCGCCTTCCCCCTGCTGCAGCCAGAACTGCATCGCCGGCTGCGGCTTGCCGTGCAATTCAAACGCCAGCCCTTGGTTCTTTTCCGCCGCGTTAACCTCAATAAAGGGGATTTGGCCGAACAGGAAAGGCTTTTCTACCTGAGAAAACAGGTGATTGACGCTGGCGACCATCGACGGCGACGAGCGCCAGTTAGTCTCCAGCGTATAGTGGGCGCTCACCTCTGAACGCGCGCGCATGTAGGTAAAGATGTCGGCGCCGCGGAAGGCGTAAATCGCCTGCTTGGGATCGCCGATCAACAGCAGGCCGCAATCGGGCCGGCCGACGTAAAGTTTTTGGAAAATACGGTATTGCTGCGGATCGGTATCCTGGAATTCATCGATCATCGCCACCGGATAGCGCTGGCGGATCGCCAGCGCCAACTGTTCGCCGCCGCCGCTTTGCAGGGCGCCGTCCAGCCGGCTGAGCAGGTCGTCAAACCCCAGCTCGGCGCGCTGGCGCTTTTCCTGCTGAATAGAGGTGCGGATCTCGCTGAGCGCGCGCGCCATGATCAGATCGCGCAGCGTCAAGGGTTCATCGAACAGCTGATCTATCGCCGTGAACAGCGCATGACGCGGCGGCTCGCCTTTCTTGGTCTTCTCCAGCAGCACCGACTGGCGAAATTTATCCAGTTCCTTCGGCAGCTGGTAGTCCTGAGTCTCCTGCCCGCTCCATTCGCCGACCTTGTTCAGCCAGTTCGGCAGGTGTTTACTGCTGTAGCTGCGCTTATCGACGCCGGACTGGGCGATCAACGCCTCCAGATCGCCCGCCGCCGCCCGCCATTGCGCCTTGATGGCGTCGATGCGCGCGACGATCTGCTCGTGGCGCATCAGGACGGTTTCTTCGTCCTTCGGCGGCCGACGCAGCGCCGGCGCTTCGCCGTGCAGGTAACCGGAAAGATCGGCCAGCAACGCTTCCGGGCCGCTCCACTCCTGGCTGACCGCACGCGCCACGCCCAGCGGCAACGGATAGCAGTGGCGACGCCAGAAATCGGCACAGGCCTGCCGCCGCAGCGGCAGCTCGTCCTGCACCAGCGTTTGTTCAAACAACATGCCGGACTCGAAGGCGTTGTGCGTCAGCATCCGTTGGCAAAAGCCGTGAATGGTGTAGATCGCCGCTTCGTCCATTTGCCGCTCCGCCGCCAGCAGCTGCGAGGCGGCGTCGCTCAAATCGTCAATTTCTTCCATCAGCGCGATAAACAGCGGATTTTTGCATTCCGCGTCTTTACCGCGCACGCAGGCAATGCGCAGCCCGTGGATATTGTCGCGGATGCGCCCGCGCAGCTCCTCGGTGGCGGCCTCGGTAAAGGTCACCACCAGGATTTCTTCGACCGTCAGCGGGCGGGGAAACGCCGCGTCACCGCCCAACCCCAGCAGCAAGCGCAGATACAGCGCGCCGATGGTAAAAGTTTTGCCGGTGCCCGCCGACGCTTCTATCAGGCGTTCGCCGAATAGCGGCAGCGACAGCGGCTCCAGCCTCTGCGGGGCAATTTTCGTCATGGTGTTGCCACTTTACGCGGCAAAATCTGCTGCAATGCCGACGCGTTCGGATAGGTGACCCAATCCTTAGGCGCCGCGTAATCCGCCTTGTCTTGCCCGCTGCCGCTAACCTGCGACAGCACCGCCAGCCCCTGTGGCTGGATCACCGCCTGGTGGAAATAATCCGCCAGTTTGGCCGGTGTCAGCTGTTGCACCTGTGCGATCAGTTTCTGACGAGTATCGAAGGCGAAGTTGCCGCGATCGAAATCGTTGGCGAACCGGCTGGCCTCTTCGCTCAGGGTTTGCGGCCGCTGTTTCAGCTCATTGATGAGCGCCTGTTTGTACTGTTCAAAGTCCGCCTCGCTCATGTCGCGTAGGCGTTTCTCGGTTTTCGGGTAGAAATCCTGATAGCGCTGGTACAGGTAGGCCGGCTGTTTGCTGTTGCTCTGCAACAGGAAGCCCACGCCCCACTGGCGCCCCACCGACATCGGGAAGGCGAAGACCGCGTACCCCAATTGCTCCTGCGTGCGCAGCTGGCTGTAAAACCACGGCTGAATAATCTGCCCCAGCAGCGAACTGTAGGCCATGCCGGTCACTTCGTCGTAGCCGGTCGGCACATAAACCGCCGCCAGCGCCGAGTCAGTGCTGCTGCCCACCTGTTGCAGGTTGGCCAGATGATTCTTGTTCACCACCACGTCTTCGCCGTGCCACCATTCGCTACCGATACAGCCCAGACGATGTTTCAGCGTCGACGCCAACGTGTCGACCTGCTGCTTGCTCATGTTGCCCACTACCAGCAGCTCCGGCGTGGCCTCGGCCAGCAGGCTGTCGCGATAGGCCAGCACGTCTTTCAGCGTTAACGTCTTCAGCACTTCGCGGCGCTCGCTGCGTTCGGAATACGGCACGCGGGAAACCATCTGCACCGGCTGAATGGCCAGCTCAAACGCCTTGCCCTTCTCGGCGGCGTCCAGCTGCTCCAGATACCAGGATTTGGCTTGCGCCAACTGATCTTCCGTCGGCGTGAAGCTGGAATACCCCTCGATCAGCGCCGTCAGCAACTGCGGCAAACGCTGGGTGAAACCGTTGGCGTTAAACATCAGACCGTTGTTCGGCGAGGTCGAGAAGCTCAACCCGCCGACCGACGCCTGATAGCTCAACTGATCCAACGCGAGGCCGGCCAGATAATCCGTCAGCGAGAACAGCACCTGATTGCGCGCGGAATCCATGGTTTTGGCGTTGCGGAAAGCGACGGTGACGTCGGCCTTCGGCTCGTCGGCGAAGTAACGACTCGGCATGTACAACACGCGCAGGCCGGGTTTATCCACCACCATTTCCGGTTTTTTGAACTCGTGCGATGGCTTGGTCAGGGTAAAGTCATCCGGGATGTACGGGTTGAGCGCCGGCAGCGACAGGGAAATGCCGCTCTCCAACTGCTGCCACTGCGTAAAGCGCTGCGGCGTGATTTTGTCGACCTGGTAAGGCGCGTTGACGAAATAGGCCGTCTTGTTGTGCGGTTCATCCGGGCTGACGAACCAGATGCGCGCGTTTTGCGGCGTCATGGCGTCCAGGCGTTCGGCGATCGCCTTAGGATCATAACGGTCGGCCAGATAAGGCGCGTCCAGCGCATGCTCAACCGGCACGCGCAGCATGGTGTCCACCAGCCATTCGATATAGTCCATGTCGCGCGTGATCGAGGGATAACGGAAGTCCAGGTTCAGAACATGCGAGATTTCATCGAAATAGCTCTGCTTGATGCCCTCGCTGCGCAGCATTTTCAGGTAGTTGAAAATGGCGGCGACGACCTCATCGCGCTGGGCCAGGCCTTTGTCAGTGAGTGAAACGCTGATGGCGAAGACGCCGCCGTTGCGATCAACCATCGGATCGGCGCCGGCATTGATGGCGTCCGCCAACCCCTGCTTCTGCAGCCAGTCAGACAGGGTGTTTTTGCTGCGGTTGCCGATCAGGTAGCTGATGTAGGTATCGGTTTTGCTGCGAAACGCGGCGCTGTTGTTATCGATGCGGAACTCGACCTTCAGCTGCTTGCGCGGCTGCGCCGGCACATAGTGAATGATGATGCCCTGCTGTTCCGGCGTGACGGCCGGCACGGTGATCGGCGGCACGCTAGCGTCATGATTCGGCACGCGGCCAAAGGTTTTCGCCGCAATGTCGGCCAACTGCGGCAGCGACTGATTACCGTACAAAACGCCCATCATCAGATTGGCGGAATAGTAACGCTTATAGAAGCCGGTCAGTTCATCGTGCAACTTGCTGTCCGGCTTGTCTTTCAACGTATCGAGATTGCCGCCGGAGAAGCGCGCGCTCGGGTGCGCCGGGTTAAGGGTTTCCGCGCCGACCTGCGCCATGCGCATGCCGTCGCGCGAACGCGCCATCGTCAACTCGGCGTTCACCGCGTTGCGCTCGCGATCGGCATTGCCCGGATCCAGCAGCGGCTCGGCAATGGCGTCGGCCATGCGGTCGACCGCCGGCTCCAGCGCGTCATTTTCCACTTCCAGATAGAAGGCGGTGCGATAAGAGGCCGTGCTGGCGTTGTGGCTGCCGCCGTGCTTTTTCAGGAATTCGGACAGGTTTTCCGGCTCTGGATAGCGTTTGGAGCCCATCAGCACCATATGTTCCAGATAGTGTGCCAATCCCAGTTGGCTGTTCGGATCTTCGAGCGATCCAACCGGCAATGCCAGCGCCGCCAGCGATTTCGGCGCCTGGGCATCGGACACCAGCAACACCGTCATGCCATTAGCCAACTTGATCGCTTCATACTGACGCGGATCGTGTTCGCTCTTGTTGATCTTCTCCGTCAGCGGTTGCCATCCTTGCGCGGCCCAACTCAACGGTGCCCAACACATAGCCAATAGTACCAGCCCGGTGATACGGGCCAACTGTCTGCGCATATCCAAAATAAACCCCTATTCTGACGTCGCTACGCCCACTCCCTGACGTTGGCGACGTGCATCAAAACCACATAACCAAATCTGTACTCGCCGGGCTCTTCGCCAATGTGGCGGCCCGAAACACGGCGTGTATATGCCTGTACGTTATGTAAGACCGGGAATCACCCCAATGGTTGAATATAACCTTCGTTATTTTTACCACCTCCCGCCGTACAGCACCACCGGGGGATTGTTACCCCAGGTTATGTCGCGCTACCGGCAGCAGATAACGCTCTGTTTCGGCCAGTATTTGCGCTAAGTATTCATTATCCAATTGGCGGAACACTCGCTGCACGTAGGGATCTTCCCCTTCTCCGGGAATGCGCTGATCGCCCTGCCAGGCCTGCAGCAATTTGGCGCGTGCCTTAATTTGCGCTTCTTCTTCCCAGTCGATTTGCTGCGTTTCCGGCTGATAGCACTGACTCAGCCACGCCCAGCCGCTTTTGTTCAGCAACAGCAGCGGCTGACACAGACCGCGCTGATAGCCCGCCAACAGCTCCGCCAGCTGCGCCTGCGCCTCTTCAGGCGCCAGCGCGGCAAAGCGCCAGACGGAGTTCTTGCGGCCGTAGATGCGGCTCTCGCCGGTGCCGCCGGCGCGGCAGTACACCAGATGCTCCAGCCACAGCAATATGCCGTCCACCGCCGACAGCGTAGCGGGCCGCCAGCGCAACAGGCCGTCATCCTGCACCTGATGCAGCCAGCCACTGAGACGTACGCCGGCAATATCGATATCCAGCTCCAGGCTATGGCTCTCTGCGCGTTCCGCACGCACCTGTTCGGCCAGCTCGCTCATCTCTTCCTGCTGCTTTTGCCAATAGATCTCGCCGAAGGCGCCATAGGGCAAGCCGCCGGCGGCACGCACCCGCTGGAACAACCGTTCGGGATCGTCGCCGTCGATCAGGGTATTCAGCAGTTGGCTGTTAAACTGGTAGCGGCTGAGGTTATCCAGCGTGAAGGGCTCTTCGTCCGGCAGCTCGGTCTCTTCCAGGATAAAACTGACGCCCAGCCGCAATTGGAAAAACGCGCGAATCGGATGGCGGTAAAACCGCAGCAGCTCATCCAACGATATTTGCTGCAGCGCTTCGGCAGGCAGCGGCTGGTTGAACGCCGGATGCGCCGCACCGCGACCATCGGCGGCGGGCAGCCACTCGGCAGCATAGCTTTGCGCCTCCGAGCCCGGCAAGAAATTCTCGGCGGCGAACGGCATGCGCGCATGCCACTTCAGCAAGTGCTCACCAACCCGTCGGGCGCTGTCGTCTGCGCTGAGTTCCTCATCTCCTGGCAGGCAATAGCTTTGCTCCAGGTACTCAAGCAGCTCAGTGACCAGCACCGAAGGGTAGCGCGGGCTGTTGTCCTGAATGGAACGGCCGATGAAGCTGATATACAGCCGCTGCTGAGCGGACAAAATCGCTTCCAGGAACAGATAGCGGTCGTCATCGCGGCGGCTGCGGTCGCCGCGTTTGACCTGCTGCGCCATCAGATCAAAGCCCAGCGGCGGCAGCGTGCGCGGATACACGCCGTCGTTCATGCCCAGCAGGCACACCACCTTGAACGGAATGGAACGCATCGGCATCAGCGTGCAGAAGTTGATTTGCCCGGCGAGGAAGCGCTGGCTGATGCGCTCCTGATCGAGGCGCGCCGCCAGATCGTCACGCAGAATGGTCAACGGCACCTCATCGGGATAGCGCGCCGCCAAGCCAAAATTAATGGCCTGCTGCCACTGCTGTTCGATCAGCGCCAGCACCACTTCGGTGTCGCTGTCCGCTGCGAAGAAGGCATCCAGCAGTTGGCGGCACAGCGGCAGCCACGCCTCGAGCGGGCGCGCTTCGCTCAAGATTTGCCGCCAGTGGCTGAGCTGCGCCAGCAGGTCTGCCAGTTGCCCCGCCAGTTCGGCGACCAACCCGCTCGATTCGTCGTAAGGCAAAATGCCCTGCCAATCGCCGGCATTGCTGTCCATCGCATAGCCAAGCAGCATGCGCGTAATGCCGAAGCGCCAGGTGTGCTGGCCGGTGGCGGGCAGATCCAGTTCGCGCACGTTATCATCGTCCAGGCCCCAGCGCACGCCGGATTCACCGACCCAATGACGCAGCAGGCGCAGCCCCTCTTCGCCAATGGCGAAACGGGCGGCCAGGGCCGGCACCTCCAGCAACGCCAGTACCTGTTCCGAGGTAAAGCGGCTTTGCGGTAGATCGAGCAGTGAAATGAACGCCTGCAGCGCCGGATGCGCCTGGCGCGCTTTACGGTCGGAAATGGCAAACGGCAGGTAGCGCTCGGCGAGGGCATTGCCGAACACCGCCTGAATGTATGGCGTGTAGCTGTCGATATCCGCCACCATCACGATGATGTCGCGCGGCGTCAACGACGGATCCTGCGCCAGCATGCTCAGCAGCTGATCGTGCAAAACCTCCACTTCCCGCTGCGGGCTGTGACAAGCGTGCAGGCTGAGGGAGCGGTCGTTCTCATCAAGCGGACGTTTGCTGAAGCTGCTTTCCAGCGTTTCCGCGGTAATACCGATTACCGCATGGTCTTCCAGTTCCAGCATATCGCGCTGAACGGCGTGCAGCATGGTATCGGCTGGGATATCGACAAAGGCGTCGACCTCTTGCGCCCCTTCCATCTGCGACAGCAGGTAAAGGTGATCGCGCCCCAGCTTGCCCCAGGAGGCCAGCAGCGGGTTGCTGAGTTGCTGCTGCCCTTCGGCGTCAAACAGGCGCGCCGCGTCGGCCGGTTCGCGAAACAGCCCTTGCTCGCGCGCCTGATGATAGTGACGGCGCTTGCGGCTCTGCAAGCGGGCCAGGAAAGCGTAATCCTGAATGTCGCCCCAGTAATAACGACAAGGGTTGGTGAACATCAGGTGGATATCGATATGCCGCCCCAGCGCCTGCAGCGCCTCCAGATAGACCGGCGGCAACGCCGAGATGCCGCAGATAAACACCCGCGGCGGCAAACCGGGCGGACACGTTGTTGCCTGTTCCAACGCGTGGATAAAGCGGCTATACAGATTGGCGCGGTGCCATTCCGGCTGCCCCAGTTCACGCGTGTATTCCACCAGTCGCGCCCAGAGCGGCGCCTGCCATTGCTGAGCCTCCGCCAGACCGCCGATGCGTTCGCCGCGCTGCCAGCTCTCCAGCCACTGCGGGCGATAAACCAAATATTGGTCGAACAGGTCGGCGACCCGGCCGGCCAACTGGTGGATTTTGCGCTTGTCGCCGTCATCGGTCAGATAGTGCTGCAGTGGCGCAAACGCCGGCTGAGTCAGCATCTCCGGCAACAACCACATCAGCTTCCAGGTCATGGCATCCTTGCTGAAGGCGCTCTCTTTCGGGATATCCGGCAACACCCGGGTGAACATGTCCCAAATGAAGGTCGCCGGCAGCGGAAACGCGACATTGGCGGCGATACCGAACTGTTCCGCCAGCTGCATCTGCAGCCATTGCGCCATACCGGGGCTTTGCACCAGCACCACCTCCTGTTGAAAAGGATCGGTCAACGGATCTCTGGCTATCAGCGCGCTGGTCAGCGTTTTCAACAAATCCAGCTGATTGGAATGATAAACCGTGAACATGAAGACTCCTTTAAAACAAAAGACATACGGCTCAAAAACGGGCGCAATACCAGCGGCTCAGCGTTGCCCACTGCCGCTGCGGCGTTTGGATCCTGACCGCCAATCGGCGGCAATCACTCCCCGCATCGTCAAGTGCCGTCTCGCGCCGCCACCCTTCCGGCAGCGGTTCAGCCTCGAGCCGGCCGGTGACGGCAAACGCCTCCAACTGCTGATGCGCCAGCCCCCAGGCTTGCCGGTAGTGCCACTGGCGCTGGAACGACTGCAACAGCACCTGATGATACTGTAACAAGCCAAGCAGCGACACCGAGAACAGCAAGGCCGCCACCAACACTTCCGGCAGGCTGAAGCCGTTGCGGGATATCCGCACTGCCCGAGCGTTAGCCGTCACAGTCGGCCAACCTTTTTTCGGGGCAAAAATCCAGCCGACCGCCCGGCTGTGCTTGCAACTTGCCAGCAGCCTCGGCGCCGTCAAAGGTGCCCCATTGATACAGCCATACCGGTTCACCGCCGCGCATCTCACCAAGGCCGCGTATCGTCACCATGCCCGCTCTGGCTGACAGCCGAGCGCAAGCCGTCAGTTCCACGCGCTGCCTGCATAACCAGGCCGCTGCACTCAGCTCGGCGCGCGGCCAACGCTGGCTCATGCCCCAACTCAGCGCCGAAGCGGCCTGATTGTAAGCCTGAAGGTAACGCTGCTGATCGGCGGCCAGTAACAGCGCGTTATCCAATTGCCGATGCTGAGCATTGAGCAACATCAGCCCCAGCGCCAACAGCAACATCACCGCCGCCAGGGTGCTGCCGCCTCGCTGGCTCCGCCGGTTCATGGCAGCGCCGCCATTTCGACGCTCCCGCTCAGACTACGCCTGATACGCGTATCGCTGGCGGAGCGCCCCGTCAGCGTCAGGCGAGCCAACGCCGCGCCGTGATCGCCCCGCTCTATCGCCACATGAAACCGCTCAATGCGCACTTCGTCCTGATCGAGTAGCCGCTCCCAGCCGCCGCCATCGCATTGGCTCACGCCGCGCTGCCCTTCCAAGCCGCCATTGCGCAGCCGATAACCGAAATAACCTGCATCCTCGCCCGAGGTGAGCCATTGCCCGCTGCGAGCAATGTCGTAGGCAACGATAACGCAGCTGCCCGCCGCTTCTCCCGCCGCCTGGCCGATCAGCAGTGGGCGGCCGGCGCACTGCCCGGCACAGAAACCGGCACGGCGTAGGTCTTTCTCGATGCCGAACGCCAGCTGTCGCAGCGTTGACTCCAGCCGAAAATGCTGGCCGACGGCCACGTTTTGCTGACGCAACAGCGGGTAGGTTTTCGCGGCGCCGAGCACGATCACGCTGCCGAACACCAGCGCCAACATCACCTCCGGCAAGGTAAAACCGCGTTCGACAGTCAGCATGGCGCGATCCCCCTTATCCGGAACCCTTCGCTGCACAAACGCAGCCGCCCTCGGGCGGACAGCACCAGCCGCAGGCCGCCTGCGTCGTTGCTGAGAAGGATGTGCCCCGCCTGCGCAGTATTGCGCAAACCATAAAACCCAATCTCTTTGCCGGAGTAGCCGCTCAGCGCAACGTCGCGATAAGGCGGCAAGAAAACGGAGCCTTCGGCGGAAGCGCAATCCGTCGGCGGCACACCGCCGCCCAGGCACCAGGGCGTGCCATTCTTGAACCACAGCAGCGTCGTGCGGTTACGCCAGTTGGCGTCCGCCTGCAGTCGCAGCAAAAACGCCAGCAGCTGTTGGGCCGTGTGTTCCAACCGCAGCGCTTGCTGATGATAGCGCCATTGCCCGACGCCCCAGCCGGTGAGCATGCCGGCGATCAGGATCGCCGCCAATAGCTCAATTAGCGTCATGCCCCGTTGGCGATCATCGATGTTCGAGAGAGTATTGTCGTTCATGCCGCCAGTTTAAGGGCCGTAACAACGCGGTAAAGCCACATGCGCAAGCGCTGCGGCAAGCTGCGCAATGTTTTCTCTACGACGGCAGACCGCGACAAAAAAATGCGGCGCGGTACGCAATGCGGATAAAAAAAGGGGCGCAATCGCTGCGCCCCTGGTGTGATGCGGTTAAGGTCAGATCGCGACCGGCGCCTTGATGGCCGGATGCGGATCGTAACCTTCGATCTCGAAGTCTTCGAAACGGTAATCGAACAGTGAAGCCGGTTTGCGTTTGATCACCAGTTTCGGCAACGGACGGGGTTCACGCGTCAGTTGCAGCTGAGTCTGTTCCATGTGGTTGCTGTACAGGTGGGTATCGCCGCCGGTCCAGACGAAATCGCCCACTTCCAGATCGCACTGCTGCGCCATCATGTGCACCAACAGCGCGTAGCTGGCGATGTTGAACGGCAGGCCGAGGAAGACGTCGCAGGAACGCTGGTACAGCTGGCAAGAGAGCTTGCCATCCGCCACGTAGAACTGGAAGAACGCGTGGCACGGCGCCAACGCCATCTGATCCAACTCGCCGACGTTCCAGGCGGAAACAATGATGCGACGCGAATCCGGATCTTGCTTCAGCTGCTGGAGCACGTTGCTCAGCTGATCGATCTGACGGCCGTCCGCCGCGCCCCAGGCGCGCCACTGTTTGCCGTACACCGGGCCGAGATCGCCGTTTTCATCGGCCCACTCGTCCCAAATGGTGACCTTGTTGTCACGCAGGTAGGCGATGTTGGTATCGCCGTTCAGGAACCATAACAGCTCATGAATGATCGAACGCAGATGACATTTCTTGGTGGTCACCAACGGGAAACCTTCCTGCAAGTTGAAACGCATCTGGTGGCCGAAAATCGACAATGTGCCAGTGCCGGTACGGTCGGCTTTAGGGGTGCCCTCGGCGAGCACCTTGTTCATCAAATCCAGATACTGTTTCATTTGTCCCTCACGACACTTGTTGCTGCGGGCGACGACGGTACGCCCAAATCATCATAATAACACCGGCCACCACCATTGGGATGGACAGGATCTGCCCCATGCTGATCACGCCGTCGAACAGGCCGAGCTGAGCATCCGGTTGGCGGAACGCTTCAACGATGATGCGGAATGCGCCATACCCGATCAGGAACAGGCCTGATACGGCGCCCATCGGCCGCGGCTTGCGAATAAACAGGTTCAGAATGATAAACAGCACCACGCCTTCCAGCAGCAGTTCATACAGCTGCGACGGGTGGCGCGGCAGTACGCCGTACTGATTCAGCAACGGCAACAGAGAGGGATCGGCGGCGGCGAGGGCCACGTCTTCGCTGCGCGAGCTTGGGAACAACATCGCCCAAGGGGTGTCGGTGGTGACGCGGCCCCATAGCTCGCCGTTGATAAAGTTGCCGAGGCGGCCGGCGCCCAGGCCGAATGGGATCAATGGCGCGATAAAATCGGAAACCTGGAAGAAGGTGCGTTTGGTGCGGCGAGCGAACCAGAACATCACCAGAATCACCCCCATCAAGCCGCCGTGGAACGACATGCCGCCATCCCAGACCTTGAACAGATAGAGCGGGTTATCCAGGAACAGCGGCAGGTTGTAGAACAGCACATAGCCTACGCGGCCGCCGACGAATACGCCCAGGAAGCCGGCGTAGAGCAGGTTTTCCACTTCGTCTTTGGTCCAGCCGCTGCCCGGCTTGTTGGCGCGACGCACCGCCAGCCACATGGCAAAAACGAAGCCGACCAGGTACATCAGGCCGTACCAATGCAGAGAAACGGGGCCAATGGAGAAAATGACCGGATCAAATTTAGGAAACGCCAGATAGCTATTGCTCATCTATCACCACAACATGTCTGTTATTTTTCCCCATGCGGGGGCGGCAGGTGCCAAACGTCGGCGCAGGTTGTCACACGCCTTGCAAGCGACAGCATTGGCCGCTGCGGTTTGCAAGACGACGAACAGCGCCGCGCTGAGGTTGCGCATCATAACATAGGCTTAGCGCGGTCCGGGCCGGCAGCGCGGGAAAAGTTCTGTAAAAAAATCACATCGCGCGGCGATTATCTGCCGCCGCGAATCAACCCGCCCATGCCGCGCCGCTCCATAAACGCCGCCACCAAATGGCGCACTTCGGTGGTCATCTGGGTGTTCAACACCCGGTGAGCCAGCATTTCAGCGTCGGCAAGGTCGATATGCCGCAGCAGGTATTTGATGCGCGCCACGCTGCGGCCATTCATGCTCAGATTGCGATAGCCCATGCCCACCAGCAACAGCGCGCCCATCGGATCGCCGGCCAGTTCACCGCACAGGCTAAGCTGCAGCCCGGCCGATTTTCCCTGTTCGGCGATCAAGTTCAGCACCTGCAGCATCGCGGGATGCAAACTGTCATACAGCGCGGCGACCCGCGTGTTGTTGCGATCCACCGCCAGCAGGTACTGGGTCAAGTCGTTGGTGCCTACCGAGATGAAATCGACGCGCCCGGCCAAATGCGGGATCAGGAAAATCATCGACGGCACTTCCAGCATCACGCCGATTTTCGGTTTCGGGATCGCATAGCCAAGCACCTCTTCCACCTCGCGCCCGGCTCGGTCAATCAGGCGTTTAGCTTCGTCGACCTCTTCAAGGCTGGTGACCATCGGCAGCAAAATACCCAGGTTGCCGGTGCCGGCATTGGCGCGCAGCATGGCGCGTACCTGAATCAAAAAGATCTCCGGCTGATCCAGAGTGATGCGGATGCCGCGCCACCCCAGGCAAGGGTTCTCTTCGCTGATCGGCATATAGGGCAGTTGCTTGTCGGCGCCGATATCCAGGGTGCGCAGCGTAACCGGCTTGCTCGGATAAAGCTGCAGCATGCCTTGATACTGCGCGACCTGTTCTTCTTCGGAGGGGAAACCGCTTTGCAACATGAACGGGATTTCGGTGCGGTACAACCCCACGCCATCCACCCGGCCGCCCAACAGCTGTTCATGTTCCGAGCTGAGGCCGGCGTTCAGCATCACCTGGATACGCTCGCCGCTTTTCAACTGCGCCGGCTGCTCGACGTCGTCTTCCGCCAGCTTGCTCAGCTCCAGCTCTTCGCTGATCAGCCGTTGATATTCCTGCACCAGCACCGGCTCAGGATCGACCAACAGTTCACCGCGATAACCGTCGACGATCAGCAACCGCTGGCTGAGCAGAGAAGGTTGGATGTCGGCGCCCATCACCGTCGGCACGCCCATCGCACGCACCAAAATCGCCGCATGCGAGTTGGCGGCGCCGTCGCGCACCACCACGCCGACCAGGCGATCCTGCGGCACTTCGGCCAGCAATGTCGCGGTCAGCTCATCCGCCACCAGCACAAAACGCGCCGGCCACTGGGTGGCGCCCTGGGTGGTGTCGTCGAGGTGGAACAGCAGGCGTTGGCCCAGCGCGCGCAGGTCGCTGCCGCGCTCGCGCATATAGGTGTCCTGCAGTTTGGCGAACTGTTCGGCAAAGGCTTCTATCACCTGTTTCACCGCCCACTCCGCCACCGAACCGTTGTCGATTTCGGCGAACAGTTCGCGCTTGAGGCGAGCGTCGTTTAACAGGTGAGAATAAAGATCGAAGATCGCCGCGCTCTCTTTTTGCGAGCTGGCGGCAAAACGCTTGCTGAAGCGGCGAAACTCCGCGCCGGCCTCTTCCAGCGCCAACGTCAGGCGCTCGCGCTCGCTGGCGGTGTCCAGCGTCGACGCGCGGTAAACCTGATCGAGCGAAGGCTGGCTACTGTCCTGCCACCCTTCCGCCACCGCCACGCCGGGCGAGGCCGCCAGCGCGCGCACGCGCGTTTGGCGATACTGGCCGAAAATGGCGTTGAGCTGCGACTGTGAAAGGATCCCGGCCATCTGCGTGGCCAGGGTGACCATGAAAGACTCTTCGCTTTCATCGAACTGGCGCAGCTCGCGCTGCTGCACCACCAGCACCCCCAGCAGCTGGCGCCGATGAATGATCGGCACCCCGAGGAAGGATCGGAAGCGATCCTCTTTCACCTGCGGAACATACTTGAAGCTGGGGTGACTTTGGGCATCGGCCAGGTTGATAGGCTCGGCTCGGCGGCCGACCAACCCGACGACGCCCTCGTCAAACGCCAATGCGATAGTGCGCCCACGCGGCTTTTTCAGCCCGCGCGTGGCCATCAGGTAGTAGCAGCGGCGATCGTTGTCCGCCAGGTAGATGGAACACACTTCGGTGTCCATCGCCAGACAGGTTTCATTGACCAGCAGATCCAGCGCATCCGTCAGACTGGCCGCCGCGGCCACCTTCTCTACAATTTCTCGCAAGCGCGTGAGCATAGTCGGCTTAACTTAACCTCTCTTTCGGCGATAAGCGGGGGCCTGCCGCGGCGCCGCCTGCTCTTGCATCGGCATCACGGTCACGGCGAATTCTTTCATCACCCGGCGGTAGACGTCGCGTTTGAACGACACCACCTGGCGCACCGGATACCAGAAGCTCACCCAGCGCCAACCGTCGAACTCCGGCGTGCTGCTGCGCTGCATATTGATATCAGCGTCATTGCACAGTAGCTGCAACAAAAACCATTTTTGCTTTTGGCCGATACAAACCGGCTTTGTGTCCCAACGCACCAAACGTTTCGGCAATTTATAGCGCAACCAGTTGCGGGTCGAAGCCAGGATGCGCACATCCTTTTTACTCAGCCCCACTTCTTCGAACAGCTCACGGTACATCGCCTGCTCCGCAGTTTCGCCAGGGTTAATCCCACCTTGGGGAAACTGCCAGGAGTGCTGACCGTAACGGCGGGCCCATAGGACCTGCCCCTGACGATTACAGATTACGATACCAACATTCGGGCGGTAGCCATCATCATCGATCACCGGACTACCTCGATAAGCTTAAATTCGCATAGATGTCCTGATTGTTTCACACAAGCTACAGGCGGTAAACCACTGCTTTACGGCGCTGCGGGCCGGATAACATTGGGATAACTCACAGATATAGGCAAAGTTATAAACATACCCCAGCCTTTCAGACCGGTTTTATTCACTTTTTCTGTGGATAGGTGTGTGCAGAACTCGAGGGATAAGCCGGTAAAACTCTCGCCCCCTAAAATCCCCCCTCATACCAAAAAACAAATATTAACATTAAAAACATATAGTTAACCAATATATCGCAGTCATGCACAGGGCAAAAATGTGATCTATGCACGGTAAGGATCTTACCCTGGCGAAAGATCCACCAACGCCGTTTTTATCCACAGATTATCCGGGCAAGTTACGCACAAAACGGACAAATTCGTAAAAATCCGCCTGAGTCAAGGCTGTAAATTGAACCAGTGATCGGTAAAAATTTGGGTTATCCCATAAATCTGTGGATAAATAGGTGTAAGATCCTGTTTATTGTCGGTGGCTTCAGGTGAACAAGCCCCGCAGGTGCATTATCGGCCCCACGAGGAAAGAAAAAAAGTCATGTAAAATCATGCTACTATTATTCTTTTCCCCAGGCGACAGCGGTTATCGCGCGCCGTGTATAATTGCAGTACGTTTTTCAACCAAATTCGACAGGCTTGATTTATGGCATTTTTATCCCCTTTGCCGCCCCCGCCGGAAAATGAACGGCAGCTATTCGAGCGCGCTCAGGCGCTGGCCGGCTTCAGCTTTGGCGAACTGGCCGCCCGTGCGCAATTGCCGATCCCCAAGGATCTGAAACGCGATAAAGGCTGGGTGGGCATGCTGCTGGAGCTGTATCTCGGCGCCATGGCCGGCAGCAAACCGGAACAGGATTTTCCCGAGCTGGGCATTGAGCTGAAAACCATTCCTGTCGACGCCGCCGGCAAACCGCTGGAGACCACTTTCGTCTGCGTCGCCCCGCTCACCGGCAACAGCGGCGTCACCTGGGCCAGCAGCCACGTTCGCCACAAGCTGGCGCGCGTGTTGTGGATACCGGTAGAGGGCGAACGGCAAATCCCGCTGGCGCAGCGCCGCGTCGGTTCGCCGCTGCTATGGAGCCCGAGCCTTGCTGAAGAAGAGAGGTTGCGCCGCGATTGGGAAGAGCTGATGGATCTGATTGTGCTCGGTCACGTAGAACGCATCACCGCACGCCACGGCGAAGTGCTGCAACTGCGCCCCAAAGCGGCCAACAACAAGGCGCTCACCGAAGCCATCGGTGAACAGGGGCAACCTATCATGACGCTGCCGCGCGGTTTCTATCTGAAAAAGGGTTTTACCGGCGCGCTGCTGGCAAGACATTTCTCAATCTA
The DNA here is from genome assembly GCF_000738675.1 of Serratia nematodiphila DZ0503SBS1. NCBI lineage: Bacteria > Pseudomonadati > Pseudomonadota > Gammaproteobacteria > Enterobacterales > Yersiniaceae > Serratia > Serratia nematodiphila. Next base: position 1,967,426 of record NZ_JPUX01000001.1, on the reverse strand, counting down.
AGCGATTTCGTTTAACTCTGGTTTAGCTAGCCCTGTCAGCGCCGCGATAAACGCGTATAATTCACGCTTTGCATTTATTAAGGTGTGTCGGGTAATGTTCGAATGGATTATGGATCCCAATGCCTGGTTAGCGTTAGGTACGCTAACCATTCTTGAGATCGTACTGGGTATTGATAACATCATTTTTCTGTCGCTGGTGGTAGCCAAGTTGCCCAAAGCGCAACAGAACAAAGCTCGCCGGCTCGGGCTGGCCGCCGCCATGCTGATGCGCCTGGCGCTGCTGGCCTCTATCGCCTGGGTGATCCGCTTGACGCACCCGCTGTTCACCGTGCTGGATCACGCCATTTCCGCCCGCGATTTGATCCTGCTGCTGGGGGGACTGTTCCTGATCTGGAAAGCCAGCAAAGAGATCCACGAAACCATCGAAGGGTCGGAAGAAGAGCACCACACCAAGGTGCACAGCTTCTTCGGCGCGATCGTACAGATCATGCTGTTGGATATCATCTTCAGTCTGGATTCGGTGATTACCGCCGTGGGCCTTTCCGACCATCTGTTCATCATGATGGCGGCGGTGGTGATCGCCGTCGGCGTGATGATGTTCGCCGCCCGGCCGATCGGCGAGTTCGTCAACCGCCATCCGTCGGTAAAAATGCTGGCGCTGGCGTTCCTGATCCTGGTGGGCTTCACGCTGATGCTGGAAAGCTTCCAGGTGCATGTGCCGAAAGGCTACATCTACTTCGCCATGTTCTTCTCCATGTCGGTAGAAGCGCTCAATCTGATGCGCAGCAAGAAAAACCGTTCGCCGGAATAACCCTGCGCGGAGGCCGCCATCGGCGGCTTCCATCGCTTCGTTGACATCTCATTTCACTTCTTCTTATCAGATAAAGACTTATCTGAGACGCCCCCGGCCAAGAGTTTGCTAATCTTGAAAGAACATTGTTTTTGCATAATCGAGGATCCGCAGGATGAAAAAGTGGGTAATGGCAGTGTCTGCGCTGGTGATGGCGGCCGGTTTGGCGGGATGTTCCAGCGACTATGTCATGGCGACCAAAGACGGCAACATGATCCTGACGCAAGGCAAGCCAGAGATCGACGAAGACACCGGCCTCATCAGCTATAAAGACGAGAAAGGCAACCACCGCCAGATCAACGGCGATCAGGTTTCCCAGGTTATCGAACGCTAATCACCGCTCGCCGGCTATCGCCCGTTCAAGCGCGGTAGCCCTCATTCGTCTCCGCACTGAATCCGCTTCCCCCATCTTCACCGCTTGGTTATAGTCAGGAAAGGCGACATCGCCGCCCGACGGACTTTGCGCCGTCTTCTGAATTGGGCTCCTGTTTCACCGGGCCGCGCGGCCCGTCAGCGCTAACAAGAAAGGAAGGCCGTTAATGCAATACCACCGTATTCCCCACAGTTCTTTAGAAGTGAGCGTGCTGGGACTGGGCACCATGACCTTTGGCGAACAGAACAGCGAAGCCGACGCCCATGCGCAACTGGACTATGCATTGGCCGCAGGCGTGAACCTGATAGATACCGCCGAACTGTACCCGGTGCCGCCTCGTCCGGAAACCCAGGGCCTGACCGAGAGCTATATCGGCAGTTGGATCAAGGCGCGCGGCAATCGCGAAAAAATCGTCCTGGCCAGCAAAGTTTCGGGCCCGGTGCGCGGCACCGACAGCAGCATCCGTCCGCAGCAGGCGCTGGATCGCAAAAACATCCGCGCCGCGCTGGACGCCAGCCTCAAGCGGCTGAACACCGATTATCTCGATCTTTATCAATTGCACTGGCCGCAGCGCGCTACCAACTGCTTTGGCAAACTCAACTATCAATACACCGACGACAAAGCTACGGTCACGCTGTTGGAAACGCTGGAAGCGCTGACCGAGCAGGTGCGCGCCGGTAAGATCCGCTATATCGGGGTTTCCAATGAAACGCCTTGGGGGGTGATGCGCTACCTGCAGCTGGCGGAGAAACATGAGCTGCCGCGCATCGTGTCGATTCAAAACCCGTACAGCCTGCTGAACCGCAGCTTTGAGATTGGCCTGGCCGAGATCAGCCAGCACGAAGGGGTGGAACTGCTGGCCTATTCCAGCCTGGCGTTCGGCACCCTGAGCGGTAAATACCTCAACGGCGCAAAACCGGCCGGCGCGCGCAATACGCTGTTCACCCGCTTCAACCGTTATTCAGGACAGCAAACCCAGTTGGCGATCGCCGAATACGTGGCGCTGGCCCAAAAACACGGACTGGATCCTTCGCAGATGGCCTTGGCTTTCGTGCGTCAGCAGCCGTTCGTCGCCAGCACTCTGCTGGGCGCCACCTCGGTGGATCAGTTGAAAATCAACCTCGACAGCCTCGACGTGATTCTGGATGAGGACGTGCTGCAGGCGCTCGAAGAAATCCACACCCGGTTTACCATTCCGGCGCCTTAATCCCCCTGAGGGCGCAGCCAGGCTGCGCCCCGTTTCACCGCCGCTGCGACCACCACAACGCGCTAATCGCCAGCGCAAACACCACGCCAAACCCTACGCCGACGCCCACCACCGGCACGCCCAGCTTCACGACCAAAGAATACAGGCCCAGCATCAGCAACATGGCGGCGTTTTCACCCAGGTTTTGCACCGCGATCGCATTGCCGGCGCCGACCGAATGTTTGCCCCGCTCCTGCAGCAACGCATTGAGTGGCACCACGAAGAAGCCCCCCAGCATGCCGATGATCGCCAGCAAGACGTAGGCATTGAGCATGGTCGTTTGCAACGCAAACACCGCGACCGCGACGCCGATAAGGATCCCGGCCGGCATGCAGCGCTTCACCGTCTTCAGCGTGACGAAGCGCGCGGCGGCGCCGGCGCCCACCACGATGCCGACGGCCACCATGGCGTTCAGCAGCGTCGGCGTGGCGTTATCGGCGATGCCAAGCGCCACCGGCACCCACAGCACCAACAGAAAACGCAGCGTCACGCCGGCCCCCCAAAACAGGCTGGTGCCAATCAATGAGAAACGCGTCTGCCCATCGCGCCATAATGTGACGCAGGCGGTAAAGAAACTGTGCGTCATGGCCCGCGGCCGCCATGAAGCCCCTGGGCGCGCCGCCGCCAGACGTGGAATATACAGGTTGGCGACCACCGCCCCCGCGTAAACCAACGCGCAGGCCGCCAGCGCCGCGACCACGTGCCAGTCCGCCAGAATACCGCCGGCCACCGAACCGGTCAGAATGGCGGCGATGGTCGAGGCCTCCATCAGGCCGTTAGCCTTGACCAGCTTCTCGCCGCTGGTGATCTCGCCCAGAATGCCGTATTTGGCCGGAGAATACGCGGCGGCCCCCACGCCGACCAGGCTGTAACCCAGAAACGGGTTCCCCCCAAAACAGATCACCAATGCCCCCGCCAGCTTCAGCGCGTTGGCGAACATCATCACCCGCCCTTTGGCGAAGCTGTCGGCCACCTGGCCGACAAACGGCGCCAGGATGATGTAGGTGGCGACGAAGGCCATCTGCAGGATCGGCTGGCTCCAGTCCGGATACAGCTGCTGCTTGATCAGCGCCAGCGTGGCGAACAGCAACGCATTGTCGCCGAACGCCGAGAGGAACTGCGCGCTGATCACGGCGATCATGCCGCGTGACAACAAAGGGGATTCGGTCGAAGGATTCATCAGGCACTCTCCGGCTGTTCGGCCATATGACGCAGGGTGACGAAATCAGGTTTGCCGCTGCCGAGCACCGGCAGCGTTTTCAACAGGCGAATATCGCGCGGCACCGCCAGCTCCGGGCTGCCCAGCTCGCGCGCCACCCGCAGCAATGCCTCGCGGGTAATGGCGGGATCGGTGGTGAACAGCACCAGCGCCTCGCCTTTGCTGCTGTCGCTTTTGACCGTGGCGGCATGCAGTTTTTCCGGCGACAACCGTTGCGCCAGCAGTTCGACGCTCTCCAGCGACACCATCTCGCCCGCCAGCTTGGCGAAGCGCTTCACGCGTCCGCGAATGGTGCAGTAACCCTGCTCATCCAGGCTGACGATATCGCCGGTATCATACCAACCCGGCTGCAGCACACCGTTCTCATCTTCCGCCGCCGGCGGTTCCAGCTCACCGGGACGTTCAACCCGCAGGTAGCCTTTCATGATATTCGGCCCCTTCAGCTGCAGGCGGCCGCCGTTATAGATGCCCGGCACCGCGATCAAGCGCGCCTCCATCTGCGGCATGATGCGGCCAACGGTGCCCACCTTGGTCGCCAGCGGCACGTTGATCGACACCACCGGCGCGCACTCGGTCACGCCATAGCCTTCCAGAATGCGGATGCCGTATTTATCCTGATAGATCTGTTTGGTGCTGTCCGCCAGTTTCTCCGCGCCGGCCACCACATAGCGCAAGCGGGCGAAATCATACGGATGCGCGAAGCGCGCATAATTGTTGAGGAAGGTCGCCGTGCCGAACAGCACCGTGCAGTTACGGTCATACACCAACTCCGGCACCACGCGATAGTGCAGCGGGCTGGGGTAGAGGAAAATGCGGCTGCCGGTGAGAAGCGGCGTCAGCAGCCCCACCGTCAGGCCGAACGAGTGGAACAATGGCAGCGATGACATGAAACGGTCGCGCGGCGTGAAATCGGCGATGGTGCGAATTTGTTCTACGTTGGCCAGCAGGCTGGCATGCGAATGCACCACGCCCTTGGGGTGGCCTTCGGAGCCGGAAGTGAACAAGATCAGCGCCGCGTCCTCCGGGCGTTGCGGCAACATCGCGCGCTGCGGTTGCAGCAAGTGCCGCAGGATCCACAGCTTGTCCGCCAGCGTAACGGTGTCTTTCAGATCCTCCAGATACACCCAGTTGGCCTGCGTCACCTGATCCGGCAGATGGGTCAGCTTGCCCTTCTCCAGGAACTGGCGCGAGGTGACGATGGTCTTGATGCCGGCGGCGGTCATCGCGCTGTTCAGGCCGTTGGCGCCGGCGGTGTAGTTGAGCATCGCCGGAATGCGGTTGCGCAGCGAAGCGCCGAAGATCGCCGCCGCGGTGATGGTGGCGTTGGGCAACAGCAGCCCGACGTGTTCCCCTTCGGCGGTAAAGCGCTGCAGAATGCGGCTGACGCCCAGCGATTTCTTGATCAGCGTTTGGTAGCTGTCCTCTTTGAAAGCGATGTCTTCGATACACGGCTTGCGGCGCCCATAGCGCTGCTGCGCCGCCAGCAAGGCATGGAACAGCGTCTGCGGTTCGCGCGTCTCCATGCGCGCCCGCATCATGATCTGCATCAGCCGATCGCCCGCCAGCGCCCGCCGCTCGCGCGCACGCGGCGCCTCCGGCATCGGCAGCGTGGTCGGCGGCAAGATGCGGATGCTGATTTGCGGAAACCAGCGGATCTTGAACACCCCGGCCATGCGGCCGAACGGGCTGAATTCGGGGCCGTCGATCCGCACCGGCACCACGGTGGCGCCCGATTTGGCGGCGATAAACGCCGCGCCGTCGTAGATTTTCATCAGCGCGCCGGTTACGGTGATGCGCCCTTCAGGGAACACCACGATCGGCCGCCCCTGTTCGACCATGCGCACCAGCTGCTTGATGGCCATCGGCTTGGTGGGATCGAGCGAGACGAAATCGATGTAGGGCCGAAGCCAGCGCATAAACCAGCTCTCGCCAATGCTGGCATAGACCGCAAACACCGGTTTTATCGGCAGGAACAGCGCCAGCAGTACGCCGTCGAGGAAAGAGACGTGGTTCGGCGTAATCAGTAATTTTTGCCGTTCGAAGTGCTGGACGTCCCCTTCGACCCGTACCCGAAACAACAGGCGAAACAGCGCGCGCAGCAGTGAAAAGATCATGCCCTTCTCCCTTGGCCATGGAGGCGTAAATCGTTGTAGGGAAAAGAATACTATATGGCAGGCAAAAAAAAACCTACGCATCCGCGTAGGTTGGTGCAATTGAAAATGGCTTCAACATACAGAGTATGCTGATTTCTCACCAATCAATACCTCTGGGATCACCTACTCTAGAGAGATGGCGTGCAGGAAACTACCGCCGAATCGCAAGAGTTCTGCTCCAAATGCAACCAGCTGTAAATTTCCCGCGATCTGCTGTAATAACTCAATGAAACTTAAACCTTCCCGCAGCGACGAAAATAAATATAACAACGACGAGCCAGTGACCCAGACGTGAAATCTTCACTCATCGTGCGCTGACCTCGACCAGGCAGCTCATGGCGTTCGGCCCCTGCGTCAGCGGCGAGGTGCCGATATCCAGCGTCAGCACATTCGGGTTGCCCGCCTGCTCGAGCGGCCGGCGCTGCGCGTCGAAACCCGGCTCGAACCAGGCGCCGGTCGCCATCAACACCACGCCGCGCGTCACACCATCGGTGAGCGATACCCCCGCCAGACAGCTGCCGCGCGCATTGCTGACCAGCACTTCGGCGCCGTCCGCCACGCCGCGCGGCGCGGCGTCGTCCGGATGCATATACAGGGTTTCGCGCCCGGCGGTCTTGTTGCCCTGCGCCAGCGGCGCCGGATCCATCTGGCTATGCAGGCGATCGCTCGGCTGAATGGAGATCAGGTGCAGCGGCCAGTTTTTGGCCTGCGGCGCACCCAGCCACTCCACCGGCGGCCGCCACTGCGGATGCGGAGCGAAATCTTCGTAGCGATAGCCGGCGATCCGCTCGCTGAACAATTCGATCTTGCCGCTGGGCGTTTGCAGCGGGTTAACCTGGGGATCGGCGCGAAACGCGTCAAAAAATACAAACTCTTTGGCCGGCGCGGGCAGCTCGACATAGCCCCGTTGCCAGAACGCCTCAAACTCGGGCCAGGCGACGCCGGCGCGCTGCTGCGCTGCGCCGCATTGCCGATAGATAGCTTCGATCCAGGCGCGCTCATCGCGATTCTCGGTAAAGCGCTCACGATAGCCGAGACGCTCGGCCAGATCGGCGAAGATATCGAAATCGTTGCGCGCCTGATGCTGCGGCGCAATGGCCTGGTGCATCGCCAACACGTAGCGATCGCGCGACGAGCCGCCGATGTCGTTGCGCTCCAGCGAACTGGTGACCGGCAACACGATATCCGCCATTTTGGCTGCCGCCGTCCACCAGATATCTTGTACGATCACCGTGTCCGGCTTCTGCCAGCCCTCCACCAGCCGATTCAACTGCTGATGATGATGGAACGGGTTGCCGCCGGCCCAGTGCACCAGATGGATATCCGGATAATGCCGCGTCTCGCCGCAAAATTGATAGGCCTCACCGGGGTGCAGCAGCATGTCGCAGATGCGCGCCACCGGGATCGCCAGCCCGGCCGGGTTATCCCCTACTGGCATGGTCGGCGCGGGGGTATCCACGCGCGGATTGCCGACGCCATTCATTGAGCCGTGGCCGAACGAGAAACCGCCGCCCGGCAGCCCCACCTGGCCCAGCATCGCCGATAGCGCGATCATCATCCAATACGGTTGCTCCCCCCGATGCGCACGTTGCACAGAGTAGGAACAGGTGATGAAACTGCGCACGCCGATCAGTTGCCGCGCCAGCAGCGCGATGCGCGCCGCCGGAATGCCGGTGATGGCGCTGGCCCAGGCCGGCGTTTTCGCCACGCCGTCGCTCACGCCGTTCAGGTAATCCGCCAACTGTTGATAGCCCACGCAGTGGCTGTGCAGGAAGGCTTCATCCTGCGCGCCCAGCCGCTGGATTTCGTAAGCCAGCGCCAGCATCAGCGCCACGTCGGTATTCGGCCGGATCGGGATCCATTCCGCATTGACGAACTCGGGGCAATCATCGCGCATCGGGCTGATGTTGACCACCGGTGTACCCTTGCGCGCCAGCTTTTGCAGCCAGGGCTTGAGCGCATGTTCCGCCGCGCCGCCGGAAGAGACCTGAGCGTTTTTCAGCGCCAACCCACCAAACGCCACAAACAGCTCGCAATGTTCCACCACGCTCGGCCAACTGGTGACGCGCCCGGTCAACGGCGAGAAAGTGCCGATCACATACGGCAGAAAGAACTGCGCTGCGCCCCAGCTGTAGTTGCCCTGCTGATCGACCCCGCCGCCGCCGCTGAAATAGAATCGCCGCACCAGCGAGCGGGCATGGTGCAGCCGCCCGGCCGACGACCAGCCATAAGAGCCGGTAAACAACCCGGAGGCGCCGTAGCGCTCGCGCACCCGGCGATTCTCCTGCGCCACCAAATCGAGCGCCAATTCCCAGTCCACCTCGACGAAATCTTCCCTGCCGCGCAGCGTACGGTCGCTGCCCTCGCGCTTTTGCAGCCACGAGCGGCGCACCGCCGGCTTGCGAATGCGCTTGTCGGAGTAGACCATCGGGACGATGGAATCGAGCAGCGGCGAAGGGTCGGGATCGTCGACGAAGGGTTCACAACGGATAAGCCGGCCGTCTTCAACCACGGCGGTATAAGCGCCCCAATGGGCGAGCTGCGGATAGCGTTTAATGGACATGGCATTCTCGGCGCAAATCGGAATGCACAGACGTTACCTCAGCCCGCCGCCGGTGCCAACGTACAAATTGCGCTATCGTTCGGTAGCAGTTGGTTATGCGTACAGACTCGAAGAGATTCTGCAACGGCCGCCACAAGTTGCGCACGAGACCGCTTGCAGCCCCGGTTTTTTTCCGCAAAACTGGGGGATGTAAGCGATTACCCAGGATGTGTTGACTGATATGGCTACGATAAAGGATGTTGCCAGGCTGGCGGGGGTTTCCGTGGCCACGGTATCCCGCGTGATAAACAATTCCCCCAAGGCCAGCGAAGGGTCGCGCACCGCGGTGCAGGCCGCGATGGAACAGCTGCAGTATCACCCTAACGCCAACGCACGAGCGCTGGCGCAGCAATCCACCGAGACGCTGGGGCTGATCGTCTCCGACGTTTCCGATCCCTTCTTCGGCGCGATGGTCAAGGCGGTCGAGCAGGTGGCCTACGCCACCCACAATTTTCTGCTGATTGGCAACGGTTACCACGACGCCGAAAAAGAGCGTCAGGCGATTGAACAACTGGTGCGGCACCGCTGCGAAGCGCTGGTGGTGCACGCCAAAAGGCTGAGCGATCAGGAACTTTGCGGCTGGATGCAACAGATCCCGGGCATGGTGCTGATCAACCGCACGCTACCGGGGTTTGAAACGCGCTGCGTGGCGCTCGACGATCGCTACGGCGCCTGGCTGGCAACCCGACATCTGATCCAGCAAGGGCACCAGCGCATCGCCATCATCTGCTCCACCCACCAGATTTCCGACGCCACCGATCGTCTGCAGGGCTATCTCGACGCACTGCGGGAACACGGCATTGCGGTGGATGAAAAGCTGATCGCCTACGGCGAACCGGACGAGATCGGCGGCGAACAGGCGATGACCGAATTGCTCGGCCGCGGCCGTTCGTTCTCCGCCATTACCTGTTACAACGATCCGATGGCCGCCGGCGCGCTTTCGGTGCTGAGCGATAACAGCGTCGACGTACCGGGGGAAATTTCGCTGATCGGTTTCGACGACGTGCTGATTTCGCGCTATCTTCGGCCGCGCCTGACCACCATTCGCTACCCGATCGTGGCGATGGCGACCCAGGCGGCGGAGCTGGCGCTGGCGCTGGCCAACCGGCAACCGCTGCCGGAAATCACCAACATGTTCAGCCCGACGCTGGTGCGCCGCCACTCGGTCGCCACCCTCAATAACGCGCACGAACAGCCGTAATTCCCGCCGCCGCATGGGTGAGCCGTCACCCATGCGCTCAGATTGCGCAGCCCGCCGCATTTCCCGCTTTTGGATTTTTTCCGCTCCCAGCGTTCGTGCATATTGTTGGCACAATAACCTTTACACTATATAGCACAAACGCTATATTCGAAGCGCATCATGTGGCAAGTGGTGACCGTCGAACGGTTTGACGACTGGTTTTTAGCGCTGAACAACGCCCAGCAAACAAGCATCCTGGCGGCGATCTACAAATTGCAGACGTTCGGCCCGCAATTGGCGCGGCCGCATGCCGATACGCTGCATTTTTCCGACGCGGTCCGACAGTTGAAGGAGCTGCGCATTCAACATCGCGGGCGCCCTTTCAGGGTGTTTTTCGCCTTTGATCCACAGCGGCAAGCGGTATTGCTGTGCGGCGGCGATAAAACCGGCGACAAACGCTTTTACCAGCGCATGTTGCCCATCGCCGCCATGGAGTTTTCACATTATCTGGCAACCCGGAGGTAGTGCAGATGGCCAAACCTTTATCCCAACTGATCGATAAACTCGATCCCGCCGTCGTTGCCGCCGCCAGGCAAAAAGCGGACCAGGAGATTTTCGAGCTGCGGCTGGCGATGCTGAGGGAAGAGTTGGCGGTTTCTCAGGTTGAATTGGCGAAGCGGCTCGGCATCAGCCAACCCTCCGTCGCCAATTTGGAAAAGCGCGGCAGCGAAATCAAGCTGTCATCGCTCAAACGCTATATCGAGGCGATGGGCGGCACGCTGTCGCTGGATGTGCAATTGCCCAATGGCCAGCACCGCCGCATGACGCTGTGAAGCGGGCGCAAGGCGCCCGCCCGCTGATCAGATAAGTTCCAGCGCGATCAGTTCTTCGATGGTTTGGCGGCGGCGGATCAAACGCGGCTCGCCGTTTTCGAACAGCACTTCAGGCAACAGCGGACGGCTGTTGTAGTTGGAGGACATCGATGCGCCGTAGGCGCCGGTGTCGTGGAACACCAGATAATCGCCGATCTGCACCGGCGGCAGCTCGCGGGTTTCCACGCCGCCGCCCGCCTGCTGGGTGAACACGTCGCCGGATTCGCACAGCGGCCCGGCGATCACCGTTTCGCGCTGCGCTTTCCCCGAGGTATCGCGCCCATCGACCGGCAACAGCGAAATATGGTGGTAACTGCCGTACATTGCCGGACGCATCAGATCGTTAAAACCGGCGTCCACCAGCACGAAGTGGCGGCTGCCCATGTCTTTTACCGCCCGCACTTCGGCCACCAAGACGCCCGCTTCCGCCATCAGGAAACGCCCGGGTTCAATCTCCAACTGCACCGGATGCCCCAGATGCGCGGCGATGCGTTCACGCGCCCGATTCCACAAACCGAAATAGTGTTCGGTATCGATCGCCTCTTCGCCGTACTGATACGGGATAGACAGGCCGCCGCCGGCGGAAATGGCGCTGATGTCATGACCGAGATCGATCACTTGCTGCACCATCGCATCGCAGACCCGCTCCAGATGCTGATAATCGACCCCGGAACCGATGTGCATATGCACGCCGATCAGTTGCAGGCCATAGCGGCGAATTTTCTCCACCGCCTGCGGCAGGTCGGCATACCAGATGCCGTGCTTGCTGTTCTCGCCGCCGGTGTTGGTTTTCTGGCTGTGGCCGTGGCCAAACCCCGGGTTAATGCGCAGCCACACCGGATGCCCTGCGGAAACCTGGCCGAGCTGATCCAGCATGTCGATGGAACCGGCGTTAACCGGGATCTTCAATTCGCTGACGCGCGCCAGCGTGGCGTGATCCAACACATCCGCGGTAAACACGATCTCGCTCGGTTCGCCTCCTGGCTGAAAACCGGCCTGCAGCGCCCGTTCGATCTCGCCCAGCGACACCGAATCCACCTTCACGCCCTGCTCGCGCATCAAGCGCAAAATATGAATGTTCGAACAGGCCTTCTGCGCGAAACGAATGGTGTCGAAGTGGCGCAGCTGAGCGATGCGCTGGCTGATGATGTCCGCATCATAGGCCCAGACCGGGCAACCGAAACGCTGCGGCAAGGCCAGCAGATTAGCGGCGTTCAACGCGGTGGAGGTGTCGTGCAACGGGCGTGGCATGGCGATATTCCCAATTCGAAAATGACGGCAGATAAAGCCATAGTGCCGCACGCTGAATCGAGTGGAAAATATCTATTTAGCCGTAGTCTATTCATTTATGATATGGCTTTCTCTACAGTCGAGCGGCCTCGCCATGCACAGTATCTCTTTGCGGCAGATCGAAATCTTTCGGGCGGTGATGACCACCGGCAACCTGACCGAGGCGGCAGCCCTGCTGCAAACCTCGCAACCGACCGTCAGCCGCGAGCTGGCGCGCTTTGAAAAGCTGATTCGGCTGCAGCTGTTCGACCGGGTTCGCGGGCGTTTGTCCCCCACCGTGCAAGGGTTACGGTTGTTCGAAGAGGTACAGCGCTCCTATTACGGCCTCGATCGCATCGTCAACGCCGCCGCCGGCATCCGCCAGTTTCAACAGGCGCAGCTGTCGATCGTGTGCCTGCCGGTATTCTCCCAATCGCTGCTGCCGGCGGTGTGCCAGCCCTTTATCGAACGTTATCCGGAAGTCAGCTTCAGCGTGATCCCGCAAGAGTCGCCGCTGCTGGAAGAGTGGCTGTCTGCCCAGCGCCACGATCTCGGGCTGACGGAAACCACCCTCACGCCGGCGGGCACCGAACGGGTGACGCTGATGACGTTGAACGAAGTGTGCGTGTTGCCGACGGGCCACCCGCTGCTGGTAAAAGACCAGCTGACGCCGCAGGACTTCGCCGGGCAGAACTTTATCAGCCTGTCGAGCACCGACAGCTATCGTCACTTGCTGGATGCGCTGTTCGGCGAACAGGGCGTCGAGCGCCGCATGGTGATGGAAACGCACAGTGCGGCGTCGGTGTGCGCCATGGTGAGAGCCGGCGTGGGGGTGTCGATCGTCAACCCGCTGACGGCGCTCGACTATGCCGGCAGCGGCGTGCACGTGCGGCCGTTCAGCATCGACGTGCCGTTCACCGTCAGCCTGATCCGGCCGCTGCACCGCCCTTCATCGGCGCTGGTCACGGCCTTTATCGACCATCTGCATCAGCAGGCGGCACGCTTCTCCGCCCGCCTGGCCGCCGCTGTCAGGCGCTGAAAGCGGCCAGGGAATATTGCCGGGACCTTAGCGCAGCGTCGCCTGCCACTGCGGATCGGTGGCGAACCACTCCACCAGAAAGTCCAGCATGGTGCGCAAGGTGGCGGGCATCTGGCGACGCGAGGTGTAGATGCCGTAGATGCCCATCGACTGCGGCCGATAATCCGGCAACAATTCGACCAGTTCGCCGCTGGCCAGCAGCGGGGCAGCCGAATAATAGGGCTGCATGGAAATGCCCGCGCCCTGCACCGTGCCGGCCATCAACACCACCGACTCGTTGGCGCTCAGGTTGCCGCTGACCGCCACCGCCGATTTCACCCCCTGAGCGTCGAAGTGCCACAGGCTTTTGCCGAAATAGGAGTAGGTCAGGCAGTTGTGCAACGCCAGATCCTGCGGTTGGCGCGGGGTACCGTGTGCCGCCAGATACGCCGGCGCGGCGCACACCACCGATGCACAGGTGGACAGCGGACGGGCGATCAGGTTGGGATCCAGCTCGTTGGTGATGCGCAGCGCCAGATCGATGCGCTCTTCCACCAGGTTCACCGCCCGGTTGTTCATCTGCAGATCGACCGCCACCTGCGGGTGACGCTTCAGATACTGAGCGACCGCCCCCACCAGCGCCGTTTGCCCGAGCGACTGCGAACAGGTAATGCGCAGCAGGCCGCGCAGTTCGTCGCTCTGCCCTTCCTCCACCAGATCGATCTCTCCCGCCAGCGCCAGCATTTGTCGGCAACGTTCCAGAGTACGCTCACCGGCGTCGGTCAGACTAAGCTTACGGGTAGTGCGGTGCAGTAAACGCGCGCCGGCCCATTGCTCCATCTGCGCCAGGTAGCGCGTCACCATCGCGCGCGACATCTCCAGCGTTTCCGCGGCGGCGATCATGCTGCCGCGATCGACGATGGTGACAAAAACTTCAGCGGCGGTAATGCGATCCATGATTAGTCCGATTTATGCAACGAATAATTGCTTATTATCCGGTTTTTCTATCGCTTTATGCAACCTAACATCGTTACAACATTAACCGATACCTAAGGACCTCTGCCCATGTTTAAGAAATCACTGTTAACTCTGGCCTTCACCGGCGTCGCCACCCTGAGCACCTACGCCACCGCTGCCGATACCCTGACCATGGAAGTGTATAACCCGGGCGAGAAAAGCGTGTTCCCTGTGTCTTCCGAAATCGTCAGCGGCCAACACGAAGTGGCGCTGATTGACGCTCAGTTCCAGCGTAACGATGCCGAAGAGCTGGTGAAAAAGATCAAGGCGACCGGCAAGAAGCTGACCACCGTTTATATCAGCCACTCAGACCCGGATTTCTATTTCGGTCTGGACGTGATTAAGGCGGCCTTCCCGGAGGCGAAAATCATCGCTTCGCCTGGCACCATCAAGGACATCAACGCCACCAAAGACGGCAAAGTCGCCTATTGGGGCCCGATCCTGAAAGACAACGCGCCGAAAACCGTGATCGTGCCGCAGCCGCTGCAGGGCGACAGCTTCACCATCGACGGCCAGAAAGTGGAAGTGAAAGGCCTGAACGGTCCGACCCCCGATCGCACCTTCGTCTGGATCCCGGCGCTGAAAGCGGTCGTGGGCGGCGTCGCGGTCGCCGGTGACAATATCCATCCGTGGATCGCCGACAACCAGACCGTGGAATCGCGCCAGCACTGGCAGCAGACGCTGAAAAACATCGAAGCGCTGAAGCCGCAGGTCGTCGTGCCGGGCCACTTCCTGCCGGGTGCCGCACAGACGCTGGCATCGGTGCACTTTACCCAGAAATACCTGACCACGCTGGAAGCCGAACTGCCGAAGGCCAAGGATTCCGCCGCGCTGATTGAAGCGATGAAAAAACACTACCCGACGCTGAAAGACGAATCGAGCCTGGAACTGAGCGCGAAAGTGCTGAAAGGCGAGATGAAGTGGCCGCAATAAGCGCCCCTGCGTGATTGAGCCAGCCCTGGCGCCGCGGCGAGCTGCCGCGCGCCAAGCGAGGAGTAAAAGTAAAGATGACCGAAACCACTCTGCATTACATTTTCGATCCGCTGTGTGGCTGGTGCTATGGCGCCGCGCCGCTGGTGAAAGCGGCTCAGAGCCTCCCCGGGCTGAAGATCGTGCCGCACGCCGGCGGCATGATGACCGGTAACAACCGCCGCCAAATCACCGATGAATGGCGCAACTACGTCATTCCACACGACAAACGCATCGCCGAGATGACGGGACAGCCTTTTGGCGAAGCCTATTTCAACGGCCTGCTGCGTGACACGACGGCGGTGATGGATTCCGAGCCATCAATTACCGCTATCCTGGCCGCAGAAAAGCTGGCGGGACGCGGGCTGGATATGTTGCACCGCATTCAGCAGGCACACTATAAGGAAGGCCGGCGCATCGCCGACACACCGGTGCTGGAGGCGTTGGCGAAAGAGCTGGGGTTGCCTTCGGCGGCGTTTATCGCCGAAATGCGTTTCAACAGCGGTGCGCCGACCGCGCAACACATCGCGGAAAGCCGGGCGTTGCTGGCCAAAGTGCAAGGCCAGGGCTTCCCGACCTTTGCGCTGCAGGACAACGAAGGCCGCCTGCATCTGCTGCCAGCCGGCAACTATCTGGGCAATGTGGAAGCCTGGAAAAACCTGCTGGGCGCCGCCGCGCTGGCGTAACCCTTCTCGCCCCGGTTGTCGGGGCGGGTCATTCGACCCGCACGAATCGCCCTTCCGCCCGCACGTTGTGGCCGAACCCGCAATCCCCCCGCGTATGCATCTCCAGCGCCTGCTCGCCAAACGCCATCGTCACGTCGCAGACCTGCGCGCTGTCCGACTCGTGCTGGTGGTAGACGGCCTTGCCGTGTGCGATCGGCAGCTCGGCGGAGAAGTCCCCCATGTTCGGACCGTAATACAGCCCCATCTGCGGCATGGCGTAGCCGGAAAAATCGATCAACCAGCGCTCGCCCTGCGGCTTCACCACCACTTCGCTCCACACGCCGCGCCCGGCGTATTGCCAATATACGCCGCCCGGCCCCTGCGGCTGCGGCCGCTGCGCCAGCCGTTGGCGCAACAGGCTCAGGTTGTGCTGCGATTTGTCATCGTGCGGCGCCAGCGCCAGATAGGCCTGCGCCTTGAGCAATTCGCCGGCGTGCATCAGCGACAGCGCCACGTTGTTGTAAGCCGTGGCGACCGCCTGCTCGCTCAAGCCGCAAAACTCGCTCCAGGCCGCCTGATCGCGAAAGATGTCGGCGGCTTTGGCGTAATCCTGCCGCTGATAGGCCTTTTTTCCCAGTTCGGCGTAGCTCGCCACCTTTTGGCAGTCGGCGGCGATGTCCGGCTCGTCAATGTGCGCCCAGGCCCGGGCGCTGGCGAAGACGCCGCAGGTCAGCAACAGGGGAAACCAAGCCTTCATCGTTTATCCTTTCTGCAAAAATTCGGCGCCAGTATAACCGCCCGGCGCCAGAGTGTATGCCGCAATTGCGCCCGCCAGCGTGCCGCTGGCGATTCAGCCGCCTTATTTCAAACGGTTAGCGGAGTCAAAACTGCTTACAGTCGCGGTTTGTTTGTTACCGGCCCGCAGCCCATGCTGAACAAAATACCGCAATTATCGAGCCGTTATGAACGCAACCCCCTTGCAGAAACACGCCGTGTGGCAGCTGATCAAACCCTTTTGGGTGTCTGAGGAGCGATGGCGCGCCTGGATGATGCTGATCGCCATCGTCATCCTGTCGCTCGGTCTGGTCTATATCAGCGTGCAGATCAACCAGTGGAACCAGGTGTTCTACGATGCGTTGCAGAACAAAAACTACCCGGTGTTCAAGGCGCAGCTGTGGCGTTTCACCTATCTGGCGCTGATCTTCATCGTGCTGGCGGTCTACAAGATCTACCTGACTCAGGGGCTGCAGATGCGCTGGCGGCGCTGGATGACGGAAAAGTTCATGGGAAAATGGCTGGCGCACCAGGCGTATTACCATACCGAGCAGCAGCAGATCGTCGATAACCCCGACCAGCGTATCGCCGAAGATCTCAACGTATTGACCCAATATACCCTGTCACTGTCGCTCGGGCTGCTCTCCAGCCTGGTGACGCTGTTTTCCTTCATCGACATTTTATGGCACGTCAGCGGGCCGATGACCTTCGCGCTCGGTCAACACGCCATCACCTTGCCCGGCTATATGGTGTGGTTCGCGCTGCTGTATGCGGTGCTGGGATCGCTGCTGATCTGGTGGGTCGGCAAACCGCTGGTCATGCTGGGCTTTAACCAGGAGCGGTATGAGGCGAACTTCCGTTTCGGCCTGATCCGCATCCGCGAAAACAACGACGCCATTGCGCTATACCACGGCGAACCGCGCGAGGCGCAACAGTTGGGTGGCCGTTTCGACACCATTCGCAGCAACTGGTGGGCGATCATGCGCATCACCCGGCGGCTGAACATCGCCACCAACTTCTACGGCCAGTTCGCCATCGTGTTTCCCCTGCTGGTGGCGGCGCCGCGCTACTTCTCCGGCGCCATTCAGATGGGCGGCCTGATGCAGATCGCCTCGGCCTTCGGCCAGGTGCAGGGTGCGCTGTCGTGGTTTATCGACGCGTTTAACGACTTGGCGACCTGGAAAGCCTGCGTTAACCGTTTGGCCGGCTTCAACGCCGCCGTCGATCAGGTTCACCATCAGCCGCGCGGCATTCAGTTGCGGGAAGAGAGCGCCCATCCGTTGACGCTGGATAACCTCAGCCTGAACTTGCCCGACGGCCAACCGCTGCTGGCCGGCGCCGAGATGACGCTGCAACGCGGCGATCGCCTGCTGATCGTCGGCCCTTCCGGCTGCGGCAAGTCGACGCTGCTGCGGGCCATCGCCGGTATCTGGCCTTACGGCGCGGGCGCCATCGGGGTGGCGGCCAACGCCAACACGCTGTTCCTGCCCCAACGCAGCTACATTCCGATCGGCACGCTGCGCGAGGCGCTGAGCTACCCGAGCCTGGCGTCAGAATACAGCGACGAACAGTTGATGCGGGTGCTGGAAAACTGCCGTCTGAAACACCTGCAGCGCTGGCTGGATACCTCCGCCAACTGGAGCCATCGCCTGTCGCCGGGTGAGCAACAGCGGCTGGCGTTCGCCCGCGCCCTGTTGATTCGCCCGAACCTCCTGTTCCTCGACGAAGCCACCAGCGCGCTGGACGACGAAACCGAGCAACTGATGTACTGCCTGCTGGTGGATGAACTGCCGGACATGACGCTGATCAGCGTAGCGCACCGCAACAGCGTGGCGAAGTACCACCAGACCTGCTGGCGCTTCAACCGCGGCGAAGACCAACCGGCGCGCCTGGCGCTGAGCCCGTTGCCGGCATAACTCACGCAGCCGGGCGCAGGCGCGCCCGGTTTTCGTTCAGATGCCATCGGCCTGCGCGTCTTCGCACTTCACCCGGCGGCGTTCATGCCACAGGCTGGTCAGCCCGCGTTTACCGCACGCCAAAGCCATCTCGCGAAATTCATCCAGGCTCAGCCCATCGCGCTCCAGCATCATTTCCGCCGCCAACTGCATGTTGACACCGGTCAGCACTTCACAATCCCCCTGCGCATCCGCCAGCTCGCAGGCGCTGCGAAACGGCGAACCGCCGAGCATATCGGTCAGGAACACCACGCCGTCCGGCTGCGCCACCGCCGCCAGCGCCGAGCGTAGGGCGTCGTTGAGCTGCGCGGTGCTCATCTGTTCGGGGAAATCGACCGCCGCGCAGTGCGGCTGCGGCCCCACCACCTGTTCCACCGCCTGCAACAGCCCGGTGGCAAAGCCGCCGTGGCCGGTAATCACAATGCCTGGCATAGCCCGCTCCTCACAGAATACCGATAAATTTGCCCGCCACGCCGATGACTACGGTGACGCCAATCAGCTTCACCGGCGAGAATCCGCGCTTCATCAGGAAGAAAATGAGCAGCGTGAAACACAGCGGCAACAAGTTGGGCATCAGCTTGTCCAGCACGTCGGTCTGCAGCGCCACGCTGGCCTTGCCGGCATGCATCACCAGCGGCGTGGACAGATGCACATACGAGGCCACCAGCGCGCCGATCACCGTCATGCCGACAATGGAGGCGGCGTGCGAAATGCGCCGGGTGTGGGTCTTCAGCAGCGCCAGCGCGCTGGTGCCGGCCTGGTAGCCGTAGTGCGCCAGCCCAAAACGCAGGCCGAAATGGAACAGGTTGAACAGCAACAGGAAGACGATCGGCCCGAACAGGCTGCCCTCCAATGCCAGCGAAGCGCCTATGCCGGCGCAGATCGGCAACAGCGTCAGCCAAAACAGCGCGTCGCCGATGCCGCCGAGCGGCCCCATCAGCGCCACTTTCACCGCGCGAATGGTGGAGATCTTCTCCTTGTTCTGCTCCATCGCCAGCACCAGGCCGGACAGGAAGGTGACGTCGAACGGGTGCACGTTGATAAATTCCATGTGCATCTTCATCGAGTTGGCCAGATCCTGCGGGTTGCGATGGATCTTGCGCAGCGCGGGGATCAGCTGATACAGCCAGCCGCCCGCCTGCATGCGCTCGTAGTTGAACGACGCCTGTAGCAGCAGCGAACGCCAGGCCATGCGGTTGATGTCGCCGCGCGTCAGCGCTTCGGCGGGCTGACTGTCCAGATAATCGTCCTGTTCCACCTGGCTGGTGGCCAGCGCCTGCGCCATGCGCTGCTCGGCCTTTTGCGCCAGCAGATCGTCGGAATCGTTAAATGCCATCTTCGGCGTCCTCCTGCGGAGCGGGCCGGGCGGTTGCCTCTGTCGCGCCGCGTTGCGTGTTGAAGAAGTCGATCAGAGCGATCGCCAGAGCCCCAAGCGCCACCGCCAGGATCGGCAGCTTGAGAAACGTGACCGAGATGAAACCGAGGATAAAATAGGCCACGTAGGTTTTTTTCATCATCACTTTCATCAGCAGCGAGAAACCGATCGCCGGCATCATGCCGCCCGCCACCGCCAGCCCGTCCAGCAGCCAGCCCGGCGCCTTCTGCACCATGGCGCTGGCCGCATCGGCGCCGAAGTAAATCGGCAGGAACGCCACCACGAAATAGAAGATGAACAGAATGCTGATGCCCAGGTAATTCACCCGTTCGATGCCGCGCCAGTTCAGCGCTTTCACCATGCGATCGCAGCGGTGCATCATCGGTGAAAACAACGTAAACAGCAGCGTGATGCAGCCCTGCACCGCGATCGAGAAAGGCACCGCCACGCCGATCGCCACTTTAGGATCGGCCTTGGTCAGAATGGCGAACGCGGTGCCGATCACCCCGCCGATCACCACGTTCGGCGGTTGGGCGCCCGCCAGCGGCACCATCCCCATCCACACCAGCTCCAGCGTGCCGCCCACCAGCAACCCGGTGTAGACATCGCCCAAAATCAGCCCCACCAGCGGCCCCATCACCACTGGCCGGTGGAAGTGGGTCAGACCGTCGAACAGGTCAACCCCCGCCAGCCCGGCCAACAGCGCAATCAATAACGCATCCGTCAACATGCTTTCCCCCTGGCTCAAAAGAGCAGTTTGCCGATCGCCTCGCCCGCTTCATCAGGCACCCGACGCACTTCGCACTCCACGCCCAGTTCAGCCAGCGCGCGGAACGCGGCCACGTCGCCGTCGTCCAGCGACACCGTTTTGTGCACCTGCCGCTTCCCCTCGGCGAAGTGCATATTGCCGACGTTGACGAAACGGATCGGCACCCCGCCGCGCACCAGCGTCAACACATCCTGCGGCGTTTTGCACACCAGAAAGATCTTCTGCCGATCCGCCGCCTTGTGGATCACGTCAATGGTTTTCTGCAGCGTGAAATAACGGGTCTGCACCCCTTCCGCCACCACCATGTCCATCAGGTTCTGCTGCACCGGATCGGCGGCGGCCTCGTCGTTGGCCACCACCACCAGGTTGGCGCCGAGGGTATTGGTCCAGGTCACGCCTACCTGGCCGTGCACCAGGCGATTGTCGATGCGGGTCATTAAAATGTTCGGCATATCAGCGGCCCTCCGGGTAACAGGCGGCGTGGTAATCATCGAGCACCTGCGTCACTTTGTGCAGCACCCACTCCTGCGGATCGGCGCTCAATTCACCGGCGTTCAGCGCCCGCGCCTGCTCCGGCAGATACTGGCTGAGCAGCGCCAGCGGCGCCGGGCTGCGGCGCAGGTTGTCCAGCAAACCGTCGACCGCCTGCTGCACCTGCGGCTGCGGCCAGTAGTAACGCACCCGATCGCTCAGGCTGTAGTGGCGATCGAGGTACTGTTGGTGCGGCGTGCCGTGGTAATAGCGGCTCCACTGCTGCGGCTGCTCGCGCATCACCTGCTCCAGCGTGGCGCACAGCTGCGCCGACTGGCGTTCCCCCAGCCATTCACGTTCGATGCGATCGAGGGCGAACAGCGCTTCGCGCAGCGCAAAGGTCAGCGCCGGCCCCACCTTCAGGATGGCGAAATGATCGCGCACCAGTTGGCGGTAGGCCTGCGGCGGCTGATAGTCCGTGGAGTGCGCTTCATAGATCATGCCCGGCTGCCGTTCAATGAAATGGCTCAGTGCGTCGGCGCGCTGTGGCTGGTAGTGCTCAACGCTGTGGTGATCGAACTCGACGCCCGGCTGCACCACCAGCGCGATAGTTCGCTGCCAGGCATCGTTCAGCTCGGCCTTTTGCCAGGCGATACGGTGTGTTTCCAGTGTTTGCGCCACCGCCTGCGGCGTGGTGACCTGCAGACCCGCCAGCGCCTCCTGCGCGCCGCCCGGCACCGGCACTTCGGTGCCGATCACATAGACCGGCGCTTCACCGCCGCTCTGCGCCCAGGCGCGTTCCGCTACCGCGCACAAACGCGCCGCCCGCTCGGCAACCGTGGCATCCCCCAGAGGCGAGGGATCATCGGCGCACGACATGGAACAATCGAGGTGAATTTTGCGAAATCCGGCGCGAATGTAATCGTCTATCAAGGTTTCCGCCAGCGCCATCGCTTCCTGAGCCGGGCGATCTTGCCAAGCGTTGGGCCCCAGATGATCGCCGCCCAGCCACACGCGCTCGCGCGCCAGGCCCACCTCATCCGCCAGACGCCACAGCGCATCGCGGAACTGGGTCGCCGTTTGGCCGGTATA
The DNA here is from genome assembly GCF_000738675.1 of Serratia nematodiphila DZ0503SBS1. NCBI lineage: Bacteria > Pseudomonadati > Pseudomonadota > Gammaproteobacteria > Enterobacterales > Yersiniaceae > Serratia > Serratia nematodiphila. Next base: position 1,945,557 of record NZ_JPUX01000001.1, on the reverse strand, counting down.
GCCGCCGAACTGATTGACCTGATTGGACGTCGCCTCCACCAACACCGGCGTGCCACGCGCTTTGGCCTGCCGCAGCGCGGCCTTCAGAACCCAGGGATGGGCGGAACAGACGGAAAAGATCCCGACCGGCATACCGGCCTTGTGCTGCTCGATAAGCTGTAACAACTGCTGCATGAAGCCCCCATGCAGGCGCCGTGCTACCGATCGGCGATGATGACCTCAACGCCCAGCTCGGTTAACGCCCGCTCGTAATCGTCCGGAAGACGGCTGTCGGTGATCAGCCGATGGATTTGTCCGGCTTCGCGAATCATGCAAAAGCTTTTGCGACCGAATTTGCTGGCATCCGCCACCGCGATAATCTCGCGCGCCACCTCGCACATCACGCGATTGAGGTGCGCTTCACCGGGGTGAGGCGTGGTGATGCCGGCGCTCAGATCGAACCCGTCGACGCCCAAAAACAGTTTGTCGAAGCGGTACTGACGCAATTGCTGCTCGGCAGCCGGACCGTAGAGCGAGTAAGAGTTGCGGCGCACGCTGCCCCCCAGCACCATGACTTCCACCCCGTCGTTTCCCGAAAGCTCGTAGGCAATGTTCAGCGCATTGGTCATCACCACCAGATCGCGCCGCCCCTTCAGGAACGGCACGATCTGCGCGGTGGTTGAACCGGAATCGAGGATCAGCGCATCGCCGTCGCGCACATAGCCGGCCGCCGCGTTGGCGATCAGCGTTTTGACGTCGCGATTCAACCGCCCTTTGTCCCGCAGCGGCCGATCGAAAGCGAATTGCTGATTGAGCATCGCGCCGCCGTAAGCGCGCAGCGCACACCCTTTTCGTTCCAGAAAGCGCAGATCGTTGCGGATCGTCACCGTAGATACCGCAAACTGTTTGCTGAGCTGCTCCACGCGCACGCTGCCGTGCTCGCATAACAGATCGATAATGTGTTCACGTCGCTTTGCGGTATTCACTGGCATGAGCTGCGGTCCTCAGGTTTCCGGCATCGCCGGGGAGAAGATGGCTTTCGCTCTACTGCGCTGGCATTACAGCAAAGCGAAAGCAATGAAATTGTGATCGGGCTTACAGCCCCGTTTTAGCAAAAAAACCGCCAAAAAACCTTTCGAATCGAAACGGATCGAAAAGCCTAAAAGCGGAAGGGGGGAAAAGTGAAATGCCATGACGGGCGATACCCCCGGAGCGCTGAGGCGTGGGCTGCACGGAAAGCGAAAGCGGCGCATGGTGCGCCCCGCGCCATGACTTTTAGTTCACTCAGTGACCAGGATCACATAATGGCAATTATCCGTCGGCCGACGGGGATTAACCGCCACCATCCCGCCGGGCCGTACCCTTGTCAGCACGAGACATCTTCCCTACACTGGCGAACGGATACCGTCGATTTTCGGTACGTAAGCGTTAACGTCAATCAACGCATCACGCCATGCAGCACTGATTGACTGCATGCCCTGGTGCGAGGAACCCATGCCGCAACCCGCTTCACCCCCAGCGTCCACCGTGACCCCGCGTCGCCGGTTACACCGCCCTATTCTGCTGATCGTCGGCATTATGCTGATCGCGGCCAATTTGCGCGCCGCCCTGACCAGCGTCGGCCCGCTGCTGGAGCAGATCCAGCAACAGCTGGCGTTGTCCGCCACCGCCGCCGGCCTGATCAATTCGCTGCCACTGATCCTGTTCGCCATCCTCTCGCCATTGACCCCGGCGCTGGCGAAACGCATCGGTATCGAGCGTACCCTGGGCCTCGCCCTCGCGCTGCTGATCTGCGGCATCGCCCTGCGCTCCCTGCCGCAAGACGCCATGCTATGGCCGGGCAGCATCCTGATCGGCGCCGCCATCGCCTTCGCCAACGTGGTGCTGCCGACGCTGGTGAAAAGAGATTTCCCACATCGCGCCGCCGCGATGATCGCCGCCTATGCGGCGGTGATGTCGCTGGTTGCCGCCATCGCTTCCGGTTTGGCCGTGCCACTGGCTTCGCTGGCCGACCTTGGCTGGCGGTTCTCCTTGTTATGCTGGGGCTTGCCTGCGCTGTTGGCGCTGCTGGTGTGGTTGCCGCAGCTGCGGCGCTCCGCCACACCCGCCGCTAAAGAACCGCAGCCGACGGAGCCGCAACGCTATCGCTCTCCCTGGGGCAGCGCACTGGGTTGGCAAGTGGCGATGTTCATGGGGCTGCAATCGATCGCCTTCTACACCATCATCGGCTGGTTCAGCGCTTTTGCCGCCAGCCACGGCACCTCCGCTCAGCAGGCGGGTTTCGAACTGTTCGTTTACCAGGTGGTGGCGATCGTCGCCAACTTTGTCATGGTGGTGATTTTGCCGCGGGCGCGCGATCAGCGGGCGATAGCGTTGGGCAGCTCTCTGCTGATCTTCATCGGCGTCGGGGGATTATTGGTGCAACCCGCCAGTTCACTGGTGTGGCTGACGTTTGCCGGGTTGGGGGCGGGGAGCTCGCTGGTGCTGGCGCTGTCGTTCTTTGGATTGCGCAGTCAGCATCATCATCAGGCGACGCTGTTGTCGGGTATGGCGCAATCCGTCGGTTATCTGTTGGCGGCGCTGGGGCCCACCCTATTCGGCCTGCTGCACGATCTGACGGAAGGCTGGCGCTTGCCGTTGATCGCCCTGCTGGGCCTGACCGTCTTGCAAATGCTGTTCGGCGCGCTGGCCGGCCGCAGCCGCGTGATCAGCTAACGCTGCGGCGCAATGGGGGCCGCACGGGCTCAGAGTCGGTGTCCTGCCATAAATCATCAATAAAGGCGCGCTGCTCATCGCTCAGCACCCATGACGGCGGAATTTTGGACTGTGCGCGACGCTCAGCGCCCTCACGGTTTTTAGCCTGCTTTTTGTTCACGAATCGCCTTCCTGCTTAACCTGCTAACTCAGTAACCAGTAAATCACGGCGGCGGTTAACAGCCAGAACAGCCCGCTACCGATAAACACACACAGCCATGCTCTACGTTTGATATCCGATCCATCCTTGCTCACCACAGCGCCCCCAACCAATAGATTAAACCATTCAAACAACAATTATTGATCTGTTTTAACGATCGATAAGGTCGTTTTTTCCTATGGAAATTTAAAAAACAGCTGCTAGCCATAGACCTGCATCACCGCCTCAGTAAGAACGGCACCGTGGATATCACTGTTATCGGCAGGCGATAACTTGAATTGATAGGCGAACGAACGTGCAGTGTGCCATACCTTGAAAGGTCAAAATTAAACCACTGGTAAATAATTCAACCATCAATTACTTGACTGGTCATAAGCCAAATCGGCAACAGACAGCGCTGAAGGCGGGGGATAAAATGAAGCGACGCACTGGGATCATACGGAGAGAAGCACCGGCCCGCTTTGGTCTCGCTCGGGCCGGCGTGAGTTAACCGATTCTGCTGACGGAATCCCGGCTGGCGTGTTCACGCTCGCTGCCGGTCAGCTCACGTAAATGACCCGAGCGCATCTCAAGCAGCCGATCGGCATGTTCGAAATAGTGATCGTCATGGCTGATGGCAAACACCGTTTTGCCCAGCGCGCGCAGTTCTGGCAACAGCTCGCGATAGAAAATGCGCCGGAATTGCGGATCCTGATCCGCGGCCCATTCATCCAACAGCAAGATATCGCGCTGTTCCGCCACGGCCAGCAGCAAAGCCAGACGCTTGCGCTGCCCCTGCGACAGTTGCGGGTTGGTCACCCTGGCGCCGTCGAACTGCAGCTTGCTTTTCATATTCAACCGCTCGAGCCAGCCGGCGACCAGTTCCGCATCGGGTTCGCCGCCTTCCGGCCCTTGCAAACGATCGAACTGATGAAAATCGGTGAAAATCGCCGAAAACAGCCGACGATAGTCCGGCATATCCGCCGCGGTCTGCGCGACGCCATCCAGAACGATGTGCCCGCTTACCGGCCGGTACAACCCGGTCAACAGCATCGCCAGCGTTGACTTGCCGCTGCCGTTGCCGCCAATCAAAAAGATCAGCTCGCCACGCCGCAGCGTCAGATTAAGCGGCCCGACGGCAAAACCGGGTTGTTGCTCCGTATCGGCATAGTGAAAAACCACGTCGCGCAGCTCCAGCGTCTGCCAGGAACGGCCGGCGGCGGCAGGGAACGCCGGTTGGTACTCGGCCAGGCGCAGCGTCTTCAGCTTGTTGAAAGCGACTTCGGCGCTGACCAGCGTCGGAAACGCCCCGACCGCCTGCAGTAATGGCGTGCGCAAGAACAGCAGCGTCAGGGAATACGTGGCGGCCACCGCCGAGTTCGCCCATCCCAGGCTGTTAGCCATAAAGAACACCAGTCCGATCGCCCCCAACATCATGATATTTGACCAGTTGAGCGCACTCAGATGGAAGGTATCGGCGCGAATGATATGGTGGCGGTAAGCTTGCGCATCGGGTTGATAGGTCTGTTCGTACAGCGCCTGCGCTCGCTTGCGGTTTAACGTCAGTTCCTTGCGACCGTCAATCACCGATTCGTAATGATGATAGAGGCGCTCTTCCGACTCGCGCAAACTGGCCATATGGCGATAAACCCGCGAGACCAGGCAACCGCTGCCCACCACGGTGACGGCGACCCAAACCGCCGTCACCGCCAGCATTTTCGGTGATAGCCACCCCAGATAGGCCGCCGACCCCAGTGTTAAAATCACCCCTTGCACCAGTTCGGGCAAGCGCACGAAGGCGACGGTGATATTGCGGACATCGCTGGAGAGACTGGCCAACAATGAGGCGCTGCCTAACTGTTCAAGGCGTTCAATATCGGTATCCAGGATGCGCTTCACTAACTGCCCGCGCAGGCGGTAGACGAAGTAATGGCCCAATGTCGTCAGCGCCAATTGCGATCCCAGCGTGACCGCCATCAGCAATGCCAGCAGAGTGAGAAACATCGGCAGCACAGCCAATGCATCGCCGCCGGCGTCCATCAGGTATTGATTGATAAACGCAATGATACCGATACCCAAGCCGGCGCTGGTCATGGTCAATGCCATAACCGCCAGAAATGGCCAACGATACTGGTGATAAACCACCCGTAGCAGTTCCATGAAAAAACCTCTGAAGTCGCGATCTGGCAGGCATTGTAAGCGGCGCGAGAATGAGATCAAGACGAATTCTCATCACAGTTTATTGAGCACTGGTCGGGGAGAGGCGTTGCCGCCTGACGGCGGCCAATTCGCAGCATCGTTCGCTCTGGACGCTATATATTCGCCAATTAAATAAGCTGCTAAAGAAAATAGATCTATAAAATCAAAATTCATTCACTAAAAAAATAAAAAAAACAAAAAGATAAAATAAACCCATGAATTCAAAAATAAAATCATTTATTTCCTTTGCTGCCTATTATGTTCCAATGCTTTAATAAAACTTCATGATGGAAATCGCCAGTACCAGATACGCAGGAAAGGAAAATGAAAAAAAGGAAATTCCTTAGCCAGATTGAAATTGAACAACTGATTGCCGCCGTGCATGAGGGTAAAAATAGCATTCGAGATCGTTGTTTACTATTAATGTGCTTCATTCACGGCTTGCGGGTGAGCGAACTGCGATCATTACGCCTGCAAGATATTGATCTTGCCTCCCATCGGATCCATATATCTCGGCTAAAGAATGGTTTTTCCGTTCAGCACCCCATTCAGCCGCGAGAACGACAGGCGCTGTTAAACTGGCTGGCCCAGCGGGCGAACTATCCTGACGCCAATTCCCCATGGTTATTTCTGTCGCGCCACGGCGGGCAAATTTCACGTCAGCAACTGTATCGCCTAATGAGAATGTACGGTGAAATGGCCGGTATTAGCGTTCAGGTTCATCCTCACATGCTGCGACACTCCTGCGGTTACGCGCTTGCAGATAACGGGGTCGATACGCGCTTGATTCAGGATTATTTAGGGCACAAAAATATCCAGAATACGGTGATCTACACCGCAACCAATGTAGAGCGATTCCGCACGATCAGCATTTAATCTTACGATGGAAATAACGGTGCAGGCGCTCATCTTCTTTTAACATGCGCATCGAGTAAGGTAAAAAATATCGGATGGGAAAATGCAGCCCGGCACGCCAACAACGGTCTAATTCAGCACTATTCCAACGCCGAGCTGCTTTCATCCACCCGCCCAGGGGAACACTTGTTTGATTGTTTTTTCAACGCCTATGCTACCTGCTTATACCCTGTCATTAACGATTAAGTCCCCTTTGACCACTTCCCGCCAAATTGTCGCGTAATATTGCCGTGCAATGAAAACAGTTCGCTGTCATTCTTCACCTGCAGTTTGCGCATGGCGCTACATTTATGCGCGCTGATCGTCTTGATGCTGCGGCGTTGCAATTCGGCAATTTGCCGCAGGCTCATGCCGTTGAACAAAAAGGCCAACACATCAGTCTCGCAGCGAGTCAGCTTTCGGGTGAACACCTCATCTCCGCTAACCGAGGGTGCCAGAAAAGTCCCTATCTGTGGGCTCAACACTCGCTCCCCAAGCAAGACCCGATTAAAAAACTCCGCCACCAGCGGTAAAGCGTCATCTCTGGCGACGATGCTGACATTGGGCTGAGGCAACAATCGCCCTAACTCTTCTGCATTACGGCAACGGGTATAGGCAATCACCCGTAATTCGGGCAGTTGCGTGCACAGGGCCAGCAACGCTTCCCTGCCCTGAGCCACCGTTTCATCGTCACCGTCCAGTTCGGTAATCAGCACGTCGGCCTGCTGATAGACCACGCTATCCACCACGGCACGTACGCTGGTTTCCTTTACGACGACTTTTACCTGGGTTGGCAGCGTTTTTAAAAAACTGGCCAACCCTTCCAGCGTCAATGGACATCTGTCCATTAATGCTATGTTCAGCGGTTGCTGACGCCATAAATGCATAATCTACTCCTATGCTTGCTTACCCGAGAGGCATCGTACGCTTGCCTAGCGAACCAAGGATGAACCTTGCGCAGCCATCCATTTCCCCTGAAGATACAGTTCCCCATCGCTGTGAAACCCCAGCTTCAACATCGCATTGCGTTTATGGGTGCTGACGGTGCGGATATCACGGCACATTGTCAGCGCCACGCTGGTCACGCTCTTACCGGAAAACAGTTGGGTCAACACATCCAGTTCCTTCGCCGTCAGCGGCTTATCGGCGCCAGCCTCATGCAATTGACGTTGGCGTACCCGGTGGCTGAAGCTGCAACTGCCTGTCAGGACTTGCTGAACACAGTGGGTCAATGCAATAGCCGGTTCCTGCTTCAGCATCAGGCCGCGAATACCGGAAGCGATGAGCTGCCGCAACAGCCTCGGTTCATCCAATGCCGTACAAATGACAATCGCGGTGTCCGGCGAGTTTTCCCGCACCTCGGCGATCAGCTTGAATCCCTCCAATACCGACTCTGATTGACCACACAGCTCCATCACCAATAAGCGATGCACATGCTGAGTGAATAAGGTTCTCAATGCCACCAGGTTCGTCACCTGCCGAACGTTGTCGGGCTGCAGGCCGCAGGACTCAATCAAGCGATTTCTCATCCCCAACGCAGTGATAAGGCAGGGCTCCATGATGGCCACGGCCCCCGTCGTTGCCTTACCGGCCGCCAAAGTCGTTGCAGAAGAATAATTACTATTCATATCATCACCTTAAATCTGTCTTTAGCATTCCATTGAGGACGGTCTCTTTGCCTATTGATAGACAAAAGTGACTTGCAGAGCGCCGTCTATCGAACCTGGCGTCGAACCACCATGGGTGCTGTACGCCCGCGCCCGCAAATTGAATTTGGCTTCATGCGTCGCCTGGTTAACTGGCTGGGTCATGTTCTTGCCATTGCCCAGGTTTGCTCCCTGGTTGTTTTGCAATTCAATTTGTACCCGGCGAGCACTGCCGGTGCTTTTGTATAAGCTGGCGCTTTCCTCAGCGGCCGTCCCGCTGAAGGTCGCGACAACCGATGTGGTGGTGCTCGGGCAGTTTTTTAACGTCAGAGGGAATTCTACCCAGGGACTAAAAGCGCCGGACGTAGCCAGGGTCGCAGCGGAAATATCATTTCCCAAATTGACCGAAATCGTGCCGTTCGCGCCGTCGATTTCACAAGGTGCCGCTTTGATGTTGCCGGTAATCACTATTTTCGATACCGCGTGTACCATCGGGCTAGCCAAAAAAAACAGGCTGGCCAGCGCCAATGTGCAACCAAGACCGCCAAAAACCTTCTTCATCCTTTGCTCCTTCTCGTTAAACGCTGAGGCCTGCCCGGCCCACTACCGTTGAAATATCCGTTTATTGGATTTCTGCCTGAATGGTTGCCGTGGCATTGAACTGCCCTACTGAAGGAGCTTGCCCGGTGGTGTTGATCGGATATACGCTGATCCGTGAGCTGCCGCTCTGGTTGGGGTATTGGAAGTTATCGATCGGCAAGCGACCGCTCTGAGGCCGAATCACATTGCCCTGCATATCCTTAATCATTACGCCAATGTCGCGATTACTGGTCTTCAGCGCCTCGGGCATGCTGCCGTCCGCCTCACCGCGAAATGACAGACTGACCTTGACACCGGCAGAAATATTGCGGCAGGCCAGCGTCAACGTTCTCTCCTCTGGAGTAAAACCGGGCGGCATAGCACCCTTGGTTTGGATATTCGACGTCAAGATATCGCCAAAATCGACCGTGACCGTTTGCGGGCTGATTTCACAGCTCTGCGGCACGGTGACGGTGCCGCTCATTGATATCGTGGAAACCGGCACATCGCTTTTCACCCCACTCACCACGGAGACGTAGGTGTCCACCAGGCGAGTGCTGGGGATTGTGGTCACACCCACGAAAGGGCGGCGGAAATACAGATGAATTCGCCCATGAGCGCCACTGTTGTAGGGCGTGCTGGCACAGGATTCGTCATCACCATTCATATCGGTCTTAAAGTTAGACTCATTGGTGAACGGTGCGGCAATAAACTCATTGCGATACCCCGCCACGAAAACTTCACTGGCCACGCCCAGGTATTCATTCAATGCGTAGTACGTTAATCCCCCGTTGCTGAATACCGGCTCACTCAGCAGCATTTTGGCGGTGACATAAGACGCCGTACGCGCCTGACACTCGCACCTCACCCGATAAGAGCCGGACAGGTTCCAGTTACCGCCGTCAGCATTCCTAATAATCCGTCCCACTACGTTTTGCGACGGATCGGTTAAAACCGGGGAAAAAAGGAATGAAAACCCATGGGTCCCCGAAATAGGGACACACTGCCCGAAAGCCGCCTGCGCCAGTGGTGCGCCCAACGTTGCGCACGCCAATAGCCCGCCGACGATGATCCCTCGTTGAATCGATATTCCTGTCGCCATCATATGCACCTTATAAACACTGCCCGTTAACGAGGCGAATCCCACCGCCCTCGGGCTGATTAGCCAATTGATAGTTGGCCTGACATTGCTGAGCCGCGTCATTGCCCCACTTAACCTGCAATCGCCCGCTCTCCGCCAGCCCGGCCAGATAAACCTGGCCGCCATCGCCGACGATGGCGGCATTGTCAGAGGGGCTGTTGAGAGTGCTGACGGTGGCACCGAATGGCACCGGATTGCCACTGCGCGTCAGCAAGGTCAGCAACACGCGGGCACCGACGTCCGGATTGAAACGGGCACGCACCACGGCGCCGCGGGTTGGGATCACCGTTTGGCTGCTCAGCGTCATGTCGACGTCATCGGCGAAAGATTCACCGTCCAATCCGACGATATTGCGCCGATAAGGCGTCAGGTAAGGTACAACCGCATAACCGCGCCAGTCGGTGCTGACCCCGGTCTGGTTCAGGACATCAACCCCCGCGGCACCGGGCGCCTGCACCAACGCCACCGTATCGCCCAACGGCTGCGACAGCGTAACGCCGTTTTGGTGCACCAGAACGCCGCCCTGCACGCCGTAGTTCACCTGCTGCCGATGGCGATCGTAGTCATAACCCAGGTTCCACTCGGCGAGGGCGCCTTTATAATCCGCCTGAATATTGCCGTTCGCCCCTACGCCCCGGCCGGTATAGCCCTGGCTGATGCTGTAGTTCAGGTTGTTGCCCGGCAGGGCAGTACCGCTCAATCCAAGGTTGTTGCTGGTGGCGCCATTGCGGCTGGTGTTCATGTTGTAGGTGGCATAGCTGCCTGGCAGCCATTTGCTGAGCGGCACGCTGACGTTGAAAGCCACGATATGGTCACGGATGTTGCTTCGATTGCCGTTACTGTCGTAGCCGTTCTGGTTGAAGGTGTAATTCAGCCCGTAACTGACAGCTTCCCAGCTGTTGTTGTAACTGAGGGTGACCGATTGCGAGCGGCGATTGTCGTCCCAGTAGTCTTCGTTAAACAGGCTGAGCGACAGCGTTCCCCCCAAATCCCACAGGCTCTGGCTCATCGTCAGCTCGGCACGGCTCTTCTTGTGATCGTTATAGATAGCACTGTTGCCGCCGTAACTCTCCAGCGCCTCTTGCAGGTTATAAAAACCGCGCGTGGAGTAGCGGTAGCTGGCCAAGCTGAAGTTGGTGCCGGTCTCAATGAAGTTTTTACCGTAGCGTAGGCGCCATGACTGCCCCTGTTCCTTCGGCCGGGTTTCCTGTTTGGTCCAGGCTTGGGTGACATCGGCAGACAGCGCGCCCATCGCCCCCAAGTTCTGCCCCCAGCCCCACGCCAGAGACTGATATTTACTGGCCGCCTGCACGCCGCCATACAACGTGGCCCCCCATGGCAGACCGTAGATCCCGGTTGCCTGGCTGAACGGGCGTTCATCAACGCCGCCGCTGTATGAACGGTATTTCCCGCTGGTCAGGCTGTATTTAAACCGCCCTTCGCGCTGCAATACCGGCACCACGGCGTAAGGCACCACAAAATGCTGCTCCTGGCCATCAGCCTCACGCACGTTCACATTCAGGTCGCCGCTGCCGCCCGTGGGATACAGATCGGTAATTTCAAATGCCCCCGGCGGCACATAGCTTTGATAAATCACGTAACCGTTTTGCCGGATGACTATTTGCGCATTAGTGCGTGCGATCCCGCGTACTACCGGCGAGTACCCTTTCATGCTGTCCGGCAGGATGTCGTCCTCAGAGGCCAACTGCCCACCGCGGAACTGCACGCTGTCGAATACATCGCTGGACGTCGCGCTGTCCCCCAGGGTCAGGCGGCTTTGCAACGCAACGATATCGCGCTGCAGGTAGGTATTGATTGAGCGCCAGGAAGAAGAGCCGCCGGTGTAATGATTCCAGATCGAATAGTTCCGCAGGCGCCAGGCCCCCCAGTTGATGCCCGAACGCAGATTGAGATAATAGTTATTATTGTTTTGCCGTTCGCTGTCGCGCATATGGCTATTAGCGCCGCTGAAGTTGTAATTGACCAACAGCGCCGGTATGCCGGAATCCCATTTATCCGGGGAAACGTAGTCGCGCGCATTCAAGCGCAACGCCGCCTGTGGAATACTCAAATTCAGCCTCAGCTGATTGAACAAGAATACCGCAGAGGCCTGTGGAATGGCCTGCGCAAGGTTGACGCAGCTATCCCCAGGCACCATCGCCGGGAACATAGCAACCCTGACGCCCAATTCAGCCAATTTTTCCGTTCTGAAACAAGGCTGTAGCGCTTGCTTACCGCCGACTCCCGGCATAAGCCGGAACTCGACGTCAAGGCTGTCGATCTGTTCGCCATTCAGGTAAAGATCGACCCGATAGCTCCCGGGCGCCTGGCTGCTGTTCTCCTCAAACACGGAGAGATCGGCGCCTCGCAGCGCCGGATTATCAATTTCCAGCAACGCCGGGTTGAAATAATCGCGAGCATAAGCCGTGCCGATCGGGCTCAGCAGCGCCACCTGGCAAGACATCAGGCCGGCAAGAACCGATCGCGCTCCTGGTAAACCAATGCAATTCGGGTTATTCATCCTTTTAACTCCCTGTCCCGATTGGCTCGGCCCGACGAAAAATCAGGTAAGCCGAACCCCTGCTCCAGCGTTATCCCAGAGCAAAAAATACGCACCGCTGCCCGGTTATAACGTGCTGGTGAAGTTCTGGCCGGTGCCGCCATAGTCGTTAATGATTTGCCAGCTCAGGCTGCCACCTGCACCGCTCGCCGTCGGCAGCGGGAAACTGGCGCTCGCCTGCGGCGCTACCATGGTGTTGCCGGTGATGGCGTGGCCATTCAGCTTCAAATTGAAAAAGGTGAGGTAGTAGGGAGAAGGGTTGGTCACCTGCAGACGATCGCCACTGCGCCGCCACGTCACTTTACCGGCCGCCTCCTCCAGATTGCCGGCGAGCCCCTGCGGGCGGTAAATCAACTTGATGCGGGTCTTGATGGCGATCTGCAACGTGTTTTCTTTCTTTTCCACCGAAGGGATCGCCTTCACATTCAGCCAATACAGCGACTCTCTGTCCGTCGGTAAATTGCCACCTGCGCGCACCACGCGCAGCAGGTTATTTTGGCCGCCGTCTAAACGAAATAGCGGCGGCGTGATGATAAAAGGCGCTTTCGCGCTATCGCCTTCTTGCGCATCGACCCAGGATTGGATCAGATAAGGCACCGCATCCGGATTACTGATATTCAGAGCAGACTCTTTTTTACCGCCGTCGTAGATGAGGCGCGTTCCACCCACTACCACGCCGGCCTGTACCGGAGCCCAAAGCGTCATCAACAACGCCGCCGTCAGCGCAAAGTATCCTGCTTTCATTCTCTTTCTTCCCGTTTCCATCACCGATGAATAAGAGCCAGAGGACACGCTCTCTGGCTCATTTTTCTAGCTGTTCCGCCGCCGTAACGGCATGGCCTTACTGATAAACGATGGTGAAGTTGGCCGTAGCGTTGGCACTACCGACGGAAACGTTGTCATAAGCGAAATAACGCGCGACAAAGCCCAGAACGTTGTCTTTGTTCTCTGCCAGCGTATAGACGCGGGAATCGTTACCGATATTTAACACGTTGCTGCCGTCGTCCAGCAGCTGCACGCCAATACCGCCCGCGACCCCGGCAGTGCCGGCGCCGGTCAGTTGCAACAGCCCGGACTGCCCCTGAACCTGGGTGCCGTCAAAACGCACGGTGGCGCCGGTGACAGTGGCCGGGCAATTTTTCAGCACCAGATTGAACGCCTTGGCGCCGGCGGTTTTAGACAGGGTGAAGGCATCTTTGGCGATCTTGCCCAAAGCGACCTGCTTGTTTTGGGAATCCGGATCGACAGTGCAAGACTGATCGGTAATGGTGCCAGTGATATTCAGCGCGCCGTCAGCAGCAAATGCAGAGGGGATAAATGCGGACGCAGTCAGTACAGCTACAGCCAACAGATTCTTTTTCATCCTACTTTCCTTAAAATTATGCAAAATATGCATGGGTTTATTTCCGACATATCCTTAATGTCATTCCTTTTATTTAGTTCCATGAATACGGAGGGCTTTAGCCAGACTGATTAATGGCACCAAGCTCATTCATCCAAACGATTCATTTTGAACTAAAGTGACTCCTTTGGTTTTTAAAACCAAAAAACGTTAATTTATCGGAATTAAAAACCAATAGAGTGGTGAATGACTGACAAATCAGACTAAAAAACCAAGGTGTTAGCTCAATGATTTAAAGCCGTGGAACTTTGATTAGGATTTTACTTAGAATCAGAGGGAGGGGCATGACACGCAATTAAATCGCAACATACTGTTTTTTAATTAAATTACCCTTTAAACAGGAAAGGAGGCATGGGAATATTGACATTGTTTTTACGCGTCCTTACAGTATGTTTCAGTTTAGTTCAAAGTGACTCCTTAACGTTATTAACTTAAATCATACTTACCAAATTTCCTTAAAGCGCTGCGCATTGCTGGCGGTATAAATCACCGTATTCTGGATATTTCGGTGCCCGAGGTAATCCTGAATTAAACGGGTATCGATACCGCGGTCCGCCAATGCAAATCCACAGCCATGCCGCAGCATATGTGGGTGAGCGTTGACCTCCAATTTGGCCGCCTTGCTGTAATGGCGAATCAACCCGTAAATCCGTTGACGCGACAGACGGCCGCCGCGGTTGGAAAGGAACAGCCACTCCCGATCGGCCCAGCGGTGCCGCTGACGCTTATCCAACCAGCGCCGCAGACATTGTCTTTCGCGCAGATAGAGCGGATGCACGGTGGAAAAGCCATTTTTCAACCGATGCACATAGATATTACCGCCCTCCAGATCGATATCCGACAAACGCCATCCCCCTATTTCACTGGCGCGACACCCATGAATAAAACACATGTAAATCAAACAATAATCGCGTTCTGGATTCTTTCCATGCAGCGTGACCTCAAGCAGTCTCTCCACTTCGGAAGGCGTCAGATGTTTACGATTAGACATACAACCTCATTACTTTGAGAGGAAAAATGTGGCTGTCATTTTCCTTTTACATCACCACAATGGACACTCAGGGTAGCCCCTGGCTTATGGATAGGTTCCTGCATCCAGCGCGGAGTATAGCGGATTTGCCGAATGCGAACAGCGCGACAGGTGTTATTATCACCGGCGCCTGCCGCCCCTGTGAGGCGCTATTGTGAATGGGTTCCGCAGATCCCCGGTATTATCACCGCGCAGTCCCCTGTTTGCTTTAGCTTGCATTATCACTACCGGGCACGATGTAGAGTAAGATTGATAAATTAACCGGCAAAACAAAGAATATTCCTAAAAAAACATCGCCATGTCATTAACACTCGCCATTAATAACACCGCCAAAATGCGAATAAAAAACCACCACAGGTTCATATTAACCTGACGAATAAGCATTAATAATTATGGATATCGATAACAGAGTGAAACAGGAAGGGTGAGAATGAAATAGCAGTCACAACAGACGAAAAACCCAGGCTTTACCTCAACAAGCGATCGCCTGGGGGGATGAAATTATTGACGGATTATCACGTGGCACAATTCGCCGAGGGTCAACTCAGGATGCTCGATCAGCATTTCCGCAGTGAGCGTAATGCCGAATTCTCGCCGAACCAACAACATCAGCTCCATATAATCCAGGCTGTCCAGTCCAAGCTGCTGTAGCGGCATATCCGCCGACAGCATCGTTCTCTCCAGCCCTCTGGCTTCATGCAACAGGCCGCAAATCGCCTCATATAACCGATGATATTTGTCCATACGTTCTAACGTTATCCACAGTGATTGCCAAATATCAGCGCCGCATTGGCGCCGCCGAAACCGAAGCTGAGGCTCATGACATTACGCAGACGACCGTGCCGATGCCCTTCGCGAATATAATCAAGATCGCATTCGGGATCGGTCTCGTGCAAATGGCAGGTTGCCGGCATCATTTGTTGCTGTAATGCTTGCAGGCAGACGATGGCCTCAAAGCTGCCGGATGCGCCAAGCAGGTGCCCGGTATAGGATTTCGTGCTGGAAATCGGGATGCGATAAGCATCGCGTCCCAGCGCCGCCTTGATCGCCTGGGTTTCGCTCACATCGTTTTGCAGCGTAGAGGTGCCATGCGCATTGATATAGTCGATTTCATGGCTGCCGAGCCCCGCCTGCTCCAAGGCCCGCCGTAGGGTTTTCACCTTAGTCTGAGGATCCTTCGACGGCGCGGTAAGATCGGAAGCGTCTGAAAAATTGCCGTACCCTTTGATCTCCCCCAGGATCGTCGCACCGCGCGCTAAAGCCGCATCCCGTTCCTCAAGGCATAATACGGCGGCACCTTCCGCCAGGACAAAACCGTTGCGTTCCCGGCTAAACGGGCAACTGGCTTTAGTGATATCCTTCTGCTCCCGGCTCAACAAACGCAACGCATCCATATTCCAGATTGCGCCGTTGCCGCGCAACGACTCCGAGGCGCCGGCCAGCATCATTGAAGCGCGACCGCTGCGTATCACCTCAAACGCATCGCCAATCGCGATGCCGCCGGTCGCGCAGGCCGCCGCCGGCGAGCCTTGATAGCCCCGCAGCAACCAATGCTGGCTACATATGGCGGTCGCGATATTGGGCATCGCGTGAAAACAGCCAAACAGCTGCCCCAGCCCGGATTGCAGATAGTCCGCATTGTTTTGCATGATCTCATCCTGGCCGCCCCAGCCGCTGCCGATAATCGCCCCGCACTCCAACGACGAATAAAAGTGCGTGGGCCCAACAAAACTGGATGAAAACGCCATTTCGATCGCCTCCGCGGCTGCGGCAAGCGCCAACCTGGCGAATCTGGGCAAGCGGCGGCTTACCCGCGCGGCAACGCCCTCCAGCGGTGGTTCAGACTCCAGCAAAGCAAAAAAGCGCGCGTGGATCCCCGCCGCCGATTTATCGTGATAACGATAGGCCAGGCGGCTGGCCATGATAGCCTGCCAGTTTTGCTGCACGTTGCCTCCCAGCGCGGTGACGGCACCGTAACCGGTGACCACCACTCGCCTTATTTTCTCCATGCTTATTCTCCTTGCCCCGATGCGAAAGCCTCGTTGCCGCCCAGTGCCAGCCAGAGCTGCATCGTGGCGTTCAGGTAGCGATATTGCAGCGCCGACAGCAAATTTTCGCTGGTCAACACGGCCTCTTGCGCATCCAGCAGCGTTTGCAGCGCGACGGAACCGGCCTGATATTGATGCCGCGCCAACGCCACGGCTTGTCGGCTCATCGCCAGATGCCGCCGCTGGTTGCCGATTTGCCGCTGTGCTTCCAGACGTTGTCGCATGGCGTTGTCCACATCGGCCAGCGCGCGGTAGACCGCATCGCGAAATTGAATCTCCGCCCGCTGCGCCTGCAACGCCGCTTTGTCGCCGGACAAACGCATCTTGCGCCATTCGATAAGCGGCAGCGTCAACGTTGCGCCCAGCGAACGCGAAGGTTCACTGAACCACCGGCGGAAAAGCCCGCTGCCGGCATCCAACCCAGCCTCCAGACTCAGCGCCGGATAAAAACTCAATCTGGCCGCCTCCGCACCGGCCAGCGCCGCTCTCAGGCGGCGCTCTGCTGCCTGAACATCCGGCCTGCGCGCAATCACCTTCGCCGGCTGGCGCTGTACGACAGCCACCTCTTCAAGCGGCAACGAACGCCGTTCGCTATAGCGCAGCAGCGGCGATCGCCCGAACAATAACGCCAACGAGTTACGCGCATCTTCCCGCTGTCGCTCCAGCTCATGCAGCTGATTCTCTCGTGCCAACAGACGTTGTCCCGCCTGCAACAGTTCGAATTGGCCAACGTCGCCAGCGGTGTGACGAGCCGTCACCAGCCGCAAAGTTTCACACGCGATCGCCAGCGCCTGTTGCTGATAGGTGACTTGCTGATTCAAATCGGCAATCTGCCAATACCCGCGCGCGGTCGCACCGATCAAGGTCAACGCGGTATTGCGCCGGTCCAACTCCGAGGCGGCGGCCAGCCATTCGGCCTGTTCGCGAATACGTGCCAGCTTGCCCCATAAATCCAGCTCATAGCTCAGAGAAAGCCCCGCACGGTAGCTTTCCTGCGGCGTATCCGTGCTCCGCAACGTTCGGGTATTGCGGCCGCTCAGGCTGGCGGCCAGATCCGGCGTCAAATTGCCCTGCGCTAATCCGGCCTCCAACACGGCCTCGCGCCACTGCAATCCGGCCAGCGCCAGATCCTGATTCGCGATCAGCACGCCATCGATCAGCGCGGACAGTTGCGGATCATTGAAGTTTTCCCACCAGGCGATGCCCGCCCGCAGTGAACCGGAACGTTCATCGACCACACGCCACTGCAGCGGCAGCGACGGTGGCGACGTGGGGTCGATCGGCCGCCATCCGCAGGCGCTCAGCGACAGCATCACCAGCCCGCAAACCAGAAGTCGGCTCATTCTCGCGCCAGCGCCTCCACCGGCTGCAGGCGCGCGGCGGTGCGAGCGGGAAAGAACCCAAACCCGACACCGATCAACGCCGAGAATCCGCAGGCCAGCAGCAACGGCGGCCAGGTAAAGATCATCGTTACCTGCGGCGCCAATCCGCTCAGAGCCCCTTTAACCAGCGCGGCGCAGGCGATCCCCAACACGCCCCCCAGGCTGCAGATCACCACCGCCTCAATTAAAAACTGCCGCATAATGTCCTTCTCAGCGGCGCCCACCGCCAATCGAATGCCGATCTCATGGGTCCGTTCCGTCACCGAGACCAGCATGATGTTCATTACCCCCACGCCGCCCACCAGCAGCGAGATGGCAGCAATCGCGGTAATCAGCAACTGCATGGAGTCTGAAGCACGCTGAATGGATTGCGTCAGCTGATCGTCGGTCAGAGTGAAGAAATCCCGCCGCCCGTGTTCCACCATCAAACGCCGGGTCACCCCCCTCCCCGCCTCTTCCAGCGTCAGTTTTTCATTCACTCGCATCACAATGGATTCCAGCGGCATATCGCCGGCGATGCGACCAGTCAGGGAGGTATAGGGCAGCCAGGCAAGCGGTTGAGAACCGGCATATTGGGCGCCGCGGCGTTGCGCGACGCCGATCACCCGATAAGGCACACCCGTTATCAGCAACACCGCGCCCACCGGATCTTGCCGGGAAGAAAACAGAGCCTGCTTTAACAAGGGATCAATTACCGCCACCGGTGCGCGCTCACTCAGATCCTGCGCAGTAAACAGGCCACCGGAAAGCAGCCGAATGCCCTGCGTGCGGAAATACCCCTCGCCGACGCCCATCACGGCGAGCGGCACCTGCTTGCCTTCGCGCACGGCCGACAGTTGAGTGCTGATAACCGGCGAGATGCTGTCGACGTAAGGCATCTCCGCCAGCAATGCAGCATCGCGCGCGCTCAGCGAACGCGCAAAATCGGGACGCGATTTTTCCCACCCGAGGCCAGGGCGAATCTCCAACGTGCTGGAACCGAGCTGGCTGATTTCCCTGAGAATGCTTTGACGCGTGCCTTCACCGATGGCGATGGCGGAAACAACCGCCGCAATGCCGATGATGATGCCGAGCATCGATAATAATGCCCGGACCCGATGCCCTAATAATGCCCGCCAAGCCATGCCGAGCGCCTCTCGCAGCGCCGCCCAAGGGCTCATGCGTTTCAGCGGCGCAGCCAACGCCAGCGGCCTCTCGAACGCAAAACGCTGTCGGGCGGCATCATGGCAACGATCCGCCACGATCTCGCCGTCGCCGATCTCAATGATCCGCCGTGCCTGCTCGGCGATCCGCCGATCGTGTGTCACGATGACCACGGTATGCCCGATCGCGTTCAGCTCATGCAAAATGGCCATCAACGCCTGACCGCTGGCGCTATCCAGCGCGCCGGTCGGTTCATCGGCCAAAATGATTTCCGCACCGTTCATCAGGGCGCGTGCAATACTGACCCGCTGCTGTTGCCCACCTGAAAGCTGCGCCGGGCGATGACCGCCGCGCTGCGCCAACCCGAGCCGAGTCAACAAATGCGCTGCCCGCTGGCGACGCTCTGCGGCCGGCATGGCGGTATACAGCGCCGGGATCGCCACATTCTCGCCGGCGGTCAGGTAAGGCATCAGATGATAGCGCTGGAAGATAAAGCCGATATGCCGGCTGCGAAGCTGCGCCAGGCGATCGCCGTCGGCTTGCCCAATAGCCACCCCGTTGATGTGCACTTCGCCCTGAGAAGGCTTGTCCAGACAGCCGATAATGTTCATCAGCGTCGATTTTCCAGAACCGGAGGCGCCGACGATAGCGACCATTTCTCCCCGCTGAATGCTCAGGGAAACGCGCTTGAGGACCGCAATTTTCAGCTCTCCGGCTTGAAACTCGCGCGAAACGTTATCCAAAACGATAATGGGATCCGTGCTAGCTGACATGGCCGTCCTCCGCATCAGGCTGCTGCTCCAGCAGCACCCGTTCCCCTGCGTTCAGCCCTTCCAGCACTTCGGCATAGCGACGATCGCGGGTGCCGATACGTACTCGGCGTACCACGGTCTGCTCACCTTCCAACACCTTGACCTGGTAACCCCCTTCATCCAATGCCGCGCCCAGCGCAGCCATCGGCACCCGCACCACTCCCTGTGCGCGTTCGGTAATGATAACTACCTGCGCCGTCATCGAGGTGCGCAGTCGACGTTCGCCATTGGCGACGGCAAACACGCCGTTGTAATACACCGCCGCCGTTTGCTGGCTTGAATTCCTGCCCAGTGGGTCGGTTTCCAGCGCCTCCGCCGGTGCCTGCTGTATCGCGCCCATGGCCCCCTCATATCGGCGGCGGGGATCGGCGGCGACGTAAAACCACAGCGGCTGCCCCGTCTTCACCTGCAAGATGTCATTTTCCGATATGCGGGTATGCACCATCATCGTATCCACGTCTGCCATCACTAAAATGGTCGGCGCGCTTTGCGACGAGACGATGGTTTGCCCTTCCTGAGTGACGATGCCCAGCACCTCGCCGTCGATAGGGGCAGTAATACGGGTAAAAGCCAGATTGGCCTTGGCGGTTTCCTGCGCCACTTCGGCCTGGACGATCTGCGACTCGTTCACTTTCAACTGCGCCAGTTGCGCGTCGCGCTGCGCCTGCGCTTTTTCCAAATCGCTGGCCACGCCGGCGCGGTCGCGCGCTAGCGCCCTTTGCCGCGTCAGCTCCAACTGGTACTGCTTGAGCTGCGCCTGACTCGCCAATTTCTGCGCCTGCGCGCTGCGTAATTCAGCCTGCGACTTGCGCAGTTCGTTAAGTTGCAACGTCGGATCTATCTCGGCCAACAGCTGGCCCTGAGCCACTCTGTCCCCCTGTTTAACATACAGTTTTTTCAGTTGGCCGTTGACCTGCGCGCCAACGTTCACCTGCCGGGCCGGTTTCAAAATGCCGGTAGCCAACACGCTTTTTTCGATGTCGCCGCGATCGACGCGCGCCGTCTGCGGCACTTCGGGCTCAGGGGAGCGATTCAACAAAGATAGCCCGCCCAACAACAGCGTCAGCAAGACAACCATCAGCCATGCCGCTTGTCCCCAGCGTCTCTTTCCAGCCACGTCACCCTGCCTCAGCACAATCATTTGCCCTGGCATCGACGGTGACTTCAGCCACCAGCCTGCCCTGAGACATGCGCAGCACCCGATCGAACAACGGCAACAGCCGCGGGTTATGCGTCACGGTCACCAGGGTTTTACGGTTTTCGCGGCAATGCGCCACCAGAGCCGACATCACAGCCGCCGCAGTCTTTTCATCCAGATTCGCCGTTGGCTCGTCCAGTACCAACACCGGGCAACGGCTATACATGGCGCGTGCCAGCAACAGACGCTGCCGCTGCCCCAGCGACAGCCCGGCATGGCTCTCCCGTACCAGGGCGTTCACGCCGCCCGGCAGCTGCGCTACCGCGTCCGCCAGCCCCAAGCTGCGCAGCGCCTGTTCCACCTGCCGTTGCTGGCCCGGCGCCGACGGCGCGAACAGCGTGATGTTCTGCAACACAGAGGCATTGAACAGAATGTCCTCCTGGCTTTGCAGGAAGAACAGCCGCTGCGCGGCGGCGTTTGCCAGTGTGCGCCCATCCAGACTCAGCTCCCCCTGCTGCGGCGTCAGCAGACAGGCGAGCACCTTCAGCAAGGTGCTCTTGCCCGCGCCGGAACCGCCGCAGATGGCGATGCACTCGCCCCGTTCCAGCGTCAGCGACAGGTCGCGCAAAACCGGTTGGCCGGCGTCGTAAGCGAAGCTCACCCCCCGATACGCCAACTGCACATCAAAATGGTTCACGCTTTCGTCGCCAGACCCGGTACGCAGAGATACGGCAGGAAACAGATCCCGCGCACGTTCATCGATAACGTGCAGTTGGTTTTTCTGCAGGACGGCAAAAAAGATCTTGCTGGTGTAAGAGGTAAAGATTTCGCGCAGAAAACTGTAGGCGAAGAAGGCCCCCAGGCTGAGCTCGCCCCCTTTGAGCAACGGCAACGCCAGCAGCATGAACACCACCATTTCCAGGCTGCCAATCAGTTGATAAATGCTGCCCTTGACCTGCTCATAGATTTTTTGCCGCTGCAGGCAGTTGAACAGCGAACGGGCATATTCGGCGAACCCTTCCTGCCGCTGGCCAGCCAAACCGGCGGACTTGATGGTCGAAAACCCTTGAATGGTTTCCAGAATAAAATCATTCTGCGCCGCCCCTCTCACCTGCAACTGCTGGGTGAAGTGGCGATCGCGATAAATGGCCCAAACGCTGACCGCCCCCATCAGCAGCATGCCGACAACCGGCACCAGCGCCAGCATCGGGCTCAAATAGCCCATCACCGCCAGTGCGATAGCTCCGATGATCCAGTCGGTGCGCAGGCCGTTATCCAGTTCGATTTTCTGGCCGGCGGCCATCTGCCAGCTGGTGAAACGGCTGAAAATCTCGCCGGGCGCGCGCTTGCTGAAGAAATTCAGCGAATTTTCCAACAGGCGGGAAAAGCCGGCGGCGCCGTGCAGCAACACGAAGTTTTTGATAAAACGCTCGGTGATGATGCGCGCCATCAGAGCCAGCGCCGTGGATGCCACAAACGCCAGCAGATAGTAGGCGTAAGGGAATGCGATCTCACCAGCCATGGCGAACACCTGATTGATCGCGCTGGCGACCATCATCGGCATGATGAACAGCGTCAGCGAGATAAGAAACGTCATCGCCGCCAGGCGATAAATGCCGGCGATGCCGGCGGTATCCTTCAGGCTTAAACTGGCGAAAGCGCCCCGTCGGCGGCTCCGCACGGCGGGGGCGGGGGCGGTGGACGGTAAATCGTCGCGATCGAGCACCAATGCGTAGCCGCTGATTTCCGCTTTCAGGGCGGCGTAGGGCAGCAGCTGTTGCCCCAACGCCGGATTCATTACGCAGACGTAACCGCCCTGACGATATGCCAGCAGTACATAGTGGCCCGCGCCGTAATGCAGAATCGCCGGTAAAGGCAGCGCCGCCAGATCCCGGTGCTCGAACGCCACCGGATAAGCCGGCAACGCCAGCTCCCCTAAAATGGCGCACAGCGTCGCCAGCGAAGTGCCGTGTTGCGAAGCGGGGTAACGCTCACGCAGTTCCGTCAATGGCACGCGAACGCCCTGCGTTTCCGCCAGCATGGCGATGCAGGCCAGCCCGCACTCATTGATTTCGTTCTGCAAGACCGGCGTAGGGAGGGTGTTTTCCATGCGTAGTGATATCCCTGACTTATTCGTTGATAAAAAATAAAGAGTGCGAATGCCACAGCAGCCAATCATCCGCATGTCGCCGCAGGGTGCGCTCGACGATTTCCGGCACGGCGCAGCCGACCTGCTCCGTGGCAATCGGTTCCTCTATGTGAATACGAACGCCGCGATCGTAATAAAGCGAATAGCACACCACCCGAGCCCGCATCGCCCGGGATAATCGAACGATGCCGCTGTGCAAATGCGCCGGCCGGTTGAACAAACGGCAAGCCAGTTTGGCCGAGGCGTCCCGGGTGCTGTTCAAGGTGTAATCCGGCGTGATGTCCGGGAAGAGGATGATATTGCGCCGATGCTCCGTCGCCTCCAGCAGCACCTGCGACAAGGTGCCGGCAATATGCCGGGGATCGTCGTGAATCGAGCAATAGTCTAGCCGCTGCCGCCATTCCCCCTCAGGCGCTCGCCGCGCCAACGTCTGCGCGTCGCCGGAAACGATCACCGTTGCCCGCCCGGGATAAACGCCCGCGCCGACCAGCGTCGCCAACACGTCGGAAACCGTGTGCATCGGCGCCAACAACACCGGCACCCCGGCGCGATGCAGCGGCTCCACCACCTGATTGAGCTGTGAAGTGCACTGCGCCAAATGTTCCATCAACGCGGCGTTGCGGGCCTGAAGCGCCGCCAAATCCAGCCACTGCCGCCGCTGCATCAGCCAGGCGAAGTCCCGCTTGCCCTCCCCCAGCAGGCTTTGGCGATTCGCTTCAGCGACCGCTTGCCGGTGGCGAAAACGGCGTTGCTGCAGACCCCACCTCAACCGCCTCTGCATCTTTAGCCACAGGCGATAATCCATGCGGCGCAGCAGAGCGCACGTCAGACTCCGGCTCACCCCGGTGCGGACAGCCGAGAGACGCGCCACGGCGTCCAGGCCGTTACGCCAGGCCAGATAGCCTCGAACCGCGAGCAGGCGCATCAGGGGGCCAGCGGCTTATCGTGCTGCAACAGCGACAGCAGTTGCTGGCTGAAAGCGGAAAACTCGCGGTCTTGCAACGCCAGCCATTTGCGATTAACGATAAAGCTGGGGGTCGCATTGACCTGGTAATAGCGACTTACCGCCGTCATATACGCCAACAGTTCCTTGACCCGCTCTGAATCTCTGGCCCGCTGATAAGCGGCCTCGTCGATGCCGTTGGCCTCCAACCAGGCGCTGAGCTGCTTTTCATCCGCCAGATTGAGGTTTTCTTTGATAATGGCGCGGTAAGCGGCGGGACGATGCTGCGCCTCGATCCCCATGACCGTCAGGGTGGCGAAGAGGGGCGCAAAGGCCGCCATGCCGGCGTGATCGTCGTCGCTGAGATGCAAACGCACCAATTTGGCACCCGCTGGTAAACGTTTTTCCAGCTCGGCCACGCCGCTCTCATTGACTTCACAATAATGACAGGCGTAAGAGAACACTTCGACAATCGTATTGTCGTCTTGCAACGGGCTTTGCTCGACTTTTTCCGAAGAGAGAAAACTCAGGCTTTCCGCCGCCGGCGAGGCCATAACATAATGCTGGAAATAAAGCGCGGTCAAAAAAGAAGAGGCGAAAATAATAACGAGCGTGTAGCTGATAAAAAGCAAGGGACGTTTATACATAACGGACGCATCCTGCGCATTAATTAATATTCACTTGACAGAGTGAACGTGTGTAAAAAAATTAACACCGTAAATAATAAAAAGCTAAAGACGACTGCTTCACCCGATATCAGGCGGGACAGCGCGAACGCTGCCCGCCTGCCCACCGTTCATCCAAATGCAGGCGGTCTACCCGCCTCAGCTTGGCGTGGTTGGATTAGTCGGGCAGCTCGCAGCAGGTGCCGGCGTATAATACTTTTGCACACCGCCGAACTTATCCGCGCAGGTTTTCACCAGGTTACAGGTTCTGTTGCTGCCGGTTCCCACCCAAGCAAATTCCTTGGAACAAACGAAAGTACCGCCGACGATGTTTTCCGCTTCAGACAGATTGATTTTCTTCATTACAATATCCTTATATATATTAAAATATAAACACACTACCCATCACTCTGCCGGTAAGACAGAGTAATTCTTCAATACATTGAAAAACATTTAATTGATAACAATGAGAGCGCTGCGGGAAAAAGAATAGCCCTCTCGCACAAGCAGATCAATACAATTATTTACACTACGCCGCAGGCTTAGTGGAAGAAGTAACGCTTGATATAAGGACTATTCTAATTTAATTGCTTATAAAAACATGAAAGTTAATTCCACCCCAGGAATAGCCATGATTTATTTGAAGGATAATTCTCAGCTTAAGAGGTAATTAACCAAGAAAATTTCAGATCCGACCAGTTAGCCGGCGCTGGAAACAGGCTGAAAAGATTGCTTCCTGCCGCGCCGGACTTACACTGGGCAACAGGACTCTCACTCTAAGGATGCCCATGCTCGCCACTCACGAATACGCCAACGACCTGATTCTGTTTGCCCTGATTGTCGACTGCGGCTCGTTCAGCAAGGCCGCGGAGAGCGCCGGCATCACCAGCTCGGTGGTCAGCAAACGCATCGGACGGCTGGAAAAATCGCTGGGTGCCCGCCTGCTGTACCGCACCACCCGCAGCCTGACGCTGACCGAAAGCGGCCAGGCGCTCTACCAGCAGGCCAAAGAGATCGGCGCCAAAGTGCAGGAGGCGCTGTATGCCGTCAGCGAAAAGAGCGAAGAGTTGACCGGCACCATCCGTATGTCGGTGCCGACCATTTCGGGCGAGCTGTTGCTGAGCGAAAGCGTGGCGGAATTTTGCGCCCTGCATCCCAGCCTGAAGGTCGAAATGCGGCTGGAAAACCGCTTCGTCGATCTGGTGGAAGAAGGCATCGATCTGGCGATCCGGACCGGCACCATGCCGGATTCCAGCCTGATTGCCCGGCCGATCTTCGATTCCCGCTGGGTGATCGTCTGCTCGCCGGGCTACCTGGAAAGCCACCCGGAACCGCGCAACGCCGACGATCTGCTGAGCCACAACTGCCTGACCTACACCTACCAGGAGAGCGGCACCGCCAACTGGCTGATGAAGCGGCCGGGGCGCAACGACATCTACGAGCTGCAGGTTAACGGCAACCTGTCGGCCAACAATGCGCGGGCGATCCGCAAAGCGGTGATCGGTGGCCACGGCATCGCCATGGTGCCGCGCTGCATGGTGTATGAAGATTTGCAGGACGGTAAACTGACGGAGATCCTGGCCGGCCACTGCGGCAAAGTGCTGGGCATTTACGCCGTTTATCCTTACACCCGCAATCTGCCGTTAAAAACCCGTCTGCTGATCGAACATATCATCGGTTCCTACCAAAATATCAGCCATTATTTTTGAGTTCCCTGCTCTGATTATTTCCCTGCGGCCGTAAAAAGACGCGGGGATTACCGCATTTTTGGACATGAACTATTGAACATTACCGCTTAATTAATGTGAACTCACGCATTCATCACACAAAAACTCTTCCTATCAAACTGATTTTAAAGCAGTTAGCTTAACGCCTCCTGCCGGCCAGTTTCCCTCCGCCGGCGCCGTTCGCCGATGTTAAAAAATTACCGCATGGCATCGTCGCCAACGTTGTGATTAGAATGAAAATGTTGCGGCAATTAACCTTTCAGCTACATATCTCTGCCCATAAAAATAATAACCCTGAGGATCTTATGCCCCTGCTTTTCAGTATTGCGCCCATCGTCCTGCTGATTTGGATGATGACCAAAAGGAATGGCGTGCCCTCTTATCTCGCCCTGCCGCTGACGGCCGCCGTGGTGTATGTCGTACAGCTCCTGTGGTTCGATGCCTCGCTGCGGCTGCTGCATGCCAATATCATCACCGCGCTGGTGTCGACGCTGACGCCGATCACCATCATTGCCGGCGCCATCCTGCTCAACAAACTGATGCAGGTAAGCGGCGCGGAGAACGTGGTGCGCCGCTGGCTGGAAACCATCAGCCCCAATCCCGTGGCCCAGTTGATGATTATCGGCTGGGCGTTCGCCTTTATGATCGAGGGCGCCAGCGGCTTCGGCACCCCGGCCGCCATCGCCGCGCCGATTCTGGTCGGGCTGGGCTTCAACCCGCTGCGCGTCGCCCTGCTGACGCTGGTGATGAACTCGGTACCGGTCTCCTTCGGCGCCGTGGGCACCCCTACCTGGTTCGGCTTTGCCAATCTCGGCCTGTCGGACGCCAGCCTGCTGGAGATCGGCCGGCAAACCGCGCTGATCCACTTCGTCGCCGGCTTCGTCATTCCTCTGCTGGCGCTGCGCTTTATCGTTTCCTGGCAGGATATCCGCCGCAACCTGCCGTTTATCCTGCTCAGCGTGCTGAGCTGCACCCTGCCCTATCTGTTGCTGGCCCAGGTGAACTATGAATTCCCGGCGCTGGTCGGCGGTGCAATCGGCCTGGCGCTGTCGGTGCTGCTGGCGCGCGGCGGTATCGGCCTCGCCCGCGGCGACAAACCGCAGAGCGCCGGGCAGGCGGTGCCGTTCATGCAGGTGGTCAAGGCCATGACCCCGACCCTGCTGCTGATTGCTATTCTGATAGTGACGCGCGTCCACCAGCTGGGCCTTAAAGCGCTGCTCAACAACACCGCGCTGCTGTGGCGGGAAAACCTCGGCTGGCTCGGGGAGCTGCGCATCAGCCGGGCGCTGATCGTCGAACTGCAGCAGGTGCTGGGCACCACCGCCGCCGCCGGCTACAAAACGCTGTATGTCCCGGCGCTGATCCCGTTCCTGTTGGTGGTGCTGCTGTGCATTCCGTTGTTCCGTCTGAATGGCGGCCAGATGCGGCAAATGTTTAGCGAAACCGGCGGGCGCATCGCGCGGCCCTTTATCGCCCTGTTCGGCGCGTTGGTGATGGTCAACCTGATGATGCAGGGCGGCGACAACGCGCCGGTGATCCTGATCGGTAAAGCGCTGGCGGCGCTGACCGGCGACAGCTGGCTGCTGTTCTCGTCGTTCCTCGGCGCGCTGGGCTCGTTCTTCTCCGGCTCCAATACCGTTTCGAACCTGACGTTCGGCGGTATTCAGCAGTCGATCGCCCAGAGCAGCGGCCTCGACGTCAACCTGACGCTGGCCTTGCAGTCCGTCGGCGGCGCCATGGGCAACATGGTGTGCCTGAACAACATTATCGCGGTCTGTTCGATCCTCGGGATCGGCAACGCCGAAGGCAAAATCATCAGAAAGACCGTGCTGCCGATGCTGGCGTACGGCGGGATCGCCGCCGCCATGGCAGCGATCCTCACGCTCTGACCGAACACTCGTTATCGCAAGCAAGACAAGAAGGTAAACACTATGATCATCTCCGCGTCAACCGACTACCGGGCCGCCGCCCAGGCCAAACTGCCGCCGTTTCTGTTTCACTACATCGACGGCGGGGCCTACGCGGAGCATACGCTGAAGCGCAATACCGCGGATCTGGCCGATATCGCCTTGCGCCAGCGCGTGCTGCGCAATATGTCCGAACTCAGCCTGGAGACCACGCTGTTCGGCGAGCAGCTGGCGATGCCGGTGGCGCTGGGGCCGGTGGGGCTGACCGGCATGTACGCCCGCCGCGGCGAAGTGCAGGCCGCGCGCGCCGCGGCCAAAAAAGGCATTCCGTTCACGCTGTCCACCGTGTCGGTCTGCCCGATCGAAGAGGTGGCGCCGGCGATCGATCGGCCGATGTGGTTCCAGCTCTACGTGCTCAAAGATCGCGGTTTTATGCGCAACGCGCTGGAGCGCGCCAAGGCCGCCGGCGTGAAAACGCTGGTGTTCACCGTCGACATGCCGGTGCCGGGCGCCCGTTATCGCGACGCCCATTCGGGGATGAGTGGCCCTAACGCCGCCCTGCGCCGCGTGCTGCAGGCGTTTACCCATCCGCAGTGGGCCTGGGATGTCGGCCTGTTCGGCAAGCCGCACGATCTGGGCAACGTCTCGGCCTACCGCGGCAAACCAACCAGCCTGGAAGACTACATCGGCTGGCTGGGCGCCAACTTCGATCCGTCGATTTCCTGGAAAGATCTGGAGTGGATCCGCGAATTCTGGGACGGCCCGATGATCATCAAAGGCATTCTGGATCCGGAAGACGCCAAAGATGCGGTGCGCTTCGGCGCCGACGGCATCATCGTCTCCAACCACGGCGGCCGCCAACTGGACGGCGTGCTGTCGACCGCGCGCGCCATGCCGGCGATCGCCGACGCGGTGAAAGGCGACATCACTCTGCTGGCCGACTCCGGCATCCGCAGCGGCCTGGACGTGGTGCGCATGATCGCGCTGGGCGCCGACAGCGTGCTGCTGGGGCGCGCCTTCGTCTATGCGCTGGCGGCGGCCGGCGAAGCCGGGGTGGCTAACTTGCTGGATCTGATCGACAAAGAGATGCGCGTCGCCATGACGCTCACCGGCGCGAAAACCATTGCGGAGATCAACGCCGGATCGCTGGTCAGAAACGCCTGAATCAAAGCGGCTGTACCCCTTCCGGGTAGGCGTTGTAGCTCATCTTGCTGATAAACGCCCCGGCCGGTGACACCAACACCCGGCCGGCGGCGTCCAACCCGAGGAAGGTGCCGGTGCAGCGCCCGGAGATAAAGTCGAAGAAGAACACCGAGCACACCGGGATAATCTTTTCCCGGAAGGTGAACAGGAACATCTCGTCCTCAAACTTGTAGTAAGTGGCGTAGTCCATGTCGCCGTGGCCGAATTGTTCGCCGCGCAGGTTTTGCCAGGCGTAGCGCTCGGTGTTGACGTAGAAGTGTTCGTAATAGTGGTTGGGGCTGTAGACATTCAGCGTGCGATAACCGATCAGCTCGCGGGTAAGATGCGGCGCGACGCCGCCCGGCGTGACGCCGTCAATCTGCCCAACGTGGAAGCTTTGCTTAAGGCGAGATCCCTTTTCCACCGTTTGCTCGGGCAGCAACGTGCTGCGCACCAGCAGCGCCCGGCCGCTGTCGCGGTTGAGCACCAGCGTCAGGCATTCGTTGCCCGGCGACTGCAGCGGAATATTGAAGAAATAGCGGGCGGCGGAGGTTTGCACCTCTTCGTAAGCGTCCTCGCCGCTCTCCCCGCCCCAGGCCCACAGCACCCGCTGCCGATCGGCGCTGAAACGCAGCGTGATTTCCCCGCCGTCTTCAAAGGCGATCTGCAACGTTTTGCCGCGCCAGTCCTGAGTACCCGGCAGCCGGTTGGTGTCGATGCCGCGCGCGAAATCGTCGTAATTCTTCCAGTCCGGTTCGGCATTTTGATTCAGTACGGATGGTTCTGCTGACATCTTCGCTCTCCTTGATTGAATGGGATGAAAACCGCCTCAGACGTCGGCGACGCCCGCCGGTTTCACCGCTCGGCGGTTCACCACGGCAGGGGCGGTTTCATCGAGAAAACAACTCAGTACGCCGGCGCACACGGCGCCGGCGGCCGCCAGCCACATCACGCTGACCAGCCCGTAGCGATCGGCGATCAGCCCGGCGATAAACGGCGCCAGGCAGCCGCCAATCACCTCGCCAATTCCCATCACCAGCCCCAACGCGGTCGCGATGCGCGCCGGCGACACCGTTTCAGACGGGATGGTGGCCATAAACAACGTGAAACAGCCAAGGCCGGTATAAGACAGGAACACCAGCACGCACAGTAGCCACGGGTTATCGACGTAGCTCAAAAACAGCGGGCAGCACACCGCCAGCAGCGAAAAGAAGATCAGCGTCGGCTTGCGGCCGAAGCGATCGGAAATCGCCGGCACCGCCACGCCCCAGAACACCCAGGCGGCGCCGATGGCGCTCATGATGCCGCCCATCGTGCCTTCGCCGAAGCCGCGGTCGGTCACCAAAAAGTTGGGGGTGAAGGTAATGATGATCATGAACCAGGTGACGAACACACAGGAGATCAGAATGCACAGCGCCACGTTCTTGATTTTGAATAACTCGCCGTAAGCACCTTTGTTCGCCGCCTTGTCGGCCGCCGGCGCGGCGCTGAAAGCGGGATCCTTTTTGCCGTTCACATAGCGATAGATCAGCCACGCCAGAATGATGCCCGGCACGGCGGTCAGGTGAAACGCCATGCTCCAGCCCCACTTCTGCGCCAGATAGATGATCAGCGGCGGCGCGATAATACCGCCCAGCAATCCCGGCGCCGCCCCCTGGATCAACCCCATGTTGAAACCGCGGCGCTGCGGCTGCGATTTTTCCACCATCAACGACTGTGCGATCGGCAATACCGGCCCTTCGGCGATCCCCATCAACGCCCGGAAGATCAATAGCATGGCAAAGCCGCTGACCAACCCCGACAGCGCGGAGAACAGCGAAAACACCAGGATCGACAGGATCAGCATCGGTTTACGGATATTAAAACGATCGGCTATCGCCCCCAGCCCGGCGCCAGACAGCGCCCAGGTTAACGCCAGCACCGCCGACAGGGTGCCGAGATGCACGTTGCTGAGCTTGAGGTCGGCGGCAATCATCGGAAACAGAAACGAGATGGTCAGACGATCGACGAACACGCAGCCGAAAACGAAAAATAAAATAATCAGCAACCGGTTCTCTTCACTTAATGCGCTGCGAGGCTCTGGCGATGTATTCATAGCGTCATGTGTCCATAAGTTAACTTATGAATGGCAAGCCGCCATGGCATAAGTGTGTTAAGCGCACGGCCAAGAGAGAAATTGGCCCTCCGTCACGACAACAACTCATTAACATGTTAATGACATAAAATTATCGTAAGCCGGCGGTCTGTCAACCGGCGCTTTCTTAGAGACGAATGAAGTTTTTGTTCGGTACTATTTTAAAATCGCATTATCACAAAAAGATATTTTACCTCTCTGTTTTTACAGAAAATAAAATAATAACGGGTATTTTTCTTCGGTTAAAAACGCCTATTTCCACGCCATTTGCGAATAATCTCAACGATCACTCTTCAGGCTTATTAATTTTTTACCCGTATTGAATGAACGCTGGGGAATATTCAGTTTGACTTTTATCTATTGAATCATTTCGTTTTATTTTATTGCCGCACAACAAACTAACTCTTATGAGGGAAAGGCCATTGGCAAAGTTACATAATTTCATCTGGACAATAGCAAAAGCGCAGAGCGTGACGTAAATCACGGCAATCATGCCGTATCCTGCAAGGTAATTATGCTCGCAACAGCAATTATCTATTGCGATTAGGGCTGTTTATCTCAATTAATCGTCATGCAACACTTCGTGCCATCGTTCGACACCGCGCCGCAAGGCCTGAGACGGAGTGACACATGAGCATCGAAAGACTAACCCGGGAGCCGCTTTCCATCGGTATTGAGCTGCCGTTGGACAATGATTGGTCCACCAGTGGGCAGCTGAAACGCCAGCAGGACGGGCGGCCGTTCGGCGTGCCGGACATGAGTGAACACGCTGCGCGCATCAAACTGGCCGATGAGCTCGGCTTTCGCGCCGCCTGGGTTCGTGACGTGCCGCTGTACGATCCTGACTTCGGCGACGCCGCGCAGGTGTTTGAGACCTTTACCTACCTCGGCTACCTGTCCAGCCTGACGCGCAATATTCTACTGGGCACCGCGGCCGTGGTGCTGCCGCTGCGCCAGCCTTGGCTGGTGCGCAAAGCGGCTTCCACGCTGCAAACGCTGAGCGGCGATCGTCTGCTGCTCGGCGTCGCCAGCGGCGATCGCCCCGTGGAGTACCCGCTGTTCGGCGCCGATTACGCCGCGCGCGGTGAAAACTTCCGCACCAGCGTCGGCATTCTCAAAGGTGAAGCCGACAGCGCGCTCCAGCCCGGATTGCGCCTGCTGCCGGCCACGCCGCCGCCGCCGCTGCTGGTCGCCGGGCTGGCGCAACAAACGCCCGAGTGGGTGGGCAAAAATATGGATGGCTGGCTGTCGTATCCCGGCACGCCTGCGGACCACGTTTCGCGAGTCAAACTCTGGCGTAACGTAGCCGGTGACAAGCCCTACGTCAGCTTTATTCATCTCGACCTCACCGATAACGCCGACGCCCCGATTCAGCGCCATCGCTTCGGCATCAAGAGCGGCCGCAATGGATTGATTCAGGAACTGAGCGCCATGCGTGACGCCGGGGTCAACCACATCGGCCTGCATTTCCGCCGCAACCAGCGGCCGCTGGAAGAGACGATGCGGGAGATCGGTCAACTGGTGTTGCCGGAATTCCATCGCGCCTGACGCCCGCTTTAGCCCGCTATTCCGACCTGAGCGGGTCTTTGCCCCGTTACCGGGGCTTTTTTATTTCCGCCGCTGCTAGTTCATAACAACTCAGTCTAATCCCTGCGGCCAAACGGCGGCATGATGACGGGGCAACGAACCACCATGAGGAATGAGCAATGACGGCAAAACTGACAGAAGCGGGCTTTTGGCGCAAAACCGCCGACTCTTCATCGCTGCGCGAGCCGCGCGTGCTGATCCGGGTCTACGTCGACGAAGGCGAGATTGACCGCGCCATCGCATTTTACGAGCGGCTGCACGGCGTGGAAGCGGATATGCGTTTCGACTTTCCCGAACATCGGTTGGTGCTGGCGGCAGTAGGGCCGTTTCTGATCCTGGAGGGCTCGGAAGAAAGCCTGCGTCCTTTCCGCAGCACCGTCGGCACGTTGCTGGTCGATGACATTTATCCTTACCACCAGCGGCTGCTGGCCGCCGGGGCCGATATCTTCTTTGGCCCGGTGGAAGTGCCCACCGGCGCCTGTTTCAATGCGCGCCTGCCGGACGGCACGATTATCGAATACGTGCATCACCGGCCGCGCGCGGACGAATAAGCCGCCTCAAGGGAGCGCCGGCGTCATGGCGTAACCGCGCAGATCCTTGCGCAGGCTGACCATGTACAACACGATCACCGCCGAGAACGGCAGGCCGCACAGCACCACCGCGGTCTGCATCGCGCTGAAACTGCCGGCGTACAGCAACCCGGCGCAGATCAACGTGGTGACCGCCGCCCAAAATACCCGCAGCCAGGCCGGCGCGTCATCGTGGGCGGAACCGCCCTGGCAGGAGAGGTTCGCTATCATCAGCGTGCCGGAATCAACCGGCGTCAGGAACAGCACGAAACTGATCGCTACCACAAAACCGGCGGTCAGCTGGGTATAGGGCAGGTATTCGAACAGCTTGAACACCGCCATCGGCGGATCGCTTTGCGCCACCTGCCCGAGGATCGCCTGCCCGCCTTCCAACACCAGGCTGATGGCGGTATTGCCGAAGATCGACAGCCACGCCAGCGTGAAGCCCAGCGGGATCAGCAACACGCCGAAGATCAATTCACGAATGGTGCGCCCTTTGGAAATGCGCGCGATGAACAGCCCGACAAACGGCGCCCACGCCACCCACCAGGCCCAATAGAACAACGTCCAGGCGCCCTGCCACTGGCGCGCCTTGCCGTACAGATACATATCGAAGCTGCGGCTGACCAGCGAAGTGAGATAATCGCCGAGGTTCTGCAACATGCCGTTGAGCAGATTCAGCGTCGGGCCGGCCAGAAACACGAACAGCAGCAACAGGCACAGGAAGCCGACGTTGATGTTCGACAGCATCGCAATGCCCTTCTCGACGCCAGTGACCGCCGCCAGCGTGGCCACCACCATCATCACCACGATCAGCGCCAGCAGCACGCCGGTGCTTTGCGGAATATCGAACAGATAAAACAGCCCCGAGTTAACCAGCAGCGCGCCGATCCCCAGGTTGGTTACCATCGAAATCACCGTCACCAGAATGCCGAAGCTGTCCACCAGATGGCCGGCGCCGCCGTGGGTGCGCTCGCCGAAGATCGGGTATAACGCAGAGCGCAGCGCCAACGGCAGGCCGCGGCAATAGGCGAAATAGGCCAGCGCGGTGGCGATCAGCGCATACAGCGCCCAGCCGTGCAGCCCCCAATGCAAAAAGGTCAGCGCCATCGCCTGCCGCGCCGCCTGCACGGTGCCGCCGCTGCCTTCCGGTGGCGACAAAAAATGATCCAGCGGTTCATAGGCGCCGTAGTACACCAGCGCAATGCCGATGCCCGACGAGAACAGCATCGCCACCCACGAGGGATAGCTGAACTGCGGCGGTTCGTCATCCTGGCTGAGGCGAATATGGCCGAAGCGCGACAGCGCCAGCCAGAAGACGAACACCATGCAGGCGACCATCAACAGCATGTAGTACCAGCCGAACACGTCGGCGACCCAACTTTGCGCGACGTTCAACCACTGTTTGCTGCCTGCGGGAAACAGCACGACCAGCGATCCCAGCAGCAGGATCACCGCCGCCGAGCCGAAAAATACCGGGACATTCAATCTGACAGGTTCTTCGTCAAGCGATGGAGGAGTTTTTGTTGTCATTGGCAGGCTTCCATGATGCGAAAGACAGACGATTTAAATGCAACTTTTAATTAACATTTTATCGCCATTTATTTGACATTTTCGCAGCATATAGAGTATTGATTGACCGTTCAATCAATCAAATCCAAAGTGTGATTGGCCTATCAGTTGAGGAAAATATGTACCGAAGAGACATTCCGGAGCAGCGTAAGGAGCAGTTGATTAACGCCGCCTTCGAGACCATAAACGTCGTCGGGCTGGCCGGCGTCACCCTGTCTCAGGTCGCGAAAGAAGCCGGGCTGTCGACCGGCATCGTCAGCCACTATTTTGGCGATAAAGAGGGGTTGCTGAGCGCCACCATGCGCAAGATCCTGCGCGATCTGCGCGACGCGGTGGCCGAGTGCCGCGCGCAAGCGGCGAGCGACAGCCAGTCACAGCTGTTCGCCATTATCCAGGGCAACTTCCACCCCAGCCAAACCAACGCCGTGTCCATGCGCGCCTGGCTCGACTTCTGGGCCGCCAGCATGCACCAACCGGTGCTGCGCCGCCTGCAGCGCGCCAACGATCGGCGGCTCTATTCCAATATTTGCTGCCAATTCCGCCGCGAGCTGCCGCTGCAGCAGGCGCGCGACGCGGCGCGCGGGCTGGCGGCGATGATCGATGGGCTTTGGCTGCGCGGCAGCCTGGCCGGCGACGAGACCGACCTAAAGCGGGACTGCCGCATCGCCTGCGACTACGTGGCGCAGCGGCTCAACGCCGCTCAGCCTCTGAGGTGAACGTGAACGGCTCCGTCAGTGCGGTTCCTGCTCTTCGCTGTACTGGGTTTGCCACATGGCGGCGTAGCGGCCGTTCGCGGCCAGCAACGCCTCGTGCCCCCCGCGCTCGACGATCTCCCCCGCCTCCAGCACGATAATTTCATCGGCATCCACCACGGTGGAGAGCCGATGAGCGATCACCAGCGTGGTGTGATTGCGGCTCACCTCGCGCAGGTGCCCCTGGATTTCGCGCTCGGTCTGGGTATCCAGCGCGCTGGTCGCCTCGTCAAACACCAGGATGGCCGGATTTTTCAGAATGGTGCGCGCAATCGCCACCCGCTGCTTTTCCCCGCCCGACAGCTTCAGCCCGCGCTCGCCCACCCGGGTGTCGTAACCGTCGGGCAGACCGACGATAAAATCATGGATATGCGCCAGCCGCGCCGCCCGCT
Organism: Serratia nematodiphila DZ0503SBS1; assembly: GCF_000738675.1. Lineage (NCBI taxonomy): Bacteria > Pseudomonadati > Pseudomonadota > Gammaproteobacteria > Enterobacterales > Yersiniaceae > Serratia > Serratia nematodiphila. Next base: position 1,909,132 of record NZ_JPUX01000001.1, on the reverse strand, counting down.
CGATTTCTTCATCGCTGGAGCCGGTTTTGCCGTAACCGATGTTATAACGCAACGTATCGTTGAACAGCACCGTATCCTGCGGCACGATGCCGATCGCCTGCCGCAGGCTGGCCTGGGTCAGTTGGCGAATGTCCTGGCCGTCGAGGGTAATGGCGCCCCCCTGCACGTCGTAAAAGCGAAACAGCAGGCGCGACAGCGTGGACTTGCCCGCGCCGGAGGCGCCGACCACCGCCACCGTGTGGCCCGCCGGAATGGTAAAGCTCACCTGCTTGAGGATCGGCCGGCGCGTGTCGTAACCGAAGCTGACCGCGTCGAACCTCACTTCGCCGCGATCGAGGCGCAGCGGCTGCGCATCCGGGCTATCGACGATCTCACGCGGTTCCTGCAGCAGATCGAACATGTTCTCCATGTCGATCAGCGCCTGGCGCACCTCGGAATAAATAAAGCCGAAGAAGTTCAGCGGCTGATACAGCTGCAGCAGATAGGCGTTGACCAGCACGAAGTCGCCGACCGTCATCGTCCCCTGCGTAATGCCCCGCGCCGCCATGGTCATCATCACGATCAGTCCGATCGAAATAATGGCGGTTTGCCCCAGGTTGATCGCCGTAAAACTGAATTGGTTCTTGATGGCGGCGTATTCGTACAGCCGGCGCGACAGGTCGAAACGCTCGGCCTCGAACTCTTCATTGCCGAAGTACTTCACGGTCTCATAGTTCAGCAGGCTGTCGATGGATTTGCTGTTGGCGTCGGCGTTGGCCTTGTTGAGCTCGCGGCGAAAGCGGGTGCGCCAGCTGACCGCCAGCACGGTGAACAGGATGTAGCAACCGACCGTCGTCAGGATCGCCAGCGCGAACCAGCCGTTCAGCATATGCCACATGATCGCCGTGACCAGCGAGAGCTCGAACAGGATCGGCACGATGGAGAACAGCAGCCGCGACAGCACCGTGGACACCGCCTGAGTACCGCGCTCGATGGACAACGACAATCCGCCGGTCTGGCGCTCCAGATGGAAACGCAGGCTCAGCGCATGCAGCTGGCGGAACACCCGCACGCCCAACAGGCGCGTGGCGTTCTGGCTGACGTGAATAAACATCACGTTGCGCAGTTCCTCAAACAGCGCGCCGCCCACCCGCGCCACGCCGTAGGCGACGATCAGCCCCAGCGGCACCGCCAGCATTTTCGCCGTCTCGCCGCTCAGTGCATCAACCATCGCTTTGTAGGCCAGCGGCACCAGCGTGGTGCTGACCTTGGCCGCCACCATGAATACGAAGGCCACCACCAGATACCAACGCAGCCGCGGGTTATCTTTCGGCCACAGATAGGGCAGCAGGAATTTCAGCAAACGGGAACGATCCATCATGTAATATTCATCTTCTCGGTCGGGATCGCGGCGCACAGCCGCGCGGGGGTTATGAGTTTGGCCTGGCCGGCGGCGAACGCCGCACCATTCCCTTTTCCTGCAGCGATAACTCAGCATCATCCGTCAGGAGAAGCGGCGGCGGCTCGGGCAAAGTTCAGGCATGGAGGAGACAATCACATGACCCAGACGTATGCAAAGCGCTTTGCGCTGGTCTTTGACTATATCGACCGCCACCTGGACGAGGCGCTCACCGTCGAAAAACTGAGCGAAGTGGCCCACTTTTCGCGCTTTCACTTTCAACGCCAGTTTAGCGCGTATTGTGGCATCTCGGTGTGGCGTTATATCCAGTGGATGAGGCTCAAACGCGCCTCGTACCGCCTAGCGTATAACCCGCTGGAGCCGGTGATTGACATCGCGCTGGACGCCGGTTTTCAAAACCCGGAGTCCTTCAGCCGCGCCTTCAAACAGGCGTTCAGCCAAACGCCAAGCCAGTTTCGCAAACGGCCGGCCTGGATCGATTGGCAACAACGCTTTCCCGAGCCGAAACACAAAAGGAAACAACCCATGAAGGTAGACATTGTCGACTTCCCGGCCACGCCGGTGGCGATGATCGAACATCGCGGCCCGTCCGCGCTGGTCAACGAAACCGCCGCACGCTTTATCGAGTGGCGCAAAATCAGCGGCCTGTCGCCGGTCAGAAGCAGCCGCACTTACGGCATCGCGCCGCACGATCCGGCCACCACCGAAGCGCAGGACTTCCGCTTCTTCATTTGCGGCGAGGTCACTACGCCGATCCCGGAGGACAACGCCTTCGGCGTGGTGAACGGCACGCTGCCGGCCGGGCGCTGCGCGGTGCTGCGCCATCTCGGATCGCTGGATGGGCTCTCGGAAAGCGCCCGCTATCTTTACAGCGAGTGGTTGCCGGCCAGCGGCGAGGAGCTGCGCGATTTTCCGCTCTATTTCCACTACCAAAACTTCGTGCACGAGGTGGCGGAATATGAACTGGTGACCGATCTTTATCTGCCGCTGAAATAGCTGACATCCGGCTCCGCAAGGAGCCGGATTGACGTTAACAGGACGGCGACGATCCCTGCGGCGGCAGATAGCGCTGCGGATCGAGCGCGGTGGCGCGATAGCGGATCTGGAAATGCAGGAACACCGAATCGGTGCCGGTGCTGCCCATGGTGCCAATCTTCTGCCCCGCTTTCACATCCTGGCCGTTGCGCACCAACGTAGTGTCGTTGTGCGCGTAGGCGGTAATAAAGTCTTCGCCATGCTTAATCATGATCAGGTTGCCGTAGCCGCGCAGTTGGTTGCCGACGTACACCACTTTGCCCTTGGCGGAAGCATAGATCGGCTGGCCGCGTTTACCGGCGATGTCGATGCCCTTGTTGCCGCCATCGGCATTGGAGTACGCCTGCACGATCCGGCCGCTGGTCGGCCAGCGCCAGCAACGTGCGGCGCCCGGCGGCGGCGTTTGCTTGGCGATCGCGGAGGAAGAAGTTTTACGGCGCGTGGCGGCGGTTTTGGTCGGCGCGCTGCCGCTCAGCCGCAGCTTTTGCCCCACTTCCAGGCTATAAGGAGGGCGTATCTTGTTGATTCTGGCCAGATCGCTGACTTCGCTGTCGGTGATCCAGGCGATGTAATACAGCGTATCGCCCCGTTTGACGGTGTAGGACTTGCCGGTGTAGCTGCCCTTCGGCAGTTTGTCGTAGTCGCGGTTGTAGGTGTTTTTACCCGAACATCCGGCCAACAGCAGCCCCAATGTCAGACACACCGCGATGCGGCGCCACCTCGCCAGCTTGCTTCCTGTGCTCAAATCCTGTCCCCAATCGTCTTTTCGGTTCTGATACGCCTCAGCCGCACAGTGTAACATTTGCGCCGGGTCAGTCAAAAAGCGGGGAAGAGGCAAATATCGGAAAACAGCTGGCGCGGAGGCCGCTGCGGCACGATCGGCGGGAGGAAAAATGGCGCCATAAGGCGCCAAATCATGCAGCGATGCCGGGATTACTGTTTACCTGAGGTCAGCAAACTGAAGCTGGTCATCAGATTGCGATAGTCAGGAATATGTTGAGAGAACAGGTTCCCCAACCCTTCGATATCATTTCGCCAATCGCGGTGCAATTCGCACGCCGCGCCAAACCAACTCATCAGTTGCGCGCCGGCCTGGGACATGCGATCCCAGGCCGCATCGCGCGTAATCGAATTGAACGTGCCGGATGCGTCTGTGATGACGAAAACCTCATACCCCTCTTCCAGCGCAGAGAGCGCAGGAAACGCCACGCAAACCTCGGTCACCACGCCGGCGATGATCAGTTGTTTCTTGCCCGTGGCCTTTACCGCCTTGACGAAATCTTCATTATCCCAGGCATTGATATTGCCGGGACGAGCAATATAGGGGGCGTCAGGGAAAGTTTGCTTTAGCTCTGGCACCAAAGGGCCGTTCGGTCCGTTTTCAAAACTCGTGGTCAGTATTGTCGGTAAATTGAAGTATTTAGCCAGATCGGCCAGCGCCAAAACATTATTTTTGAATTTATCCGGATCCTGATCTCTAACCAGGGACAGTAGCCCGGTCTGATGATCGACTAATAAAACGGCGGCCTGTGTCTTATCTAATCGATTATATTTAAAAGTCATTCCCTTCTCCTTTATCATCAAAATCATCAAATTCCGATCGCCCCATGCATTCCAAGCATGTAGCATACTTTCAAACGCTCCGACATCAGGCTAGCAATGAACCAGCCGGGTAAATAGCACGATTATTGGGAATGAGTGTTTCACCACTGGGAAGGTTAATTTTATATGATAGATTTCAATGAGATGGTTATGTTTGCCAGAGTAGTTGAATGCGGTGGATTTCTTTCCGCCAGTAAGAAGTTTGGTATACCCAAATCGACGCTATCAAGGCGAATATCCAATTTGGAAAAAAGGCTTAATGTCAGGCTTATTCAGCGCTCAACGCGAAACCTCATGGTCACCGATATAGGAAAAGAATATTTTCAGTACTGCCTGCAGATGATTAGCACCGCAGAGAAAGCCGAATGCCTTATTATTAACAAAAGCGAAAAACCCACTGGGAAAATAAAACTGACCTGCTCAAACATTCTCCTGGATCTTGGCCTAACGGAAGTGCTGGCGAGATTCATGCTGCAATATCCCAAGGTCAATTTGCATGTGAAAATATTTAATCGCAACGTGGATATTATTTCTGAAGGGTATGACCTCTCATTAAAACTCATCGCCGATGAGCCCAAAAACAGCAATTTGGTGATGCGTCGAATTTGCGCTGTGCCCACCGCATTTATGGTCGCCCCCTCTGCAGCTATTCAGTACCAAAGTATAAATACGCCCGAAGATCTCTCCAGTTTGCCAACGGTCGGGTGGTTATCGACCCATCTTCAGGCCGCCTGGACGTTTCAACAAGCCGATCGCGAAGTCAAAATAAACAACGAGTCGCGCATGGTGTGCGATGACATTCGCCTGATCAAGGAATCGATCGTAAAAGGCGTCGGTGTTGGCTGCCTGCCGCTGAAATTAGCCCGCCAGGAACTGCTCGACGGCAGCCTGAAAACGCTGCTCGACGACTGGACATTGGAACAACACAAGATTGTCGCGTTTTACCCTTCCAGACAAGGACTCCCTCCTTCGGTAAGGGCGCTGATTGATTTCATCGTTGATGAACTGGCCGAATAACACGCCGCTTCCAAGCATAAACGCCACGCCGGATTTACCGCAGCGATTAAAAAGTGACTACTATAATAGAGCGCTCGGAAAAATAGAGTGCCCCCGAGGATCGCAACAAAGAGAATGGAGCTGTAACATGCTAAACCTTGATCGCAATAATCTGCCCCTCCTGAGCGAAGAACTGCTCAAAAAGCAACGCACCACCCTGCTGATCATCGCCTTCCTGCTGCTGGCGGGCGGCATACTGTGCCTGGTCAACCCTTTCGCCTCCGGCGCGGCGCTGAGCATCGTGGTCGGCGTCCTGCTGCTGTTGAGCGGCGCCGGGCTGATTATCGCCATGATCGCCAACCGGGCGCAGAATACCTGGCCGATGATCGGCGGCATTCTGCTGGGCGTGGCCTACCTGATTATCGGTTATGTGTTCATCACCAGCCCGCTGGCGGGCATTCTGGCGCTGGCGGTGTACCTTGCCGTGCTGTTCGCGCTCGGCGGCATCGCGCGCCTGGCGGCCGGCTATATGCGCCGCGGATTGCCGGGCAACTGGCTGCAGTTCGTCATTGGCGTACTCGATTTGATCATCGCCTGGATGCTGATCGGCTCAGGCCCGGCGGCGTCGGTCACGCTGGTGACGGCGATCGTCGGCATCGAGATGCTGGTCAGCTCCTTTGCGCTGTTCCAGGCGGCGAATCTGTTTAAACGCGCCTGACGCTACCGGCCCGCCATCGCGGGCCTCATCGCTTTTGTTGCTTCCAGACAAAACAAGGCGATACCCCCTCGGCTTGTCCGTGGTTATCTTCATCGGTAAGTGCCAATATAGGCGCAGACAAGGGAGCTGAAACCGATGACAACCCATTCCAACCCGTTGAACTCGCGGGAAGTCTGCCTGCAATTACGCCATTTCAATCAGGTAATCGGGCAACAATGCCGCAATATGGCGCGCCAAAATACCACCTGCCCGTGCTGCCTGACGGACATCGCCACCGGTTGCGACGCCGGTATCAAACTGTGCGGCCAGCAGTTGGCCAAACCCAACCCGCAAACCCCGTTATTCCGGCAGATTCGCAACTTGCTGCTCGATCTGCGCGCAGAAGCGATAGGGGTTCACAGAATAGACGTCCTAAACCGCACCAATAACGAAATATCCTGGCTGTTGCGTGAGCTGTATTTCGAGACGTTCTGATCCCGCGTTTTGTCGGCGCCGCTAAAGCGAAAGCCGAAAGCGAGATACGGGCTTTTGGCGACGCGATCATGTTCATCAATCATTAGCGTCACCGGCTCCACGCCATACAGCCTGAACTCCGCGAGCAGTCAGCGGGAGGAGCCCGTTTACAAGCGGCTCTGGAAAAGAAACGTCCACCGGCGCGGGGTTAACCGGCGGCAGCGGTTTTCGGCAACACGAAGTCAACCCGCCGATTCTTGGCCCGGCCCGTCGGCGTGTCGTTGGAAGCCACCGGTTCAGCCTCCCCTTTTCCCCGTTCACTCAGACGAGATTTTTCTACCCCGTGTGCGATCAGCCAAACAGCCACCGCACGTGCGCGTCGCAGCGACAGATCCTGATTATATTTATCGCTGCCCACCGCATCGGTATGCCCCTCGATCACCACGTTCCCTACCGGTTCGGCCGCGATAAATTGCGCCACCTGTTGCAGCGCAGGCTCCGCTTTAGCAGCAATCGCATCGCTGTCGAAGGCGAACAGCACATCGCTGCGCATCGATAACGTGACGGCATTTTTGCTGTCTCTGACAGAAATGTCGGCGGATTGTTTAGCCAAATCCGCTGCCTTACTCTGCAAGTCAAGGACGCCGGCATTCAGCCCCGAAGGCAAACCAACCAAATCCAGCCGGGTAGCCTTGAGATCGAGTATCACCGGTTTCCCCACGGATGCCGGCTCTCCGCTGTCAGCCCATGAACCCAATGACACCATCCCAAAGGCTAACATCCCACCCACACAGGCGGCTTTCCTGAGGCCGTTCATCGCTCAACGATCCGTAATGGCTATCGGCCCGAGCGGCTCGACGTTGGCGATCGTCAGGTACACCTCTTTCACATCAGGTGGAGGCGCGGGGAAGCTGCCAAACCAGGTGGCGACATAGGGAATGCCTGAGCTTGAGCTGAATGACACGTTGGGAGAGGCCAGTGGGACATTATTGCTATCGGTAAGCAGCAGGTATTTTTTATTACCCACCAGAATGTAGAAGGATTTCTCAAGACTGCTTTTATCCAGACTGCTATACAAACCTTGTCCATTAAGGTTGTCTTTCAACCCTTTGAAACGCACTTTGATGGTCAGGATTTCACCGTGGCGCACGGCCTCGGTCACTTGCGCTTCGGCTACGCCGCTGCTGACGATCCCGGTAGCCAACGGGGTCACGGGGGGATCCTCCGCGAACGCCATGCCGGGAAGCATTATCGAAGCAAACAGGCAGGAAATGACGAATTTTCTGACATGCTGCATGATCGGAGTCCTTATTCAGGGGGAATTGAAGATTGTTCTTTCAACAACCAGGCAATGCCACTGCGGTCACTCTGTCCCGGAATTATAGTAAAGCACCTCATATTCATGAGAGTTATCCCTGAAAGCGTAACCTTGGTCACGTTATGCTTACGCATGAATTCTCCCCCGTTAGCGCTTATTTTGCTGAATGACCGGCTTCATACCAGCATTCCCTTCCGCTCATCCTCTCCGCTGTTCACCCCACTTTACGACCGCCGTCACACCTCGCCACCGCTAAATTGCGTTGGTTATAGAGTCGTCTACAATTCAATCGAATTACCCCCTACAACATCAGAAATTATTATTATTAGAGGTGATTATGTTACAGAAACACGAAAACGTAATAAGTATGACTGTACTAAGCCCGCAAGCCACCCAACAGCTGATGCCATCGTTCTCCTCCTTGCCCCACACGCAACACGCCGACGGCAAATATCGCCTGCGCCGTTATTCGGTCGTTAAATACCTCAACCCCAACGTCGTCGAAGTGGGGCCGCGCACCTTCATGCAGTCGGATCAGATCAACCACTTCCAGGGCAATGTGGTACGCCGCTTCGAACCTATCGACAGCGCCGTGTTGCAGAGCGCCGGTATGGCAGAGATGTGCAACCTGTTTGCAGAAAGCAACGAACTGCCGGAAGGCGCCGAGATAGAGATCCACCAGATGCGCGTGGTCGCCATCGAGAAAGACACCCAGGTGGCGCCGGAAGGCATTCACCAGGACGGTTTCGACCATATCGCGATGATAGCCATTCACCGGCACAACATCGTCGGCGGTGAAATCATGCTGTATGACGACAGCCACCACGCCCCTTTCTTTAAAAAAGCGCTGGCGGACGGTGAAGCCGTGCTGCTGGCGGACAGCAAACTGTGGCACAACGCCACGCCGATCAACGCCGTGAGCCCGGAAGAAGAAGGTCATTTGGATCTCTTTGTCCTCACCGCGCGGGGGGAGAAAGCATGACCTTTACCCCCGAGCTCGCCCGCGCCCAGTTCAGCGCGCTGTCACAGCAGATCGACGGCAAACCGGCCATCTTTTTCGACGGCCCCGGCGGTGCGCAGGTTTCACGGGGCGTGCTGGAAAAAATGACCGACTACCTGGGAAGGTACAACGCCAACCTGGGCGGCCACTATTTCTCGAGCCGGGTCACCGGCGAGGTGATGGGCCAGGCGCGGGAATCGGTGCGCGCCTTGTTAAATGCGCCGTCGCCCGACAACATCGTCTTCGGCATGAACATGACCACGCTGACTTTCCATCTCAGCCGCATCATCAGCCGCGACTGGCAGGCCGGCGATGAAGTCATCGTCACCGCACTGGATCACTACGCCAACGTCTCCAGTTGGCAGCAGGCTGCCGCCGACAAAGGGGCCGCGGTGCATCAGATACCGCTGGAGAGCGCCGACTGCGCATTGGATGCCGCGAAAGTGTGCGAGCGCATCAACGCCAACACCCGTCTGGTGGCGGTCAGCTACGCCTCCAACGTCACCGGCAGCATCGTCGATATCAAAACCATCGTCGAAGCCGCGCATCGGGTCGGCGCGCAGGTGTATATCGACGCCGTGCACTATGCGCCGCACAACCTGATTGACGTGCAGGCGCTGGGCTGTGACTTCCTGGTGTGTTCCGCCTACAAGTTCTTTGGCCCGCACGTCGGCATGGCCTACATCGCGCCGCAGTGGTTGCAGCGCCTGCGACCTTATAAGGTCGAGCCGGCCACCGACGTCGGCCCCGGCCGTTTCGAGACCGGCACGCAAAGCTTCGAAGCGCTGGCCGGCGTCGCGGCCGCTATCGAGTATTTGGCGCAGTGGGGCACGCCCGGTGCGCCGTTAAGGCAGCGTTTGCAGGAGAGCTTCGCCGCCTACCACCGGCATGAAGAGGCGCTGTGCAGTCACTTTTTGCAACGGCTGCAGCAACTCGACGGCGTGCGGCTTTATGGCAACCCCCGGGCGGACAGCGCACGCCGCACGCCAACCTTCGCCCTGACCTTCAGCGGCCATACGCCTGACGCGATCGCCCGCCGCCTGGGGCAGCACAACATCTGCGCCGGCAGCGGGCATTTCTATGCGTTGGGCTTGGTGCAACAGCTGGGGCTGCAGGACAGCGGCGTGCTGCGCATCGGCATGATGCACTACAACACTCAGGGCGAGATCGATACGCTGTTCAACGTGATCGCCGAAGATATTCTCAGTTAACCCGGCCATATCGGCCCGTTCATCTTATTGGGCGGGCCGAATAAGGTATCAAACTGCCGGTCTTTTCTTCCACCGCGCCCACGGCGCACAGATGCGTGCCTTTCTTTTCCCGCGTTACGAAATGCGGAGATAACGGACATATAATGCCGGAACGGGAAAAGAGGCCGGGATCGGCGCATCGTGCGGTTGTCACCGGATACGGCGGAGGCAGCGCATTGCGCGCATTCTCTTTTGACTCGGCAGTGGGCATAATGACAAACACGGTCTGGGTCAGATGAGTATGAATGGTGAAGTCGCAGCGCATTACGTTAAATGACATTGCTGTACTGGCTGGTGTCACCAAAATGACGGTCAGTCGCTATCTGCGCACGCCGGACAGGGTTAAACCGGAAACCGCTGCGCGCATCGCCGCCGTGATCGAGGAAGTCGGCTATCAGGCCGATCCTGACAATCCCGCCCTCTATTCCAATAGCCCTCCCCTCATCGGCGTTCTGGTTCCTTCTTTTAACAATCTGATATTTGCTGATGTCCTCGCCGGCATTGAATCCGTGACGTCTATACATGGCTATCAGACGCTGGTCGTCAATTATGACTACAACAGCAAACGCGAAGAGGAGCAAATTGCCGCGATCCTGGCTTGTAAGATCAAAGGGCTGCTGCTGACCGAGTCGGTCCATAGTCTGCGGGCGGAAAAATTCCTGAAGACGGCAAAAATACCCGTTGCTGAAATCATGGGGCTGTCAGGCAATGCAGATCGAATTAACGTGGGTTTTGATAATGTGAAAGCCGGCTACGATATGACCACCATGTTGCTGGCCAGCGGTAAAAAACGCATTATCTATTTTGGTTCAATGTCTGATATCCGCGATGAACAGCGTTACACGGGATATTGTCAGGCAATGGCTAACCATGATTTACCTACCGGTCGTATTTCCCCCAATAAGATCTCTTCCATTTCAATTGGGACAGGCATGATGACGCTTGCGAGCCAGATGTACCCGGATATGGATGGAATTCTCTGTACCAACGACGATCTGGCCGTGGGCGTGTTACAGGAATGTCTGGCAAACGGTATCAGCGTTCCAGCGCAAATTGCCATTGCCGGATTTCACGGTCTTGAGATCGGGCAGATCATCACCCCTCGGTTAGCCAGCGTACTGACGCCACGCTATGAGATGGGGAAAGTGGCGACAGAAATCATAATAAAAAAAATTAAAGGGCTGCCGACCATTGAACGTGTCGATCTCCACTTCCGCCTGTCAATGGGGGAGACAATATAGCTTTCCCCGCCAGTGACTTCAGCACTGGCCATAGCTACCCGCGCCGTCAGAAGAACGTCACTCGCTATCCCGACCAGAAATTCGGCCAGATGGCGTCACCCACCTGACCGAACGCCCCCTTAACGTGTCTTGCGGCGCCGGAGCCAGAATAGGACCAGCAGAATAATGACGACCGCCGCGACGGCCACGCCAGGCAGAATCATCGGCTGTGCGCGCGCCAACAGCGGTTTCGGGCCCCCGGCGCGCACCTCACTCACGTCGGCCTCGCTCACGCTCAGCGCGCTGTTGCCGTATTTCTGCAGCACGAAGTTAGCGATATCGGCAACCTGCTTATCCGTCAGTTCTCCGACATAGGAACCGGCGCCAAAGCTCGGCATCAGGACGTGCTTGCCGTCAACCCGGCGATCAACTCCCTGTAAAATGGCGGCAATCAGGTTTGACGGATTGCTCGCGGCCGTGGTGGAGTTGTTGAATAGCGAAGGATAGGCCTGGTTCAAACTGCCGCTGCCGTCAGGCTGATGGCAACTGGCGCAGTAGCCGCTGTAGAGCGCCTCGCCGCTATTGAGCGTGTGGTTGGCGTTGGGCGAATCCATGCCGCGGAGATGGTGCTCAACGTTGTAGTGCGCCTGACCAAGGCCATTGCCCTGGCGCCCCTCGCCCTGTGACGGCACGGTCTTCAGGTAAGTTGCAATCGCCCGCAGCTGCCGGTCGGTCAGGTATTGGAAGCTGTGCTCAACGGCTTCTGCCATTGGCCCCGCAGCTTGTGCGCGCCCTTCCGCCCGACCGGTTTTCAGGTAGTCCACTAACTCCTGCTCGCTCCAGTCGCCGATCCCTTCCTGGCGATCGGCGGTGATATTCGGCGCGTACCAAGCCCCCAACGATGCCCCCATCAGGAAGCGCGAATTGTCTTCCGCCATCAGCACATTACGCGGCGTATGACAGGTTCCGCAGTGAGCCGGCCCCTGCACCAGCGCGGCCCCCTCGTTCCACGCCTCACCTTTCGTCTCATCCGGGGTGAAACGCCGATTGTCCAAATAAAGCATGTTCCACACCGCCATGGAGAGGCGGATGTTGAACGGAAACGGCAGATCGGTTTGGCGCTTGGCCGGCTCATCGACCGGGGCAACGCCATGCATGAAATAGGTATACAACGCGTGGATCTCGTCATCACTCAGACGGGTATAGGCGGTGTAAGGCATTGCCGGATAGAGATACGTCCCATCTTGCCGGATCCCAGAGCGCAGAACCTCGGCAAACGCCGCTTCAGAATAGCCACCGATGCCGTATTTTACCGATGGGGTTATATTGGTGGCGTAGATAGTGCCCATGGGAGAAGCAATGCCGTACCCTCCGGCAAAAGGCTTGCCCTGCTGCTGCGTATTCGTATGGCAGGCCATGCAGTCCGAGGCGATAGCCAGCGCTTGCCCTTTAGCGATCAGATCGCCGTCCTGGGCATGCGCCGCGAAGCCGCTTCCCAGCAGCAGCGTCGCTGCCAGTGAGTGGGTGATTTTATTCATTTGCTCTCCAGGGCGCGCAGTACGTCATTGGCCGCCTTGAGTCCAAGCGCCGCCATTGTCAACGTGGTGTTGACAACGCTGGCTGAAACCATGGCGCCTCCACCCGGGATCCAAAGGTTGTCATGATCGTGGGCGCGGCAATTGCCGTTCACCACCGAGTTCGTGGGATCGCTGCCCATGATCGTGCCGCCCATAATGTGGTTGTTGGCATTCAGCTTGTCGTTAATCACAAACTCTTGCGCATCAAACAAGTCGCCAATCTGCCGTAGCTGGGTTTTTACCACTTCCAGCCCTTTGCGCACATAATCGCCGACGTCGTAGTGGATGTCCGGGCAGGCCAGGCCATGCTTGTCTTTGCGAGTGGGGCTCAGGGTCAGACGGTTGTTCGGGTCCGGCAGCGGTTCCAGGCTGATGGAGAGATCCACCGAGCGGCTGGCGCGATCGCGCACTTCATCCTGCAGCGCCTTGCCGACCTTGCCCGTTTTCAGAACTTCAAGGGCGGAGGGGATCACCCGGTTGATATTGTTGATGATGATCTTGTTGGCGGAGTGGTCGCTGCGGAACGCGCCGTCACGATACCCCACCATGCAGCTGCTCTGCGCCGGGCCGCGTCCAACCCACAGAGCCTCTCGCGCCAGGAAGGAGCAGTGCAGGCCAGAGTGATCCATCATGTTGCGCCCCACCTGATCCGAGCTGTTCGCGATGCCGTTCGGGTTCTTTTCGTTGGCCGCCAGCAGCAGTAAGCGCGGGTTCTCAATCCCATTGCAGGCCAGAACGAACGTTTTACCGATCGCCCGATGGGAGTTGTGCGCCGTGTCGTACCAGTGAACGGCGGTGACGCGGTTATTATCGTCGGTGTCAATTTTGTACACCACCGCCTCGGGGATCACCTTCGCCCCCTTGTGTTCGGCCCGTTCAACGTGGTGAATGCCGTTGTACATCGCCCCGATCGGGCAAATCGGCTGGCAATTGTTATTGCCGCAGCAGGTGGGCCGTCCGTTCCAGGGCCGGGTGCTGCGGCCTTGCGGAATGGGCACCGATTTAAAACCGTGAGGATTAACAATCTCAGCAATGCGTCTGTCGCCGTAGGCCCAGGGCACCATGTCCATCGGGTAAGGCCCGCTGCGTTCCGCAGGGGACTGCCACTCCGGATTATTCGGGCCGGCAACGCCGATTTCCTCTTCGGCTTTCGCGTACCACGGTTCGATATCTTCGTAGGAAATAGGCCAGTCTCTCCCCACGCCATAGAGGGATTTCATGCGAAAATCATTGGGATGGTTGCGCCAGCAAGAAGCGGCCCAGTGCCAGGTGGTTCCCCCCACCACACGCAAATAGCCCTGTTTAAAGCCTGAGCCATTGGGGCCGGTCAGTTTGATATAGTCGTTCTCCGGGAAATAGAGCGGCGCGGTGGCGTACTCCGATTGCGGGTAAAGCCCCTGAAAATCCGACCCCGCACGATTGTGCAGTGGCATATTGCGCCAGTTTTCCACAGCCTGTGCGCGCTCAATGCGCGGGCCTGCCTCAAGCACCAGCACCGAGTAGCCCTGGCTCACCAAAGCATCCGCCATCAGACCGCCCACAATACCGGAACCGACAATGACGACATCGGCCTCTGCATCGCCGGAAGCATTAATTATTGGGCTTTTCACACGCGGTCCTCATATTTTTTTTTATCGGCTACGGCAGGCAAATCTGTTGCGGGAATGGAAGGTTGGCGGGTAACGCCCGGCGGCAAGCCGGTCCACCACAGCGGGCCAAAATTGCACCAGGTCGGCACAATCAGGGCATCCTGAACCGTGCGATACATCAGCGCCTCTTTATAACTAATCAGCTGACCCTGCTCAGCGTTTGAAGGATCTACGGTTCCGGTATACCACGCGGTCACAATTGCCTGGATAAGCTCCCTCTGCCCCTGTTCAATCGCATGTCGGTTCAAGGTTTCCGCATCGGTGGCTTGCTGGCTCAGGATGAACAGGGCGTTGAGTTGCGAGTTCAACTGCGGAAAATGTTCGCGCAGTGCGGAAAAATAGCGGGCGGAGAGTGTGACGTCCAAATCGTCAAACTCGGTAATTTTTCTCGAAATTTGCAAAAATTGCGCGTATTCAACGGGCGAGGCGGCAATTTGCGTCCGTTCGGCATAGGTTATATTTGAATAAGGCAACAGGCTGGCGGCGACGATGACGCCCACCATTTTCCCCAGCGCCTCCCTGCGGGTAAGCACGATTTTCAACGACATTATTAGCTCCGAAATAATTTATTTTTATATAGTTTTTTTAATATCTATCAGAACGCAGGCAAACCAAAATAAAAAATTGTGCTGATGGGGAGGAACCGCATTAAAAGATCAAGGCGTTATGGGATTGGCTACATCGCCTACAGAGGTAAACTCACGGCCTTAATGATGTGATGTGAACCTGAAGCAAATATCCCTGTAAATAATACGGCGTAATCTCTGCCGTAAATTTATTCAACCCAACTCAATCTTTAAAAGTTAGGGGTTATGGCTTTGACGGGAAAGGCGTATTCTTCGGAATCGCTGCAGACGGCGGATGAACGAGGCTTTCCGCCGGGCAGCCTGAAGTAGCGATACCAGCCGCCGTTGAACGTCTTGCTACGTCAGCAGGGTGCCGTCGATTTTCGCCACAATTTTACGCAGAACTGCCGGCGTTGTGCAGGTACTCATCGGGCGATGCAGCTCCCCCGGAAAGATAACGGTCAGTTCACCGGGTTGCAGGTGGATGAGAGTCTCACCGGGGATCGCCGGGCTAAACCCAAGGTCGTGCGCCTCGTTAAATGGCTCACTCAGGGGCAAAGGCAGCCCCAGAACTCCGGCGCCAATCACTTCTCTCCCTTCCAGGACAAGATGGATATCCAGATACTGGCGATGAAACTCCGGCTTCTGGTCGGCCAATAGTTTGGTTTCCCCTTCAACGACGTTAAAGAACATCTGTTTACCCTGCACCTGATAGTGGCCGACAGGTAAATTGTACGGCTCACTGTCAATAATGTTGGCCAGCATTTTTCGAATGGCTGCCGGATAGAATTTATTATTTACGGCAGTGGTTAAAGCATCAATAATCATAATGTTTTCTCTGGTCAATATCGGCTCGGTATTTCACCGACAAGAACAATGGCTGGGTAGTTTTATGGCAACAGGCAATCTCGGTGTAATTACGGTAGAATCGCTATTAGATCGTTCTACGGGCGCCACTATGAATAAGCAACAAAGCAAACCGCTTTGTTGCTAATATTTACAACCTATCACCACTGTGAGTAAACTCCACCTGAAAGGCTATTCGGCATGGTGAAATAAGTCATGACCTATCTCACGGTTTTTAGCCGCTTAAAACTGTGACAAAAGTCACTTAATTAAGTGTTACGAAACGACGTTACTTATCCTGTGATCCACGGCAGAAAATCACTGGATATTCACCGCCCTCACCAAAATCGAGCGATTCCGCCTTCTCCCCCTACGGGCATAATGGGTTATTCTCCCTGATAGTCACTGGCAGAAACCACGAAATTGCACACGAGATCACGCCAGCAGTAACATGCTTTTTTAACACTCTTTGGCGTGATGCAGATCGCAAAAATAAGCGGTAAAAAAACGTCTGATACAGGGTATCCCCTATTTTTCAGACAGGATCGCAACGATGCACACTGACACTCAACCTACCATTTTACTTATCGCGCCGGTGATGGATGCTTTGCAAGCCGCGTTGGACGCCCGCTACCGGGTATTCCGTCTCTATGAACAATCAGATATTCCAGCCTTCCTGGTTCGCCATGGCGCAGACGTTCAGGCGGTGGTCACCCGTGGTGATGTGGGGGTAACCCGAGAGACGCTGGAGCAGTTGCCGCAGGTGGGCATGATTGCTGTCTTTGGCGTGGGAACCGACGCTATCGATCTCAACTACACCCGGGAACGCCATATCAGCGTCGGGATCACCGCCGGCGTGCTGACCGATGATGTGGCAGATCTGGCTCTGGGGCTAATGCTGTCCGCCAGCCGCCGCCTCTGCCAAGGGGACCGATTTGTACGCGAAGGCCGCTGGGAAACGACGCCGCCACCGCTGGCGACCAAAGTGAGCGGTAAACGCATCGGTATTTTCGGCATGGGGAATATCGGCCAAGCCATCGCCCGCCGGGCGAAAGGCTTCGATATGACCATCCTGTATACTGACCGCCAGCGCAAAGACGGCCTGGATTACCAGTGGTGCGCCGATCTGCACACGCTCGCAGCACAGAGTGATTTCCTGGTGATCGCGGCATCCGGCAGTGCGGAAAACCGCGGGATTATTGATGCCAGCGTATTTAACGCCATGCCCGAACGCGCCTGGCTTATCAATATCGCCCGCGGCAGCCTGGTCGATGAGGCGGCGCTGATAAAGGCGTTACAAAATCATGTTATCGCCGGGGCCGCTCTGGATGTCTTTGAAAACGAACCCCATGTCCCGACAGCGTTCTTTGCTCTCGAGAATGTTCTGCTTCAACCCCATGTGGCCAGCGCTACCGTAGAAACCCGTCAGGGAATGAGCCAATCCGTTTTGGATAATCTGGCAGGTTATTTTTCACATCAGGATATTCCTGGGTTAATTCAATAAAAATGATCGTTTGAGTTACGAATAATCATTTTTATCCGCCAACACAATATTCTCTGTGAATGGCGGATATCATCGAGACGCTATTATGACCGATAAAATACCAGGAACTCGCTGGCTGCGGGTTATCGCGCCGATCCTTATCACCTGTATTATTTCATTTATGGATCGCGTTAATATCAGCTTTGCTCTGCCGGGTGGCATGGAACAGGATTTAGGCATTACCAGCCAGATGGCTGGCGTGGCCAGCGGTATCTTTTTTATTGGTTATTTATTTCTGCAAATCCCTGGCGGACGACTTGCGGTTTACGGTAGCGGAAAACGTTTTATAGCCTGGTCGCTCGTGGCCTGGGCGGTTGTCTCTATCGCCACCGGGTTCGTCACCCATGAATATCAACTGCTCGTGCTGCGTTTTATTCTCGGGATCTCCGAAGGGGGAATGTTGCCCGTCGTGCTGACCATGGTAAGCAATTGGTTCCCGGAAAAAGAACTGGGGCGCGCCAATGCCTTTGTCATGATGTTTGCCCCACTAGGAGGGATGCTGACCGCCCCGGTTTCCGGCGCAATTATTGCCACTCTCGACTGGCGCTGGCTGTTCATTATCGAAGGCTTGTTGTCGGTCGTGGTGTTGACCATTTGGTGGCTGGTGATCAGTGACCGTCCGGAAGAGGCGCGTTGGCTACCGGCGAAGGAACGCGACTATTTATTGACCGAACTGGCCCGGGAGCGCAAAGCGCGGGAAGGGAGGGTGCCGGCAGCGAAGGCGCCGTTAAAAGCGGTGTTTCGCAACAAGGGATTGATGCGCCTGGTCGTGCTGAATTTCTTTTACCAGACCGGAGACTATGGGTATACGTTGTGGCTGCCCACCATCTTGAAAAACCTGACCGGTGGCAGCATGGCCAATGTTGGGATATTGGCGATCCTGCCGTTTGTTGCCACTCTGGCGGGGATTTATGTGATTTCGATGTTCAGCGATCGCAGCGGTAAACGCCGTTTGTGGGTCAGGATCTCCCTGTACTGTTTTGCGGCGGCGCTGATAGCCTCGGTGATCCTGCATGAGCACGTGGTGGCCGCCTATATCGCGTTGGTGGTGTGCGGCTTCTTCCTTAAAGCGGCGACCAGCCCCTTCTGGTCAATTCCCGGACGCATTGCGGCGGCGGAAGTGGCGGGCAGCGCACGCGGGGTGATCAACGGGCTGGGCAACCTCGGTGGGTTTTGCGGCCCCTATCTGGTAGGCGTCATGATTTATCTGTACGGACAGAACGTCGCGGTTTGCGCGCTGGCGGCATCGCTGTTGCTGGCAGGAAGTATCACCTTCCTGCTGCCGAAAGAATGCGACCGCTCCTACGAAGAAACGGACAACCGCCTGCCATCCGGGGCTAAACAGAAGTGGAGTTAAACGGTAATGGCGCGCTGTGGGCAGCAACGGCGGCTCACACCCGCATCAGGATTGGGCGGCGCGTTGTATTATCGCGGTTAAATGCCAGGCCAATGGCTTGAGCGACTCACACGCCAACCCGCACCAAACGGTGATGCGATCGTTGAGAATCAGCTTTTCTAAAAACGGTTATAACTCAATGGGGTGATGCATAGGGAGATTGGAGCGGGTGAAGGGAATCGAACCCTCGTATGCAGCTTGGGAAGCTGCCGTTCTACCATTGAACTACACCCGCATCGGTGTGCGACAGGCATTATAACCGGTTATCGGCGGCGGGCAAGCGGAGATGGCGCGTAACTGTCGATGTTTTAAGCGGTTAAGTCCCGTAGACGAAAAAAAACCGGCGCAGTCGCCTGCACCGGTTGTTGCACGCTAAACGGGATTATTTCTGTGGGCGCATCGCCGGGAACAGAATCACGTCGCGGATGGTGTGGCTGTTGGTGAACAGCATCACCATGCGGTCGATACCGATGCCCAGACCGGCAGTCGGCGGCAGGCCGTGCTCCAGTGCGGTGACGTAGTCTTCGTCGTAGAACATCGCTTCGTCGTCGCCGGCGTCTTTAGCATTCACCTGATCGGCGAAGCGTTGCGCCTGGTCTTCGGCGTCGTTCAGCTCGGAGAAACCGTTGCCGATTTCACGGCCGCCGATGAAGAACTCAAAGCGGTCGGTGATTTCCGGGTTCACGTCGTTGCGGCGCGCCAGCGGCGACACTTCAGCCGGGTACTCGGTGATGAAGGTCGGCTGAATAAGATGGCTTTCCGCCACTTCTTCGAAGATCTCGGTCACGACGCGGCCCAGGCCCCAGCTCTTCTCAACCTTGATGCCGATGGATTCGGCGATGGCCACCGCTTTGCCCATGTCGGCCAGGTCAGCCAGATCGGTTTCCGGACGGTATTTCTTGATCGCCTCGGTCATGGTCAGCTTCTCGAACGGCTTGCCGAAGTCGAACACTTCGTCGCCGTACTGCACCTGAGAGGTGCCCAGCACTTTCTCGGTCAGGGTGCGGAACAGGGTCTCGGTCAGCTCGATCAGGTCTTTGTAATCCGCGTAAGCCATGTAGAGTTCCATCATGGTGAACTCTGGGTTATGACGCGGAGAAACGCCTTCGTTGCGGAAGTTGCGGTTGATTTCGAACACGCGCTCGAAGCCGCCGACCACCAGACGCTTCAGATACAGTTCCGGCGCGATGCGCAGGTACATGTCGATATCCAGCGCATTGTGGTGCGTGATGAACGGACGCGCGGACGCGCCGCCCGGGATCACCTGCATCATCGGGGTTTCGACTTCCATGAAGCCGCGTTCCACCATGAAGTTACGGATAGCGGACATCACCTGCGAACGCACCTTGAAGGTGTTGCGCGATTCTTCGTTGGCGATCAGATCCAGGTAACGCTGGCGGTAACGGGTTTCCTGATCCGCCAGGCCGTGGAATTTGTCCGGCAGCGGACGCAGCGCTTTGGTCAGCAGACGCAGTTCGGTGCAGTGGATCGACAGTTCGCCGGTCTTGGTTTTGAACAGCTTGCCGCGCGCGCCGAGGATATCGCCCAGGTCCCACTTCTTGAACTGCTCGTTGTACACGCCTTCAGCCAGATCGTCGCGCGCGACGTACAGCTGAATGCGGCCGCCCACGTCCTGCAGCGTAACGAAGGATGCCTTGCCCATAATGCGGCGGGTCATCATGCGGCCGGCGACGGTCACTTCTACGCCCAGCGCTTCCAGCTCTTCGTTGTCTTTATCGCCGTACGCGGCGTGCAGTTTGTCGGAGGTGGAGTCGCGACGGAAGTCGTTCGGGAACGCAATGCCGTTCTCACGCAGGCCGGCCAGTTTCTCGCGGCGGGACTGCAGTTCGTTATTGAGATCCAGCGCCTGATCGGCGCCCTGTACTTGTTGTTCAGACATTTCTATTCCTCATAACCCGGCTTTCAAACTTGCCTCAATGAATTTATCCAGGTCGCCATCCAGTACGGCCTGCGTGTTACGCGTTTCGACGTTGGTGCGCAAATCCTTGATGCGGGAGTCATCCAGCACGTAAGAACGGATTTGGCTGCCCCAGCCGATGTCGGACTTGTTGTCTTCCATCGTCTGCTTATCAGCATTTTTCTTTTGCATCTCAAACTCGTACAGCTTGGCTCGCAGCTGTTTAAACGCTTGATCCTTGTTCTTATGCTGAGAACGATCGTTCTGGCACTGCACCACGATGTTGGTTGGCAGGTGAGTAATACGTACGGCGGATTCGGTTTTGTTGACGTGCTGACCGCCCGCACCGGAGGCGCGGTACACGTCGATACGCAGATCCGCCGGGTTGATTTCGATATCGATATCGTCGTCGACTTCCGGGTAGATGAACACCGAGCTGAACGAGGTGTGGCGACGGCCGCCGGAGTCGAACGGGCTCTTGCGCACCAGGCGATGAACGCCGGTTTCAGTGCGCAACCAGCCGAACGCGTAGTCGCCGATGATCTTGATGGTGGCCGATTTCAGGCCCGCGACGTCGCCGTCGGATTCTTCGATCACTTCGGTCTTGAAGCCCTTGGCTTCGGCCCAGCGCAGGTACATGCGCAGCAGCATGCTGGCCCAGTCCTGCGCTTCGGTGCCGCCGGAGCCTGCCTGGATATCCAGGTAGCAGTCGGCGCTGTCGTATTCGCCGGAGAACATGCGGCGGAATTCCAACTGATCCAGCTTGCTCATCAGTTGATCCAGCTCGGCGACCGCTTCGTTGAAGGTCTCTTCATCGTCGGCTTCCACCGCCAGTTCCAGCAGCCCGCCGACGTCTTCGCCGCCCTGCTCCAGCTGATCGATGGTTTCAACGATGGCTTCCAGCGCGGCGCGCTCTTTGCCGAGCGCCTGCGCGCGCTCCGGCTCGTTCCAGACGTCCGGCTGTTCCAGCTCGGCGTTGACTTCTTCTAGGCGTTCCTTCTTGGCATCATAGTCAAAGATACCCCCTAAGAACCGCAGTCCGCTCGGACAGGTCCTGAATTCGGTTTTTTACCGGGTTAATTTCAAACATGGTTTCGTTCTTTTACGTTGATGTCGTCGATGGCGGAATGCCATTGGAACCGCTAATTCTAACGGATCCGGGCGGCAGTTTATAGCGAGTTGGTCAGTTTTTGTGGCGATCGGGAAGGATGCAGGGGATTGGAGAGTCCAATCCCCGAGTTGTGTTCAATTTCGCCTCAGCGCGGCCAAAGGTGCTGGATCAGCAGTTGCACGTTGCGGTTGCCGCGAAACTCGTTGACGTCGAGTTTGTAGGCCAGTTCCACTTCACGCACGCTGCTGTCCGGCCACAGCGTGGTGTCCACGTTGAACGCGATGCCGTCGAGCAACGGGCCGCCGCCAAGCGGTTCCACCATCAGCTTCAGGTGTTTCTCACCCACCAGCCGCTGCTGCAGGATGCGGAACTTGCCGTCGAAGGTCGGTTCCGGGAACGCCTGGCCCCACGGGCCGCCCTCGCGCAGCAGCTCCGCCGTGGTCAACGACAGCTCCTGCATCGCCAGTTCGCCATCGGACCAGATCACCCCTTCCAACATCGCCGGATCGAGCCATTCGCCCACCAGCTCGCCGAAACGCTGGCGGAACTCGTCGAATTTGGCCTCTTCCAGCGACAGCCCGGCCGCCATCGCGTGGCCGCCGAACTTCATCATCAGCCCGGGGTTCAGCATATCCAGCCGCTCCAGCGCGTCGCGCATGTGCAGGCCGGGCACCGAACGGCCGGAGCCCTTCAGAATGCCTTCGCCCGCCGGCGCGAACGCGATCACCGGGCGGTGGAAACGCTCTTTGATGCGCGAAGCGAGGATGCCCACCACGCCCTGGTGCCATTCCGGGTGATACATCGCCAACCCGTAAGGCAGCTCGGTGCTGGTGCGCTCCAGCTGATCGCACAGCTGCAGGGCTTCAACCTGCATGCCCTGCTCGATCTCGCGTCGCGTCTGGTTCAGCGCATCGAGATCGTTGGCCAGCATGCGCGCCTGCGCGATGTCGTCGCTCAGCAGCAGCGCCACGCCAATCGACATGTCGTCCAGCCGGCCGGCGGCGTTGAGCCGCGGGCCGAGGGCGAAACCGAGATCGTTGGCCGCCAGCTGGCGGGCATCGCGGTTGGCCACTTCAAGCAGCGCGCGGATGCCCGGGCGGCATTTGCCGGCGCGAATACGGTTTAACCCCTGATACACCAGAATGCGGTTGTTGGCGTCCAGCGGCACCACGTCAGCCACGGTGCCGAGCGCCACCAGATCCAGCAGTTCCGCCAGATTCGGCATCGCCAGCGCGCGCTGCTCGAACCAGCCACTGTCCCGCAGGCGGGCGCGCAGCGCCAGCATCAGGTAGAACGCCACGCCTACCCCCGCCAGCGATTTGGACGGGAAGGCGCAGCCGCGCAGGTTGGGATTGACGATCGCTTCGGCCGCCGGCAGGGTCTCACCCGGCAGGTGGTGATCGGTCACCAGCACCTGCATGCCCTTGGCGTGCGCCACATCGACGCCGGCGTGGGAGGAGATGCCGTTATCGACGGTAACAATGAGTTCTGCGCCGCGCGCCGCCGCCTGCTCCACCACTTCGGGGCTCAGGCCGTAGCCGTCTTCGAAGCGGTTTGGCACCAGATAATCGACGGCTGCGCCGCCCATGCTGCGCAGCGCCAACACCGTCAGCGCGGTGCTGGTGGCGCCATCGGCGTCGAAATCGCCCACCACCATGATGCGGCGGCCGTCGGCCAGCGCCTGTTGCAGCAGGCTGACGGCGTCGTCGATACCGTCCAGCTGTTGCCAAGGCAGCATGCCC
This sequence comes from Serratia nematodiphila DZ0503SBS1, assembly GCF_000738675.1. NCBI lineage: Bacteria > Pseudomonadati > Pseudomonadota > Gammaproteobacteria > Enterobacterales > Yersiniaceae > Serratia > Serratia nematodiphila. The sequence goes on along the minus strand of NZ_JPUX01000001.1, from coordinate 1,885,793 downwards.
TTGACGCTGCGTTCCAGCTCTTGCTCAGCCTGCACGCCGCGCAGGGCGTAAAGCCGACGCAGCAGCGGCGGCAAACTGGCGGGCAGATGCGTGTCGTCCGCCGCCGGGCGGCGGCGTAGTTGCGTTTTGATACTCACCGGCGATTAACCACCGGCTTTGGTGGCGGCCTGGTGCGCATCCAGCATGGCGGCCATCTCTTTCGGCCCCTGATAGCCCGGGATCATCATGCCGTTTTCCAGGATGATGGCCGGCGTGCCCTGAATGCCGAACTGCACGCCCAGCTCGTAATGCTTGCTGATGTCGGTTTTACAGGTCGCCGGAGAAACGGCGTCGCCCTTCATGGCGGCGTCGAACGCCTTGGCCTTGTCGGCGGTGCACCAGATCGACTGCATGTCTTTTTCAGCCTGGGATGCCAGCCCCTGGCGCGGGAATGCCAGGTAACGCACGGTAATGCCCAGATCGTTGTACTCTTTCATCTGCTGATGCAGCTTGTGACAGTAACCGCAGGTGATGTCGGTGAACACGGTGATCACGTGTTTCTCTTTCGGCGCCTTATAGACGATCATCTGATCTTTCAGCGCGTCCATCTTGCTGCTCAGCAGTTGGTTGGTCACGTTGACCGGCTCTTTGCCGCTGACGTCGAACAGCGGGCCCTGCAGGATGTGCTTGCCGTCTTCGGAGGCGTACAGTACGCCGCTGTCGGTCAGCACGGTTTTCAGGCCGTTGACCGGCGAAGGCTGCACGTCCGCCTGCTGGATGCCCAGGCTGGCGAGCGCTTTTTTGATCGCCACGTCGTCGGCATGAGCGGCGCCGGCCACCGAGGCCACCAGCAGTGAAAGCAGCATTAAACCTTTTTTCATTATTCCAATCCTTTCGAACCCGCCGCTCAGGCGCGCGGGTGATGCTGTTGATGTAGCTGTTTCAGTCGTTCGGTCGCTACATGTGTATAAATTTGCGTGGTCGAGAGATCGCTGTGCCCTAACAACATCTGTACGACACGGAGATCGGCCCCATGGTTCAGCAAATGGGTAGCGAACGCGTGCCGCAACACGTGCGGCGACAGACGCTCGCTGTCGATGCCCGCAAGGATGGCATAGTGTTTGATGCGATGCCAGAACGTCTGTCGGGTCATTTGCTGGCAGCGGGTGCTGGGGAACAGCACATCCAGCGTCTGGCCGTTGACCAGCCATGGGCGGCCGTGCTCCAGATAGTTTTCGATCCAGTAGACCGCCTCTTCGCCCAGCGGCACCAGCCGCTCCTTGTTGCCCTTGCCGATCACCCGCACCACGCCCTGACGCAGGCTGACGTCGCTGATGTTCAGCCCCACCAGCTCGGAAACCCGCAGCCCGGTGGCGTACAACACTTCGAGCATCGCCTTGTCACGCAGCTCCAGCGGCTGATCGACGCAGGGCGCCTGCAGCAATGCATCGACCTGCGCCTCGCTCAGATCCTTCGGCAAGCGCTGCGGCAATTTGGGAGACGCCAGCTGCGCGGTGGGATCGTCGGCGCGCAGCTTTTCGCGGTACAGATATTGAAACAGGCGCCTCATGGCGCTCAACAAACGCGCGGAGCTGGTGGCCTTGTAACCGCCATCCACCCGCTCGGCGAGAAACGCCTGCAGATCCAACGCCTGCGCCTGCAGCAAATCGGTCTTCTGCTGGCCAAGCCAGGCGCCCAGGGCCTGCAAATCCAGCCGATAGGAGGCCAGCGTATTTTCCGCCAGATTGCGCTCAAGCCACAGCGCATCCAGGAATTGTTCAATCAGCGCATTGTCTTGCTGTTGCACGCGGTCCTCTCTTTGTTGCATTTCCACCCGCGCCATTATGCCTTAAGCCGGGGCAAATCAGGTATACTCGCTGCAATTCTCTAAACAGCAACGTAACGGTTTACACATGAAGATTGGTCTGTTTTACGGCTCCAGCACCTGCTACACCGAAATGGCGGCAGAAAAAATCCGTGAGATTCTGGGTGAAGACCTGGTCGACCTGCACAACCTGAAAGACGTCTCGCCCAAGCTGATGGAGGACTATTCCATTCTGATCCTCGGCATCCCGACCTGGGATTTCGGCGAACTGCAGGAAGACTGGGAAGCGATCTGGCCGCAGCTGGCGGCGCTGGATCTGAAAGGCAAGATCGTCGCCATGTACGGCATGGGCGATCAACTCGGTTACGGTGAGTGGTTCCTCGACGCGCTGGGCATGCTACACGATCACATCGCGCCGCTGGGCGTACAGTTCATCGGCTTCTGGCCCACTGAGGGTTTCGAGTTCACCAGCCCCAAACCGCTGAGCGCCGACGGCAAACACTTCGTCGGCCTGGCGCTCGATGAGGTCAACCAATACGATCTGAGCGAAGAGCGCCTGCAGCAATGGTGCGAACAGATCCTGTTGGAGATGGAGCCGCTGCTGTAGCCGCTATCGGGCGCGTAGCGCCCGATTTCCCTCACTATTTCCACAGCCGGAAGCGTGGCTCGTCTTCCCCGGCCGGCGTTTCCTTGGTCAAACGCGCCGGTTCGGCCACCTGATACCAGTCCAGCTTGCGCGTCAACAGCATAATGCCCGCCAGAATGGCGAACAGCAGCCCAGCCCCCAGCACCAACGCATTGTCCTCCGACTGCAACAGCAAATAGAGCACGCCGTACAACAGCAATAGGCTCGCGGCGAACAGCGTACTGCGCAGCTTGCCGCGCAGTACGGCGCACAGATAGAAGCCGATCAGGCCGCTGCAGGCGATGCTGGCCGCCAGGTAAGCGAGAGCGAATCCCAGGTGTTCGGAGAAAGCCAGCAGAATCAGGTAGAACAACACCAGCGCCGCGCCGACCAGCAGGTACTGAATCGGATGCACCCGCAGCCCGGTCAGGGTTTCGAACAGGAAAAACGCCATAAACGTTAGCCCGATAAACAACAGCGCGTATTTGACCGCGCGCTCGGTCAGCTGATAGTGATCGACCGGTTCGACCAGGCTGGCGCTGAAGGCCGGCAGTTTGTCCTCGTCGATAATGCCATCGTCGTAATGGAACGCACTGTTGATGTTGTTGGCGAACCAGGTGCTGCGCCAGCGAGCGCTAAACCCTTGCTCCGTCACCTTACGTTCATCCGGCAGGAAGTTGCCGAGGAAATTCGGGTGTGGCCAGTTGCTTTGCAGTTGCAGCTCGCTGCTGCGCCCCAGCGGCACCAGCGACAGGCTGCTGGTGCCCGCCAGCGTCAGGGTAAAGTCGGCGTTCAGCCCCTCTTTTTGTTGCAGAGCCGCCAGCGTCAGCGGTGCGTGGATCCCCTGACGCAACAAACCCACGCCGGTGCCCGGTTCAAACGCCACCGGCTGCGGTGTTGCCAGCGGGGAAATGCGCTTGATGCCGCGAGAGTCGCTCAGCGCCACCAGCAGGAACGGCTGGCCGACGGTCACGTTGGCGCGTTGCAAATCCGACAGCTCCGGCTGGCCGAAACGCACCTTGAAGTTTAGCGGCCCCTGGTAAACCTGTGTCTGATAAATGCCCAGCTTGCGCACCTCCACATTCGGCGCGCCCTGTACCTGAAGCGACTCCGGCAGCACATAGCGGTAATGCTGCACTCGCTGCACCACCGTTTGCCCTTTCTCGTCTTTCTTCTCTTCTTGTTCGACGTAGGGAATGACAATCAACGGACCGAGTATGCGCTGAGCCCCGCTGGTGCTTTCGCTCACCTGCCCGACCACGCTTTGCCGATAGCCGCTGCGTTCGTCGATCACGCTCATCAGTTGGGTGATGGGGATCAACATCACCACCATCAATCCCAGCAGCGTGGTTATTTTCCAGAAAAGTACCGATTTCATCATGCTCACTCCTCGTAGGTAATGAGGCCACGATAAAACCCGCTGGTGAAATCAGAATGTGGTTATGTGAAGGGAAGGTGAAGTCACAGCGATAAAATGAAAGTCGCTTCCACCCCGTGCGGCCGGCGGTTGCGCAGGTGAATGCCGCCATGATGCAGACGCGCGACCTCCTGCACGAAGTTCAGGCCCAGCCCGCTGCTTTTCGGCCGTTCGGCGCGCGGCAGCGAATAAAAACGCTCAAACACCTTATCGAGCGCATAGTCCGGAATGCCGCTGCCGTCATCGCAAACGCTGATGCAATAACGCTGTTCCCGCCGTTCGCCTCGCACGCTGACGCAACCGCCCGGCGGGGTAAAGTCGATCGCGTTGTCCAGCAGGTTGGTCAGCGCCTGGCTGATCAGCAACGCATCGCCGTTCAGCGTCACCTCCGCCAACGCCTCCAGTTGCAATCTGACGCCGCGCTGCGTCGCCTGCGCCTCTTTGCCCGCCACCGTCTGGCCGATCAGCGCCGCGATCGCGAGGGGCGCGGTCTCCATTTCTGGCCGGCTCTCCAGCCGCGCCTGCACCAGCAGTTTGTCCACCAGTTGCTGGATACGTGCGCTTTGCTGCTCAATATTGGTGAGAAAGCGCCGGGCGGTCTCCGGCGGTGGCAGCTCCTGCAACAGCTCCGCCGCCCCCCGGATCGCCGCCAGCGGGCTTTTCAGCTCATGCGTCAGGGTATGTGCATACTGTTCGATATAAGCTTTGCCTTCCAGCTTCAGACGCATGCTCTCCAACGCCTGCGCCAGCTGCGTCAATTCCCGGCCGCCCACTTTGGGCAACGGCGCGGTTTCCCCTTGCGCCACCCCGTCGGCATAACGCACCAGCCGGCCTATGGAACGGTTGATCCACCAGACGAACGCCGCCCCGATCAGCAGCGCGATCCCCAGCAGCAATGCGCCGGCCCACAAAATGCGCCGTTCGCTGCGTTTGATCACCGGCGCCATGGTGCTGTTGGGCTTGCCCACGGTAAGCACGCCGATAATATGCCCTTGTTCTATCACCGGCGCGGCCACATACATCACCGAACTGTTTTCATCCTGCGGGTCGCTGCGGGTGCTGCGGGCGCCGTATTGGCCGCGCAGCGTCCGATAAACGTCATTCCAGCGGGAATAATCCTGCCCCTGCGCGCGGCCGGCGGAATCGAAGATGACCTTGCCTCGCGCATCGGTAAGATAGACGTGGTATTCGCTGCGATCCTTGCGGATGCCGGAGATATTGGCGCCGATCGGCCGCTGGTTCAGCTGCGTAAACGCCTGCGCCAGTTGGCCATGCGCCGCATCGCCGCGCTGCATGTCCTGACGGGCGATCTGCGCCAGCAGATTGGCGGTATCCACCAGCGTGCCTTCGGTGGCGCGCCGCACGCCGGGCTTCACTTCCTGGACGAAAATGCTCAGCACGAAGTACCCGGCCACCGCCACAATCAGGAAATATCCCAGCAGCAGGCGCAGGCCAATTTTCATGGCTGGCGGCTCACGCTGTAGCCCAATCCGCGGTGGGTGTGGATCGGCGGCTCACCGGGTTCAACCGCACGCAGCTTGGCGCGCAGGGTTTTTATGTGGGTATCGACGGTGCGCTCCAGGCTTTCTTCCGCCTGCGCCCAAACGCTTTCCATCAGTTGCTGCCGCGAGAACACCCGTCCAGGCGCCAACAACAGTGTCTTCAGCAACAGGTATTCATAACGGGTCAGCGGCAGCGGCCGCTGATGGTAGGAGATGGTGGCCGCATCTTCGTCGAGGACGAAAGCGCCGAAATGGTAGCGCGCGCTCTGTTGCAGGCGCTGCTGCTTATGCAGGCGGCGCAAAATGGTGCGCACCCGTGCGCTGACCTCGCGCGGGGAGAACGGCTTGGCGACATAGTCGTCGGCGCCGATCTCCAGCCCGATCAGGCGATCCACTTCATCACTGCGGGCGGTAAGAAACAGAATCGGCAGGTCGGCCGCCTGAGCCAGCAGGCGGCGACACAATTCAAAGCCGTTGATATCCGGCAAACCAACATCGAGGATAGCGAGCGCGGGCGCCCCCTGCGCCAGTGCCTGCAACGCCGGCTCCGCGCGTTCGAACCAACGTACCTCGAAGCCTTCGCTCTCCAGCGTGTAAACCAGCGTATCGGCAATGCTGGGTTCATCCTCCACCAACCAGAGTACGGGTTTCATCAGGATTCCTCGCCGTCACCCGCCGGCGGATACAGCAACAGCTGCCGCAGGTGGCGCCATTCCTCTTTGCTCATGCAGTCGGAAGCCAGCCACAGCCGGCGGCGCTTTTTGCCTTCCATCGGCTGCAGCGTCAACAGCATGCCGTAACCCGGCATCCACGGTTTTTTCGCCAGTCGCCACTCGCGGCCGTGCCAGCTGAAACGCCGATCCGCCAGCAGCCGCAGCTCGCCCTGCACCGCGGCGATGCGCTTCTGGCTGCGAATGCACTGAAACACCACCAGCGTCAGCAGCACCAGCCAGAGCGGGCCAAAGCCTTCCGGCCAGGGCGAAATCAGGATCAGCAGGATCAGAACGCCGTGGGTTAACAGTGAAAACAGCTGGGTGCGCCAGGAAATGCGGATATCACATCGCCACTGGGCCACGGTCTTTATTTCGCGTTTGGATCAGGGTCACCATTCTCTGCAGCTCGCCGTCCTGCGGCGCGCCATGATTCATCAGCCAGTTGAACAAATCGGGATCGTCGCACTCCAGCAGGCGGATAAACAGCGCCTTGTCCGCGTCATTCAGGCTGTCGTATTCGAATTCGAAGAACGGCATGATGGAAATGTCCAGCTCGCGCATGCCACGGCGGCAAGCCCAGTGAATACGTGCTTTGTTGTTAATATCCATGTTGTTATGACTCACCTCTTTTCAGCGCGGCAGCGCCAGCGCAGGGTTCAAATGACACACTGTATGGCAACGCCGTCGCAATATAATTCCATCAGCCGGGGGGGCTGTGTGCAAGGGTGCCCTGGCCACAAGTCTATAGAGTAACAATTTGACATACACGCCGGGAAGGCGCTTTGTGGCGGAAAACGCAATAAAGCGCAAAATGCCAAAAAAAGCGCCCCCCGGCGCCGCGGCGCGAATAACAGTTTGCAAAGCCCGCCGCCTCTTTTACCATGGGTCCAATACCCTTCAGGTAAGCTAAACGTTGAGCAGGAACTTACTATGGCGCATAACATTCCATTCCCACCCCGTCAGCCCTCCGCTTCCACCCATCTGCCCCTGACGCTGATCTCGCTGGAAGATTGGGCGCTGGTGACGCTGAACGGGCCGGACACGGTGAAATATCTCCAGGGCCAGGTGACGGCGGACATCGACGCGCTGGCGGCCGATCAACACGTGCTGTGCGCCCACTGCGACGCCAAGGGCAAAATGTGGAGCAACCTGCGTCTGTTCCACCGCGGCGAAGGCTTCGCCTATCTGGAACGCCGCAGCGTGCTGGACAGCCAACTGGCGGAAATCAAAAAATATGCGGTGTTCTCCAAAGTCACCATCGCCGCCGATAATGACGCGGTATTGCTGGGCGTCGCCGGTTTCCAGGCGCGCGCCGCGCTGGCGGGCCTGTTCGCCACGCTGCCGAGCGCTGAGCACCCGGTGGTGCAGGACGGCGAGACCACGATTCTGCACTTCAATGCGCCGGCAGAACGTTTTCTGCTGGTGACCCGCCCCGCCGTGGCCGAACAGCTGATCGGCAAACTGCATGACCAGGCGGAACGGAATGACAGCAACCAGTGGCTGGCGCTGGAGATCGAAGCCGGTTATCCGGTTATCGACGCCGCCAACAGCGCGCAGCTGATCCCGCAGGCCACCAACCTCCAGGCGCTGGAAGGCATCAGTTTCAGCAAGGGCTGCTATACCGGTCAGGAGATGGTGGCACGCGCCAAGTTCCGCGGCGCCAACAAACGTGCGCTCTACTGGCTGGAAGGTAAAGCGGCCCGCGCCCCGCAGGCGGCGGAAGATCTGGAGCTGCAGCTGGGGGAAAACTGGCGTCGCACCGGCACCGTACTGGCGTCGAGTCAGTTAGCCGACGGTACGCTGTGGGTGCAGGTGGTGATGAACAACGATCTGGATGCCGACAGCAAGCTGCGGGTGCGCGACGATGCCGCCAGCCAGCTGACGATCAAACCTTTGCCCTACTCGCTGGCCGAAGAGAAATAATCCGTCGGCCGCAGGCCCCCTGCCTGCGGCCATCTTCGTTACTCGTCCAACTCCCCGTCGCGCTGCACCAGATAGATCAGCACCAAGATGATGGTGACGAAGAAGCGAAACGCGCTCGGCACGCCGTTCCATTGCTGCGACATCCACATGCCGAACCACTCCCCCCCAATCGACATAAAACCGACCTGCCAGGTAAGGAAGCCCAGCGTCAGCCCCGCTACCGCCCATTTTTTTCGGCCGTTGAAAGCGTTGGCGGGCAGTTTCAGGCCGCCCAGCAGGCGCAGGCCACCAATCCAGCACAGCAGCGCGGTCAGACTCTCCAACGCAATGATGAAAATATAACCGGCGTGATGCAGCCACGGCGTCTGTATCGAGCGGTAGCCGATGGTGGCGTCGGGGAAAAGGGTATCCATCATAAAGACGTGGCGCACGAAGGCGAAATTGGAGCCGTAGTCAGTGAGGTTACCGAAGGCCACCAGCGAAGCGAACAAGGCGATAGCGCAGACCAGCAGCGCTTTGGATAAGCGAACGATCATCTTGATGAGTCCTGAACAGAAGTGAGAGAAACGGTATGCGGGCTCAGAAATGAAAGACAGGGCTTGCTGGATACCCGAAAGAAGCAAGCGCCTCTTTTTTAAAACAAAAGAGGCGCCTGTTCAATACGCATTCAGATGTAGCGGCAACGCTTAGACGTACAGGTAGATCGCCATGAAGTGGCAGGCGCTGCCGCCGAGCACGAAGCCGTGCCAGATGGCGTGGCCAAAGCGAATACGCTTGGAGGCATAGAAAATCACGCCCAGGGTATAGACCACCCCGCCGATCGCCAGCAGCGTGACGCCGCCGGCCTCCAGCCGCGTGACCAGCTGATAAATCACGATCAGCGACAGCCAGCCCATCGTCAGGTAGGTCACCAACGACAGGGCTTCAAAACGGTGGGCGAAGGCCAGCTTGAACAGCACGCCGAGCAGCGCCAACCCCCAGATTACCGCCATCAGGCCCTTCGCCAGCGGCGAATCCAGCCCCACCAGCAAAAACGGCGTGTAAGTGCCGGCAATCAGGAGATAAATGGCGCAGTGATCGAACTTTTTCAGCCAATGCTTGGCCTTCTGATGCGGGATCGCATGGTACAGCGTGGAAGCGAGAAACAGCAGGATCATGCTGCCGCCGTACAGGCTGTAACTGGTGATGGCCGTCGCATCGGCGCCGGTATTCACCGCCTGCACCAACAGCAACACCAGGCCGACGATGCCGAACACCAGCCCGATGCCGTGGCTGATGCTGTTGGCGATCTCTTCCGCCCACGGATAAGCCGCGGCGACAATCTTATTGCTCCCGGCTTTCACTACGTCCGTTTTCCCCATAACGCGCAACCCCTCAAAATGCCCTGCTTTGTTCGAAATTAACGCAAAGCAGCTTAACTGAGAATAATTCCAGTGTACACGTGTACGCTAAAATAAAAATGTGAACGCGTGTAACCATCGAAATCCCCCGCCCGCTGGTCTACAATCGTCAGGCTTCAACCCACCCACCTTGAGGTTTACACCATGTCATCCGCTGTACCCGCGTTAGATTTCGGTTCAATGACCCAGGCCATCCAGTTCCTGATGGAAATCGATAAGTTAAAAGGCGTACAACGCCGCACCAAGGTACTGGGCACCCAGCGCCAGGAAAACTCCGCCGAACACAGCTGGCATTTCGCCATCGCCGCCATGAGCCTGGCGCCCTACGCCGGTGATGACGTAGACATTCAGCGCGTGATCCAGATGGCGCTGCTGCATGACATCGTGGAAATCGACGCCGGCGACGTGCTGGTCTACGATCTGGCGGCCCGCGCGGCGATCCACGATCAGGAAGTGGCGGCGGCGCGCCGTCTGTTCGGCATGTTGCCGGAGGCTCAGCGCGAGTATTTCACCGCTTTATGGCAGGAATATGAAGACGGCGAAAGCGCCGATGCGCGCTTTGCCTTGCTGCTGGATCGCACCATGCCGATGCTGATGAATCTGCACAATGAAGGCCAGAGCTGGGTAGAAAACGGCATCAGCCTGGAGCAGGTACTGGCGCGCAATGCGTCGATCGCCGACGTACACCCCGAGCTGTGGCACCATATGGAGCAACATCTGCGGGACGCGCAGCGCAAAGGCTGGTTGAAGTAAGGGAGCCGGGCTGCCGCCTCTGCGCCGCAGCCCGTCAACGTCAAGCGAACGCCTGCTGGCGTTCCAACGCCTCCTCATAACTCGGCATCGATCCCGCCGCCCCGGCGCGTTCCACGCAGACCGCCGCGTAGGCGGCGGCGAAGCGCGCCGCATCGGCTAACGGCACCTGATTCGCCAGCTGCGCCGCCAGAGCGCCGTTAAACGCATCCCCCGCGCCGGTGGTGTCTTTCGGCTGCGCCGGAAACGCCGGGATCAGCTCGCTGTTTTCCCCGTCCGAGAACAACGCCCCCTGCGTGCCCAAGGTCACGATCAGCAAACGAATGCCCTTGGCGTGCAGCACCTGCGCCGCCTGACGCGCCGAAGCCACATCCCGCACCGGCACGCCGGTCAGCAACGTGCATTCGGTGGCGTTGGGCGTCAGCAGATCGACCTGCGCCAGCAGGCTGTCCGGCACCGGCTGAAACGGCGCCGGGTTGAGAATGATGAACGTCCGCGCCTCGCGGGCGATGGCGATCACTTGTTCGATCGCCGGCAGGTTGTTCTCCAGCTGGGTCAACAGAATATCCGCCGCGGCGATCGCCGGGCGGCACTGGCGCACCTCGTCCTCGCTGACCGTCAGGTTGGCGCCGGGATCGACGGCGATCATGTTCTCCGCATCCTCGCCGGCAACGTAGATAAGCGCATTGCCGGTCGGGCAATCGCCGGTCGAGAACAGCGTCACCGCATCGAAGCCGGCGGCAGCGAGATGACGCCGGGCGAAGGTGCCGAAGTCGTCGCGCCCCACCTTGCCGATATAATGCACCCGCGCCCCGGCGCGCAGCGCGGCGGTGGCCTGGTTGGCGCCCTTGCCGCCCGCCCCCATCATACTGTTACGGGCGATCAGCGACTCGCCGGGCTGCGGAAACCGCGCCATGCCGGCGACGATATCCAGGTTGAACGAACCGAACACGCAGACTTTGCCTTTCATTGCTGGTACTCCCTGCTCAATTGGAGGTGGCGCCGGGCGGCCAGACAGGCGCCTTTGCTGCCGGTTTCATCGGTCAGGCGGCTGATGGAGATCGCCAATCCCTGTGCCGGCTGCGGCCCGCGCAGATGACGGCGGATCTCTTGCTCCAGCCGCGCCAACGGAAAACCGCGCATGGCGATCACGCCGCCGCCCAGGATCAGCCGTTGGGGGTCGATCACATTCATTTCGATGGCGATGGTCTGCGCCAATCGTTCAACGAAACGCTGCAAATCCGGATGATCGCCATGGCGTTCGAACAGCCGGTCGAACGGCGTTTGCGCCGCGTTGGCGCGCGCCCAGCCGGTCAGCCAATGGCCGGAGGTCAAACTCTCGACGCAGCCCCGTTTGCCGCACGGGCACTCGCCCAGATGGCCCGGCCAGGGAATGTGCCCCAACTCGCCGGCGGCGCCATGCGCCCCGTGGTAAAAATCGCCGTTCAGCCACAGGCTGTTGCCCATGCCGGTGCCCAGATACAGCCCTACCGCCACCTGCGGCAGCGCCGGCAGCTGCTGCAAGTCCCACCACAACAGATGGTTGACGTCCTTGTCCATTCGCACCGGCAGCGCCAGCAAGTCGGCCAACAGCGCCGCCACCGGCTGGGCATCCAGCGCCGGAATGAACGGCAGCGACAGCACCCGCGAGCGATCGCGGCTGAGGATCCCCGGCAACCCGAGCATCACCTGCGCCACCTGACGATCCTGGCTATGCCCGGCGATCAGGCGGCCCAACGCCGCCAGCGGATCGGCCTGCCGTGCCCAGTCGGCGGTCGCTATCTTGCGGTAAGCGCTAAACTCGCCGTCATCATCCATCAACAGCAGGCGGGTATTGGTGCCGCCGACGTCAACGCCAAGAAAATGCCGCATCATGTCCCCCGCCTCAGGCCGCCTGCCGCATCTGATCCAGCATTTTTTCCCATGCCGCCTCCAGATCCGGATCGAGATTGAACAACCCGGAGCTGCCGACGATCAACACTTCCGCGCCGGCGCCCATCAGATCGCGATAAGTACGCTGGTTGCAGGATCCGTCGATCTCGATCAGATAGCGCAGATTTTGTTGGCTTTTCAGATCGCGCAACTGGCGGATCTTGTCCAGCATTTCGGGAATGAACGGCTGCCCGGCATAGCCCGGATCGACGGTCATGACGGTGACCTTGTCCAGCAGGTGAAGGTAGTGGCGAATAAACTCCACCGGCGTGGCCGGGTTCAGCACCACCCCCACTTTTTTGCCCAGCGCGCGGATTTGATTGATCACGCGGAACGCGTCGCGGTTGATGGTTTCGGCATGCGGGCAGATAAAGTCCGCCCCGGCGCGGGCGATCGGCTCGATAAAATCGGTCGGGTTCTCCACCATCAAATGCACGTCCAGCAACAACGAGGTATGCGGGCGGATCTGTTCGATAAAGAACGGCGACAGCGTGATGTTTTTAACGTAGTGCCCGTCCATGATGTCGATATGCAGCATATCGGCGCGGCGATTCAGCACCGCCAATTGCTGCCGGATATCCATCAGGTTCATGCACATCAGTGAAGGTGAAATCTGGTATTTCATTAGCGTTATCCTGCGCAAAAGGGAAAAGGGATCAGTGGCCCGCCGCGATTCTGGCCTGGGCCGCGCTGCGGCGCATCGCCCGCCGCTGCCGATAGCGATGGCGGAAAAACTTCAGCGCCAGCACCGCGATCAGCACCGCGCCCCACATCGCCAGACTGAAATGCGGGCTGACGTTCATCAGGTTCAAACCGGTCGCGATCACCTGCAGCACGATCAGCGCCAACACCACGCCGCTGACCCGGCCAAAACCGCCGAACGGATCGGTGCCGCCCAGAATGATCGCCAGCACCGTGAGCAGCAGGTAGGAGTCGCCGTAACCCATGCGCGCCGAGTTGAAGCGCGCCATCATCACCAGCCCGGCAATGACGCACAGCAGGCTGGAGAGGGTGTAAATGGCGATCAACACCCGATGGGTATTCACGCCGCTGAAGTGGGTGGCGTTGATGTTGCTGCCGCTCATGTAGATGCATTTGCCGAGCCGGGTTTTCTGCAAGAACAGCGCCAGCAAGGCGGCGACCACCAGGAAAATCCACAGCGGTACCGGCACGCCCAGCACGCGCTCAGCGCCGATAAACCGCACGATCTCCGGCATGCCGCTCAGGGCCGCGCCGCGCGTCAGGTAGATGCCGATGCCGTTGACCGTGGTCATGGTGGCCAGCGTCACCAGAATCGGATGCGCGCCGACGTAAGCCACCAGCGCGCCGGTCGCCGCGCCGATAAGCCCGGCCAACAGCATCGCCGCCGCCAGCGCCAACGCCAGCCACAGCGCCTGCAAACCCAGCCCGGCATCCGCCGGCAGGTAGCTGATGAACAGCCAGGCCATCAGCAGGCTGGTCAGGTTGGCGCTGGCGATAATGCACAGGTTCAGGCCACCGCTGAGGATCGGGATGAACATCGCCAGCGTCAGCAGGCCCAGCTCCGGCAGCTGGAAGGCCACGCTGGTGAAGGTGGCGCCGCTGAAGAAGCGCCCCGGCATCAGCAGGCTAAAGGCCAGCACCACCGCCAGCAGCAATGCCAGCAGACCGACGGCGACCCCGTCCGGACGAAATTTCAGGTTGTTGCCCATCAGGCGCTCCTCAGGCGAAACCGACGTCGGTTTCTTTACGTTTCTTGTAGTGGGTGACGGTGATCGCCGCGACGATCACCAGACCGATCACCACGTTCATGAAGTAGCTGGACACGCCGATCAGGTTGAGGCCGTTTTTCAGCACGCCGATCAGGAAGACGCCCATCAGCGTGCCGACCACGCTGCCCTTGCCGCCGTTCAGGCTGGCGCCGCCCAGCACCGCCGCCGCCAGCACGTCGAGCTCCCCGCCCACCAGCGCGTTGGGCACCACTTCCCCCATGCGATACACCTGCACCAGGCCGCCGATCGCCGCCATCGCGCCCAGATAGCCATAGGCGAACAAATGCAGCAGGCCAACGCGGATGCCGATGCGCCGCGCCGATTCCGCATCCCCGCCCACGGCAAACAGCTGGCGCCCGAGGTGCGTTTTGTTCAGCAGCAGCCAGGTCAACAGCGCCACCGCCAGCATCACCAGCGTCGGCAAACCGAGCTGATAGCTCTGTTCACCCAGCTGGAACGGCAGCACGCTGCGCGGCAGCGTCCACCAGTCCGGCAATGCGTACAGGCTGCGGCCGTTGGTCAGCCACATCAGCATGCCGAACAACAACGCCTGCATGCTGATGGTGACGATGATCGAGACGATGCGCAGGCAGTAGATCAACAGCGCGTTGACCATGCCCAGCGCGGCGCCGATCGCCAACGCCAGCAAAATGCTGCCCGCCGGGCTGGCCAGGCCGTAGTGGGTCGCCAGCGTGGCGATCAGGTACTGCACCACCGAGGCGACTGCGGCGAAGGAGATATCGATGCCACCGGTCACCAGCACCACAAACAGGCCGAGGGCGAATATGCCGCTCACCGCGTAGCTTTCGCTGAGATCGAGCAGGTTTTGCACCGTTAAAAACCGATCGCTAAGCAGTGAAAAGACCATGACCGTCAGCAGCAACACCCAGGCCAGATAGCCTTCGTTGCCGCGCGGTTTCAAACTGAACCTACGCATTGACCGCCTCCGCCAGCTGCTGCTGGCTCACCTGCCCCGGCAGGTATTCGCCGATCACGCTGCCGCCGCTGAAGTGCAGCACCCGATCGCAGTTGTAATACACCTCCGGCACCTCGTCGGAGATCAGCAAAATGGCGATCCCCTCCTGCGCCAGCAGATGGATCAGTTGGTAGATGCTGGCCTTGGCGCCGACGTCGACGCCGACGGTCGGCGAGTCTAGGATCAAGATCCGCGGCTGGGTCAGCACCCACTTGGCCAGCACGATCTTTTGCTGATTGCCGCCGGACAGCGTCGAAACCGCCTGATCCGGATCCGCCACCCGCACGCCGAGCTTGGCGATCCACTCCGCCACGATGCGATTCTTGCGGTAATCGTCGATCAGGCAAAAGCGCCCGCGCAGCTTATCGAGAATGGTCAGCACCGCGTTATCCGCCACCGACTGTTGCTGCACCAGCCCCAGCGTCAGGCGATCCTCCGAGACGTAGCCGATGCCGGCCTTGATCGCGTCCTCATGGCCGCGAAAGCGCACCGGTTTGCTGTCGAGGTAGAGTTTGCCGCTGTCCGGCCGGGTCATGCCGAACAGGCTCAGCGCCAGCTCGGTACGCCCGGAGCCGAGCAGCCCGCACAGACCGAGCACCTCCCCCTGATGCAGGCGGAAGCTCACATCCTGATACTGCCCAGCGCGGCTCAGGCGATCCGCCTCCAGCATCACCCGATCCTTATTCAGGCTGGGCGCTTTCAGGCGATAGTCCAGCTTCAGACCGGTCATCAGCTCGGTCAGACGATCGCCGGTGATCTCCGCCGCCGGCCAGGTACCGACTTTGTTGCCGTCGCGGATCACCGTGACGCGATCCGAGATCTCCAGCACCTCGTCCAGCCGGTGGCTGACGAACACCACGCAGATGCCCTGCGCTTTCAGATAGTCCACCGTGCGCAGCAGTTGGTTGACCTCGGTGCGGGTCAGCGAAGCGGTCGGTTCGTCCATGATCACCAGCCGCGCCTGCGCCACCAGCGCGCGGCAGATCGCCACCTGTTGGCGCTGCGCGATCGGCAGCTCCGCCACCCGTTTGTCGAGATCCAGATTGAAACTCAGCGATTGCAGCTGGCGTTCGGCGGCGCGCCGCAGCCGCGCCGGGCGATGCCAACCCAGCAACCCGCGCAGGTTGTGTTCGAAGGCGATGTTTTCCGCCACCGTCAGGTTGGGAAACAGCGACAGATCCTGATAGATCACCTGAATGCCGAAGGCGCGCGCCTGATCCGGCGACAGCCGGCCGAAGGTTTGTCCATCGAGGGTAATGCGGCTGCCGTCGTCCGGTTGATAGACACCGGCAATCGCCTTGATCAACGTGCTCTTGCCGCAGCCGTTGGTGCCGGCCAGACAGTGCACCTCCCCCGGCATCAGCGCCAATGAAATATCGTTCAGCGCACGCTGCCCGCCAAAGGTCATCGACAGCTGTTGCAGTTCGATAAGCGGCGCGCCCTGCGTTGCCGTATTGCCGGAAATCGCCATGATTACAGCCCCATCTTCACCAGTTTCGGCAGGTTTTGCTTATCCAGGCTTTCGGTGGCGTTGCCGAGAATGGTGTGCTGCTGCGCATCCACCTGCACCTTGCCCATGCCTTCGATGGCCATGCCGTCGGTGATTTTCTCCCCCTTGTGCATCATGTCGGCGATGCGCACGAACACTTCGCCGGCCACCATCGGATTCCAGATGTAACCGCCCTTGATGGCGCCGCGATTGACCAGCGAAGCGCCCTGGCCCGGGCTGAACGGCCCGATGACGCAGATATCGTTGCTTTTGCCGCGGTTGAGCACCGCGCGCCCGGCGCCGATCGGCCCCTGCGAACCGAACGCCAGCACGCCTTTCAGATCGGGATACTTGGCCATCAGATCGTTGGTGGTGCGCACGCTGTCATCCAGCGACTCCCCCACGCCGAACTTGTCGCCCACCAGTTGCATGTTCGGGTAGTGCTGCTTCTGGTAGTTGATGGCCGAGTCCGACCAGGTGATGTGCAGCGGCACCGTCAGGCTGCCGACGTATACCGCGTACTTGCCCTGCTCTTTCATGCAGGCGGCCAGTGCTTTCATGTGGTTGACCCCGTGCTGCGAGGCGTCCACCAGCTCAAAATCCCAGTCGGCGTACTTCTGGCCGGGGGATTCGTGCACAATCACCTTGATGCCCGCTTCCTGCGCGCGCTTGAGCACCGGCTCCAGCACCCGGGCGTCGTTCGGCACCACGCCGATGATGTCCACCTTCTGCGCGATCAGATCCTCGATGGCGCGCACCTGCAGCGCCGGATCCGCCGCCGTCGGCCCGACCATCCAGGCGTCGATGCCGCGTTTGGCGCTCTCACTTTTGATGCCGGCCTCCATGGCGTTGAACCAGGGAATGCCGCCGATCTTCACCACCACGCCCATTTTCAGCTTGTCCGCCGCCTGCGCGGAGACCGACAGCAGCAGCGAGGCAAACAGACCGACCAGTACGGATTTTTTCATTGTTCTCTCTCCACAAGTGTTGGCTGTAATAAGGGTTTTCGTTGTTGTTATCGCGCCGCCCTTTTCGCGGCGGGTGAAACTTCAATCACGTCGACGTTGTTCCAGGCCAGTTCCTGACGAAATTCGTCGTCGCTGAGCCTATCGGTGATCAGCGTGTCTATTTCCCGGTAATGACAAATGCGGGCGAACGAGCGGCGGCCGAACTTGTTGCTGTCCACCAGCAGGAACTTGCGTTCCGACGCCAGCAGCATCTGCTGCTTCAGCCGCGCATGGTGCTCATTGCTCTCGCGGATGCCGCCGTCCTGGCAGATGCCGTGGCAGGAGAAAAACAGCTTGTTGATCACGAACTCCTTCAGCATCTGCTCCGCCAGCACGCCGATAAAATCCTCGTACTTGGCGGAATACTCGCCCCCCAGGCCGATGGTGCGCACATTGGCCTTGCAGGCCAGCGTCTGGATGATGTGCAGCGAGTTGGTCAGCACCACCAGCGAGATATCCGGCAGTTGGCGCGCCAAAAACCAACTGGTGGAACTGCTGTCCAGCAGCAGGCAGTCCCCCGGCGCGATAAATTCCAGCGCGCGTTTGGCAATGCGCGTCTTGTGTTCCGGCGCCTCGTTGCTGCGCTGGCGGAAAGATTCCCCCTGGTCTATCTCGGCGGGCACATAGGTTTTCTCCACCGCCGGCGGCTCGACGAACACCGCGCCACCGTGGCTGCGCAGCAGCAGGCCGCGCCGTTCAAGCAAGGCCAGATCACGCCGCGCCGTCTCGATAGAGATGTGGCACAGCTGCGCCACCTCCTGCACCATCACGCGGCCGCGCTGGCTCAAGACTTCGGTGATAAAGCGATGACGTTCTACAGGCAGCATGTTTCTTTTCTCCTCCACAACGTTGATTACGATATCGATTTGCCGCGCCGCGTTTTGCGCGCGGACGCAAAGCGCATCGCCCTGCGATCGGTCAACGATCGCGATGTGATAGTTGTCAAAAAAATCGGGAAGGAAATGAAATGAATAATTACGAAAGTGTGGAGTAACAGGCAGTTATGATGCGCGTACGCCTAAGGTAAACAGGAGAGAAACGGTAAACGGTCACAATTCCACGCTCCGCAGCATGACCGTTAATGACCGTTTGTGTGGTTTTGACCGAGCGCCGCAATTAGACCGCCGGCGTTGATAACGCATTACCTGAAAAAACAGCAAAAAAAATCCGGTGAGAACCTCACCGGATCGTTAGCCGCCTGGCACACATTATTCCCCGTGTTCATGCTCTTTCAACATCGCCTCACGCAACACGGCGTTCAGGCGTTTCTGATAGCCTTTGCCTGGCCGCTGAAGCCAGGCCAACACATCCGCATCGATGCGGATGGTTTTCGATACTTTCATCGGTTTATAAAAACGCCCCTGAACCGCAGCCTGCCACTTTTCCTCATCCAGTGCCGGCGCATCGGCATAATCGATGTCCTCGTCCGGCAACGCACTCAGTGAAGCAATTTGCGCTTTCTGCTCCTCCGTCAACGGCGGGAGTACGCTATGGGCCAGATTTTTGGCGGAATTTTTGCGCTTCATATCTTCCCCTCTCTTTGGCATCGGCCTTGCGTGCTGAAATGATACGCACGATCTCTACTGTATCGCCTTCGACATCCGTTTCGATCGTCGTATGCGCCACCAGCAACAGCAAGCAGGATCCGGCCATGCCGATCGTTTGCCAACGTTCTTCTCCACCCTCGATCCTTTCCAACACAGCCAAATGGTTGGGATCCAGAAAAAACCGTTGCGCAATCTCAAAACTGACACGGTGTTTGTGCTGGTTACTGTGATTTTTATCCTGATTCCATTCAAAATAAACATACATTTTTGTAACTACATTTTGATTGTTATTTAATCAAAATACCTCGCATCCGGAGGGATGTCAAAACCCTACGGATGCGTTCAACGCCCGCCTGCGGCCTCGATAAAGGTGCCGGTCACGTAAGATGCGGCGTCAGACAGCAACCAGGCGATCGCCTCCGCCACTTCCTGCGGCTGGCCGCCGCGCTGCATCGGCAAACTGTCCTTCACGCGATCCACCCGCCCAGGCTCGCCGCCGCTGGCGTGCATCTCGGTATAGATGAATCCGGGCCGCACGCCGTTGACGCGAATGCCCTGCGCCGCCACTTCCCGCGATAACCCGATGGTCAGCGTATCGACGGCGCCTTTCGAGGCGGCATAGTCGACGTACTCTCCCGGCGCGCCTAAACGAGAAGCGGCGGAAGACACATTGACGATAGCGCCGCCCTGCCCGCCATGACGCTGCGCCATGCGCTTCACCGCCTCGCGGCAACACAGGAAGTAACCGGTAACGTTGGTGCTGAGCACCTGATTGATGCGCTCGGCGGTCAACTGTTCAATGTTCGCCTGCTGGAACAGAATGCCGGCGTTGTTGACCAGCGCGCTGAGCGTGCCCAGCCCGGCATCCAGTGCGCCGAACATTGCCATCACCTGCGCTTCGTCGGCCACGTCAGCCTGCAATGCCAGCGCCTTACCGCCCTGCGTCTCAATCTCCGCCACCACCTGGCGCGCCGCACTTTCGTCACGCAGGTAATTCACGCCCACCGCATAGCCCTGCCGGGCCAGCAGCAAAGCGGTCGCGCGGCCAATTCCCCGGCTTGCGCCGGTTACCAATGCCACTTTCGTCATCGTATTTTTTCTCTGGTTGGCGATATAAAAATAACGGCCTGCGCACAGGCTCCCCGTTTGCCAGTCAGAGTATAGAGCGGCGCTCTAGAAAACGCTTCAGAGCTGAGCCAGGCGACGCAGCAGCTTTTTAATCCGATATTTCGCGCAGCCGGAGGCGTCCGTTACCGCCACCTGATGGCCCCGCTGCAAACCGGAAGCATGCAGGCCTTTGTGAGCAGGGCTGTGCACATCGCCGCGAAACGACAGCATCAACAGAATGAGCAGCATCGCCACGCCTGAATACATCAGCCGCCGCGAGGCGCCCGCGAGCGGGGAACCGTCAGTCTGCATGTTTCGCTCCCTCAGCCATGATTTCGAATGGCAGCAAAATAACTGAAATCCCCCCTCGTTCCCTTAACGCGAGATTAAAGCCAGATTAAGGTTTGCTTAAGAACGTGCAGGCAGCGCAGGTTTCCCCGTTGTCTTCCCGTCAGCGTTATAGTTAGATAAGCGCGACTCAAGGATCTCAGCGGAAATAACGTGAACATACTGTTGGTGGAAGACGACCTGCAATTAGGCAAGGCGCTGTGCCGAGCATTGGAGCTGGCCGGCTTTAATTTGTGCTGGGTGCGCCTGCTCGTCGACGCGGAAAATAAACTTTCATCCGGCGGGTTCGATTTGATGCTGCTGGATCTCACGCTGCCGGACGGTGACGGTTTGCAGAGGCTGATCGCCTGGCGCGCCGCCGGGCAAAATATCCCGATCATCATCCTGACCGCCCGCGACCGCATTGAAAGCCTGGTGAACAGCCTGGATTCCGGCGCGGACGACTTTCTGGCCAAACCCTTTGCGCTGCCCGAACTCATCTCGCGCGTCAAGGCGGTCAACCGGCGCATGGCGGGCTTCGCGTCACAAACCTGGAGCCTCGGCGCGCTGTATCTCGATCCGGTCAACCATCAGGTCATGCTGGATAACGAACTGCTGATGCTGTCGAAAAAAGAGTATCACCTGCTGCACGAACTGATGCGTTGCGCCGGCACCGTGGTGCGCAAAGCGGTGTTGGAACAGCGGCTGTTCGGCCACGGCGACAGCGTGGAAAGCAACTCGCTGGAAGTGCACATGCATAATTTACGGCGCAAGATCGGTAAAGAAAGAATTATTACCGTACGCGGCATTGGTTATTTGCTGAAGAAAGAGTAGCGGAATGATCGGTTTCAAATCCTTCTTTATGCGCACCATTATTTTCCAGGTGCTGGCCATTTTATTATTGTGGGGGCTCCTCGTCGCCTGGGTGAAATATTGGTATTACCCCGACATGGAGAAATATTTCGATAATCAGCAACGCATCGTCGCTGCAGGCATCGCCAATATTCTCGACGAAACCGGCACTGACAATATCGATTACCGCGGCATCATCAAGACCATTGAAGGCATGTACATTGATTCCATCAATAACGGCATGCAGGATGAAATCGACTATCACCCGCTGTTTGTGGTTTACGATCGAGACAACCGGGTGCTTTACAGTTCGCAAACGCAGGGAGAGCCGCTGCGCCTGCCGCCTTCGGTGCTGTCCGGCTCGGTCAATTACGCCGGCGCCAACTGGCATCTCGCCGGCAGCTGGAGCGAGAATCGCCAGTACCGGGCGATCGTCGGCGAATCGTTCAACGATCGCACCACGCTGTTCGGCAACCCGGCGGAGAGCACCGCCGTACCGCTGCTGGGCATTCTGGCGGCCATCATCATCACCTTGCTGTTTACCGCCTATTTCAGCCTGCGGCCGCTGCGCCAGATCGCCCGCACCATTTCCGATCGTCAGCCTGGCAACCTGTCGCCGATCAACGTCAGCGAACAGTATCAGGAAATCCGGCCGGTGGTGATGGAGGTCAACAAACTGATGGCGCGCATCGACGCCGCCAATCAGCGCGAGAAACGATTTATGGCCGACGCCGCGCACGAGCTGCGCACGCCGATCGCCGCCGTGCTGGCGCAGCTGCATTTGCTGACCCAGGTCAACGAGCAGCAGGAGCGCCGGGAAATCATCGGCGACATGCAACAAGGGCTGGATCGGGCGGCGTCGCTGTCGCGCCAGCTGATCAACCTGGCCAAGCTGGAGGCGGAAGATTTTCCGCTGAAGATTGAGGCGGTGGATATCTATGCGGAGATCGGCAAATGCATCGCGCAGCACGTCCCCTATGCGCTGGAAAAAGATGTCGAACTGTCGCTCGACGGCAGCGAGGAGGTGGTGGTGAGTACCGACCGCCATGCGCTGATCGCCATCTTCACCAACCTGCTGGACAATGCGCTCAAGTATGCGCCGCCCGGCAGCCGCATAGAAGCCAATATCCGCTCGCTGGCGCCGCTCGGCTGCTATATTACGTTGCGCGACAACGGCCCCGGGGTGAGCGAAGAGCACCTTCCGCGCCTGTTTGAGCGCTTTTACCGCGTGCCCGGCACGCAACAGACCGGCAGCGGGCTGGGATTGGCCATCGCCCGCAACCTGGCCGACAAAATCGGCGCGCAGCTGCGCGTCACCGAAGGCCTCGACGATCGCGGCATCGGCTTTATCATCGATTTGCCGGAAAGTTACCGGCCACAGATTGAGAGTTAACCACGAGCATGATCGCCCCTGTACTGCTGCAACGGCAGCAACTCGACCGGCTGTGGGATATCGACCGCAGCGAAATTATCGACACCCTGTATCGCCTGCAGGATGGCAAGCTGCACCCCTACCCGGACTACTACGATGTGCGCGGCTGGGATCCGCACGATCGGGAAACCTATACGCCGATCCACGAAGCGTGCTTCGATCGCGGTGGCGCGTTCTTCGCGCTGTTCGAAGGCGAGGAGATCGTGGCAGCGGCGGCGCTGGACACCGAACCGCGTGGCCCGCGGCAAGATCTGCGCCAGCTGCTGTTCTTTTACGTCAGCGCGCACCAACGCGGCCAGGGGTTAGGCAAGCAGCTGTTCCAGCTCTGCCTGCGGCAGGCGGCGCAAGAAGGCGCCGCCGGGCTGTACGTCTCCTCCATTCCCAACAAAAGTACCGTAGACTTCTATCTGGCGCAGGGCTGCCGGCTCATCGAACATCCGGATACCGAATTGTTCGCCCGTGAGCCGGAGGACATTCACCTGGTCTGCCTCTGCCGCTAGCGGCCGGGGATTAACGGGCGATGCGTATCACCGAACGCACGTCGCTTTTCTTGTTCAGATCCCACACCTCGGCGATCTCCGCCAACGCGTGCTCCTGCGTCTCGATAGTGAGCGCTCCGGTCGCCGCCAGCGCCAAAATCTCGGTCGCGTAGCGCTGCATCTCCGGGATCGGCGGGAAGTTGCCGGTGCCGCTGCCGAGGATCTGCAGCTGATTGCTGCGCAGCACCGCCGCCGGCAGCCGGATGTCCGGCGCGGCCATCGAGCCGACGTTGACCAAGCGAATGCCGCGCCCCCCGGCGTAAGACGAGAGATCGTGATTATTGAGCGTCGCCAGCAGCGCTTCGGTCGCCGGGCCCCAGATGTAATCGACAATCACCTGATAACCACCCGGCCCCGCCGCCGCCGCGAAGGCCTGCGCCAGCGCCTCGCCCTGCAGGCTCAGATCCACCGTGGCGTCCACACCCAACGCCTCCAGCACGCTCAGGCGCCGACCGGCGGCAACGATGCGCCCGGCCCCCGCCTGACGCGCCGCTGCAACCGCCAGTTTGCCCGAGGTGCCGGTAGCGCCGATGACCAGCACCGTTTCTCCGGGCTGCAGATCCGCTCGCCAGCGCAGCGGCAGCCAGGCGGCGAAGGCCGGATTGATCAGCGCCGCCGCCGTGGCGTCGTCCACCGCCTCCGGCACCGGCACCGTCCAGGACGCGACGCTGCGCTCTGCCATCGCGCCGTAAGGGCGACGGAAAGAGGCGAAGTACACCCGTTGCCCGTCCGCCGTGCGGCCCACGCCGTCGGTGCCAGGCACGATCGGCAATTGCTTCGGGCTGGAATAATGAGTGCCGGCGACGGTGGCGCGATCCAGCTGCTTGATGCCGGCCGCCAGAACGTCGATCGGCACTTCATTCGCCTGCGCCTGAGGCTCCTCAAAGGTGCCGAAAACCGGGGGTTGCCCCAGCGCTGTTACGATTGCCGCTTGCATGATGACTCCTCAAATCGTGGGAACGTACCGGAAAGAATAGGCCGCGATAAAATAAAAAGGGACACCGCATCATGCGGTGTCCCCCAAACACAAACTTTGCCGAACGTGTTATTCGTAATCGCTCATCGGCACGCAAGAGCAGAACAGGTTACGGTCGCCATACACGTCGTCCAGACGCTTAACGCTCGGCCAGTACTTGTTCTCGCGTACGCCGGCCACCGGGAACACCGCCAGCTCGCGGCTGTACGGGTGCTGCCAGTCGTTGACCAGCTCCGCCTGCACGTGCGGCGCATTCACCAGCGGGTTGTCTTCCAGCGGCCATTCGCCTTTGGCGACGCGGTCGATCTCGCTGCGGATCGCCAGCATCGCATCGATAAAGCGATCCAGCTCCACTTTGCTTTCCGACTCGGTCGGCTCGACCATCAGCGTGCCCGCTACCGGGAACGACATGGTCGGCGCGTGGAAGCCGAAGTCGATCAGGCGCTTGGCGATGTCCATTTCGCTGATGCCGGTCTCTTCCTTCAGCGGACGAATGTCGAGGATACATTCGTGCGCCACGCGGTGATCGCGGCCGGTATACAGAATCGGGTATGCGTCTTTCAGACGGGTAGCGATGTAGTTGGCGTTCAGGATCGCCATCTGGCTGGCCTGCTTCAGGCCTTCCGCGCCCATCATGCGGATGTACATCCAACTGATAGGCAGGATGGAGGCGCTGCCGAACGGCGCCGCGGAGACCGCGCCCTGCTGGGTGGTTACGCCGTCGATCTGCACCACGCTGTGGCCCGGTACAAACGGCGCCAGGTGCGCTTTCACGCCGATAGGGCCCATGCCCGGGCCGCCGCCGCCGTGCGGGATGCAGAAGGTTTTATGCAGGTTGAGGTGCGAAACGTCTGCGCCGATGTAGCCCGGCGTGGTGATGCCCACCTGGGCATTCATGTTGGCGCCGTCCAGATACACCTGACCGCCGAACTGGTGCACGATCTGGCACACTTCACGGATGGTTTCTTCATACACGCCGTGGGTCGACGGGTAGGTCACCATGATGCAAGAGAGTTCTTCGCCTGCCTGCTCCGCCTTGACGCGCAGATCGTGCAGATCGATGTTGCCGTTCTTGTCGCAGGCCACCACGACCACGCTCATGCCCGCCATCTGGGCGGAGGCCGGGTTGGTGCCATGCGCCGAGCTCGGGATCAGGCAGACGTGACGGCCCGCTTCGTTGCGGCTTTCGTGGTAGCGGCGGATCGCCAGCAGGCCGGCGTATTCGCCCTGCGCGCCGGAGTTCGGCTGCATGCACACCGCGTCATAGCCGGTCAGCTGCACCAGCCACTGAGACAGTTGGCCGATCATCTGTTGGTAACCGGCAGCCTGCTCCGGCGGGCAGAACGGGTGCAGTTCGGAGAATTCAGGCCAAGTGATCGGGATCATTTCCG
Organism: Serratia nematodiphila DZ0503SBS1; assembly: GCF_000738675.1. Lineage (NCBI taxonomy): Bacteria > Pseudomonadati > Pseudomonadota > Gammaproteobacteria > Enterobacterales > Yersiniaceae > Serratia > Serratia nematodiphila. The sequence continues at coordinate 1,860,333 of NZ_JPUX01000001.1, read as the reverse complement.
CCGCGGCGTTCAATTTCATGGTGCAGGAACCCAGCGGGATCATCGCCTGGTTCAGCGCCAGATCCTTACGCTCCAAGCGATGCATGTAACGCATCATCTCGGTTTCGCTGTGATAGCGGTTGAATACCGGGTGGGTCAGGATCGGATCCTGGCGCAGCATAGCGGCCGGGATCGATTGACTGTTTTTGCTCACCGCCGCGTCCAGCGCGTCGATGTCCAGACCGTGATTGTCGCCCGCCAGCAGTGCGAACAGCGTTTGCACGTCTTCACGCGAGGTGGCTTCATCCAGCGTGATGCCCACGGCGCCGTGGATGTCGGTACGCAGGTTGATGCCGAAGCTCAGCGCACGTTCCAGCACGGCGGCCTTGTCTTTCACTTCAACGGTCAGGGTGTCGAACCAGGTGTTGTGGCGCAGCGTCAGGCCGGCCTTCTGCAGCCCGGCGGCCAGGATGTCGGTCAGGCGGTGGATGCGCCCGGCGATGCGCTGCAGCCCTTGCGGGCCGTGATACACCGCATACAGACTGGCGATGTTGGCCAGCAGCACCTGCGAAGTACAGATATTCGAGTTGGCTTTCTCGCGGCGGATATGCTGCTCGCGGGTCTGCATCGCCATGCGCAGCGCGGTGTTGCCGGCGGCATCGCGGGAAACGCCGATGATGCGGCCCGGCATCGAGCGCTTGAACTCGTCGCGGCAGGCGAAGAAGGCGGCGTGCGGGCCGCCGTAGCCCATCGGCACGCCGAAGCGCTGCGCGGAGCCGAACACCACGTCGGCGCCCTGCTTGCCCGGCGCGGTCAGCAGCACCAGGGCCATGATGTCGGCGGCCACGCTGGTGATGATTTTGCGCGATTTCAGTTCAGCCAGCAGCGCGCTGTAGTCGTGCAGTTCACCGGTGGAGCCCACCTGTTGCAGCAGCACGCCGAACACGCCGTCCAGCTCCAGCACTTTTTCCGCTTTATCGACGATGACGTCGAAGCCGAAGGTTTCGGCGCGGGTGCGCACCACGTCCAGCGTCTGCGGATGCACGTCGTCAGCCACGAAGAAGCGGTTGGCGTCTTTCAGCTTGCTGGCGCGTTTGGCCAACGCCATCGCCTCGGCGGCGGCGGTGGCTTCATCCAGCAGCGATGCGGAGGCCAGATCCAGGCCGGTCAGATCGAGGGTCACGGTCTGGAAGTTCAGCAGCGCTTCCAGACGGCCCTGCGACACTTCCGGCTGATAAGGGGTGTAGGCTGTGTACCAGCCCGGGTTTTCCAGCATATTGCGCAGGATCACCGGCGGCGTCAGCACGGCGCTGTAGCCCATGCCGATATAGGATTTGTAGCGCTGATTCTGCGAGGCGATCGCCTTCAGCTCAGCCAGCGCCTGGTGTTCGGTCGCCGCGCCGCCAACCGGCGGCGGCCCCGGCAGCTGAATGTCCGCCGGCACGATCTGTTGGATCAGCGCGCTGAGCGAGCGAGCGCCCACCGCTGCCAGCAACTCCTGGCGTTGTTCCGCAGAAGAGCCGATGTGGCGTTCGATGAACGCTTCGCTGTGTTCGAGTTGGCTGAGTGTCTGAGTCATTGCTACAAATTCCTGAATGCTTGCGTGATACGGGATATAGCTTGAACGGTAACTAAAACGCCCCGGCCGAAAGGCCTGGGGCGTGGGCACGATTACTCGTCGATCGAGGCCTGATAAGCCGCGGCGTCCAGCAGGTTCGCCAGCTCGCCTTCGTCGGAGGCTTTAATCTGGAACAGGAAGCCGTCACCGTAAGGTTCGCTGTTCACCAGCTCCGGGGAGCTTTCCAGCTCGGCGTTCACCGCCACGATTTCGCCGCTGATTGGCGCGTAAATGTCCGACGCCGCCTTGACGGATTCCGCCACGGCGCAGTCTTCACCGGCGGCGACGCTGCGGCCCACTTCCGGCAGATCGACAAACACCATATCGCCCAGCAGTTCCTGCGCGTGTTCGGTGATGCCTACGGTGTAAACGCCGTTACCTTCTGCGCGAACCCACTCGTGAGAGGATGCGTATTTCAATTCTGTTGGCACATTGCTCATCGCCGGTTACTCCTTCGAAGAAATAAAAGAATCAATCAATAAAAAATCAATTTGTCAGCGGCTTGCCGGCGCGAACGAAACCGGGCTTGGTCACTTTGACCGGCATCTCGCGGTTGCGAATCTGCACGATGGCCTGCTCGCCGATGCCCGCCGGCACGCGCGCCAGCGCGATGCTGAAGCCCAGCGTCGGGGAGAACGAACCGCTGGTGATCACGCCTTCGTGGGTTTGCCCCGCCGCGTCGGTGAAACGCACCGGCAGCTCATTACGTAATACGCCTTTTTCCGTCATGATCAAGCCGACCAGTTGCTCGGTGCCCTGCTCGCGCTGTTGTTCCAGCGCTTCGCGGCCGATGAAACGGCGATCTTCCGGCTGCCAGGCGATGGTCCAGCCCATGTTGGCGGCCAGCGGCGAAACGCCCTCGTCCATCTCTTGCCCGTAGAGGTTCATGCCCGCTTCCAGGCGCAGGGTGTCGCGCGCGCCCAGACCGGCCGGCTTGACGCCCGCGGCCAGCAATTTTTGCCAGAAATCCGCCGCCTGCTCTTTCGGCAGCGCGATCTCATAGCCGGCCTCGCCGGTGTAACCGGTGGTGGCGATGAACAGCTCGCCGGCCTGCACGCCGAAGAATGGCTTCATGCCTTCGACCGCGCTTTTTTGTTCCGGAGTGAACAGGGTGCCGGCGCGCTCTTTGGCCTGCGGGCCCTGCACCGCGATCAGCGCCAGATCGTCGCGCACCGTCAGCGCGACGCCATACGGCGCGGCGTGCTCTTCAATCCAGGCCAGGTCTTTGTCGCGGGTGGCGGAGTTCACCACCAGGCGGAAATAGTCTTCAGTGAGGAAATAAACGATCAGGTCATCGATCACGCCGCCGGAGGCATTCAGCATGCCGGTGTACAGCGCCTTGCCGGGTTGGGTCAGTTTGGCGACGTCGTTCGCCAGCAGGTAGCGCAGGAACTCGCGGGTGCGAGCGCCGTGCAGATCCACGATGGTCATGTGAGACACGTCGAACATGCCAGCATCCTGACGCACCGCGTGGTGCTCATCGAGCTGCGAGCCGTAGTGCAGCGGCATCATCCAGCCGTGAAAGTCTACCATGCGCGCACCGCACGCCACGTGCTGGTCGTACAGTGGGGTTTGCTTTGCCATCTTTTCCCTCTTTCCACTCGTCGCTAGAAGTTAGGGTGCTGCCACGCAATGCGGCGGAGCCTGGCTCGCGGCCCGATCGCCATGGCGCACTGACTGCTCAACACAAATGCTGCGCCGGGACGGGCGAAAACTGCGTGCAATCGCCGTGACGCAAACGATACCTTTCCCCCGAACTTATCACCGAACGACCACATTAACCATAAGTTAAAATAGGCTCATCGCCGTTCCGGGGCGGTAAAATGCCGGGCTAGTGTGCAGAGTTTTTCACTGGAAAAATGCGCCTTAAGGCACAAAATTAACAATTAAAGCGGCAAAATGCCGAACTTATATAACAAACCTATGGCCGCACATGGGATCCGGACTTTTGATAACCGAACATGGAATTAGAAAAAGTAATGATAAAAAGCGGCTGAAATTAGATTATTTCAAATGAAGGGTTATATAAGGAAACGCGATGGCATAAGGCGAGAAGCGCGAGCCCGCTGCGGGCTCGCAGAAGGCAGGTGTCAGGCAAGCCACTCGGGCAGATCGTTCAGGCCCATCGCCTGACGCACCAGCTTAGGCTTGACGCCAGGCAGGCTGTCCGCCAGCCGCAGCCCCACGTCGCGCAGCAGCTTTTTGGCCGGGTGGTTGCCGTCGAACAGTTCGCGGAAACCCTGCATGCTGGCCAACATCACCGCCGCGCCATGTTTGCGGCGGCGCTCATAGCGGCGCAGATAGAGGTGCTGGCCAATATCCTTGCCCTGCCGCTGCAGGCGGCGCAGTTCGGAAATCAGCTCGGCGGCGTCCATAAAGCCCAGGTTCACGCCCTGTCCGGCCAGCGGGTGCACGGTATGCGCCGCATCGCCCACCAGCGCCAGGCGGTGCGCCGCGAAGCTGCGCGCATAGCGGCCGGTCAGCGGGAACGCCAGCCGTTCGCTTTCCAGGCTGCAGGCGCCCAGCCGCATATCGAAGGCCATCGCCAGTTCGCGGTTGAATTGTTCCGGCTCCAGCTGCTTGAGACGCTCAGCGTCTTCCGGCGCGACCGACCAGACGATGGAGCTCAAATGCGGATCGCTGAACGGCAGGAACGCCAGAATGCCGTCGCCGTGGAAAATTTGCCGCGCCGTGGCCTGATGCGGCTCTTCGGTGCGGATGGTGGCCACCAACGCGTGGTGGCGATAGTCCCAGAAGGTAAGCGGGATATCGGCATGCTGGCGCAGCCACGACTGGGCGCCGTCGGCGCCAATCACCAACCGGGCGGTCAGCATACGGCCGTCCTCCAGCGTGATGAAGGCGTCATTCTCGCCCCACGCCACCTGCTTGAGCGCGGCCGGGGTAATCAGCGTGATGTCCGACAGGCTTTCGGCGCGCTTCCACAGCGCCTGCTGGATCACCGAATTTTCGATGATGTGGCCGAGATGGCTGAAACCGCACTCGTCGCCGCGGAAGGCGATTTTGCCGAAGCTATCGCGATCCCACACTTCCATCGCGTTGTAGGCGCTGGCGCGCTGCTGGAGGATGTCGTTCCACACGCCGATATGCTGCAGCAAACGCTCGCTGGCGGCATTGATGGCGGAAACGCGCAGCGCGGGCTGCTCCGACGGCGGCGCCATATCCGGCTGGCGCTGCTCCAGCACCGCCACGCGCAGCCCGCTGCCCTGCAGGCCGCAGGCCAACGCCAGCCCCACCATACCGCCACCGGCGATAATCACGTCAAATGATTGCATGCTGCTCGATTTCCTTAAATAACGCGCGACGCCTTGCCACGCCGCGTTTTTGGGCGCGCCACAGGGCGCCCGATTCTGTGTCTAACGTTCCACCCAGCCCAATGTGCGCTTGGCGAAGGCGTCGCGCACCGCCGGCAAACGCGCCATCGCCATCAGCCCCAGATTGCGGCCGACCACCAGCGGGACATAACGGTTGGCGAACAGGCGAATCAATCCGTCGGTCACGCCGATCGTCGCCTGCTGATCGTTTTGCCGCCGCTGCTGATAGCGGCTCAGCAGCGCATAACCGCCGGCGTCTTCGCCGCTGTTCATCGCTTCCGCCAGCGTTTCCGCCAGCGACATTACATCGCGCAGACCAAGGTTGAACCCCTGCCCGGCGATCGGATGCAGCGTCTGCGCCGCGTTGCCCACCAGCGCCAGCCGGTGGCTGACATGACGATCGGCGGTCAGCAGGCCAAGTGGATAACTGTGCCGCTTACCGGCCTTGAGGATGCGCCCCAGCCGCCAGCCGAAGGCCTGTTGCAGCTCGGCGATAAAACGCGCGTCGTCCCAGGCATCCACTTGGGCGCGATCTTCGCGCGCATGGCACCACACCAGTGAACTGCGCCCCTGCGACATCGGCAGCAGCGCCAGCGGCCCATAGCGGGTAAAGCGCTCGAAAGCTCGCCCCTGCGGATCTTCCGCCGTGGTGACGTTGGCGATGGTGGCGAACTGCGGATAGTCCTCCTGCCGCCACTGCACGTTGCAGGCCTGCGCCAGCGCCGAACGCGAGCCGTCGGCCGCCACCAGCAGCTGCCCGCGCAGACGCTGGCCGTTGTCCAGCAGCACTTCCGCCCGCTCCGCGGTGCGGATCACGTCCACCACCCGCGCGGGGCAGTGCAGCGTGACGCCCGGCGCCTTCGCCAGCAGCGCGAACAGCCGCTGCCCGGCGTCGTGCAGTTCGATCACCTGGCCGAGCGCATCGACCTGATAATCCTGCGCCTGCAGATTAACGAAACCGGCGTGACCGCGATCGCTGACGTGCACCTGAGTGATCGGCGTGGCGCAGTCGCGCAGCGCCGGCCAAACGCCGATGCGCGCCAGCTGTTGGCAGGTGCCCTGTGCCAAAGCGATGGCGCGGGCGTCAAAGCCAGGATGGCTGCGGTCGTCCGGCCGGGTCGCCTCGACCAGATCCACCGCCATTCTTCCCTGAGTGAGCGACGAAATGGCCAGCGCCAACGTCGCGCCCGCCATACCGCCACCAACGATAATGACGCTCATGCTATGACCTTGCCGCCGCCATCAACGCTTCGATGGCATCGGCGTCTTTCACCACGGTGGCGGTCAGGTTTTCATTGCCGTCGGCGGTGATCACGATGTCGTCCTCGATGCGGATGCCGATGCCGCGGTATTCCTCCGGCACGTCCGCATCCGGCGCGATATACAGCCCCGGTTCCACGGTCAGCACCATGCCCGGCTCCAGCAGCCGATCGCGGCTCGGCGTGCCATAGTGGCCAACGTCGTGCACGTCGAGACCCAACCAGTGGCTCAACCCATGCATAAAGAACTGACGGTGAGCCTGCTCGGCGATCAATTGATCGACTTCACCTTTCAATACGCCCAGCTCCACCAGCCCGACCACCATGATGCGCACCACTTCGTCGTTGACTTCGCGGATGCTGGTGCCGGGCTTAAACAGCTCCAGCGCACGCTGCAGCGACGCCAGCACGATATCGTACACCGCGCGCTGCGGCCGGCTGAACTTGCCGTTGACCGGGAAGGTGCGGGTGATGTCGCCGGCGTACCCCTGGTACTCGCAACCGGCGTCGATCAGCACCAGATCGCCGTCGCGCATCTGGCTCTCGTTCTCGGTGTAGTGCAGGATGCAACCGTTTTCGCCGCTGCCGACGATGGTGTTGTAAGACGGGTAACGGGCGCCGAGGCGGGTGAATTCATGATGAATTTCCGCTTCCAGCTGATATTCGAACATGCCCGGGCGGCATTTTTCCATCGCGCGGGTATGCGCCAACGCGCTGATCTCACCGGCGCGGCGCATCACCGCCAGCTCTTCCGGCGATTTGAACAGGCGCATGTCGTGCAGCCACGGCCGCCAGTCGGTCACGGTGGCAGGCGCCTGCAGATTCTGGCGGAACCCCTTGCGCAGCTTGTCCAGCGCGCCGAACAGGATCTGATCGGCATAGGCGTATTCGCCCTGCGCGTGGTAGACCGCATCCAGGCCGTTGAGCAGCAGGTGCAGTTGGTCATTGATTTCATCGAACGGCAGCGCGCGATCCACGCCCAGCTTTGCCGGTGCGGCGTCTTGCCCCAGGCGGCGGCCAAACCAGATTTCCGCCGTCAAATCGCGCACCCGGTTGAACAACACGCTGTGGTTGTGCGTTTCGTCGCTTTTAATCAGCACCAGCACCGCTTCCGGCTCATTGAAGCCGGTCAGGTACCAAAAATCGCTGTTCTGCCGGTAGGGATAGTCTGAATCTGCACTGCGCGTCGTTTCCGGCGCAGAGAAAATAACCGCCGCGCTGGCCGGCGCCATTTTCGCCAACAGCGCCTGGCGGCGGTTGTTGAATTCCTGCTGAGTCATTACCTTCTCCTGAAATCATGCCATCCGCACCGCCGGCGGAGGGGCGATAGAACGTTTAGTGCAGCGTCGGTTTGATATTTTCCGGCGCCGTCGGTTTGTGACGGGTGAATTCGCCGTGGCACATGATGGCGGCGACCCGCACATACTCCGCCACTTCTTCCAACGACTGTTCCAATTCTTCCTGATCTTCGTCTTCGTCGTAGCCCAGTTGCGCGATGTTGCGTAGATCGTCGATCGCTTCACCGACTTCGTCTTTCACCTGAGCCAGCTTCGGCTGCATCATGCCCAGACCGAGCAAGAAGTGGTTGACCCAACCGGCCAGCGCGTCGGCGCGATCGAACACGCTGACGATCTCCCCTTCAGGCAGCATCAGTTGGAACAGGAATTCGTCATCTTCCAGCGTGTCACGCGTCGCTTCATACAGCTGCTGCAACGGTTGGCTGAGCGCCTGTGGGAAGGCCACGCCTTCGTTGGTCAGATCGTGCACCAGCGCCTGCCAGCCGGCGTCACGGCTGCCGCCACACAGCAGGCCGCTGATCAGGCCGTGCATTTCTGCCGCGGTCAACGCCACCGACTGCTGGTTGAGGGCCACGGTTAAAGATTGGTAACTTGGAAATGTATTCTGTATAGACATGCGCATTCGTCATCGTTGGCAGGATAAGTTCGTGTTATGCTACCACCAAGGTCCGTCGCTATACCAGATAAGCGCGACACCTCAGTGGCTAGTTATAATCGCGATGTGGCAGGTTTCACACTGCGCCGGCGGGTGACGAAAGTGCGGTAAATACGCATTTTGAAACCCTTTTTTGACTGGCAATGTGCGCCACAGTAGATTACAACCAGGTACTGAAAAAGGGGTTGTATCTTGGTACCGAGGTATATATAGTGGCGCCCGCTTTGACGGCCCGGCCAGGGCGGACAAGGCTGGCGCGAAATTTAGGCAGGAAGGTGGCATGTCTGCACAACCGGTAGATATTCAAATTTTTGGCCGCTCGTTAAGAGTCAATTGCCCGCCAGAACAACAAGATGCGTTGAATATGGCGGCGGACGATCTTAACCAACGGTTGCAAGATCTTAAAGTTCGCACTAGAGTCTCCAATACTGAGCAACTGGTTTTCATCGCGGCATTGAACGTCTGTCACGAACTTGCTCAAGAACGGTTGAAAACCCGTGACTACGCGTCCAATATGGAACAACGCATACGGATGCTGCAGCAGACCATTGAACAAGCGCTGCTTGAACAAGGTCGCATCTCTGAACGTCAGGATGCACAATTCGAATAACTTAAGTTGTTGAAATTAAAGTTTCGGCAACGAGTACAAAATTTCTCTGAGATGTTCGCCAGCGGGCCAGTCCCCTGAGCCGATATTTAGTACAAACAGAATGTGTTGCTCCGCGATCGGTGAGCACGCTCGGTGCGCCGAGAAGCCTTAAGATTGCGACGGCACGTTCACCTTGAACCATGGGTTCAAGGGTTACAGCCTGCGACGGCATCTCGGAGATTCCCCTTCTCAGCGGTTTATGTGTGCTGAACACCACACAGAGCAAGCCTGATACGATGCCTTTTCAACCCCAATTCGCGCAGCAGCGCCAAACCATTCGTCAACTCATTCGCCAACGTCGGCGCGAGCTTACGCCGGGCCAGCAACGCTTTGCCGCAGAAAAGATAGCCGAACGCCTCGTCACGCATGAACGCATTCAGGCGGCGCACAGCATCGCGGTGTTTTTGTCGTTTGACGGCGAACTCGATACCGGGCCGCTGATCGAGCGGCTGTGGACGCTCGGCAAACGGGTTTACCTACCGGTGCTGCATCCGTTCAGCCCGGGCCACCTGCTGTTCCTGCGCTATGCGCCGGAAACGCCGCTGGTGCGCAATCGCTTCAATATTCTCGAACCGCGCCTCGATGTGCGCAAGGTGTTGCCGCTGGGTGAACTGGAAGTGGTGCTGACACCGCTGGTGGCGTTCGATCATACCGGGCAGCGTCTGGGCATGGGCGGCGGCTTTTACGATCGCACCCTGCAAAACTGGCGCAGCGGCGGCCCCTATCCCATCGGCCTGGCTCATGATTGCCAGCAGGTGGAACATCTGCCGACCGAACACTGGGATATCCCGCTGCCGGAAATCCTCACCCCGCTCTGCAGCTGGGCATGGCATGAGCCAAAATAGCAAAAGGCCGGATCGCTCCGGCCTTTTTCGTTGCGGCATGCCGCCGAATCAGAACAGCAGGCGGGCGCGGATGGTGCCGTCGATGGCTTTCATACGCTGCAGCGCGGCGTCGGCGCGCGCGGTTTCCGCTTCGATGTCGATCACCACATAGCCGATTTCCGGCCCGGTTTGCAAATACTGTGCGGCGATGTTAACCCCCTCTTCGGCAAAGATCTGGTTAATCTGCGTCAGCACGCCCGGACGGTTTTCGTGGATGTGCAGCAGGCGGCTGGCGTTCGGGCCATGCGCCGGCAGCGACACTTCCGGGAAGTTGACGGCGGACAGAGTCGATCCGTTGTCGGAGTATTTCGCCAGCTTGCCGGCCACTTCGTCGCCGATGTTCTCCTGCGCTTCCTGAGTGGAACCGCCGATGTGCGGCGTCAGCAGCACGTTGTCGAACTCACACAGCGGCGAATTGAACGGATCGCTGTTGGTCGCAGGCTCTTCCGGGAAGACGTCGATCGCCGCGCCTGCCAGGTGATTGCTGGCCAGCGCGTCGCACAGCGCGGGAATATCCACCACGGTGCCGCGCGAGGCGTTGATCAGAATGGCGCCCGGTTTCATCAGCGCCAGCTCTTCCGCCCCCATCATATTTTTGGTCGATGGCGTTTCCGGCACGTGCAGCGTCACCACGTCGCTCATATTGAGCAGATCGGACAGATGGCGCACCTGCTGCGCATTGCCCAGCGGCAGCTTGTTCTCGATGTCATAGAAGAACACCTTCATGCCCAACCCTTCGGCCAGAATACCCAGTTGGGTACCGATATGGCCGTAGCCGATGATGCCCAGCTTTTTGCCGCGCGCCTCATAGGAGCCCACGGCCAGTTTGTGCCACACGCCGCGGTGCGCCTTGGCGTTGGCGGCCGGAATGCCGCGCAGCATCAACAGCAGCTCGCCCAGCACCATTTCGGCCACGGATCGGGTATTGGAGAAGGGGGCGTTGAAGACCGGAATACCGCGTTTGGTCGCCGCTTTCAGATCAACCTGGTTGGTGCCGATGCAGAAGCAGCCCACCGCCACCAGTTTTTCTGCGGCGGCGAACACCTCTTCAGTCAGATGCGTACGCGATCGGATGCCGACGAAGTGTGCATCGCGGATGGATGCCTTCAACGATTCGGTGTCTAACGCACCCTTGTGGTATTCGATGTTGGTATAACCGGCGGCACGCAAATTATCGACCGTGCTCTGATGAACCCCTTCCACCAACAGGAATTTAATCCTGTCTTTCTCCAATGATACTTTTGCCATTTACCCGACCCTATGTTCAGACTTCAGAAGCGGCTGTGACGACACAGCTCCCATCCAACATAACAAAAATAACGCGGGCGGCAATACAAACGATTGCCTGCTTGGCAGGACAAGGCGCAGCGTCGATGGCGGTTTACGGCAGAAAATGCCATAGGGAAAGTTTTCGGCAGAAGCTTTGGGGAGTCAGTTTTCACAATGTGACATAAGTCACCAAATTTGCCGTTTTTCAGAAAAGATATTTTAACCGAAGAATTATGCGGCCCGGCACCGCCGGGCCACAAACGGCAGAAGCTTATTTGACCACTTTCACGCCTTCCGGGGTGCCGACCAGCGCCACGTCCGCGCCACGGTTGGCGAACAGCCCCACGGTCACCACGCCGGCGATGCCGTTGATCCTGTTCTCCAGCGCCACGGCGTCGGTAATGCTCAGGTTATGCACATCGAGGATCACGTTGCCGTTGTCGGTCACCACGTTCTGGCGATACTCCGGCAGGCCGCCGAGTTTCACCAGCTCACGCGCCACGTAAGAGCGAGCCATCGGGATCACTTCCACCGGCAGCGGGAATTTGCCCAGCACGTCCACCTGCTTGCTGGCGTCGACGATGCAGATAAATTTCTTGGCGATGGCGGCAATGATCTTCTCGCGCGTCAGCGCCGCGCCGCCGCCCTTGATCATCTGCATATGGCCGTTGATTTCGTCCGCGCCGTCCACGTAGATATCGAGCGAGTCCACTTCGTTGCTGTCGAACACGTGGATGCCGAGGCTTTTCAGCTTGGCGGTGGAGGCATCGGAGCTGGACACCGCGCCTTCGATCTGGTGCTTGATAGAGCCCAGCGCGTCAATAAAGTGGGCGGCGGTAGAGCCGGTGCCGACCCCGACGATGGTGCCCGGCGTCACGTATTCCAGCGCCGCCCAGCCCACCGCTTTTTTCAGTTCATCCTGCGTCATAATATGTCCCTTGCCTCTGTACGAAAACGTGTGCGTATTATAGGGTAAAACGCTGTTTTTCACGCCGGCAGGATCACACTTATTTACCGCAGCCCGCATTTTTACCCGCTTGGCGGCGAGCTGGGGGCGTGATTTTTCCACCTGCGCCATGCGTAAAATGTGGCATAGTGCCGGTATCATTCTAATTTAAGGGATATCTTTCCGATGAAACGCCCAGACTATCGTACGCTGCAAGCGCTGGACGCGGTGATCCGTGAGCGCGGCTTCGAGCGCGCCGCGCAAAAACTCTGTATCACGCAATCGGCGGTATCCCAACGCATCAAACAGCTGGAAAACCTGTTCGGCCAACCGCTGCTGGTTCGTACCGTGCCGCCGCGCCCGACCGAACAGGGGCAAAAGCTGCTGGCGCTGCTGCATCAGGTGGAGCTGCTGGAAGAAGAGTGGCTGGGCAACGACACCGGCGTCGATACGCCGCTGCTGCTGTCGCTGGCGGTCAACGCCGACAGTCTGGCTACCTGGCTGCTGCCGGCGCTGAAGCCGGTGCTGGCGGACTCCCCCATTCGCCTGAATCTGCAGGTGGAAGATGAAACCCGCACCCAGGAGCGGCTGCGCCGCGGTGAAGTGGTGGGCGCGGTGAGTATTCAGCCGCAGCCGCTGCCGAGCTGCCTGGTGGATCGGCTGGGGGCGCTGGACTACCTGTTTGTGGCCTCCAGCGGCTTCGCCGAGCGCTATTTCCCGAACGGCGTCACCCGTTCCGCGCTGTTGAAAGCGCCGGCGGTGGCCTTCGACCATCTCGACGACATGCACCAGGCATTCCTGCAGCAGAACTTCGATCTGTCGCCGGGCAGCGTGCCCTGCCACATCGTGAACTCATCGGAAGCCTTCGTGCAGCTGGCGCGTCAGGGCACCACCTGCTGTATGATCCCGCATCTGCAGATCGAAAAGGAGCTGGCATCCGGCGAACTGATCGATCTGACGCCGGGGCTGTACCAGCGCCGCATGCTGTACTGGCACCGCTTCGCGCCGGAGAGCCGCATGATGCGTAAAGTGACCGACGCGTTGCTGGAGCACGGTCACCAGGTATTGCGCCAGGATTAAAACGAAAAAAGGTTCGCCGCGGCGAACCTTTTCTTCAATGCCACACCCTTACTGCGCGGCGTTACGCTGCAGCTCAAACACCACATCCACCTGATCGTCGAAGTGAATGCTTTGCTGTTCATAGGTTTGCGCCGCGTCGTTTTCCGCCGCCGCGCCGGCCGCCTTATACATCCGCGCCACCGGCATCGGCTGGTAGTTGGCGACCCGGTAGCGAATGCTGTACACCGGCCCCAGCTTGGCGTGGAAGCCCTTGGCCAGGGATTCGGCCTGCTGAGTCGCGTTCTCGATCGCTTTTTGCCGCGCCTGCTCGCGATACACGTCCGGCTTGGCGACGCCCAGCTCCACCGCGCGGATCTCGTTCAGACCGGATTTCAGCGCGCCGTCCAGCAGCTCGTTCAGCTTGTCCAACTGGCGCAGGGTGACCTGCACCTGGCGCACCGCCCGGTAGCCCTTCAGCACCGACTCGCCGGTTTTCAGGTAGTCGTATTCCGGCTGAGTGCGCAGGTTGGCGGCGCTGATGTCTTTCTTCTCGATGTTGTTTTTCTGCAGGAAATCAAAGTACTGCGCCACGCGCTCGTCCACCTGCTTCTTCGCCTGGGCGGCGTCTTTGGAGGAAACGCTCACTTCGATCGCCAGGGTGGCGATATCCGGCGTGGCGTCCACGCTGGCGGTGCCGGAGGTGACGACGTGCGGCCCTTCAGGCACTTCAGCCGCCTGCAGCGCCATCGGTAACGTCCCTAATCCGACCATTGCGGCCATAGCCAATGCTTTTAGCTTCACAGTGTCTCCTTAATGACAGGCTGTCTCTGATCGCCGGCTTTTCCCTGCGAGAACCGCCGGATTCCTGGCATCAAACGTAGCATATCGCACGGCGTTTTGAATTCGGATTAGTGACAAATTCTTATAAATTTGCCCCCTGCCAGGTCAGCTGCAGCGCGATGCCCCACATCACCAGCCCGACCAGCGCATTGATGATGCGCTGCGCCCGCTGCGTATTCAGCCACGGCGCCAGCCAGGAGGCCAGCAGCGCCAGGCCAAAGAACCACACCGCCGACGCGCTGACCGCGCCAAGCGCGAACCAGGAGCGGACATCCGCCGTCAGCTGTCCACCCAGGCTGCCGAGCACCACGAAAGTGTCCAGATAGACGTGCGGATTCAGCCAGGTGACCGCCAGCATGGTGACCACGATGCGCCAGCGGCTCTGCGCCAACTCCTGCGCCGCGGCCTGCGCCGGTTGCGGGCTGAAGGCGGAACGGAACGCGCCCCAGCCGTACCACAGCAGAAACGCCACACCGCCCCAGGTGACCAGCGCTAACAGCAGCGGCGAGCGGGTCAGCAACGCGCTGCCGCCGAAAATACCGGCGCAGATCAGCACGATATCGCTCAGTGCGCACAATGAGGCGATCATCAAATGATACTGACGGCGAATGCCCTGATTCATCACGAATACATTCTGCGGGCCCAGCGGCAGGATCATGGCGGCGCTCAGGGCAAAGCCCTGCAGGAAGACGGCTAACATGGGAGATTCCTCGAATGATAAAAGGCGCCGGACGTGGGCGCGTATCGGTTAACACGCGCATCATACGAGGAAGCGATCATTAGGTGAAATTGATGTTTCTAATCCAGTATCAGAAGCACTAATACTCAAATCGGCGTGACGAACCCCAGCTCCTGCGAGATGCGTTGCGCGGTGGCCAGCACCGGTTTGATCAGGCTTTTGACGCCGATCTGCTGCAGCTTGGCGGTCGGCAGAGAAACTGACACCGCATAAGGCACGCGCTGTTGAATATCGAACACCGGTGCCGCCACGCAGGAGACCCCCAGCTCGTTTTCCTCGCGATCCATCGCCAAGCCGCGCTGGCGAATATCGGCCAGTTCCTCATACATCTTCGGCAGCTCGGTAATGGTATTGCGCGTCAGCGTCTGAATCTCCTGCTGGTGAGTCTGCCAGTAGTGAGCCGGATAATCGTCGTTGCCGTAGGCCATGAAGATTTTACCCATCGCCGAACAGTACAGCGGCATATGCTGGCCGATATAGGCGCGAGTGCGCATCATGCCGGTGGTCGGCTCCAGCTTGTAGATCAGGATGACGTGGTCGTCTTCGCGGCTGGAGAAGTTGACCGTCTCCCCCACTTCCAGGTTCAGCTGCTCCAAATGCGGCGCAGCCACGTGGATGATGTTGAGTGACGACAGCGCCTTCTGGCCGATGGAAATGAACTTGGTGGTCAGGCGGTAACTGCCCGGCGACGGCGCCTGGGTCACATAGCCGCTGGTGTGCAACCCCTGCAGCAGACGATGCACCGTGCTCTTGTTCATGCCGGCCAGCTCAGACAGATGCGCCAGTGGGCACCCGTTGGGAAAATTGCTCAGGATCTCAATCAACTGCAAACCGCGGAACAGGCTTTGGCTGCCCAGCGGTTTGTCTTTCTTGTCATCTTTCTCGTCGACGGCTTTCAGGCTCATAGCGAAAATCTCTCCAGTGTCGAACCGCCAACCGGCGCTGCGGCGAAGTCAGCAGGCTCTTTGCCGGGCATGTTACCCCAAGGCCCGCATCAGGTGAAGACGGAACGCCGTTTCATTGTCCGCAGCGGGCCAAAAATCCGCAATATTTCCCCCGCATTGAAGTGAGCCATCGGTCACACTTCCGCAAAGTAAAAAATAACCCATTGTTTAATAACAGTAATTAAAACCTCATCGCCTTTGATTTAGCGCAACGAACGTCATATTATTTTTGAAATTGAATTTCACATATTGAAATTTAAAGGCCAGATAACCACCAGCGGTTTAGCTGATTTGCCCGGCATCTTCGCACGGGCGCAACACCAAGGGCGCATCACATGACTATCGATAATGCGGCACAACCCATCCTTACCCTCAGCCACATCGTCAAACGATTTGGCGGCAACGTGGCGGTCAACGACGTCAGCCTGCAGGTGATGCCGGGCGAGGTTCTGGCGCTGCTGGGCGAAAACGGCGCCGGCAAATCGACGCTGATCAAAGTGCTGGCGGGCGTCTACCCGCGTGACGGCGGCGATATTCGCTTTCAGGGCGCAAGCATCGCCTCCGCCGCCGCGATAAAAAGCGCCAGCCGCCAGCCGATCGCCTTTATTCATCAGGATCTCGGCCTGATCGAATGGATGACGGTGGCGGAAAACATGGCGCTGGTGATGGGGTTTCCCCGCCGCTTTGGGTTGATCGACTGGCGCGCCATTCGCCGCCGGGCGGCGCAGGCGCTGCAAGACGTCGGCATCGCGCTCGATCCCGATGCGCGCGTCTTCGAACTGTCTCGCACCGAAAAATCGCTGCTGGCGATCGCCCGCGCGGTGGCTGTCAACGCCGAGCTGCTGGTGCTGGATGAACCGACCGCCTCCCTGCCCGCCAACGACGTGCGTCATCTGTTCGCCGTGATCAACCGGCTGCGCGCCAAAAAGGTCGGCATGATTTATGTCACCCACCGTCTGGACGAAGTGATCGAAATCGCCGATCGGGTCTGCGTGATGCGCGACGGGCGCTATGTCGCCGGCGGCCACACCGCCGACTACTCGCTGCGCGATCTGGTGCAAACCATCGTCGGCGAAGCGATGGCGGACGATCAGCGCAAACCGCTGCCGGAGCATCGTCCGCCGGTGCTGCAGCTCGATAGCGTCACGGTGGGCGACATCGGCCCGGTGAGCTTCGAGTTGCAGCCGGGCGAGATGCTGGCGTTGGCCGGCCTGCGCGGGGCCGGGCAAGAAGAGATTGGCCGGCTGCTGTTCGGGTTGCGTCAGGCCGACGGCGGCGCGATTCAGTTTCGCGATCGGCCCTATCTGGCGAGCTCCCCGCAGCAGGCGATGGCCTGCGGCGTTTCACTGGTGGCGGGCGATCGCACCGGTGAAAGCCTGGTGATGTCGATGAGCGTGCGTGAAAACCTGTTTATCAACCCCTGCGCCAGCGGCCACCGGCTGCTCTCCCGCTACGGGCGGCGAGCGGAGATCGGCGCCAGTTGGTGGAAGGTGCAGCTGTTCGACGTACGCCCCAAGGACGTCAATATCGATATCAGCGCGCTGTCCGGCGGCAACCAGCAAAAGGTGGTGATGGCGCGCTGGATGCACCTGGGGGCGCCGCTGCTGATCCTGGAAGATCCCACCGCCGGCGTGGACGTCGGCGCACGAGCGGAAATCTACCACCTGTTGAATAAATCCCTGGCGGAAGGCGTGGCGGTGCTGGTGATCTCCAACGATTTCGAGGAGATCGCCCATATTTGCAACCGCGCGCTGGTATTCAACCGCGGGAAAGTGGTCGGCGAATTGAAAAATCAACAGGTGTCATTCGCCAATTTATTGGAGCTGGCCTCCGCCAGCACCGGGGAAAGCGTCGCAATCACGTCAGAATCCGAGGTAGGCCATGTCTAAAACATCCGTTAAATCAACCGCGCTGGAGCAGCGCGTCAGCCTGGCGCAGGACGGCGCCGGCCCGTGGCTGATGCAGGTTCTCACCCGCTATGGCCTGCTGCTGCTGTGCATCGCGCTGGTCGTGCTGTTCTCACTGCTCACCCCCTCCTTCGCATCGATGCTGACGCTGCAGGCGATCCTGTCGAGCAAGGCCAAAATCGCCCTGTTGGCGCTGGCGGCGACCATCCCGATGATCGTGGGCAAGATCGATCTTAACGTCGGCTTCGGCATTGTGCTGTGGCACATCCTGGCGATCACGCTGCAGGTGGAATACGGCTTCTCCTGGCAGATGGCGGTGCTGACGGTGCTGGCGATTTCGGCGCTGTACGGGTTGCTGAACGGCATTCTGGTGGCACTGGCCGATATCGACAGCTTCGTCGCCACCCTCGGCTCCGGCACCGTACTGTACGCCATTGCCCTGTGGCACTCCGGCGGGCGGCAGATCGTCGGCGACTTGCCGGATGCCTTTATCGCGCTGCACCACACCGAGATCGCCGGCATTCCGATCGTGGCGTTTTACGTGCTGATCGTCGCGGTGGTGCTCTGGCTCATCACCGAACATACCCCGCTCGGCCGCTGCATGTATGCGGTGGGCGGCAACCCGGCGGCGGCGCGTCTGAACGGCATCTCGGTCAATCGCTTTACCATCGGCGCCTTCATCGCCTCCAGCGTGCTCACCGGTTTCAGCGGCGTATTGATCGCCGCCGAACAGGGCGTCGGCCAGGCCAGCGTCGGCATGGACTATCTGCTGCCGGCGCTGGTCGGCGCCTTCCTCGGCAGCACCACCATTCGCCCAGGGCGCGTCAACGTCTGGGGCACCGTGGTCGGCATCGCCATTCTGGCAATCGGCATCGCCGGCATTCAGCAGTTCGGCGGCGAATTCTGGGTCGAGCCGCTGTTCAACGGCGCGACGCTGTTGCTGTCGATCACCCTGGCCGGCTATGCCCAACGCCGTCGGCTGCTCAATCAGAAAGCGGTACAACGCAGCCAGGCGACGCCGGCTGACAACAACAATCAGACAGCGACCCACCCTTAAACCAGGAGCACACCATGAAACGCATTTGGCTGTTACCGGGGTTCACGACCTTGCTGCTCGCCGCATCGCCGGCCTGGGCCGACGCCTATCTCGATCAGGCCACCGCCGCCGTCGCGAAGGCCACCGCCAGCGCCACCCAGTGGGACGGCCCCACCAGCGGCCCGCAGCTGCAGGCCAACAAGAAGATCATTTTTATCGCCTCCGACATGAAGAACGGCGGCGTACAAGGGGTGCAACAGGGGTTGAGCGAAGCGGCGAAAGCCGCCGGCTGGAGGCTGGAAACGCTCGACGGCGGCGGCTCGGTGAAAGATCAGCTGGCATCGCTCAATCAGGCCATCGCCCAGAAACCGGACGGCATCGTGATCGGCGGCTGGAACCCTAACGTCGCCAAGATCCCGCTGAAAAAGGCCGTACAGCAGGGCATCGTGCTGACCGCCTGGCACGCGGTGCCGGAACCGGGCCCCATCGCCAAATACAACGTGTTCTATAACGTCACGTCGGATTCCAACGAAGTGGCGCGCATCGCCGCGCAATACGCGGTGGTGCAGTCCGGCGGCAAGGCGAGCGTCTTGATCTTCACCGACTCGCTGTACCAAATCGCGTTGGACAAGGCCAACGTCATGAAAGAAGAGATCGCCAAATGCAGCGGCTGCACGCTGCTGGAATTCATCGACACGCCGCTGGCCGATACCGCCAACCGCATGCCGGCGATGACCTTCAGCCTGCTGCAGAAGTACGGCGACAAATTCCAATATGCGCTGGCGATCAACGATCTGTACTTCGACTTTATGGCTCCGGCGCTGAAGACTGCCGGCAAAGGCGGCAAGAACGCGCCTTACAACGTGTCGGCCGGCGACGGTTCGATCTCCGCTTACCAGCGTATCCGGTCAGGCGACAGCCAGTCGGCGACGGTGCCGGAGCCCTTGAAACTGCACGGTTGGCAACTGCTGGACGAATTCAACCGCGCCTTCGCCAAGCAGCCGCCTTCCGGCTACGTCACGCCGGCGCACCTGGTGACACGCGACAATATCGCCGCCGACGGCGGCGCCAATAACCTGTATGACCCGCAAAATGATTATCAGGGCCATTACAAAGCGATCTGGGGCGTGAAGTGAACGGCGGCATTCGGCATTCATTGCGCACGCACGCTCAGCTCGAGCGCTTGTGCTCACCGGCGATTTGGGCCGAAGGGCCGGTCTGGCTGCCGCAGGAGGATACGGTGGTGTTCAGCGACGTGAAAGGCAACCGCATGTTCCGCTGGTCGCGCCGGGGTGAGCTGGCCCTATACCGTTCACCGTCGCACTACGCCAACGGCAATGCGCGCGACGGCGAGGGGCGCGTGGTCAGCTGCGAACACGGGCGGCGCGGCATCAGCCGCACCGAAAGCGATGGCGAAGTGCGCCTGTTGATCGACCGCGTCGACGGCAAGCGCTTTAACTCGCCGAACGACGTGGCGGTGCGTTCCGACGGCACCCTGTGGTTCACCGATCCGCCCTACGGCATCATCGGCGACGAAGAGGGTTACAAATCGGAAAGCCAGGTGATCGGCTGTTACCTCTACAGCTTCGATCCGCGCGACGGTTCGCTAACTATTGCCGCCTGCGACCTGCAGCGCCCGAACGGCCTGGCGTTTTCACCGGATGAAAAGTGGCTGTATGTGGCGGACATGTCGATCGTGGATTTCCCGACGCTGGGCCGCCGCGAGCTGCGCGTCTATGCGGTCAACGGCCGCGAGCTGGAAGCCGGCCGCCATTTCGCGACGGTGGAGCCCGGTTTCCCAGACGGGTTCTGCGTCGATCGGGCCGGCAATCTGTTTTGTAGCTGCGCCGACGGCGTGCTGGTCTTTGATCCTGAGGGGCGACAGATCGACAAAATCAGCGTGCCGGAACGCGTCTCCAATTGTACCTTCGGCGGCCCGAACGGCGATGAGCTCTATATCACCGCCACCACCTCGCTCTACCGCATGGTGCTGAACACTCGCGGTTAGCCGGGGTCTTGCAAGACGCAGGGTGGGTTTCGATCCGCCCTGCTTTGTCACGTCTGAAGCACGCCATCCCCACCAAAACGTGGCGGCGATCACAAAATCACCACTCAATTTTAACGTCATGTTTTTCATGAATAATTTTACTCCCCCTTGCTTTGACTTCCCTGAACCGCCGGGATAGCATTTATTTGAAATGCAATTTCGCATATTGAAATTTAACGAGCCAAAAACAGACGATTCGCACAGGCGGAGAACCGGCATGAGAGTGAGTTACAGCGAGTTAAAACAGCAATTCAAACGCGTGCTGCTGGCGCGCGGCGTGGCGGAACATCTCGCCGACGACTGCGCCGGCATGTTCGCCGACACCACCGCCAGCGGCGTTTACTCCCACGGCGTTAACCGCTTTCCGCGCTTTATTCAGCAGTTGGACGCCGGCGATATCGTGCCGGACGCCGAACCCAGCAAACTGTTGTCTCTGGGGGCGATCGAGCAATGGGATGCGCACCAGGGCATCGGCAACCTTACCGCCCGCCGCATGATGGATCGCGCCATGCAGTTGGCCGACGATCATGGCATCGGCCTGGTGGCGCTGCGCAACGCCAACCACTGGATGCGCGGCGGCGGTTACGGCTGGCAGGCGGCGGAGAAAGGCTATATCGGCATTTGCTGGACCAACTCGATCGCCGTGATGCCGCCGTGGGGCGCCAAAACGTGCCGTATCGGTACCAACCCTTTGATCGTCGCCGTGCCCGGCAACCCGATCACCATGGTGGACATGTCGATGTCGATGTTTTCCTACGGCGCACTGGAGCTGAACCGGCTGGCGGGCAAAACCCTGCCGGTGGACGGCGGCTTCGACAACGACGGCCGCCTGACCCGCGATCCGGCCACCATCGAAGAGAATCGGCGCATTTTGCCGATGGGGTACTGGAAAGGATCGGCGCTGTCGATCGTGCTGGACATGATCGCCACCCTGCTGTCCGGCGGCGCTTCGGTGGCGGAAGTGACGGAGGATCACCGCGACGAGTACGGCGTCTCGCAGGTGTTCATCGCGATTGAGATAGACCGGTTGATCGACGGCGACAGCCGCGATCAAAAACTGCAGCGCATCATGGATTACGTCACCAGCGCCGAACGGGACACCCCCGACGTCGCCATTCGCCTGCCGGGCCACAAGTTCCCGCGCATTCTGGCAGAAAACCTGCGCGACGGCATTCCGGTCGACGAACGAGTCTGGGCGCGCATTCAGGCGCTGTAACGGGAGGAGCATCATGATATTCGGCCACATCGCCAACACCGCGCCCGAGCAGTACCCGACGCCGGTCGCCAACGCCGTCGCCTATTTGCAGCGCACCGATTTCAGCGTCTTGCCCGCAGGGCGCTATGAAGATCCCGCCACCGGCTACGTGGTGCAAGTGCTGGATCTGCATACCCAACCACCGGATGCGCTGCGCCCGGAAGTCCACCGGCAAAACGTCGACGTGCAGTTTCTGGTCAGCGGCACCGAACTTATCGGCGTAGCGACAGACAATGGCGACAACGTCGTTCATCAGGAGCTGCTGGCGCAGCGCGACATCCTGTTTTATCAGGACGTGGCCGACGAATCCTGGCTCACGATGCGGCCCGGCAACTTCGCGGTATTTTTCCCACAGGACGTGCATCGCCCGGCCTGCATTAACCAACGCCCCAGCGCGATACGCAAGGTGGTGGTGAAAATACCGCTGGCGTCGTTTAGCGCCTGATAGCCGCCACACCGTAACGATAACAACACCGGTCCATGGGCCTGTGCGGGCGCCCCTGCGCCCAAATCAAGCAAAACAATAACGCCCGACCCTACAAAAAAGCGAACATCGAAAGAGGTCCTTATGAATACAGCCTCCGTTTCCGTCAGCCAAAGCCAGGCGATCCCCAAGCTCCGCTGGCTGAGGATCGTGCCGCCGATCCTCATCACCTGCATCATTTCTTACATGGACCGGGTCAACATCGCCTTCGCCATGCCCGGCGGCATGGATGACGAACTCGGCATCACCGCCTCGATGGCCGGGCTGGCCGGCGGCATCTTCTTCATCGGTTACCTGTTTCTGCAGGTGCCCGGCGGCAAGCTGGCGGTATACGGCAACGGCAAGAAATTCATCGGCTGGTCACTGTTGGCCTGGGCGGTGATATCGGTGCTGACCGGGCTGGTCACCAACCAGTACCAGCTGCTGTTCCTGCGCTTCGCCCTCGGCGTTTCCGAAGGCGGCATGCTGCCGGTGGTGCTGACCATGATCAGTAACTGGTTCCCGGATAAGGAGCGCGGCCGCGCCAACGCCATCGTCATCATGTTCGTGCCGATCGCCGGCATTCTCACCGCCCCGCTGTCGGGTTGGATCATCACCGCCTGGGACTGGCGCATGCTGTTTCTGGTGGAGGGCGCTCTGTCGCTGGTAGTCATGGCGCTGTGGTACTTCACCATCAGTAACCGGCCCCAGGAGGCCAAATGGATCTCGCAGGCGGAAAAAGAGTATCTGGTAAAGACCCTGCACGACGAACAGCTGCTGATCAAAGGAAAAACGGTGCGCAACGCCTCGCTGCGCCGGGTGCTCGGCGACCGGATCATGTGGCAGCTGATCCTGGTGAATTTTTTCTACCAGACCGGTATCTACGGCTACACCCTGTGGCTGCCGACCATTTTGAAAGAGCTGACCCACGGCGATATGGAACAAGTGGGCCTGCTGGCTATCTTGCCCTATATCGGCGCCATCTTCGGCATGCTGATCATCTCCACCCTCTCCGATCGCACCGGTAAGCGCAAAGTCTTCGTCGCCCTGCCGCTGGCCTGCTTTGCCGCCTGCATGGCGCTGTCGGTGCTGCTGAAGGATCACGTCTGGTGGTCTTACGCTGCGCTGGTCGGCTGCGGCGTATTTATTCAGGCGGCGGCCGGGGTGTTCTGGACCATCCCGCCCAAATTGTTCAACGCCGAAGTGGCCGGCGGCGCGCGCGGCGTGATCAATGCGCTGGGCAACCTCGGCGGCTTTTGCGGCCCGTATATGGTCGGCGTCCTGATCAGCCTGTTCAACAAGGATGTCGGTGTCTACAGCCTGGCTGCCTCGTTGGCGATCGCCTCCGTGCTGGCGTTGATGCTGCCCAATAAATGCGACCACAGTACGAGGAGCGAATGATGGAATATTGGCTGGGGCTCGACTGCGGCGGCACCTTCATCAAGGCGGGTTTATACGACCGCAGGGGCCATGAACACGGCGTTGCGCGGCGTAATCTGGCGATCGTCGCGCCACAGCCTGGCTGGGCCGAGCGCGATATGGCATCGCTGTGGCACACCGCCGCCGAGGTGATCCGTGAAGTGCTGTCCGCCAGCGGCGTCGTCGCCGGCGCCATCCAGGCCATCGGCATCTCGGCGCAGGGCAAGGGCGCGTTTCTGCTGGATAAACAGGGGCAGCCGCTGGGCAACGCCATGCTTTCTTCCGATCAGCGCGCGCTGGCGCTGGTGCAGGAATGGCAACGGCAGGGCGTGCCGCAAGCGCTGTATCCGCAAACGCGCCAAACGCTGTGGACCGGGCACCCGGTCTCGCTGCTGCGCTGGCTGAAGCGGCATCAGCCGGAACGTTACGCCCGCATCGGCAGCGTGCTGATGGCGCACGACTACCTGCGCTATTGCCTGACCGGCGAGCTGGCCTGCGAAGAAACCAATATCTCCGAATCCAACCTGTATCAGATGCGCAGCGGACGCTATGACCCGGCGCTGGCGCAGCTGCTGGGCATCGGCGACATCATGCCCGCCCTTCCGACGATTGTCGGTTCGGCCGATATCGCCGGGCGCGTCGCGGCAAACGCCGCGGCCATTACCGGCCTGCAAATCGGCACCCCGGTAGTCGGCGGGTTGTTCGACGTGGTGTCCACCGCGTTGTGCGCCGGCCTGCAGGACGAAACCCGGCTCAACGCGGTGATGGGGACCTGGTCGGTCACCAGCGGCATCACCGATGCCATCGTCGAGGGTTTCGATCATCCCTTTGTCTATGGCCGCCACGCCGAAAACGGCCAATACATCGTACACGAAGCCAGCCCCACTTCCGCCGCCAACCTGGAATGGTTCTGTCACCAATGGGGACTGCAGGACTACGACCAGCTTAACCGCTGGGTCGCCGCCCTGCCGAAAGCCGCCGGCGATCTGCTGTTCGCCCCTTTCCTGTATGGCTCCAACGCCGGCCTGGGGCTGAGCGCCAGCTTCTACGGCCTGCAGGCCTTCCACCAACGCGAGCACCTGGTGCAGGCGATCTACGAAGGCGTGGTGTTCTGCCACATGACGCACCTTAACCGCATGCGCCGGCGTTTTCCTGAGGCGCAGGCGCTGCGCGTGACCGGCGGCCCCGCCAAATCCCGCCCCTGGATGCAAATGTTCGCCGACGTCAGCGGCCTGCCGGTTGAGCTGCCGCAGGTGGAAGAAACCGGCTGTCTGGGCGCGGCGATGGCGGCCATGGTCGGCAGCGGCGTCTTCAGCGATTTCACCGCCGCCCAGCGCCGGCTGGCGCCGCGTATCGAGCGGCTGCTGCCTGATGCGGCCGCCGCCGAAGCTTACGACCACAAACACCAACGTTATCAGGCACTGATTGCTGCATTGCAACATCTGCAGCCCGCCAACAAGGAGGCTCCATGAGCACGAAACCGCGCCTGCAGCTGGCGCTCGATCAAACCCGTTTGGATACGGCGCTGCGCACCGCCGAGACCCTCAGCCCCCATGTGGACATCATCGAGGCCGGTACCATTTTGTGCATCAGCGCCGGCATTCAGGCGGTTAGCGCGCTGCGCGAGCGCTGTCCGCAGCACACGCTGGTGGCCGATCTCAAGGTGGCCGACGCCGGTGCGACGCTGGCCGAGCAGGCCTTCGACCAGGGCGCGGACTGGATGACCGTGATCTGCGCCGCGCCGTTGGCCACCATGGCCAGCGCGCGGGAGGTCGCCGAGCGTCACGGCGGCGAAATCCAGATCGAACTGTTCGGCCGCTGGACATTGGAGGATGCGCGGCAATGGCACGGCCTTGGCATTCGCCAGGCGATCTATCACCGCGGCCGCGACGCGCAGGCCAGCGGGCAAACCTGGGGCCGACAGGATCTGGATCGGATGAAGGCGCTGTCCGATCTGGGCATCGAGCTGTCGGTGACCGGCGGCATCACGCCCACCGACCTGCCGCTGTTTAAAGAGATCGCCGTCACCGCCTTTATCGCCGGCCGCGCGCTGGCCGAGGCCGGCGATCCGCCGGCGGCCGCCAGGCAGTTCCGCGCCGCCATCGATGACATCTGGAGATCATGATATGCGTCAGCACCCGTTGGGAATCTACGAGAAAGCACTGCCGAAACACCTGAGCTGGCCCGAGCGCCTGGCGCTGGCCAAGGCCTGCGGCTTCGACTTCGTCGAAATGTCGGTGGACGAAAGCGATGAACGCCTGGCGCGCCTGAGCTGGAGCAAGGCGCAGCGCTTGGCTCTGGTGGAAGCCGTGCTGGAAACCGGCATCCGCATCCCGTCGATGTGCCTCTCCGGCCACCGGCGCTTTCCGTTTGGCAGCCACGATCCGGCGCTGCGCCAGCGCGCCTTCGACGTGATGGAACAGGCCATTCAGCTGGCCAAAGACGTTGGTATCCGCACCATCCAGCTGGCCGGCTACGACGTGTATTACGAAGAGCAGGACGAGGGGACGCTGGCGCGCTTTAGCGAAGGCATGCAGTGGGCGGTAGAGCGTGCCGCCGCCGCCCAGGTGATGCTGGCGGTGGAAATCATGGATACCGCCTTTATGAACTCGATCGGTAAATGGAAAGCCTGGGACGCCCTGCTGGCCTCGCCGTGGTTCACGGTATATCCGGACGTCGGCAACCTCAGCGCCTGGGGCAATGACGTGCCGCGCGAGCTGGAGCTGGGCATCGATCGCATCGCCGCCATTCACCTGAAAGACACCTACCCGGTCACCGCCGCTTCGCCGGGACAATTCCGCGACGTGCCGTTTGGCGAAGGCTGCGTCGACTTCGTCGAGGTGTTTCGCACGCTGCAGCGCCTCAATTACCGCGGCGCATTCCTGATTGAGATGTGGACCGAAAAAGCCGAGGAGCCGGTGGCCGAGATCGTTCAGGCCCGCCGCTGGATCGAACAGAAAATGCAACAAGGGGGCATGACATGCTGACTCAGTTAAAACAACAGGTGCTGGAGGCCAATCTCGATCTGCCGCGCCATAAGCTGGTGACCTTTACCTGGGGCAACGTCAGCGCGGTGGATCGCGAACGCGGCCTGGTGGTGATCAAGCCTTCCGGCGTTGAATACGAGCATATGACGGCGGAGGATATGGTGGTGGTCGATCTGGCCAGCGGCCGCACCGTCGAGGGGGCCAAAAAACCGTCGTCGGACACCGCCACCCATCTGGCGCTGTACCGCGAATTCGCCGATATCGGCGGCATCGTCCACACCCATTCGCGCCACGCCACCATCTGGGCGCAGGCCGGGCTGGATATCCCCGCCTGGGGAACCACCCATGCCGACTACTTTTATGGCGCGATCCCCTGCACGCGCCTGATGACCCAGGAAGAAATTGAGCACGATTACGAACGGGAGACCGGCAAGGTGATTATCGAAACCTTCCGCCGGCGCGATATCAATCCCAACGCGATCCCGGCGGTACTGGTCAACGCCCACGGCCCCTTCGCCTGGGGCAAAGACGCCCACAATGCGGTGCATAATGCGGTGGTGCTGGAAGAAATTGCCTACATGGGCATTTTCTCGCGCCAGCTGACGCCGGGCATTCACAGCATGCAGCGCGAACTGTTGGACAAACACTACCTGCGCAAACACGGCCAACACGCCTACTACGGGCAGTAGCGCGCCGGGGCTTTAACCGTGGCACCCGATGCTTTGCCGCATCGGGTGCCAACGGGCATGAGGCGCAGTGTAGCGAAAACCGCATTCGCTCATCGACGCGAAATTCGCTATCATCCGCACCCACCCTCCAGCCGGCCGCCTGATGTCTACGATCACCGATACCTTTATCGCCCCGCCATGCCATGACCAGATAGAGATCCTCTATCAGGACGATCATCTGGCGCTGATCAATAAGCCGGCCGGGCTGCTCAGCCTCTCGGGCAAAAATCCGCAGAATCTCGATTCGGTACACCACCGGCTGGTACAGCTGTTCCCCGGCTGCGCCCTGGCGCACCGCCTGGATTTCGGCACGTCCGGTTTGATGGTGGTGGCCCGCAACAAGGCCGTCAACGCAGCGCTCTGCCGGCAGTTCAGCGAACGCACCGTCGGCAAAGTGTACAGCGCGCTGCTCTGCGGCCATCTGGCGGATAACGAAGGGGTAATAGACGCGGCGATCGCCAAAGATCCGGCGCTGTTCCCGCTGATGTCGATTTGCGCCCTCCACGGCAAGCCCGCCCGCTCCCGCTATCGGGTCGTCGAACGTTTTTATCGTGAAATGGAAGGCGGGATCTCGCTGCCGCTGACGCGGGTGCAGCTCACCCCGGAGACCGGACGCACCCACCAGCTGCGTATTCACAGCCGGCAATTGGGCCATCCTATTTTAGGTTGCGATCTGTATGGCGGGCGCCTGCTGCCGGGTACCGAGCAGACGCCGCGGCTGATGCTGCACGCCAGCAAGCTGAACTTTGTGCACCCCATCAGCGGAGAGCGGATAGCCGCTCGTCACGCCGCGCCGTTCTGAACGCGGCTTACCACATCAAATCGTCGGGCACTTTAAAGTCGGCGTACGGATCGTCTTCATCCTGCTCTTCCTGACTCAGCGCGCTGTGCAGCACTATGCTGGCCGCATCACGCTGCGCGATTTTATCGGCGACGCTCGCGGGGATAATCGCGTATTCACACTCTTCGCGGCTCTCGACAACCAAGCGGGCAATGGCGAGGCGGCCATTGATCAGCTGCGTCTGGGTCGCTTTATCCACCAGGATTTTCTTGATCAGGTTACCGTCGGTGAAGTTGAAACCGATATCGCCTTTCGCCAGGACGATGCGGTTCATCTCGATCAGCTGCTTCACCTGCGCCTTGTATTCTTTGGACAGCGCGGCCTGCTTTTGCTGCTCGCTCAGTTGCTTATCGCGCTCAAGCTGCGCCTTTTTATTCTCTTCCACCGCCTCTCTGGCCTCGCGCGCCTGAACGCGTGATTTTTTAGCCGTTCTCTGGACTTTGGCCATTTTCTTGCTGGTTACCAAGCCCGCTTTGAGCATCTGCTCTTGTAAGGTGAGTTTTGTCATGTTCGTGTCTGAAGCCTTGGGGTCATGGTGGGATTATACCCGTAATTTTTCAGGCTGCACCAGCTTGCCGGGCGGCTGCACCGCAGGGCAACGGCGGCAAACCCACCTGAACCCCAGATCATGAATGTGGCTCATGTGGTAATGAAATTAAGTCTCTTTCACTCCCACCGGGACTCTGGCAAAAATAGACCTCATTAACGACAGACAATATGAAATCGGCTGAATGAAAAAATAGAAAAACAAGCCATTGAAATAAATGGATAAACCCAGCCATCATATCATATAACAGGATGCTATAAGACGATGAATAGAGACTTTACCTTTACGATTAAGAGCAGTTCTTTCGATGAAGATTATAACCCTTCTGAAAATACGCGTATCACCACCAACTTCGCCAATTTGGCCAGAGGGGAAAACCGCCGGGAGAACCTGCGCAACACGCTGGTGATGATTAACAACCGCTTCAATTCGTTGGCGCATTGGGATAACCCCAAGGCCGATCGCTATGCGGTCGAGCTTGAAATCATTTCGGTTGAGATGCGCATTGAAGATCACAGCGCCAGCTTCCCGGTAATAGAAATCCTGAAAACCAACATCCTTGATAAAAAAACGCAAACGCGTATCGAGGGCATCGTCGGGAACAATTTCTCCTCTTACGTGCGCGATTACGACTTTAGCGTCTTGCTGCCGGCGCACAATAAAAACACGGCGGAATTTACCATTCCGGATGATTTCGGCGATTTGCACGGCAATATCTTTAAGCACTTCGTCAATTCAAACGAATACCATGAGAATTTCAGCAAACCGCCGGTGATCTGCCTCAGCGTGTCCAGCAAAGACACCTATCATCGGACGGGCAATCAACACCCGGTCTTGGGCGACGAGTATCGGCAAGACGGCGCTTCGCTGACCGACCGGTATTTTAAAAAAATGGGCCTGCAGGTGCGCTATTTCATGCCGAAAAATAGCGTCGCGCCCCTGGCGTTTTATTTCCCCGGGGATTTGCTGAGCGATTACACCGATCTGGAGCTGATTGGCACCATCAGCACGATGGAGACCTTCCAAAAAATCTATCGGCCTGAAATTTACAATGCCAACTCGGCGGCGGGGCAATGCTATCAGCCAAGCCTGAATAACCAGGATCATTCATTAACCAAGATTGTTTACGATCGCGAAGAGCGTAGCCAGTTGGCGATTGAGCAGGGGAAATTTACGGAAGAGCAATTTATCAAACCCTACAAACCTATTCTTGAGCAATGGTCTGCCCACTACGCGCTTTGATTCACTTAAATACAGGTCACCTATCATGAAAATATTGCTCCCCACATCGACCGCCGGCAGCTTACCCAAACCGGTCTGGCTGGCCCAACCGGAAACCCTGTGGTCGCCCTGGAAATTGCAAAATGAAGAATTAATCGAAGGCAAGCAAGACGCCCTGCGTTTGTCGCTGGCAGAGCAACAACAGGCCGGCATCGATATCGTCAGCGATGGCGAGCAAACGCGCCAGCACTTCGTCACGACGTTTATCGAACACCTCAGCGGCGTCGATTTCGAGAAACGCGAAGTGGTTAAAATCCGCAATCGCTACGAGGCGAGCGTGCCAACCGTGGTGGGGGCGGTCTCGCGTCAAAAGCCCGTTTTCGTTGAAGACGCCAAATTTTTACGCCAGCTGACCCAGCAGCCGATTAAATGGGCCCTGCCGGGGCCGATGACCATGATCGACACGCTTTATGACAACCACTATAAAAGCCGCGAGAAATTGGCCTGGGAGTTCGCCAAGATCCTCAATCAGGAAGCCAAAGAGCTTGAGGCCGCCGGCGTCGACATTATTCAGTTTGATGAGCCCGCATTTAACGTGTTCTTTGACGAGGTGAATGACTGGGGCATCGCCGCCCTGGAAAGAGCCGTTGAAGGGCTTAAGTGTGAAACGGCCGTACATATCTGCTATGGATACGGCATTAAGGCCAATACCGACTGGAAAAAGACGCTGGGCTCTGAGTGGCGGCAATATGAAGAGGCGTTTCCCAAGCTGCAAACGTCGACTATCGATATTATCTCGCTGGAATGCCATAACTCGCACGTGCCGATGGACCTGCTTGAACTGATCCGCGGTAAAAAGGTGATGGTCGGCGCCATTGATGTAGCGAATCATGCCGTCGAGACGCCGGAAGAAGTGGCCGCTACGCTGCGTAAGGCGCTGCAGTTTGTCGATGCCGACAAGCTCTATCCGTCGACCAACTGCGGCATGGCCCCTCTGCCTCGTCAGGTCGCCCGCGGCAAGCTGAATGCCTTAAGTGCAGGCGCCGAGATCGTGCGCCGGGAACTGTTGGCCAAATAACCGCACCAGCGCCCGCCGCAGTAGCCTCCTGTGGCGGGCGATGATCATCGTCTCCCGCTCCCCGCAACGCCCCCCCTCTGGTGTATACTCGGGTTTCTACGCGATGCCAGCCACAGCGGCCTGAACGGCCCCTCAGCCAGCCCACAACAGCTTAATAACAGTGGAACCCTCATGAGCCCAGATACCGCTCGCATCAGCGAAATCATCGATCGCGCCAGGATCTCGCCTTATCAAATCCTGATCCTGACCTTATGTTTCCTCATCGCCCTGCTGGACGGGTTCGATACCGCCATCATCGGCTATATCGCCCCGGCGCTGCGCGAAGAGTGGGGCCTGCAGCCAGCGCAGCTCTCCCCCGCCTTCGGTGCGGGATTGTTCGGTCTGCTGATCGGCAGCCTGCTGTTCGGGCCGCTCGCCGACGCTATCGGCCGCAAGCGCGTGCTGCTCGTCGCGGTGCTGGTGTTTGGCGGCTGCACCCTGGCTTCAGCCTATGCGCATTCGATCGAATCCCTGACCCTGCTGCGCTTTATCACCGGCATTGGCCTCGGGGGCGCGATACCGACCTGCATCACCCTCAGCTCTGAGTACTCACCGGCGCGCCGGCGCATGCTGATGGTCACCCTGAGCTGGAGCGGCTTTACCGCCGGGCTGGCCCTGGGCGGCCTGCTGGCCGGGCAGATCATCCCGGCGTTCGGCTGGCGCGGCCTGCTGCTGGTCGGCGGCATTGCACCGTTGGCGCTGCTGCCGCTGTTGGCCTGGCAGATGCCCGAGTCGGTGCGCTTTATGGCCGCCAGCGCCAAACATGCCGATCGGCTGCGCCGGGTGGTCGAGCGTATCACCGGCCAGCGTTGGACGGGGGGATCCATTGTCGATGACGAGCGCCCGGCGCAGGCCAGGTCGCCGATCTCGCACCTGTTTATCGAAGGGCGCGCCGTGCGCACCCTGCTGCTGTGGGCGGCATTCTTCTGTTCGCTGTTCGTGTTCTACCTGCTCACCAGTTGGCTGCCGACGATCCTCAAAGACGCCGGTTTCGATATCGCCCACGCCTCGCGCATCGGCGCGATGGTGCCGCTCGGCGGCACCCTGGGCGCCATCCTGATGGCGCTGCTGATGGATCGGGTCGGGCCCTATCGCGTGCTGGCCTTCTCCTACCTGGGCGCCGCGCTGGTGATCGGCGCTACCGGTTACCTGATGGGCGACGCATACACGCTGGCCGCCGTCGTGTTCCTGATCGGCTTCGGCGTGGCCGGCGCGCAAAACGGCCTGAATCTGGTTTCTGCCACCCTTTACCCGACCGCAGCCCGCGTGACCGGCGTCAGCTGGGCCATGGCCAATGGCCGCTTCGGCTCGATCGTCGGCTCGATGCTCGGCGCCTGGATGATGACCGCCGCCGGTTCGCCGGAAGTGTTCTTCCTCTGGCTGGCGCTGCCGGCGCTGCTGGGCGCCGTCGCCATCTTCCTGCTTTATCGCCTCAGCCTGCGCCGCCGCGCGCCGCTCACGGAGCCAGCAGCGGACATCTGACCGCCCTGAAAAGAAAAGGCCGAAACGCCATCGATGGCGTTTCGGCCTCTCATGAAAAACCCTTAACCTATCGGTTATTTTTCAAAAGCGCTTGCCGCTATAGCGCACTGTTTTCCTTGTCATTGGCTTCCTTTATGCACTCATCGACATTTTTAAAATCATATTGCAGATAAACGCTCCCAACCCCACTATTGACGGCGGTCGTTTCAAGCATAATCCCCTGCAAATCGTTCTTGAACGGTTTATCTTTTTTCTCTTCCCAGTCAAAACCGAAATAGCGTTCTTTTTTAAGCAGCCCTATCATCCAATCACCAGGTTCTTTCCATAACGACCCCGGCAGCAGCACATCAGTGGCTTTTCCTTTGCCATAATTAGCGGTCAATGATTCAGCAATGTCCTTCACCTTGGACTTTAACGCCACCCCATAACTGTCTGTATTGATATCACCGCTAAGCGCGCGAATTCGGCATAAACCAACCTTGGGAGAGATGAGCAAAATGTAGGTTTCAAAGGCGTAATACGTTTTGGGGACGACCTCCGTAGTATAAATATTAAGACGATTCGGTATTGCCGTTAAGGTAACACCTGTCATGTCCTCGACGTTCTTTTTCGTTAACCCCATTTGCAGGCCAAACGGCCCAATGCCGGGCGGAAGCAACGCGTCTTTCGCCACCGGTTCTTCCTGCTGATTGGATTTTGAAGCGGTTGATGTTGCATGATCGGCTATCGTCGGGACGGCCAGGCCATATTTCGCCGACAGCAATTTTTGCTGCAACATCGCCAGACTTTGCTCTTGAGTGGCTATCGTTGCCTTTTTTATCGCCCCCACCAGACCACCATCGTATTGTGCGGCCTCTTGTTTAGCGGTCGATATTTCCCGAGTCAGCATTGTCAACTCAGCGGTGAGTTTTTCCGCCAGCTTCAGATCTGGCGCGGTCTGGTTCGTGACAATCTCAACCTTTGATCCAGACTCGATCGCATTGATTCGTTGCTGAATAAGCGCCTTGTTCGTTTTCAGAATTTCCAGTCGCGCCATCACCAGAGATTTAATCAAGCCGCCGTTTAACGTGTCCTGCTGTTTAGCTGCGTTTTCAATCTCGGCATCCGTACTCACCAGCTCTGACTTTAAATCGGCTACTTGCTGTATTTGTTCAGGCGACAATGCTTTTGGCCCGCATCCAGAGATCAATACGCTCAATAATGCGGCAATAACAGCCCTTTTCATTTCATCCCTTTCCTATCGACAATCCACAAGAAAGCTATGGTATCAGAGGAGGAAACAGTAACAACGAAAAGTCGTTTTTATCGCGACTTATTGAGCTTCTCGTTATTACGCCCACATCTATTTGTCATAGGCCGCAATTTCCGAAGGCGCATATCGGCTTGGCGCCAATATCGATACAGTGGAGACAGATTGAGTGGCTGTCTGGCTAATACGGGGAAAATGACAATAAAAAAGGGGGTCAAGGCCCCCTTCTCTGTTATTCCGCCTTGGCGGAAGCGTCTTCGGTGCGATACAGGTGCACGTCCATTTGCGGGAACGGAATGCCGATGTTGTGGGCATCCAGCGCGCGCTTGAAGTTTTCCATCAGATCGAAGTACACATTCCAGTATTCCGCGTTAGTGGTCCAGGAACGGGTCACGAAGTTCAGAGAGGACGGCGCCATCTCGTTCAGACGCACGGTCACGCCTTTGGCGTGCATGATGCGCTTGTCGGCGGCGATCACGTCGCCCAACACCTTCTTCACCACATCGATATCGGCGTTGTAGGCCACGCCTACCACGATGTCCACGCGGCGGTTCGGTTCGCGGGAGTAGTTGATGATGTTGCCGGCGATGATTTTACCGTTCGGCACCACGATGGTTTTGTTGTCTGCGGTACGCAGGGTGGTGGAGAAAATCTGCACCTGATCGACGGTACCGGCCACGCCGCCCAGATCGACATACTCACCCACGCGAAGCGGGCGGAAGATCACCAGCAGCACGCCGGCGGCGAAGTTGGACAGCGAGCCTTGCAGCGCCAGGCCGACGGCCAAACCGGCGGCACCCAGCACGGCGATCACCGAGGTGGTCTGCACG
Source organism: Serratia nematodiphila DZ0503SBS1 (assembly GCF_000738675.1). Taxonomy (NCBI): domain Bacteria; kingdom Pseudomonadati; phylum Pseudomonadota; class Gammaproteobacteria; order Enterobacterales; family Yersiniaceae; genus Serratia; species Serratia nematodiphila. The sequence goes on along the minus strand of NZ_JPUX01000001.1, from coordinate 1,825,733 downwards.
CCGACGCGCCCCAGCACCGCGATGAAGGTGAACGCCAGCACGCCGTAACGTACGATCGCCGACAGGAAGTCCGCCACCGTGGCGTCGATGCCGCGCAGTTTCATCACGCGGTTCAGCGCATTACCGACCACGCGGGCCACGATCGAACCGATGATCAGGATAACGATGGCGGCGACGATATTCACCGCATACTGGATCAACAGATCCTGGTTCTTCACCAACCAGTCGCCGGCACCGTTGATGCCGTCTACTACATTCAAATCTTTCATTCGTGTCGTCCTAACTCAGTCCCTAACGGGAGAAACTCGCAAAAATACACTGGCTTCGGCAGCCAGTAGGAAACCACCGCCTAAGGGTAACCAACATTAAAGGCTCATGCCAACCGTCAGCGTTAAAAATAGCCGAAACCGCCCGCCGCGTCTTCTATGCTGAAAACAGCGCGTTGGCCATTTCACGACAAGGGATCCGTTCTTCATGCACATTCGCTCTTCGCTCAAACACTATTGGCAAGTGCGACCCAGGCTGCTGTTTTCCGTCGGCGCCGGGCTGCTGTGCTTTTTGCTGCTGCCGGCCCAGCTCTCGTTGCTGCAGCGCCTGATGATCGGCTGGAATACACTGGCCTGGCTCTATCTGCTGTTTCTCTGGCGGCTGATGCTGGTCAGCACGCCGCAGCACATTCGCCAGATCGCTCGGCGACAGGATGAAAGCGCCAGCACGGTGTTGGCGCTGGTCAGTTTCGGTTGTCTGGTGAGCATTCTGGCGATCCTGTTCGAATTGAGCAGCGCCAAACAGGCCAGCGACTCGCTGAAAACCCTGCATCTGGCACTAACCGGCGCCACGCTGGCAGTCTCCTGGCTGCTGCTGCCGACCGCCTTCACCATGCACTATGCTCATCAGTTTTATCGTCAGGGCGCACAACAGGATCCTTTGCCGCTGCTGTTTCCCGGCAATCTCACCGAGCCGACCTATCTGGACTTCGCCTACTTCTCCTTCACCATCGCGGTCGCGTCGCAAACCGCCGACGTGGCGGTCGGCGCCGCGGAGGTGCGTAAAATCGCGCTCGTGCAGTCGGTTATTTCGTTCGTGTTCAACATGCTGATCCTGGGCCTGTCCATCAACGTGGGTGCCGGCTTGCTGAGCTGAAAACGAAAAAGGCTCCCCGCAGGGAGCCTTTTAATCACAAACAAAGGAGGAAAAAACGTGGTTTTTCCTCCTTTGTGATCATCAGCCGAAAATCAATAAATTGATTTTCCTTATTTTTTATATTTTGCCAACGGCAAGCCAGGCAACGCCATCAGGCTTGTCATAAACAACAAGGCTCCCCGCAGGGAGCCTTTTGCATCGTGCAACAGGTGCCGAAGATTACAGAACGTCTACCGCGTTCAGATCTTTGAAGGCCTGCTCCAGACGCGTCACCATGCTGGTTTGCGCTGCGCGCAGCCAGACGCGTGGATCGTAGTATTTCTTGTTCGGCTGATCGGCGCCTTTCGGGTTGCCCAGCTGGCCCTGCAGGTAAGCTTCGTTCGCTTTGTAGTACTGCAGGATGCCGTCCCAGGTCGCCCATTGGGTGTCGGTGTCAATGTTCATCTTGATCACGCCGTAGCTGACGGACTCTTTGATTTCCGCATCGCTGGAACCGGAACCGCCGTGGAACACGAAGTTCAGGCTGTTATGCGGCAGGTTGAATTTCTCGGAAACGTATTTCTGAGAATCGCGCAGGATGGTCGGAGTCAGCTTAACGTTACCTGGCTTGTACACGCCGTGCACGTTACCGAACGAGGCTGCGATGGTGAAGCGCGGGCTGATGGCGTTCAGTTTTTCGTACGCGTAAGCCACGTCTTCCGGCTGGGTGTACAGCGCGGAAGCGTCCATATGGCTGTTGTCCACGCCATCTTCTTCACCGCCGGTGCAGCCCAGTTCGATTTCCAGCGTCATGCCGATTTTGGCCATGCGCTTCAGGTAGGCGCTGCAGATCTCGATGTTTTCTTCCAGAGATTCTTCAGACAGATCGATCATGTGGGAAGAGAACAGCGGTTTGCCGGTAGCGGCGAAGTGCTTCTCGCCGGCGTCCAGCAGGCCGTCCAGCCATGGCAGCAGTTTCTTCGCGCAGTGGTCGGTGTGCAGGATCACCGGCACGCCGTAGTGTTCAGCCATCTGGTGAACGTGGTGTGCGCCGGAGATAGCGCCCAGAATCGCTGCGCCCTGAGGCACATCGGTCTTCACGCCTTTGCCGGCGATAAACGCGGCGCCGCCGTTGGAGAACTGAACGATGACCGGCGCGCGCACTTTAGCCGCAGCTTCCAGCACTGCGTTGATGGAGTCGGTACCCACGCAGTTTACCGCTGGCAGCGCAAAGTTGTTCTCTTTAGCAACTGCGAAGACTTTCTGAACGTCATCACCCGTGATGACACCCGGTTTTACGAAATCAAAAATTTTAGACATGTTACTTTGTCCTGTTTCGTCGGCCGTAGATGGATGTAAATCGATGTTTTCACGCCGCGCAGCGTTAGCCGCGCGGTATAAAACAAACGGGCGGCTTTCGCCTCCCGTTGTCTGAATTACTGCTTAGCGCGCTCTTCCAGCATCACGACTGCAGGCAGCGGTTTCCCTTCAACGAATTCCAGGAATGCGCCACCGCCGGTGGAGATGTAGGAAATTTTGTCAGCGATACCGAACAGATCGATGGCTGCCAGAGTGTCGCCGCCGCCAGCGATAGAGAAAGCGTCGCTATCGGCGATCGCGCGGGCGACAATTTCGGTGCCCTTACGGAAGTTAGGGAACTCGAATACGCCAACCGGGCCATTCCACAGAATGGTCTTGGCGTTCTTCAGGATAACGGCCAGACGCTCGGCAGAGACGTCGCCCATATCCAGAATTTGCTCGTTGTCCTGGATCTCGCTCGCCGGCTTCACGGTTGCGGTTGCGGTTTCGGAGAACTCGGTCGCTACGCGCACGTCGGTCGGCACCGGAATGTCGCAGGTTTCCAGCAGTTTCTGCGCGTTCGGGATCAGGTCAGGTTCGTACAGGGACTGGCCCACGTTGTTGCCCTGCGCCGCCACGAAGGTGTTGGCGATGCCGCCGCCGACGATCAGCTGATCGGCGATTTTGGACAGGGAATCCAGCACGGTCAGTTTGGTGGAGACTTTAGAACCGCCCACGATGGCGACCATCGGACGGGCCGGGTTGCCCAGCGCTTTGCCCAGCGCTTCCAGTTCGGCGGACAGCAGCGGGCCGGCACAGGCGACAGGCGCGAACTTGCCCACGCCGTGGGTGGAAGCCTGCGCGCGGTGCGCGGTGCCGAATGCATCCATCACGTACACGTCGCACAGCGCCGCGTATTTCTTGGACAGGGTTTCGTCGTCTTTCTTCTCGCCCTTGTTGAAGCGGACGTTTTCCAGCACCACCAGTTCGCCTTCGGCAACGTCGACGCCATCCAGATAATCCTTCGCCAGACGCACTGGGGATTTCAGGTGGTCTTTCAGGTAGTTGACCACAGGCAGCAGGGAGAATTCTTCGTTGTACTCGCCTTCGGTAGGACGACCCAGGTGGGAGGTTACCATCACGCGGGCGCCTTGCTTCAGCGCAGCTTCGATAGTCGGCAGGGAAGCGCGGATACGCGCGTCGGAAGTCACTTTACCGTCTTTTACCGGCACGTTCAGATCGGAGCGGATCAGTACGCGTTTACCCGCCAGATCCAGATCGGTCATCTTAATTACAGACATGGTGAACCCTCTTTATTGAATCTCTATAAAATTGCCTGAGCAGCGCGCCAATCACGCCGGCGCCGCCGTACTAGAAACCGCTGGCGGCCATTGCCCGTGTTGTATCCAACATCCGATTGGCAAAGCCCCATTCATTGTCGCACCAGACCAAGGTCTTTATCAGGTGCTGCCCGCTGACCCGGGTCTGCGTACCGTCGACGATAGCGCTGTGCGGGTCATGGTTAAAATCGATCGAGACCAATGGTAATTCCGTGTAGTCAACTATACCACGAAATGATTCCCGTGCGGCCTTTTGCAACAGCTGGTTGACCTCCGCCACCTTCACCGCGGCGCTCACGCTGACGCTCAGATCGATAGCCGTCACGTTAATGGTCGGCACGCGCACCGAGATCGCCTCGAAGCGGTCGCAAAACTGCGGGAAGATGCGGGTGATGCCCGCGGCCAGCTTGGTATCGACCGGAATGATCGACTGGCTCGCCGCGCGGGTGCGCCGCAAATCCGCGTGATACGCGTCGATCACCGGCTGATCGTTCATCGCCGAGTGAATGGTGGTCACGGTGCCGGACTCGATGCTGTAGGCGTCGTCCAGCAGCTTGATCACCGGAATAATGCAGTTGGTGGTGCACGAGGCGTTGGACACGATGCGATGTTCCGCCAGCAGCGTCTGATGGTTGACGCCGAACACGATGGTGGCGTCCAGATCGTTGCCGCCCGGGTGGGCGAACAGCACTTTCTTCGCCCCCGCCGCCAGATGGGCTTCGCCATCCGCCCGGCTGCCGTACACGCCGCTGCAGTCCAGCACCACGTCGACGCCCAGTTCGCCCCAGGGCAACTGCTCCACCGCCGGCTGATGCAACAGGCGAATCGCGTCGTCCCCGACGCTCAGCGTGTCGCACTCCTGCCGCACATCCCAGGCGAAGCGGCCGTGGCTGGAGTCGTACTTCAGCAGATGGGCCATGCCCTCGGCGTTCGCCAGCTCGTTGATCGCCACCACGGAGATTTCCGCCCGTCGTCCCGATTCGTACAGTGCGCGCAATACGCTGCGGCCGATGCGGCCAAAGCCGTTTATCGCTATGCGGATGGTCATGCTGCTCCTGAAAAAGGGCCGTCCACGCCGGGTTGGCTCACCGGCACCGGTCGGCGCTGACTGGTTGTCTCACTAACCCGCATAGAGTAGTGGATCGCACCGCCCGCTGTGAATCGCCGAGTTTGCATTATTCCCGCGCTTCAGCGGTTTTTCACCGCCGTCACATCGGCATTTCAGTTGAAGAGTGCTTCAACTGAAACGCTTCAGCTGAGCATAAACCAAAGTTTTGGCAAAAGGAACAGGTGCAACAGTTCCTCAGGTAACGGAGGGGAGTTTTACGAGCATAAGATGATCTGGCGCACATTTTTGGCCTCAAGACCGCGACGGATTTTCGCTCGCCGGCCCCGTTTCGCCGTAGTGCTCACGAAAATAGTCGCGCAAAAATTCGACCGTCACCCGCACTTTCGCCGACGTTGCCAGCCGGGAAACGTATACCGCTAGCGGTTTAACTCTGTAAACGAAACGCCCGCATCGGCGGGCGTCCTGGTTAGGCTTTCGGGAATATCCACAGATGCTCGGCCGGCAGGGAGAGCTGGCACAGCGCCCGATCGCGCGCCTCGTGGCCATAGGCGCGCACCACGAAGTCTTCGGCCACGGTGCGGAACAGGTATTCCCAGCGATCGCCGAGATACATGCTGGTCAGCAACGGCAGCTCAAGCTGGTTGCCCTGCGGATCTTCGCCCAACTGCACGCGCTCCACGCGGATCACCGCCGTGCCCTCCTGCCCGACCTGCACGCCGGCGCCCGCTTTGCCCCACAGCGCCCAATCCTTGCCTTCGATACGCGCCCGGTCGCCTTCCAGCGCCACGATCTTGCCCGGCAAGCGGTTGTTGCTGCCCATGAACTCGGCGGTGAACAGCGTGGTGGGCGAGCCGTACATCTCCTGCGGCGTGCCCTGCTGTTCGATTTTGCCGTTATTGAGCAGCAGGATGCGATCGGAAATGGCCATCGCCTCGTTCTGATCGTGGGTCACCATCAGCGCCGACAGACCGAGCTTGATGATCAGCTCGCGCAGGAATACCCGCGCCTCTTCACGCAGCTTGGCATCGAGGTTGGACAGCGGCTCATCCAGCAGGATCACCGACGGGTTGTAGACCAGCGCACGCCCGATCGCCACGCGCTGCTGCTGGCCGCCGGAAAGCTGGTGCGGGTGCCGCTTGGCCAGATGCCCCAACCCGAGCTGATCCAGTACCGCCTGCACTCGCTGGGCGATTTCCGCCGAGCCGGTCTTACGCAGCTTCAGCGGGTAAGCGACGTTTTCAAACACCGTTTTATGCGGCCACAGGGCATAGGACTGAAACACCAGCCCCAGATTGCGCTCTTCGGCGGGAATTTCGCTGCGCGCGCTGCCGTTGTACACGGGGTTATTGCCGATGACGATCCGCCCCTGGCTCGGTTTCTCCAGCCCGGCCACCGCCCGCAGCAGCGTGGTTTTGCCACTGCCCGACGGGCCCAGCAGCGAGACCACTTCGCCCCGTTTTAGATCCATCGACACCCCTTTCAGCACCGGGTTGTCGCCATAGGTCAAATGCAGATTCTCTACCGAAAGTTCAATCATGTAATTTCACTCCAAAGCGCAAGGCGATCCCCAGCCCCAGCACCACCAGCAGAATATTGATGAACGACAGCGCGGCGACGATATCGATAGCGCCCGCGGCCCACAGAGAAACCAGCATCGAGCCGATGGTTTCCGTGCCCGGAGACAGCAGGTACACCCCGGTGGAATATTCGCGTTCAAAAATCAGGAACATCAGCAACCAGGAGCCGATCAGACCATAGCGCGACAGCGGAATGGTGACGTGGCGGGTGATCTGGCCGCGGCTGGCGCCGGCGCTACGCGCCGCCTCTTCCAGCTCCGGCCCCACCTGCAGCAACGTGGAAGAGATCAGCCGCAGGCCGTAGGCCATCCACACCACGGTGTAGGCCAGCCAGACGCTGAAGATGGTGCTGCGCAGCGAACGCAGCCAGACAATCCAGTTAGCACGCAGCCACTCGGCCATCGGCAACGCCGACAGCCAGCCTTCCTTGAGCGATTTGTCCAGCCACATCGGCAGGAACAGGAACACCCACAGGAATGCCAGACCGGCCAGCAGCCCCGGCACCGCGCGCGGCACCAGCACGCTGTAGTCGAGGAAGCGCGTGGCGCCATCCGGCTTGCGGTGCATGGCGATGCCGATAAACAGGTAGCACGCCACCGCCAGCGCCCCGCCGATCACCCCGATCGCCATCGAGTTGACGATGGCGCGCAGCAGGTTGGGCTGCGCCCAGATGGTGCGAAAGGTGTTGATCGACAGTTCGTCCCAGACTGACACGCCCACGCCCCAGTTGGAGATAAAGGCGCGCAGCACCACGCCGATCAGCGGCACGCCGATGGTCACGGTCAGCCAGAATACCACCACCGCGCCGGCCACCCAGCGCCATTTACCCAGCGGCAGAGCGCGGGCCTGCGAGGCTTTGCCCTTGACGGTGACAAAGCGGTTGGCGGTGCGCATCAGCCGGCGCTGCAGCATCACCAACGGAATAGTGATGCAAATCAGCACCACCGCCACCGCCGCCATCAGATGGTAAGACGGCGTGCCCAGCTTGTTGGTCAACTGGTACAGGTAGGTCGCCAGCACCAGGTTGCCTTCCGGATCGCCCAGCACCAGCATCAGGCCGAACACTTCCAGCCCGAGGAAGAACAGCAACACCCCGGCGTACAAGATAGACGGCCGCACCATCGGCAGACTAACGGCGGTCATCACCTGCAGCGGCGTGGCGCCGGCGGTGCGCGCCGCTTCTTCAACGTCGGAGCCCACGCTGCGCAGCGCCGAGGAGATGTACAGGTAGGCGTGGGGCACGTGCGTCAATCCGGCTATCACCACGATGCTGGCCATTGAGTAGATATTCCACGGCACGAAGCCCAGCAGCGCCTCCGCCCACAGCGAGAAGAAGCCTACCGGCCCCGCCGCCACCACGTAACCGAAACCCAGTACCATCGGCGACACGAAGATCGGCACCAGAATCAGCGGTTCGATGATTCGCCGCCCCGGCAGATCGGTGCGCACCATCAGGAAGGCCAAAACACCGCCGAGCGGGATGGCGATAATCACCAGGCCGAGTGCCAGAATAAAGCCGCTTTTCAGCGCTTTGTAAAAATCCGGATCGGTAAAGATGAACTCGAAGGCCTCAAGGCTGAAGACCTTGGAAGGAGAGAAAAACGGTGCCGAGAGGAAGCTTTGAATGATGATAAACGACAGGGGGACATAGATAACCAGCGCGGTTATCAACACCACCAGGCCGCGCGGCAGGCTCTGCCACTTTCTGCGCCATGCTTGCATAAATGCTCCCTATGGTTGTAAACGACGACCAAAGGGCGCGCGCCCGTGCGACAGGCGTGCGTCCGAATGCAGTCCCTGTTATTTCGCCGCGGCGGCGCGCCATTGTTTGATGTAGTCGAGACGCTTGGCCGGCTGCAGATATTCCAGCAGGCTGTCATCGACCGGGATCGGCTTGAGCGCGTTACCCAACAGCTTGGTCATACCATCGATGTCGTTCTTGCCTTCGATGTCGTTGCGGATCGAGGGGATATCCGCCTGATTGGCGAGAATATTTTGCCCTTTCTCCGACAGCACGTAGTCGAACCACAGCTTGGCGGCGTTAGGGTTGCCGGCCTCTTTGCCGATGAAGCTCACGCGCGACAGCACCAGGGTATAGTCTTTCGGATAGACAATGCCGAGCGACGGGTCGCTCTTGGCGCGAGCCTCGGCGTACGAACCGAGGATATTGAAGCCGATCAGGTTTTCACCGGAGGAAACGCGTTCCATCATGGTGCCGGTGGAGGATTGCACCGCCAACCCGCCCTTGGCCACATCGGCCAGCGTTTTGAAGTAGTTGGGATCGGCCTTGAAGTCCTGCACCGACAGCATGAAGCCGACGCCGGATTTTTCGATGTCGTAGGTGGTGACTTTCTTCTTGAATTTGTCCGTCTGGCCGGCGATCAGCTTGGCCAGCGCCGCATGCGAATCCGGCACATCGCCTTGCGGGATCAGGCGTTTGTTATAGATAAACACCACCGGCTCGTAGGTGGTGCCATACACCTTCTCTTGCCATACCGCCCATTTCGGCAGCTGAGCCTGCTCAGGGGAGGCATATTCCTGCGCGTAATCGCCCGCCAGTTTCAAAATGGTGTCCATCGACGAGCTCCACACCACGTCGCCGCTGGTGCCGCCGGCCGCCTGCTCGCTGATAAAGCGGTTATACAGTTCGGTGCTGTTCATGTCGTTGTATTCGACCTTGATGCCCGGATACAACGCCTCAAACCCCTGGATCAACGGCGCCGCCGCCTTGGTGTCGGTGGTCGAGTAAATCACCACCTTGCCTTCTTTCTTCGCGCCGTCGACCAGTTTCTGATAGTCGGCGGGGTAGCCCGCCGGGAAGGCCGCATAGGCGGAAACGGAGCCCAGCAAGGTGATTGCCGCTACGGTCGCGCTGATTTTTTTCATCATCATCATCCATCCCCTGATCACATTTAATAAACCAAAAATTAACATATAGTTAATAACTGAGACGTAGCAACGGCGTTGCTTTGTTATCTTTCGGTTTTGTGAGGTTGGACGTTTTTCAGCCAATAAAAAGCCCGGCAGCGCGGGCTTTACGGCGCTTCCAGTCGCAAACTATTCGGCCAGGCGAGAACGCCGCAGCAGGCGAATTCGCTGTACGATGGCGACCCCCAGCAGGGTCAGGGCAAACCCCGCCAACTGCACCAGCGACAGCGCCTCGCCAAACAGCGCATAAGCCTGCAGCGCTGCCGCCGGCGGCACCAGCAGCATCAGCGCGGTAATGCGAGTCAAATCGCCGTGGCGCACCATCCAGATGAACAGCGCGGTGCCGCCCAGCGACAACACGCCGGCCGACCACAGCAGCGAGAACCACAGCGTCGGCGAATTGTCCCAGGCGCCGGAGCCCATCACGGCCGCCAACGCGCCGGTCACGATCGCCGCGCCGAGGTGCTGAATGGCGCCCGCCGCCCGCAGATCGGCCGCCGCCAGCGAAGACTTCTGCACCATGATGCCGATCGTCAGCGCGACGATGCTGCCAAACCCCATCAGGATCGGCAACAGCGCCATATTGCCGACATCAATGCCGGTCAGCCGGGGAGAAAGCACCAGCGCAACGCCGATAAAGCCGATCGCCAGCCCGGCCCAGGAGCGTAATCCTATCGATTTGCGCAGCACCAACGCGAAAATCAGCGCGGTGAACAGCGGCTGCAAGCCGCCGATCAGCGACATCACCCCGGCCGCCAGGCCGTTCGCTACCGCCCACCAGCTTGCAGCGAGATAAACGCCATTCATCAACATGCCGGTCAGCAGGTGCATCACGAACTGCCGCCCCTTGGGCCAGGCGCAGTGCAATGCCAGCAAAGCGAATACCGCGGCGGCGATCAAAAAGCGAAAGGTCAGGAAAAGGTTGGGATCGGCATGATCCGCCACCGCCCGCGCGGCAATAAAACCCGTCGACCAAATTAATATCAGGAAAAACGGCGCGATAAATGCCTTTCGCCGATCGCGTTTTTCACGCGGGGTTATTTCCATATCACTACCTGAAAGAATGCGGTTGATGAATGAAGGCATACTAACCAATTTAACACGGGCTTAACAGTGCCGAGCGGACGCCCAAGTTCAGATGGTGCACATAATTACCGGTGAATAATGAAGTTTCAATTTCATATAATTCATCAAGCTTATAATTAATTACGCTACGTTACGACAATGTAAATTAATTGCTACATCGGGTATAAATATTCCCCTCTTGGCGACATTGTCGGGATAATTCCCCTTTGCTAGCCTTTCTGAAGCCATTTAATTAACGGGACTGACTCATGGCCGAAATCACTGATTTTATGAAACTGGATATGCGTATTGGCGAAATTATTTCCGTGGAATATAACGACAAGGCGTTAAAACCCGCCTATAAGCTGCGCATTGATTTCGGCGAGGAAATTGGCATTAAAAACAGCTCGGCACAATTATGCGAAAACTATCAGGAAGATGACCTGCTTGGCAGAAAAGTCATCTCCGTCGTTAATTTCCCCGCCAGGCGAGTTGCCGGATTTAAATCCGAAGTGCTGGTTCTTGCCGCGGTCACCAGGGATCAAGGCACCGTCTTGCTGAAACCCGATTTCGACGTGGAGATCGGCAGCAAGATTTTATAACCGCCCCATCATTCGTGAGGCCACCGAGAAATGCGACAGTTATCTCTGCTTGATGAAGTTAAGAAGGCATACCAGGAACACCGTTCAGCCTTTATCCCCGGCGCTACCATGCAGGCAATCCTGCTGGCGCTGGGCGCGCGGCCGGAAGATTTCGCCAGGCTGCAGCAGGTCAGCGCCAATCTGGCGGACGATCCCACGCTGCCTTTCCGCAAGTCCAGAAACGGCCGTTTCTGTTTCGACTTCGATCGCGCCCGGATTGAGCGGCTGGAGTTCCAGCCTTTCGTGCTCTCGGTCGAGGAAGACTTCATCCGCTACGATTCGGGAAAGGTGCGCCATTTCCGCGGCATCAACGACGATCTGCAGTTGAATACGGCCTTTCAGGCGCTGATGAAATTCAAAGCCTACGTGATCGATGGCGTGAGCGTGACGCCGCGCCCCCGGCTTAATCAGGAGATCAACAAGTTCGTCTGCACCGTGTTCAACCTGCGCACCGTCACCACGCCGCAGATGCTGGGCGAACCGGCGCTGGAAGGTGTGCACAGCGACGGCGTCGACCACACCATGACAACCTTCCTCGGCTGCGACAACATGACCGACGACAGCGCCAAGACCTTTATTCACGATATGCGCGAAACCAGCGGGATCAAATTCGATCGGGCCCGGCCGGAATGGATTTTGGGCGAAATACAGCATCGGCATTTCCTCGACACCCTGCTGATTGTCGACCACGAGCGCAAACACAGCCTCTCTCCGGTAAAAGCGCAGGACAAACGTAAGGATTCAACCCGCGATATGCTGATCTTTTTCACCCGCAAACCGGTCGAAGACGGCCACGTCTCTTTCGCATACGACTCTTTCAAGCCGCATATCGAAATCCCGCTGTCGATAGACATGGTGGCGCGCTAACGCGCTGCCGGGCCGGCCGCCAGGATCCCTCTGTGCGGCCGGTTCACGCCAGGATAAACAACGCTGGATTAATCAGGTTTTTGTCGCCGAATTATTATATCCTGCCGGACGAAAATTTTTGCGGGCGCTCGCTGCCCCACGCGCCAGCCCTCTGCAGGCGGGCCGTTTATTTCATGAATACAGGCAGTGCCATACCGTTATGACCAAGAGTTTATCCCCGAAAGACATTATCGCCCTGGGCTTTATGACCTTTGCCCTGTTTGTCGGCGCCGGCAACATCATTTTCCCGCCGCTGGTGGGGCTGCAGTCCGGCGAACATCTGTGGCCGGCCGCCCTCGGGTTTATGGTGACCGCCGTCGCCCTGCCGGTGATCGCCGTGATCGCGTTGGCGCGCGTCGGCGGCAGCATCAGCCTGCTTACCGGCCCCATCGGCCGCACCGCCGGCCTGCTGCTGGCGACCGTCTGCTATCTGGCGCTCGGCCCGCTGTTCGCCACGCCGCGAACCGCCAATGTCTCTTTCGCCCTCGGCATTGCGCCTTTCACCGGCGACGGCGCCCTGCCGCAGTTCATCTACAGCCTGCTGTTCTTTACCCTGGCGATGATTGTGTCGCTATATCCCGGACGGTTGCTCGATAACGTCGGCCATATTCTGGCGCCGCTGAAAATTCTGGCGCTGGCCGCGCTCGGCATCGCCGCCCTGATCTGGCCCGCAGGCGCGCCGCTCTCCGCCGTCGGCAGCTATCAGGCCGCGGCGTTTTCCACCGGCTTCGTACAGGGTTATCAAACCATGGACACGCTGTCGGCGCTGATGTTCGGTTCGATTATCGTTACCGCCGCCCGCTCGCGTGGCGTCAGCGACAGCGGGTTGCTGCTGCGTTATACGCTGTGGGCCAGCCTGATCGCCGGCGTCGGCCTGACGCTGGTCTATATCTGCATGTTCAAACTCGGCGCCGGCAGCGGCAGCCTAATCGAGAATGGCGCTCAGGATGGCGCGGCAATCCTGCACGCCTATGTACAGCACACCTTCGGCGATCTGGGCAGCGTCTTTATGGCGGTGCTGATGTTCATCGCCTGCCTGGTGACAGCGGTCGGCATGACCTGCGCCTGCGCGGACTTCTTCTCCCGCTACCTGCCGCTCTCTTACCGCACGCTGGTGGTCATCCTCGCCCTCTTCGCCATGCTGGTCTCCAACATGGGGCTGGCCAATCTTATCCGCGTCTCGCTGCCGGTGCTGACGGCGATCTACCCGCCCTGCATCGCGCTGGTGTTGCTCAGCTTCAGCCAGAACCGCTGGCGCAGCGCCAGGCGCGTCTTTGCGCCAGTGATCGCCACCAGCCTGGTGTTTGGCCTCGCCGACGGCCTGAAGGCTTCCAGCTTCAGCGGCCTGCTGCCCGCCTGGTTCGATAAGCTGCCGCTGGCCGAGCAGGGTCTGGTCTGGCTGCAGCCTACGCTGTTGGTGCTGTTGCTGACGGCCGCTTACGACCGGTTGCGCAGCGCCGAAAGCGTCAAGGCCGCGTCTTAAGCGCGATTTCCGCCCATAAAAAAAGCCGGTCATCATGACCGGCTTTTTTATCGGCTGGCGCCAGGCCGCTTACTTCAGCAGCGCCTGCGCCTTCGCCACCACGTTGTCCACGGTGAAGCCGAACTCGGCGAACAGCTGCTCCGCCGGCGCCGACTCACCGAAGGTGGTCATGCCCACGATGGCGCCGTTCAGCCCCACGTACTTGTACCAGTAGTCCGCGATACCCGCTTCCACCGCCACACGCGCCGTCACCGCCGCCGGCAGCACCGACTCGCGGTACGCCGCATCCTGCTTGTCGAACGCGTCGGTCGACGGCATCGACACCACGCGCACCTTGCGGCCCGCCGCGGTCAGTTTGTCCGCCGCTTCCACCGTGATGCCCACTTCGGAGCCGGTGGCGATCAGGATAACGTCCGGCGTGCCCGCGCAGTCTTTCAGCACGTAGCCGCCGCGGTACACGTTCGCCAGCTGCTCTGCGGTGCGCGGCTGCTGGGTCAGGTTCTGGCGCGAGAACACCAGGGTGGTCGGGCCGTCGTTACGCTCGATGCCGTACTGCCACGCCACCGCCGATTCCACCTGGTCACACGGGCGCCAGGTGCTCATGTTCGGGGTCACGCGCAGGCTCGCCAACTGCTCCACCGGCTGGTGGGTCGGGCCGTCTTCGCCCAGACCGATGGAGTCGTGGGTGTAGACGAACACGTTGCGCAGCTTCATCAGCGCCGCCATGCGCACCGCGTTGCGGGCGTATTCCACGAACATCAGGAAAGTCGCCGAGTACGGCAGGAAGCCGCCGTGCAGCGCGATGCCGTTGGTGATGGCGGTCATGCCGAACTCGCGCACGCCGTAATGAATGTAGTTGCCCGCCGGGTCAACGTTCAGCGCTTTCGAGCCGGACCACATGGTCAGGTTGCTCGGCGCCAGGTCGGCGGAGCCGCCCAGGAACTCCGGCAGCACCTTGCCGAACGCTTCCAGCGCGTTCTGCGACGCCTTGCGGCTGGCGATGTTGGCCGGGTTGGCCTGCAGTTTTTCCACGAACGCCTTGGCGTCGGCTTTCCAGTCGGCCGGCAGCTCGCCGTTCATGCGGCGCTTGAACTCGGCGGCCAGTTCCGGGAAGGCCCTGGCGTAGGCGGCGAACTTGTCGTTCCAGGCCGCTTCTTTGGCCTGACCGGCTTCTTTGGCGTCCCACTGGGCGTAGATGTCCTGCGGGATTTCAAAGGCGGCGTATTTCCAGCCCAGTGCTTCGCGGGTGGCGGCCACTTCGGCGGCGCCCAGCGCGGCGCCGTGCACGTCATGGGTGCCGGCCTTGTTCGGCGAACCGAAGCCGATAACGGTCTTGCACATCAGCAGCGACGGCTTGTCGGTCACCTTGCGGGCTTCTTCAATCGCCGCCTTGATGGCGTCCGGGTTGTGGCCGTCGACGTTGCGCACCACGTGCCAGCCGTAGGCTTCGAAACGCAGGGCGGTGTCGTCGGTGAACCAGCCGTCGACGTGGCCGTCGATGGAGATGCCGTTGTCATCGTAGAAGGCGGTCAGTTTGCCGAGCTTGAGGGTGCCGGCCAGAGAGCAGACTTCGTGCGAGATGCCTTCCATCATGCAGCCGTCGCCCATGAAGGCGTAGGTGTGGTGGTCGACAATGTCATGGCCGGGGCGGTTGAACTGCGCCGCCAGGGTGCGTTCGGCGATGGCGAAGCCGACGGCGTTGGCGATGCCCTGGCCCAGCGGGCCGGTGGTGGTTTCAACGCCCGGGGTGTAGCCGTACTCCGGGTGGCCCGGGGTTTTGGAATGCAGCTGACGGAAGTTTTCCAGCTCGCGCATCGGCAGGTCATAGCCGGTGAGGTGCAGGAGGCTGTAAATCAACATGGAGCCGTGGCCGTTGGAGAGCACGAAACGGTCGCGGTCAGCCCAGTGCGGGTTAGTCGGGTTGTGGTTGAGGTAGTCACGCCACAGGACTTCGGCGATGTCCGCCATGCCCATAGGGGCCCCCGGGTGGCCGGAATTTGCTTTTTGTACGGCGTCCATGCTGAGTGCGCGGATAGCGTTGGCAAGCTCTTTACGAGAGGACATGTTTTACTCCAGGTCGGATAAAAAAAGCAGTCAAGTTCCCTATTTTCTCAGACTCCACATCACAACGGCAATCCCTAATGCCAAATGAGAGCGAGTTCACCACTTATTAGCACGATTGGTCGCTTTTTCGGAATAACACTATTCTCGCTCCGGCTGGCGTACACTAGGCTCTTGCGACAAGATTTCCTCCAGGCAAAATGACTCTTTTACCTTGTTACCTTCACAGGAAGATGGCGTTATGAAAATTCGTACCTCTTTGATTGCGTTGGGCATTGCCACCCTGGCAACCGGCTGTCAAAACCTGAATACCGAAACCCTGATGCAGTCCGGCGCGCAGGCGTTCCAGGCGGCGACCCTGAGCAACAACGACGTTAAGGCCCTGAGTGATAAATCCTGCGCCGAGATGGACAGCAAGGCACAAATCGCGCCGGCCGACAGCACCTATGCCAAGCGCCTCAACAAAATCGCTGCGGCGCTGGGCGACAACATCAACGGCACCCCGGCCAACTACAAGGTCTACGTGACCAAAGACGTCAACGCCTGGGCGATGGCCAACGGCTGCATTCGCGTCTACAGCGGCCTGATGGACATCATGAACGACAACGAAGTGGAAGGCGTGTTGGGCCACGAAATGGGCCACGTGGCGCTGGGCCACACCCGTAAAGCGATGCAGGTGGCTTACGGCACCGTGGCGCTGCGCACCGCGGCGTCCTCCGCCGGCGGCGTCATCGGCTCGCTGTCGCAGTCGCAGCTGGCGGATATCGGCGAGAAGCTGGTCAGCGCCCAGTTCTCGCAGAAGCAGGAAAGCGAAGCGGATGATTACTCGTTCGATCTGCTGAAAAAACGCGGTATCGATCCGAACGGCCTGGCCACCAGCTTCGAAAAACTGGCCCAAATGGAAGCCGGTCGTCAGAGCAGCATGTTCGACGATCACCCGTCTTCCCAAGCGCGCGCACAGCACATTCGCGATCGCATCGCGGCAGAGAAATAACCACGAGAACGCCCGGCAACCGCCGGGCGTTTTTTTATCGTCTCAATACAGCGTTTTCTGCGGCGGCCCGGCGAAGGTCAGCGGCCCGACCTGCTTCATGTCCACCTCGACCACCGACGGCCCCGGGTAATTGATCGCCTCGGCCAGCACGCCGTTGAACTGCGACGCCGCGTCCACCTTCCAGGCTTTCAACCCCATCGCTTCGGCGATCTGGGTAAAGGCAGGCGTATGCAGCTCGTTGTAATACTGGCGCCCGGCGAAATACTTGTCCTGAATGCCACGCATTACGCCATAACCGCCATCGTTCATGATCAGCAGAGTGATGTTCACCTGTTCCTGCGCCATGGTCGCCAGCTCCCCCAGGCCCAGCGCCAAACCGCCATCGCCCACCAGCCCCACCACCTTGCGCTGCGGGTTGGCAATCGCGGTGCCGATCGCCATCGGCAGCCCCATGCCGATAGCGCCGGCCAGCGAGTGAATGTTGCACAGCGGCGAGATCGCACGGAACAGACGGCTGCCCCAGACGCTGCCGGAAACGGTGATATCGCGCACCAACAGCCCGTCCTGCGGCAGTGCGGCGTCGATGGCGTCATTGAGTTTGGCGTATTCACCGGACTGCTGGCGCAGCGCGCTCTCCGCCTGCTGCACCGCCCCCGCGATTTCGGCATCCCACTCGGCGTTGACCTTTTCGCCGGGGGCCAACCGCGCCGCCAGCGCCGCCAGCAGCGCCGCGCAGTCGCCGTTGATCTGCTCATCGGCCAGGTAGTTGCGGTTGGCCGCCGCCGGATCGATGTCAATCTGCACCAGCGGGCGCGGCAGCGGCAGCGTCCAGGTACGGGTTTCATTACTGCGCAGGCGCGAACCGGCCACCAGCGTCAGATCGCACTGCGTCAGGATCGCTTCGATGCTCGGTGAGTTATGGAACGCCCGCAGGCTGCGCGGATGGCTGTCCGGCAGAATGCCGCGCCCGTGGGTGCTGGAGATCACCGCCACGCCGGCGTCCGCCAGCTTGCGCACCGCGTCGCCGCAGGCCAAGGCGCCGCCGCCCAACCAAAGCAGCGGACGCTTGGCCTGTTTCAGCCGCTGATGCAGCCGTTCCACCGCGGCATCGTCCGCCTTCGGCAATGGCGCCGGCGCCAACGGCTCGGTCAGCACCGAACGGGACACCAGGCTGCTTTGAATATCGATCGGGATCTCGACCGCCACCGGGCCGCAGGGCACGGTTTGCGCATCCAGGATCGCTCGCTGGATCACCGCCACCGCCTGCTCCGGCGAATTGACACGGTAAGCGCGCTTGGAGCAGGCGCGCAGGAAGCCGAGCTGATCGCGGGTTTCATGAATAAAACCGGCGTCGGCATCCAGATAGGCTTTTTCTACCTGGCCGGTGATATGCAACAGCGGCGTGTTGGCGTTGAGCGCCTCAATCATCGCCCCCACCGCGTTGCCGGCGCCGGCGCCGGTGCTGGTCAACGCCACGCCCAGGCCGGAGAACCGCCCGTGCGCGTCGGCCATGGTGACCGCCCCCGCTTCGCCGCGCGCCGGCACGAAGCGAATTTTATCGCGCTGCCCCACCGCATCGGCGATCGGCAGATTATGAATCGAAATGATGCCGTACATCGCCGACACCGCGTACTGTTCCAGAGTCCGGGCTATCGCCTCGCCAACCGTGATTTTATCGCTCATCATCTGCCTTCTTAAGGTAATCGTTATTAGGGTTATGCGTAGAGGTGTCGGCCTAGTCGCTCCAGCGGTTCATCTGATGGCTCAGGGCCAGATACACACTTTTCTGCTGCATGTAGGCCTTGATGCCGTTCAGGCCCTTTTCGCGGCCCAACCCGCTCTCCTTGAAACCGCCGAACGGCGTGGAAATCGAGAACGTTTTGTAGGTATTGACCCAGACGGTGCCGGTTTCCAGCCGCTCCGCCAGCGCCATCGCGCGAGGGAAGTCGCGGCTCCAGATGCCGGCCGCCAGGCCATACACCGAGTCGTTGGCCTGTTCGATCAGCTGTTGCTCGTCGTCGAACGGCAGCGCCACCAGCACTGGGCCGAAGATCTCTTCCTGGCACACGCGGGCATCGTTGTTCAAGCCCTCAATAATGGTCGGCAGGTAATAGCTGCCGCTCGCCAGTTGCGGATCGGCCGGCGCTTCGCCGCCGATGACCACCCGGCCGCCCTCCTGCCGCGCCAGCGCCACGTAGTCCGCCACGCTTTGCCGATGTTTGGCGCTGATCAGCGGGCCAAGATGCACGCCCGGCACCAGCGGGTTGCCGATACGCAGCCCCGCCGTCAGTTCGGTCAAGCGCGCCAGCAGCGGCTGATACAGCGAACGGTGTACGAACAGCCGCGATCCGGCGATGCACGCCTGGCCGGCGGAGCTGAAAATGCCGTAGCAGATGCCGCGCGCCGCCTGTTCCAGATCGGCGTCCTCCAGCACGATGGTCGGCGATTTGCCCCCCAGCTCCAGCGAGGTGGGGATCAGCTTATCGGCAGCGATGTGCGCCAAATGGCGCCCGGTGCTGGTCCCGCCGGTAAAGGAAATCTTCTTCACCAGCGGATGGCGCGCCAACGCCTCGCCGATCACCGAACCTTTGCCCGGCAACACGCTGAGCAGCCCGGCCGGCAGCCCCGCCTGTTCGAACAGCTCGGCCAGCTTCAGCGCCATCAGCGGCGTGGCTTCGGCCGGTTTGAGCACCACCGCGTTGCCCGCCGCCAGCGCCGGCGCCACCTTCTGCATTTCGCTGGCGATCGGTGAGTTCCACGGCGTAATGGCGGCGATCACTCCCATCGGTTGATACTGGCTGAGGGTCATCACCTCGGCGCTGCGCGGGGTCGGCAGCTCGCCTTCCAACACCTCGCAGGCGGCGGCGAAATAGCGCGCGGTCGCCGCCGCGCTGGCCACCAGGCCGCGGGTTTCCGCCAGCGGTTTGCCGTTGTCGCGAGTCTGTAGCTCGGCCAGCTGTTCCTGCTGCGCCAGGATCAGGTTGCTGACGCGGTAGAGAATCGAGGCGCGTTGGTGCGGCACCAGCCCGCGCCACTCCGGCGCGCGCCAGGCGCGTTCCGCCGCTTCCACCGCCTCGTTCACGTCCTCGACGTTAGCGGCGCGCAGCCGCGCGTTGACGCTGCCATCGGCCGGGAATACCGAAGCCATCTCTTCGCCACGCCCTTCACGCCAGCGCCCGGCGACAAAAATATTCAATCGTTCCATGCTCCGCTCCTGCCGTTCAGGCAATAAAACCGCCGTCCACCAGACGGCGGCAGGCTTGTACCGCGCTCAGCGCCGCCAGGGTTGATGTTTTGGGATTGCTCGCCAGCGGGTTACCGCTCAGCTCAATGTGAAACTCGCCAAAGTCGCCGCACACCTGCAGGCGATGGGTATTGCGCCGGGTGGCGGGATCGACCAGCAGACGCACCCGGGTGGCGTCCATACCCAGACCGTTGAGCGCAACAGTGGCCGCCACGTTGGCATTGGCCGGGAACAAACGCGCCGCTTCGCGCGCCGAGCCTTCAAAAAATACCTGCGCCTCGCGCACCGCATCGAGGTCGATCAGTTGCTCCGCCGGGCTGCCGCGCCAGCTGGCCGGGCTCTTGCTGGCCTGATAGGTCACGCTCTCCAACCCGCCTTCACGCGCCGACGCCAGCCCGTCCATCCCCGCCACCGCGCCGGACAGCACGATCAGTTGCCCGTGATGGCTGCGGCAAACCTGCTGCAGCCGCTGTTGCAATGCGGCGTCCGCCAGCGCGCCGGTCGAGATCACAGCCAGCGGCCAACCGCGCTGCAGCACCGCCTCGCCAAACTCCGCCACCGCCTGCTGGCTGGCGCACTCCAGCACCAAATCCGGCCGCTGCGAACACTGCTCCGGATGGGTCAGCGCCTGCACCCGCCCGCCAAAGGCCTCGGCGATCGCCGCATGATGAGCTGCACGCGCCAGGATCCAGCCAACCTCCACGCCTTCCGGCAGACGGGCGATCACTTCCTTCGCCATTGCGCCGTAGCCAATCATCATGATCTTCTTCATCTTTCTCGGCCCCTGCTACACATGGCGGTTAAAGCCGCCGGAAACGTCCAACGCCGCGCCGGTGGTAAAGGAAGCCAGCGGCGAAGCGAGGAACAACAGCGCCTGCGCCGGCTCCTGCGGCTTGCCGAGGCGTTTCATCGGGATGCCGCGGCGTTCGGCGATCGCCGCCGTCCACTGCTCCCAGCTTTGATCTTTGTCGCTGCGATCGTCGAAACGGCGGCGCCACTGGCCCGACTCCACCATCCCCAGCAAGATCGAGTTAACGCGAATACCTTTGCCCACCAGCTCTTTCGACAGCGTCAGCGTCATGTTGAGCAGCGCGGCACGCGCCGCCGAGGTGGCGATCATGTGCTCTTCCGGCTGCAGCGCCAGCAGCGAGTTGACGCAGGTGATAGACGCGATCGCCGATCGTTCCAGCGCCGGTAAGAACGCCTGCACCGGGTTGATGACGCCGAACAGCTTCAGCTCGGCCTCATGCAGCCAGGCCTCGCGCGGCGTCTGGTCAAAATGGGCGACGAAGCCCTGACCGGCGTTGTTGATCAGCAGATCCACGCCGCCGAAATGCGCCGTCACCTGAGCGGCGAACTGCGCCACCTGCTGCGCGTCCAGTACGTCACAGCGCAGCGCCAGGATATCCGCCTGCGGGAAGTCCGCGCGCAGGCTGGCTGCTGCGCCGGCCAGTTTGTCCGGATCGCGGCCGCAGAACGCCACTTTCGCCCCTTCGGCCAGCAGCAGCTTCAGGGTTTCGAAACCGATGCCCGACGAGCCGCCGGTCACCACCGCCACCCGATCCTCAAGCTGAAAATTCATCGTTGGATTGCTCCCGTAAAGTCCCGCAGATAGCGGTTGAAACACGCCGGCGCATCGAGGTAGCTGGCATGACCCGCGGCGGCGATCAGACGCAGCGCCGCGTCCTGCTCACCCGCCAGCTCGGCCGCCTTCTCCGGTGGCGTAATGCGATCCTGTTCGCCGCACCACACCTCCAGCGGGCCGCGATAGCGCGCTAGATAACGGCTGATATCATCGTTGGCCAGCATCCAGGCGGCACTCAGAAAACCGTCGGGATCGAGCTGCTGCATGCCGTTGCGCACCCAGGCGATATCCTGCGGATCCGCCCCTTCACGCAGCAAGGCCGCCGCCCGCTGCTCGCCGTAGCCCACCGGCCCCAGCGTCTCTATCATCTGCTGGCGCTGGCCGTACACCTGCCGACGCTTTTCCTCCGGCGCCGTGGCATAGCCCTGCGCCGGATCCGCCAACACCAGCCCGCACAGCCCATCCGGATAACCGGCGGCATAGGCGCTGCCGATCAGCGCCCCCAGCGAATGGCCGACGATCAGCGGCTGCACCAGCTGCAGCTCATCAATCAGCGCCGCCAACGCCGCCGCATAACCGGCGGCATCGGCCTGCGGATCCGCCAACGGCAGGCTGCCGCCGTAGCCCGGCGCATCCCACGCCACCAGACGGTGGCCGTCCGTCAGGCCGTTATCGTTGAACTGCTTGATCCACGAGGCGGATCCGGAGCTGATGCCATGCAGCAACACCACCGGCCGCCCCTGCCCGGCCTCGCGCCAGCTCAGGGTGTACGCCCCGCAGCGCGCCCGTTGGCGTTGCGCCAGGCCGTTCATCAGTTGCGCTTCACTTTGGACAGCGGGTGATCCGCCGGATAGGTCGGGATCTCCGGCTTGGCGGTGCCGAGCATCACGCACATCAGCGCCTCTTCCTCGCCGTGGTTGAACAGGCCGCGATACACCCCCGCCGGCACCGAGATCAGATCGCGCTCTTTCAGCCTGGTTTCGTAATACTCTTCGCCATCCTGAATCATCAGCGTGATGCTGCCTTTCAGCATGAAGAACACTTCTTCCACGTCGTCATGCAGGTGCAGCGGGCCCTCGCACTTCGAAGGCAGCACCATGGTGGAGAAGGTGAAGTTGCCTGCCGGAATGGTGTTGGCATCGCTGGCCACGCCGGTGGCGCCGGTGCCGATGTAGCGCATCTGCGCGCGGCGGTATTTCGGGTCGAAGTCGGCCTGGAATTTCAGCGCGTTCCAGTCATATTTGCGGCCCTCGAAACGGGCGATGCGCGACTCCACCCAGTTTTCCATCGACAGATCCTGCGGCTTGACGCCGGCTTTGTTCTCAACCTGAGACATGTTGTCACTCCTCTGTTGAATCGATTGATTAATCAGTACTTTCTCAGCAACGGCAGCAGAATGAGGCAGCCGACGAAAGCCATCACCACCAGGAACAGCAGGCCGTTATCCATATTGCCGGTGGCGG
Source organism: Serratia nematodiphila DZ0503SBS1 (assembly GCF_000738675.1). Taxonomy (NCBI): domain Bacteria; kingdom Pseudomonadati; phylum Pseudomonadota; class Gammaproteobacteria; order Enterobacterales; family Yersiniaceae; genus Serratia; species Serratia nematodiphila. Next base: position 1,802,956 of record NZ_JPUX01000001.1, on the reverse strand, counting down.
CGATCAGCGCCCCCATCAGCACCGGCGCCAGCGCACCGGCAAAATTGCCCAACCCGTTGAAGATGCCGCCGGCGGTGGCGCTCACCTTGCTGCTGGTGGCCTTCGCCAACAGCGCGAAAATATTCGGCGCGCCGGCGCCCCACATAAAGGTGCTGAAGGCCATGGCGGCGATCACGCTGTAGGTACCCTGCAGGTGCAACACCACCGCCAGACCGAGGCCGGCACCGCACAGCGACAGGAAGCAGGCCAGCGCGCGGCGATCCAGCTTGTCCGACAGCCAGGCGCCCAGCACTTCGCCGAGCAGCATGGCGATGAACGGCAGCGAAGAGAGGTAACCGGCATGTTCCAGATGAATGCCTTTGCCCTTGATCAGATAGCTCGGCAGCCAGCCGTTCATGCCCCACAGGTAGGTCAGGAAGGCGATGTTGAACAGGCAAATCATCCAGAAATGCGGGCTGCGCAGCAGCTCGCGGCGATGCTGTTTGCGTTCGGACACCGCCGGCTTGGCCGCCGCCGCCGGACGCGCGACGTTCAGGTGGCGCATGCCGAACAGCACCAGCAACATCACCGGCAGCGTCAGAAACGCCATAAAGAAGAAGGTGGCCTGCCAGTCGAAGGTATTGAGGATGTACAGGGTGACCGGGAAGCCGAGCGCGGCCCCCAGCGGCGTGCCGAGCAACCACAGCATGGTGGCGCGCGCCTGCAGCTGCGGCGGGAAGGCCTGACGAATAATGGCGTAGGCCATCGGCAGCAGCGGCCCTTCGGCGATGCCGAGCAGAATGCGCAGCGTCATCATGGCGTGATAGGAACGCACCAGCCCCATCAACACCATCAGCACGCCCCACACCACCATCATGCCAATCAATACCTTGACCGGATTAAGCCGATCGCCGATGCCGCTGAGCAGCATGGAGGAAATGCCGTAGGAGAACAGAAACGCGCTCATCAGCAAGCCCAGCCGCGCCGGGTCAAAACCGATGCCCAACGCCTGCTGAAACTCGGCGTCGGAAAACAGCGCCGCGATGCTGATCTTGTCGAAAAACGCCAGCAGCACGCAGGCGAACAGCGCGATCGGCACCGACCAGCGCACCCGCTGCTGCGGATTTTCGGCAACGGTTTCCCCCGCCCGTCCAGCGCGGGCGTCAATGTCTTGCGTAGTCATAAAACGCTCCCGAGGTTCGGGCGTTATTTCAACGCCATCAAAGAAAACTCCGCATCCGCCAGTTGCTGCGGATCCAGCACCCGGCCACTCGCCAACCAACGCTTGCCGAGCTTGATGGCGCGCGCGTCGTTGAACGTCACCATCTGCACCAGCTGCCGATCGGCGTTCAGCGTGAAGAACACCTGCGACTGCGGCGTGCGGCGCACCACATGGTGCACACCGCCGCTCGGCACGCCGAGGATCTGGATATTGACGTCATATTGATCCGACCACAGCCAGGCCACGTCGTCATACGGGGCGGCGAAGGCGTCGAGCATCGCGCAGGCGGTGCTGATGGCCTGATTTTGCGCGTAGGCCCAGGACTGCAGGCACAGGCCAAGCGTCGGGTGACGCGCCACATCGCCCGCGGCGAAGATCGCCGGATGGCTGGTGCGCCCCTGGCCGTCGACCACAATGCCGGACTCGATCGCCAGCCCTGCGCTGCGCGCCAGTTCGAGATTCAGCTCGACGCCGATCCCCACCACTACCAGATCGAAGGCTTGCGGATCGCTGACTTCGCTGCCGATCCAGGCGGCGCCGTCGCGATCTTCCAGCGAGATCTCACCGCAGCCGCACAGCACCGTGACGCCCTGCCGGCGATGCAGTTCGAGCAACGCCTGTGAGACATCGGCGCCGACGCTGCGCATGCACAGCGCGGGTTGGCGTTCAAACACCGTCACCTCGGCGCCGAGACGGCGCGCGGAAGCGGCGATCTCCAGCCCGATCCAACCGCCGCCGACGATAGCCAGGCGACGGCAGCCCTGCAGCCCCTGCCGCAACCGGGCCGCATCGTCCCAGGAACGCAGCGTCATCACGCGCGGGTGCTGCGCCCAGGCGGCGCTCGGCAAACGCGGCCGCCCGCCGGTGGCGATCAGCAACTGCTCGAACTGCAGCCGCTGCCCGTCGCTGAGCGTAACGATTTGCTGTTCAGCGTCGATGGACTCGGCGCGCAGCGGGCGGCGCCAGTCGATATTCAGCTCCGCCACCGTCTGTTCGCTGAACAGCCGGCTGAGGGGCGCCGCGGCATCCAGCAACGCCGCTTTCGACAGCGGCGGCCGCTCGTAAAAATCGTAGGGTTCGTCGCTGACAACCGTCAGCCGGCCGCTGTAACCGCGGTCGCGCAGCGTCTTGGCCGCCCAGCCGCCGGCCTGGCCGCCACCGACGATGACGATGCCCGCCTGTTCAGCCCGGTTCATAACGCCTCCGCCTTTTTATGCTGGCGGCGCGTGTCGTGATCGATGCCGCCCTCTACCGCCCATTCGGTGAAGGAGACCAGCGAATGTTCCAGCTCGCGCGGCTGCCAGTTTTCCGTCAGATAATCGTCGTTGGTGTAGTACTCGAACGCGCCGCCGGTCGGGCTGTTGACGTACCAGAAATAGGCCGAGGAGATCGGGTGGCGGCCGGGGCCGATAAAGGTGCTCCACTGCTCTTTGTTCATGGCGATGCCGCCGCCGATCACTTCGTGGATATCGCGCACGGTGAACGCCACGTGATTCAGGCCGCGTGGGCGGTTCGGCAACTTCAGCAGGAACAGGTTATGATGGCCGCCGCGCGCCTGGGTACGCAGGAAGACGGCGCGATCGATATAGCGATCGGAAACCTGGAAATCCAACAGCTCGCGGTAGAAACGCTCAGTCGCCGCCAGATCGTCGACGAAGAACACCACGTGGCCGATGTTGATCGGCTGCGCCTGCGAATAGACCGGGCTGGGTTGATCGATACGGCGCACGTCGCCCCACTGGTTGATCGGCGTGACCGGCACCTCGACCGCCTGCTGGCGGCTGACGACGAAGCGCAGCGTCATACCGTTGGGATCGAGGCACTCCAGCTCTTCTCCCACCTGGCGGAAGCCGGGCATCAGCGCCAAACGCGGCTGCAGGCGCGCCAGATCGGCGGGCGAGGCCACGCCCCAGGTCATGCGGCGTAGGGTGGAACCGCCTTCAAACGCCGCAGGCAGCGCCGCGCTTTGCAGCGGATGCAGGACAACCCGCGCCCCGCTCAGGGTAGTGAATTCGCGCTGCGCTTCGCCCCAATGTTGCGTGGCGGGCTGCAGGCCGAAGTCTCGCATGAATTTTTCGCAGGTTGGCAGATCTTCGACGCCAAATTCCAGTTTTTCGATTCCGATTACGCTCATTGTTCAGCCTCACGTTCTCGCTGCATACGGTTTTCAGGCATGAGTGAACCCCGGCCCCTGTTTGCTACGGGCCTTATCCCTGCCTGAGTAAAAGAGTCGGTCCTGTCGGTTAGCCGACGTTGGCCTGCGGCGGCGCGCCGAGGAAGCCGGAAATTTTCTCCGCCGCGTCGCGCACTTCCATGCGCAGCCGCTCGCGATCCGCTTTCGGGATCTCATCGGACGGCACCATGATGCTGACCACCGCCTCGACCCGCTGCTCGCGGTTGAAGATCGGGTAGACGATCGAGGAGATGCCGTGGCGGAAGAACGATTCGCCGATCACATAGCCGCGCGCCTTGTCTTGCTGCACCATTTGCCACAGCGTTTCGCGATCCGCCGGGGTGCCCGGCGCATTGCCCGGCAGCTGCGCGTCTGGATACAGTTGTTCGAACTCGCTGCGAGTCGCGCTGGTCAACAACATGCGGCCGAGCGAGGTTTGGTGCACCGGCAAGCGGGTGCCGACGCTGACCTGATTGATCTGCGAACCGGCGGCGCTGACGCGGGCGATATAGATCACGTCACGCCCGTCGCGGATCGCCAGATGGCTGCTGCACTGGCTGCGATCGCGCAGCTGCTCGATCACCGGCTGGCCGGCCTGCGCCACGTCCAGCGACGCGATATATTCGAAGCCGAGGCGCAGCACCTTGATGCCGAGCGCAAAGGTGTTGGTGCGCGGATTGCGCTCCAGAAAGCCGAGGTGTTCGAGCGTCTGCACCACGCGATAAGCGGTGGCCTTCGGCATATCGACCAGGCGATGCAACTCGGCGAAGGTCATCTCCTTATGCTGCTCGCCAAACGCCAGCAGCAACTGCAACCCGCGATCCAGCCCCGGGATCAGATATTTACATGCTTGCTCGTCCGCCATCTCTCGCTCCTGCGCTGTGCGCCTGCCCTGCGGGCCGTCAGTTGAATACGAAGCCGCCGTTGACAGGCAGCAGTTGACCGGTGACGAAATCCGCCAGCGGCGACAGCAGATAAAGCACCGTACCGTTCACATCGTCCGGATGCTGCGCCCCGGCCAGCGCGCGCCCCTGCTCATACAGTTGATGGCGCTCGGCGGGCACATACTCGGTAGCTTCCACCCGCGTCAGGCCCGGCGCGATGGCGTTGACGCAGATCCCCTGCGGGCCCAGCTCACGCGCCATCGATCGGGTCATCGCGATCAGCGCGCCTTTGCTGGCGACATAGGCCATCAGGCGCGGCGCGCCCCACAGCGCGGTGTCCGACGCCACGTTGACGATCTTGGCGTGCGGGTTGCGCGCCAGCAGCGGCACCGCCGCCTGGCTCACCAGCCAGGTGCCGCGCACGTTGACCTGCATCACCCGATCCCACAGTTCGATATCGTATTCCATCATGGTTTTGCCGCCGACGCCGGTCGCCAGCGCCGCGTTGTTCACCAGGCCGTCGATCCCGCCGCCTGCGGCGATCTTCTCGAACGCCGAACGGATCGAATCCGGTGACGCCAGATCGATGGTTTGCGTTTCCACCTGAGCGCCCTGCTCGCGCAGCGCGGCGCCGCTCGCCGCCAGCTCATCCGCCAAAATATCGCACATCACCACCTGCGCGCCGGCAGCGGCGATGGCGGCGGCAAAGCTGTAGCCCAGGCCGCGCGCCGCGCCGGTGACCACGATGCGTTTACCGTTCAGCAGGCCGTTCACTGCGCCGCCTCCCGCTCGCGCAGCGTCGCCAGCTGTTTTTGCGCCTCTTTCTGCATCAGGCGGCGCAGGCGAGAAAGACCGACGTCGTGCTGGTACAGATATTCGCGGCCGCGGGCGTTAGGCGCCATGTTCTCAAGCACGATGCGATCCTGCTCGAGCACGTCCCAATGCAACGATTCCAGGCGGTTGCGGTACATGAAGCGCCACATGTCGCGCTGCCAGTCTTTGACCTTACGAATGCGCCAGAAGAATACCCGGCAGTGATCCTTGTCCTCCGGCACCACCATGCCGATGATCCAGAAGTGACCGCCCGGCCCGAAGCGCTTCTTGTACGGGATCGACAGGCGCATCCAATACGCGCCGCTGTTGCCGAATTCCACCCAGTCGAAGTTGACGCCGATCTGGCCGTTTTTCTTGAAGATGAAACCGCTGTCGGTCGGCTCCAGCGCCATGTCCGCCTTGCGATCACCTTCCGCCATCGAGTGTGAAGAGGAGTGCAGGTAGGTGCCGTGCATCGGATCCATCACGTTTTCCAGGGCGTACTGGTAGTTGCAGTTCCAGCTGGCGGTGCACAGAAAATGACTGTACGACGCTTCGTCCGCCAGCTCTTGCGGGAAAGTCAGCTCCGCCGGCGCTTCATCCGCCGTCACGCCGAAATAGAGGAACACCGCGCCATAGGCTTCTTTGGCCGGGTAAGATCGCAGGCATTTTTGCCCCACCAGCGGGCAGCGATCCACCGCCGGCACGTCTTTCACCGTCCCGTCGCCGCCGACTTCCACCCCGTGATACCAACAGGCGATGCGATCGCCGAGGTTCCACCCCATGGAAAGCCGCGCGCCACGGTGCGGGCAGCGGTCTTCCAGCGCGTGGATCTGGCCTTCAGCGTCGCGCCACACCACGATTTGCTGCTCCAGGCGGGTGATGCCGACCGGGTTGTTGCCCACTTCCCAGCTGGCCAGCACCGGATACCACATGCCGCGCAGCCCCTGGTCAAGATAGTCCTGCAAGCTCTGTTCGGAGGATGTTGTGTTTGCTGTCATTGTCTTCTCCCGGGTGTCGCTCAGAAACCGTTAACGTGAAGGAATTCGCGGAACGTCGCCTCATTCCACGGCTGGCCGCTGCGATCGAACAGACGACGCTGATTCAACGCGCTGACGATCTGCTCCAGCTCTTCCGCCCCCTGATCGAAGATCGTTTCCAGCGCCGCCACCAGGGCGGTTTCGAAGCCGTCCGGCACCCGGGCACGGTTTTGCCAGATGACATTGCGGAACTGGCCCGGCTGATGGATTTGACCGTTGCCGCCTTCGCGGGCCGGCGTCACCTGTTGGGTGTCCGGCAGCCAGGGATTGAAATCGGTGATGTGCTGCATGATTACTCCTCCGCGATAAAGGTGATCTGGATTTGGTTGTCGACCACCCGGGTGGGATAGGTTTGCAGATCGCGGCCGCCCGGCTCGCGCAGGCACTGGCCGGTACGCACGTCAAACAGCGCTTCGTGCAGCGGGCACTCAACCTTGCCGTCGTCTACAAACCCCTGGCTGAGCAAGGCATAAGCATGCGGGCAGACGTCTTCCAGCGCGTAGTAGTTACCGTCGAGCAGGTACACCCCGATCTCCTTTCCTTCCACATTGCCGGAGAAAGGAAAATCTTCTTTCACCTGAGACACTTCGCACACATTCTTCCAGCTCATTGCTTTTATCCTCTATCTGATTGTTTCATATATGAAACTCAGTTTCTTATTTAATACAGCCACTATAAGTCTGGCGAAACTTTCGTCAAGCGAGCGGAACGGCAAATGTTAATGAAAGGTTGTTTAAAAATGACAAATGCGGGAAAGATCACGAAATCATGCACCGATATGAAAAACCTATGTCAGTTGTGCGCTCCCTCGCTAATTTATGGCAAAAAATGCGTTGATCCCGGCGGCGCATTGCGCGTAAAAGTGTTTTTTCGCTGTCTTTTACACCCTATTTGATAACAATAAATTTACATCAATCAGCCCCATCCCCGCGTTTGCGCCAAATGGCATCCCCGGGTGAGTTTACTGCTGCCTGAATTCGTCAACCGCTCGCACTGAGGAACGCGCCGTGCAACAACGTCAACGCTGGTTTGGGGTGATCGCCCTGCTGTTTCTGATCGTTATCGCCTATGCGGATCGAGTTAATATCGCCGTGATGTTGGTCAATCCCGACTTCCTGCAACACTTTCAACTCGGCGGTGACCGCGCTCACCAGGGCACGCTGATGACGGTGTTTTTACTCGGTTACGGCCTGTCCGCCATGTTGCTGACGCCGTTTCTGGAAACGCTGATGGGTTACCGCCGCGCGCTGACGCTGAGCGTGGTGCTGTGGGCGCTGCTCACCGCCGCCTCGCCGCTGGCGGGATCGCTGCTGTTGCTGTGCGTGGTGCGCGCGCTGCTTGGCGTCAGCGAAGGGCCACTGTTCTCGCTGAAAACCATGTACATCAGCGATCATTTCACCGCCGACGAGCGTGGCAAGCCCAACGCGGTCAGCGCGCTGGGCGTCTCGTTGGGGCTGGTGCTCGGCTTTCCGCTGGTGAGTTTTCTGATGGCGCACTTCGGCTGGGCGATGTCGTTTCACCTGCTGGCGCTGCTCAACCTGCTGCTGGGCCTGGCGCTGGTGCGGTTGTTCGTTCATCCGCTCGCCTTATCTTCATCTTCACGCCCCGCCGATCCGCAACCGGTGCTAAGCCGCGTCTGGCACACCTTTGCGCTGGCCTGGCGCACGCCGATGCTCGGCTGGATCCTGCTGATCGAGATCGCCACGCTCAGTTACCTGTGGGGCTCCAGCGCCTGGCTGCCGGCTTACCTGACCGATGAAAAGGGGTTCTCCATCAAGCAAATGGGCTGGATGGCCGCGCTGCCTTTCATCGTCAGCATCGCCTCCAAATACCTCGGCGGCGCGTTGCTCGATCGCATCCGTCCTTATCAGGCGCCGCTGGTCTTCGTCTTTGGCGGCGCGGCGACCGCACTGTGCATCTATGGCGTAATGAACAGCCATCAGCTTGGCTGGATCGCCTTCTTCCTGCTGGCGGCCAATGCCTGTTGGGGCGCGCAGGGCGCGGCGATCCCCACGCTGCTGCAGCATTATGCGCGGCCGGAGGCGGTCGGCAGCGCCTATGGGCTGATTAACGGCATCGGTAATCTATTCTCGGCGTTCGTGCCGATGGCGATGGGCATGGTGATGGCCAGCCAGGGCAAGGTGTCCTCGGGCTTTGCGGTGCTGATTGCCTCACAGCTGCTGACGCTGCTGGCGGGCGGCGCGCTGTTTAGCCGTATGTTGCTGGCGCGACAGGTTAAACGGGCATAAACCCGTTTCTCTCTCCTTTGTGACGAGAAACCGAATGCTGTGAGTGGGTGCTCAGGGATCTGGACGCCACCAACCAGCAGACGGGGGACATCCCCCGTCGCCAGGTTGCCTTACCGTTCGGATTCGTAAGCCAAAATGGCCGCAACCTCCGTAGTGCCCGATCGGATACGCAGCTCACACAGCGAGCTGCGGGTTATCCATGCCAGTGATATTACCGTGGCACAAATAACCACCAATTTTAACAGGCCCCGTTTGTTCGGCATCATGCCTTCTTCTCCTTGCCTCGCGGCGGGTAAGAGGCTAACTTAACGTTGCTGGCGTTAGAGTAGGCCTCGGGTTTATGAATATCGACTCGGGGCTTTTCTCTTTGTACCTTTCACGCAGGCTCCAGATACAAAGATCCAGAGCACCCGCGCGCAGTATATTCATCCTCTCCGTTGTCGCGGTTCCTTTTTACTGGCTCAGTTTCATTTCTGCGCAGGCTTGCGCAAAGGCGTTGCAACAGACTGAAAATCGCCGCGCGGATGGCTACAAACGAAATAAAAAAAAGCGGCCCCCATACGATGGGAGCCGCTTTTTCAGCGAGGCGTGGCCTGGCGTCACGCGTGTTTCTTGGCCGCCTGCAGGTACAGCATCTCCAGACCCAACGTCGCCGCAGCCAGCGCAGTGATCTCGGACTGGTCATAAGCCGGCGCCACTTCCACTACGTCCATGCCGACGATGTTCAGCGACTGCATGCCGCGCACCAGTTTCAGCGCGCGATCGGAGGTCAGCCCGCCGATCACCGGCGTGCCGGTGCCCGGTGCGAACGCCGGATCCAGACAGTCGATGTCGAAGGTCAGGTATACCGGCATATCGCCGACGATGCCTTTGATCTGCGTCAGCAGGTCGTCCACGCTGCGATCGTTCACCTGCGCGGCGTCCAGTACGGTAAAGCCGTTGTCATGATCGAACTCGGTGCGAATGCCGATCTGCACCGAGTGATGCGGATCGATCAGACCTTCGTTCGGCGCATGATAGAACATGGTGCCGTGGTCGAACTTGCTGCCGTTGGCGTAGGTATCGGTATGGGCATCGAAGTGCACCAGCGCCAGCTTGCCGAAATGCTTGGCGTGCGCGCGCAGCAGCGGCAGAGTGACGAAGTGGTCGCCGCCGAACGAGAGCATGCGCTTACCTGCCTTCAGCAGTTTCTCCGCGTGCGCCTGCAGCTTGTCGCTCATGTCCTGCGCATCGCCGAAGTTGAACACGATGTCGCCGCAGTCAACCACATTCAGGCGATCGCGCAGATCGAAGCTCCACGGCCAACGATTGCCTTCCCAGGCCAGGTTGGTGGACACCTGACGGATAGCCGCCGGGCCATGACGGCCGCCGGCGCGGCCGGAGGTCGCCATGTCAAACGGAATGCCGGTGATGACCCACTCTGCATCGCTGTCGTAAGGCATGAAGTTCAGCGGAAAGCGCAGGAAACCAAAGGCGTTGGACACTAATGAATTATCGGACTGATGGCCTAAGGTGCTCATAGTAAACCCTCGTAGTTCAACAAGTTGCCGGGCGCAGACGCCGGGCCGTTACAAAAAAAAATCCCTCCCGCGTCGTTAGCCCGACGAGAAAGGGATTTATTCGATGTGTGTTTCGGTGCTACCGATACGGCAGATTATGGCCGCATTTTGCTCATGCTTCAAGAGGGCCGACATCGCCCCCTGAAGAGGGCGGTTACTCGTCTTCCAGATACGTGTAACCGTACAGGCCGGCCTCAAACTCTTCCAGGAACTGCGCCTGCAGCTCGCTGTCCAGATCGGTTTCTTTGACCTGATCGCGGAATTTGGACAGCAGCGCGCTCGGATCGAGCTGCACGTACTCCAGCATGTCCGCCACGGTGTCGCCCTCGTCGGACAATTCGGTCTCGACGCTACCGTCCGGGAACACGTACACGTCAACCGAGGCGGTATCGCCGAACAGGTTGTGCATGTTGCCGAGGATCTCCTGATACGCACCGACCATGAAGAAGCCCAGCGCCGGCGGGTTCTCCGGATCGTACGGCGGCATCGGCATGGTGGTCGCCACGCCGTCGCCGTCGACGTAATGGTCGATGGTGCCGTCGGAATCGCAGGTGATATCGAGCAGCACCGCACGGCCTTCCGGCGGCTTGTCCAGCCCTTCCAGCGGCAGCACCGGGAACAGTTGATCGATACCCCAGGCATCCGGCATCGACTGGAACAGTGAGAAGTTGACGTAGAACTTGTCCGCCATGCGCTCTTGCAATTCGTCGATGATCGGGCGGTGCGCGCGGTTGCTCGGATCGAGCTGCTGCTGGATCTTGTTGCAGATGTTCAGATACAGCTGCTCGGCCCAGGCGCGCTTGGTCAGGTCCAGCATGCCGTGCGCATATTGGGTATGCACGTCGTGCAGATCCATCTGGCTGTCGTGCAGCCATTCGCGCAGCGAGCGGCGGTTTTCCGGCTCGTTCATTTCCAGCCAGGTTTCCCACATGCTTTCCAGCGCGCGCGGGGCGTCGGCTTCCGGCGGCTGCGGTTCGCTGAATTCGTTGCGCTCTACGCCGATCACGTTGGAGACCAGCACCGTGTGGTGCGCGGTCACGGCGCGGCCGGACTCGGTGATCACCGTCGGGTGCGGCAGGCCGTGTTCGTTACAGGCGTCGCCGATGCCCCAAATCACGTTGTTGGCGTATTCGTTCAGGCCGTAGTTGACCGAGCAATCGGACTGCGAACGGGTGCCTTCGTAGTCGACGCCCAAACCGCCGCCCACGTCGAAGCACTGAATGTTGACGCCCAGCTTGTGCAGCTCAACGTAGAAGCGCGCCGATTCGCGCACGCCGGTGGCGATATCGCGAATGTTGGCCAGCTGCGAGCCCAGGTGGAAGTGCAGCAGCTGCAGGCTGTCGAGACGGCCCGCTTCGCGCAGGGTCTCCACCAGCTTCAGCACCTGCACCGCCGCCAGACCGAATTTGGATTTTTCGCCGCCGCTCGACTGCCATTTGCCGGAGCCTTGCGATGCCAGACGCGCACGCACGCCCAGGCGTGGTATGACGTTCAAGCGTTCGGCTTCTTCCAGCACCAGGTTGATCTCGGACATCTTCTCGATCACCAGGTACACCTTGTGCCCCAGTTTTTCCCCGATCAGCGCCAGGCGAATGTATTCACGATCTTTATAACCGTTACAGACGATCACCGAGCGGGTCATGCCGGCATGCGCCAGCACCGCCATCAGCTCGGCCTTGGAGCCGGCTTCCAGCCCCAGCGGTTCGCCGGAATTCACCAGCGATTCAATCACGCGGCGATGTTGGTTCACCTTGATCGGATACACCAGGAAATAGCCGCCCTGGTAACCGAAGGACTCGCGCGCGCGTTTGAACGCGGCGTTGATCGAACGCAGGCGATGCTGAAGGATCTGCGGGAAGCAGAACAGCGCCGGCAGACGTTGGCCGTCTTGCTGGCGCGTTTTCACCAGTTCTGCCAGATCGACGCGCGCCTGCGGGACATCCGGATCCGGGCACACGCTGATATGGCCCAGCTCGTTGACGTCATAGTAATTGTTGCCCCAGTAGGCGACGTTATAAGTACGCAGCATCTTGCTGGCATTACGATCATTCATGGCAACCTCCTGCATGGAGCGCAAAGATAAAGACTCGCCCGCAACCGGCGGACGGTGAATCAACAGATCATCAGACATGGTTCGCCTCACATTCCGTACTGACGAAACCGCCAGCCACTATCGCAGCTACAACCCGCGAGAACAACCCAACAAGCCGCGCCGGCGGCAGCGAAGAGAACTGCCGTTCGCGGTCAGCGATCGGTTTATCACTCATATAATTGTAAGACACCCTGTTCAAACCTCGTGAATCGGGCCAAGAAACATCCCACAGGAAGGCTGCAGGCTACCCTTGTTCAGTTCTTCAGACGACCGTTAGCCGGCCCGAGAATCCTGAGTAGCGGCCAAGTGTTTATCGCACCTGGTAAGTGACAGAGAGACAAGACGGGAAATAGCAGAAGAATGTGCGCCAGAACGGCACTGCTGTTGGGAACCAACAACCGGTAGACAACGGATCATTAATCCAACCACCTCCACGCGCGCCGTTCGGAGTGAACGACCCAGCCTCTAAAATAGTGTAAGAACGTGACCGTTCGATGAAGCGGCGAACGCCCGCGACGGATAATAGCGCAATGCCGGCGAATGCAAAGCGGAAGTTTAACGTACCTTCTCCCACGCCAGACCGCCGTACTGTGCAGCAAATGAACCGCGCGCGCAGTTTATACCGGTAAGCAGGTGAAAAAGCAAAATGAAAATTCGCCGAAAACTGTTTCAAGCGATGAAAATGGCGCCAACCCGTTTGCGCAAAAGAGCGAAAGCGCAAAAAATTACTGGCAATCTGGCTAAACCCTGACCTAAAATAGACGTCCAGATGTTAATCCATCTATACTGGTTAACTGATAAACTGCTTAACGGCTTTGCCTGAGGGGCGTTGCAGGATGCATCTCGCGCCATCAGCGGAAGACCCTTCGCTTCGATGCCGGATCTCCAGCGCTGTGCAGTAATTTCTAACCCGTCTTATGCAAGGTAAAGAACACAATGGCTAAACACCTCTTCACGTCCGAATCCGTCTCCGAAGGACATCCAGATAAAATCGCCGATCAGATCTCTGATGCCGTCCTCGACGCCATCCTGGAACAAGATCCGAAGGCGCGCGTCGCCTGCGAAACCTACGTGAAAACCGGCATGGTCCTGGTCGGCGGTGAAATCACCACCAGCGCTTGGGTCGATATCGAAGAGATCACCCGCAAGACCGTGCGCGAGATCGGCTACGTTCATTCGGACATGGGCTTTGACGCCAACTCCTGCGCAGTATTGAGCGCCATCGGCAAACAATCCCCGGATATCAATCAGGGCGTTGACCGTACCGATCCTCTCGAGCAGGGCGCCGGCGATCAGGGCTTGATGTTTGGCTACGCCACCAACGAAACCGACGTGCTGATGCCGGCTCCGGTGACCTACGCACACCGTCTGGTGCAGCGCCAGTCCGAAGTGCGTAAAAACGGCACCCTGCCGTGGCTGCGCCCGGACGCGAAGAGCCAGGTGACCTTCCAATACGACGACGGCAAAATCGTCGGCATCGACGCCGTCGTTCTGTCCACCCAGCATTCCGAAGACATCGCACTGAAAGATCTGCAAGAAGCGGTGATGGAAGAGATCATCAAGCCGGTACTGCCGGCGGAATGGCTGACGGCGGGCACCAAATACCACATCAACCCGACCGGCCGTTTCGTTATCGGCGGCCCGATGGGCGACTGCGGCCTGACCGGCCGTAAGATCATCGTCGACACCTACGGCGGCATGGCTCGCCACGGCGGCGGCGCCTTCTCCGGTAAGGATCCGTCCAAGGTTGACCGTTCCGCGGCTTACGCGGCGCGCTATGTGGCGAAAAACATCGTCGCCGCCGGCCTGGCCGATCGCTGCGAGATCCAGGTTTCTTACGCTATCGGCGTAGCGGAACCGACTTCCATCATGGTGGAAACCTTCGGTACCGAGAAAGTGCCAACCGAACAGCTGACGCTGCTGGTGCGCGAATTCTTCGATCTGCGCCCATACGGCCTGATCCAGATGATGGATCTGCTGCAGCCGATCTACCGCGAAACCGCCGCCTACGGCCACTTCGGCCGCGAGCACTTCCCGTGGGAAGCGACCGACAAGGCTGAGCTGCTGCGCGATGCTGCCGGCCTGAAATAAGCCCCGACATCAACATGAAAAACGGCGAGCCAAGGCTCGCCGTTTTTTTTGAGCGGATGGGTGCTCCCGGATCAACGCATCGACTGCCAGCAAGCGGAGGCAAAGCCCCCGCCGCCGGGTTGCCTTACCGTTCGGATTCGTAAGCCAAAATGGCCGCAACCTCCGTAGTGCCCGATCGGATACGCAGCTCACACAGCGTGCTGCGGGTTATCCATGCCAGTGATATTACTGTGGCACAAATAACCACCAATTTTAACAGGCTCCGTTTGTTCGGCATCATGCCTTCTTCTCCTTGCCTCGCGGCGGGTAAGAGGCTAACTTAACGTTGTGATGCGTTAGAGTAGGCCTCGGGTTGATGAATATCGACTCGGGGCTTTTCTCTTTGTATCTTTCGCTCGGGCTCCAGAGACAAAGATCCAGAGCACCCGCCCGCAGTATATTCATCTCACCACCACACCCCGTGTTCCTTTTCGCACGCAATATCATTTTTGCGCAGCCGCTCGCAGCGCCTTACAACACCATGAAAAATAAAAAAAGGCTCAGCGACGCTGAGCCTTTGATGGCAGAAAAAGCATGGCCGAGATGCCGATTACGACGTCTGCTTGCGCAACAGATAAACGAAGTACGGCGCGCCGATAAAGGTCGCCAATAACCCGGCGGGGATCTGATACGGGAACAGCAGCATCCGCCCGCACCAGTCGGCAAATACCATCAGCAAACCGCCCAACAGCGCGGCGATCACCATCTGCGACAGCGCGCGGCGGAAGCCCAACATGCGCGCCATGTGCGGCGCCATCAGTCCGACAAAGCTCAGCGGCCCCACGGTCAGGGTCGCCATGGCGGTCATCGTGGCGGCTAACAACAGGATGGTCAATCGCGCCGGCGTCAGCGCAATGCCTACCGAACGGGCGGTAGCCCCGCCGAGCGGCAGGATGGTCAGCCAGCGGCGGCACAGCGGCGCCAATACCATCAGGCCGGCGGCCACCAGCGCGGTGCGCAGCGCCTGCGCCGGCTCCACTGAATAGGTCGAACCGGAGAGCCAGGTCAGCAAGCCCCCCATACGCGGATCGCCGCTGGCCAACAGCAGGAAGATAACGGTGGTAAAGGCGGTGCTGAGCGCGATACCGGCGAGCAGCATGCGTTCCGTCGAGAAACCGCCGCGGCCTGCGGCGATCATGATGATCAGCAGCGTCGCGGCCGCCCCCAGACTGCCGGCGGGCAGCAGCCAAACGAAGGCGTCGCCCGGCACCATAAACAGCATCATCACGACGCCAAAAGCGGCGCCGGAGCTGATGCCCAACACTTCCGGGCTGGCCATCGGGTTACCAGTCAGTTTCTGAATCAGCGTGCCAGCGACCGCCAGCATCATACCCGCGGCCAACGCCGACAGCACCCGCGGCCAACGCCACGGCAGCAAGGCGTCCAGCTCCGCCCCCAGGCTCCAGTGCCAGCCGCCGGCATTTTTACCCAGCATCAGCGCCAGCGTCAGGCCAATCAGCAACACGACGCCGGCCAGGCCAATCCAGCCCGCCAGATGCCCGCGCTCGGCAGGCACCTTGTCGCCCAGGTTCATCGGCGGCGGCGTGGCGGCGCTGCGCAAACGCGGCAGCAGCCACAGCAGCAGCGGCGCGCCGAACAGCGCGGTGGCCGCGCCGGTCGGGATCTCGCGCCACACCTGCGTGACCCCGAGCATCACCTGATCGGTCAGCCACAGCAACAGCGCCCCCAGCAACGGCGCCAGCATCATGCGGTGCGCCAGACGGCGCGCGCCCAGCATCTTCGCCATCAGCGGCGCAAACAGGCCGATAAAGCCGATAACGCCCACCGCGCTCACCAGCATGGCGCTGAAGATAATGGCCAACCCCAGGGCGCAGAAGCGCGCCATCGACAGCCCCAGCCCCAGGTTGCGCGCCACGCCGTCGTCCAGCCCCAGCAGCGTCAGCGGGCGCAGCAATAGCGCCGCTAGCGCACCGGCCACCAGCAAACGCGGCAGGAGGAACCGTACGGCGCTCCAGTCTTGTTGGTTCAACGCGCCGGTGCCCCACAGGAACATGCCCTGCAGTTGATCGTAATGAAACAGCGCCAGCAGGCTGTTGACCGCGCCGCAGTAAAGTCCCAGCACCAGCCCGGCCAGAATCAGCGTCACCGGCGACATCCGCTTGCCCCAGGCGACGCCAAACACCAGCCCGCCCACCACAATCGCCCCCACCATAGCGGCCAGCTGGCGGGTGAACTCGCCCCCCGGCAGCACCCACAGCGTGGCGATGGTCAGGCCGAGCTGCGCGCCGGCGGCCACGCCGAGCGTCGACGGTTCCGCCAAAGGATTGCGCAACACCTGCTGGAACAGCACGCCAACCAACCCCAGACCGGCGCCGGCCAACAGTGACACCGTCAACCGCGGCAGCAGGCTGTAATGGAACAGCATTTGCCGCACGTCGTCGATGTCCGGCGCGCTGAGCGCCCGCACCCATTGCGCCGGCGGCAGCTGCTGCACCAGGTTATATATCGTCAAACCGCCTGCCGCCGCCAGCAACAGCAGGATCAGCGTCAGCGGCAATTTCCGGATGCCCGCATTCATGACGCACTCTCCTGAGCTTGCGCCAACAGGCGGCAGAAACGCATCGTCGACAGCGTAGCGCCATAGAACCACACCGCCGGCACCTGCCGCAGCTGGTTTTGTCGCACGAAGGGCAACGACTGCCACAAAGGCGTCGCGCTGACCTTGTCCATCATCGCCTGATTGCCGTGATCGAGATAAATGACCCGGGCGTTACGCACCGTGGCCAACCGTTCAATCCCCACCACCGCCGTGCCCCAAAAATCGGTTGGCTCCTGCCAGGCGTTGCGGATGCCGAGTTGATCCATCGCTTCCTGGAACAGACTTTTCTGGCCGATGATCAGCGCATGGCGCGTGTCTATCAGGGAAAACAGCAACAACGGTTGTCGGGTGTAGCTTTGCAGGCGCTGACGCGCATCCTGCATAAAGCTGTCGAACTGCGCCAGGTGGTTTACCGCCCGGCTTTCTATGCCCAACCGCTGGCCCAGCGCCAGCAACGACTGGCGAGCGACGGTCAGCGGTTTGCCGCTGCCGTCGTTGAAGCCGAAGCTCATGGTTGGCGCGATGGGTTGGATTTTGCGCGGCGTCGGGCCATAGCCTTGCGACAACAACACCAGCGAAGGCTGCAGTTGCTGCAGCAGTTCGAGGTTCGGTTCGGTGCGCTGGCCGACGTCGACCACCGTCGCCGGCAGCTTTGGCTCCGCCACCCACAGGTTATAGTTATGGACATCGGCCACCGCCAGCGGCGTCACGCCCAATGCCAACAGCAGCTCGATCGGCAACCATTCCAGCGCCGCAACGCGCGCAATATCCGGCGGCGCATCCGCCGCTCGGCCGGGCAACGAACCCAACAGCGGCGACAGCGCCAGCGCCATCAACAAACGGCGGCGCAGCGGATCGTGAGAAGAAGTGAATGCAGAGGACATCAGTAGACAAAACTCACCGGCGCGCCGCCGCTCGGATGCGGCAACGTACCCATAGGAATACCGTAAATTTGCTCCAGCACCGGCCCCTGCATCAGCTCCAGCGGGCCGCCCTGGGCGATCATTTCACCGCCGCGCAGCGCCACCAAATGGTCGCAGTAGCGCGCCGCCATGTTGATGTCGTGCAGTACGGCGATCACCGTAAGATCGCGTTCGCGGCTCAGGCGCTGGATCAGCGCCAGCACCTCGACCTGGTGCGCGATGTCCAGCGCCGAGGTCGGCTCGTCGAGCAGCAGGCAGCGGCTGTCCTGCGCCACCATCATCGCCAGCCAGGCGCGTTGGCGCTCGCCGCCGGAAAGGCTGTCCACCAGCCGGTGGGCGAACGGCTTCAAGCCCACCAGCGCGATGGCCTCTTCCACCTGTTGACGATCGTTGGCGCCAAAACGCCCCAGCGCGCCATGCCACGGATAGCGGCCGACGGCCACCAGCTCGCGCACCGTCATGCCTTCCGCCGCCGGCAATTGCTGCGGCAGGTAGGCCACCTGGCGGGCGAAGGATTTGCTGTCCCACTGCGCCAACGGCTGCCGATTGAGCAGTACCTGGCCGCCGCTGGGCGCATGGTGCCGCCCGAGCAGTTTCAACAGGGTGGATTTACCGGAACCGTTATGGCCGATCAGGCCGCAGACTTTGCCCTGGGGAAAACTGAGCGACAGCGGTTGCAGCAGCACCCGGCCGGGGACGGCGAAACTGGCGTTATCCAGCGCGAAGGTCGCGCCGGGATTAAGAAGTTTGTCCTGCATAGATCCTGCTTTGTCCGGGGCGACGCGGCGCCGCCCCGGCTATCCGGTTAGAAACGGAAGGTTGCGGTGGCGACCACCTGGCGTTCTGCGCCCCAGTAGCAGGCGTAGTCGCGGTAGCAGCTCGACACGTAGGTCTTGTCGAACAGGTTGTTGATGTTGACGCCCACGGACGAACCCGGCAGGCCAAAGCGCGCCAGATCGTATTTAATGGTCGCGTCCACCAGCGTGTAGTCCGGCACCTTGAAGGTGGAGTTATCGCTGTTGAAGCTCGAGCTGGAGCCGACTTAACGCACGCCGGAACCCAGCGTCAGGCCGCTCACCGCCGTTTCGTGGAAGGTATAATCCGCCCACAGCGACGCCATGTGTTTCGGCACCTCGACGGTCGGTTTGCCCTGATAGGTATTGTCCTTGGTGTACTTCGCATCGGTATAGGTATAGGAGGCGATCAGGTTGACGTTGGCATTCAACGCCGCCTTGGCTTCCAGCTCCACGCCGCGCGAACGGATCTCGCCGCTCTGCACGCTGAACTGCGCGTTATCCGGATCCGGCGTCAGGTTGTTGTTCTTGGTCAGCTGATACAGGGCGCCGGTCAACACGATTGGGCGATCCTTCGGCACGAATTTCACACCGGCTTCATACTGCTTGCCGATCGAGGGCTTAAAGGTCTGGCCGTTGATTGACGTATCGAGGGTCGGTTCAAACGACTCACTGTAGCTGAAATACGGCGTCACGCCGTTGTCGAACAGGTAATTCAATCCGCCGCGCCAGGTAAACTGCCCATCGGAGCGTTCGTTGGTATACCCGAGAACGCGGTTATTGGCCGACGTTTTCGCCCAGTCATAGCGCCCGCCCAGCGTCAACAGCCACTGGTTCCACTCCCCTTGCTCCTGCACATACAGGCCGGTTTGCTCCTGACGGTTCAAATACTTGTATGGGAAGTTGATATTGACCACATCATTGCCATACTGCGGCTGGGTCATGCTCAGGCCGTCTGCGGAACCATAGTCGGAATTGATATCGTTGCGCATACGCGAATAATCTACGCCAAACAACAGCGTATGGTCGATATCGCCGGTTTTCACCTTCGCCTGCGCCTGAGTATCAACCGCAAAATTGTTCAGGTGCTCTTTCGACTGAACGTAAGCGCGATTGATCGTCGTCGGTGATGACAAGCCAAATCCATAGATGCTCTTCATATCGGTGTCCACCTGCATATAACGCAGGTTCTGGCGCACCGCCCAGGTATCGTTGAAGGCGTGTTCGAAACTGTACCCGATCATCCGCTGCTTGCGCGCCATATAGTTGCTGGCTTCGCCTTCGTTGAAATCGGTCGGCAGTTTGCTGCCGTCCGGCAACGGGATCAGCGTGCCCTGCTTCGGCAACCAGCCGTAATAACCGGTATAGGGATCGTTTTGAATGTTGGCCAGCAGCGTGAAGTTGGTTTTGTCATCCGGGCGCCAGCTAAAGGACGGCGCGATCGCATAGCGCTTCTCTTTGCTCATGTTCTGCTGCGTATCGCTGTCTTTCGCCAGGCCGGTCAGGCGATAGGAATAGATGCCCTGATCGTCCAGCGCGTCGCTGAAATCGAAACCGGTCTGGAACAGGTTGTCACTGCCCATCTTGAACTGGATTTCGCGCAGCGGCTCGGTGGTTGGTCGCTTGCTGACCATCGAGACCAAACCGCCCGGGTTGCTTTTACCATACAGCACCGAGACCGGGCCGCGCAGCAGCTCGGCGCGCTCGAGGAAATAAGGATCGATGGACGCTTCGCTGTAGTTGTCGCCCAGCAACCGCAGGCCATCCAGATACTGGGTGGTGTTGGTGGCCGGGAAGCCGCGGATTGCCACCGCGTCATAGGTCGTGGAGCTGCCGCGGCTGGCGAATACGCCCGGCGCATAGGCCAGCGCGCCCTTCACCGTATCCGGTTGGCGCATGTCCATCTCTTCACGCGTCACCACGGAAACGGATTGCGGGTTCTTCTCGATCGGCGTATCGGTTTTGGTGCCGGTGGCGCTGCGTTTGGCGACATAGGTGCCGACCGGCCCCCAGGCGCTTTCCTGCTGGGCGGTATTGCTACCGCCCACAACGGTAATCGTGTCTTCCTTGGCGGCCGATTTGGCGTCGGCGGAAAAGGCCGGCATCGCCAGCGTGCCCAGCGCCGCGGCGACGGTGATCGCTAACGCGCTGACGGGGAGGCGGCCCTGCTTGGCCGCGAATGATGGAAGACGCTTGGTCGGCATAGTTGATTTCTCTGATGAATAATTAAATGACGAATGTAAACGATAATAATTATTATAAGCGTCGCATTTTATGCAGAAGCCAAATTAAACTGCAAGCCGAATTCATAGGGCAAATAGGTTAAGGATTAGACGCTTAGCCTTGCGGTTAGCAGGGAAATAAAACAAGCAGAAAAATAAAAAAGCCCGCAACCAAGGTTACGGGCTTAATAACAAAGAAAAAACTTTCACCGGGGCCGACGCCCCGGTAGCGATTACTGGCCGAACATATCCTTGATCCAGCCGGCGACGCCATCGCCATCTTTTTGCTCACCCGCCGCCGGTTGTTGCTGTTGCTGCTGCACCGCCGCCTGGCTGGCCTGGCACAATCCCTGCGGATTGTCGGTCCAGACCGGGATGGTGCGCCAACTGCCGCCGCCGCAGATAAAGTTGCCGGCAGAGTCGATGCTCATCTGGTTAATGCCCTCCGGCGGCTGCAACATCAGCGGCAGCGGCGTCTGATTTTCCAGATAGCGGCGATAGAGGGTCAACGCGCCGTTGGCGCCGGTCAGCTTGGCCGGACCGTTGTTATCGCGTCCCACCCAGGCGATCGCCACTTCCTTGCCGTCGATGCCGGCGAACCAGCTGTCGCGCAGATCGTTGGTGGTACCGGTTTTCGCCGCCAGGTTGTAGTTCGGGAACTTCACCGACAGCGAGCGGGATGTTCCGCGCGCCACGCCCTGCTGCATCGCGTACAGCGTCAGGTAAGCGGCCTGCGCCGGCACCATGCGCTCCGCCTGCGGGAAGCTCTGGTACAGCACCGTGCCATCTTCGGCGATCACCGAACGCACCGCCGACAGCGGCGCACGGTTACCGCCGCTGGCGATGGTCTGGTATTCCTGCGCCACTTCCATCGGCGTCAGGCCGATTGCCCCCAGCAGCATCGAAGGCACCGGGTTGATCTCCGCTTTCGGGATCCCGAGGCGTTGCAGCGTGGCGCTGATCTGATCCAGCCCGACCGACAGGCCGAGGTTCACCGTCGGCACGTTCAGCGAGTTGGCCAACGCATCCACCAGCATCACCTGACCGCGGAATTTGCGATCATAGTTGTTCGGCTGCCAGACGGCGCCGTTCGGCTGTTTCAGCGACAGCGGCGCATCCGCCAGCCAGGTGTTGAGGCGGTATTTATCCGGTTCGGACAGCGCGGTCAGATACGTCGGCGGCTTGGCCAGCGAGCCGACCAAACGGCGCGCCTGCATGGCGCGGTTGAAACCGGCGAACTGCGGATTGGCGCCGCCGACCATGGCGCGCACTTCACCGCTGAAACGATCGACGATCACCATCGCCGCCTCCAGATCCTGCAGGTGACGCGCGGCGCGCAGCGCCGGGATGCCGTCTTCGACCGCTTTTTCCGCCGCGTCTTGCGACACCGGATCCAGCGTGGTGAAGATCTTCACGCCGGACAGGTCATTGACCTTATCGCCCAGCTTGCTCTGCAGTTCCTGGCGCACCATCTGCATAAACGCCGGCTGTGGCGTAATGACGCCGCCTTTCGGCTGTACGCCCAGCGGACGCGCGCTCAGCATGTCATACAGCTCGCCGTCGATCACACCCTGGTTCTGCAGCAGTTTGAGCACCAGGTTGCGGCGTTCCAGCGCCAGTTTCGGGTTACGCCACGGGTTGTACAACGACGCGCCCTTGACCATGCCGACCAGCAGCGCCTGCTGATCGAGGCTCAGCTCGTCCACCGGGCGGCCGAAGTAATACAGGCTGGCCAGCGGGAAGCCGCGGATCTGGTCGCCGCCGCTCTGGCCGAGATACACCTCGTTCAGATACAGCTCCAGAATGCGATCCTTGCTGTAACGGTAATCGACCAACAGCGCCATATAGGCTTCGTTGGCCTTACGCCACAGCGAACGTTCGTTGGTCAGGAACAGGTTCTTCACCAGCTGCTGCGTCAGAGTACTGCCGCCCTGCACCGCACGGCCGGCGGTCAGGTTGGCCAGCACCGCACGGCCGATGGAGTACGGGCTGATGCCGTCATGCTCATAGAAGTGGCGGTCTTCCGTGGCGATCAGCGTATCCACCAACAGATCCGGGAAACCGGAGCGCGGCACGAACAGGCGCTGTTCACCGTTCGGCGACTGCAGCATGGTGATAAGACGCGGATCGAGGCGGAAGAAGCCGAAGCTGCGGCCGCTGTCCAGGTTTTCGATCTTCGCCAGGCGGTTGTTCTGGAAATCGAGGCGGGCGCGGATCTGCCCTTCTTTACCATCCGGGAAGTCGAACGGGCGACGCAGCATCTCGATGCTGTTGGCCTGTACGGTAAACTCGCCCGGACGCGTCATGCGGCTGACCTGGCGATACTGCATCCCTTCCAGCAGGTTGACCATCTCCTTCTTGCTGTACGGCATGCCCGGTTCCAGGTTGACCATGCGGCCGTACACCGCCGCCGGCAATTGCCAGACTTTGCCGTCGATGCGGCTGCGGATCTGGGAATCCAAATAGACGCCGTAGATCGCCAACAGGACGGCAAGCACCAGGATCAGTTTGATAATCAGGCCGAGCCAGCGGCGTTTTTTACGCGGCGGAGTCGCTTTTACCTTACGCGGCATGCGTTCCTCCTCCTCTTCATACTCATCATCGTCATACTCGTCTTCTTCGTAATCGTCATAATCGTCGTCTCGGCGACGGCGCGGCGGCTTGCGCGACGCGGTGCTTTTTGGTTGTTTTCCTTTGCGCCCGATGGGCTCGCGGTCATCCCCAGCCATGGCTGTTGTTCTCCGAGCTTGCCGACACTGCCGGCCATGATTAGTCGCTTAATCTGTGCCGACGCCGCAGCGCTGACCAGAAGAAACATCTGAATTCCAAACCTTGAATGATCGCGACCTACTGATATTTCTTCGTTCGGCGCGTCGGTACCGCCGTGGCCGGATCGTCCGGCCACACGTGTTTCGGGTAGCGGCCCTTCATCTCTTTTTGCACCTCGCGGTAGGCGCCTTGCCAGAAGGCCGCCAGATCGCCGGTGATTTGCAACGGCCGGTGCGCCGGTGAGAGTAACTCAAGCACCACCGGGATGCGACCCTCCGCCAACATCGGGCTGCGCTGCTCGCCGAACATCTCCTGCAAACGCACCGCCAGCGCCGGCGGTTTGCCGGCCTCATAACGGATCGGCAGGCGGCTGCCGGTCGGCACAGTGTAATGAGTGGGTAGCGCATTATCCAGCCGCTGCTTTTGCTGCCAGTCCAGCAGGCGGGATAGCGCCTCGGCGAGGTTGACCTGCTTCAAGCCGCGCAGATCGCGCACGCCGTTCAGCGACGGCAGCAGCCACTGATCCAGCGCCGCCAGCAGCGGTTCTTCATCCATCGCCGGCCACTCCGCCTCCGGCAGCCAGGCTTGCGCACACTGCAGGCGCACCCGCAATTGTTCGGCGGCACCCTCCCAGTTAAGCACCGACAGCCCCTGCGCGCGCACCCAATCGAGCAGCGCCTGCTGAAGCTCTTCGTCCGCCGGCTTGGCCAGCGGCTGGGCACGCAGCGTCAGACGGCCGATCTGCTGGCGCTTCCAGGCGCGCAGCGTGCCCTTCTCTTCATCCCATTCCACCGCCGTGCGCTGCATGACCATCGTCGGCAGCTGCGCCGCCAGCGCTTCGATGTCCACCGGCAACGCCAACAGGATACGCGCATCGGGGCTGTTGTGGCCCTGCAAAAGGCTGGGGACGATCAGCCAGGGCGCGCGCGACAGCGCCTCATCCTGGTTCATCGCCGCCCCCATGCCGTTAGCCAGCAAGTAGCGGCCGTCCTGGCCACGGCGCTGGGCGATGCGATCGGCAAATGCCGACGCCAACAGGCGCGGCGCCAACTCGACGTCGACTTGCCCCGCACGTTGCGGCAGGCGTTTGGCCAACTGCGCGGCGCGCTGCCGCCAGTTCGCTTGCGGGCGGCTCAGCCAATAACCGATATCCATCTGCCCGCCGCGCGGCGGTTCTTCCAGCAACGCCGCCAACAACGCCGCCGTCGCCAGGCCGTCGGCGCTCAGCGTCGCGCCGGCGACCAGCATCGCCGCCAGCCGCGGATCGCATCCCAACGCGGCCATCTGGCGCCCCGGCGCGGTGAGTTTGTCGCCGTCATCCGTAGCCCCCAACCGGCGCAACAACGCTCTGGCCGCCGCCAATGCCGCCGCCGGAGGCGCATCAAGCCAGGTCAGCTGCGCCGGATCGTGGCAACCCCACTGCAACAGTTCGAGCCAAAAGCCGGTGAGATCGCTCTGTAAAATATCCGGTTCGGCATGTTCCGCCGCGCGTTCCGCCTGTTCTTTGGCGAACAGATGCCAGCAAAGGCCCGGCTCCAGGCGCCCGGCGCGCCCGGCACGCTGCACCATCGAGGCCTGGCTGATGCGCTGCGTCGCCAGCCGCGTCAAACCGTTGCGCACGTCGTAACGCGCCACGCGCTCCAGGCCGCTGTCCACCACCAGCCGAATGCCCTCGATCGTCAGGCTGGTTTCGGCGATGTTGGTCGCCAGCACCACCTTGCGGCGGCCAGGCGCCGCCGGCTGAATCGCTTTTTGCTGTTGCGCCAGAGGCAAGGCACCATACAGCGGGCAAAGATCGGTATCGCTCGCCACCTCGCCGGTCAATCGCTCCAGCACCCGATTGATCTCCGCCACGCCCGGCAGGAACAGCAGCAAAGATCCCGGCTGTTCGGCCAGCAACCGCTTCACCGCCGCCGCTACGCCGTCCTCCAGCCGCTGATGGCTGGCCAACGGCTGATACAGGCGTTCAACCGGGAAACTGCGCCCCTCAGACACCACTACCGGCGCTTCCGGCAGCAACTGCGACAGGCGAGCGTTATCCAAGGTGGCCGACATGATGAGCAGCTTCAGATCGTCGCGCAGCCCTTGCTGCACGTCGAGCAGCAACGCCAGCGCCAAATCGGCCTGCAGGCTGCGTTCATGGAACTCATCGAGGATCACCAACGACACGCCCTGCAGCTCGGCATCCTGCTGCAGCATGCGGGTGAGAATGCCTTCCGTCACCACTTCCAGTCGGGTTTGCGGCCCGCTTTTACTTTCGGCGCGCATGCGGTAGCCCACGGTCTGACCAGGCTCCTCCCCCAGCTGCTGCGCCAGGCGATAGGCGACGTTTTTCGCCGCCAGCCGCCGCGGCTCCAACATGATAATGCGCCCCGGCAACCCGGCCTTAGCCAGGATCTGCAGCGGCAACCAGGTGGATTTACCGGCGCCGGTCGGGGCGTGCAACAGCACCTGCGGGGCAGACTGCAGCGCAGCCAGCAACTCATCGAGCACCGCGCTGACGGGCAATGAAGACACTGAATTCTCCGTAGTGGTTAGCGTTAAACGGCGTACAGTGTAGCATTAGCTTTGTCCCCGTAGCCTTTCAAACTGCGGCGTCGTTAGTTATAGTACGGAGCTCATTCGTGCGCCGCGCCGCTCGCGGGGCCGCTGCCAGTAACGTTACCGCTGTTCCCGACCGTTTTGTCATGCATTTGCCGAGTCCTTATGTCCAATTCGCGCCGCCTGTTTTTCGCCCTGTCCTTGCCTGACGCCCTGCAACAGCAGGTGATCCGCTGGCGCGCCGAGGCGTTTGCGCCGGAGGCCGGCCGGCCGGTGGCGGCGTCCAATTTGCACCTGACGCTGGCGTTTCTCGGCGAGGTCAGCGCGCAGAAAGAGCTGGCGCTGCGCAAACTGGCCGGCCGCATCGTGCAACCCGGCTTCAGCATGCGGCTCGACGATCTCGGCCATTGGCCGCGCCCCGGCGTGGTCTGGCTCGGCACCCGCCGCGCGCCGCGCGGGCTGCTGCAGTTGGCCGAGCTGCTGCGTTCGCAGGCCGCACGCAGCGGCTGCCATCAAAGCGCGCTGCCGTTCCATCCGCACATCACGCTGCTGCGCGCCGCCACCCAGCCGGTGGCGCTCCCGCCGGCGACGCCGGGCTGGGCGTTCAGCGCCGACGCCTTTTCCTTATATGAGTCGGTGTTCGAAAACGGCCGCACCCGCTATCAACACCTCGAACAGTGGCCGCTGGCCAAACAGGCATCCGCATGATTTTCTCTCCACCGCTGCGTTCCGCTACGCTGATCAAACGTTACAAACGCTTTCTGGCGGACGTGATCACCCCGGAAGGGGAAACCTTTACGCTGCACTGCGCCAATACCGGCGCCATGACCGGCTGCGCCACGCCCGGCGACACCGTTTGGTACTCCACCTCGGACAATCCCAAGCGCAAATACGCCCACAGTTGGGAGTTGACCCATACCCAACAGGGGCACTGGATCTGCGTCAATACCCTGCGCGCCAACGCGCTGGTGTGCGAGGCGATTGAACATAATTTAATCAATGAATTATCCGGTTACAGTAAAATCAGCGGCGAGGTGAAATACGGCGGTGAAAACAGCCGTATCGATTTGTTATTACAGGCAGAAAATCGGGTTAACTGCTATATTGAAGTTAAGTCAGTCACATTACTGCAACAACAACGTGGTTACTTTCCTGATGCGGTAACGCTCAGAGGGCAAAAGCACCTGCGTGAGTTGCTCAGCGTGGTTGAAAGCGGGCAACGGGCGGTGTTGTTCTTTGCCGTGTTACACAGCGGTATTGAGCAGGTCGCACCGGCACATCATATAGATGAGCGCTATGCGGCGCTGTTGGCACAGGTCCGGCAGTTGGGAGTGGAAGTGGTTTGCTACGGGGCAAAGTTATCACCTGACGGTATTTATCTCTGCGATAAGCTGCCGTTTTTTATCGATTAGCGCAGTCGGGTCCCTATAAATAGACAACCGGCCAGCACGATCGCCAAATACGCCCTCCTTCACACGATTGTCAAGCGGGCGACAGGAATAATTGCCAACCTACCTTCCTTCTGTTATTTATAGCGGCCTGTTTTTCCCCCGCATTGGGGATTCGATAGTGCGTGTGTATGTAGGAGAAGCAACATGCAAGAAGGGCAAAACCGTAAAACCTCGTCCTTGAGCATTCTCGCCATCGCTGGGGTGGAGCCGTACCAAGAGAAGCCGGGCGAAGAGTACATGAACGACGCCCAGTTGTCGCATTTCAAGCGCATTCTTGAAGCGTGGCGCAACCAGCTCAGGGACGAAGTGGACCGTACTGTATCGCATATGCAAGAAGAGGCAGCCAACTTCCCTGATCCGGCCGACCGTGCCACTCAGGAAGAAGAGTTCAGCCTTGAACTGCGTAACCGTGACCGTGAACGCAAACTGATCAAAAAGATCGAAAAAACGCTGAAGAAAGTGGAAGACGATGATTTCGGCTACTGCGAATCTTGTGGCGTGGAGATCGGTATTCGTCGCCTCGAAGCGCGTCCGACCGCCGATCTGTGCATCGACTGCAAGACGCTGGCTGAGATCCGCGAAAAGCAGATGGCCGGCTAATACCGTTGTTACCGCTGCGGCGTGCGCACCTGCGTGCGCCGCACAGAGAAAAGGGAACCTCTCCCCTCTGATATGCAAGAAAGTCATTATGTGGGGCGCTTTGCCCCATCGCCTTCCGGGGATCTGCATTTCGGTTCGCTGATTGCCGCTCTGGGAAGCTACCTTCAGGCTCGCGCCCAACGCGGGCAGTGGCTGGTTCGCATCGAAGATATCGACCCGCCGCGCGAAGTCCCCGGCGCCGCCGCTCGCATCCTGTCCGCGCTGGAACATTATGGTCTCCACTGGGACGGCCAGGTCATCTATCAATCCCAACGTCACGACGCCTATCGCGCCGCGCTGGATCTGTTGCAGCGCCAGGGGCTCAGCTATTACTGCACCTGCACCCGCAGCCGCATCCAGCACATCGGCGGATTGTACGACGGCCACTGCCGCGATTTGCAGCTCGGCCCGCAGGGTGCCGCTATCCGCTTGCGTCAGACCGCCCCTGTTTACCGGTTCCACGATCGCCTGCAGGGAGAATTGCACGCCGATCCGGCGCTGGCGGGGGAAGACTTTATCATTCGCCGCCGCGATGGGCTGTTCGCCTACAACCTGGCGGTGGTGATCGACGACCATTTTCAGGGCGTGACCGAGATTGTCCGCGGCGCCGATCTGATCGAACCGACGGTGCGCCAAATTGCCCTCTACCGCCAGCTGCAGGCGCCGGTGCCCGCCTATGTGCATCTGCCGCTGGCTCTGGGCGCCAACGGCATCAAGCTGTCGAAGCAAAATCATGCGCCGGCGTTGCCCGCAGGCGATCCGCGGCCGGTGCTGATCGCCGCACTGAAATTTCTGCGCCAACCGCTGCCGGAAAGCTGGCAAGATCTTGACCTGCCATTATTATTGAGCTGGGCGATCGAACACTGGCGGTTGGAAAACGTGCCGCGTCAGGAGGCTATCCCTCTGGATGAAAACACGCCGGCATTCTCAAAGGAGCCATGGTGAGCTATGATTAGCCGCTATTTTTTGTTAGCTCCATTTTTATCAGTCACTATCGAGGTGTACCATTTTTACCCGAGTAGCCAACTTCTGTCGTAAGGTACTGACCCGCGATGACAAGCTGCCCCGCGACGACGCGGCGGCCGGCGATAAAAACGTAGTCCGCGAAGAGCGTGCCGCGGCGCCAAGCCGCCCTGCGCCGCAGCCGCGCGCCGCCGATAACGGCAGCAACGCCCCTGCCCGCCGCTCAACGCCGCGCAAGCGTCCGCCTTTTCCTATCGCCGAGAGCAACGACTCGATGACCGTGATCCCGCGCGAACAGCACTCGATTTCGCGCAAAGACATCAGCGAAAATGCGCTGAAAGTGCTTTATCGCCTGAACAAGTCCGGCTACGAGGCTTATCTGGTCGGCGGCGGGGTGCGCGATCTGTTGCTCGGCAAAAAGCCGAAAGACTTCGACATCACCACCAACGCCACGCCGGAGCAAGTGCGCAAGCTGTTCCGCAACTGCCGCCTGGTCGGCCGCCGTTTCCGCTTGGCGCACGTGATGTTCGGGCCGGAGATCATCGAAGTGGCCACCTTCCGCGGTCACCACGAACAGAATCAGGAATCCGACAAGAATTCCTCCCAGCAGGCGCAAAACGGCATGCTGCTGCGCGACAATATCTTCGGTTCGATCGAGGAAGACGCCCAGCGCCGTGATTTCACCATCAACAGCCTGTACTACGGCGTGGCGGATTTCACCCTGCGCGATTACGTCGGCGGCCTGAACGATCTGAAGCAAGGCGTGATCCGCCTGATCGGCGATCCGGAAACCCGCTACCGCGAAGATCCGGTGCGCATGCTGCGCGCGGTGCGCTTCGCCGCCAAGCTGGACATGCGCATCAGCGAAGAGACCGCCGAGCCGATCCCGCGCCTGGCCTCGCTGCTGCATGAGATCCCGCCGGCGCGCCTGTTCGAAGAATCCCTCAAGCTGCTGCAGGCGGGTTACGGTTTCCAGACCTACCTGAAGCTGTGCGAATACCAGCTGTTCCAACCGCTGTTCCCGCTGATCGCCCGTAACTTCACGCCGAACCACGATACGCCGATGGAGCGCATTCTGGTGCAGGTGCTGAAGAACACCGATCATCGTCTGCAGAACGACATGCGCGTCAACCCGGCGTTCCTGTTCGCCGCCATGCTGTGGTACCCGCTGCTGGAGCACGCGCAGAAGCTGGCGCAGGAAAGCGGCCTGGCCTACTACGACGCCTTCGCGCTGGCGATGAACGACGTGCTCGACGAGCAGTGCCGCTCGCTGGCCATCCCGAAACGCATCACCACGCTGGTGCGCGATATCTGGCAGCTGCAGCTGCGCCTGTCCCGCCGCCAGGGCAAACGCGCGCACAAACTGATGGAGCATCCGAAATTCCGCGCCGCCTATGATTTGCTGGCGCTGCGTGCGGAAGTGGAAGACAATCAGGAAATGTTGCGTCTGGCCGAGTGGTGGGGCGAGTTCCAGGACGCCACGCCGGCGCGGCAGAAAGCCATGCTGAGCACCCTGGGTGACGATCCGGCGCCGCGCCGCGCGCGCCAACGCCGCCCTCGCCGCCGGGCACCGCGTAAAGAAGGGGCATAATGATCCGCGTTTATATCGCGCTGGGCAGCAACCTGGCGCAGCCGCTGCAACAGGTTAACGCCGCGCTGGAGGCGCTGGAGCACCTCCCGCGCACCCGGCTGGTCACCTGTTCTTCGTTTTACCGTACCAAGCCGCTGGGGCCGCAAAACCAGCCGGACTTTCTCAATGCGGTGGTGGCGCTGGATACCCTGTTGCCGCCCGAACAGCTGCTCGACCATACCCAGGCGATAGAACGCAATCAGGGGCGCGTGCGCAAGGATGAACGCTGGGGGCCGCGCACGCTCGATCTGGACATCATGCTGTACGGCGACAAGGTGATCCATACCGATCGCCTGACGGTGCCGCATTACGGCCTGAAAGAGCGCGAATTCATGCTCTACCCGCTGGAGGAAATCGCCCCCGATCTGATTTTCCCCGATGGCGAACCGCTCGCCAGCTGCCTCAAGCGCGTGCCGGAAAACGGCATGGCGCTGTGGCACTCGCCAAAACCGCAATCCTGACCCGCCTACAGCGCCAACCGCGCGA
Source organism: Serratia nematodiphila DZ0503SBS1 (assembly GCF_000738675.1). NCBI lineage: Bacteria > Pseudomonadati > Pseudomonadota > Gammaproteobacteria > Enterobacterales > Yersiniaceae > Serratia > Serratia nematodiphila. Next base: position 1,771,837 of record NZ_JPUX01000001.1, on the reverse strand, counting down.
CAAATCCCCCCGCCGGGCGATTGGCGAAACTGATCTGTAAACCATGCAAGCCGGCAATACGCTGTACGATCGAGAGCCCCAGCCCGCTGCCGGTTTGTTCCTGCCCCGGCGGGCGATAGAAGCGCTCTCCGAGCCGCGCCAGATGCTCCGTGGTGACCCCCGGACCGTCGTCCTCCACCGTCAGCGAACGTTCGCTCAACGTCACGGTGACGACGCCGCCCTGCGGGGTATAGCGCACCGCGTTGTCCAGCAGATTGCGCAACAGCAACGACAGCAGCAAGGTTTCTCCCTGACGCGGCGGCGGCGTTCCCTGCTGTTCATAGCGAAGCGTCACGCCCGCCGCATGCGCCTGCCGGTCCTGTTCCGCCAGGGTCATCGTCACCAGATTGTTCCAGTCGATCGGCGCCAGTTCGGCCAGATCCGACAGCGAATCCAGCCGCGACAGCGTGAGCAGCTGATCCACCAGCCGGGTGGCGCGATCGATGCCGAGCGTCAGATTGTCCAGCGCGTGCTCGCGCATCGGCGCATCGTCCCCCGCCAGCTGCACCACTTCGGTCTGCACCCGCAGCGCCGCCAGCGGGCTGCGCAACTCGTGTGCGGCATCGGAGGTGAAGCGTCGCTCCCGCACCAGCAAAGCGTTGATGCGGGCAAACAGCGCATTGAGCGCATCCACCAGCGGGCGCACCTCGGTCGGCACCTGGCGCGCGTCCAGCGGCGTCGCATCATCGGGCGCGCGCCGGCGCAAACCGGCGGCTACCGTGCGCAACGGCCGCAGCTCGCGCCCGACCATCAGCGCGATCAGCAGCATCAGCACCGGCAGCGTCGCCAGCCAGGGCACCAGTTGGCCGGTCACCATGCCCAGCGCCATATCGCGCCGGTAATCCCACTCCTGGCCGACCACGATGCGGTAGCGCCCGTCCGGGCTGGTCAGCCACACCAGGCGCCAGCTGTCGTCATCGCCTTTGCGCTCGCCGTCGGTAAAACCCTCACGCTCCCCGTCAAACAGGAAGTCGGCACCGTTCTCGCCGTCGTTGAGCAGCATCTTGCCCTGGCGATCGAAGATGGCGAACGCCAGCGCGTCGTCGTCCTGCTCGCCGCGCTTGCCGTGATGCACCAGCTTCTTGGTTTTCGGCAGGCTGCGCGCGCTTTCATCGGCCAACAGATCGCCGAGGTTGGCGGTCGCCAGCCGTTTGGCGAACAGCATCTGTTGGGTGTCGAACACTTCGTTGATGGTGTTGCGCGACATCACCCAGGCCACCACGCTGGCGGTGCTCCAGGTCAGCAGCGCCAGCAGGCTGAAGATCAGGATCAGGCGCAGCCGCAGGCTGAGATGCTTCACGGCGCATCCCCCAGCGTGTAACCCACGCCGTGGATGGTACGGATGAAGCCGTTGCCCAGCTTGCGCCGCAGGTGGTGAATATGCACCTCCACCGCGTTACTGCTCACCTCGTCGTCCCAGTTGTACAGTTTCTCCTGAATCAACGGCCGCGCCAGCACCCGCCCTTTGTTGTGCAAAAACAGCTCCAGCACCGCCAATTCGCGCGGCGTCAGCGTCACCGGTTCGCCGTTGCAGCTCACGCTGCGGGTGGCGCTGTCGAACACTACGTTGCCGTGCGTCAGCTGCGGCATCAGTTGGCCGTGGCGACGCCGGATCAGCGCCTGCAGGCGCGCCGCCACTTCGGCCAGCGCGAACGGCTTGCACAGATAATCGTCGGCGCCGCTTTGCAGCCCGCTGACCCGCTGCTCCAGCGCATCGCGGGCGGTGAGGATCAGCACCGGCACGTCCTGCCCGGCCTGGCGCCACTGGCGCAGCAGATCCAGACCATCGAGGCCCGGCAGGCTGAGATCGAGGATCACCGCGTCGTACGGCGCGCTGTCCAGCGCATTTTTGCCGACGGCGCCGTCGGTGAACCAGTCCAGATTGAAGCCGAGTTTGGTCAGCCCGGCCTTGATGCCGTCCCCGATCAGTTTGTCATCTTCGATCAACAGAATTCGCATGAGTATCCCTTTTGAGTCTTGGCGCCATTGCACCACAAGGTTCTTAAGAACCGCTTAAGCATGGCGATCCGCGCTACCCACCCCGATCGGGTTACAGTAGAATGACTGCACTTTTTTGCAGCCTGGGCCTGCGTACGCCGCACGGCCCGTTTCAGGAGACGTTGTGATGAAACCCACCACCGTGACCCACTTGCGCCAGTGGAAACAGGAGCAACGCAAGTTTGCTACCCTTACCGCCTACGATGCCAGCTTTGCCAAACTGTTTGAAGAGCAAGGCATCAAAGTCCTGTTGGTGGGCGATTCGCTGGGCATGACGCTGCAGGGCCACGACTCCACGCTGCCGGTCACCGTCGCCGACGTGGCCTATCACACGCGCGCCGTGCGCCGCGGCGCGCCGGCCTGCCTGCTGTTGGCCGATCTGCCGTTCATGAGTTACGCCACCCCGGAACAGACCTTCGCCAACGCCGCCGAGCTGATGCGCGCCGGCGCCAACATGGTGAAACTGGAAGGCGGCAGCTGGTTGTGCGACACGGTGAAAATGCTCGCCGAACGCGCGGTGCCGGTATGCGGCCACCTGGGCCTGACGCCGCAGTCGGTCAACGTGTTCGGCGGTTATAAGGTGCAAGGGCGCGACGAACTGGCCGCCAAACAGCTGCTGCAGGACGCGCAGAATCTGGAACTGGCCGGCATTCAGCTGCTGGTGCTGGAATGCGTGCCGACCGAGCTGGCGCGCCAGATCACCGAAGCGCTGTCCATTCCGGTCATCGGCATCGGCGCCGGCAACGGCACCGACGGCCAGATCCTGGTGATGCACGACGCCTTCGGCATCACCGGCGGCCACACGCCCAAGTTCGCCAAGAACTTCCTGGCGCAGAGTGGCGATATCCGCACGGCGGTGCAGCATTACATTCAGGAAGTGGAGCAAGGCCTCTACCCGGCGGCTGAACACTCTTTTAACTAAGCGATGGTTCCAGGAGTCACTCAATGATTATTATCGAAACCCTGCCGATGCTGCGTCAGCAGATCCGCCGCTGGCGCCAGGAAGGCAAACGCATCGCGCTGGTGCCGACCATGGGCAACCTGCACGACGGCCACATGACGCTGGTCGATGAAGCGCGCGCCCGCGCCGACGTGGTGGTGGTGAGCATCTTCGTTAACCCGATGCAGTTCGATCGCCCGGACGATCTGGCGCGCTACCCGCGCACGCTGCAGGAAGACAGCGAAAAGCTGACCCGCCGCGGCGTCGATCTGGTGTTCGCGCCGGCCCCGGCCGCGGTTTATCCGCAGGGCCTGGAGCAGCAGACCTACGTCGACGTGCCGGGCATCTCCACCATCCTGGAAGGCGCCAGCCGGCCGGGCCACTTCCGCGGCGTTTCCACCATCGTCAGCAAGCTGTTCAACCTGGTGCAGCCTGATTTGGCCTGTTTTGGCGAGAAGGATTACCAACAGCTGGCGTTGATCCGCAAAATGGTGGTGGACATGGGTTACGACATCGATATCGTCGGCGTGCCGACCGTGCGCGCCAAAGACGGCCTGGCCCTCAGCTCGCGCAACGGCTACCTGACCGCCGAAGAGCGCAAGGTAGCGCCGCAGCTGAGCAAGATCATGAACGCGCTGGCGCAACAGCTGGCCAATGGCGAGCGCCAGATCGAAGCGCTGCTGGAGCAGACCGCCGAGCAGCTGCGCGCCGCCGGCTTTACGCCGGATGAGCTGTTTATTCGCGACGCCGACAGCCTGCAGCCGCTGACGGTGGACAGCCAGCGAGCGGTGGTGCTGATGGCCGCCTGGCTGGGCAAGGCGCGTCTTATCGACAACCAGCAGGTCGACCTGACGCTGTAAGCCGTTTTTTATACTATCGTCACCCAGAAGACCTGACCATTGGTAGACAATGGCGGAGCAATCGGTGACGATAGAGATTGCAGGGATGCAGGAGAGATGTTCAACCCCAGCGCCTGTGAAGGCCGATATTCAGTTAGGTAAAGCTATGATACGTACTATGCTGCAAGGCAAGCTGCATCGCGTCAAAGTCACTCAGGCTGACTTGCACTATGAAGGCTCCTGCGCCATCGACCAGGATTTCCTGGAGGCCGCCGGCATTCTGGAATATGAAGCGATCGATATTTACAACGTGGATAACGGCCAGCGCTTCTCCACCTACGCCATCGCCGCCGAGCGCGGTTCGCGCATCATTTCGGTCAACGGCGCCGCCGCGCGCTGCGCCTGCGTAGGCGACAAACTGATCATCTGCTCCTATGTGCAAATGACCGACGCCGACGCCCGCCAACACCACCCGAAAGTCGCCTATTTCGAAGGTGACAACAACCTGCAGCGCAAGGCGAAAGCCGTGCCGGTTCAGGTCGCCTGACAATAAAACGGGCACCTTGCGCGCCCGTTCTTCCTTATTGCACCACCACCGTGCCCGGCTTGTTGGCTATCCGATCCGCCATGGTCTGGATCGAGTCGGTGCGCAGAATATACAGCCGCTTTAGCGTATAGGGGTTATCCCCCGGCTTTACCTTGCCCTGCACCGTGGTCACCGCCAAATGGAAACCGGCGTCCTGCGCCGCCTGAATCGCCCGTTGGTTATAGCCGCCGAACGGGTAAGACAGATACAGCACGTGCGGATTGAACTGCGACAGCGCGCGGCGTGAGCGCTCAAAATCAAACTCGATATTGTGCAGCGAACGGCTCAGCAAAATCGGCTGGCGATTACCGTCGGTGCGGTGCAGGAAATGGGTATGCGACTGCACGTCGAACACGTCCTGAATCTGCTTGAGCTCCGAGACGCTCATAAACTGCAGCGAGTCCGGGTTCCATTTCTGCGGGTGGCGTTTGATGCGCGAAGAGATGATGAACGCCGTGGCGCGGAAACCGTAATCCTTCAGCACCGGGTAAGCGTAGCGATACACCGATTTCAGCCCGTCGTCGAAGGTCAGCACGACCGCCTTGCCCGGCAGGTTGATCTGATTTTTCAGGTAGGCTTCCAGCTGGTACAGCGAAATGGTGTCGTAGCCCGCCTGCTTCAGGTAGGTCATCTGGTTGCTGAACGCCACGTCTGAAGTGGTGGTCGAGGTGTGGCGGAAGCGTTTGTTCTCTTCGTTTTTCAGCAGGTGGTGGTAAGTCAGCACCGGTATGCCGTTATCGATCTCGCAGTCCAACTCATTAATGAACCCCAGCCGCTCGCCGATGTTGACCTCGTACCAGGTGTTGTTCAGGCGATCCTTCAGCTTGCCGATGATCGGATAGCGCAGGTTGCCTTCCAGCGTGCCCAATACCTCGCTGTCCTTGTCCGCTGCGGTGTATACGTCGATCGTTTTTTGCGTGATCAGATTCTGGTTGGTCAGCGGTTTGTTCAGCTCGCCCAGATCGTCTTGCACCTTGCGCGACTTCTTCAATTCACGCACGTCGTCTTTATCGATAAAGCCGGTACCGTGCCCGAATTTGAATTCGTAGTATTCCGCATCCGCCGGGAAGACTTGGAGCAGTTGCCCGCGCTTCACTTCCCCTACCGGGATCACATGCTCGCCCACCAACGCATAGACTTCGCTATCGCGCTGCGCTTCCATGTATTCAGATTTAACCGCGCTGTCTTCCGACAGCAGACTAGCCAGGCTCACAGGGGAAACCAACGACATCAGAATGCCGAGCAACCCAGCCGTTAACATGTATTGAGACCGCATGATGATGTTCTGCTTACGAGTGCGTAATGACAAAAGTGGAGGAAATGTGGAGCGCCAGCATAGCACGATTTGAACAGCGGGGAACTAGCGGTTATTTGAGCAATTCTATTGATTTACGCGCCGCCTGCGCCAAATCAAGAAAAACGCCCCCGCCGGGAAAGCGAGGGCGCGATACGATCAGCTGCGCAGGCCGCGGCCACGCTCGATCAGGTACCAGGACAGCAGGTAAAACACCGCGATAAACGCCACCAACACCGCCATGGTGAACGCCAGCGGCACATCGTTGATGCCGAGGAAACCGTAGCGGAAGCCGCTGATCATATAAACGATGGGGTTCAGCTTGGACACCGCCTGCCAGAATGGCGGCAGCAGCGACAGCGAGTAGAACACCCCGCCCAGGTAAGTCAGCGGCGTCAGCACGAAGGTCGGGATCAGGCTGATGTCGTCGAAAGTAGTGGCGAACACCGCATTGATCAGCCCCGCCAGCGAGAACAGGATCGCCGTCAGCAGCAGCGTCAGCGCAATCACCCACCAGGCGTGCACCTGCAGCGGCACGAAGAACAGTGAGATGATGGTCACCAGCACACCGACGCAGATGCCGCGCGCCACGCCGCCGCCGACATAGCCGGCGATCACCACGTGGGTCGGCACCGGCGCCACCAGCAGTTCCTCAATGTTGCGCTGAAACTTGGCGCTGAAGAACGACGAGGCGACGTTGGCATAGGAGTTGGTGATGACCGCCATCATGATGAGGCCGGGCACGATGAACTGCATGTAGCTGAAGCCGTGCATATCGCCGATGCGCGAGCCGATCAGGTTACCGAAGATGATGAAGTACAGCGTCATGGTGATCACCGGCGGCACCAGGGTCTGGATCCAGATGCGCGCGAACCGGTTTACCTCTTTGGCCCAGATGCTCTGTAAGGCCACCCAATACAAACGCGTCATGCTTTCTCTCCATTGCCGTTAACCAGGGTGACAAACAGCTCTTCCAGGCGGTTCGCCTTATTGCGCATGCTCAGCACCTGCACGCCCTGCGCGCTCAGCTGGGCGAACAGGCCGTTCAGCCCTTGCTCGCGCATCACCTCCACTTCCAGCGTCGAGGTATCCGTCAGGCGGCTGCGGTAACCGTCCAGCTTCGGCAGCGGGCTCTTCGCCGCCAGATCGAGGATGAAGGTTTCCGACTTCAGCTTGGCCAGCAGCCCCTTCATCGAGGTGTTTTCCACCAGTTCCCCGTTCTGGATGATGCCGATGTTGCGGCACAGCATTTCCGCCTCTTCCAGATAATGGGTGGTGAGGATAATGGTGGTACCCTGGGCGTTCAGATCTTTCAGGAAGCCCCACATCGAGCGACGCAGCTCAATATCCACCCCGGCGGTCGGCTCATCGAGGATCAGCAGCTTCGGCTGATGCATCAGCGCGCGGGCGATCATCAGGCGGCGCTTCATGCCGCCGGACAGCATGCGGGCGCGCTCGTTGCGCTTGCCCCACAGATCCAGCTGATTGAGGTATTTTTCGGCGCGCGCCATCGCTTCACGCCGCGTGACGCCGTAGTAACCCGCCTGGTTCACCACGATCTGCAACACGGTCTCAAACGGATTGAAGTTGAACTCCTGCGGCACCAGGCCGAGCTGGCGCTTGGCGTTGACGATGTCTTTATCGATGTCGTAACCGAATACCCGTACGCTGCCGGCCGTTTTGTTCACCAGCGAGCTGATGATGCCGATGGTGGTGGACTTTCCGGCGCCGTTTGGCCCCAGCAGGGCATAAAAATCCCCCGCTTCGACGCTCAGGTCAATGCCGCGCAGCGCCTTGACGCCACCGGCGTAAGTCTTGGTCAGCTGCGCTAATTCCAGTGCATAATTCATATGTAAAATAGTACCTTATAACGATGAGTATGCCGCCACTCCCCTGTTTGCCAGGCTTGAAACACTAACGATAATCCTAGCATCGGCGACGTTTTCACTGCGTCGAATCCGTGCGCTAAATGAGGCTGCACCACTGTTCCGATTTCCAAATTGTGACGCTTACCCTATATTACCCCAACGCAATCTGTCCGTTACGGGTCAATCACCTCCATGAAAGAAATCGAAGAGCTTATCGCCAACAACCAGGCCTGGTCGGCCAATATCAGTCAGGAAGACCCGGATTTTTTTGAACGTTTAGCCCAGGCGCAAAAGCCCCGCTTCTTATGGATTGGTTGCTCTGACAGCCGCGTTCCCGCAGAACGCCTGACCGGCCTCGAGCCGGGTGAACTGTTCGTCCATCGCAACGTGGCGAACCTCGTAATCCACACCGATCTTAACTGCCTGTCGGTGGTGCAGTATGCGGTAGATGTGCTGGAAGTCGAACACATCATCATCTGCGGCCACCTGGGCTGCGGCGGCGTGCAGGCGGCGGTGGAAAACCCGGAGCTGGGTTTGATCGACAACTGGCTGCTGCACATTCGCGATCTGTGGTACAAGCACAGCTCGCTGCTGGGCGAGCTGCCGCCGGAACAGCGTTTCGACATGCTGTGCGAGATCAACGTCATTGAACAGGTGTACAACCTGGGCCACTCCACCATCATGCAGTCCGCCTGGAAGCGCGGCCAGAAGGTGATGATCCACGGTTGGGTGTACGGCATTCAGGACGGCCGCCTGCGCGATATGGAAGTGCTGGCGACCAGCCGCGAGAGCCTGGAGATGGGCTACCGCAAAGCGATAGCCAAACTGAAGCAGGATAAAGGCGTATAACCCCGCCGCGGGCGCGGCTTGCCGCGCCCCACATCCAATTACTCGTCCAGCAGCACCACTTTGCCGACGTACGGCAGGTGACGATAACGCTGAGCGTAGTCGATGCCATACCCCACCACGAATTCATCCGGGATCGAGAAGCCGACATATTCAACCGGCACCTGCACTTCACGGCGCTCAGGTTTGTCCAGCAAGGTGCAAATCGCCAGTGACTTCGGCCCGCGCAGCGCCAAAATCTCGCGCACTTTGTTCAGCGTGTTACCGGAATCGATGATGTCTTCCACGATCAGCACGTCTTTGCCGCGAATGTCTTCGTCCAGATCCTTGAGGATCTTCACGTCGCGGGTGGTGGACATGCCGCTGCCGTAGCTGGAGGCGGTCATAAAGTCGACTTCGTGCGGCACCTCGATCGCGCGGCAGAGATCGGCCATGAACATGAAGGAGCCGCGCAGCAGCCCGACCAGCACCATGTCGCTGCCGCTGTCGCGGTAATGTTCGGTGATCTGGCGGCCAAGTTCGGCGATACGGGTCTTAACTTCCTGCTCGGAAATCATTACGTCTACAGTGTGTTTCATAGTATTCAGGTCAGTTGCCGGAAGAAAGGCGCAGAGTTTAGCATAGCCTTTCGCCGGTGGCGACGCGAGCGCGCCGCCACGTGAGCGCCGGACCGCGATCATTCGTCGACGGTGAAGCCCATCATCATGCCGGTATCTTCGTGTTCCAACAGGTGACAGTGGGCCATATACGCATGTTCGCTGCTTGCCGGATGATCGAAGCGCACCAGCACTTCGCTGCGCCACCCTTCGACGCGCACCGTGTCCTTCCAGCCGCTGCGATGCGCCGCCGGCGGTTTGCCGTTTTCCGACAAGATACGGAACTGGGTGCCGTGAATGTGGAACGGGTGCAACATCATGTCGCCCTCACCAGAAATGGTCCATTTCTCATACTGGCCACGTTTGGCGGCGAACATCGGCTTGGTCATGTCGAAGGCCTTGCCGTTGATCATGTTGCCGTGGCTGAAGTCGAACGGTTTGGCTTTGCCCTGCGCGCCGCCGTGATCCATCCCGGCCATCTTGCCATGATCCATGCCTTTCATGTTGCCGTGATCCATGCCCTGCATGCCGCCCTTCTCCATGCCTTTCATGTTACCGTGGTCCATGCCTTGCATGTCTGCGCCACCCGTCGCGCCATGATTCATGCTCATGCCAGCCATCGCCTGGTGGCCATAGCGATCCATCAGCGCCTGCATGCCCAGCATATCCAGCTGCGGATCCATCATCAGCTGTAGCCAGCGCTCCTGGATACCGGTGATAGCAGGCAATGCCGGCAGCTTCACCAGGCTATCCGGCATGGTTTTAATGCCCTGCGCCAGCGAGGGCTGAATGCGCAGCACCGGCAGCGGTTGATCGAACGGCGCCAACGTCATGCCCATCTGCTTCACCGGCAGCGTCACGATATCGAATGCTTTCCCATCCGAGGCATCGACCAATACTTCAAAGCGTTCGCCCATCAGCATCGGCAGCTCGGTCAGCTTCACCGGCTCCGCCAGGAAACCGCCGTCGCTGGCGATAACGTACAGCGGACGGTTGTCACTGGCCGCCAGATTCAGCGAGCGGGCGTTACAACCGTTGAGGAAACGCAGACGCAGCCAGCCGCGCGGCGCCAGATGTTGCGGATACTGCGCGCCGTTGGTGAACATGCGATCGCCAAACCAGCCCACCGCCGCGCTCATCACGTCCAGGCGGTATTCGATCTGCGCGTCTTTGCCCAGCCGCTTATCCTGCAGGATCACCGGAATATCATCCTGCCCCCAGGTTTTCGGCAGCGGCAGTTTGGCGCTTTCGTCGTCTTCCAGCAGCACCAGCCCCGCCAGCCCCATCATCACCTGGCTGCCGGTTTTACCGTGCGTATGCGGGTGGAACCAGCAGGTGGCCGCCGGTTGATCAACGGTGAAATTCACCGTGCGCGTCGCGCCGGGATGGATCAGCGCCTGCGGGCCGCCATCGACGTCGCCGGGAATTTCCAGACCGTGCCAGTGGACGGTACTGGCCTCCGCCAGGCGGTTTTTGATATCGACCGTCACCGGCTGGCCACGCTGCAGCTTCACCGCCGGCCCGAGCAGCGCGCCGTTGAATCCCCAGGTTTTGGTGGCGGCGCCCGGCAACCAGCGGGTTTCCCCCGCCTGCAGCGCCAGCGCAATCTTTCCCTGCGCGTCGGGCGTCAACAGCGGCGGTACCGGCAGGGCCGGCCTATCGGCCGCCCAGGCGGCTCGGCTCCATAACGGCAATGCGCTCGCCGCGCCCAGCGCGGCGGTTAATTTAATAAAATCACGGCGTAACATCGCTGACTCCCTTTTCTCAGTGACATAACTCAATGCCGCCAGCCTAAACCTTCCCCCAGGCGGAAGGTCAAGCCTTTCCTGGCGGTATTTTAAGCTATGCCTCACAATCAAGAGAGTGTGACTGGCAAGCGCGACGCCGGCCCGCCGGCAATAAAATTTGGTGCCTTTACAGACAAGTGTGGTAACGTCAGCAGACGACAAACAGGCCTATTTCATGATGAAAAAAACAACGTTATCGATGCTGTTGCTGGCGATGCTGGGCTTCTCCAACGCCAGTCTGGCGCTGAATGAATCCGAGGCGGAAGATCTGGCCGATCTGACGGCGGTATTTATTTATTTGAAAAATGATTGCGGCTACAACGATTTGCCAAACGCGCAAATCAAACGCGCCATTGTCTATTTCGCGCAACAAAACCGCTGGGATTTGAGCAACTACAACAGTTTCAATATGAAGGCGCTGGGCGAAGACAGCTATCGGGATCTCAGCGGCATCGCCATTCCAACGCCCAAGAAGTGTAAATCGCTGGCGCGCGACTCGTTGAGCCTGCTGGCCTACGCCAATTAATTCTTTCCCCTTCTCCCATCCGCTTAACGCTCTCTCTGTCTGAAATTCAACCGTGCATCGCCAGGCAGAGTTAGCTATGATGTTGCGCCGATTTTTCATGGCTGTTATTACGGAGTTTCCCGCACATGACCCAGAAAGAAATTTGGTACGAAACGCTGCATACGGGCTTCGGCCAGTACTTCTCGGTAGAGAAGGTGCTGTACCGCGAGAAGACCGATCATCAGGATCTGGTGATCTTCGAGAACCCGGAGCTGGGGCGCGTGATGGCGCTCGACGGCGTGGTGCAAACCACCGAGCGTGACGAGTTCATCTATCACGAAATGCTGACCCACGTGCCGCTGCTGGCGCACGGCCGGGCGAAGAAAGTGCTGATCATCGGCGGCGGCGACGGCGGCATGCTGCGTGAAGTCAGCCGGCACCCTGGCGTGGAGCAGATCACCATGGTCGAGATCGACGCCGGCGTCGTCGAGTTCTGCCGCCAGTACCTGCCCAACCACAGCGCCGGCGCCTATGACGATCCGCGCTTCAAGCTGGTGATCGACGACGGCGTCAACTTCGTGAATCAAACCGACGAAACGTTCGATGTGATCATCTCCGACTGCACCGATCCGATCGGCCCCGGCGAAAGCCTGTTCACCTCGGCGTTTTATGAAGGCTGCGCCCGCTGCCTGAATGAGGGCGGCATTTTCGTCGCGCAGAACGGCGTCTGTTTCCTGCAGCAGGACGAGACGGTCAACAGCCACGCCAAACTGAGCCGCTACTTTAGCGACGTCAGCTTCTATCAGGCGGCGATCCCGACCTATTACGGCGGCATCATGACCTTCGCCTGGGCGAGCCAGGACCCGGCGCTGCGCCAGCGCGATCTGCCTGCCCTGCAACAGCGCTTTAACCAAAGCGGCCTACACTGCCGTTATTACAACCCGGCAATTCACGTCGGCAGCTTTGCCCTGCCGCAATATTTGCTCAATGCCCTGAACGTAACACGTTAAGCGAGAAGATAAAGGAGGTGGCCCAAATTGCATAAGCTAAAACTGCACGGCTTCAACAACCTGACCAAGAGCCTGAGTTTTTGTATTTACGATATTTGTTACGCCAAAACCGCGGACGATCGCGATGGCTATATCGCCTACATAGACGAACAATATAACGCCAACCGGTTAACCGAGATCCTGAGCGAAACCTGCTCGATCATCGGCGCCAATATTCTGAACATCGCGCGTCAGGACTACGAGCCGCAGGGCGCCAGCGTCACCATCCTGGTCAGCGAAGAGCCGATCGATCCGAAAGACGTCGATACGTCGGAACACCCCGGTCCGCTGCCAAATACGGTCGTCGCGCACCTGGACAAAAGCCATATCTGCGTACACACCTACCCGGAAAGCCATCCGGAAGGCGGACTGTGCACCTTCCGCGCCGATATCGAGGTTTCGACCTGCGGCGTCATTTCGCCCCTCAAGGCGCTGAACTATTTAATTCACCAGCTGGAATCCGACATCGTCACCATGGACTATCGTGTGCGTGGTTTTACCCGCGACGTGAACGGCGTGAAACATTACATCGATCATGAGATCAATTCGATCCAGAACTTTATGTCGGAAGACATCAAGGCGCTGTACCACATGATGGACGTGAACGTTTACCAGGAAAATATCTTCCATACCAAGATGTTGCTGAAGGATTTCGATCTGAAGCACTACCTGTTTAACGCGCAACCGGAGGCGTTGAGCGCCGCCGAGCGCAAGCAGATCACCGATCTGTTATGGAAAGAGATGCAGGAAATCTATTACGGCCGCAATATTCCGCATCTGTGATGGAAAGGGCGCGGCACGCCGCGCCCTGATGCTTAGTACTTCAGCATGAAAGAACGATAGGCTTTCAACACCCGCAGGAAGTCCTCAACGCCGCAGAATGAGAGGCTTTCTTCGTCGTAATAGTTCATCCCCTCTTCCATTTCATCGCCCTCGAACTCCAGCTGATTGGCGCGGATCATCACTTCTTCACCATCCATCAGCAGCGTATATTCATGGCCTTCCAGCTGCCATTGACGCTCGCTGCCTTTGACCTCGGCCGCGCCGGCTTCAATGCGGTCCAGCAGGTTGAAATCGCCTTTGACTTCTTCGTTGATCCAGTGGCCAATCGCTTCATGCCCCATCGAAAATCTGACGATCACCTGACCGGTGACGTCACGCAGAAATTCGTAATCCATAGCATGCCCTCCTGAGCCCTTTTTCTTAGTGTAAACATAAATGGCGGACTAACTCAGTGAGCGCTCGCAAAGTTGGCAACTGAGCAAAATAAAACGGGAGGCCAAGGCCTCCCGTTAAACAGTTGCGCAATATAGCGGCTTACACGGCGGTTTGGAAGATCACGCCGTCGGCTTTTTCGGTGTACTGCCCCAGCTGGTCAAAGTTCAGGTAGCGGTAGGTATCCGCCGCCGTCTTGTCGACCTGCGCCATATAGGTCTGGTACTCGTCCGGCGTCGGCAGGCGGCCCAGCAGGGACGCTACCGCGGCCAGTTCAGCAGACGCCAGATAGACGTTAGCGCCGGTGCCCAGACGGTTCGGGAAGTTACGGGTCGAGGTGGAAACCACCGTCGCGCCGTCCGCCACGCGCGCCTGGTTGCCCATGCACAGCGAGCAGCCCGGGATCTCGATACGCGCGCCGCTCTTGCCGAAGACGCTGTAGTAGCCTTCTTCGGTCAGCTGAGCCGCATCCATCTTGGTTGGCGGCGCCACCCACAGACGGGTCGGCAACTGGCCCTTGTGCTGATCCAGCAGCTTGCCGGCCGCGCGGAAGTGGCCGATGTTGGTCATGCAAGAGCCGATGAACACTTCATCGATCTTGCTGTTGGCCACGTCGGACAGCAGGCGCGCGTCGTCAGGATCGTTCGGCGCGCACAGGATCGGCTCTTTGATCTCGTTCAGATCGATGTCGATCACCGCTGCGTATTCCGCATCCGCATCGCCTTCCAGCAGTTGCGGATCCGCCAGCCATTTTTCCATGCCCTGAATACGGCGCTCCAGCGTACGGCGATCGCCGTAGCCTTCGGAAATCATCCACTTCAGCAGCACGATGTTGGAGTTCAGGTACTCTTCGATCGGCGCCTTGTCCAGCTTGATGGTACAACCGGCAGCGGAACGTTCGGCGGACGCATCGGTCAGCTCAAACGCCTGCTCGACCTTCAGATCCGGCAGGCCTTCGATCTCCAGAATGCGGCCGGAGAAGATGTTTTTCTTGCCCTTCTTCTCGACGGTCAGCAGACCTTGCTGGATCGCGTAGTAAGGGATGGCGTGCACCAAATCGCGCAGGGTGATGCCCGGCTGCATTTTGCCTTTGAAGCGCACCAGCACCGACTCAGGCATATCCAGCGGCATCACGCCGGTCGCGGCGGCAAACGCCACCAGGCCGGAACCGGCCGGGAAGGAGATGCCGATCGGGAAGCGGGTGTGGGAATCGCCGCCGGTGCCGACGGTGTCAGGCAGCAGCATGCGGTTCAGCCAGGAGTGGATCACGCCGTCGCCCGGGCGCAGCGAGACGCCGCCGCGGTTCATGATGAAATCAGGCAGCGTGTGGTGCGTGGTCACGTCGACCGGTTTCGGGTACGCAGCGGTGTGGCAGAACGACTGCATGACCAGATCGGCGGAGAAGCCGAGGCAGGCCAGGTCTTTCAGCTCATCGCGGGTCATCGGGCCGGTGGTGTCCTGAGAGCCGACGGAGGTCATCTTCGGTTCGCAGTATTCGCCAGGGCGAATGCCGGCGACGCCGCAGGCGCGGCCGACCATTTTCTGCGCCAGCGAGAAGCCTTTGCTGCTGGCGGCAACCGGTTTGGCGATGCGGAACACGTCGCTGTGCGGCAGGCCCAGCGCTTCGCGCGCCTTGGTGGTCAGGCCGCGGCCGATGATCAGCGGGATACGGCCGCCGGCGCGCACTTCATCCAGCAGCACGTCGGTTTTCAGCTCGAAGTTGGCGATCAGCGCGCCGGTCTCGTGGTTGCGCACTTCACCTTTGTACGGGTAAACGTCGATCACGTCGCCCATGTTCAGCTCGGACACGTCCACTTCGATCGGCAAGGCGCCGGCATCTTCCATGGTGTTGAAGAAGATAGGCGCAATCTTGCCGCCCAGCACCACGCCGCCGCCGCGCTTGTTCGGCACGTGCGGGATGTCGTCGCCCATGAACCACAGCACCGAGTTGGTGGCGGATTTACGGGAGGAACCGGTGCCGACCACGTCGCCGACGTAGGCCAGCGGGAAGCCTTTCTTGTTCAGCAGCTCGATCTGTTTGATCGGGCCGACGCTGCCAGGCTGATCCGGCACGATGCCTTCACGTTCGTTTTTCAGCATCGCCAGCGCGTGCAGCGGGATGTCCGGGCGCGACCAGGCGTCCGGCGCCGGAGACAGGTCGTCGGTGTTGGTTTCGCCGGTGACTTTGAACACGGTGACGGTGATCTTTTCCGCCAGCTCCGGGCGCGACAGGTACCATTCGGCGTCGGCCCAGGACTGCATGATCTGTTTGGCGTGCGGGTTACCGGCCTTGGCCTTCTCTTCCACGTCGTAGAAGTTGTCGAACATCAGCAGCGTGTGGGACAGCGCTTTGGCGGCGATCGGCGCCAGCTTCTCGTTGTCCAGCGCTTCGATCAGCGGATGAATGTTATAGCCACCCTGCATGGTGCCTAACAGTTCAATCGCTTTCTCGGGGGTAACCAGGGGGGATGTCGCTTCACCTTTGGCGATGGCCGCCAGGAAACCTGCTTTGACGTAGGCGGCTTCGTCGACGCCCGGTGGAACACGGTTAATCAGCAGGTCTAACAGGAATTCTTCTTCGCCTTTTGGCGGATTCTTCAGTAGTTCGACCAGCGCGGCCATTTGGGTGGCGTCTAGCGGCTTAGGGGCGATGCCCTCAGCAGCACGCTCGGCTACGTGCTTACGGTATTCTTCTAGCACGACGTTCTCCTCGCTCTCATTGTCATTTATTGTGCCTGGCGTATATGCAAACCGGGTTTATACCCTTTGGGTTTCACTCTGTGGCTAGGCGATCGGCCCGTAAAGGCCCCGAAACGGTGATTGGGGCAAACAAGCACGGTCAAACAGCGTTACAGCATGAAAGACTGATGGGTAGAGCGCACGGCGATATTGATGCCATCTATCCTGACGGGGCACTGCTGTCGATGTCCTGGACTGTAAGGTACAGTGCCCGGTTCCGCTCAGCCAGCATATCAGGATTTGAAACGGTTGTTAATTCGTTCACATAAAAGCAACATTAAATCTTTGCTGAATCGTTGAGCGCAGCGTAATCGGCTGCCGGACTAGCAGGACATTATACCCATATAATTAGAGTGGATATAAGCATGAGGATCGGAATTTGGCGCAGCGGCCACAAAAAACCGCGTTCTGCATCTGAGCAAAAAAAACGGCCCCTTTTCAGGAGCCGCTTGATGACCAGTCAAACCAGCAGAATTACTTCTTCTTGGCTTTCGGGTTAGGCAGATCGGTGATGCTGCCTTCGTAGATTTCCGCCGCCAGGCCCACGGATTCGTGCAGGGTCGGGTGAGCGTGGATGGTCAGCGCGATGTCTTCTGCGTCGCAGCCCATCTCGATAGCCAGACCGATTTCACCCAGCAGTTCGCCGCCGTTGGTGCCGACAATCGCGCCACCGATGATGCGGTGAGTTTCTTTGTCGAAGATCAGTTTGGTCATGCCGTCTGCACAGTCGGAAGCGATCGCACGGCCGGAAGCCGCCCACGGGAAGGTGGAGGTTTCGTAGCTGATGCCTTTCTCTTTCGCTTCTTTCTCGGTCAGACCCACCCACGCCACTTCCGGCTCGGTGTAAGCGATGGATGGGATCACTTTCGGATCGAAGTAGTGCTTCATGCCGGCGATAACTTCTGCGGCGACGTGGCCTTCGTGCACGCCTTTGTGCGCCAGCATCGGCTGACCGACGATGTCGCCGATGGCGAAGATGTGCGGCACGTTGGTGCGCAGCTGTTTGTCGACGTTGATGAAGCCACGCTCGTCAACTTCAACACCGGCTTTGCCGGCATCCAGCAGTTTGCCATTCGGCACGCGGCCGATCGCCACCAGCACCGCGTCGTAACGCTGTGGTTCTGCCGGCGCTTTTTTACCTTCCATCGTGACGTAGATGCCGTCTTCTTTGGCTTCTACCGCGGTCACTTTGGTTTCCAGCATCAGGTTGAACTGCTTGCTGATACGTTTGGTGAAGACTTTCACCACGTCTTTATCTGCCGCCGGGATAACCTGATCGAACATTTCAACGACGTCGATCTGTGAACCCAGCGCATGGTATACGGTGCCCATTTCCAGGCCGATGATGCCGCCGCCCATAACCAGCAGACGCTCTGGGACGGTTTTCAGTTCCAGCGCATCGGTAGAATCCCACACGCGTGGATCTTCATGAGGAATGAATGGCAGTTGGATCGGACGAGAACCTGCGGCGATGATGGCGTTGTCGAAGTTGATGGTGGTTGGGCCGTTTTCGCCTTCCACAACCAGGGTGTTAGCGCCGGTGAACTTGCCCAGGCCGTTGACCACTTTCACTTTACGGCCTTTGGCCATGCCAGCCAGACCGCCGGTCAGCTGTGTGATGACTTTTTCTTTCCAGACGCGCACTTTGTCGATGTCGGTTTTCGGCTCGCCGAAAACGATGCCGTGTTCGGCCAGCGCTTTGGCTTCTTCGATCACTTTGGCAACGTGCAGCAGTGCTTTGGAAGGGATACATCCCACGTTCAGGCAAACCCCGCCCAGAGTGGAATAACGTTCAACCAGAACGGTTTCAAGACCTAAGTCAGCGCAACGAAAGGCTGCAGAGTAACCTGCCGGGCCCGCCCCAAGTACCACGACCTGAGTTTTAATTTCAGTACTCATCATGACCTCTTAATTGATTGTCCGGCGGGTCAGACGTCATTTTTATTGCTAATCGATCTCATAACGCCCTTCATCCACCGGGACGCTTACACCGCGAGCAGTTTACAGAATTGTTAATAATCTGCAAAGCGTGTTCGAGTGACCCGTGTCTCAACAATTTTGTCGAGTTATGCAAAATCCGACAAAACTGCTACAGAATCGTCAGGGGCGCAGCATGCTGCGCCCCTTTTGCATTACATCACCAGACGGCGAATGTCGGACAACATGTTGTTGATGATGGTGATGAAGCGCGCACCATCGGCACCGTCGATAACGCGGTGGTCGAAGGACAGCGACATCGGCATCATCAGGCGCGGCATGAACTCTTTACCGTTCCAGACCGGCTCCATCGCAGACTTGGAGACGCCCAGGATAGCCACTTCCGGCGCATTGACGATCGGCGCGAAGTGAGTCGTCCCGATACCGCCCAGGCTGGAGATGGTGAAGCAGCCGCCCTGCATCTCGCCCGCGGTCAGCTTGCCGTCGCGCGCTTTCTTGGAGATGGTCATCAGCTCGCGAGACAGCTCGGTGATGCTCTTCTTGTTCACGTCCTTGAACACCGGAACCACCAGGCCGTTCGGGGTATCTACCGCCACGCCGATGTTGATGTATTTCTTCAGCGTCAGCTTCTGGCCATCTTCGGACAGCGAGCTGTTGAAGCGCGGCATCTGCTCCAGAGCGGCAGCAACGGCTTTCATGATGAACACGACAGGCGTGAACTTCACGTCCAGCTTGCGCTTGGCCGCTTCTTCGTTCTGCTGCTTGCGGAACGCTTCCAGATCGGTGATATCAGTTTTGTCGAAGTGAGTCACGTGCGGGATCATCACCCAGTTGCGGCTCAGGTTCGCGCCAGAGATCTTCTGGATGCGGCCCATTTCGACTTCTTCGATCTCGCCGAACTTGCTGAAGTCCACTTTCGGCCATGGCAGCATGCCCGGCAGACCGCCGCCGGCAGCAGCCGGAGCCGCTTCAGCGCGTTTCACCGCGTCTTTCACGTAAGCCTGAACGTCTTCGCGCAGGATGCGGCCTTTACGACCGGTACCTTTCACTTTCGCCAGGTTAACGCCGAATTCACGCGCCAGACGACGAATGACCGGAGTCGCGTGCACGTAGGCCGCGTTCTCGGCGAACTCGCCTTTGTCTTCAGCTTTCGCAGCCGGAGCGGCGGCTTTCGCGGCGGCCGGCGCCGGCGCAGCGTCCGCTTTAGCGGCTGGCGCGGCGGCAGCGGCAGGCGCAGCGCCTTCCACTTCGAACACCATGATCAGGGAGCCGGTTTTCACTTTGTCGCCGGTCGCGATCTTGATCTCTTTCACGGTGCCCGCGAACGGCGCTGGCACTTCCATAGAGGCCTTGTCGCCTTCCACGGTGATCAGAGACTGCTCGGCGGCAACCTTGTCGCCTACCTTGACCATCACTTCGGTCACTTCGACTTCGTCACCGCCGATGTCCGGCACGGCGACGTCTTTGGCCGCAGAGGCCGCAGGCGCTGCAGCGGCAGCCGGTGCTTGCGCCGCAGCCGGAGCAGCAGCGGAAGCGGCGCCAGCCACTTCGAACACCATGATCAGGGAGCCGGTTTTCACTTTGTCGCCGGTCGCGATCTTGATCTCTTTCACGGTGCCCGCGAACGGCGCAGGGACTTCCATGGAAGCCTTGTCGCCTTCCACGGTGATCAGGGACTGCTCGGCTTCCACCTTGTCGCCCACTTTCACCAGGATCTCGGTCACTTCGACTTCGTCGGCGCCAATGTCCGGCACAGCAACGTCTTTGGCAGCAGCGGCAGCCGGAGCAGCAGCTGCTGCTGCCGGTTTTTCTTCCGCTTTCGCCGCCGGAGCAGCTTCCGCTGCGCCTGCCGCTTCGAAGATCATGATCAGTTTGCCGGTTTCGGTTTTATCGCCGACCGCCACTTTGATCTCTTTCACCACGCCCGCCTGCGGGGAGGGCACTTCCATGGAAGCCTTGTCGCCTTCCACGGTGATCAGCGATTGTTCCGCTTCAACTTTATCGCCGACCTTCACCAGAATCTCGGTGATTTCGACTTCATCTGCACCGATGTCCGGTACGTTGATTTCGATAGACATTATTCAGTACCTCTTAGGCCAGACGCGGGTTAACTTTTTCCGGGTTGATGTCGAATTTCTTGATTGCGTCAGCAACCACAGAAGCTTCGATCTCACCGCGTTTAGCCAGTTCACCCAGAGCAGCAACCACCACGTAGGATGCATCGACTTCGAAGTGGTGACGCAGGTTTTCGCGGCTGTCCGAACGACCGAAGCCGTCGGTGCCCAGTACGCGATAATCGCTGGCCGGCACATAAGTACGAACCTGTTCGGCGAACAGTTTCATGTAGTCGGTAGAGGCTACCGCCGGCGCGTCGTTCATCACCTGAGCGATGTAAGGCACGCGTGGCGCTTCGGTTGGGTGCAGCATGTTCCAGCGCTCGCAATCCTGGCCGTCGCGCGCCAGTTCGGTGAACGAGGTCACGCTGTAGGTGTCGGAACCCACGCCGTAGTCCTTCGCCAGGATCTGCGCAGCTTCGCGCACGTGGCGCAGGATGGCGCCGGAGCCCAGCAGCTGTACCTTGCCTTTGCTGCCTTCCAGCGTTTCCAGCTTGTAGATACCCTTGCGGATACCTTCTTCCGCACCCTGCGGCATCGCAGGCATATGGTAGTTTTCGTTCAGCGTGGTCAGGTAGTAGTACACGTTTTCCGGGTTGTCGCCATACATGCGCACCAGACCGTCGTGCATGATCACCGCCACTTCGTACGCGTAAGCCGGATCGTAAGAGATGCAGTTAGGGATGGTCAGAGACTGAATGTGGCTGTGGCCATCTTCGTGCTGCAGACCTTCGCCGTTCAGGGTAGTACGGCCCGAGGTCCCGCCGATCAGGAAGCCGCGCGCCTGTTGGTCGCCCGCTGCCCAGCACAGGTCGCCGATACGTTGGAAACCGAACATCGAGTAGTAGATGTAGAACGGAATCATCGGCAGATCGTTGGTGCTGTAGGAGGTCGCTGCGGCCAGCCAGGAAGAGGCTGCGCCCAGTTCGTTGATGCCTTCCTGCAGGATTTGGCCTTTCTCGTCTTCTTTGTAGTAAGCAACCTGCTCACGGTCCTGCGGGGTGTACTGCTGGCCGTTCGGGCTGTAGATACCGATCTGACGGAACAGACCTTCCATACCGAAGGTACGCGCTTCGTCGGCGATGATTGGCACCAGACGATCTTTGATCGACTTGTTCTTCAGCATCACGTTCAGGGCACGCACGAAGGCGATAGTGGTGGAGATCTCTTTGTTCTGCTCTTCCAGCAGCGAGCTGAAATCTTCCAGCGCCGGCATTTCCAGCTTCTGGGTGAACTCCGGCAGACGGGTAGGCACGTAGCCTTTCAGCGCCTGGCGACGTTCGTGCAGGTATTTGTACTCTTCGGAATCTTTCTCGAAGGTGATGTACGGCAGTTTTTCGATGTCAGCATCGGCAACCGGCACGTTGAAACGATCGCGGAAGTGGTGAACCCCTTCCATGTTCATTTTCTTCACCTGGTGAGCGATGTTTTTACCTTCCGCGGTTTCACCCATGCCGTAACCTTTGATGGTGTGGGCCAGGATAACGGTCGGTTTGCCTTTGGTGTCCTGCGCTTTTTTCAGTGCAGCGAAGATTTTCTTCGGATCGTGACCACCACGGTTCAGCGCCCAGATTTCGTCGTCGGTCATGTCTTTGACCAGCGCCGCGGTTTCCGGGTAACGGCCGAAGAAGTGCTCGCGCACGTAAGCGCCGTCTTTGGATTTGAAGGTCTGGTAGTCGCCGTCCAGGGTCTCGTTCATCAGCTGAACCAGTTTACCGCTGGTGTCTTTGCGCAGCAGCTCGTCCCAACGGCCGCCCCAGATCACTTTCAGCACCTGCCAGCCTGCGCCGGAGAAGATGCCTTCCAGTTCGTTGATGATCTTGCCGTTACCGGTGACCGGGCCGTCCAGGCGCTGCAGGTTGCAGTTGATGACGAACACCAGGTTGTCCAGCTTCTCGCGGGTGGCGATGGTGATGGCGCCTTTGGATTCCGGCTCATCCATCTCGCCGTCGCCCAGGAAGGCGTAAACGGTCTGCTCAGAGGTGTCTTTCAGGCCGCGGTGTTCCAGGTATTTCAGGAACTTCGCCTGATAGATGGCGCTGATTGGGCCCAGGCCCATGGATACGGTCGGGAACTGCCAGAATTCCGGCATCAGCTTAGGATGCGGGTAAGAGGACAGGCCGTTGCCGTGCACTTCCTGACGGAAGTTGTTCATCTGTTCTTCGGTCAGGCGGCCTTCAAGGAAGGCGCGCGCGTAAACGCCCGGAGAGATGTGGCCCTGGAAGTAGACCAGGTCGCCGCCGTCTTTCTCGTTGCGTGCGCGGAAGAAGTGGTTAAAGCAGACTTCATAGAAGGTCGCGGAAGACTGGAAGGAAGCCATGTGGCCGCCCAGCTCCAGGTCTTTCTTGGATGCGCGCAGAACGGTCATGATCGCGTTCCAACGGATCGCAGAGCGAATGCGGCGTTCCAGATCCAGGTTGCCTGGGTAAGCCGGTTCGTCTTCTACCGCGATGGTGTTGACGTAGTTGTGCGCTGCAGCACCGGCCGCAACGTTAACGCCGCCTTTGCGGGCTTCTCCCAATACCTGATCAATCAGAAACTGAGCTCGCTCAACACCCTCTTCACGGATGACCGATTCGATCGCCTGCAGCCAGTCGCGGGTTTCGATCGGATCCACGTCATTGTTTAAACGTTCTGACATGGTGGTATTCCTTATCTGTCTAATGGTTTGTTTGGAGCCTGTCTTCCTGTGCTCTGTGAAAAAACACACGAAGACAGGCCCATCAGTTTAGTTGCCGCTTAAGTACTTAACTAAGTACCTCGAACTTAACCCCCGCAGGCTGGTGTACCCTGAAGAGGACAGCTCTTAATCCTTGCGTTGCTGGAGACGCCGCAGCGATCTCTCGCGCCGAGTATGCTCCCGGCTGAGATCCAGCAAGATTTCCTCGATAAACGCCAAGTGGCGATGCGAGGCTTCACGGGCCTTTTCCGGCTCGCGTGCCACAATCGCCTCAAAAATTCCGGCGCGGTGGCTGCTCACTTTTGCCAACATCTCACGGCGCGAGTAGAGCAATTCAAAGTTCTGACGCACGTTCTGTTCCAGCATCGGCCCCATGCAGCGTAGCAGGTGAAGTAACACAACGTTGTGAGCGGCTTCGGTCACGGCGATTTGATACTGCATGACCGCATCGGCTTCGGCGTCGAGATCGCCGCTGTCTTGAGCCTGTTGAATCACGATGTGGCAGTCGCGGATGCGCGCCAGATCTTCATCGGTGCCGCGCAGCGCCGCGTAATAGGCGGCAATGCCTTCCAGCGCGTGACGGGTTTCCAGCAGATCGAACTGTGATTCGGGATGGTCGGCCAGCAGCTCGGCCAGCGGATCGCTGAAGCTCTGCCACAGATTAGTTTGCACGAAGGTGCCGCCGCCCTGACGGCGCAGGAGCAGCCCTTTCGCTTCAAGGCGCTGAATGGCCTCTCTCAGAGAAGGACGGGAGACATCAAATTGTTTCGCCAGCTCGCGCTCCGGAGGCAGTTTTTCGCCTGGGCGCAGTGTCCCCTCGAGGATCAGGTATTCGAGCTGTTGCTCGATAACATCTGACAACTTGGGTTGGCGGATTTTGCTGTAGGCCATGAGTGAATTCTTCTCTGCGAATGGCGCGGAGTCAATTGGTAATACCAATTTCAAAAACGTGACGGTAAAGTAACAAAGTATTCACCTCCTGTCCATACGGGCCTTGATCGAAATCAGGTTACCCGCACATTTTAACACCCCGCTGAAAACCCCGCTGCAAACCGGTAACGCCGTGATGGTATTACCATTTACGCGGCGGGTTGGGGATTTAACTTTAACCAAACCTTACGCAAGGCAGAGTGCAAACTTTTTGCCCGAGTTTTATTGCATGGTTATTACGCTTTAATGAATGGCTATTTGGCGAGCAGCGCAACGGCGGTTCGTTCATTATTTGAACGCAGCCCACCGTTCAGATCTACGTTATTTTTGCGCATTATGTGATTTGTTGCTTATTTCATGCACTGAATCCCCCCTGCCGTCACACAACCCGCATTTTGTTTCCTAAACTGCTGCAATCTTAATCACTCACACGACAAAGCAGGTGCAAACCGACGCGCATAACATTATTCTCTGCCAAACGGTAGCGGCGCCGTGGAATTAATAGCTATAACGCCGTAAATAAAACAAAACACACATCGTAACCACTGCTTTACAGGCAGGTGGGCATTCACAACGACAGAGGGTTAGATTGATGGATGGTCAACAGCATGGTGACCAGCTGAAGCGCGGCCTGAAAAACCGCCATATTCAGCTCATCGCCTTAGGTGGCGCAATCGGCACCGGGTTATTTCTCGGTATCGCTCAAACAATAAAAATGGCCGGCCCGTCAGTGCTCCTCGGCTACGCCATCGGCGGCTTCATCGCGTTTCTGATCATGCGCCAGTTGGGAGAAATGGTGGTGGAAGAGCCGGTCGCCGGTTCCTTCAGCCACTTCGCCTACAAATACTGGGGCAACTTCGCCGGCTTCGCCTCCGGCTGGAACTACTGGGTGCTGTATGTCCTGGTGGCGATGGCGGAGCTGACCGCGGTCGGCATCTACGTGCAGTACTGGTGGCCGGAGATCCCCACCTGGGTTTCCGCCGCGGTATTCTTCCTGGCGATCAACGCCATCAACCTGGCCAACGTCAAAGTTTACGGCGAGATGGAGTTCTGGTTCGCCATCATCAAAGTGGTGGCGATTATCGGCATGATCGTGTTCGGCGCCTACCTGCTGTTCAGCGGCATGGGCGGCCCGGAAGCCACCGTCACCAACCTGTGGGCGCAGGGCGGGTTCTTCCCGAACGGCGTCATGGGCCTGGTGATGGCGATGGCGGTGATCATGTTTTCCTTCGGCGGCCTCGAGCTGGTCGGCATCACCGCCGCCGAAGCCGACAACCCGCAAAAAAGCATTCCGAAAGCCACCAATCAGGTGATCTACCGCATCCTGATCTTCTATATCGGTTCACTGGCCATTCTGCTGTCGCTGTACCCGTGGGGCAAAGTGGTCGAAGGCGGCAGCCCGTTCGTGCTGATCTTCCACGCGCTGAACAGCAACCTGGTAGCGACCGTGCTGAACATCGTGGTGCTCACCGCCGCGCTGTCGGTCTACAACAGCTGCGTCTACTGCAACAGCCGCATGCTGTACGGCCTGGCGCAGCAGGGCAACGGACCGAAAAGCCTGCTGAAGGTCGATGGCCGCGGCGTGCCGGTGGTGGCCATCGGCATCTCCGCCCTTGCCACCGCGCTGTGCGTGCTGATTAACTACCTGATCCCGGGCCGCGCCTTCGAACTGCTGATGGCGCTGGTGGTGTCGGCGCTGGTGATCAACTGGGCGATGATCAGCCTGGCGCACCTGAAATTCCGCGCCGCCAAAAACCGCGAAGGCGTAGTGCCGAAGTTCAAAGCGTTCTGGTACCCGTTCAGCAACTACCTGTGCCTGTTGTTCATGGCCGGCATCCTGGTGATCATGTACCTGACGCCGGGCATTCAAATCTCGGTGCTGCTGATCCCGGTATGGGTGGCGATCCTGGCCGTCGGTTACGCCATCAAACAGCGCAGCCAACGCGTCGACGGCGTCACCAGCCGTTGAATCCCGTGACCGCGCAGTAAAAGACCACCTCCTGAGGAGGTGGCTTTACACGACGCCCCCTAAAAGGGGGCCATTTTCGAGTTAATCCTGCAACAGCTCCATCTGCTGTTCGATCTCTTGGTCCTTCTTATCCTGATACTTCACGTATCGCCTGATAATTTCTTCGTTTACCCCTACCGTATCGACAAAGTATCCCCTTGCCCAAAAATGATTGCCCCACAACTTCTTTCGTATATGTGGGAAACGATTGTAAAGCCGGATTGCACTGCGTCCTTTCAGGACGCCCATCAACGTCGAAATCGATAGCTTCGGGGGGACTATCACGACCAGATGCACATGATCTGGCTGAATATTTAGCTCAAGAACTTCACAGTCCTTCATGTTGCAGAGGATATAAATTGTTCGGTAGAGCTCTTTGCCCACCTTGTCGCGGAGGATTTTAAATCGATACTTTGGCGTCCAAACCAGGTGGTATTTGCAACGCCAGAACACATGTGATGAACTCCTGTATAAACCCATGTTGGTGATTTCCTTCTTACTTGTGGTGAGTAAGCTGGAATATTCCGGCATGGGTTTCCTTCAGGCTAGAGCCTCACAGGTTCAATCACCACCTCCTTAGGAGGTGGTTTAAGGCTTACAATAAAATGGCCCGCATCTGCGGGCCATTTTTTTCGCCTGAACGCCGCTTACTTGCGCAGCGCTTTCACCTGCTCGGCGGTGACGTTCGCCGGCAAACCGCCCCAGGTCACCCGCAGGTAGTTTACCAGTTCCGCCACGTCGGCATCGCTCAGACGCTCGCCGAAGCCCGGCATGCTCTGCATGCTTTCACCGTTCGGGAACTGCTGGGCCGGCAGGCCGTCCAGCACCGACACGATCAGGTTCTTGCCGTCCGCCTGGCGCAGCGTGGCGTTATCGCGCATCGCCGGTGCGACGTGCGGTTTGCCCTCGCCTTCACGCGCATGGCAGCCGGCGCACTGATCCAGATAGACCATACGCCCGGCATCGCTGCCCTGCCCCATTTTCACCGGCACCGCCGCCGGCGGCTGCTCGCCCATCAGATACAGCGCCAGCGCCTGATGATCTTCCGGCGTCAAATAACGGGTGCTGAGATCCACCACCATGTGCATCTCGCTGAAGGCGGAACCCTGCGGCGCAAGGCCGGTGCTGAGGAAGCGGCTGACGTCCTGCGGCGTCCAGCCGCGCTGCGCCAGACCGTGCGGCGTAATGTCCGGCGCCATGAAGCGGCCGAGATCGCCGCCCTGCATCGGTTTGCCGAGATCCATCTGCCCCAGCGCGCCGCGCGGCGTGTGGCATTCGCCACAGTGGCCCAGCACATCGGCCAGATAGCGGCCGCGCTGCCATTGCGGCGAGCTGCCCTGCGAGCTGGCCGGCAGCGGATCCTGGCTGCGGAACAGCAGATTCCAGCCGATCAGCGCCATGCGCTGGTTGAACGGGAACGGCATCTCGTTGGCCGGAATGGCCACGTCCACCGCCGGGCGCGTCATCAGGTAAGCGTAGATGTCGTCGGCGTCCTGGCGCGAAATGCCCTTGTACGAGGTGTAAGGCATCGCCGGGTACAGGTGCCGCCCGCCCGGCGCCACGCCCTGCGTCAGCGCCAGGAAGAAGTCGTCCTTGCTCCAGCGCCCGATGCCGTGGTCGGCCGACGGCGTCAGGTTGCTGCCGTAAATCGTGCCGAACGGCGTGTCCAGCGGATAGCCGCCGGCCAACGGCGCCCCACCGCTGGCGGTATGGCAGGCGGCGCAGTCGGCGGCCTGCGCCAGATAGCGGCCGCGGGCGATCTGTTCGGCGCTGGCGGTCACCTGCTGCACCGGGCCGTCGTAACGGCGGTTTTCCCGCCACCACAACAGCGCAATCACCACGATCGCCACCAGCACAATCAACACTGCGAGACGTTTTTTCATTGCGCCGTCTCCTTCAGCAGGCCCGGCGTTTTCAGCACCACGTCGCGCACCGCTTCGTAGTAGCGCACGTAGCCGGTGCAGCGGCAGATGTGGCTGTCCAGCGCCTGCTCGATGGCGTTCTCCAGCTGATCGCGGGCGATCGGCTCACGCTTGAGCTTTTCCACGAAAATGGTGGCGGCGTTGACGAAGCCCGGCGTGCAGTAGCCGCACTGGAAGCTGTAGTGCTCCAGAAACGCCTGCTGGATCGGCGACAGCTCAACCACCTCCCCCTGTTCGTCCACCCTGGCGTGGCCTTCGACGGTGCGCACTTTCTTGCCGTTGAAGAAATGCGCGCCGGTGATGCAGGTGCGCACCTCTTCGCTGGTGCCGCTCGGGTGATCGACAATCGCCACGCAGGCGTGGCAAATGCCCTGCCCGCAACCGAGGCGCGAACCGGTCAAATCGAGATACTCGTGCAGGAAATCGATCATCATCAAGCCTTCCGGCACCTCGATCGGGCCGTACTGTTTCTCGTTGATGGTCAGGGAAATCGGCTGGGTTTTAATGCTCATTGTAATACCTCACGAATATTTTCTGCACGAACGGGCAAATCACGGAAACGGTGGCCGGTGGCGTCGGCAATGGCGTTGACCAGTGCGGCCACGATCGGGATCATCACCACTTCCGCCATGCCTTTCGGCTGATCGGTTTCCGACAGCGCCGGCAGGATATCGCCGCTCTGTTTCCACACCGCCACGTCGCTGGCGCGCGGCAGGTGGTAACGGTTGAAGTTCCAGGTGCCGTTGCCCGGGCCGTCTTCGTACAGCGGTAAATATTCGTGCAGCGCATGGCCGATGCCCATCGCCAGCCCGCCCTGCAGCTGGCCGGAAACCAGTTCCGGCACGATCAGGTTGCCGCACTCCATGATCGAGTGGTGATTCAGCAACTCCACCTGGCCGGTGGCGATATCCACCGCCACTTCCGCCAGCGTGCCGACGGCGCTGTAGTAGGTCACCGCCGCATTGTTGCGCTGGGTCGGCGGGTAGTAGACCTGCCCGCGCGCCAGCGGCTTGAATTCGCCGTTGGCGTTGCGCAGCGCCATGCCGTCGATAGGCAGGCGTTCGCTTTTGCCGTTCAACGTGAAATCGGCCTCCGCCCACTGCCAGCGGTTGAACACGTGCACCGCCGCGCCGGTGACGCCGCCCATCTGATAAGCCGTCTTGGCCAGCAGTTCGAGGCTCAGCACCGACATGCCCGCCGCCGTCAGGCCGCCTTCGACCCAACGCGCATCTTCGCGCCGCACCACCAGCGGCGCTGCCTGGCCGCCGCCGATACCGGCCTGCCACAGCGCCATCGCCGCCGGCCACAGGCCGTGATCGAAGATCAGGCGCGCCGCTTCGCGGGTGCTGTGCGAGAAGTAATAGGCCGAGTTGCTGGCGCTCGACGGCGAACAGTAGCTCGGCGTCCAGTTAGGGTTGGTTTGCAGCTTGTCCTGCTCTTCCTGCGACATCAGGTAAGGATCGCCGCTGGTGACCATCGGCAATACCGACCAGTCGGTGACCGAGAAGTGGGCTTCGTCGGCCGGTTTGCCCAGCCACTGCGCGCACAATACCGACTGCGAGGTCGACATGCCGGTGCCCATCTCCGCGCCGCTATGATGCAGCGTGATGCGGCCGTCTTCGCTCAGCTCCACCCGGGCGAACGAGGTTTCCGCCCCGGTGCCGAAGTCTTTCTGCACGCAACCGAAGCCGACGCCATAGCGCTTGCCGGGATGGCGGCTCTCAAACTCGGCCTTGCGTTCGGCGCGCTTGAGCCACATCTCGTGCTTCGCCGCCTTCTCCAGCACTTCATCGGCGCGGATCGCACCGGCCGGGATCGCCCCCTGGGTGTTTTTCATGCCGGATTTCAGCACGTTGCGCAGGCGAAACTCGATCGGGTCGATCTTCAGCTCGGCGGCCAGCTCATCCACCATCATCTCGGTGGCGGCCATGCTCTGTAGCGTGCCGTAACCGCGCGCCGAACCGGCGTCGATGGCGCGTGAGGCCAGCCCGACCGACGACAGATCGCTTTTCGGGAAGTAGTAAATCGACTGGGCGGCGGTCGCGCCGACCATCACCACCGAAGGGGTGAAGTTGCTGCGGCCGCCGCCGTCCGCGGTCATGTCACCGAGGAACGACTGCATGACGCCGGTCTGCTTATTCACCGCGATGCGGTAGTTCATGTCGAACGCATGGCGCTTCAGCGCCGTCTGGAACTGTTCGAAGCGATCATTGGCCAGGCGCACCGGGTGGCCGTCGCCATACATTGCCGCCACCGCGCCGTAATACGGGAAGTTGTAGTGATCTTTCGAGCCGTAGCCCACGGTGTAGCACGGGTGCAGGATCAGCTGTTTCACCGGCGGGTTGCGCTTGGCCAGCATGCGCGGCATCTCGTCGGCCACTTCCTGCGGCGACTGCGTCGGCACCACCAGATGCAGGGTTTGCGTCTGCGCGTCGAACCAGCCGTTGGCGTTGTCCGGCTCCAGCGCCGAGGTGTCGATCGACTGCGTGGTGTAGCGGCGCGACATCACCAGCCAGTCGGCCGGCGGATTCGCCAACTCGTCGGCGATCAGGCCCGCATAGCGCATGCCTTCCTGATCCAGCTTGCCGCCCTCGCGCCCTTCCGGCCACACCGGCAGGTGTTTTTTCATCGATACCGGGAAGATCGGCGTATCCTTCAGGCTGGAGAAGCGATCGTCGTCGAACGGCTGTTCTCCTCCCACCCGCACGTAACGGAAACTGCCCCAGGGATCGCGCTCCAGCGGGCCGGTGACCGCGCCGTATTTGATAGTTTCCTCACGGAATTTCAGCTTGTCCTTGGCGAAGCGGAAACGGGCGAAGTCGTGATAGATCAGGATCGCCACCGCCTGGCCGAGATAGGCAGGGGTTTTGCCGTTCGGCAGCAGCATGTCGTCACCGTAGAACGCCGGAAAGGCCAGGCCATCGCGCGCCAGATCTTCCGCCGTCACCAGGCGATCGGGCTGCAGATCGTCCCCCAGCAGCGACAGATCGACCCCCTCGAACAGCCGGTCGGCTTTGGTCACGCGCAGAATGAAGGCGTGCGCCTGTTTCTGCGGCCAGTGCGGCATGTCCACCGCGCGGATATCGCGTGCGAACACCTTCTGCCCCATGACCTTGGCGCGGCCGTCGATACGGAAACGGACGCGCTTGGCCTGCGGATCCCAGTTGGGTGACTGGAGGATTTTTTGCTCGAACAGCGCGGCGTAGGCGCGGCTGTACAAGGGGGCGAGGTACACGGAGACCCCCGCAATCACGGCGCTTTTGATAAAGCGGCGCCGCGACGGGTTGAAATTGCTCATAAATAAGTCCTTCACGTCTTTCTTGTAATTGGTTTTTGTTCGCGGTGTTGTTGCGCAAACGCTGACGACCTTGCCGTAGACGTCATAAGCATATGCTTATAACTAAAATTATGTGATGATTAACAGGCTGTTTTCAACAAAAAAACATTTACAAAACACAGGTAGTTTGTAGGCTAATAAATAATTTGCGCAAACGCGGACTTCAACCATGACCACGGGCATTGTCATTACCGCCGCCGGACGCGGAGAGCGCTTTATTCAGGCCGGCGGCCAGGGCAACAAATTGAACGCCGGGTTTGCCGATGCGGCGGGCGAGCGGCGTTCGCTGTTCGAACACACCCTGCGCCAGGCGCTGGCCTCCGGCCTGCCGGTACAGGTGGTGACCCGGCCGGATAATCTGCCGGTACTGGCAGCCTGCGCCGCCAACCAAGTGCCGGTCACCCTGCTCGCCAGCGCGGGCCTCGGCGACTCGATCGCCGCGGGCGTTGCGGCCACGCCGCACTGGCAGGGCTGGCTGATCCACCTGGCCGATATGCCATTCGTCGGCGCCGACGTTTTCCGACAGGTGGCGGATGCCTTACGGCAGCACCCGATCGTGCGCCCCTGTTATGCGCAACAGCCCGGTCACCCGGTCGGCTTTTCCGCTCTATTGCGCAAACCACTTTGCCAACTGCGCGGCGATAATGGCGCGCGTGAACTGCTGCAAGGCGCGGCAGTCCACCTGCTGCCGCTTGAGCACCCCGGCGTCGTGCGGGATATTGATCTTCCATCGCAACTCCCGGCCAGCGAGTAAATTCACCTATGCAACATCTTGATGTCACCGTGGTCAGCCAGGCGATAAGCTGGCTGCAACAACAGCCGGTTTGGTTATGCACCGTGCTCAGCACCTATGGCTCTTCGCCGCGCTCGCCGGGCGCGTTGATGGCGGCGACCCGCGACGGCCGCTACAGCGGCTCATTGTCGGGCGGATGCGTGGAGGAGGACTTTCTGCGGCGCGTGGCCGCCGGGGAGTATCAGGCGGCCAGCCAGGTGATTCGTTACGGCGAAGGCGGCATGACGCCCAATGTAGCGCTGCCGTGCGGCGGCGT
Organism: Serratia nematodiphila DZ0503SBS1; assembly: GCF_000738675.1. NCBI lineage: Bacteria > Pseudomonadati > Pseudomonadota > Gammaproteobacteria > Enterobacterales > Yersiniaceae > Serratia > Serratia nematodiphila. The sequence goes on along the minus strand of NZ_JPUX01000001.1, from coordinate 1,739,558 downwards.
GCTGGACGTGCTGATCGAGTATCTGCCGGCGGGAGAAGCCAGCGTCGCTTACCTGCAGCGCATCGCCGGCGCGCTGGAAGGGCATCACGCGTTGCTCAAACGCCTGACGCTGCCCCACGCCTGCCACAGCCTCGAGCAAAGCCACTTCACCAGCGCCACTCAGGTCGAACGCCGGCTCGAGCAGATTACCCTGCACATCGCGGCCGCGCCGCGCCTGCTGATCGCCGGGCTGTCCAGCGTGGCGCTGTACTGCGCCGATTTCGCCGTGGCGCTGGGGTTTGAGGTGCTGGTGTGCGAGAACCGCCCGGAGGCGCTGGACAACTTCGCCGCCGAGCTGAAGCCCGGCGTGACGCTGCTGCGCCAGTTTCCGGCCAAGTTCATCGAAGAGGGGGGCTGCCACGCCAATACCGCCGTCGTGGCGCTGACCCACGATCCGCGTATGGACGATCTGACGCTGATGGAAGCGATCCACACCCCGGCGTTTTATATCGGCGCCATGGGCTCGCTCAGAAACAGCGCGCGCCGGCGCCAGCGGTTGCAGCAGATCGCCGAGTTCACGCCGCAGGATCTGGAACGCATTCACGCGCCGATCGGCCTGCCGCTCGGCAGCAAAACCCCGGCGGAAATCGCCCTGGCGGTGATGGCGGCGATCGTGCAGCAAAAAAACCGGCTGCCGGCCGCCGACGGGATCAGTGCAGCGGCACCACCGGCACCAGATGCTGCAGCTCCAGGTGCAGCTCCTCTTTCCCGCTCAGCGAATAGCTGAACACCGTCATGTCCGGCCCGTCGCCGCGGGCCAACCCCATTTCGGGCAGCACCTGCGTGTAGATTTGAATGATGTGATCATTGAGCGCCACCGGCTTGCCGGAATAGCGAAAACGGCAAAACTCGCCGTGGACCTCCGGCAGCGGCTCCAGCGCCACGCCTTCACGCAGCGGATAGTCCGCCGTCACGCCCAGGGTATAGTCGACCCTGACCCGCTCGCCGTCCGGCACCAGTTGGGTAAACGAATAGGTCTGCGCCGGACGCTCGCCCAACAAGGTGTAGAACTGCGCCCGCAGCGCGCTGCGCTGCGGCAGATGCGACTTGTCCAACTTTTCGATATCCAGGTGATAAGCGTACTGTTTACCGTGAAAGGCGTATTGCCCTCTGGCGATGCTGACGCGTTCGACCTGAATATCGCCGGGCTGGCTGGCCGCCAGCGAACGCACCAGATTGCTGAAGTCCTGTTTGCGGGCATGACGATACACGCTGGGCGATTCGGCGAAATGTTTCTTGAAACAGCGCGAGAACGTCTGCTGGTTATCGAATTGATACTCGACCGAAATATCGAGGATGCTCTTCTGCGTGAAACGCAAGGCGAAGGCGGCGATGTAGAGGCGGCGAGCGCGAATGTAGGAAGCTAACGATAATCCGGTCTGCTTCTTGAACATGCGCTGCAGGTACCATTTCGTATAGCCTGACTTGGCGGAAACGATATCCAACGACAGCGGATTGGTCAGGTTGTCTTCAATCCAGACCAGCAATTCCCTGATGTGACTTTCCTGCGTACCCATGTGCTTGCCGAACCTTATGTTGCCGATATTCCATTAGTCGAATTTTAGTGCTATTCGCGTAGGGTATACAGGTTAAAACTCGACGTCCAGCAAGCTACAGGACTTTACACAATCCCCTCCACCGCCTGCGGGCGGTGAAGGGGGCAGCGATTATTTCAGGCAGCTGGAGCACTGACCGGCCTGGATCTTCTGGAAGAAGTCATTGCCTTTGTCATCCACCAGGATAAACGCCGGGAAATCTTCCACTTCGATTTTCCAGATCGCTTCCATGCCCAGCTCAGGGTACTCCACGCACTCCAGGCTCTTGATGCTCTGCTGCGCCAGCACCGCCGCCGGGCCGCCGATGCTGCCAAGGTAGAAGCCGCCGTGCTTGTGGCAGGCATCCGTCACCTGCTGGCTGCGGTTGCCTTTCGCCAGCATGATCATGCTGCCGCCGTGGGATTGCAGCAGGTCGACGTAGGAATCCATACGCCCGGCGGTGGTTGGCCCCAAGGAACCGGATGCATAGCCTTCCGGCGTTTTAGCCGGGCCGGCGTAGTAGATCGGGTGGTCCTTAACGTACTGCGGCAAGCCTTCACCGCGATCCAGGCGCTCTTTCAGCTTGGCGTGCGCGATATCGCGGCCGACGATGATGGTGCCGCTCAGCGACAGGCGGGTGGAAACCGGGTACTGCGACAGCTGTTTGAGGATCTCGGCCATCGGGCGGTTGAGATCGACCTTGATCGCCTCGCCCTCCCCGGCCTGGCGCAGCTCCTGAGGAATGAATTTACCCGGATTGTGCTCCAGTTTTTCCAGCCAGATGCCGTCGCGGTTGATCTTGCCTTTGATGTTGCGGTCCGCCGAGCAGGAGACGCCCATGCCGACCGGGCAGGAGGCGCCGTGGCGCGGCAGGCGCACTACGCGGATATCATGTGCAAAGTATTTGCCGCCGAACTGTGCGCCCAGCCCCAGGTTTTGCGCTTCTTGCAGCAGTTCCGCTTCGAGTTCCAGATCGCGGAACGCCTGACCATGCTCGTTGCCTTCCGTCGGCAGGCCATCGTAATACTTGGTCGAGGCCAGTTTGACGGTTTTCAGCGTCGCTTCCGCCGAGGTGCCGCCGATGACGAACGCCACGTGGTACGGCGGGCAAGCCGCGGTGCCCAGCGTGCGCATCTTGTCGACCAGGTAGTTTTTCAGCTTGCCCGGCGACAGCAGCGCCTTGGTTTCCTGATACAGATAGGTTTTGTTGGCGGAGCCGCCGCCCTTGGCGATGCACAGGAATTTGTACTCTTCGCCGTCCACGCTGTAGAGATCGATCTGCGCCGGCAGGTTGCTGCCGGTATTGACCTCTTTGTACATATCCAGCGCGGCGTTCTGCGAATAGCGCAGGTTCTCTTCGATGTAGGTGTTATACACCCCGCGCGACAGCGCCTCTTCATCGCCGCCGCCGGTCCAGACGCGCTGGCCCTTTTTGCCGACGATGATCGCCGTGCCAGTGTCCTGGCAGGTCGGTAAAATACCCTTGGCGGCGATTTCTGAGTTACGCAGAAATTGCAGCGCAACGTACTTGTCGTTTTCGCTGGCGTCCGGATCTTTGAGGATATCGGCCACCTGCTGTTGGTGCGCCGGGCGCAGCATGAACGAGGCGTCGTGGAACGCATGCTGGGCAAGCAGGGTTAACGCTTCAGGGGCAACTTTCAGAATTTCCTGGCCTTCAAATTCGCTCACGGAAACGTGGTCGCGGCTCAGCAGGTAGTATTCGGTATCGTCTTTCTTCAGCGGGAACGGATCTTGATAGTGGAACGGTTTATTCGACATTGATCTCTCACTTGCAACATCAGCTGCGTTAAATTCACACTTACGGCGCGCGACACGGCGCCTTGTCAAAAAACTGCCTCCACCTTACGTATTTTTAATCAGTCAGTTATTGCGCCAAATCGCAAAATAACCGCTATTTGCGTAAGGGATTACCACAGGCGGCGTTTCAACCTTGCTCGGTGAGAACTGCGGGTACAGACTCATCATGCACGCTTTATTATCCCGCAGTTAACACATTGATTACAATCCATCGGCGGCGATCGTCTTATCAATGCGGTGAAAAAGCGCCGGATGCGATTTGCGCCGGGGCATATTGTCAGCAGCCGCGCCATTGCTTAAGCTAGCCGCAATGAACAAACCGAGAATCCCCATCGCGCTGCAACAAGCGGTGATGCGCTGCCTGCGAGAAAAGCTGCAGTTGGCCCGCCAGCATTTTGCCGTCGAGTTCCCCGAACCCAGCATCGTCTATCAGCAACGCGGCACCAGCGCGGGCACCGCCTGGCTGCAAAGCTGGGAAATCCGTCTGAATCCGGTGCTGCTGCTGGAAAACCAACAGCCGTTTATCGATGAAGTGGTGCCGCACGAACTGGCGCACCTGCTGGTGTTTCGCCAATTCGGCCGGGTAGCGCCGCACGGCCGCGAATGGCGCTGGATGATGGAAAGCGTGCTGCTGACGCCCGCCAGCCGCACTCATCGTTTCGAAACCGCCTCGGTGCAAAGCAAAACCTTCCCCTACCGCTGCGGCTGCGGGCAGCACCAGCTCACCATTCGCCGCCATAACCGCGTGCTGCGCGGCGAAAGCGAATACCGCTGCCGCCGGTGCGGCGAAAAACTGAAATTTCTTGCTAGCGAGAACCTTTAGTTAAACGATTTATACGTTAAAACAAGTAAATATCGCCATTTGCCACTGCCGACAAGTTCCGTTACCCTGCCTGCTTTTCCAATTTTGAGCTGTTTTGGAATATGCTTCGCAGAATTTTGTTTATGGCGGTTTTCGCCGCAGGCGCCGCACAGGCGCACGGCATCAATAACTTCTCTCAGGCCAAAGCGGCGGCGGCCAAGATTAACCAGGATGCGCCGGGCAGTTTTTACTGCGGCTGCCGCATCGAGTGGCAAGGCAAGAAGGGGATTCCCGATCTCGCCGGCTGCGGCTATCAGGCGCGTAAAAACGCCCAACGCGCGCAGCGCATCGAGTGGGAACACGTGGTGCCGGCCTGGCAGTTCGGCCACCAGCTGCAGTGCTGGCAAGACGGCGGGCGCAAAAACTGCAACAAAGACGCCACCTATCGCCAGATAGAAACCGATCTGCACAACCTGCAGCCGGCGATCGGCGAAGTGAACGGCGACCGCAACAACTTCATGTACAGCCAATGGAACGGCGGCGCAGGTCAGTACGGGCAATGCCCAATGAAGGTGGACTTCAAGAATAAACAGGCGGAGCCGCCCGCCCGCGCCCGCGGCACCATTGCCCGCACCTACTTCTACATGCGCGATCGCTACCAGCTGCGGCTGTCACGCCAGCAAACCCAGCTGTTCGAGGTGTGGAACCGGCAATATCCGGTGAGCCAATGGGAATGTCAGCGCGAAGCACGTATCGCCAAGGTGCAGGGCAACCACAACCCCTATATTCAACAGGCTTGTCAGCAGCGGAAAAGCTAACCTACTATAGCCTTTATCTTTCATGGCGCCGCCAACCCGCGGCGCCGTTTCGTCAGGATCAGACTACCCATGCGCATACCCCGCATTTACCATCCGCAGCCGTTGACCGACCGGGCGGAGATCGCCCTCAGCGAGGACGCCGCCAACCACGTCGGGCGCGTGCTGCGCATGAGCGCCGGCCAGGCGCTGCAGCTGTTCGACGGCAGCAACCAGGTGTTCGACGCCGAAATAATCCGGGTGGACAAAAAGAGCGTGCTGGTGCGCCTTGGCGACGGCCGCGTGGAGGACATCGAATCGCCGCTCAACCTGCATCTGGGCCAGGTGATCTCGCGCGGCGAGAAGATGGAGTTCACCATCCAGAAATCCATCGAGCTGGGCGTCAACGTCATCACCCCGCTGTTTTCCGAGCGCTGCGGCGTGAAGTTGGACGGCGAGCGTCTGGCGAAGAAAATCCAGCAATGGCAAAAGATCGCCATCGCCGCCTGCGAACAGTGCGGCCGCAACCGCATTCCCGAAATCCGTGAGGCGATGTCGCTGGAGGCCTGGTGCGCCGAGCAGGACGGCAGCCTGAAACTCAACCTGCACCCGCGCGCCAGCCACAGCATTAACACGCTGCCGCAGCCGGTGGATCATGTTCGCCTGTTGATCGGCCCGGAAGGCGGTTTGTCCGCCGACGAAATCGCCATGACCACCGACCACGGATTTACTGATATTCTGCTGGGACCACGCGTTCTGCGTACCGAAACCACAGCGCTCACCGCCATTACCGCTCTGCAGGTCCGCTTCGGCGACCTGGGTTAAAGGAGAAAAGATGATTAAGCTCGGCATCGTGATGGATCCTATCGATTCCATCAACATCAAGAAAGACACCAGCTTCGCCATGCTGCTCGAAGCGCAGCGCCGCGGTTACGAATTGCACTACATGGAGATGAACGATCTCTATCTGCATGCCGGTGACGGGCGCGCACGCACCCGCCTGCTGAGCGTGAAGGAAGACAAGGAGAGCTGGTTCAGCTTCGGCGCCGAGCAGGATCTGGCGCTGCACGAGCTGGACGTGATCCTGATGCGCAAGGATCCGCCGTTCGATACCGAATATATCTACGCGACCTACATTCTGGAACGCGCCGAAGTTAAAGGCACGCTGGTGGTCAACAAGCCGCAAAGCCTGCGCGACTGCAACGAGAAGCTGTTCACCGCCTGGTTCCCGGAGCTGACGCCGGATACGCTGGTCAGCCGCAGCGCCGCGCACATCCGCAAATTCCACCAGCAGCACGGCGACATCATCCTGAAACCGCTGGACGGCATGGGCGGCGCGTCTATCTTCCGCGTGAAGCAGGACGATCCTAACCTGTCGGTGATCATCGAAACCCTGACCGAACACGGCAGCCGTTTCTGCATGGCGCAGAACTTCCTGCCGGCGATCAAGGACGGCGACAAGCGCATCCTGGTGGTGGACGGCGAGCCGGTGCCTTACTGCCTGGCGCGCATTCCGGCGCAGGGCGAGACCCGCGGCAACCTGGCGGCCGGCGGCCGCGGCGAAGCGCGCCCGCTGAGCGAAAGCGACTGGAAAATCGCCCGCGCCGTCGCCCCGACGCTGAAAGAGAAAGGGCTGATCTTCGTCGGCCTGGACGTGATCGGCGATCGCCTGACCGAGATCAACGTCACCAGCCCAACCTGCGCGCGCGAGATCGAGGCGGCATTCCCGATTTCGATTACCGGCATGCTGATGGACGCGATTGAAAAGCGCCTGGCGGCGAAGTAATGCGTCATGCGGGCGGCATGCCGCCCGCTATCCCGTATCGCGCCCGCCAAAGCTCGCCTTTGCGCGCGGCTTGAAAGGCGGCGGGTATAGCCGCATACTGGCGGCTGTTTATTTTCTCACCCATTGATTACCTTATATTAACGCCATGAATTTACAGCACCATTTTCTGATCGCCATGCCAACGCTGCAGGATCCTCGCTTCAAGCGCTCGGTGATTTACATTTGCGAGCACAATGAAGAAGGCGCCATGGGTTTGGTGATCAATAAACCGGTGGAGCAATTCACGGTAGCCACGGTGCTGAGCAAGCTGAAGATCATGCCGCCTGCGCGCGATCCGGCCATCAGCCTGGACAAACCGGTGTTCGCCGGCGGGCCCCTGGCGGACGATCGCGGGTTTATCCTGCATACGCCGCGCCACGGCTTCGGCGCCAGCATTCAAATTTCTCCCAACACCATGATCACCACCTCGAAAGACGTGCTGGAGACGCTCGGCACCCCGGAACAACCGGACGACGTGCTGGTGGCGCTGGGCTATGCGGGCTGGGAAAAGGGCCAGCTGGAGCAGGAGGTGTTGGAAAACGCCTGGCTGACCATCGAAGCCAACACCGACATTCTGTTCCGCACGCCAATCGCCAGCCGCTGGCGCGAGGCGGGGAACCTTCTGGGCATCGACATTCGCAGCATCGCCAACCACGCAGGACACGCCTGATGAGTAACCGCACCATTATCGCCTTCGACTTCGGCACCAAAAGCATCGGCGCGGCCATCGGCCAGGAGTTGACCGGCAGCGCCCGCGCCCTGCCGGCTTTCAAAGCGCAGGACGGCTCGCCGGACTGGCTGAAAATCGAAAAGCTGCTGAAAGAGTGGCAGCCGGATTTGGTGGTGGTCGGCCTGCCGCTGAACATGGACGGCACCGAACAGCCCGTTACCGCCCAGGCGCGCAAGTTCGCCAATCGCCTGCACGGCCGTTTTGGCATCCAGATCGAGCTGCAAGACGAGCGTCTGAGCACCGTGGAAGCGCGCGCCAACCTGTTCGATCGCGGCGGCTTTCGCGCCCTTGATAAAGGCAGCGTGGACTCCGCCTCCGCGGTGGTGATCCTCGAAAGCTGGTTCGAACGGCAGCTGGGCTAAACGCCCGTTCCCTCCGCCGCGCACTCCCCCAACACACCGGCGTCGATCCGCTGCTGCAAACCTTGCTCAAAGGTTTGCATGCCCGACTGCGCGCCGGTTTGCAACACGCTCGCCAACTGATGGGTTTTCCCTTCGCGGATCAGGTTGCTGACCGCCGCCGTCGCCGTCAGCACTTCAAAGATCGCCACGCGTCCGCCGCCAGGGCGCCTCATCAGCTTTTGCGCGATCACCGCTTGCAGGCTGCCGGCCAGCTGGGCGCGCACATAGGGTTTCTCTTCCGCCGGAAACACGTCCACCAGCCGTTCCACCGCCTGCGGCGCGCTGCGGGTGTGCAGCGTCGCCAGCACCAGGTGGCCGGTCTCCGCCGCAGTGAGCGCCAGCCGGATGGTGGCGGTATCGCGCAACTCGCCCAGCAGGATCACATCCGGATCTTCGCGCAGCGCGGCGCGCAACGCCGCATCGAAGCTGTGGCTGTCGCGGCCGATCTCCCGCTGCTGGATCAGCGAACGCCGGCTGCGGTGCAGGAATTCGATCGGATCTTCCAGCGTCAAAATATGCCGCTGCTGGTGCCGGTTGATCTCGTCGATCATCGCCGCCAGCGTGGTGGACTTGCCGCTGCCGGTGGCGCCGGTGACCAGGATCAATCCGTCGGCGCGCCGCAGCAACGCCGGGACGATGGCTGGCGCCGCCAGCTCGGCAAGCGAAGGCGATTGCCCGGCGATACGCCGCAACGCGAGAGAAACTCCCGCGCTTTGCTGAAAAACGTTGGCCCGCAGCCGTTCCCCGCTCGGCCTGTGCAGCGCCAGATCGACCTGCCCCAGCCGCCGCAGGCTCTCGCGCTGCTGCGCATTCAGCAATCCGTCGCAGAGGGCCTGCGCGCCCTGCGCCGTCAGCGTTGGCGCCGCCGCCAATGGCTGCAGTTCACCGTCGATGCGCAACATCGGCGGATGACCGGCACAAAGGTGCAGATCGGAAGCATTATGCTTTACACTAAGGGCCACGAATTCATCGATATCCATATCACTCTCCCGGGTCAATAATGAGCACTATCCAACAGAACCTGCAGGATGTCAGAAACCGCATTGCGGCCGCCGCGCGAAATTGCGCGCGGGCGCCAGAAGAAGTTGCCCTGCTTGCAGTCAGCAAAACCAAACCTGTGGCGGCGATCGAAGAAGCCATCGCCGCCGGCCAGCGCGCCTTCGGCGAGAACTACGTGCAGGAAGGGGTAGACAAGATCCGGCATTTCGCCGAGTCGCCGCAAAGCGGCGAGTTGGTGTGGCACTTTATCGGCCCGCTGCAATCCAATAAGAGTCGGCTGGTGGCGGAACACTTCGCCTGGTGCCATACCGTGGATCGGCTGCGCATCGCCCAGCGCTTGAGCGATCAGCGCCCGGCCGACATGCCGCCGCTCAACGTGCTGATTCAAATCAACATCAGCGACGAGCAAAGCAAATCCGGCATTGCGTTGGCCGAACTGCCGGCGTTGGCCGAAGCGATCGCCGCGCTGCCGAACCTGACGCTGCGCGGCCTGATGGCTATTCCGGCGCCGGAAGCGGATTATCAGCGGCAGCTGGCGGTATTCAGCCGGATGAGCGACGCATTTCTCGCCCTGCGTCAGCGTTATCCGCAGGCCGATACGCTGTCGATGGGCATGACGGACGATATGGCGGCGGCGATCGCTGCCGGCAGCACCCTGGTGCGCATCGGCACCGCAATTTTTGGCGCCCGCGACTACTCGCAGGCCTGACACACAGACGAGGGATTTGATGCAACATCGCAAGATTACCTTTATCGGCGCCGGCAACATGGCGCGTGCAATCATCGCCGGCCTGGTGGCGGGCGGCTATCCAGCCAAATCCATCAGCGTCTGCGCCCCTTCGCCGAAAAACCGTGATGCGCTGGCTGCAGACTACGGCATCGTCAGCAGCGGCGACAACGTCGCCTGCGCGCGTGAAGCCGAGGTGGTGGTGCTGGCGGTCAAACCGCAGATGATGGCCGACGTGTGTCAGCCGCTGCGCGAACAGGTCGATTTCAGCGGCAAGCTGGTGCTGTCGATCGCCGCCGGCATTCAGGTCAGCCGTTTCTATCAGCTGCTCGGCGACCAACTGGACATCGTGCGCATCATGCCCAACACTCCGTCGCTGGTCGGCAAGGGCATGAGCGGGCTGTACGCGCCGGCGCAGGTCAGCCAGCGGGATCGCGATTACACCGGCGATTTAATGGCGTCGGTCGGTAAAGTTTGCTGGGTCGATGACGAAAATGGCATCAACGGCGTGATCGCCGCCGCGGGCAGCGCCCCGGCCTATTTCTTCCTGTTTATGGAAGCGATGCAAAAAGAGGCCGAGCGCATGGGCTTCGACAGCCAGACCGCGCGCGATCTGGTGCAGCAGGCCGCTTCCGGCGCCGCCGCATTGGTGGAAGCCAACCCGGATACGCCGCTGGGCACGCTGCGCGAGCAGGTGACCTCCAAAGGCGGCACCACCGCCGAAGCGCTGCGGGTGTTCAACGAACGCCAACTGCCGGAAACCGTGGGGCAAGCGATGCAGGCCGCCGTTTCCCGCGCCCAAGAGATGGAAAAATTATTTTAAATAACCGCGAGTTAAGGAGAAGGACCACTTCATGCTAACGCTGACTTTCCTGGTCAAGACCGTTATTGATCTGTACGTGATGGTGCTGTTGCTGCGCATTTGGATGCAGTGGGCGCGCACCGATTTTTACAACCCGTTCTCACAGTTTGTGGTGAAGATCACCCAGCCGGTGGTCGGCCCACTGCGCCGCATCATCCCGTCACTGGGGCCCATCGACAGCGCTTCGCTGCTGCTGGCGTTCCTGCTGATGACCATCAAGTACCCGCTGCTGCTGCTGATTCAGGGCGGCGCGATGTCGCTCAGCCCGTATAACCTGCTGTTCGGCCTGATCTCGCTGGTGAAGTCCGCCGGCTACCTGATCTTCTGGGTGATGATCATTCGTGCGCTGATGAGCTGGATAAGCCAGGGCCGCAGCCCGATCGACTACGTGATGTACCAACTGACCGAACCCTTGATGGCGCCGATCCGTCGCATCATCCCGGCGATGGGCGGCATCGACTTTTCCGCCATGGTCGTGATCCTGATCCTCTATTTGATCAACTACCTGGGCATGGATGTGTTCGGTGAGATCTGGTTCCTGCTGTGAGTGCAGTCACTCCGGTGCTGGACGGGCTGGCGATCAGGCTATATATTCAGCCGAAAGCCAGCCGCGACCAAATTATCGGCTTGCATGGCGACGAACTGAAAGTCGCCATCACCGCCCCGCCGGTCGACGGCCAAGCCAACGCCCATTTGATCAAGTTTATCGCCAAGCAGTTCAAAGTGGCGAAAAGCAACGTCACCATCGAGAAAGGCGAACTGGGGCGGCATAAACAGTTACGCATCGTGAATCCGCAACAGATCCCCGCCGTGGTCGCAGCGCTATACACAAAGTAGCTGGAGCCGCAGCAAGGCGGCAAGGGCTTGAGTCCCCAGGAGCTGGGTCACTCCAGTGACTGGGGTGAGAGCGTGCAGCCAACGCGGCTGCGGCTTCAGATACGCAGAGTATCATCGAATAATTTTCAAGGTAGTCACTTATGCAAAAAGTCGTTCTTGCCACCGGTAACCCGGGCAAAGTGCGCGAACTCGCCGACCTGTTGGCCGATTTCGGCCTGGACGTGGTCGCACAAACCGATCTGGGCGTGGAGTCCGCCGAAGAGACCGGCCTGACGTTTATCGAAAACGCCATTCTGAAAGCGCGCCATGCGGCACAGGTCACCGGCCTGCCGGCGATCGCCGACGACTCCGGCCTGGCAGTAGACGCGCTGGGCGGCGCGCCGGGCATCTACTCCGCGCGCTATGCCGGTGAAGATGCCGACGATCGGCAGAACCTCGACAAGCTGCTGGCGGCGTTGAAAGACGTGGCGCCGGGCCGGCGCGGCGCGCAATTCCATTGCGTGCTGGTCTATCTGCGCCATGCGGCAGACCCGACGCCGCTGGTGTTCCACGGCAGCTGGGCCGGCGAAATCACCGAGCAGGCCGCCGGTGAAGGCGGCTTCGGTTACGATCCTGTCTTCTACGTGCCGGAGCTGGTCCGCACCGCCGCCGAGCTGAGCCGCGACGAGAAGCGGGCGATTTCGCACCGCGGCAAGGCGCTGAAGCTGATGTTGGAAGCCATGCGCAATGCTTAAGCTGCCCCCGCTGAGTCTCTACATCCATATCCCGTGGTGCGTGCAGAAATGCCCGTACTGCGACTTCAACTCCCATGCGCTGAAGGGTGATGTGCCGCATCAGGAGTATGTCGAGCATCTGTTGGCGGATCTGGATGCCGACCTGCCGCTGGCCGGCGGCCGGGAAATCAGCACTATCTTTATCGGCGGCGGCACCCCCAGCCTGCTGAGCGCCGAGGCGATGCAAGCCTTGCTGGACGGGGTGCGGGCGCGCATTCGCGTCGCCGACGACGCCGAAATCACCATGGAGGCCAATCCCGGCACCGTGGAAGCCGATCGCTTCAGCGGCTACCAGCGCGCCGGCGTCAACCGCATCTCCATCGGGGTGCAAAGCTTCAGCGCCGAGAAGCTGAACCGTCTGGGGCGCATCCACGGCCCGGAAGAGGCCAGGCGCGCGGCGACGCTGGCGACCGATCTTGGCCTGCGCAGCTTTAACCTCGATCTGATGCACGGCCTGCCGGACCAATCGCTGGAAGAGGCGCTGGACGATCTGCGCCAGGCGATCGCCCTCAATCCACCGCACCTGTCGTGGTATCAGCTGACCATCGAACCGAACACCCTGTTCAGCTCACGCCCGCCGGTTTTGCCGGACGACGATGCGCTGTGGGACATCTTCGAACGCGGCCACCGGCTGTTGAGCGCCGCCGGCTATCAGCAGTACGAAACCTCGGCCTACGCCAAGCCGGGCTACCAATGCCAACACAACCTCAATTACTGGCGCTTCGGCGACTATCTGGGGATCGGCTGCGGCGCGCACGGCAAGGTGACCTTCAGCGACGGGCGCATCCTGCGCACCGCCAAGACCAAGCATCCGCGCGGCTTTATGCGCGGCGACTACATGGACAAGCAGCATGAGGTGGCGGCGGCGGATCGGCCGTTCGAATTCTTCATGAACCGCTTTCGCCTGCTGGAAGCCGCGCCGCGCGCCGACTTCGTCAACTACACCGGGCTGGCGGAAAGCGTCATTCGTCCGCAGCTGGACGAAGCGCTGGCCAAAGGTTATCTGGAAGAAACCGCAGAGCACTGGCAGATCACCGAGAAGGGCAAGCTGTTTCTCAACTCGCTGCTGGAACTGTTCCTGGCGGACGACGAGTAAAAAAAAGCGCTGAATAATCAGCGCTTTTTTATTGGTATTAATCCGGGTAAAACGTCTGAGACAGAATCTGCTGAGTTTCCCAGATGCCGTTTTCCGGATATACATCCAGCCCAGTTTCGGCCGTAGCGAGCGCAACGGCCTTCGACCAAACGACATCCAGCCAATCAGCATCGCCCAGTTTACCTTTTAGGCTAGGCGACTCTTTCAAGCTGTAAAGCACCTCTTTACGCTGCGCTTTAATCGTTCTCTCCCAGCTGGTTCCGCGCCTGGCCGGCTGATATTTCCATTTAAGCAAATGTGCAATCAGCACCGTCATCCGGCTAGCAAGTTCCCTTTGCTCGCTCTTCCCCACGTCCTCAATCTCCTCGGCGATCTTTTCAATATCGATCTCAGACAATTTTCCGGAGCGCAAAAGAGCGGCCTGTTCATTTGCCCAGGCAACAACATCGGTTTCGTAGCGTGTATGGCTCATAGCGTCCTCCGTAAACATCCATAAATCTGTACGTAGTTTGACCAGTCTGTCAGATAAGCTTCGGAAGGTCAAAAAACAGACTGCCGAGAAGGTTCTTAAATCATTTCAACGCTTTCAGCAGATCCTTGCGCTGGGTTTCCAGTGCGGTGACGCGGTTGCACACATCATGGCCGAAGTTCTGGAAGTCCTGCTCCTGATTGTTCCATTCGTTCTGGATCGCCTTCTGCAAGCCGCCCAGGTTGCCCATGATCGCCTGCAGCGGGTTACCGCCGCTGTTGGCGGCCTGTTTGACGCCCATTTCGTTCAGGCTGTCCTGCAGCACGCCGCCCATGCTCTGCTGCACGATGTTGCGGCCATCCTGTTCCACCTGGTCGATCGCCTTGTGGTGGAAGGTCAGGCCGTCGCTGCGGTGCTCGATGATGCGGTTCATCTGCTGTTTCAGCTGGCCGTTCAGGGTGGTCAGCCGGTTGCGCACGTTGCTGTTGCTGCCCAGCTCTTTGACGATCACTTTATCCAGCGCTGCGCGGGCTTTCTCCAAGTGTTTCTGCGCGCCGTCGTCGATCCACGGCAGTTGCTTGCGCAAGGCGCTCTGGTAACTGAAGGCTTTCTGCCGCTGGCTATCGTTCAGGCTCAACGCCTGGCCGTTGCGGATCACGTCGCCATCCGGCGAAATTTGCAGGTCGCCGCTGGCGCCTTTCACCTGCACGCTCTGCGGGCTGATGATCACATCGTCCTGGGGTTTAACGCTGCATTGGTACTCGGCGTGGGCCTGCGCGGCAGTCGCCGCCAGCAGCAGTAAGGCTAACCCGGTTTTCTTCAACATAGCTTCTCCTGACTCCCATCCAGACTGGGATTAAAAAATCGAACGACCGATACGTTGAGACAACAGTTCCAGCGCCGCAGTTCCCGCCAGCGAGTTGCCGGAAGCATCCAGCTCCGGCGACCAGACGACGATCGACAGCTCGTCCGGCACGATGGCCACGATGCCGCCGCCCACGCCGGACTTGCCCGGCATTCCCACCCGATAGGCGAATTCGCCGGCGCCATCGTACATGCCGCTGGTCATCATCAGGGCGTTGATCTGCCGAGCCTGCAGCGGGCTGATCACCGCCTCGCCGCTGAGATCGCGGCCGTGATTGGCCAGATAGACGAAGCTGCGCGCCAGCTCCACGCAGCTCATGCGCAGCGCGCAGTAATGGAAATAGGTTTGCAGCACGGTGATCACGTCGTTCTCGAAGTTGCCGAACGACTTCATCAGATAGGCGATGGCCGCATTGCGATCGGAGTGTTCGAATTCGGAACGCGCCACCCGCAGGTCATAGGCCAGGTCGTCTTCGCCGGCCAGCTGACGCACCACCTCCAGCATGCGCTGTTTGGGGGCGCTGAGCCGGGTTTGCAGCATGTCGCACACCACCAGCGCGCCGGGGTTGATAAACGGATTGCGCGGTTTGCCCTGCTCCATCTCCAGCTGCAGCAGCGAATTGAACGGCAGGCCGGAAGGCTCTTTGCCCACGCGCCGCCAGATCTCAGGCTCCTGATAGCGCGTCAGCGCCAGCGTCAGGCTCAGCACTTTGGAGATCGACTGGATGGAGAAGCGCTCCGCGGCGTCGCCGGCCTGGAACAGTTCACCATCCACCGTGCAAACGGCGATCGCCAACCGATCGGCGGGCACTTCCGCCAACGCCGGGATGTAGTCGGCCACTTTCCCCTGGCCAATCAGCGGGCGCACCTGTTGCAGGATCTCCTCCAGCAACGCGTTATCCAATGTAGTTACCACCTCGGTCACACTCCGGGCAAAACAAAGGCGCCGTTAAGGCACCTTAAATCCATCCCCGTCATACTTGAATCCGCATCTGTGTTGGCTGCGAGCGCTCACCCCAGTCACTTACTGAAGTAAGCTCCTGGGGACTCACACTCTTGCCGCCGTGATGCAAATCCAATTATTTAGGGGGAAATAAGCGGCGCGAAGCCGCGCTCATCGGGCAAGCGCGATCAGTCCCACCAGATATCGAACAGATCGCTGACCTTAACGTCGGTCAGTTTGCGCGCTTCCAGCCAGTTTTTCACCAGTTCGCGATGCTCGTCGGTGCAGTGACCGATCTTCTGCAGGCAGATCAGACCTTCCCACTGCAGGTAGCCGCTGCCGTCAAACGCCAGGCCGTTCGGCTCGATCACTTCATCGATGAAGGTATCCAGCGTGCTGTCGATGTCTTCCACCGACGTGCCTTCGGCAAAACGCCAGGCTACGGAGAAACCCAGCTCCTGAAATTCTTCAATGTGCAACTTTTTACGTAAACGACGACTGCGGTTCTTAGCCATTATTCTTTCCTCTCAAACATCAAGTCCCAAACGCCATGTCCCAGGCGCTGGCCGCGTAATTCAAATTTCGTCAGCGGGCGCGAATCCGGACGCGGCACGTAATCATTATCGCTGGAAAGATTACGGTAGCCTGCGACCCCGTTCATAACCTCTAACATATGTTCCGCATAAGGTTGCCAATCGGTAGCCATGTGGAAGACGCCGCCGGTCTTCAGCTTGCGCAGCACCAGTTCGACAAACGGCGTTTGCACGATGCGGCGCTTGTTGTGGCGCGCCTTGTGCCACGGATCGGGGAAGAACAGCTGCACCATGTCCAGCGAGCCGTCCGGGATCATGTTTTCCAGCACTTCAACCGCATCGTGGCACATCACGCGCAGGTTGCTCAGCTTCGCCTCGTGGGCGTCGGCCAGGCAGGCGCCCACGCCCGGCGAGTGCACTTCGATCCCTAAAAAGTTCTGCTGCGGATTGTTGCCCGCCATGGTCACCAGCGAGGCGCCCATGCCAAAACCGATCTCCAGCACCGTCGGCGCTTCGCGGCCGAACAGCGCGGCGAGATCGACAGCGTCAGCCTGATACTCCACGCCCATCACCGGCCAATAGTTCTCCAGCGCGTGCTGCTGGCCTTTGGTCAGCCGCCCCTGGCGGCGGACAAAACTGCGGATACGGCGCATCGCGCGGCCGTTCTCATCAAATTCCGGGGAGATGACGTCATTAATCATAGTGCTTTCTGTCTGTTTGGCTGCCAATTAGGGAAACGCGCATTATGCAAAGATACATTGGTTTAGCAAGTGTTCATCTTCTGTACCCGCCGTGCGGCGTCGGAAAGTTCCGGTTTACAGCATCATGACTCTATGCTGCAATCTCGCTTCATTTTCTGCCGGATAACGACGCTGCTCATGATGCAAGCACAACAATTCGCACAGGTGGTGCTTGACTGGTACCAACGCTACGGTCGCAAGACCCTGCCGTGGCAGCTGGAGAAAACCGCCTATCAAGTATGGCTCTCCGAGGTGATGTTGCAACAGACTCAGGTTGCCACCGTCATTCCTTATTTTCAGCGCTTTATGGCCCGTTTTCCCAACGTGCGCGCGCTGGCGGAGGCTCCGCTGGACGAAGTGCTGCATCTGTGGACCGGCCTCGGCTATTACGCCCGCGCCCGCAACCTGCACAAGGCGGCGCAGACCATTGTCGCACAGCACGGCGGCGAGTTCCCGACAACCTTCGCAGAAATCGCCGATTTACCGGGCGTCGGCCGCTCCACCGCCGGCGCGGTGCTGTCGTTGGCGCTGGGCCAACACTATCCGATCCTCGACGGCAACGTGAAGCGCGTGCTGGCTCGCTGCTACGCGGTGGAAGGCTGGCCGGGCAAGAAAGAGGTCGAAAACCGGCTGTGGAAAATCAGCGAAGAGGTCACCCCGGCGCAGGGCGTCGGCCAGTTCAACCAGGCGATGATGGATCTGGGCGCCATGGTCTGCACCCGCTCCAAGCCCAAGTGTGAACTCTGCCCGCTCAACGTCGGCTGCCTGTCTTACGCCAATCACAGCTGGGCCAACTACCCCGGTAAGAAGCCCAAGCAGACCCTGCCGGAAAAAACCGCCTACTTCTTATTGCTGCAGCACGGCGACCGCGTGTGGCTGGAGCAGCGCCCGGCGGTGGGCCTGTGGGGCGGCCTGTTCTGCTTCCCACAGTTCAGCGCGCGCGTGGATGTGGAACTCTGGCTGCAGCAGCGCGGTCTGAAAGGCAAGCGCCTGGAACAGCTGACCGCGTTTCGCCACACGTTCAGCCATTTCCATCTCGATATCGTGCCGATGTGGCTGTCGCTCGACGCGGCGGGCAGCGGCATGGATGAGGGCGCGGGTCTCTGGTATAACTTAGCGCAGCCGCCGTCGGTCGGGCTGGCAGCGCCGGTGGATCGCCTGTTGCAACAGCTGGCGAAGCAGCCCCCGATCCAACAAAACTTATATGGCGATAGCGCCATCGACGAGGAATTAGCATGAGCCGCACCATTTTTTGTACTTTCCTGCAGCGCGACGCCGAGGGCCAGGACTTCCAGCTTTATCCCGGCGATGTCGGCAAGCGCATCTACAACGAGATCTCCAAGGAAGCCTGGGGCGAGTGGATGAAGAAGCAGACCATGCTGATCAACGAGAAGAAGCTGAACATGATGAACGTGGATGATCGCAAACTGCTGGAAGAGGAAATGATCAAGTTCCTGTTCGAAGGGCACGACGTGCACATCGAAGGCTATACGCCGCCGAGCGAATAACGCTGTTGGGGCCAGGCGCTGGCCCGCTTCAATCCTCTTATACTTCTTCCAAACGGCTTTAAGATGAAGAAAATTTTAGCTTTGCTCGTAATAGCGCCTTTGCTGATCTCCTGTTCCGGCAAAAAAAGTGAAGAAATCAACGAAGCCTGGATCAAAGACACCAACGGCTTCGACATTCTGATGGGGCAATTCGCTCACAACATCGAGAACATCTGGGGTCTGAACGAAGTTCTGATCGCCGGGCCGAAAGACTACGTCAAATATACCGACCAATACCAAACCCGCAGCCACATCAACTTCGACACCGGTGCCATCACCATCGAAACCATCGCCACCACCGATCCGGCCGCGCACCTGCGCCAGGCGATCATCAGCACGCTGCTGATGGGTGACGATCCGAGTTCCATCGATCTCTATTCCGACGCCAACGATATCCAGATCAGCAAAGAGCCGTTCCTGTACGGCCAGGTGCTGGATAACAAAGGCGCGCCGATCCGCTGGGAATGGCGCGCGGCGCACTTCGCCGATTACCTGCTGCAGACCAAGCTGCAAAAACGCACCTCCGGCCTGCACGTCATCTACTCGGTCACCATCCAACTGGTGCCGAACCACCTGGACAAACGTGCGCACAAATATCTGCCGATGGTGCGCAAGGCGTCGGAAAAATACGGCGTGGACGAATCGCTGATCCTGGCGATCATGCAGACCGAATCGAGCTTCAACCCGTATGCGGTGAGCGGTTCGGACGCGCTGGGCCTGATGCAGGTGGTGCAGCACACCGCCGGTAAGGATGTGTTCCAGATGCGCGGCAAATGGGGCACCCCGAGCCGCAGCTACCTGTTCGATCCAGAGAACAACATCGACACCGGCACCGCCTACCTGGCGATCCTGCAGAACAACTACCTGGGCGGCATTCAGAACCCGACCTCGCGCCGCTATGCGGTGATCACCGCCTACAACGGCGGCGCCGGCAGCGTGCTGCGGGTGTTCTCCAGCGACAGGACGCGCGCGGTGGGCATCATCAACGGCATGCAGCCGGGCGACGTGTACCAAACGCTGACCACCAAGCACCCGGCCGCCGAGTCGCGCCGCTATCTGGTGAAAGTGAATACCGCGCAGAAGAGCTACCGCAGAAAGTAGCGCTTCCCGCGTGGATAGGAGAAGGGCCGGTGCGAACCGGCCCTTTTTTTACTGCTTGATCATATAGCCAAAGATGCGCTTCCAGCCGTGATCTTTTTTCTCGATGTAGACCCCCTGCAGCTCCGGCGAGAAGCCCGGCAGGCGGTTGATACCCTCCTCGAGCGCCAGGAAGTAGCGCTGCACCGCGCCGCCCCACACTTCGCCCGGCACCACGCACAACACGCCCGGCGGATACGGCAGGGCCCCTTCCGCCGCGATGCGCCCTTCCGCCTGGCCGATCGGCACCAGCTCGACGTTGTCGCGGATAAACTCCACGTTGGCGTCCTGCGGGTTCATCACCACCGGCGGGAAATGATCCTGACGGAACATCTCCTTTTGCAGCTGCTTAACGTCAAAGCTGACGTACAGATCGTGCATCTCCTGACACAGCCGGCGAATGCTGTAGCCGCGGTAACGCTGCTCGTTCTTGCGGTACACCGTCGGCAGCACCACGCTCAGCGGCGCATCCTCTTCGACATAGCGTTCGAACTGCGCCAGCATCTCCACCAGCTGTTCCATCTTGGCCGGGTTCTCCGCCGGGGTCAGCAGGAACAGGATCGAGTTGAGATCGCACTTCTCCGGCACGATGCCGTTCTCGCGCAGGAAGTTGGCCAGAATGGTGGCCGGTACGCCGAACTCGGTGTATTGGCCGGTCGCGGCGTCAATCCCCGGCGTGGTCAGCAGCAGCTTGCACGGATCCACCAGATACTGATCCTGGGCATAGCCTTCGAAGCCGTGCCACGTCTCCCCCGGCACGAAGGTGAAGAAGCGCGCGTCGTTGGCGATCAGATCGGTATCGTAATCCTGCCAGTCTTTGCCCGCCACCTGCTGCGGAATAAACGGCTTCAGCTGCGAGCAGCGCGTGAGCAGCTGTTTGCGCGTCTCGATGCCCAGCTTGACGCAGTCCATCCACATGCGGCGCCCGGCGGGGCCGGCGTGCATCTTGGCGTTGACGTCCAGCGCGGCGAACAGCGGATAGAACGGGCTGGTCGACGCATGCAGCATGAACGCGTTGTTCAGGTGCTTGTGGTTGCAGTGGCGTTTTTGCCCTTTGATATGGTCGTCTTTCTTATGGATCTGCGAGGTCTGCGAGAACCCCGCCTGCTGTTTATGCACCGACTGGGTGACGAAAATGCCCGGATCGTGCTCGTCCAGCTCCAGCAGCAGCGGCGAGCACTCTTTCAGCATCGGAATAAAGCCTTCGTAACCCACCCAGGCGGAGTCGAACAGAATGTAATCACACAGGTGGCCGATGGTGTCGATCACCTGGCGAGCGTTGTAAATCGTGCCGTCGTAAGTGCCGAGCTGAATGATCGCCAGCCGGAACGGCCGCGCCGCCGCGGCTTTCTCCGGCGCCACCTCGCGGATCTGCTCGCGCAGATAGCGTTCGTCGAAGCAGTGCGCATCGATGCCGCCGATAAAGCCGAACGGGTTGCGGGCGGTTTCCAGATAGATCGGCGTGGCGCCGGCCTGGATCAGCGCCCCGTGGTGGTTGGATTTGTGATTGTTGCGATCGAACAGTACCAGATCGCCGCGGGTCAGCAGCGCGTTGGTCACCACCTTGTTGGCCGCCGAGGTGCCGTTGAGCACGAAGTAGGTTTTATCGGCGTTGAATACCCGCGCCGCGTGCTTTTGCGCATCCTTGGCCGAGCCTTCGTGGATCAGCAAATCGCCCAGCTTGACGTCGGCGTTGCACATGTCGGAACGGAACAGGGTCTCGCCGTAAAAATCGAAAAACTGCCGGCCGGCCGGGTGTTTGCGGAAGAACTCGCCGCCCTGATGCCCCGGGCAGGCGAAGGTCGAGTTTTCCATCTCGACGTAGGTCTTCAGCGTTTTGAAGAACGGCGGCAGCAGCGCCTGCTCGTAGGCGTCGGCGGCGGCCTCCAGCTGCGCCATGTAGAACGGCTTGCTGGCGCCGGCCAGCAGCGCGAAAACACCACTGACAAACGGCAGATAGTCCGGCGAGAGATGCTCGTCCCCTTCCACCGCCACGAAGGTCGGAATGTCGAACCCCGTCGCCTGCAAGCGCGCCAGAATGCCTGCGTTCACGTCGGCGACCGACACCACCGCCGCCGCCACGTCGGTGCAGTCCGTCTGCTCTACGCGCACGATCTGGCGCAGCGTCTCAATGGTGGCGACCAGGCTGGCGCTGGTCGCGATTTTCAATTCTTTCATCATGCTGACTCTCAAACGGTGAAGGATGAGGGTGTGCCACCGGCACGGTAATGAGATAACGCGGTTATCCCGGTAAAAGCGATACCCGGGCACGGCAGCATAAGCGGCGTGCGTGACCGGCTCATGATCGGGGATCATCAGGCGGCTATCGGGGGAACTGGTCTTGGCAGCGTCCGACAGGCATCAGTAAAATCAGGGCCGCAGCGCTGGCTTTACGCATGCCTAACAGCGAGCGTCAGGCGGCCTTACCGCATGGCCGGCAGGCGTATTCGGGCGGATGACGTGCGGAGGAAACAACGGCGGAACGGTGGCGGCGTCAGATGTCTGGTGCGCAACAGCGCTTGAGCAACAAAACCAGTCATGCCAATAACCCTCTGGCTTATAAGAAGCGGAAACACCGTCAGGGAACGGAGAGTGCTAAAATTTGCGCAATGATTGCATGATTCGTTGCAGGGTTCAAGCGAGAATCGCCTTGATTGAACGCCCATTGATTAAAGCATAATTCATTGTTATTTAATTGAAAAACCAAAAATCGCGCGTTTTAAGATGGTATAAATACACGTTTTATATGCATATTTATTGAATGCGGATATCCCCCCGTCCCCCGCCCCTCCGGGCTTGCTGCCTGAAAATAGAGCAACCGATCGGCTTTGTGACAGAAAGCGATTGACGCCATCCGGCCAATACGGTTTAATGCGCCCCGTTGCCCGGATAGCTCAGTCGGTAGAGCAGGGGATTGAAAATCCCCGTGTCCTTGGTTCGATTCCGAGTCCGGGCACCATATTCAGAAGAACCCGCCTATGGCGGGTTTTTCGCTTTCTGGGGTACGGACTCTCCATCGAACTGCGTTCGATTATTCGGCCTAAAGGCCTCACCCTGCGGGCCAGCGCTAAAGCGCTGTTCAACACGGCGCCAGCGCCGGTTGTCCGAGTCCGGGCACCATATTTAGAATAACCCGCCTATGGCGGGTTTTTCGCTTTCTGGGGTACGGACTCTCCATCGAACTGCGTTCGATTATTCGATCTTACGGCCTCACCCTGCGGTCCAGCGCTAAAGCGCCACCGCATCATCCGATGGATGTGCAATTTCGCATTACAGGTGCACTTTCTCAAAAGGCCCGCCCCCAATCCTCCACGCGTCAAACGAGCGCACTCATATTCTCCGTTTATCGAGTGTTTTTTATTGTCATTCGGTGATGGAATATAGCCACGAACCTCTAAAGGTATCACTTTGTTAAATCACAACATATTGAATTAAAACTAGGAACATTCCGAATAAAAACGACATTGCTGTTAATTCATTCATATAAGGCTATGCTGAATTTTACCCATTGATAAGACATTTTTATCCTATTCCGCTGCCAACGCGAAATAATGGAGGATCCGGCGACAATGGCAATTGATATGTATATGAAAGTTGAAGGAATGACGGGCGAGTCCCAAGACAGCAATCATAAAGGATGGACCGACGTACTTTCGTTTAACTGGGGCGCTTCACAGCCAGGAAATATGGCTGTCGGCGGTGGAGGCGGTTCCGGGAAAGTGAATTATCAAGACCTCCGTATTCAAGCGCTTATCGACAAATCTACACCCGCCATTCTTAAATATTGTTCCAGTGGAAAACATGTCGCGAAAATTGAGCTTTCCGTATGCAAAGCGGGTGGCAACCAGGTGGAATATTCCAAAATCGTTCTCGAAGACGTGCTGGTGACGCAAACCGATTTTAATGGTGTCGGTCAAAATGATGCGATCCTGGTTGATTACGCCTTCCAGGCGTCAAAAGTCACCATGAGTTACTGGGAACAAGGCAGCAGCGGCACTAAAGGCGCTGAAAGCAAATCTGGTTGGGATATCAAGCAGAATAAAGAGAGCTAAGTGCATTCGGGCACCTAACAATACGTTAATGATCGGGTGATAAAATCATGGCAATGGATATGTTTTTAAAAGTTGAAGGCATTAATGGCGAATCGAAAAATGCGAATCACAAGCAATGGATCGATGTCTTCTCCTTTAACTGGGGCGCGCGGCAGCCTGGCAATATGGCCGTTGGCGGCGGCGGCGGTACGGGTAAAGTGAATTTTCGCGATCTGACCGTACAGGCTCTGATAGATAAAGCGACACCTGCCTTATTGAAATACTGTTCGGCCGGTAAACACCTCGCCAAGGTGCAGTTGTCGCTTTGCAAAGCCGGTGGGCAGGAAGTGGAATATACCCGCATTACTCTGGAAGATGTATTAGTGACTCATACCGACTTCATCGGTGTCGAGCACGGTTCCACGCTAGGCATTGAATACTCTTTTCAGGCCGGTAAAGTATCGATGGAATACTGGGAGCAAGCGAAGCAAGGCAATAAAGGAGCTTCGGTGCAGATGGGCTGGGACATTAAGCAAAATAAAGAAAGCTAATCACATTACGGTGCATATCGTAATGGCGGGGGGATTATGGCATTTCCTAAGTCACATGAAATTTTAGCTCTGACATCGCAACACGAATCGAATAATCGGGTGTCAGCCAACTTTTTGACCCGTGAGATTTTGAATGAGGCGCTGATCCTCGTCAGGTCTCTGTCACCAGAAGAAGTCTTTCGATTAACAAAAACGGAGACCGGCCAGATCGCATTTACGCTGGGTGAACTCAAAGATGAAAACAACCGCCGATTGACCGCCAATAATATTGAGTCAGGACAACGACCAGGCGGAAGAATTAATCACCTGGATAACCGCATTAATGTCTCTTTTCCCGGAACCTCATGGCAAATGGGGGCGCGTGTTCAGCATTTTGAGAATATCGCGTCGAGTACCGTCGGCGGAGCCGGTCTGGTTTTGATCGCGGGATTATGGACGGGGGCCGGTTCTGGCGTTGGCAGCATTTTAGGCAGAAATGCCGCCCAGCTCGCGGTAGTGACTGGCACGTATTTGGGTAAACGCTTCGTGACCAATAAAACCATGGTCGTGAATCAGATGGCAGCACATATCAAAAACCTTGCCGATATGTTTAACTCCACCCACAACGCCTTTAATGATTTCAAGTTCGAAAGCGCAGCCAAGCGCGCACAATACAGTCCCGATCCTCAGGCACAGCACCCTATTACTTTTGAACAGAAAGTCACGGATAACAATGCAGTTCCTGCTAATCATACCGATGCCATTCAGGCTATCGTGCGCCGTTTTGTGACGGGAACTTACCAACGTGTAGATATCGTCGGCCAGGGCGATATGTTTATAAAAGTCTTTTTCAGCGATGGGGAACTGGACATTTCGCAAGCCCAGTATGACTACCTCAGCAATTTGAAGCTCCCGTGATTGATCAACCTGGCAGGTCTTCGCGGTTCTGGCGCAACGGTTGTCATTCTGTCCAGGGTGCAAAAATGCCCCGAATTGACGAAAAGATTTTTATTGTCGGTAAGAATGGTCAATGACGATGACAAGGCAGACTGCCGGATCGGACGCGATCGTTGCACCAGCGTGGCCAGGTTTTTTCACACTCGGCTCGAGCAAGCGTCCTCTCCGGGCAGTCTTTGTCCGGCATTAATTAAACGAACCCTCCCCCGGTAGTTAACGCGAACCATCCGCGTCCATAGGGTGCAGCTCGGGGTAAAATATTGCCGTTCGGGGGGCAACAAGAGGAGATAAAGGTACAGAAGTGTGCGTATCACCTTAGTGAAAAAGTGTGACGCCCTGCCGCAAAATAACATATTGAATTAAATGATAAAAATCAACTTACAACGCACAGATTTCATAATTTCACTTCCGATTTCATCTTTGCAAAAAGCATCCTGCCTCTAATATCACGTTATTTCACCTTCCCCGCGCCTATTTTAAGGCTATTCTAAGCATCGAATACACCGAGCCCGGCAGTGCAATGGCATATACATCAGAAAAGCAGATAAGAACTCATACGGTGGGCATCCTCCCTGGTGGCCGTTTTCATGGCTTGATGAATCAGGGGGGCATCGGAATTTTACTTAGGAATATTCATTAAATACACGCGCAAACCTTCATAGGGATTTTCATGGAAAGAAATACGCCCGTAGCCTTTGCCTGATGCGCTATCGAATTCTAAACGGGCATTTAAAATTGCGGTATTTTTGGCCCGCACACCTTTTAATTACATTTAATTCGTGAAGCTTACTTATAAGAAAAAGGCAGCCTGGTTGCTATAAGCCACCCTATCTGCAGTCGTATTTCTGGGTATTATTCTCATTATACTGGAGCTTATTAATGAATCAGCGTTTGGATATCATCGGTATTGGCCTTGGCCCGTCGAATCTTAGCCTGGCAGCCTTAGGAAGTGAAATAGAGGGATTTACGGGACAGTTCCTTGAACGCAAACCTCATTTCTCCTGGCACCCAGGGATGATCCTGGCGGATTGCAGTATGCAGACCAACTTTTTAAAAGATTTAGTGAGCGCGGTTGCCCCAACCAATCGCTACAGTTTTCTCAACTATCTGGTAAAAAACAGAAAATTTTATCGTTTCCTAACGACGGAGCAGCGCACCGCATCGCGCGAAGAGTTCGCCGATTACCTCACCTGGGCCGCCGCCGGGATGGGATCATTGGCATTCAATCAAGACGTTCAGCGGGTCGAATTTGACGATCGGCAGCGCCAGTTCGTGGTGACCACCTCGAATAAGGTCTTCCACGCCAAACACGTCAGCATTGGCATAGGCAAGAAAATAAAGTTGCCGGATTGCGTGACGATGCAAAGCGATCGCTGTTTCCATGCCAGCGAAATGATGCTGCGCAACCCCGATCTGACCGGCAAACGCGTGGCGATCGTCGGCGGCGGCCAGAGCGGCGCAGATCTGTTCCTGAATATGTTTAAAGGAGAATGGGGGCAGCCGGCGCAGCTCGACTGGATATCGCGCCGCAATAACTACAATGCGCTCGATGAGGCTGCTTTTGCCAACGAATACTTCACGCCCGATTACGTCGAGAGCTTTTACTCACTGGACAGCGCGGCCAAGCGGCATATGCTGGCCGAACAGAAGATGACCTCAGATGGCATCACCAGTGAGTCGCTGCTGGCGATTTATCGCGCCATGTACCACCGCTTCGACGTCCTGCGCGAGAAATTATGGGTGCGCCTGCTGCCCAGCCGTTCGCTGACGGCCGTGAAACACACGCTGGATAACGCCTACCAGCTCGAAACGCGTCATCATCTCGATCACGGCCAGGAAACCTTCAAGGCGGACGTGGTGATCTTTGCCACCGGTTATCAATCGGCGACGCCTGAGTTCCTTGAGCCTTTGGCCCACCGGTTGTTAAAGACTGCGGACGGCGAATACCGCATAGCCCCGGACTTTACCTTTGAGTGGGAAGGCCCAGTGGAGAACTGCTTATTTGCGATGAACGCCAGTATGCATAATCACGGCATTGCCGATCCTCAGCTGAGCCTGATGGCCTGGCGATCGGCCCGCATTCTTAATCGGGCGTTAGACCACAAGCCATTTGATCTGGGAACAACGCCGACAGCCATTCAATGGCGCAGTGAAAGCGTACCGCCCGCGTTTTAAATACAAGAACGTCTTAATCATTGTCACTATGCTTTGATGGAATTACGTATATGAAGAGACAATTCAAGAAGTTTATTCTAGATCAACTGGCCGTATTAGCCCCCGAGTTCAAGGCCAGATTGATATACAAAAGGGCATTTGGCAAACCGCTGAATTTACAGTCGCCCTCAACCTGGAATGAAAAAATAAATCATCTTAAGTTGAATGACTACAGTAATAACGCATTGGTGACTCAATGTGCAGATAAATATGCGGTGAGAGAGTACATCAAAGAAAAGGGATGTGAAGAGATTCTCAATGAGTTGTATTTCTCCTGTGATTCAGTGCAGGAAATACCCTGGGAAACGCTGCCTGATAAGTTTGTCATTAAGGGAAACCACGGTTCAGGGTATAATTTAATTTGCCAAAACAAACAATCGTTGAACATTAAAAACGCCTCTCATCTGATCGATGGATGGATGAAAGACGATTACTGGAAAACCTATGTAGAACTCAACTACAAAGGGATACAAAAAAAGATCATTGGGGAAAAGTATATCGAATCGGCCAATGGTCACGGGCCTGAAGACTATAAAATCTATTGTTTCCGCGGTGTGCCTTACTGCACCTTGCTGTGCGTCGGCAGGGATACCGGGACGCCAAAATATTACTTCTTCGACAAAGAGTTCAAGTTCCTTTGCTATAGCGAAGACTGCCTGGCATTGAGCCAGGAGGAGATAGACGCTTTCGTGAAGCCTGAGGGATACGATGAACTGTTTGAGTACGCCACTCGCTTGTCGGCGCCCTTTGAGTTTGTTCGCGTTGATTTCTACATCTCGCAAGGCCACATCATTTTTGGCGAGCTAACCTTTACCCCCTCCGCCGGATTGGATACGGATATTTTGCCGCCGACCGATATTTTGCTTGGCAAGATGCTGACGCTGCAGCAGCACTGATTTTCACCGGACGCCCACAGGGAAGATCGGGCGGCGCAGTGCCCAGCGCGAGAGGAATACCGGCCGGCATGTTCGCAACCTGCCGGCCGGTATTGCCCTGAAGGTATCGGGCCCATGATCTCGCTTGTTCATACCGCCGTTACAGAAAAACCCCGCCACCTATCCCTGATAGCCCGCAACCGACCCAGGCGCAATACCTCAGCCGTACACATAACCATTTGAAAAATAATGATATTAAATGATCAATAAGAATCACTTACATATTTATAATAAAATGTTCTATATGTATAGGAAGCTATAATATAAGATACCGGAAAGTTTCCCTGGTGTTGTTGTGTGTCTTTGCCCTATTTTATAGGGCTTTTTTTGCTAAAAATCGTTGATAACCGTGTATTTCCCCCGCTATTCGCCATTCACCCCTCCATAGAAACCATAACTATTTCTAATTAATTGCAATCTCTCTTATTCCTGACTTACCAATAATAACAATGAGTTGCTATTAACCCGGCAAAGCAACTGGCGGCCCTCTTCCGGGTTTTGTCCGCCCTAAAGGTAGGTTTTTGCCGGGCGCGAACGGATGCTACTATCGGCCTTTTTCCGAAGGTGTTAACCCGCATGTTTTTGTCCAACCGGCATTTTATCTCTGCGCTTCTGGCGCTCGCCATCGGCCTTTGGCTGCCGGGTTCCGTGCTGGCCAGGCCCGATTTGGAACGCAAGATCGGCACTACCGTAGCCGATAGCGATTCTGCGGATTACCGCTTCAGCGACCTGCGCTTCACCTCCGCCGATGGCCGACGGCATTACCGCGTTCGCATCGCCCAACCGCATCGGGCGCCTGAGCCGGGCGGCTATCCAACGGTTTATTTCCTCGACGGCAACGCGGTGCTGATGGAGCTGAACGCCGCCTTACTGGCCAAATTGGCGGCGGCGAAGCGGCCGCCGGTGCTGGTCATGATCGGCTATGACAACGATCTGCGCATCGATGCCGCCGGCCGCGCCTACGACTATACGCTCCCTCTGCCGGCAGGCATGAAGACACCGCCGCGGGCCGGCGGGGGCGCGGATGCGTTCCTGCAATTGATTGAAACTCGGATCAAACCGGCGATCGCCGCCAGACTGGCGGTCGATCCGCAGCGGCAGACGCTGTGGGGGCACTCCTACGGCGGGCTCTTCGTTCTGCACACGTTGTTTACCCATCCTGCCGCCTTTCAGCGCTATATCGCCGTGGAACCCTCGCTGTGGTGGGGCAACGGCATGATCCTGCAAGAAGCGCAGCGGATGACGGAACGGCGCGCGGCGCCGGCGGTAAGGCTGCAACTGTGGGTTGGCCTGGCGGAACGCGATCGCGCGGCCCCGCCCGGTGTAAAGAGCCCCGCTCTGCCGGCGGACGCGACGCATTTGCTGGCCGAACAGCTGGCGCAGCTCGACGGTTTCACCGTCGGCTATCGGGAATGGCCCGCCTTAGGGCACGGCGCCATGCTGGGCGCGACCATCGAGCCGGCGCTGGGTAGCGTCATCGCAGAAGACTGAATTCGCAGCTCAGAAGGCATCGGCCACATTTTCATCTGCGGCGCATATCTTCTGATAAGAAGAGTGTTTAATATCTGAGACAGAGAACGGTGGCCGCGGGCGGGCGCGTCAAAAAACAAAGTGGCTCCCCCGTCGGCAAGTGAGCTTGCTCTATCCGGTGGAGCCATACAGTACTGCAGTTTTCCCGGTGGGGCCCTGGTGAGGCGCAAGTAGGAAAAGATGGTGTAAGCAGGGCATTTCAGCGTTTTAATACCGCCTGTTTCACTATTTTCTTCTCCCTGTGGCGCCTATCATAAGCGCCCGCTCACCAGGCGGAAAAGGGTGAAAACCACCCTTGAAATACATTAACGAAAGTGATATTAGAAGCGGTTGGGGCGAAAGCGCCTAGTTCAGTTTTGAATAATTAAATCAGGGAATTATATTAAAAATGAATATTAATATCACCGACAAACCCAACCCGCAGGATGAAGAGTTCGTTATCGACAGCCTTTGGGCGCACAATCACAAAACCCAGCCCGTAGACATTCACCCGCTGTTCCTGACCGTTACCGACGACAACCAGCAGATCGTCGGCGGCCTGGTCGCGCGCACCTGGTGGGGCGGCCTGGAAGTGCAGTATCTGTGGGTTGGCGATCAATGCCGCAAAAGCGGGTATGGCCGCCAATTGATGGAGTTGGCCGAAGAAGAAGCCCGCAAGCGCGGTTGCCATATGGCCTATGTCGATACCTTCGATTTCCAGGCCAGAGGCTTCTACGAAAAATTGGGCTACCGGGTCTACGGCGAGCTGGGCGACTATGCGCATCGCCACACCCGCCATTATCTGGCTAAAAGCCTGTAACGCGGCCTGAGCGGCACAGAGGTGGGTATGGGTTCATCACATAAAAATAATGAATCTTATTTTAAGGGCCTCATCACCATGATGGAGCACCTGAGCGAACCCTGGGGCATCAAAGACCACCTGTCCCGCCACCTCTATATGAACCGCGCCGCTTATCTCTATACCAATACGCCGCTGAATTTCGACGTCGCCGGCAAATATGACCACGAGTTCCCCGCCGACTGGGCCGACTCCGCCGCCGACTTTATCGAGCATGACAAGATGACCGAAGCGGCGCGCGATCGGGTCACGGTCATAGAAACGCACTACTGGTACGGCAAAGACAGCCTGACGCCGTTTATCAGCGAAAAGCTGCCGGTGTACAACGATGACAAACAGGTGATTGGCGTGATCTGGAACGCCAAGCCGATGAACAGCCTGTCGCCGCTGAAGTATATCAATCAGCAAAAACCCAGCGTGTTGACCACCGAAGTCAATAACGAGCTGTTCACCCGTGCCGAACTCGATGTTATTTTCCTTATGCTGCAAAGATTTACGGTGAAAGAGATCGCCAAAATCTATAATGTCAGCAATAAGACCATCGAAAACCGCATTTATAACATTTACCAGAAGGCCAACGTGCATACTCAGCAGCAATTTGAGGAATACTGCAAATACGCCAATCTGGATAACTACATTCCCGATCGCCTGATAACCAAAGGCATTCAATTTATTTGAACCGCAAGGAAGATCTCACCGTGATAAAGATCGAAGATTATCCGCTCACCCGGGTGCCGCAGGATAAACGAGTTTCGTTTTTAAGCGTGGCCATCGTGCATATGGGCATGCTGACCGCGCTGGACCAGTTCATGCTCGGCGCCGTACTCGGCAATTCCATGACGCTGATTGACGCCTTCACCGCCATCTTCGTCGGCAGCCTGATCTTCGGCGTGGTGACCTACGGCCTGGGGCTGGCGGGCATGCGCGAAGGCATTTCCGGCAGCCTGCTGGCGCGCTGGTGCGGCTTCGGCCGTCTGGGCTCGGTGCTGATCGGCGTGGTGGTTGCCGTCAGCCTGCTGGGTTGGTTCGGCATTCAGAACGCCATTTTCGCCAAGTCGCTCGACTTCGCGCTCGGCAATAAGCTGGGCTTCGGCCTGGCCGCCGGGCTCTCGGGCACGCTATTGACCATCCTGGTGGCATTCGGCTTCAAGGCGCTGCGCATCGCCGCCCGTATCGCGGTGCCGATGTTCATCATGCTGGTGGCCTATATTTCGGTGACCGCGCTTTCCGGCCATAACCTGCAGGAGATCATCCAGCTGGCACCGCCGGGTGAACCGCTGACCATCAGCGCCGGCATCACCATCGTCGTCGGTGGCGCCATCGTGGCCAGCCTGATGACCCCCGATCTGACCCGTTACTCCAAAAACGGCAAGCACGTGCTCGGCGTCACGCTCTTCACCATTATCGCCGGCGAGTTCGTGGTGAACGGCCTGGCGATCCTGATCGCCAAAACCCTGGGCACCGCGGATGTGGTCACCATCATGTCGCAAGCGGCCGGCGGCGCCGGTTTGCTGGTGGTGGTGTTCTCCACCCTGCGCGTCAACGATCTCAACCTGTACTCTTCTTCGCTGGGCATCGTCAATGCGGTGGAAGGCATCACCGGCAAGAAGCTGAAGTACACCTACACTACGCTGGTGATCGGTATTCTGGGCACCACGCTGTCGGTGCTGGGCATTCTTGACCGTTTTGTCGACTTCCTGACGGTGCTTGGCGTGGTCTTCCCGCCGATTATCGGCATCATGCTGGTGGACTATTATCTGCTGCGCAGCCATCGCAAGATCCTGGATGAGAGCCGCCGGACCGGCCAGTTGCCGAACGAAACGCCAACTATCGGCTGTGCGGCGATCGTCGCCAGCATCGCCGGCGGCGCCGTTGGCCTGGCGACCGAATGGGGCGTACCGACCATCAATTCCCTGGTCGCTGCCAGCCTGCTGTATTGGCTGCTTAAACTGGTCTTCAGCCGGGCGCAAAAACCGCTGGCATCACAGAAATCGCTCTGATTTTCGTGAACGCGGTAATGCACTCCTCCGGTAACGGGGGAGTGTTAAACGCTCGAAAAGGGGATTCAATGCAAAAGAATGAGCCGATCGCGCAGATAAACGGCCGTGGTGGTTAGGGTCCCTGGTGTCGGTAGCAAGCTATCCATTATGCTCAGAGTGTGGCAACGCCCCCTCTGAGCTTTTTATTATAAAAACTGTCGGCTTCCGTGTTTTGATCGTAAAGAGAAACTTCAGCTTGCATGAACAGTAGCCCATGAAATCGGCTTTGGTCAACATAAAAGTAAACATAAAACCGGCTTTTGTGTTCACTTTTCCATAAGAGAAACCTAATCAATTGATTTGCACGGCTTTATCTTTCGCGCAGAGGAAGCAGACCGCCTCCGCTGATATCATTGCGCTAAACGGCTGACGGAAAACAATAATTACTACTAATAATCAGTTCGTTACCTGCTCGCCTGCGCCTTTTTATCTGGACAACGCCAATGCGTAAGTTATAGTGAAGCCTGCGTAATGTTTGTAAGGACAGCCAATGAAAACCACCAACGCACAGCGCAAAATCAACATCATTAAAAATATTGAATATCTGATGCGTACCCGCGGTGAAACCAAGGCTTCCTTTTCCAATCGCAGCGGCCTGACGCGCACGACTCTCTACAAAATTCTTGACGGAAGAGTGAACAACGTTCAGCAATCCACCGTGAATCGGATCTCCGATTTCTTCGGTGTCTCCTGTGAAGAGATCGAAGATTACGATCTGGAAAAGCTGGAGCTGCTTAACGAAACGCTGTCCACCGAAGGCAACAAGAACCCTTCCGCCATTCCGGTGATCCCGCAGTCGCGCTACCTGGCCGTCTCGCAGCGCAAGATCGGGCAACTGGTCACTGAGTTCCCTTTGACTTATTTCTTCGGCGATGAGTCGAACATGTTGGCAATGAAAATAGAGACCGAAATTAAAGGGTCATTTATTCCCGGCGAAGTCATCATCATCAAACGCCCGCCGGTACTGATTTGCGATTCGCCTTTGCTGTATCACTCGGGAAAAAGCGGCTTCTTTGTGGTTGACGACAAAGACAGCGAAAGCATGGACAAACGCCCTCAGGACACCGTGCAATTCCTGGGTTACATCGTTGGAGAAAGGCTATAAATGGAACCGAATCAGAAGTTCAAGCTGTTGGGCTTCACCCGGCATGGCACCATCGCGGCCAATGTTATGGTATTAGCCACCGGCAAAACCATCACCATGGGGCTGAATGAGCTGGCCGACAGCGAAATATCAGAAGATTTAAGCCGGCATGAGCTGCAGGCGCTGTACCGTAAACTCTATGGTGACAACCAACAAAAAACCGCCTACGAGCTCAGCGATCGCCATGAACGATCCTGGTACGCCTACCTGATTATTACCGTGGCGCTCAGCGTGATTTATATTTTCTCAACGCTGTGCGGCGTCAAGCCGATCCAAATCCCGGTGCTGAATCTCATCACGCCGCCGGCGATCTTCATTTACCCGCTCACGTTCATTCTGGTGGATATCCTCAACGAATTCTATGGCTTACGGCTGGCCAGGCGCACCATCATCATCTCGTTTATCGCCAATCTGACCTTCGTCCTGGGCGTTTGGGTAACGACGCTGGTGCCGAGCATTCCGCAGTGGGAGTACAGCGAGACCTACAACGGCATCGTGCACAGCATCATGGCGGTGCTGGTGGCCTCGTCGGCGGCCTATCTGATCTCCGAAAACGTCAACTCCTACCTGCTCTGCAAAATCAAAGAGTTGACCAATTCCCGCTACCTGTTTGTGCGCGTGATCACCAGCACCGTAGTGGCTTCGGCCATCGACAGCGTGGTGTTCTGCACGCTGGCGTTCTACAACGTGCTGAGCTGGGACATCATCAAAACCATGATCCTGTCGCAGTTCCTGATCAAGGTGGTTTACGCCCTGCTGGGCGTCGGGCCGATCTACGCCACCCGCAGTCTGTTTAATCGCTACATCAATACCGAACAAGCAAAGGGCAATGAATATGCATATCCAAAAGCAAGATAAAATCACCCATCTTGGCGCGAACTCCGATTATCCGGATCAATATGCTCCCGCATTGCTCGAAGCCTTGCCGCGTGCCCGCGGCCGCGATCTGATCGGCGTGGACGAGCGGCAACTGCCGTTCAGCGGCTTTGATCTGTGGACCGCCTTCGAGCTGTCGTGGCTCAACGCCAAGGGCAAGCCGGTGGTGGGCATCGGCGAATTTACCTTCCCGCATTCCTCGTCGAACCTGATCGAATCCAAATCGTTCAAGCTGTATCTCAACAGCTTCAACCAAACGCGCTTCGACAGCGTGGAACAGGTGAGCGCCGCTATGCAGAAGGATCTGTCGCAGGCGGCCAATGGCCAGGTCACCGTCAAGCTCTATCCGGGTCTGGAAGGTTATCCGGCGCAGATCGATCGTCTGCCGGGCATCAACATCGACGATCTGGATATCGCGGTCGATGACTTCGCCTTCAAACCGGAATACCTGAGCGGCGCGGCCGATCAAGGGGAGCACGTAGCGGAGACGCTGTCTTCCAATCTGCTGAAATCCAACTGCCTGGTCACCAACCAGCCGGACTGGGGCAGCGTGGTGATCCGCTATGAAGGCCGCCAAATCGATCGCGAAAGCCTGCTGCGCTACCTGATCTCCTTCCGCCAGCACAACGAATTCCACGAGCAGTGCGTCGAGCGCATTTTCAACGACATCAAGCAGAGCTGCCGCCCGGAAAAACTCAGCGTGTTCGCGCGTTACACCCGCCGCGGCGGCCTGGACATCAACCCCTTCCGCAGCGATTTCGAAACGGCGCCGACGCTCGGCCGCCTGATCAGACAGTAAGCCTCATCCCCAATGCTCCCGCCAGGGAGCATTGTTTCTCTCGCTTTCATCTCCCTGTTATTTTTCGCCATTATCGTCGTCAGCGGCTATCTTCAAAGCACACTGACGGAGATTAACGACGCATGCCTGACCTTTCTCGCAGAGACATCCTGCGGGCTGCCGCCATCGGATCGGCGTTCTCGCTGTTGCCCGCCTCGATTCGCAAAGCGCTAGCCATTCCCGCCAATAACCGCACCGGCACCCTGCGCGACGTCGAACACGTGGTGATCCTGATGCAGGAGAACCGCTCTTTCGATCACTACTTCGGCACCTTGCCGGGCGTGCGCGGCTTCAGCGATCGATTTACCATTCCACTGCCCGGCGATCGCCTGGTCTGGCAGCAACAGGGCGCCGAACGGCTGGTGCTGCCCTACCATCTGGACAGCAAACGCGGCAACGCCCAGCGCGTCACCGGCACGCCGCACTCGTGGGTGGATGAGCAAGCCGCCTGGGATCACGGCCGCATGAGCGCCTGGCCCACCTACAAAACGCCGGCCTCGATGGGCTACTACCGCCAGCAGGAGCTGCCGTTCCAGTTTGCGCTGGCCAACGCCTTCACCCTGTGCGATGCCTATCACTGCTCCATCCACGCCGGCACCAACACCAACCGGCTGTTCCACTGGACCGGCACCAACGGCCCGTCCGCCGCCGACGTGGCGGTGGTGGTCAACGAATGGGACAGCCCCGGCCCGGCGGACAGCGGCTACCAGTGGACAACCTATCCGGAACGGCTGGAGGCAAGCGGCGTCAGCTGGAAGGTGTATCAATTCCTGCCGGACAACTTTACCGACAACCCGCTGGCGGGTTTTCGCCAATACCGCGCCGCCAGCATTCAAGTGGGCAACCCGGCGTGGCCACCGAAAGACTTCAACGCTTTCGTGCCTTATAGCGATGCGCTCAACGAGGCCGCACCGCTGTACAAAGGCAACGGCAACACTCTGCCGGCCGCCGACGGCAACGATCTGGACGCCATGCTGGCCGGATTCCGCGCCGACGTGCAGCAGGGCAAACTGCCGCAGGTCAGCTGGATCATCGCGCCGGCGGCCTATTCGGAACACCCCGATCCCTCCAGCCCGGTACAGGGCGGCTGGTTCACCCAAGAGATCCTCAACGCGCTGACCGACAACCCGGAGGTGTGGAGTAAAACCGTTCTGTTGGTCAACTACGACGAAAACGACGGCTTTTTTGACCATATGCCTTCGCCTTCCGCGCCGTCGCTGCGCGAAGACGGCAGCTTCGCCGGTAAATCGACGGTGCCGTTCGACACCGAGATCTTCCAGCACGTGGCGCCGCCCGGCTCGCAGGATCAACCGCCGCCGGACGGCCGCATCTACGGCCCCGGCCCGCGGGTGCCGATGCTGGTGCTGTCGCCCTGGAGCCGCGGCGGCTGGGTCAATTCGCAGGTTTTCGATCACACCTCGGTGCTGCAATTTTTGGAAAAGCGCTTTCAGGTGCATGAACCCAACATCAGCGCCTGGCGCCGCGCGGTGTGCGGCGATCTCACTTCGGCGTTCAACTTTGTCGATCCTAACGGCGAAGCGCTGCCGAGCCTGCCCGCCACCAGCCGCCACGCCGCCGACGGCCTGCGCCAGCGTCAGGAACAGCTGCCGCAAGTACCGCTGCCATCGCCCGCCCACCAGCGTTTACCCCATCAACGCCGCCTGGCGCGCCCTTCCCGCGCGTTGCCCTACCAGCTGCACGTCGAGGCCAGCGTCGCGGTCGAGCAACGCCGCGTGACGCTGAACCTGTTCAATACCGGCGAGCAGGGAGCGGTGTTTCACGTCTACGACCGGCGCGATCTGGCGCAGATCCCGCGCCGTTTTACCGTCGAGGCGGGCAAGGCGGTCAGCGACGACTGGCAAACGGAGAATGAGTACCATCTGTGGCTGCTTGGCCCCAACGGCTTTCATCGTGAGTTGCGCGGCGCCCTGAGCCGGCCGCAGCCGGAGGTGCGTTTGCGCCCGACGGGGCGCAACCTGCTGCTGCAGTTGAATAACCCGGCCC
This sequence comes from Serratia nematodiphila DZ0503SBS1, assembly GCF_000738675.1. Taxonomy (NCBI): domain Bacteria; kingdom Pseudomonadati; phylum Pseudomonadota; class Gammaproteobacteria; order Enterobacterales; family Yersiniaceae; genus Serratia; species Serratia nematodiphila. The sequence goes on along the minus strand of NZ_JPUX01000001.1, from coordinate 1,702,151 downwards.
CCGAAGCGATAACGGTCACCCTCGAACGCTGCCCTTACACGCAGCAAGGCCCGTGGCCTATCACGCTGCCTGCGGGCGGCAGCCATCAGCAAGCGTTTGACGCCCGCGCCAGCGGCGGTTGGTACGATATTACGCTGCAAAGCGCCGGGGGCTGGCTGCGCCGCCTGGCGGGGCGGCTGGAAGATGGCGAACACAGCGTCAGCGACCCGCTGATGGGCCATGAGTAACTATCGGCATCGAGGGAGTTCAAAAATCGAAAGGATATCGCTTATCATTGCGCTCTCGTTCTTCGCCGATTACCCAAGGATCTTCATGCCCGCTGTTCTTATCGCCAAAGCCGGCCGCTGGTTGGCCGCCTGCGTTTTACTGTTGGCCGGCGCCGCTCAAGCCGCGCCGATCGTCGTCACCGATGTCGCCGGCCGCCAGGTCACCCTGCCGCAACCGGCCAAACGCGTTATCCTGGCCGATGCCCGCGCGCTGCTGGCGCTGAATATTCTGCATCCGCAGGAGCCGCTGAAAAACATCATCGCCTGGGACAACTCGCTGAAGGTCAAAGCGCCGGATCTGGTTGAAGCCTACGCGAAAAAATTCCCACAGGTCATGCAGATCCCCACCTTCGACAACCCCTACACCAGTGATTTCAGCGTAGAAAGCGCGGTGGTGCGTCAACCGGATCTGATCATTTTCGACATTGGCCTGCTGAGCAAATTGAAAGACAGCGGCGTGCTGACCCAGTTGGAAAAAGTCGGCATCCCGGTGCTGATCATCGATTTTCGCCAACAGCCGCTGACCAACACCGTCGCCAGCATGGCGCTGTTGGGTAAAGTATTTGACGAGCAGCCCAATGCCGATGCTTTCATCCGTCTCTATCAGCAGCGCCTCGAGCTGGTGCGGCAGCGGGTCGCCACGCTGAAACCGGAGCAGCGCCCCAGCGTCTTCATCGAGCGCAGCGCCGGTATCAAAGGCGAACAGTGCTGCAACACCTTCGGCAAAGGCAGCTTCGGGCAGTTCATCGATACCGCCGGCGGCAATAATATCGGCAGCACGCTATTTTCAGACATGGGCGGTGAAGTGAACGTCGAACAGGTGATCAGCAGCAACCCGGATTTCTATCTGCTGACCGGCGCCGACTGGAGCCGCGGCCATCGCGGCACGCTGGCGGTGCCGCTGGGTTACGCCACCGATATGGCCACCAGCCAAAAGAAACTGGCGCACCTGCTGGATCGCACCGGCATTAACGTGCTGAAAGCGGTGAAAGAAAAACGCGTGATGGCGATTTACCATCAATTTTACGACACGCCGCTCAACTTTATCGCGGTTGAGGCGATCGCCAAGTTCCTGCACCCGGCGCTGTTTAAAGATATTGATCCGCAAGCGGATATCGAAATGGTGCACCGGAAATTCACCGCGCTGGATTACAGCGGCGTCTTCTGGCTTACGCCGCAATAACCCCCGCCAGGGCCCGCCAGCCGGGCCCTGTTTCCCGCATTCATTATTTAGTTACCCGCTTAACTATCCCGTAACAATTCTATTTACTTGCCAATAATTATCATTAAGATTGTCTTTTCTAAAAAAACACATCCGGGTCTGAAACTCTTAAGGCATTATTATGTCACCTCTTTTTCGGCTTTCTCTGCTGACGGCTTCCATCGCCGTCGCATTCCCTGTCCTTGCTACTGATAACTCATCTCAGAACGATACCGACACCGTGACCGTCGTCGGCAACTGGCTGGACAACCCCGATACCAGTTCGGTGCTGCTCAACCATCCGGGCGCGCGTTCCATCGTCACCCAGCAGCAAATGCACGAACAGGGCGACCAAACCATCGCCGATAGCCTGCGCGGCGTACCCGGCGTGCAAGTGCGCGACAGCAACGGCACCGGCGGCAGTGACATCTCGCTTAACGTCGGCGTGCGCGGCCTGACTTCGCGTCTTTCTCCACGCTCCACCATTCTGATGGACGGCGTCCCGCTGGCGGTCGCGCCTTACGGCCAGCCGCAGCTGTCGATGGCCCCGCTGTCTATCGGTAATCTGCAATCGGTGGACGTGGTGCGCGGCGGCGGGGCGGTGCGCTACGGGCCGCAGAACGTCGGCGGCGTGATCAACTTCGTTACCCGCGACATTCCCAAAACGTTTGGCGGCACCGCCAGCGTACAAACCCAGGGCGCCAGCCACGGCGGCCTGAAGACCCTGACCAGCGCCTCCATGGGCGGCACCGCAGACAACGGCCTCGGCGCCGAACTGCTCTACTCCGGGCTGCACGGCCAAGGTTACCGCGACAACAACGACAACACCGACATCGACGATTTCATGCTGAAAACGCGTTATGCGTTCACCGATCGTGACGAGCTGCTGGCCAATTTCCACTACTACGACGCCAAAGCCGGCATGCCGGGCGGGCTGAGCACCGCGCAATACGCGCAAAACCCGTTCCAATCCACGCGGCCGTGGGACCAGTTCGAAGGCCGCCGCAAGGATATGTCGTTCAAGTACAAACATCAGGAAGACGACAAACAGTTCGAAGTGTTGACCTACTTCACCGACAGCTACCGCGGCAGCAACATCGAATCGGAAGGCACCGGCAAAAACGCGGGCCAGCGGCGCATGGTCTCCTATCCGCGCCACTATTCAACCTGGGCTATCGAACCAAGTTACTCGCAGGTCTTCCGTTTCTGGGATATGGCGCACGAGATCACTCTCGGTTACCGCTATCTGAATGAAACCATGGATGAAAAGGCGTCGCGTTCGGCCTGGTATAACCCGGCGAATATCGGCTCGACGCCGGAGACCCCGGATTATTACCAGCACACCTCCGGCGGCACCGCGGCCAACGCGTTCTATATCGACGACACCATTAACGTCGGCAACTGGACGGTCACGCCGGGCCTGCGTTATGAAAGCATCCGCACCCACGTGGACGATTCGTTCAACAATATCAGCCGCAAGAAAAGCTACAGCGAGCCGCTGCCGTCATTGAACGTGATGTACCACCTGTCCGATGCCTGGAAACTGTTCGCCAACGCCAACACTTCGTTCGGCAGCATGCAGTATTTCCAACTGACCAAAGGCGGCAACGGCAACCAGCCGGCGCCGGGGCTAACGGCGGAAAAAGCGCACACCTATGAATTCGGCACTCGCTACGACGACACCGTAGTCAAGGCCGAGGCCACGCTGTTCTACATCGACTTCGATAACCAGCTGCAGTACATCAGCAACGACGTGGGCTGGACCAACATGGGTGCCACCAAGCACAAAGGCATCGAGCTGGCACTCAGCTACGATCTCAGCGATCTGAATCGCGCGCTCGACGGCGCCAGCGTCTACACCAGCTATACCTACACCAAGGCCAGCACCGACAAGGGCGATTTCGCCGGTAAAGATCTGCCGTTCTACTCGCGCCAGGTCTATACCGTCGGTACACGTTACGCCACCGGCAACTGGGTATGGAATCTGGACGGTTATGCGCAGTCGAAACAGCATTCGCCGGGCACCGGGCCGGAGTACATCACGCAGGAAAGCGCCGATGGCCAGTTCGGCAATATCGCCGGTTACATGGTGTGGAATATGCGCGGGGAATATAACTTCGGGCCGCAGCTGTCGAACCTGACGCTGGGTGCCGGGGTGAAAAACCTGTTCGATCAGCGCTACTTCACCCGCTCCAACGACAACAACTTCGGCAAGTACGTCGGCGAACCGCGCACCTTCTTCGTGCAGGGGTCGATCGCCTTCTAATGCCGGGGCCCGGCAGGGCCCCGGTATCACCGACAGTAAAGGCGAAACAGGCGCGCCAGGTGCGCGCCCATCGGCGTCAGGGTGGTGTCCTTGCGTTGGATAAGATAAAACGTCGCTTTCGGCAGACGCTCTTCCAGCTCGAGCGGCACCAAATGCTTGCCCAAAATCGGATCCGAAATCACGTCCACCGACAGAATGCTGACAAAATCGCTCTGCGCCACCAGGCTGGTACAGGCCATAAAGGTCTCGCAGGTCACGCTGATCGACGGCGCCATGCCCAAGTCCCCGAACAGATCGTGCAATAGCCGATAGTAACTGCCTTTCGGTGTCGGCATGGTCCAGTCGCAGTGCTGCAGCTGTTTCAGCGAGGTCGCCCCCTCCATCGGATGCCCTTTGCGCACCACTACCCGATACTCTTTTTCCATCAGCCGTTCATACTGCAGCTCGTTGTCGAGGCTGCTGGGATAATAGGTATTGACGGTAAAATCCAGCTCGCCCTGGCGCAGTTCTGGGATCATCGACACCAGTTGCCCCTCGACGATGCGCACCTTCACGTTGGGATACTCACGGTGAAACTGGGTGACCACCTGCGGCATCACGGTGCGCGCAATGCTGCCGCCAACGCCGATATTCACCGTGCCGCCCGCCAACCCCAGCCGCTGCTGAATGTCTTCCTGCGCCACCCGCAGCTCTTCGAGGATCAGGCTGGCATGCTGGAAAAAGTTATCGCCGCAGTCGGTCAATACCACCCCCTGACTGCGGCGAATAAACAGCTTGGCGCCCAGCACCTCTTCCAGCTCCTGAATGGCCTTGGTCAGCGCAGGCTGGGAAAGGCGAGAGGTGCGGCTGGCGGCGCGGATGCTGCCCTGGCGGCTAACGTCCACAAATGCACGTAATTGGTGCAATTTTATCGAGGCTGGCATAGGCGAAAGGCGATAACCGTTGTTTATCAATAGCAAGATATTGGCATCTTATTTAGCCAGATTCCATTGTGTACATTCGGAAAAAACATAATAAATAACCAAATTCTTATTTCGCTTAATTAAGCGCATTTTCTGCGCCAATAAGCGCCATTCACGGCAGTTAGTAACCAAACGCACCTTTTTCTTTGCAATAGCTTCACCGTCTGATTTCAGTTCAGAGCATAACTGCTGCCTGGAGCGATCCAGCGCGCGATAACTTATGAGATATCACTATGACTAATTCGCTTTCGATGTTGGTGGCTGATTTGTACCCGCAATTGCAGGCCTGGCGCCGCGACTTCCACCGCTATGCCGAATCCGGCTGGTTTGAGTTCCGCACCGCCACCCTGGTGGCGGAAGAACTCGATCGGCTGGGCTATCGCCTGCAGCTGGGCCGCGAGGTCATCAAGGCAGAGGCGCGCATGGGGCTGCCCTCGCCCGCCGAGCTGGAAGCGCAGGAACAGCGCGCCCGCAATCAGGGGGCGTTGGAAAAATGGTTGCCGCATTTTTCCGGCGGCTTCGCCGGCATCGTCGCAACGCTCGATACCGGCCGCCCCGGCCCGACTATCGCTTACCGCGTGGATATGGACGCCCTCGATCTCAACGAATTGCTGGAACCCGAACACCTGCCGTTCCGTGAAGGGTTCGCCTCTTGCAACAGCGGCATGATGCATGCATGCGGTCATGACGGCCATACCACCATCGGCCTGGGGCTGGCACACGTGTTCAAAAGCCTGGAGTCCCAGCTTCGCGGCACCGTCAAACTGATCTTCCAGCCGGCGGAAGAAGGCACACGCGGCGCAAAATCGATGGTGGAGGCCGGCGTGGTGGACGACGTCGATTTCTTCACCGCGGTGCATATCGGCACCGGCGTGCCGGCCGGTGAGCTGGTGTGCGGCAGCGACAGCTTTATGGCCACCAGCAAGCTGGACGTCACCTTTCGCGGCGTCGCCTCGCACGCCGGCGCCAAGCCGGAAGACGGCCGCAACGCGCTGCTGGCGGCGGCGCAGGCTGCGCTGGGGCTTTACGCCATCCCGCGCCACAGCGAAGGCAGCTCGCGCATCAATGTCGGCGTGCTGCAGGCCGGCACCGGCCGCAACGTGATTGCCGATCGGGCGTTTATGAAGGTGGAGACGCGCGGCGCCACCAATGAGATCAACGCGTTTGTTTATCAACAGGCGCTGAACGCCATCGAAGGCGCCGCCAAAATGCACGGCGTCGCCTGCGATATCGCGCTGATGGGCGCGGCGCAGAGCAGCAAACCGACCCAACCGTGGGTGGATTACATCCGCCGCCAGGCGCAGCAGATAACCGAGCTGGCCTCGGTGGTCGATCGCCGCGAACAGGCCGCCGGCTCAGAAGACGCCACCTACATGATGGAACGGGTGAAATCGCACGGCGGCCAGGCCTCATACGTCATTTTCGGCACCGAGCTGAGCGCCGGGCACCATAACGAGAAATTCGACTTCAACGAGCAGGTGATGGCGGTGGCGGTGAAAACGCTGGCGTCGCTGGCGCTGAACCTGCCGACATTCGGGAGCGGAGCATGAGCAACTCAGAACTGCAGGCCTTTATCGACGACTACATTGACCAACGCCAGTCCCGCTTCAGCGCGCTGAGCGACGCGATTTGGGACCACCCGGAAACGCGCTTTAACGAGACCTATTCCGCCACGTTGCTGGCCGATGCGCTGGAACAGGAAGGCTTCTCGGTTGAACGCGGCGTGGGCGACATCGAGACGGCGTTTATCGCCAGCTACGGCAGCGGCCACCCGATTATCGCGCTGCTGGGCGAGTACGACGCGCTGGCCGGGCTGAGCCAGCAGGCCGGTTGCGCCACGCCGCAGCCGCTGGTGGAAAACGGCAACGGCCATGGCTGCGGCCACAACCTGCTGGGCACCGCCGCGCTGGCCGGCGCCTTCGCCGCCAAGGCGTGGATGCAGCAGAACCGGCTGAGCGGCACCCTGCGCTTCTACGGCTGCCCCGGCGAAGAAGGCGGTTCCGGCAAAACCTTTATGGTGCGCGAAGGCCTGTTCGACGACGTCGACGCCGCACTCACCTGGCACCCGGAAGGCTTCAGCGGCATGTTCAACACCAGTACGCTGGCCAACATTCAGGCGGCGTTTCACTTCAAGGGCGTCGCCGCCCATGCCGCCAACTCGCCGCACCTGGGGCGCAGCGCGCTGGACGCGGTGACGCTGATGAATACCGGCGCCAACTTCCTGCGCGAACATATCGTGCAGGAAGCGCGGCTGCACTATGCGGTCACCCACACCGGCGGCAGCTCCCCCAACGTGGTGCAGGCCGATGCCGAAGTGTTGTACCTGATCCGCGCGCCGCAGCTCGATCAGGCGCAGGACATTTACCAGCGGGTGATCAACATCGCCAAGGGCGCAGCGCTGATGACTGACACCCAGGTGGAAGTGCGCTTCGACAAGGCCTGCTCCAACTATGTGCCGAACCGCAGCCTGGAACGCGCGATGTATCAAAACCTGTGCGATTTCGGTCTGCCCGAGTACAGCGATGCCGAGCGCCGCTTCGCCGAGGAGATCCGTCAGACCCTGAGCCGAGACGACCTGCGCAACGCCAAACTCAATATTGCCCGCACCGGCGGCGCGGCCGGACGCGAGTGGGTGCAGCAGTTGGGAGATAAGGTGCTGATGGACGAGGTCGCGCCTTATGTGGAATCCGACGACCTGCTGTACGGCTCTACCGACGTTGGCGACGTGAGCTGGGTGGCGCCGACCGCCCAATGCTTCAGTCCTTGTTTCGCACTCGGCACTCCGCTGCACACCTGGCAACTGGTGGCGCAGGGCCGTACCGCTATCGCCCATAAGGGCATGTGCCTGGCCGGCAAGGTGATGGCGGCGACCGCCATCGATCTGCTGAGCGACAGCGCCCTGCTGGCGCGCTGCCGCAGCGAGTTCGAGCGCCAGCGCGCCGAACAGCCGTACCGCTGCCCAATCCCGCAGGGGGTGCAACCATCGCCATTGGAATAGCATGAACAGACAGGGCCCGGACAACCGGGCCACTAAGTATAATTATAAATAAATCAAATAATAACAATCACACAACAGAGCAAACACAGAGGGTAAAATCATGAGTGAGGCCACAACGCCAATCAATAAAAGCCCCGGACGCGTTTTTTACTGGGTGGAACGCATCGGCAATAAGATCCCCAATCCGTTTTTACTGTTCGTCTATTTGATCCTGGTGCTTATGCTGGCCACCGCGCTGTTTTCCTGGCTCGATGTGGCGGTGAAAAATCCGGCCACCGGCGAGCTCATCAAGGTGAATAACCTGATGAGCGTGGCGGGCATGCAGTGGATATTTCCCAATATCATCCATAACTTCAGCAGCTTTGCGCCGCTGGGGGCTATTTTGGCGCTGGTGATAGGCGCCGGCCTGGCGGAAAAGGTCGGCCTGCTGCAGGCGCTGATGTACAAAATGGCCTCGCGCGTCAGCGCCCGCTACGCCAGCTATATGGTGCTGTTTATCGCCTTCTTCAGCCATATATCGTCGGACGCTGCGCTGGTGGTGATGCCGCCGCTCGGCGCGCTGATGTTTATCGCAGTGGGCCGCCACCCGATAGCCGGGCTGCTGGCGGCGATCGCCGGCGTCGCCTCCGGCTTTACCGCCAACCTGTTGATCGTCACCACCGACGTATTGCTTTCCGGCATCAGCACCGAAGCCACCAAAGCGGTGGACGGCGCGGTTCACGTCAGCGTGATCGACAACTGGTACTTTATGGCCACCTCCGTGATCGTGCTGACCATCGCCGGCGCGCTGCTCACCGACAAGTTTATCGAGCCCCGTCTGCCGAAGTGGCAAGGCGGCGCCGAAGACAAAATCGCAGCGCTGACCCCGCTGCAGAACCGGGGGCTGATGATGAGCGGCATCGCCGCGCTGGTGTTTATCGCCATCATCGCCGCTCTGGTGGTGCCGGAGGCCGCGCCGCTGCGTGACCCGAACACCGGTTCGGTGATCCCTTCCCCGTTCATCAAGGGTATTGTGCCGATCATCATCCTGTTCTTCTTCACCGTCGCCATTACCTATGGCGTCGTCACCAAACAGATCCGGCGGCCGGACGATATTCCCCACCACTTGCTCGATCCGATGAAAAGCATGGCGGGTTTCATCGTGATGGTGTTTCCACTGTCGCAGTTCGTGGCGTTCTTTAACTGGAGCAACATGGGCAAGTTTATGGCCGTCGGCCTGACCGATATGCTGGAAGCCGCCGGCATGAGCGGCGCACCGGCATTTCTCGGCCTGATGTTCCTCTCCGCCTTCCTGTGCATGTTCATCGCCAGCGGCTCGGCGATCTGGTCAATTTTGGCGCCGATCTTCGTGCCGATGTTTATGCTGCTCGGTTTCCACCCGGCGTTCGCCCAGATGATCTTCCGCATCGCCGACTCTGCGGTGCTGCCGCTGGCGCCGATGTCGCCGTTCCTGCCGCTGTTCCTCGGCTTCCTGCAGCGCTACCGCAAAGACGCGCAGCTCGGCACCTATTACGTGCTGATCCTGCCCTATCCTTTGGTGTTCTTCAGCGTGTGGATTTTGCTGCTGCTGGTCTGGTATGCGCTAGGCTTGCCAATCGGTCCCGGCGTCTATCCGAAGCTGGGCTAAACGCCCCGCTATCTCGCCCCGCGCCGGTTCGCGGGGCAGATCCCCTTCTCCCCAAGCCCAGCAGAAAGATTGATCTTCCTCACTGACCAAGCGGCTCTGAGGATTATTTCATTGCCTTGCTAAACCGGTTCTTCTATTTTAGCTCACCATCTGACAACGACAAAAACAGGGATTAAGCATGATGAATCGCGTATGGGTACTGGGCGACGCCGTGATCGACCTGGTGCCGGAAAATGCCAACGGTTATCTCAAATGCCCCGGCGGCGCGCCGGCGAACGTGGCGGTGGGTATCGCCCGCTTGGGCGGCGACAGCGCCTTTATCGGCCGGGTGGGGCAAGACAGCTTCGGCGCCTTTCTGCAGCAGGTGCTGAGCGATGAAGGGGTGGATATCGGCCATATGCGGCCGGATCCCGAACACCACACCTCCACGGTGGTGGTGGATCTCGATCTTCAGGGTGAGCGCTCATTCACGTTTATGGTGCAGCCCAGCGCCGATCTGTTTTTGCAGCCCGACGATCTGCCGGCTTTCCAGCGGGGCGAATGGCTGCACCTCTGCTCCATCGCGCTGTCGCAGGAGCCCAGCCGCAGCGCGGCCTTTACGGCGATGGAACGCATGCGGGCAGTCGGCGGCCGGGTCAGTTTCGATCCCAACATCCGCGAAGAGGTCTGGCGCCAGCCGGAAGCGCTGCGCCCCTGCCTGCAAAAGGCGCTGCTGCTGGCGGACGTGGTGAAACTGTCGCGCGAAGAGCTGGCTTTCATCAGCCATCTTGACGATCTGGAGAACGCCATGCGCTGGATGATGCAAACCTATCCGCTGCGCCTGCTGCTGGTGACGCTGGGCGGCGACGGCGTCTGCGTACACGATGGGCATCGTCTGCGCCATTTCCGCGCGCCGCCTGTCGTGCCGGTCGATACCACCGGCGCCGGCGACGCCTTCGTCGCCGGGCTGTTAGCGGCGCTGGCGCGCCTTCACGCATTGCCGCAGGAAGCGCAATGGCCGGCGGTTATCGCTCAGGCTCAGGCCTGCGGCGCGCTGGCCACCACCGCCAAGGGCGCCATGACCGCCCTGCCCCGCGCCGACGAGTTGGCTGCTTTCCTGCGTTGATCCCCTGCATCCACGGCGCCCCTTAGCGCCGTGGTCTTTTAACCCGCGATTTGCGTACTCGATCACAATAGCTGAATCGGGTTAGCAAACTTGATTGCCAGTCCGCTTCTCGATCGCTATCTTTCGCCATGAAAAACCGGTTTAGCAATTTAGCAAAAAAGAATAACAACCCTTCCCGGATGATAGACGATGATGAAAAAACTCAGCTATTTGGCGATAACAACAGGGCTTTTCCTCTCCACGTCTGCCGCTGCGGCCTCGGGCGGCGACAGTATCGAGGCGCGTCTCAACGCGCTGGAACAACGTCTGGCGCAGGCGGAACGGCGCGCCGCTCAGGCTGAAACCCGCGCCACGGCGGCGGAACGCCGGGCACAACAGCTGGAACAGCGCACCGCCAGCACCGAAAGGCAAACCGCGCAGGTCGCGCAGCGCGCCACCACGCTGGAAACGCAATCCTCTCCGACCAGCGCGCTGAAACTGAACGGTTTCAACGATCTGAAACTGTATGGCGACGTGGAGTTCAACCTGGACGGCGCCAGCCGCAGCGGCCAGCTGACATCGTTGAAAGGCAGCGACCACAAGAACTGGAAACCCGGCAACAAAGAGCGCTGGGACATCAACGGCCGCATTCTGGTCGGGCTGGACGGCTACCGCCGCAATCCGGACGGTAACTTCTCCGGCTTCAGCGTCCAGCCGCTGGCGGACATGAGCGGCAAAATGAACCTGGACGACGCCGCTTTCTTCTTCGGCAATGAAAAGAACTGGCAAACCAAAATCGGCCGCTTCGAAGCCTACGACATGTTCCCGCTGAATCAGGACACCTTCATTCAATACTCCGGCAATACCGCCAACGACCTGTACGCCGACGGCTTCGGCTATATCTACATGATGAAAGAAGGCCGCGGCCGTAGCAGCAGCGGCGGCAACCTGATGCTGAGCAAATACGCCGGGGATGTCTATTTCGAACTGAACACGCTGGTGGAAGACGGCACCTCGCTGTTCCAGGACAACAGCTACCACGGCAATGCGCTGGAAAATAAGAAAAACGTCGCCTATTTGCGCCCGGTGATCGCCTGGAAGAAAGACGCCTTCAGCATCGCGGCGGCGATGGAAAGCAACGTGGTGAATAACGCCTACGGCTATCAGGACAGCCAGGGCCGCTTCGTCGATCAATCCAAGCGCAACGGCTACGGCATGACGATGAGCTGGAACAACAGCGCCGCCGATCCGGACAACGGCGTGGTGGCCAACCTGAGCACCGCCTACCTGGATGCGTCAGGCGAGCAAGACTTCACCGCCGGCGTCAACGTGCTGTGGCGGCGCTTCGAACTGGGTTATATCTATGCGCACAACAACATCAAAGAGTTCAATACCGCCGGGATCGCCGCTGATATCCACAACCCGCTCAGCGAACCGGGCAACTACGACATCCACACCGTTCATGCGTCGTATCAGATACCTAACATTATGAATATGAAGAATTTCAACCTGTACTTAGGCGCCTATGTGTCGCTGCTGGAAGCCAACGCCGACAGCAAGATCGCCAACGGCGACAACGACCAGCGTTACGGCATGCGCGCCAGATTCAAGTATTTCTTCTGACATCGATTCACGGCGCTGCGCTGCAAACTGCGCGGCGGCATTTTTATTTAGCAAGGGGACAACATGGACATTACCGCAACCGCCAACGCGCTGTTGCCGCTGCTCGGCGGTAAAGAGAACATCGCCAGCGCCGCCCACTGCGCCACGCGCCTGCGCCTGGTGCTGGTGGACGACAGCAAGGTGGACAAAGAGGCCATCGGCAAACTGGACGGCGTTAAAGGCTGCTTCAGCAACGCCGGCCAGATCCAGGTGATCTTCGGCACCGGGCTGGTCAACAAGGTGCATGCGGAATTCATCAAGGCGGCGGGCGTCAGCGAATCCAGCAAGGCCGAAGCCGCCGATATCGCGGCGAAAAAGCTCAACCCGCTGCAGCGCATCGCCCGCCTGCTGTCGAACATCTTCGTGCCTATCATCCCGGCGATCGTCGCTTCCGGCCTGTTGATGGGGCTGCTCGGCATGGTGAAAACCTACGGCTGGGCCGATGCCAACAGCGCGTTGTTCATCATGTTGGATATGTTCAGCTCGGCGGCGTTCATTATTCTGCCGATTCTGATCGGCTTCACCGCCGCACGCGAATTCGGCGGCAATCCCTATCTGGGCGCCACGCTCGGCGGCATTTTGACGCATCCGGCGCTGACCAATGCCTGGGGCGTCGCCGGAGGGTTCCACACCATGAACTTCTTCGGTCTGGACATCGCCATGATCGGCTACCAGGGCACGGTATTCCCGGTGCTGCTGACGGTGTGGTTCATGAGCCTGTTGGAAAAACGGCTGCGCAAGGTGATCCCCAACGCGCTCGATCTGATCCTGACGCCGTTCCTGACGGTGGTGATCTCAGGCTTTGTCGCCCTGCTGTTTATCGGCCCCGCCGGCCGCGCGCTGGGCGATGGCATCTCCTTCGTGCTCAGCACGCTGATTGCTCATGCGGGGTGGCTAGCCGGGCTGCTGTTCGGCGGCCTCTATTCCGCTATCGTCATCACCGGCATCCACCACAGTTTCCACGCGGTAGAAGCCGGGCTGCTCGGCAACCCCAATATCGGCGTCAACTTCCTGCTGCCGATCTGGTCGATGGCCAACATCGCTCAAGGCGGCGCCTGCCTGGCGGTCTATTTCAAAACCCGCGACGCCAAAATCAAAGCCATTGCGGTGCCTTCGGCCTTTTCCGCCATGCTCGGCATCACCGAGGCGGCGCTGTTTGGCATCAACCTGCGCTTCGTGAAACCGTTTCTGGCGGCGCTGGCGGGCGGCGCGCTCGGCGGCGCCTGGGTGGTGGCCAACCATGTCGGCATGAACGCGGTCGGGCTGACGGCGATCCCCGGCATGGCGATCGTGCAGGCCAGTTCGCTGGTCAGCTATATCATCGGCCTGGCAATCGCGTTTGGCAGCGCCTTTGTCCTCTCCCTACTGCTGAAATACAACACGGACGCGCAATGATGGAAGAACTCAGCTTAATCAAACAGGCACTGCGGGCGGTCATGAACGGCCAGCCGCTCGCGCTGCGCGATCCGCACCGACCGGACTGGCATCTGGCGCCCAGCGTTGGCCTGCTGAACGATCCCAACGGCTTTATCCAGCACAACGGCGTTTATCATCTGTTTTATCAGTGGAATCCGCTGGGTTGCGATCATCGCAACAAATGCTGGGGACACTGGCAGTCGGCTGATTTGCTGCGTTGGGAGCACCAGCCAATCGCCCTGGCGCCCGGCGCCTGTTACGACAGCCACGGCTGTTACTCCGGCTCGGCGGTGGTGGCGGAAGGCAAAATCACGCTGATCTACACCGGCAACGTAAAATTCCCAGACGGCTCACGCACCGCTTACCAATGCCTGGCTCAGGAAAGCGAACGGGGCGAATATCGCAAACTCGGGCCGGTGCTGCCGCTGCCGGAGGGCTACAGCGGTCACGTACGCGATCCGAAAGTGTGGCGTCATCAAAATGGCTGGTACATGGTGCTCGGCGTGCGTGACCTGCAGGATCGCGGCAAGGTGCTGCTGTTTCGTTCCAGCGATCTGCGCGACTGGCAAGCGCTGGGAGAGATCGCCGGTTCCGGCCTGAACGGCTTAGAGGAATTCGGCTACATGTGGGAGTGCCCGGACCTGTTCTCGTTGGACGGCGACGAGGTGTTGATCTGCTGTCCGCAGGGGCTGACGCCGCAGCCGGAACGCTATCTCAACCGTTATCAGGCCGGTTATCTGCTCGGCAAGCTGGATTACCGGCAGGCGGCCTTCAGCCACGGCGAATTCCGCGAGCTGGACGCCGGCTTCGAGTTCTACGCGCCGCAGACGACGTTGGCGGAAGATGGCCGCCGCCTGCTGTTCGGCTGGATGGGCGTGCCCGAGCAAGATGAAGAAGCCCATCCGACGCGCCGTTACGGCTGGATCCACACCATGACCTGCCCGCGCGAACTGTCGCTGCGGCATGGCCGCCTCCACCAGCGCCCGGCGCGCGAGCTGCAACAGCTGCGCGGTGAGCGAGCAGGCTGGCAAGGCCGCGCCGATAACGCCCCCGCCTATGCGCTGGGGGCCGCGGAGCTGCAATTGACGCCGCAGGGCCCGTTCAACGCAACCTTTGGCGACGCGATGACGCTGAACTGGGACGGCGAAAGGCTGCGGCTGACGCGCGCTTCCCTGACCGACGGCCGGCCGGAGCACCGTTACTGGCGCGGCCCGGTCACGCATCTGCAACTGCTGTTCGATCGTTCCAGCGTGGAGATTTTCATCAACCACGGCGAGGCGGTGATGAGCGCACGCTACTTCCCGGCGGGTGAGCCGCAACTGCGGCTGTGCGGGAGCGCGCCGCTGGCGTTGGAATACTGGCCGCTGGCGCCATGCATGCTAGAATGACGCATCCTCCGATGACTTCAGATGGCGTCAGTGAAAAAAAATAAACGCATTACCATCAGTGACATCGCCACGCTGGCCGGGGTGTCGAAATCGACCGCCAGCCTGGTGCTGAACGGCCGCAGCAAGGAATACCGGGTGTCCGACGACACCCGCGATCGCATTCTGGCGCTGGCGCACGAACACCATTATCAGCCCAGCATCCACGCCCGCTCTTTGCGCTCCAACCGCAGCCACACGCTGGGGTTGGTAGTGCCGGAGATGACCAACTACGGTTTTGCGGTGATTTCGCGCGAGCTGGAAACGCTGTGCCGCGAAGCCGGCCTGCAGCTGTTGATCGCCTGCACCGATGAAAACCCGGCGCAGGAGATGATGGCGGTGAACAGTCTGGTGCAGCGGCAGGTGGACGGCTTGATTGTCGCCTCCAGCCAGCTAAACGACGCGGAATACCAGAAGATCAATGTCGGACTGCCGGTGGTGCAGATGGACCGTCTGATCGCCGGTTCCGAACTGCCGCTGGTGATCACCGATTCGGTCAACTCGACCGCCGACCTGGTGGAAACGGTCGCGCGCCAACATCCGGATGAGATCTATTTTCTCGGCGGGCAGCCGCGCATTTCGCCGACCCGCGATCGCCTGGCCGGCTTCCAGCTTGGCCTGGAGCGGGCCGGCGTAACGTGCAAACCGGAATGGATCATCAACGGCAACTATCACCCCAGCTCAGGTTACGAGATGTTCGCTCAGCTTTGCGCACAGCTGGGGCGGCCGCCCAAAGCGCTGTTTACCGCCGCCTGCGGCCTGTTGGAAGGGGTGTTGCGTTATCTGACTCAGCATCAGCTGATGGAGAGCGACATCCACCTGTGCAGCTTCGACGATCACTACCTGTTCGACTGCATGACGCTGAAGATCGATACGGTCGCACAGGACTGCCGGGCGCTGGCGCAACATAGCTTCGACCAAGTCACCGCACTGATCGACGAGCGGCCGCTGGAACAGAACGCGCTTTATCTGCCGGGCCGTATCCGCTGGCGCCATGCCGGTTCCCGGGCTTTGTTGGCCGAAGAGTGATCTCTCTGAATCAGTAAAAAGGGCGCCGAAGCGCCCTTTTCTGTTTCATCAGCCCGCTATTTGGCGGCGCCTTCCATGCCCACCAGCCCCACTTTCAGGTAGCCGGCTTTACGCAGGGTGTCCATCACGCTCATCAGCGTTTCATAGTCCACGCTCTTGTCCGCCTGGAAGAAGATGGTGGTTTCTTTGTTCGCCTGGGTGCGTTGATCCAGCACCGAAGTCAGCTGATCGGCATTCACCGGCTGATCGCCGACGTAGAGCTGCTTGTCGGCCTTCACCGACAGGAACACCGGTTTTTCCGGCCGCGGCTGCGGCTTGGCGGAGGAGGCCGGCAGATCGACGCGGATATCTACCGTTGCCAGCGGCGCGGCCACCATAAAGATGATCAACAGCACCAACATGACGTCGATAAACGGCGTCACGTTGATTTCATGCAGTTCGCCGCTGTCGTCCAGATCTTCATTTAAGCGCATCGCCATGACTCACCCCGCCCGCAGTTGATGTGCGTGCTGTGAGCGCTTGGCTTCCGCCGTCGCGGCCAGATCCAAATCACGGCCCTGCAGCAGCAAGACCTGCGCCGCCACGTCGCCCACCTGCGCGCGGTGGCCGCTGATGACGCGGGCGAAGATGTTGTAGATAACGACGGCAGGGATCGCTGCGACCAGGCCCAGCGCGGTCGCCAGCAGCGCTTCCGCGATGCCCGGCGCCACAACCGCCAGGTTGGTGGTCTGCGAATGGGCGATGCCGATGAAGCTGTTCATGATGCCCCACACGGTGCCGAACAGACCGACGAACGGCGAGATGGCGCCGATGGTGGCCAAGAAACCGTTGCCGCGGCCCATGTTGCGGCTGTAGGCCGCCACGCGGCGCTCGAGACGGAAGCCGGTGCGCTCTTTGATGCCGTTGTTGTCGTTGGATTCCGCAGACAACTCCAGCTCATTTTGCGCGTCGTTCAGCAATACCGCGCTGACGCTCTCCGGACCGAAGTTTTGCGCCAGTTCGGAGGCTTCATCCAGCGAGCGCGCTTCGGCCAGCGCCAGCTGTTCGCGGCGCAGACGGCGCTTGGCGCGCAGCAGTTCACTGCCTTTGGAGAACAGAATGGTCCAGGTCACGATCGAGGCCAGCACCAGGCCGATCATTACCGCTTTCACCACCGCGTCGGCGTGCTGGTACATGCCCCAAACGGACAGGTCCATGCCGCGGGTTTCCGGTGGCTGGATCGTTGGCGCCGGGTTCACCGGCGTGATGCTCTCCGGCGCGGCGGCTGCAGCAGGTGCAGGCGCGGTGGTCGGCGCAACGCTTTCGGCAACGGCCGGATTGCTCGCTGGCGCGGCCTGCGCGCTGCCGGCCAGCCCTACGACCAGCACCATAGATGCCATCAGGCTGCGGCCGAAGGCCTTGCCCCACTGCGCCCGGCCCTGGCCGAACGATCCTTGATTTAAATTCTTGCCAGCCGTTTTCACGCTGTGCCTCCACCCATTACCGATCAAAATTAAGGAATAATTCAGCGTGCGATCATATCAAACCAACCGGGGATTGATAGTGGTTCTCATTATTATTTACCAAATAAACGAGAAAATTTTAGCCAGCATCGCCACAAAGCGCCAATCTGTGTCCGTTCACCGCCAAATGCCCCTTTTATAGGGTGATTTCGTTACTTTTCTTCCACAACGACGCAACAACGCCACGCTGCCGAACGGCGTCTTGACCGATGAATGGGCTTCTCTCTCGCACCACGGCAGAAGGATGAGGCGAGAAATGCACGCCCGACAGACAATTATAGCCGTTTCTATATCTGGAAGTTAAAACGTCTGGATGGCTATATTAACTCATGTTAACGTAAGGGCTATCGTAAACAGGCACGTGCAGAGCAACCAGAGGTGAGCCAGGTACCATGACGTCAAAACATATCGAAACCGCGCTGATCGGCGCCGGCCGCGGCAAACGCTACACCCAGGGCTCCGTCAATCCCGTCACGCAACGCGCCTCTTCTTTGGTCTTCGACTCCGTCGCTGCCAAAAAACACGCCACCGCGCAACGCGCCCACGGCGAGCTGTTTTACGGCCGACGCGGCACCCTGACCCACTTCGCCCTGCAGGATGCGATGGTGGAGCTGGAGGGCGGCGCCGGCTGCGTGCTGTACCCCTGCGGCGCGGCGGCGGTGGCCAATGCGATCCTGTCGTTCGTCGGCGCCGGCGATCACCTGCTGGTCACCGGCTCTGCGTACGAACCGACCCAGGATTTCTGCACCCATATCCTCGGCCGCATGAACGTCAGCACCACCTATTTCGATCCGCTGATCGGCGCAGACATCGCCAAACTGATCCAGCCCAATACCCGCGTGGTGTTCCTGGAGTCCCCCGGTTCCATCACCCTGGAAGTGCAGGACATTCCGGCGATGGTGCAGGCCATTCGCGCCGTGGCGCCGGACGTGGTGATCATGATCGACAACACCTGGGCGGCGGGCGTGCTGTTCAAGGCGCTGGATTTCGACATCGACATTTCTATTCAGGCCGGCACCAAATACCTGATCGGCCATTCTGATTACATGCTTGGTACCGCCGTCGCCAACGCGCGCTGTTGGGATCAACTGCGCGAGTACTCCTATCTGATGGGGCAGATGGTGGATGCCGACACCGCCTACATGGCGAGCCGCGGCCTGCGAACCCTGAGCGTGCGGCTGAAGCAGCACGAACGTAGCAGCATCGAGGTCGCCAACTGGCTGGCGGCGCGGCCGGAGGTGGCGACGGTCAATCATCCGGCCCTACCGAGCTGCAAGGGCCACGAGTTCTACCGCCGCGACTTCAGCGGCTGCAACGGGCTGTTCTCTTTCGTGCTGAAGGAACGGCTGGACGATACGCAGTTGGCCGCTTACCTGGATAACTTCAGCCACTTCAGCATGGCCTACTCCTGGGGCGGCTTCGAGTCGCTGATCCTGGCCAACCAGCCGGAAGAACTGGAAGCGATCCGCCCGGCGGGCGGCGTCGATTTTTCCGGCACGCTGGTGCGGTTGCATATCGGCCTGGAGAACGTCGAAGACCTGATCGCCGATCTGGCGGCCGGCTTCGATCGCCTCAACGGCGTGCGCTAAGGCGGATTCCGGTAATTTTCTTCGTCTCGTTTAATGTCGGCTTAAGCTATTAGCGGTACACTAACCGGGTAACTGTCAGATACGGTACCCGCCGCATCCTGGAGAACGTGACCCCGGGCGCAACCGGCATGCAACAGGACATAAAATGGATGTATTACGAGAGATTATTCATGCGCTTTGGCAGCAGGACTTTATCGCCCTCGCCGATCCAAGCGTAATTTGGGTGGTTTACGCCGTACTTTTCACCACTCTGTTTTTGGAAAACGGACTGCTGCCCGCCTCCTTCCTTCCCGGTGACAGCCTGCTGCTGCTGTCGGGCGCGCTGATCGCCAAAGGCGTGATGGGCTTTGCCCCCACTCTGTTGATTCTGACCGCCGCCGCCGGCCTCGGCTGCTGGCTGAGCTATATCCAGGGCCGCTGGCTGGGCCACACCGGCCTGGTGAAGAGCTGGCTGCTGCAACTGCCGGCACAGTACCACCAGCGCGCGCACAACCTGTTCAACCGCCACGGGCTGACGGCGCTGCTGATCGGCCGCTTCCTCGGTTTCGTGCGCACCCTGCTGCCGACCATGGCCGGCATTTCCGGGCTCAACAGCTCGCGCTTCCAGGTGTTCAACTGGCTGAGCGCGGCGATCTGGGTCTGCGCGCTGGTCGGCCTCGGCTACGCGTTCAGCCAAATCCCTCTGGTGAAACGCTACGAAAGCCAGGTGATGACCGGCCTGATGCTGCTGCCGCTGCTGCTGCTGTTTGTCGGCCTGCTGGGCGCCATGCTGGTGATCTGGCGTAAAAAACGCGCCGCCTCTTCCTGAACCGGGCGCGCTACAGCGCCTTCTCGACCAACGCCAGACTGGCAGGCAGTTTGCTCACCAGCGTATCCACCGCCAGCCGCACCTTCAGCGGCAGGTGAGGCGTGTGCGGCCACACCGCATGCGCTTCAAAGGCGGCGCCCGGCCGATCGCGCAGCAAGCGCACCAGCGCCCCACTCAACAACTGCTCACGCACCAGCCAGCACGGCAGCCAGGCAATGCCGAAACCCGCCGTCGCCGCATCCGCAATGGCCTGCAGGTCGTCCATTTGCAGCCGGTTATTCGGCATCACGTCCTGCGGCTTGCCGTCGCTATCCAATACCAGCCAGCTGCGCCGCGCGCCGGCGCGCATATAGGTCACCGCCTCATGCTGCGCCAGTTGCTCGATGCTGTGCGGTTCGCCGCACCGCTGCAGATAGGCCGGCGAGGCGCACAGCGTCATACGGTGATCGCCGATTCGGCGCGCCACCAAGCCGCTGCTGTTAGCCAGCGTACCGTTGCGGATCGCCATATCGAAGCCGTCCTCAATCAGATCCACCACCCGATCGCTGAACGACAGCTCCAGCTCCAGGCCAGGATGCTCGCGCGTCAGTTCGGTCAGCAGCGGCGCAATGCACATGCGGCCAAACAGCACCGGCATCGACACCCGCAGCCGGCCGCTGACCTGCCGCTTGCCCGACTCCAGCAGCGTTTCCGCGCTGCGGATCTCCTCCAGCGCCCGCAGGCAGCGCTCGTAGAACAGCGCACCGTCGTCGGTCAGGCTCTGGCTGCGCGTGGTGCGATGAAACAGCCGCACCCCCAGCCGCTGCTCCAACCGGGCGATCGTTTTCCCCACCGCCGAACGCGAAAGATGCAGCCGACTGGCCGCCACTGCAAAACTGCCCGCCTCCACGGCGGTAACGAATACCGAAATACCGCTCAACCGATCGCTCATGATTTGTCGCTCTGAAAGAAACAATCTGCGGAAATCTTATCGCCACTGGCGAACCTTCATCAACGATATTATCGGCAGGTCTGTTAATCGCTGACTTTGGAGAACATCATGACCAATACAATGCAACGCTGGACGATGAGCGCCCTGGGACGTGAGCACCTGCAGCTGAGCGCAAGCGCCATCCCACAGCCGGGTCCGCACGAAATCAGAGTGAAAGTGAAGGCTATCTCACTCAATTACCGTGACAAACTGATGATAGAAAGCGGTATGGGGCTCACGCTGCCGCAGCCGTTCACGCCAGCCTCGGACATGGCCGGCGAGGTCGATGCCATCGGCCCCGGCGTCAGCCGCTTTCAGCCCGGCGCGCGCGTCATTTCCACCTTCAGCCCCGGTTGGCTCGACGGCGAGCAAAAACCCTACGGCGATGCACGCCGGGTGCCTTACCACACCCTCGGCGGTTTTTATCAGGGCGTGCTGGCGGAATACGTGATTTTGCATGAAGACTGGCTGGTAGCGGCGCCGGCGTCGCTGGACGACGTCCAGGCCAGCACCCTGCCGTGCGCCGGGCTGACCGCCTGGTTCGCACTGGTGGAGCAAGGCAGACTGCGCGCCGGCGACTCGGTATTGGTGCAAGGCACCGGCGGCGTGGCGCTGTTCGCGCTGCAGATCGCCAAAGCCCACGGCGCGGAGGTCTATGTCACCTCCGGCAGCGATGAAAAGCTGGCGCGAGCCCTGGCATTGGGCGCCAATCATGGCATCAACCGGCTGGACGGCGATTGGGTGGAGGCGATTTATGCGCTGACGCAGGATCGCGGCATCGACCATGTGATCGACACCGTCGGCGGCACCAACCTCGGCAACTCGGTGCGCGCCGTGGCGGTGGGAGGACGCATCTCGGTAATCGGCATCCTGGAAGGCAACGAGATTTCCGCTCCCGCCGGCCCACTGCTATTAAAATCCGCAGTGATTCAGGGCATCGGCGTCGGCCACCGCCGCGCGCTGGCAGACCTGGTGCGCGCCGTGGACGCCGTCAACCTGCAGCCGGTGATCGACCAGGTATACCGCTTCGATCAGCTGTCGCAGGCGTTGGATCACCTCGATCGCGGGCCATTCGGCAAGATCGTCTTAATCCCATAAACGCGGCTCAGCCCTCCAGCAGCAGCGGGTTGGCCTCGCGCAGCCGGGCGACTTCATCGCTCGGCGTCATGCCGAACAGCCGTTTGAACTCGCGGCTGAACTGCGACGCGCTTTCGTAGCCGACGCGGATCGCCGCCGTGCTGGCCTTCAGACCGTCATGCACCATCAACAGGCGCGCCTTATGCAGCCGGTACGACTTCACGTACTGCAGCGGCGAAGTGTTGGTTACCGCCTTGAAGTTGTGATGGAACGCCGAGACGCTCATGTTGACCTCGCTGGCCAACTGCTCGACGTTGAGATTGTCAGCATACTGATTTTCTATGCGCCGCAGCGCCTTGGCGATCTGGCTGAAGTGGGTATGGCGATTCACCAACTCCTGCAGCGACGCGCCGCAGGCGCCGCGCAGCACATAATAGAGAATCTCCCGTACGATCTGCGGCCCCAGCACCCGGGCATCGAGCGGATTGGCCATCACGTCCAGCAGACGCTCGGTGGCGCACAGCAACTCTTCCGTCATTTCCGCCAGGTTCACCCCGTTGCTCTCCGCCCGCGGTTGCATCAGGTAGTCGTCATCGCCGATGTCGATCAGCAAGTCCTGCAGCATTTGGGTATCGATGTTGACCGCCAATCCAACCAGCGGCAGTTCCGGGCTGGCGAAGGTTTCGCATTCAAACGGCAGCGGCACCGTCATCAGCAGGTAGTTGCGCGGATCGTATTGGAACTTCTTATTGCCGCAATAACCGACCTTGTGGCCCTGAAAAACGATGACGATCCCCGGTTCATACATCACCGGCTGACGCGGGCTGTGGCGATCGACATACAAAATCTTCACCCGCGGCACCGGCGACGGCGTGTAGCCGTTGCCGCTGGCGATAGCCATCGCCTGGCGCGCCATGCGGCTGCGCAGCGCATCGATTTCAATCACGGAAATACCCTCTTACAGTCAGAACGATTCGGCATAAATCATAATTTAAAACTCGCGATTTCTACAGTGACTTGTAGGAATAGGCAAGAACCAAACAGAAATGTGCATTGTGCGTTGCCGCCCGGTTCCTGACAATACGGGCCAGACACCTTTGCGCCGCTTTGGCGCCCGCCTGACTGAAAGAGAGAAATCAACCATGCACAACTTCATTTTGCATACCCCAACCAAAATCCTGTTCGGCAAGGAGCAAATTGCCGAAGTGGCCAGCCAAATCCCAGCGGACGCGCGCATCCTGATCACCTACGGTGGCGGCAGCGTGAAGAAAAACGGCGTGCTGGATCAGGTGCATAGCGCGCTGGCCGGCCGCGACGTGCGGGAGTTCTCCGGCATCGAGCCGAACCCGACCTACGAAACGCTGATGAAAGCGGTCGAGGTGGTGAAAGCGGAAAACATCGATTTCCTGCTGGCGGTCGGTGGCGGTTCGGTGGTTGACGGCACCAAGTTCATCGCCGCCGCCGCCCGTTATACCGCCAGCAGCGACGCCTGGCACATTCTGCAGACCGTCGGCAGCCACATCGCCGACGCGGTGCCGATGGGCTGCGTGCTGACGCTGCCGGCCACCGGCTCCGAGTCCAACAGCGGCGCGGTGATCACCCGCAAAAGCAGCGGCGACAAGCAGCACTTCTTCTCACCGCTGGTGCAGCCGCGCTTCGCCGTGCTGGATCCGGTGGTGACCTACTCGCTGCCGCCGCGCCAGATCGCCAACGGCGTGGTCGACGCCTTCGTGCATACCCTGGAGCAGTATCTGACCTATCCGGTCGACGCCAAAGTGCAGGATCGCTTCGCCGAAGGCCTGCTGTTGACCCTGCTGGAAGACGGCCCGCGCGCGCTGGCCGAGCCGGAGAACTATGCGGTGCGCGCCAACGTGATGTGGAGCGCCACCATGGCGCTGAACGGCCTGATCGGCGCAGGCGTGCCGCAGGACTGGGCGACCCACATGCTGGGCCATGAGCTGACCGCCATGCACGATCTCGACCACGCGCAAACGCTGGCCATCGTGCTGCCGGCGCTGCTGCACGAGAAGAAAGCGCAGAAGCGCGAAAAACTGCTGCAGTATGCTGACCGCGTCTGGGGCCTGCGCGAAGGCAGCGAAGACAGCCGCATCGACGGCGCCATCGCCGCCACCCGCGCCTTCTTCGAGCAGATGGGCGTGCCGACCCGCATGGCGGATTATCAGCTCGACGGCAGCAGCATTCCGGCGCTGCTCGACAAGCTGCATCAGCACGGCATGACCGCCCTGGGGGAGCATCAGGACATCACCCTGGACGTCAGCCGCCGCATTTATGAAGCGGCGCGTTAATCGCAAAACGGCGATTTTTTGCTAGGCTTTAGTCTCCGCCAGCCATTTTCGCCGCATCCTGCGCCCGGCCGATCACCGGGCGCAGTCGGGCGCTTCAGCGCCGCCGATCGTTTCGCACCACTCGTCTTACCGCTCATTCGCAGGGAGAGCGGGGAGAAAATAGCCCTCCCGCCACCGCTGAAATTAGGCTGGCAAACCCGGCAACCGCCCATTTTGCCAACTAGAATTTATCTATAGCCGTTTCGGCGCCGCAGGCGCCGCAATCCGTACACAAGGAGATGCGCATGACAACGCAACAACCCATCATCAAACTCCACGATGGTAATCTGATGCCGCAGTTGGGTCTCGGCGTTTGGCAGGCGAGTATTGAAGAGACCACCCGCGCGGTGAGCAAAGCGCTGGAGATCGGTTACCGCTCCATCGACACCGCCGCGATCTACAAGAACGAGGAAGGCGTCGGCGCCGCGCTGCAGTCCAGCTCGCTGCCACGCAGCGACCTGTTCATCACCACCAAGCTGTGGAACGACGATCAGGGCGATCCGCTGGCGGCGCTGGAAACCAGCCTGGAAAAACTCAAGCTGGACTATGTGGATCTGTATCTTATCCACTGGCCGCGCCCACAGCAGGATCAATACGTCTCCGCCTGGCGCGAACTGATCAAACTGCGCGAGCAGGGCCTGGTGAAAAGCATCGGCGTATGCAACTTCCATACGCCGCACCTGCAGCGCCTGCTGGATGAAACCAACGTGGCGCCGGTCGTCAACCAGATCGAGCTGCACCCGCTGCTGCAACAGCGCCAGCTGCGCGCCTGGAACGCCACGCACCATATCGCCACCGAATCCTGGAGCCCGCTGGCGCAAGGCGGTGAAGGCGTGTTCGACCAGCCGCTGATCAAGGCGCTGGCCGAGAAATACGAGAAAACCCCGGCGCAGATTGTGGTGCGCTGGCACCTGGACAGCGGGCTTATCGTCATCCCGAAATCGGTCACGCCGTCGCGTATCCGCGAAAACTTCGAGGTATTTGATTTCAAACTCGATAAGGACGAACTGGGCGAGATCGCCAAGCTGGATGTCGGCAACCGCCTGGGGCCGGATCCGGATACCCTGTAACCCCCTCAAGCCCTCTCCGGCCGGAGGGGGCTTTTCCTTCCCGCACATTGCTCCCTTGCGCCGCCTGACGTTATGATGACGACGCCGGAGGCTCCGGCCGCCGGTTCACGCCGTTAAAAAAACAGACAAGCACGGAGCACCATGAAATTTTCTTTCTCACACGGGTCACGGCTGGGCATGCTTTGCATCATGCTGGTGCTGGCGGGTTGCGCCGGCAAGAAACAGCGCGTCAGCTACGATCGCCACGCCTTCGACAGCGCCATTAAAGACGCCGCCAGCGAATACGGCGTGGACGCCAAGCTGATCACCGCCATGATCCAGGTGGAGTCCGGCTTCAATCCTTCCGCAGTGAGCAGATCCAATGCGATCGGCCTGATGCAGCTGAAAGCCGATACCGCCGGCTGCGATGCCTATCGCTACAAAGGCAAACGCGGCTGCCCGGACGACGATGACCTGCGGGATCCCGACACCAATATCGATCTTGGCGCCGCCTATCTGGCCACCTTGCAAAAACAACAGCTTAAAGGGATCGCCAATCCCGTCACGCTGCGCTACGCCACCATCATCGCCTACGTCAACGGCACCGGCGCGCTGCTGCGCACCTTCTCCAGCAACCGTCAGCAGGCGATCGCGATGATCAACAACCTGTCGCCGGAGGCCTTTAACTGGCACGTACGCAAATACCATCCCGCGCCGCAGGCGCCGCGCCATTTGATGAAAGTGGAAGCCGCCTACGAGCAGCTGTGACGCTCAAAAGTAAAAAGGAGAACCCGAGGGTTCTCCTTTTTGTTTACGCACGCGGTGCGGCCGTTACGGCTTGGCTTTGCGAATCGGTTTGCGCGGCGGCCGGTTGGACGGCGTGCGCTGCCGATTGATATCGGTATGTTTGGTCAGCGCCGGCCGGGTATGGCGCTGCAGGCGTTTCGCTTCGCGCTGCTCGTCGATGCTCGGCGCCGGCACCAGACAATCGCGGCGGCTGCCGATCAGGTGCTTCAGGCCCATCTCTTCCAGCGCGGCGCGGATCAGCGCCCAGTTGGCCGGATCGTGGTAACGCAGCAGCGCCTTATGCAGGCGGCGCTGGCGATCGCCGCGCGGCACCACCACGTCTTCGCTCTTGTACCCCACCTTGCTCAGCGGGTTTTTGCCGCTGTAATACATGGTGGTGGAGTTGGCCATCGGCGAAGGATAGAAGTTCTGCACCTGATCGAGGCGGAAACGGTTCTTCTTCAGCCACAGCGCCAGGTTCACCATGTCTTCATCACGGGTGCCCGGGTGCGACGAGATAAAGTATGGGATCAGGTACTGCTCTTTGCCCGCCAGCTTCGAATAGTGATCAAACAGCTGCTTGAAGCGATCGTAGCTGCCCATGCCCGGTTTCATCATCTTCGACAACGGGCCTTCTTCGGTGTGCTCCGGCGCGATCTTCAGGTAGCCGCCGACGTGGTGGGTCGCCAGTTCCTTGATATAGCGCGGATCTTCCACCGCCAGATCGTAACGTACCCCGGAGGCGATCAGGATCTTCTTGATGCCCTCCAGCGAACGCGCGCGGCGGTAAAGCTTGATGGTCGGCTCGTGGTTGGTATCCATATAGGTGCAGATCTCCGGATACACGCACGAGGCGCGGCGGCAGGTCTGCTCAGCGCGCGGGTTGGTGCAACGCAGCATGTACATGTTGGCAGTCGGGCCGCCCAGATCGGAGATCACACCGGTAAAGCCCGGCACCTTGTCACGGATCTCTTCGATTTCGCGAACGATCGAATCTTCCGAACGGCTCTGGATGATGCGCCCTTCGTGCTCGGTGATCGAACAGAACGAACAGCCGCCGTAGCAACCGCGCATGATGTTCACCGAGAAACGGATCATGTCATAGGCCGGAATGCGATCCTGGCCGTAGGACGGGTGCGGTACGCGTTGATAAGGCAGGGCGAAGACGCTGTCCATCTCCGGCGTGGTCAGCGGGATCGCCGGCGGGTTGATCCACACATAACGGTCACCGTGTTTCTGCATCAGCGCGCGGGCGCAGCCTGGGTTGGTTTCATGGTGCAAAATACGCGAGGTGTGCGCATACAGCACCTTATCGCCCTTCACTTTCTCGAAGGACGGCAGCAGCACGTAGGTCTTCTCCCACGGCTTCGGTTTGGCGGCGCGCACCGTGACAGGCTTGGCTTCCGGCTCTTTCGGCTTGGCGCCGTCGGCGCACGGCAGATCCTCGCCGTATGGGTTCGGGATAGGTTCGATGCGGCCCGGCTTGTCGAGGCGGGTGGAATCCACGCCGCTCCAACCCGGCAGCGCTTCTTTGCGCATCACCGCAGTATTGCGGATATCGTGGATATCGCCGATCTTCTCACCGGCGGCCAGACGGTGCGCCACTTCCACCAGCGGACGCTCGCCGTTGCCGTAGATCAGCATGTCGGCTTTGGAGTCCACCAGCACCGAGCGGCGCACGGTATCCGACCAGTAATCGTAGTGAGCGATGCGCCGCAGACTGGCTTCAATGCCGCCCAGCACGATCGGCACGTCTTTATAGGCTTCTTTGCAGCGCTGGCTGTAGACCAGGGTGGCGCGATCCGGCCGCTTGCCGCCGACGTTGCCGGCGGTATAGGCATCGTCGTGGCGCAGTTTGCGATCGGCGGTGTAGCGGTTGATCATCGAGTCCATGTTGCCGGCGGTGATGCCGAAGAACAGGTTCGGTTTCCCCAACCGCATGAAGTCTTCTTTATTGCTCCAGTCCGGCTGCGCGATGATGCCGACGCGAAAGCCCTGCGCTTCCAGCATGCGGCCGATGATCGCCATGCCGAAGCTTGGGTGATCGACGTAGGCGTCGCCGCTGATGATGATCACGTCGCAGCTGTCCCAGCCCAGTTGATCCATCTCTGCCCGCGACATCGGTAAAAACGGCGCGGTGCCAAAACATTCGGCCCAATAAGGCTTATAGGAAAACAGTTCACGATCGGGTTGGATCAGGCTGGTGGTGCTCATTCTGCTGCTCTTTTTACAGGTTAATTAATCGCCGGGCGGCGATTATACGCACTAGCAGCAAAAAGAGCATGGTTATTTCGCTAACCGTTCACTTCGAATTCATAAACGTCGCTGCGGCACAAGATATCGCTGAACTCCAGCGCCTCACCCTGAGCGTTGCGGCTGGTTTGGATGATGTGCAACAACGGCGCGCCGCACGGCACGTTGAGCAGTTCGGCGACCTCGTCGCTGCAGGACACCGCCTTCAACAGAAAGTGTTTATCCTCCGGCACGATGCCGCGCGATTGCCATAACGCATACAGCGAGTGTTCCAGCTGCGCCGGTTCGGGCAAGAAGCGCGGTGGTATATAGGTGGTTTCCAGCGAGACCGGGCTACCGTTCAGCAAGCGTAACCGCCGCAGTTTGATCACTTCATCCCCCTCCACCAGCCCCAACGCCGCCGCGGCCTTGGCCGGCGCGCCGACTCGGGTGCGCAGCAACCATCGATTGCTGACGCGGCTGCCATGACGCAGCGCCTGAGCGGTAAACCCGCTGTCCTTATCGAGGGAATAGCCGATGCGCATCGCCACGCGGGTGCCAACGCCCTGCTGCCGCGAAATCAGCCCCTTCTCCTCCAGCAGCTTCATCGCCTTGCTGACGGTGACGCGCGACAGCGCCAAACCTTCCGCCATCTGCCGTTCCGGCGGCAGAAATGCCTCCGCCGCCAACACCTGCTGCCTGATCGCGGTTTCTATCGCCGTCGCCAGCTGAATATAACGCGGCGCTACCGCCCCCTGGGCCAGATGGCCACGCAGCCAGGCCATAAAATCCGTCATTCGCCCGCCCTCTTACCTATGCCATTTGTCTGGATTTCGTTTTTTATCCTATCGCCGATCCGGCGATAAGCCCCTCACCTTAACTAAAATATCGCTAATGTTTTCAGAGTGGCATCACAATTTTTGCCTAATGGACTTTCATTGGATCTAGATCGCGCGTAATCTGTGCTTATTGATGTTGATACATCAATCGCACCAACACCAGGGACCCACTTTAAAAACAATAAAAAACCCGCTGCCAGCCCTAAAGGATACCCTTGATGGCCGGTAGCGGGCCTATACTGTCAGCACAAACGGCCGAGAATAAGCAACATAGCTAATGGATAGCCTGCTCACTGCTCATCGCCGCATCACAGGATCCCCTCGCGGTGGGCGAACCGGATCGATGTCGGCAAATAGAAAGGTTCCCGCTTCGCCAAACCCCGCTGCAGACCCACTCTTTGACTACACTCATTGGCGCCGTGCGGCCGACGTGCCTCACCCGATAAGGCGGATACCGCCCTCATTTTGACAGACCCGGCGGCATCAGCCGCTACACACTGCGCGGAATCGGCGTCTTCACCGACAACGGGATAGCCGGCCTCAACCGCGCTAACGGAATCGATTTTCAGTCAACTGCGGCGGCCCTCGCGGCCCTGCGCAACAGGGATCATTTGCTATGACCGATATCAATCGCAATGAAGCATGGAAGGTAGAAAGCACCGGTATCGACAGGGTGCCGGACGCGGAACAGACCGGTAAGCCCATCGAGCTGTTTTGGATCTGGTCGGCGGCCAATATCGGTATTCTCGGCGTGGTGTACGGCGCCATCATCGTCGGCTTCGGCTTATCCTTTCTGCAATCGGTACTCGCCGCGCTGGTCGGCGTCGCCAGCTTCGTGCTGGTCGGCCTCACCAGCTTCGCCGGCAAGCGTGGGCGCACCTCTACGCTGACGCTCTCGCGGGTGATTTTCGGGCTGAAGGGCAACGTGGCGCCCACCCTGTTCAGTTGGATCAACCTGATGGGCTGGGAAGCGGTCAACGTGATCACCGGCACCCTGACGCTGGCGGCGCTGTTCGAGGCCTTCGGACTGGGAACCAGCCACCTGCTGACCGCGCTCAGCCTGCTGCTGTTCGGCGGGCTCACTGTCGTCGTCAGCCTGCTGGGGCAAAATACCGTGGTCTGGATGCAAAGCTGGTTCAGCCGCATCTTCGGCACCATGACGCTGATTGTGGTGCTCTATATCCTGTTCAATACCGAGTGGAGCCAGGTGCTGGCGCTGCCTTCCGGCAGCTGGCTGACCGGTTTCCTGCCAGCGGTATCGGTGATCGCTGCCGGCACCGGCATCAGCTGGGCAATCGCCGGCGCCGATTACAGCCGCTATCAAAGCCCGAGCTCGTCGAGCAAAGGCATTTTCGCCGCGGTGATGGGCGGTGCCTGTTTGCCGCTAATGCTGCTGATGCTGGCCGGTATTCTGCTTTCCGTGCAGCTCCCCGATCTGGCCAGCGCCGCCAACCCCATCGCGCTGATAGGCTCGGTGCTGCCCGCCTGGATGGCCATCCCTTATCTGCTGGCCGCCACCGCCGGCATCGTCACCATCGCAGTGCTCAGCCTGTATTCCGCCAGCCTTAACCTGCTGACCATCGGCGTGCAGGTCAAACAGTGGCTGGCGGTATCGATCGACGCCGTGGTGGTGCTGGGCATAGCCCTGTATGTCCTGTTCATCTCCGGCGATTTCATGGGGCCGTTCATCTCCTTCCTGGTGTTCTGCGGGGTGTTCCTGGCGGCCTGGGAGGCGATTTTCCTGCTCGATTACCTGTGCCTGCGCCGCCGCCACGGGTATGATGGCAACGCTTTGTACGGCCTGCATGGCCAGAACCGCGGCGTGCGCAAAGCCCCGCTGTTCTGCTGGTTCCTCGGCGCCCTGTGCGGCCTGCTGGTCACCAAAACCGGTTTTATCGACGGCCCGCTGGCCAAAGGCTTGTTCGCCGACTCCAGCCTGGGGCTGTTTGTGTCGTTTGCGGTGAGTCTGATCGCTTACGGTCTGTACCTGGCCCAACGCAGAGAACATCAATGAATGAGTGGGAAGCTGTAACACCTGTCCTGGTGATGGGGGGCGCGGTCGGCGATCTGGTGATGACGCTGCCCCGCCTGCCGACCAGCGGCGAAGATATCGAAGCCCAGCCGCAGGCGCGGCAAATCGGCGGCTGCGCGTTCAACGTAGCGCGCGCGCTGACGCGCCTTGAAGTTCCGGTGATCAACGGTATGCCGGTCGGCAACGGCGAATGGGGCGCGGCGATCGAAGCCGCCATGGGCGAACTGGGGCTGGAGGTGCTGTTGCGCCACGGCCAGATGGACAACGGCTGGTGCCTGGCGCTGGTGGAACCGGACGGCGAACGCACCTTTATCACGGTTTCCGGTTGCGAAAGCCAATGGAATAAAGCGCAGCTGGCGACCCTGCCGCTGACGGAACACACGCTGATCTACGCCAGCGGCTACGAGCTGGCCGGCGAAAACGGCGAAGCGCTGCGCGAGTGGCTGACGCGCATGCCGTTCGACCAACCGCGCCTGATCGATCCCGGCCCGCGCATCGCCCAGCTCAGCGAAGATTTCTTCGCCATGCTCAGCGACAGCCACACCCTGCTGACGCTCAACCGCGACGAAGTGGCCACGCTGTGCGGCGCCGGCGACGCCGTGGAGGCCGCACAGCGCTATGCCGCCGCCCGTAATCTGACGCTGATTTGCCGCCTGGATCGCGACGGCGCGTGGATCTGCGACGGCCGCACGCCGCCGCTGCACGTTCCGGCCTATCCGGTAGAGGTCGTTGACACCATCGGCGCGGGCGATGCCCACTGCGCCGGTTTGCTGGCGGGCCTGTCCGCCGGCTGGCCGCTGCCGCAGGCGGTCGATCTGGCCAACCGGGTCGCCGCTTGCGTGGTGGCCAGCCTCGGCGCCGCCAATCCGCCGGACCAGCAGCAGCTGCAGCAGCGCTTCCCGCAGGCCTGACGTTTCAGGGCGCAGCAAAGCCGCGCCCTCTGCCTCACTGCGCCGCCGCCGCGTTCTCCTGCGGCAGGTGGCGATAGTTGAAGCTCAGCGCGAACACAATCCCCAGCACCAGCGTATACAGCGCAAACACCAGCCAGATGCTCTGCCAGTCTTTCACGCCGTCATGGCTGAAGAAGTCCACCACCTCGCCGCTGGCGAGCGCCCCCAGATAGGCGCCCAAACCGTTCACCATGGTCATGAACAGCCCCTGTGCGCTGGCGCGGATGCGGTGATCGGCCTCCTTCTCGACGAAGATGGCGCCGGAGATATTAAAGAAGTCGAACGCACAGCCGTAGACAATCATCGACAGCAACAGCAGCACGAAACCAAAGCCGACCGGCGTGCCGTACGCCAGGAACAGAAAGCGCAGCGTCCAGGCCGCCATGCTGATCAGCATCACCTGCTTGATGCCGTAACGGCGCAGGAAGAAGGGTATGGTGAGGATAAAGAACACTTCAGAGATCTGCGACAGCGACAGCAGCACCGCCGGATACCGGACGCTGAGGCTGTCCTGATACAGCGGATTGAGCGACAGATCGTGCAGGAACGGGTTGCCGAAGGTATTGGTTATCTGCAGCGCCGCGCCAAGCAACATGGCGAACAGGAAAAACAGCGCCATGCGCCGCTGGCGGAACAACACCAGCGCATCCAGCCCCAGCACGCTCACCCAGCTCTTCGACTCGGCCGCGCGGTTGGTCGGGCAGCGCGGCAGCGTCAGCGAATAGGCGGACAGCAGCAGTGACGCCGCAGATGCCAGATACAGCTGCAGATTGCTGAGCTCAATGCGGCTGAAACCGACCAACCACATCGCCAGAATGAATCCCACGGTGCCGTACACCCGCACCGGCGGAAAATCCCTCACCGTGTCAAAGCCGTGCTTCTCCAGGCAAAAATAGGAAATGGCGTTGGAGAGCGCGATGGTCGGCATATAGACCATGGCATTGAACAGCATCACCCAGAACATCAGCATCGGTTGCTCGACCTGCGCTGCGCAGTACAGCGCCAGCGCCCCGAGCAGGTGGCAAAGCGCATACAGGTAGTTGGCCTTCATCCACCGGTCGGCGATGATGCCCACCAGGCCCGGCATGATCAGCGCGGCGATGCCTTTGGCGCTGTAGACCATCCCCACCTGCATGCCGCTGAACTGCAGCGTGTTGATCATGTAGGAGCCCAGCGTCACCAGCCAGGCGCCCCAGATAAAGAACTGCAGGAAAATCATTACCTTCAATCGTGTTTTTATCGCCATCGCCATCACCTTGTTATTATGCTTTCAACGATGATTGGTGCGGCGGGCCCCCTGCAGCCCGCCGCCGGTTTGCTTGCGGTGTTACAGCGTTTTGAACAGCTCGCGGATCAGGCGCATGAAATCGTCCGCCGCCAGCGCCGCGCAGCTGAGCGTTTGTTCGTGAGAAAGAGGCGTATCCGACAGCCCTTCGGCGTAGTTGGTCATCGCGGACACCACCAGCACCTTGAGACCGCAGTGCCGCGCCGTCAGGACCTCCGGCACGATCGACATCCCCACCACATCGCAGCCCAGGATCTGCATCATGCGGATCTCCGCCGGCGTTTCGAAGTTCGGCCCGGTGTAGGCGGCGAACACCCCTTCCGCCAGCGGGATGCCGGCGCTTTCGGCCACCGCCGCCAGCCGGGCGCGCAGATCGCGATCGTAGGCGTTCGCCAGACTGAAGAAGCGCGGCCCGAAGCGATCGTCGTTGGCGCCGACCAGCGGCGACTCCGGCATGAAATTGATGTGATCGGTAATGGCCACCAGGCTGCCCGGCGCCACCGAACGGCGCAGCGAACCGGCGGCGTTGGTCGCCAGCAGGAATTCGCAGCCCAGCAGTTTGAAGGTGCGCACTGCGGTGGTCATCACCTGCATGCCACGCCCTTCATAGAAATGACCGCGCCCTTTCATGCACAATACCGGCACGCCCTCCAGCTTGCCGGCGACCAGTTGCCCGGCGTGGCCGGCGACGCCGCTCACCGGGAAGCCCGGCAGCTCCGCGTAATCGAGGGTGACGGTTTCGGTCATCACCTCCGCCAGGGCGCCGAGCCCGGAGCCGAGAATCAAGGCCGCTTTCGGCTGGAAACCCGGCAGGCGTGCGCGGACGACATCGGCGCAGGTAAAAGCATCTTCTTGATTAAACATCGTATTCTCTCTTTCAGCGGGGGATAATAAGCCCCATAGTAGAGAGCGAGGCGCGGCCGAGACCAATACATTCTTGGCGGCCGATTTATTCCATTTACCTATAAGTTGAGCTGCGTCACAAGGAGGCGATACCCCGTATGAAT
This sequence comes from Serratia nematodiphila DZ0503SBS1, assembly GCF_000738675.1. NCBI lineage: Bacteria > Pseudomonadati > Pseudomonadota > Gammaproteobacteria > Enterobacterales > Yersiniaceae > Serratia > Serratia nematodiphila. Next base: position 1,667,745 of record NZ_JPUX01000001.1, on the reverse strand, counting down.
CCGCCCCATGCCCTGCCCGATCCCGGCCGGATTAACTTCCGCCTGCTGCACTATTTCCGCGTGGTGGCGGAAGAGATGAACTTCACCCAGGCGGCGCGGCGGCTGAATATGTCACAGCCGCCGCTCAGCAAGCACATCAAGGAGCTGGAGAGCCAGCTCGGGGTGGTGCTGTTCAAACGCACTACCCGCTCCATGACGCTGACGCCGGCCGGCCGCACGCTGCTGCGCAACGTCGAGCGGCTGCTGGATCAGGCCGACAGCGCGCTGCACCAGGTGCAACAGATGGGGCGTGGCGAAGGCGGCCACATAGTGGTCGGCATGGTCGGCACCTCGGCCTGGGGCGGCCTGCTCGCGGCGCTGCGGCGGTTCAGCGAGCGGAGCGCCGGCGTCACCTGGTCGTTGAACGAGCTGACGCCCAGCCAGCAAATCGCCGCGCTGCAAAAACGGCATATCGATATCGGGGTATGGCGAGAGGCGCAGCAGCAGACGCTGCCGGGATTGAGCTGCCAACGGCTGGCAAGCGAGAGCATCGCCGTGGTGTTGCCGCTCGATCATCCGCTGGCGCAGCAGGAGAATATCCCGCTGGCGGCGCTGCAAAACGACAGCTTCATCGTGCTGCCGCCGCATGAGGCCAGCCTGGGGCTGTATCTGCACAATCTGTGTCTGCAGCAGGGATTTTTGCCGGACGTCGCTTATCAGGTCAACGAACCGCAGACCCTGCTGGCGCTGGTGGCGGAAGGCTGCGGCATCACGCTGCTGCCGGACAGCTACGGCCGCATCCCGTGGCCCGGCGTACGCTTTTGCTCGCTGCAACAGGCGCCGCCGGCGGATTTGTACGCGGTGTATCGCACCGACAGCGTCACGCCGGTGGTGCAGGCCTTCCTGGAAATGCTGCGGGCGCCGTAAGCGGCCCACAGCGCAGATTACATCGTCGGCTGCACCATCAGCTGGCCGGCGGTGCCGCGATCGGCCATCTCCAGCGTCTGGCTGTAATACAGGAACGGGAAGTGTTCGGAGGTAGGTTGGTTGAAATACACCAGCAGCTCGACGTCGCCATCGACCCAGACGGTGTCCTTCCAGCCGCGATCTTCCGCCATCGGCTGCGCGCCGTTGACGCGTTTGATCAGGAACTGCACGCCCTGAATATGGAACGCCTGCGGCGTATCCGCGTGAATGTTCCAGCGTTCCCAGGTGCCTTGCTGCGCCTGTACGTCGATGCGGTTCATGTCCCAAATCGCGCCGTTGATGCCGACGCCGCCGTCGCCCAGGCGGAAATCGCGGGTGCGGCTGGCGCTGCCGTCCAACAGCTGATCCGCCAGCAGGCGCATCGGCAGGTTGTCGGTCACCAGCGGCAGCAGGCCGGTCGGGCGCAGCGTCAGCACCTGGGTGGACACCAGAATGCTCGACGGCTCGAACAGGCCGCGCAGGCGATCCATGATGCCCGCCGCTTCACCGGCGGTGATGGTCACCTCCTCGCCCTTCGACATGTCGATCAGCACTTCCCGGCGTTCGCCAGGCGCCAACGACAGCTGCTGCACCGCGACCGGCGCAGGCAGGAAGCCCTGATCGCTGGCAATCACGTTGAACGGCCGCCCGTCGCTGAGCTGCAGGGTATAGCGACGCGCGTTGGAGGCGTTAAGCAGGCGCAGACGCACCCAGCCGCGCGACACGTCGACATACGGGTTTTGCACGCCGTTGACCAACAGCGTATCGCCGACAAAACCGCCCTGCGACGGTGCATCGTATTGCGGTGTGCCGAAGTTATCGAAGCGTTTGTCCTGAATGATCAGCGGAAAATCGTCGACGCCGTAGTGGTTGGGCAGCGGCAGCGCTTTGCTGACGGCATCTTCCACCAACCACAGCCCGGCCAGCCCGTTGTAAACGTGCGGCGCCATACGGTTCGGCGTGTTGGCGTGGTACCAGCAGGTGGCCGCCGCCTGACGAATGGGCAGCACCGGCGACCAGTCGACGTTAGGCGACATCATGCGCGGCGCGCCGCCCATCAGCGTGCCAGGCACCTGCAGACCGCTGACGGTCATCGCTACCGGCTCCTGCAGGCGGTTGCTGTAGATCAGTTTGACGTCGTCACCGCTGTAAACCCGCACCGTCGGCCCCAGGTACATGCCGTTGATGCCCCACACCGCCGCTTTACGGTTATCCATAAACGCCCAATGGGCGCGCTGCAAGGTCAGGAACAGCGGCTGACCGCGGCGAGACTCCAGCAGCGGGGGAATGGGTAACAGGGTCTGCGTTCCGCTCGCCTCAGCCCTCAGCGGCACGGCGCCCGCGCACAGCGCCAGGCCCGATGCCTGTAAAAACTGACGTCGACTGAGTGACATATTTTCTCCATGAAAAGCAATAACTAAACCGTGTGCAAAACCCAAACGCCCGCCAATCAAGATTAGCAGGCGTTCAGGCGTTAACGGCGCTGAACGCCAATTAAAATCCTATTCTTTGAAGCCGGTAGACTCTTATTTTTTGGCGGCGTTGCGCTGGGCGACTTCGGCGTCCAATTCGGCGATTTTCGCCTCCATCAGCTCGCGGCAATGGGCCGCCAGCTCACGCACGTTTTCTTTGCCGTATTTGCTGGTATCCACCGGCGCCAACATCTCGACGATCACATGACCGTTATTCCAGCGATTAAGATTTATATTACCGCTGGTGGTCGATACGCAGATCGGCACAATCGGCACGCCGGCGGCGATAGCCGCGTGGAACGCGCCGGTTTTAAACGGCATCAGCCCACGACCGCGGCTGCGGGTCCCTTCCGGGAACATCCAGATCGAAATGTCTTTCTTTTTGAACTGCTCCGCCACCTGGGCGATGGTGCCGTGCGCCTTGGCGCGATTATCACGATCTATCAGCAGATTACCGGTCAGCCAATACAGCGGGCCGAAAAACGGGATCCACACCAGACTTTTTTTACCGACGGTCACGGTGCGCGGCTGCACGATATTGGAGGCCGTCACCATGTCGTAGTTATTTTGGTGGTTGGCGATATAGATGCAGTTGCCATTGTTGGCCGCATCGGCCGGCACGCGGGTTTCAACCTTGATGCCGAACAGCGTCGACAGGCGGCCGAAAAGATGGCCGAAGGTCGCCACATGGCGAGGGTTGCGCGGGCTGAACAAGCAATAAACAGAACCGAAAATACACACCAGAATACAGAAAAGAGTGGCGAGAACGGCACGCAAAATCAATAACATAACAACCTCATTAGCACACTGCCAACGCAGTTTACTTCGCTGCGCAGATTCCTTTACTCATTATTTGCCGGCCAGGCGGTAAGCACGCCGATGTCGCCTGCATTTCTCGCTATTTTCCTGCCAGGCGGCAGTACGCACAATAATTTTATGCGCAGAAATGTTAACTATTTGGAAAATAAACGCCAGCAAAAATAAATAAGGCGGCCACAGCTCGCTGCGACCGCCCGTTAACGCCGGCGCCAACGCTTACTCTTCGCTGTCGCCACCCGACGCCCGCACCGGCGCATCCACTTCCACGCGATCGATGCGCTGCAGGCCGCGCGGCAGCTGGGTGCCCTTACGGCCGCGCTCCGCACGGAACTTCTGCAGATCTTCCGGACGCAGCGTCAGCTTGCGTTTGCCGACATGCAGCGTGACGGAGGCCTGCGGCGGCAGCACGAACAGCCAGGCCAGCTTGTCTTCACCGGCGGCGGCCTGCGCCGCCGGAATGGAGACGATCTTGTTGCCCTTACCCTTCGACAGCTGCGGCAGATCGGCGACCGGGAACATCAGCATGCGCCCGGCGGCGGTGATCGACAGCAGCATATCGTCTGCGCCGTGGATCTCCATCGGCGGCAGCGCTCTGGCGTTGTCCGGCAGCGTGATCATCACCTTGCCGGCGCGGTTGCGCGCCACCAGATCGTTGAAGGTACAAACGAAACCGTAACCGGCGTCGGAAGCCATCAGCAGTTTTTGATCGTCGGCCGCCATCAGCACCTGCTCAATGGTGGCGCCCGGCGGCGGCGTCAGCTTGCCGGTCAACGGTTCGCCCTGCCCGCGCGCCGAAGGCAACGTCATCGGATCGAGCGCATAGCTGCGCCCGGTAGAATCGATGAACACCACCGGCTGGTTGCTCTTGCCGCGCGCCGCGCCGCGGAAGCTGTCGCCGGCCTTGTAGCTCAACCCTGCCGGATCGATGTCGTGGCCCTTGGCGCTGCGCACCCAGCCCATTTCCGACAGCACGATGGTCACCGGCTCGGACGGCACGAAATCGTGTTCGCTCATCGCCTTGGCTTCCGCACGCTCGGTCAGCGGCGAACGGCGATCGTCGCCGTAGGTTTGCGCGTCGGCCTGGATCTCTTTCTTAATCAGCGTATTCAGCTTGCGCTCGGACGCCAGCAGCGCCTGAAGTTGATCGCGCTCTTTCGCCAGCTCGTCCTGCTCACCGCGGATCTTGACCTCTTCCAGCTTGGCCAGGTGACGCAGTTTCAGCTCGAGGATCGCTTCCGCCTGGGTATCGGAGATGCCGAAACGCTGCATCAGCACCGGCTTCGGCTCATCCTCGCTGCGGATGATGTGGATCACCTCGTCGATATTGAGGAACGCCACCAGCAAACCTTCGAGGATATGCAAACGCTTGAGCACCTTCTCGAGGCGGTAGTTCAGGCGGCGGCGCACCGTATCGCGACGATAGGCCAGCCATTCGGTGAGGATCTCCACCAGCCCTTTCACCTGCGGGCGGTTGTCCAGACCGATCATGTTCATGTTGATGCGGTAGCTGCGTTCCAGATCGGTGGTGGCGAACAGGTGATTCATCACCTGCTCCAGATCGATGCGGTTGGAACGCGGCACGATCACCAGACGCGTCGGGTTTTCGTGATCGGATTCATCGCGCAGATCCTCGACCATCGGCAGCTTCTTGGCGCGCATCTGGCTGGCGATCTGCTCGAGCACCTTGGCGCCGGAGACCTGATGCGGCAAGGCGGTAATCACCGCGCTGCCGTCCTCTTTCTTCCACACGGCGCGCATGCGCACCGAGCCGCGGCCGCTCTGGTAAATTTTGCGAATTTCATCGCGCGGGGTGATGATCTCGGCTTCGGTCGGGAAGTCCGGCCCCTGCACGAACTCGAGCAGGTCATCGAGCGAGGCGCCCGGCTTGTCGAGCAGCGCCACCGCCGCAGCGGCGACTTCGCGCACGTTGTGCGGCGGAATGTCGGTCGCCATGCCGACCGCGATGCCGGTGGTGCCATTCAGCAGGATGTTCGGCAGACGCGCCGGCAGCATCTTCGGCTCTTGCAGCGTGCCGTCAAAGTTCGGGATCCAGTCAACCGTGCCCTGGCCCAGTTCGGCCAGCAAGACCTCAGCGTATTTGGACAGGCGCGATTCGGTATAACGCATCGCCGCGAACGACTTGGGATCGTCCGGCGCACCCCAGTTCCCCTGGCCGTCCACCAGCGGATAGCGATACGAGAACGGCTGCGCCATCAGCACCATGGCTTCATAACACGCGCTGTCGCCGTGCGGGTGATACTTACCCAGCACGTCGCCCACGGTGCGGGCGGATTTCTTGAATTTGGCGCTGTTGGTCAGCCCCAGCTCAGACATGGCGTAGATGATGCGGCGTTGTACCGGCTTCAAACCGTCGCCAATGTACGGCAACGCCCGATCCATGATGACGTACATGGAATAGTTCAGATAGGCGTTTTCAGTGAATGTGTGCAGCGGTAAACGCTCTACACCGTCATGAGTCAGATCACTCATTACTCAATTATCCTCAGACCGTGGCTTGGCAATCCCTTGGACGACAAAAGGCATCGCTTGTCGATTCTGCCCGCGATAGTAACCCATCTGCGGGGTAGCTGTCACAGTTGGCGCAAGGATCGCCGGCGACGGCCGATTGCGCGATGCGGTTTATGCAAAATTTCGCTACCTGGCGGCCTCTTTATTGACTGGCAGTCAACACTGTTGTGCGCTGGATCGCATTTTTACTTGCCTGACTCACGATTACACTCGTCACCAGCGAGATGGTTTCCGCCTTTTCCGCGGGAAGCATGCCATATCTTAACACTGACGGGAGCCGCGAAAGATGAGCAATATCCTGATTATCAACGCTAAAAAACAATTCGGCCATTCCAACGGCGAACTCAACCAAACCCTGAGCGACGTGGCGGAAAGCTTCCTGTGCGATCTGCAGCACGATGTGCAGGTCACCGTGGTCGACGACGGCTATGACATCGAAGCCGAAGTACAGAAATACCTGTGGGCCGACGCGGTCATCTATCAGATGCCGGGCTGGTGGATGGGCGAACCTTGGATCCTGAAAAAATACATCGATGAAGTGTTCACCGCCGGTCACGGCAGCCTGTATGCCAACGACGGGCGCTCTCGTTCTGACGAAAGCAAAAAATATGGCTCCGGCGGCCTGATCCAGGGCAAAAAATACCTGCTGAGCCTGACCTGGAACGCCCCGATGGAGGCTTTCACCGATCCCGATCAGTTCTTCCACGGCGTCGGCGTCGACGGCGTTTACCTGCACTTCCACAAGGCCAACCAGTTCCTGGGAATGGAAGCGCTGCCGACCTTTATCTGCAATAACGTGATAAAACAACCGGATATCGAAGCGGACATCGCACGTTATCGCGAGCATTTGGCGAAAATTTTTGCTTAACTGACGCAGAACATTCTCATCAACGAGGCAGACATGATCACCGTAATCGCAGAAATCAAAGTGAAACCCGGCCACCGCGCCACCGTACTGCAAGCCATTGAAAAACTGGTGCCGCTGGTGCTGGCGGAAGACGGCTGCGGCGAATATACGCCGATGGTCGACAGCAATACCCAGGCCCCCTGGCAGAAACGGTCGCCGGATTCGGTGTTCATGCTGGAGAAATGGGAAAGCATGGCGCATCTGGAAAAACACCTGGCCATTGAGCACATGCTCAAACACCGCGAGACCATCAAGGACAGCGTGCTGGACACCGAGATCTACATCCTGGAAAACGCCCTGTAAGCTCCACCTTATAACGTCTGCGCGTCGATGTGCGCGCTGACGTAGTCAAGAAAACAGGTGATGCGCGCCGCCAATTGCGTATTGCGGTAATACACCGCGTTGATCGGCTGGCGCACGTCCAGCGTCTCCTGCTCCAGCAACGTCACCAACTTGCCGGCTTCCCGATCGCGACGGGTCATAAAGTCTGCCAGCTGTACGATCCCCTCGCCCTGCAGCGCCAATTGCCGCAGCGTTTCACCGCTGGACGCAGAGATCGTCGGCGTGATGGCGAAATGCGGCGCCTGGCGATAGCGCAATGGCCACTGGTTCAGCGACTCCGGCTGGGTAAAACCGAGCAGACAATGCCGATGCAACTCCTCCACGCTCTGTGGCGTGCCGTGCTGCTGCAGATAAGCCGGGCTGGCGAGGATGCGCAGCCGGCTGGCTCCCAGCGCGCGCGCATGAATGGTCGAATCACGCAACGCCCCGATGCGAATGGCGATATCCGTGCGTTTTTCCAGCAGATCGATAATCAGGTTGTCGGTGTTCAGCTCGAGCGAAATTTGCGGATAACGTTCTCTGAATCCCGCCACCAGCGGCACGATGACGTGCTCCATAAAAGGTGCGGCCGCATTGATCCGCAGCCGCCCGGCGGGCATTTGCCGGCGCACCGCCATTTGCTCTTCGGCATTTTCCACCGAGCTGATGATCGTACGCGCATGGTTCAGGAAGCTCAGCCCCTCTTCGGTCAGCTCCAAACGACGCGTCGTGCGGCGCATCAGGGTGGTATCGAGCTTATTCTCCAGGCGGCTGAGCGCGCGGCTGATGCCGGATGTTGTCTGGCCGAGCCGATCGGCGGCGGCGGTGATAGAACCGCTGTCGACCACCGAGGTGAACGCCAGCAATTCTTCGAGCGTGATCTTCATGCATTCCGGCCCAGGTTATCGGGCGCCGCATGAACGCCCTGCGGGAAAGCCGGCCCGGCGTTTCGCCGGGCCAGGGTCAGGCTCAGACCGCCAATTCGGCCATGTCGCCCTTGTCTTGCAGCCAGTTGCGGCGATCTTCCGAACGCTTCTTGGCCAACAGCATGTCCATCACCGCCAGCGTCTGATCGACGTCATCTTCCGCCACCGTCAGTTGCACCAGACGGCGGGTGTTCGGATCGAGGGTGGTTTCGCGCAGCTGCAGCGGGTTCATCTCGCCCAGCCCTTTAAAGCGCTGCACATTCGGCTTGCCCTTCTTGCGCTTCAGCTGTTCCAGCACGCCGGCTTTCTCTTCTTCATCCAGCGCGTAGAACACTTCTTTACCGAGATCGATGCGATACAGCGGCGGCATGGCGACATAGACGTGGCCGCCTTTCACCAGCGAACGGAAGTGGCGCACGAACAGCGCGCACAGCAGTGTGGCGATATGCAGGCCATCGGAGTCCGCATCCGCCAGGATGCAGATTTTGCCGTAGCGCAATTGGCTGAGATCTTCGCTGTCCGGATCGATACCGATCGCCACGGAAATGTCGTGCACTTCCTGCGAGGCCAGCACTTCGTCCGAGGAGACTTCCCAGGTATTCAGGATCTTGCCCTTCAGCGGCATGATCGCCTGATATTCGCGATCGCGCGCCTGCTTGGCCGATCCGCCCGCCGAATCCCCTTCCACCAGGAACAGTTCGGTCATGGCCAGATCCTGCGAGGTGCAGTCCGCCAGCTTGCCCGGCAGCGCCGGCCCGCTGGTCAGCTTCTTGCGCACCACTTTCTTGGCGGCGCGCAGACGGCGCTGGGCGCTTGAGATCGCCAGCTCGGCCAGCTGTTCCGCCGCCTGAACGTTCTGGTTCAGCCACAGGCTGAAGGCGTCTTTCACCACACCGGAAACGAAGGCCGCGCACTGACGCGAGGAGAGACGCTCTTTGGTCTGCCCGGCGAACTGCGGATCCTGCATCTTCACCGACAGCACGTAGGCGCAGCGATCCCAGATATCCTCCGCCGACAGCTTCACGCCGCGCGGCAGAATATTGCGGAATTCGCAGAACTCACGCATCGCGTCCAGCAGCCCCTGACGCAGGCCGTTGACGTGAGTGCCGCCCTGCATGGTCGGGATCAGGTTGACGTAGCTTTCGGTCAGCAGCTCGCCGCCTTCCGGCAGCCACAGCAGCGCCCAGTCCACCGCTTCGGTGTCACCGGCGAAGTTGCCGACGAACGGCGCTTCCGGCAGGGTGATCAGGCCGTTAACCGCTTCCATCAGGTAGTCGGTCAGGCCGTCCTGGTAGCACCAGCGCTGCTCGGTGTTGTTCACCTTGTCGATGAAATAGATCTCGACGCCGGGGCACAGCACCGCTTTGGCCTTCAGCAGGTGAGTCAGGCGCGATACCGAGAAACGCGGGCTGTCGAAGAACTGTTCGTCAGGCCAGAAGTGCACGCTGGTGCCGGTGTTGCGTTTGCCGCAGGTGCCGGTCACCGTCAGATCTTGCACTTTGTCGCCGTTTTCGAAGGCGATGCTGTAAACGTTGCCGTCGCGGCGCACGTTGACTTCCACCCGCTTCGACAGGGCGTTGACCACCGAGATGCCCACGCCGTGCAGGCCGCCGGAGAACTGGTAGTTTTTATTCGAGAATTTACCGCCGGCGTGCAGCCGGCACAGGATCAACTCAACCGCCGGCACGCCCTCTTCCGGGTGGATGTCCACCGGCATGCCGCGGCCGTCGTCGATCACTTCCAGCGACTGATCGGCGTGCAGGATCACGTCGATGCGCTTGGCGTGACCGGCCAACGCTTCGTCGACGCTGTTATCGATCACCTCTTGGCCGAGGTGGTTTGGGCGCGTCGTGTCGGTATACATGCCGGGACGACGGCGCACTGGTTCTAGACCGCTGAGTACTTCAATGGCATCAGCGTTATAGCTGGATTGAGTCATCGTTGATTATTTTTTCGTGGTTAAAGGGAGGTGCCGGAACGGCCCGTCAGACCGCGTTTAGCCCTAAAAAATCCACAATCTGGGGGAAGTAGTGCTCGAAACCGACGAAGGAGTGGTTTCCACCCGACTCCACCGTTTGCCGACACGCGGTGTAATACGCCACTGCCTGGCCGTAATCGAGAATTTCATCGCCCGTTTGCTGCAGCAGCCAGATTAAATCCGGCGACTCCAAAGGATCGATCTGCATCACTTTCAGATCGTAAACGTGCCGAGACTCTAACACATATTGCTGGCCGGTGTAGGGGTTCTCGTTGGCGCCGAGGTAGTCGACCAGCAGCTCAAACGGCTTGACCGCCGGGTTGACCACCACCGCCGGCAGGGAAAAACACTGCGACAGCCAGGTGGCGTAATAGCCGCCCAGCGATGAGCCGACCAGCCCGAGCGTTTGCCCGGCGCGTTCCAGCACCAGATTTTCCAGCATCTCGGCGGCCTCCGCCGGAAAGGCCGGCAGCTGCGGCACCAGCATCTCGATATCGGGATGGTGTTCGGCCAGCCAGGCCTTGAAGGCCACCGCCTTGGCAGACTGCGGCGAGCTGTTGAAACCGTGCAGGTAGAGCAGTGTCGAAGGCATCAGTATCCATCCGAGTCCATATCGGGGCGGAAATCGTCGTTTTCCAGTCGGAACACCTGCGTCTCGACGCGGCCGTCCGGCAGCAGATCGAGGTAGCGCCAGCCGGGGGAAACGTCATCGATGGTGAAGTTCGTGCAGTGCGGCTTGAATTGCACGCAGGTAGACGGCGTCGCCAACAGACGCCGCCCCTGCCATTCCAGATCCAGATCCTGGTGAATGTGCCCGCACACCACGGTATTCACTTTCGGATAACGCAGCAGGATCGCGCCCAGCATATGCGGGTTGCGCAGGCTGTGCTGATCGAGCCAGGTACAGCCGGAAGGCAGCGGATGATGGTGCAGCAGCAACAGCGTATAGCGCTCGGGGTGAGCCTGCAGGCAGCGCTCCATCCACTCCAGCTGGTATTCGCTCAATTCGCCGTGCGGCACGCCGAACACCTGGCTGTCCAGCATCAGCACTTGCCAGTTATCGCCCAGCAGCACCTGTTTGGAAGGCGCGATGCCCGCGGCGGCCAATGCGTCGACCATCGCCGGTTGAAAATCGTGGTTGCCCGGCAGCCACACGCAGGGAGCCGGCAGTTGCGCGATGCCGGCGGCGAAGTGGCGGTACGCCTCTTGCGAATGATCCTGCGCCAAATCTCCCGTGGCGACGATCAAATCGACGTCGCGGCGCTGCGCCTGGATGGCGTCCAGCACCGCGTGATAGCTGCGATAGGTATTGATGCCGAGCAACGTCTCGTGTTCGCCGGCAAAAAGGTGGGTATCTGTTATTTGTAGAATCCTGACCGCGGCCCCACTCGCCACGGGCAGTTTAAACAGGCTTTCCAAATGGTGTCCTTTGTTATTTCAGTCTGTCTAACAAACCGGAACCGCCATCGCTCCATGCGCCAAACAGTAGCGCAGCCAATCAGCAAGAAACTGGTTAATTTGATGCTTTTCGTCGCGTTGATGCAACTTTTTATTAGGATAATCATAACGCGCTTTAAAGCGGTAGATCTGCTGACTGGAACACACTTCCGCAACCATGGCGTCATGGTACAACCGCACCGTCATCGCGGGCAGGCTCCAGTAGCTGACCGCCGGAAAGATCTGCTCGATCTCCACCAGCGACGTGTAACGCGTGGACTCAACGATGGTCAAACGATAGCCGGCGCCGTTCACCTGATAAGTCACCGTTTCGCCCGCTTCGTCGTTGCGCGGCAGCAAGCGGCGCAATTGCGCGAAGTTGGTTTCGCACAATCTCATCATTTCGGGGAAATCAGGGGTATAGCGCTGTTTCATTAGTTGGCCCACTCTTTTCTCAACGATTCATGGTGCAACGCCAGCCATTGCAATGCAATCACTGATGCGGCGTTATCGATCGCGCCTTCCTCAACCCAGCGGTAAGCCTGTTCGCGGCTGACCACATGAACGCGGATATCTTCATGTTCTTCCGCCAGGCCGTGGATGCCCTCGGCGGTGCCGGCGTCCACTTCGCCGACCATGATCGACAAACGTTCGCTGGTGCCGCCGGGGCTGGCCAGATAGCTCAGCACCGGTTTGCAGCGCCCGACCACCACGCCGGCCTCCTCCTGCGCTTCGCGGCGGCACACGTCCTCGACGCTTTCACCGGTTTCGATCATACCCGCCACCATTTCCAGCAGCCAGGGCGAATTACTGGTATCGACCGCGGCGATGCGCAGTTGTTCAATCAGCACAACCTCGTCGCGCACCGGATCGTAGGGCAGCAGCACCGCCGCATGGCCGCGTTCGAAAATTTCACGCGTGATTTCAGGGCTCATTTCGCCATTGAACAACCGATGGCGAAACCGGTATAAATTGAGTGAAAAAAAACCACGGTACAGCGTCTCGCGTGCAATAATTTCTACATCTTTTTTATCGAAAGTAACGGGCGACGGCTGCGAACGGTTCATGCGCGAATTCTCCTGCTTGAGTATGCCGATAAAATAAACGGTTTTGATGACAGAAACAGCGGGACTCTCCGCCGCGGCTTTATGTTAGTCTGTTTTTCGCCGCCGGATGCGGCACGTTTGTGCGCTCGCAGGTAATAGCGGGAAACAATCCGGATTGTCAGCCATAATATCAGCTGCAGTCGGCCCGGGCAGTACGCCAAGGTAAATGGGCGGTCTGAAAGGTAAAAGTTACGTGAGATGGCACATTCAGCCACCTGATGCGTACCTCAGACTCTGCTAGAATCGGCAACTATTTCGTCTATCGTCAGCGCTAACATAGCAATATTGCTGCACAACAAGGAATGCAAATGAAGAAACTGCTCCCCCTTCTTATCGGACTGAGCCTGGGCGGCTTCAGTGCAATGAGCCAGGCAGAGAACCTGCTGCAGGTCTACAAACAGGCCAGGGAAAGTAACCCGGATCTGCGCAAAAGTGCAGCTGACCGCGACGCCGCATTCGAAAAGATCAATGAAGCGCGCAGCCCGTTGCTGCCGCAGCTCGGTTTAACCGCAGGTTATACCCATACCAACGGCTATCGTGACCAACGCGATCAGAACAGCAACGCAACCAGCGGTTCGTTGGCGCTGACGCAAACCATCTTCGACATGTCGAAATGGCGCCAGCTGACGCTGCAGGAAAAGACCGCCGGCATCTCCGACGTTACCTTCCAGACAGCGGAACAGCAGCTTATTCTCAACACGGCGACCGCTTACTTCAACGTGCTGAAAGCGATCGATACGCTGTCCTATACCCAGGCGCAGAAAGACGCGGTATACCGCACGCTGGATCAAACCACCCAGCGCTTCAACGTGGGCCTGGTGGCGATCACCGACGTGCAGAACGCCCGCTCGAACTACGACACCGTGTTGGCGGCGGAAGTCTCCGCCCGCAACGATCTGGACAACGCGCTGGAAACGCTGCGTCAGGTCACCGGGGCCTTCTATCCGGAACTGGCCTCGCTGAACACCGATCGCTTCAGCACCCAGCGCCCGGAGGCGGTGAACAACCTGCTGAAAGAAGCGGAAGCGCGCAACCTGAGCCTGTTGTCCGCCCGTCTGAGCCAGGATCTGGCGCGCGAGCAAATCCGCGCCGCACAGACCGGCTATATGCCGACCATCGATTTCAGCGCGTCCACAGCGATTTCAAATACTAAGAACAATGGCTCGCGCAATATCGCCCCTGACGCCGATATCGGTCAGAACAAAGTGGGTCTGAGCTTCAACCTGCCGCTGTACAGCGGCGGCGCGACCAATTCGCAGGTCAAACAAGCGCAGTACGGCTTCGTCGGCGCCAGCGAGCAGTTGGAAAGCTCACACCGCAGCGTGGTGCAGACCGTTCGTTCGTCGTTCAACAACGTTAACGCTTCGATCAGCAGCATCAACGCCTACAAACAGGCGGTGATCTCCGCGCAAAGCTCCCTGGACGCGATGGAAGCCGGTTATCAGGTCGGTACCCGCACCATCGTCGACGTGCTGGACGCCACCACCACGCTGTATAACGCCAAACGTCAGCTGTCCGACGCGCGTTATACCTATCTGATCAACCAACTGAACATCAAGTCGGCGCTCGGCACGCTGAACCAGAACGATCTGCTGCTGTTGAACGGCGCGTTGGGCAAACCGGTATCGACCGCGCCTGACGCCGTCGCGCCGCAGAATCGCGCGCAGGACGCCTATGCAGACGGCTATCAGGACAATGCGCCGATGCAACAGACCGCGGCGCCGGTACCGGCGGCCACTCGCGCATCCGCGCCGGCCGTTACCACCAGCCAACCGGCTCGCAACAGCGGCAACCCATTCCGCAACTGATGCGCGCACGCGGATAAACACGGGGTTCGGCCTGCGCCGCGCCCCGTTTTTTTTGCCTCGATTTCACCACTTCTGCCCGCCGCCTCACAGCCGCCGCCGCGTCAGGTGGTATCATCGTCACTCTCGTTTTCGCAGTCTGGATGAGGTTCGATGGACAACGATTCACGCTGGCAGCGTCTGATTAACGACGGCGAATTGCCGCCGCCGCTGCGCCCGGCACAGGCGGTTTACGCCTCCTGGCTGCGCTGCCGCAGCCTGATGCAGCCCGATGTCTGGCAAGCGCCGCACCGCGCGCAGGGCACCACCTTCGAATCGATTTGCCGCCGCAAGAACGATCTGCTGACGCTCGGCCAGGCGGCGCTGGAAGACGCCTGCGAATACATGGAGCCGCGTCGCTGTCTGTTGATGATCCTCGACGAGAGCGGCTGCATGCTGTGGCGCTGCGGCGACGCCCAAACCTGGGAGCATCTGCAGCAACTGGGATTCGCCCCCGGCGCCTACTGGGCCGAGGGGCAGATCGGCACCAATGCCCCGGCGCTGGCGGCGGCGGAAGGCCACCCGGTACGAGTCAGCGGTGAAGAGCACGTGCGCCGGGCGCTGCACGGTTGGTCTTTCTGCGCAACGCCGGTCTACGACAACAGCGGCCGCCAGCGCGGCTCGATCGCGCTGGGCTGCCTGCTGGCCGACTGCGCCGCCGGCGATCTGTCGCTGACGCTGGCCATCGCCCGCGAAATAGGCAATTCACTGAACGCCGACGGCCTGCTGGCGGAATCCAACCGCCATCTGAACCAGCTTTACGGCCTGCTGGACGGCGTGGACGACGGCGTGATGGCCTGGGATCATCGCGGCTACCTGCAATACATCAACCAGCGCGCCGCCGGCCTGCTAAAGCTGGACGAGCAGCAGAGCCAGGGCAAACCGCTGGCGCAGTTGCTGACGCTGCCCGCTCTGCTCAAGCGCGCCATCGCCGATCGGCAGCCGCTGCAACACGTCGAAGTCACCTTCGAAAGCCAGCGGCAGTTTATCGCCGCCTTGCTGACGCTAAAGCCGATTTTCGACGGCGATCGCTGCAGTTTCATCGCCCTGCTGCACCCGCTCGAGCGGCTGCGCCAGTATGTCAGCAGCCAGTTGGGGCGCGTCAGCCACAGCTTCGAGCAAATGCCCTCCGCCTCGTTGGAGATGCGGCGGCTGATCCGTTATGGCCAGCAGGCGGCCAAAGGCCAGCATCCGATCCTGCTGCGCGGGGAGGAAGGCGTCGGCAAAGAGTTACTCAGCCAGGCCATCCACAACGCCGGTGAACGCGCCGCCGGGCCGTATATCGCCCTCAACTGTCAACTGCTGCCGCAGGCGCAGGGGCTGCGTGAGCTGCTGGGCAGCGACGCCAGCGAAGAAGAGGCGGGCCAGCTCAGCAAATTCGAATTGGCCAACGGCGGTACGCTGTACCTCGAACAGATCGAATACCTGCCGGCGGAGATGCAGTCGGCGTTGCTGCAGGTGCTGAAAACCGGCGTGGTGATCCGCCTCAATTCCAGCCGGGTGATCCCGGTCGATGTGCGGGTGATCGCCGGCAGCGCCGCCGATCTGCCGCTGTTGGTGCAGCAAAACCGCTTCCGCCGCCAGCTGTTTTACAGCCTGCAGGCGTTCGAGATCCAGCTCCCGCCGCTGCGCCAGCGGCTGAGCGATATTCCGCTGCTGGTCAAACACCATTTGCGCACGCTGGAGCAGCATTTCCAGTGTCGCTTTCGGGTGGATGACGAAGTGATGGCCCAGCTGGCGCTCTACCTGTGGCCGGGCAACGATTTGGAGCTGAAAGGAGTGGTGGAGCGCGCGGCGATGATCTGCCACGGCCACCACATCCAGCTGGCGGATCTGCCGGCGCACCTGCTCGGCCAGCCGTCGCTGCTGGAAAGCGATCCGCAGCCCGGCGCACCGCTGTTGACGCTGACGGACATGGAACGCCAGGCGATCCTGCGCGCGGCGACCGTCAGCCGCGGCCAGCTGACGGAGATGGCGCAGCTGCTGGGCATCGGCCGCACCACGCTGTGGCGGAAGATCAAACAGCACGGGATCGACATCCGCCAGTTCAAACTGCGCGCTTAGTGGCTGAGCTGCAATACCCCGCGCGCGGCGTCCAGCATCGCCTTCTGCCCGCTGCGGGTTTTACTCAGGCAATCCTGCATGCCGACCACCATCGGAATGCCCATCGCCTTCGCCAGAATGGCGCTGTGCGACAGGGCATTGCCGCCGCTCAGGCAGATGCCGAGCACCAACCGGCGGTCGAGCATCACCACCTCTGAGGGCATCAGCTCATCCATCACCAGTATCGACGGTTCTGCCAGCGCGATGGCCGGCAGCGCCTGCCCCTCTAGATGGCACAGCGTGCGGCGCAGCATGTCGCGCACGTCCAGTTCGCGCGCCCGCATGTAGTCGTCATCCAGCTCGCGGTACTCTTCGGCGATCGCCTCCAGCACCTGCCGCCAGGCCTGCTCGGCGCTGCACAGCTGTTGCGCGATGCGGGTGTAGGCCGCCTGCTGCAGATCCGGATCGTCCAGCAGCATGCTGTGGGCGCCGAAGATCGCCGCCTGCGGCTTGCCGATCAGCGTGCCGGTGCGTTCCGCCAGCCGGTTCAGATCGCTCAGCGTGTGCTGCAGCGCCTCCCGCAGGCGTTGCTGTTCGCCCAATACCTCGTCCGCGCCGATGCGCCGATCGGACGTGGGTGGCCAGAAGCTGTAGGCCTGGAACACCGGCCCGCTGGTGACGCTTTCCGCCACCGGAATACCGTGCAGCGAAGGCTGCTGCCGCTCGGAGACCGTCTCGCCAAAATGCTGCTCCGCCAGCGTTTTGAACGCCGCCAGCGCCTCGTCCGCCTGCGCGCCGTCGGCGATCAAACGGATGGTGTCGCCGTGACGCACCTGCAGCAGCGCCAGCTGATTGAGGCTGCGCGGATCGACGCACTGCCCCTGCTTTTCCAGCACCAGCTCGGCCTTGAACGGCGCCAGCGTCTCGACCAGCCGCGCCGCCGGGCGCGCATGCAACCCGTGCGGGTTCTGCACCGTCCAGGTTGCGCTTTTGCCCTGCGCCAGCGGCAAGGCCACGCTTTTCGCCGTAGGTGAAGCCTCGCCCAGCTGTGCTTGTTTGGCCTGCAGCGCCCCCTGCGCCTCCGCTACCACCTGCTCCAGTGAGGCGCCGGAGTTGGCGGCAACCACCGCCGCCAGCGTGCCTTCAACCAGCGGCGCCGCACACAGCCGCACTTTGGCGGCCAGATCCGGATCCAGCAGATCGAGCGCGGTTTCGGCACTGAGCAGCGCGCTGCCCAGATCCATCAGCACCAGAATGCCATCGCCGTCGGCGACCGCTTCGATCGCCTCCATCACTTTGACCGCATCGGTACCGATCGGGTGCTCCTCGTCATCCACGCCCGCCGCCAGCGCCAACTTGCAGCCGTCGCCGCGCATCATCTGCCGCGCCAGTTGCTCAACGCCGCGCGCCAGCAACGCACTGTGCGACACCACCACGATATTAATCATCTCGCCTCCTGCTAACTGCCGGCGACTTCGGCCAGCGTTTTCATCATCAGCATCACCGAAGTGGCGCCGGGATCCTGGTGGCCGATGCTGCGCTCGCCCAGGTAACTGGCCCGCCCCTTGCGCGCCTGCATGGTGATGGTGCTCTCCACCGCCCGCTCGGCGCTGTCGGCGGCGCGCTGCAGCGCCTCCGCCACGCTCAGGTTCTGCTGCGCGGACTGGCCGAGGCTTTCCACCACCGGCCACCAGACGTCGCACATGGTCTTGTCGCCCGGCTCCGCCTTACCGCGCATCACCACGCCTTCCACCCCCTCTTGCATCATCTGATGCAGCTCCGGCAGATCCAGGCTCTGCTTGGCGTTCGCCGCCTGCGCCGCGCGGATGAAGAAGGTGCCGAACAGCGGACCGCTGGCGCCCCCCACGCTCGACAGCAGCGTCATGCCGGTGTTTTTCAGGATAAAGCCGATATCCTTGTCCGCCACCGACGGCAGCTTTTCCACCACCTTGTTGAAACCGCGATTCATGTTCAAACCGTGGTCGGCATCACCGATCTCGGTGTCCAACTGGGTCAGAAAATCGCGCTCCCGGCTGAACACCTCGCCGCAACGCATCAGCCAATCGACAACCTGTTGTTTGGTCAACGCCATGATTCCTCCTCAGCAACCCCAACGCAGCGCAGGCGTTTTCACCGGCGCATCCCACAAGGACAACAGCTCGTCGTCCACGTTCAACAACGTGATGGATACCCCCTGCATATCCAGCGAGGTGCAATAAGACCCCACCAGGTTGCGTTCAATGATGATGCCCGCCTCGGCGCAGCGCTCCGCCAGCCGATGGTACACGCCATACAACTCAGACAATGGCGTGGCGCCCAGATTGTTGACCAGCGCGATCACCCGATCGCCGCGCGTCAGCGGCTGCTTGGTCTGCATCTCGTCGCGCCACTCGCCCTGCTGACGATCCCAGACGCGGATCGCGCGCTGATAGTGGCCATGGTCGATCAACGTATGGAACATGTCGTCCACCGCCGCGTTGAGCGTGGTGAACGGGCGGCGCGCAATGCCTGGCTCGCCGTGAATGCCGACGCCGAACTCCATTTCGTTCTCCGCCAGGGTGAACGACGGCTTGCCGGCGGCCGGCACGGTACAGGCGCCCAACGCAATGCCGATTGAATGCCCGTGGTTATTGATGCGATGCCCCAGCGTCACCACGCTGTCCAGATCGTCGCCGCGCGCCGCGGCGGCGCCCAACAGTTTCTCCATCAGCACGGTGTTGGCCACCCCGCGCCGCCCGGCGGTAAACAGGCTGTCTTTGACCGCCACGTCGTCATCCACCAGCACCGTCGCCACCGCGACGCCGCTGTCGTGCAGCAGCTCGGTGGCGGTTTCGAAGTTGAGCACGTCGCCGGTGTAGTTCTTGATCAGCAGCAGCACCCCGGCGCCGCCGTCGATCGCCTGACCGCACTCGTACATTTTATCCGGCGTCGGCGAGGTGAAAATCTCGCCCGGACAGGCGCCGTCGAGCATCCCTTCACCGACGAAGCCGCAGTGCATCGGCTCATGGCCGCTGCCGCCGCCGGACAGGATCGCCACTTTGCCCGCCACCGGCGCGTCGGCGCGGGTCACGAACACCGGATCCGCGTGCACCAGCAGCTCGGGATGAGCCTCCGCCAGCCCCTGCAACTGCTCTTCCAACACCGACTCGACCTGATTAATCAGTTTTTTCACGATGGTTTCCTCTGTAAGCCAGGGGCGCGGCGCACCGCGCCCCAACGGTATCAATGACGCTGCAACCAGGCAGCGCCCAGCCTATCCGCCGTCAGGATCGCCGCCTGCACGCCCGCAGGGGTGACCTTGAACGGCATGTTGTGAATGGTTTCACCCGCGGCGCAGCTGGCCTCGGCCACCGCCATCATCTTCGCCGTCGCATCGCCGGTGACGCCCATCTGCGCCAGCGTGATCGGCAGGCCGATGTCATGACAAAACGCCAGCACGGTTTCAATCTGCACCATCGTGCTGTTCTGCAACACCAGTTGCGTCAGGGTGCCGAACGCCACTTTCTCGCCGTGATACAGGTGGTGACACTCCTCCAGCACGGTGAAACCGTTGTGAATGGCATGCGCCGCCGCCAGCCCGCTGCTCTCGAAGCCGATGCCGCTCAGATACGTATTGGCCTCAATGATGCGTTCCACCGCTTCCGTCACCACGCCAGCCTCGACCGCCAGTTTGGCTTTTACCCCTTCGGCCAGCAGCGTGTCGTAGCACAGCCGCGCCAGACTGAGCGCCGCCAGCGTCGATTTGCCGCCGGCCATGCTGGTGGCCTGCGCGTCGAAGCAGGCCTGCGCTTCGAAATAGGTGGAGAGCGCGTCGCCCATGCCGGCTACCAGCAGGCGCACCGGCGCTTTGGCGATGATGGCGCTGTCCATCACTACCATGTCCGGGTTGCGCGGGTAGATCAGGTATTCAGCAAATTCGCCCTGTTCGGTGTAGATAACCGACAGCGCGCTGGTCGGCGCATCGGTGGAGGCGATGGTGGGAATGAGCACCACCGGCAGCCGTTGGTAGTGGGCGACGGCCTTGGCGGTGTCGAGCGTCTTGCCGCCGCCGACGCCGATCACCCCGCAGCAGCCGTGGGTCTGCAGCTCGCGGCCAAGGCGGTCTATCTCTTTACGGCAGCACTCGCCGTTGAAGCGGGCCGCATGATGTTTCACGCCGTGCTGCTGCAGGCTGCCCATCAGGGTGTCGCCCGCCAGCTGCATCACAAAGTCGTCAGCGATCACGAAATAATGGTCGGCGAGGGATTTGACGTATTCGCCGACGGCGGCCAGCGCATTGGCGCCCTGAATGTATTTGCCTGGTGACTGGATGATTCTCAACATAACCGGATCCTTGTAGGGAGTTGGCGATGGTAACGTTCAGATATCAGGTGATGACGCGCCGGCTTCGCCGCCGGCTTGTTGTTGTGCTTCGACTATGAGCGCCTGCCGCCCGCCTGGCGAGCCACGCGATTTTTGTTCCATTATGGAACATCATCATAGCGACAACGTTTCATGATGAAACGCTAACGCGCGTTTTTTCGCCGCGAAAGCGAACTGGCGCACACCCCAACGTATAACTGCGTAAAGAGTGGATTCTGCGGGCGTTTCAGCTTTAATTTTGACCATGTTTCCCCTATCCTTAGCGCCACTACTGGGAAAGGGCGAAAACAGCCCGCATGATGGGATTGATAACGATGAAACGGACAAAAAACATCAACCAAGAGACGTTCCGCAAATCCTGGCGCAGCTACCGTGTCGCGCCCGTGGCCTTGGCGATCGGCGCTGTCTTTATGCTGGCCGGCTGCGAGAAGAGCGATGAAACGGTCTCCCTGTATCAGAATGCCGATGACTGTTCGCGCGCCAATCCTTCGATGAGCGAGCAGTGCACGACCGCCTATAACAATGCCCTGAAAGAAGCCGCGAAAACCGCGCCGAAATACGCCACCCGCGAAGACTGCGTCGCCGAGTTCGGCGAAGCGCAGTGTACCCAGGCTCCGGCACAGGCCGGCATGGCGGCGGAATCACAAAGCAGCGGCAGCTTCTGGATGCCGCTGATGGCGGGCTACATGATGGGTCGCCTGATGGGCGGTTCCGGCTTCGCGCAGCAGCCGCTGTTCACCTCCAAGAATGCCGCCAGCCCGGCGAACGGCAAGTTTGTCGACGCCAGCGGCAAGAGCTACGGCCCGGCCACCGCCGGCGGCCGCACCATGACGGTGCCGAAAACCGCCATGGCGCCGAAGCCTGCGGTCACCAATACCGTTACCCGCGGTGGCTTCGGCGAGACCGTGGCCAAGCAGACCAGCATGCAGCGCAGCAGCGCCACCTCCAACTCCGGCTCTCGCAGCATGGGCGGTTGATGCATGAAACGTATTGCTATTACCGAGCGCCCGGACTGGCGTGAAAAAGCGACCGAGTTCGGTTTTCGTTTCCACACCATGTACGGCGAGCCGTACTGGTGTGAAGACGCCTATTACCAGTTCACGCTGGCGCAGATTGAAGAGATCGAAAGCGCCACCGTCGAGCTGCATCAGATGTGCCTGCAGGTGGTGGAGAAAGTGGTCGGCAGCGACGAGCTGATGGCCAAGTTCTGCATCCCGAAACACACCTGGGAGTTCGTGCGCAGCTCCTGGCGCACCAACCAGCCGTCGCTGTATTCGCGTCTCGATCTGGCCTACGACGGCGTCAACCCGCCGAAGCTGCTGGAGAACAACGCCGACACGCCGACCTCGCTGTATGAAGCGGCCTTCTTCCAGTGGCTGTGGCTGGAAGATCAGATCAATGCCGGCAAGCTGGATCCGCAATCGGATCAATACAACAGCCTGCAGGAGAAGCTGATCGAGCGTTTCGCCGAGCTGAAAGCGCATCACGGCTTCGGCCTGTTGCATCTGGCCTGCTGCCAGGACAGCGAAGAAGATCGCGGCACGGTGCAATATCTGCAGGACTGCGCGCAGGAAGCCGGTCTGCCGACCGAGTTCCTGTTCATGGAAGAGATTGGCCTTGGCGAGAAAGGTCAATTCACCGATCTGCAGGATCAGGTGATCGGTAACCTGTTCAAGCTCTATCCGTGGGAATTCATGCTGCGCGAGATGTTCTCCACCAAGCTGGAAGACGCCGGCGTGCGCTGGCTGGAGCCGGCCTGGAAAAGCATCATCTCCAACAAGGCGCTGCTGCCGCTGCTGTGGGAAATGTTCCCGAACCACCCTAACCTGCTGCCGGCTTATTTCGCGCAAGACGATCATCCGCCGATGGATCATTACGTCACCAAACCGCTGTTCTCGCGCGAAGGCGCCAATATCCAGATCGTCGAAAACGGTCAGGAAGTGGCGCGCGTCGATGGGCCGTACGGCGAAGAAGGCATGATCGTGCAACAGTTCCATCCGCTGCCGAAGTTCGAAGACAGCTACACGCTGATCGGCAGCTGGCTGGTGAACGATCAACCTTGCGGCATCGGCCTGCGCGAAGATCGCGAACTGATCACGCAGGATCTGTCGCGCTTCTATCCGCACACCATCCTCGGCTGATCGCACCACTGAAGGTAAAAACGCCAGTCTCTGACTGGCGTTTTTTCTTTAGCCCACCTGCACCGACAGCATGCTAAGCGCCCCCATTTCGATACCGTCGATCGGCACGCTGATGGCCTCTTTTCCATCCCAGCCGCCGAGCACATACAGCAACGGCAGATAGTGTTCCGGCGTCGGATTCGACAGCGCCGCCCCCTCATGGCGCATGAAATCCACCAGCGGATGGTTATCGCCCCGATAACGCAGGTTATCCCGGACAAAGTTATTGAATGATTCCGCCCACGGGTAGGCGCTGGTATCGCCCTGCCATTTCACCATGCGCAGGTTGTGCACCACGTTGCCGCTGGCGACGATCATCACGCCCTCGTCCCGCAGCGCGGCGAGTTTGCGGCCCAGCTCATAGTGATAGGCCGCCGGCTGCGTGCCGTCGACGCTGAGCTGCACCACCGGAATGTCAGCATCGGGATACATCTTGATCAGGACACCCCAGGTGCCGTGATCCAATCCCCACTCGCCGAGATCCGCCGTTACCGGCACCGGCGCCAGAATTTGCTGCAGCTGCGCGGCCAGCGCGGGAGAGCCCGGCGCCGGATAGCGGGTATCAAACAGCGCCTGCGGGAACCCGCCAAAGTCGTGAATGGTTTTGGGTTTTTCCATCGCGGTGACCGCAGTGCCGCGGGTATACCAATGCGCGGAAACCGCCACGATCGCCTTCGGGCGCGGCAATGACTCCCCCAACGCACGCCATGCCCGGGTGTAACGGTTGTCTTCCAGCACGTTCATCGGGCTACCGTGGCCAAGAAACAGTGCCGGCATACGAGAGGTGTTCATAAAGGGATCCTTAGTTCAAATTGTGCTATGCCGCTACATTACGCGCTTTGCCGCACCAACACAGCCGGATAACCGTGATGAAGATATTCAATAAATTTGAATTAAAAGTAGAGAAATACGCCGGTCCGCAGAAAGATAAAAAAATCATATATTTCAATAAATTAATAATATCAGTGAATAGCATGACATTACTGCCACACAGATCCAATTTGTGAACAATTTATGTATTTTTTGTTAACAGAATCTATACACTCCTCCTCTGCCGACGGGAGCAGGCAACGCCGTCGCGCGATGGGAATTACGTCTCACCAAGGAGGAATTCATGTTCAGACTCACACTGGCAACCCGCCTGGCGCTTTCCATGTTCTTACTCGCCGGCTGGACGGCAACCACCGGCGCGGCGGACAACGCGCAGCTGACGCAGCGCGAAGATCCTTACTTCCTTCAGGCGCAAGCTCAGCTGCAACAGCGGCTGAAGCAAACGCCAAACACCAACCGCGCCAAAAACGTCATTCTGGTGGTCGGCGACGGTATGGGTTTTTCCACCGTGACCGCCGCTCGCATTTTTGAAGGGCAGCAGCGCGGCGTGGATGGCGAATCCAACGTGCTGGCCTGGGAGGCCTTCCCCTATTTGGCGGCGGCCAAAACCTATTCCGCCGACGCCCAAATCACCGACTCTGCGCCCAGCGCGGTGGCGATGACCACCGGCGTCAAAACCATCAACGATCTGATGGGCCTCAACCATACGGCTACCCTCAACAACTGCGAGGATCAGCAAACCAAGGCCGTCACCACGCTGTGGGAGATGGCCGCAACGCTCGGCATGTCCACCGGCGCCGTGACGACCGCCACCATTACCCACGCCACGCCGGGCGCCACCTATGCCCATATCGCCAACCGCGACTGGGAGTCTGACGCCAAAATGCCGGCGGACGCCCTGGCCGCAGGCTGCCGCGACATCGCGCGCCAGCTGGTGGAAATGAAGTACGGCAACGGCCTGAACGTGGCGATGGGGGGCGGGCGCGCCAACTTCCTGCCCGACAGCGTGAGCGATCCGGAATATCCCGGCAAGAAAGGCGCCAGAAAGGACGGACGCGACCTGACGCAGGCCTGGCTGCAACGCTACGGCGAGCGCGGGCAATACGTCTGGAATCAGGCGCAGTTCGACAAAATCGAACCGGGCAACGTCGACCATCTGCTGGCTCTGTTCGAACCGTCGCACATGAACTTCGAGCACGACCGGCGGCAAGACGCGGCGGGAGAACCCTCACTGGCGGAAATGACCGGCAAGGCCATCGATATTCTGGCCAGGAATCCCGAAGGCTACCTGCTGTTGGTGGAGGGCGGGCGCGTCGATCACGGCAGCCATAACGGCAATGCCTACCGCACGCTGAGCGACGCGGTCGCGCTGAACGAAGCGGTGAAAACCATCATCGATAAGGTCAATCTGGACGACACGCTGGTGATCGTGACCGGCGATCACAGCCACACGCTGACCATCGCCGGCTATGCCAAGCGCGGCAATCCTATCCTCGGCATTTCCGTCGGCGTCGACGGCAAACCGCGGCTGGGCAGCGACGGCAAGCCCTACACCACCGTCGGCTTCGCCAACGGCCCCGGCGGCACAATCCCGCTGACCGAGCGCCCGGCATTAACCATGGAACAGGCCACCGCGCCCGACTTTATTCAGCCGGCGCTGGTGCCGCTGAACAGCGAGACGCACGGCGGGGAAGATCTCGGCATCTACGCCATCGGCCCCTGGGCCCATCTGTTCCAGGGCACGGTGGAGGAGAACTACACCTTCCATGTGATGAATTATGCCAGCCGCATCGGCGAACGCCTGTCAAAACGCTAGCCACAAAAAAAGCCGCTTTACGCGGCTTTTTTATCGTTGAAAGCGGCTGGCTATCAGCTGGCTTTTTTCTCGTGCGCCTGGCGGTAGGCCACCAGATCTTCGATGGTCAGCACCACCATGTCGTGCTGTTTGGCGAAGGTAATCACTTCCGGCGCATGCGCCATGCTGCCATCGTCGTTGGTCAGTTCACACAGCACGCCGGCTGGTTTGAAACCGGCCATGGAAACCAGATCGATGGTCGCTTCGGTGTGGCCGCGGCGGCTCAGCACGCCGCCCGGCTGCGCGCGCAGCGGGAACACGTGGCCCGGACGGTTCAGGTCGCTCGGCTTGGCGCTGTCTGCCACCGCCGCACGGATGGTGGTCAGGCGATCGGAAGCGGAAACCCCGGTGGTCACGCCCTGCGCCGCTTCGATGGTCACGGTGAAGGCGGTCTGGAACTGGCTGGAGTTGTTGGTCACCATCATAGGCAGCTCAAGCTGCTGACGGCGTTCTTCGGTGATGCACAGGCACACGATGCCGCTGCCGTGGCGAATAGTCAGCGCCATCTGCTCAACGGTCATGGTTTCCGCGGCGAAGATCATGTCACCTTCGTTTTCACGGTTTTCATCATCGAGCACCATTACGCCGCGCCCGTTGCGCAGTGCGTCGATCGCGCGTTCAACGCGTTCTGTTGGCGTGCCGAAGTCTGAAAGTAGCGTCTGATTCATGGTAAAAAACCTCATTAAAAATTATGGATTACCAGAACCAGGGCGATCTTGAGGAGTAGCTAGCAATAGCTAAAAAAATAACGCAAGCGGGCGCATGCCCGGCAGATACCGTTACTCTCTCCCATCCGGACTATAACCGTCGGCCCCGGAATTACACCGGATCTGCTGACCTCTAACCGGCCTTTACAGGCTGGCTGAGCGCTCGCGGGCTTTCACCGTAGAAGGTGATTTACCGCCGGTGGGGACTTTCACCCCGCCCTGAGAATAAGCAAGATGACTATAACGCTAATGGGTAGACAGGGCAATTGGCAAAAGCACAATTCGGCCACGTACGGCGAATGCGCTTAATGGTTTATCCGGCGGGCAACTCGCATTACACTAAGCGGCAGCTATTAAACTCTGAAAGGGATACGCCATGATTGACCCGAAAAAAATCGAACAAATCGCACGCCAGGTTCATGAGTCCATGCCTAAAGGCGTTCGTGAATTCGGGGAAGACGTTGAGAAAAAAATCCGTCAGGTGCTGCAGTCGCAGCTGACCCGTCTGGATTTGGTTAACCGCGAAGAGTTCGACGTGCAGACTCAGGTGCTGTTGCGCACCCGCGAGAAGCTGGCGCTGTTGGAGCAGCGCATGGCCGAGCTGGAAAGCAAGCTGAGCGCGGCGCCGGCCGCCAAGCAGGAAGACGAATAATTCCCGCCAAGGGCGCGCACCGCGCGCCCTTGTTCTTTAGGTTGCCCGGCGTTAGCCGCGCCCGTCTTTGATCGCTTTGATGATGTTGGTGGTCGACAGACCGTCTTCAAAGTTCAGCACTTTGACATCGCCGCCGTTGGCCCACACCTCCGCACTGCCGGCAATCTCTTCCGGCTTGTAATCGCCGCCTTTCACCAGCAGATCCGGCAGGATATCGGCGATCAAGCGCTGCGGCGTGTCCTCCTCGAACGGCACCACCCAATCCACCGCTTCCAACGCGCCCAGCACGATCATGCGGTTCTCCAGCGCGTTGACCGGGCGTTTCTCCCCTTTCAGACGCTTGGTCGAGGCGTCGCTGTTCACCGCCACGATCAGGCGATCGCCCAGCTTGCGGGCGTTGGCCAGATAGGAGACGTGGCCGGCATGCAGAATGTCGAAGATGCCGTTGGTCATCACCACTTTCTCACCGCGCTGACGCGCCTGCGCCACGGCGTTTTTCAACTGTGCTTCGGTCATCACGCCAAAGCCGGTTTCGGCGCGGCCGCGCACCGCGTTTTCCAGCTCGATCGGCGACACGGTAGACGTACCGAGCTTGCCCACCACCACGCCGGCGGCGGCGTTAGCCAGGAAGCAGGACTCTTCCAGCGAATTGCCGGCGGCCAGCGAGGCGGCCAATACGCCGATCACGGTGTCGCCGGCGCCGGTCACATCGAACACTTCCTGCGCCTGGGTCGGCAAGTGCAGCGGCTCAACGCCAGGCTGCAGCAGCGTCATGCCGTGTTCGGAGCGGGTAACCAGCAGCGCCGACAGCTCGAAATCCGCCACCAGCTTCATGCCGCGTTCCACCAGTTCCGCTTCATCCTTACAGTGGCCCACCACCGCTTCGAACTCGGACAGGTTCGGCGTCAGCAGCGTCGCGCCGCGATAGCGCTCGAAATCGGATCCTTTCGGATCGATCAACACCGGCACCTTGGCGGCGCGCGCCAGTTGGATCATGCCCTGCACCTGGCTGAGCGCGCCCTTGGCGTAATCGGACAGCACCAGCGCGCCGATCTGCGGCAGCGCCTGCTGAATGCGCTCCAGCATCGGCTGCGGATCGACGTTGGAGAAGCCTTCTTCGAAGTCGAGACGGATCAGCTGCTGGTTGCGCGACAGCACGCGCAGCTTGGTGATGGTCGGATGGGTCGGCACCGAGACGAAGTCGCAGCGCACGTTGACTTCATTCAGCTTGGCGCTCAGCGCCCGCGCCGCATCGTCGATGCCGGTCAGGCCCACCAGACGGGAAGTGGCGCCCAGCGAAGCGATGTTCATCGCCACGTTAGCCGCGCCGCCGGGACGCTCTTCGATGGTATCGACCTTGACCACCGGCACCGGGGCTTCCGGTGAAATGCGGCTGGTCGGCCCATACCAATAGCGATCCAACATGACGTCACCGACCACCAGCACACCGGCGCGGCGAAAATCAGGCAGCGTAACTTTCATCCGATAACTCCAAAAAAGAACAAAATTTTAGTGGCGCAGATATTACCACAGACCGCCGGAATACCCGCAAAAAGGTATTAATCCAGCCATTTGGCCCAGCTGGCGCGCACCTGCTCGCGCTCGGCGGCAAACAGCTCGCTGCCGACCTTGCCGGAATGCTCCTGCAGCGCCAGGTGGTGGATTTCGTCGCGCATGGTGACATAGGCCTGGGTCAGCGCGCGTGCCTCTTCATCCGGCATGATGTCGTAATTGGCCATCAGCTCGAAGATGCGCACGTTGTCCGACCAACGCGTCAAGCGCGGTTCGCCCGGCGCATAGCGTAAGACCAGATATTGGGCGATAAATTCGATGTCGGTAATGCCGCCCTCATCGGTTTTGATATCAAACAGATCGCGCTGTTTGTTGCCGAGATGGTTGCGCATCTTTTCGCGCATCTCGCGCACTTCACGCTTCAGGGTCTGCGCATCGCGCGTTTTGCACAGGATCTCGCGCCGGATCGCGTCGAACTGCTGATGCAGAGCCGGGTCGCCATGCACGATGCGCGCACGCACCAGGGCCTGATGTTCCCAGGTCCAGGCTTCGTTTTGCTGGTAGTCGGCGAACGCCTCGACGGTGCTGACCAGCATCCCCGCAGCGCCGGAAGGCCGCAGGCGCGCGTCCACCTCATACAGAATGCCGGAAGAAGTGCGGGTGCTGAACAGATGCATCACCCGCTGCGCCAGCCGCAGGTAGAACTGGCGGCCGTCGATGCAGCGATCGCCGTCGGTCATCACCTCCGGTGGGCAATCCAACAGGAACACCAGATCGAGATCGGAACTGTAACCCAGCTCCCAGCCGCCCAGCTTGCCGTAGCCGATCACCGCAAAGCCGCGCCCTTCGCGCTCCTGCAGATGGGTGGGCTGGCCGTAGCGCGCCACCATATCGCTCCAGGCCTGCTGCACCACCGCGTCGATGATCGCCTCCGCCAGATAAGTCAGGTGATCGCTCACTTTCATCACCGGCAGCGCGCCGGCGATATCAGCAGCCGCGATGCGCAGCTGCTGCGCCTGTTTGAACTGGCGTAGCGCCTCCAGCTTTTGCTCTTCGTCGTCTTCCGGCACCCGCAGCAGATACTGCCGCAGCTCGCTGCGGTAGGCGTCCAGCGCCACCGGCTGATACAACGTGGCCGGATCCAGCAGTTCGTCCAGCAACAGCGGGTAACGCGACAGCTGGTTGGCGACCATCGGCGACGCGGCGCACAGGCGGATCAGATGGCTGAGCGCCGCATGGTACTCCACCAGCAGCTCGAGGTAGGTAGTGCGGGTGACGATGCTGAGCAGCAGCTGCGCCAGCCGCACCAGCGCGGTCGGGGCGTCCTGGCGCGGGCATACCTCCGCCAGCAGGCGCGGCATCAGCTGATCGAGCACGTCGCGGCCGCGCGGGCCGATGGTGCGCTTGTCGACGTCGTGGCGGAAATCGGCGATGGTGCGCAGCATCTGTCGGCGCCCCTCTTCGTCGAGGTGCGGCATCAGCGGTGCCAGCTCGTTCTCCTCCAGCGCGTCCTGCCACAGGCTGTGGTAGTGCTGGTAGTCGGGATCTTCACCGACATCCGGGCTATCGTCGCCGATCAGGTCGTCGAACACCGCGCGCACCGCCTGCATATGCACCTCCAGCGCCGCCATCAGCGCCGGCCAATCCGCCAACCCCATGCCGTAGGCCAACCGCGCCTGATCGAGCGCCTCCTGCGGCAGCGTCTGGGTTTGCTGATCGCCGATCGCCTGCAGCAGGTTCTCCAGCCGCCGCAGGAACAGGTAGGCGGCGCTCAGCGCCCGCACCTGCTCACTTTCCAGCAGCCCCAGCTCACCCACCGCCTGCAGCGTCGGCAACAGCGAACGCCCCTGCAACGCCGGTTCACGGCCGCCGCGGATCAGCTGGAATACCTGAGTGATGAATTCGATTTCGCGAATGCCGCCGGCGCCCAGCTTGATGTTGTCCTTCAGACCGCGCCGCCGCACTTCACGGGCGATCATGCCCTTCATGTTGCGCAAAGATTGGATGACACTGAAATCGATGTAGCGGCGGAACACGAACGGCCGCAGCGTTTTGCGCAGCTCCTGGCTGTAGGCGTCTTCCGCCCCGCCCATCAGGCGCGCCTTTACCATCGCATAGCGTTCCCAGTCGCGCCCCTGTTCCTGGTAGTAATCCTCCAGCGCCGCAAAGCTCATCACCAACGGGCCGCTGTCGCCGAACGGCCGCAGCCGCATGTCCACGCGATAGACGAAGCCGTCGATGGTCTGTTGATCCAGCGCCTTGATCAGCCGTTGGCCGAGGCGGGTGAAGAACTGAGCATTGTCCAGCTCGCGCCGCCCGCCCTGGGTTTGACCATTTTCCGGGTAAGCGAAGATCAGATCGATGTCCGACGAGAAGTTCAGTTCGCCGCCGCCCAGCTTACCCATGCCGAGGACCAGCAGCGGCTGCGGCACGCCGTCGCCATTGCACGGCGTGCCCCATTCGCGGCAGCAGGTTTGGTACAGCCAGTCGCGCGCGCTGACGATCAGCGTCTCCGCCAGCCCGCTCAGCTGCAGCAACGTTTCTTCGGTCGAACACAGCCCCTGCGCCTGCGCCCAGGCGATTCGCACCAGCGTTTCGCGGCGAAACAGACGCAGCGTGCGCATCAGTTGCGCTTCGTCGCGCACCTCTTCCAGCTCGTCCTGCAACCAGGCGGCATAGTGTTGCCACTCGCCGGGCACCGGCGGCTGTTCGCGCAGCGTCGCCAGCCAGGCCGGCTGGGCGAGCAGCGCGTCGCTGACGAAGTCGCTCGACGCCAGCACCCACTGCTCTTGCTCGCTAAAGGCGCAGTCCGCGCCGTGAACTTCCTGAAAACGCTGCACAACCTGCTGTGCCTGAGCCTGTAACGCGGCTGAAAGTGGCGACATAGTGTATGACCCGTTCTGCGGCCCGCGGCTGGCGGGCCGGCTGGATTAACGAAGCGCGCCGTTTAACCAGAATGGCGCATGCGATAAGGCCTGTTTGCGGCTGGCTTCATACCAGCCCTGGCGGCGCTCGCTCAGCGCCGCCTGCAGCTCGCGCCAGGCCTCGATATAAGGCCCGGTCTGCTCGTCGGGATAAGCGCCCGACAGCAGGACCAGCGCCGAAATCTGACGCGTCAGGCGCGGCAATTGTTCCTGATATTCATCTTCGTTCAGCGTACGGCTGAAGGCCTCTTTCAGCTCCGCGCCGCTGCGCCCCAGCATGATGTCGCTGAAGCGTTTGAAAGAACCGTCCAGCTTGGCCTGCGCTTTGGCGTCGATAAACGGCCGCCAGGCGCCGCTCACCAGCCATGATGTGAGCGCCAACTTACATTGCAGGTAGACCGCGCTGTAACACAGGGTCTCTGGTTGCGCGGTTTTGTCCGCCAACAGCGGTTCGAGCTCGGTCAGGCGGGCGCGCAGATCGGCGCTGGCCTTGCGCGGCACCAGGCCGCCGAAGATCACCAGCGCCTGGCGGATCGCGCCGACCGCCTCAATCACCGAAGCGCGCGCCTGCGC
The DNA here is from genome assembly GCF_000738675.1 of Serratia nematodiphila DZ0503SBS1. Taxonomy (NCBI): domain Bacteria; kingdom Pseudomonadati; phylum Pseudomonadota; class Gammaproteobacteria; order Enterobacterales; family Yersiniaceae; genus Serratia; species Serratia nematodiphila. The sequence continues at coordinate 1,635,822 of NZ_JPUX01000001.1, read as the reverse complement.
GTCGCCGCGCAGCCACAGCTCTTCATGGTACTGCCAGTGGCTGAGCGCCAGCTCGAAGGCGGCGATCATCCCCTGCTCCACGGTCGCCTTCGCCGCCGGCTTCAGCACCCGCAGCGGGCGCACCTCACGCGGCGGATTGCCCTGCGCCAGGTGGTAACCGCGCGCCGCCTTGCTCAGGCTGCCCTGACGCAGCCCGTCGTGCGCCGCCAGCTCACCGGCCAACGCCAGCAGATCGGCGGTATTGCCTTTCAGCAGCTCCAGTTCTATCTCGCTCAGGGCTTCGCTGAGGCCACCAGCACGCACTTCTCCCTGATCCAGGCCAATCTCTATCTCGCTTTGGCCGTAAGTAACCACCCACTTCTCACGCACAAAATCCGTACGGAACAGCGGTTGCAACGCCTGCTGCAGCGCCGTGATATCGCAATCCTGCGGCCAGATGTCGGCAGGAAACTGCGCCAACGCCAGCTGCGGCTCGGCGATAGCGACATTGTATTCCGGGCGCTGGTGCAGGCCGCCCACCACTTTACCGGCGGTTTTGATGGTCATCTCATAGCGATCGTCGAAACCGCGAATGCGCAGCCCCATGTCGTGACTGCGCAGGAAGTTGTCGGCCGTTTCGAAGTAAATGTTGGTCAGCTTTTGCGGCGCGGAATGCTGATGCGGCCAGGCGGCGAGCCAGTGTGGCAGAGCGGCCACCGCTTGCGGCGCGGCGATGAATTTCAGTTCAATTTCAACGGTCATAATTCTTTAACACCAATAAGTTACGCATTCGCGTCGGTTTCAGCGCGGCGCGCTCGGCCCGCCGTATGCTGCCCACTGACGCACAGTTGCCGTTATCTTACCGCGATTCCCGGCGCCTTAACCCTGCTAACTGTAGAAAAAACCTGTTACGTTATAAAACGCTGCGCAACTCACAGAATCAGCCACAGTAAGATAGTTCTCATTCCGGTTTTGGCGTTGCGTCGTCAGACTGAACCCTCTACTATCGTTCCATAAATTCACCCAGAAACGATGAACTAATGCAGAAATTACGCCTGATTTTCCTTGCCGCGCTGAGCTTCAGCATCACTTGGGCCGCACATGCCGAAGATAAACGCTATATCTCCGATGAGTTAAGCACTTACGTCCATAGCGGCCCAGGTAATCAGTACCGTATTGTCGGCACTCTGAACGCCGGTGAAGAAGTGACCCTGCTGAGCGTCAACGACAGCACCAACTACGGCCAGATCCGCGATCCGAAGGGCCGCACCACCTGGATCCCGCTCGACCAACTCAGCCAGACGCCAAGCCTGCGCACCCGCGTGCCGGAGCTGGAACAGCAGGTGAAAACCCTGACCGACAAGCTCACCAACATCGACAACACCTGGAACCAGCGCACGGCGGAAATGCAGGAAAAAGTCGCAGGCAGCGACAGCACCATCAGCAGCCTGCAGAAGGAAAACCAGGATCTGAAAAACCAGCTGGTGGTCGCGCAGAAGAAGGTCAACGCCGTTAACCTGCAGCTCGACGACAAGCAGCGCACCATTATTCTGCAATGGTTCATGTACGGCGGCGGCGTCGCCGGCGTCGGTTTGCTGCTGGGCCTGCTGTTGCCGCACCTGATCCCGCGTCGCAAGAACAACAATCGCTGGATGAACTGATCTCAGTATCGTTCAGTTTGAGTTTGGGCGCCTGCGGGCGCCTTTTTCATTGGCGCCGACATCCCGCGGCCAATTCATGTAATCTGATAGACAGAGCCTTACACGATATTCAGGAGTCAACAGTGCAGATTTATCTGGTCGGCGGCGCCGTTCGCGACAGCCTGCTCAACATTCCGGTGGTCGATCATGATTGGGTGGTGGTGGGCGCCACGCCGGCGGAGCTGCTGGCATTGGGCTACCAGCAGGTCGGCAAAGATTTTCCGGTGTTCCTCAATCCCGATACCCACGAGGAGTACGCGCTGGCGCGCACCGAGCGCAAATCCGGCCAGGGGTACACCGGTTTTACCTGCTATGCCGCGCCGGACGTCACGCTGGAAGAAGATCTGCTGCGGCGCGATCTGACCCTCAACGCCATCGCCCGTTCCGCCGAAGGGGAACTGATTGACCCCTACGGCGGCGTGGCCGATCTGCAGGCGCGCGTGCTGCGCCACGTTTCCGACGCGTTCGGCGAGGATCCGCTGCGCGTGCTGCGCGTGGCGCGATTCAATGCTCGCTTCGCCCATCTGGGTTTTCGCATCGCCGACGAAACGCTGGCCCTGATGCGCCGGATGGCGCACAGCGGTGAACTGGCCGCGCTGACCGCCGAACGCGTCTGGAAAGAAACCGAAAAGGCGCTGCAAAGCCAGAGCCCGCAGGTCTATTTTCAGGTGCTGCGCGACTGCGATGCGCTGGCGGTGCTGTTCCCGGAAATCGACGCGCTGTTCGGCGTGCCTGCCCCCGCCAAATGGCATCCGGAGATCGACACCGGCGTGCATACGCTGATGGCGCTGGCGATGGCCGCCCGCCTCACTCCCGAGGTGGACGTACGCTTCGCCACCCTGTGTCATGACCTCGGCAAAGGATTGACGCCAAAAGCGTTCTGGCCGCATCACCACGGCCACGGCCCGGCGGGCGTGCGGCTGGTCGAAGCGCTATGCCAGCGGCTGCGGGTGCCCAATCCGGTGCGCGATCTGAGCAAGCTGGTGGCCGAGTACCATGATTTGATCCACACCGTGAACAAGCTGCGGCCGGAGACCCTGCTGAAGCTGTTCGACGCCATCGACGTCTGGCGCAAGCCCCAAAGGCTGGAGCAGATGATCCTGACCAGCGAGGCGGACGCGCGCGGCCGCACCGGCTTTGAGGAAAATCCTTATCCGCAGGGCGACTATCTGCGCCAGGCGTATCAGGTGGCGAACGCGGTATCTATTAAAGAGGTGGTAGCCAGCGGGCTGCAGGGCACCGCGATCCGCGATGAGCTCAAACGCCGTCGCCAGCAGGCGCTGGCCGACTGGAAGCTCAACCAAACCATCCTCAACGATCAGGCATAAAAAAACCCCGCAGAGCGGGGTTTTTTCTTGCCATCGGGCTTACAGGAATACCATGTAAACCACGGCCGCCACGATAAAGCGGTAGATGGCGAACGGCACGAACGAGATGCGTTTGATCAGCGACAGGAAGGTCTTGATCGCAATCAGCGCCACCACGAAGGCAGTAACGAAACCGACGGCGAACATCGGCAGATCGCCCCAGGTCAGGAAGTGCAGGCTCTTGTACAGATCCAGACCGCTGGCGCCAATCATCATCGGCACCGCCAGGATGAAGGAGAACTCGGACGCCGCATAGCGGTTTACGCCCACCAGCATACCGCCGGCGATAGTGGACCCCGAACGGGAGAAACCCGGCCACAGCGCCAGGCACTGGAAGCAGCCGATCATGAACGCCTGGCGGTAGGTGATGTCATCCAGCCCTTCCGCTCTCGGTGTCTTCGGCTTCAGCCATTCCGCCGCCAGCAACAGCAGGCCGCCGACGACCAACGCGTACATCACGTTTTTCGGCGCGAACAGCGATTTAATCACATCGTGGAATACCAGACCCAGCACCACCGCCGGGATCATCGCCAGCAGGATATGCCCCAGCTTCAGTTGGCCGCTGGTTTTGCCCTCGTGCTCCACTGGCTTGCCGCCGAAATGGATGCCGATCAGGCCGAACAACCGGCGCCAGAACATCACCACCACGGCCAGGATAGACCCCAGTTGGATGATGACTTCAAAGGTTTTGGCTTTGTCGCCGGTAAAACCCAGCCACTCGCCAACGATAATCATATGCCCGGTGGAAGACACCGGCAGAAATTCGGTTAACCCTTCGACAACCCCAAGAACAAACGCAATAAACAGTGAATGCATGTCAGCCATGTGCTTCGCTCACCCCATAAAATAACGGCCATCACATAAAAAAGCGGCAGTGCTTAAAAGACAATGCCGCTAAAACAATTCTCAGGATTAAGACCAGCTTAACGGTCTTTCGTTGCAAGCAGATGACATAAAATCATGCGGGACGAGTGCCGCGCTCAATGATCACGCCGACCCGATTGGCATGTGCTACAGCGCCCGGTTTGCTGACCTTAATACGGACCCACGGGGAATTGAAGCGCTGAAGCAAAATTTCGGATATTTCCTCCGCCACGCGCTCCACCAGCGCGAAGCGGTTCGATTCAACATGCTGGATCACGGCGTCGCTGACATCGGCATAGCTCAGACAGTCATTTACATCGTCGCTGGCGGCGGCCGGCCGGTTATCCCAGCCCATTTCGATATCGAACACCAGCTTCTGACGAATGCCCTGTTCCCACTCATAAACGCCAATGGTGGTAATTACGGTAAGCTCTTCAATAAATACGATATCCATCACGTCATTCTCTGTTTTTGGCCTTGCCGGATACCACTTCCAGCGGAATGTGCGTATTATCCATAGATGTTGCGAGTAAAACGACCATTATTAAACGGAACCGCGTTATGAGTGCTACCGCGCTTGGCATGATTATCTTCGCGTATCTGTGCGGCTCGATTTCCAGCGCGATCCTGGTTTGCCGGATCGCCAGGCTGCCGGATCCGCGTGAACATGGCTCAGGAAACCCCGGGGCGACCAACGTCCTGCGCATCGGCGGCCGGCTGGCGGCGGCGGCGGTGCTGGTGTTCGATATTCTGAAAGGGATGCTGCCGGTCTGGCTGGCCTACAAACTCGATGTGCCGCCGCTGTATCTGGGCCTGACGGCGATCGCAGCCTGTCTGGGGCACATCTATCCGGTGTTCTTCCACTTCCGCGGCGGTAAAGGCGTGGCGACGGCGTTTGGCGCCATCGCGCCTATCGGCTGGGATCTGACCGGCCTGATGACCGGCACCTGGCTGTTAACGGTGCTGCTCAGCGGCTACTCTTCACTTGGCGCCATCGTCAGCGCGTTGATCGCCCCGTTCTACGTCTGGTGGTTCAAACCGCAGTTCACCTTCCCGGTAGCGATGCTCTCCTGCCTGATCCTGATGCGGCATCACGACAATATTCAGCGCCTGTGGCGCGGCCAGGAAGGCAAGATCTGGGGCAAGTTCCGCAAGAAGAAAAACGACGCGGATAACGGCGACCAGCCGAGAGAGGAATAACAGAAGGGCCGGATAATCCGGCCCTTTGCTTTATACCGCAGGCAGTTCCGCCAGCGGCCAGCGCGGCCGCACCGAAACGCTCAGCGCCGGGTTGGCGCCGCTCTTCAGGCGCACCATGCCGGCATAGGCGATCATCGCGCCGTTGTCGGTGCAAAATTCCGGGCGGGCATAGAACACCTCCCCGCCGCGTTTCTGCATCATCTCCGCCAGCTTGGCGCGCAGCGTGCGGTTGGCGCTCACGCCGCCGGCCATCACCAGGCGTTTGAAGCCGGTTTGCTCCAGCGCGCGTTTGCATTTGATCGCCAGCGTATCCACCACCGCATCCTCGAAGGCGCGGGCGATGTCGGCGCGCGTCTGATCGTCGTTGCCGTTGGAGCGAATGGTGTTGGCGGCGAAGGTTTTCAACCCGGAGAAGCTGAAGTCCAGCCCCGGACGATCGGTCATCGGCCGCGGGAAGGTGAAGCGCCCCGCCGTGCCCTGCTGCGCCATCTTCGACAGCATAGGCCCGCCGGGATAATCCAGGCCGAGCAGCTTGGCGGTTTTGTCGAACGCTTCGCCGGCGGCATCGTCGATCGACTCGCCCAGCAGTTCATACTCACCGATGCCGGTGACGCTGATCAGTTGAGTGTGGCCGCCGGAGACCAGCAGCGCGACGAACGGGAACGCCGGCGGGTTGTCTTCCAGCATCGGCGCCAGCAGGTGGCCTTCCATGTGATGCACCGGCACCGCCGGCACGTTCCAGGCGAACGCCAACGCGCGCCCCACGGTAGCGCCGACCAGCAGCGCGCCCACCAGGCCCGGCCCGGCGGTATAGGCCACGCCGTCGATGTCGGCCGGGGTCAGGTTGGCCTCTTTCAGCGCAGCCTGAATCAGCGGCACGGTTTTGCGCACGTGATCGCGGGAGGCCAGTTCCGGCACTACGCCGCCGTAGTCGGCGTGCAGCTTCACCTGGCTGTATAATTGGTTGGCCAACAAACCGGTTTGATCGTCATACACTGCAATTCCGGTTTCATCGCAGGACGTTTCTATACCCAGTACTCGCATTACATTTCCCATCATTCACGTGCGGCCGCCAGTCTACCACATTCCGCCGCATTTACCGCCGGCGCCGCGCATCTTGTCACCGGCTTGCGCCTATGTCGATGATTCATCCAGAAAATGCCTGAGCGATTAAACACGAGCATTTTTTTCTGATTAGTCTATAATCAGCGCCCGGTGCAAAATTGCGCACGTTGCGGCAGAGCGACGCGGGTTTCAATTTGCTGTGATGCTTTACAAAGCAGCATCCATTGGAGTAAAATTCCGCACCATTTTGAAAAGGCTGGCGCTTGGCCAGCAGCAAACCGAATTTTATTGAGGTGAGAGGCACATGCCGGTAATTAAAGTACGTGAAAACGAGCCATTTGACGTTGCTCTGCGTCGTTTCAAACGCTCTTGCGAAAAAGCGGGTGTTTTAGCTGAAGTTCGTCGTCGTGAGTTTTATGAAAAACCAACTACCGAACGTAAACGCGCTAAAGCTTCTGCTGTGAAACGTCACGCGAAGAAACTGGCTCGCGAAAACGCACGCCGCACTCGTCTGTATTAATTCTTCGGGGGCAACCCCACCGCGTGAATTTCTGATTTTCAAAATCGCGCAGACCGAGTAGTTGCATACGAAGGCCGTGCTTTCCGAAAGGAATGCGCGGCTTGTTCTCGTTTATAGGCTAATGAAGTAAGGGCTTATGGCTGGACGAATTCCGCGCGTATTTATCAATGACTTGCTGGCTCGCACCGACATCGTCGATTTGATCGACGCCCGCGTGAAGCTCAAGAAGCAAGGCAAGAACTATCACGCGTGCTGTCCGTTCCACCACGAAAAGACGCCTTCCTTTACCGTTAATGGCGAAAAGCAGTTTTATCACTGTTTTGGGTGTGGTGCGCACGGCAACGCCGTCGACTTTTTGATGAATTACGACCGACTCGAGTTTGTCGAAACCATCGAAGAACTGGCGACCATGCACGGGCTGGAAGTGCCTTACGAAGCGGGCACCGGGCCAACCCAGATCGAACGCCATCAGCGCCAGAGCCTGTACCACCTGATGGAACAGCTCAGCGCGTTCTATCAACAGTCACTGCAGCAGTCCTCCGGGGCGCCTGCGCGCAACTATTTGCAGCAGCGCGGGTTAAGTGACAACGTTATTCGCCATTTCGCCATCGGCTTCGCGCCGGCGGGATGGGACAACGCCCTGAAGCGTTTCGGCCGCGACGCCGACTCGCGCCGCGCATTGAACGATGCCGGCATGCTGGTGACTAACGATCAGGGGCGTTCGTACGACCGTTTCCGCGAACGGGTGATGTTCCCCATCCGCGACAAGCGCGGGCGCGTGATCGCCTTCGGCGGCCGCGTATTGGGCGACGGTATGCCGAAGTACCTGAACTCGCCGGAAACCGAAGTTTTCCATAAGGGCCGCCAGCTGTACGGCCTGTATGAAGCACAGCAGAACCACCCTACCCTGCAGCGGCTGCTGGTGGTGGAAGGGTATATGGACGTGGTGGCGTTGGCGCAATTCGGCATCGATTATGCCGTCGCCTCGCTCGGCACCTCGACGACGGCGGAACACATTCAGCTGTTGTTCCGCGCCACCGACAACGTCGTCTGCTGTTACGACGGCGACCGCGCCGGCCGCGAAGCGGCCTGGCGGGCGCTGGAAACCGCGCTGCCGTACCTGAATGACGGGCGCCAGCTGCGGTTCATGTTTTTGCCCGACGGCGAAGATCCGGACACGCTGGTGCGCAAGGAAGGCAAAGAAGCCTTCGAACAGCGAATGGAGCAGGCGCAGCCGCTGTCCACGTTCCTGTTCGAAAGCCTGCTGCCGCAGGTGGATCTGAGCAGCCCGGACGGGCGCGCCAAGCTGAGCACGCTGGCGCTGCCGCTGATTACTCAGGTGCCGGGCGAAACGTTGCGCTTGTACCTGCGCCAGGAGCTCGGCAACAAGCTGGGGCTGCTGGACGACAGCCAGCTCGACAAGCTGATGCCCAAGCAGGCTGAAAATGCGAATCCTTATCAGGCGCCCCAGCTAAAACGCACAACCATGCGTATACTGATAGGGTTACTGGTGCAAAATCCGCAGTTGGCTACACTTATCCCTTCGCTGGAAGGGTTGGAGCAGACCAAACAGGCGGGATTGCCGCTGTTCGTCGAACTGGTGCAAACCTGTTTGGCGCAGCCGGGCCTGACGACCGGGCAATTGCTGGAGCTGTATCGCGACAACAAATTCAGCCAGCAGCTTGAAACCTTGGCGACCTGGAACCATATGATCGTTGAGGACATGGTCGAGCAGACCTTTTTGGATACGTTGGCCAGCCTGTACGACTCGGTGCTCGAGCAACGGCTGGAAACGCTGATCGCCCAGGCCAGAACGCGCGGTCTGAGCGCGGAGGAACGTGAAGAAGTCCGTTCTCTCAACCAGGTTTTAGCGAAGAAAAACTGAATACCAAACGGCTTAAGTGCCGATAATTGCGAGGGCAGAGCCCTGCACAGTGCCGCCATAGTGGGCCGCGGCGATAACGAAAACGCCCCAAATGCTATTGTTGGCGGTTTCGCCGACCGACACCAACCTAAATACTCTGAAGTGTGGATACCGTCTTATGGAGCAAAACCCGCAGTCACAGCTGAAGCTACTTGTCACCCGTGGTAAGGAGCAAGGCTATCTGACCTATGCTGAGGTCAATGACCATCTGCCGGAAGATATCGTCGACTCCGATCAGATCGAAGACATCATCCAGATGATTAACGACATGGGCATCCAGGTGATGGAAGAAGCACCGGACGCCGATGACCTGCTGCTCGCCGAAAACTCGAACAGCACGGACGAAGATGCGGAAGAAGCCGCCGCACAGGTTCTGTCCAGCGTGGAATCCGAAATCGGCCGCACCACCGACCCGGTGCGCATGTACATGCGCGAAATGGGTACCGTCGAACTGCTGACGCGCGAAGGCGAAATCGACATCGCCAAGCGCATCGAAGACGGCATCAACCAGGTACAGTGCTCGGTTGCCGAATACCCGGAAGCCATCACCTACCTGCTTGAGCAGTACGATCGCGTCGAAGCGGGTGAAGCGCGCCTGTCCGATCTGATCACCGGCTTCGTCGATCCTAACGCGGAAGAGGACATCGCCCCAACCGCCACTCACATCGGTTCTGAACTGTCGAGCGAAGAGCAAGACGACGACGAAGAAGATGAAGACGACGAAGACGACGACACCGAAGACGATAACAGCATCGATCCTGAGCTGGCGCGTCAGAAGTTCGCCGAGTTGCGCGATCAGTATGAAGCGACCCGCCTGGTGATCAAGAAGAATGGCCGCAGCCACGCCAGCGCCGCGGACGAGATCCTGAAGCTGTCTGAAGTGTTCAAGCAGTTCCGCCTGGTGCCGAAACAGTTCGACTTCCTGGTCAACAGCATGCGCACCATGATGGACCGCGTTCGCACCCAGGAACGCATCATCATGAAGCTGTGCGTTGAACAGTGCAAAATGCCGAAGAAAAACTTCGTCACCCTGTTCGCCGGCAACGAAACCAGCGATTCCTGGTTTGAAGCCGCGTTGGCGATGGCCAAGCCATGGTCGGAAAAGCTGAAAGACGTTGCTGAAGACGTGCAGCGCAGCCTGCAGAAACTGCGTCAGATCGAAGAAGAGACCGGCCTGACCATCGAGCAGGTCAAAGACATCAACCGTCGCATGTCGATCGGTGAAGCGAAAGCCCGCCGCGCGAAGAAAGAGATGGTTGAGGCCAACCTGCGTCTGGTTATTTCCATCGCCAAGAAATACACCAACCGCGGCCTGCAGTTCCTGGATCTGATCCAGGAAGGCAACATCGGCCTGATGAAAGCGGTAGACAAGTTCGAATACCGCCGCGGCTACAAGTTCTCGACGTACGCCACCTGGTGGATCCGTCAGGCTATCACCCGCTCCATCGCCGACCAGGCGCGCACCATCCGTATTCCGGTGCATATGATTGAGACCATCAACAAGCTCAACCGTATTTCGCGCCAGATGCTGCAAGAGATGGGCCGCGAGCCGACGCCGGAAGAGCTGGCCGAGCGCATGCTGATGCCGGAAGACAAGATCCGCAAAGTGCTGAAGATCGCCAAAGAGCCAATCTCGATGGAAACGCCGATCGGCGACGACGAAGATTCGCATCTGGGCGACTTCATCGAGGATACCACCCTCGAGCTGCCGCTGGATTCCGCGACCTCGGAAAGCCTGCGTTCCGCCACCCACGACGTGCTGGCCGGCCTGACCGCGCGCGAAGCGAAAGTGCTGCGCATGCGTTTCGGCATCGACATGAACACCGACCACACGCTGGAAGAGGTTGGCAAGCAGTTTGACGTTACCCGTGAGCGTATTCGTCAGATCGAAGCCAAGGCGCTGCGCAAGCTGCGTCACCCAAGCCGCTCCGAAGTGCTGCGCAGCTTCCTGGACGATTAAGTCCGGCTGCCGCACCAAAAGCAAAAACCCCGGCTTGCCGGGGTTTTTTTATGCATCAGAACATGCTGTTGCCGCTGGCGGTCTTCTCCGGCACCGGCTGCGTCACGTCCCAGTGTTCAACGATCTTTCCGGCGCTGTCCAGACGGAAGATATCGACGATCGCCGCGGTCTTGCCGGCCTCGCGCCCGCTGACCTCCACATGCAAAATCACGAAGTCGCCGTCGACGAACGCCTGTTTAATCTCGCTGTGCGAGTTAGGGTAACGCGTTTTCAGCAGCTCGACAAATTGACGAAAACCCGCCACGCCGTCTTTGGCGTTGGGGTTATGCTGTTTGTACTGTTCGCCCAAAAACGGCCGCGCCGCCGCAAAATCCTTGTTGTTCAGCCCCTGCCGATAAAACTCCAGCACGTTCTGCTTGTTGCGCGCTTCCTGCGGCGAATGCCCCGCCTGTGCAGCGCCGGTCACCAACAGCAGCGCCATCAAACAGCCTTTCATCATCGATGTCATCGCACACTCCCCTTATCTCATTGCAGCGCCAGGAACAGCTCGCGATAGCTGGCGGTCAGCTGCTCCAGCGTGGCGCGGTTCAATCCGCTGGGGTTGGGCAATACCCACACCTCGGTTTGCCCCAGCATCATCGCCTGCTTGCCCCAGGGCGCGTTTTTCACCCCGAAGGCGGTGGTGAATGCCTGTTTGCCTAAAATCGCCAGCGCGCGCGGCTGGTAGCGCAGGATCTTCTCTTGCAGCGCCTCACCGCCGCTGCGCAACTCGTCGCGCGACAGCTCGCTGGCCGCCACCGTCGGGCGCGCCACCAGCGCGGTAATGCCGCAGCCGTTGTCCTTCAGCTGCTGCCACTGCTCCGGCGCCAGCTGGCTCTCGGTAAAGCCGGCCTGATGGATCACCTTCCAGAAGCGGTTGCTGCCGTTGGCAAAAGGATAGCCCTGATGGGCGGAAGAAAGGCCGGGGTTGATGCCGCAAAACACCACCCGCAGATTGGGCGCCAGAAGTTCCATGAGTGTCGTGAGTCCATTGCAGGGATTTACTGCGGTTATCGCAAAATCCGCCAGCAATTACAACAGGCTAGAACTGCGCAGAAAAGCAACATACGGGCGGGTAACAGTAGACCGATGCTTAAGGATTCCCTATAATCTCGCGGCTTGGCCCCTTAGCTCAGTGGTTAGAGCAGGCGACTCATAATCGCTTGGTCGTTGGTTCAAACCCAACAGGGGCCACCAAATTTTAGATTTAAAATCATATAATTAAGCCACCTCTCAGGGTGGCTTTTTTATTTGTCGCTTGCTCGATGTCCCCTTTTTGTCCCCCCAAGAAAACAACTCGCCCCCTTTATCCTATTTGGCACGACATAATTCAGGCATAAAAAAACCCGCATTTTGCGGGCTTGTATCTCTGAGTTGGTCACATCCACATAACCTGTTGCTGTCCTGCCACACTGGCGCCGACCGGATGCGGCGGCACTGCATCAACCCGGCCCGGCGTCATTATCGCGCATTGGTAGGTCTCCATCGTTTTAAACGTGTGGCCACAGTTAATATTTTGGCACTGGTGATAACGTTCTTTCGTTTGTTGACTCAAGTAGCGGCTGGTGCGGGCATGGGCCGCTGTTCTGCAAAGCGGGCAATGAAACATGATTAATTCCTCGTCACTGGCTCAATTGCCGCGATAATACCGCTCGCGATCCAAAAAAGAAGTTTCTTTAAGTGAATTTACAATTCCCATCAAGAAACATCATAAGTAACCTCCGACAGCAAAACCTCAAACTCCAGCGCCGTCGTAAAACCGCCGTTACTCAAATTGTGCGTGACTTTGCTCACTATCCAGTCTTGCGCATCGATCGCCGATTTAAACCCGCTGACGCGTACCGGCGTTTCCGGCGTGATGTTAGCCCGGCCCATCGCCAGCGACAGTGAGAACTCAGCCACACCACGCTGAAGCTTTTCCCACTTTGCCTGTGCTGCCCGCATCGCGGCGGCCTTGGTGGCGTAAATTTTGGTGATCGCAAACACGTTATCGTCAGCCCCCACCAGATAGTCGCCTTTCGCCGCCTCCGCCGGTTTCCCCGGTTTTTTGCTGCTGCCCGGTTTCGCCTTCGGGTGTTGCAGCGCGCGCAAATGCTGCTCTTTTGGCTTGCGCTGCAGCTTCACTTTCTTCGGCTTCGGCTGTTTTGTATTGAGCCAGCTCGCCGTCACGCCGGTGTATGCATCCCGATCGGCAATGCTGAAACTGTGCTGATCGCCATCCTGCCGGGTGATGGTATACACCGGCAACGCCTTCCCGCCTACCGTGGCGCCGCTCGCGGGTCGTAACAACAGCAGAGCGCCATTTTTCACCGCCGCCACCGCACCGTTGAGCGTTGCAAGTCGGGTAATAAATGCCGCATCCGTCTCCTGCGTCTGGTCAATATGGCTGATTTTGATGGTGCCCAGACCGGCGGCCAGCGAGGCTTTCAGCTTATTACGCGCAGCCACCTTCTGCACAATGTCGCCCAGGGTGGTGTCGTGGTAGGACTCATCGCGCCGGGTGTTCAGCGAGCCGCGAAAATCCGCACTACGCGCGCGAATAGTCAGCGTGTCCGGCGCGCCCCGGTGTTCGACCTCATCGACCGTAAACTGGCCTTTTGGCGTCAATGGCGAGCCTTGCCAGCCGAGCGCCAGCGACAACACCGCATTGCGCTGAGGCATCGCCATCAGTCCGTCGCTGTCGTCCAGCTCGATGTCGAGCTGGTCGGCCTCAAAGCCCCGGTTATCCGTCAGCGACAGAGAAATCAGCCGCTTGCGGATGTTCTGCGTGATGTCGTTATCCTGCAGCAACAGCGAAAAATCCGGGGCAACTCGCGCCCCCGCTGGCAGGCTTACGCCGGTGATCATGATAACAATCCTCCCATAGCACCGGCGGCCTTCCCGGCCATCTCTCCTGCTTTATCGTACAGCTCCCCGGCCTGCTGGCGCAGATCACCAAACATCGCCGACAGGGATTCATCGACCCGCTTCAGGTTGAGCGTGAACTCTGTACGGCGCGGGCTGCCGTCGGCGAAAAACTCGGAGTGCGTTTCAGAAATCGACTCGATCACAAACATGCCGTAAATCGTGCCGGTGCCTTCAATCAGCGGCCACGCCCGGCCCTGCTCGGCCATCAGTTGCAGCGTCAGCAGTGACCAGCGGCCGCCGGTGATCTCCGGCAGCAGCACCCCGGACAGCGTGATTTTTTCCTCATCCATCCCCAGAAATTGCGCCGCCGGGCGCAGGCCAACGCGGGCGTTGCTCGGCCAGCGATATTCCGCGTTGCGGCTCATGGATTGATACGGCAGCGTCTGCAGCATAAAAACAAACAGACCCAGCGTTAACATCATGGTTTTACCCTTCGTAGTTCATGCGGCTGCGCGCGGCGGCCGCTTGTTTGCGTCGTTCGGCCTCAAGCTGGCGCGAGACTTCGCGCGCAATAGATGCCGCGTCTTGGCCGGGGGCGCAGTACACCTGAATCGTGATCGGGGCTGGCGCCGTAGCGGATGCGGCAGCCGGGGTCGACGCCATCACCGGCGTTGACAGCGATAACATCGCCGCCGACAGCGCCGCCGTTTTCCGGCGCCCGGTGACGTTGGCCGGGCCGTTGACAATCTCCGGGCCACGCTCGCCGACGATGCCGAACTGGCCGCGCGGGATGATGCCGCCCTTGTCGAATGCCCCCGCATAGCCCGGCCCCGGCATCAGCTCAGGCGCCGGGCGATTGTATGAAATCGCCGGGTTAACCTCCGCCTCATCGTCGCCAAATTTCATCCAGTCCGGCAGCATATCCGTGAGGCCGGAAAACTTGTCTTTCAGCGCCTGCCAGCGCTCGCTAATGCCGTCAATGACCCCGTTGATCATGTTCATCCCGGCTTCTTTGAACTGTCCCGGCAGCGCTTTAGCCCCGTTTACCAGCCCCTCCCATTTGCCATTAAGCCAGCCAGTCAGCCGATCCCATGCCTGAACCGTGGCGGCGCTCAGCGCAAGCCATGCCGCGTTAACACGCTCGCCTATGGTGTCCCAGACGGCGGCGGCACGCTCTGCAATGCCGCTCGCAACGCCCCAGATGCCGGTCAGCAGGCCGGGCAATCCCCCCAACAGCTGCAGCGGCAGGCTCAATCCGGCCGCGATCCATTCACCGAACATGCGCCCATAGCGCGCGGCGGTCTGGAGTTCGGCCTGTGAAGATTTCACTGGCTCGATCAGCTTGCCGAACCACTGCCACACGTTGCGCACCATGTTCAGCAGCGGCGTAAATGCGCCTGCCAGCGGGACAAGCGCGGCGCGCATCGGCGCGAAAGCGGCGCTGAAGCCTTCGCCGATACCCGTTAAAAAGGCGCTGATAGGCTCCCAATATTTACGGATAGTCAACGCCACACCGGCAATCACCGCCGCCGCCGCGACCACCGGCAGGGTGATCACACTGAATGCGGCCGCAATCCCGGCGCCAACGGTGGTAAAGACCGTTCCCAGCAGCCCGGCCCCGGCGATCAACATATTGACCCCGGCCATCACCGGCCATGCAATAAGGCCCAGCGCAGCGAGGCCACCGATCAGGGCCGTAACGCCCGCCGTGACTTTCACCAGCGTGCCGACCAGCTCAGGATTAGCCTTCACCCATGCCCCCGCCTTGGTGAGCCATTCGGTGGCGGAAACTGTGAGCGCGCGCAGCGCTGAGTTCTGGCCGTCGAACACCTCAATGCGAACATCTTCCCACGCCGAAAACAGGTTTTTCAGGTCGCCGTCGAGGTTGTCCACCTTCACTCGGGCAATCTGGGCCGTCGCCCCTTTTGACTGGGTGACGGTGCTGTGTTTTTCGCTCAGCTTGCCGTTACCGGCGGCGTCAATCAGCTTGATAGCGCCTTTCATCGCCTCTTCGCCGAAAATGACTTTCAGGTATTCGGCCTGCTGCGCGGTGCCGAGCTTGTTGGTTTTAAACGAGCCGTTAATCTTCTTGAGGATGTTCGCGATCGGCAGCATGTTCCCTTTGCCGTCCTTGGTTTTTACGCCCAATTCTGACAACGCATCAGCCGCCTGCCCGACCGGCGCCTGTAACCGCGTAAACATCGCACTGGCCGCCGTACCAGCCATAGACCCTTTGATACCGTTATCGGCCAACACGCCCAGCAAGGCGGTGGTGTCCTCGATACTGGCCCCGGCCGCCTCGGCGATCGGCGCGACGTACTTCATCGCCTCGCCAAAATCCATCAGGTTGCTGTTCGAGCTGGTGAAGCCCTTGGTCATCACGTCCGCGACGCGTTGGATCTCGTCTATCGGCATGTTAAACGCCGATTGCATGTTTGTGATGATGTCAGCCGCGTCGGCGATGTCCAGATCGGAGGCCAGCGCCAGATTTACCGTTGATTCGGTCGATTTCAGAATGGCATCGCCGTTAAAGCCGGATTTCGCCAATACGGATTGCGTGCGCGCGACGTCCGTCGGCGAAAACGCGGTCGTGGCGCCAATATCCCGCGCCTGCTGGCGAATGGCGGCCAGTTGCTGGTCATTTTTCGCCAGCCCTAACGTGGCTTGCGTGTCTGACATCTGCCTGTCGAACTGCACCCCCGGCGCAATAAACGCCCCTTCAGCGACCAGCCCGGCGGTAGCGATACCCAGACCGGCCGCGCTGGTATTACGGACAGCCGCGGTTGCCGATTGCCCGGCCCGGTAACGCGCGCCGACCCGGTTAACCTGCTCTTGCTTCTTGCTCAGACGCTCCAGCTCGCCGCGCTGGCGGCCCAACGCTATCGTGGCCTCACTGGCGCTGGCCTTCAACCGACGCTGTTCGGCACTCAGGTTCCGGGTGGCGATACCATCGGCGTTGAGCGCGTCACGCTGGCGCTGCACCGACTGGCGCAGGCCGTTGTATTTCGTCTGCAGCTCGGCGGCGGCGCGCTTCGACGCCTCAAGCAAGCGCGCTTGCTGCGCCGTGGGTTTTTCCGTCGCCTTGAACTGGACGGCCAGCGCGGCCGCCTCTTCCTTGGCTTTCTTCAGTGCCTTGCCGGTAACGGCAAGCTGCCCCTGCGCCTTGCGAAATCCCTCAATCCGGGCGCTTTGCGCGTCCAGAGCCTTGAGGGTTTGCTGCGTGGTTTTGATGTCACCGGCAAGCTGTTTGCTTGCCTGTTGGATACTCTTTAGCGGGCGGGTGGCTTGGTCTACGGCCTTCAGCAGCACCTGTAGCTGCAGGCTTTTACTCATCGTGATTAACTCCGCTGCGTTGTAGTGCCAAATGGCGCCAGTTCAACAGCTCCGTGAGCGCCATTCCGGCCATTTCAGACGGCGGCCAGTGGAAGATCACCGCGATGTCCGCCATCAGGTCATCAACGCCCAGCCGGGCGTCGGGGATTACACCGCCGAGTTCGGCGACAAAAAACCGACCACTTTCCCGGCCAGCGCCACCAAATCCGGCAGCTCAAGGCGCGCGCATTCTTCTTTTGTCAGGTTCGGCACGGTCACACGCGGCAACACAACCAGCAACGCGTCAACGTCGGCGTTGGCGATCGCCGCCAGCCCGACGCCGCGCAGCGCGCCCGCGTTCGGTTTAATCACCTGCACCTCGGTGATGGTGGTTTCACCACGCTGGATCGGGGTGTCGAGGGTAACGGTATTTTCGTTTACGTCTTTCATGGTGTTCTCTCAAATCATGGGAAAAGGGCCAGCCCGGCGGGCTGGCGCAAATATTACAGGCCGATCGCTTTACGGTGCTCGGCCAGCCGGTCAACGCCGTTGACCTTTTCGACCATGTTCACGGTATCGACTTCGATCAACTCTTTGCCGTCAACGGTCAGCTTGAAGTAAGTGCACTCGGTGGATACCTTGGTTTCGGTATCCTCGCCCTGCTTGTACTCACCAAAGTCAATTTCTTTGTGGCGGCCACGCATCACCACTTCCACAGCGGACACCTCGCCGGTGTCGTCACGCTGGAAGGAACCGGCAAAGCGCAGCGGCACGGCATCGACGGCGCCCCACTGCTTCAGCACCAGCTCATCAATGCCGCCCATCGACCACTCAACGGCCAGCGCGTCATCGTCCAGCCCCATATCGATGGAGGCCGCGCCGTTCATGCCGCCGCCCCGGTATTTCTCCAGCTTGCGGGTGAGCTTCGGCAGCGTCAGCGAGGACACCACGCCCATGTAGCTGTAGCCGTCGTTGAACAGGTTCAGGTATTTCAGTTTTTTCGGCAGTGCCATGTTCTAACGTCTCCTTTAGCGGTTCACGGATGCCGCAAACGTCGCCAGATAGCGATCGGTGATGCGCTGGCGCAGGGTTAAATCTTCGAGCGGTGGCACCGGCGTGTAGTCGTAATCGATAAACAGCTTGCCCGCCTTCAGGGTTTCTTTCGTGTTGGCGCTTTCGTCGTACCAGCAAGTACCGTCGATAATCAGCCCTGCGGATTTCAGCTCGCGGAATTTCGCGTTGATGCCGTCAATCATGTCGCGCACCAGCGTAGGCGTTACCGGGCGGTCAACGGCCCATAAGTGCGCCTCGGCCATGGTGTCGGCCAGCACCTGCGCGGTGCGGGTGTAGTTCTCGAACAGGAACAACGGATCATCGGAACAGGTGCGGGAACCCCAGAATTTAAAGCCGTCTTTGCGGATCAACGTGGTGACGCACGCTTGGTTTAACAGGTCGGCATCGGTGCCGGGCGCCTGCAAATCCCAGAACACGCTGGCGGTGATGCCGGTCACGCCGTTAACGCCGACGTTTGAAAGCGTCTTATGCCAGCCGGTTTCCGTGTCAATTTTGGCACGCAGGCCCAGCGCGCGGGCGGTGGCATAGGCGATGTCGCTCTGGTTGGCGGTGGTGTTCCAGCTGACAAAATCCGGCCAGATCAGCATCAGCTCGCGCTGGCTGAAATTGTCGCGGTACTTAATCGCCTCTTGCACGGTTTTGCAGCCGTAGGCACTGATATAGCCGAACGCGCGCAACTGCTGGCAAATCCCGGCCAGCGCCGTCGCGACCTCCTGATTATCCAGCCCCGGCACGCCGAGGATGCGCGGCTTAACGCCCAGCTCAGCCTGTGCAGATAACAGCGCTTTCATGCCGGTGTAACGGCCTTCAGCGTTCGCGCCGCCGATGATGTTGGAGGTGGTTTCCGCAGCGTCTTTGCCGGTGGCAACGCGAACAACCACCGTGACCGGCTTCGCCTGTTCGGCGATCGCCCGCAGCGACGCCGCCAGCGTGCCTTTTTTACCGGCCTTGCCGGAGGCGGCCAGCACATCGGTGATAAGTACCGGGGTATCGAGCGGGAAAACCGACGCGTCGGCATCCTCCGCCGTGCAGACCATGCCGACGATTGCCGTCGATACGGTGGAAATAACGCGGGTGCCGTCGTTGATTTCGACGACGCGCACGCCGTGATGATAATCGCCCATTAATTTGCTCCGGGTGGTGAGTAGGTGCAGGCATGATGACGCCCGGCGCGCCGGGCCGCACGCGGTGGGTGCTGGAAGGCCGACCAGACAACAGGCCGGGCCGGATTGGGGATTTTTGAGGAAATAACGATCGTTCACGCCGATCAATAACGTTGTATTGATCTACGCAATCAATTGGACGCCTGAGAGCCGGGCAGGGTAAGGTCTGGAGGTCAAGCGCGGCAACATCAGGGAAAGCCGCAAACACAAAGCCCGCATCGCTGCGGGCTTTTTTCATGGCGCCAAGGGCATCAGTTCGAAAGCACGGACTTTCGAATGGCACTTTTCCTAAGATTTCTCACTTCAGCACTTTTTGCTTGTTCCCCCCTCCAAAGTAATATAGTGTCGCCAATAGACGACACACGCCTCTAATCGTCACATGCAAATAGTTCATGTAGCTATCATCACCAAATTTCGCCCCGCCGTGGGGCATTTTTTTTAGCATTTATCCTAAATTCGTTCCTTACCGTTCGTAATTACTTGCCATGATTTCGGAACATTCCTAACCTAAAAGCGTTATTCAGGGTTCGCAATCCCTTATAACAACCTTTGTAACGCTTGATACACCAGAGACGAATCTTTGCCCGCTTCGGTGGGCTCTTTCAACCAAACTAAGGATGGGAATGCCTGCTCTAAAGACGACATCTGGATTAACGGCTACATCCGAAAAATCATTGATTGGAGAGCTTATGAGTATTCATTACCTTACCGATGGTGAAACGCAGAACTTAGAAAAAGTGAGCATGGTTCTGGGAAAATGCGTCATAGGTCTTCTTGTTCGCAAAAAAATAGTCAACACCGATAATATTCTTTCTCAAATAGTCGCAGAAATGGAAAAAGCATCCGATAACGATGAATTCCAGTTATACCGCGACACATTGGAGTTTGTAGGTACGCTTTCAAAATAACAGGGGGAAATGCCACTATGAAGAATGAATTCGCAACAGCAATTACCATAGGAAGCATACTACTGTTCGTCATCCTAATTGGTGCGCCGAATTTTGTAACAACTATGGTGCCATGACCATTTTCCGTTAACTTCCAAAATAAAAGCCCCGCATCGCTGCGGGCTTTTTATTAGACGCTGGGCGCAACCGGCCAATCGATATCCGGCGCATTCTGCGGATTGATGCGGCTCAGCTGCACCCGGTAAGTTTTCCAGAGCTTGAGCTGCACGATTTCCTCCTCCATCGCCATCCCTAAATCGACTGCATCCTGTAGCGGCGCAACAGCCTTACCCGCGCTCGCCAGCAATTCATTTTTTCTGGTTTCAGCCCTCGCCATCATTTCTTCGGCGGAATAGATACGCCGGCTCACCTTCTTACCGTCAAACACCCACTCACCATTAGCCAGGCAGCACTTTGGCAGTTTCGTCGGGCTCAGCTCAATAACCGATAAGCCAATCGGCCACAGCATCGACACATCACTGTTAATCGCGCAGATAATGCCGCTTTCGTCATAAGCCAATTTTACGGTGTCCGGCGAAAACAATTTTTGCACGGCGTACCAGTCAATACCGTTTTCATCCTGAAGATAAATCACGTTCTCGCCGAGGAATAATTCTTCCGGCGTGTATCTCTTCAAATTCTTAATATGTTGCATTTTACACCGTTCCAATTGTTGCCCATGTGCCGTTAATCAGCACCTGAACCGCTGAATAAGCGCCCCAGATTGAGGGGTTGTAGTTTGAGCCGGACATACCCGTATAAACACAGCCCGACGGTAAATCGATGCGCCCGCCGGTAACGGCAGCTTGGCGCTCGCTGATACCCACGATTTTATCCAGCACACGGCCCGGCGCGTTCTCGCGGTACTTCTGCAACCAGCCCGGCGCAATGTCCTGCAGCAGCGGGAATTTAACGCGGTTGGAGGTTTTGGCGCGGTGCGTACCGTTAAAGCCGATCATGATGCGGTCGAGCGCCTGTCGTTTCACAATCGCATCGCGTAAGCGGGTCTGGAAGTCCTGATAACGCGCCCACAGGTCGAGAGTGTTGTAACGGATGTGGAAATCGTAGTTCACCTGTTGGCAGAAATAGCCCTCTGCATCCAGCGTGGCGAAGTCGGCCGTTTCGCGCTCATCGCCGCCGGCGGTGTCGGTGGTGCTGGCAATCGTGCCGCTGACATCCAGCCCGATTTTTTCGCCTTTCATCTCCGGCACCGGCACGATGTTGATGCGGGTCTCCATCGAGGTAAACACCTTTTGGCCTGCGCCGACCATCGACACCAGATCGGCGGTCGGGGCCAGACTGGCATACAGCGCCCATTTGCCGTGCAACAGCGGTTCGTCCGGCTCGTCGATTTTCTCGGCCTTCAGCTCAACCACGCCGCCGTAACGGCGAAAATAGCCATCCGGCAAAATCCCCTTGATGTGCTCCATGTTGATGCGGGCGCCGTACACCTTCGGGCTGTAGGTCGCAGCCATCTGCTGAATATCCGCAGCGCCGATCTCGCGGCCGTCAACGGTGTCGCCTTCAACGCCGATGCGGAAAAACTTAGTAACTTTCTTTGCCATGTAAACGGCTCCGGTTGTGGTGATTGGGTTCGGGGCTAGTTTCGGGGGAAAGGCGCCGCGTCTCAACGCGTTGCGGTTGGAAGATCTGAGGCACAACAAGGGCTTAATGCGAGTCGCCCGGCGCTTTCGTAGCCTTGGCGTCATGAATACGACACCGGCAACAACCATCATCAGCGATCCGCGCCGCCAAGCTGCCTTGCTCTACTGGCAGGGCTTCTCTGTGCGCCAAATTGCGGAAACGCTGAACCTCAAGGGGCCGACCGTGCAGAGCTGGAAGCTGCGCGATAAATGGGACGACATCGCGCCCATTTCCCGCGTTGAGCAAAGCATGGAAGCACGGTTGATTCAGCTCATCATGAAAGACGTCAAGGAGGGGAAAGACTTCAAAGAAATTGACCTGTTAGGCCGCCAGATTGAACGGCTGGCGCGGGTCAATCGCTATTCGGCGACCGGCAACGAGGCGGATTTAAACCCGAACGTCGCCAACCGCAACAAAGGCGAGCGCAAGCCCGCCGAGCGCAACGTGTTCAGCGAGGCCGCCGTGGAGAAGCTGCAAAGCATCTTCACAGAAACCACCTTCGAGTATCAGATGGGATGGTATCGCGCCGGGCTGCAACACCGTATCCGCAACATCCTGAAATCGCGCCAGATCGGCGCCACGTTCTTCTTTGCCCGCGAAGCATTACTCGATGCGCTGACCACCGGCCGCAATCAGATTTTCTTGTCGGCCAGTAAGGCGCAGGCGCATGTATTCCGCAATTACATCATTGATTTTGCGCGGCTGGTCGAGGTTGACCTGAAAGGCGATCCGATGGTGCTGCCGAATGGCGCCCGCCTGATGTTCCTCGGCACCAACGTGCGCACCGCGCAGAGCTACACCGGCAATCTGTATCTGGATGAGTATTTCTGGATACCGAAGTTTCAGGAGCTGCGCAAAGTCGCCAGCGGGATGTCGCTGCACAAGCGGTGGCGCACCACCTACTTTTCCACGCCGTCGAGTCTGGCGCACTCCGCTTATCCGTTCTGGTCGGGGGAACTGTTCAACAAAGGCCGCCGCAGTAAAGCCGATCACGTTCAGCTCGACCTCAGCCACAGCCACCTGTCAAAAGGCGTGCTGTGCGGTGATGGGCAATGGCGCCAGATTGTCACGGTTGAGGATGCGCTGACCGGCGGTTGTAACCTGTTTGACCTCGATCAGCTGTCGCTCGAATACAGCCCGGCAGAGTATCAGAACCTGCTGATGTGTGAATTTGTGGACGATACCGCGTCGGTATTCCCGTTCGCCGAGCTGCAAGGCTGCATGGTCGATACGCTGGAAGAATGGGAAGACTTCAACCCTTACGCCGTGCGGCCGTTCGGCTATCGCCCGGTGTGGATCGGCTACGACCCATCGGAAGCCAACGGCGGCGACAGCGCCGGGTGCGCGGTGATCGCGCCACCAATGGTGGCCGGGGGCAAGTTCCGCGTGCTCGAGCGCCACCAGTGGCAGGGCATGAACTTTGCCGCTCAGGCCCAGAAGATTAAAGACCTGACCGAAAAATATTGCGTGGAGTACATCGGCATCGATGCGACCACCGTCGGCCAAGGTGTTTTCCAGCTGGTGCGCGAGTTCTTCCCGGCCGCCCGAGAAATCAAATACACGCCGGAAATCAAAACCGCCATGGTGCTGAAGGCAAAAGACACCATCGGGCGCGGCTGTCTGGAATACGACACCAGCCACACCGACATCACCGCCGCCTTTATGGCGATCCGCAAAACCATGACCGCCAGCGGCGCGCGTTCAACCTACACCGCCAGCCGCAGCGAAGAAGCCAGCCACGCCGATGTCGCGTGGGCAATCATGCATGCCCTCTTAAACGAACCGCTGACCGCAGGCAGCGGCCACAGCAGCCCGAACATTTTGGAGTTTTACTGATGAAATACGCGTTTACTGCTCAGCAACTTGCTGACCTGAAATCATTACTGAACACCATGGCGACGCCTTACCAGCGCCGCTGGTACGCGGAAGGGCTGGAACATCGCCGCCGCAGCTATACCAAACACCGCCAAGCCGGGGCCGATATGTTCTTTGCACTGGAAGGGCTGATCGACGCTCTGGAAACCGGGCGCAATCAGCACTATTTCGCCCCATTGCTAAAATACTCGCTGGCGTGGTCGCGTAACTACATTTGCCACTTTGCGGCGAAAGTCGGCATTCACATCGCGCAAGATGACAGCAATATTACGCTGACCAATGGCGCCGAAATCGCTTTTCATGGCGGCCTCGGCCTCTCACTGGCCGCATTGTACGGCAACGTCTATTTGAGCGAATACGCATGGGCGAATCACCCTTACGCCATTTTCCAGAGCGCGCTCGCCGTTTCCTGCCATTCACGCTATCGCCTGACGTTGTTCACATCCGTATCACCCAATCCCGAGGCGTTCGCCGTGTGGAAACGCTCGCAGGCCAAGGGATTTTCACAGGTACACACGATCGAGGACACCGCCGCACAGGGCGGACTTTGGGACATGCAGGATGTTGAAAACCTCAAGCGGGAATGCACTGTGGAGGAATTTCGCCAGTTGTATCTTTGTGAGTGGCCGCAGGAGGTGGCACTGTGAGCAAGCGCAAAGGCCGTAAGGCATTCACCACCCCAGCGCCAGCCCAGCCAGCAGAGCAGAAGCAGGATTTTGAGGCGTTTACCTTTGGCGAGCCGTCCGCGGTGCTTGATAAGCGGGAAATTCTGGATTACATCGAATGCACGACCAATGGCAAGTGGTACGAACCGCCGATCTCATTCGACGGGCTGGCGCGCAGCGTGCGCGCCGCCGTGCATCACAGCTCACCGATGTACGTTAAGCGCAATATTTTAGCGTCAACGTTTATCCCACACCGGCTGTTAAGTCAGCAGGAGTTTAGCCGCTATGCGCTGGATTATCTGGTGTTCGGCAACGCCTATTTAGAAGAGCGTCAAAACCGCCTCGGTGCGCCGCTGCAACTGAAATCCTCCCCGGCCAAGTACACACGGCGCGGCGTGGATCGCGGCGCTTACTGGTTTGTGCAGGACTGGAAAGAGGCGCACCGCTTCAAGACCGACAGCGTTTTCCACCTGATTGAGCCGGACATCAATCAGGAACTGTACGGCCTGCCGGAGTACCTCAGCGCGCTTAACTCCGCCTGGCTGAATGAGGCGGCGACACTGTTCCGCCGTAAGTATTACCAGAACGGGGCGCACGCCGGTTACATCCTGTATATGACCGACGCCGCGCAAAGTACAAGCGACGTTGACAGAATGCGCCAAGCCATGCGTGACACCAAGGGCTTAGGGAATTTCCGCAATTTGTTTATGTACGCCCCGAACGGCAAGCCGGACGGCATTAAGATTTTGCCGCTGTCCGAGGTCGCCACCAAGGACGACTTTTTTAACATCAAGAACGCCAGCCGCGACGATCTGCTAAGTGCGCACCGCGTACCGCCGCAGATGATGGGGATTATCCCGAACAATACCGGCGGCTTCGGGGACGTGAAAAAGGCCGCTCAGGTGTTTGTGCGCAACGAGTTAACGCCGCTGCAAGAGCGCATGAAGGAGGTGAACGACTGGATCGGTGAAGAGGTGATTAGATTCGCGCCGTATGAGTTGCCGACCGAATAAGCAGAAAGCCGCCAGTGATTGGCGGCTTTTTTGTTGGCGCTGGATCAGGAATGCTTTTCGATAACCAGATCAACACCTTCATTCAGCAGTTCATTAATCGACTGCCCGGTGGCCTGTGCGGCAATGGCTAACGCCTGATGGCGTTCCGGCGACAGGCGGGTGGTTACTTTGCCGCTGTACGACTTGTAAGGCTCGATGCCGTCTTTATGGCACTCATCGAGAAAGACCGCGAGTGAGATCGCGCCTTCTTTCTTCAGCTCGTCCACGCTGTAGGCGTAGAAGTCGGCGCCGCCATTCAGCCCGACAAACTCGCCCCGGAACATTTCAATTTCAGGGTCGAAGTTGATGACGGCCGTATGGCCGTCAATTTTCAGTGTATTATTCATCATGGTTTTATTCCTAAGCTATCCAACCAGATCCGAATGGAGTTAACCGCCCCCTTGTCAGTGGTAGGTCTGGGGTGTGGCCGGTGAAAGACTCTTTTTTCACCTTTCAACAGCACCGCGATCCTAGAACCTTCCCTTTCGTGAATTTCCGCCCCTAATGCGGTAAAAAGCGCCTCAATATCAGACCACTTTATAGAACCGTTGACAGGCCGGGCAAACACATCTGACAGCGTTTTTTGGTGTCGTTTGTTCATGGGGTATATAGTATCACTTTATGACACCATTGCAAGAATATTATGGTGTCGTTTTTTGGTGTCACTGATTGGCGATATTATGCAGTGCGCTGTAAGCGCCTGAGAGCGCCATCATGGCGCCACGACATCAAACCCCATTCTCATGCAAGTATTGCGATAAATCGCCGTGACGGGACGCTGGCGGCTCTTTTGGGAGGGGTTCAACACGGCTTGCGCGCAATGCTATCCCCGCCTCGCCTGCGCGCTTTATATGTCGCTTTTAATGCAGTTGCATGATCCGGCGCGATCCGCGCCAGTGCTGGCGCTGCGGGGGGGAAAAAGAATACCGGATCATCATGCAAATTCATGCATTCAGTGCATGCATACAAGGTGCTAGCCTAGGGTCGTTACACCTTATTTGCAGAAAGCAGTGGATACATTCGGAGTGATTATTTAGGTAAACCTAAATCGCCTTTTAACTCTTCAATATCTTGATGTTGTAACCAAATCAAAAAGCCTTTATCAACAACATTCAGCTTTTTATTCGTTTGATCATAGTCCAAAATTATTGGCATGATGCTTTTCTTTATTTGCAAAGATGCGGAAGATTGTAGCGACTGTGTCACGTTACCCAAGTTCAGTTTATCTTGTCGTGGATGCACAGTCTGCAAAGCAACTTTAATATCTCTATATTTTAACCCTGCTTCTAACTCCTCAATTGAGGAGTTTAAAACTGGATATAGCAACCACTTATGCATTTCAAGTTCAGTATCTTGGAATCCTTCAGAAAAATTAACGAGGAATGAGCTATATCTAGCGGATTGTTCCCCAACAATCTCAGCAACCAAATCTTGAGCACTACATCTATTACCAACCTCTACTGATGACGATTGCCCATTAGAAACTCCTTCTAGTACACAAGCTCTTCTACATGCCTCCTGAACAAGATATATGCTCTTAAGACAATATTTAACCAAGTCATTTTTGAACCCTTGACTGAAGGATATCCCTAATAATCGAGCCCCCTCATCTATAGCTTTCACCAAATCACCATCTGACCACTTATCTGCATTTACAGATATAACTCGTCCAGTGAGATCTCCATTATAAACGATCAACCTATTGTCTTCGAGCCAAACACCAACAATAATAAATGTTATGCTCGATGTTTCATGAAATGCTTTTAATGCTATCGAGAAGTCTTTCTGTGTTTCAAATGGCATATAGTGAAAGTCTTCAAGCACGATAATTTTATCAAAATTTATTGATTTCAGAGCGGCTATAACATCGTTCACATCATCTACATCAATTTCTAGTGGAGTTGTCGTTTTTTCTGTAGATGTAGTATCCTCCGTTTCCCCTCCTGCAGAAGCGCTAAAAGTCCCAAATAATCCACCTTTAATAGATGCTAGGATTTTATTCTTACCGGTCATGCCTTTCTTTGTCGATTGCGTTATTTCAAATCCAGCTCGCTTCAAAATACTACTATTCAACTCTGAAATGTCAGATTTGTTTGAACATTGAACTAGAATATACTGCTGAGGGTCTAAACAATGCTTTCGCACACATGTTTTTCCCTGTTTTGAACTTCCGTAGATAACTATATGCTTTTTTGCACTCAACTCGGTCTTAAGTTTCACGTCAACATCATTACGCTCGATATAATTAAGAGGCAAGTCCCTCGTCAATCCAAATACTTCACTTACATCATATTTTATCATTTCAACCCTCTATCCTTATGTAATAAAAAATGTAACGCTCAATATAAAAACCATGGCAATCATAACACTAAGGTGGAGATAACTTAATGTCAAATACTTAACT
Source organism: Serratia nematodiphila DZ0503SBS1 (assembly GCF_000738675.1). Taxonomy (NCBI): domain Bacteria; kingdom Pseudomonadati; phylum Pseudomonadota; class Gammaproteobacteria; order Enterobacterales; family Yersiniaceae; genus Serratia; species Serratia nematodiphila. Next base: position 1,608,221 of record NZ_JPUX01000001.1, on the reverse strand, counting down.
TAAGAAACAGAACACACCACTTAACTAATTGATAAGAAAATGAAAAAATCACCCATAGCATTCAACATAAGCTTAAAGCCGCTCTTTGCAGCGCAAACATAGATGCCATTAATGAATGCAAAAATATTAAGTCGCCTATAAATTACGAAATAGCAGCTAGTTTTTTAATCATTGAAGTACTATCAGGAGTAATGTTGGTTCTCATCTCCCCGGCCAGTTCCGAGATCCATATCAATGCAATGTCTTTGTCTTTCGCTTGGCTCTCATAGCAAACCCCCAGACGGGCGATGAGTTCAATTCTTTCTAAAACAACCACTTCATCCACTGCTTGCACCCTTTCCCTCCGATGCTTAATTACTGTATACATATACAGTATATGCCTATCGGATTTAATTGCGCAAGAAATTATTGGAAGCCCGCCCAATCGTTAACCGCTGGATAGTGCATTGAAATATCACCAAATTTGACTTTAGCGCCGCGCGCCAGTGCCTCAAGTTCCCAGCGCGTCGGCTCGATGCCGTGTAGTGCCAGCTCTGAGTAAATTTTGGTTACGCGATCGCGCTCGGCGGAGGTCAATCTGGCCGATGCAGCAGGCTCTATACGCTTATAGGGGTCAAGGCCTCTCTGTTGCCTGTTTAGCGGCGGCCTGCTCAACACCGGCGATCATCGCCATTAACTCCATACGACGAATTTCCGGGTTAGAGATACTTGCCATCACCTTGTCGATGAGGCTGAAGCGTTCGCCGGTTTCGACGTTCTCAAGCTCGCGGCTGTTCAGATAATCAAAATTGGACTGGCGGCGCGCTTTCACATCCCGAATAGCCTGCTTACTGGCATACGACGACGCCCCGCGGTTCACATTACCCAGGGCGATCAGCAACGCCTCGCGCCAGCGCGTGCGCTGGGCCTTCAACTGGCGTTCCCACCACTCGGAATTAACCAACCGTGACAGGCTGGCAATCGCTGACCGGGCATCCAGTTTGCCCTTGCGGTATTTGCGCCAGTGCATAGGGGTGATGTTGAAGGCGCGCGCCATACCGGCAATGCGGCCATAAAATTCTGATTGGATGGCATCTTCGAAAAGCCCGGCATTATCGCCGCCGTTCTCCGCCACAAACTCATCGCAGTAATCTTCATAATTCTGCAGAAGTTGACCGGCCACCCGATCGGCAAGGCGGCGTAACTCTTTGTCATCCATGCCGGGCAGAGCTGCATAGTTATCGACTTCAGCAGAAAACCGCATTGACGCGGTGAGATTCATTGCATTTTTGGCGCTCACCGTTTGCAGGCGCGGCCAGATGCGGCGATCGAACTGGAATACCAGCCATTTGTTGGCATCGTGCAGCCCTTTGCTCTTGAGCAAGTTGGTGTAACGCGTCAGGAACATGGCGCTGAGGAAGCGCGGCAGGCGGCGGATATTGGTTAAAACAGCTTGCCCCTGAGCGAGTTCCTCACGGGTAAGCGGTCTCACCGGCCCGGCAACTGCCGGGCGCGGTTCGTTCCATGGGTAAGCGTAGGCCGTAGCCGCTTGGCTCATTGAACTTTCGCCGCCTCACATACAGCAAAAGCCTCTTGGCACAAATTGCCAATGCGGCCTATTTCAGCGCCCAGTGATGCAATGCTATTAACACTGGAATTGCGGACGCTGTGATGAATAAGGCCGTTCACAAGCTGGTTAATCGTAGGATAATAGCCGATAGCCTCGTAACGCTCTTGACCTTCGCTTTTTCCTGTTTTCCCTACCTTCACCGTATTAAGAATGAATTTCAGGTTATCGCTGGTGATAACAAACTCAGAGCCGATTTTAATTTCCATGTTATATCCTTAATCGTATTTTTGATTTTCTGGTCTGCGTGCAAATTCTGAATCACTCAAATCAGCCGCAATAAAATGACCTGCCAGCAACGCCAGCAGGCCGAACAAAATAGAGAACTCCGTCATGCCTTCCCCGCGTAAAGGTGACTTTGCGTCTCGCGGATCTGCTGACAGCTTACGCAGGTATCAACGCCGGGAACTGCTGCGCGGCGCGCTGCAGGAATCGGAGCGTCACATTCTTCGCAAACGAAAGCAGAAGGCCGCGCGGAGGATTTGCGAGCATTGGTAATCTGCGCCTCCAATAAGCGCCAATAGCTCCGCACAAGTGAGCTGGTGCGGTTGCTCTGGGTTTAGCTTGTTGCGCAATGTCTGTGGCTTAATGCCTGTAACCTCACCCAGCTTTACGAGGTTGTGACGAACGGCAAACTGCCGACAGGCGATGTCAAAATGTGGATGTTTGGAAACGTCATAATCAAACATGATTCACCCCAATCTAACAATTAAGATGAATTACGCCTGAAGCGAAATATTGCATTCACTTAAAGCCTGCACAGTTAATGCGGCCATGTTGATTTCAACCCTTGACTTGGGCTTATCACCCTTGCCACGGATAGGCAACCGACCGTCACGTACCATGTCGCGAGCCGTACCAATAGGGGTTCCAGTGATACGGCAATACTCATCGATAGGCAGATATGGGGTTGTAATGGCAATTGTAATGTTAGGGCGCATGAGGCAAACTCCTTGTTCTGTTGAATGCGGCAACATTCAATAAAATTCGACATTATCTAACAATCGAACCGGAGAATAACTCGATAAAATCGAGTTTGCAACCTTCTAATGACCCAATTAAGACGAAAGGCTACGTTACCAACAAACAGTGCTGAAGTTTTGGATCGTGTGTGTGCGGCTTATGGCTTCACAACTTCCCTTCAGTTAGCTGACTACTTGAATATGGCATCAAGTAGTATGTCAGCCCGCAGAACACGTGGAATCTTCCCCGCAGATATAGTAGTGAAATGTGCTTTAGAAACCGGCGCGAGCTTAGAGTGGCTATCCACAGGCCAAGGTGAAACATCAAGCAACGACGAGCCATGCCAAACCAACCCAAACAATTCCCCACAACAGCCTGCAGCCGAAGAAGAAAAAGAAAAAGACAATGCAGATTCACATAAAGCTACAGAAAAAGAAAAAAAATCATCAGAAGAAAATCAAATAACAGAATCCCCCATAAAGCTACAGATAGACTTCTCAAAAGGAAGCGCAGAGACCCTTGATCGGGTTCTTGAAGCTTATGGTTTCAAGACAAAATTAGCATTAGCCGATCACCTTGGCATTGCCAGTAGCAGCCTAGCTAATCGTTATCGAAGAGGTTATTTTCCTGCTGACATCGTTGTTCGCTGCATGGCTGAGACTGGCGCCACACTGGAATGGCTCGCGGCTGGTAAAGGTCGCAAGTTCTATGATGAAGAGCTAGGCATGTTGCATTTGCAGCGTCAAAAGCTGGCTGATGGCCAATTAATTGACGCTGGGATGGCGAGACTAGATAAAGTATTTTTCAAGCCTGCTTCAACGCTCCCCGCCGATCCGGTTTGCATCCAAGATGACAAAGCGCAGTTCATTGTCGATCGTTCTTTTGATGAAGTTTTCGATGGCGAATGGCTGGTAAGTATTGAAGGAAAAATCAGCATTCGAACGCTGGTTCGTATACCGACAAATCGCGTGAGAGTTGGCGGCATTGGTATGTCCTTTGACTGCAGCCTAGATGAAATTAGTGTGTTAGGCCGAGTAGTAATGACAATCTCAAACTAAGCTATGTCTATAAAAAAACAACCAGACGGCAAGTGGCTTTTAGACTTTTATCCCGAGGGTAAACCCAAAGGGAAGAGCAGTAAACGTATACGCAAAACGTTCTCCACCAAAGGAGAAGCCACAGCCTATCAAAACCACATATTAGAAAATGTTCACGTCAAACCTTGGCTTGATGGAAAAGAAGATCGACGAAAACTGAAAGACCTTGTGGTTCAATGGTTTGATGAGCATGGTGTCACGTTAGATGACGGCGAGAAACGCAAAGGCGCAATGGAGTTTGCCTGTGAAAGCATGGGTGATCCTTTCGCTCATGAGTTTGATTCAACAATGTTTTCTATTTATCGAAAAAAGCGATTGTCCGGTGAGATCGTCAGGACTACACGAGTAAAACAAGTTTCACCGCGCACAATGAATCTCGAATTGGCTTATTTTCGCGCTGTATTTAATGAGCTGAAGCGTCTAGGCCACTGGAAGCTTGATAACCCTCTAGCAAACGTCCGCCCCTTCAAATCGGAAGAGGCTGAGTTAGCCTATTTGGAGCAAGAGGAAATTAACCGGCTGTTGGAACAATGCTCAAAAAGTCGGAACAACAGTACATTCTGGGTTGCCTGCGTATGCTTAATGACTGGAGCACGCTGGGACGAAGCAGAATCATTAACCACTAAGCAGGTTAAGAATCTCAAAATCAGCTTCTTCAAAACCAAAGGCAACAGAAATAGAACCGTACCAATAAGCAGCGAATTTTACGACTCATTGCCGAAACCAGACAAGCCCGGTCGGTATTTCAAGCCATGCTACTCTGCTTTTCGCAAAGCAGTTGAACGGGCAGAACTTGAACTACCGGACGGTCAGCTTTCGCATGTATTGCGCCATACATTCGCCAGCCATTTTATGATCAATGGCGGAAATATTCTCGTACTACAACGCATCTTGGGTCATACCGATATCAAGATGACGATGCGCTATGCGCACTTCGCACCTAACCATCTACAGGAGGCGATTACCCTTAACCCACTGGGGAAAAACGCCCCCTTTCTGCCCCCTCAGGACTCAAACCCTCAACAATCACCGATAACATCCGTTTTATAACCTTTTGTTTTCAATGTAACTTATTGATTTAAAAAGGTGGTACATCGTTCTCATAATCGCTTGGTCGTTGGTTCAAACCCAACAGGGGCCACCAAATTTTAGCTTTAAAATCATATAAAAAAGCCACTTTTCTCGAAGTGGCTTTTTTATTTTTTGCTAACAGTGGCGGTACAAGGCTACCCAATACCCTCAAATGGCAGGTATTTAAACAGTCCGTCGTTACTGTGCCGCCCACACAATGGCTCGTCGTGTCACTATCACCAAGCAAAGCTAAAGCGGTCTCCATGACGCCTATGCTGTCGGTAAAGATTTAATATAATCTTCAAAACGTTTACCTCTTTCCTGTCGAAACCGTTCGCCAGTGTCCGTCAGCGATAGAATGCCATCAACGCGCAGGTTGCGGAAATCGGCTTTGGTCTCGCACCATATGGTCAGCAGCCATACGGCGTCAAACATCGTCAATCCTAATGGCCTGACATTTCTTCGGCTTTCATTACCTTTGAGGTCGCGATAGCAGACGACCAACCGCTTTCTACCTCGTATGGCCACGCGCAATGGCTCCAGATGCCTGTCGGCCAGTTCATACTCCAGAGTCCTGCGCGAGACGGCACGCAATGGCATATGCTGATAACGTTCCCTCGCATTGTCATCCAACATGGCACCTATTTTGGCTGAAACGCGACGGGCCGCCTCACCCAACTGCGCATCACCACGAGCCACAATCAGACGAGTGCCCAGCATTATGGCCTCCAGCTCGTTAACGTCAAAATGCAGCGGCGGCAAGAAATACCCCTTTTCCAACTGATATCCTAATCCAGACGCACCGCGGATCGGCGCTCCCATCGTCTGCAACGTGCTCATATCTCGATAGATGGTTCGCACCGAAACATCCAACGTCTGAGCCAGAAATTCTGCCGATACCGGGCGTTGTCTGCCGCGCAGTTGGTCGAGTATTGAAAATAGCCTAACGGTTCTCACTGAATGCCTCCAATACCCCTGACAAAAACTGGCAGGGTCGTGGCCTATGATAGTCACTCACTCATTACTGGAAAAATTACCATGACATCCCCTAATCACATAACAGCATATTCCCCTGTCAGTGCCGGCCATGGCGTCGAGCTGGGCCGCTTCAAACTAAGAAAAGGCGTTACCGAAGAGAAGATGTACGCTGCCTATTGCCAGATGGTGCAACATCATCTGTCTGCGCAACCGGGCTGGCTACATCAATATTTACTTAAACTGGACGGAGACGTTTTCGTCGATGTGGCCATTGCAGAGAGCTATGCACAATCGCAAGCCATCTGCACCAGTTGGCATGGCCAATCACATTGCGAAGGCTTCCTTAGCCTTATCGAGCCGGAGAGCATGCACTTTGGTACATTAATGTGTACTCCACTCGTTATTCGATAGACGCACCGGCCTCCGGCGCCCCATTGTCAGAAGTGAGAGAAGTGGCGAGATAGCGATGGAGAGATTGAGCTTGCACACTGGGAGCTGTTACGCTCGCGGGTGACAAATATCACCACCAGGGATCCCGCATGATCGTCATCTGCGACCACGACAACCTCGACGCCTGGCTGGCGCTGCGCACGGCGCTGTGGCCCACTTGTCCGTTGGAAGAGCACCGCGCGGAGATGCGCGAAATATTGGCTTCGCCGCACCACACCGCGTTTATGGCGCGGGGGCTGGACGGCGCTTTCGTTGGCTTTGCCGAGGTCGCGCTGCGCTACGATTACGTCAACGGCTGCGAATCGTCGCCGGTGGCGTTTTTGGAAGGGATTTACACCGTCGAATGCGCCCGCCGCCAGGGCTGGGCCACGCGTTTGATCGCGCAGGTACAGGAGTGGGCGAAGCAACAGGGGTGCAGCGAGCTGGCGTCGGATACCGACATCGCCAACCTGGACTCCCAACGCCTGCATGCGGCGCTGGGCTTTGCCGAAACGGAACGGGTGGTGTTTTACCGCAAAACGCTGGGCTGATCAGGCGGCCTTGCTTTGCCGCTGATGCGCCAGCTGCTCGGCGCGCAGCAGCCTCTTCTCCAGTTCGCCCTCGCCAATATTGACCTTCCCCCCCTCATCCAGAGTGTTCGCCATCTCGCTAGCACCGAAACAGCAGCCGAATACGGCCGTTCATCGACACAACTCAATCAAATACAATCATAATGAGCGTAATTGGTTCTATTTTGATTGGATTTGTCGCCTTACTTTATTTTGAAAAACTTATAATGGGGACATCACATACCCGCAGATACCGCTCAATAGAACAGGAGATAAGCTTTTATGAAACTGACCAGCCAAAGCTTTAAAGAAGGAGAGTTCATTCCCGGTGAGTTCGCCTTCGCTATCCCCGATGCCGCCAACCATGTTGCTTTATCGAGAAATCGCAACCCCCATCTGGCCTGGAGTGAAGTGCCTGCAGGCACGCAGTCTTTCGTGATCGTCTGCCATGATCCCGACGTGCCAAGCCGTGGTGATGATGTGAATCAAGAGCGTCGGGTTGTGCCCGCGTCGTTGCCGCGCGTTGATTTCTTTCACTGGCTGCTGCTGGATATTCCGGCCAGTACCGTGGAAATTGCGGCGGGCTCTCAATCGGACGGCGTAACGCCGCGTGGCAAAGCCGGGCCAAACGCCCCTTCGGCCTATCGCCACGGCACCAATGACTATACCGGTTGGTTTGCCGCCGACGAGCAGATGAAGGGGGAATACTACGGTTACGATGGCCCATGCCCACCGTGGAACGATACGTTAGTTCATCATTATATTTTCACGGTTTATGCGCTTGCTACCCCCGGTTTGGATGTACAAGGGCCTTTGACAGGGGCTAATGTGAATGCCGCCCTGGCGGAAGCGCCAGTGTTAGCCCAAGCGAGACTGACAGGCCTTTACAGCCTGAACCCTAACGTAGCATCAACGGCGAAATAATCGCATGAAGGAGTCGAATATGAGCCGGACCGGTTCCTTCGGATCAGTGCGAACCAGACGCAAGCCGGATGCGAAGCTTTTGCATTGGCACTCTCCGTCGGGGGCGCCGGTAGCGAGGCACCGCTTGTGCGGAGTGTGCCAGCCGACATTGAAACGCCAGCTGCACACGCCGCAGTTCGTCTTCCATGAAGCGACGGTCTTGCTGCTCGCGACGGGCCAACTTGGTATCACATCGGCTTCACAACATTTGTCTCTGGAGACCCCCGGCGAACTGCTCCTGGTCCCCCCCAATACCCGCGCAGATTTAGTCAAAACGCCGGGCGACATCGATCGGCCTTTTCGCTCGATATTCCTGACGCTGTCGGCAGAACTGCTGGATGTCTTTCACCGAACCCGGCAGGCTTCCCCCCCTATCCCCCCTAAAAATGACGCGTGGAAAACGCTGCCTCTGGACGAAGACCTGTCGGCAACGTTTTATCACGTGATTGAAAGCGTGGAAAAACAGGAAATCAGCGATATTCGCCTGCAATACCGCCTTCTGGACTTTTTGACCGCGCTGGCCGAACGGGGGCATGTTTTTACGCATTTGCCGTTGGATAGCCCATCACAGCGCCTGCGCACCTTGATTCTTGAGGCTCCGGAACAAAACTGGACGGCAGAAACAGCAGGAAAAACATTAGCGATGAGCCCGGCAACGTTGCGGCGGCGCCTTGCCGCCGAACAGACACGCTTCGAAGATTTGCTGATAGACGTCCGCATGCATCACGCCATGATGTTGCTTCAAACCACCCGATGGGATATGACCCGCATTGCAGAGGCCTGCGGTTACAAATCCAGATCGCGTTTTAGCGAACGCTTTCAAAAGCGTTTTGGTTACGCGCCTTCCGCCATCCGATAAAACGCCGGGCTGATCAGGAGGCCTTGCTTTGCCGCTGATGCGCCAGCTGCTCGGCGCGCAGCAGGATCTCCTGCAGGTCGTCCTCATCGATATCGAACAGATCCCCCTCCATCAGCGCCTCGTGCAGATCGGCGCGGGTAATGGAAACGGCATCGATCGGCAGATTGGCTGGCTTGGCCTCCGCCGGCGCCAGCGCGTGCGGGTAGCGCCGCCCGGCCAGGTTATTGAACAGAATGGCCAGCGCCGCCAGCAGCACCGAGTTCAGCAGCACCGGGTACAACACGAAGTGGTAGCCCATCTGATGAATGCCGGGGCCGCCGAGGATGGCGGTCAGCGCCACCGCGCCGCCGGGTGGATGCAGGCAGCGCAGCTTGAACATCAGGCCGATGGCCGCCGCCGCCGCAACGCCGCAGGCCAGGCCCGGATCGGGGATCAGCAGACCGGCGCTAACGCCCACCGTCGCCGCCAGCGCATTGCCGCCGACGATCGACCAGGGCTGCGCCAGCGGGCTGTTGGGCACGCCGAACAGCAGCACCGCCGAAGCGCCCATCGGCGCGATAAACCACAGGTTCACCTCGCCCAAAATAAAGTGGCTGATCCAACCGGCGAGCATCAGCCCCAAACCGGCGCCAACGCTGGAAATCAGCATCTCTCGTTTGCCCACCGCCAGCGGGTGCGGCCACAGGCGCGCGCATCCCACTTTCGCTCGTTCTATCCACTGCGTCTTCATGTTACCCAATACGGCTCAATTCACGTGTTGGCAACAAATATATCACATCATCCTGAAGGAGCTCACGGCGCCGTAAACCGCGCCACCCAAGAACTTTTAGGCTAACAGATTGATTTTTAGCCTCCCCTCGACAATGATGAATGTTCCCCCCTTAACCCCCGAGGAACCGCCGATGTCTCAACCGATCACCGAGCTTTATACCGACAGTGAATTTTTCAGCCCGTACGCCATGTCCGCCTTTGTCGTGCTGACGGAAAAAGGCATTCCGTTCACCCTGAAGCCGGTGGATCTGGCGAAAGAAGAGAACAAAGAGGCGGCCTACGCGGCGCTGTCGCTCACCCGCCGGGTGCCGACGCTGGCGATCGGCGAGTTCCAGCTCTCGGAGTCTTCGGCGATCGCCGAATACCTGGAAGACATCCACCCGGCCCACGCCGTGTACCCGCGCGACGTGAAGCTGCGCGCCAAGGCGCGCGAGATCCAGGCCTGGTTGCGCAGCGATCTGCTGCCGATCCGCGCCGAGCGCTCGACCGAAGTGGTGTTCAACAGCGGCAAGTTCCCGCCGCTGTCCGAAGCCGCGCAAGAGGCCGCGCGCAAGCTGATCGCCGCCGTCGAAAAGCTGTTGAGCCACGGGCAGGACAATCTGTTCAGGGAGTGGTGCATCGCCGACACCGATCTGGCGCTGATGCTCAACCGGCTGGTAATGCACGGCGATCCGGTGCCGGAGCGCGTGCGCCACTATGCGCACAAGCAGTGGCAGCGCCCGTCGGTGCAGGCCTGGCTGGCGCTGTCGGAAAAGCGGCGCGCCTGAGGAAAAAAATCGGCGGCCACGACGCCGCCGTTCTCAATGCCGAGAAACAACATCACTGCTTGAGGGAAGGCAAATCACCATCCAGAGGGCAGATAGCCTAACAATGAAGCGATGGCGTATACCGCGCTGGCCAGGTACAGCAACACAATGCTGATCTGCAGCAGCGGGTGCGTGATCCAGTTGCACTGCCAGCGTGGGATCTGATCGCCGTGTTTGCGGGCGCCGCGCAGGATCAGCATCGGCATGATCGACAGGATCACCCCGCTGAACACCCCGGCGAAGTAGAGCGCGTTGACGAACGACACCAGCCCGCTGTAGGCCAGCGCGAACGGCGGCACCACCACCAGCAGCAGCACGCCGAAGCGGCGCAGCGGCAGCTCGTCGTTGCCCAGCCGGAACTTGTCGAAGATATTGGTCAGGAAGCTGCCGCCCAATCCCCAGTACGAGGTCAGCATCGCGCACAGCGCGAAGATGTTGGCGGAGAAGAACGCCCACTGCCCCAGCGCCTGGCCCCAGGAAATGGTGGCCACGTCGGAGATGTCATCCAGCCCGCTGAGCGCAATCACCGACATCGGCACCGCCGCCAGCAGAATGAAGGTCACCGCCATGCCGACGATGATCGCCTTCGGCAGTTGCTCGGGCTTGTCGGCGAAGCCGCGCGCCATCTCCGGCACGATGTACTGCGCCGAGAAGCAGAACACCACCACGTTGAACACCGGCACCATATAGCGCCAGTCGCCGTCCAGCAGGTTGCGCATCTGGGTGGTGTCTTTCAGCAGCGTCGCCGCCACCAGCGCGGTCAACATTACCACCATGCCGATGCTGATGAACTTCTCGCCGCGGCCGATCGCTTTCAAACCGAGATAGAGCACGCCGGCGGCGGGTACGAAGAACAGCAGGCTGCCCAGCGCCGGCGAGATGCCGAACAGCGATTGCAGCAGCTTGCCGCTGCCGGTCATATAGGCGGTGAGCGCCCCGACGCTGTTGACGCACACCGAAGCGAACATCAACCAGGCGCCCAGCCCGCCGACGTAGCGCTTCGCCAGCCCGCTCAGCTGCAGATGCGCGCGGGTGCGCAGCGTGGATTCAGCGACGTACAGCATGGTGATGGTGGTCAGGCTCCCCACCAGCACCAGCCAGAACAGCAGCGGCAGGAAACCGGCCTTGCTGGAGGCATAGGCGATGGAGAGCACGCCGGCGCCGATGTTGGTGCCGACGATCATCGCCACCCCTTCGAGGAAACTTAACGATTTGGCGGGTGCAGGTGCTCGCACCCCGGCGGCAAGCGCCGGAGAAACAGAGATATTATCAGACATGCATCATCCTTTATCGCCCGGCGACGCTGGCCGCCGGGATGGGTTAACGTCCTGACGCTCAACGGCTTACATCGATACACAGGTATTTCAGCTCCAGATATTCTTCTATCCCGTAGCGCGATCCTTCACGCCCGAGCCCTGACTGTTTCACGCCGCCGAACGGCGCCACTTCGTTGGAAATCAGCCCGGTGTTGATGCCGACCATGCCGTACTCCAGCGCTTCCGGCACCCGCCACTGGCGCGCGGCGTTCTGCGTGAACAGGTAGGCGGCCAGGCCGAATTCGGTGTCGTTGGCCATGGCGATGGCTTCCGCCTCGTCATGGAAGCGGAACAGCGGCGCCACCGGCCCGAAGGTCTCTTCTTTGGCGAAGCGCATCTTCTGCGTCACGCCGGTCACCACCGTCGGCTGGAAGAAGGTGCCGCCCAGCGCGTGCGGCTGGCCGCCGGTGGCGATCTGCGCCCCTTTGATCAGCGCGTCATCGATATGGCTCTGCACCTTCGCCACCGCATCGCTGTCGATCAGCGGCCCCTGAGTGGTGCCTTCCTGGCTGCCGTCGCCGACTTTCAACTGCTCGACCGCCGCCACCAGCTTCTCCGCCAGCCGCTCGTAGATGCCGTCCTGCACGTAGATGCGGTTGGCGCACACGCAGGTCTGGCCGCTGTTGCGGAACTTGGAGGCCATGATGCCCGCCACCGCCGCGTCCAGATTGGCGTCATCGAACACGATAACCGGCGCGTTGCCGCCCAACTCCAGCGACAGTTTCTTGATGCTTGGCGCGCACTGCGCCATCAGGATGCGGCCGACCTCGGTCGAGCCGGTAAAGCTCAGCTTGCGCACCACCGGGCTGTCGCACAACACCTTGCCCACCTGCGCCGCTTCGCCGGTCACCACCTGCAACACGCCGGCGGGAATGCCGGCGTCCTGCGCCAGCTTGGCCAACGCCAGCGCGGTCAGCGGCGTTTGCTCGGCCGGTTTGACGATGATGGCGCAGCCCGCCGCCAGCGCCGGCGCCACCTTGCGGGTGATCATCGCCGCCGGGAAGTTCCACGGGGTGATGGCCGCGCACACGCCGATCGGCTGCTTCACCACCACCAGGCGCTGCGAAGCCTGCGGCGCCTGCAATACCGCGCCGTCCACCCGCTTGGCCTCTTCGGCGAACCAGGTGATGAACGACGCGGCGTAGGCTACTTCGCCGCGCGCTTCCGCCAGCGATTTGCCCTGCTCGGCGGTCATCAGCTGCGCCAGATCTTCCTGTGCGGCCAGCACCTTATCAGCCCAGGCCAACAGCAGCGCGGAACGCTGCTTGGCGGTCAGCTGTTTCCAGTCGTTTTGCGCCCGCTGCGCCGCCGCGATCGCCTGCTGGGTTTCCTCTTCGCTGACCAGCGGAATGCTGGCCAGTTCGGCGCCGGTGGCCGGGTTGATCACCGCTTCGCGCTTGCCGCTCAGGGCGTCGCACCATTCGCCGTTGATCAGACACTGGCTGCGCAACAGCTCGGGATTGTTCAATTTCATGCCGTTCGCTCCTTAGTGGGCCAGCGCGCGGGACAGGATGCCCATCGCCTTGGTGAACTGATCGTCCGGGATAGTCAGTGGGTAGAGGAAGCGGATCACGTTGCCGTTCACGCCGCAGCTCAGCAGCAGCAGCCCTTCCTCCATCGCCTTCTGCTGCACCTGGCGGGTGATCTCCGCCGAAGGCTTGCCGGTAGCCGGATCGTTGAACTCCACCGCCACCATCGACCCTTGCGCACGCACATCGGCGATCGCCGGGCTGGTTTTGCGCGCCTGCTGCAACACTTCCACCAGGTGCTGACCCAAGCGCTGAGCGCGCTGGCACAGTTGCTCCTCTTCAATCACGTCCAGCACCGCGTGCGCGGCGGCCACCGCCAGCGGGTTACCGGCGTAGGTGCCGCCCAGCCCGCCCGGCGCCGGCGCGTCCATCACCTCGGCGCGGCCCGCCACCGCCGACAGCGGCATGCCGCCCGCCAGGCTTTTCGCCATAGTGATCAAATCGGGCTTAACGCTGTAGTGTTCCATGGCGAACAGCTTGCCGGTGCGGGCGAAGCCAGTCTGCACTTCGTCGGCGATCAGCAGAATGCCGTGCTGATCGCACAGCGTGCGCAGCGCCTGCATGAAATCGGCCGGCGCCACGTTGAAGCCGCCCTCGCCCTGCACCGGCTCCAGCACGATCGCCGCCACCTGCTTGGGATCGATATCCGCTTTAAACAGGCGATCCAGGCTGTTCATTGCGTCTTCGGTGGTCACGCCGTACAGCGCGTTCGGGTACTGGCCGTGAAACACCGAGCCGGGGAATGGGCCAAAGCCCAGTTTGTAAGGCGCCACTTTGCCGGTCAGCGCCATGGTCATATAGGTGCGGCCGTGGAAACCGCCGCCGAAGGTGATCAACCCTGGGCGGCCGGTGTAAGCGCGGGCGATTTTCACCGCGTTTTCCACCGCTTCCGCGCCGGTGGTGAAGAAGGCGGTTTTACACGGACCGGCGATCGGCGCGCGCTGGTTGATGCGCTCCGCCAGCGAGACATAGCTTTCGTAAGGAACGATCTGATAGGCGGTGTGGGTGAAGGCCTGCAGCTGCTTTTCAATCGCGGCGATCACCTTCGGATGACGGTGGCCGGTGTTCAGCACGGCAATCCCCGAGGCGAAGTCGATCACTTCTTTGCCTTCCACATCCCACAGCGTGGCGTTCTCTGCGCGCTCGGCGTAAAAACCACACATCACGCCCACTCCGCGCGGGGTGGCGTCCTGACGGCGTTGGTTCAATTCTGCGTTTTTCATGCTGTTCTCTCCGGTCGGTGCCAGTTACACGTTTCGTTCACATTCGTGAAACAATGCCGTTTATTTACACAGGATGTGGCCCTATAATCGAGTGCCAGTTACGAATAATTGAGGGATCCAATTGCGCTCATTGAGTGGTGATCTGTTGCTGCAGCGCCTCGGCGAACAGCCTGATGACAAGCTGCACAAGCGGCTTTACAACGCGATCCGCACCAGCATTCTCGACGGCAGCCTGCCGCCCTCCAGCCGCCTGCCCGCCTCGCGCGACCTGGCGCAGGAGCTCAGCCTGTCCCGCAACACCGTATTAACCGTTTATGAACAACTGTTGGCGGAAGGTTACGTGTCGGCGCGCGCCGGCAGCGGCACCTTCGTCGCCGACACGGTGCCGGACAGCTGCCTGTCCACCGGCGGCGCCCCGGCGGACGGCAGCGGGCAACCGCGGCGCGTCGAGCTGTCGGAGCGCGGCGCCACGCTGCTGCACCACGCCAGCGCCAGCCCCAAACAGTGGGGGGCGTTCATTCCCGGCGTGCCCGACGTCAACGCCTTTCCTCATCAGCTGTTCAGCAAGATCCAGGCGCGCCTCAGCCGCCGCCCGACGCCGCAGCGGCTGACCTACAGCAATCAGGGCGGCAGCCCGGAGCTGCAGCATGCGTTGGTGGAGTATTTGCGGGTGGCGCGCTCGGTACGCTGCTCGCCGGAACAGATCCTGATCACTGAAGGCATCCATCAGGCGATCGATCTGGTGACGCGCATGTTGTGCAATCCGGGGGATGACGCCTGGATCGAAGAGCCGGGCTATTGGGGGATCCGCAATATCCTGCGCATCAATGCGCTGAACATCTGCCCGCTGGCGGTGGACGAAGCCGGGCTGGTGCCGCCGGAGCAGCCGGTCAACCCACCGCGGCTGATCTTTGTCACCCCGTCGCACCAGTATCCGCTCGGCTCGGTGATGAGCCTGGCGCGCCGCCAACGGCTGCTGGCGCTGGCGCGCAACGCCGGCGGTTGGATCGTCGAGGACGACTACGACAGCGAATTCCGCTTTTCCGGCCAGCCGATCCCGGCGTTGCAAGGGCTGGAAGCCGATGCGCCGGTGATCTATATCGGCACCTTCAGCAAAACGCTCTACCCGGCGCTGCGCCTCGGCTATGTGGTGTTGCCGCCACCGCTGGTGCAGGCGCTGAAAACCGCCCATGCCGAGCTGTACCGCGGCGGGCACCTGCTGATCCAGAGCGCGCTGGCGGAGTTTATTCAGGCGGGGCACTACACGGCGCATATCCGCCGCATGCGGTTGCTGTATGCCCGGCGGCGCGCCTTCCTGACCGGATTGATCGAACAGCACCTCGGCAAGCAGGCGCTCAGCGAGTTCAACAGCAACGCCGGCTTGCACCTGATCCTCAACCTGCCGGACGAGGCCGACGACGTGGCGATCGCCGCCGCCGCCGGCGCGCGCGGGGTGCTGGTGCGGCCGCTGTCGCGCTACTACATGCTGCCCAACCGCCGGCGCGGCCTGCTGATGGGCTTTGCCTGCGTGCCGGAAGAGCAAATGGCCGCCGCCTTCACCCAGCTGCTGGCGTGCATCAACATATGCAAGTAGGAAAAGATAGTTTAATTTTAAAAATAACTAAAACCTAAACTATAAAATATATTTCACTACCACTTTAAGAATTATTGGTGTTACGCACTGAAATATTATAGGCTCTTGGACCTTTAGGCTTATCCTCAATTGTAAATTCCACTTCATCTCCTATATTAAGGAATTTATCCTCACCAGAGATCTCTTCATAAAAGAAAAAAACATCTTTCCCCTTATCTCTTGTAATGAAACCAAACCCTTTGAACGAATCAAATGTTTTTACCTTCCCACTATATTTTAATTCAGACATTCACCAGACCTCCGATTTTTTTGGATGTTTGACAAAATGAGCCTTGAGTTTTCTGCGCCATAACCTAGCCTCTTGCTTATAATTCCTAGAAAGTATCCCTAACTTAGAATATATTAAATTCAATCTTTTTAACTTGCCATAATTGAGACTGCAAGGGGCTATTTTTAGCATGCTTTTGCAATCAATGATAATTTTCATTTTTGCGACATCATCAAATAGAGGCAATATATTACTAAGCCGTTCTCTTAATGCTTTATGATTAGATTGTTCTAGTCTATAAAGTTTAGCAACTAGACCAGAAGTTTTATTCCATAACACATGATAATCACTCGAGTATTTATCAACAAGATATGCCTTTTCACACGCATGAACAAGGGTTCTTATATACCTCCTTTCTTGACGCCTAGTTTTTGGCGCTATATTTCCGACCCATAGCCCTGTAACTTCAAAACTGTCGGCGGCATATTTATCATGGTGGACTCTAGTTTTACTACTATTTAATTTCAAACCATGCTTAGTAAAGAGAGCAGAAACATCCCGAATTACTTTAGTAATCTCTTCATCAGAAATTTTTTGTGCCGCAGATATTGATACATCATCAAGCAATCTAGTATAAGTTATTTTTTTCCTCTAAGCTTTGATACTAAACTGTACTCAGAGTTAAAGAAAATAAGATTAGCCAGATAAGATGAAGTACAGGCTCCTTGTGGGACTTTGTTCTTATAAGTAGTTAACTTTGTTAGTAACTCAGAAACTTCATGAGGAAAGTTGAAGAACTGTGAGTATATGAGATACACTCTTTCTTTTTTTATATTATCGTAAAAATTTTTAACATCTAAACCAATTATAGTTTCAACTGATGTATTAGAGTGCATTTTAGCATTCTCTACATAGTCCCTTTTATGCTCTAAACTCTTTATTCCCCCATGTAAATACCTTGGGAACTCCACCTTTTCAAAAATACGATTATTAATTCTCTTTTGGATTCTTTTTAATTCAAACTTCGGCTCGTAAACTGTTCGCTCTTTATTTTTAGAATATATGACAAATTCAGTATAAGATGAATCAATAGCAGTTGATATAGAGTTAAGTGTAATCGTAGTTACACCTAAGCACCTAGCCAATGACTCAATTGTCGATATAGGTTGGTGAGGATAATAGGGTTTGTCCATACCACATCCATGGATAAGATAATAGAGTGGGAAATGGTCAGGAGTTAGCTCAAATATCCGATTATTTTTTCAACAACATCGTATATATAAACCCAAGTGGTTAGCGCCACTGACGTGATCACTATATTAACACTCGATTTTAGGTCAATTTGCTTTCTAGTTTCAGTCCTCTCTCGAGGGTTTGAAACAGAGCTCTCTTTTTTTGATAATGTCAAGCGGAAATTAAAATCAATTTTCATTGCGAAGAATCCTGTGGTTTCACACCGATAGTGGTGCGGCCAGACCAAGATTTTCTTATCAGGATAATTATATTGACCTAAAAAACTCCTAACCTTTACGCCAGACAACTGTCGCATATATTTTACAAGCCAAAGACTCTGGAGGCCGTTTTCGACATAGATCGAAGAGATATGCGCATGACCGGTCATGACTCTTTAATGATTTACCACTAAAGAATCGTTCATCAGTACTTAAGATGAACATCGGTTCCTGATTCGCTAAGACATTTTAAAGAGCGAGCAAAGGGCGATTAGCACCCTTAAGGACGAATCCTATAGACATTATAATATTTGTCAACTCAGATAACTCAGATATTGTAGTTTTCTCACATTCAGCGCGAGTCACCAGGCCTGAAGCCGCCAGCCGTCCGCTTGCCTGTTCAGGCGGTGCGTCGGCCGCAGCGCCTGCAGGAAGTCTTCGTCGTGCGACACCACCAGCATCGCGCCGGGGAAATCCGCCAGCGCGGTTTCGATCGCCAGCGACGACGCCAGATCCAGGTGGTTGGTCGGCTCGTCGAGCAACAGCAGCTGCGTCGGTTGTCGCCGCCAGAGCGCACAGGCCAGCGCCGCCTTCAGCCGTTCTCCGCCGCTCAGCGAGCCCAGCGGCAACGCGATGCGATCCGCGCCAAGCTGCAGCTGCGCCAGCCGGGTGCGCAACGCCCCTTCCGCCAACGGCGAATCCTGCAGCCCCAGATGTTCCATTACTGACAGGCCCGGATCAAGCTGCGACAGGGTTTGATCGAGGTAGGCCGTCGACAGCGGGCAATGACAATGGCCGGAAAGCGCCGCCAACTGACCGAGAACGGTCTTCAGCAAGGTGGATTTGCCGCAGCCGTTGGGGCCGGTCAACGCCACGCGCATCGGACCGTCGATCCGCAAATCCAGCGGCGGCGCGCTGACGAACGGCAACTGCAGCCGCTCGAGCACCAGCACCTGCTTGTTTGCGTTCACTTCACTGCCGGGCAGCGCCAGCAACACCGGCTGTTCCTCTTCTACCCGCTGATAGGCTTTGCGCACTGCCGCATCGAGGCTGTCGCGCCGATCCTGATGCTGTTTGCGCAGCGTGCCGAGGCTCTCCTTCGCCGCCGACTTGTAGGCCACCCGTTCGAAAGAGGCGATATTCAGCGTATCGACGACGCGCAGCGTTTGCGCCGAGCGCCGCTGGCTCATGTCGTGCTCTTTCTGTTGGCGAGCGCGGGTGCGGCGGCGCTCCTCGCGCGCATGCTCCAGATCGGCGCGCGCCGCCTGCTGCTCCGTATCGCGCTGGCGCCGGTAGTCATCATAGTTGCCGCCGTAGCTGCGCAGCGCGCCGGGCGTCAGTTCGACGATGCGCTCCATACGCGCCAGCAGCTGCCGGTCATGGCTGGCGATCAGCAACCCGCCCCGCCACTGATCCAGCTGTTGATACAGCCAGGCGCGGCCGGCGCTGTCGAGGTGGTTGGTCGGTTCATCCAGCAGCAGAAAATCCGCCTCGCCCAGCAAGGCGCCGCACAGGGCCGCGCGCATCCGCTCGCCGCCGCTCAGCGAACTGGCGGCTCGCAACGGATCGAAAGCCGGCAACCCGGCGGCGGCAAAGGCGTTTTGCAGACGATCGTTGAGATCCCAGCGCCCTTCCAGACGATCGATGTCGTCCGCCAACGGCCGCCCCTGCTCGAGACGCGCCAGCGCGGCGAACGCCTCGCCATAGCCCAACAGCTGGGCCAGCGTGGTGTCCGCGGCGATCTCCGGCTGCTGCGCAACGTAAGCCAATGCGGCATGAGATTCGACGTGCCCGTTGCCCGGTTGATCCAGCCCGGCGATCAGACGCAGCAGCTGGGTTTTGCCAACGCCGTTGCGCCCCACCAGGCCGCAGCGCTGCCGGTCGAAAGCGAGATCCAGCGGGCCGAACAGCGTTTCGCCGTCAGCAAATTGGCAGGTCAGTTGATGTAAAACGAAATAAGGGGACTGCGCTGAATGAGCCATAAGCACTCCTGAATGAGATCAAAACATCCCCACAGGGCGCGAGAGCGCACGGCGTGGGACCAGATATCAACAGGCGTGGTTGTTCATTTTCGGTTATGGCTCCGCAGAGAGAAGGAATTTGCAACGCGTAAAGGCTAACCGATCTTTTGTTCGTTATGCAAACAGAGTCTGAGGTTCATGACATCTATCACATTCGGCGCAACGCAGATTCCCAAGCGGCGCGACAACGGCTAGATTTATCTCATCCGACCACTTTTGTTCACATAATTATAACAACGGGCCCCGATTTCACCCGATGGAGAGTGCAATGAGCAATTACCCTCACCTGCTGGCGCCGCTGGATCTCGGCTTCACCACCCTGAAAAACCGGGTGCTGATGGGATCGATGCATACCGGCCTGGAAGAGCTGCCCGACGGCCCGCAGCGCCTGGCCGCGTTCTATGCCGAGCGCGCCGCCGCCGGCGTGGCGCTGATCGTCACCGGCGGCATTGCCCCGAACGAACAGGGCGTGGTGTTTCGCGGCGGTTCGCTCCTCAACAGCGAGGCGCAATTGCCTCACCACCGCCCGGTGACCGAGGCCGTCCATCAGGCGGGCGGCAAAATTGCGCTGCAGATCCTGCACACCGGCCGCTACAGCTATCAACCCAAACTGGTGGCCCCTTCCGCGCTGCAGGCGCCGATCAACCCGTTTACGCCGAGCGCGCTCAGCGAAGCGGAGATTGAGCAAACCATCGCCGATTTCGCCCGCTGTGCGGCGCTGGCGCAGCAGGCCGGTTACGACGGCGTTGAGGTGATGGGCTCCGAAGGCTATCTGATCAACCAATTCTTGACGACGCGCACCAACCAGCGCGACGACCAATGGGGCGGCAGCTTCACCAATCGCATGCGGTTCGCCGTCGAAACCGTCAGGGCGGTGCGCCAGGCGGTGGGCCCGGAATTTATTCTGATCTACCGGCTGTCGATGCTCGATCTGGTGGAAGACGGCTCCAGTTGGGAGGAGATCGAGCAGCTGGCGCTGGCGATCGAACAGGCGGGCGCCACCATTATCAATACCGGCATCGGCTGGCACGAAGCGCGCATCCCGACCATCGCCACCATGGTGCCGCGCGCCGGATTCAGCTGGGTGACCCGCAAGCTGATGGGCAAGGTCAGCATCCCGCTGATCACCACCAACCGCATCAACGATCCGGCGGTGGCCGAGCAGGTGCTGGCGGACGGCTGCGCCGATATGGTGTCGATGGCGCGCCCGTTCCTCGCCGACGCCGCCTTTGTGCAGAAAGCCGCCGAAGGGCGCGCCGACGAGATCAATACCTGCATCGGTTGCAACCAGGCCTGTCTCGACCAGATTTTTGAAGGCAAGCTGACTTCCTGTCTGGTCAACCCGCGCGCCTGCCGCGAAACCGAAATGCCGCTGACGATGGCGGAAAAACCGAAAAAACTGGCGGTGGTCGGCGCCGGCCCCGCCGGGCTGGCCTTCGCCACCACCGCCGCCAGCCGCGGCCATCGGGTGACGCTGTTCGACGCCGCCGAGCAGATCGGCGGCCAGTTCAACATCGCCAAGCAGATCCCCGGCAAGGAAGAATTCCATGAAACGCTGCGTTACTTCCGCCGCCAGCTGGCGCTGCGTGAAGTGACGGTCAGGCTGGGCGTCAAGGTCGAAGCGGCGGATTTAAGCGAATTCGATGAGGTGATCCTCGCCTGCGGCATCGTGCCGCGCACCCCGGACATCCCCGGCATCGGGCACGCCAAGGTGCTGAGCTATCTGGACGTGCTGCGCGATAAAAAACCGGTCGGCCAGCGGGTGGCGATCGTCGGCGCCGGCGGCATCGGCTTCGATACCGCCGAGTACCTCAGCCAGCACGGCGTGTCCAGCAGCCTGGATCAGGCGGAATTCAACCGCGAATGGGGCATCGACGGGCGCCTTGAGCAGCGCGGCGGGCTGGCGGAGCAAGGGCCGCAGGCGCCGCGCGCCGCCCGGCAGATCTACCTGTTGCAACGCAAAACCAGCAAAGTGGGCGAAGGCCTGGGGAAAACCACCGGTTGGATCCACCGCGCCAGCCTGGCGATGCGCGGCGTGAAGATGCTCAACAGCGTCAGCTATCGGCTGATCGACGACGAAGGGCTGCACATCACCCGCGCCGAGCAAGACAGCTGCCTGCCGGTGGACACGGTGGTCATTTGCGCCGGGCAGGAACCGCGCCGCGAACTGCAGCAGCCGCTGCTGGCGATGGGGAAAACCGTGCACCTGATCGGCGGCGCCGACGTGGCCGCCGAGCTGGACGCCCGCCGCGCGATCGATCAGGGTACGCGATTGGCGATGACGCTGTAAAAAAGGGGCGCCCGGCGCCCCTTGTTATTCACGCTCAGCGACGCGCGCCGGATTTCACCGCTCGAAGGATCACGAACTTCTTGTTCGAGGCCACCAGCGTACAGTTGCCGAACAGGCGCTTGAGCTTCTGGTGATAGTCGAGGTGACGGTTGCCGACAATGCGCAGTTCACCGCCCACCTGCAGGCAGCGCTTAGCGTCGCAGAACATCTGCCAGGCGGTGTGATCGGTGATGGCGTGTTGCTGGTGGAACGGCGGGTTGCACAGCACCGCCTGCACGCTTTCGCGCTCGATGCCCGCCAGCGCGTTGTTCACCTCAAACTGACAGCGATCCAGCTCTTGCGGCAGGTTGTGCTCCACGTTCAGCTCGCTGGAGGCCACCGCCATGTAAGATTCATCGACGAAGGTCACCTGCGCTTCCGGGTTTTGCGCCAGCGCCGTCAGGCCAATCACGCCGTTGCCGCAGCCCAGATCGACGATATGGCCGTTCAGGCCGCGCGGCAGATGCTCCATAAACAGGCGCGCGCCGATATCCAGGCTGCCGCGCGAGAAGACGTTGGCGTGGTTATGGATAAGCCAATCGGTGCCGTCCAGCGTCCAGTTGGTGGTTTCCGCCGCCGCCGGCGGGACGATGTCCGCCGCCTGGCAGAAAATCAGGCGCGCCTTCTTCCACGCCAGGCTGGTGCGCGTCGGGCCCAGCACCTTTTCAAACAGCTGCATCGTCGAGGTATGCACGTCGCGCGCTTTGGCGCCGGCGACGATCAGTGTGTCTTCGGTCACGACGTGGCGCAGCGCGCGCAGCTGCTGTTCCAGCAGCGCCAGCGCTTTCGGCACGCGAATCAGCACCACCGCCGGCGCCGCCGGCAGCTCGGCCAGGCTGTCCAGCAGCGTGACCTGCTCAGGATCCAGACCGTTGAGTTTGAGGTTGTGGCGCGTCGCCAGCTGGCTCATGTACGAATCGCTGACGCTGTAAGGGCGATGCGCGTGCAACGCACAGGCCAGGGTGCCGAAGTTATCGTTGAAAATCAGCACCGGGCGGCCGCCGATATCTACGTTTTCAAGCTGTTGCAGCAGATATTCGTCCGCCGCTTCCCACGCCTGCAGTTGGGTGGATTCTTCCTGTTGGGGATAACGCTCCAGCTCAAGTTGCTGTGTTCCCAGATCGAGTTGGCTCATTGCCCCTCCTGACTGATAAAATTTGGGCTGTTTATCCCCTAAAAACGCCCGTCAGTAAAATGTTTTTTCGGATAAATTGCGTATGTCAGGATTTGAGCGAAAAAACAGCATAGAATGACCGGCTGAATGGCCGTTGATACGGAACAAGAATGTCTGAATTGACCTACCTGCAAGGCTACCCGGCGCACCTGCAAAGCCAGGTGCAGCAACTGATCCACCAGAACCGGCTGGGTGACGTGCTGCTGCAGCGCTATCCGCAGGTGCATGACTGCACCACCGACAAGTCGCTGTATCAGTTTACCGTCGATCTGAAAAACCAGTATCTGCGCAACGCCCAGCCACTGAGCAAGGTGGCCTATGACAGCAAGATCCACGTCATGAAGCACGCGCTGGGCCTGCACACCGCCATCTCGCGCGTGCAGGGCGGCAAGCTGAAGGCCAAGGCGGAAATCCGCGTGGCGACGGTGTTCAAGGTCGCGCCTGAGCCGTTCCTGCGCATGATCGTGGTGCATGAGCTGGCGCATCTGAAAGAGAAAGATCACAACAAGGCGTTCTACAGCCTGTGCTGCCATATGGAGCCCGATTATCACCAGCTGGAGTTCGATACCCGGCTGTATCTGACGCACCTTTCGCTGTTCGGCGAGCTGTATGCATAGCGAGTGAGGGCGTGATAATCTGCGGTTTTAGGCTGGACCGGAGCTCGCCATGATTCGCTTTGCCGTCGTCGGCACCAACTGGATTACGGAACGTTTTATCGATGCCGCCCATGAAAGCGGCAAACTCAAACTGAGCGCCGTGTATTCACGCTCGCTGGAACAGGCGCAGGCGTTTGGCGCCAACTATCAGGTCACGCAGTTTTTCGACTCGCTCGAGGCGATGGCGCAGTCTGACGCCATAGACGCGGTGTATATCGCCAGCCCCAATTCCCTGCACTGCCCGCAATCGCTGCTGTTCCTGCGCCATAAAAAGCACGTGATCTGCGAAAAACCGCTGGCCTCCAACCAGCGCGAAGCGGAACAGCTGGTAGCCTGCGCGCGGGAAAACCAGGTGGTGCTGTTCGAGGCGTTCAAAAGCGCCTATCTGCCGAATTTTCTGGCGCTGCAACAGGCATTGCCGAACGTCGGCCGGCTGCGCAAAGCCTTCATCAACTATTGCCAATACTCTTCGCGCTACCCGCGCTACCTGGCCGGCGAGAACCCCAACACCTTTAACCCGCAGTTCTCCAACGGCTCGATCATGGATATCGGCTACTACTGCCTGGCCAGCGCGGTAGCGCTGTTCGGCGCGCCGCAGTCGGTGCTCGCCAGCGCCACACTGCTCGATACCGGCGTTGACGCCCACGGCACCGTCTGCCTGAACTACGGTGATTTCGACGTCACGCTTTCCCATTCCAAGGTCAGCGACTCGGCGATCCCCAGCGAGATCCAGGGGGAGGAAGGCACGCTGATTATCGACAAGATTTCCGAGTGCCAGGGCGTGGCGCTGACGCCGCGCGGCGGCAACCGTCAAGATCTGAGCCAGCCGCAACACATCAACACCATGCTGTATGAGGCGCTGGCCTTTGCCGAGCTGGTGGAAAATCACCGGGTGGAACATCCGGGGCTGGAGAATTCGCTGATCGTCGCCCGCCTGCTGACCGATATCCGCCGCCAGACCGGCGTTGTCTTCCCCGCCGACGGAGAATGAGATGAAACCGCTGCTCGTGATGCAAACCGGCGACGCGCCGCAGGCCATTCGTCAGGAATTGGCCAACTTTGAAGGCATGTTCCTGCAACAGGGCAATATCGACGCCGAACGCGCGCACATCGTGCACCTGCCCGCCGGCGAACGGCCGTTGCCGCCTGCCGCCTATTGCGGCGTAGTCATCACCGGCTCGCCGGCGATGGTGACCGAACGGCTGCCGTGGAGCGAGGAAGCCGCCGAATGGCTGCGCCAGGCGATGGCGATCAAACTGCCGCTGTTCGGCGTCTGCTACGGCCATCAGCTGTTGGCCTACGCGCTCGGCGGCGAAGTGGGTTACCACCCGCAGGGCATGGAGGTCGGCACGCTGGAGATCGAACTGCTGCCCGCCGCGGCCGACGATCGGCGGCTCACCCTGCTGCCGCCGCGCTTCAAGGCCAACCTGATCCACTCGCAGAGCGTGCTGACGCCGCCCGCCGGCGCGCAGACGCTGGCGCGTTCGCAGCAGGACGCGCACCAAATCCTGCGCTATGGCGATCACGCCCTGACCACCCAGTTCCACCCGGAATTCAACGGCGCGGTGATGAGCCAGTATCTGCAGTGGCTCGGCGAGCTGCATCCCGAGCAGCAGGCCCGCTACCAACAGCAACAACAACAGGTTAGCGACACGCCATTCAGCCGCCTGCTGCTGCAGGGATTCGTCGTCAGCCTCGGCGCGCAAAAAGCGATGGCCGGTTAACGCGATTCACGTTGACCGCCGACACATTTTGCATTACTTTCTGCTCTGCAAAGGGGAGTAACTTCATTGCCGGTCAATCGTCATTACGATGCGCAAGCATCCGGTTACCGGGCAACCTGATGTCAAAGGTGTAACCACCTTCATCAACGTTGTAAGTGAGACCTTGCCGGAAGGCGAGGTTTGCTTGCAGCGTTCACAGAGCGGCTGGCGTCTTCCGACGTTGGCCGTTTTTGTTTTTGAAGGATACCTCTGATGATGAATTCCGTTGGCACACCGTGGTTATGGGGCAGCTTTGCCGCCGTCATAGTCGTGATGCTCGCAATCGATCTCCTGTTGCAGGGCCGTAAAGGCGCGCACACCATGACTATGAAGCAGGCCGCCAGCTGGTCGCTGGTGTGGGTCAGCCTCTCCCTACTGTTCAACCTCGGTTTTTGGTACTACCTGAATGAAACCGCCGGGCGCGCCGTCGCCGATACCCAGGCGCTGGCCTTCCTGACCGGCTACCTGATCGAAAAAGCGCTGGCGGTGGATAATGTGTTCGTCTGGCTGATGCTGTTCAGCTACTTCGCCGTGCCGGCCAACCTGCAACGGCGGGTGCTGATCTACGGCGTGCTGGGGGCGATCGTGCTGCGTACCATCATGATCTTCGCCGGCAGCTGGCTGGTCAGCCAGTTCCAGTGGCTGCTGTATCTGTTCGGCGCTTTCCTGCTCTTCACCGGTATTAAAATGGCGCTGGCGAAGGAAGATGACTCGGCGATCGGCGACAAACCGCTGGTGAAATGGCTGCGCAGCCGCTTGCGCATGACCGACAGCCTGGAAGGCGAGCGTTTCTTCGTGCGCCGCAACGGCATTCTGTTCGCCACCCCGCTGGTGCTGGTGCTGATCCTGGTGGAACTGAGCGACGTGATTTTCGCGGTGGACAGCATTCCGGCGATCTTCGCCGTAACCACCGATCCGTTCATCGTCCTGACCTCCAACCTGTTCGCCATCATGGGCCTGCGCGCCATGTACTTCCTGCTGGCCAACGTAGCAGAACGGTTCTCGATGCTGAAATACGGCCTGTCGGTGATCCTGGTATTTATCGGCATCAAGATGCTGATTATCGACTTCTTCCACATCCCGATCGGCGTTTCGCTCGGCGTGGTGGCGGGCATCCTGACGTTCACCTTGCTGATCAACGCCTGGGTCAATCACCGCAACGATCGCCTGGCGAAGAAATAACCATAATCTGTTATCCGGGGCGCTAGTCGCCCCGTGATTGTTTGGCAATTCCCCCAAAACGCCAAACGTTATTGCGATCACACAAATGTAACCAGTATGTTATCAAGTGTTGATCCGCGCTCAGAATTTCACCCTCGCCTCTTTCCAACATCATTCGATTGCTGAATACTGATTCGGCAAACACACTTAGTTACAGAATCATATAAAGCTGCCCGGCGTCGTTCCCGCCGCGGCGGCCAGATAACATCAGGAAGAAAGCACTATGCAAAAACTACTACAAAAGATCACGCAGGGCAGCCTGGTCAAACAAATCATGGTCGGCCTGGTGGCCGGCATTCTGGTGGCGCTGGTTTCACCGGCGGCGGCAGCGGCGGTCGGCCTGCTCGGCACCCTGTTCGTCGGTGCGCTGAAAGCGGTGGCGCCGGTGCTGGTGCTGATTCTGGTCATGGCCTCGATCGCCAACCATAAACAGGGGCAGAAGACCAACATTCGCCCGATCCTGTTCCTCTACCTGCTGGGCACCTTTGCCGCCGCGCTGGTGGCGGTGGTCGTCAGCTTTATCTTCCCTTCCACGCTGGCGCTGACCACCGGCGCGACGGACATTACCCCGCCGGGCGGCATTGTGGAGGTGATGAAGGGCCTGTTGATGAGCGTGGTGGCCAACCCGTTCCATGCGCTGATTAACGCCAACTACATCGGCATTCTGGCCTGGGCCGTCGGTCTGGGGCTGGCGCTGCGCCACGCTTCCGAGACCACCAAGGGGCTGATCAACGACATGTCCCATGCGGTCACGCTGGTGGTGCGCGCGGTGATCCGCTGTGCGCCGCTCGGCATCTTCGGCCTGGTGGCCTCCACGCTGGCGGAAACCGGCTTCGGCGCGCTGTGGGGCTACGCCCAGCTGCTGATGGTGCTGCTTGGCTGCATGCTGCTGGTGGCGCTGGTGCTCAACCCGTTGATCGTTTACTGGAAGATCCGCCGCAACCCGTATCCGCTGGTGTTCGCCTGCCTGCGCGAGAGCGGCGTGACCGCCTTCTTCACCCGCAGCTCCGCCGCCAACATCCCGGTGAACATGGAACTGTGCAAGAAGCTGAACCTGAATGAGGACACCTACTCGGTTTCCATCCCGCTGGGCGCCACCATCAACATGGCCGGCGCGGCGATCACCATCACCGTGTTGACGCTGGCGGCGGTAAACACGCTGGGCATCGCGGTGGACGTCCCGACCGCCCTGCTGTTGAGCGTGGTGGCGGCCCTCTGCGCCTGCGGCGCCTCCGGCGTGGCCGGCGGTTCGCTGCTGCTGATCCCGCTGGCGTGCAACATGTTCGGCATTCCGAACGACGTGGCGATGCAGGTGGTGGCGGTCGGCTTTATCATCGGCGTCCTGCAGGATTCGGCGGAAACCGCCCTCAACTCCTCCACCGACGTGCTGTTCACCGCCGCGGCCTGCCAGGCGGAAGACCAGCGGCTGGCGAACGAAGATCCGCTGAAGGTGCGTTAATCGCACGTTGCTTCATCAAAAAGGCGCTCCTTCGAGCGCCTTTTTTGTCAGCCTTACAGCGTCACCCCGCTTTTAAAGATCGCCAGCTCGCGGAAGTCGTTGGTTTCATTACGCGCCGGACGCCCGTTGGCGATCTCGACAATCAGATCGATGAAGCGGCTGAGCAACGTCTCCATCGCCACGCCGTGGATCAGGCTGCCGGCGTCAAAATCGATCCAGTGCGGTTTCTTCGCCGCCAGCTCGCTGTTGGTCGCCAGCTTCACCGTCGGCACAAAGCCGCCGTACGGCGTGCCGCGCCCGGTGCTGAACAGCACCATATGGCAGCCGGCGCCGGCCAGCGCGCTGGTCGCCACGGCGTCGTTGCCCGGCGCGCTGAGCAGATTCAGCCCCGGCACACGCAGCCGCTCGCCGTATTTCAGCACGTCAACCACCTGGCTTAGCCCCGCCTTTTGGGTGCAGCCGAGCGATTTCTCCTCCAGCGTGGTGATGCCGCCGGCCTTGTTGCCCGGCGACGGGTTCTCATAAATCGGCTGCTGATGGGCGATGAAATAGCGTTTGAAATCGTTGATCATGTCGACGGTTTTGTCGAAGGTCTCCCCATCGCGGCAGCGGCTCATCAGAATGCGCTCGGCGCCGAACATCTCCGGCACTTCGGTCAGCACCGTGGTGCCGCCGTTGGCGATCACATAATCGGAGAACCGCCCCAGCAGCGGGTTGGCGGTGATACCCGACAGCCCGTCCGAACCGCCGCACTCCAGGCCGAACTTCAACTCGCTCAGGCGGCCCGGCTCACGGCGATCGTGGCGCATCTCCCGGTACAGCTCGTGCAACAGCGCCAGCCCGGCTTCCACTTCGTCGTCCTGTTGTTGGCACACCATAAAGCGCAGCCGCCGCTCGTCCTCTATCCCCAACGTGGCGCGAAAGGCATCCACCTGATTGTTCTCGCAACCCAGCCCGATCACCAGCACCGCGCCGGCGTTGGGATGGCGCGCCAGGTTCTGCAGCATGATGCGGGTGTTGGCATGATCCTGCCCCAGCTGCGAGCAGCCGAACGGGTGACTGAACAGATGCACGCCGTCGATCTCCTCTGCCTGCGTTTGCTGCAAAAAGCGTTGCTGGATCTGGCGGGCGATACCGTTGACACAGCCGACGGTCGGCACGATCCACAGCTCATTGCGGATCCCCACTTCGCCGCCGGCCCGTCGGTACAACTGCACCTCGCGATCCGCGGCCTGCGGCGGCAACGTCGGGAACTGCGGTTGGTAACGGTAGCTGTCCAGATCGCTCAGGTTGGTTTTGGCGTTTTGCGAATGAACATGCTCTCCCGGCCCGATGGCCGCGAGCGCATGGCCGATCGGCTGGCCATATTTGATGATGTCTTCGCCCTCAGCGATCGGGTCGAGCGCAAATTTGTGCCCGCGCGCCACCGGCTGCGCCAGTTGGATGACCGCGCCTTCCAGCTCAACGCACTCTCCGGCAGCCAGATCGCGCAGCGCCACCGCCACGTTATCCTGCTCATGAATCTTTATCGTACTTTGCATAAACCGGTCCCGGATAACGGCTACGCCAGTTCAATGGCGAAATAGTCTTTGGCGTTGTCGAAGCAGATGTTTTTCACCATTTCGCCCAGCAGCGCGATATCCGCCGGCGCTTCGCCGTCCGCCACCCAGCGGCCGATCATCTGGCAAAGGATGCGGCGGAAGTATTCATGGCGCGTATACGACAGGAAGCTACGACTGTCGGTCAGCATGCCGACGAAGCGGCTCAGCAGCCCGAGCTGCGCCAGCTGCGTCATTTGGCGCTGCATGCCGTCCTTCTGATCGTTGAACCACCAGCCGGAACCGAACTGCATCTTGCCCGGCGTGCCTTCCCCCTGGAAATTGCCGATCATGGTGCCGATCACTTCGTTATCGCGCGGGTTGAGGCAGTAGAGAATGGTTTTCGGCAGGCCCCCCTGCCGCGCCTGGGCATCCAGCAGCCGCGACAGCGGCTCCGCCAGCGGCCGATCGTTGATCGAATCGAAACCGATATCCGGCCCGACGGCGGCCAGCATGCGGCTGTTGTTATTGCGCAGCGCGCCGATGTGATACTGCTGCACCCAGCCGCGGCGCCGGTATTCGCCGGCCAGGAACAGCAGCACCGCGCTTTTGAACTGGGCGCTCTGTTCCGGCGTCGGCAGCTCGCCGTTCAGGCGGCGCAGCAGGATCGCATCCAGCGCCGCTTCATCGGCCTCGCCGAACACCACCACGTCCAGCGCATGGTCGGCCACCTTGCAGCCGTGGGCGGCGAAGTGATCCATGCGCTTGTACAGGGCGTCGCACAGCGCGCTGAAGCGGCCGATGGCGGTATCCGCCGCCGCCTCCAGCTGCCGCAGATAGTCATTGAAGCCCGGTGCATCGACAGTGAAAGCCTTGTCCGGCCGCCAGCTCGGCAATACCTTGATATCGAAGCCACGATCGTCGGCGATCGCCCGATGATGGCGCAGATCGTCGATCGGATCGTCGGTGGTGCCGACCATTTTCACATTCATCTGCCGCATGATGCCGCGCGCGCGAAACTCATCCTGCGCCAGCAGCGCATTGCCGCGCTGCCAGATCTCATCCGCCGTGGCCGGCGACAGCAGCGTATCCGTGATGCCGAACGGCCGACGCAGCTCCAGATGCGTCCAGTGATAGAGCGGGTTGCCGATGGTATGCGGCACCGTGGCGGCCCAGGCGTCGAATTTCTCACGATCGCCCGCATCGCCGGTACACAGCCGCTCCGCCACGCCGTTGGTGCGCATCGCCCGCCATTTATAGTGATCGCCCCGCAGCCAGATATCGTACAGGTTGCTGAAGCGGGTATTCTCCGCGATCTGCTGTGGCGGCAAATGGCAGTGATAATCGAAAATCGGCTGTGGCGCCGCATAGTCGTGATACAAGCGCCGGGCAAATTCGTTGTCCAGCAGGAAATCTTCGCTCAAAAACGTCGCCATCTCGGGCTCCTTACTTGCCGTGCGGCACGGGTTCGAATCACAAAAGTTATCACACCAATTTTCACAAGCGTCCAGCAAATTTTTCCCATGAGCTGCTGATTTAAGGTCCTTCAATCCCTTTTTCGCTCAATTTTACGGCAAATGTGCGGCGTAAACGCACTATTTCACCGGCGACAGTATCGCTCAGGCGAATAATTCCTTTTGTGATATCACTCAACTTTTAAACCTGTATGACAGGTTATTGTCTCGCCAGCCGCATCGACGGCCACACCTTCAAACGGGGAGACATTTCGGATGCGTAAAATTAAAGGGTTACGCTGGTACATGATCGGACTGGTGACCATCGGCACCGTGCTGGGCTACCTGACCCGCAACGCCATCGCCGTCGCGGCGCCGACGCTGGAAGATACGCTGCACATCACCACCCAACAGTATTCCTATATCGTCGCCGCCTATTCCGCCTGCTACACCGTGATGCAACCGGTGGCGGGCTATGTGCTGGACGTGCTGGGCACCAAGGTCGGTTACGCCATGTTCGCCATTCTGTGGGCGCTGTTCTGTATGGGCACCGCGCTGGCCAACAGCTGGGGCGGCCTGGCGCTGGCGCGCGGCGCGGTCGGCATGGCGGAAGCGGCGATGATCCCCGCTGGGCTGAAGGCCAGCAGCGAGTGGTTTCCGGCCAAAGAGCGTTCGATCGCCGTCGGTTATTTCAACGTGGGTTCATCGATCGGTGGCATGATCGCCCCACCGTTGGTGGTATGGGCCATCGTGGCGCACAGCTGGGAAATGGCGTTCATCATCACCGGCGTGCTGAGCCTGATCTGGGCCATTTGTTGGCTGCTGTTCTACAAACACCCGAAAGATCAGAAGAAACTGAGCCAGGAAGAGCGCCGTTACATCCTCGAAGGCCAGGAAGCCCAGCACCAGACCTCTAACGCCAAAAAGATGTCCGCCTGGCAGATCGTGCGCAACCGCCAGTTCTGGGGCATCGCGCTGCCGCGCTTTCTGGCGGAGCCGGCGTGGGGCACCTTCAACGCCTGGATCCCGCTGTTCATGTTCAAGGCCTACGGTTTTAACCTGAAAGAGATCGCCATGTTCGCCTGGATGCCGATGCTGTTCGCCGATCTCGGCTGCATCGTCGGCGGTTATCTGCCGCCGCTGTTCCAGAAGTATTTCAAGGTCAACCTGATCGTCTCACGCAAGCTGGTGGTAACGATGGGGGCGGTGTTGATGATCGGCCCCGGCATGATCGGCCTGTTCACCAGCCCTTACGCGGCTATCGCGCTGCTGTGCGTCGGCGGCTTCGCCCATCAGGCGCTGTCCGGCGCGCTGATCACCCTCTCTTCCGACGTGTTCGGCCGCAATGAGGTGGCGACTGCCAACGGCCTCACCGGCATGGCGGCCTGGACAGCCAGCACGCTGTTCGCCCTGGTGGTCGGCGCCCTGGCGGACACCCTCGGCTTCAGCCCGCTGTTCGCCGCGCTGTCGGTCTTCGACATTCTCGGCGCCATCGTCATCTGGACGGTGTTGCAAAACCGTCCGGCCGCCGAAACCCAGCCGGCCACGCTGCAACCGGCCCCGGCGCGCAGCTGATCCCGCCGCCCGGCCGCCGCGCCGGGCCTCTTGCTCCTCTGGCAGCGGTGCCGAATAAGTGGTATAACAAATCCGACGGCCACGCGCCCCTTCCCACCGCACCGTATAGAGCATTCACTATGGAATTCACCGAAACCAGACGCCTGTATCAGCAACTGGCCGCCGAGCTTAAGCAACGCATCGAAAGCGGCCGCTACCCGGTAGGCGACAAGCTGCCGGCCGAACGATACATCGCCGAAGAGATGAATGTCAGCCGTACCGTGGTGCGCGAGGCGATCATCATGCTGGAAGTGGAAGGCTATGTAGACGTGCGCAAGGGATCCGGGATCCACGTGGTGTCCAACCAGCAAAAGCACCTGGTGGTGCCGGGCGACAGCATCGAGTTCGCCACCGCCGGCCCGTTTGAGCTGCTGCAGGCTCGCCAGCTGATTGAAAGCAACATCGCCGAGTTCGCCGCCACCCAGGTGACCAAACAAGATATCGTGCAGTTGATGGAGATCCAGGAGCACGCCCGTAAAGAGGATCGCTTCCGCGACTCGCAGTGGGATCTGAAGTTCCACGTGCAGGTGGCGCTGGCCACCCAGAACACCGCCATGGCCACCATCGTGGAAAAAATGTGGGTGCAGCGGGTCAACAACCCTTACTGGAAAAAGCTGCACGAGCATATCGACGAACGCTCGATCGCCAGCTGGTGTGACGATCACGATCAGATCCTCAAGGCGCTGATGCGCAAAGATCCTTACGCCGCCAAACTGGCGATGTGGCAGCACCTGGAAAACACCAAACAGATGCTGTTCAACGCCACCAGCGATGACTTCGAATACAACGCCGATCGCTACCTGTTCGCCGAGAATCCGGTGGTGCATCTGGATGGCGTGAACCACGAGCCGAAATAGCCACGGCGGTCAAAAACCGTCGGCTTATGTCAGGTAATGTAAAATCCGCTGAATCGATGCCGGAACCGCCGTTTGCCGTGTACTATTTCACCGTCGGCAACGTAGATTTCCCTGTTGCCAATCGTGCTATTTTGGTAGAGTTAGCCCACTTTTTTACCCATTGCTGCGGGGGCGGGACGCGAATAAATGCGCTGGTTGTTTGCCATGCTGATTGCTGTTTTCTGCTGGACCGGTTCGGTCTCCGGCCAACAGCTATGCGTGGCGTCACCCAAGCCAACCCCCAGCGCGCTGAGCAGCCTGCAGCTGCTGGCGGAGCCGGCGCTTTCCCCCTATGATCATGTGTATCGGGCGCCGGCTGAAGCGCGCCGCAAAGCCCCCGGCAAGTTGCCGCTGCTGCTGCCCAGAGCGCACTCTTTCTCCGGTTCGCTGCTCGCATCCTCCCTGGCGGCGCCGGTCTATACCCTGGCCGCAGAGCCGAGTTACCGAATTCGCTTCCCCCGCCAGGACACCCCGGCCCCCAACCGGCTTGCCCAGGTCGACTGGATGCTGGACGCCTCCAGGCAACAGAGTCGCCAGGCCGGTTGGAAAGAAAGTAACATGCTGTACCGTGGCACGCTGACTTACCACCTATGACCGGTGTCGCACCGCTTAGAAACCTTAAAGCAACGCCGTTTCATCGTTATCAGCACTCAGGATCGCCGCGCGCTTTCAGCTCACGCCCGCTCCGCCGCTGAGATAAAAATAAACAATGACGTTTTAGGAACACCGGATGGACATCATTAAAGAACTGATACATGCCTTATGGCAGCAGGATTTTGAGACGCTGGCGAACCCTTCGTTGGTGTGGACCCTCTACATCCTGCTGTTCATGATCCTGTTTTTGGAGAACGGCCTGCTGCCGGCCGCTTTCCTGCCGGGTGACAGCCTGCTGATCCTGGTCGGCGTGCTGATCGCCAAAGGCACCATGGGCTTCCCATTGACCATCGTTATCCTGACCGTCGCCGCCAGCCTGGGGTGCTGGGTCAGTTATATACAAGGCCGGTGGCTCGGCAATACGCGAACGGTGCAAGGCTGGCTTTCGCATCTGCCGGCCCACTACCATCAGCGTGCACATAACCTGTTCCACCGTCACGGCCTTTCCGCCCTGCTGGTCGGCCGCTTCCTGGCCTTCGTGCGCACCCTGCTGCCGACCATCGCCGGCCTGTCCGGTCTGAGCAACGCACGCTTCCAGTTCTTCAACTGGATGAGCGGCCTGCTGTGGGTCTTGATCCTGACGACGCTGGGCTTCGCCCTGGGGAAAACTCCGGTGTTCCGCAAGTATGAAGATCAGCTGATGTTCTGCCTGATGATGTTGCCGCTGGTACTGCTGGTGGTCGGGCTGGTCGGTTCACTGATCGTGTTGTGGCGCAAGAAACGCGCCAACAGCCAGAACCCGGGGAAAGGGGCGTGACAGCAAAGCGCCCGCGCTGGCAATACGTCCTGATGATCGCGCTCGCCCTGTTGGCGTTGGCGACGTTGTTGGTGCCCTGCATGGTGCGCACCGAGAGCGAGCTGCGCATCCGCGCCAGCCAGCAAGGGCTGTCGCTGCCCGACGGCTTTTATGTCTACCAGCGCCTGGATGAACGCGGCATCCGCATCAAAAGCATTACGCCGGAAGGCGATGGCCTGGTCATCCGTCTGGATTCGCCGGAGCAGCAGTTGCTGGCGCGC
Organism: Serratia nematodiphila DZ0503SBS1; assembly: GCF_000738675.1. NCBI lineage: Bacteria > Pseudomonadati > Pseudomonadota > Gammaproteobacteria > Enterobacterales > Yersiniaceae > Serratia > Serratia nematodiphila. The sequence continues at coordinate 1,572,932 of NZ_JPUX01000001.1, read as the reverse complement.
GAAGCGTTGCAAACCATTCTGCCGCCCGGTTACCACATCGCATTGAGCGAGTCCCCCGTGCCGTCGCATTGGGTGCGCGAATTTGCGCGTTCCCCGCTCAATCTGGGATAATCCCCCTTCATATGAAGGGGTTTCCTTTCATTGCCATAATCTTCATTTTCATTCGCATCGATTAGCTCAAGAATTAATCAGTCAGCACTGGGTCACGGCTGATTCTTTGGGGGCACGCCGGTTTCATGACTATGCTGAAGGGTAACTTCAGCCGGCGATGAACGCCCTCCTCTCGCGCTGCCGCCTTCGGCAGTCAGGAAAGCGGGTGCCTGTTCAGGCATCCCATGAAAAAGGAACTGAAAGATGAAATTACGCCACTCCCTGTTACTGCTGTTGCCACTCTGCACGCTGCCGGCGTTCGCTTCGGCCGCTGAGGACGGCTGCGCCGCCAAAGCGCAAGACATCCAGCAGCAAATTGACTACGCCACCCAACACGGCAACACCCACCGCGTGGAAGGGCTGAAAAAAGCGCTGAGCGAAGTGCAGACTCACTGCACCGAAGCCGGCCTGCAGGCCGAACGCCAGAAAAACATCGCAGAGAAACAGCGCAAGGTCGAAGAACGCCGGCAGGAGCTGAAAGAAGCGCAGCAAACCGGCAAGCTGGACAAGGTCGCCAAAAAGCAGCAAAAGCTGGCCGAAGCGCAGGCTGAATTGAAACGCGCCCAGGCGGAATAATTTTTTTACACCAGCGGATTTATCGATGAGAGCCCCATCACACGGGATTTCTTAAGCATATGGAATTGATGTCTGGTGTTATCTGCTGGTCATCACCCCTTTGCTCCGGCGAAAAAATCCGCTATGTTAAAAGTCTGTCGAAATAAACGTTAAGGAATAATCACATGGCACATGATTCAAATGCAGAAAACTTACGCGCTGAACTGAAGTCCTTAGCCGATACGCTGGAGGAAGTGCTGAACTCCTCCACCGACAAGCCGAAAGCCGAGCTGGAGAAGCTGCGCTCGAAGGCGGAAGGCGCGCTGAAAGAGACTCGCGCTCGCCTGAGCGACGCCGGTGACAAGCTGGCTTCGCAAACCAAACAGATCGCCGGCCAGGCCGACGACTATGTGCGCGACAACCCGTGGACCGGCATCGGTATCGGTGCGGCGGTCGGCGTGGTGTTGGGCGTGCTGCTCGCGCGTCGTTAATCATGGCTGAACAACCGCAAGTGCGCGCGCAGGGCCCCGCCAAAGGGGTCCTGGATATCGGTCAGCGCATCATCACGATCTTGGTCGGCATGGTGGAAACCCGTGTCCGGCTGGCGGTCGTCGAGCTGGAAGAGGAGAAAGCCAACCTCATTCAGCTGCTGATCATGGCCGGTATGACACTGCTGTTCACCGCCTTCGGTTTGATGAGCCTGCTGATCCTGATCTTCTGGGCCATCGATCCGGTCTACCGGCTGGTGGCGCTGGGTGCCACCACTGGCGTGCTGCTGTTTCTGGCCGTGGTCGGCACCATCTGGACGCTGGTCAAGGCCCGTCGCACCACGCTGCTGGGCGCCACGCGCAAGCAGTTGGAACTCGACCGCGCCGAACTGGAGCGCGAGCCATGAGCCGCCGCCGCTACCTGGAATGGAAGAAAGAGAGGCTGATTCGCCAGATCCAGCAACAGCGTCTGGATCTGGCCGAACACAAGTCTTTGTGGCTGGAAAAAACCGAACGCATTGACCGCGGCTGGCAGACCGTTTTTGGCCTGCGCCGCTATCTGGTACTCGGTTCCAGCGTCATGGCGCTGTACGGCATCCGCCACCCCAGCAAGATGATCCGCTGGTCGCGTCGCGCTTTCGGTGCCTGGAGCGCTATCCGACTGTTTAAAAAGACCTTCTCCACCAAGTAAGCCCCGCGTTTTTCCTTCAATCATCCTGTTGCTCTGCCCTCGTTTTTCCCTTAAAACAGCGCCGTTTATCCCGAGGGCTGGGCAACCTGCTGACAAGCGTCAGTTTATTAGCACGCTAAAGATTCAGATTTTTTGAAAAATTACGACAGTTTTACTTGCTAACAACCTGAGCACTTCCCGATTAACATTCACTCCATCAATACGATATGGGCCGGACAGGGTGAGAGACCCGATATACCGCCCGTTGATATGACTACCGCCGAACAGGCACACAAAAACACTTTGGAGTAGATGATGAAAAAATTAGAAGATACAGGTTTGCTGGTTGCTCGTATCCTGATGCCAATCCTGTTTATCGTGGCAGGCTACGGCAAAATGGGTGACGCTTATGCCGGAACCCAACAGTACATGCAATCGATGGGCGTGCCTGGCTTCTTGCTGCCGCTGACCATTCTGCTGGAGTTTGGCGGCGGTCTGGCGATCCTGTTCGGCTTCCTGACCCGCACCGTGGCGCTGTTCACTGCCGGTTTCACCATCCTGACCGCGCTACTGTTCCACACTGACTTTGCGGAAGGCGTAAACCAGCTGATGTTCATGAAAAACCTGACCATCGCCGGCGGCTTCATCGTGTTGGCGGTCGCAGGCCCGGGCGGCTTCAGCATCGACCGTCTTCTGAACAAGAAATGGTAATCTAAACTGTCATTCAGGGCCCGGCATGCCGGGCCCTGTCGTTTTTCACTCGGACACCAAGGAGATTCCCATGGGACAACTCGTCGATGGCGTTTGGCAAGACATCTGGTATGACACGAAATCTACCGGCGGCCGTTTCAAACGTTCAACCGCTCAGTTTCGCAATTGGGTGACCGCCGACGGTCAGCCCGGCGAACACGGCGCAGGCGGCTTCCAGGCCGAAGCGGGCCGTTATCACCTGTACGTTTCTCTCGCCTGCCCCTGGGCGCATCGCACGCTGCTGATGCGCAAATTGAAAGGGCTGGAGCAGATTATTCCGGTCTCGGTGGTGCACCCGCTGATGCTGGAAAACGGCTGGACCTTCGGCCAGGATTTTCCTGAAACCACCGGCGATCCGCTGTATCACGCCGACTTCCTGTACCAGATCTACCTGCGGGCCGATCCGCACTACAGCGGGCGCGTGACCGTGCCGGTGCTGTGGGATAAACAGCGGCAAACCATCGTCAGCAACGAATCCGCCGACATCATCCGCATGTTCAACAGCGCGTTTGACGGCGTCGGCGCTCGGGCTGGGGACTACTACCCGACCGATCTGCGCGGTAAGATCGATGAGCTGAACGGCTGGATTTACGATCAAGTGAATAACGGCGTGTACAAGGCCGGTTTCGCCACCAGCCAGGAAGCCTATGACGAAGCGGTCAACGGGGTATTCAACGCGCTGGAGCGCCTTGAGCAGATCCTGGGGCAACATCGCTACCTGACCGGCGATCGGCTGACCGAAGCCGACCTGCGTCTGTGGACCACGCTGGTGCGTTTCGATCCGGTGTACGTCACCCACTTCAAGTGCGATAAACACCGCATCAGCGACTATCTGAACCTGTACGGTTTCCTGCGCGACATCTACCAGATGCCGGGCATCGCCGAAACGGTCAGCCTGCCGCACATTCGCAACCACTACTACCGCAGCCACGCCACCATCAACCCGCACGGCATCATTTCCATCGGGCCGGCGCAGGATCTGGACGAGCCGCACGGCCGCGACCAGCGCTTCGGCTAAGGCAAAAAAATCCCCTTGCCGCCCGGCAAGGGGATGTCATCCAACCGACGTTAGCGCTGCGCGAACAGGCGCGGAATTTCGCGCAGGAACCAGGCTTTCGCCTCCCCCATGCTGTCGCGCCGCCAGGCCATGATGATATCGGCTTCGCGGCTGTATTCCGGCCCCACCACGCGCAGCCGCCCGGCCTCGATATCTTTCTCCACCATCGGATACGGCATGGTCGCCACCCCCAACCCGGCCAGCAGCGCCAGGCGTTTGTCTTCAATGGTGCTCACCGTCAGGCGCTGTTGCTTGTCCAGCAGCTGTACGGTCAACACCGGGCGCTCGCGGGCGGTATCCGCCACCGCGATGCCGCGGTACTTCACGCGGGTCACCTCGGACAGCGGCTCCGGCTCCTGGTGGATAGGATGATCCGGCGCGGCGACATAAACGCTCATGACCTTGTACAGTTTGCGGGTGTTGATCTCCGACGACGCGCGAAAATGCATGTCCGGCGCGATCACGATGTCGGCGCGCCCCTGTTCCAGCCGCTCCCAGGCGCCCGCCAGCACTTCGGTGAAAATCGACACCTGGGTGTTGGCCTTCAGCGCCAGTTTGTCCACCAGCGGGAACAGCAGGCTCGGCGGCGACAGCGCTTCGCTGACGATGGTCAGGTGGGTTTCCCAACCGCGCGCCAGCGCCTCGGCGTCGGTGGTCAGCTTATCGGCCGCCTCCAGCAGCACCCGCCCGCGCTCCAGCAACATGCGCCCGACGTTGGTGAACTTGGTGCGGTGTCCCGAACGGTCGAACAGCACCACATCCAATTCTTCTTCCAATTTTTGCATGGTGTAGCTGAGCGCCGACGGCACCCGGCCCAATTCGTCGGCGGCCGCGGCGAAACTGCCACGCCGGTCGATCGCGTCCATCACTCTCAGCGCCTCAAGCGTGAGCGCCCGATCTCTGGCCATCACATCCCTCTGTCAGGAAATTTGAATATGCCGACCAGATTAACTGGCTAACAATCCGACGTCCAGATGCTTACCATTTGGATAATGAATTTAGAGAGCCGATTGCCATGATTACATGCAGAACAGCACAACAATGCGGGCAAGCTGACTTTGGTTGGCTGCAGGCTCGCTACACCTTTTCCTTTGGTCACTACTTCGATCCCAAACTGATGGGCTACGCGTCGCTGCGGGTGCTGAATCAGGAGGTGCTGGCACCGGGCGCCTCGTTCCAGCCGCGCACCTATCCCAGCGTGGATATCCTGAACCTGATCCTGCAGGGCGAGGCGGAATACCGCGACAGCGACGGCAACACCGCGCGCGCCAAAGCCGGCGAAGCGCTGCTGTTGGCCACCCAGCCGGGCCTGAGTTACAGCGAACAGAACGTCAGCAGCGATACGCCGCTGACCCGCCTGCAGCTGTGGCTGGACGCCTGCCCGGAACGCAACAACGAGCGGGTGCAGCGCCTGGCGCTGCCGGCGGCAGGCAACTTGCTGCTGGCCTCGCCGGACGGCGCACAGGGCAGCCTGCAGCTGCGCCAGCAGGTTTGGATCCACCATCTCGATCTGCAGCCGGGCGAAGAACAAACGCTGACGATTAACGGGCCGCGCGCCTATTTGCAATCGATTCACGGCACCATCGCAGCTACCGGCGAGCGCCACGAAGCGCAACGCCTGACCTGCGGCGACGGCGCCTTCGTGCGTGAGGAAAACCGCCTGACGATCCGCGCCGAGACGCCGCTGCGCGCGCTGCTGATTGACCTGCCGGTGTAAGCCGGCCGAAAAATGAAAAACCCCGCGCAACGGGCGTTGCGCGGGGTTTTCTTTTGTCGAGGGAGTTGACCGGTAAGCCGGGTTCTGTCGTGGACAGTCATTCCTCTAGGCCAGCAATCGCTCACTGGCTCAAGCAGCCTACCCGGGTTCAGTACGGGCCGTACCATGTGAACCCCTATTTGGCCTTGCTCCGGGTGGAGTTTACCGTGCCACGAACTGTTGCCAGCCGCGCGGTGCGCTCTTACCGCACCCTTTCACCCTTACCTGATCCCGCTTGCGCGGGCCATCGGCGGTTTGCTCTCTGTTGCACTAGTCGTAGGCTTGCGCCTCCCAGGCGTTACCTGGCACCCTGCCCTATGGAGCCCGGACTTTCCTCCCCTCCATCTGTCTCCCCGAAGAGGACGGCAATGAAGCGGCGACTGTCTGGTCAACTCCGGCGCGGATAGTAGCGTCGCGGCGGCGGCAGGTCAACCGCTTTACGGCTGTTGTTGCTCCAGCGCGTGCTTATACAACGCATTTTTCTTCACGCCGTGGATTTCCGCCGCCAGCGCCGCCGCCTTTTTCAGCGGCAGCTCTTTTTGCAGCAGCGCCAGCGTGCGCAGCGCCTCAAGCGGCAGCGCATCTTCCTGCGCCTTGTGGCCTTCGACGATCAGCACCATCTCACCGCGGCGGCGCACTTCATCTTCCTGCACCCACGCCAGCAGCTCGCCCACCGGCGCGCCGTGGATGGATTCCCAGGTTTTGGTCAGCTCGCGCGCCAGCACCACATAGCGCTGCGGGCCCCAGACGGTGACCATGTCCTGCAGGCTTTCCAGCAGGCGGTGGGTGGATTCGTAGAAAATCAGCGTGCGCGGTTCCTCCGCCAGCGCCATCAGCGTATCCTTGCGCCCCTTGGTTTTCGCCGGCAGGAAACCTTCGTAGCAGAAACGGTCGGAGGCGACGCCCGCGGCACACAGCGCGGTAGTGGCGGCACAGGCGCCCGGCAGCGGCACCACGCGAATGCCGGCCTCGCGGCAGCGGCGCACCAGGTGATAACCGGGATCGTTGATCAGCGGCGTGCCGGCGTCGGAAACCAGCGCAATGCTTTGGCCTTCCTGCAGTTTCGCCAGCAGCTGCTCGGCCTTTTGCTGTTCGTTGTGATCGTGCAGCGCGAACAGACGCGCGTTGATCGCGAAGTGTTGCAACAGCAATCCGGTATGGCGCGTATCTTCCGCCGCGATCAGATCAACGCTTTTCAGTACCTCTAACGCACGGTGGGTAATATCGCCCAGATTGCCGATGGGGGTGGGCACCACATACAGCGTTGATGCAGAAATGACTGATTGTTGGTGTTGATTCATTGTTTCATCCGGGTTGCCGATTTAATATTGAGCATCTTGAAAAAAACATCACTGGATACAGTATGCTTTCCTCAACATTCGTTCGTACCAAAGCAGGGCGTTCCAAGCCTGTCCGACTGACCGCAGTCATCGCCGCCGCCCTTTTCCTGGCAGGCTGTCCAAGTCGGGCCCCGCAAACGCCGCCCGCCAATATACAGGACGAAGCGAGCGCCAGCTCCGATTACTACCTGCAGCAGTTGCAGCAAAGCAGCGATGATAACAAGGCTGACTGGCAATTACTTGCTATTCGCGCCTTGCTGCGTGAAGGAAAACTGCCGCAGGCCGGCGACCAGTTGAATCAACTGCCGAAAAATCTCAGCGGTGCGCAGCAGACCGAACGCCAGTTGCTGACCGCCGAACTGCAGATCGCCAACAAGAGCTACGTCAGCGCCCGCAGCACGCTGGGCCACCTGGACAGCGGTGCGCTGTCGCCGAATCAGAAGGTGCGCTACTACCAGGCGCAGATCGCCGCCAATCAGGGCAAAGCGTCGCTGCCATTGATCCGCGCCTATATCGCCCAGGAGCCGCTGCTGACCGGCAAGGCGCACCAGGACAATCTGGATCAAACCTGGCAGGCGCTGCTGCAGCTGACGCCGCAGGAGATGAACAGCCTGGTGATCAACGCCGACGAGAATGTGCTGCAAGGCTGGCTGGATCTGCTGCGCGTCTATCAGGACAACAAGCAGGATCCCGATCTGCTGAAGGCCGGCATCAAAGACTGGCAGAACCGTTATCCGAAGAACCCGGCGGCCAAAACGCTGCCGGCTCGCCTGAATCAGGTGCTGAACTTCACCCAGGCCTCCACCTCGAAAATAGCCCTGCTGCTGCCGTTGAACGGCCAGGCGAAAGTGTTCGCCGACGCCATCCAGCAAGGCTTCGAAGCGGCGAAAAACGGCGGTTCCATGCCGGCGCCGCAGCCTCAAGCCGCGCAACCGGCCAGCACGCCGGCCCAAACGGCGCCGGCCGATCAGGCCGCTACGGGTGACATCAACGCCAACGGCGCGGTCAGCCCTTCGGCGCAAGAGAGCCAGCCAGCCGTCACCGCCGCGCAACCCGCTGCGCCGTCCAGCGCGCCGATAACGCCGCTGCAGGCCGCCAACGCGCAGGTCAAAGTGTACGATACCACCAGCCAACCGCTGGCCGCCTTGCTGAGCCAGGCGCAGCAGGATGGCGCCACCCTGGTGGTCGGCCCACTGCTGAAAGAGAACGTCGATCAGTTGTCCGCCAGCACCACCACGCTGAACGTGCTGGCGCTCAACCAGCCGGAAACGCCGAAGGACAACCTGAACATCTGTTACTTCGCCCTGTCGCCGGAAGATGAAGCCCGCGACGCCGCCCGCCACATCTGGGAACAGCAGAAGCGTCAACCGCTGCTGCTGGTGCCGCGCGGCGCCTTCGGCGATCGCGTCGCCAGGGCCTTTAACCAGGAATGGCAGAAGCAAGGCGGGCAAACCGTGCTGCGCCAGGACATCGGCTCCGCCGGCGAGCTGCGCCAAATGGTGAACAGCGGCGGCATCCGCATGACCGGTACGCCGATGTCGAGCGCCCCGGCGCCGCAGAGCGTCACCATCGCCGGGCTGACCATTCCTGCGCCGCCGAGCGACGTGCCCGCCGCCACCGGCGGCAGCGTCGACGCGGTGTACATCGTCGCCACGCAGTCTCAGCTGACGCTGATCAAACCGATGATCGACATGGCCACCAGCTCGCGCGGCAAGCCGGCGATGTACGCCAGCTCGCGCAGCTACCAGGCCGGCGCCGGCCCGGACTTCCGTCTGGAAATGGAAGGCCTGCAGTTCAGCGATATCCCGCTGCTTGCCGGCTCAAACCCTCAGCTGCTGCAGCAGGCCAGCGCGCGTTTCCGCAACGACTACTCGCTGGTGCGCCTGTATGCGATGGGGATGGATGCCTGGACATTGGCCAACCACTTTGCTGAAATGCGCCAGCTGCCGGGCTTCCAGGTTTCCGGCACCACCGGCACGCTGAGCGCGTCGCCGAACTGCGTGATCAACCGTAAGCTGCCTTGGCTGCAATACCGTCAGGGTACGGTCGTTCCAGTCTCTTGAACCCACGCGCCTCAGGGGCGGGCTATGAGTTACTGGCCCGCCGTCACCTGGAACACGCCGGGCTCACCTTCTGCGCCGCCAATGTCGCGGTGCGCGGCGGTGAGCTCGACCTCATCATGCGCGACGGCACCACCTGGGTGTTCGTCGAAGTGCGCTACCGCCGCAACGACGCCTTCGGCGGCGCGGCCGCCAGCGTCACCTTTCGCAAACAACAGCGGTTGCTGCACGCCGCCGCCGTCTGGCTGGCGGGGCGCGGAGCCAGTTTTGACACATCATCTTGCCGTTTTGATGTTTTGGCCATTACCGGTAGCCAGTTAGAATGGATACCCAACGCCTTCAATACGGATTAATCGGGGTTTTGCGGCGCAGACCGGCCCTTTGACTTAGTGGATTAATACAACGTGCTGGATAGAATTAAAGTCTGTTTCACCGAAAGCATCCAAACCCAGATCGCGGCGGCGGAAGCACTGCCGGACGCCATTTCCCGCGCTGCGATGACGCTGGTTCAATCCTTACTCAACGGCAACAAAATCCTGTGCTGCGGCAACGGCACCTCGGCGGCCAACGCGCAGCACTTCGCCGCCAGCATGATCAACCGTTTTGAAACCGAGCGCCCCAGCCTGCCGGCCATCGCTCTCAACGCCGACAACGTGGTGCTGACGGCAATCAGCAACGATCGGCTGCACGACGAAGTGTACGCCAAGCAGGTGCGTGCGCTCGGGCACACCGGCGACGTGCTGCTGGCGATTTCCACCCGCGGCAACAGCCGTGATATTGTGAAGGCGGTCGAGGCGGCCGTGACGCGCGATATGACCATCGTCGCACTTACCGGCTACGACGGCGGCGAGCTGGCCGGGCTGCTCGGCCAGCAGGATGTCGAAATCCGCATCCCGTCGCACCGCAGCTCGCGCATTCAGGAAATGCATATGTTGACCGTAAACTGCCTGTGCGACCTGATAGACAATACGTTATTCCCCCACCAGGACGATTAAGGAACTGAGATGAAGCTAAAAGCCACATTTGCAGTGCTGTCCAGCGCCCTGCTGTTGCAAGGCTGTATCGCCGGCGTCGTCGTCGGCAGTGCGGCCGTCGCCACCAAAACCGCCACCGACCCGCGCAGCGTAGGGACCCAGGTGGATGACGGCACGCTGGAAGCCAGGGTCGAAAGCGCCCTGAGCAAAGACCAGCAGTTGAAGAAAGAGGCCCGGGTGGTCGCCACCGCCTATCAGGGCAAGGTGCTGTTGACCGGCCAGTCGCCTAACGCCGATCTCACCGCGCGCGCCAAGCAGATCGCCATGGGCGTGGAAGGCACGACCGAAGTGTATAACGAAATCCGTCAGGGCACGCCGGTCAGCCTGAGCACCGCGTCCTCCGACACCTGGATCACCACCAAGGTGCGTTCGCAGCTGCTCACCAGCGATACGGTGAAATCGTCCAACGTGAAGGTCACCACCGAAAACGGCGAAGTGTTCTTGCTGGGCCTGGTCACGCAGCAGGAAGGGCAGTCGGCGGCGCAGATCGCCAGCCAGGTCAGCGGCGTGAAGCACGTCACGACCGCCTTTACCTACGTGAAATAATCCGCCTGGCGGGAGCGGCGCCGTGCCGTTCCCGCCCGTTTAATCCAGCTTGTTCTCGCGTAAAAACGCTTCCCCGCCCAGTTGCCGCATCTGCCGCATGATCCACTGTTGACGCTGCACCACATAGCCGGACGGCGCATCGGCCCTGAAGCGATGCGGATTCGGCAATACCGCCGCCAGCAGCGCCGCTTCGGCCGCGCTCAGGCGCTTGGCCGGCTTATGGAAAAAGCGCTGTGAAGCCTCTTCCACGCCGAATACCCCATCGCCGAACTCGACGATGTTCAGATACACCGTCAGAATGCGCCGCTTGGTCCACACCAATTCGATGCCGGACGTCAGCCCGGCCTCCAATCCTTTGCGCAGCCAGCTGCGGCCATCCCACAAAAACAGGTTCTTGGCGGTTTGCTGCGACAGCGTGGACGCGCCACGGATGCGCGTCGGGCGCTTCTCGTTGTGGCTGAGCGCCTTTTCAATGGCCGCCACGTCGAAGCCCCAATGGTCTGGAAACTTCTGATCTTCCGCCGCCATCACCGCCAGCGCCATTTGCGGCGAGATGTCGTCCATCGACACCCAGTCCGAATGGGCGACATAGCCGAAGTCGCCGCTCAGCCAGGCGCTGACCTGCCGTTCCATCATCACGGCGGAAAACGGCACCGGCAGGAAGGCGAAGAGCACAATGCCCAGCGCCCACAGGCCGATAATCGCGATGACGCCTCGCTTCAGCCAATACCACGGGCGCAGCCGCCGCCATCCGACGAGCGATTTTCTCATTCAGCCAGTTCCAGCACCCGCGCCACCAGCTTATCGATGCCCAGGGCCGCCTGCGCGATAGACGGCGCCAGCATATAGGCCGGCGTGGTCACGATCTTATGTTCGCTGTCCACCACGATGTCGTCCACCGGGCAAATCACCGGTTCGCCGCCCATGGCGTCAATCACTTCCCCCAGATCCGGATCGTTGCCAATGGTCAGCCGCGCTTGTTGATCCAGCAGTTTCGGCAACAGCGCCGGCGCGATGCACATCAGGCCAATTGGTTTGTTGGCCTTATGCATCTCGCGCGTCAGGCGCGCCAAATCTTCATCGACCCAACATTCCGCGCCGGCTTCGGCGAAATTGCTGAGGTTCTTGGCGGCGCCAAAGCCGCCGGGCACGATCAGCGCATCCAGCTGCGCGGCCTCCGCCAGCGCCAGCGGCTGCACCGCACCGCGGGCAATGCGCGCCGATTCAATCAGAACATTGCGCGACTCCGCCATCTCCTCACCAGATAAGTGATTAATAACATGGCGTTGTGGTTTATCAGGCGCCAAGCACACCGCCTGGGCGCCGGCACGATCCAACGCCAGCAGCGTCAGCACCGCTTCATGGATCTCCGTACCGTCATAAACGCCGCTGCCGCTGAGGACTACACCCACCTTTTTCATCACTCTTACTCCTGTCGCTGCTGTCAACTGGTTCGTGCTCGGAGTTGACAAACACTAATCTACATCACACATTTTAATGAATCTTCTAACAAGAGCGCTTACATTTGCTATGTTGTTGGCTGTATGATGTTTAGGAATTCGCAACAACCTGCTCGACCAGAACACTGAAACCAATACGCAGGTTCACAATTTCCCTGGTGTTGGCGCAATATTCGCGCACCCCGGCTTAGGTCGGGGTCATTTTTTTTCAGCGTTCTCAACCCAAGCCCGCAGTACCTGCACGTCGTTGCGCCACTCTTGTTTCAGCTCATCCACCCAATCCTGCACGTTATCCCACCAGGCCGGCAGCGTCGGCGTTTGAATCTGCTGCGCCAGCTGCTGCAGATGGCGCAGACCGACCGAACCGGCGGCGCCCTTGATCTTATGCCCTTCCTCAGTGATGCCTTTCTGATCGCGCGCCGTCATGTTGGAGTCCAGCACCGCCAGATAGCCCGGCATCATCTGTTCGAACATCTCCAGACTTTGGTGGATCAACTGCGGGCCAACCAGATCCATGTACTGTTCCAGCATCGCGGTATCGAGTAACGACTCATTAATCTGCATCGCCTTGTGCTCCGTTTTCTTTGAAGTGTGAGAAGGTTGATGATCCCAATAGTGTTTGATGACCTTGGTCAGCGCCGGCACCGACAGCGGCTTGCTCAGCACATCGTCCATGCCCGCCTCGAGATACTCTTTTTTGTCTTTCAGCACGTTAGCGGTCAGGGCCACCAATGGCGGCAGCGCCTGCCCGGCATAGCGCTCGCGCAGCGCCCGGGCGATGTCCAGCCCGGTCATGTCCGGCAGTTGGATGTCCAGCAGCACCAGATCGAACTCGTCCGGATCGAACATCGCCAGCGCATCGTGGCCGTTCATCGCCACGTCGACGCTGTTGCCCAGCTTCTCCAGCACCGAGCGCGCCACGATCACGTTCAGTTCGATATCCTCCACCAGCAGGATGTGCAGCGCCGGCAACGGCAGCGCCTCTTCTTCCGGCGCCGCGCTGACGGCTTCCTGCACCGCCGGCGCCTTGATGGTTAAGGTAAAGCAAGAACCGTGCCCTTGTTCGCTGCGCACGGTAATGTCGCCGCCCATGCTCTGCGCCAGCCGCTTGGAGACCGCCAGCCCGATGCCGGTGCCGGTGGCCGGGCGGCCGCCGCGCTGATCTTTCACCTGGTAATACATGGCGAAGATCTTGTCCTGCTCGTCCTGCGGGATGCCCATGCCCGAGTCTTCCACCTCGAACACCAGCTTCTCCTGCGCCTCGCGCCGCACGCGCACCACAATTTGCCCCTGCTGGGTAAATTTCACCGCGTTGCCGATCAGATTCCACAGGATCTGCCGCAGGCGGGTGCCGTCGGTCACGATCTGCTGCGGCAGCGGCGTCTGCGGCTCCATGACGAACTGCAGCCCTTTCGGCTGCGCCAGCAGGCCCGAGAGGTTCTCCAAATCCGCCAGGAAACCGGTGAAGTCCACCGGCTGGTTGTCGAGCTGCACCTTGCGCCGCTCGAGCTTGTCCATTTCGATAATGTCGTTGAAGATATTGCCGAGGGTGATGGCGCTGACGTGGATGGTCTTCAGGTATTTCAGCTGCTCGTCGTTCAGCTCGGTATCGAGCAGAATGCGGCTCAGGCCGACGATGCCGTTAAGCGGCGTACGCAGCTCGTGGCTGATGGTGGAGATAAAGGTGGTCTTCTCCCTGCTGGCGTTCTCCAGCGCGTCCTGATAGCGCTTACGCTCGGTAATATCGCGGCCAAAGCCCATCAGCCCGTGGCGTTTGCCCACCCGGTCGTAAAACGGCACCTTGCGCAGCTCGAAACAGGCCTTGCGGCCATCGGGATACACCAACCACTGTTCGTAGGTCAGCGAGACGTTGTGGCGGAACACCTTCTCGTCGGTTTCGATCACCTTTTCGGCGATCTCCTGGCCGTAGACGTCGAACGGCGTCAGGCCGATCAATTGCTTCTCGCTCTTGCCGGTCAGCAGCTCCATCGCGCGGTTGCAGCCGGAAAACTCTTTGTCTTCGTTGCGGTAGTAGACCAGATCCGGCGAGGCATCGAGGAAGGAACGCAACAGCGCCGATTGCTGGCCCAGCTCAATCTGCGCCTGCTCGCGCTGTTCCATCTCTTCCGTCAGCTTTTCCATCACCTGCAGGCGCTCTTCTTCCGCCTTGATACGGTCGGCGATCTCCTGATTCAGCTGGCTGATATTGTCTTTGAGCTGCTGATTAAGCTCCAGATCGCGGTGGCGCATCTCTTCCAGCTTGTCCACCAGCCGCGCCAGCCGTTGGCGCGACTCTTCCAACTGTTCCACCACCACCGAGAGAAAATAGACCGCCCACGGGGTGATCAACAGGCCAAAGAAGATCGAACGCACCACGTCGATGCTTTCCACTTCGCCGCGCAGCAGCATGGTCACCGCCATCTGCACCACCATCGCCAGCACCACCAGCGCCGAGGCCAGCAGCAGCGAGAAGCGCACCAACCCCAGTTTCACCATTAAATCAACGTAGTACTGGGCCAACACCCGGATTTGCTTCATAGCGGCTCCCATCAGACACAATCTTTTGAATCATACCGTAAAACAGCGGTGAGATAAGGCGGCAAACGCCGAAGTGTGGCAAAGATTGCACTTCAGAGCGGCATGCCAGGGCGGTAGCGCCGCTTTTCATCCAGCGCGCTGCCCTGCCCGCCGTGCCGTTGCAGATAAGCGCCGACCGCCTGCATGCCGCTCCAGCGGTTTTCGCACCACAGCGGCGCCAGCAGCGTCGGCCGGCGGGCGCTGGCGGAAAGGCGGTGGTACACCACCTCCCCCGGCGTATGGCGGATCATCTCCCCGGCGCTGACGGTGTAATCTTCCAGCGCCAGTTCGGGCAACCGACCGGCCTGCCACGCCCGCGCCAGGGTGCTGCCGGTGACGACGTGCAGCGGGTGCAGCTTGATGCCGTCGACGCCGGTCTCCGTCACCTGCTGCAGCGTGAGCAGATGATCGCGCTGGGTTTCTCCCGGCAGCCCGACGATCAGATGGCAGCACACCTTCAGCCCGCGCTGCCGGGCCAGCCGCGCAGTCTGCTGATAACAGCGAAAATCATGGCCGCGGTTGATGCGCTTCAGTGTTTTATCGTGCGCCGTCTGCAGCCCCAGCTCCAGCCACACCTCATAGCCTTGCTCGCGGTAGCCCGTCAGCAGATCCAGCGCGGCGGCCGGCACGCAGTCCGGCCGGGTGCCGACGCACAGGCCGACCATGGCGCTCTGCGCCAACGCCTGCCGATACATCGCCTCCAGCCGTTCAACCTCCGCATAGGTGCTGGTATAGGCCTGGAAATAGGCCAGATAGCGCCGCGCCCGATCGACCCGCGCGGCCTGCTGCGCCAGCTGTTCGGCGATGCTCTGCCGCTGCATCGCCTCATCGGCGAACGAGGCGACGTTGCAGAACGTACAGCCGCCGCGCCCCAACGTGCCGTCGCGGTTAGGGCAGCCGAATCCGCCGTGCAGCGTGAGTTTATGGATCTTTTCGCCATAGCGGCGCTGGAGATCCGCGCCAAACATATTGACTAATTGCGGCAACTGCATAATCTTGGTGGTTCTCTGTGTTCAAAGCCGCGATGCTAATAAGAAACGGCTTTTCCCGCGATGACAGAGATCAACGCTTTCCCCGCAAGGCGCCACCAGGCATAACTATTCATCATAAATGCAAATCAATTCACTATAATTCTGATGAATTATTCTAATCGTCACGCAACCGTTAACGGCAATATGACAACACGGTGAAAAATAGTCATAAACATCAGAAAAGCAATATCTTATAGAATAAAACTCTGGCATTACCCCTCGCACTAGCATGGTGCAGAGATTAAGGGGTTGCACTATAGTGAGACAGCTCACACTTCTGAGTGGATCGGCGTTGCCCCATGATAGTGCAAAAATGCATTAAAACACTTATTTTTCAAATAAATAAACATCATCAATTCGATAAGAATCTATCTTAAGCCCACATTTGACCTGCGAATTCTTTCTCGCTAAGTTGGAAGTCCGCTGGAAGCTTTCTGGACGGGCAAACGTCTCGTCATATTTATGCAGTAATTGAAGACTCCCTCTTAAAACAAGTCCTATACCACTTGTGAGACCGTCACGAGAGGCCATTGATGGAGGGCGGAAAAGCAGATTGGCGGGGTTAACTTGCTGATTGGACTTCTGCCTGAAATTGGGAAGCCCCCTCGCAGTAGGTTGTGAGAGTCACGCAGAGCCTGGGGAGGTTCACGATATGTTGTACGATAAATCCCAAGAGAGGGACAACTGTGGTTTCGGCCTGATCGCCCACATAGAAGGCGAACCTAGCCACAAGGTGGTGCGCACCGCCATTCACGCGCTGGCCCGCATGCAGCACCGCGGCGCGATCCTCGCCGACGGCAAGACCGGCGACGGCTGCGGTCTGTTGCTGCAAAAACCCGATCGCTTCTTCCGCATGGTGGCGGAAGAGCGCGGCTGGCGTTTGGCCAAAAACTACGCCGTCGGCATGATGTTCCTCAGCCAGAATGAAGAGGAAGCGCGCCTCAGCCGCCGCATCGTGGAAGAAGAGCTGCAAAACGAAACGTTATCGATCGTCGGCTGGCGTGAAGTGCCGACCAACCCGGACGTGCTGGGTGAAATCGCCCTCTCCTCCCTGCCGCGCATCGAGCAAATCTTCGTTAACGCCCCGGCCGGCTGGCGCCCGCGCGATATGGAGCGCCGCCTGTTCGTGGCGCGCCGCCGCATCGAGAAACGGGTGCAGGATGACAGTTTCTACGTCTGCAGCTTCTCCAACCTGGTGACGATCTATAAAGGCCTGTGCATGCCTGCGGATCTGCCGCGCTTCTATCTCGATCTGGCGGACCTGCGCCTGGAATCGGCCATTTGCCTGTTCCACCAGCGCTTTTCCACCAACACCGTGCCGCGCTGGCCGCTGGCTCAGCCGTTCCGCTACCTGGCGCACAACGGCGAAATCAACACCATCACCGGCAACCGCCAGTGGGCGCGCGCCCGTACCTATAAATTCCAAACGCCGCTGATCCCGGATCTGCAGGCCGCCGCACCGTTCGTCAACGAAACCGGCTCCGACTCCAGCTCGCTGGACAACATGCTGGAGCTGCTGCTGGCGGGCGGGATGGATCTCATCCGCGCCATGCGCCTGCTGGTGCCGCCGGCCTGGCAGAACAACCCGGACATGGACGGCGATCTGCGCGCCTTCTTCGACTTCAACTCGATGCACATGGAGCCGTGGGACGGCCCGGCCGGCATCGTGATGTCCGACGGCCGCTACGCCGCCTGTAACCTCGATCGCAACGGCCTGCGGCCGGCGCGCTATGTGATCACCAAAGACAAGCTGATCACCTGCGCCTCCGAAGTCGGCATCTGGGATTACCAGCCGGATGAAGTGGTGGAAAAAGGCCGCGTCGGCCCCGGCGAGCTGATGGTGATCGACACCCGCAGCGGCCGCATCCTGCACTCGGCGGAAACCGACAACGATCTGAAAAGCCGCCATCCGTATAAAGAGTGGATGGAGAAAAACGTCAAACGTCTGGTGCCGTTCGAAGATCTGCCGGACGATCAGGTCGGCAGCCGCGAGCTCGACGACGCGCAGCTCGAAACCTACCAGAAACAGTTCGGCTACAGCAGTGAAGAGCTGGATCAGGTGATCCGCGTGCTGGGCGAAATTGGCCAGGAAGCCACCGGCTCGATGGGCGACGATACCCCGTTCGCCGTGCTTTCCAGCCGGCCGCGCATCGTTTACGACTACTTCCGCCAGCAGTTCGCGCAGGTCACCAACCCGCCGATCGATCCGCTGCGCGAAGCGCACGTCATGTCGCTGGCCACCAGCATCGGCCGTGAAATGAACGTGTTCTGCGAAGCCGAAGGCCAGGCGCACCGCCTGAGCTTCAAATCGCCGATCCTGCTGTACTCCGATTTCAAACAGCTCACCACGCTGGAAGGCGAATATTATCGCGCCGAGACGCTCGATCTGACCTTCGACCCGCAACAGCAGGATCTGGAGCAGACCATTCGCGCCCTGTGCGACGAAGCGGAACGCAAGGTGCGCGAAGGCGCGGTGCTGTTGGTGCTGTCCGACCGCGCCATCGCGCCCGGCCGCCTGCCGGTACCGGCCCCGATGGCCGTTGGCGCCGTGCAAACCCGGCTGGTGGAGAAAAGCCTGCGCTGCGACGCCAACCTGATCGTTGAAACCGCCAGCGCCCGCGATCCGCACCACTTCGCCGTGCTGCTCGGCTTCGGCGCGACCGCCATCTACCCGTATCTGGCCTATGAAACCCTGGCCAAGCTGGTGGACAGCCAGGCGATCGACAAGAAATACCGCGACGTGATGCTGAACTACCGCAACGGCATCAACAAAGGCCTGTACAAGATCATGTCCAAGATGGGCATTTCGACCATCGCCTCTTACCGCTGTTCCAAGCTGTTCGAAGCGGTCGGCCTGCACCGCGATCTGGCGGACCTGTGCTTCCAGGGCGTGGTCAGCCGCATCGGCGGCGCCAGCTTCAGCGACTTCCAGCAGGATCTGCAGAACCTCTCCAAGCGCGCCTGGCTGAAACGCAAACCGCTGGAGCAAGGCGGCCTGCTGAAGTTCGTGCACGGCGGCGAATACCACGCCTACAACCCGGACGTGGTGAACTCGCTGCAAAAAGCGGTGCACAGCGGCGAGTACAGCGACTACCAGGCCTACGCCAAGCTGGTGAACGAGCGGCCGGTCGCCATGCTGCGCGATCTGCTGGCCATTACGCCGAAAGGTGAACCGATCCCGGTCGATCAGGTCGAGCCGGCGGAGTCGCTGTTCAAACGCTTCGACACCGCGGCGATGTCGATCGGCGCGTTGAGCCCGGAAGCGCACGAGTCGCTGGCGATCGCCATGAACGGCCTCGGCGGTTTCTCCAACTCCGGCGAAGGCGGCGAAGATCCGGCGCGCTACCGCACCAACAAGGTGTCGCGCATCAAACAGGTGGCCTCCGGCCGCTTCGGCGTCACGCCAGCGTACCTGGTGAACGCCGACGTGATCCAGATTAAGGTGGCCCAAGGCGCCAAGCCGGGCGAAGGCGGCCAGCTGCCGGGCGACAAAGTCACCCCGTATATCGCCAGACTGCGTTACTCGGTGCCGGGCGTGACGTTGATCTCCCCGCCGCCGCACCACGACATCTACTCGATCGAAGATCTGGCGCAGCTGATCTTCGATCTGAAGCAGGTCAACCCGAAGGCGGTGATCTCGGTGAAACTGGTGTCCGAGCCGGGCGTTGGCACCATCGCCACCGGCGTGGCGAAAGCCTATGCCGATCTGATCACCATCGCCGGTTACGACGGCGGCACCGGCGCCAGCCCGCTGTCCTCGGTGAAATATGCCGGCTGCCCATGGGAACTGGGCCTGGTGGAAACCCAGCAGGCGCTGGTGGCCAACGGCCTGCGCCACAAGATCCGCCTGCAGGTGGACGGCGGCCTGAAAACCGGCGTGGACATCGTCAAAGCGGCGATCCTGGGCGCGGAAAGCTTCGGCTTCGGCACCGGGCCGATGGTGGCGCTGGGCTGCAAATACCTGCGCATCTGCCACCTCAACAACTGCGCGACCGGCGTTGCGACTCAGGACGACAAGCTGCGCCGCGATCACTACCACGGCCTGCCGGAACGCGTGACGAATTACTTCCAGTTTATCGCGCGTGAGACCCGCGAGATCATGGCCCAGCTGGGCGTGAGCCAACTGGTGGATCTGATCGGCCGCACCGAATTCCTGACCGAGCTGGACGGCATTTCCGCCAAGCAGAACAAGCTGGATCTGTCGCCGTTGCTGACAACCGCCACGCCGCATCCGGGCAAAGCGGTGTACTGTACCGAAAGCAGCAACCCGGCGTTCGACAAGGGTCTGCTGAACAAAGAGTTGCTGGCGCAGGCGCAGCCGTACATCGAAGCGAAGCAGGGTAAAACCTTCTACTTCGACATTCGCAACACCGACCGCTCCGTGGGCGCCATGCTGTCCGGCGCGATCGCCAACGTACATGGCGATCAGGGGATGGCAGGCGATCCGATCAAGGCGCACTTCTCCGGCACCGCCGGGCAGAGCTTCGGCGTCTGGAACGCCGGCGGCGTCGAGCTGACCCTGACCGGCGACGCCAACGACTATGTCGGCAAAGGCATGGCCGGCGGCAGCATCGCGGTGCGTCCGCCGATCGGCTCCGCCTTCCGCAGCCATGAAGCCAGCATCGTCGGCAACACCTGCCTGTACGGCGCCACCGGCGGCAAGCTGTTCGCCGCCGGCCGCGCAGGCGAACGCTTCGCGGTGCGCAACTCCGGCGCCATCACCGTGGTGGAAGGCATCGGCGACAACGGCTGCGAATACATGACCGGCGGCATCGTCTGCGTGCTGGGTAAAACCGGCATCAACTTCGGTGCCGGCATGACCGGCGGCTTCGCCTACGTGCTGGACGAAGACGGCGAGTTCCGCAAGCGCGTAAACCCGGAGCTGGTGGAAGTGCTGGATGTCGATCAGCTGGCGATCCATGAGGAGCACCTGCGCGGCCTGATCACCGAACACGTGCAGGCGACCGGCTCTTCCCGCGCGGAAGAGATCCTGGCCAACTGGCCGGAGTGGGCGCCGAAGTTCGCCCTGGTCAAACCGAAGTCCAGCGATGTCAAAGCGCTGTTGGGTCACCGTAGCCGTTCCGCAGCCGAGCTGCGGGTGCAGGCGCAGTAAGAGGTAGGTCATTAATGAGCCAGAACGTTTATCAATTTATCGACCTGCAGCGTGTTGATCCGCCAAAGAAACCGCTGAAGATCCGCAAAATCGAGTTCGTCGAGATCTACGAACCGTTTTCGGAAACCCAGGCCAAGGCCCAGGCGGACCGCTGTCTGTCCTGCGGCAACCCGTACTGCGAGTGGAAGTGCCCGGTGCACAACTACATCCCGAACTGGCTGAAACTGGCCAACGAAGGCCGCATCATGGAAGCGGCGGACCTGGCGCATCAGACCAACAGCCTGCCGGAAGTGTGCGGCCGCGTATGCCCGCAGGATCGCCTGTGCGAAGGCTCCTGCACCCTGAACGACGAGTTCGGTGCGGTCACCATCGGCAATATCGAGCGCTACATCAGCGATAAGGCCATCGAAATGGGCTGGAAGCCGGACATGTCGCACGTGCAGCCGACCGGCAAGCGCGTGGCGATCGTCGGTGCCGGCCCCGCCGGGCTGGCCTGCGCCGACGTGCTGACCCGCAATGGCGTCAAGGCGGTCGTATACGATCGTCATCCGGAGATCGGCGGCCTGCTGACCTTCGGCATCCCGGCTTTCAAGCTGGAAAAGGAAGTGATGGTCAAACGCCGCGGCATCTTCAGCGAGATGGGCATCGAGTTCCAGTTGAACACCGAAGTGGGTAAAGACGTCAGCATGGAGACCTTGCTGAGCGAGTACGATGCGGTGTTCCTCGGCGTCGGCACCTATCAGTCGATGCGCGGCGGCCTGGAGAATGAGGAGGCGCAGGGCGTGTACGACGCGCTGCCGTTCCTGATCGCCAACACCAAGCAGCTGATGGGGTATGAAACCGAGCAGCACGAGCCTTACGTCAGCATGGAAGGCAAACGGGTGGTGGTGCTGGGCGGCGGCGATACCGCCATGGACTGCGTGCGTACCTCGGTGCGTCAGGGCGCAACGCAGGTCATCTGCGCCTACCGCCGCGACGAAGCCAACATGCCGGGCTCCAAGCGCGAAGTGAAGAACGCCCGGGAAGAAGGGGTGGACTTCCAGTTCAACCTGCAGCCGCTGAGCATCGAACTGAACAGCGCCGGCCGCGTGGCCGGAGTGAAAATGGTGCGCACTCAGCTGGGCGCGCCGGATGCCAACGGCCGTCAGACGGCGGAGCAGGTGCCGGGTTCCGAACACGTGATCGACGCGGACGCGGTGGTGATGGCGTTCGGTTTCCGCCCACACCGCATGGACTGGCTGGCGGCGCACGACGTGCAGCTGGATAAACAGGGCCGCATCCTGGCGCCGGAAGGCAGCGACAACGCATTCCAGACCAGCAACCCGAAAATCTTCGCCGGTGGCGACGCAGTGCGCGGATCTGACCTAGTAGTGACGGCGATCGCCGAAGGCCGCAAAGCGGCAGACGGCATCATGAACTACCTGGAAGTGTAAACCTTCCGTACCGCCAAAGGCCCGGCACATTGCCGGGCCTTTGTTTTAATCGGCCACGCTTTGTAACAACCTCCCCGCTCCTCACCGCCTCAACGCGCTATAGTATTGAGTTAGCACCATTGCGGGGCGCGGCTGCGCCTGACACCGAGATAAGGATAGCGAACATGAAATGCTCCATTTCCCTGTTGGCCGGCGCGCTGCTGGCCGTCAGTTTCAGCGCTTCAGCCATGGCGCTGGATTCGCAGGAGGTTGGTTACAATATCGAAGCGCGCGGCGCACGGCCGGTCGTGGCGCAGTTGGGCAAGGCCGGGCAGTTCGGCGCCGTGGAAAACAGCATCCGGCTGGGGGACGACAGCTGGATTGCCCTGGCGCCCAAGTTGGCCGGCGGCGGCAATGCCGGCTTTACCGCCGGCATCAAATCGGCCCTCGCCGCAGCCCTGATCTACAATCCGGCGGCGGTGTTGCAGGCGCTCAACAAAGGCAACGATCTGCCGCTCAATGACATTTGTACCGCCCCGCCGGAAGTGCAAGGCGATACCGCCATCACCAATTTCCGTGAGCGCGCAACCCACGCCCTATCTACCGTACGCGTAGGCGATCTCAGCGCGCCGCGCGACGCCTGCATTGCCGCGTTGAAAGGCTGACCCGCTTCTGCCGGGCAAAAAAAAAGCACCCCCATGGGGTGCTTTTTCTTTTGTTCTCACGGGGTTATTTCACCACGCGCAGCGCCGGGCGGCCACCGCGCGGCGGCTGCGGCGGTTCGTCATCCGGACCGTTGTCTTCCGCGGTATCCGGGCGATCGCCGTCGATCACTGACATCAGGGTTTCCGAAGGGATCGTCTCATTGTCCAGACCTTCGAACACGCCTTCGCTCTCGTCGTAGGCGGCTTCCGGTTCGAACATCGTGCCGGCGCCGTTTTCACGCGCATAGATCGCCAGCACGGCGGCCATCGGCACCGAAACCTGACGCGGCACGCCGCCGAAGCGCGCGTTGAACTGCACGTCTTCGTTACCCAACGCCAGGTTGCCTACCGCGCGCGGCGCGATATTCAGCACGATCTGGCCGTCACGCGCGAACTCCATCGGCACCTGCACGTCCGGGCGAGTCACGTCGACCACCAGGTGCGGCGTCAGTTGGTTATCCAGCAGCCAGTCGTAGAACGCCCGCAGCAGATACGGGCGACGCGGCGTCATCTGAGACATGTCCATCGCGCTTAGCCCCGGGTCTGCAGGCGCATTTCACGCTCGGCTTCGGTCAGGGAAGCCAGGAAGGCGTCGCGTTCGAAGACGCGGGTCATGTAGCCTTTCAGCTCTTTGGAACCGGCACCGCTCAATTCGATGCCCAGCTGCGGCAGACGCCACAACAACGGCGCCAGGTAGCAATCCACCAGGCTGAACTCTTCGCTCATGAAATACGGCGCCTGACCGAAGATAGGCGCGATCGCCAGCAACTCTTCGCGCAGTTGGCGACGGGCGGATTCCGCTTCCTGGCCGCTGCTCTTCTCGATCTTGTCCATCAGCGAGTACCAGTTCTTCTCGATGCGCAGCATCATCAGACGGCTCTCACCACGGGCAACCGGGTAAACCGGCATCAGCGGCGGGTGCGGGAAACGCTCATCCAGATATTCCATGATGATGCGGGATTCATACAGGGTCAGTTCGCGATCGACCAGCGTAGGCACCGTCTGGTAAGGGTTGAGGTCAATCAGATCTTGCGGCAGGTTATCCATTTCGACCTGCTCGATCTCGACGCTGACACCTTTCTCCGCCAGTACGATACGTACTTGATGGCTAAAAATGTCGGTCGGGCCAGAGAACAGCGTCATTACCGAACGTTTGTTGGCAGCGACAGCCATGAAAACCTCCAAGTTATCTAGAAAATACTGCGAATAGCCAACTGACAGGCTGCTATCCTGAATAATCTTGCCGCAGGCCGGCAGCACGCAGCGCGACCCGAGCCCATAAAAAACCGGCCCAGGAGGTCAACTGCACGGCGAACAGGCGCAAAAGTGGATGATAGTTTACCAGATTCTGCTTGTTTTGTGGGGGCGGTGCGGCGAATTCATGTTGAATTGTCTGATATGCCACAGATTTTAGTCGGGGACGGCGGATTTCAGGCGTAAAAAAACCCGGTGAAGCACCGGGTTTTTTGCGTAAATCGCACTGCCGAAGCAGCGAAAATTAACGCTTGGAGAACTGCGGACGACGACGTGCTTTACGCAGACCGACTTTCTTACGTTCAACCTGACGAGCGTCACGGGTGACGAAGCCAGCTTTACGCAGTTCAGAACGCAGAGTCTCATCGTATTCCATCAGTGCACGGGTGATACCGTGACGGATAGCGCCAGCTTGACCGGAGATACCACCACCTTTAACGGTGATGTACAGGTCCAGTTTGCCAACCATGTCGACCAGTTCCAGCGGCTGACGAACTACCATGCGGGCAGTTTCGCGACCGAAGTACTGTTCCAGGCTGCGCTGGTTGATAACGATGTTACCGTTGCCCGGCTTGATGAAGACGCGAGCGGCGGAGCTTTTGCGGCGACCAGTGCCGTAGTATTGATTTTCAGCCATTGCCATTAATCCCGATTAAATGTCCAGAACTTGCGGTTGCTGTGCCGCGTGATTGTGCTCGGTGCCCGCGTAAACTTTCAGTTTACGGAACATAGCACGACCCAGCGGGCCCTTTGGCAGCATGCCTTTAACCGCGATTTCAATCACGCGCTCAGGACGGCGGGCAATCATCTCTTCAAAGGTCGCTTGCTTGATACCACCGATGTGGCCGGTGTGGTGGTAGTACACTTTGTCTGTACGCTTGTTGCCGGTTACAGCAACTTTGTCAGCGTTCAGAACGATGATGTAATCACCGGTATCCACGTGCGGGGTGTATTCCGCTTTATGCTTGCCGCGCAGGCGACGAGCCAGTTCAGTAGCGAGACGGCCTAAAGTTTTACCATCTGCATCAACAACGTACCAGTCGCGTTTTACGGTTTCTGGTTTAGCTGTAAAAGTTTTCATTAGAAAGCTTACCCAATAATTAGTTACACGTTGGTGAACACCCAAACGCTCGAAAACAGTTGAGGCTCACACGACCATACAAGTCCAGCAAACCTACCCCTTCGAATAGCCATTGCCGGCACTATAAAGTTTTTGGGAAAAAAAACTTTGTTGTAACGTGGGGTCGCAAGATTATAGAGAAGTCGCTCACAAAGATCGAACGGTTTTTGAATGGAAAATAAATTTATCGCCGGCGGCGGACAACCGGCGATAGGCCCGGCGGGCTCAGGGCAGATGCGGCAGCTTGAGGTACTCTTCGCTCTGCATTTCCTGCAGGCGCGACAGGCAGCGCTGGAATTCAAATTTCAGCTGCACCCCCTGATAGATCTCGAACATCGACGCTTCGGCGCCGATCACCAGCTTGATGTGACGCTCGTAGAATTCATCCACCAACGCCAGGAAACGGCGCGCGGTATTCTCTTTCAGCGGCCCCATCACCCGCACATTATACAGGATCACACTGTGATACAGCCGCGACAGCGCGATGTAGTCCAGCTGGCTGCGCGCCTCTTCGCACAGCGTGTGGAAATCCACCGCCAGCACGCCGTCCACCGAACGGATCGCCTGCAGCGGCCGATGGTTGATCTGCAGCACCGGCGCGTCCTCCCCCGCCTTGCCCGCCAGCTTGACGAACATCCGATCCAGCGCCTCGCGCGTCTGGTCGTTCAGCGGTGTCAGGTAGAGGTGCGCCTGGGTCAGGGTGCGCAGACGATAGTCGATGCCGGCGTCGACGTTCATTACGTCGCAGTACTCGTTGATCAGATCGATGGCCGGCAGGAAACGCGCCCGCTGCAGGCCGTTGCGGTACAGATCGTCCGGCGGGATGTTCGACGTGGCCACCAGCGTGATGCCCCGGGCGAACAGCGCCTGCAGCAGCGTGGCCAGCAGCATGGCGTCGGTGATGTCGGAGACGAAGAACTCGTCGAAGCACAATACGTCGGTCTCGGCCTTGAAGCCGTCGGCGACGATGTCCAGCGGGTTTTCCCGCCCCTGTAACTCGGTCAGCTCTTCATGCACCCGCAGCATGAAGCGGTGGAAGTGCAGGCGCATTTTGCGATCGCCCGGCAGACTGTGGAAGAACATATCCATCAACCAGGTTTTGCCGCGCCCGACGCCGCCCCACATATACAACCCCTGCACCGGGCGCTGCGGCGCCGTGTCGCCGCCCTTGCCCAGCAAACGGCTGAGCTTGCCGCGCAGCCCGCCGGCCGGCGCGCTCGCCGCCGGCTTTTGCAACAGAGCCTGATAAATGCGATCCAGTTGAGTGACGGCCCGGCGTTGAACCTCATCGGCCTGATACTCCCCCGCCTCCAGCGCCTGCTGGTAGCGAGATAACGGTGATAGTGCCTGCATCTGTTCGATGTTCCCTAAGAACGCTTAGAAATTATTTAGCCAACGTTGGCGGCAAGTTGATGCCGATTCGCACCGTTATCGCCACAAATGCCCGCTGCGGGCGCCGCTGAAAACCCTGTAAAAATTAGGTGGAAGCGCATCAGGATTCCACTCGGACAAGGTTAACGGTTATAGTGGATATTATTAAGTGAAAAATCCCTGCGGAACAACGAAGTCAAAATAGGAGTCATCATGACCTGGGAGTATGCGCTGATTGGTTTGGTCGTCGGTATCGTGATTGGTGCGGTGGCGATGCGTTTTGGCAACCGTAAATTACGTCAACAACAAGTCCTGCAGAACGAGCTGGACAAGAGCAAAACCGAGCTGGAAGAGTACCGTCAGGAGCTGGTCGGCCACTTTGCCCGCAGCGCCGAGCTGCTGGACAACATGGCGCGCGATTATCGCCAGCTGTATCAGCACATGGCGAAAAGCTCCAACAACCTGCTGCCGGATCTGCCGATGCAGGAGAACCCGTTCCGCTATCGCCTGACCGAAGCGGAAGCGGACAACGATCAGGCGCCGGTGGAAATGCCGCGCGACTACTCTGAAGGAGCCTCCGGCCTGCTGCGCGGTCAAAGCGCACGCCGCGACTGATATTCCTTCTTCGCCCGCGGGGCCTCCCGCGGGTTTAATCCCGTTTGTGCCATATTGACCTTCCTTCGCATTACCTTTACTGAACTTTGCACGCAAATTCACGGTCTTACCCTTCACTATGACAAGGCGATTGCCTTATCATCAAATTTTCATCGGCAGGTATTGAGAGAGTTATCATCAATGAAGAAAAAGTCGTTAATTCTTAGTGCATTGGCAATGAGCCTCGGTCTGGCGCTCAGCGCCGCACCGGCGGCCAACGCGGCCCTGCCCGTCGCCGTGCAGGGGCAGCCGCTGCCGAGCCTGGCGCCGATGCTGGAAAAAGTCTTGCCCGCCGTCGTGAGCGTGCATGTCGCTGGCACCCAGGTGCAGCGTCAACAGTTGCCGGAAGAGTTCAGACGCTTCTTCGGCCCCAACTTCCCCGGTCAACAGCAGAGTTCCCGCCCGTTTGAGGGGTTGGGCTCCGGCGTGATCATCGACGCCGCCAAGGGCTACGTGCTGACCAACAACCACGTCATCAACAACGCCGATAAAATCCGCGTACAGTTGAACGACGGCCGTGAGCTGGACGCCAAGCTGGTCGGGCGCGATGAACAGTCCGACATCGCCCTGCTGCAGCTCAGCGATACCAAAAACCTGACCGCCATCAAGATGGCCGATTCCGACCAACTGCGCGTCGGCGACTTCGCCGTGGCGGTCGGCAACCCGTTCGGCCTGGGCCAAACCGCCACCTCCGGCATCATCTCGGCGCTGGGCCGCACCGGCCTGAATCTGGAAGGGCTGGAAAACTTCATTCAGACCGACGCCTCCATCAACCGCGGCAACTCCGGTGGCGCGCTGGTTAACCTGAACGGCGAACTGATCGGCATCAATACCGCCATTCTGGCGCCGAGCGGCGGCAACGTCGGCATCGGCTTCGCCATTCCGAGCAATATGGCGCAGAACCTGAGCCAGCAGCTGATCGAATTCGGCGAAGTGAAACGCGGCCTGCTTGGCATCAAGGGCAGTGAAATGACCCCGGACATGGCCAAAGCCTTCAACACCGACGCGCAGCGCGGCGCCTTCGTCAGCGAAGTGTTGCCGAAATCCGCCGCCGCCAAGGCCGGCATCAAAGCCGGGGATATTCTGGTTTCCGTCGACGGCAAACCGGTGAACAGCTTTGCCGAACTGCGCGCCAAGGTCGGCACCACCGCGCCGGGCAAAACCCTCAAGGTAGGCCTGCTGCGCGACGGTAAACCGCAGGAAGTCTCGGTCACGCTGGACAACAGCGAGAGCGCCTCGACCAATGCCGAAACGCTGTCGCCGGCGCTGCAGGGGGTATCCCTCAGCAACGGCGCGCTGCCGAGCGGCGACAAGGGCGTGAAGGTGGAGAACGTGGATAAAGGCTCGACGGCGGCGCAAATCGGCCTGCAAAAAGGCGACGTGATCATCGGCGTCAACCGCCAGCGCGTGGACAGTATCACCGCGCTGCGCAAGGTGCTGGAAGCCAAGCCACCGGTGATGGCGCTCAATATCGTGCGCGGTAACGAAACCATTTATCTGCTGCTGCGTTAATTTGTGCAAAAACCGGGCTCGGTGACATACTGCGCCCGGTTAACTCATGCTATCCTCCGAACATCGTTCACCACACCACGAAAACTCCATGTTTGCTAAGCTCTTGCGTTCTGTCGTTATCGGTCTCATCGTTGCCGGCCTTCTGTTGGCCGCCCTGCCCATGCTGCGCTCTTCCAACGGCCTGTTTGCAGAGAAAACCGAGAATACCAGCGACGAAACGCCGGTGAGCTACAACAAGGCGGTGCGCCGCGCCGCCCCTGCCGTGGTGAACATCTACAACCGCAACCTGAACGGCGCCGCCAACGTGCTGTCGCTCGGTTCCGGCGTGATCATGAACGAACGCGGCTACATCATCACCAACCGCCACGTGATCAAAGACGCTCAGCAGATCACCGTGGTGTTGCAGGATGGCCGCCGCTATGAAGCGCTGCTGGTCGGCTCCGACGGCCTGACCGACCTGGCGGTGCTGAAGATCGATCCCGGCAACCTGCCGGTGATCCCGACCAATAAAAATCGCGTTGCCCACGTCGGCGACGTGGTGCTGGCGATCGGCAACCCCTATAACCTGGGGCAAACCGTGACTCAGGGCATCCTCAGCGCTACCGGGCGCATCAGTATGAGCACCACCGGCCGGCAGACGTTTCTGCAGACCGACGCCTCAATCAACCGCGGCAACTCCGGCGGCGCGCTGGTCAACTCGCTGGGTGAGCTGATCGGTATCAACACCCTGACCTATGACAAAATCACCGACGGCGAAACGCCGGAAGGCCTAGGCTTTGCGATCCCGATCGAACTGGCTACCAAGATCATGGACAAGCTGATCCGCGACGGCCGCGTGATCCGTGGCTATTTCGGCATTCAGGGCAAGGAGATCATTCCGCTGCGCCCCTCCAATTCCGGCATCGATCGCCTGCAGGGCATCATCGTGACCGAAATTACGCCGAACGGCCCGGCGAGCAACGCCGGTTTCCAGATCAACGACATCATCATCAACGTGGATAACAAACCGGCGGTATCCGTGCTGGAAACCATGGACCAGGTGGCGGAGATCAGGCCGGGCACCGAGATACCGGTTATCGTGCTGCGCGACGGCAAACGCATTACGTTGAAAATGACGGTGGGTGAATTCCCGGAAGACAGCAATTAAAAAAGGGCCGGCATTGATAGCCGGCCCTTTGCTATTCATCCTGCCGACGCAGCCGCGCCGGCGCTAATGGCTTACTCGCCTTTCACGCGCTCGATGTTCGCACCCAGCGCACGCAGCTTGTCTTCAATACGCTCATAGCCGCGATCGATGTGATAGATGCGATCGACAACGGTCACGCCGTCGGCGATGCAGCCGGCGATCACCAGGCTGGCGGAAGCGCGCAGATCGGTCGCCATCACCTGAGCGCCGGACAGCTGTTCAACGCCATGGCAGATCACGGTGTTGCTCTCGATCTCCGCGTGTGCGCCCATGCGGATCAGTTCCGGCACGTGCATGAAGCGGTTTTCGAAGATGGTTTCGGTGATAACGCCGGTGCCTTCCGCCACCAGGTTCAGCAGGCTGAACTGGGCCTGCATGTCGGTCGGGAAGCCCGGGTGCGGCGCGGTGCGCACGGTGACCGCTTTCGGGCGCTTGCCGTGCATGTCCAGGCTGATCCAGTCTTCGCCCACTTCGATATCGGCACCGGCTTCGCGCAGCTTGGCCAACACCGCATCCAGCGTGTCCGGACGGGTGTTGCGGCACATCACTTTGCCGCCGGAAACCGCGGCGGCGATCAGGAAGGTGCCGGTCTCGATGCGGTCAGGCAGCACGCGGTACACGCCGCCGCCCAGACGCTCGACGCCCTCGATGGTGATCTTGTCGCTGCCGGCGCCGCTGATCTTCGCGCCCAGCGTGTTGAGGAAGTTGGCGGTATCGACAATTTCCGGCTCACGCGCGGCGTTTTCGATAACGGTGGTGCCGGTCGCCAGGGTCGCGGCGCTCATGATGGTCACGGTCGCGCCCACGCTCACCTTGTCCATGACGATGTGCGCGCCCTTCAGGCGGCCCTCGACGGACGCCTTGACGTAGCCTTCTTCCAGCTTGATCTCGGCACCCAACTGCTCCAGGCCGGTGATGTGCAGATCGACCGGACGCGCGCCAATCGCGCAGCCGCCCGGCAGGGAAACCTGACCGCGGCCGAAACGCGCCACCAGCGGCCCCAACGCCCAAATGGAAGCGCGCATGGTTTTCACCAGATCGTAAGGGGCGCAAAACTCGTTCACGCCGCTGGCGTCCACGAAGACCGAACCGTTGCGCTCAATCTTGGTACCCAACTGGTTGAGTAGTTTAATGGTAGTGTCGATGTCCTTCAGCTTGGGGACATTCTGCAGCTCGACCGGCTCTTCCGCCAACAGGGCGGCGAACAGGATCGGCAGGGCGGCGTTTTTGGCCCCGGAAATAGACACTTCACCGCTCAGGCGGGTCCGACCCTGCACACGAAATTTATCCATCTGACTACTCTCTGTTATCTAATCTGAAGCTGCCCGCCCGGCAGGGCAAACAGCCTTAAAATCCGTTGAGTTTGCGGTCTCGCTGCCACTCTTCAGGGGTGTACGCCTTAATAGACAAGGCATGAATGCGGTTGTCCGCAATGTATTCCATCAGCGGTGCGTAAACCGTCTGCTGTTTTTTGACGCGGCTCATGCCGGCGAACAGTTCACCGACCACGATCGCCTGAAAATGGCTACCGTCGCCCGTCACATGTACTTCATCCAGTGCCAATGCCTGCATCAGCACGTCTTTAATCTCGTTGGTTTCCATAGTATCCAGTTCTGCCGCTAAAGGATCATAAACAGCCTAGTATCTTAGTGGAATACGATGTTTTCTTAAACTAAAGAAAAAGCCCCTGCATAACAGGGGCTTTGTATCGTTTTACCACGCAAGAGCGGCGTAAAACGCCGCTAACCGGCGGTATCGACAGGCATTATCGCCTGCAGGTTGTAGAGCGCGATCAGCGTTTTCAGGCGCTCGGTAGCGCCGAAAATTTTCAGCGCTACGCCGCGTTGGCGCTGCTCTTCCTGCAGATGCAGCAACAGCGCCAGCCCGGCGGAGTCCACGCGCTGCAGTTGCGCCACGTCGATCGCGGTTTTATCCGCCATCAGCGCGGCGCGCTGCCGCCACAGCGGCTGCAGCGTTTCCCGGTCCAGTTCACCGCGCAGGATCAGCGTCTGCCGCTCTGATTCGAAGCTGAGCGCTGCCGACATCAGTTTTTCTTGTCCAGCGTGATAGGCTGCGCGGCGGCGGCCTGCAGCTGCTTGGTCAGGCCGTCGATGCCCTGAGTACGCAGCGTAGACGCCCACTCATTTTGCTTGGTGGTGATCATGCTGACGCCTTCGGCGATCATGTCATACGCCTGCCAGTAGCCGGTTTTGCTGTTCTTGCGCCATTGGAAATCCAGACGCACCGGCGGGCGGCCGCCGTTGTCGATGATGGTGACGCGAATAGCCACGATGTCGGCATTGCCCAGCGGCTGTTCAGGCGCGATCTGGTAAGTCTGGCCGTGATACATCGCCAGCGCCTGGCCGTAAGCCTGCTCCAGGTAAGCCTGGAAGGCGGTGAAGTAAGCTTCGCGCTGCGCAGGCGTTGCCTCTTTGTAGTAACGCCCCAGCACCAGCGCGCCGGCGTATTTCACCTGCACGAACGGCATCAGTTCCTGATGCACGATGGCACGCAGGTAGTTCGGGTCCTGCTTGATCTTCGGCTGTTCGTTCTTCAAACGGCTGAAAGTCTTCTGCGCCGCTTCTTGCATCATGCTGTAGGGATTGGTTTGGTCGGCTGCGCTCGCCAGCGGTGCAACCACCAGCAGAGCCACCATCAGTAAACGTTTAAACATGCAGGTATCCTCTCTTAATGATTTGGAACAGCGGGTTGCGGTGCGGCGCCGGCAGCCGGCTCAGCGGCCGCGTCTCCCGATTTGGCGCTGTCCTGACCGCCGCTTTTATACAGGAACTGGCCGATCAGGTCTTCCAGAACCATGGCTGATTTGGTGTCCTGAATGGTGCCGCCATCTTTCAGGATGGTGGTGCCCATATCAGGATCTTCAAAGCCCACGTTAAGCGCCAGATATTGCTCGCCCAGCAGGCCGGAGGTGCGGATCGCCAGCGAGCTGGTATCCGGGATTTGGTCGTACTTTTTCTGGATATCCAGCGCTACGCGCGGCGTGTAGGTTTTCGAATCGAGTTCGATGTCCGCCACGCGGCCGATCACCACGCCGCCAATTTTCACCGGCGAACGCGGTTTCAGGCCGCCGATGTTGTCGAACGTCGCGTAAATGCGGTAGGTCGGCTCGCTGCCGATCGATTTAAGGTTCGCCACCTGCAGGCAGATAAACACGATGGCGCACAGCGCGATCAGCATAAATGCCCCAACCCAGATTTCACTCTTCTTCGTTTGCATCGAATCAATTCCCAAACATCAGTGCGGTCAGCACGAAATCCAATCCCAACACCGCCAGTGACGAATGCACCACGGTACGCGTCGTCGCCCGGCTAATCCCTTCAGAGGTAGGCACGGCGTCGTACCCATTGAAAATGGCAATCCAGGTTACGGTAATGGCGAATACCACGCTTTTGATCAGGCAGTTGAGCAGATCTTTTTTCCACTCCACGGCGCCCTGCATCGCCGACCAGAAGAAGCCGCTGTCGATGCCCTTCCAGTCCACGCCGACCACCGAACCGCCCCAAATGCCGATCGCCACGAAGATGATGGTCAGCAGCGGCATGCTGATAAGCCCGGCCCAGAAGCGCGGCGCCACGATGCGCCGCAGCGGATCGACCGCCATCATTTCCAGGCTGGAGATCTGCTCCGTCGCCTTCATCAGGCCGATTTCCGCCGTGAGTGCGGAACCGGCGCGGCCGGCGAACAGCAGCGCCGTGACCACCGGCCCCAGCTCGCGCAGCAGCGACAGCGCCACCATCATGCCAAGGCTGGCCTCGGCGCTGTAGGTGGTGAGCACGATATAGCCCTGCAGGCCCAGCACCATGCCGATAAACAGCCCGGAGACCATGATGATCAGTAGCGACTGCACGCCGACGCTGTAGAGCTGTTTCAACAATAGCGGCCACTGCTTGCCGGGTTCCGGCCGGCCAATCAACGCGTTGAACAGCATCAACCCGGCGCGGCCGAAGCTGGCGCTGGTGTTGATGCCACTGCGCCCCAACGACGCTAACGCTCTTAATAACATGAGCTTATTTACTCCCTAAGCCTAGCAGTTCGGTCTGATAATCCCCGGCCGGATAGCGGAACGGCACCGGCCCATCCGCTATACCATCCAGGAACTGGCGCACGCGCGCATCAGGATTGTTCTGCAATTGCTGTGTGGTGCCTTCGGCGATCACCCGGTTGTCGGCCACGATGTAGGCGTAGTCGGCGATGCTCAGCACCTCCGGCACGTCGTGCGACACCACGATGCAGGTAATGCCCAGCGCATGGTTCAGCTCGTCGATCAGCTTGACCAGCACCCCCATGGTGATCGGATCCTGGCCAACGAAGGGTTCGTCGAACATGATCATCTCCGGGTCCAGCGCGATCGCGCGCGCCAACGCCGCCCGGCGCGCCATGCCGCCGGAAAGCTCATTGGGCATCAGCTGGGCCGCGCCGCGCAGCCCCACCGCTTCCAGCTTCATCAGCACCGTACTGCGCAACAAAGGCTCCGGCAGGTTGCTGTGCTCGCGCAGCGGGTAGGCCACGTTTTCGAATACGGTCAAATCGGTAAACAGCGCGCCCGACTGGAACAGCATGCTCATCTTTTTGCGCGCGTCGTATAACTGACGGCGGGACAACGCGGGAATGTTGTCGCCGTCGAACCAAATCTCCCCGCTGTCCGGCGCCAGCTGGCCGCCGATCAGGCGCAGCAGCGTGGTTTTGCCGATGCCTGATGGCCCCATGATCGCCGTGACCTTACCGCGGGGCACCGTCAGGTTGATGTCTTCAAATATCCGTCGGTCGCCGCGCGAGAAGCTCATGTCGCGCACTTCGACCAAATTATCTGCCTTTTGGAGCATGTTAATGGACCCTTTACGACTCATCTTTTGCTGAATCTACCCGTGATGTTAAAGCAATGGGCGCAATCCGTCTCATCTTTACAAAAACTTACTGCCATTTCGCAACCAATGGTGCCATTGGTTTTACTTTTCCGCGCCACCCGGTCAAAATTGGCGCCATAACGAAAAAAAACGAAACTGTTCAACTATGAGCCGGGGAAAACCGTTGCTGCGGCTCAAACGCGCGCAACGGAGGGCAAGCAATACCGCCGCATTGACGGCTTTAACCAACGAACCGGGATAATACCCGACAAAGGACCCTGCATGTTTCTCGCGATAGCATTATTAATCGTTGGTTTATTTCTACTGGTGTACGGTGCAGACCGCTTAGTTTATGGTGCTGCCGTGATTTCCCGCTCGCTCGGCGTACCGCCGCTGATCATCGGCATGACCATCGTCGGCATCGGCACTTCGCTGCCGGAGCTGATCGTGTCCACCACCGCCGCGCTGAACGGGCAGATAGATATGGCCGTTGGCAACGTATTAGGTTCCAACATCACCAACATTTTATTGATCCTGGGCGTGGCGGCGTTGATTCACCCGCTGGCCGCGCGCTCTGAGATACTGCGGCGCGAACTGCCGCTGATGTTAGCGGTCACAGTATTATGCGGTTTCGTGTTGGTGGACGGCACCCTGAGCAGGCTGGACGGCGTGCTGCTACTGGCCGCCGCCGCCGGCTTCATCCTGCTGATGCTGAAAATCGCCCGGCTGGCGCAGCGCGAGGGCAGCGACAGCCTGACCATGGAGCAGATCGCCGAGCTGCCGCAGGACAGCAGCAATACCGTGGCCGTGCTGTGGCTGGTGCTGGCGTTTATCATTCTGCCGCTCTCTTCAAGAATGGTGGTCGATAACGCGACGGTGATCGCGCACTATTTCGGTCTGAGCGAACTGGTGGTCGGTTTGACCATTATCGCCATCGGCACCAGCCTGCCCGAACTGGCCACCTCCATCGCCGGGGCGCTCAAGGGCGAGGATGATATGGCGATTGGCAATATCATCGGCTCCAATATTTTCAACACGGTGATCGTGCTGGGCGTACCCGCCCTGCTGTCGCCGGGCAGCGTAGACACCGCCGCCTTCCAGCGCGATTACTGGGTGATGCTGGCGGCCAGCGTGCTGCTGAGCGTGCTGTGCATCGGCCGCAAACATCGCATCGGCCACCTGGCGGGCGCGCTGTTATTATGCGGCTTTATTGCGTATCTTGCGGTGCTGTTCTTTAACCCTTTCAGTACTTTCGGCTAAACCGACGGGAATGAGTATGTCGAACATTGAGTTGCAACCGGGCTTCGATTTTCAACAGGCCGGCAAAGAAGTGCTTCAGATAGAGCGTGAAGGGCTGGCTCAGCTCGACAGCTACATCAACGCAGACTTCACCCGCGCCTGCGAAACCATCGCCGCCTGCGGCGGCAAAGTGGTGGTGATGGGCATGGGCAAATCCGGCCACATCGGCTGCAAGATCGCCGCCACCTTCGCCAGCACCGGCACGCCCTCATTCTTCGTTCATCCTGCGGAGGCCAGCCATGGCGATTTGGGCATGGTCACCCCGCAGGACATCGTGCTCGCCATCTCCAACTCCGGCGAGTCCAGCGAGATCCTGGCGCTGATCCCGGTGTTGAAACGCCAACAGATCACCCTCATCTGTATGACTAACAATCCGGAAAGCTCGATGGGTAAAGCGGCGGATATCCACCTGTGCATCAAGGTGCCGCAGGAAGCCTGCCCGCTGGGGCTGGCGCCGACCACCAGCACCACCGCCACGCTGGTGATGGGCGATGCGCTGGCCGTCGCGCTGCTGAAAGCGCGCGGTTTCACGC
This sequence comes from Serratia nematodiphila DZ0503SBS1, assembly GCF_000738675.1. Classification (NCBI taxonomy): domain Bacteria; kingdom Pseudomonadati; phylum Pseudomonadota; class Gammaproteobacteria; order Enterobacterales; family Yersiniaceae; genus Serratia; species Serratia nematodiphila. The sequence goes on along the minus strand of NZ_JPUX01000001.1, from coordinate 1,536,435 downwards.
CGGAAGATTTCGCGCTGTCGCATCCGGGCGGCGCACTCGGCCGCAAACTGCTGCTGCGGGTTAGCGATATCATGCACAGCGGCGATGAAATCCCCCACGTCAGCGCCGACGCCTCGTTGCGCGACGCGTTGCTGGAAATCACCCGCAAAAATCTGGGCCTGACGGTGATCTGCGACGATCTGATGAAAATCGCCGGCATCTTTACCGATGGCGACCTGCGCCGGGTGTTCGACATGGGCATCAACCTGCACGAGGCGAAGATTGCCGATGTCATGACGCCGGGCGGCGTGCGGGTGCGCCCCAACCTCCTGGCGGTCGATGCATTGAACCTGATGCAACAACGCCACATCACCGCGCTGCTGGTTGCCGATGGCGACCAGTTGCTGGGTGTGGTACATATGCATGACATGCTGCGCGCCGGCGTCGTTTAATTAAGGAATAGAACGGAATGGGTATGGTAGAAACCTGCTACGGGCCGGTAGAACAAGAGGTTATGGCGCGTGCCGGGAACATCCGCCTGTTGATTTGCGACGTTGACGGCGTGCTGTCGGACGGCCTGATCTTCATGGGCAACAACGGTGAAGAACTGAAGGCGTTCAACGTGCGCGACGGCTACGGCATCCGCTGCTTGAAAACCTCAGACATCGAGGTGGCGATCATCACCGGGCGCTCCGCCAAGCTGCTGGAGGACCGCGCGCAGACGCTCGGCATCACCCATCTGTATCAGGGGCAGTCCGATAAGCTTTTGGCCTTCCGCGAACTGTTGGATAAACTGTCGTTAACGGCGGATCAGGTCGCCTATATCGGCGATGACCTGATCGACTGGCCGGTGATGGCGCAGGTCGGCCTGGCGGTCGCGGTGGCGGACGCCCATCCGCTGCTGACGCCGCGCGCCCACTACGTCACCCGCATTGCCGGCGGCCGCGGCGCGGTGCGCGAACTGTGCGACATCATTCTTTTGGCTCAAAATAAGCTGGAGGACGCCAAAGGGCTGTCGATATGAGTAAAACCAAACTGTGGATCACCATCCTGTTGACGGTGATCGTTCTGGCGCTGATCGGCTGGAACATGACGGACTTCAGCGACGACACGGCCCCTGGCCCGGTCAACGATCAGGATCCGACCTACCAGAGCCAGCACACGGTCACCGTGGTGTACAACCCGGCCGGCAAGCTGAATTACAAACTGGTGGCGGAAGACGCGAAGTATTACACCGCCGGCGAGCTGAGCTGGTTCACCCAGCCAGTGATGACGCTGTTCGATGAGAATGCGGTGGCCACCTGGTCAGTTCGCGCCGATCGCGCCAAACTGACTAAAGACCGAATGCTGTATCTGTATGGTCACGTCGAGGTGAACAGCCTGACCACCACCTCGCAGCTGGAAAAAATTAAGACGGACAACGCTCAGGTAAACCTGGTCACCCAGGACGTCACCTCCGATGACGAAGTCACGCTTTACGGGACCAATTTTACCTCTAACGGCATGAAAATGCGTGGGAACCTGCGGACCAAAACCGCTGAGCTGATTGATAAGGTTAAGACCAACTATGAAATTCAGAACCAAAAACCAACTCCGTAACCTGTTGCTCGGCAGCTTAGTTTTGGCCGCCAGCGCCCCCGCTCTGGCGCTGAAATCCGACTCCAGCCAGCCGGTCAGCATTGACTCGCTCAAGCAGTCGTTGGACATGCAAAGCAACGTCAGCACCTTCACCGACAACGTGGTGATCAAACAGGGCACCATCGATATTCGCGCCGACAAGGTGGTGGTCACCCGCCCGGGCGGGGATCAGAATAAGACCTATATTGAAGCGTTCGGCAACCCGGTAACCTTCTACCAGATGCAGGACAGCGGCAAGCCGGTCAAAGGCCACGCGCAGAAAGTGCGTTACGACGTGGCGACCCAGCTGGTGACCCTGACGGGCAACGCCTATCTGGAGCAGCTCGACAGCAACGTGAAAGGCGATCGCATCACCTATCTGGTGCAACAGCAGCAAATGCAGGCGTTTAGCGATAAAGGCAAACGCGTGACAACGGTTCTGGTACCGTCGCAGTTGCAAGACAAAAACGAGCAAAAAAAGAGTAACTAATCACTTATGGCAACACTCATCGCAGAAAACCTGGCGAAAGCCTACAAGGGCCGTAAAGTTGTCGAAGACGTCAGCCTGAAAGTGAAATCCGGCGAGATCGTCGGCCTGCTCGGCCCGAACGGTGCGGGTAAAACCACCACCTTCTACATGGTGGTCGGCATCGTGCCGCGCGACGCCGGGCGCATCGTGATCGACGAAGAAGACATCAGCCTGCTGCCGCTGCACGCCCGCGCGCGCCGCGGTATTGGTTACCTGCCGCAGGAAGCGTCGATCTTCCGCCGCCTGAGCGTGTACGACAACCTGATGGCGGTGCTGGAGATTCGCCCCGACCTCACCAGCGAACAGCGCGAAGACCGCGCCAAGGAGCTGATGGAAGAGTTCCATATCTCCCATCTGCGCGACAGCCTCGGCCAGGCGCTGTCCGGCGGTGAACGCCGCCGCGTCGAAATCGCCCGCGCGCTGGCGGCCAACCCGAAATTCATTCTGCTGGACGAACCCTTCGCCGGGGTGGATCCGATTTCCGTTATCGACATCAAAAAAATCATCGAGCACCTGCGTGACAGCGGCCTGGGCGTGCTGATCACCGACCACAACGTGCGCGAGACGCTGGACGTATGTGAACGCGCCTACATCGTCAGCCAGGGCAAACTGATTGCCCACGGCACGCCGGATGCTATTCTGGCCGACGAGCAGGTTAAACGCGTTTATCTGGGCGAAGAGTTCCGCCTCTAAGCGCCGGCGCGCCCTGCGGGGCGACACCGTTAACGGAAGTAGACAGAAAACTATGAAGCAAGGTTTGCAACTCAGGCTCAGTCAACAGCTGGCCATGACTCCTCAGCTCCAGCAGGCGATCCGCCTGCTGCAGTTGTCCACGCTTGAGCTTCAGCAAGAGATCCAGCTGGCGCTGGAGAGCAATCCGCTGCTTGAACAGACCGATCTGCACGACGAAATCGACGCCAAAGAAACCCAGGAGACCGAGGGGCTCGATACCCGCGAGGCCTTGGAGCAGAAAGACATGCCGGAAGAGCTGCCGCTGGACGCCACGTGGGATGAAATCTATACCGCGGGCACGCCGTCCGGCACCGGCACCGACTACAGCGACGACGAGCTGCCGGTCTATCAGGGCGAGACCACCCAAACGCTGCAGGATTACCTGATGTGGCAGGTGGATCTGACGCCGTTTTCCGATACCGACGCCGCCATCGCCACCTCCATCGTCGACGCGGTGGACGACACCGGCTATCTCACCGTGCCGCTGGAAGACATTCTGGAAAGCCTGGGCGACGAAAACGTGACCCTCGAGGAAGTCGAGGCGGTGTTGAAGCGCGTGCAGCGTTTCGATCCGATCGGCGTCGCCGCGCGCGATCTGCGCGATTGCCTGCTGGTGCAGCTCTCCCAATACGCCAAAGACACCCCTTACCTGGCCGAAGCGCGGCTGATCATCAGCGACCATCTGGATCTGCTGGCCAACCACGACTTTCGCAGCCTGATGCGATCAACCCGGCTAAAAGAAGATACACTGAAAGAAGCGATGCTGCTGATTCAGTCGCTCGATCCGCGCCCGGGGCAGTCGATCAATACCGGCGAATCGGAATACGTGATTCCGGACGTGCTGGTGCGCAAGACGCAGAACAAATGGACGGTCGAGCTCAACGGCGACAGCGTGCCGCGTTTGAAGATCAATCAGCAATACGCCGCGCTGGGCAACAGCGCCCGCAGTGAAGCCGACGGCCAGTTCATCCGCAGCAACCTGCAGGAAGCCAAGTGGCTGATTAAAAGCCTGGAGAGCCGCAATGAGACGCTGCTGAAGGTCACCCGCTGCATCGTCGATCAACAGCAGGCGTTCTTCGAGCAAGGCGAAGAGTTTATGAAACCCATGGTGCTGGCGGATATCGCCCAGGCCGTGGAGATGCATGAATCGACGATCTCGCGCGTCACCACGCAGAAGTTTCTGCACAGCCCGCGCGGCATTTTCGAATTGAAATATTTCTTCTCCAGCCACGTGAATACCGACAGCGGCGGCGAAGCCTCCTCGACGGCGATCCGCGCGTTGGTGAAGAAATTGATTGCGGCGGAAAACCCCGCCAAACCACTCAGCGACAGCAAGCTGGCCACCCTGCTCGCCGATCAGGGGATCATCGTGGCGCGGCGCACCGTCGCCAAGTACCGAGAGTCTTTGTCCATCCCGCCGTCGAACCAGCGTAAACAGTTGGTTTGACCTCTATTGAGAAGGAAGACACTATGCAGCTCAACATTACCGGACACCACATCGAAATCACCGATCCGTTGCGCGAGTTCGTGAACAACAAGTTCGCCAAACTCGAACAGTACTTTGATCGCATCAATCAGGTGTATGTTGTATTAAGTGTGGAAAAAGTGCAGCAAATTGCGGAAGCAACGGTGCACGTGAATGGAGGCGAGTTGCACGCCACCTCGGAAGACGAGAATATGTATGCCGCAATTGATACGCTGATCGACAAATTGGCACGTCAATTGAACAAACATAAAGACAAATTGAAGCAACACTGACACCCTAACCCATTCCATGAGGCGGCATCCGTCGCCGCCTCACCCTTCGGCGCGTGACCCGCATGGGTGACGCGCCGAACGGTAATCAGGGTTAAAACCGACGAAAAACCGCCTTGCCGGGTTCGCCCGGCGGCGCGGTTTTAAGTGAAGATGAGATGAACAACGAATATATGCAATTAAGCTCGGTGTTAAACATCGAGTGCACCAAAAGCTCGGTACACTGCACCAGCAAGAAGCGGGCTTTGGAAATTATCAGCGAACTGGCCGCCAAACAGCTCAACCTGCCTTCGCAGGTGGTGTTTGACGCGGTTCTCACCCGGGAGCGCATGGGCAGCACCGGTATCGGCAACGGTATCGCCATTCCCCACGGCAAACTGGAAGAGGACACACTGCGGGCCGTTGGCGTGTTTATCCGTCTCGACCAACCCATCGCTTTCGACGCTATCGACAACCAGCCGGTCGACCTGCTGTTCGCGCTGCTGGTGCCTGCCGATCAGTGCAAAACCCATTTGCATACGCTGTCGCTGGTCGCCAAACGCCTGGCCGACAAAACCGTATGCCGCCGCCTGCGCGCCGCGCAGAGCGACGAAGAACTTTACCAAATCATCACCGAGTGATGCCCGGCCGGCGTGACTTCCAGCCCGGATAACGATACTGTTTTACGATGATGGATCCGGCTGCGGCCGGAATAACAAAGTTTAACGGTGGCGATGAACGCCGCCGCGATGCCAGGGGAGTTGCCACATGGTGCTGATGATTGTCAGCGGCCGTTCCGGTTCCGGAAAATCCGTCGCCTTGCGGGCGCTGGAAGACATGGGTTTTTACTGCGTTGACAACCTGCCGGTGGTGCTGCTGCCGCAGCTCGCCAATACGCTGGCGGAACGCAATATCTCCGCGGCGGTCAGCATCGACGTGCGCAACATGCCGGAATCACCGGAAGTGTTCGAATACGCGATGACTCAGCTGCCGGACAGCTTCTCGCCGCAGCTGCTGTTCCTCGACGCCGATCGCAACACGCTGATCCGCCGTTACAGCGACACCCGCCGCCTGCACCCGCTCTCCAGCAAAAACCTGTCGCTGGAAAGCGCCATCGACGAAGAGAGCGATCTGCTCGAACCGCTGCGCTCGCGGGCGGACCTGATTATCGACACCTCGGAAATGTCGGTGCACGAACTGGCCGAAATGCTGCGCACCCGCCTGCTGGGCAAGCGCGAGCGCGAACTGACCATGGTGTTCGAATCCTTCGGCTTCAAACACGGCATCCCGATCGACGCCGACTACGTGTTCGACGTGCGCTTCCTGCCGAACCCGCACTGGGATCCGAAGCTGCGGCCGATGACCGGCCTGGACAAACCGGTGGCGTCGTTCCTCGATCGCCATACCGAAGTGCACAACTTCATCTACCAGACCCGCAGCTATCTGGAACAGTGGCTGCCGATGCTGGAAACCAACAACCGCAGCTACCTGACGGTCGCCATCGGCTGTACCGGCGGCAAGCACCGTTCGGTGTACGTGGCGGAACAGCTGGCCGATTACTTCCGCTCGCGCGGCAAGAACGTGCAGTCGCGCCACCGCACGCTGGAAAAGCGTAAACAATGACGGTCAAACAGACGGTTGAAATCAAAAACAAGCTGGGCATGCACGCGCGCCCGGCGATGAAACTGTTCGAACTGGTGCAAAGCTTCGATGCCGAGGTGATGCTGCGCAACGAAAGCGGCACCGAGGCCGAAGCCAGCAGCGTCATCGCGCTGCTGATGCTGGACTCCGCCCAGGGCCGGCATATCGAAGTCGAAGCGACCGGCCCCGACGAAGTCAACGCGCTGGCGGCAGTGGTCGAGCTGTTCAACTCCGGGTTTGATGAAGATTAGTCGCTGAAACTCTCCCCATGCGTCGCCTCGGCGCATGTGTTCCTCCGCCCCTCCCATAACGTAGCCCTCCCGTTTCTCACTTTGCGAATCCGCTTCCAGAATCAGCCGTAACCGCCTGTAAATTCACATCATGGATTTGGTAATCGCAATAGTGTGTAACGCAAAAACAGACAACAGGCGGGTGTTTCCCCACGCTTTGCTTGTGGGACAACGGAAAGTTTACAATTTGTGAACTTCACCGGCAGTCGCTATAATGTTCACCGGGTAGGAATCGAAGGAACGATGCATATCATTTCCAGGGAACCGTTCAATAACGCAACGAAACAATATCCCAATGAAGCCACTGCTCTCGAGGCCATTTATAAAGCGTTGCGACGGGGCGAGTTCCGCACGCCGGACGAGTTAAAAGCGCTTTTTCCTTCGCTCGATCGTATGAAATACAAAGAGAAATGGTGGGTCATTGACGTCGGCGGCAACCACCTGCGGATCTTGTTCTTTGCCAGCTTCGAGACACAGAAAGTCTTCATAAAGCATATCGTTAGCCACGCCGAATACGACAAGCTGATGCAGCACTATCGAAGGAGTTCATCATGATTACAGATGCCATTAAGGCGGCCGATGCGCTACTGCGCGCCGTGCCCTTGTTGCAGGGCAGCCGCGCTCAGCAAGACTACCGGGAAGCGCTCGAATTGGTGGAATACCTGCTGGAAAACGATGAACGCCATCCGCTGATTGACATGTTGGCAAAAAAAATCGCCGAATATGAAGACAACAGCGCCGAATTTACCGCATTCAACCAGCGTATAACCCAACTCCCGCAGGGGGTGGCCGCGCTTCGCGTACTGATGGAACAGCACCAACTCAGCCAAAGTGATTTTGAACATGAGATCGGTAAAAAGTCGTTGGTTAACCAAATCCTGAACGGCAAAAGATCGCTGACCATTCCGCACATTATGGCGCTGGCCAAGCGTTTCAATCTGCCCCCGGCCCTGTTCCTGCCGGAAGCGGATTAGCCCTCAACTCCGGCTCAGGCAGTCCAGCGCCACCGCTTTGAAGCTGTCGAAGCTGTCGCTGCCCAGCAGGCGGCTCATTGAACGTTCACGCACGAAGGTGACGAACAGCTCGTAGATCGCCATCGCCTCTTCATAATCGCTCTTGCTGATCGCCAGCAGGAAAATCACGTGCGCAACCTCACCTTCCCCCCAGGCGACGCCCTGCGGCGCCAGCAGCGTCACCACCACGGTCTTCTTCGCCAGCAGCCCCAGCGAATGCGGCAGCGCGATGCCCTCGCCCAGCAGCGTGGAAACGATCGCCTCGCGTTCGACCACCGACGGATAAAAATCCGCGCCGACATACCCTTCTCGCTCCAGCTGGCCGCACACCCGGCTGAACAGCTCCGCCTGCGTCAGCGGCTCGTTGAGCACCATAAAATGTTCGGCGTCGAAGAACTTCTCCAGCATGTACGGTTTGGTGCGATCCACCAGCACCAATTTGCCCAGTTGTTCCAGCTGATAATCGGTCGGGAACGGCGACATCACCACCACCGGCTTGTTCTTCTCGCCGATGCGGGCGTTGGAAATCACGAAGTCTTCGTCGATGTGCGCGAGCATCTCGTAATCGCGCAGCGAAACGATGCGCGTCATCACCAGCTGCGGGTACTTGCGCGCAATCTGCGCCTGGATCATGCGCACCGTCGAGTTGCCGGTGTCGCACACCAGCATCACCTGCGGGTGGCGTTCATAACCGATGTTGTAATGCCGCTCCAGCCCCACGCCGATGTGCAACACCAGATAGCCGATCTCGTTTTCACTCAGGGTATAAGGCGTGTACTTGCCCCAGCTGGAGACCGCCGCCAGCGTCACGTCGTAAGCCATCGGATAGTGCTGCTTGATGTTGGCCAGCAGCGGATTGGGGATGTTGATCTGGTATTTCACCCGCGTAATCATGGTCTTGATATGGGTGAGCAGATCGGCCCGCAGCTGCTCGTCGCCCTGCAGGTTGTAGTTATAGTGTGCGTTGATGTAGGACAGGATGTAGTCCACCAGCGCCTCTTCATCGTCGGCGTTGATCTCGGTCGGCTGCACGTCCTGCACGCGCCGCGCGGCGATGTTGACCCGCAGATAGGCCTCTTCGGCCATCGAGATCTCTTTGCCGGAGGCCGCGCGCAGCTCCGCCGCCAGACGGGTCGACACCTGACGCACCGCCTCGTCGCCGTCCTCCACCTCGAAGTCCGGCAGCGGATAACCGTCGTTGATGCGCCGCAGCGCCACCGCGCAGTAGAAGATCAGGTACTGCTCGCCCTCGTCGGTCAGGCGAATGGCGTATTGCGACAACAGCGGGTGCAGCAATCCGGCGAACGCCGCCACCTGCGGCTGCAACAGGATCTCGTTGTTGAGCAACGGGTTCTCGGCGTCGGCCAGCTGCAGCTGGAACAGCAGATCGGTCAGGCAGGCGCGGATCGCCATCTCCGCGCCGAACAGCTTCATGCCGTAGCGCGGCTTGGTTTCGATCGTCAATTGATAGTGCGCCAGACGCTCTCTCACCTCAGCCATGTCGTTTTGCAGCGTGCCGCGGCTGACGAACCATTCGTCGGCCAGATCTTCCAGTTTGAGAGAGAAGGCTGAGGTCAAAAAACGCACCAGCAGATAATGCACCCGCTCCTGCGCGCTGCGCGGGGTGGCCTGTTTGCGGCGCTCCTGATGCTGCAGGGCGCTGAACAGCGCGGCGTTATCGACCTGCAAACGATAGCCGGCCCCGCGGCTATGCACGAAGCGCGCGCCGTATTTGTCCAGGATCTCGTTCAGCGCGGTGATATCCGCCCGCACCGTGCGGGTGGACACGGCGAAACGCTTCGCCAGCTCATCCTGCGGCAAAGTCTCGGTTTGCAAAGCATCGAACAAGTAAGCCAAACGCGGGTAAGGAAATCGCACCATTCTGTGTCCGTCAATCAGGCGGCCCACCCGGCGAACCGGGCGGGCCACGGGTTACTTCGCCGGCGGCAGGAACGCCATTTGCGAGGGGCTGCCGATCGGCAGATAGCCGCCCACAAAGCTGAGTTTGCCGTCCGTCGGGTTGACGCTGAAGCGAGTGACGTTATCGCTGCGCTGGTTCAGCGCATACAGATAGCGGCCATCCGGGCTCAGCGCCAGCGAACGCGGATAATCGCCGCGGGTCCAGGTTTCCGCCACCGGTTTCAACTCGCCGCCGGCGCCCACGCTGAACTGGGCAATGCTGTTATGCAGCCGGTTGGCGACGTACAGCGTGTCGCCGTTCTTGCTGAGCGCCAGCCCCGAAGCGAAGCTGGTGCCCTGATAGTCGGCGGGCAGCGCGGAAACCGCATGCAGTTGTTTCAGAGTACCTTTTTGGCGATCAAAACGGTAGCTGGTCAACGTCGAGGCCTCTTCGTTCACCAGCAGCACGGTGTCGCCGTCCGGGTGGAACACAAAATGACGCGGGCCGGCGCCGGCGGAAGAGGCGGCGATCCACGGCGGATCGTTCGGCGTCAGCCGGCCGCTCGCGGTGTCAAAGCGCCATTGGTAGATGCGATCCAACCCCAAATCGGTGGAGAACACGAACTTGCCGCTCGGATCGCTGGCGATCATATGGGCATGCGGGCCATTGTGATCGCTGATGGCGAAGCTGCCGTTCACCGCCGCCGCCGGTTTGGCCGCGCCCGCCGGGCCCTGCTGTTGCTGCACCGAGCTGGCGGCGCCCAGGCTGCCGTCCGCTTCAATCGGGAAAGCCGCCACGCTGCCGCTGACATAGTTCGCCACCAGCAGATGGCGACCGTCCGGCGTCGAGGAGAGATACACCGGCCCTGCCCCCTGCGAATCTACCTGGTTGAGCTGCGTCAGTGCGCCATCGGCCGGATTGACCCGGTAAGCGGTGATGCCGCCGTGTTTGCCGCCGTTGAAGTCGGCCACTTCACTGGCGACATACAGCGTCTTGCCGTCAACGCTCAGCGTCAGCTGCGCCGGATTCGGCACTTTGCTGACCAGCGTGGCGTGGCTCAGCGCGCCGCTGGCCGGATCGACCTGCACCCGGTAAACGCCTTCGCCGTTGGGATTGTAGGTGCCGATATAGGCGAAATGAGATGACGTGGAGTTCATTGCATCCTCAGCATGCAGCGCCGGGCCGGTCACGGCCAGCAGCGCCAGGAACAACGCGGTGCGTCGGGTTGGAACCTGCCAGTTTCGCATAGTAATCCTCAGTATAGGTAACGGCGCGGCATGCCGCGCCACGGGAAAACCTTCGCCTCCCAGCGTTTACCTCATCCCATTACGCGTTCAGCCCACCAGCTTTTTGGTCATCGCCAGCAGGGTTTTCACGTCCTGCGGACGCGTGTCGCCGCTGGCGGCGTCGATGATCGAGCTGTAGATATGCGGGATCACGCGTTTCACGCCGGCCGCCAGGGCGATCTCAACGATCGGCTCGTAGTTTTCCAGATCGATGCCGCCGGTCGGCTCCAGCATGAAGTCATGCTCGGCGCAGGCCTTGGCGACGTATTGGTATTCCTCCTTGCACTTCAGGCCGCCCATCGGGAAATACTTGATGGAACTGCCGCCCATGTCCTTCAGCAAAGCGATGGCGGTTTCCACCGGCACGATGCCGTCCGGCGCCGCGGCGCTCAATGGGCCGGTAGAGATCTTCACCCAGCCGACGCGGCCGGTCGGCGACACCAGGCCGTTGACCACGCTGTCGTTCTGGCCCAGCAGCGCGCGGCTGGCGCCGACGCCGGTAAACACCTGGTTAACGTGCTGCGGCTGCACCTGCTGAGCGATCAGGCTGACCATCGCCGACTGCTTCGGATCGCCGGCGCCCAGGCCGACCGACAGCGCGTTTTCAATCAGGCGCGCATAGCGCAGCATGTCGGTCACCGCGCTGTCGACGTCCGGGTAGTTCTTGGAGAGCACGCCCACCAGCACATGGCCTTCCGCCGCGGCGTAGATGTCCTGCGCGTTGGCTTTGGAGCCGGCCAGCACGTTCAGGCAGACGCGGTCGCGATAGTAGTTAGGCTGCAGCTTCATGCTTGTTTCTCCGTAAACAGGTTTTTGATACAGCTAAAGACGGTCATCAGCTGTTGCTCGTCGACGCTGCGCACGTCGACCTCAATCTTGCCTTCGTTGGCCTTGTAGCCGCGGAAGTAGATGGCGATGTCGCCGGTTTTCAGCGCCTGGACGATGTCATAGGTCGACCGCCCCAGCACCGCTTCGTCGAAAGTGATCTCGGCGCGGGCGATATCGCGGCCGGCGCTGTCCCAGACGGTTTTGGCGCTGACGCCGGTCAGGGTGTTGAGGCTGTTGAGGAACGGCGTCATCCGCTCCACCATCTGTTGCCCGGTGGTTTTCTCAAGCGTCAGATAGCTTTCAATTGCCTGCGTCAGGCCGAGGATGCCCTCTTTGCCGACCTTCATCGCCCGGCCGATGCCGCCGGACTGCAGCTTCACCCATTCGACGTACCGTTTCTTGCCGATAACCAGGCCGCTGGTCGGCCCCTCGATGGCTTTGGCACCGCTGTAGATCACCAGATCGGCCCCCATCTGGTAGTAACACATCAGATCTTCTTCCGCCGCGGCGTCGACGATCAGCGGCAGGTTATGTTTACGCGCCACCACCGCCGCCTGTTCGACGGACAGAATGCTTTTCTGCACGCAGTGGTGCGATTTGACGTACAGGATCGCCGCCGTCTGCGGCGTGATGCAGGCTTCAATCTGCTCCGGCGAACATTCGTTGGCGTAGCCCGCCTCCACTACCTTGCCGCCGCCCAGCGCCACCATGGTGTCCACCGGCGCGCCGAAGTTGACGTTGTGGCCGCGCGGCAGCACGATCTCGCGCGGCACGGCGATCGGCGCCGAGTGCAGGTTCACCAGCAGATTGGCGTTATCTTTAACGATCACCGCCGCCACTGACTGGGCGATCCCCGCCGAAGCGCAGGAAACGATCACCGCGTCCTCCACGTTGAGCAGATCGGCGATGTAGGCGCCGGTCTTGTTGACCAGATCCTTGATTTCGAAATAGTGGTTCAGGCCGTAATCAACGGCGTCGATCACGTCCTGGCGCGGCGTGGAAACGCCGAGAATGGTCATGCGGCCGGAGGTGTTGATCACCTGCTTCAAACCGTATTTTTCATAAATCGAAGACATGGCTTGCCTCCCCTTGTTCGGTTAATAGGATTTCCCCGGCCACTACCGCAGCCAGCGGCACCAACAGCCGTTCGCCCTCGGCGGTTTGCCCTTCGGCGTCGGCGAACACCTGCGGTTCGCGGCGCAGTTCAAACAGCGTGAAATCGGCGTCATAGCCCGGCTCCAGCCGCCCTTTGCCGCTCAGTTGCAGCGCCGACGCGGCGTTCTCCGTCACGCAGGCGATCACCTGCGGCAGCGTCAGGCCGACGCTGAAGAATTTGGACATCACCGTCGCCAGGCTATGCACCGGCCCGTTCATGCGGTTGCGGCAGTAAATATCGGAGCTGATGGTGTGCGGCAAAATGCCCAGTTTGATCGCCTGGCGCGCCACCTCGAAGCTGAAGCTGGCGGTGCCGTGCCCCACGTCGAGCAACACGCCGCGCCGCAGCGCGCGCTGGATAGACTCGCGCAATGTGCCCGCCGGCGTCAGAATGCGGTTCGGTTTGCCGTTGTAGCAGTGGGTGATGATGTCGCCGCGGGTCAGCAGATCGGCGATGTCGTCCAGATCCGGCGGGTTGTTGCCGATATGCACCATCAGCGGCAGTTGGCGGTTTTCCTGCTGGATCTCTTTGGCCAACACCAGCGGCCGGGTGCCGTTTTTCCCCACCACGCTGCTGCTCATGCGCGCCTTGATGCCGATGATGAAACCGGGGTGATTGGCGATGGCCTGGCCGGCCTCGCGCTTGTCGATGTCCGTCAACTCCGCCAGCTCGTTCTGCCGCAGCAGACCGATGCGCGAGATGTTGAGGAAGGCGAAAACGTTGGTTTTGGCGCTGCGCGTCAGCTGATAAAAGGCGTCGATATCGTCGGCGCCGGTGCTGCCGGCGTCGACCACGCTGGTGACGCCGCTGGCGACGCCGACCCGATCCGGCTCGTCATGGTAAATCGGCGATTCGGGATAGCAGTGCACGTGCGCGTCGATCCAACCGGCGCTCAGGCGGCAGTTGCCCGCCAGATCCAGCTGGCGAACGGCGCTGACGTCCGCCGCCAGCCGCCCCACCGAGGCTATTTTGCCGTCCTTTACCGCCAGATCGATCAGCGTATCGTCCGCCAGTCTGGCGCCTCTGATTACTAAGTCATACATACCGCATTGCTCCTGTTAGCCCGGGCGCCGCCGCAGCCTCGGGCGGCGCCTGGCGCAGGCCTCTTAAGAAATGGCTACCGGGAAGATCGCCCCCAGGATCATCGCGCCGAGGATCGCTCCGCCGGTGATCGGTTTACCCCAGATATAGAACAGCAGTGCGCCGAGCAGCGAACCGATGCCGATCGGGATCGAAGCGGTCATCGCCGACAGGATGATCAACGGCCCGAGGAAACGGCCCGACGAGTTGCCCGCGCCCATCATCACATCCGCGCCGTAGGTGGAGTTGCTCTGATTGATGGTGAATTTGCGCGCCAGGATGATCACGTAACCGATCGCCAGGCCGATGATCAGACCGGTGGCCAGTGACGCGGCGAAGTTGGCGACCGGGAACACGATGCCGGCCCCCAGCAGCAGAGCCGGTACGCCCAGCCCGACGCCGGTCTGGATCGCGCCGCCGATGTCGAGGATGCCCACCAGCGAGCCTTCGATGATGCGCGCGAACAGGAAGCTGGCGCCGAACGCCGCCACCGCGCCGTATACGCCGGTATCCATCCCCGCCCGCAGCATGGAGACGAAGGCCACTTCGTTAAAGGCGCCGATGCCGTACAGGTAGTACATGTGCGTCCCGGCGAACACGCCGGAGGACAGCAGGCCAACAAAAATCGGGAATGACCAGTCGGCGTACCAGAAGCCTTTTTGGGTTTGCTCTTCCATCATCCCGCTCCTTATTTACCGCTCAGGGTGTTGTGAATGGCGTCCAGCCAGCCCGGCACGCCGAGGCTGAAGGACTCGAGAACTTTCATATCGAAGCCGCGGAAGAAGCCGCTCAGCACGAACAGCAGCACGATCACCGCCATCATGATCTTGGTGATCTTGTTCCAGCCGCTCTCTTCCACGCCCTTGCCGATCAGAATGCCCAGCACCAGGCCCGGTACGGCGTTGCCCATGATCAGCTGCGCCAGGCCGCCGAAGATGGTGCCCCAGAAGCCGGAACGGCGCCCGGCGTCGATCGCCGCCAGCCAGAAGATCACCGGCATCACGGTGTTCACCAGCAGGTTGGCCGCCGGCACCAGCACCTTGATCGCGGTGACCTGCAGCGCGGCAGGCACGGCGGAAGCGGTGGTATTGAGGAAGGCCACCACCAGCATGCCGATGATGCCGCAGGCGATGGCCATTTTTTTCGGATCGTGCAGCGTTTGCGCCAGATTGCGGTTCTTGACCATCAGGGCCGCCGCGCCCCAGTGGGGGATGATGCGGTGATCGACGTCCTGCGTGAAGGAGCCCGCCGCCACGGAAGACGCCCAGGCGTTGAAGAAGAAGCCCAGACCGAATGAGAAGTGGGAAGCCGGATCGCCCTCGCAGGAGTTCAGCTCGCCCAGGGTGCGAAACGCCCCCATGCCCTGTGTTGTCGGCGCGTGGAACATGCGTGCGGCGCCGGCCCCTACGCCGACCCCCACCAGCCCACCGATAATAATCGATTTAAATAAGATGATTAAAAACATCAGTATACCCTTTCATTTATGCTAACGTTTTTATTTCGTGACGAAGACAACCTTCTCGGTATTGATAATGGTTACGTTCACGGTTATTTCCAGAGAAACGGCATAGCTCTTTCTTTCACGCGGCAAAAAGAAGAAAAGAAATTTCTCTTTAGTTATTTTCTCTTCCGCCTTCACTACGCTGACGTCCTGCGGCTCGATGCGCAGCAGAATATTGTTGGTGGACTTTAATACCGCGCCCTGCACATTAGCCAAGGCGGAAGCAAAAGCTTTCGCTTTGCTGTCGCCTTTACCCTCCACCTTCACCGATGTGGTATATTGCTCTTTCATTATGGATTGCCATGTTTTTTGACGTAGGCTTCCACCAGTTTCTGGCCCAGCTCTTCTTTATCCATAAAGCCGAAACCCAGCACGTTGCAGCCTTCGTTAATTGCCGTTACGCCCTCTTCCACCGAACGCATGCCGTATTTGGCCTTGTAGCCGTATTTGGTTTGCGCGGTAATCGCACCGGCGCCGCCGCTGCCGCAAAAAGAGATGCCCAGCTGCGCGTTTTCCGCTTTCATGACGTCGCCCAGCTTCATATCCGCCGCCACGCCGGGGATGACCACCGCTTTTCCGCCTGCGTTTTCAACGCCCTGGCCGACTTTTTGCCCTTTGCCCAAACGATCGCCGATCACTACGGTAATTTGACCCATGGTATATTCTCCTGATTGAAATCGATGCGTTAACCGCTATGCGTTATTATCTTTCGCCACTTCGAAGTGCACGGACAGCAAATAGGCCTCTTCGATGGGCAATGTGCCAAACTGATCCACCACGCGCTCCGCCATTTGCATGGACTCGGCGGAAATTTCGTCGAACAATGATTTATCCACCTCCGGCAACGGCTCACCGGTTATTGAGCGCAGCACCATGGCGCGAATATGCGATTCCAGCATCTGTTGCTGCACCGCATTGGTATAAATATTCTCAGCATTCAGCATCGCGGTAATATCCGCCAGCACCCGAGCGGTGATCTCACCGGCTTCGCTGATATCGGATTGTTCAATTTCTTTTATCGAAGCAGATCCATCATTCACTTTTCAGTACCCCTAGATCCCACATTAATCAGTAAGCCGTAAAGCGCATCACCTGAATAACCCGCTTTCTGTGATGTCTTTACCCTACCCCCGGCAAGATTTTCTGTGGAGACCGGTTTTTTCCAGTTCGAAGTGGAAATCGAATGACGCGCGGAGATCCATTTCGCAAAACGGCGCTACGGCGAAAAAGTGAATGAGATAACAAATACATAACCCGGCTAACGGTTTTTTTTGTCTCGATTGACGATAAAAGCCTTCGTGATCGGGATCTCTTTCTTTTCTCGCCCCAACCGCCTACTATCAATGGGACAAATCGACATTACCCACACCCCCGCTCCTCTGGCGCGGGGGTGTTGCTTTGTGTTGTTTTTCCGAATTTATGGGCGCACAGACTGGCGCCCTTTGATTTGACTGGAGAGTGGAATGACCAAACCCATCATTACTATTAATGAGCTGGATGCGGAACGCCTGGATGCGCTATTGGAACAACCGGCCTTTGCCAACACCGACGTCGCCGCCGCGCTGAACGACGAGTTGGATCGCGCGGAAATCCTGCCGCCGGAGAAAATGCCGGCCAACGTGGTGACCATGAACAGCCGCGTGCGTTTTCGCGATCTGCACACCGATGAAGAGCATGTGCGCACGCTGGTCTACCCAGCCTCGCTGAAAGACAGCCACGATCAGCTGTCGGTGATGGCGCCGCTGGGCGCAGCGCTGCTCGGCATGCACGTCGGCAAGCAGATCTCCTGGCAATTGCCGAACGGTGAAGAAGCGCGGATTGAAGTGCTGGAATTGCTGTACCAGCCGGAAGCGGCGGGCGAATACCACCGTTAAGCGGTTTTCAGGGCGGCATCCGGCCGCCCTTTCTGTCTCAGAGGCAGATGGCGATCAGCACGGCGATCAGCAGCAGCACGTAGATTTTGGCATGCAGCGCGTCGCTCACCTTCGGCAAACAGCGCCTGGCAAACACGATCCCCGCAACCCCCGCTACCACCAGCAGCCCCAGAATGTTCAGATTGACGTAACCCAGATACTGCGGCCCGCTCATCTCGCGCCACCCCAACACGATATACATCAGCGCCCCGATCACCGCCACCGGGATCGACAGCGGGTTGGCGGCGCTGACGCAATATTTCATGTCGTAACCATGGCGACGCAGCAGCGGCACGGTCATCACGCTGCCACCCACCCCCAGCAGCGTGGCGATGCCGCCGATCAACGGCCCGCCGCCCCACAACGTGGCGGGAGACAGTTCGGCGCGCGCCGGTTTGATCAGGAAGCCCCGGCGGAACAGACAGTCGGCGATGGTCACCGCCATATAGACCACAAACAGCCAGCGGATCACGCCGTCCGCCAGCAGCGAGGAGGCGAACGCGCCCAGCGCCGCGCCGATGCCGATGAAAAAGATCAGCGGTACGATGGTTTCTCGCAGCAGGTTGCCGCTGCGCCAGTTGGTCAGGGTGGCATAACTCGCGTTGAGGATCATCACCGCTGTCGAGGTCGCTACAGCAATATGCATCGCCTGGCCGGGCTGCTCGCCCGAGGCGGAGATCAGGTGATAGACAAAAGGCACCACCACAAAGCCGCCGCCGAAGCCGAACAGAATGGTGGTGATGCCGGTCAGAAAACCGGCACCCAGAACGATTAACATTTCAATCATGGCCGTGCGCCCGCACGAAGTCATCGAACCCGGCGCAGAACTGCCCCGCCAGCGGGTGGAAACGATCGCCGACGAACAGCCCCAGATACTGCTCGCGCACGGCGTCGTGATCCACCAGCTCAATGCCCGCCTGTTCCGCCCGCGCCAGCGTCTGTGCGTCCGGGAAGCCCCAATAGCGCGAATCACCCTGCTTTTCCGCCGCTATCGCTTCGCGCCGTTCCGCCCGCATCAGCTGGCGCGCCAGGAAGGTGCCGCTTTGCACGCCCAGCAACATCATGTTTTCCAGGAACGACAGATCGTGACGCAGCTCGGCGGGCAGACGGGCGAGCACCGGGCCGGCGTCCCAGTGCTCATCCATTTCATGCAGCGTCACCGCACAGCCCTTGTCACCGTTCATCATTGCGCGGAATAGCGTCATCACCCCGCGATAACGCGGCAAGTCGCCGGGGTGCAGGTTCCACAGCAGCTTGCCGCGTCGGCTGAAGGCGCGCACATAGTCGGCGGAGAATTTCTGATAGCAGCGCAGGGAGATCACCGCGTCCATATGCTCCAGGCTGCTGATAAACGTGGCGTCATTGATGTCGAGAACGCGATGCGCTTTGACCCCGGCGGCGGCCAGGAACAGGGCCGGCGGTTGATAGGCACCCTCACAGGCGGCGGCGTTGCGGCCAACGAACGGGAGCACAAAATCGTTCAGCACCTCGCGCTCGTACAGCCCCAGGCGGCGAACCGCCGGCTCCTGGGTGCGGCCGCCGCTTTTCGCCAGGGGGAAATACACCGTAAAAGCACACTCGCCTTTCAGGGCGGCGATCAGATCCTGACACACCAGCCAGGAGAAAATGTCGTTGCCGACAAAGAGCGCTACGTTTTTCATACTTCAGCCTTCTTTGCATTGAAAATAGGGTTGTTGAACACGATTTTGCTGATATCCCGCGTGATGGATTCCATCGCCGAGGTATAAAAAAGATCGCCCTTGGCGGGCGCGCCGAGCGAGTAAAGATGCTGCTCACGGCCGCGTCGGTCGGCGATTTTCAGCGTATGCGGGTTACACTTCACGCCGCCGAACAGGTTCTCTTGCACCAGCCCGTCTTGCAGCAGCTGCCGGCTCAGGCGGTTGGGCGGCAGTTGATAGGAAGGCGTGGTGCAGTTGAACAGATACTGCGCGTGCACCCGCGTCTCATGGCAACGAAGGATAAACCCGTCCGTTGCCTTGCTGATATCCACCAGGCCGCCGCAGGCGCGCAGGCGTTGGCTCTCCAGCGCCGCCACGATCTTGTAGGCATTCTTGATCGGCATGGCGTGCCGATTGCGCATCCAGGAGGAGTTGTAAAAGCGCATGAAGACCTGCCGGTTGTTGGCATCCATCTTGACCCAGGCGGCGCACACCGCCGGGTGGATCGCCGCCAGATAGCTGCAGATATGCTCCCGGGCAAAACGCGCGCGATCGAGGCTGTCCGCCAGATCGCGGTAGCAATCGCGCCTTTCCCCCAGCGCCGAGAGCACCGTCAGCCGCTCCGGCCCCGGATAGTGGCGCGCCAGCGCGGCGTTGATCGCATGCACCAGCTGATGCGCGTCAATAAAATCGCGGCCGGCGACAAAGCGCCGCAGCGCCTCAACAAACGCCTCCGGCGGCGGACGCATCAGCGCCGGCTGCACGCTGGGGAACAGGCCCGAGCGCGACAGGGCGCAGATGTCGGTCGCTCCCAGCCGCTCCATCAGTTCAACGATGGCGTCAATCGCCGTCAGGCTGCAGCCGATCACGCCGATGCTCGAATAAGGGTTGATCGGCGGCAGATCCTGATGAGCCTGATAAGCGATCACCCCATCCACTGGGTAAAGGCATTCCGGCGGGTTGTGCCCCGAACACAGCACCAGCGCGTTCATCTGCTCAGCGCCGCCGCAGGCGGTGGTCAGCCGGTAGCCGGCCTCGTGCGGCGCGATGGCATTCACTTCGGCGGTCACGAAATTCAGCGCTACGTTACTGTCCGCCGCCATATATATCGTCATGTCGCGAATAAAATCGAGATATTCCCGATACAGCCAGCGCGGCGGATAACGATCCTGGCAAAACTGCGGGAAATGCATGGCGATCCAATCAACGAAGTGCGCATCGTCGAAAATATCCGCCGACATATTTTCCGGCGTCATATTTAATATATGGCTGTCAAAATCGCTGCTGTATGCCATACCGCCTTTAAATCCCTGCTTGTCGAAAACCGTCAGGGAAAGCGGCCTTTTGCAATGATTAACCGACTTATTTTTTATAAAGTTATACGCAAAAGAGATGCCGGCGGCCCCGCCGCCAATCACACCGAACTTATACATGAAATATCACCTTATAGTCATTGAACTGCGCTAAGAACTATTGCTTCAGGTGTTGGAATAAAATGACGCTTTATTCCTTATTAACTTCTTGTATTGCGAGAACGAGAACCTTCGTCCCACCCTGGTGTGAAAACTTGCACGGGTTTCATGGCCGATAAAATAACGGCGCCCCGAACAAGCGTTATTTTTCTGCCCCGATAGTAGGGCGACCGTCGCTGGCTTGCTTTATATGAAAGGCCAACTATCATTGCGTTTCGGCCAATTTGCCCGCCAAAGGGAACACATGCGCAACGTCCGCATTGATGACATCGACCACGTAACCCGCGCGGTGATCGCCATCGGCACCGATTATCCGCCGGGGCACCTGCTGCCAATGCACAGCCACCGGCGCGCGCAGTTGCTGTACGGCGCTACCGGCGTCATGCACGTTTTCACGCAGCAAGGCAATTGGGTCGTTCCGCCGCAGCACGCGGTGTGGCTGCCGCCGCAGATGCCGCACGCGGTGCGGATGGTCGGCGTCACCACCCGCAGTCTGTACCTCGAACCCGGCGCGTTGCCCGCCGAACGCCCGCAGGTATGTCAGGTGGTCAGCGTCACGCCGCTGATGCGCCAGCTGTTGATGGCGGCGGTGGATATGCCACTGGAGTATGAACAACAGGGCCGCGACGGAGCGCTGGCGGCGCTGCTGCTGCACGAGCTGGCCCGGCTGCAACCTTTGCCGTTGCACATCCCGCTGCCCGCCGATCCTCGGCTGGTTGAGCTGTGCCGCGCCTTTTTGCAACACCCCGACGCCCACGACTCCGCGCAGCGGTGGGCGCCCCGTCTGTACATGAGCATTCGCACCTTCAGCCGCTTCTTTCGCGCGCAGACCGGCCTGCCTTTTTCGCAATGGCGCCAGCGCGCCTGCGTGGTGCTGGCGTTGGCGCTGCTGGCCGAAGGGCGCAGCGTGACGCAGGTGGCGATGGAGATGGGATATGACAGCAGCGCGGCGTTTTCAACCATGTTCCGCCGCGTGCTGGGGCAGGCGCCCTCCTCCTATCTGACGGAAGACGGGCGCGACGGTTGACGGATTAGCGGAATTTCTTGTGGTTGGCGTCGCGGGTTTGTTTGAAGCCTTGCGCCAGCTGCTTCGCTTCAGCGACTTTGCCCTGATTGGCCAGCGCCAGCGCCTGATCGATCTGGCCGATCAGGGTATCCAACCCGCTGCGGAAATCTTTCATCTCCGGGCTGTCGGCGGCTTTGTCTTCCAGCTTCGGCGGGGTGCCCTGTTTGGCATCCTGCGCGGCGGCGCGCATGTTCTGCAGGCTCTGTTTGAGGGTAGCGGCGGAGTCGGTATTCAGCACCGTTTTGTAGTTTTCCGCCAGGGTGTCCATATCGTCGCCAAGATCGGCGGCGACCGCCAGCGAACTGGCTGCCAGCAGCGTCAACGCCGCCAGCGCTTTCAGGGTATTCTGCATGTTTGCTCACCTTCCAGTTATTGTTTTAATTAACCCACCGTTACCATAGGCAAGGCCGGGAAAAATCGAAACCGGAGATTTGTAAGCAAGGTTGAGACGGGATAACGCGCGACCGGCGGGCGCCGGCCGCGCAGCGGATCACTGGCCGGCGATCTTCATTTCCGGCAGCAGCACCGAACCGCACTGGATATTGCTGCGGGTTTCGATATCGCTGCCGACGCTGACGATGTTGCGCAGCATGTCTTTCAGGTTGCCGGCGATGGTGATCTCGCTGACTGGGTACTGGATCTCGCCATTTTCCACCCAAAAACCGGCGGCGCCGCGAGAATAATCGCCGGTGACGCCGCTGACGCCCTGGCCCATCAATTCGGTGACCACCAGGCCGGTGCCAAGCTGTTTCAGCATGCCGGCGAAGTCTGCGCCCTGCCCGGCAATGCGCCAGTTATGGATGCCGCCTGCATGGCCGGTGCTGTGCAGGCCCAGCTTGCGCGCCGAGTAGCTGGTCATCAGCCAGGTTTGCAGCACGCCATCCTTGACGATATCGCGCCGCTGGGTGCGCACGCCCTCGCTGTCGAACGGCGTCGACGCCAGCCCTTTCAGCAGGTGCGGATGCTCCTCGACGGTCAGCCACGCCGGCAGGATCTGCTTGCCGAGCGAGTCCAACAGGAAAGTAGATTTGCGATAAACGCTGCTGCCGCTGATGGCGCCTACCAGATGGCCGAACAATCCGGTGGCCACCTCGGAGGCGAACAGTACCGGCGCCTTCATGGTCGACAATTTGCGCGGCGCGAGGCGCGCCAGCGTGCGGCGGGCGCACTCCTGCCCCACCCACTCCGGGCTGTGCAGATCGCCCATCGCCCGGCCGATGGTGTAAGCGTAATCCCGCTCCATGTCGCCGTCCTGTTCTGCGATGACGCAGCTGGACAGCGAGTGACGGCTGGAACAGTAGCTTTGCAGCATGCCGTGGCTGTTGCCGAACACCTTGATGCCGTAGTGGCTGTTGAAGCTGCCGCCTTCGGTGTTGGTAATGCGTTTGTCCGCCGCCAGCGAAGCCTGCTCGGCGCGCGCCGCCAGCTCGATGCCGCGCTCGGCGTCCAGCTCGGTCGGGTGGAACAGATCGAGATCCGGCGCCTCGAACGCCAGCAGATCTTTCTCCGCCGGGCCGGCGCAGGGATCCTCAGAGGTATAGCGCGCGATGTCCAGCGCCGCCTGTACGGTGCGGGCGATGGCGTCCGGGCTGAGATCGGTGGAAGAGGCGCTGCCTTTGCGCTGGCGGTGATACACGGTAATGCCCAGCGCGCCATCGCTGTTGAACTCGACGTTTTCCACTTCGCCGAAGCGGGTGCTGACGCTGATGCCGGTCGATTTGGTGACCGCGACTTCCGCCGCGTCGGAACCGGCGCGGGCCAGCTCCAGCGCCTGAGAAACGGCCTGTTCCAGCGCCTTGCGCTGTTCTGCAACTTGAGTGACTACTTTCATCAATCTGCCATAATTAATCAGAAAATCGTTGAGAAAAGTGCCGGAGCGGCGTAGTTGTGCACGCGGAGCGGCGCGCAAAAATCCTGAGATCTCTGCCGTTGAGTCTAACAGGAACCGCGTTGAATTTCGCATAAAGCCGGCAACCTGTTAGGATTAGCCTCTTTTTAACGGAGCCTACCATGAACAAACAGCCTGAAGACTGGCTCGACGATGTCCCGGAGAATGAAAACGAGGACGATGACGAGATTATCTGGGTCAGTAAAAGTGAAATTAAACGTGATGCCGAAGCGCTGAAAGACCTGGGGGCCGAAATGGTCGATCTGGGCAAAAACGCGCTGGATCGCATTCCGTTGGACGAAGATTTGCGCGCCGCCATCGAGCTGGCGCAGAAGATCAAAAAAGAGGGCCGTCGCCGTCAGCTGCAGCTGATCGGCAAGATGCTGCGCGCCCGCGATATCGAGCCGATCCAGACCGCGCTCGACAAGCTGAAAAACCGCCACAACCAGCAGGTTTCGCTGTTCCACAAGCTGGAAGCGCTGCGCGACCGTCTGGTCGAAGAAGGCGATGACGTCATTCCGTCGATCCTGGATCTGTATCCGGCCGCCGATCGCCAACAGCTGCGTTCACTGGTGCGCAACGCGCAGAAAGAGAAGGCCGCCAACAAGCCGCCTAAGGCTTACCGCCAGATCTTCCAATACCTGCGCGAGCTGGCCGAAGCGGCCGACTAAGCGCCGCCGCCATCCCGGGATGAACCCGTTTCATCCCCGGTGATGTGCCGGTTCGCCGCTGCTTTCGCGGATATTGAAGCGCAGGCTGCCTTCCAGCTCTTCTTCCGCCTCTTCAAACAGCAGAATGATCGCGCCGAAACGACGCTTGCTGCGGGCATTCAGGTGAGTGAACTCGATTTCCACCGGCAGACCGATATCGCCGGTCACTACGTCCCACAGCGCGTCGAGGTTGGCGCCGAATCCCTCGTCCAGCGCAAACTTGTGCGCAAAATCGCGGTAGAAGGTCGGCACATCCTGGATCTGTTCAAAATCAAACTCTACTTTTGCCATCAAACTCACTCCACACGAATGAAGTTTTTGTAATGGTCGCGCGTGACGAAGATCAGACCGTCGCTCGAATACAGCAGGCGATCGGCGCCGCGCCGGCCACACTGGTAATTGATGTCCGCTTCGCGCCAAACCCGGCCGCCGGCGCTCGGCAGTTGCCCTTCACGGTTAGAGAATCGATCGCCGCCAATCGCCTTGCCCGGCAATACCGCACAGAGGTTGCCTGAACGCGGGTCCCAGCCCTGCTCGCGCGCCTGCTTCTTGGTGACGTAATAGCCCGGAAGCCGCTGATGCTGCTGCAGGTAGCTCACCACCGTTTGCTGCTGCGTGAGCCGATCGATGCTCTGCTGTTGCCCCGCCGGCGCTTGCACCACCGCCGCATTGCCGCCGATCGCACGGTGCTCGTTGCCGCGCAGCGCGCTGAAGACGGCGATGACCACGGCGATGACAATCGCCAACAGAATCCGCTTGTTCATGACATTCCCTGAAATTATGCCGCCGAAGGCGCCGCAGCTCCCCCAGGCTAGTTAGGTATATAGCCGACCTGGATGAAACTAAGATGACCGGCACGTCACGTTTTCGCGGCGGTAAGCGTTTCATCCACTCATGACAATGATGCCACTTTCCAGTCGTTCTGGCACTCGGAGTCTCTCTGAAAACAGGCCGCCTCACATGAGACGGCTCGCCATGCCAGGCGCTGCTTTCAGTATAGTCAGGGAAGGCGCCGCACAACGCGGCGCAACAGGAGGGAACGCATCAATCGATCAAGGCGTGACGATAGCGATGCAGCATGTCGGCCAGGCGTTTCACCGGCCCGGTGACGCTGAGCGGCGCCTGATTGTCAACCAGCTTCTGCTGGTACTCGTTCATTTCACCCAGCAAGCGATCGTAGTAATAGGCGCGCTTGACGTCGTTCTTGGCGGAGACCACCCGATCGGCGGTGCTGCGGATCTGGCGGTGGAAGGCCGACAGCTCTTCGCTGACCGGAATCTCCGCCCGCTGCATGCGCTGGTGGGCAATGATCAGGTTCAGCGCCAGACGATACTTGGCGATGTCGTTCGGGAACATCATCAGCAGTTGGTTAAGCTGCTGATACAGCGCCGGCAGGTGGTTTTGCCGACGACGCGCCGCCTTGGTGGTCAGCGCCGACACCGCGCTGCTGACGAACTGGTTGAGCAACGTGCGGCCGGTGCGTTCACGCGAATTGTCGCGGATCAGCAGCAGCACCATCAGCCCAACGCAGCTGCCGAGGAACTGGCCCAGCGCCCCGTCGAGAAACTGGGTGACGTTGAACTCCATCGGGTTGCTCAGCACCAGAATGTTGATGGTCCCGGCCAGCAGCCCCAGCGAACCGAGCCGCCGCTTCTGCACCTCGATGCCGATGAAAAACGCCAGCAGGCCGAGGCTGAGACACAGCAGCAAAATGCTCTGCTGCGTTGCCGGCAGGATCACCATGAAGAACAGAGAGCCGACCGGGATCGCCGCCAGCATGCCCAGCACGAAATCCATCGCCACCATGCGCGGCGCCGGGGTGCGCATCGCCAGCGAGGTGATGACCGCGATGATCACCATAAAACCGCTGCCGGACGTCCAGCCGGTCCACAGCCACAGCAGGCTGCCGAAGGCCGTTGCCACAAAGGTGCGCAGGCCGTTGATCATCGCGTGATGCCCTTCCGCCGAAGTCGGCTTGACCACGGTTTCGTTGCTCAACACCCCCTCTTCCACCGCGCTGATGCTGCAGTTGGCGTGCACGCCTTTCGACAGCAGCAGGTAGCGCGTCGCCGCGCCGACCCAGCCGGTGAGGGTCGGCAGCGTTTCCTCGGAACGATGCGTGGTCAGCACCTGGCGCAGCAGCTTCATGCGCTTGTGGATCTCCTGCGGGGTTTCCGCCGGGACCATCAGCTGCTCACGCAGGCTGTCTTTCAGCGCGTCCGGGTGATTCAACAAGATCAGATAGGTTTCGCAGGCCTGGGTGATCAGCGTCAGCGACAGCGTATGCAGCGCTTTTACCCGGCGGTTGACCTTCTGCCAGCGCGAGGACTCCATCATCAGGTTGTTGCGCATGCCGTCCAGCGCCGTGGTGCTCTTCACCAGATTGCTCCAGGCGCGGTCGATATCCTCTTTGTCGGCATTGCTGATGCACATCTGCATCAGGCGGTATTGCGCCACCAGCAGTTGATCCACCGCCCGATCGATGTCCTGTTTGATCGAACGCGGCGAGAACAGCAGATCCGCCAACACGGCGCTGACGATCCCCAGCACGATCTCGCTGCAACGCTCGATGGCGAACTGCGGCGCTTCCAGCAGATGAGACTCGCTGGTGGCGACCGTCACGATGATGATCAGCGCGGTATACCCGGCTAGCCCCCAGGCATAGGAGTTCTCCACCTTGATAAGCGAAGAGATCCAGGTGCAGAAACCGGCCCAGATGCAGCACAGCAACAGCATCACCACCGGCGCACGGGCGGTGGTGATGATAATGATCAGGCCGACGAAGCAACCGATAAAGGTGCCGATAATGCGCAGCCAGCCACGGTGGCGGATGGCGCCGGAGAAGGGTTCGCCGCCGGCGGCAAAGGCCGGGCCGGCGGCGACGATGGCGGCGGTCATCGCCGACCAGCGCGGGGTTTCCAGATTGAGATGGAAGCCGACGAACAGCGCAAACACAATCGCGAAGCTGAGTTTGAAGGCGAATCTCAGCCGGATAAAGGTTGGGCTGCTCATTAGCCGAACTCACGCAGCCGGTGCATCAGGCGCACAAAAGGCGAGCCGCTGTCGGCATTGCGATCGTTCTTGCCGACGATCACCACGGTGGCGGTGGTGCCGGCCGGGTACGGATGCTGTTGATCCTTGGCGTCCAGCAGGATCTTCACCGGCACGCGCTGCGCCAGGCGCACCCACTCCAGGTTGCTGTCGATCGAGGCCAACCCTTTGTTGTTCACCGTGCTGCTGCTGTTGTTCACCGCCGCCGCCACGCTGTCGACGGTGCCGTGCATGATGCGGTTGCTGCCGAGCGGGGTGATCTCCGCGCGGTCGCCCTTATTCAGGCCATTCAGCTTGGTTTCTTCCAGGTACGCCAGGATGTAGAAGGAATCTTTCTTCACCAGCGCCACCGCCACCGAGCCGCGGGTGATGTATTCGCCGGCATGGACGTTGAGGTTGGTGATCCAGCCATCGGCCGGCGCCCGCACCGTGGTGCGTTCCAGATCCAGCTGCGCCAGCTCGCGCGCCGCAATGGCCTTCGCCAGCTGGTGCTGCACGGTCTGCAGTGAGTTGTTCGACTGGTCAATCTCTTCCTGCGACATCGCCTGCACGCCCAGCTTCACGCGGCGGCCGGCCTCGCGCCGTTTTTCCGCCGCCAGCGTCTGATAGTAGGCGACGTCGGCGCCGGCTTCCGCCAGCGCCTGCTCATAACGCGGCCGATCGACCACGAACAGCACCTGACCTTTCTTCACCAGTTGGTTATCCACCACCGGCACGTCGGTCAGCAGGCCGCTGACGTCCGGGGCGATCGCCACCACATCGGCGGTAAACTTGGCATCACGCGTCCACGGCGACTCGGTGTAGAACACCCAGGCCTTGAATATCGCGGCGATGCCCAACAGCACAAGAATCAAAGTGATCGCGATTCGGGTTATTTTTATCGAAAAATTTTTCACAGCGACCTCAAACAAAAAGACACGAAATCAGATAAAACAAGCAGCAATACAGCGCGGTGTTAAACAGCGCCGGATGCCAGACAAAATCATAAATCCCCGTCGGCTGCAGCAGGCGGCGCAGGAGAAAAAACAGCGCCAGCGACACCAGCAGCTCGAAAAACACCGGCGGAAACGACAGCCCGAAGATGACCATAACCGGAAGCAAACTCATCACTTTTTCCTTATTGTTCACTACGCCGGGGAAAGACACATCTCGCCATTCACATTCTCTTTACATTTTAGCGTGCGCGCGCCACAAATCTTGACCAGGCAGCTTGTCCAGGTCACGAACCCGAAAAAAGGTTAAACTTGGGGGCAGACATCCACGACAGGGATTGCGAGGGTGCCGGAGGAGCGGCAGGATTGCGTTGCCGATCGCTCTCGCACGTTGGTAAGGTCTATTCACCCGACCACGTTATATTAGCCTGCTTACTATCAAGGCATCAACAATCTGTGATCTAAATCACTTTTAAGCCAGAGTGAATAATGGAAAGATTAAAACGGATGTCGGTATTCGCCAAAGTGGTTGAGTTCGGGTCGTTTACCGCGGCCGCACGCCAACTCGACATGAGCGTTTCATCGATCAGTCAAACCGTCTCGAAACTGGAAAATGAACTGCAGGTCAAGCTGTTGAACCGCAGCACGCGCAGCATCGGCCTGACCGAGGCCGGCAAAATCTACTATCAGGGCTGCCGACGCATGCTGCAGGAAGTCAGCGAGGTGCATGAGCAGCTGTACGCGTTTAACAATACGCCCGCCGGCACGCTGCGCATCGGCAGCTCATCCACCATGGCGCAAAACGTGCTGGCGAACATGACCGCCGAGATGATGAAAGAGTACCCAGGCCTGACGGTCAACCTGGTAACCGGCATTCCGGCGCCGGATCTGATCACCGACGGACTGGATCTGGTGATCCGCACCGGGGCGCTGCAGGACTCCAGCCTGTTCTCCCGCCGCCTGGGGCAGATGCCGATGGTGGTGTGCGCCGCCAAAAGCTACCTGATCCAGCACGGTACGCCGCAGAAGCCGAGCGACATGGTCAACTTCTCCTGGCTGGAGTACAGCGTGCGGCCCGACAGCGAATTTGAACTGATGTCGCCGGAAGGCATCACCACACGCATTTCCCCGCAGGGGCGCTTCGTCACCAACGACTCCTCCACCATGATCCGTTGGCTGAAAAACGGCGCCGGCATCGCCTACGCCCCGCTGATGTGGGTGATCGAAGAGATCAAACGCGGCGAGATCGAGATCCTGTTCAAAAGCTACCATTCGGATCCGCGGCCGATCTACGCGCTCTATACCGAGAAAGACAAACTGCCGCTGAAGGTGCAGGTGTGCATCAACTATTTAACCGACTATTTCGAACGCGTAGCGGCGGTCTATCAGGGCTATCGCTGAGCGGCGCTCAAATAACGGCGCGCCAGCGCGGCCAGCAGCGTCAGCGCCACCATGCCGAAGCCCCACAGCAGCCAGACGGCGTAGCCCGCCCAGGTCAGCAGCACAGGAAAATAGCTCGCCAGCCCGCTGCCCAGCTGTTTCAGCCATGGCAGCCAGGCGTCCAGCACCGCCTGCGGCACCAGGCTCAGCGCACCGTTCACCGGCAACGATGCATTCCCGGCTGCCTCCGCCAACGCCGGGAGCCAGGCCAGTACCCCGGCTACGCCCCAGGCCAGCAGCGTCCACAGCGCCATGGCGCCCAGCAGCAGCGCGAGTGTCCAACCGCCCCGGTTCACGGCACACCGCCGCCGCACTGCGGACAAAAGCGGCTGCCCGGCGGCAACGGCGCGGCGCACTGGCCGCAGGTGGCGCTTAGCGCGGCAAACGGCTGACCGCAGCGGTGACAATAACGGGCGCCCGATTTATTCACTGCCTGGCATTCCGGGCACTGCGGCCCCGGCTCGCCATGCTGGTTATAGCGGTTGCCATGATGCCCGCCGCCGTGGCCCGCGCGCTGATGACCGCCGTGAATACCGCCTTGCCCCAACAACCGTTTCAGTAAGTTCATCCCGCCTCTCCTCTGTGCATTGACGCTGAACCTCACTGTAAACCCTGGAGTAAACTCCAGGGTAAAGCCCGGCGAGCAGGATTTACGTTTCATTACATCGTAAAAGTGGCAAGGCTTTGATGCCGTTAACAAAAGCACCATCGGCATTATCCCACGCTGTCGCGCTGCGTTATGCTGCGGAAACCTCTCCCTGCATCAGGAATAACCATGAAAAAAATCATACTGGACTGTGACCCGGGGCATGACGACGCCATCGCTCTGTTGCTGGCCTGGGGCAATCCGCAGATCGACCTGCTGGCGGTCACCACCGTGGTGGGTAACCAGACGCTGGACAAAGTGACGCGCAACGCCCTGGCGGTGGCCCGTATCGCCAATATCACCGGCGTCCCCTTCGCCGCCGGCTGCCCGCGTCCGCTGGTGCGCAATATCGAAGTGGCGCCCGACATTCACGGCGACTCAGGCCTCGATGGCCCGGTGCTGCCGGAACCCCAC
This sequence comes from Serratia nematodiphila DZ0503SBS1, assembly GCF_000738675.1. Taxonomy (NCBI): domain Bacteria; kingdom Pseudomonadati; phylum Pseudomonadota; class Gammaproteobacteria; order Enterobacterales; family Yersiniaceae; genus Serratia; species Serratia nematodiphila. The sequence goes on along the minus strand of NZ_JPUX01000001.1, from coordinate 1,505,938 downwards.
CTGCAGTTGGACTCACGCCACGCGGTAGACCTGATCATCGAGACCGTGATGGCCCACCCGCCGGGCAGCGTGACGCTGGTGCCGACCGGCGGCCTGACCAATATCGCCATGGCGGTGCGTAAAGAGCCGCGCATTGCCGAACGGGTCAAGGAAGTGGTGCTGATGGGCGGCGGCTATCATGTGGGCAACTGGAGCGCGGTGGCGGAGTTCAATATCAAAATCGATCCCGAGGCGGCGCACATCGTGTTCAACGAAAAATGGCCGCTCACCATGGTCGGGCTGGATCTTACCCACCAGGCGCTGGCCACGCCGGCAGTCTGCGAACGCATCGCCGCCCTCGGCACCCGGCCGGCCGCCTTCGTCGGCGAACTGCTGGCATTCTTTGGCCGTATGTACCAACAGGCGCAGGGCTTCAGCGCCCCGCCGGTGCACGATCCATGCGCGGTGGCCTATGTGATCGATCCGAGCGTCATGTCGGTGCGCAAAGCGCCGGTAAATATAGAGCTGACCGGCACCCTCACCTTAGGCATGACGGTCGCGGACTTCCGCGCGCCGCCGCCGCCGGATTGCCACACCCAGGTAGCGGTCAAACTGGATCAGGATAAATTCTGGGATCTGGTGGTGGATGCGCTGGAGCGGATCGGCGACGTGGAGTAAGCGGGCGGGAGACAAGATGAACGCGCTTTAGCAGGCGCGTTAGTCCGTATTCTGCCGCGGCAACGGGGAGGCTCAAGCCATAACCTCTTTTATTTCCAATGCAGCAGAACAATCCTAACAATAAATCATTTTATAAAAACCAAAAAAACAGATGAAGACAAGAATAATCTCAATAAAAATACAACGATGAAAATCAATTTTAATTTAAAAATCAGCAATGGGAAACGATGGAATAAATCTTCGCCATCACGCCGCCGCTGACGAAACAAATTAAACAATAAGATACCTATCTTATTCTTCACATTGACTGCCGACATAGGCTATCGCCGAGATACCCCACGATATTCATACACGCAAAAATAACACTCAATCAACTGATTTTAATAAACAAAAATAAAATTCGATTAAAAATTGACTGAATCACAATAGATTTGAGAAAATAGCGCGTCTGTTTTTGCAAACAACAAAAATGCCTTTTGCGGGTGAAAATTACGGCTTAACCTTTCTTTAGGCATACAGCCTCGCGCATTCTCAGGGCAAACATTATTTATCGCTTCACCATGAAGACGATTTAAATTTCCCGTGAGACATTTTCGAATTGAACATTACACGCATTTCAACATCAGGATAAAGGATAGGGAATAATTAAAACATGCATTTCATAAACGCTATCAGGCCATGGCAGGTTAACCATGGCCGATAAATCTCCCGCTAACGCAGCGACCATCGCCGTGCTGCCCCTGCTGCTGATCTGGATGGCGGTGCTCCTGCCGGTTTATTACCCCAACATGGGCGGCGACGGCCTGGCGCTGCCGCAAAACATTCTGGCCTGGGGCGTCATGGCGCTCGCAGCGCTGATCGTGACCGTCACCGTTTGCCTTGGTCGCATCCGTCTTTCGCTGACCCCCACCGCCCGGCGGTTGCTGCTCGGCATCGCCGTACTGGCGTTGCCGCTGCTGTATACCCGCCCCGAGTGGCGCGAAGATGCCCTGTGGCGCTGCGCCGGTTTGCTCGGCGGCTGGCTGTTCTATGTCGCCTGCCTGCAGCTGCGCCTCACCGCCCGACAGCGCGAGCTGCTGCTGTACGGTCTGCTGTTCGCCATCGGCGTTCAGGCGTTGCTGGCGGCACTGCAGCTGTTCGCCCCCACGCTGGCCTGGGTAGCCCCTAACGGCAGCCGGGTCTACGGCGTCTTTCAGCAACCGAACGTGCTGGGCAGCTTTATCGCCACCGGGCTGGCCTTGGCGCTCTGGCTGCTGCTTGCTCCCCTCTCAGCGCCAACGTGGCGGCAGCAAATCCCGCTGCTCGCGCTGCTGGCCGTTTTCTCCGCCCTGCTGGTGCTGATCCAGTCGCGCGCCGCCTGGCTTGGCGGCGCCTTGGCGGCGGCGTTGCTGCTGTGGCGTTTTGCCCGCCGGCGCCCGGCCGCAAGCCGCTGGGCCGGCGGCGCGCTGCTGTTGGGGATGGCGATCGGCCTCACAGTGGTGTTCACCGGTTTCGGTCTGGATGGCCGCGCCGGCCTGATCGGTCGGGGGCTGTCCAACAGCGCGCGTCTGACCATGCTGCATGACGTCGGCGCCATGATCCTGGCCAAGCCGCTGTTGGGCTGGGGTTACGGCGGTTTTGAATACAGCTTCGCGCACTTTCGCCTGCAGGAAATGCCCTGGCGAGAAGTGTTGGAAGTCGCCGGGCATCCGCACAATGAAATCCTGCTGTGGTGGGTTGAGGGTGGCCTGCCGGCGCTGGCGGGTATCATGATCGTCCTCATCGCCGGCGCGCTGCTGCTGAAACGCGCCTGGCAACGGGATCGCGAGCAGCCGAACGGTGCGCGCGTCGGGCTGTTCCTGGTGCTGCTGCCAATGCTGGTGCACACCCAGCTGGAATACCCTTTCTATCTGTCTGCGCCGCACTGGCTGGCGTTTCTGTTGCTGCTGGCGTTGCTGGATGGCCAAACCGGCGAACCCCGCCCGCTGCCGTTCGCCAAAACCCTGAGCCTGCCGGTGGCGATGGCGGCGGTCGGCGTGCTGGTGATGGCGGTCTTCGCCTGGCAAGGGCGCATGGCGCTCACCCAGTCGGAACGCACTATGCTGGCCAACATCGACAGCATCGAGCACATGCCGCCGCCGGCTGCCTGGATCTACCGGGAACGCAAAACCTTCGACGAGCAATCTCACGCGCTGCTGGTCTATAACCAGACGCGTGATGATGCCCTGTTGACCGGCTATCGGCAGTGGGCCAATGCCTATCTGCAGCGCCGTATCGACGCCAACGTCTACGCCACGCTGATCATGATCTTGCGCTATCAGGGGGATCAGGCACAAGCCGACGCTCGCCTGCGGGAAGCCGCTTTCCTGTTTACGCGGGATGCGCGGTTTAGGTAGGGACAACAAGGTGAGAGCGATGCCTCGTTGCTCTCACCTGCGTCATTTATGTAGCAAAATCAACGTGGCAAAATCGCGCACTCTTTATCCAGCAGCGACTCTACCGACGCGCGATTGCCGACGTCCCAGCCGCGTTTCGAGGCCAGCAAGATAAACCCTTGCCGGCCGGCAAACGTCGTCGGAACGACGACCACGCCATATTCCGCCAGCTGCGGCGGCGACAGATGGAAATAATCCGCCAAATCCTTAATCGGGTAGATGCCCATCACGGCTGGCTGCATCACGCGGCGAGCATAATAGGTGTGGCGCAACAACTTATCCGGCAAAGGCCGCCATTGCTCCTGTATGTAGGGGCGTTCCGCCTGCAATTGGCGCCGCACGTCCTCGCGCAGACAGGTCAGGTGAATGTGCAACTGGTTTTGGCTGCGGCCGTAAGCGGAGTTGATCGCCATGCCCAACATATCATCCGGCACCGGCCCGCCATACTCGGCGGCCAGCCGGTAACGCATCAGCCAGGCATAGCCAAAATAGTCTGTCCGTTCTCCAACCAGCAGCTGCGGGCTTTCAATGCCGGAGAGCGGCGCCGTCGGCACCAGGATAAAGTGATAAGGGTAACGCGGGTTCTGCAGCACGCTAAAGCCCTGCGCTTTCCCCTGCGGCATATAAATCTGCTCGCACGGGGCCGGATTGCGTTTTTGCTGATAGTTGGCCATGCAGAGTTTATCGACCACGCCCCACAGCGCATCGGAACGGGCGCAGCCCGTCAGGGACAGAACGCCCAGCACCAGCAGCCAACGCCGAGCGGATAATGCCAGGCGCGTCATTCTTGTCGTGCTCTGTTTTTTCGCCACGTCAATTTCATTCCATTATGTCGTGCAGGCTACGGCGTCCTGCCGCGCTTAGCGTTACGAATGCGAGAAAGGCCGCGAAATGGAGAATGGTTGAGGGGCCAACGCATGGCCCCTTGAAGAAAGATTACGCCGTGCCACCGACGGTCAACGTATCCAGTTTCAGCGTCGGTTGGCCAACGCCTACCGGCACGCTCTGGCCTTCCTTGCCGCACACGCCCACGCCTTTATCGAGCGCCAGATCGTTGCCGACCATCGAGATCTGCTGCATCGCCTCGATGCCGGAGCCGATCAGCGTCGCCCCTTTCACCGGTTTGGTGATGCGGCCCTTTTCGATCAGGTAGGCTTCGGTGGTGGAGAACACGAACTTGCCGGAGGTGATGTCCACCTGACCGCCGCCAAAGTTCGGCGCGTACAGACCGTACTCGACGCTGGCGATGATCTCTTCCGGCGTCGATTGGCCCGCCAGCATGTAGGTGTTGGTCATGCGCGGCATCGGCAGATGCGCGTAGGACTCGCGACGGCCGTTGCCGGTCGGGGCGACACCCATCAGCCGCGCGTTGAGCTTGTCCTGCATGTAGCCTCTCAATACGCCGTTTTCAATCAGCACGTTGTACTGACCCGGCACGCCTTCGTCGTCGATCGCCAGCGAGCCGCGGCGCCCTTGCAGGGTGCCGTCATCCACTACGGTGCACAGTTCGGAAGCCACCAGCTCACCCATATGGCCGCTGAATACCGAGGTGCCGCGTCGGTTGAAGTCGCCTTCCAGGCCGTGGCCCACCGCCTCATGCAGCAGCACGCCCGGCCAGCCGGCGCCCAGCACGACCGGCATATTGCCGGCCGGCGCCGCCACCGCGCCAAGATTGACCAGCGCCATGCGCACCGCTTCTTTGGCGTAGGCATCGGCGCGCACGTCGCCGTCGACGGTTTCCAGGAAATAGTCGTAACCGAAACGGCCGCCGCCGCCGCTGGAGCCGCGCTCACGCTTGCCGTCCTGTTCCACCAGCACGCTGACGGATAGGCGCACCAGCGGGCGAACGTCCGCCGCCAGCGTGCCGTCGGTGGCGGCCACCAACACCTGCTCGTAAACGCCAGTGATGCTGGCGTTCACTTCCTGCACCCGCGCATCGGCGGCGCGCGCCACCTTGTCGACGCGGTGCAGCAAGGCAATTTTCTCTTCGCGCGGCAGGCTTTGCAGCGGATCGAGCAGCGGATACAGCGCCCGGTAACCGATCTCGCCCAGGGTATGCGCCCGCCCGTCCCCCTGCTCGCGCACGATGCTGCGCGCCGCCTGGGCGCTCTGCTGCAGCGCATTCAGGGTGATCTGATCGGCATAGGCGAAGCCGGTCTTCTCACCGCTGACGGCGCGCACGCCGACGCCCTGGTCGATATTGTAAGAGCCATCCTTGATGATGCCGTCCTCGATCACCCAGGCTTCGTGATAGCTGGACTGGAAATAGAGATCGGCGTAGTCGATACGGCGTTCTGCCAGTTGACCCAGTACCCTGTACAGGTCTTGATGACTCAGCTTGTTGGTAGCGAGTAACTGCTCACTGACAAACGTCAGGCTCATAATGGTTTCACTCTTGATTGGAGGATAGCTTGTCAGACGGCGCCGTCAGCGACGTCTGGAATCGGTTGTGCTGCAGCACCGGCATCTGCGCACGAATATTTTTCAGGCTTGCGGCGTCCACGCGCACCTTCAGCGCCGCCACGGCGTCCGCGTTCTCGGCCAGCACCTTGCCCCAGCCGTCAACAGCCAGCGTGTGGCCCCAGGTGCGACGAGTCGGCCCGTGGCGCCCCACCTGCGCCGGCGCCAGGATCATGCACTGGTTTTCGATCGCCCGGGCGCGCAGCAGGATTTCCCAATGTGCCTCACCGGTCACTCGGGTAAAGGCAGCCGGCACCGAAATCAGTTCGGCGCCCTGCGCCCGCAACGCCTGGAACAGCGCGGGGAAGCGCAAATCGTAGCATATGGTCATGCCCAAACGCCCGACCGGCGTATCCACCACCGTCAGGTGCTGCCCGTGCTGGTAGGTATCCGACTCGCGGTAGTGGCCGTGCGCATCGTTGATATCCACATCGAACATGTGCAGTTTGTCATAGCGGGCGCGGATTTCGCCCTGCTCGTCAAACAACAGGCTGCTGGTGGTGATAAGTTCCGGGTTTTCGCGGCTGATCAAGGGCATCGAGCCCACCAGCAACCACACCCCATAGCGGCGCGCCAGCTCGCGCACCGCGTTCTGCAGCGGGCCATCGCCCTGTTTTTCCGCCTGTTGGCGGTAGGCCGCGGAGTTGGCGAACAGCAGCGCGTTCTCCGGCGTCATGACCAGTTTTACCCCGGCATTGAGCTGCTTGATCTGCTGTTCAATCTGGGCCAGGTTATCGCGCACCTGATCGCCACTGCACAACTGCAACAACGCAACGTTAGCATTCCTCATGACGCCTTATCCTCCTTTGCCTTACGAAGTACCTCATTGATCTTCGGCTGGTCGAGATCGCCGCCGATATGGTAGCGAATCAGCGAAATCTTGCTCCACAGCGGCCCCAGCACCTGCGAGGCGGCAAATACCGCCGCGCCGACGATCGGGTTGACGACAAACGCCGTGGCCACGCCGACGGTCGCCGAAATCGCCGGCGCCACCACCGCCTCCATATCGATGCGGCGGCGCGCCAGATCGATCTGGCCGCTCATGGCGATGTCCGCTGCCAGGCCGTCGATCAATAGATTATCAGTATGCATTATGCCATCTTTCAGCCAGGCGGTGCTGCGGATGGAATCAAAGTAGAAACCTTTGCCGAAGGTATCGCTGAAATCGAACTGCAGCTTGCGCAGCAGGGCGTCGAAGCTGACCAGCCGCAGCAGCTGGCCGGCGCGGCCGCCGCCCATGCTGTCGATCTCGCCCTTGCCCATCTTGACCTGCAGCGCGCCGCTTAACGTATTGACCTGCGGCTGCCACGGCGCGCCGTGCCAGTACAGATCGAAGTCCACGTCGTAAGGCGCCCCCTTCAGCGGGATAGTGATGCCGAAGAAGGCGGCGGTTTCATCTATCTTGCCGCCGAGCAGTTTGCCTTTCAGCGAGCTGCGCTCTTCCTGCGCGTTTTGCTTCCACAAGCCGGTGGCGCTCATGCGCCCTTTACCGGTATCGACCAGGCCGTGATCCAGCGTCAGGGTATCCCCCCGATTAGTCAGATCCGCCTCGACCTTGCCGAGGTTCTGCCCCAGCACCCAGCACGACTTGCAGCGCAGCATCAGCGAAGGCCAGTCGCGGAAGGAAACTTTCTCGGTCGACGGCGACGGCGCACCCGCCGCGTTTTTCGTCTCGGCGAACTGTGGGTTGTAATACAGGTAGTTGATATCGGCGCGCCACGGCCCGCGATCGGCCACCCGCAGGCTGCCGTCCACTTCGTCGCTCTTGGCGCTCACCAGGGTAGCGCCAAGCTGTTTTTCGGCCGACAGCGTCAGCTTATGCCAGGCCTGGCCGCCCAACAGCAGCTGCGGCGTGGTCAGCGCCACGGTGGTGGGGAAGCTGAAACCGCCCACCTGACCGCTGCCGCCGCCCTGTTTCAGCGCCGGCGCCAGCAGCGCCAGCCACTGCTCGCCGTCCAGCGCCGGCAGGTTCAGCGTCATCGATTTGCCGGCCGGCAGCGGCGGGGTGCCGCCACCGTTGGTTTGCCAGGCGGCACGCGCCAGATTCACCTGTTTTTTGTCGAAGTTCCATTCGCTGTTGAAGCGGTTCTGCTTGCCCGCGCTGCCGGTCAACGTGAAGCCGTTAAGACCGCCTTTAACCTTGACGTTCACCGGCAACGCCTCGCCCGGCGCCTTGTCCAGCGGTAAAGGTAAGTGACTGCTCACTTTCTTCAGGTCTGCGTCCAGACCGATATCGTAGCTGGCCGAGCCCTGATGCGGCAACGTGATGGCCACCTGACTCTGCCAGGGCGCACTGCCGCTGAGCGCAGCGGCAGCCTCTGTCGGCAGGCCGGGGAACTTGCCCGGCTGCCAGTCGCCCTTCAGGCCGACATTGATCTTGTAATCGCGATCGCCTTCCTGCGTGGAAAAGTTGACCGCCACCGGCTGCCCGAACCAGTTGGCCGACAGGGGGTCGCTCTGCAGGTTGCCGTTGTCGAAGCGGAACTTGCCGCTGAGCTTTTGCAGTTCGCTGTCCAGCGGCTTTATCAGCAACGAATTGTTGTTCAGCGCCACTTCGCCGGTGGCTCTGACCTGCTCGCCGTCCAGGGGAATATCAAGATGTAAGCGCCCACTGACATCACCGCCAATCTGCAGCTGCTCCAGCGCCGCCCCGAGCGAATCGTGCAACGGCGTCTGCATGAAGTAGTCATGCACGTCGCTGCCCGCCCCCGCGACTTCGGCATCGATCAGCAGCCGCTCTTTCAGGTAATCCGGGATCACCGCGCTGATATTTTTACCCGCCACCTTACCCAATCGGGTTTGCGGCGCATGCATCCACAATCCCTCGTTGGCGAAATCGAGATCGATCGCCAAATCGGTCAGCGCCGGCCAGCCCGGTTGGAACTGGAAGGTGGCGTGACGTAGCGGTACGAAGACTTCAAACTGCCCTTCGTTTTTACGATACGGGAAGTGCTGCGGATCGCCGGAATAAATCAGCGTGGCGTTATCCACCTGGCCGCCCTGAATGGCGCCGCTCAGGTAGTCCACCAGATGCTTGCCCATCAACGGCTCCGGGAAATAGCGCCAGGCGTCGGCGCCGTCATACAGGCGGATGCCCGCCAGAATGTTCAGCCACGGATCGCCCTTGGCCGGCTGCTGATAACGGAAATCACCGTTGACCCACAGCGACTTCGCCTTGACGTCCAGCCCCTGGCTCGCCAGCTCCCACCCTTGATCGTTGTAACGCCAGGTCAGCGCGCCGCGCGCGCTGTTGATTTCAAGCGGAGCGCGGAACATGTCGCCGTAAGGCAGGGTGCTGTCGGTGAGCCCCAACGTCAGGCGGCCGTTCTCCACCCCGCCGCTCAGCGCACCGGAGAAGTGGTTGACGCCGGGCAGCAGTTCCCAACGCTGCCAGCTGACATCGCGCCACAGCGTCTGAAAACGGCTCTTTTCCGGCTGCTTGAGCGGGATGTCCAGCGCCAGCGCTGCCACCTGCCCCTGCGGCTGCAGATCGTTCCAGCGCTCGAGCACGTCCGGGCTGAGGAACGAGAAGGTCGGCAGCAGCGCCGACAGGCGCTCCAGCTGAAGGTTGGTCGCGCGCACCCGCAGCTCTTCATTCTGCGCCGGCCCCATGAATTCGGTGTTTTCCGGCAGCCACAGGGCGGAAAGCGCGCCCTGCGGCCAGGCCTGGCCGTCGGTGCTCAAACGCAGCTGCGGCACGTCGAGCTGCCACCCTGTGCCCTGGCGGCGCAGCGACAGCGCCAGATTGTCCACGTCCAGCCGGTGCTGCGCGGCGCCGGTATTCCAGTTGGCCGCCCCTTGCTTGAGCAACGCATGGCCGCCGGCGATCTCGCCGTTCTGCACCTGCAGCCAGGCAGCCAGGCTGAAGTCGGCGCTTTCCAGCCCGGTGTTGGCACGCAGCCAGCGGGTAAACCAGGGTTTCATGTCGATGTTATCGGCCTGCAGATAGACCGTGCCGGTGTCCAGCAGGCCCTGATTATCGCGCAGGTCCATGCGCAGCTGCACCACGCCGTGTTGGCCGTTCAGCGTCGACAGGCTGATCTGCCCCTCGGCGCGGTGGCGATCGCGGCCGTTGAGCCAGGTCAGCTGGGGAATGTCGAATTCGGCGCGCGCGCCGGCGGGCGTCAGGAATGAAATACGGCTGTCGCGCAGATCGAAATGGTCGAGCTGGCGCAGCATCAGATCGCTGATTTTACCGGGTTCAAGGCCATCGCCCTGCCGATCGCCACCCAGCGTGGCGTTCAAATCAAGCCGGAATTGATAGAAGGTCAGATCGCGGAACTGCCAGCGCCAGTGCAACAGCGACTGCCACACATCCAGCGCCAGCGTCACGCGCTCGATATGCACATCGCTTTTGGGCAGCGTAACGCTCAGGTTACGTACTTCAAGCTGTGGGCCGAAGGTTTCCCAACTGCCCTGTAGGAAATCCATCTGCACGGGCACGCCGGACAGCTTCTCCACCTGCGCCAGCAGTTGGGGACGGTAGTCGTTCAGCTTCGGCAGCATCAGGCGCAGCCCGCTGATCAGCAGCGCCACAATCACGATTAGGGTGGCGCCTGTTGCTAACAGAATCCCAGGCAGTCGCCTCACGCAGTTCTCCTTGCTCCGCTGCCTGGCAACGGGAATATCTATGCACTGACGGGCCCGGCGTGCCGAGCCCCTATCGATGTCGGGCGGGCTACATCATGACGACGTCGAACTGCTCCTGGCTGTACAACGGTTCGATCTGCACCTTCACCTGTTTGCCGACGAAGATCTCCACTTCGGCCAGCGCATGCGACTCTTCGCTCTTCAGCGCTTCGCCGACCGCCGCAGAGGCGTACACCAGGAAGCGATCGGAATCGTAAGCATGGTGCACGCGCACAATCTCGCGCAGGATCTCGTAGCACACGGTTTCCACCGTTTTCACGGTGCCGCGCCCATTGCAAGTAGGACAATCGTGACAGAGCACATGTTCAATGCTTTCACGCGTTCGTTTACGCGTCATTTCAACTAAGCCTAGCTGAGAGAAGCCGTTGATCGTGGTTTTTACCCGATCTTTACTCAAGGCCTGCTCCAGCGAGTGCAGCACCCGGCGGCGATGCTCTTCGTTGTTCATATCGATAAAGTCGATGATGATGATGCCGCCCAGGTTGCGCAGCCGCAGCTGGCGCGCAATGGCCTGCGTCGCCTCGATGTTGGTATTGAAGATGGTTTCATCGAGGTTGCGATGGCCGACGAAGGCGCCGGTGTTGATGTCGACCGTGGTCATCGCCTCGGTCTGATCGATGATCAGATAGCCGCCGGACTTCAGCTCCACCTTGCGCTCCAGCGCACGCTGGATCTCGTTTTCCACATCGTACAGATCGAAAATCGGCTGGCTGCCGGTATAGAGCTCGAGCTTGTTGGTGATGTCCGGGATGTACTCGCCGGTGAACTCCACCAGCAGATCGTGCGTCAGCCGCGAATCGACGCGGATGCGATCCAGCGCCGCGCCAGCGAAATCGCGCAAGATGCGCTGCGCCAACGCCAGCTCGCCGTACAGCTTGTATTTGGTCTGGTTGCGCTTCTTGCGCTCCATCACCTTGGTCCACAGCCGTTTGAGGAATGCGGCGTCCTGCGCCAGCTCTTCCTCGCCGATGCCTTCCGCCGCGGTGCGGATGATAAAGCCGCCCAGCTCGTCGCAGTGCGGCGCCACGATCGCCTTCAGGCGCTCGCGCTCGGCTTCGCTGTCGATGCGCTGCGACACGCCGACGTGCGCCGCACCCGGCATGAAGACCAGATAACGCGAAGGCAGCGTGATATCGGTGGTCAGACGCGCGCCCTTGGTGCCAAGCGGATCTTTCACCACCTGCACCATCAGGTCTTGCCCCTGGCGCACCAGCTCGGCGATGTCGCGCACGTGGAAGTTTTTCCGCTCGTCGCCGGCGACGCATTCGGTATGCGGCATGATGTCAGAGGCGTGCAGGAAGGCGGCCTTATCGAGGCCGATGTCGACGAACGCCGCCTGCATGCCCGGCAGGACGCGACTGACGCGCCCTTTATAGATATTGCCGACGATGCCGCGTTTGGATTCGCGTTCGATATGGATCTCTTGCAGAATGCCGCCATCGATATAGGCGACCCGCGTTTCAGACGGTGTGATATTAACCAGTAGCTCAGCTGTCATGCCTTCTCCTCAGAGCCGGTCGATAGTGGCAGCGCCCATCAACCGGTTCTTACATCACGTAATGCGACAAAATTACTGAGCAGCTCATGTGTTTCGACCAGCGGCAGACCGACCACTGCGTGATAACTCCCGGTTATCGTTCTGACGAAACAACCACCCTTTCCTTGAATTCCATAGGCGCCCGCCTTATCCATCGGTTCGCCCGTAGCAATATAGTCGCGGATATCCTGTTGTGACAGGCTGCGGAACGTCACGTCGGTCACCACCAGCTGGCAACGCACGTCGTGGCGATCGGCGATCGCCACTGCCGTCATCACCTGATGCTGCTTGCCGGACAGGGCCGCCAGCATGTCCGCCGCATGGGCTTCGTCGCGCGGCTTCTCCAGCACCCGGCCGTTGAGCACCACGATGGTGTCGGCGCCCAGCACCGGCCGATCTTCCTGCGCCAGCGCCACGCCCGCTTTGGCCTTGTCCTGCGCCAGGCGGCGCACATAGGCTTCTGCGGCTTCGCCTTCCCGGCGCTGCTCTTCGGTATGCGTCAGCAGAATGTCGAACGACACGCCCAGCAGGGTCAGCAGTTCACGTCGACGTGGGGAGCCGGAGGCCAGATAAAGCGAAGTCATTGATATACCCTTACTGTACGGCGAACTGACGGCGGATTTTGCGCATCAACAGGAATAACCACGGCCACAAAATGCCGTTTACCACACTACTCCAGAACACCTCTGGGCGGAAAGAGACGTTGATCACTAAAAACTCAGCCCAGAACACCACCACGTCCATCGACAGCGACAGCAGCACGACAATCAGCGCCTGTTGCCACAGCGCCATATTGCGGAACAGTTGGAATTTGAACGCCACCAGATAGGCGATGATGCCCAGCGCCAGCGCGCGCACGCCCAGCGTGGAACCGAGGATCAGATCCATGATCAGCCCCAGCACGAAGCCGGTGCCGACGTTGACCCGATGTGGCAAAGCCATCACCCAGTAGATCAGGATCAGCACCAGCCAGGAAGGCCGGAACATGTAGATCTGCTCCGGCCACGGCATGATTTGCAGCACCAACGCCACCAGGAACGACAGCCAGATTATCCAGCGCCCGTGGCTGCGGTAGCTGTTCATTGCACCACCCCCGCCGCCGCGGGCTGAACCTGAGGCTGAGCAGAGGCCGGTGCCGTGGTTTGCGGCGCCACCCCGGTGGCCGGAGCCGGCAGCTGCGGCCCGACGGAACCGGCAGGCGGCAGCACCTGCGGCATCATCTGCATCAGGCGTTCATTGGCCACGCGGTGCACTTCGTCCGGCGGCAGCGGCATGTCGCCGTTGCGATCGGCGCCCCATAGCAACAACAGGTAACGCAAGCGCTGCAGACCGGCGGTCGGCCGCGCCTGAATCACAGTGTAAGCACGCTGGTTGTCGACCTTGACCGAGGAAACCACCGCCACCGGATACCCTTCCGGGAAGCGGCCGCCGAGGCCGGAGGTGACCAGCACGTCGCCAACGCGGATGTCGGTGTTGTTCGGCAGATGCTCCAGTTGCAGATCGTCGGCGCAGCCGCTGCCCGCGGCGATCACCCGAATATCGTTGCGCAGCACCTGGATCGGCAGCGCATGCGAGGCGTCGCAGATCAGCAGCACGCGGCTGGTGACTTTCGCCACCGCCACCACCTGACCGACCACGCCCTTGTCGCTGATCACCGGCTGGCCTTCATAGACGCCGTTGTCCGACCCTTTGTCGATCACCACCTGATCGCTATACGGATCGGAACCGGTGGAGATCACCTGGGTGACCATCTTGTGTTCGTCCTGACGCAACGGAGAACCCAGCAGCTCGCGCAAGCGGGCGTTTTCCTGCTTGAATTGGCCAAGAAGAAGAATATCGCTGTTTTTCAGCAGCAGTTCCTGCCGCAGAGCGCGGTTTTCCAGCTCCAGCTGTTGGCGGGTGGCCAGCGTCTCTGACACGCTGTCCAAAACTTTACGCGGCCCGTTGGCCAGAAAATAGAAAGGGCTGACTGCGGTGTCCATGTAGTTGCGTATCTTCACGAACGTGCCGAGCCGGCTGTCGGCAACGATCAGGCCAATGGCCGCAATCACCGCCAAAAAAAGTCGCAGTTGCAGGGAAGGCCCCCTGCTAAAAATCGGCTTCATAAATTATGCGAGTTCCTCGACAACAGAAAGAGGAACCGTACCCGATTCTCGCTGTGCGCATTCATCCGATACGATTCCTCCTTCCAGGGGCTGACTATTCTTCGCTGAACAAATCGCCGCCGTGCATGTCGATCATTTCCAACGCCTTGCCGCCGCCGCGCGCCACGCAGGTCAGTGGATCTTCCGCCACTACGACCGGGATGCCGGTTTCTTCCATCAGCAAGCGATCGAGGTTGCGCAGCAGCGCGCCGCCGCCGGTCAATACCATGCCGCGTTCGGAAATGTCGGAGGCCAATTCTGGCGGGCACTGCTCCAGCGCCACCATCACCGCGCTGACGATGCCGGTCAGCGGCTCTTGCAGGGCTTCGAGGATTTCATTGGAGTTCAGGGTAAAGCCGCGCGGTACGCCTTCGGCCAGGTTACGGCCGCGGACTTCGATTTCGCGCACTTCGTCGCCCGGATAGGCAGAACCGATTTCGTGCTTGATGCGCTCGGCGGTCGCTTCGCCGATCAGCGAGCCGTAGTTGCGGCGCACATAATTGATGATGGCTTCATCGAAGCGGTCGCCGCCGATGCGCACGGAAGAGGAGTACACCACGCCGTTCAGCGAGATCACCGCCACTTCAGTGGTACCGCCACCGATATCCACCACCATGGAGCCTGTCGCTTCGGAGACCGGCAGACCTGCGCCGATCGCCGCCGCCATCGGTTCTTCAATCAGGAACACTTCGCGCGCGCCGGCCCCTTGGGCGGACTCGCGGATAGCGCGGCGTTCAACCTGGGTCGCGCCGACCGGCACACAGACCAGCACGCGCGGGCTTGGGCGCATGAAGCTGTTGCTGTGAACCTGTTTGATAAAGTGCTGCAGCATTTTTTCGGTCACGAAGAAGTCGGCGATCACGCCGTCTTTCATCGGGCGAATAGCCGCGATGTTGCCGGGGGTGCGGCCCAGCATCTGTTTGGCGTCATGACCGACGGCCGCAACGCTCTTTGGGGAGCCGGCACGATCCTGACGAATGGCAACCACCGAAGGTTCATTCAGTACGATGCCTTGCCCTTTAACATAAATCAGGGTATTGGCGGTACCCAAGTCGATGGACAAGTCGTTGGAAAACATGCCACGAAATTTCTTAAACATAACGAAAGGATAATCCTGCAAGCTGGGGGCGGAAAATAAAATCCGCCTACTTTACCAACCACACGAAGCAGCGACAAGGCGCAAAAACGTTCTACTTCGGTGAAAAATAGTCTGTATTGTTTCTGCTCGAATGCACGGAAATTGGATGAGGCCTGAATTCCCTGAACAAAGGCTCAGTTTACCACCCTGTCAACGCACGAAACGGCGTAACACAGCTCATAAAATCTAACATATTCCCTGATTGCCGCCGGTGGTAAGCACCTACCAACGTCAACCAGATAAAGGCAGACAAGAGCCTATCTCAAATAGGCGTTGTTGTCGCAGGCAGTTTGGAAAAAACTCCAAAAAGACGGTAACGAGGCCCAGATGGATCCGGCCCTCATTCTACGTCAATTTTTGTCCGTCAATCAGCTTAAACACGATAACGACGTGAATATTTTTTACGCCCCGCGTCGATCGGTTCCGGCGACGCGAAAAAGTCGCCCTGCCCGCCATGGATCCCACGCTCTTTCAGCGTCTGCCATTCGTTGCGCGTACGTACGCTGGCAGCGAACACCTGCGCGCGCGTGCCCGCGCAGGCGCCGGTCAGGCTCTGCACGAACAGCTGGTTTTCGTCCCGCTTATCGATGCTCCGCACCAACCCCGGGTGGAGCTTGACGATCTCCACCTGCAGCGACTTGATATAGGACGTACTGACCACGGTTAAACCCGCTTTGGACACCGCAAGGCGGCAGCCCAGCCCTGACAACAGCCTCAGCACCGGACGCAAACGGTCGATATGTTGACACACATCTGCCTCCGCAAGTTCAATCAGAATTCGCCGACGTTGACTTTTTTCGCATTGCAACAGCGTATCGCGTAGCCAGCGCTGGAAAGAGCGCTGCAAAATCGAGTCCACGCACAGTGGAAACGCCAGCGTTTCCTCAGGCCACTGCGCCAACAAGGGAATGATGCGGCTCACCTGTTGGCGATCGTAACTCTCCGCCAACCCCAGCTGCTGCACCAGCGGCATATATTCCGCCGGCAGCAATTCCTGGGTGCCGTCATAGATCCGGCTCATGATCTCGCGATGGTGCACCTCGCCTTCCACGGTCACCGCCGGTTTCTGATACAGCCGCGGGCCACCGCGCGCCAGCACCTGTTCCAGCAGCGTGCGCCACTTGACGCTGCCGCGCCCCTTTTCCGGCACCTGGCTGTCGTACACATACCACCCGTTTTCGCCCTGCAGCGTAGCGTGGCGCGTCGCCTGCTCCGCATAGTCGATCACCTGCTCGGTGGTTTGACCGCTGCGGTACGCCACGATGCCGATGTGCAGGAAAGCCTCGCGATCGATCAGCGCCGTGGAAGGCAAGGCATCGATGGCGTTGACCAGCTGTGAAGCGATGCCGTCGGCCTCCTTCAGGGTTCGATGCGGCAACAACACGGTAAAATCGCTGTGGAAGTAGCGCGCCAGCAGCGCCGACGGGTAGCGCATCACGAAGGTAGACAGCAGGTTGACCAGCGAATACATCAGCTCTTGCACCGCCACGCTGCCGTGCGTCTCGCGCAGGGTCTCGAAATCGGGCAGCCGCACCATCATCACGATGCCGTGCGAGCCTTCATCTTCCAGCTGAGTGGTCAATTGGTTATCGAAGAACAGGCGATTATTCAGCCCGGTTTTGGCGTCCTGCGCGGCGAAGGCGCGGATCAGCGTATCGACCCGGCTGCGCTCTTCCCGCGCTTCCGCCAGATCGGCCAGCAGGCGGTCGAGTGCGCCGCTGACGTTGGCCGGCCACTCACGCACGTCGCCCTGCATGACGTTTTCGCGCTCGCCGTTCAGAATGCGCCGCGCGCGGCGTTCCAGAAGATCTTCGCCGTCGGCCTGTTCACGCAGCCAGCGCAGGCTGAACAGCAAAATCACCACCATGATGACGATCGACAGCGTGACGGCGGCGGTGGATTGCAGCGTACGCACGTCGCTGGCGAAGGGATCGAGGTAGGTGATGTATAGCGTGCTGCCCGGGTGCTGCAACAGGGGGCGCGAGGCCTGACGATAGCCGTTCAGCGCATCCCAGTGCTCTTTTTTGACCGTCGGCAATTTATAGTCGAGCAGTTGGCTGGCGCCGGCCTCTACGCGGATCGACACGATGCCGAGCGTGCGCATGACGAGCGGCAACCATTTTTCCTGCTCCTGGGGGGGCTCACGCAGCATGGCCTGATCGAGCGAGGTGACCATCGAATCCAAGCGGCGCTCCACGCGATCTTGCGTGACGTAAAAGAAGCTGTATGAGCATCCCATCAGCATCAAAAACATCGCCAGCGCGACCAACAGAGTGATCAATGCAGAGAGTTTGGTGGTAAATCGCATCCCTGTGCCTTGTCCGCTATGGTTAAGTGAGTGTGCCCCTTTAGCCAAAAGGGGCCGTCCAACCCTAACAAGCCTTGCCGAGGAATAAAACCTGCAAGCGCCGTTTTTGTCCTTTATCAGGACTTGGGCCGCTTATTATGCATATAGTCAAATAAATGTGATTCAGCCATTGATAGAAAAGTGTAAACGAGAGGAAGAGTGACATGCGTGCACTGTTATTGGAACAACAAGACGACCAAACTCTGGCTCATATCAAAGATATCGGCAGCGATCGGTTGCCGGAAGGCGATGTCACCGTCGACATCAACTGGTCCAGCCTAAATTATAAGGATGCGCTGGCGATCACCGGCAAAGGCAAGATCGTGCGCAACTTCCCGATGGTGCCGGGCATCGATTTCGCCGGCACCGTGCGCCACAGCCGCGACGATCGCTTCAAAGAGGGGCAAAGCGTGGTGCTCACCGGCTGGGGCGTGGGCGAACACCACTGGGGCGGCCTGGCCGAGCAGGCGCGCGTCTCCGGTGAGTGGCTGGTGCCGCTGCCGAACGGGCTGGATGAGCGCAAGGCGATGATCATCGGCACCGCCGGCTTTACCGCCATGCTGTGCGTGATGGCGCTGGAGGAAGGCGGCGTGCACCCGGACGACGGCGATATCCTGGTCACCGGCGCCAGCGGCGGCGTGGGCAGCACCGCCATCGCCCTGCTGGCGGCGCTGGGTTACCGGGTGACCGCCATCAGCGGCCGCGACAGCAATACCGAGTACCTGAAAGCGCTCGGCGCCAAAGAGGTGATGTCGCGCGATGGCTATATCGACACGCCGCGTCCGCTGGAGAAACAGCTGTGGGCCGGCGCGGTGGACACCGTCGGCGACAAACTGCTGGCGCGGGTGCTGGCACAGATGAACTATAACGGCACCGTCGCCGCCTGCGGCCTGGCGGGCGGTTATCAGTTGCCGACCACCGTGATGCCGTTCATTCTGCGCAACGTGCGCCTGCAGGGCGTGGATTCAGTGCATACGCCGCTGCATCGCCGCCAAACCGCCTGGGAACGGCTGGCCGGCATTCTGCCGGACAGCTTCTATCAGCAGGCCACACACGAAATCGCCCTCGAGCAGGCGCCGGCCACCGCCGCCGCGCTGCTTAACAACCAAATCACCGGCCGCACTCTGGTGAAAATCCGCTGACCTTCTCCCCTCGGCGACGGGGGGAGTTCCCGCTTCTGCGAAATTTCATATTTTCCCGCGCCCCCTCGCTTCCGGCCGGCTTTAGCGCCATGCTTATTTCATGGAGACCCGTTTGCCGCTTACAGGCGGCGGGAATCAGTCGCGGAGAACATAAGCATGAACAAACACCCGAAATTAACCGAGGCCGACGTCACGCCGGAGAGCGTGTTCCACCAGCGGCGCAAGGTGCTGCAGGCGCTCGGCATCAGCGCCGCTACGCTGGCGCTGCCTACCGGCGCGCGGGCGGACCTGCTGTCGTGGTTCAAGGGCAACGATCGCCCCAAGGCGCCGCCGGGCAAAGCGCTGGCATTCAGCAAACCGGCCGCCTGGCAGGCGCAGCTGGCGATGACGCCGGAAGACAAGGTGACCGGCTACAACAACTTCTATGAGTTCGGCCTCGACAAAGCCGATCCGGCCGCCAACGCCGGCGGGCTGAAAACCGAAGGCTGGAAAGTGCGCATCGACGGCGAAGTGGCGAAACCGATAACGCTGGATATCGACGATCTGATGAAGCGTTTCCCGCTGGAGCAGCGCATTTACCGCATGCGCTGCGTCGAGGCCTGGTCGATGGTGGTGCCGTGGATCGGTTTCGAGCTGGGCAAGATTCTCAAGCTGGCCGAACCGAACAGCAACGCGCGTTACGTAGCCTTCCAGACGCTGTACGATCCGGAGCAGATGCCCGGCCAGAAAGATCGCTTTATCGGCGGCGGCCTGAAATATCCCTACGTCGAAGGGCTGCGGCTGGACGAGGCGATGCATCCGCTGGCGCTGTTGACCGTCGGCGTGTACGGCAAAACCCTGCCGCCGCAAAACGGCGCGCCGCTGCGACTGATCACGCCGTGGAAATACGGCTTCAAAGGCATCAAATCGATCGTGCATATCCGCTTGGTGCGCGATCAGCCGCCGACCACCTGGAACCAATCCGCGCCGAACGAGTACGGTTTTTACGCCAACGTGAATCCGCACGTCGATCATCCGCGCTGGTCGCAGGCCACCGAGCGCTTCATCGGCTCCGGCGGCATTCTCGACGTCAAACGCCAACCGACGCTGCTGTTCAACGGCTATGCCGATCAGGTGGCGTCGCTGTATCGCGGCATGGATCTGCGGGAGAATTTCTAAGTGCGCCTGACGCCTGTTCACATCAAATGGCTGAAAGCCGCCCTGCATCTGGCGGCGTTTTTGCCCTTTCTCTGGCTGGTACTGGCGGTGGATCAAGGCTGGTTCAGCGCCGATCCGTCCAAGGACATCCAGCATTTTACCGGCAGGATGACGCTGAAACTGCTGCTGGCCACGCTGATGATCGCCCCGCTGGCGCGCTACGCCCGCCAGCCGCTGCTGATCCGCTGCCGCCGTCTGGTGGGGCTGTGGTGTTTTGCCTGGGGCACGCTGCACCTGATAAGCTACTCCACGCTGGAGCTGGGGCTGAGCAATCTCGGCCTGCTGAGCAGCGAGCTGGTGAACCGCCCTTATCTGACGCTCGGCATCCTCACCTGGCTGATCCTGCTGGCGCTGGCGGCCACCTCGACGCTGTGGGCAATGCGCAAACTGGGCGCCAAATGGCAAACGTTGCACAACTTCGTCTATCTGGCGGCGATCCTCGCCCCCATCCACTACCTGTGGTCGGTCAAAACCTTTTCCCCCCAGCCGTTCATTTACGCGCTGCTGGCGGTGGCGCTGTTGGGCCTGCGCTACAAGAAATTCCGCGCCTGGTGGCGCTGAATCGCGCGGCGGCGCGCGTTATTGTCGTTGAAAAACGCACGCCGCCGGCGGGAACTTTTTCTGTGTTCCAGCGCTCATATTCCTGTCACGGAACCCCGAGTTGGTCGATTTGGGGTTGAATATCTTCGCTGATAAGACCAGTATTTAGCTGCGAATTGCTACGATATCGTTATAATGCCCGACCTTGTTTCTGTTCTCAGGGTGAATTTGCCCCTTAACAGGTGACAAATCGGTAACATCGGGTTATTTTCTACGATGATGGTTTTATTGCCGGAGATACCAGCACAATGGCGGATAAGTTTCACATTTTGCTTCTGAACGGCCCCAATCTCAATCTGCTGGGGACGCGTGAGCCGGAGAAGTACGGCAGCACGACGCTGACAGAGATTGTTAACGGATTGGAAAACCAGGCATCCGCATTGGATATTACCCTGAGCCATCTGCAGTCCAACGCCGAGCATCAGCTGATCGATCGCATCCATCAGGCGCGCGGCAACACCGATTTCATTCTGATAAACCCGGCGGCGTTCACGCACACCAGCGTGGCGTTGCGCGATGCGTTGCTGGCGGTGCAGATCCCGTTCATCGAGATCCACCTGTCCAACGTGCACGCCCGCGAACCTTTCCGCCATCACTCTTATCTCTCAGACGTAGCGGTAGGCGTGATTTGCGGCCTCGGCGCGGATGGCTACGCTTTCGCTTTACAGGCAGCGGTTAACCGTCTGTCGAAAACCCACTAATTGCTCCACAAAAAGAGTACGGAATCACACTCATGGATATTCGTAAAATCAAGAAACTGATCGAACTGGTTGAAGAATCAGGCATTTCTGAACTGGAAATCTCTGAAGGCGAAGAATCGGTTCGCATCAGCCGTGCCGCACCGGCGCAGGCTTATCCCGTCATGCAGCAGGCTTACGCGATGCCGGCACAGCAGCAGCCAGCCCTGGCTACCGCCGTTGCCACCGCGCCTGCGGCAGAAACCCCTGCAGCACCGGCGGCCGTGAGTGGCCACGTCGTTCGTTCCCCAATGGTAGGCACCTTCTACCGCACCCCAAGCCCGGACGCGAAAGCCTTCGTGGAAGTGGGTCAGAAAGTGAACGCCGGCGATACCCTGTGCATCGTTGAAGCCATGAAAATGATGAACCAGATCGAAGCGGACAAGTCCGGCGTCGTGAAAGCCATCCTGGTGGAAAACGGCCAGCCGGTCGAATATGACGAGCCGCTGGTCGTCATCGAATAACGAGGCGCCCCCATGCTTGATAAAATTGTTATCGCCAACCGCGGCGAGATCGCGCTTCGCATCCTGCGTGCCTGTAAAGAACTGGGCATCAAGACCGTTGCGGTTCACTCCGCGGCCGACCGCGATCTGAAACACGTGCTGCTGGCCGACGAGACCGTCTGCATCGGTCCTGCGCCATCGGTAAAAAGCTACCTGAACATCCCGGCCATCATCTCGGCGGCGGAAATTACCGGCGCGGTGGCGATCCACCCGGGCTACGGCTTCCTGTCCGAGAACGCCGACTTCGCCGAGCAGGTTGAACGCTCCGGTTTCATCTTCATCGGCCCGAAAGCCGAAACCATCCGCCTGATGGGCGACAAGGTTTCCGCGATCAACGCCATGAAAAAAGCCGGCGTGCCATGCGTGCCGGGCTCCGACGGCCCGCTGACCGACGACATGGATAAAAACCGTGCCTTCGCCAAGCGCATCGGTTATCCAGTGATCATCAAGGCCTCCGGCGGCGGCGGCGGTCGCGGCATGCGCGTGGTGCGCAGCGACAAAGACCTTGAGCAGTCCATCAACATGACGAAAGCGGAAGCCAAAGCGGCTTTCAACAACGACATGGTGTACATGGAAAAATACCTGGAGAATCCGCGTCACATCGAGATTCAGGTATTGGCCGACGGCCAGGGCAACGCCATCTATCTGGCCGAGCGCGACTGCTCCATGCAGCGCCGCCACCAGAAAGTGGTCGAAGAAGCGCCGGCACCGGGCATCACCAGCGAAATGCGCCGCTACATCGGCGAGCGCTGCTCGAAAGCCTGCGTGGAAATCGGCTACCGCGGTGCGGGCACCTTCGAGTTCCTGTATGAAAACGGCGAGTTCTATTTCATCGAAATGAACACCCGTATTCAGGTAGAGCATCCGGTTACCGAAATGATCACCGGCGTGGATCTGATCAAAGAGCAGCTGCGCATCGCTGCCGGTCAGCCGCTGTCGATCAAACAGGAAGAAGTGAAGATCCACGGCCACGCGGTAGAATGCCGCATCAACGCCGAAGATCCGAACACCTTCCTGCCGAGCCCGGGCAAGATCACCCGCTTCCACGCGCCAGGCGGTTTCGGCGTGCGTTGGGAATCTCATATCTACGCCGGTTATACCGTACCGCCGTACTATGACTCCATGATCGGCAAACTGATCACCTTCGGCGAAAACCGTGACGTGGCGATCGCCCGCATGAAAAACGCCCTGGCTGAACTGATCATCGATGGCATCAAAACCAACGTTGAGCTGCAGCAGAAGATCATGAACGACGAAAACTTCCAGCACGGTGGCACCAACATCCACTATCTGGAGAAGAAGCTGGGTCTGCAGGAAACCTAAGGCAGCCACGCAGCATCGTCTGACGAAAGGCCGGTTAATCACCGGCCTTTTTCTTTTCTCGCGCCCGCCTGATTTTTTCGTTCAACCGCGCAAAATAGAATCAAATCTTCACAGATAACTTTCTCTTCACATTCATCCAGCCTTCCACCCACATCACCATGCAAAACATAAAAATTTGTTTTTAAACAAAAAATATTTAACTCATAGCTTAAAAATAAATATTAGCAAGGAAAAAACTCAATCCATCGCATTTTCACACATCATAAACTTTAACAAAATTAACGTATTAATTACAAAGCTTGACCCCGATCACATCCGCTCAGTGATAGCCCGTGCTATTGTCGCCGTCGATCGAATGCAGCGCGCTCTTTTTCTCTTTTTATTTATCCTTTTTATTGACTTAGATGAGTAATGTCTTAATGAGCCATGTAACTGAATACGACCGTAAGCCCGTGTTTTCCCTGTACCACCGTGCTGACATGGAAACCATAAAAAGCATTAAGGAAAACGGGATTGAGAAGCTTTTGGGCGAAGTGAAGAATTTCCGCGCCAATGAGGAAATGAACCGCTTTATTCCCGAACGGGCACGCCTGGCTGTAAGCTGGGTGCGTCTGGCGAAAAACGAAAAGCTGGATGTGCATGTTCATCCAATATCTTCGCTGTATATCATTTGTGAAGGGGAAGCGATCCTGCTGGGAGACGGCGTTGACCGCCGGGCCGTTCCAGGCGATGTCATCTGCATTCCGCCAGGCGCGGATCACGGCTTCATCGGCGCGGGCGACAACGGCTACTGGGGGTTGTCAATCCAGTTTGAGGAGCGCGGGCTCTATGAAGATCCCAGCAAGCCGCTGGTGACTTTCGATCAAGATCCCTACGCTTACTACCATCAGCTTAAAGCGCATAACGCCCGCTACATCGAGCGCTACCAGGACAACCCGATCTTTACCGCATTCGCCAAGGATAAAACGTTCTCCGAGGCGAAAAAATCCTTGTTCCTGGACTACCTGCAGATCCTGTCCGATCAGTTCCAAAAAATGGTGCTGCTGCGTAGCGCACTGTGTGAAGACGTTCGCTTCTCGCGTTTCTTCAGTGAACATCTGAAAGAAGAATTCGGCCATGACGAGGTGCTGCGCAACAGCCGCGACAACCTCCAGGTTCGCGAAGACGCGATCTTTGAAGCGCTGTGCATCTGGTTCAACCATCAGATGATCACGCTGGATAATCTGGAACAGGCTATCCTGGTGCACTTTGTCATCGAAGGTTCGGCTTTCGTGTTCTATAACAACATCAAACACGTGTTCGATCCGAGCAAACAGAACCATTTCGAGGATCACTCCGAATTCGATGGCGATCATCAGGAAGTGGATAAAGCGTTCTTCAAGGGGATGACCGAAGAACAATTCCAGCGTGTCAAAGCCGTACTCGATAAAGGGTGGAGTATGGTTGAGAAGCAGTATGCAAGACTGGCCGAACTGATCGAAGCATAAGCCGGGCAGGTCATCAGGAGCGGTCATGAAAATTGTTTTATTGGGATTCGGCGGCATTGGGCAAGAGACGCTAAACGCGCTGTTAAGTACGACCGAGCGACGTGGCAGCGTCAATGAAGTCGTGATCATCTGCCGAAATACCGAAAAGTATTCAGCCGTTTGCGAAGATATTCTTGATGGCCTGCTGGCGGAAGCGCTCTTCTCACGCCATAACCGAACGTCTTTACCCAAGATTGTTGTGACGGATGACTACCGCCACATCGACGGGGCTGACGTGATCCTCTGTTGCTATGGCGTGCCTTCAACCTTTCCGATGCATGACCGCCAGGCGTTGCTGGACGATCACGTACGGCTCAGCGAGGCCATTTTTAGCCGAGCCAAACCCTTCATTGCTCCCGGCTGTCACATCATCAATGCGGTCAATCCGGTGGATAGCATCAGCTATTACATCGATAAAATCCTGCTCGATTCTCGCTGCCGGGTGATAGGCATCGGCGCCGCGCACAACACCGCCAGGCTGCTGAAAAGCATCTGCCGCATTTCCGGGATCGACATGCAGCGCATCGACGCGCGTAGCCTGACAGTCTGCGGCGAGCACGGCGCCGGGTTGGTGCCCTTGCTCAGCCAGGTAACAACCGACGAGGGACCGCTGAACCAGCTACTTTCGGCGCAGGCGCTGGCGCAAATCGTCACCGATACCCGCAATCAAGGGTTGGACATATTTCACAAAATGCGGCGCCCTCCTAAATATGGCCCGGCCGCCTCCATTCTTATCTTGCTTGAGCGCATCATCCAACGGGACGAAACCCCCTGCTGCGGTTCGGTCTGGCTGCCGGAACTGGGCGTGTTCATGTCCTGGCCGCTGGCTCTGCGCGACGGCGTCTTTACGCCGCTGTCGCTGATGCCCAATCAGGATGAGCAACAACAAATCCACCAGGCAGCGCTCAAGTTAAAAAACATCATCCAAGGTTTTAGCTGATGACGACCGATCAAACCAGACAGATTTTCCGCGATCTCTACATGCCGTTACGCCCTGAGTATCGTTTTCTTTCGCCACTGTACGGGGTGCTCTGGTGCAACAACGAACTCGCGGAAAAGTATTACCGTTTTCTTGGCGCCGAACACCCGATCGGCCAGGTGGCGCGCGCGTTGTTCTACCGTACTGACCTGGTCGAGTTTGACGTAAGCAAAGAGGTGAAGAATCCGTTCACCTGGTTTTCCCCCTCTACCCTTGCACGGCTGGTGGCTTTCATGAGCAGCCCGCGTTTCACCGACAATGATATCGCCTCGTTATATCAGCATGTACGAGATGAAACGGACTTTCACGCTGCCATTGAGCAGCAACATCGGCTTTCTGTGCAAATACGCCGGCTTTGCGACAGCGTACTGCAACAGTTCGAGGACACAAAAGCGCAGATCGCAACCGCAGAACGCGAAGCGCTCTCCCTAGGCGCCCATTTGAAAGCGCAAGAAAAAGCGCTGAATCAGATCCTGCAACAGGCGGAAAACGCCGTTAAAGCGCAGCAGGCGCCGATCCAACAATGTCGAGCCGCGATCGCCGCGCTCAAAGCCGGCAAAAAAACGCTGGGCAAGAGCGCTGCTGAGAATAAAGAGGCGCAGCTGCTGGCGCTCAATGCCGAAATCACCGAGCTGGAAGCACGCCTGAATGCGGCGCAGCAAGAAGCCGTGCATCAAGCCGGCCTGTTCCCCGCCTGGCAAAACGCGCAGGCCGCCGTCGAACATGCCCGCCAGCAAAAAGATGAAGCCACCTTGCGCGCCAGCATGCTGGCGGAAAATTTTACCGAAAGCACCGTCGCACGGCTGCAAACCGAGGAATTCAGCGCTGACTTCATTGCATTGCATCTGCCTTTCAACAAGTATCACCGCTATCTGCCGCGACGTGTGCAGGATTACGTCAGTATCCACTGTGCCGATCGCGACAGCTTGCTGGCCGAGTTGCACAATTTATGTCGTTTACTGATCGCGGCCAGCCGCACCGCCGAGCACGACAGAGAGGTGTTTCATTTGCTCAACGCGGCGCTGTGGCTGAAATGCAAGGGTAACTTCGGCAAATTGACCGCCTACATGCAGCAACTGCGGGAACTGAGCGGGGAGCTGTTCGGCGAAACGGCGACGGGCGAGACGCACTTCCCCGATCGCTGCCATGACTATTACGATCGCGAAGTGTACGGCCGCTATTTTCCGCCGCTGTGCATCACCAAAACCTGCCGCCCCGCGCCGGATTCTGACGTCTCGTTCTCAGATTGCGGGGAGAGTTCGCTGCGCAACTTCATCAATGTCCTGGTGAAAAACCAAGCAAGCGCGCAGCTTGACGCCGGAATACTCAAACGCAGCGGCCTGGCTGTCGATCCGCGCGTCATCGCGTTCTATGAAAAAAACCCTCGTTTGGAAACGATCAGAAGCCAGGAAGTACATAACCAGTGGGCTGAAATTGCCTCATCACTCAATGCGCGCGACAACCGAATCAAATACCTGACGCCAGGTAAAGACGCCTATTGCGAGTTGGCCGCCGGCGGCAACAACATGCAGCATATGCTGCAAGCGCTATTGGGCGAAGCTGATATCACCACCATTTGCCGCCGAATCGCCTCCTCTTCCGGCATCGATATTCGTTGCGATCTCAGCGACTTCCACCCGGAACGGCACGATCTGGAAGACTTCACCAACGTTGTTCGCCTTGAATTCGACGGCAAATATGTCTTTCACTGGTATTTCCTCAAACAGCATTTCCGCTGCGCTTCGGCAGATCTGTTCAACGAAGAGGAAAATTATGTACGCCAGGCACTCGCCATGCTGAATGACGAGATGAAACAGGGCCGTCTGAATCGCGACCAGTTCCGCGCACTGCTCAGTTTCCATCTGAAAGAGAAGCCCGTGGCACAAGTCAAAATGATATTCGACAGCCTTGGCGCTACCCTCGTCGGAGATGAAATGACGTTCTTGATGTTGGGTAAATTGAACTCCGTCGATTCCATGTTCGAATACTGCATGAACGTTCTGGCGATTCCAACGCTGGCGCATAGCGCGCCAGTCTCGGCGACTGTCGCCGCGATTATTCAAGGCATCAGCCCGCATCCGGTTATCTTCGAGCAGCGGAAAAATCTCATCGCGAGGATTAGAGAAACCGGAGTGACGCCGTTACTCACTCTGGCTAACCGATGGGAAAAGGAAAGTTTGGAAAAGGTGTAATACACTCGGTTCAACAGACGACGAGCAACATTTAAGGAGAAACCGCCTTGAGGTCAACATTCATCCCTTATTTCCCAAAAGAAATATGGGTTATCTTTATCGGGACGTTTTTGACGCGCGCCTGCTTTTTCATGATTTGGCCATTCATTACCATTCTCATGAGAAATAACTACGCGATGACTCCGGTGGAAATCGGCGTCATGATGAGCGTATCACTTATCGTGTCTATTTCTTTCGGCTATCTCTTCGGTGGCGCATCAGACAAATATGGCCGTCGCACGTTGATTATTCTCGGTGCAATTGCCGCTATCATTTCATTTAGCGTACTTGCGTTGGCCAACTCACCGGCGTGGTATTTTGTCGGTATTTTACTCAATGGCATTTCGCGCTCATTGATCGAACCCGCCAGCAAAGCGGTGATCGGCGATATTCTCCATGACAGGCAAGAGCGAGAACGCGCGTTGAACATCCGCTACTTCCTGATGAACGTGGGCGCAGCCGTAGGCCCATTAGTGGGTGTCGCTCTCGGGCTGACGGCGCAGAAAGCCACCTTCTTCGTCACCGCATTGTCGTTCCTTTGCTATTTGCTGCTGGTGCTCGCGGTATTCAAAGCGGGGCACGGTAAAGAAACGCGCAACGCCACCTTCTCGTTCATTGGCTCTTTGCGGATTATCTGGAACGATCAGGCGTTCAAGGTGTTGGTAGTCGCCAACATTTTGGTGATGCTGGTCTACGGGCAGATCGACGTGACGCTGCCGCAATACCTCATGATCAGTCAGGTGTACAACCCCGAATACCTGCTCAGCGTGCTGATATTCATCAATGCAGCCACGGTGATAACGCTGCAGTATTTCACCGAGCGCTTTACCCGTCGCATGTCATTGGCACTGAAAACCAGCCTGGGCGTGTTCTTTCTCGCGCTTTCACAAATTGTCTTCCTGCTGGTTTCCAGTGAAAGCTGGGTGCTGTGGTTGGTCGCCATGTTCCTGCTCAGCCTCGGCGAAGTCATCCTGTTCCCTACGCTCAATATACAAATTGATCGTATGGCGCCGGCTAACCTAAAAGGGGCTTACTTCGGTGCCGCCACGTTTTACGAATTTGGCCTGGCGCTCGCCCCTTTTGTCGGCGGTTTGCTGTTAAAACAAGGTGGCGGTGGCGCCCTGTATGCCGTGATGTTCTTTTTATGCATCGGCGTCATCGTTCTTTATACTATTTCGGAAAGAATATCTGAGAAAAGAACGATAACCGCGTGATATTGTTAACCCGCTAATTAACGCCGCCCTTGTTTAAACGTATTAACGGGGCGGCTTTATCGTGATATTAATCACAGTAAATAAATAGCGAAGGATATGCGGGTCATTATTTAATCGAACGATTTATTTAATGCCAAAAAATAAAAGGAATCTATTTACATGAATGATTAGGAGATGTTATAAATTTGTTTATTGCAGGCGTGTAGCTCAGTGGTAGAGCGCTGTGTCATACTTCACAGAGGTCACCTGGTTCGATTCCGGTTGCGCCAACCAATATAAAACCCATTCCTTTCCCATTCTCTTTAATTATTTTCTCATCGAAGTAAACCGGTAAAAATTTATATATTTACCCCCCTCTTTTCTTTCCATCGCCCCGTTGCGTTCACCGGAAAGGTAAATAATTTATTAGCCAAACGCCGCACATTCCGTACAATCCTGTTCCTTCATCTGTTCTTGTCACAAGCCATCATCGTAAACCTATGGGGGACACTGATGGACAAACGCTTTATTCAGGCGCACCGCGAAGCGCGCTGGGCGCTGGGGCTGACGCTGCTCTACCTGCTGGCCTGGGGGCTGGCGGCCTACCTGCCGGACAGCGCCATCGGCGTCACCGGCCTGCCGCACTGGTTCGAAATGGCCTGCCTGCTGGTGCCGCTGCTGTTCATCGGCCTGTGCTGGCTGATGGTGCGCACGGTGTTCCGCGACATTTCGCTGGAGGACCGCGATGCAAACTGAAGTGATCCTGCCGCTGGTCGCCTACCTGTTGCTGGTGTTCGGCCTGTCGGTGTACGCCTATCGACGCCGCCAGAACGGAAACTTCCTCAGCGAATATTTCCTCGGCAACCGCTCGATGGGCGGCTTTGTGCTGGCGATGACCCTGACCGCCACCTACATCAGCGCCAGTTCGTTTATCGGCGGGCCCGGCGCCGCCTACAAATACGGCCTGGGCTGGGTGCTGCTGGCGATGATCCAACTGCCGGCGGTGTGGCTGTCGCTCGGCGTGCTGGGCAAGAAATTCGCCATCCTGGCGCGGCGCTACAACGCCATTACTCTCAATGACATGCTGTATGGCCGCTACCAAAGCCGCCTGCTGGTGTGGCTGGCCAGCCTCAGCCTGCTGGTGGCGTTCCTCGGCGCCATGACGGTGCAGTTCATCGGCGGCGCACGCCTGCTGGAGACCGCCGCCGGCATTCCTTACGACACCGGCCTGTTGATCTTCGGCATCAGCATCGCGCTGTACACCGCCTTCGGCGGCTTCCGCGCCAGCGTGCTGAACGACGCCATGCAGGGGCTGGTGATGCTGCTCGGCACCGTGCTGCTGCTGGTGGCCGTGATCCATGCCGCCGGCGGACTGGACAGCGCAGTGAGCAAACTGCAGCAGATCGATCCGGCGCTGGTGTCGCCGCAGGGCGGCGATCAGATCCTCAGCCTGCCGTTTATGGCGTCATTTTGGATCCTGGTGTGCTTCGGGGTGATCGGCCTGCCGCACACCGCCGTGCGCTGCATCACCTACAAGGACAGCAAGGCGGTGCATCGCGGCATTCTGCTCGGCACCGTGGTGGTGGCGGTGCTGATGTTCGGCATGCACCTGGCCGGCGCGCTCGGCCGCGCGGTGTTGCCGGATCTCAAGATCCCCGACCAGGTGATCCCGACGCTGATGATCACCGTGCTGCCGCCGTACGCCGCCGGGATCTTTTTGGCGGCGCCGATGGCGGCGATCATGTCGACCATCAACGCCCAGTTGCTGCAATCCTCCGCCACCATCATCAAGGATCTCTACCTTGGCGTGCGGCCGCAGCAGATCCACAACGAGCGGCTGATCAAGCGCTTCTCCAGCCTGACCACGCTGATCCTCGGCCTGCTGGTGCTGCTGGCGGCCTGGCGCCCGCCGGAGATGATCATCTGGCTCAACCTGCTGGCTTTCGGCGGGCTGGAGGCGGTCTTCCTGTGGCCGCTGGTGCTGGGCCTGTATTGGGAACGCGCCAATGCTCAGGGAGCGCTTAGCTCAATGGTGTCGGGTGCGGTATGCTATACGCTATTGGCCAGCTTCAACCTGCAACCGGCGGGGCTGCATCCTATCGTGCCTTCGCTGTTGCTCAGCCTGTTGGCGTTTTATCTCGGTAACGTCGTCGGCGAAAAGCGCCGGGCGGCGTCATCATTACCCTCTTGAAGAGAATTGCTATGCCTTGGATCCAACTCAAACTGAACACCACCGGCAGCCAGGCGGAAGACCTGAGCGACGCGCTGGTGGAAAGCGGCGCCGTGTCGGTGACCTTCCAGGACACCCACGACAACCCGGTGTTCGAGCCGCTGCCGGGTGAAACCCTGCTGTGGGGCGATACCGATGTGATCGGCCTGTACGACGCGGAAACCGATATGACCGACGTGGTGACGATGCTGGAACAGCACCCGCTGCTGGGCGCCGGATTCCGCCACAAGATAGAGCAGCTGGAAGACAAGGACTGGGAGCGCGAATGGATGGACAACTTCCACCCGATGCGCTTCGGCGAGCGCTTGTGGATCTGCCCGAGCTGGCGCGACGTGCCGGATCCCGACGCGGTCAACGTGATGCTCGATCCGGGCCTGGCGTTCGGCACCGGCACCCACCCGACCACCGCGCTGTGTCTGCAGTGGCTGGACGGCCTCGATCTGGCCGGCAAAACCGTCATCGATTTCGGCTGCGGTTCCGGCATCCTGGCGATCGCCGCGCTGAAGCTGGGTGCGGCGCGCGCTATCGGCATCGACATCGATCCTCAGGCCATTCAGGCCAGCCGCGACAACGCGCAGCGTAACGGCGTCTCAGAGCGTCTGGAGCTGTATCTGCCGAAAGACCAGCCGGCGGACCTGCTGGCGGACGTGGTGGTCGCCAACATCCTCGCCGGCCCGCTGCGCGAACTGGCGCCGCTGATCGGTTGCCTGCCGAAGGCCGGCGGTCATTTGGGGCTGTCCGGCGTGCTGGCCAGCCAGGCGAGCAGCGTTGCACAAGCCTACGAAGAGAAATTCACGCTCGATCCGGTCGCAGAGCGTGAAGAGTGGTGCCGCATTACCGGCCGCCGTAAGTAAGCGTCACGATATATTGTTCCCTCATCCACCGGCCCCGCGCCGGTGGATTTTTTTTGTCCGGCGATCGCCCCACGGGCAAGACAAAATTTTATGCAATTTTTTGCCTTTCAACGATGGATCGCCCTGACAATGCGCCTTCCAGGCAGGTTATCCCGGCAAAAATAGCGGGCGAATGCAGATAATATCCTGCGCGAAGGCGAATATTTTACCGCACACAAAATAAGCACTTTTCGTCAACTCATTGTAAAATATATACAATATTTTTATGAATCACTGTGCAGCGCATTTTTTGCCCTAATAGCGAGCCAATTGGTTAAAGTTTGGCCTTTCATCTCGGCGCAAAAATGCGTAATATACGCGCCCTTGCGGACACAGTATGGTCACTCTTTGTCTATGCGCATTGGACACCACCAGCTTACTAATTGCCTGATTGCGGCCCCGATGGCCGGTATTACAGATCGCCCGTTCAGAACCCTCTGTCATGCAATGGGTGCTGGGATGGCTGTATCCGAAATGCTCTCCTCCAACCCGGAGGTGTGGCGGACGGATAAGTCGCGTCTGCGTATGGTGCATAGCGATGAACCAGGGATCCGCTCCGTGCAGATTGCCGGATGCGATCCTGATGATATGGCCGCCGCCGCGCGTATCAACGTGGCCAGCGGCGCGCAGATCATCGACATCAATATGGGATGCCCGGCCAAAAAAGTGAACCGGAAGCTTGCCGGGTCCGCCTTGTTGCAGTACCCGGATCTGGTAAAACGGATCCTCCACGCGGTGGTTGACGCAGTGGATGTGCCGGTAACGCTGAAGATTCGCACCGGCTGGGCGCCAGAGCACCGTAACTGTGTAGAGATTGCCCAACTGGCCGAAGACTGTGGTATTCAGGCCCTGACGATTCACGGCCGAACCCGCGCCTGTCTGTTTAACGGCGACGCGGAATACGACAGCATTCGGGCAGTTAAGCAGAGTGTTTCCATTCCGATTATCGCGAATGGGGATATTACTGACCCGCATAAAGCCAGAGCAGTGCTCGACTACACCGGGGCTGATGCCCTGATGATAGGCCGCGCTGCTCAGGGGAGACCCTGGATCTTCCGGGAAATCCAGCATTATCTGGACACTGGGGAGTTGCTGCCGCCGCTGCCGCTTGGCGAGGTGAAGCGCTTGTTGATTGGGCACATTCGGGAATTGCACGGCTTCTATGGCCAAGGCAAGGGATTCCGGATTGCTCGTAAGCACGTGTCCTGGTATCTCCAGGAACACGCTCCGAATGACCAGTTTCGGCGCACATTCAACGCCATAGAGGATGCCAGCGAACAGCTGGAGGCGTTGGAGGCATATTTCGAAAATCTTAGCGTAAAAAAAGAGCTGACAGAACTATGTTCGAACAACGCGTAAATTCTGACGTACTGACCGTTTCTACCGTTAACTCACAAGATCAGGTGACTCAAAAGCCTCTGCGTGACTCGGTTAAACAAGCACTGAAGAACTATTTTGCTCAACTGAACGGTCAAGACGTAAATGACCTGTATGAGCTGGTACTGGCTGAAGTTGAACAGCCACTGTTGGACATGGTGATGCAATACACCCGTGGCAACCAGACCCGCGCAGCCCTGATGATGGGCATCAACCGCGGCACGCTGCGCAAGAAGCTGAAAAAATACGGCATGAACTGATACTAGTCAGTTAACGTGTTGAAAAGGCGCTTTATCTCATTTGATAAGCGCCTTTTTCTTTTTCTGACTTGTGCCTACATTGGCGAGGATTTGCGCGGAATGCGCTTATCAATATATCCGGCAAAGAAATAGCAAATACCCGCCACGCCCGCGATCATCACGTAGCGTTTCCACCCGTCCAAATCCACGCCCAGGCTATCCAGCCCGCTCAACACCACAAACACCAGCAGGCCCAAGATAACCGATGCTCTGCCTGTCCAGGCTGGTGGGGGTGTCAATAAACGCCTTATCCAGTGGGATTTCATAGCGCTTCCTTCTTGCTTACGATTGAGCCGCCAATAGCCAATAGATGGAGAATACTCTCACGTTTTAATCGGGGCGACAAAGCGGGGCATCGGCTCTGGATTGCAGGCAATAAAAAAGGCCGCAGCGCGGCCCTTGGGGTAAAGCGGAGACCTTACTCGGTCACTTTGTTCTTGAGGCTTTCCGCCCCTTGCTTGGTCTTGTCCCAAGCCTTCTCCGATCCCTGTTTGGTGGAGTGCCAGGCCTTTTGCGAACCTTCGCTCACTTTGCTGCCGACGCTGTCGCTCTTGCCTTCGGCGGCATGCTTGGCTTTCAGCTTCAGCTCTTCACCCTTGTCCTGAGACTGGTGCAGCTTTTCTTTGGCGGTATCCGCCCCTTTGTGCGCCTCGGCGACGACTTCGTTGCTGGCGTGAGCGGCGGTGTCGGTCGCGGTTTCAGCAGCGAACACCGGGGAAGCGAGCAGCAGTGCAGACAAGGCAATGATTGATTTTTTCATAAGTCCCTCTTTTCTCAGATACGTGCTATTCGTCATGAAACAAGATGGCATGAAACACCCCTTTAACGATTTAAGAATAGGACTAAAACCAAAAAAATCGATATAAAATTTCATTACAAATCATTTTATTGATTTTTTATGCCAACAAGCAGCACACGCAGGGAAAGCGCACGAAAAAGTTAAATTTTTCCTGTCACAAAACTATAATTTGTACGAATTTTTAACAAGCACCAACAGGGATGGATTCTATGGTTGCCGCGATCATTATCGGCATTTTTATCATCAGCTTCCTCTACGCACACTCCCGCGGCAAAGAGAAACAAAAGCTTACCCGTCAGCTGTTCGATCACTCCACGTTTATGGGGCCGATTAACATGTTTATGACCGGTTTCTCACGTTTGCCCGCCAAACAGCCCTATTTCGACGAAAAAGGCTTCCCGGAGCTGCAAACGCTGACCGACAACTGGCAGGTGATCCGCGAGGAAGCCGTGCGCTTGCAGGATCACATCAAAAAGGCGCAGTCGCACAACGACGCCGGCTTCAACACCTTCTTCAAACGCGGCTGGAAACGTTTCTATCTGAAATGGTACAGCGACAGCCACCCTTCGGCGCAAACGCTGTGCCCGAAAACCGTCGAGCTGCTCAACCGCATCCCATCGGTCAAGGCGGCGATGTTCGCCGAGCTGCCGCCCGGCAGCCATTTGGGTAAACACCGCGATCCTTACGCCGGCTCGGTGCGCTATCACCTGGGGCTGATGACGCCCAACGACGATCGCTGCTTCATCGAGGTGGACGGCGAGCAGCACAGCTGGCGCGACGGCCAAGCGGTGATCTTCGACGAAACCTACGTGCACTGGGCGCAGAACGCCACCGATCAGACGCGCATCATTCTGTTTTGCGACGTCGAGCGGCCAATGAAATGGCGCTGGGCGCAAGCGGTCAACCACTGGGTCGGCGCTACGCTGATGTCGGCGGCCAGTTCGCCGAACGACGATCAGGACCGCACCGGCGGCATCAACCGCATCTTCAAATACGTCAACGCGGTGCGCGACGCCGGCCAGCGCCTGAAGGCGCGTAATCGCCGCGGTTACTATCTGCTGAAATGGCTGGTGATCGCCGCCATTTTCGCCGCCATCATCCTCCCCAGCCTGTAAACCGTCGCCAATCGTCAATCCAGAGGCAACGCGAATGAGAATATTCGCATGCCTCTCTTCCTCTGTACCCCGTACCCTGTGTTAACATACGCATTCCTAGAGCCGCCTCCGCTGGCCAACAGCTATCCCTCCGAAGCCTGATAGCAGCGCAAACCGCCCTTCGAATGTAAATGTTTAGTCAATTATGGAATTCTGACTAAACCCTGGCCGTCCCCGGGTGTCTGAGTAGTTGTATCGCTATCGAGTGGATCCTTTATGCGCTACAGGTTGCTACCCCCTAACGCATAAACGAGCTGCTATGAAACGCCAAAAGAGATTTCAACTTTCCTTGCTGCACCCGCGCTACTGGCTGACCTGGTTCGGCCTGGCCCTGTTGTTCCTGCTGGTGCAACTCCCCTACCCGCTGCTTAACCGCCTTGGCGTATGGATGGGGCGCACCTCGATGCGCTTTCTTAAGCGTCGCGTCGCCATCACCCGCCGCAACCTCGAACTGTGCTTCCCCGAAATGGACGAAACACAGCGCGAGCGTAAAGTAGTGGGCAACTTTGAGTCCCTCGGCATGGGCCTGCTGGAAACCGGCATGGCCTGGTTCTGGTCGGATAAACGCGTTAAGCGCTGGTTTAACGTCTCCGGCATCAACCACCTCAAAATGGCGCAGCGTGACGACCGCGGCGTGCTGGTGATCGGCGTGCACTTTATGTCGCTTGAGCTGGGCGGCCGGGCAATGGGCCTGTGCCAACCGATGATGGCGATGTACCGCCCGCACAACAACAAGGCGATGGAGTGGGCGCAAACCAAGGGCCGCATGCGCTCCAACAAGGCGATGATCGATCGCAAGGATCTGCGCGGCATGGTGCACGCACTCAAGCGCGGTGAGGCGGTCTGGTTCGCGCCGGATCAAGATTACGGCCCGCGCGGCAGCGTATTCGCGCCGCTGTTCGCCGTCGATCAGGCCGCCACCACCAGCGGCACCTTCATGCTGGCGCGCATGGCCAACCCGGCGCTGGTGCCGGTGGTGCTGATCCGCCGTGAAGGCGGCCGCGGCTACGACCTGCTGATCCAGCCGGCCCTGGAAGGCTACCCGCTCAGCGACGAACAGGCGGCGGCGGCTTATATGAACAAAGTGATCGAAAAAGAGATCATGCGGGCGCCGGAGCAATATCTGTGGCTGCATCGCCGCTTCAAAACCCGGCCGGTCGGCGCGCCGTCGCTGTACTGAGCCCCGTTTTCCAGCCCGGCCGACGCCGGGCTTTTTTGTGCGCCGCGTTTAAAAAATCTGCGGCTCAACATTTCGCTTTCCTGTAATCTCCTTCTTTACCCGCACAGGAAAGGAAATGATGAAAGCTCAAGTCCGCATTGCTCTGGTCGGTGATTACAACCCGCAAGCCGTGGCCCATCAGGCCATCCCCGTGGCGCTCCAACTCACCGCCGCCCATCTCGACATCGACGTGCAGCCCCAGTGGCTACCGACCGAAACCCTGACCTCCCCCGATGTCCTGCAAGATTTCGATGCCATCTGGGTGGTGCCAGGCAGCCCATATTGTCACGACGACGGCGCCTTTATGGCGATCAGGCATGCGCGGGAAAACGACGTGCCGTTCCTCGGTTCCTGCGGCGGCTTTCAGTACGCCATCATCGAGTACGCCCGCAACGTGATGGGCTGGCACGACGCCGGCCATGCGGAAACCGACAGCGGTGGCCGGTTGGTGATCGCTCCGCTGAGCTGCTCGCTGGTGGAAAAAACCGGCGACATCGTTTTTCAGCCTGACACCCGTGTCGCGCAGGCCTACGGCAGCCTGAACACCCATGAAGGCTACCACTGCAACTTTGGCGTGGCTCCGGACTTCGTCGCCGACCTTGAGCGCTTCCCGCTGATTATCAGCGGCCACGATGCCGAAGGCGACGTGCGCGCCATCGAACTGCCGGAGCGGCGTTTTTACGTCGCCACGCTGTTCCAGTCGGAACGCGCTGCACTGCGCGACGAGCTTTCGCCGCTGGTGGTGGAACTCGTCAAAGCCGCCGTCTGCTAACCTGCTACCTCCCCGTAGGATCGAGCCGCAGCGAGACAGGGTTCTCGTTGCGCCTTTCATTTCGGGTATCACTCGGCATCAACGTTTCACATTTATTATCTCATTAAAGTTAATCCATTAATTGCCCAATAACGGATCATTCATCGCAGTTTAATTGAAACGTCACACTCCTATGAAAGTTAACAGCAGAATTACGAATAAAGAAATGCATGAAATCACAATAAGCTTTACTTCTTATTATTCATTATTATTTCTTTTATAATAATACAGCATAAGAGATTCTTTATAATTTTTTATGATTCAGCCTGTTATCTCTTGCAGAGAAGCAACCGAACTTGCCCGCTGAGATACCACTCCGTTATCGCCCACGAACCGCCTCAGCTCCGCTCTTTTTCACCAAAAACAAAAAAAATACAAACAAAACAATAAATTACACAATTACACTTACCAATACCACGTAGAAAAGCCAGTCAATCGTGATTAACACGCCACAAAAGTAATGGCAAAAAATTAGTTTAAAAATAAATAAAACATAAATCATTAATAGTGAATACATTGAATTAATTATAATTAAAAAAAACCATTAAAAATATTTAATGTGAAAACAGGCCAACTTAACAATCACCTTTTATAATGTTCGAGTGCTTGGCTGCGACTCATTTTATTTAATTCGATTCATTCCTTATTTGTGGAGGTGGTTCCGTGTCCGCTTATTCCCTGACGACCGTGCAACAAGCCGTGTGGCTAGACCAATCTTTAAACCCCGATATCCCCTTATATAACGTTGGGTGTTTATGGCGCGTAGAGCGCGAGATTTCGCTACCGCTTTTTCAAGAAGCCATACGGCAAATACAGCAACAACATGATGCGTTGCAAACCACGCTGAAAGAAACGCCGCAAGGCATTACCCAGGAAACCTGCGACCGGGCCTATATCGACCTGCATTACCACGATTTTTCGCACAGACAAGATGCCATCAGCCTGGCAGAAACACACCTTCGTTCTCAATTCCTGCAGCCTTATTCACTGTATGACAGCCTGCTTTGGCGCTGCCACCTGGCCAAAGTCAGCGGATCCAGCACGCTATGGCTGCTTGCTTCCCATCACCT
This sequence comes from Serratia nematodiphila DZ0503SBS1, assembly GCF_000738675.1. NCBI lineage: Bacteria > Pseudomonadati > Pseudomonadota > Gammaproteobacteria > Enterobacterales > Yersiniaceae > Serratia > Serratia nematodiphila. Next base: position 1,467,308 of record NZ_JPUX01000001.1, on the reverse strand, counting down.
GATTGCGGACGGCACCTCAATTTCCCTGCTGAGCAAAATGATCATGGAGCGCTATAAACAATTAAAAGCAGGGATAAAAAACGAAGCCCCCCGCTCGCGTTACCAAGACTTCGTCATCAGCGATCGCACCTATCAGCAGTCTCCACGCTACGAGCGCGATCGTGATTTCTGGTTGAAGCGTTTCATCGACGCGCCCCCCTCCATGCTGGAACGCCGCCAAAATCACTGTGAGCAACAAACCTACCCCAGCCATCAGATAATCAAGCGGTTGCCACGCGAGCGTTTCCTACAGTTGGAACAATACGCCGCCGCGCAGGGCGGTTCTGCAATGCATTTTTTTAGCGCTTTGCTGGCCACCTGGTTCGCCCGGATTTGGCAAACCGATCAATTCACGCTGGGCGTGCCGGTACATAACCGCAGTACCGCCGAACATAAGCAAACATTGGGCATGTTTTCCTCGATGATCCCACTGCGCATCACGGTCGATTCACAGCAATCCTTCGGCCACTTACTGCGGCAAATCGGCAGCGAGCTGCGCCAGTGCTATCGTCACCAGCGTTTTCCCATTGCCGAACTCAACCGCCAGTTGAACCTGCATCAGCAGGATCGGCGCCAGCTGTTCGACATCAGCTTTTCTCTGGAGGTTTTTCCGACCGACATCGAACTGGAAGGCAGCCAGTTCAAGGTTGAAAACCTGCACCACGGTCAGGAACAGCTGCCCCTCGGCGTCTACCTGCGCCATTACCATCCGGGCGACGACCCGCTGTTGGAGTTCAACCTCAATCAGGCCTGGTTCAGTCAGGAAGACGGTGAGCGCATCGCCGCCCGCATACTGCACCTGCTGAACACGCTACTGGACGGCGATCCGGCGCTGCCGCTGGGGCAGTTACCGCTGCTGTTGCCGCAGGAAAGACAGCAAATCTTCCATCAATGGAATGAAACCCGACAAACATGGGCAGACATGCCGCAAGGCGTACATCAATTCCTGGAACGGCAGGCCGCGCTGACGCCAGAAGCGCCGGCGCTGTGCTACGGGGACCACGAGATCAGTTATCAACAGCTGAATCAGCGGGCGAATCGATTGGCTGCCTTTCTCAGGCTGCAGGGATTACAGCCTGACGATCGCATCGCGGTATGCGTCAACCGCAGCCCGGATATGGTGATTGCCCTGTACGCCATCCTGAAGGCGGGCGCCGCCTATGTACCGCTCGATCCCGACTATCCGCAAGACCGCCTGCGCCACATGCTGCAAGATTGCGGTGCCAGATTCGTTCTGATCGACGATGGCGGCGAACACGCGCTGCACCCACTGCGCGATATCGCCGTGCCGCGATTGCATCTTCAGCGTGAGAGCCATCTGTGGCGGCAAGCGCCGGATGGCAACCCGCCGCCGCTGGCCGCCGATCCACAGCGCAGCCTGGCTTATGTGATTTACACCTCCGGCTCGACGGGGAAACCCAAAGGGGTGATGAACGAACACCGCGGGGTGATCAACCGACTCCTGTGGATGCAAAAGGCTTATACACTGACGCCGGATGATGTCGTGCTGCAGAAAACGCCGTTCAGCTTCGACGTCTCTGTCTGGGAGTTTTTCTGGCCGATGATGGTCGGCGCCCGGCTGGCCATCGCCAAACCGGGCGGTCACCAGGAGCCGGATTATCTCAGCGCCTGCATCGCACAACATGGCGTCACCACACTGCATTTCGTCCCCTCTATGCTGCAACTGTTTCTGCGCCACGGCGATATGGCGCAGTGCGCCTCCCTGAAACGCATCGTGTGCAGCGGCGAGGCGTTGCCGCTCGCTACGGTACAACGTTGCCTGCAGCAGTTGCCGCAGGCGGAACTGCACAATCTCTACGGCCCGACGGAAGCCGCCGTAGACGTTTCCAGCTGGCAATGCCTGCCCGATGATCCTCGCCCGCTGGTACCGATCGGTAAACCTATCGCCAATACCCAGCTCCATATTCTGGATGACCAACTGCAACCGTTACCGCCTGGCATCGCCGGCGAATTGCATATCGGTGGTATTCAGGTTGCCCGTGGTTATCTGAACCGCGCGGCGCTGAGCGCCGAGCGATTTATCGCCGATCCTTTCAGCGCCGAGCCGCAGGCTCGCCTGTATAAAACCGGCGATCTGGCCCGCTGGTTGCCGGATGGCAACATTGAGTATCTGGGCAGAAACGATTTCCAGGTCAAAATCCACGGCCTGCGCATTGAATTAGGCGAGATCGAGCAACAGCTCAGACAGTGTTCAGGGGTTGAAGACGCCGCCATTCTGGCACGGGAAGACGAAAGCGGCGGCAAGCGCTTGGTCGCCTATGTCATCGCCCCAGAGCAAACGGCCGACGCCGCCGAATGGCGTCGGCAATTGCAGCAACACCTGCCGGACTTTATGGTGCCGTCCTGTTTTATCCGGCTGGATGCTTTTCCGCTGTCGCCCAACGGCAAGCTGGATCGCAAAGCGTTACCGGCACCGGCCAACATGCAGGAAACCGCTGCTTATGAAGCCCCGCAAGGCGAGCAGGAACAGCAGTTGGCCGAACTGTGGAGCGAACTGCTGGGCACAACGCGCATTGGCCGCGACGATGATTTCTTCGCGCTGGGCGGCCATTCGCTGCACGCCATTCAACTGCTGGTTAAACTGAAGCGACACGGGCATTCGTTAGGCATTAAGACGCTGTTTGCTCACTCGACGCTGCGCGGCCAGGCCCGTATTCTCACCGACGGCGTGCCCGCGACGGCTCCAGCCACCTCCGAACCTCTGCAGCAGCTGTTGACGCGTCTGAATCAGGCCAGTTTTACCTTTAAACAGGTAGAGCGCCTGAACCACGCCATCACCCCCGACAGCGTTTGGATGATCCATCCTGCCGTCACCGGTTGCGATGTTTATCGCGATCTGGCGAACTATTTAGAGAAAGATTTCAATGTGTTAGGCATCAACAATTACAACCTGTTCCAACAGCCGCACATCACTTCGCTACGCGAGCTGGCGGCGTATTATCTCGGCCATATGCGGCTGTCGCCGGCGCGCCCCGTCCGTCTGTTGGGTTGGTCGCTAGGGGGCCTGATCGCGCTGGAGATGGCCGCTCAACTGGAAAGCCAGGGCTATCGCGATATCCAACTGTTCCTGCTTGATACCTTCTACCGAACCCCATTCCAGATCCGCAGCGAGCCGGGCATGCTGGCGGCGATGCTGGCCATGTTGGGTATTGACGGCGAGGCCGCCGACCGGGCCTTAAAGGCAGAGCCGACGGAGCTGGCATTGGCGAAACAAACGCTCAGCGCACCGTTGCAACATGCACGCATCACGCTGTTCAAGGCGACCGAAGATGCAAATCTGAATATCACCGGCCTGGGCGATGAGCGGGAACTGCTGGCGATTGCCGACAATGGCCTGTCGGCAATCGGTCAACATCTGCAGGTGCATCCGTTGCCCTGCAATCATCACTCCATTATCTTCAGCCACGAGGAGATAGGACGCGCCTTGCGACAGTCATCGCGCACGCCGGTGATGCTAGGCAACCTTCCTTGACGCTCTACGGTCTGCGGCGCAGTTCGCCGCAGACCGCCTCCTTACCACATCAGCCGGCCGATCAGTGGCGCGGCCACCACCGTGATAATGCCGGCCAACATCATCACCAGGCTCGACACTACGCCCTCCTGCGGCCCCAGTTCATAGGCGCGGGCGGTGCCGGCGCCGTGCGACGATGCGCCAAATCCGGCCCCTTTAGCCAGGCGGCTGCGTACAGCCAGCCGCAGAAACAGAATGTCGCCCACCGCCATGCCGAACACCCCGGTGATCACCACGAACAACGCCACCAGGTCCGGTTGGCCCCCCATCTGCTTGGCGGCCTCCAGCGCGAACGGCGTGGTGATCGACCGCACCGCCAGGCTGCGCTGCACCTCTTCCGGCAGCGTCAGCAGGCGCGCCAGCCACACCGAGCTGTAAACCGCTACCAGCACCGCGGTCGTTACCCCGGCGGTCAGCGACAGCCAGTGGCGACGGATGATATGCAGGTTCTCGTACACCGGCACCGCGAAGGCGATGGTCGCCGGCCCCAGCAGCCACAGCAGCCAGTGGGTTTCACCGATGTAGTCCTGATAGGAGATGTGGGTGACCACCAGCAGCAACACCAGAATCATCGGCGTCAGCACCAGCGGCATCAGCAGCAACGTGCGGCGGCGGCGATAGAGTTTCTTGTTGGCGAAATAGAGCGCCAGCGTCGCCAGAAAACAGGCCAGACTGAGGATAAAATCATTCATGGCGCTGCTTCCGCCGCTGCAGCCAAATCTCCAGCCGATACACCCTGTCCACCACCAGCCCGGTGGCGCCCAGCGTCAGCATGGTGCTGACCGCGATCACCAGAAAGATCTTCCAGCCTTCGACCATCAACAGCTGGGCATAGTTGACCACCGCCACCACCGCCGGCACGAAAAACAGCAGCATTTCCGCCAGCAGCCAGCGGGAGCCGGCCTTGACCCAACTCAGCGGCAGAATGCGCAGCAGGATCAGCGCCAGCAGCATCAGCATGCCGACGATATTGGCGGGGAGCGGCAGGTGGAATTGTTGCACCAGACGATCGGCGATCAGGAACAGCGCCGCATACAACGCCACCTGGATCGGCACCTGCAAACGGGTCAGCAGGGAGGGGGCAACGCGGCGTAACGCCAGAGACATGAAAGATAACCTCGAACAATAAATTGACGGCCTACAGTATACGCAGCCGGGAAACCACGCCTGAAATGAATTAAAATTATCGTCATCATGCCGTCCGGGAATAGTTTCCCGCCGGTAGCGTCCCCAAGGAGAACCCTAACGTGGATGTCCGCACCCTGCGCTACTTCGTTGAAGTGGTGCGCCAGCAAAGCTTCACCCGCGCGGCGGAAAAACTGTTCGTCACCCAGCCCACCATCAGCAAAATGCTGCGGCATCTGGAGGAAGAGCTGGAATGCACGCTGCTGATCCGCGAAGGCCGCAAGCTGCGCCTGACCGACAGCGGCCAGGCGGTGTACCAGCGCGGCCTGACGATCCTCGACGAGTTCCGCCAGTTGGAGGCGGAGCTGGAAGACATCAGCTCGGTGAAAAAGGGCGTGCTGCGGCTGGGCATTCCGCCGATGGTCGGCAGGCAGATTGCCGATCTGATCCGCCGCTTTCGCCAGACCTACCCCGGCATCGAATTGAAGATTTCCGAGCTGGGCGGGCTGTCGGTCGAACAGGCGGTGATGTCCGGCGAACTGGATCTGGCGATGACCGTGTTGCCCTTCGATTCGGCGCAGCCGCTGACCTTTCTGCCGCTGCTGGGCCATCCGATGTGCGTGGTGGCGCCGCGCACGCCGCAGTGGCTCAACCGCACCAGCATCAATATCGCCGAATTGGCCGACAGCCCGATCCTGATTTATAACGAAGACTTTGCGCTGTACAAAATGCTGATGAAGGCGTTTCGCCTGGCCGGCTTTGAACCGCAAATCGCGGTGCGCAGCGGCCAATGGGACTTTCTCGCCTCGATGGTGCAGGCCGGCGTGGGCATCGCCATGCTGCCGGAGCCGGTTTGTCGCTGGCTGGACAAGGAAAACCTGGTCTGGCTGCCGCTGGAGCCGCGCATGGAGTGGAAAATCGGCCTGATCTGGCGCCAGGGCAGCTACCTGTCGCACAGCGCGCAGGCCTGGATCGCCTGCTGCCGCGACTACTGGCCGCCGCTCAAGTAACCAAAAAAAGGGCCGCACAGGCGGCCCTTCAGGACAGAAATTGAGAGGAAAACGTTTATTCCTCTTCTGAGACTTACCCTTCGCGTTCGATCAGCAGCGCTTCGAGCAGGTCGAGATCGTGCAGCAGTTTTTGCAGCGTCTCGTTGCTGATTTTCTGCGTGGCGCGCAGGTGGTACAGCTCGCCGCGCTCGGCGCGCAGCGCCGTCAGGCGGAAACGCCGCTCGAGGTTTTCCATCGCCAGCGCATTCTCGATATCGTCTTTCGACGCGATGCGCCGCCGCAGCATGCCCGTCACCCGCGAGCTGACCTCTTTCAACACCTGCGGATCGAGGTTTTCTTCGGTATCGGCAACCAGGCGCTCTTCCATTTTATTCACGCTCTCAATCGCCACTTCGGCCGCCATGGCGATCGCCATGCGCTCTTCCTGCTTGCTGGCGCTCTTGTCGGTGACCTGCACGCCGCGCAGCAGCAGCGGCAACGCCAGCACGCCGACGATCAACGACAGCAGGATCACCCCGGCGGCGATAAACACCAGCTGATAGCGCGCCGGGAAGGCGGTGCCGTCGCTCAGCAACAGCGGTATCGACAGCACACCGGCCAGGGTAATCGCCCCGCGCACCCCGGCGAACGACGCCACCCACAGCTCACGCGTGCTGTAATCGCCGAACTGCAGCGGACGCTTTTTCATAAAGCGGTTGCTGGCCTTCTTCATCACCCACAGCCAGGTGAAGCGCAGCACCAACAGCGCGGCGTAGATGGTGGCCACGTCGGCGAACAGGTACCAGGTCTGGATGGTCGGATCCAGCTCCGCCTGCAGGATGGAGGTTTCAAGAATGCCCGGCAGCTGCAGGCCCAACATGATGAACACCATGCCGTTGAACACGAATTCCAGCATCGCCCACACGCTGTTGGCGCGCAGACGCATCGCCAGCGGCGCGTTGCGGATCACGCCGGACTGGCTGATGGTCATCCCCGCCGCCACCGCCGCCAGGATGCCGGAAACGCCGATATGTTCGGCAATCAGGTAGGACGCGAACGGCAGCAGCAGCAGGAACACGATCTGGGTCGCCGGATCGTCGCCGCTCCAGCGGCTCATCACCCGCAGCGATTTACTGTAGGTCCAGGTGACCGCCACGCCGGCCAGCAGGCCGCCGATCGCCACTTTGAGGAATTCAAGGGTCGCGCCGCCCACGGTGAACACCATGGTGCCCATCGCCACCGCGATGGCGAACTTGAGCGACACCAGGCCGGAGGCGTCGTTCATCAGCGCCTCGCCCTCGAGCACGCCCATGATCGGCTTGGGGATCCGCCCTTTGCCGACGATGCCGGACAGCGCCACGGCATCCGTCGGCGACAGCACCGCCGCCAGGGCGAAGGCCGCCACCAGCGGAATGCCCGGCACCATGGCGTAGATCAGATAACCGACGCCGACCACGGTGATCAGCACCAGCACCAGCGCCAGGCCGAGAATTTCACGCCCGTGATGCAGGAATTCACGCGTCGGCGTTTTCCAGCCGTCGGCAAACAGCAGCGGCGGGATGAACAGCACCAGGAACAGTTCGGGATCAAAATCGACGTGCAGCCCGAAATGCGGCCAGGCCAACAAGGCCCCGATGGCGATTTGCATCAGCGGCAGCGGCACCTGGAACGGCAACATGCGCGTCACCACCCCGGACAGGGAGACCACCAGGATCAAAATGAGGATTGTAAAAAAGATTTCCATGCTTTCCTTAGACTCTACGATTCAGACGACATCGGCTCAGGGCCTGCGTTGGTCACGATAGTAGATCACTTTTTTTACAGCCGTTAAAGCTTGTTGTGCCTTTCAAAACGCGGTGCAGAGCAGAAGAAGACTTATCTTAAGAAGGGAATTGCCGTAACAGGCTCCCCCGCCCGGCGGGCGAGGGAAACCCAAGCGGCTTAAATCGCCCAGCCGCCGGCGTAGAACGCCACCAGCGCCACGGCGATCAGCACGGTGCCGATGTTCAGCTTGCGCCATTCGCCGGAGAAGATGCGGCCGATGACCAGCGAGCTGAAGCCCAGCATGATGCCGGTGACGATGTTGCAGGTCAGCACGATGAACACGGCGCACAGCAGGCCGGCCATCGCGTCGACGAAGTCGTTGAAGTCCAGCTTGGTGACATTGCTCAGCATCAGCAGGCCGACGTACATCAGCGCCGGCGCGGTGGCGTAAACCGGCACCAGATAGGCCAGCGGCGACAGGAACAGGATCAGCAGGAACAGAATGCCGACCACGGTGGCGGTCAGGCCGGTCTTGCCGCCCGCGGCGGTGCCGGCGGCGGACTCAATATAAACCGCAGCGGGCGCGGCGCCCACCAGGCCGGAGAAGATGCTGCTCAGGGAATCCGAGGTCAGCGCCTTGCCGCCGTTGATGATCTGCCCGTCTTTATCCAGCAGGTTGGCCTGCCCGGCCACCGCGCGGATGGTGCCGGTGGCGTCGAACACCGCGGTCATCACCAGCGCCAGCACGCTCGGCAACACCACCGGCTGCAATGCGCCCATGATATCCAGGCTGAAGATCAACGATTTGCCGTCAGCGTCCGCCAGGCTCGGCATGGCGAACAGCCCCTGATATTTCACCGCCGGGTCGAAGATCAGGCCGATGATGGAAATGGCGATGATCACCAGCAAAATGCCGCCGGGCACGCGCAGTTTCTCCAGGCCGAAGATCACCGCCAGGCCGACCAGCGTCATGACGACCGGGAAAGAGGTGAACGCACCGAGCGCCACCGGCAAGCCATCCAGCGGGTTCTTCACCACCAGGCCGACGCCGTTGGCGGCGATCAGCAGCAGGAACAGCCCGATGCCGATGCCGGTGCCGTGCGCCACGCCCATCGGCAGGTTGCGCAGGATCCAGGCGCGGATGCCGGTGACCGAGATAATGGTAAACAGCACGCCCATCAGGAACACCGCGCCCAGCGCCACCGGAATGCTGATGTGCTGGCCCAGCACCAGGCTGAAGGCGGTAAAGGCGGTCAACGAGATCGCACAGCCGATGGCCATCGGCAGGTTAGCCCACAGCCCCATCAGCAGCGACCCCAGACCGGCCACCAGGCAGGTGGAGACAAACACCGCCGCCGGCGGGAAACCCGCTTTGCCCAGCATGCTCGGCACCACGATCACCGAGTACACCATCGCCAGGAAGGTGGTCAGCCCCGCCACCACCTCCTGACGCACGCTGCTGCCGCGCGCGGAAATTTTAAAATAGCCATCAAGCCCGCCGGTTGGTTTTGCGGCGTGGTTCGCTTGAGAGTTCGACATAGGTTACTTCCCCTGTGTTTCATGAATCGGCCCGTCACAGCAGGCCTGTAATCTCGCCCGCGCCCGATCGCCACGTAATCGTTTACGTCACGTTCCGCATCCCTGCCCTTATGCCACACCGCCAACGGCGATGCGCACCCAGGCAAACGTTTAACTCGCAGCGCGCGGTACGGGTGATTTATGGTGGTTTATTCAAGGCAAACGATTATCCTGCCTTCCCTAGCGTCTAATCAACTAAAGATCGCGGCAATTTATGCAGAAAACGGCGGGAATGGCTTGTGCGCGAAAAGACGGGGCGATCCGGCGCCCCTGCCGACCTGCTTCACGGCGAGCTTATTGCGCCTGCACCGCCGCGGGATCCATATACATCAATTCCCAGATATGGCCGTCCAGGTCCTGAAATCCGTGGCCGTACATCACGCCATAGTCCCGCGGCGGATGATAGGTATTGCCGCCGCCGGCGATCGCCTTGCGCACCAGTTCGTCCACCGCCGCCCGGCTGGGTTGCGACAGGCACACCAACACTTCGGTGGCCTGTTTGGCGTCGCCGATCGGGTTCGGGGTAAACATCCTGAATTTGTCGTGGGTCAGCAGCATCACGTAAATCGTGTCGCTGACCACCATGCAGGCGGCGGTATCGTCGGTAAATTGCGGGTTGAAGCTGAAGCCGAGCTGGGTGAAAAACGCCATTGAGGCGGGCAGATCGCGTACGGGCAGGTTAACGAAGATTTGCGTAGCCATGGGCTACCTCCGATGAAGAATGACCCCATCGAGTATAGCCCATCCGCTTAACTCAGCAGGTCGTAAGGGCCGCCCTGCTCCAATGCCCGCTGGTAGGCGGGCCGGGCGTGAATGCGCTGCAGGAAGCCGCGCAGTTTCGGGCAATCATCCAACGCGCCGCGCGCCGCCATCGCCTCCAGCGGGAAGCTCATCTGAATATCCGCCGCGCTGAAGTCGCTGCCAACGAACCAACTGCCCTTATTCAGGTGCTGTTCGAGGAATTCGCAGTGCGGCGCGATCTGCTTGTCGAGGTATTCCCGCTGCACGCCTTTGCCGATCGCGCCGGCCACCGGCCGCAGCAGCCAGGGGATCGGCGGCTGGCCGAGACGGCTGAACACCAGCTTCATCACCAACAGCGGCATCAGCGATCCTTCGGCGTAGTGCAGCCAGTAGCGGTATTGCTGACGCGCGTGGAAGTCGGTTGGCATAAACATGCCCTGTGCGTCGTAGGCTTCCTGCAAGTATTCGATAATGGCGCCGGATTCCGCCAGCGTCAGATCGCCATCGACGATCACCGGCGATTTGCCCAACGGGTGGATCTTTTTCAGCGCCGGCGGCGCCAGCATGGTGTTGGGATCGCGCTCGTAGCGTTGCACCTGATAGGGCACGCCCAGCTCTTCCAGAAACCACAGAATGCGCTGCGACCGCGAGTGATTGAGATGATGAACGATGATCATGACGACGCTCCTGTCCGCTGCCACACCAGTTCGCCAACCTGCACGCCGTTGCCGAGCTGCAGCGGCACCGTGCGCAACGTCAGCCGATCGGCGTTAAAGGCGTAAAAGCGCACCTGACGGCTGCCTATCCAATTGGGGAACGAGCAGCCTTCAACCTGATGCACCACCCGTTGCTCGCTTTCTTCCACCTGATAACGGCCGAAGTAGCAAATCATATTGATGAAGGCGGCATGGATCTCCCGCTCGGATCCCTGCGCCAAATCGTCGGCGACGAAACGCGGCCGCACGGCGCTGTATAGCTGCGCCGCCATCGTGCCGTTGGCCTCATAGTGGATGCGCCCCAACACCTGCTCGCCCAGCGGGTAATTCAGCTCGCCGTTCTGGTTTTTGAACGCCGACGACACCAACGCCCAACTGCCGATAAACGCGTTTATCGTCATGACGCTTCTCCGGTTAAGGATCGTCTGTAAAGGGTAGTGGCGATTGTTGCCCCGCGCCAGCGGATGAAAAACAATCAATTTATTTGACAGAGATACTCAAAACTCTCCGATTTTTTATTCACACCCGGTGCACTAGTATTTAACACATCGAGAGACAACGGGCTCTCACCTAACAAACACTCTGAGGAACGCATCATGAAAAACGTCAAAATTTTTGCTACCGCTGCGCTGCTGGCTACCGCTTCTTTCGCTACCTTCGCCGCTGACCTGCCTTCCAACCAACCTGCTGCAGGCGCCCAGAAGATCGGCGTCGTCACCGTGAGCGGCGCCGCTAACCTGAGCGCGCTGGAAAGCGAACTGGCCAGCAAAGCCGCCGCGTCGGGCGCCAGCGCCTACCGCATCGTCGCCGCCGGTGGTCAGAACAAACTGTACGGCACCGCAGAAATCTTCAACTGATCGTCGGACAGCCAACCGACGGAAGAAAGAAGCCCCGCAAGGGGCTTTTCTCGTTTTAGCGGGCGTCGAAGCGCGCCGCCAACTTCTGCAGGCGGAACTGTTCGGTGATGAAATCGACAAACACCCGGGTTTTGGTCGGTAAGAATTTGGTGGTGGGAAAATAGAGATACACGCTGCCGCGATCGACATACCAGCCCGGCAGAACCCGCATCAGACGGCCGCTTTCCAGATAAGGCGCCGCATTCGGCATGCCGATCAGCGCGATGCCCAATCCCATTTCCGCCGCCCGCGCCGCCGCTTCCGGTTCATTGACCGTCATGCTGACCGTCATCCCCGGCGCACGCTGCTCATTCTGGGCATTTCGCAGCGGCTGGTGGCGAATGCGCCCGGTCTGCGGCGAACGGATGAAAATCCCGGCGTGTTGCGCCAGTTGCTCCGGCTCCGTCAACGGCGGCCGCTGCCGCAAGTATTCTGCCGAAGCGACCAATACGCCATGCGCAGGCGCCAGCTCGCGAGCAATCATCCCCTGCGCCAACTCGATGCCGCCGCCCAGCGCAGCGTCAAAGTTCTCACCGATCAGATCCACCTGGCGATTGTCGAAATGCCAGTCCGGTACAATCGCCGGGTACTGCGTCAAAAACATCGGCAGCATCGGCAACACGAAGTGCAGGCCGAAGGCGGTGCCCATGCTGACCTTCAAGCCGCCGGCCGCCGCGCCGCCGCCGCTGCTCAACCCCTTCAATGCACACTGGATCGATTGCAACCCGCCGCTCACCTCACTGAGAAAACGCTCGCCTGCTTCGGTGAGGATCAACTTGCGGGTATTGCGTTGAAACAGCCGCACGCCGACCACCGCCTCCAGCCGGGTGACATTCTTGCTTACCGCCGCCGGGCTGAGGCCCAGCTTGCGGCCGGCGGCGGAGAAACTGCCGTTTTCCGCGCTGCTGACGAAGCACTCCAGATGTCCCAGCATGCTTTTTCCTTATGGATTTTAAACTAATGGTTTTAACTGATTATAGCTCTTTGTGGCTAGTGGCCGTGCAAGCGATCTCCGATACTGAATGCCGACACTTTACCCTCATCCACTCTGGAGAAATAACATGACCACAGCACTCCCACTGCAAGGCAAAGTCGCATTCGTTCAGGGCGGCTCCCGCGGCATCGGCGCCGCCATCGTTAAACGCTTGGCGAGCGAGGGCGCCGCCGTCGCCTTTACCTACGCCGCCTCGGCCGATCGCGCCGAAGCGGTGGCGAGCGCCGTTACCGCCGCCGGCGGCAAAGCCCTCGCCATCAAGGCCGACAGCGCCGATGCTGCGGCGCTGCAGCAGGCGGTTCGCCAGGCGGTGAGTCACTTCGGCAACCTGGATATTCTGGTGAACAACGCCGGGGTATTTACGCTGGGCGGCACCGAGGAACTGGCGCTGGACGACCTGGATCGCATGCTGGCGGTCAACGTACGCAGCGTATTCGTCGCCAGCCAGGAGGCGGCGCGCCACATGAACGACGGCGGCCGTATCATCCACATCGGCAGCACCAACGCCGAGCGCGTGCCGTTCGGCGGCGCGGCGGTGTACGCGATGAGCAAATCGGCGCTGGTCGGGCTGACCAAGGGCATGGCGCGCGATCTCGGCCCACGCGGCATCACCGTCAATAACGTGCAGCCCGGCCCGGTGGACACCGAAATGAACCCGGACGCCGGCGAGTTTGCCGATCAGCTCAAGCAGCTGATGGCGATCGGCCGTTACGGCAAAGATGAAGAAATCGCCGGTTTCGTCACCTACCTGGCGGGCCCGCAGGCGGGTTATATCACCGGCGCCAGTCTGAGCATCGACGGCGGCTTCTCGGCGTAGCGCTCAAAGCCCCGCAAGGGGCTTTTTTTTCATTCGCTCCCCGACGAGCGCTTCTCACCTCGCACGGCATATTCGGCCTTGAAAGACAATAATAGAATTAGTTTATGCGCAAAAATGGAATAGTTTATTGACGATTCTGTTATTTATTCACCAGGCCGACGTCTTTATCCTTCGCTCCATCGTGTCGTACCGGACACCCTTATTTTTCGAACCTTCGAACACAGGATAAAGATATGAAAACCATGACCACCGTTATTTCACTCGCTCTGTTTTCCATGCTGTCGTTTAATGCCGCGGCAGAAAGCGTGACCGCAACCGGCAGAACACTGGATTCCACCGAAGCCCTCATCGCTAAAAAAGCGCAAGAAGCCGGCGCAAGCGGCTACAAAATTACCAGCGCCTACATGGGCAATTTCGTCACCATGAGTGCAGAACTGAAAAAATAATGCGTTTAGCGATAACGCCGTGCATACGGCGTTATTCATTACCGCATGATTAAGGAAATCATCGCCGGGCGCCTTTTTAAAAATCACGCTGGCGTACCCAGTACACAGAAAAAATGAGCCGTTCCCTCACCGGTTATTATTCGGCGGCCTCACGCCGCCAATTTCCGGAGGCTCACTTTCATTCGCCCTGCAATACTCCGTTATAAGGATGAGTCACTGATGAAATCATTGTATCGCCTCTCCCTCTTGCTGCCCTTGCTGGCCGCAGTGCCCGCGCACGCCGCAGAATCCGCCGTGCAGTCGTCAGACTGGTATCCTTCCGTTTACGGCGCAAAAGACGAAATCGGCGCGGCCAACCTGCTCACGCCAGAGGTCGTATTACAGTCTGTGCAGTTGGTAAAACAAGGCAAGACATTGCCATTGGCGGTGCCCGTCGATAAAGATTTCCCGGCGTTCCGCCACCGCAGCTTCCGCTTATATAATATTCAGCCTGGTCAGCAGGACGGTAAAACGCTTGGCCCAAATAAATTCACCTTTAATGATGAATTGGTGAATGCCTGGACCGGCGTCGGCACTCAGTTGAATGGCATTGGCCATATCGGCATCGACAATGTTTATTATAACGGCAATAAAGCGGCGGATTTCGTCACCGTAGATGGCGTGAAAAAATTGGGCGTGGAAAAAGTGCCGCCCATGGTCACACGCGGCGTCGTACTCGATATGACGGCTTATTATAATAAAGCGATCGTTCCGGGCGGCACCGAATTTTCCGTTGCGGATATTCAAGCGGTGCTTAAAAAGCAGGGCATCAGTTTACGCAAAGGCGACGTTGTCTTGTTCAACACCGGCTGGCTGGAGCTGATTGGCAAAGACAATAAAAAGTTCCTGGAAGTTGAACCGGGTATCGGCATGGAAGCGGCGAAATGGTTGGCCGACCAAGGCATCGTGGCCTTCGGCGGTGATACCTGGGCCTCCGAAGTTTACCCTAACCCGAAAAATGACGAAGAGTTCCCGGTCAACCAGTACCTGCTGGCCAAACGCGGCGTCTATAACCTGGAGCTGATCGACAGCCGCCCGCTGGTACGCACGAAAACCTGGGAATTCCTGTTCGTACTGGGGCAACCGCTGTATGTCGGTTCAACTCAGGTCAATATCAACCCGGTAGCAATTTACTGATTGGCGACACCGCCGCAGAAAATCAGCGGCTAACGAACACAAAAAACCCCGCCTGAGCGGGGTTTTTTTAGCGCTGTCGCCAGGCTTAGAACGGAATATCGTCGTCGAAATCCATTGGTGGTTCGTTGCTGGTCGCCGGTGCGCTGTTCTGCGCCGGGCGAGACTGCTGCTGGCCGCCGCTGAACTGGTTGCCGCCCTGTGGCTGCTGAGGCTGGCCCCAACCGCCCTGGCCGCCGGCAGATTGACCGGCCGGTGCGCCGCCGCCCTGACGGCCGCCCAGCATCTGCATGGTGCCGCCGACGTTAACCACGATCTCGGTGGTGTAGCGATCCTGGCCGCTCTGATCCTGCCATTTACGGGTCTGCAGGGAGCCTTCGATGTAGACCTGAGAGCCTTTACGCAGGTATTCGCCCGCCACTTCGGCCAGTTTGCCGAACAGCACGACGCGGTGCCACTCGGTCTTCTCTTTCTGTTCGCCGGTCGCCTTGTCACGCCAGCTTTCGGAGGTCGCCAGGGTAATGTTGGCCACTGCGCCGCCGTTCGGCATGTAACGGACTTCTGGATCCTGACCCAGATTCCCGACCAGAATTACTTTGTTTACGCCTCTGCTGGCCATGAGCACTTCTCCCGATGATTGATTTCTACACAGTATAAACGCGTCAGTTTACCACGCTGAGTGCGAAACCACACCCGTGTTGATAAGTGCGAATTGCATTCCAGAATTGTCTTTTCGATCGACCTTGTTGCATTCGCATACTGGATATTCATTCAGGTTTTTTTGTGTCATAATTATGCGTTTCGACCAGGCTGTGCCGGTTTTTTGCGAGATCCATCACAAAATCCCCCGCAAAAATCGCGACAGGCGCGGTGTATCATCAAGACGGGAAGTGTAAATGGACAATATCGAAGTTCGTGGTGCTCGAACCCATAATCTGAAAAACATCAACCTGATCATCCCGCGTGACAAACTGATCGTCGTCACCGGCCTGTCCGGTTCCGGCAAGTCATCGCTGGCTTTCGATACGCTGTATGCCGAAGGGCAACGCCGCTACGTCGAATCGCTCTCCGCCTATGCGCGCCAGTTCCTGTCGCTGATGGAAAAACCCGACGTCGACCATATCGAAGGCCTGTCGCCGGCGATCTCCATCGAGCAGAAATCCACCTCGCACAACCCGCGATCCACGGTCGGCACCATCACCGAGATCCACGACTACCTGCGCCTGCTGTTCGCCCGCGTTGGCGAACCGCGCTGCCCGGATCACCATGTGCCGCTGGCGGCGCAAACCGTCAGCCAGATGGTCGATAACGTGCTGAGCCAGCCGGAAGGCAAACGCCTGATGCTGCTGGCGCCGGTGGTGAAAGACCGCAAGGGCGAGCACACCAAAACGCTGGAAAACCTGGCCGCCCAGGGCTACATCCGCGCGCGCATCGACGGCGAAGTGTGCGATCTGTCCGATCCGCCGAAGCTGGAGCTGCAGAAGAAACACACCATCGAAGTGGTGGTCGATCGCTTCAAGGTGCGCGACGACATGGCGCAGCGCCTGGCCGAATCGTTCGAAACCGCGCTGGAATTGTCCGGTGGCACCGCGGTGGTGGCGGACATGGACGACGAGAAAGCGGACGAGCTGCTGTTTTCCGCCAACTTCGCCTGCCCGATCTGCGGCTACAGCATGCGCGAGCTGGAACCGCGCTTGTTTTCCTTCAACAACCCGGCCGGCGCCTGCCCGACCTGCGACGGCCTGGGCGTGCAGCAGTTCTTCGATCCGGATCGCGTGGTGCAAAACCCCGAGCTGTCGCTGGCCGGCGGCGCGATCCGCGGCTGGGATCGCCGCAACTTCTATTACTTCCAGATGCTGCGCTCGCTGGCGGAGCATTATGAGTTCGACGTAGAGGCGCCGTTCAACACCCTGAGCGCCAACGTGCAGAAGGCAGTGCTGAGCGGCTCCGGCAAAGAGTCGATCGAATTCAAATACATCAACGATCGCGGTGACACCACCGTGCGCCGCCATCCGTTCGAAGGCGTGCTGCACAACATGGAGCGCCGCTACAAAGAGACCGAATCCAGCGCGGTGCGCGAAGAGCTGGCGAAGTTCATCAGCAACCGCCCTTGCGCCTCGTGCCACGGCACCCGCCTGCGCGAAGAAGCGCGCAACGTGTTCGTCGAAGACACCACGCTGCCGGAGATCTCCGATTTGAGCATCGGCCATGCGATGACCTTCTTCCAGAACATGAAGCTCAGCGGCCAACGCGCCAAAATCGCCGAAAAAGTGCTGAAAGAGATCGGCGATCGCCTGAAATTCCTGGTGAACGTCGGCCTGAACTACCTGTCACTGTCCCGCTCGGCGGAGACGCTCTCCGGCGGCGAAGCGCAGCGTATCCGTTTGGCCAGCCAGATCGGCGCCGGCCTGGTGGGCGTGATGTACGTGCTGGATGAGCCGTCGATCGGCCTGCACCAGCGCGACAACGAGCGCCTGCTGGAAACGCTGATCCACCTGCGCAACCTCGGCAACACGGTGATCGTGGTGGAGCATGACGAAGACGCCATCCGCGCCGCCGATCACGTGATCGACATCGGCCCCGGTGCCGGCGTGCACGGCGGCCAGGTGGTGGCAGAAGGCACCGTCGACGACATCATGGCGCAGCCGGACTCGCTGACCGGCCAGTTCCTCAGCGGCAAGCGCGAGATCGCCATTCCGGCGCAGCGCGTGCAGGCCGATCCGACCAAGGTGCTGAAGCTGAGCGGCGCGCGCGGCAACAACCTGAAGGACGTGACGCTGACGCTGCCGGTCGGGCTGTTTACCTGCATCACCGGCGTTTCCGGCTCCGGCAAATCGACGCTGATCAACGATACGCTGTTCCCGATAGCCCAGCGCCAGCTCAACGGCGCCACCATCGCCGAACCGGCGCCGTTCCGCGAAGTGACCGGCCTGGAGCATTTCGACAAGGTGATCGACATCGATCAGAGCCCGATCGGCCGCACGCCGCGCTCCAACCCGGCCACCTACACCGGCATCTTCACCCCGGTGCGCGAGCTGTTCGCCGGCGTGCCGGAATCGCGCAGCCGCGGTTACACGCCGGGCCGTTTCAGCTTCAACGTCAAGGGCGGGCGCTGTGAAGCCTGCCAGGGCGACGGGGTGATCAAGGTCGAGATGCACTTCCTGCCGGACATCTACGTGCCGTGCGACCAGTGCAAGGGCAAGCGTTATAACCGCGAAACGCTGGAAGTGAAGTACAAGGGCAAGAGCATCCACGAAGTGCTGGAGATGACCATCGAAGAAGCGCGCGATTTCTTCGACGCGGTGCCGGCGCTGGCGCGCAAGCTGCAGACCCTGATGGATGTCGGCCTGTCCTACATCCGCCTCGGCCAGTCGGCCACCACGCTCTCCGGCGGTGAAGCGCAGCGCGTCAAGCTGGCGCGCGAACTGTCGAAGCGCGGCACCGGCCAAACGCTGTATATCCTCGACGAACCGACCACCGGTCTGCACTTCGCCGATATCCAACAGCTGTTGGCGGTGCTGCATCAGCTGCGCGATCAGGGCAACACCATCGTGGTCATCGAGCATAACCTGGACGTGATCAAAACCGCCGACTGGATCGTCGATCTGGGGCCGGAAGGCGGCAGCGGCGGCGGCGAGATCCTGGTCGCCGGCACGCCGGAAACGGTCGCCGACTGCGAGAAATCGCACACCGCACGCTTCCTGAAGCCGCTGTTGAACCAGTAATGTCGCCGGCGTGCGGGCCGTCGTTCAGGCGGTCCGCACGCTGCCCCGTTTCCCCGCAATCGAACAGAAACAGGCAAGATTTCGACATTTTCAGGCATTTCCCTCCGCGCTCACCGCTTCTATCATCAATGTTCCCTCGGCGGCCGCCCTGTCTGATTCAGGCCGCGTCTCGCCGGCACTTCGCTGCCGGTCAAACGTTGTCCCCCCTACATTGATAACTGGAGCGACCATGAACATTACTCATGCCTATGCAGCGCATGACGCGAAGTCTGCGCTGGTGCCTTTCGATTACCAGCCGCGCGCCCTGCGCGACCACGATGTGCAAATTCAGGTGTTGTTCTGCGGCGTCTGCCACTCGGATCTGCACCAGGCGCGCAATGAATGGAGCAATACGATTTACCCGGTGGTGCCGGGTCACGAAATCGTCGGCCGCGTTAGCGCCGTCGGCGACCATGTCTCGCGTTACCGAATCGGCGATCTGGTCGGCGTCGGTTGCATGGTGGATTCCTGCCGCAGCTGCCCGAGCTGCGATGAGGGGCTGGAACAGTATTGCGAGAACGGCTTTACCGGTACCTATAACGGCCAGGATCGCCACACCGGCGCCGTGACCTACGGCGGCTACTCCACCAATCTGGTGGTGGATCAGGACTTCGTGCTGCGCGTGCCGGAAAACCTCGATCCGGCCGGCGTCGCGCCGCTGCTGTGCGCCGGCATCACCACCTATTCGCCGCTGCGCCAGTGGGGCGCGGGGCCAGGCAAAAAGGTCGGCATCGTCGGGCTCGGCGGGCTGGGGCACATGGGCGTCAAACTGGCGCGGGCGATGGGCGCGCATGTGGTGCTGTTCACCACCTCGCCGTCGAAAATCGAAGACGCCAAGCGCCTCGGCGCCCATGAAGTGGTGATTTCGCGCAACCCGGATGAGATGGCGCAGCACGTCAACAGCTTCGACTTCATCCTCAACACGGTAGCGGCTCAGCACGATCTGAACCCGTTCCTCAACTTGCTGCGCCGCGACGGCACCCTGACGCTGGTCGGCGCGCCGGAGCACGATCATCCGTCGCCGCAGGTGTTCAACCTGATCATGAAGCGTCGCCGCATCGCCGGTTCGCTGATCGGCGGCATCGCGGAAACGCAAGAGATGCTGGACTTCTGCGGGCAGCACGGCATCACGTCGGATATCGAGCTGATCCCGATGCAGCAAATTAATGAGGCCTATGAACGCATGTTGAAAAGCGACGTGAAGTACCGCTTCGTGGTGGATATCGACTCGCTGCGCGCCTGATGACGGCGGGCGCCCGGCGGCGCCCGTTTTTTTATAGCTGCTTGATGATCCTGGCCGGGTTGCCGCCCACCACGCAATTGGCCGGCACGTCTTTGGTCACCACCGCGCCGGAGGCCACGACCGCATTATCGCCGATGGTCACTCCCGGATTGATCACCGCGCGCCCGCCGATCCACACGTTGTCGCCAATCCTGACAGCCTTACCGAACTCCGCCCCGCCGACGCGAGTCTCGGCGTCCAGCGGATGGGTGGCGGTATAGATATGCACGCCCGGCGCCAGCAGGCAGTTGTCGCCGATATGCACCTCGCATACGTCGAGGATCACGCAGTCGAAGTTGGCGTAGAAGTTCTTGCCGAGATAGATGTTATAGCCGTAGTCGCAGCGGAAGGTCGGCTCGATGGTACCGCCCTGATAGCGGCCCAGCAACTCACCCAACCATTGTTTGCGCAGCTCGCCCTCCTCCGGCGAGGAGTGGTTATAGCGATGCGTTAGCTGGCGTGCGCGCCGGCGTTCGCTGCGCAGCAGTTCATCGCCGGCGTCGTACAGTTCCCCGGCGATCATCTTGCGCTTTTCTTCGCTCATGGCCATGTCGGCCTCCTTCATCCGCGTGTCTTGAATGCCCAAGCGTAGCTGTTTTAGTGCCGCAATAAAAAGGGGAACGTTCCCAAATCCAGGCCGCGATCACGCTTTAACATGAAAAAACAGAAGAAAAACGGGCGGCGCCGCCGCCCGGCAATCAGGCGCGCAGTTCCTGGCGCACGTGTTCGGGCAGGCCGTCCACCACCAGCTGATAGGAGCTGTCGATCAGCGTGTAAAACTGCGAGTTCGGCAGGTTGCCGTCGAGAAACACCGTATTCCAGTGCGCCTTGTTCAGGCCGTCACAGGCGACGATCTCCGGATGGTGTTCACGCAGGCTTTCCGCCAGCTCCGGGCTGGACTTGACCGCCAGCGCCGGCCGCCCTTCGACCTCGCACACCATGGCGAACATCACGTCGCCCACCTTGATTTGGCTGGCCTGCCACTGGTTCTGGTCGCTCTGCTCCGCGCCCGGCTTCGCCATGCAGTACTCCAGCAATGCGCTGTTATTCATTGGGTTATTCCCCCTGTAACGTGGCCACAATACGGCGTGCTCCGCCGTGGATGCGGTGCTCTCCCAGCCAGATGCCCTGCCATGTGCCCAACATCAGCCGCCCGTGCCTGACGGGCAGCGTCAAGGAAGCGCCCAGCAGCGAGGATTTGATGTGCGCCGGCATGTCGTCCGGCCCTTCGTAGTCATGCTGATAGGGTGCGTTTTCCGGCACCTGACGCAGGAAATGCTGCTCCATATCGGCTCGCACCGTGGGATCGCAGTTCTCGTTGAGCGTCAGCGAGGCCGAGGTGTGCTGCAGCAACAGATGCAGCAGGCCGGTTTGCAGGCGGTGTAAGTGGGTTAACTGGTTGACTATCTCGTCGGTAACCAGATGAAAGCCACGCGCTTTTGCGCTGAGGATTAGCGTTTGCTGATGCCACATGAGTGAGCGCCCCTCAATCAGTATATTCTCTCTCCGGTTTGCGGCAACTTCGGCGGCGCGCCGGCAATAAAAAAGGAGCGATATCGCTATCGCTCCGATCAACGTCCGTTCAGACTAACAGGCGTTACTGCACCGCGGCAAACGCCTCGGCCACCTGGCGCACGTTGTTGTGGTTCAGGCCGGCCACGCACATGCGGCCGCTGTGGATCAGGTAGACACCGAACTCTTCACGCAAACGATCGACCTGCGCCGCGCTGAAGCCGGTGTAGCTGAACATGCCGCGCTGCGCCAACAGGTAATCAAAGTTGCGCTGCGGCAGCGCGCTCTTCAGGGTGTCCACCAGCGCGTGACGCATCTCGAGAATGCGGGTGCGCATGCTCTCCACCTCGTCCAGCCACTGGGTTTTGAGCTGGGCGTCGTTCAGCACCTTGGCCACCAGCTGCGCGCCGAAGTTTGGCGGGCTTGAGTAGTTGCGGCGCACGGTGGCCTTCAGCTGGCCCAGCACGCGCCCGGCCGCCTCTTCGCTTTCGCACACCACCGACAGGCCGCCGACGCGCTCGCCGTACAGCGAGAAGATCTTCGAGAACGAGTTGCTCACCAGGCACGGCAAACCGGCCGCCGCGATGGCGCGAATGGCGTAGGCGTCCTGCTCCATGCCGCCGCCGAAGCCCTGATAGGCGATGTCGAGGAACGGAATGATTTCACGTTCGGCGATCACCTCGACCACCTCATCCCACTGGGCGGGGGTCAGGTCGGAACCGGTCGGGTTGTGACAGCACGGGTGCAGCAGCGCGATGCTGTGCTTCGGCAGCTGTTTCAGCGCGGCCAGCATGGCGTCGAACTTCACGCCCAGGCTTTCGCTGTCAAAATATGGATAGGTATTCACTTTGAAACCGGCGCCGCTGAAGATGGCGACGTGGTTTTCCCAGGTCGGATCGCTGACCCACACCTGCGAATCCGGGAAATAGCTTTTCAGGAAGTCGGCGCCCACTTTCAACGCGCCGGAACCGCCGACGGTCTGAATGGTGGCGATGCGCCCCTGCTGCAGCATCGGGTGCTGCGCGCCGAACAGCAGCTGCTGGATGGCGGAACGGTAAGACTGCAGCCCTTCCATCGGCAGGTATACCGAGGCGCCATGCTCGACGCTGTTCAACTGCGCTTGCGCCGCGGCGACCGCCCGCATCTGCGGAATGATGCCCTGCGCATCGTAGTACAGGCCGATGCTCAGGTTCACCTTGTGCGCGCGCGGGTCTTGTTTGAATTTTTCCATCAGCGACAGAATGGGATCGCCGGCATAGGCGTCAACGTTCTGGAACACGGGGTTTTTCTCCTGGTTTATTGTGGTTTTGGGCACAGCGTTACGTTCCTAATATAGACGGAAAAGCGCATTCGGTTTTAGCTTTATCTCGCCACTGGCAATAAACCGTTTTCCTTGATGCGATTGAGCACCACCGCCGTTTTGATATGCGCCACGCTTTTGTGCGGCGACAGCGTCTGGCTGATGAACTCGCTCAGCGCCGGCAGGTCCGCCACCGCCACTTTGAGCAGGTAATCGGCGTCGCCGGTGGTCTTGTAAGCGTCCAGGATCGCGTCCACTTCCTCCAGCATCTGATGAAAGCTGTCGATCTGCTCCTGCGCGTGCGTGATCAGGCTGACTTCGATCAGCCCCACCAGCCCCAGGCCGACCGCCTCCGGCGCCAGCCGCGCGTGGTAACCGCGGATCAGCTGCGCCTGCTCCAGGCTGATGCGCCGCCGTGAGCACTGGGAAGCGGAGAGCCCCACCAGCTCGCTCAGCTCCTGATTGGTCAGACGGCCGTTGGCCTGTAACAGCGTCAGGATTTTCATATCAAAATCGTCAATGTTGTACATAGCCACCTGTAAACTGTGTTAATAAATGTTGACGTTACAGCCTACCAGTTTTTTTACCGTTGCCGACGTCACACCCTGGCGCTTAAATCGCGTACAGCAGCAACGCCCGGCGTTTTCGCCGGTAAGCGGCATAAAAAACGGCTAACTCATGCAGGCAAACGACAATTAACGGCGAAGTAACGCATAAAACCACGAATGTATAAAAAGGACGCCAGATGAAAAAGCTACTCCCCCTCGCGCTGCTGCTCGCCGCCGGCAGCGCCGGCGCGCAATCCCACCTGGACAAAGTGCTGCAGCAAAAGACCCTGGAGGTCTGCACCACCGGCGACTACAAGCCCTACACCTTCCTCAAGGAAGACGGCGGCTATGAAGGCATCGACATCGATATGGCGGAATCGCTGGCGAAGAGCCTGGGCGCCAAGGTGAAGTGGGTGAAAACCAGCTGGAAAACCCTGACGCCGGACTTCGCCTCCGGCAAGTGCGACATCGCCATGGGCGGCATCTCCGTCACGCTGGAGCGGCAAAAGCAGGTGTTCTTCGCCGACAAGCTGGATACCGACGGCAAAATTCCGCTGGTGCGCTGCACTGACGTGAAGAAATACCGCACGATAGAACAGATCAACAAACCGTCGGTGCGCCTGCTGGAACCGGCGGGCGGCACCAATGAAGCCTTCGTGCACGCCTATTTGCCGAAGGCCAAACTGACGCTGACGCACGACAACATGAGCATTTTCCAGCAGCTGGTGGATCGCAAGGCGGACGTGATGATCACTGACGCCTCCGAGGCGTTGTACCAACAAAAGCGCTATCCGAAGCTGTGCGCGGTGAATCCGACCAAACCGATGCAGTACGGCGAGAAGGCTTACATGCTGCCGCGCGACGATCTGAGCTGGAAACTGTATGTGGATCAGTGGCTGCACCTGGCCAAGGCGACCGGCGAGTATCAGAAGATTATCGACAAGTGGTTGGCGGTAAAGAAGTAACGCGCTGAGAAACGGGGCCGACGCGCGTCGGCCCCTGCGGCGTATCAGTCGCCGATGTATTCCATCGCCACGCGCTGCGTGAGCTTGGTGATCAGTTCATAAGCGCTGATGCCGGTACAGACGGCGATACGCTCGACCGGCAACGCCGGCCCCCACAGCACCGCTTCATCCCCTACCTTATCGGCGGCGGCCGGCCCGAGATCGACCGAAATCATGTCCATCGACACCCGGCCGACGATCGGCACTTCGCGGCCGTTAATCAGGATCGGCGTGCCGGTCGGCGCGCTGCGCGGGTAGCCATCGCCGTATCCCATCGCCACCACGCCAAGGCGAGTATCGCGCGGACTTACCCAGGTGCCGCCATAGCCCACCGCTTCACCAGCCTTGTGCTCGCGCACCGCGATCAGGCTGGATTTCAGCGTCATCGCCGGCTGCAGACCATGCTCGGCGCCGCTGCCGTTATCCAACGGCGACACGCCATACAGAATGATGCCGGGGCGCACCCACTCGTTGTGGGCGTCCGGCCACAGCAGCGTGCCGCCGGAGGCGGCGACCGAGCGCTGGCCCGGTTTGCCGCGCGCGAACTGCTCGAAGCAGGCGATCTGTTTCAGGGTGGCGTCGGACTCCGGCTCATCGGCGCGGCTGAAGTGGCTCATGATATTGACCGGCTGCGCCACGTTGCGGCAGGCGCACAGGCGCTGATAAAACGCCTCCGCCTGTTCGGGACGCACCCCCAGCCGATGCATGCCGGTATCGAGCTTCATCCACACCGGCACCGGACGCGCCAGCTCGGCCTGCTCCAGCGCTTCGAGCTGTTCGATGCTGTGCACCGCGGTTTCGATGTTGTTCGCCACCAGCACCGGCAGGTCTTCGGCACAGAAGAAGCCTTCCAGCAGCAGGATCGGTTTGACGATGCCGCCGGAGCGCAGCATCAGCGCCTCGCCGATGCGCGCTACGCCGTAGCAGTCGGCGTCTTGCAGGGTGTGTGCTGTTTCCAGCAGGCCATGTCCATAAGCGTTTGCTTTCACAACGGCAATCAGGCGGCTTTGCGGCGCCTGGCGGCGCACCTGTTGCAGATTATGTCGCAGAGCGCGGCGGTCGATTACAGCGGTTGCCGCTTTCATTTCAGTTCCTTAGCTGATTATTCGTCATCGTATTGTGGCCCCGCGTAGTTATCGAAACGCGACCACTGGCCGTTAAAGGTAAGGCGCACGGTGCCGATCGGGCCGTTACGCTGCTTACCGATAATAATTTCCGCGATCCCTTTCAGATCGCTGTTCTCGTGATACACCTCATCACGATAGATGAACATAATCAGGTCGGCATCCTGCTCGATAGAGCCGGATTCACGCAGGTCGGAGTTGACCGGGCGTTTGTCGGCGCGCTGCTCCAGGCTGCGGTTCAGCTGCGACAGCGCCACCACCGGCACCTGCAGCTCTTTCGCCAGCGCCTTCAGCGAGCGCGAAATCTCGGCGATCTCCAGCGTACGGTTGTCGGACAGGGCCGGCACGCGCATCAGCTGCAGGTAGTCGATCATGATCAGGCTAAGCCCGTCGTGCTCGCGGAAAATGCGCCGCGCGCGCGAGCGCACTTCGGTCGGCGTCAGGCCAGAGGAGTCGTCGATGTACATGTTGCGCTTCTCCAGCAGGATGCCCATGGTGCTGGAAATGCGCGCCCAGTCCTCGTCATCGAGCTGGCCGGTACGGATGCGAGTCTGATCCACGCGCGACAGCGACGCCAGCATACGCATCATGATCTGTTCGCCGGGCATCTCCAGGCTGAAGATCAGCACCGGTTTTTCCTGAGTCATCGCGGCGTTTTCGCACAGGTTCATGGCGAAGGTGGTTTTCCCCATCGATGGACGGGCGGCGACGATGATCAGATCGGACTTTTGCATGCCCGCGGTTTTCTTGTTGAGGTCCTGATAGCCGGTATCGACCCCGGTCACGCCGTCGTGCGGCTGCTGATACAGCTGCTCGATGCGCGATACGGTGTCTTCCAGGATGCGCTCGATGCCCTTCGGGCCTTCGTCTTTGCTGGCGCGGTTCTCGGCGATTTGGAATACGCGGGATTCCGCCAGATCGAGCAGGTCTTCGCTGCTGCGCCCCTGCGGATCGTAGCCGGCGTCGGCGATCTCGTTAGCCACCGAGATCATTTCGCGCACCACCGCGCGCTCGCGCACGATGTCGGCATAGGCGCCGATGTTGGCGGCGCTCGGGGTATTTTTCGACAGCTCGGCCAGGTAGGCAAAGCCGCCGACCGAGTCCAGCTCGCCCTTCTGTTCGAGCGATTCAGACAGGGTGATGAGATCGATAGGCTTGCTCATCTCCAGCAGACGCTGCATCTCGGAAAAGATCAGGCGATGCGGGCGGCTGAAGAAGTCGTTGGCGACCACGCGCTCCGCCACGTTGTCCCAACGCTCGTTATCCAGCATCAAACCGCCCAACACCGACTGCTCGGCCTCCAGCGAGTGCGGCGGCATCTTCAGCCCTTCCATCTGACGATCTCTGGAACGCTCTCTGGTTTCGTCCGCGTTTGTTTTGTTGGTTGGTTTTTTTCCTGCCATGAAACGTAGTCTTTATCCGGTTGCGAATGAAGGATCTTGACGCGAGAGTATACGTGATTTTTGCGTCATAACCGATGCAAAAAAGGTATTGAATCCCGCACGGGTGAACTGGATCTCCGATACTAAAAAGAATAGGGTGAAATCAGACACTCAAACGAGGTAACGATATGGCCAAGCGCATTCAGTTTTCCGCCACCGGCGGGCCGGAAGTCTTGCAATACGTTGATTTTACACCGCTCGATCCCGCCGCCGGCGAAGTGCAGATCGAGAACAAAGCGATCGGCATCAACTACATCGACACCTATGTGCGCAGCGGGCTGTACGCGCCGCCCAGCCTGCCGAGCGGCCTCGGCACCGAGGCGGCCGGCGTGGTGGTCAAGGTTGGCGCCGGGGTCAGCGCGATCAAACCGGGCGACCGGGTGGTGTATGCGCAGTCGTCGCTCGGCGCCTACAGCGAAGTCCACAATGTGCCGGAAGAAAAAGTGGCGCTGCTGCCGCACAACCTCAGCTTTGAGCAGGGCGCCGCTTCTTTCCTGAAAGGGCTGACGGTGCATTACCTGCTGCGCCAGACCCACGACGTGCAACCGGGTGAAGTGTTCCTGTTCCATGCCGCCGCCGGCGGGGTTGGGCTGATCGCCTGCCAATGGGCCAAAGCGCTGGGCGCGCGCCTGATCGGCAGCGTCGGCTCCGACGAGAAGGCCGCGCTGGCGAAACAGGCCGGCGCCTGGGCCACCATCAACTACCACAAAGAGGATATCGCCCAGCGGGTGGCCGAGCTGACGCACGGCGAGAAGGTTGGCGTGGTGTACGATTCAGTGGGGCAAAGCACCTGGCAGGCCTCGCTCAACAGCCTGAAGCGGCGCGGCCTGATGGTCAGCTTCGGCAACGCCTCCGGCCCGGTGACGGGAGTCGATCTGGCGCTGCTGAATCAGAAGGGCTCGCTGTACGTCACCCGCCCTTCCCTAAACGGTTACATCACCAACCGCGCCGAGCTGCAGTACGCCAGCAATGAGCTGTTCTCGCTGATCGGCAGCGGCGCCATTCGGGTGGAGGTGAGAGACGAGCAGAAATTCGCGCTGGCCGACGCCCAGCGTGCGCACCAGGTGCTGGAAAGCCGCAGCACCAGCGGTTCCAGCCTGCTGATCCCCTGATAGCAGCCAAAGAAAAGGGCTCCTTGCGGAGCCCTTTCTGTTACTGCGTTTTGTAGGGGTAGAGCAGAGTCCGCCAGAGACAGGGGTTGCTTTAGCAACACGAATTTTAGGTGTCTCTCACGGTGATGAAATGGGTCGCATCACTGCATCGATCAACATCCTAACAGCCCCGTCCGGCAAAAAACACGCTTTATGTGCCACATTGCAGAGGAAAACTGCCAAGCTGTGATCGCTGCCGCATTAGCGTGGCGGGCAGTTATGCAAGTTTCATCGCGACTGACTGATTATTCAGCAAAAAATCAGTAACGCCTGACCTGGGGTTTCTGCATCGAACGGTAAATCCATACCCCAACCACCGCCAAAATCAGCCACGGCAGCAGCTTGATGACCACCGCGAATAACCCGCCCAACAACATGAACGCCGCCGCCGCCAACAGCGCAGCGAAGATCCCCAGCAGCGAGATGCCGGTCACCATCAGCATCACCACAAAGCCAATGAGAAAGAAGATTTCCAACATGATTGCTCCTTTGCAATGCAACGTATCTGCAGAGTGAATTACAAGAAGCGTGCCAGAATGGCGGAAGTGCTAACCTATTGAAAAAACGGGGAAGGCATCCGGCAGTGCGCCGAATGCCTGGTGAAAAAGACTAACTGTTGGTCAAATTTTTTCGGCTACGCCATTTCGACACGCGGCTGGCGCACCAACGCCAGCGCCTGCTCCACCACCCGCGCATCGGCGCCCGGCTTGTGGGCGTTCTCGCTCAGATGACGGCGCCACTGGCGCGCGCCCGGCACACCCTGGAACAAACCGAGGATGTGGCGGGTGATGTGGCCGAGATAGGTGCCGTTAGACAGCTCGCGCTCGATATACGGATACAGCGCTTCGACGATCGCCACGCTGTCCGGCACCGCGGTCTGCGCGCCGAACAGTTCGCTGTCGACCCGCGCCAGGATGCCCGGATTCTGGTACGCCTCGCGCCCCATCATCACGCCGTCCAGATGCTGCAGATGCTGCTGCGCCTCTTCCAGCGTTTTCACTCCACCGTTGATGGCGATGGTCAGCGCCGGGAAATCCCGCTTCAGCTGATAAACGCGCGGGTAGTCCAGCGGCGGCACTTCGCGGTTCTCTTTCGGGCTGAGGCCGGAGAGCCAGGCTTTGCGGGCGTGGATGGTGAACATGTCGCACTCGCCGCGCCCGGCGACGGTCTGGATAAAGTCGCACAGGAAAGCGTAGCTGTCCTGATCGTCGATGCCGATGCGGGTCTTCACCGTCACCGGAATCGATACGACGTCGCGCATCGCCTTGATGCAATCGGCGACCAGCGTCGCCTGCCCCATCAGGCAGGCGCCGAACATACCGTTTTGCACCCGATCAGATGGACAGCCGACGTTGAGGTTAATCTCGTCATAACCGCGCTGCTCCGCCAGTTTGGCGCAGTGCGCCAGCGCGGCCGGATCGCTGCCGCCCAGCTGTAGCGCCACCGGATGCTCTTCTTCGCTGTAGGCCAGGTAGTCGCCCTTGCCGTGGATGATCGCGCCGGTGGTCACCATCTCGGTGTACAGCAGCGTTTCCTTGGTCAGCAGGCGATGGAAGTAACGGCAATGACGATCGGTCCAGTCGAGCATTGGCGCGATGGAGAAGCGATTGGCGGCGTAGGTTGGGGCGTGGTTGTCTTTCGTCATGCTGAGTTACTGGCTACCTGAGTCTGTCTGGGTTCAACGAACGGCGCGCGGCCGCAAACGGCTATTATAACGACAATCGACGCCGTTGGGAAAACCGCCTTGCCGGTGGCGTAAATAAGCGGGAGTAAGGCGAATAAATTCACTCGTTCAGGTGTTATCTCATTGCGGGCGCGCACGGCGCCTCTGCCTTGAGGACACAACCATGAACAGCTTCATTAAACGCCTGCTGGCATCGGCCATTGCCGGCTGCCTGCTGTTTTCCGGCGCGGCGCTGGCGATGGGCGGCGACGGCAGCGGCCAAACCCCGCCGACCTGTCCGAAAGGCCAGGTTTACGACAGTAAAACCCAGACCTGCACGGTGGATAAAGGCAGCAAAGTCGACGACGCCGACCGCACTAACTATGCCTATGCACTGGCGAAAAGCGGCCGTTATCAGGAAGCGATCGATATGCTCAACACGCTGCAAAATCCCAACACCGCCGTCGCACTGAATTATCGCGGCTACGCCACGCGCAAACTGGGCCGCACCGATGAGGGTATCGGCTATTATTTAAAATCAGTGGCCCTCGATCCGAAATACCCCAAAGTGCGCGAGTACCTGGGAGAAGCCTATATGCTGAAAGGGCGGCCCGACCTGGCGCGCCAACAGCTGCTGGTGATCCAGTCGCTGTGCGGCACCGGGTGCGAGGAGTACCGAGATTTGGCGGCAGCCATCGACCGCCAACCGGAATCTTGATCCGACGCGCCTGCGGAGGTGACTATCAGCGGCGATGCGATACGCGATGAACTCGGCCACTATCTCTCCCGCCTGTGGCGCTATGCGCTGGTGCTTTCGCACCGGCGGGATGTCGCCGACGACCTGGTGCAGGCAACCTGCGTGCGTGCGCTGGAGCGCGCCGCGCAATTCACCCCCGGTTCACACCTGGATCGCTGGTTGTTTGCCATCTTGCACTCTATTTGGCTCAATGAAGTTCGCGCCCAGCATCGTCGTCAGGGGCAAGGCTGCATGGCGGCGGAAGAGCTTGGCGATGCGGACAACGGTGAACGGCCGGTCTGGCTCAATGAAGTGATGCGGCGCGTAAGCCGGTTGCCGGCGGCCCAGCGCAACGCGCTGTTTCTGGTGTATGTCGAAGGGCTGTCCTACCGGGAAGCGGCGAAAGTGCTGGCGGTGCCAATCGGCACCGTCATGAGCCGCCTTGCGGCCGCACGCCTGGCCTTGGCCGATGACCGCCAGTTGCCAAACGACGATTCGCACCGTAAGAAGCCCCCTACTCCGCCCTTGCCCCGCACTCGCCGATAAACCGCTGGCCGCCGATTCGTGTTAAGCGGCCTATTCCAACGCGCGGATAACCCGGCACGGCTGCCCCAGCGCCAGCACATTGGCCGGAATGTCGCCGGTGACGATGCTGCCCGCACCGATAGTCGTACCATCGCCGATGGTCACTCCCGGCAGGATCACCACGTTGCCGCCGATCCACACGTTGCTGCCGATAGACACCGGCTGCGCCGAGGTGCGGAAAGGAAAAGCCGGGTCACCGGTAAAGCGTTCACCGGCCTTCAGCGGATGACTCGGCGTGTAGATTTGTACGTTGGGGCCGATCAGCGTGTTGTCGCCGATGGTGATGGTGTTGCAGTCGAGGAACACCGCATTGACGTTGATAAAACAGTTTTTACCGATGCGGACATGCTGCCCGTAGTCGCACCAGAATGGCGTTTCGATCCAGCTCGCTTCACCCCAGTTGCCGAACAGCTCGCCGAGCAGGCGATTTTTCTCGTCCGCCTGATGCGAGTCCAGCACCCCCAGGCTTTTGGTCAACGCCCTCGCCCGATGGTACAGGGCGAGCAGTTCTTCATCGCGGCTGTTGTATTCCAGGCCGCTTAACAGCTTCTCTCTTTCCGTCATCACACAGGGCTCCTGCTCATCACGCGGGTGAAAGGCGTTATACCGCTCTCGCCCGCTGCTCTCCAGCGCTAAAACCGGCAACGTTGATCTACCGCCCGGCGGAGGGGAAAAGTTGTGATGCATCTCTCTTTTAGCGCACTCAGCGCGCCTTTCTCTGCGCTATCCTCAGGGGAAAAGGGGGCAACTCTCGGCGATTCGCCGTAATCATGGTAAAATCGGCTTTTTTACGTACCGGGATATTTGCGATGAACTCAACCACCCAGGAAAAGCTGTTGGCGCAGGCGGAACGCCTCTGCCAGCAACGCAATGTGCGATTGACGCCGCAACGGCTGGAAGTGCTGCGTCTGATGACTCAGCAACCCGGTGCAATCAGCGCTTATGACCTGCTCGATCTGCTGCGCGTCGCCGAACCGCAGGCCAAGCCGCCGACGGTCTACCGCGCGCTGGATTTTCTGCTGGAGCAAGGGTTTATCCATAGGGTGGAGTCCGCCAACAGCTACGTGCTGTGCCACCACTTCGAACAGCCGATGCATACGTCCGCGCTGTTTATCTGCGACCGCTGCGGCCAGGTGACCGAACGCACCACCGAAGGCGTGGAGGAAACGCTGCAGAAGCTGGCGCAGGAAGCCGGATTTGCGCTGCGGCACAGCGTGGTGGAAGCGCACGGCCTGTGCGCCGGTTGCGTTGAAGTTGAAGCTTGTGACAGCAAGCATGACTGCGCCGAACATGATCACAGCATCGCCATCAAGAAGAAGTAAGACGAAGTCAGGTACTTCCCTGTACCTGCGGCCGGGACGCCAGAGGATGGAGCGACGCCGGCCTGCGCTGTTGCCGGCCGCCGTCAGTGGCGGCCCTGCGTGTTACCAGCGGTGTTTGGTGTGATCTTCCCAGGCCTTCACCTCTTTTTCGGCCGCCTCTTTCTGGTAACCGTAGCGCTCCTGGATTTTGCCGACCAGCTGTTCGCGTTTCCCTTCGATGACCGTCAGATCGTCATCGGTCAGCTTGCCCCATTTCTCTTTCACTTTGCCTTTCAGCTGCTTCCAGTTACCGTCGGCTTGATCTTTATTCATAGTCTCTCCGTTAACCTGTGGTGAATCAGTGATCCCTGTCGCCGGCCGGGGTTAACCAGAAGTTTTTCTGGCTGATGCTCCCTTCACCTTAAGAAGCAACGCTCCCCTTCATTTACCAGCCACATGATTCATTCTAGTTAAACATGGAAATAAAAAAGCCAAAACACAGGATAAAAAACCATTAACAAACAAGATAAAAACAAAAAACGCTAACAAACAACGAACTAACGCGAACAGACCAAGGCTGAAAACATGTAAGCAAACATGATCAAATTCATAAAAAAAACTAATCATTAACCCAACAAGACGTCCGGTTTAATGGGCAGTAAACCAGCTGCCGCGCACCTGGTGACGGTGCCAAATCCAGCCCAACGCCAGACCGCGCAGCGCCAGAAACACCGCCAGCGCCAGCCAGAGGCCGTGGTTGCCAAGCAGTGGCACGCTGAACAGCGCCAAACCGTATCCCGCAGCAGCCACCGCCATGCTGTTGCGCATCTCGGCGCCGCGCGTGGCGCCGATAAACATGCCGTCCAGCAAATAGCACCACACCCCAACCAGCGGCAGAATGACCTGCCAGGGTAAATAATGGGCGGCCAACGCACGCAGTTCCGGCAAAGAGGTCAAGGCTGCCACGATCTGCTGGCCGGTAACGGCATACGCCAGGCCGAAGGCCAACGCGACCAGCCCTGCCTGCCTGCAGGCCGCGTGCCACACTTTGCGCAGTTGGCTGTCGTCCCGAGCGCCGTAGGCGTGGCCCGAATGAGCCTCCACCGCATAAGCGAAACCGTCGAGCGCATAGGCGGTGAACGTCAGCAGATTCATCAATACCGCATTGACCGCCACCACCTCGCTTCCCAGGCGAGCGCCGAAAATGGTCAACGACGCAAAGCACAGTTGCAGCAACAATGAGCGCAGCATGATGTCGCGGTTGAGCGCCAGCAGGCGACGCAGATCGCCACGCCAGGCCTGGCGCAGCATCTGCAGGGTAATACCGCGCAGGCGCATCACCCGCCACGCCAACCACAGGCCGAGCAGCAGCGTAGCGTATTCGGCGATGGCGGTTGCCGCCGCCGCCCCCCGCACGTTCCAGCCCAGGCCCATCACCAGCCAGATATCCAGCACGATGTTCAGCAGGTTGCCGACGATCAGCAGGATTACCGGCGCCCGCACGTACTGTACGCCAAGCAGCCAGCCCAGCAGCACCAAATTGGCCAGCGCCGCCGGGGCGCTTAACCAGCGGATCTCAAGAAAACGCCGCGCCTGTTCCAGCACCTCGCCATCGCCACCGACGATCCGCAGCGCCAGTTCGATCAGCGGATAACGCAGCAGGACGATCGCCGCGCCGCCCAACAGCGCCAGCAGCAGCGGTTGCATAAAGGCGCGCGCCAGCGCTTGCGGGTTCTGTGCCCCCAGCGCTTGCGCCGCCAGGCCGGTGGTGCTCATGCGCAGGAATAACAGCAGCATGAACAGGAAGCTGGTCGCCACCGCGCCGATCGCCACGCCCCCCAGGTAGATCGGGCTGTCGAGGTGGCCGATCACCGCGGTGTCCACCAGCCCGAGCAGCGGCACGGTAATATTGGAGAAGATCATCGGCAGGGCGAGGCGCCACAGGGCTTTATCGGTGTCGCTGGTGAAAGCGGAAATCAGGCGCATGATGGGATGTTCCTGTGACTGAGTGACAAAGGGCGAAGTCAGAAACAAAAACGCCCCAAAACAGGGGCGATTGATACAGGGAGCGGCGGTGATGGCGCGGCGATTAAATCCAGTCGCCGTTGCGGATCACGCCGACCGCCAGCCCTTCGATAGTGAAATTCTGCTGACGCAGATCGACCACGATCGGTTGGAATTCGTTGTTCTCCGGCAGCAGCTCAACCACGTTGCCGTGCTTTTTCAAGCGCTTGACCGTCACTTCGTCTTCGATCCGCGCGACCACGACCTGGCCGTTGCGCACGTCTTGCGTTTTGTGTACCGCCAGCAGATCGCCGTCCAGAATGCCGATGTCGCGCATTGACATGCCGTTCACCCGCAGCAGGAAATCGGCGCTCGGTTTAAACAGGGAAGGATCCACCTGGTAGTGCCCTTCGATGTGCTGCTGCGCCAGCAGCGGCTCGCCGGCGGCGACGCGGCCGATCAGCGGCAGCCCTTCTTCTTCTTCCATCAGCAGACGGATACCGCGCGAGGCGCCGGAGACGATTTCGATCACGCCTTTGCGTGCCAGCGCCTTCAGGTGCTCTTCGGCGGCGTTAGGCGAACGGAACCCCAGACGCATCGCGATCTCGGCACGCGTTGGCGGCATGCCCGTTTGCGAAATGTGCTCGCGAATCAGATCGTAGACCTCTTGCTGTCTGGTAGTTAGTGCTTTCATTCCGCCCCCTGTTTGTTTATACAGTCTTGCTGTGAGTATATACAGGTAAGCGCGGATTGGGAACCGAAGAATAAATAAAAATCAGTCAGTAGGCGCTTTTCGTCAGCCGAAATGCTGCCATAAGACCGTGCCCCAAACGAACAGCGCCAGCACGATCGCCAGCGACACCGCCGCCGATCCCATGTCCTTGGCCCGCCCGGACAGCTCGTGATGTTCGCTGCCGATGCGATCCACCACCGCCTCGATCGCGCTGTTCAGGATCTCGACGATCATCACCAGCGCTACCGATCCGATCAATAAAATGCGCGCTATCGCACCCACATCCAGCCAGACAGCCAGTATGATAGCCAGAAGGGTGACCACCAGTTCCTGGCGGAAAGCCGCTTCGTGCTGCCAGGCGGCGGATAGCCCTTTATAGGAATAGCCGGCGGCCTTGATGATGCGGGTCAGCCCGGTTGCTTGGTTTGCCATGTTTTCGTGCCTTTCTCAGAGGTCGGTCATAATAAAAAGAGTCTAGAACAGTCCGCGCTGACGGCTCTCGGTTTTCGAACACCACAGATCTGCTACCCGGTTTCTGGTATGCTTGCGGCGCATTGCTAACAAGAGGCTTCACGTTGTTATGTCAGGTTGGCGTAAAATTTATTATAAAATATTGAATTTACCACTTAAATTGTTGGTAAGAAGTAAGGTCATCCCTTCAGATCCGGTTACCGAGCTAGGGTTGGATCCCTCACGGCCGATTTTGTATGTTTTACCTTACAATTCCAAGGCGGATTTGCTGACGCTGCGCACCCAGTGCCTGGCGCAGGATCTGCCCGATCCGCTCAACGCGCTGGAGATCGACGGCACCGTGCTGCCGAGCTACGTGTTCATTCACGACGGCCCACGCGTATTCCGCTATTACACCCCGAAAGAAGAGTCGGTAAAGCTGTTCCACGACTATCTGGATCTGCACCGCAGCAACCCGGATCTCGACATTCAGATGCTGCCGGTTTCGGTGATGTTCGGCCGTTCGCCGGGCCGCGAAGGCCACGGCACGCCGCACCTGCGTCTGTTGAACGGCGTGCAGAAATTCTTCGCGGTGCTGTGGCTCGGCCGCGACAGCTTCGTGCGTTTCTCCAACACCGTGTCGCTGCGCCGCATGGCTACCGAACACGGCACGGATAAAACCATCGCGCAGAAACTGGCGCGCGTGGCGCGCATGCACTTCTCGCGTCAGCGCCTGGCCGCGGTGGGCCCGAGTCTGCCGGCCCGTCAGGATCTGTTCAACAAGCTGTTGGCGTCCAAAGCGATCGAAAAAGCGGTCGAGGACGAAGCGCGCAGCAAGAAGATCTCGCACGAGAAGGCCCAGCAGAACGCCATCGCGCTGATGGAAGAGATCGCCGCCGACTTCTCCTACGAAACCGTGCGCCTGTCCGACCGCGTGCTGAGCTGGACCTGGAACCGGCTGTATCAGGGCATCAACGTCACCAACGCCGAGCGCGTGCGCCAGCTGGCGCAGGACGGCCACGAGATCGTCTACGTGCCCTGCCACCGCAGCCACATGGACTATCTGCTGCTGTCGTACGTGCTGTATCACCAGGGCCTGGTGCCGCCGCACATCGCTGCGGGCATCAACCTCAACTTCTGGCCGGCGGGCCCGATCTTCCGTCGCCTGGGCGCGTTCTTCATCCGCCGCACCTTTAAAGGCAACAAGCTGTACTCGACGGTGTTCCGCGAATACCTCGGCGAGCTGTTCACCCGCGGTTACTCGGTGGAATATTTCGTGGAAGGCGGCCGTTCCCGCACCGGGCGCTTGCTGGAGCCGAAGACCGGCACCCTGTCGATGACCATCCAGGCGATGCTGCGCGGCGGCACCCGTCCGATCACGCTGGTGCCGATTTACATCGGTTACGAACACGTGATGGAAGTGGGTACCTACGCCAAAGAGCTGCGCGGTGCCACCAAGGAAAAAGAGAGCCTGCCGCAGATGCTGCGCGGCCTGCGCAAGCTGCGCAACCTGGGCCAGGGATACGTCAACTTCGGCGAACCGCTGCCATTGACGGCCTACCTCAACCAGAACGTGCCGCAGTGGCGCGAGTCGATCGATCCGATCGAAGCTCAGCGTCCAAGCTGGCTGACGCCGACGGTCAACGATCTGGCCGGCCAGATCATGGTGCGCATCAACAATGCCGCCGCAGCCAACGCCATGAACCTGTGTTCCACCGCGCTGCTGGCCTCGCGTCAGCGTTCGCTGACCCGCGAGCAGCTGGTCGAGCAGCTCGAGTGCTACCTGCAGCTGATGCGCAACGCGCCTTACGCGCGTGACGTCACCGTGCCGACGCAAACGCCGGATGAGCTGCTGGATCACGCGCTGAACATGAACAAGTTCGAGGTGGAGAAGGACAGCATCGGCGACATCATCATCCTGCCGCGCGAGCAGGCGGTGCTGATGACCTATTACCGCAACAACATCCACCATCTGCTGGTGTTGCCGTCGCTGATCGCCAGCATCGTGATGCATCATCGCCGGGTGTCGCGCGCCGAGCTGCTGCGCCAGATCGGCATGATCTACCCGATGCTGAAAGCCGAGCTGTTCCTGCATAACGACAAGGAACAGCTGCCGGAGGTGCTGCGGCCGATGATCGACGAGCTGATCCGTCAACAGCTGATCTGCGACAAAGGCGACGATCTGGTGCTCAACCCGGCGCGCATTCGCCCGCTGCAGCTACTGGCCGCCGGGGTGCGCGAAACCCTGCAACGCTACGCCATCACCATGTCGATCCTCAGCGCCAACCCGAGCATCAACCGCGGCGCGCTGGAGAAAGAGAGCCGCATCATGGCGCAGCGTCTGTCGGTGCTGCACGGCATCAATGCGCCGGAGTTCTTCGACAAGGCGGTGTTCTCCACCCTGGTGGCGACGCTGCGTGAAGAAGGCTACATCAACGACAGCGGCGATGCGATCCGCGAGCACACCCTCGAGGTGTACAGCATGCTGAGCGATCTGATCACGCCGGAAATCAAGCTGACCATCGAAAGCGTCAACATGCCGGAAGAGACCAACGCTCTGCCGCAAACCGACGCGGAAGAAGAGAAAGACGAGTGATTTCGCCCGGCGCGGAAACACAAAAGGCACCCCAAGGGGTGCCTTTTTTCTTGCTGCAGGGAACCGTTACGCCGGCAGATAGCTGAGCGCGATGCCGATAAACACCACCAGCCCGACATAGTTGTTCTGCAGAAAGGCCTTGAAGCAGGCGTCGCGCTCGCGCCCGGCGATCTGCTTCTGCTGGTGAATGAACAGCGCGCCCGCCAGCAGCAGCGACCAGTAAAACGCGCCGCCGAGCTGCGCCAGATAACCGACCCACACCAGCAGCAGCAACGTCGCGAACTGCAACAGCCCGACGATCAGCTTGTCATAACGCCCGAACAGGATAGCGGTGGACTTGATGCCGATTTTCAGATCATCGTCGCGATCGACCATCGCATACAGCGTGTCATAGGCCACCGTCCAGCAGATGTTCGCCAGCAGCAGCAGCCAGCAGCTGAGCGGCAGCGATTCGCTGACCGCCGCATAGCCCATCGGAATGCCCCAGCCGAACGCGGCGCCCAGCACGAACTGCGGCAGGTTGGTCACCCGCTTCATAAACGGATACACCCAGGCCAGCGCCAGCGCCGCCAGCGACAGCCAGATGGTCATCGCATTCAGCGTCAACACCAGGCAGAACGAGATCAGCACCAGCACCACGAACAGCACCTTGGCCTCTTTCGCGCTCACCCGGCCGCTCGGCATCGGCCGCCCGGCGGTGCGTTTCACGTAGCCGTCCACCGCGCGATCGGCGTAGTCATTCACCACGCAGCCGGCGGCGCGCATCAGGAACACGCCGAGCACGAACACCACCAGAATCGACAGCGGCGGCACGCCTTTTCCGGCCAGCCACAGTGCCCACAGCGTCGGCCACAACAGCAACAGCGTGCCAATCGGTTTATCAATGCGCATCAAATGGCTGTAAGCCCGCCATTTACTTTGAGTCACGCTTCCCTCCAACGTCTTGCTCTCCTCTCTTATGCGGGGACCGCTGAATACAGCGGCGAAGCCGGTAAAAACAGTTCGGTCAGCAGCAGCGGTTTGCCCGCCAGCCGCAGCCGTGAACGACGCGCCCACAGCGCGTCCTGTCGGCCGATATGGATATAGTCGCGGGTCAGATCGCCGCTGCTGAACAAATAGCGCCCCAGCGGCAGCGTGCCCAGATCCACCAGCGCCTGGTCGGGTCCGGTCAGCGTATGTTCCGGGATCACCGTGCGCCCCAGCAGCCAGGGCTGGCCGTCGCCCAGCAGCACCACTTCGCGCAGCCAGTAGCGCGGGCTGTCGGGCAGGTGGTTCGCCTCGTCGCCCAGTGCCTCGCGCGTGACGAAGCATTCGCGCTGCGGTTCAACGCGCACCTGGGCGCAATGGCGTTCAAATCGGCGGGTCATGGAGCCTAACTCCATCAGCCAGTCGCTGACGGCGGCGGGCGCCGGAGGATCCTGTTCGGATAACCACTCCAGCGGCGGCAGGATGGAATCCCTGATGCCAGACATTGCTTTACTCCTCGCCTGAACCGCAGCCGGTACGGCGCGCCAGACGATACAAACTGTTAACAGGCCCCCATTGTAGCGCAGAAATGCGAAAGCGGCAGGCTGATTCGTGGCGAAAACGGCAGGTCTGTCGGCCGGAAAAACCGGGGTTCTGTCATCTTTTTGCCATCCGCATTCTCTATCTTCATTTCCCGGCGCGCTGACGATTCTGTGATCGCCCGCAAAGTTTCAGCTTCCTCGCGTTGTGTTATCTACGCGCGTAGATACCCTGATACGGCAGCGTTGAATCGCCATGCGTCCGACATGATTTGTCGGCACACCTTTGTTGCCGGCACCAGGGAAACCATCTTTAACCGCGCCCCTCCAGGCGCAGAACAAAAGAGGATAGCACTGCCATGAGCGAAACAACGCTTGCCCCTTCACAGACCGCCGACGCCGCGCTGGCGGCCGATGAACGCCTGGCAACCAAAGAGGGGCGCAGCCAATTTTGGCGCGCCACCTTCTCCTGCTGGCTCGGCACCGCCATGGAATACGTCGACTTCGCGCTGTACGGCCTGGCGGCCGGCATGGTGTTCGGCGACGTGTTCTTCCCCGAAGCCACGCCGCTGGTGGCGCTGCTGGCCAGCTTCGCCACCTACTCCGTCGGCTTCGTCGCGCGGCCGATCGGCGCGCTGGTGTTCGGCTGGATCGGCGATCGCAAAGGCCGCCGCGTGGTGCTGATCACCACCGTGGCGCTGATGGGCCTCTCAACTACATTGATCGGCCTGATCCCACCCTATGCGAAAATCGGCGTCTGGGCGCCCGCCTGCCTGGTGATCCTGCGCTTCGCGCAGGGGTTCGGCGCCGGTGCGGAGCTGTCCGGCGGGGCGGTGATGCTGGCGGAATACGCGCCGGCCAAGCGGCGCGGGCTGGTGGCGTCGATCATCGCCATCGGCTCCAACAGTGGCACCCTGCTGGCGTCGCTGGTGTGGCTGCTGGTATTGCAGCTGGACAAGGAAGACCTGATGAGCTGGGGCTGGCGCATTCCGTTCCTCGCCAGCATCCTGATCGCCGGCGTGGCGCTGTATCTGCGCCGCCACGTGCGGGAAACGCCGGTGTTCGAACGCGAACTTCAGCAAAACCACCAGCGCATGCTCGACGCCGCCCAGGCCGCGCCGGACTCACGCAGCTACCTGCAACGCACCAAGGCGTTCTGGGTGATGCTCGGCCTGCGCATCGGCGAGAACGGCCCCTCCTACCTGTGCCAGGGCTTTATCGTCGGCTACGTCGCCAAGGTGCTGATGGTCGATAAATCGGTGCCGGCGCTGGCGGTGCTGATCGCCTCACTGTGCGGTTTTCTGGTGATCCCGCTGGCCGGCTGGCTCTCCGATCGTTTCGGCCGCCGCATCACCTACCGGTGGTTCTGCCTGCTGCTGGTGCTGTACGCTTTTCCGGCGTTCTGGCTGCTCGACAGCCGTGAGCCGGCGATCGTCATCTCGGTGATCGTGGTCGGCATGTGCATCGCATCGCTGGGGATCTTCGGCGTGCAGGCGGCCTACGGCGTCGAACTGTTCGGCGTGAAGAACCGCTACTCCAAAATGGCGTTCGCCAAGGAGCTCGGGTCGATCCTCTCCGGCGGCACCGCGCCGCTGATCGCCACCGCGCTGCTGTCCGGTTTCGGTCACTGGTGGCCTGTCGCCTGCTATTTTGTTGTAATGGCGGCCATCGGCTTAATCACCACCTTCTTTGCTCCCGAAACCCGCGGCCGCGATCTCAACCTGCCGCAGGATGCCGCGTAGCGGGAAGGCGAACAGGACCTCAATTTGGATAATCACTCCGCGCGCCGCGTTACCCGCGCCGACGTGGCTCGCATAGCGGGCACCTCCGTCGCCGTGGTCAGCTACGTGATCAACAACGGTCCGCGCCCGGTGGCGGAAGCCACCCGGCTGCGCGTGCTGGCGGCGATCGAGCAGACCGGCTACCGGCCGAACGACATCGCGCGAGCGCTGGCCTCCGGCAGCACGCAAACCTACGGGCTGGTGGTGCCGGATATTTCCAACCCGTTCTTCGCCACGCTGGCGCGGGCGCTGCAGCAAGAGGCCTTCAGCCGTGGCCGCGTGCTGCTGCTGGGCGACGCCGGCGACGACCGGCAGCGCGAATATGAGCTGATCAACAACCTGCTACGCCGCCAGGTCGACGGCCTGCTGTACACCAGCGTCGATCGCCATCCGTGGTTCGATCTGATCCGCGCCTCCGGCACGCCCTGCGTGATGATAGATACCATCGACAGCCAGGCTGGCTTCTGCGCTATTCGCGTCAACGAGCGCGACGCCGCCTGCCAGGCGACCCGCCATCTGCTGCAGCACGGCTATCGCGACATCGGCATTTTTATCGGCCCGCTGACCATGCTCAACGCGCAGGATCGCCTGAACGGCTGGCGCGATGCGCTGCTGGAAGCGGGCATCGCGCCGCGCGACGAATGGATTTTCGAGGTGCCCTACACCCGCCAGGGCGGTTACCAGGCCACCCAGCGCCTGGTGCAAGGCCCGCGCCCACGCGCCGTTTTCACCTCTAACGAGCAGCAGGCGCTCGGCTGCCTGTCGGCGCTGGCGGAACATGGGCTGCGCGCGCCGGACGATCTGGCGCTGATCTGTTTTAACGGCACGCAGCAATCCGAATTCAGCGTGCCGCCGCTCAGCGCGGTCGAGCAGCCGATCGACGCCATGGCCAAGCGGGCCATCGCCATGCTGGCCGCCGGCGCCGCGCCCGCCGAGCTGCATGAATTCGCTTTTCAACTGCGCATCCGCCACTCGTGCGGCTGTTAGCGGTTTTTCAGGACATCTTACTATGCGTTTAATCATTGATTGCGATCCCGGCAACGGCGTTCCCGGCGCCAACGTCGATGACGGTCTGGCGCTGGCCCTGGCGCTGGCGGCCAAACCGCAGCTGCAACTGGAGCTGATCAGCATCGTGGCCGGCAATACCCCGCGTGAAGTGGGCTTCGCCGTCGCCTCCGCTCTGCTGGCGCAGAGCGGCTACCGGGTACCGGTCGCCCTCGGCGCGGCGCGCGCCCTGAGCGAGCCGCCGGAGCCGTGGCGCGCCCATCTGGACCGCCCGATCGCCGATCCTCAGCTGGCGGCGCTGTGGCGCGACTTGCCCGCCCCCTCGCTGGCCAACGCGCCCGCACCGGACGCCGCCATCGCCATCGGCGAACTGATCTGCCGTCATCCCGGCGAGATCACGCTGGCGGCGATCGGCCCGCTGACCAACGTTGCGCACGCCATGCAGCTGTACCCGCAGATGGCGCAGGCGGTGAAAGAGATCGTGATCATGGGCGGCGTGTTCAACGTCGAAGGATACATCAAGGACACCAATTTTGGTTTGGATCCGGAAGCGGCGCGGCTGGTGTTGAACAGCGGCGCCAATATCACGCTGGCGCCGCTGGACGTCACCACCCAGACCATGCTGACCCAGGCGGATCTGGCCGCGCTGACCCAGCCGGATACCCCGCTGTGCCGTTATTTGCGCGCCACCACGCAGCCGTGGATCGACTATTCGCGCCATACGCGGCGCCTGCCGGGCTGCTGGATCCATGATGCGCTGGTGATCGCCTGGCTGCTGGAACCGCAGTTGGTCACGACCGAAATGTTCCATGTGGATGTGGCGCTGGAAGGGGCGTTGACGCGCGGCAGCTCACGCCGTTGGCGGCCGGGCGGCCTGCGCCTGACGGTCGGTATGCCGCCGCCGCAGGGCAAGCCGGTGCGCATCATGCAGCAGGTGGACAACACCCGCCTGCTGGCGTTGATCGGCGCAACGCTGGCGCGCGGATGAAAAAAGGTGCGCCAAGGCGCACCAATCATCGAGCCAGCATCGGCAGCGCCGGGTGTTACCCCTTGCCTTTAACGCTGCTGATAAACGTTTTACGCGCAGTGGTAGAGCCCAACTTCTCGGCCTCATTCATCAGCTTCAGCGCCTTGTCGATATCGCCCGCCTTCACCGCCTGCTTGATGCCGTTATTGAAGTAGCTTTCGGTATCGTTGAGCATCGGTTCCGCCGGTTTCTCCGGCGTCGGCGTCGGCATCGGCGCCGCCGCGGCCGGGGTGCTCGCCCCCACCACCACCGGCGCCACGGTCGGCGCAGGCTGCAGCATGCCGATCATCACGTTGCCGGTGCCCTGTTCAGCGGTGACCTTAAGCTTCAGCGTGCCGGTCGTCGCGTGGCCGGCGATCGGATCCGGGATATCCGGCACCGCGTTGCCCACCCCCTGCGCATAGGCCTTGGCCGGGTTGGTCAGCTGCGTAGTTTTCACCAAATCCTGGCGGGTGGTGTACACCAGCAGGTAAATCTGTTTTTGACCGAGCGCCGGCGTCAGCTTCAGCGTGCCTTCGAGACGATCGGAGGACATCGCCCCCGGCGGCTGGTAAGGGAAATAGCTGCTCGGGTAATACGCCGCCGGGCGCAGATGCTCGTCCAGCACCAGCACGCTCGGCGCGTAC
Organism: Serratia nematodiphila DZ0503SBS1; assembly: GCF_000738675.1. Lineage (NCBI taxonomy): Bacteria > Pseudomonadati > Pseudomonadota > Gammaproteobacteria > Enterobacterales > Yersiniaceae > Serratia > Serratia nematodiphila. The sequence continues at coordinate 1,423,359 of NZ_JPUX01000001.1, read as the reverse complement.
AGCGAATTGTGTTTGGCGAGGCTGCTCAGCGTCACTTCCAGCGAACCGCGATCGGCCGGCAGCGTATAGGCGGCGATCGCCCCCTGGATCTCGCCCTGATTGAGCTGAGGGCTGACGGCGTCGAGCTTCACCTCTTGCGACACCGGCGGCTGCAACGGCTGCCACGGCAGGCTTTGCAGCGTGGCGGCGCTGATGGCCGGCGCGACGGAAACGTTGGCCGGCGTATCGGCATTGGCCGCCAAAGGCGCGCCGACGGTCAGCGCCAGCGACAGGCAGAGTGACAGCAGATTCTTTTTCATCGTTATATCCTCTTTCAGCGCCGCGATGGATCAGGCAAGAGATCCGGCCGCGGCGAATGCGATTGAGGGAGAGCCTGCGGCCCTCCCCGTCCTGTCGTTACCACCAAATTTCCATCTGGGCGCCGAAGGTGACTTCGTCATCCTTGCCGCGGCTGAAGGTATGCATGCTGGTGTCGTTGTATGCGGTGCCGGCGTTATACCCGGTATCATCGCCGGTGGCGTAGCCCCACTTCTCATCCCACTTGGCGTAGGTGGCGAACAGGCGGATGGCCGGACGCGACCAGATGCTGTTGCCCGCCTGCCATTGCTGCGCCAGGGTTACTTTATACTGGCCGTTGCGATCGCCGGTGCGCTGGGATTTGACGTTGTCATAGCCGGCTTCCAGCAAGGTGCTCATGATCGGCGTCCATTTGTACATCGGGCGTACGCCCACGGTGTACCAGGTGGTGCCGTTGTTGTTGTCGCGGTCGATGTCCTGGAACATGGCGACGTACATCAGCGCCCATTGATCGTTGAAGTCGATGGCACCGTGATCCAGCACGCGGATCATCTTGCCGTTGTTATCGATGGTGGCGCCTTCGTTGCGGCCGTTGTTCTGCGAGGTCATCGAGTCGGTGGCGTACTGCAGCACGAACTTGTTGTAACCGTTCAGGATGCTCTGCGTGTGTTCCGCGGTGAACATCCAGCCGTCTTTGCTGGCACCGTCCGCCAGGCGGTAGTTATCCTGCGCATTGGCGCGGCCGTAGTCCACGCCCAGCTCCAGGGTGCCGCCCGGGTTCAGCTCCAGGCCGGCCAGACGCAGGTCGAAAGTGTCGTTGACGGTCGGACGCTGTTTCCATTCGTTATCCAGATAGCCGTAAGAGCCGCCGGATTCGGAGTTGCGGGTCACGGCGGCGGACAGCTTGCCGAAGCCCAGATCGATGTTTTCCAGACCGGCGCCCGGGCCGGAGATATCCCAGTAGTAGAAGTCGATCATGTGAACGTCATGACGCTGATAGAAACGCTTACCAGCCCACAGCGTGGAGCCCGGCAGCCAGTCGATCAGGTTTTTACCCTGCACGTTGACTTCGCGGAAGCCCGGCGTCACGTCTTCCCAGTCGGAACGTTGCGAGACCGAATAGGCCAGGTTGGTGTCGAAATAGAAGCTCTTGTCGCCTTCTTTCCACACTTCCTGCCCCAGTTTCAGTTCGGCGTAGGTTTCACATTCGTTGCCGAGACGGTATTTGCTCGCGGCGCCGGTGGCCTTGAAGCACTGTTGCTCACCGCCGCTGCCGGTCCAGCCGATGCCGGAACGGGCGTAACCGTGAAAATCCACGGCCAGCGCCTGAGTAGAGAGAACACCGGCGGCGACAGCCAGTGCCAGAGGAAGTTTGCGCAGAGTAGTCATCATTATTCTCCTGTTATACCGACTTTGATGCTTTAAACGCCCGGCTCCTGGTGCAGCCGTTTACATGCCGTACCGTCTTCACGGAACAGGTGGCAACGATGAGGCGGCAGGCCGATGGCGAATGTGGCACCTTCTTCTACCAGCACCACGTCGTTCTGGCGGTACACCAGGTTTTGACGGATGGCCGGGATTTGGATGTGGATTTGCGTCTCGTTGCCGAGCTGCTCCACCACCTGTACGTCGCCGGTAAGCCGCACTTCAGAGGCTTCGCCGGGCAGCAGATGTTCGGGGCGAATGCCCAGTGACAGGTTGGCGCCGGGCTGAACGCCCGCGCCTTCCACCGGCAGCCAGACCAGTTGACGGTTGGGCAGTTCGACCTGCACCTGTTGCGGCTGCGCAGCGGTCACCTTGACCGGCAGGAAGTTCATCTTCGGCGAGCCGATAAACCCGGCGACGAAGCGGTTGGCCGGGTAGTGGTACAGTTCCAGCGGCTTGCCGACCTGCGCCACGCGACCGGCGTCGAGCACCACGATCTTGTCGGCCAGCGTCATCGCTTCGACCTGATCGTGAGTGACGTAAATCATGGTGCGCTGCAGGCGCTTGTGCAGACGGGAGATCTCGATGCGCATCTGCACCCGCAGCGCGGCATCGAGGTTGGACAGCGGTTCGTCGAGCAGAAACACGTCCGGCTCGGCCACCAGCGTGCGGCCGATCGCCACGCGCTGACGCTGCCCGCCGGACAGCGCCTTCGGCCGCCGATCGAGCAGGTGCGCCAGCTGCAGCACCTCGGAGACCTGGTTCACCCGTTGATTGATTTCCGCTTTCCTGGCGCCGGCCAGCTTCAGGCCGAACGACATGTTGTCCGCCACCGACAGGTGCGGATACAGCGCGTAGGACTGGAACACCATGCCGATGCCGCGCTCGGAAGGCGGCACCTCATTCATCCGTTTCTCGCCGATCAGCAGGTCGCCGGAGGTGATGTCCTCCAGCCCGGCGATCATGCGCAGCAGCGTCGATTTGCCGCAGCCCGACGGCCCGACAAACACCACAAACTCGCCGTCTTCGATGGTCAGATTGACGTCTTTGGAAATCACAGCCTCACCGAAGGCCTTATAAACGCTGCGCAGTGTCACGCTAGCCATGCGTTACTCCCCTGCTTTCGCAGTTAACATGTCGTGTGAAAATGGCGGAGGCAAAGCCCGCCAAAACCCATTGATGACCCTCTTGCTGCGCGCCGTGCTGCCATGCCAACGGCAAGGTCGCCTCAGACGGCGCGGCCGCCTGAGTATAAGGCTGCAGGTTTATCAGCGCTTCAAGGCATTGATCCTGATGGGTAATAAGTAAGCGCACCACGCCATCCCGCTGGCTGACCGCGTTCAGCTCGCCGCGCTGGATGAGCGGCGAACGGCGCAGGGCCAACAGCGCCTGGCAGTAACGTAAGGTGGAGTGGCTGTCGTGCTGTTGGCGGCTGATGGCCAATGCGCGGTGTTCGATCGCCACCTGCTGATACCAGCTAATCTCCCCGGCTGTGACCTGTTCGGGGGCTTCATGCCACGGCATCGGCGTTTGCGCGCCGCGCGGATCCTGCAGGCCGGCGGCATGCGGCAGCCCCAGCTCTTCGCCCTGATACAGGCAGATCGGCGCCGGCAACATCGCCAACAGCGTCAAAAAGGCGGCGGCGGAACGCAGATCGCCTTGCCCCCAGCGGCTGACCACTCTTGGCTGCTCGGCGTCCCCGGTGCTCCACAGGCTGTCCGCCAACGTGGCGCGGCGGGCGTGCAACACCGCCGCCAGCTTCTCCGCGCTGAACGGCATCACGTCCAGCGCCAGCGCGCCGTGGGCGAACCGCTGCAGCGCGACGGCATTGCGAACGCGGTTGGCTTCATCGCCGTACCACAGCGTCAGCCCTTCGCCCGTCACCGTCGCCTCGGCCTCCGGCGCCAGCGTCTGCGGCAGCAACAGGCCGTCGATCGACAGCGCTTTCAGGTACGGCAGCGCCGCCAGCATGCCGTGCGCGTCGCCCACGCCGTCCCCGTTTCCGTCACGGAAACTGGCCGGATGGATCCGGTACAGGGTGGGCTGAGTGGCGATAGGCATTGACGACATAAATCCGGTATCCCTGCTGCGCGTGGCGTTAAAAATCATCGATGTGCCGATAGTGCGGGAGTCACCGGAAAGGGTAATCATCCGTAACAGGATTTTTCATGGGGGAGGAGGCGGGAGGATGAGAGAACGACCGCGGCGATGAGAAGTTCCGCGCTTAAGGCAAATCTGTGATCCGGCTGGCAAAAATCGCCCCCTATTTTGTGCCTGACGCCACAGAATAGAGCACAACGTTAACTGGATCACACTCCTCATCTCAGGGGCGTAGAGGGGGGGAGGATGAGAATATGTCGCGTTGTGACCCACTATTACCGCGAAACGTCTCTCCTTGATTTATGTGCCCACAAAAAGAAGGACTGGATTATGACTCGCAGCATTACCCTCGCCCGCACGCTGGCGCTCTCGGCACTGGCCACCCTGGTGCTCTCTTCTTCCGCCTTCGCCAAGATTGAGGAAGGCAAACTGGTTATCTGGATCAACGGCGACAAGGGCTATAACGGCCTGGCGGAAGTCGGCAAGAAATTCGAAAAAGACACCGGCATCAAGGTCACCGTCGAGCACCCGGACAAACTGGAAGAAAAATACCCGCAGGTGGCCGCCACCGGCGACGGTCCTGACATCATTTTCTGGGCCCACGACCGCTTCGGCGGCTATGCGCAGTCCGGCCTGTTGGCCGAAATTCACCCGTCCAAAGCCTTCCAGGACAAGCTGTTCCCGTTCACCTGGGACGCCGTGCGCTATGACGGCAAGCTGATCGGCTACCCGATCGCCGTCGAAGCGCTGTCGCTGATTTACAACAAGGACTTGGTCAAACAGCCGCCGAAAACCTGGGAAGAGATCCCGGCGCTGGACAAACAGCTGCGCGCCGCCGGCAAGAGCGCCATCATGTGGAACCTGCAGGAACCCTACTTCACCTGGCCTATCATCGCCGCCGACGGCGGTTATGCCTTCAAGTATGAAAACGGCAAATACAACATCAAGGATGTCGGCGTCGCCAACGCCGGTTCACAGGCAGGCCTGCAGTTCATCGTCGATCTGGTGAAAAACAAACACATCAACGCCGATACCGATTACTCGATCGCCGAGGCCGCGTTCAACAAAGGCCAGACCGCGATGACCATCAACGGGCCATGGGCCTGGAACAACATCGAGCAGAGTAAAATCAACTACGGCGTGACGCTGCTGCCGACCTTCAAAGGCAAACCGTCCAAGCCGTTCGTCGGCGTGCTGACCGCCGGCATCAACGCCGCCAGCCCGAATAAGGAGCTGGCGACCGAGTTCCTCGAAAACTACCTGCTGACCAACGAAGGGCTGGCGGACGTCAACAAAGACAAACCGCTGGGCGCGGTGGCGCTGAAATCCTACCAGGAGGCGCTGGCCAAAGATCCGAAGATCGCCGCCACCATGCAGAACTCGCAAAATGGGGAAATCATGCCGAACATCCCGCAGATGAGCGCCTTCTGGTACGCCGAACGCAGTGCAGTGATCAACGCCGTCAGCGGCCGTCAGACGGTGAAAGCCGCGCTGGACGACGTGCAGACCCGCATCACCAAGTAACGACGTCGTGCGGGGCGCCGTGGCGCCCCGCCATTGCTTCACAGAAAGGAACGCCCTATGCAATTCGCTCACGCGGGGACGCCTGCGCGTAAAAAATCGAAGTGGTGGCAAAGCGACGCGCTGAAATGGCTGGTGGTCGGCCTGTTCAGCCTGGTGACCTGCTACCTGATTGTGTTGATGTATGCACAGGGTGAATACCTGTTCGCCATCCTGACGCTGATCCTGGTCAGCGCCGGACTTTACGTCTTCGCCAACCGCCGCGCCTACGCCTGGCGCTATGTGTATCCCGGCGTCGCCGGCATGGGACTGTTCGTCCTGTTCCCGCTGATCTGCACCATCGCCATCGCCTTTACCAACTACAGCAGCACCAACCAGCTGACCTTTGAGCGCGCGCAATCGGTGCTGATGCAACGCCAGTTCCAGAGCGGCAAAACCTTCACCTTCGGCCTCTACCCGGCGGAAAATCAGCAATGGCGCCTGCAATTAACCTCGCCGGACAGTGAACAGCCGTTGATTTCCGAGCCTTTCCGCCTCGACGCCGCTGCGCCGCAAACCCTGACATTGACCACGCAGAGCGCCGCGCCGCAGGGCGAACGCGCCACGCTGCGGGTGATCACCCAGAACCGGCAAGCGCTGAGCCAGCTGGTGGCGCAACTGCCCGACGGCGGTGAATTGCGCATGAGCTCTCTTCGCCAATTCTCCGGCACCCGTCCGCTGTATGCGCTGGACAAAGACGGCAGCACGCTGACCAATAACCAGACCCAGGTACGCTATCGACCGAACGGCGACATCGGCTTCTATCAGGCGATCAACGCCGACGGCGGCTGGGCGCAGGAAACCCTGAGCCCCGGCTATACCGTCACCACCGGCTGGAAAAACTTCCTGCGGGTGCTGCAGGACGAAGGCATCAAGAAACCGTTCGTGTCGATCTTCATCTGGACCATCGTGTTCTCGGTAATGACGGTGATCCTCACCGTGGCGGTCGGCATGGTGTTGGCCTGCGTGGTGCAGTGGGAGGCGCTGAAAGGCAAGGCGATCTACCGCGTGCTGCTGATCCTGCCCTATGCGGTGCCGTCGTTCATCTCGATCCTGATCTTCAAAGGGTTGTTCAACCAGAGCTTCGGCGAAATCAACATGATGCTCAGCCATCTGTTCGGCATCAAACCCGCCTGGTTCAGCGATCCGCTCACCGCCAAGAGCATGATCCTGATCGTCAACACCTGGCTCGGCTACCCGTACATGATGATCCTGTGCATGGGGCTGCTGAAAGCGATCCCGGACGATCTGTACGAGGCCTCGGCGATGGATGGCGCCAACCCGTGGCAAAACTTCTTCCGCATCACCTTGCCGCTGCTGATCAAGCCGCTGACGCCGCTGATGATCGCCAGCTTCGCCTTCAACTTTAACAACTTCGTGCTGATCCAGCTGCTGACCAACGGCGGCCCGGACATGATCGGCACCACCACGCCGGCCGGCTATACCGATCTGCTGGTCAGCTACACCTACCGCATCGCCTTCGAAGGCGGCGGCGGGCAAGACTTCGGCCTGGCGGCCGCCATCGCCACGCTGATCTTCCTGCTGGTGGGCGCGCTGGCGATCCTGAATTTGAAAGCCAGCAAGATGAACTTCGATTAGGGAGAATAACGATGGCCATGGTTCAACCCAAATCCCAGCGCTTGCGCCTGTGGATCACCCATATCTTGATGCTGTGCTTTATCGCCCTGATCATGTTTCCGCTGCTGATGGTGGTCGCCATCTCGCTGCGCTCCGGCAACTTCGCCACCGGCAGCCTGATACCGGAAACCCTCTCTTGGGATCACTGGCGGCTGGCGCTCGGCTTCAGCGTCACCCACGCCGACGGCAGCGTGACGCCGCCGCCGTTCCCGGTGCTGTTGTGGCTGTGGAACTCAGTCAAGATCGCGGCGATCACCGCCATCGGTATCGTGACGCTGTCCACCACCTGCGCCTACGCCTTCGCCCGCATGCGTTTTCGCGGCAAGAGCACGCTGTTGAAAAGCATGCTGATCTTCCAGATGTTCCCGGCGGTGCTGTCGCTGGTGGCGCTGTACGCCCTGTTCGATCGCCTGGGCCAGTACATTCCGTTTATCGGCCTGAACACCCACGGCGGCGTGATTTTCGCCTACATGGGCGGCATTGCGCTGCACGTCTGGACTATCAAAGGCTATTTCGAAACCATCGACAATTCGCTGGAAGAAGCGGCGGCGCTGGATGGCGCCACGCCGTGGCAGGCGTTCCGTCTGGTGCTGTTGCCGCTGTCGGTGCCGATTCTGGCGGTGGTATTCATTCTGTCGTTTATTGCCGCCATCACCGAAGTGCCGGTGGCGTCGCTGCTGCTGCGCGATGTGAACAGCTACACGCTGGCGGTGGGGATGCAGCAATATCTCAACCCGCAGAACTATCTGTGGGGCGACTTCGCCGCCGCCGCGGTGCTATCGGCGATACCGATTACCGCCGTGTTCCTGCTGGCGCAGCGCTGGCTGGTGGGCGGCCTGACGGCCGGCGGCGTGAAGGGGTAATTTGTGCCACTGCAGTGCGTTTGATGTTTTTCCTTATCTTTTACCCTATGGATTTCAAGTTACAGCTAGGCGACCAGCTCGCTAAGCCCAGGCGCTTACTTCAGTAAGTAACTGGGGTTAGCGAGTGCAGTCAACAACGCTGTCGCTTGAAAGATGACGGGTAATTATATCCTGTGTCTTTGGCGGCCTTTGGCCGCCATTTTTATCTCAGCTACTCCCGTTTCAGCCGGTCGGTGTTGGCCAGATAGAGCGTCACCACCAGCACCAATATCGCCGCCGCGTAGATCAGGGTGTCGATGGGATTTTTGTGATCCACGATAATCAAACGAATAATCGCGGTAATGCCGATATAAATAAAATAGCGCAGCGGGAAATGATAACCCGACTCAAAATACTTGACGATCAAGGCGATAAATTCAAAGTACAGAAAATAAATCACGATGCCTTCAATCAACAGGTAAGAGGACGACTCTTCGCTGTTAATAAATAACACCTTCGCCAGATGGATGGTCTCCTTGACCAGAAACACCACCAGAATTGCCGCCAGCAGCAACAAGCCCACGTTCAGCACCCGCTGCAGCCCCTTCGCTATCATGATCGAACGCGACGTTTTTGCCATAAAACCTCTCCTGAATACCGCTTATATGATTCAACCGTGCCAATATAGGCATTGTCCTAAAAATTCCGCCCTTCGCGAAAGCACTTTAAACCCCATTTAATTCATCACGTTATAATAAGATGTTTCTGGCTTATAGATTTGTAGCAAATCGAAATGTCAACTATCATGGGTCACAGAGATCTTTACATAAAACCAATAACCTCGAATTAACAAGGGAATTCTTTATGCGCGCTAAACTTAACGGACTGGTCGCTGCAGGCCTGTTTACCTGTGCATTGTCCGGCCACGCCGCCGGCCTGGTAGCCCCTGACAACGATCTGCGTAACGATCTCGCCTGGTTGTCTGACCGCGGCGTCATCAACGTCAGCCTGTCCACCTGGCCGCTGAGTCAGGAAGAGATCAGTTCCGTTATCGCGCAGGCCAAACCGGTGACCAACACCGAGAAAAACGTCATCGACCGCGTGCAACGCCGCGTTGACGCTCTGAAAGCCAACATCCGCGTCAGCGGTTACGCCTCGACCGATAAACCCGGCACCCCGCAGGGCTTCGGCCAAAACGAGTACGCCGACGATCGCCTGACCATCGGCGCCGGCGCCAACGGCGAGTTCTGGGACGTGCGTCTGCAGGGCTCGGTGGAAGGCGATCAGCGTGTCAGCGACGGTTCCAAATTCAACATGAACGGCTCCTACGGCGCGGTGAAGATCTGGAACCAATGGCTCTCCTTCGGCGAGGTTTCCCAGTGGTGGGGCCCGGGTTACGACGGCAGCCTGATCCGCTCCGACGCCGCGCGCCCAGTGGCCGGCTTTATGCTGCAGCGCGCCGACCAATCGCCGTTTGAAACCCCGTGGCTGTCGTGGATCGGCCGCTGGCAATACCAGCTGTCCGCCGGCCAGCTGTCGCAGTACAGTTCTGTACCGCACACCAAACTGATCGGCGGCCGTTTCACCATGATGCCTACCGACTTCGTCGAGCTGGGCGCATCGCGCATCATGCAGTGGGGGGGGAAAGGCCGTCCGCAGTCATGGAGTTCATTCTGGGATGCCTTTAGCGGTAACGATAACGATGACTCAGGTCAGGGCAACGATCCGGGCAACCAGCTCGCCGGTTTCGACTTCAAGCTGAAAATGCAGCCGCTGATCGGCCTGCCGGTCAGCCTCTATGGCCAGTTGGTCGGCGAAGATGAAGCCGGCATGTTGCCGTCGAAAAACACCTATCTGCTCGGTCTGGAAGGTCACCCGGAATGGGGCCCGACCACCATCAACTGGTATATTGAAGGTTCCGATACCCGTTCGGATATGAGCCGTAAAAACTACGTGTACAACCACTACATCTACAAAGGCGGCTACTATCAGCAGGGCTACCCGCTGGGTCACGCGATGGGCGGCGACGGCCAGATGCTGTCCGGCCGCGTCGAGCTGGTGCTGGACGACAGTCAGCGCTGGAGCACCCGTCTGGTATACGCCAAGGTGAACCCGCTGAGCCAAAGCATCAACCAGGCGTTCCCGAAATCCGATACGCTGAAGGGCGTCCAGGTCGGTTGGGGTTACACCTTCCCGTCCCAGGTTAAGTTCGATACCAGCCTGTGGTACACCGACAACGATCACAGCACCGCCGACGACGTGGGCGCTGGCGTCAGCTTCGAAGTGCCGATCAACCTGTAATTTTTTGCAGACGTAAAAAAACCCGCCGCGGCGGGTTTTTTATTGGCTTCAGCTCAGGCGCTTAGCGCCATTCCTTGAAGCGGTTGATCAGCGCATTGGTCGAGCTGTCGTGACTGCTGATTTTCTCGCTGCCCGCCAGCTCCGGCAGGATGCGGTTAGCCAGCTGTTTGCCCAGCTCCACGCCCCACTGATCGAAGGTGAAGATGTTCAGGATCGCGCCCTGGGTGAAGATCTTGTGCTCGTACAGCGCGATCAGGCTGCCCAGGCTGAACGGGGTGATTTCACGCAGCAGGATCGAGTTGGTCGGCCGGTTGCCTTCAAACACCTTGAACGGCGCCACGTGCTTGACCTGCTCAGGGGTTTTGCCCTGCGCCGCGAACTCGGCTTCCACCACTTCCAGCGACTTGCCAAACGCCAGCGCTTCAGTCTGAGCGAAGAAGTTGGACAGCAGTTTGGCGTGATGATCGCCCAGTGGGTTATGGCTGATGGCCGGCGCGATGAAATCGCACGGCACCAGCTTGGTGCCCTGGTGGATCAGCTGGTAGAACGCGTGCTGGCCGTTGGTGCCCGGCTCGCCCCAGATGATAGGGCCGGTCTGGTAATCCACCGGGTTGCCGTTGCGATCGACGTACTTGCCGTTGGATTCCATGTTGCCCTGCTGGAAGTAAGCGGCAAAACGGTGCATGTACTGATCGTACGGCAGAATGGCTTCGGTTTCGGCGCCGAAGAAGTTGTTGTACCAAATACCGATCAGCGCCAGCAGCACCGGCAGGTTTTTCTCCGCCGGCGTTTCGGCGAAGTGCTTGTCCATAGCGTGCGCGCCGCTCAACAGCTGCTCGAAGTTGTCATAACCGATGGACAGCGCAATCGACAGGCCGATCGCCGACCACAGGGAGTAACGGCCACCGACCCAGTCCCAGAATTCGAACATGTTGTCGGTATCGATGCCGAACTCGGCTACCGCTTTGCCGTTGGTGGACAGCGCGGCGAAGTGCTTGGCCACGTGCTGTTGATCGGCGGCGCTGCTCAGGAACCAGTCACGCGCGCTGTGGGCGTTGGTCATGGTTTCCTGAGTGGTGAAGGTTTTGGAGGCCACCAGGAACAGCGTGGTTTCCGGATTCAGCGGCTGCAGCGTTTCGGCGATGTGGGTGCCGTCGACGTTGGAGACGAAGTGCATGTTCAGGTGGTTTTTATAAGGGCGCAGCGCTTCGGTCACCATGTAAGGGCCGAGATCCGAACCGCCGATGCCGATGTTCACCACGTCGGTGATCGGCTTGCCGGTGTAGCCTTTCCACTCGCCGCCGATGACGCGCGCGCAGAACTGTTTGATCTTGGCCAATACCGCGTTCACTTCCGGCATCACGTCTTTGCCGTCGACCAGAATCGGGCTGTTGCTGCGGTTGCGCAGGGCAATATGCAGCACCGCGCGATCTTCGGTGCGGTTGATCTTCTCACCGGCGAACATCGATTTGATGGCGCCTTGCAGATCGGTTTCTTTCGCCAGCGCCTGCAGCTTCTCCAGAGTTTCCTGCGTGATGCGGTTCTTGGAATAGTCCACCAACATTTGGTCGTTGAAGGTCGCGGAGAACCTGGAGAAACGATCGCTGTCCTGGGCGAACAGGTCAGCGATCCGTACGTCTTTCATCTGTGCATAATGTTGCTGCAGGGATTGCCAAGCAGCGGTTTGACTAGGATTGATATTTTTCATAGCAACACTCTTAGGCTTGAGAATAAAAATGACGCGTTTGTCCGATTGTAGCCTGTTCGACTGTGATTATGATCTCTTTTCTTGCGATAGGCGCTAACTGTCAACGCATTGCCGCCTCGTTTCAGCTTTCACTCTATACTTTTGGCTAACGGCCTGTTATCGGGGTTGCCGAATTGTCATCAGGCTGTGTCATCGTCGTTTATTTCGTCATTTGAAAGGGATCTCGCTTATGGAATTATCCGCCCCGCTCATGTTGGTGCTTATCGGCCTGGCGTCGCTGCTGGCGCAGTGGCTAGCCTGGTTGCTGCGCCTGCCGGCCATCTTGCCGCTGCTGCTGTTCGGCATCGTGCTCGGCCCGACGGTGCATCTGGTACAGCCGGATCTGCTGTTCGGCGATCTGCTGTTTCCGCTGGTGTCGCTGTCGGTAGCGATCATCCTGTTCGAAGGGGCACTGACGCTGCGCTTCGAGGAGATACGCGGCCTCGGCGGCGTGGTGCGCAACCTGGTCACCGTCGGCATGCTGGCCACCTTTCTGGTCATCAGCCTCGCCAGCTGGTGGCTGCTGGATTTCCCGCCGGAGCTGGCGGCGCTGATCGGCGCGGTGACGGTGGTGACCGGGCCGACGGTGATCGCCCCGCTGATGCGCGTGGTGCGGCCGAACGCCAACATTAACCAGGTGTTGCGCTGGGAAGGGATCGTCATCGATCCGGTCGGCGCCATCTTCACCCTGCTGGTGTTCGAGTTTATCGTGCTGAAGCAGAATGCGGAGTCCTATACCCACCTGTTTTGGACGCTGGGCGTGACCGCCGCCGTCGGTCTTATCGCCGGCGCGCTGTTCGGCTACCTGCTCGGCCTGGCGCTGCGCCGCGTTTGGCTGCCGCGCTACCTGCAGAACCTGGCGGTGCTGGCTATTATGCTGACCGCCTTCGGCGTGTCCAACGCCATCGCCGACGAATCCGGCCTGCTGACCGTCACGGTGATGGGCATCTGGCTGGCCAATATGCGCGACGTGGACACCAGCGATATTCTGGCGTTTAAAGAGGAGCTGTCGGCGATCCTGATCTCGGCGCTGTTCATCATTCTGGCGGCGCGGCTCGACATTCAGGCGCTGTGGAACATGGGCTGGCCGCTGCTCCTGCTGCTGCTGGCGGTGCAGTTCATCGCCCGGCCGCTGTGCATCGCGGTCTCGACCTGGCGCTCTTCCCTGCACTGGCGCGATCGGCTGCTGCTGTGCTGGATCGCCCCGCGCGGCATCGTGGCCGCGGCGGTCAGTTCGCTGTTCGCGCTGACGCTGCAGCGCAGCGGCTATCAGGGCGCCGACCGGCTGGTGACCGTGGTGTTCGCCATCATCATCGGCACCGTGGTGTTGCAAAGCCTGACCAGCGGCATGATGGCGCGCTGGCTGCGGGTGCAACAGCAGAAACCGCGCGGCGTGCTGATCGTCGGCGCCAACAGCGTGGCGCGCATGCTGGCGCAGGCGCTGATCAAGCTGAACGTGCCGGTGATCGTCACCGACAGCAGCTGGGAATACTACCGTCAGGCGCGCATGGACGGCATTCCGGCCTACTATGGCCACGCCTACTCCGAACACGCCGAGAACTACCTCGATCTGAGCAATATCGCCCAGGTGCTGGCGCTGTCGCCCAATCGCCACCAGAACGCGCTGGCGGTTTATCACTTCGGTCACCTCTTCGGCGAAGATCACGTGTTCGCCATCCGTTCGGGGGCGCCGTTGAAAGGGCGCGGCGCCAGCGCGGAAAGTTCGCGTTTCCGCCGGCATGAAATTTTATTTAATCAGGAAGCCACCTACGGCCGCCTGAGCAGCCTGCTCGCCAGAGGGGCCACCATCAAAGCGACCAAATTGAACGAAAATTTCGGTTGGCTGGAGTATTTGGAGAAACATCAGGGCGTTATTCCGCTATTCAGCCAAAAGGAAGACGGTTCTCTGCAACCGATTGGCGCCGGTTCCACGCCCGCGATGCCCTGTACGCTTATCGCGCTGGTGCAAGATGAAAATCCCTCACCGTCTGTACGTTGACAGAATGGCGATAACCGGCTATTCCTAACAGCCTACTTGCGCACCCGGTGCGCAAGCCAGAAGAGGCGCGTCGCCCAGGTAGAGTGTCAGAGGAGCCGTTTCTCCGTTGACGGCACCCGAGGGGGAGCGACGCCGAGGTAGGGTAATGGCCGGCCATTATCGTATCGACTACAGGGGCTGAATCCCCTGGGTTGTCACCAGGGGATCGCCCGCAGGGCGATCGACAAGGTGGGGCGCTTCTGGGTGTATCGTAGCCTGACCTCTACGCCTGCCCCCTGTTTACCGCTCTCCCCTTGTGCCAAGGCTATGGAATTACAGTGCCCCAAACGGGCATCCCTGACACGAGGTTTCTAGATGAACCAAGCAGCACCCCAGAATTCCACCGTGGTAGCCAAGTTCGGCGGCACCAGCGTCGCCGACTTTGAAGCCATGAACCGCAGCGCCGACGTCGTGCTGGCCAACCCGCAGGTCCGCCTGGTGGTGTTGTCCGCTTCGGCGGGCGTCACCAACCTGTTGGTCGCCCTGGCCGAGGGTTGCGAGGCCGACAAACGCAATTACCAGCTTGATGAAATCCGACGCATCCAGTACGCCATCCTCGATCGCCTCGCGGCGCCGGCGGTGATCCGCGACGAAATAGACCGCCTGCTGGAAAACATCGCCATGCTGTCGGAAGCCGCGTCGCTGGCCACCTCGACGGCGTTGACCGACGAACTGGTCAGCCATGGGGAGCTGATGTCCACCCTGTTGTTCGTTGAAATCCTGCGCGCCCGCAACGTGCAGGCCGAATGGTTCGACGTGCGCAAAGTGATGCGCACCGACGATCACTTCGGCCGCGCCGTGCCGGACAGCGCCGCGCTCAGCGAACTGGCCCGGGCGCAATTGCAGCCGCGCCTGCAGGAAGCGCTGGTGGTCACCCAGGGCTTTATCGGCAGCGAGCCGAAGGGCCGCACCACCACGCTCGGCCGCGGCGGCAGCGACTATACCGCCGCGCTGCTCGGCGAAGCGCTCGGCGTCGGCCGGGTGGATATCTGGACCGACGTGCCGGGCATCTACACCACCGATCCGCGCGTGGTGCCGGCGGCCAAGCGCATCGACAAAATCGGTTTCGAAGAGGCGGCGGAAATGGCCACCTTCGGCGCTAAAGTGCTGCATCCGGCCACCCTGTTGCCGGCGGTGCGCAGCGATATTCCGGTGTTCGTCGGCTCCAGCAAGGATCCGGCGGCCGGTGGCACGCTGGTGTGCAACACCACCGAGAACCCGCCGCTGTTCCGCGCGCTGGCGCTGCGCCGCAAGCAAACGCTGCTGACGCTGCACAGCCTGAACATGCTGCACGCGCGCGGTTTCCTGGCCGAGGTGTTCAACATCCTGGCGCGCCATAATGTCTCCGTCGATCTGATCACCACTTCGGAAGTCAGCATCGCACTGACCATGGACACCACCGGCGCCACCTCCGTCGGCGGCAGCCTGCTGACCACCTCACTGCTGACCGAACTGTCGTCGCTGTGCCGGGTGGAAGTGGAAGAAAACCTGGCGCTGGTGGCGATCATCGGCAACCAGCTGTCGCGCGCCTGCGGCGTGGGCAAAGAGGTGTTCGGCGTGCTCGATCCGTTCAATATCCGCCTGATCTGCTACGGCGCCAGCAGCTATAACCTGTGCTTCCTGGTGCCGGGCGAAGAAGCCGAGCAGGTGGTGCGTACCCTGCATCACAACCTGTTCGAATAAGTCATTATCCCTGATTGCGGGCGCAGCATGCTGCGCCCCTGCGTCTAAAAAATCCGTTCAAAACCTGCAGGGGTTCAGCATGTTGAGCCCGCAATAAAAACACAACCACATCCACCGTTCTCAATCTGGCTAAGGAAAACCTGCATGCTGGCACTACTCACGCGCTTATTTCCCCTGTGGGCGATACTGCTGTCCGTCGCCGCTTATTACACGCCGACCACCTTTACCGCTATCGGCCCCTACGTCAGCCCGCTGCTGATGCTGATCATGTTCGCCATGGGCGTCACGCTGCGGCTCGACGACTTCAAACGCGTGCTGGCGCGCCCCGGCCCGGTGGCGGCAGGCATCTTCCTGCATTATCTGATCATGCCGCTGGCGGCCTGGATCCTGGCGATGCTGTTCCGCATGCCGCCGGATCTGTCCGCCGGCATGGTGCTGGTGGGCAGCGTGGCCAGCGGCACCGCCTCCAACGTGATGATCTATCTGGCCAAGGGTGACGTGGCGCTGTCGGTGACCATCTCGGCGGTCTCGACGCTGGTGGGCGTGTTCGCCACGCCGCTGCTGACCCGTCTGTACGTCGACGCCGAGATCAGCGTCGATATCATGGGCATGCTGTTGAGCATTCTGCAGATTGTGGTGATCCCGATCGGCCTGGGCCTGATCGTCCACCATACCCTGACCAAGGTGGTGAAGCGCATCGAGCCACTGTTGCCGGCGTTGTCGATGGTGTGCATTCTGGCGATCATCAGCGCGGTGGTGGCGGGCAGCCAAAGCCATATCGCTTCGGTCGGCCTGGTCGTTATCATCGCGGTGATCCTGCACAACGGCATCGGTCTGCTGAGCGGCTATTGGGGCGGCAAACTGTTCGGCTTCGACGAGTCCACCTGCCGCACGCTGGCGATCGAAGTGGGCATGCAGAACTCCGGGTTGGCGGCCACGCTGGGCAAAATCTACTTCTCGCCGCTGGCCGCGCTGCCAGGCGCGCTGTTCTCGGTCTGGCACAACCTCTCCGGTTCACTGCTGGCGGGTTATTGGTCCGGCCGCCCTATCAAGAAGAAATAAACCGCCTGTAGGGACGCAAACAATTGCGTCCCTTTTCTTTCCTGCGAAATTTCGTATTTCCCACTGGTCGGATTGTCATAATTCCCCTCATCCCCTATCATCCGTGAAAAATAAAAATTCAGATTCTTCCTATCCATGCCGATAATGTTGGCAAGAGGAAGAGACGCTCCACTTTTTTTAATTAATTAAGTCACCAGGGTTGCCCGCCATAAAAGAAGCAGCCTAATTATTATTTAGATATATACCCACCGTCTTATTTGCTGCGGCAAATCAAGATACCTCGCAATGTGCATGTCGCTCATTATTTCGGGCCGGCCGTCGGCCGCCCGTGGTTAACCTCATGGATTGGGCTGGCTGCCCCGGCGGCCTCTCAGAATGGATTACAATGATAAAAAAAATCACCGCCTTGACGCTGCTGGTCAGCACGGCCCTTTCCGCCGAAACCCTGCCGGACTCCCACATGATGCGGGATATGTCGATGGGGGAGTCGCGCCGCGCGTTGCAAGACAGCACGCGTGAAGTCAACCAGTTGATTGAGCAACGCCGCTACCAGCAGCTGAAGCAACAGCGCCTGCTGGCGGAACCGGAACCGGCCGCGCCCGCACTGCCGCAGTCCGCGCAGTGCCTGCCGATCGCCGGTGTTTATCTGCAGGGAGTCACCCTACTCTCGCCGGCCGATTTGTCGGCCCTGAGCGCGCTGCCGGAACAGTGCATCAGCAGCAACGATATCAATCGCCTGACCCGTGAATTAACGCGTCTTTATGTGCAAAAGGGCTATATCACCGCGCGCGTGCAAATTGTTCGCCCTAATTCACAAGGAGAATTGGGGTTAAGCGTGACGGAAGGATTTATCGAGAAAATAGAAGGCGGCGATCGCTGGGTCAACAGCCGTTTATTATTTCCGGGGCTGGAAGGCAAGCCGTTGAAATTAACCGAGCTCGATCAGGGATTGGATCAGGCCAATCGTTTGCAATCGAATACCACCAAGCTGGATATATTGCCCGGCCGCCAGGTTGGTGGTTCGGTTATTCGTTTGCGCAATCAGCATGCCAAGCCCTGGCTGATTACCGCCGGCACGGATAATTACGGCCAAAAAAGCACCGGCCGGTGGCTGGCGCGCGCCACTGCCACGTTGGACAGCCCGTTTGGCCTATCGGACTTTGTCAGCCTGAACGCCAACAGCACGCTGGAAAACCCGGCTCACCGCTATAATCGCGCCTATACCCTGCTCTATTCGCTGCCGTACGGCGCGTTCACCTTCAGCGGGTTCGCCAGCTTCTCGTCCTATGAAAACCACCAGCAGCTGCCGCACAACGTGGTCAAACTGCACGGCCAGACCCAACAGTACGGGCTGCGCAGCGACTACGTGTTTTATCGCGATCACGATCAGATAGACAGCCTGAGCGGCCAGCTGACCTACAAGCGCATCGACAACTACTTCGAAAGCGTGCGCCTTGAGGTCAGCAGCCCAACGCTGACCCTGGCCGAACTGAGCGCCAGCCACCTGCAAATTCTGCCCAATGGCGTGTTCAGCGCCAACCTCAGCGTCGAGCAGGGGATGCCGTGGCTGGGGGCCGGCCGCCACCCGAGTTCGGTGCACCTCGACAGCCAGTTCACCAAAGGCAAGCTGTTCGCCAACCTCAGCCAGCGCCTCCAGCTGGGTGACGCCACCTATCAGCTCAACAATCTGTTCTATGGCCAGTACAGCCGCGACCCGCTGCCCGGCGTGGAGTGGCTGAGTCTCACCGATCGCAGCGCCGTGCGCGGCTTCAGCCGCAGCACCCAGTCCGGCGACAACGGCTGGTATCTGCAAAATACGCTGTCCCGCAGTTTCAATCTGGGTGCCACCACGCTGACGCCGCGCCTCGGCGCCGACGTCGGCCGCATTCTGCCGCGTCAGGACAACTCGGGCTGGCGCAGCAGCGCCGGTGTGAGCAGCGGCGCCACGTTACGTTACCGCCAGGCGCTGGTCGATCTCGAGGTCAGCCGCGGCTGGATTTTGTCTAACCACGCTACGCCGGAAGATCCCGTTCAGGTGCTGGCCCGCTTTTCTTACACCTTTTAATCAACAGTTTTGCAGGACCCCACGGCAATATACGGAGATACATGGATGAAAAATAATAACTTCAGACTTTCGGCGGCAGGCAAACTGGCCGCCGCGCTGGCGATTATTCTCGCCGCTTCCGCCGGCGCCTACGCCGCAGAGATCGTTGCGGCCAACGGCGCCAACGGCCCCGGCGTCTCCACCGCCGCCACCGGCGCGCAGGTGGTCGATATCGTCGCGCCGAACGGCAACGGGCTGTCGCACAACCAATATCAGGACTTCAACGTCAACCAGCCCGGCGCGGTGCTGAACAACTCCCGCGAGGCGGGACTGTCGCAGTTGGCCGGCCAACTGGGCGCCAACCCCAATCTGGGCGGACGCGAAGCCAGCGTGATCCTCAACGAAGTGATCGGCCGCAATCCGTCGCTGCTGCACGGCCAGCAAGAGATCTTCGGCATGGCGGCCGACTACGTGCTGGCCAACCCGAACGGTATCAGCTGTCAGGGCTGCGGATTCATCAATACCAGCCATTCCTCACTGGTGGTCGGCAACCCGCTGGTGGAAAACGGCGTGCTGCAGGGTTACAGCACCTTCGGCAACCGCAACACTCTGAGCCTCAATGGCACCCTGAACGCCGGTGGCGTACTGGATCTGATCGCGCCGAAGATCGACAGCCGCGGCGAAGTGATCGTGCAAGATTTCAAACATTCGAATGGTAAAGTGACCTCGGCGACGATCAACGCCATCAGCGGCCTTAACCGGGTAGCGCGCGACGGCACGGTGCAGGCCAGCCAACAGATACCGACCGCGCTGGACAGCTACTACCTCGGCAGCATGCAGGCCGGGCGCATCAACATCATCAACACCGCGCAGGGCAGCGGCGTGAAACTGGCCGGCTCGTTGAACGCCGGCGATGAACTCAAGGTGAAAGCCTATGATATCCGTAGCGAAAGCCGCGTCGACGACGCCAGCAGCAACAAAAACGGCGGCGATAACTATCAAAATTACCGTGGCGGCATCTACGTCAACGATCGCAGCAGCAGCCAGAAGCTGACCCGCACCGAGCTGAAAGGCAAGAACATCAGTCTGGTGGCGGATAATCACGCGCACCTCACCGCCACCGATATCCGCGGCGAAGACATTACGCTGCAGGGCGGTAAGCTGACGCTCGACGGCCAGCAGTTGAAACAGACCCAGGGCCACACCGACGACCGCTGGTTCTACTCCTGGCAATACGACGTCACCCGTGAGCGCGAGCAGTTGCAGCAGGCGGGCAGCACCGTCGCCGCCAGCGGCAACGCCAAACTCGTCAGCACCCAGGAAGACGTGAAGCTGCTGGGCGCCAATGTCAGCGCCGACCGCGCGCTGAGCGTCAAAGCGGCGCGCGACGTACACCTTGCCGGGCTGGTGGAGAAGGATAAATCCAGCGAGCGCGGCTACCAGCGCAACCACACCTCCAGTCTGCGTACCGGCAGCTGGAGCAGCAGCGACGAAAGCGAGAGCCTGAAGGCCAGCGAACTGCGCAGCCAGGGCGAACTGACGTTGAAAGCCGGCCGCAATGTCGCGACCCAGGGCGCCAGGGTACACGCCCAGCGCGATCTGACGATCGACGCGAACGAGCAGATTCAGATCGGGGTGCAGAAAACCGCCAACGCCAAAGCGGTGCGCGATGACAAAACCTCCTGGGGCGGCATCGGCGGCGGCGACAACAAGAACAACAGCAACCGCCGCGAGGTCAGTCACGCTTCCGAGCTGACCAGCGACGGCACGCTGCGCCTGAACGGTCAGCAAGGCGTCACCATCACCGGCAGCAAGGCGCGCGGCCAGAAAGGCGGCGAAGTCACCGCCACGCAAGGTGGCCTGCGCATCGACAACGCGCTGAGCACCACCGTGGACAAAATCGACGCGCGCACCGGCACCGTGTTCAACATCACCAGCAGTTCGCACAAGGCCGACAACAGCTACCAGAGCAGCACCGCCAGCGAGCTGAAGTCCGACACCAACCTGAAGCTGGTCAGCCACAAGGATGCCGACGTGATCGGCAGCCAGGTCGCCAGCGGCGGTGAACTGAGCGTCGAGTCGAAGACCGGCAACATCAACGTCAAGGCCGCCGAGCGGCAGCAGAACATCGACGAGCAGAAGACCGCGCTCACCGTTAACGGCTACGCCAAAGAAGCCGGTGACAAGCAGTACCGCGCCGGTGTGCGCATCGAGCACACCCGCGACAGCGAGAAAACCACTCGCACCGAGAATAGCGCCTCAAGCCTCAGCGGCGGCAGCGTGAAGCTCAAGGCGGAGAAGGACGTGACCTTCAGCGGTTCTCAATTGGTCGCCGACAAAGGCGGCGCCAGCGTCAGCGGCAACAAGGTTTCGTTCCTGGCGGCCGACGATAAAACGGCCTCAAACACCGAGCAAACCAAGATCGGCGGCGGTTTCTATTACACCGGCGGCATCGACAAACTCGGCAGCGGCGTGGAAGCCGGCTACGAGAACAGCAAAACCCAGACGCAAAGCAGCAAGGCGATCACCTCCGGCAGCGACGTCAAAGGCAATCTGACGATCAACGCCCGCGACAAGCTGACCCAGCAAGGCGCGCAGCACAGCGTCGGCGGCGCCTATCAAGAAAACGCCGCTGGCGTCGATCACCTTGCCGCCGCCGACACCGCCAGCACCACCACCACCAAAACCGACGTCGGCGTGAACATCGGCGCCAACGTCGATTACAGCGCCGTGACCCGTCCGGTCGAGCGCGCGGTCGGCAAGGCGGCCAAGCTGGACGCTACCGGCGTTATCAACGACATCGGCGGCATCGGCGCGCCTAACGTCGGCCTGGATATCGGCGCACAGGGCGGCAGCAGCGAAAAACACAGCAGCAGCTCGCAGGCGGTGGTCAGCTCGGTGAAAGCCGGCAGCATCGACATCAATGCCAAAGGCGAAGTGCGCGATCAGGGCACGCAGTACCAGGCGAGCAAAGGCGCGGTCAACCTGACGGCGGACAGCCACCGCAGCGAAGCCGCGGCAAACCGTCAGGACGAGCAGAGCCGCGACACCCGCGGCAGCGCCGGCGTGCGCGTCTACACCACCACCGGCAGCGATCTGACCGTGGACGCCAAGGGCGAAGGCGGCACCCAGCGCAGCAACAGCAGCGCCAGCCAGGCGGTGACCGGCTCGATCGACGCGGCCAACGGCATCAACGTCAACGTGAAAAAAGACGCGGTCTATCAGGGTACCGCGCTGAACGGCGGCAGCGGTAAAACCGCCGTCAACGCCGGCGGCGATATCCGCTTCGATCAGGCCAGCGACAAACAGAGCGAGAACCACAGCGGCTTTAACGTCAAAGCGTCCGCCAAAGGCGGCTTCACCGCCGACAGCAAAAACTTCGGCGCTGGTTTCGGCGGCGGCACCCACAACGGTGAAAGCAGCAGCAGCACCGCGCAGGTCGGCAACGTCAACGGCCAGGGTGTGGCGCTGAAGGCGGGCCGCGATCTGACGCTGCAGGGCACCAACGTCAAGAGCCAGGGCGACGTCAGCCTGAACGCGGGCAACAAGGTCGCGCTGCAGGCGGCGGAATCGACCCAAACGCGTAAGGAAAGCAAGCTGTCCGGCAATATCGATCTGGGCGCCGGCAGCAGCGACAGCAAGGAAAAAACCGGCGGCAGCCTCTCCGCCGGCGGCGCCTTCGACATCGCCAAGGTCAATGAGTCCACGACCGAGCGCCAGGGCGCCACTATCGCCTCAGACGGCAAGGTCACCCTGTCCGCCAACGGCAAAGGCGATGACGCGCTGCATCTGCAGGGGGCCAAAGTCAGCGGCGGCAGCGCCGCACTCGAAGCGAAAAACGGCGGCATCCTGCTGGAATCCGCCAAGAACGAGCAGCATAAGGACAACTGGAATCTGGGCATCAAAGCCAACGCCAGAGGCGGTCAAACCTTCAACAAGGACGCCGGCGGCAAGGTCGATCCGAACACCGGCAAAGACACTCACACGCTGGGCGCAGGTCTGAAAGTCGGCGTGGAGCAGCAGGATAAAACCACCCACGCCAACACCGGCATCACCGCGGGCGACGTGGCGCTCAACAGCGGCAAAGACACCCGCCTTGCCGGCGCGCGCGTCGACGCCGACAGCGTACAGGGCAAGGTGGGCGGCGATCTGCGCATTGAAAGCCGCAAAGACGTCGAGACAGGCGTGAAGGTGGATGTGGATGCCGGTCTGAGCCACAGCAACGATCCGGGCAGCAGCGTCACCTCCAAGCTGTCGAAGGTCGGCACGCCGCGTTACGCCGGTAAGGTGAAAGAGAAACTGGAGGCCGGAGTGAACAAAGTGGCCGACGCCACCACCGACAAGTACAACAGCGTGGCGCGTCGCCTTGATCCGCAGCAGGACACCACCGGCGCGGTCAGCTTCAGCAAGGCCGACGGCAAAGTCACGCTGCCGGCAACGCCGGCCGGCGAAAAACCGCAAGGCCCGCTGTGGGATCGCGGCGCACGCACCGTCGGCGGCGCGGTGAAAGACAGCATCACCGGTCCGGCCGGTCGCCAGGGGCACCTCAAGCTCAATGCCGACGTGGTGAACAACAACGCGGTTGGCGTGCAGTCGGCGATTGCCGGTAAGCACGGCGTGGCGCTGCAGGTCGGCGGCCAAACCCAACTGACCGGCGGCGAGATCCGCAGCCAGCAGGGCAAGGTGGAACTGGGCGGTAGCCAGGTCAGCCAGCAGGACGTCAGCGGCCAGCGCTATCAGGGCGGCGGCCGCGTCGATGCGGCGGCCACGGTAGGTGGACTGTTAGGCGGCGCGGCGAAGCAAAGCGTCGACGGCAACGTGCCGTTCGCCAGCGGCCATGCCTCAACTCAGCAGGCGGACGCCAAAGCCGGCGTGTTCAGCGGCAAATAACGCGCCCCCCAACGCAACGCCCCCGGTTAAAACCGGGGGCGTTTTTTTTACAGCGTGCTTGGGGTGTCTTCCCAGTCGCGATCGTCGTCTTTCGCATCCTGATCCAACACGTTGTAGGCCACGGCGCAAAACAGCGAGTTCAGGCGCTTCATGTCTCCCAACAATCCCAAATGCAGCGAACTGGTCTCGATGCTCTGCACGT
The DNA here is from genome assembly GCF_000738675.1 of Serratia nematodiphila DZ0503SBS1. NCBI lineage: Bacteria > Pseudomonadati > Pseudomonadota > Gammaproteobacteria > Enterobacterales > Yersiniaceae > Serratia > Serratia nematodiphila. The sequence goes on along the minus strand of NZ_JPUX01000001.1, from coordinate 1,399,530 downwards.
TTTGCTGATGCAAACGATCGACGTGCGCATGCGCGTAGCGGCGATCCAGAATGCGGAAGCGGTGCTTGGAACGGCGCAGGCGTTTGGCGCTGGTGACGTCGCCGGACAGGAACACCGACAGCCCCAGACGCAGGTTGCCGATCAGCCGTTCGTGCAGCCCGTCCAGTTCCGCTAGCCCTTCCGCCGAGAAGGCGCGGCGCGCGGCGTGCGATTTGGCGCCCACGTCGCCGGCCATGCGCTCGATGATGTCGCCCGCCTGTTCCAGGTTAAGCGCCATTTCGATGATTTCCGCCCAGCGGCGCGAATCTTCCTCGCCCAGATCTTCCTTCTGGATCTGCGCCAGATACAGCTTGATGGCGGTGTACAGCACGTCGACGTCATCGTCGAGTCGCCGCACCTCTTTATCCACGCCTTGCTTACCGTGCAGCACTTCGCGCTGCAGGATCATCATGTGTTCCACCACGTCGCCCATGCGCAGCGTTTCGCGCGCCGCGTTGGCCAACGCCAGCGTCGGCGTATCCAGCGCGCTGGCGTCCAGATGGCGCGGCCGCATGCGCGGGTCGTCGGCCGCCACGTCGACGATCAGCCGTTCGCACAGCGTCGCCATCGGCCCGGCCAACGGGATCATCACCAGACAACGGATCAGGTTGTAAAACACGTGGAAATAGATCACCAGCTCTTCGCTGCCGCCCGGCAGTTGAGCCATCACATCCGCCAGATAGGAGACGAACGGCAACACCAGGATGCAGCCCACCAATTTGAACAGCAGGCTGCCGAGCGCCACGCGCCGCCCGGCGGCGTTCTGGCCGCTGGCGTTGATCATCGCCAGCAGGCCGCTGCCGAGGTTGGCGCCGATCACCAGACAGAGCGCTACCTTCAGCGAAATCACGCCGGTGGCGGTCAGGGTGGCGGTCAGCAGCACCGCGGCCAGGCTGGAATAGCTGACGATGGCGAACAGCGCGCCGGTCAGGGCGTCCAGCATCACATCGCCGGTCAGCGACGAGAACAGCACTTTCACCCCGGCCGCCTGGGTGATCGGCGTGGCGGCGGCGACGATCAGTTCCAGCGCCAGCACGATCAGCCCAAGGCCGATCAAGACGCGTCCGATCTGGCCGATCCGCATCTGCTTGCGGCTGAGGAACAGGAAGACGCCGACCAGGATCAGCAGCGGCGACAACCAGGAAAGATCGAAGGTCAGCACGCGCGCCATCAGCGCGGTGCCGACGTCGGCGCCCAGCATGATCACCAGCGCAGGCGCCAGCCCCACCAGCCCCTGCGCGACGAAAGAGGTCACCAGCAGCGCGGTGGCGTTGCTGCTTTGCACCAGCGCGGTCACGCCGATGCCGGAAACGAACGCCAGCGGTTTTTTCTCAACGCTGTCGCTCAACACGCGCCGCAGATTGGCGCCGTAAACCCGCATAATCCCGGTGCGCACGATGTGGGTGCCCCACACCAACAGCGCCACGGACGAAAGCAGGTGAAGAAGGGTCAGCACGGAAGATACGCTCCATTAACGCCCGGCCAAAGGAGGCTGATACCCGATGCCTGTCACGCGACGCAGAGAGGCGAGCCAAAGGATGACGGATACAGCGCGCGGTCCCGCCTGCCGGGCGTGGGTCTGGCAGGACAGCGGGCGGGCGGCAGACCGCAGAAGAGAAGGGTTAAGGCGGCGGTGGGAGAGCCCCGGCGCCGCGCTGCGAAGTCATGCAACTTCCCGCAATACAACAGGTTCCAAGTGTAGCCCAATTTCCGCGCCGTCGGGCCGCAGATCGGCCACCGAACGGTTGAGCACGTCAACCAGCAACTCTACCTCGCGAACCTGAATCCGATAGCGTACCACATTCCCGAGCAAACTGTGACCAAGGATCACCCCGCCGATCCCCTGTCCGGCCGGCAACAGGCCGATAGACTCTGGGCGGATCGCCACCTTGCCGGCATAGCTGCGCCCGGTCAGCCGGCCGGCCTGTTCGGCGCTCAGCAGGTTATAGTTGCCGATAAAACCGGCGGCGAAGGCGTCCGCCGGCTGGGTATACAGGGTTTCCGCATCACCGCTCTGCACGATCTGCCCCTTGTTCATCAGGACGATGCGATCCGACAGGGTCAGCGCCTCTTCCTGATCGTGGGTGACGAAGATCGCCGTCAGGTTCAGCTCGCGTTGAATGCGCCGGATCTGCTCGCGCAGATGTTTGCGGATGCGCGCATCCAGCGCCGACAGCGGTTCGTCGAGCAACAGCAGACGCGGGCGCGTGACCAGCGATCGCGCCAGCGCCACGCGCTGACACTGGCCGCCCGACAGCTGGTGCGGATAGCGCTTCGCCAGATCGCTCAGCTCCACCAGCGCCAGCACCTCCTGCACCCGCTGGCCGATCTGCCCGGCCGCCAGCTTCTGCATTTTCAGGCCGAAGGCCACGTTGCCTTCCACCGTCATATTGGGAAACAGCGCATAGCTTTGGAACACCATGCCGATGCCGCGCTTTTGCGGCGCCAGCGGCACCAGATCCTGGCCCTGCAGTAAAATTTGCCCGCTGTCGACCGGAGTCAGGCCGGCCAGACAGCGCAACAGCGTCGACTTGCCGCAGCCGCTTGGCCCGAGCAGGGTGACGAACTCCCCCTCTTCGGCGGTGAAATCGATATCCTGAAACACCTGGGTCTGGCCATAGTGTTTGTTCAGGCGAGTGACGTTGAGATAAGCCATCGGGTTAACCCTTGTTTTTATTCAGCAGGTTCGCCAGCCAGGTGACGAGCAGCACCACGGCGAAATAGGAGATGACCAGCGCGCTGGTGAAATGCCCGCTGCCGTTGCGCATATTGAACAGATAGACCTGCAGCGTTTCATACTGGCTGCCCACCAGCAGGTTGGCGAACACGAACTCGCCGATCAGGAACGAGAACGACAGCAGCACGGCGATCGTTCCGCCCTTGCGCAGATTCGGCAACACCACCCACAGCGCCGCCCGCCAGGTGCTGGCGCCGAGCAGGTGCGCGGCGTCCATCAGATCGCGCAGGTTGATCGCCTGCATGTTGTTGCTGATGGCGCGGTAGATAAACGGCAGCGCGATGGTGAAATAGCAACCCACCAAAATCCAGGGGGTGCCGAGCAGCGGCAGCGGATCGGCGGCGAACAGTTGCATCAGCCCCACCGCCGACACCACCGGCGGCACGGCGAACGGCAGCAGAATCAGCACGTTCATCACCGCGTCCAGCTTGGGGAAGTAGTAAGCGATCACAAACATCGCCGGCAGGATCACCACCACCGACAGCAGCAGCGTGCCGAAGCAGATCAGCAGCGAGTGCCACAGCGCCTGCAAAAAGCGCGGATCGCTCCACAGCGCCGTCAGCCACTTCAGGGTAAAACCGTCCGGCAAAATGGTGGCGCCCCACTGGGTAGCCAGCGCGTAAATCAGCGTCGCCGCCAGCGGCAGCAGCAGGATCAACAGCAGCAGGCCGGTCACCGTGCGGTGGTACAAGCGTTCAACACGCGACATGAGCATTCTCCAGCCGGTTATGAGCGCGCATTGAGGTAGCTCCTGCGCAGCATCCATTGGTGGATCACCGTGATAAACGCCATCATCACCACCAGCAGCATCGCCAGCGCGCTGGCCAGGTTCGGATCGAGGGAGATGTCCCCCGCCACCAGCGCCGAGATGCGGATCGGGATCACGTTGAAGTTGCCGGTGGTCAGCGCGTACACCGTGGCGTAGGCGCCCAGCGCATTGGCCAGCAGGATGACGAAGGTGCCCATCAGCGCCGGCGCCAGCACCGGCAGGCCGATATGCCGCCAGTAGCGCCAGGGGCCGGCGCCGAGCAGCGCCGCCGACTCACGCCAATCGGCGCGCAGCGCGTCGAACGCCGGATACAGCAGCAGCACCCCGAGCGGGATCTGGAAGTAGGTATACAGCACGATCAGGCCGCTCTTCGAATAGAGGTTGAAGCTCTCCATCAGGCCGTATTTGCGCAGCAGCAGCGTCAGGCAGCCGTTCAACCCCAGCAGAATGACGAAGGCGAACGCCAGCGGCACCCCGGCGAAGTTGCTGGTCATGTTGGTGAACGACATCACGAAGTCATGAAAGCGGGTCTGGCCGAGCTGGCGAAGTGAGTAACTGCCCACTAATGCAATCAGCAATCCGTAGACGCTCGACCACAGCGAGATCTCCAGCGAGAACTGAAAGGCCTGCAGGTAGAACGGAGAGGTGAGGATATCGACATAGTTGCCCCATCCCCAGCCGCCGGTCTCGCTGAAAAAGCTGTGAACGGCGATCCACACCAGCGGGGCGATCTGAAACGCGCCGAACAGCACGATAAACGGCAGCAGGCACAGCGCGGCGATCCATTTGGTTTTGCTGTTCATCGCGCATCCTGCGCCAGCAGCGCCCGGCAGCGCGGCTTGTCGTGCGGCGCCTGCAGCAGATCGCAGATCGTGCCGCACAGCTCGGTTTGCTGCGGATCGGCGTCGTCCAGGCTGAAGCCCGCGCCGAACACGAACAGCGGCACCTGGCGCTCTTCCGGCAACACCCCGCCGTGGCTGCGATCGTCGTTCATGCCGTGGTCGGCGGTGACCAGCACCTGATAACCGGCCGCCAGCCACTCGGGCAGGTAGCGCGACAGCGAGCCGTCGGCGCGCCGCGCCGCGTTGCGGTACTGCGGCGAAGAGAGGCCGAAGCGGTGGCCGGCGTCGTCGATGTTCATCGGGTGGATCAGCAGGAAATCCGGCTGATGACGCAGACGCAGGCTTTCGGCGTCGTCGAACAGATGGCTGTCGGGATAGCCGTCGTCGTAATAGAAATGCCCGTGCTGAATCGGCAGCTCGGGGGCGTCGGTATGGCGGTCGCGCGCGGCGTCGAACGGCGTGCGGTTATACAATTCGCTGAACCAATGATACGCGGCGGCGGCGGTGGTCAGCCCGGCGGCGCGCGCGTAATGAAACACGCTTTGTTGATGAGAAAGGCGCGAGACGTGGTTGTGCACCACGCCGCTCTCCACCGGCGTGACGCCGGTGAGGATGCATTCATACAGCGGCCGGGAGAGCGAGGGCAACTCGCTCTCCAGCAGGTACAACCGCCCGCGTCCCGCCGCGCATTCGGCCTGCAGATACCCCATGGCGTCGTGCGCCACCCGGTAGTTGAGGCCGTCCAGCAGCACGAGGATCGTTTTCATGGTGCGTTAACTCACTGCTGCATAAACATAATGACGTTTTCCTGCCACAGGCGCGGCAACGCTTTGGCGCTCTGTTCCCAGGCCGCCGGATCGGCGATCGGGTGCGCATTCTTGTACTGCTCGGCCGGCAGCAGCTTGGCCTTGACGTCGTCCGGCAGCGTCAGATGTTCGGCGCGGATCGGGCGGGCATAGCCGCGCGCCAGGTTGATCTGACCGGCGTCGGAGAAGATGTATTCGCGCGCCAGCTTGGCGGCATTCGGGTGCTTGGCGTATTTGTTGATGATGGTGGTGTAGCCGGAAGTGATCGAGCCGTCCGACGGGATCAGCACTTCAAAGCGGGTTTTGTCGATCTGATCGCGGTAGTTCAGACCGTTGAAGTCCCATACCACGCCGACCTGCACTTCCCCTTTCTCCAGCGATGCGATCACCGGGTTACTCAGGCTCAGGCGGCCGGCCTTGGCCAGCTTGCCGAAGAATTCCAGGCCCGGCTTGAGGTTTTTCTCGTTGCCGCCCATCGCATAAGTGGCCGCCAGCACGCCGCTGGCCGCCTGCGACGCGGTGCCGACGTCGCCGATGGTGACCTGATAGCTGCCCTTGAGCAGATCGGCCCAGCTGTGCGGGATGTCTTTCACCTGTTGCTTGTTAATGATGAAGGCGATGGTGCCGGTGTAAGCCAGCGCCCAGTGGCCGTCTTTGTCTTTCGCCCACTCCGGCACCTGATCCCAGGTGGAGGGTTTGTACGGCTGCGTTACACCCTTCTGCACCGCCACCGGGCCGAAGGCCGCGCCGACGTCACCGATGTCCGCCGTGGCGTTGTTCTTTTCCGCATCAAATTTGGCGATCTCCTGCGCGGAGCTCATGTCGGTATCGACATGCTTCAGGCCGTATTTGCTCAACAGATCTTGCCAGGTGCCTTTCCAGTTGGCCCAGCTGTCCGGCATGCCGACGCTGTTGACTTCGCCTTCTTTCTTCGCGGCCTGCTCCAGCGCCGCCAGATCGGTATCCGCGGCCCAGCTCATCTGGCTGGATAACACGATGGCACTGGTTAACACAGAAGCGCATAAACGTTTCATAACTGATGCTCCAGGTGGTAGTGTGGGGATGGCTGGACTAGTCCAGCAAGGACCAAACCAATCTAACGGACGAATGTGATAATTATATGTCAGCTTAAAAAAGCGACAGTTTTATCACCCATTGCAACGGCGAAAACGCGACGCTGGTCTACCTTAAAGGCCAAACGCACTGAAACGGGACACCCGCTGTATGAGTGAAGCACCGACGACCGTCGCCACCATCTGCCAAACGCTGCACGCCCGCATCACCGCCGGCGAGTTCGCCGCGGGCGGCAAGCTGCCCTCCGAGCGCGCCCTGAGCGAACAGTTCGCCACCACCCGAATTACCCTGCAGGAGGCGCTCGGCCAGCTGGAGGCGCAGGGCGTCATCTACCGCCAGATGCGGCGCGGCTGGTTTATCTCGCCGCCACGTCTGATCTATAACCCGCTGCAGCGCAGCCATTTTCACGCCATGGCGCAGCAACAGGGGCGCGCCGCGCATACCGAAGCGATCGACAGTGCGGTCGTCACGCTCGACGCGCCGCTGGCCGGCCGCCTGGCGCTTCCCCCCGGCGCCGAGGCCTATTGCATTCGCCGGCTGCGCTACATCGACGGGCGCGCGGTGCTGTACTGCGAGCACTATCTCAATCCGGCCTATTTCCCCGGCATTCTGGACGAAGATCTGACCCAGTCGCTGACCGCGCTGTACGCCGCACGCTACGGCATTCACTACGGCCGGGTACGTTTCGACATGCTGCCCACCCTGCTGCCGCAGCAGGCCGCCGCCATGCTGAAGGTGACCTACGGCAGCCCGGCGCTGTTCATTACGCGGGTGAATCGCGATCAACATGACCGGGTGATCGATTGCGACCTGGAGTATTGGCGGTACGACGCGCTGCACATCGATGTGGAAGCGCTGTAAATGACAAGGGCGCATCGCTGCGCCCTTAAAGAGGAAGGTCAGTCGGCGTCGTAGCCGAGGTTTGGCGCCAGCCAGCGTTCGACCTCGCTCACGCTCATCCCTTTACGCGCCGCATAGTCTTCCACCTGATCGCGCTGGATCTGCGCCACCGCGAAGTACTTGCTCTCAGGATGGCTGAAGTACCAGCCGGACACCGCCGCCCCCGGCCACATGGCGAAGGACTCCGTCAGTTCCATGCCGGTGTGGCGGTTGACGTCCAGCAGCTGCCAGATGGTTGCTTTTTCGGTGTGCTCCGGGCAGGCCGGGTAGCCCGGCGCCGGCCGGATGCCCTGATAGTTTTCGCGGATCAGCTCTTCGTTGCTCAGGTTCTCGTCGGCGGCATAACCCCAGTGCAACTTGCGCACCTGTTCGTGCAGGTATTCAGCGAAAGCCTCCGCCAGACGATCCGCCAACGCCTTGACCATGATTTTGTTGTAATCGTCGTGCTGTGCGTCGTACGCCGCGGCCAGTGCGTCCTCCTCCAGCCCGCCGGTCACCGCGAAGGCACCGAAGTAGTCGGCCTTACCGCTGCTTTTCGGCGCCACAAAGTCCGCCAGACAATAGTTCGGGAAGTCGGTTTTTTCCGTCTGCTGGCGCAGATGGCGGCTCACCGCCAGCACCTCGCCGCGCTGTTCGTCGCGGTACACTTCCACGTCGTCGCCGACGCGGTTGGCCGGGAACAGGCCGTAAACGCCGCGCGGGTTGAGGCTGCGCTCGGCGGCCAGCCGATCCAGCATCTGATTGGCGTCGTGGAACAGGCGCTTGGCCTCTTCCCCCACCACCTCGTCTTCCAGGATGCGCGGGTATTTGCCCGCCAGCGACCAGGTCATGAAGAACGGCGTCCAGTCGATATAATGGCGCAGCGTCTCGATGCCTGCCGACACAGGGAAGACGCCAAGCTGCCGTGGCGCCGGCGGCTGATAGTCGGCCCAGTCCAGCGCCATGGCGTTGGCGCGCGCCTTGTGCAAATCGACCGGCGGCGTGCGCGGTTTTTTGCGCGCGTGCTGAATGCGCACCGTTTCATACTCTTTGCGGGTGCGCGCCACAAACTCATCGCGCTGGGTGGCGGACAGCAGCGCCGCCACCACGCCCACGGTGCGCGAGGCGTTTTGCACGTAGGTGGTCGGGCCGCTGTAGTTCTGCTCGATTTTCACCGCGGTGTGCGCCTTGGAGGTGGTGGCGCCGCCGATCAGCAGCGGCAGCGTAAAGCCCTGGCGCTCCATCTCTTTGGCCACGTTGACCATCTCGTCGAGCGACGGCGTGATCAGCCCCGACAGGCCGATGATGTCGACGTTCTCCTCGCGCGCGGTGCGCAGGATTTTCTCCGTCGGCACCATCACGCCCAGATCGACGATTTCATAGTTGTTGCACTGCAGCACCACGCCGACGATGTTCTTGCCGATGTCGTGCACGTCGCCCTTCACCGTCGCCAACAGGATTTTCCCCGCGGAGGTGCCCTGCTGCTTGCTGGCCTCGATGTACGGTTCCAGGTAGGCCACCGCCTGCTTCATCACGCGGGCGGATTTCACCACCTGCGGCAGGAACATCTTGCCCTCGCCGAACAGATCGCCGACCACGTTCATCCCCGCCATCAGCGGCCCTTCGATCACTTCGATCGGGCGTTCGGCCTGCTGCCGCGCTTCTTCGGTGTCCAGTTCGATAAACTCGGTGATGCCCTTCACCAGCGAATACTCCAGCCGCTTTTCCACCGGCCAACCGCGCCACTCCGCCTGCTGCACCGCCGCTTCGCCGTCTTTGCTGCCGCGGTACTTTTCCGCCAGCTCCAGCAGGCGTTCGGTGCCGTCCTCGCGACGGTTGAGGATCACGTCCTCTACCGCCTCGCGCAGCTCGCCAGGCAGATCGTCGTAAATCGCCAGCTGCCCGGCGTTGACGATGCCCATGTCCATGCCGTTGCGAATGGCGTGATACAGGAACACCGCGTGGATCGCCTCGCGCACCGGATCGTTGCCGCGGAACGAGAACGACACGTTAGACACGCCGCCGGAGATCATCGCGTGCGGCAGGTGGGTTTTGATGTCGGCGCAGGCTTCGATAAAGTCGACGGCGTAGTTGTTGTGCTCTTCGATGCCGGTGGCGACGGCGAAGATGTTCGGGTCGAAAATGATGTCTTCCGGCGGGAAACCGACGCGTTCGGTCAAAATTTTATAGGCGCGGCGACAGATCTCGAACTTGCGCTCGCGCGTGTCCGCCTGGCCCACTTCGTCGAACGCCATCACCACCACCGCGGCGCCATAGCGGCGCACCAGCCGGGCGTGGTGGATAAAGGCCTCTTCGCCCTCCTTCATCGAGATCGAGTTGACGATGCCCTTGCCCTGAATGCACTTCAGGCCTTTCTCGATAACGGACCACTTGGAGGAGTCGATCATGATCGGCACCCGGGCGATATCCGGCTCGCCGGCGATCAGGTTGAGGAAGCGCACCATCGCCGCTTCGGCGTCGAGCATCCCCTCGTCCATGTTGATATCGATGATCTGCGCGCCACTCTCGACCTGCTGGCGCGCCACGTCGAGCGCCTCGTTGTATTTCTCTTCTTTGATCAAACGCTTGAAACGTGCCGAACCGGTGACGTTGGTGCGCTCGCCGACGTTGACGAACAGCGTGTTGGCGTCGATGGTCAGCGGTTCCAGACCGGCCAGGCGGCAGGCGACCGGGAGCGCCGGCAGCCGGCGCGGCGGCACGCCCTCGACCGCCTTGGCCATCGCGGCGATATGTTCCGGCGTGGTGCCGCAGCAGCCGCCGATGATATTGAGGAAGCCGGCCTGCGCCCACTCCCCGACCTGGCGCGCCATCTCGGCCGCATCCAGATCGTACTCGCCGAAGGCGTTCGGCAAACCGGCGTTCGGGTGCGCGGTGACGTAGGTCTCCGAGATGCGCGCCAGCTCGGCGACGTACTGACGCAGCTCATCCGGCCCCAGGGCGCAGTTCAGGCCGAAGGTCAGCGGCTTGACGTGGCGCAGCGAATTGTAAAACGCTTCGGTGGTCTGGCCGGACAGGGTGCGGCCGGAGGCGTCGGTGATGGTGCCGGAAATCATGATCGGCAGTTCCACCCCCAGCGCTTCGAATTCGGTTTCCACCGCAAAAGCGGCTGCCTTGGCATTCAGGGTGTCGAAGATGGTTTCGATCATGATCAGATCGACGCCGCCCTCCACCAGCGCGCGGGTCGATTCGCGGTACGCCGCCACCAGTTCATCGAACGAAATGTTGCGAAATGCCGGATCGTTGACGTTCGGCGAGATGGACGCGGTGCGGTTGGTCGGCCCCAGCACCCCGGCGACGTAGCGCGGTTTTTCCGGCGTGCGCGCCGTCCATTCGTCGGCGCAGGCGCGCGCCAGGCAGGCGGCCTGATAGTTAATCTCGGCGGACAGCGACTCCATGTGGTAGTCAGCCATGGCGATGGATGTGGAGTTGAAGGTATTGGTCTCAAGGATATCGGCGCCCGCCTCAAGATAGGCGTAATGAATGGCGGTGATCACTTCCGGCTTGGTCAGCACCAGCAGATCGTTATTGCCTTTCAGATCGCTGCGCCAATCGGCGAAACGCTCACCGCGGAAATCGCGCTCGTCCAGGCGATAGCTCTGGATCATGGTGCCCATGCCGCCGTCCAACACCAAAATGCGCTGCGCTAACTGGCGGCGCAGTTGTTCTACTCGATTCGTCACTGTAACCCCTTCCATTGCCATCCAGCCCATTGCTCAACTGCCGCAAAAACCAACGAGTCATCCTAGCACAGCTTGTAAGGACAAAGGGCCAGGCGGCAATTGAGAGTTTTTCAGGTTGTGCGCCAACACCTCCGATGAGCTGACGGCGGCTTGCAATTCATCGACAAAAAACGAAAATGAATTCCATCATACGGAAAAAGGAATCTCACCCATGGCCACCCCTGCTCCCGCCAAGCGCGGCAAGAAGCCCCGCGCAGCAGCCCCCGCCGCCAGTGCGGCGACCGGTCAGGTACAATCGTTGACCCGTGGCCTGAAACTGTTGGAATACATTTCGGAAGCCCAGGGCAACGTGGCCCTGACCGATCTGGCCCAGCAAGCCGGCCTGCCGAACTCCACCACTCACCGCCTGCTCACCACCATGCAGCAGCAGGGATTCGTGCGCCAGGTCGGCGATCTCGGCCTGTGGACCATCGGTTCGCACGCCTTTGTGGTCGGCAGCAGCTTCCTGCAAAGCCGCAACCTGCTGGCGATGGTGCATCCGACGCTGCGCCGCCTGATGGAAGAGTCCGGCGAAACCGTCAACCTGGCGGTGCTGGATACCAGCGAGTACCAGGCGATCATCATCGATCAGGTGCAGTGCACGGCGCTGATGCGCATGTCGGCGCCGATCGGCGGCAAACTGCCGATGCACGCCTCCGGCGCCGGTAAAGCGTTCCTCGCCACCCTGCCGGACGATCAGGTGACCAAACTGCTGCACAAGAAAGGCATGCACACCTACACGCCGCATACCCTGACGCCGCACAACCTGAAAGAGGGGCTGGCGCAGATCCGCAAGCAGGGCTTCTCCTTTGACGACGAAGAGCACGCGCTCGGGCTGCGCTGCGTGGCGGCCTGCATCTTCGACGAGCACCGCGAAGCCTTCGCCGCCATTTCCATCTCCGGCCCGGTGTCGCGCATCACCGACGATCGCGTGATCGAGCTGGGCGCGCTGGTGATCCACGCGGCGAAAGAGATCAGCCTGGCCTACGGCGGCGTGCGTTAATCCCGCTCATCCGAGGGGCGCCCAGCGCGCCCCTGCTCCCCTGCCATGCTCTGTTGTCAGCATGTAACAGGCTGTCGGCATCCTGTTTAGCGCACAGGAAAAAAGCTTGAAGCCGATCACAGTTAACGATCCTCACGGCGAAAGCCCATTGCAACCGCTCAAACTTCCTTCGACAATGTTACCGATAACATGTTACCGGTAACAATCAAACTGAACGAAGGTAACGTCACCCGGTGTTTTGGAGCTAAGCCATGACCAACAATCAAAATCGCATTTACGTCGTTATGGGCGTTTCCGGCAGCGGCAAGTCCGCCGTCGCCGCCGCCGCGGCCCGCCAACTCTCCGCCGGCTTCCTCGACGGCGACTTCCTGCACCCACGCAGCAACATCCTGAAGATGGCCGCCGGCGAGGCGTTGAACGACGACGATCGCGCGCCGTGGCTGGCCGCGCTCAACGACGCCGCCTTCGCCATGCAGCGCACCAACAACGTGTCGATCATCGTCTGCTCGGCGTTGAAAAAGCAGTATCGCGACCGCCTGCGCGCCGGCAACGGCAACCTGTCGTTCATCTATCTGCACGGCGAGTTCCCGGTGATCGAATCCCGCCTGGCGGCGCGCAACGGCCACTTCTTCAAGCCGCAGATGCTGGTCACCCAGTTCGCCGCGCTGGAGCAGCCGGGCGCCGACGAGAACGACGTGATGGCGATCGACATCAATCAGCCGCTGGACGCTGTGATCGCCGATACCGTGCGCCATATCCAAAGTTTCCTGCCGCAGGACGTGTGCGCGTGAGTACTGTAACGCTGGTCGGTACCGCAGTCGGCTCGGTTTTACTGCTGTTATTCCTGGTGATGAAGGCGCGCATGCACGCCTTCGTCGCGCTGATGCTGGTGTCCATCGCCGCCGGCATTTTCTCCGGCATGCCGCTGGAACACATCGCCGACACCATGCAAAAAGGCATGGGCGACACGCTGGGCTTCCTGGCGATCGTGGTGGCGCTCGGGGCGATGTTCGGCAAGATCCTGCATGAGGTCGGCGCGCTCGATCAAATTGCGGCGCAATTGCTGAAACGATTCGGACAAAGCAAGGCGCACTACGCGCTCGGCATCGCCGGGCTGATCTGCGCGCTGCCGCTGTTCTTCGACGTGGCGGTGGTGCTGCTGATCGGCATCGTGTTCGCCGTGGCGCGCCGCACCGACGGCAATATCGTCAAGCTGGCTATTCCGCTGTTCGCCGGCGTGGCCGCCGCCGCCTCCTTCCTGCTGCCGGGGCCGGTGCCGATGCTGCTGGCGTCGCAGATGAAGGCCGATTTCGGCTGGATGATCGCCATCGGCCTGGTGGCGGCGGTGATCGGCATGCTGATCGCCGGCCCGCTGTACGGCAGCTTTATCAGCCGTTTCGTCAACTGGCCGATGCCGCCGGAAGAGAATGAGCCGACGCTGACCAAGGGTAATCTGCCGTCGTTCGGCTTCAGCCTGGCGCTGGTGCTGTGCCCGCTGGTGCTGGTCGGCATGAAAACCATCGGCGCGCGGCTGGTCACCCCCGGCTCGCAGCTGCAGCAGTGGCTGGAGTTTATCGGCCACCCGTTCACCGCCATCCTGCTGGCCTGCCTGATCGTGATTTACGGCCTGGCGAAACCGCGCGGCATGAGCAACGAACAGACGCTGGCCATCTGCTCCGCCGCGGTGCAGCCGGCCGGGATCATCCTGCTGATGACCGGCGCCGGCGGAGTGTTCAAGCAGATCCTGGTGGATTCCGGCGTCGGGCCGGCGCTGGGTGACGCCATGATCGGCGCCGGCCTGCCGATCGCCGTAGCCGCATTCGCGTTGTCCGCCATGGTGCGGGTGATCCAGGGCTCGGCCACCGTCGCCTGCCTGACCACCGTCGGCCTGGTGCTGCCGGTCACCAGCCAGCTTGGGCTCAGCGGCGGGCAACTGGCCGCGCTGGCCATCTGCATTGCCGGCGGCTCCATCGTGCTGAGCCACGTCAACGACGCCGGCTTCTGGCTGTTCGGCAAATTCACCGGCGCCAACGAACTGCAAACGCTGAAAACCTGGACGGTGATGGAAACCATTCTGGGCAGCGTCGGCGGCGCCATCGGCATGATTGCATTCACGATGTTTTAAATCCTAAATCGCCCCCGGCCTTGCACACCAGGGCTGCAAATCCCCCCCGGGGGCACCGCCACAGGCGGCGACTATAACAACAGCAATGTGAGGAAGGCATGATTAATCCAACCTTGTCCCGTGTCACACAGCGCATCATCGACCGTTCCCAGGCCAGCCGCGCCGCCTATCTGGCGCGTATCGAGGCGGCCCGCTCCCAAACCGTCCACCGCGCGCAGCTCGCCTGCGGCAACCTGGCCCACGGTTTCGCCGCCTGTCAGCCCGATGACAAGGCGTCGCTGAAAAACATGGTGCGCAGCGATATCGCCATCATCACCGCCTACAACGACATGCTATCGGCCCACCAGCCGTACGAACATTACCCACAGCGGCTGAAACAGGCGCTGAAGGCGGTGGGCGCCGTGGGCCAGGTGGCCGGCGGCGTGCCGGCGATGTGCGACGGCGTGACGCAGGGGCAGGACGGCATGGAGCTGTCGCTGATGAGCCGTGACGTGATCGCCATGTCGGCCGCCGTCGGCCTGTCGCACAATATGTTCGACGGCGCGCTGTTCCTCGGCATCTGCGACAAGATCGTGCCGGGGCTGGTGATGGCCGCCCTCTCCTTCGGCCACCTGCCTGCGCTGTTCGTGCCGGCCGGCCCGATGAGCAGCGGCCTGCCGAACAAGGAAAAAGTGCGCGTGCGCCAGCTGTACGCCGAGGGCAAAGCCGACCGTTTGGCGTTGCTGGAAGCCGAGGCTGCCTCTTATCACGGCATCGGCACCTGCACCTTCTACGGCACCGCCAACACCAACCAGATGGTGATGGAAGTGATGGGTCTGCATCTGCCGGGCGCCTCCTTCGTCCATCCTGACACGCCGCTGCGCGACGCGCTGAACGACGCCGCCGCGCGCCAGGTGACCCGACTGACCGATACCGCCGGCAGCTACCTGCCGATCGGCCGCCTGGTGGACGAGAAAGTGGTGGTGAACGGCATTGTCTCACTGCTGGCGACCGGCGGCTCAACCAACCTGACCATGCATCTGGTGGCGATGGCGCGCGCGGCGGGCATCATCATCACCTGGGATGATTTCTCGGAGCTGTCGGAGGCGGTGCCGCTGCTGTGCCGCATCTACCCGAACGGCCCGGCCGACATCAACCAATTCCAGGCCGCCGGCGGCGTGCCGCTGGTGGTGCGTGAGCTGCTGCAACACGGCCTGCTGCACGAAGACGTGCACACCGTGGCCGGTTTCGGCCTGCGCCGCTACACCCAGGAACCGTGGCTGGACAACGGCCAACTGGTATGGCGCGAAGGCGTGGCCGGCTCGCTCGACGCCAGCGTGATCGCCAGCGTGGCCCAGCCGTTCGAACATCACGGCGGCACCAAAGTGATGGCCGGCAATCTGGGCCGCGCGGTGATGAAAACCTCGGCGGTGCCCGCCGACAACCAGATCATCGAAGCGCCGGCGGTGGTGTTCGACAGCCAGCACGATATCGTGCCGGCGTTCGAAGCCGGCAAGCTGGATCGCGATTGCGTGGTGGTGGTGCGCTTCCAGGGGCCGCAGGCCAACGGCATGCCCGAGTTGCACAAGCTGATGCCGCCGCTGGGTGTGCTGATGGATCGCGGCTTCAAAGTGGCGCTGGTGACCGACGGCCGCCTGTCCGGCGCCTCCGGCAAGGTGCCTTCCGCCATTCACGTCACCCCGGAAGCCTATACCGGCGGCCTGCTGGCGAAAGTGCGCGACGGCGATCCGATCCGCGTCAACGGCCGCAGCGGCGAACTGCAGGTGCTGGTCGACGCCGACGAGTTGGCGCGGCGCACGCCATGCCAACCCGATCTGAGCGCGGAACACATCGGCTGCGGGCGCGAGCTGTTCGGCGCGCTGCGCAGCCAGCTGTCAGGCGCCGAGCAGGGCGCCTGCTGCATCAAATTTTAATCGATAGCCTGGCCGCATCGCCGCCTGGCGGCGGCCACAGAGGAGAACGTCAGCATGAACAAGTGGACAACAAGCGCCGAGCAGATCCTGACGGCGGGGCCGGTGGTGCCGGTCATCGTGATCAACAAGCTGGAACATGCGGTGCCGTTGGCGAAAGCGTTGGTCGCCGGCGGTGTGCGGGTGCTGGAGGTGACGCTGCGCACCGCCTGCGCCATGGACGCCATTCGCGCCATCGCCCAAGAGGTGCCGGAAGCGATCATCGGCGCCGGTACGGTGATCAATCCGCAGCAGCTGCGGGAAGTGACCGAAGCCGGTGCGCAGTTCGCCATCAGCCCAGGCCTGACCGACGAGCTGCTCAAAGCCGCCACCGCCGGTTCCATTCCCTTGATCCCGGGCATCAGCACCGTTTCCGAACTGATGCAGGGCATGGATTACGGCCTGCGCGAGTTTAAATTCTTCCCGGCGGAAGCCAACGGCGGCGTAAAAGCGCTGCAGGCGATCGGCGGCCCGTTCCCGCAGGTGCGCTTCTGCCCGACCGGCGGCATCTCACCGGACAACTACCGCAGCTATCTGGCGCTGAAAAGCGTGCTGTGCATCGGCGGCTCCTGGCTGGTGCCGGCGGACGCGCTCGAAAGCGGCGACTACGCGCGCATCACTGAACTGGCGCGCGCCGCCGTCGCGGGCGCCGAGGCCTGATTTACATCGCAGCGGTGGCGGCCGGCAGCGCCGCCCCGCTGCGCTGGCTGAACCGCTGCTTCTTGCGATAAGCAAATACGTCTTCCACATGCCCTTCGCGGATGCGCTGCTGCAACCCGCGCCAATACTCCGCGGTAAACAGATCGCTGTGCAGCTCTTCAAACACCTGCCGAATGCGCCGATCGCCGCACAGAAAGTGGCGGAACTCTTCCGGGAACACGTCGTTGGGCGCGATGCTGTACCACGGCTCGCTGGCCAACTCATCTTCCGGATAACGCGGCGGCGGGATATCGCGGAAGTTGACCTCGGTCATGTAGCAAATCTCGTCGTAGTCATAGAACACCACCCGCCCGTGGCGCGTCACGCCAAAGTTCTTGAACAGCATGTCGCCGGGGAAGATATTGGCGGCGGCTAACTGCTTGATCGCGTTGCCGTACTCTTCAATCGCATCGCGCATCTGCTGGTCGTTGGCCTGCTCCAGATACAGATTCAGCGGCGTCATGCGCCGTTCCATATACAGGTGCTTAATCACAATGCGATCGCCGAGATCTTCCAGTTTGCCCGGCACTTCGCGCCGCAGCTCCGCCAACAGTTCCGGGCTGAGGCGCGCCTTGTCGACGACGAAATTTTCGTACTCCTGGGTATCCGCCATACGCCCGACGCGATCGTGCTCTTTCACCAGCTGATAGCAAGCCATCACCTGCGCCTGCGTCACCTCTTTTTGCGGGGCGAATTCGTCCTTGATCACTTTAAACACCCGATCGAAGGACGGCAGGGTAAACACCAGCATCACCATGCCCTTCACCCCCGGCGCGATGATGAACTGCTCCTGCGACTGCGCCATAAAGGTCAGGTATTCGCGGTAGCATTCAGTTTTGCCGTGCTTCTGGCAGCCGATCGCCATGTACAGCTCGGCGGTGGTCTTGCCCGGCAGGATCTCGCGCAGCCACTCGACCATCGCCGCCGGCAGCGGCGCGTAGACCATGAAATAAGAACGGGCGAAGCCGAAGACGATGCTGGCCTCAGCCTTACCGGTCAGGCAGGCATCGATAAACAGCGCGCCCGACTCGCTGTGGTGGATCGGCAGCAAGAACGGATAAACGCCGTCAGCCAGGCGCAGCTTGCCGACCAGCCAGGCGGCCTTGTTGCGATAGAACAGTTCGTTGGCGATCTGAAAGGTGGCCCCCGCCAGTTGCTGCGGACTGAAGGCGCGCTGCAGCGCCTGGGTGATATAGCGAATATCGCGCGTCAAATCTTCCCACGGCAACCGCAGCGGCAGATCGCTCAGCACGCTGCGCAGCATCGCCGGCAGATCGCCATTGGAGGTGAAATCGCGCGCCAGCGGACGCGGAATGTCGCGAAAGCGCCGTTCCGGTTGCGAACTGAACACGAACAGCTTGTCCGGCGTCAGATCGCGATGCTTGAACAGCCGGCAGTAGACCGAGTTAAAAAAGCTTTCGGCTATCTCGAAACGCGGGTAGTCCGGCAGCAGATCGATATAAACCGCTTTGACCCGGCTGGGGAAGTCGGCGTCGAAATATTTCTGCCCGGTGATGCATTTGAGCTGCTCCACCACCAGGCCGACGTGATGGTCATACAGATGGATGCGCTTTTTCATCGCCTGCTGCACCGCCGGCCAGTCCGCCTGCTCGAAGCGCTGCTGCGCGCCGGCGGTCACCTCCAGAAAGCGGCCATACTGCGCATCGAAGCCCTGCAGGATCGTCTGTGCGATCAACAACTCCAGTTTTGCCGCCATCCTTACCCCCGCCAGAAAAAGAAGCCTGCGCATGCAGGCTCCGGGTGAAACGTCTTCAAGCTTGCCGCATCAGAACTGCTGTTCTTCCGTCGAACCGGTCAGCGCGGTGACCGAAGAGGCGCCGCCCTGAATGATGGTGGTGACCTTGTCGAAGTAGCCGGTGCCCACCTCCTGCTGGTGCGACGCAAAGGTGTAACCGCGATCCACCGCGGCGAACTCCGCCTGCTGCACCTTCTCTACGTAGTGTTTCATGCCCTCGCCCTGCGCATAGGCGTGCGCCAGGTCGAACATGTTGAACCACATGCTGTGGATGCCCGCCAGCGTGATGAACTGATACTTGTAGCCCATGTCCGACAGCGCCTGCTGGAAGCGCGCGATGGTCTGATCGTCGAGGTTCTTCTTCCAGTTGAACGACGGCGAGCAGTTGTAGGCCAGCAGCTTGCCCGGGTATTTGGCGTGAATGGCGTCGGCGAAGCGCTGGGCAGCATCCAGATCCGGCGTTGAGGTTTCGCACCACACCATATCGGCGTAAGGGGCATAGGCCAGGCCGCGGCTGATCGCCTGCTCGACGCCTGCATGGGTGCGGAAGAAGCCTTCCGCCGTGCGCTCGCCGGTGACGAAGGCGCTGTCATACGGATCGCAATCGGACGTCAGCAGGTCGGCCGCATCGGCGTCGGTACGGGCGATCACCAGCGTCGGCACGCCGAGCACGTCGGCCGCCAGGCGAGCGGCGACCAGCTTCTGGATCGCTTCCTGTGTCGGCACCAGTACTTTGCCGCCCATATGACCGCATTTCTTCACCGCCGCCAACTGGTCTTCGAAGTGCACCCCGGCGGCGCCGGCGGTGATCATCGCTTTCATCAGCTCGAAGGCGTTCAGCACGCCGCCGAAGCCGGCTTCCGCATCGGCGACGATCGGCAGGAAGTAATCGGTGTAGCCTTTGCTGCCCGGCTCAATCTGGTTCGCCCACTGGATCTGATCGGCGCGGCGGAAGGTGTTGTTGATGCGCTCGACCACCTTCGGCACCGAGTCCACCGGATACAACGACTGGTCAGGGTACATGGCCGCCGCGCTGTTGGCGTCGGCCGCCACCTGCCAGCCGGACAGGTAGATAGCCTCGACGCCGGCTTTAGCCTGCTGCAGCGCCTGGCCGCCGGTCAGCGCGCCCAGGCAGTTCACGTAGCCTTTGCGCGCCTTGCCGTTCAGCAACGCCCACAGTTTGGCGGCGCCGTTTTGCGCCAGGGTGCATTCCGGGTTGACCGAACCGCGCAGGTTGATCACGTCTTCGGCGCTGTAAGGGCGGGTGATGCCTTCCCAACGGGCCGATTTCCATTCCTGTTCCAGCTGCTGGATCTGTTGAGAGCGAGAGGTAGACATAATTTTTATCCTTTCAGTCATGTAGGGTTGATTGGGAAAGTTCAGGCCAGCAGCTCATAGCCGGGCAACGTCAGGAAATCGATTAATTCATCTTGCGTGGTGATGCGCTCCATCAGTCGCGCCGCCTCTTCGAACCGGCCGGCGTTAAAGCGCGCTTCCCCTACTTCTTCACGCACCACCAACATCTCTTCTTGCAACATCTGGCGGAACAGCGCCTTGGTGACCGGGCGCCCGTCGTTCAGGCTCTTCTCGTGGTGGATCCACTGCCAGATAGAGGTACGGGAGATCTCCGCCGTCGCGGCATCTTCCATCAACCCATAGATAGGCACACAGCCGTTGCCGGAGATCCAGGCTTCGATGTACTGCACCGCCACGCGGATATTGGCGCGCATCCCCGCTTCGGTGCGTTCGCCGTCGCATGGTTCCAACAGCTGCGCGGCGCTGATTGGCGCATCCTGCTCACGCATCACGTCCAGCTGATTCTGGCGATCGCCCAATGCCTTGCCGAACACCTCCATCACCGTGTCCGCCAGCCCCGGGTGCGCCACCCAGGTGCCGTCGTGGCCATTGTTGGCCTCCAGCTCTTTGTCCGCCCGCACCTTGTTCAGCACCCAGGCGTTTTTCTCAGCGTCTTTGCTCGGGATAAACGCCGCCATGCCGCCCATGGCGAAGGCGCCGCGCTTATGACAGGTTTTGATCAACAGACGTGAATAGGCGCTGAGGAAAGGTTTCTCCATGGTCACCGACTGACGATCCGGCAGCACACGATCCCCGTGGTTCTTCAGCGTTTTGATGTAGCTGAAGATGTAATCCCAGCGGCCGCAGTTCAGGCCGACGATGTGATCGCGCAGGTGATAGAGGATCTCGTCCATCTGGAACACCGCCGGCAGGGTTTCGATCAGCACGGTCGCCTTGATGGTGCCACGTGGCAGATCGAAACGATCCTCGGTAAAGCTGAAGACATCGCTCCACCAGGCCGCTTCCTCCCAGGACTGGGTTTTCGGCAGGTAGAAATACGGGCCGCTGCCCTTGGCCAACAGCTGACGATAGTTGTGGTAGAAGTACAGCGCGAAATCGAACAGGCCGCCGGGGATGGCTTCATCACGCCACAAGACGTGTTTCTCCGGCAGGTGCAAGCCGCGCACGCGAGCGATCAACACCGCCGGATTCGGTTTCAGCTGGTAGATCTTGCCGGCTTCGTTGGTGTAGGAGATGGTGCCGTTAACCGCATCGTGCAGGTTGATTTGACCGTCGATGACTTTGTCCCAGCTTGGCGCCAGGGAGTCTTCGAAGTCCGCCATAAATACTTTTACGTTGGCGTTCAACGCATTGATCACCATCTTGCGTTCTACCGGCCCGGTGATCTCGACCCGGCGATCGCGCAAGTCTTGCGGGATGCCGCGGATCTGCCAGTCGCCTTCACGAATGGAATTGGTTTCCGAAATAAATCCAGGCAGCTCGCCGCGATCGATATTTTGCTGCCAGCGGGCACGCGCCGCCAGCAGCTCATTGCGCCGCGGCGTGAATTTCGCCACCAGTTCCGCCAGGAATTCAACTGCTTCATCCGTTAATACCTGCCGCTCCGCAGCGGCGAAACCCTGGGTAAACCTTAACTCCGTGCCTGCTATCTGTTGCGTCATGACCTTGCTCCTTCCCATCATTGCGCCCGAGCGACCGGCGCATTTTCATCAGAAATCACTGTGGATCAGGGCGGATGAAACGATCCTAAACTGGTCAGATCTCATCCCGATAGCTCTAAGAATACTCAACAAAAAACAAAAATCAAAAACCATTTCCATTTTATTGTTAAATATTTTATTAACACTTTATTATCAATTAGTTAGAACAAATAACATAAACAACAGGTAAGGAAACCGGTTCCAATAGAATCGCAAAGATAGGCTAACGTGTTGTTGGCCAATGGTTTTTTGGGGAAAGTGACCGGTAAAAAGGGGATCGTGCAGAGGATCAACAGCGCGGCGGCCTCGATTCAGCCGCCGGCAGGGAGAAAAGATCAGTCGAGAGTCGGATTCATATGGCGCAGATCGTAAGGCGTGATCTGGTAGACGTAATAGTTGAGCCAATTGGAAAACAGCAGGTGGCCATGGCTGCGCCAGGTGGCTTTCGGTGTCAGTGCGGGGTTGTCATCGGGGAAGTAGTTGAGCGGTACGGCAGGATCGAGGCCAGCTTCGTTGTCGCGACAATACTCCCCGGCCAGGGTCAGTGCATCATACTCAGGATGGCCGGTGACAAACGCCAGGCGCTTATCCCTGCTGGCGAACAGATAGGCACCGGCCTGCTCGGATTCGGCCAGAATATCCAGGTCGGTATATTGGCGAATCACCTCGGTCGGGAAATCGGCATAACGTGAATGCGGCGCCAGGAAGCTTTCGTCGAAGCCGCGCGTCAGCAACGCATGCTGCTGCAGCGTTTGGTGCGGATAAACGCCGGAGAGCTTCACTTCGCGCGTCATCTTGGGAATGCCGTACAGGATGTTCAACGCCGCTTGTACTGCCCAGCACACGAACAGCGTAGAGGTGACATGGTTTTTGGCCCAGTCAATGACCCGTTCGATCTGCGGCCAGTAGGCAACATCGCAGAAATCAACCAGCCCCAGCGGCGCACCGGTGACGATCAGGCCATCGAAGTTCTCATTCTGGATATCCTCGAAGTCGCAGTAGAAGTTGTTCAGATGCTCGGCCGGCGTGTTCTTCGATTCGCGGCTGTCGATGCGCAACAGCTGGATATCAATCTGCAGCGGCGAGTTGGACAACAGACGCAGAAACTGGTTTTCCGTTTCGATCTTCTTTGGCATCAGGTTGAGGATCAGCACTTTCAGTGGCCTGATTTCCTGTGTTTTTGCCCGCGAGGATGTCATCACGAAGACATTCTCACCGCGCAAGAAATTGACCGCAGGTAACTCATCAGGAACACGAATCGGCATTGCTTAACCCTCACACATCCATTTATACGTTTAGACTTCTAGATGCCCGAAGATAGCGTTTTTTTTCGTCTCTGTCGAGCATTCAACGGAAAGGTGAAAATGTTTCATTGCGCGGCCTGCGCCGGGATATAAGCAGAGGGAGTAAAGCGGATGAAAAGCAAAAAGGCCATCCTTTCGGATGGCCTCTTGGCTTATTTGATGCTTGGCAGTGTCCTACAGTATTCGTCTCATCCTGAGACTCTCCCCTGCGGGGCCGCCGCAAGCGGCGTTAAGGCCCGTTCCCGACGGGCCTTTCGCATGCCCATGCTCGAGCAGAACACCAAATAACAGACAAAACAAAAAGCCCCATGCTTTCGCATGAGGCTTGTTGTTTTATTTGATGCTTGGCAGTGTCCTACTCTCGCATGGGGAGACCCCACACTACCATCGGCGCTACGGCGTTTCACTTCTGAGTTCGGCATGGGGTCAGGTGGGACCACCGCGCTATTGCCGCCAAGCAAATTCTTTTTTCTGCCGAACTTCTAAACCCACTTTAAATAAAGTGGTGCTGATACCCAGAGTCGAACTGGGGACCTCACCCTTACCAAGGGTGCGCTCTACCAACTGAGCCATATCAGCACGCTTAATTTGATGCCTGGCAGTGTCCTACTCTCGCATGGGGAGACCCCACACTACCATCGGCGCTACGGCGTTTCACTTCTGAGTTCGGCATGGGGTCAGGTGGGACCACCGCGCTATTGCCGCCAGGCAAATTCTGTTTCATTCCAACCGCTTCACTCTCGTGTTGCCATCAGAACCAATCTCGGAACTTCGCTGAAAATCTCTCTAAAAACACCTTCGGTGTTGTAAGGTTAAGCCTCACGGATCATTAGTACTGGTTAGCTCAATGCATCGCTGCACTTACACACCCAGCCTATCAACGTCTTAGTCTTAAACGTTCCTTCAGGGGCCTTAAAGGCCCAGGGAAGACTCATCTTGAGGCAAGTTTCGCGCTTAGATGCTTTCAGCGCTTATCTTTTCCGCACTTAGCTACCGGGCAATGCCATTGGCATGACAACCCGAACACCAGTGGTGCGTTCACTCCGGTCCTCTCGTACTAGGAGCAACCCCTCTCAATCTTCCAACGCCCACGGCAGATAGGGACCGAACTGTCTCACGACGTTCTAAACCCAGCTCGCGTACCACTTTAAATGGCGAACAGCCATACCCTTGGGACCTACTTCAGCCCCAGGATGTGATGAGCCGACATCGAGGTGCCAAACACCGCCGTCGATATGAACTCTTGGGCGGTATCAGCCTGTTATCCCCGGAGTACCTTTTATCCGTTGAGCGATGGCCCTTCCATTCAGAACCACCGGATCACTAAGACCTACTTTCGTACCTGCTCGAGCCGTCACTCTCGCAGTCAAGCTAGCTTATGCCTTTGCACTAACCTCACGATGTCCGACCGTGATTAGCTAACCTTCGTGCTCCTCCGTTACTCTTTGGGAGGAGACCGCCCCAGTCAAACTACCCACCAGACACTGTCCTCACCCCAGATTATGGGGCCGAGTTAGAACATCAAACATTAAAGGGTGGTATTTCAAGGATGGCTCCACGCAGACTGGCGTCCACGCTTCAAAGCCTCCCACCTATCCTACACATCAAGGCTCAATGTTCAGTGTCAAGCTATAGTAAAGGTTCACGGGGTCTTTCCGTCTTGCCGCGGGTACACTGCATCTTCACAGCGAGTTCAATTTCACTGAGTCTCGGGTGGAGACAGCCTGGCCATCATTACGCCATTCGTGCAGGTCGGAACTTACCCGACAAGGAATTTCGCTACCTTAGGACCGTTATAGTTACGGCCGCCGTTTACTGGGGCTTCGATCAAGAGCTTCGCCTTGCGGCTGACCCCATCAATTAACCTTCCAGCACCGGGCAGGCGTCACACCGTATACGTCCACTTTCGTGTTTGCACAGTGCTGTGTTTTTATTAAACAGTTGCAGCCAGCTGGTATCTTCGACTGGCTTCAGCTCCATCCGCAAGGGACTTCACCTACATGCCAGCGTGCCTTCTCCCGAAGTTACGGCACCATTTTGCCTAGTTCCTTCACCCGAGTTCTCTCAAGCGCCTTGGTATTCTCTACCTGACCACCTGTGTCGGTTTGGGGTACGATTTAATGTTACCTGGAGCTTAGAGGATTTTCCTGGAAGCAGGGCATCAACTACTTCTGCACCGTAGTGCATCGTCATCACGCCTCAGGGTTAACATGCAACCGGATTTACCAGGTCACACCCCCTACACGCTTAAACCGGGACAACCGTCGCCCGGCTAGCCTAGCCTTCTCCGTCCCCCCTTCGCAGTAACACCAAGTACAGGAATATTAACCTGTTTCCCATCGACTACGCTTTTCAGCCTCGCCTTAGGGGTCGACTCACCCTGCCCCGATTAACGTTGGACAGGAACCCTTGGTCTTCCGGCGAGCGGGCTTTTCACCCGCTTTATCGTTACTTATGTCAGCATTCGCACTTCTGATACCTCCAGCAACCCTCACAGGCCACCTTCAACGGCTTACAGAACGCTCCCCTACCCAACAACGCCTAAGCGTCGCTGCCGCAGCTTCGGTGCATGGTTTAGCCCCGTTACATCTTCCGCGCAGGCCGACTCGACCAGTGAGCTATTACGCTTTCTTTAAATGATGGCTGCTTCTAAGCCAACATCCTGGCTGTCTATGCCTTCCCACATCGTTTCCCACTTAACCATGACTTTGGGACCTTAGCTGGCGGTCTGGGTTGTTTCCCTCTTCACGACGGACGTTAGCACCCGCCGTGTGTCTCCCGTGATAACATTCTTCGGTATTCGGAGTTTGCATCGGTTTGGTAAGCCGGGATGGCCCCCTAGCCGAAACAGTGCTCTACCCCCGAAGATGAGTTCACGAGGCGCTACCTAAATAGCTTTCGGGGAGAACCAGCTATCTCCCGGTTTGATTGGCCTTTCACCCCCAGCCACAAGTCATCCGCTAATTTTTCAACATTAGTCGGTTCGGTCCTCCAGTTAGTGTTACCCAACCTTCAACCTGCCCATGGCTAGATCACCGGGTTTCGGGTCTATACCTTGCAACTAGTCGCCCAGTTAAGACTCGGTTTCCCTACGGCTCCCCTATACGGTTAACCTTGCTACAAAATATAAGTCGCTGACCCATTATACAAAAGGTACGCAGTCACACCACGAAGGTGCTCCCACTGCTTGTACGTACACGGTTTCAGGTTCTATTTCACTCCCCTCGCCGGGGTTCTTTTCGCCTTTCCCTCACGGTACTGGTTCACTATCGGTCAGTCAGGAGTATTTAGCCTTGGAGGATGGTCCCCCCATATTCAGACAGGATGTCACGTGTCCCGCCCTACTCATCGAACTCACGACCTGTGCATTTTAGTGTACGGGGCTATCACCCTTTGCTGCGCGACTTTCCAGACGCTTCCACTAACACACAAGCCGATTCAGGTTCTGGGCTCCTCCCCGTTCGCTCGCCGCTACTGGGGGAATCTCGGTTGATTTCTTTTCCTCGGGGTACTTAGATGTTTCAGTTCCCCCGGTTCGCCTCATGCCACTATGTATTCATGACATGATAGTGTGTCGAAACACACTGGGTTTCCCCATTCGGGTATCGCCGGTTATAACGGTTCATATCACCTTACCGACGCTTTTCGCAGATTAGCACGCCCTTCATCGCCTCTGACTGCCTAGGCATCCACCGTGTACGCTTAGTCACTTAACCTCACAACCCGAAGATGTTTCCATCGTTCGCGCTGCAAACATTTGAGAGACTCTATGACAGGTTACTCTTTATCCCAGAACTTCTACGGAGGGATAAATTTCAGCCGTCATGTTTCAATTTTCAGCTTGTTCCAGATTGTTAAAGAGCAATATCTTAAACATGACTCGGAAGTCATCTTTAAGATATGGTGTATCGTCAGATACTTTGGACCGCCGCTTTCACCGGGTGGGTCGGAAGCTTGGCGTCCCCTAGGGGATTCGAACCCCTGTTACCGCCGTGAAAGGGCGGTGTCCTAGGCCTCTAGACGAAGGGGACACGACACCGTACTTTTATGACGCTTTTGCTCGTTACTTTTTCATCAGACAATCTGTGTGAGCACGCCACTCGAAGCAATATCTTTAGGTAAGGAGGTGATCCAACCGCAGGTTCCCCTACGGTTACCTTGTTACGACTTCACCCCAGTCATGAATCACAAAGTGGTAAGCGCCCTCCCGAAGGTTAAGCTACCTACTTCTTTTGCAACCCACTCCCATGGTGTGACGGGCGGTGTGTACAAGGCCCGGGAA
This sequence comes from Serratia nematodiphila DZ0503SBS1, assembly GCF_000738675.1. Taxonomy (NCBI): domain Bacteria; kingdom Pseudomonadati; phylum Pseudomonadota; class Gammaproteobacteria; order Enterobacterales; family Yersiniaceae; genus Serratia; species Serratia nematodiphila. The sequence continues at coordinate 1,372,509 of NZ_JPUX01000001.1, read as the reverse complement.
CGTATTCACCGTAGCATTCTGATCTACGATTACTAGCGATTCCGACTTCATGGAGTCGAGTTGCAGACTCCAATCCGGACTACGACGTACTTTATGAGGTCCGCTTGCTCTCGCGAGGTCGCTTCTCTTTGTATACGCCATTGTAGCACGTGTGTAGCCCTACTCGTAAGGGCCATGATGACTTGACGTCATCCCCACCTTCCTCCAGTTTATCACTGGCAGTCTCCTTTGAGTTCCCGGCCGAACCGCTGGCAACAAAGGATAAGGGTTGCGCTCGTTGCGGGACTTAACCCAACATTTCACAACACGAGCTGACGACAGCCATGCAGCACCTGTCTCAGAGTTCCCGAAGGCACCAATCCATCTCTGGAAAGTTCTCTGGATGTCAAGAGTAGGTAAGGTTCTTCGCGTTGCATCGAATTAAACCACATGCTCCACCGCTTGTGCGGGCCCCCGTCAATTCATTTGAGTTTTAACCTTGCGGCCGTACTCCCCAGGCGGTCGATTTAACGCGTTAGCTCCGGAAGCCACGCCTCAAGGGCACAACCTCCAAATCGACATCGTTTACAGCGTGGACTACCAGGGTATCTAATCCTGTTTGCTCCCCACGCTTTCGCACCTGAGCGTCAGTCTTCGTCCAGGGGGCCGCCTTCGCCACCGGTATTCCTCCAGATCTCTACGCATTTCACCGCTACACCTGGAATTCTACCCCCCTCTACGAGACTCTAGCTTGCCAGTTTCAAATGCAGTTCCCAGGTTGAGCCGGGGATTTCACATCTGACTTAACAAACCGCCTGCGTGCGCTTTACGCCCAGTAATTCCGATTAACGCTTGCACCCTCCGTATTACCGCGGCTGCTGGCACGGAGTTAGCCGGTGCTTCTTCTGCGAGTAACGTCAATTGATGAACGTATTAAGTTCACCACCTTCCTCCTCGCTGAAAGTGCTTTACAACCCGAAGGCCTTCTTCACACACGCGGCATGGCTGCATCAGGCTTGCGCCCATTGTGCAATATTCCCCACTGCTGCCTCCCGTAGGAGTCTGGACCGTGTCTCAGTTCCAGTGTGGCTGGTCATCCTCTCAGACCAGCTAGGGATCGTCGCCTAGGTGAGCCATTACCCCACCTACTAGCTAATCCCATCTGGGCACATCTGATGGCAAGAGGCCCGAAGGTCCCCCTCTTTGGTCTTGCGACGTTATGCGGTATTAGCTACCGTTTCCAGTAGTTATCCCCCTCCATCAGGCAGTTTCCCAGACATTACTCACCCGTCCGCCGCTCGTCACCCGGGGAGCAAGCTCCCCTGTGCTACCGCTCGACTTGCATGTGTTAAGCCTGCCGCCAGCGTTCAATCTGAGCCATGATCAAACTCTTCAATTAAAAGCTTGATGTGCTTCCACTCGAGAAGCGATGCTCAAAGATTTACTGCATGAATTTTACTTCAGTTAGTCACTCTTCAAGACTTGATATTTTTTTGCATCCGAAGATGCTGGATATCGTCTTGTGGAGTGCCCACACAGATTGTCTGATAAATTGTTAAAGAGCAGTGAGTTAGGCGCTTTCGCTTGCTAACTCGAGGTGGCGTATATTACGCTTTCCTCTTTCAGAGTCAACCCTAATTTTCAGGATTTTTTCTCTTTCTTCCCGGCCGCTGTGTGAAGTGAATCACTTGCGCCGTGTCGATGGAGGCGCATTATAGGGATCCGAGTTTTTTGCACAACCCCTTTTTTGATCTTTTCTTTCTGTTTGCACACTTTTCAGCCCTTCCGGGTGGATCTTGTGCGATCAGGGCCATTTTCCGCAGGATCCGGCGCTGCGATTGGTTGTAATTCCATCGCCAGGGTCTAGTATTGCCGGTAAATATGATCCCGACGTGAGGCAAGCACCATGTCCGATGCAGTACGTTCTTATCTTCAATACACCCCCAAACTCGGTCAGCGCGTCTTGATCGATCCTTCCAGCGTCGTCATCGGCGACGTCGATCTGGCGGATGACGTCAGCATCTGGCCGCTGGTCGCCATTCGCGGCGACGTCAATGCGGTAAAGATCGGCGCACGCAGCAATATTCAGGACGGCAGCGTGCTGCATGTGACTCACCGCTCCGAACATAACCCCGACGGTTATCCCCTGTTAATTGGCGAAGACGTTACCGTGGGCCATAAAGCGATGCTGCACGGCTGCGCCATCGGCAACCGGGTGCTGGTCGGGATGGGATCGATCCTGTTGGACGGCGTAGTTGTAGAAGACGACGTGATGATTGGCGCCGGCAGTTTGGTGGCGCCGGGCAAACGCCTGGCCAGCGGCTATCTTTATATGGGTAGCCCGGCACGCCAGGTTCGGCCGTTGACCGCCGCCGAGTTGGAGGGATTGCTTTATTCTTCTAACAACTATGTACGCTGGAAAGATGAATACCTGTCGGAAGACATCTGATAGGCACCCCGTTCCCTATAAAGAGAACGGGGTAGGATTTATGCCGCCAGCTCGCTGCGCAGCTGGCGCAAGACTGGTTCTATCTCTGGCATTACTCCGTGCCACAGCAGGAAAGCATGCGCCGCCTGCCCCACCAGCATACCCAGCCCATCGGCGTATTCCGTTGCGCCCTGCTGCTGCGCCCAGGCCAGAAATGGCGTAACGCCTTGCTGATAGAACATGTCATAGCAACGGGTTTGCGCATTCACCACGCCTGCAGGCAACGCCGGGATCTCCCCGCTGATACCGGACGCCGTCGCATTGATCACCAGATCGAACGCTTGCTGATCCAGTTGATCCATCGGCGCCGCCGAGATCTCCCCCAGATGCCGGAAAGCGTCGGCCAACTCTTGGGCCCGGCTGAAAGTGCGGTTGGTGATCGTGAGCCGGCAGCCGAAAGACAGCAGCGGCAGGATCACGCCGCGCGCCGCGCCGCCGGCACCCACCAGCAGAATGCGATCCTGCGGCCGGATCAATTGCTGACGCTGCAGATCGGTCAGCAAACCGATGCCGTCGGTGTTGTCCCCCAATAGACCGCCATTCGGCAATACCTTCAGGGTGTTGACCGCACCGGCCATCGCCGCGCGCTCACTCAGTTCAGAGGCGGCCGAATAAGCTCGCTCCTTGAAAGGCACCGTGACGTTCGCCCCCTGCCCTCCGGCGCGGATAAACGCCTGCAAGCTGGTTTCAAAACCGTCCAGCGGCGCCAGCACTGTTCCATAAGGATGCTCTATGCCAGTCTGGGCAGCGAATAGCGCATGAATTCGCGGCGACTTGCTGTGGCCGATAGGGTTGCCAAATACCGCAAACTTCTCCATGCTCATTTCCTCTAGCCCTGACGGATCTGTTCGCCGGTCAGAGCATCTCTGATTTCGGAAGGGTTAAGACGGCCGCCTACCTTGCCGGCCAATACCGGGAAAGCCTCGCCGAATTGCCGTGTGACCTCATCCGCACTGCGACACGGTTCCAGCCCACTGAGATTGGCGCTGGTCGACACCAGCGGCTTGCCATACTGCCGGCACAGCAACTGCACCAGCGGATGATCGCTGACGCGCACCGCCAGTGAACTGAAACGTCCGGTCAACAAACGCGGCGTCTCCGGCCGAGCGGGCAAAACCCAGGTTACCGGCCCAGGCCAGCTGGCGAACATCGTCGCGCGCTGCTGTTCGCTGAGCGTACTGTCGTCAATATAAGGCTTAAGCTGCGCATAGTCGGCGGCGATCAAAATCAGCCCCTTTTCCCACGGCCGCTGTTTCAGAGCCAGCAATGCATTGACCGCCTGCTCGCTGTCGGGATCGCAACCCAGGCCGAATACCGCTTCGGTGGGATACGCAATCACCTGCTGTTGATGCAAAGCATCGATGATAGATAAAAGGTTCGGGCTTAATTCTGAATTCATGATGTGATTATTCTGTAGTCGCGACGGGTTTTCCGCACAGCTTGCTGGCACAGCACAGGACGGGGCCTTTTGCCGTGCGCTTTTCCATCAGCAGCGGATAATGGCAATAGGCGCATTCACCAGCGACGGGTTTAACGTTGAGAGCGAACTGGCATTCCGGGTAACGATCGCAGGAGTGAAAAACCTTGCCGTAACGCGACTTGCGCTGCAGCAGTTTGCCTTGGCCGCACTGCGGACAGGTAATGGCGGTTTCATCAGGCTTGTCGATCACTTCTGTGTGATCGCACTGCGGATAATCGCTGCAGCCGATAAACATGCCGTAGCGCCCCTGGCGCAGCACCAACGTCGCCTGACACTTCGGGCACGGTTGCCCATCCAACACCTTAACGACATGCCCATCGGCCTGTGCTTTCAGCGGACGAATATATTGGCATTCAGGGTACTGGGAACAGCCGAGGAAAGGGCCGTGGCGACCGCTACGGATCACCAGCTCGGCCCCGCATTCCGGACAGGGTTCATTTTGCCTGGCGGCAAAAATCGCGTTTTTTGTCATAACGTCTTCTATGCGCGTTATCGGCTCAATGCAGATAACCTTCGTTCACTTCAAACAACAGCTCTTCCATTTGCTGATAGGCGCTTTCATATCCGGGGATATTAAACAGCACCATCAACACGACCCATTTCAGATCTTCGAGATCGAATTCCGCATTATCCAAAGCCATAACGCGGTCGATAACCATTTCACGGGTTTCGAGGTTCAATACCTGAATCTGTTCCAGGAACAGGAGAAAACCACGGCAGCCGGCGTCCAAACGCGCGTTTTCCTCTTCGGTATAGATCCGCATCGCCAGCGGATCGGCATCCATAAAGTAAGGCGCATTTTGACCTTCTTGCAGGTCGGCCAACTTCTCAAGCCAATTCAACGCGTTGTAGATATCATCCTGATGAAACCCCGCCTGGGCGAGATCATCGGTCAGTTGATCCTGATCGACGCGCATCTCTGGTTCATTGTGGATATAAGTTTCAAACAAGTACATGAGTACGTCGAACATGGCTTGCCCTCCTTATTCGGACATAGCCGCCGGGTACAGCTGCGATCCACCCTGCTAACTCCAGCTCGAGTAACTTGATTACCACCACTGGCACAGGTTGGCCGGCACGTTCAGCGACGACGTCAACAGGTGTCACCTCATCTCCTACGTTAGCCAACACATCGGCAAATGGCAATTCAACTTCAGCCTGCGACGCACAAATAGTTGTATTTTCGTTCAGTGGCAACCATTGAAGGCCGCTTCCCAGCAATTCGGCGATATCTTTCGGCCCAGTGACCAGATGCGCGCCCTGTTGGATCAGCCAGTGCGTGCCTTCGCTCATCGGGTTCCCTAACGGCCCCGGCAAGGCGAATACCTCACGCCCTTGCTCCAACGCATAGCGAGCCGTCACCAGGGTACCGCTGCGCAACGAGGCTTCTATGACCAGAACGCCCTGGCTCAGCCCGCTGATAATGCGGTTGCGGCGCGGAAAATGGTCGGCCAGGGGCAAATCGGTGACCAAATGATCTGAAATCACCGCACCGCCCTGCTCGACTATCTGCTCTGCGAGCCTGTGGTGCCGCCGCGGGTAGACATTGGCCAGCCCGCAGCCCAACACCGCTATCGTGCAACCACCGGCCGCCAGCGCTGCGCGATGGCAAATGCCGTCGATGCCGATCGCCAAACCACTGGTGATGGTGAAACCGCAACGCGCCAATTCCTCGGCGAAATGGTTAGCCCAGCGCTCGCCGTAGTGGCTGAACTGCCGGCTGCCAACCATGGCAAGTTGCGGGCGCAACAGCGCCTGAGGATCTCCATCGATCAGCAGGAACAGCGGCGCATCGTCGATCTGAGCCAGGCATTCGGGATAGCCGGCCGCTGCATAGTTCAGCATACGGTGCGCCGGCACTTCCAGCCAACGCAAGGTGGCCGCCAGATAACCGGGATCCGTCTGGTTGAACTGTGCCCGTTGCCGTTCATTCAATCCCAGTTCACGCAACGCGCGGCGAGGCTCGCCACCCATTTGCGATAACTGCCGCACGATCCGGCTGGCCACGACGGTCTGCAGCCCCGTAACCCCCCGCATCCGTAAAGCGATCTCTTCCGGCCGCATCCTCTGTTCCCTCAGCAAAAACGGTGGTATTACCAATCTGAGCAATTGGTGCGCAATGCTGTCAATCAGGCCGGGAAATGTCTAGAATAGAGGTTAAACCTCGTTCATTACTCGGATACAGATCTAAAGATATATGTCAGTCTTGCAGGTATTACATTTCCCAGACGAGCGTCTGCGCAAAGTTGCAGCGCCGGTAAAAGAAGTCAATGCAGATATCCAGCGCATCGTGGATGATATGTTTGAAACCATGTACGCAGAGGAAGGCATCGGCCTTGCTGCGACTCAGGTGGATATCCATCAGCGCATTATCGTGATCGACGTCTCCGAGAATCGCGATCAGCGCCTGGTGCTGATCAATCCGGAGCTGCTGGAAAAAAGCGGCGAAACCGGCATCGAGGAAGGCTGTCTTTCCATTCCCGAGCAGCGTGCATTGGTACCACGCGCCGCGCAGGTGAAGATCCGCGCGCTGGATCGCGAAGGCAAATCTTTCGAGCTGGAAGCGGACGATCTGCTGGCGATCTGCATCCAGCACGAGATGGATCACCTGATGGGTAAACTGTTCGTCGATTACCTGTCGCCGCTGAAGCGCCAGCGCATTCGTCAGAAACTGGAAAAAATGGCCAAGCTCCAAGCCCGCGCCTAACCGATCAGGAAATCAACGTGTCTGACTCTTTACGGATTATTTTCGCCGGAACACCAGACTTCGCAGCGCGTCATCTTGACGCGCTGTTGTCATCTGAGCACCAGATTGTCGGCGTTTTTACCCAGCCCGACCGCCCGGCTGGCCGCGGCAACAAGTTGACGCCAAGCCCGGTAAAAGTGCTGGCTGAACAACACCAACTGCCGGTATTTCAGCCAAAATCGCTGCGCCCAGAAGAGAACCAGCGCCTGGTGGCCGATCTTAACGCCGACGTGATGGTGGTTGTTGCCTACGGGTTGATCCTGCCGCAAGCGGTGCTGGATATGCCGCGTCTCGGTTGCATCAACGTACACGGTTCGCTGCTGCCTCGCTGGCGCGGCGCGGCACCGATCCAGCGTTCGCTCTGGGCCGGCGACAGCGAAACCGGCGTGACCATCATGCAGATGGACGCCGGCCTCGATACCGGCGACATGATGCACAAGATCGCCTGCCCAATTGAGAGCAACGACACCAGCGCCAGTCTCTACGGCAAACTGGCCCAGCTCGGCCCGCAGGGCATGCTGACGACGCTGCGCCAAATGGCCGACGGCAGCGCCACCCGCGAAGTACAGGACGAAGCATTGGTCACTTACGCCGAGAAGCTGAGCAAAGAAGAAGCTCGCCTGGACTGGAACCTGTCCGCCGCACAACTGGAGCGCTGCATCCGCGCCTTCAACCCTTGGCCGATCAGCTACTTCACCATCGACGATCAACCGGTAAAAGTCTGGCAGGCCAGCGTGCTGGCGCAAAGCGCCAACGCGGAGCCGGGCACCGTTGTCCATGCCGACAAACACGGCATTCAGGTGGCGACCGCCGACGGCATCCTCAATCTGATCCAGCTGCAGCCCGCCGGCAAGAAACCGATGTCGGCGCAGGACCTGTTAAATTCACGTCGTGAATGGTTTACCCCGGGTAACCGGCTGTAAGCCACCCCACTGCCCGGCCATTCATCGCCGGGCCGTTATTTTCTTAATGCCGATCGTTATCAGCTTCAGCCTATGAAAAATAATTACAATCTCCGCAGCATCGCTGCCAAAGCCATCGGCCAGGTGCTGGATCAGGGGCAGTCGCTCAGCACTGTCCTGCCGGCGCTGCAAACCTCCATCAGCGACAAAGATCGCGGGTTGCTGCAGGAGCTGTGTTTCGGCACGTTACGCGTGCTGCCGCAGCTCGAATGGTGCATTCAGCAATTGATGGCCAAGCCGCTGACCGGTAAGCAGCGTACGCTGCACTACTTGCTGATGGTTGGCCTGTATCAGCTGCTGTATACCCGCATCCCGGCGCACGCCGTGCTGGCGGAAACCGTGGAAGGTGCGGTAGCGCTGAAACGCCCGCAGTTAAAAGGCCTGATTAACGGCGTCTTGCGGCAATTCCAGCGCCAGCAGGAAGAGCTGTTGCAACGCGCCGCCAACAATGACAGCCGCTATCTGCATCCCAGCTGGTTACTGAAACGCATTCAACAGGCTTATCCCGCCAACTGGGAACAGATCGTCGACGCCAATAACCAGAAGCCGCCGATGTGGCTGCGCGTCAACCGCCTGCATCACACCCGTGACGCTTATCTGCAGCTGCTGAACGACGCCGGCATCGCCGCGGAAACTCATTCAGACTATGCCGATGCACTGCGTTTGCTGGCGCCTTGCGCCGTGACCGATCTGCCAGGGTTCGCCGAAGGCTGGGTCACCGTGCAAGATGCCTCAGCCCAGGGGTGTGTCGATCTGTTGGATCCGCAAGACGACGAACAGATCCTCGACCTGTGCGCCGCACCCGGCGGCAAAACCACGCATATTTTGGAAGCGGCGCCGAAAGCACACGTCATGGCGGTCGATATCGACGAACAGCGCCTGGCGCGAGTCAAAGAGAACCTGCAGCGTCTGCGTTTGCACGCAGAGGTTAAACTGGGTGATGGCCGCACTCCGCAGCAGTGGTGCGGGGACAAGCAGTTCGACCGCATCCTGCTGGACGCGCCTTGTTCCGCCACCGGTGTGATCCGCCGTCATCCCGACATCAAATGGCTGCGCCGCGATCGCGACATCGCCGAACTCGCCGCACTGCAGGCAGAAATTCTGGAAGCCGTCTGGCCGCATCTAAAATCAGGCGGAGTGATGGTTTACGCCACCTGTTCTATCCTGCCGGATGAAAACAGCAACCAGATCGCCGCATTCTTGCAACGCCACGCCGATGCCAAGCTGGTTGAAACCGGCGATGCGCAGCGGCCAGGGCGACAGAATATCCCGCATCCCGAGGATGGCGATGGCTTCTTTTACGCTAAGCTGATTAAAATGTAATGCTTCAGGGCGTGCGCGCCCTAAGTCTTTCAGTGTGAAGCAGAGAACACGATGAAAATAATTATTCTTGGTGCCGGTCAGGTTGGCGGGACGCTGGCGGAAAACCTGGTGGGTGAAAACAACGATATCACCGTCGTCGATACCGATTCCGGCCGCTTGCGTCAGCTGCAGGATAAATTCGATTTGCGGGTGGTTCAGGGGCATGGTTCCCACCCTCGGGTGCTGCGCGAAGCCGGCGCAGAAGACGCCGACATGCTGGTCGCCGTCACCAACTCCGACGAAACCAACATGATCGCCTGCCAGATCGCCTATTCTCTGTTTAATACCCCTAACCGTATCGCCCGTATCCGCGCACCGGAATACATCCGCGAGTCGGAGAAACTGTTCCTGCCGGAAGCGGTGCCAATCGACCATCTGATTTCGCCGGAGCAGCTGGTCATCGACTATATCTACAAGCTGATTGAATACCCTGGCGCGCTGCAGGTGGTCAACTTTGCCGAAGGCAAGGTCAGCATCGCCGCGGTTAAAGCCTATTACGGCGGCCCGCTGGTCGGCAATGCGCTCTCTTCAATGCGCGAGCACATGCCACATATCGATACCCGCGTCGCCGCCATATTCCGCCAGGATCGTCCGATCCGTCCGCAGGGCTCGACCATTATCGAAGCCGGCGATGAAGTGTTCTTCGTCGCCGCCTCACAGCATATCCGCGCGGTGATGAGCGAACTGCAGCGGCTGGAAAAACCCTATAAGCGCATCATGATCGTCGGCGGCGGCAACGTCGGCGCCGGCCTGGCCGCCAAGCTGGAAAAAGACTACAACGTCAAACTGATCGAGCGGAATCAGCAACGCGCCGCCGAACTGGCCGAACAGCTGCACGACACCATTGTATTCTACGGCGATGCCTCCGATCAGGAGCTGCTGGCCGAAGAGCACGTCGAGCAGGTGGATGTTTTCATCGCCATCACCAACGACGATGAGGCCAACATCATGTCCGCCATGCTGGCCAAGCGCATGGGCGCCAAGAAGGTGATGGTATTGATCCAGCGCCGCGCCTATGTCGATCTGGTGCAAGGCAGCGTGATCGATATTGCCATTTCCCCGCAGCAGGCAACCATCTCCGCGCTGCTTGGGCATGTGCGCAAAGCGGATATCGTCAGCGTCTCGTCACTGCGCCGCGGCGTGGCAGAAGCGATCGAAGCGATTGCCCACGGCGATGAAAGCACATCTAAAGTGGTCGGCCGCATCGTGGAAGACATCAAGCTGCCACCGGGTACCACCATCGGTGCGATCGTGCGTGGCGACGACGTGATCATCGCCAACGGCAACAGCAAAATCGAACAGGGCGATCACGTCATCATGTTTATTACCGACAAGAAATTCGTGCCGGACGTTGAACGCTTGTTCCAACCGAGCCCGTTCTTCTTGTAGAACGAATTTATTAGGCGATGGCCTATAATTGCGTAGTTGTTCTCTGCCTTGGGAGGAGATAAAACTTCTCTCCATTTGTGGCAAAGGGAAATTGCTTTGTTAAACTTGAGTTATTAATTCTGCAAGGGGTGCGTTCTATGAGTATGTTGAAAGAGTTTCGCGAATTTGCCATGCGCGGCAACGTGGTCGATCTGGCCGTCGGTGTGATTATCGGTGCTGCATTCGGCAAGATTGTTTCGTCCTTCGTGGCCGATATCATCATGCCACCGTTGGGCTTACTGATTGGCGGCGTCGATTTTAAACAGTTCCATCTGGTGTTACGTGAAGCTCAGGGCGCCGTACCGGCGGTGGTAATGAACTATGGTTCATTCATCCAGACCGTATTTGACTTTGTGATTGTCGCCTTCGCTATCTTCCTGGCGATTAAACTGATGAACAAGGTGCGCCGCAAGCAGGAAGAAGCGCCAGCAGCGCCGCCAGAACCAACCGCAGAAGAGAAACTGCTGACGGAAATCCGTGATTTGCTGAGCCAGCAACAGCAGCCAAAACTGTAAAACAGCATTAAGTTATGCCAGTAAAAGACCACCTCCTGAGGAGGTGGCTTTACACGACGCCCCCTAAAAGGGGGCAATTTCCGAGTTAATCCTGCAACAACTCCATCTGCTGTTCGATCTCTTGGTCCTCCTTATCCTGATGCTTCACGTATCGCCTGATAATTTCTTCGTTTACTCCTACCGTATCGACAAAGTATCCCCTTGCCCAAAAATGATTGCCCCACAACTTCTTTCGTATATGTGGGAAACGATTGTAAAGCCGGATTGCACTGCGTCCTTTCAGGACGCCCATCAACGTCGAAATCGATAGCTTCGGGGGGACTATCACGACCAGATGCACATGATCTGGCTGAATATTTAGCTCAAGAACTTCACAGTCCTTCATGTTGCAGAGGATATAAATTGTTCGGTAGAGCTCTTTGCCCACCTTGTCGCGGAGGATTTTAAATCGATACTTCGGCGTCCACACCAGGTGGTATTTGCAACGCCAGAACACATGTGATGAACTCCTGTATAAACCCATGTTGGTGATTTCCTTCTTACTTGTGGTGAGTAAGCTGGAATATTCCGGCATGGGTTTCCTTCAGGCTAGAGCCTCACAGGTTCAATCACCACCTCCTTAGGAGGTGGTTTAAGGCTTACAATAAAAAGCCACCGATGAAGGTGGCTTTTTTAATGCCTTAAAACCAGAAAGCCAGTGGTAAATTATCGTTTGATAGTTTGCCACTGGCCTCCCAGTTACCGCCTTTGTTGTGTTTTTCTTTACGCCGATAGCTGCCTTTGCCTTTCACATTCTTTTCCACTCGTTGGCGGAATAGCGGGTCATGCAGCAGCGCCTCAATGGCGTTATCTTGAATCTGGCCTTTAGTGTGACGATATTTCGTCATGATAATGCTCCTGTAAAAGGTAGGGTAATAAAACGAGCCGATAATACTGCCGGCAATATAAAAATTAAAGTGCCGTCAGCAATCTTTTTTGCCTTTATCATCGCTGGCTCCCTGTTCCAAAGCTTCCAGAATAGAACAATAGTTGCTGGTATGGGCAGTGCCGCAGCAGGCGTCACTCAGGCGTTTCAACGATTCGCGCATGCGAGTCAGCTCCGCCAACTTGCTTTCCACTTCACTCAGGCGAGCATCGACGATCGACTTCGATTCCTGGCAGGTATGATGTTCAGGATCAACCCGGATCGACAGCAGTTCGGCGATCGTTTCCAGAGTAAAACCCAACTGTTTGGCATAGCGAATAAAACGCAGCCGCTGCAGGTCCTGCTCCGTATACAGCCGATAACCGCCTTCGGTGCGGACATTGTGATCCATCATGCCCTGCTTTTCATAGTAACGCACGGTATCCGGCGTCACTTCGGCGAGCTTGGCCAACTGACCTATCTTGAACATTACCGCTCCTTTCGGGTGAACTTGCCATCAAGCGCGCGCTGATATTCGCCATGCAAGAAATCGGTGCTCATCCCAGCCTGACGCAGCCGGTGCTCCAGCAGTGCCATGCGCTTGCTGAGATCGACATAGTCCGGATGTTCGCTATTAATCTCTTGCAGCAAGCGAGCAACGGTCAACGCCTCTTTACGATCTTCCAGCGCCGGCGGCAGGTAACCGGCATTTTTCAGCAAACGGTAACCGGCGCGTAGCTCGGGCGGCACCGCGCTGTCATCTTCCAGCGCCAGCGGCTGCCCCTGGCCAGGCAGGTTGTCGAACTCGCCTTTATCCTGAGCATCAAGGATATGACGCTCCGCCCATTGATCAAGCAACCCCATGACAGACAGCCTCGGTTAGCCTAATGAATAATAAGCCTTAGCATAGCGGATAGGGGCGGGGATCTTAAGCACTACAGGGGAACTGCGCACATTTGGCTGGATTTGGACGTAAAAAAACCGGGCAAGCCCGGTTTTTTTACGCGTCTACAGATTACTCTGCAGTTGCTACTTCTGCTTGAGACTCAGCACGATCAACCAGCTCGATGTATGCCATCGGCGCGTTGTCGCCTGCGCGGAAGCCACACTTCAGAATGCGAGTGTAACCACCGGCACGGCTCGCGAAACGCGGGCCCAGCTCGTTAAACAGTTTTGCCACGATCTCGTTATCACGAGTACGGGCGAATGCCAGACGACGATTAGCTACGCTGTCGGTCTTGGCAAGAGTAATCAGCGGCTCAACAACGCGACGCAGCTCTTTTGCTTTTGGCAGGGTCGTCTTGATGATCTCATGACGAACCAAAGAGCCGGCCATGTTACGGAACATAGCCTGGCGATGGCTGCTGTTACGGTTCAGTTGACGACCACTCTTACGATGGCGCATGACCTTATCCTTCTCAGTAAAACCTTAACCTGTGATCCGGTTACTCGTCAGCAATGCTTGCCGGCGGCCAGTTTTCCAGGCGCATGCCCAGAGACAGACCACGTGAGGCCAGCACGTCTTTAATCTCGGTAAGAGATTTTTTACCCAGGTTTGGCGTTTTCAGCAACTCAACCTCGGTACGCTGTACCAGATCACCGATGTAGTGGATAGCTTCTGCCTTGAGGCAGTTAGCAGAGCGGACAGTCAATTCCAGATCGTCAACAGGGCGCAGCAAGATCGGATCGAATTCCGGTTTCTCTTCTTTAACTTCCGGCTGACGCACATCACGCAGGTCAACGAAAGCTTCAAGTTGTTCAGCCAGAATGGTGGCCGCACGGCGGATCGCCTCTTCAGGATCGATCGTGCCATTGGTCTCCATTTCGATGACCAGCTTATCCAAGTCAGTACGCTGTTCTACACGCGCAGCTTCAACATTGTAGGCGATACGCTCTACAGGGCTGTAGCAGGCGTCAACCAACAGACGACCGATTGGGCGCTCATCTTCTTCCGAATGAATTCGGGCAGAAGCCGGCACATAACCGCGACCGCGCTGAACTTTGATACGCATGCTGATAGCCGCGTTCTCATCAGTCAGGTGGCAAATCACGTGCTGAGGCTTGACGATTTCGACATCACCATCATGGGTGATGTCGGCAGCGGTCACAGGGCCAATGCCAGATTTATTCAGGGTAAGAATAACTTCGTCTTTGCCTTGAACTCTCACCGCCAGCCCTTTCAGGTTGAGCAGGATCTCCAGGATATCTTCCTGTACGCCTTCTTTGGTGCTGTACTCATGCAGTACACCATCAATCTCAACCTCGGTCACCGCGCAACCCGGCATAGATGAAAGCAGAATACGGCGCAGTGCGTTGCCAAGAGTATGGCCAAAGCCACGCTCTAAAGGCTCAAGGGTCACCTTGGCGTGCGTCGAACTGACTTGCTCGATATCTACCAGGCGCGGTTTTAGAAACTCTGTCACAGAACCCTGCATTGTGTCCTCTCTTTGGTACTAAGCTTTACTTGGAGTAAAGCTCGACGATCAGGTGTTCGTTAATGTCCGCAGACAGATCGGTACGTTCAGGCATACGCTTGAACACGCCTTCCATCTTAGCAGCATCAACTTCCAGCCAAGTCGGCTTTTCACGCTGCTCAGCCAGCTCCAGAGAAGCTTTAACACGAGACTGCTTTTTAGCTTTCTCGCGGATGCTGACTACGTCATTCGGAGATACCTGATAAGAAGCGATGTTAACAACGCGACCGTTTACCATAACTGCTTTGTGGCTAACCAGCTGACGTGACTCTGCACGAGTAGCGCCGAAGCCCATACGGTAAACAACGTTGTCCAGACGACCTTCCAGCAGCTGCAACAGGTTTTCACCGGTGTTGCCCTTCAGGCGGGTTGCTTCTTTGTAATAGTTGCGGAATTGACGCTCCAGAATGCCGTACATACGACGAACTTTCTGCTTCTCACGCAACTGAACACCGTAATCAGACAGACGCGGTTTACGCGCACCGTGCTGACCAGGTGCTTGTTCAATTTTACACTTGGAATCGATCGCGCGAACGCCAGACTTAAGGAACAGGTCTGTGCCCTCACGACGGCTCAGCTTGAGCTTAGGACCCAAATATCTTGCCATTTTCTTTCTCCAACAATCCTAAAAGCTGCGTTACACGCGGCGCTTTTTCGGCGGACGACAACCGTTATGAGGGATCGGAGTCACATCAGTAATGTTAGTGATGCGGAAACCAGCCGCGTTCAGAGCGCGGATAGTAGACTCACGACCAGGACCAGGTCCTTTAACCATAACTTCCAGGTTCTTGATACCGTATTCTTTCACTGCGTCAGCACAACGTTCTGCTGCAACCTGTGCTGCGAACGGAGTGGACTTACGAGAACCACGGAAACCGGAACCACCGGCTGTTGCCCAACCCAAAGCATTACCCTGACGATCAGTGATGGTAACGATGGTGTTGTTGAAAGAAGCATGGATATGAGCCACGCCGTCAGAGACTTGCTTTCTTACACGCTTACGTGTACGAACAGGTGCCTTTGCCATTATTCAATAACCCCGATTATTTCTTGATCGGCTTGCGCGGACCCTTACGGGTACGAGCGTTGGTCTTGGTGCGCTGACCGCGTACCGGCAGACCACGACGATGACGCAAACCACGATAGCAACCAAGGTCCATAAGACGCTTGATGCTCAGGGTAATTTCACGACGCAAATCACCCTCAACGGTGTATTTGGCAACTGCATCACGAAGCTTTTCGATTTGCTCTTCAGACAGCTCACTGATCTTAACATTTTCAGCAATACCCGTAGATGCACAGATAGCCTGTGAACGGGTTTTACCGATACCGAAGATCGACGTTAAGGCGATAACGGTATGTTTATGATCAGGAATGTTAATGCCTGCTATACGGGCCACTATGCACTCCTACTATTTTATACAGCAACACCATTCTGAAAAGCCCGTTTTCAGGATACTCAAATAATGTTGCAGTGCGACATACAAAAGATTGGCTGGCTAATCTAGCCAGCTCAACCCAACTTTGCAAGAAAAATATGCGAGATAATCAGCCTTGACGCTGTTTATGCTTCGGCTCGGCGCTGCAAATCACACGAACGACACCGTTACGCTTAACGATTTTGCAGTTACGACATAATTTCTTGACGGAAGCACGAACTTTCATTTTTACTCTCCGTAACTTCTCAAACGAATCTGACTAGCGGTTATAGCCTTTCAGATTTGCTTTCTTCAATGCAGACTCGTACTGACTTGACATCATCAGAGTTTGCACTTGAGCCATAAAGTCCATGATGACGACAACCACGATCAGTAGCGAGGTACCACCAAAGTAGAATGGTACTTTCATTGCATCACGCATGAACTCCGGGATCAGGCAGATGAAAGTAATGTACATCGCGCCCACCAGGGTTAAACGCGTCATTACTTTATCGATATACTTCGCCGTTTGCTCTCCCGGACGAATTCCTGGTACGAAGGCACCGGACTTCTTCAGGTTATCTGCTGTCTCACGCGGGTTGAAAACCAACGCCGTGTAGAAGAAACAGAAGAAGATGATTGCAGACGCATAGAGTAACACATAAAGCGGTTGCCCGGGCTGCAAATACAGCGAAATCGTAGTCAGCCAGTTCCAACCGGTACCGCCCCCAAACCATGATGCAATCGTGGCCGGGAACAGAATAATGCTGGAAGCGAAAATCGCCGGGATAACACCCGCCATGTTCACTTTCAACGGTAAGTGTGTACTCTGTGCTGCATAAACACGACGACCTTGTTGACGCTTCGCATAGTTAACGACGATACGACGTTGACCACGCTCGATGAAAACAACGAAGAAGGTTACTGCAAACACCAATACTGCAACCAACAGCAGCAGGAGGAAGTGCAGGTCGCCTTGCCGCGCTTGCTCAATAGTATGGGCCACTGCCGGCGGGAGCCCCGCTACAATACCCGCGAAGATAATGATCGAGATACCGTTGCCGATACCGCGCTCAGTAATCTGCTCACCCAGCCACATCAGGAACATTGTCCCGGTTACCAGGCTCACAACCGCAGTAAAGTAGAATGCAAAGCCTGGGTTTAACACCAGGCCCTGCATACCAGGCATATTCGGCAGACCGGTAGCAATACCGATCGACTGGAATATGGCCAATACCAGCGTACCGTAGCGGGTGTACTGGCTAATCTTGCGACGGCCAGCCTCCCCTTCTTTCTTGATTTCCGCCAACGCTGGATGAACCACCGTCAGCAGCTGGATAATGATCGACGCCGAGATATACGGCATGATCCCCAGAGCAAAGATAGAAGCACGGCTGAGGGCACCACCAGAGAACATGTTAAACATTTCAATGATAGTGCCTCTCTGCTGCTCAAGCAATTTGGCAAGCACAGTGGCATCGATACCAGGAATCGGAATGAAAGAGCCGATGCGGAAGACAATCAGCGCGCCGATGACAAACAAAAGTCTGCGCTTCAGCTCGCCGAGCCCGCCTTTAGCACTTTGAAAATCTAATCCTGGTTGCTTAGCCATCTGCTACTTATTCCTCAATTTTACCGCCAGCAGCCTCGATAGCAGCACGAGCGCCTTTGGTGACACGCAGACCACGCAGGGTTACCGGACGAGCGACTTCGCCAGAAAGTACAACTTTCGCGAATTCGATCTGGACACCAACTACGTTAGCGGCTTTCAGCGCGTTCAGGTCGATAACATCGCCTTCAACCAGAGCCAGTTCAGACAGACGAACTTCTGCCGTGATCATCGCTTTGCGTGAAGTGAAGCCGAATTTCGGCAGACGACGGTACAGAGGCATCTGACCACCTTCGAAACCACGACGTACGCCACCGCCAGAACGAGACTTCTGACCTTTGTGACCACGGCCGCCGGTTTTACCCAGGCCAGAACCAATACCACGACCTACACGCTTAGGCGCATGCTTGGCACCTTCAGCCGGAGACAGAGTATTTAAACGCATCTGTTACTCCTCAACTTTAACCATGTAGGAAACCAGGTTGACCATACCGCGAACAGCAGGAGTATCCTCGCGCTCTACGGTGTGACCAATACGACGCAGACCCAGACCGAGCAGAGTAGCTTTATGCTTCGGCAGACGGCCAATTGAGCTGCGAGTTTGTGTAACTTTAATAGTCTTAGCCATGGTCAATTACCCCAGAATGTCGGCAACGGATTTACCACGCTTAGCAGCGACCATTTCAGGAGACTTCATATTCGCCAGAGCGTCGATAGTTGCACGAACCACGTTGATCGGGTTGGTGGAACCATAAGCTTTAGCCAATACGTTGTGCACCCCAGCAACTTCGAGAACGGCGCGCATTGCACCGCCCGCGATGATACCGGTACCTTCATGAGCAGGCTGCATGAACACGCGAGAACCCGTGTGAGCGCCCTTAACAGGGTGCTGCAGGGTGCCGCTGTTCAGCGCGACGTTCATCATGTTGCGACGGGCTTTTTCCATCGCTTTCTGGATCGCTGCTGGAACTTCGCGTGCTTTGCCGTAGCCAAAACCAACGCGACCGTTACCATCACCAACTACAGTCAGTGCGGTAAAGCTGAAAATACGGCCACCTTTTACGGTTTTAGATACGCGGTTTACCGCGATCAGCTTTTCCTGCAGTTCGCCAGCTTGTTTTTCGATGTGAGCCATCTTAAACCTCTTCCTTAGAACTGAAGGCCAGCTTCACGGGCAGCATCTGCCAGTGCCTGGACTCGACCATGATATTGGAAACCGGAACGGTCAAAGGATACTTTCGCAATCCCTTTTTCCAACGCGCGCTCAGCCAGAGCTTTACCTACGGCTGCTGCTGCGTCTTTGTTACCGGAATACTTCAGTTGCTCCGCGATAGCTTTTTCTAAAGTAGAAGCGGCTACCAGTACTTCAGAACCGTTTGGAGCAATCACCTGTGCGTAAATGTGACGCGGGGTACGATGTACCACCAGGCGGGTTGCACCCAGCTCTTGGAGCTTGCGGCGTGCGCGGGTCGCACGACGGATACGAGCAGATTTCTTATCCATAGTGTTACCTTACTTCTTCTTAGCCTCTTTGGTACGCACGACTTCGTCGGCGTAACGAACACCCTTGCCTTTGTAAGGCTCAGGACGACGGTAAGCGCGCAGATCTGCTGCTACCTGGCCAATTACCTGCTTATCAGCGCCTTTCAGCACGATTTCAGTTTGGCTTGGGCATTCAGCAGTGATACCTGCCGGCAGCTGGTGATCGATAGGGTGAGAGAAGCCCAGGGCCAAATTCACCACGTTGCCTTTAACGGCAGCACGATAACCAACACCTACCAGTTGAAGCTTCTTGGTGAAGCCTTCGGTAACACCAACAACCATTGCGTTCAGCAGAGCGCGCGTGGTACCCGCTTGGGCCCATGCGTTAGCAAAACCTTCGCGCGGAGCGAAAGTCAGTGCGTTAGCTTCTTGCTTCACTTCAACGGCGTCGTGGATAGTACGAGTCAACTCGCCGTTTTTACCCTTAATCGAAATAACCTGACCGTTGAGTTTTACCTCTACGCCGGCAGGAATGACGACGGGTGCTTTTGCAACACGAGACATTCTTTCCTCCCGAATTAAGCTACGTAGCAGATAATCTCGCCACCAAGACCAGCCTGGCGAGCTGCACGATCGGTCATAACACCTTTAGAGGTAGAAACAACAGCGATACCCAAACCGGCCATAACTTTTGGCAGCTCATCTTTTTTCTTGTAGATGCGCAGACCTGGACGGCTGATACGTTGAATGCTTTCTACCACAGCTTTGCCCTGGAAGTACTTCAGTACCAGTTCCAGAACAGGCTTGGCGTCGCCTTCGATTTTGAAATCTTCAATAAAACCTTCTTCCTTCAGCACGTTGGCAATTGCCACTTTCAGCTTGGAGGAAGGCATGGTGACCGCAACTTTGTTCGCGGCTTGACCGTTACGGATACGGGTCAGCATATCCGCGATCGGATCTTGCATGCTCATCTGTCTTTACTCCCGTGATTCAATTGGTAATTACCAGCTAGCCTTTTTCAAGCCTGGTACTTCACCGCGCATAGCGGCTTCACGAAGCTTAATACGGCTCAACCCGAATTTGCCCACATAACCATGTGGACGGCCAGTTTGGCGGCAGCGTTTACGCTGACGAGACGGGCTGGAATCACGCGGCAGAGTTTGCAGCTTGAGAACGGCATTCCAACGATCTTCATCGGATGCGTTCACATCAGAGATAATAGCTTTCAGTTCAGCGCGTTTTGCAAAGAACTTGTCAGCTAATTTCACGCGCTTGACTTCGCGTGCTTTCATTGATTGCTTAGCCATCAGTAACCCTGCCTTACTTGCGGAACGGGAAGTTAAAAGCAGCCAGCAGCGCGCGGCCTTCATCATCAGATTTCGCAGTAGTGGTAATGGTAATATCCAAACCACGAACGCGATCGACTTTGTCGTAGTCGATTTCTGGGAAGATGATTTGCTCACGCACGCCCATGCTGTAGTTGCCACGGCCATCGAATGACTTGGCGGACAGGCCACGGAAGTCACGGATACGTGGAACAGCAATGGAGATCAGACGCTCAAAGAACTCCCACATGCGTTCGCCACGCAGAGTTACTTTACAGCCGATCGGATAGCCCTGACGGATTTTGAAGCCTGCAACAGATTTGCGGGCTTTGGTGATCAACGGTTTTTGACCGGAGATGGCTGCCAGGTCCGCTGCGGCGTTATCCAGCAGTTTCTTGTCAGCAATCGCTTCACCAACACCCATGTTCAGGGTGATCTTCTCGACCCGAGGGACTTGCATGACAGAGTTGTAATCAAACTGAGACATCAGTTGTTTGACTACCTCGTCTTTGTAGTAATCATGCAGTTTCGCCATCGTATTACTCCAAATTACTTGATAGTTTCGCTGTTAGACTTGAAGAAACGGACTTTTTTGCCGTCTTCGAATCTAAAGCCTACACGGTCAGCCTTGCCGGTAGCCGCGTTGAAGATAGCAATGTTAGAAACCTGAATTGCAGCTTCTTTCTCAACAATGCCGCCTGGTTGGTTCAGAGCCGGAACCGGCTTCTGGTGTTTCTTAACCAGGTTGATGCCTTCAACAATGACCTTGCCAGCAGACAGGACATTTTTTACTTTACCGCGCTTACCTTTGTCTTTCCCGGTAATCACGATAACTTCGTCATCACGACGGATCTTCGCTGCCATGTTCGCTCCTTAGAGTACTTCTGGTGCCAGAGAGATAATTTTCATGAACTTCTCATTACGCAGTTCACGAGTTACCGGCCCAAAAATACGCGTACCGATTGGCTGCTCGCTGTTATTGTTCAAAATAACGCATGCATTGCCATCGAAGCGAATGACAGAACCGTCCGGGCGACGTACACCCTTCTTGGTGCGCACCACTACCGCCTTCAGAACATCGCCTTTCTTCACCTTACCGCGAGGAATTGCTTCCTTGATGGTAATTTTGATGATGTCGCCGACGCCTGCGTAGCGACGGTGCGAGCCACCTAGAACCTTGATACACATTACGCGACGTGCACCGGAGTTGTCGGCGACGTTCAGCATAGTCTGTTCTTGGATCATTTTAGTGCTCCGCTAATGTCAACTACTACTTTAAAGACCCAAGTAAAAATTAGGCCGTTGAAAAGCCCCATAACCGAGGGCGCAGCATTATAACACCGCTTACTTGGTATGGGTAGAAAAAATAAACGGCTCATTTTCTGAGCCGTTTATTAAGTGAGAGCCAGCTACTCTATTACAGAATCGCTTTCTCTACAACGCGAACCAACGTCCAGGACTTGGTCTTGGACAGTGGGCGGCATTCGCGGATTTCCACCACGTCGCCGGTACCACATTCGTTGTTCTCGTCATGTACGTGCAGCTTGGTCGTACGTTTGATGAATTTCCCGTAGATTGGGTGCTTCACAGTACGCTCGATAGCAACAACGATGGATTTCTCCATTTTATCGCTAACAACACGACCCTGCAGGGTACGGATAACTTCAGTCATTTACACACCCGCCTTTTGAGTCAGTAAAGTCTTAACGCGTGCGACGTCACGACGCACTTGTTTCAACAGGTGAGTTTGTTGCAGCTGGCCACTGGCCGCCTGCATGCGCAAGTTGAATTGCTCACGCAGCAGGTTGAGCAGCTCGGCATTCAGCTCTTCAACGCTTTTTTCACGCAGCTCTTGTGCTTTCATTACATCACCGTCTTAGTTACAAAGGTGGTTTTGATCGGCAGTTTCGCTGCTGCCAGTTTGAATGCCTCGCGGGCAACCTCTTCTGGCACGCCGTCCATTTCGTACAGGACCTTACCAGGCTGGATCAGGGCAACCCAATACTCCACGTTACCCTTACCTTTACCCATACGCACTTCCAGCGGCTTCTCGGTGATCGGTTTGTCCGGGAATACACGGATCCAGATCTTGCCTTGACGCTTAACTGCACGAGTCATTGCACGACGAGCTGCTTCGATTTGACGAGCAGTCAGACGGCCACGGCCAACAGCTTTCAGACCGAAAGTGCCGAAGCTAACATCCGTACCTTGCGCCAGACCACGGTTGCGGCCCTTGTGCACCTTACGGAATTTTGTACGCTTTGGTTGTAACATCAGCGACTCTCCTTACTTGCGGCCTTTACGCTGCTGCTTTTTAGGTTGAGCAGCCGGTTCCGGTTGTTCAACTGCAGCCATACCACCCAGGATCTCACCTTTGAAGATCCATACCTTAACGCCGATTACACCATAAGTGGTGTGCGCTTCAGATGTGTTGTAGTCGATGTCCGCACGCAGAGTGTGCAATGGAACACGACCTTCGCGGTACCATTCGGTACGTGCGATTTCAGCGCCGCCAAGACGGCCGCTTACTTCAACTTTGATACCTTTAGCGCCAAGACGCATTGCGTTCTGTACTGCACGCTTCATAGCACGACGGAACATAACGCGACGTTCCAGCTGAGAAGTGATGCTGTCAGCAACCAATTTAGCGTCG
This sequence comes from Serratia nematodiphila DZ0503SBS1, assembly GCF_000738675.1. Lineage (NCBI taxonomy): Bacteria > Pseudomonadati > Pseudomonadota > Gammaproteobacteria > Enterobacterales > Yersiniaceae > Serratia > Serratia nematodiphila. Next base: position 1,349,684 of record NZ_JPUX01000001.1, on the reverse strand, counting down.
AGTTCCGGTTTACGGACTTCGGCGATGTTGATCTGTGCAGGAACGCCAGCGATGTCCGCTACGACCTTGCGCAGTTTTTCGACGTCTTCACCTTTCTTGCCGATAACGATGCCTGGGCGAGCAGTGTGAATGGTCACACGGATGCTCTTCGCAGGACGCTCGATAACGATGCGAGAAACGGAAGCTTTCGACAGTTCCTTAGTCAGGAATTGACGAACTTTAAAGTCGCTGTCCAGGTTGTCAGCGAATTCTTTGGTATTCGCATACCAAGTAGAGTTCCAAGGTTTGACAATACCCAGGCGAATACCATTAGGATGTACTTTCTGACCCATTGCTAGTCTCCAGAGTCTCAGCGATCGGACACAACCACAGTAATGTGGCTGGTGCGCTTCAGGATGCGATCTGCACGACCTTTTGCACGCGGCATAATGCGCTTCATGCTTGGGCCTTCGTCTACGAAGATTTTCGTAACTTTCAGATCATCGATGTCAGCGCCATCGTTGTGTTCTGCGTTAGCAATGGCAGACTCCAGCACTTTCTTAACCAGACCAGCAGCTTTCTTGTTGGTGTAGGTCAGAGTTTCCAGAGCTTGCGACACTTTCTTACCGCGAATCAGGTCAGCAACAAGGCGAACCTTCTGAGCAGAAGAACGAGCGTGGCGATGTTTAGCGATAGTTTCCATCTCTTCCTCCTACCTTAGCGCTTTTTAGCTTTTTTATCAGCCGCATGGCCGCGATAAGTACGAGTCGGCGCGAATTCACCCAGTTTGTGACCGACCATTTCATCGGAAACGAACACTGGTACGTGCTGACGACCATTATGGACAGCGATGGTCAAACCGATCATGTTAGGAAAGATCGTTGAACGACGGGACCAAGTGCGCAAAGGCTTCTTGTCACCGCTTTCCACCGCTTTCTCTACCTTCTTCAGCAAGTGCAGGTCAATAAAAGGACCTTTCTTGAGAGAACGTGGCATGGCTTATCCTCTAATTATTTTTTGCTACGGCGACGTACGATGAACTTATCAGTACGCTTGTTGCTACGGGTCTTCTTACCTTTGGTCTGAACGCCCCACGGAGTTACCGGGTGCTTACCAAAGTTACGACCTTCACCACCACCGTGCGGGTGATCTACCGGGTTCATCGCCGTACCGCGAACGGTAGGACGAACACCACGCCAACGTGCAGCACCTGCTTTACCCAGAACGCGAAGCATGTGTTCAGCGTTACCGACTTCACCCAGGGTGGCGCGGCAATCAGCTGGAACTTTACGCATTTCGCCGGAGCGCAGACGCAGAGTTACGTAGGAACCATCACGAGCAACGATCTGAACGTAGGCGCCAGCGGAGCGAGCCATCTGGCCGCCTTTACCTGGTTTCATTTCTACGTTGTGAACCGTTGAACCAACTGGAATGTTGCGCATCGGCAGGGTGTTACCCGCTTTGATTGCAGCATCAACGCCAGATTGAATCTGGTCACCAGCTTTCAGGCCTTTCGGCGCCAGGATGTAACGGCGTTCGCCGTCTTTGTACAGAACCAGCGCGATGTTCGCGGAACGGTTCGGATCGTACTCCAGACGCTCAACCACAGCAGGGATACCGTCTTTGTTGCGCTTGAAGTCAACCAGACGATAATGTTGCTTGTGGCCACCACCGATATGACGGGTGGTGATACGGCCATTGTTGTTACGACCACCGCTTTTGCTCAGTTTTTCCAGCAGCGGGGCATAAGGTTTACCCTTGTGCAGCTCAGGGTTAACCACTTTAACAACGTGGCGACGACCCGGAGATGTAGGTTTACATTTAACAATTGCCATTGTTCTTACTCCTCCGACTTACTCTGCGCCGCCGATGAAGTCCAGATTCTGGCCTTCTTTCAGGGTGACGTAAGCTTTTTTCCAGTCGCTACGACGACCAACACGCTGACCGTGACGCTTCACTTTCCCTTTAACTACCAGGGTGTTCACGTCTTTGACTTCGACTTCAAACAGTTTCTGCACTGCAGCTTTGATTTCTGCTTTGGTCGCGTCTTTGGCAACTTTGAGAACGATGGTGTTGCTTTTTTCCATCGCAGCGGATGCTTTTTCAGATACGTGCGGTGCACGCAGCACTTTCAGCAAACGTTCTTCACGGATCATGCCAGCATCTCCTCAACTTGCTTCACAGCATCAGCAGTCATAACCACTTTGTCGAAGGCGATCAGGCTAACCGGATCGATACCTGCTACATCGCGCACGTCAACCTTGTACAGGTTGCGAGCTGCCAGGAACAGATTCTCATCCAGTTCACCGGTCACGATCAGCACGTCTTCCAGAGCCATATCTTTCAGTTTCTGTGCCAGCAGCTTAGTTTTAGGCGCTTCTACAGAGAACTTCTCGACAACGATCAGACGATCTTGACGTACCAGTTCGGACAGGATGCTTTTCAGCGCGCCGCGGTACATCTTTTTGTTTACTTTCTGACTGTGGTCCTGTGGCTTAGCAGCAAAGGTCACGCCGCCTGAACGCCAGATCGGGCTCTTTACAGAACCTGAACGCGCACGGCCGGTGCCTTTCTGACGCCATGGCTTTTTGCCGGAACCAGTTACTTCAGCACGGGTCTTCTGAGCACGAGTACCTTGACGGGCACCTGCTGCATAAGCAACAACAACCTGGTGTACCAGCGCTTCGTTGAAATCACGACCGAAGGTAGTTTCGGAAACAGTCAGCGCGCTTTGCGCGTCTTTCAATACTAATTCCATTGCTATCCCCTTACGCCTTCACAGCTGGTTTAACGATCAGGTTGCCACCGGTTGCGCCCGGTACAGCACCCTTAACCAGCAGCAGGTTGCGCTCAGCGTCAACACGTACTACGTCCAGGCTTTGAACGGTTACGCGCTCATCACCCAGGTGGCCAGCCATTTTCTTGCCTTTGAACACTTTGCCCGGAGTCTGGTTCTGACCGATAGAACCCGGAACGCGGTGAGACAAGGAGTTACCGTGGGTAGCGTCTTGGGTACGGAAGTTCCAGCGCTTAACAGTGCCAGCAAAACCTTTACCTTTAGAAGTACCGGTAACATCGACTTTTTTAACGTCAGCGAAGATTTCTACGCTAATTTCCTGACCTGCAGCGAATTCTTGACCTTCTTCCAGGCGGAATTCCCACAGACCACGGCCAGCTTCAACGCCAGCTTTAGCGAAATGGCCCGCTTCCGGCTTGGTTACACGGTTAGCTTTTTTGCTACCAGTGGTAACCTGAACGGCACGGTAACCGTCGGTGTCCAGGCTTTTAACCTGAGTCACGCGGTTCGCTTCAATTTCAATTACGGTTACTGGGATAGAAACGCCATCTTCAGTGAAGATACGGGTCATACCCACTTTTTTACCGACTAAACCAATCATTGTTTCAACCTCTCAATCGCTCAATGACCTGATTAACCCAGGCTGATCTGCACGTCTACACCGGCAGCCAGATCCAGACGCATCAGAGCATCAACGGTTTTCTCGGTTGGCTCAACGATGTCAACCAGACGCTTGTGAGTGCGAATCTCGTACTGATCGCGCGCGTCTTTGTTGACGTGCGGAGAGATCAGAACGGTAAAGCGCTCTTTGCGAGTTGGCAGCGGGATCGGACCACGGACTTGCGCACCAGTGCGCTTTGCAGTCTCGACGATTTCCGCGGTTGATTGATCGATCAGACGATGATCAAACGCTTTCAGGCGGATACGGATTCTTTGGTTCTGCATGAGACCAGAGCTCCAATTATTTATAAACGTAAATAATTACTCCTCACACCCATTTCGATTGATGGGGGAGTGTAATCGTCAACATATAACCCCCATATCGGGAGTATTGTTCGAAAGGCAAAAAAGGCCTGCCAATCGACTGATTCGCTAAAATCAGGCTTACCAAGATTAGGTAAGCCCGCGCATTATACGCAAAATGGCCCAGGAAGCAAGCCGCAGTTGGAAATATGCTCAGGAAATCGTCATTTTTGCACGTTCAGCGACGATCACGGGATGAAGGTGGCGATCAAGGTATGAATTATGCTTAGCGGGCAGCTCCCCTGCCCCGCCGTAAAAACGGTCGCCGGCAGGAGAGGCGATGACGAACGGAAGGCAGGCTTACTCTTTGCGTTCTAAAATCTGGGCCTGGGCATAGTTTTGAATACCGAGGCGAGCAATCAGATCCAGCTCGGTTTCCAGCCAGTCGATATGCTCTTCTTCATCGGCCAGAATGTCGATCATCAAATCACGGCTGACATAATCGTGAATCGAGTCGGCGTAGGCGATACCTTCGCGCAGATTCTTGGCGCCCGCCAATTCCAGCGCCAGATCGGAACGCAGCATCTCTTCAATGTCTTCGCCGATGTTCAGCTTACCGAGGTCCTGCAGATTAGGTATTCCTTCCAGGAACAGGATACGCTCGATGTAGCGATCGGCATGTTTCATTTCGTCGATCGACTCGTGGTATTCCTTATCGTTGAGGCGCATTAAGCCCCAATTCTTGAACATGCGGGCGTGCAGGAAATATTGATTGATGGCAACCAGCTCGTTGCCGAGCAGCTTGTTGAGGTGAGCAATGATCTTTTTATCGCCTTTCATAGGTAACTCCTCCTGGCTAGTTCTAAAAGTGTAGAACCTGTAAGCCAAGAGTCAAAAATAACCTTACCCTTTGTTAGGCAACTTCATGCATTGGGATGATAGTTCCGCGTTCCTCCACCATAATCTGTCTTGCCTGACGAATGCACTTTCCACAATCGGTACCAATCGGCACAAGTTCACGCAGCTGCTTCATGGTATGGGGGTTGTGCTGACGCACCGCATTACGGATCGCTTTGTCAGTCACCGCATTACACAGACATACATACATAGAGAGACTCACTTCTTAACCAATGCATTGAGTCTAAATAGGAATGGTTTTTATTTCAATTAAGATTTATACAAATTGCATAAAAAAAGGGCACCGAAGTGCCCTTTTTTGTGTCGAAAAATTATTCGCGATTAAGCGATAACTTTAGCAACAACACCAGCGCCTACAGTACGGCCGCCTTCACGGATTGCGAAACGCAGACCGTCGTCCATCGCGATTGGGTGAATCAGAGTAACTTTCATGTTCACGTTGTCGCCTGGCATTACCATCTCTACGCCTTCTGGCAGTTCGATGGTACCGGTCACGTCAGTAGTACGGAAGTAGAACTGTGGACGGTAGCCTTTGAAGAATGGCGTGTGACGACCACCTTCATCTTTGCTCAGGATGTACACTTCAGATTCGAACTGGGTGTGCGGCTTGATGGAGCCTGGCTTAGCCAGTACCTGACCACGTTCGATTTCTTCACGTTTGATACCACGCAGCAGAACACCTACGTTCTCACCAGCACGGCCTTCGTCCAGCAGTTTGCGGAACATTTCAACGCCAGTACAGGTAGACTTAACGGTGTCTTTGATACCAACGATTTCAACTTCTTCGCCAACTTTGATGATACCGCGCTCAACACGACCGGTAACAACGGTACCACGACCGGAGATGGAGAATACGTCTTCGATTGGCAGCAGGAACGGCTTGTCGATTGCACGCTCTGGCTCTGGGATGTAGCTGTCCAGGGCTTCGGCCAGTTCGATGATTTTCGCTTCCCACTCAGCTTCGCCTTCCAGCGCTTTCAGCGCGGAACCGCGGATTACTGGCAGGTCGTCGCCTGGGAAGTCGTAAGCGGACAGCAGTTCGCGAACTTCCATTTCTACCAGTTCCAGCAGCTCTTCATCATCAACCATGTCGCATTTGTTCATGAATACGATGATGAAAGGAACGCCAACCTGACGACCCAGCAGGATGTGCTCACGAGTCTGAGGCATTGGGCCGTCAGTCGCAGCTACTACCAGGATCGCGCCGTCCATCTGAGCAGCACCGGTGATCATGTTTTTCACGTAGTCGGCGTGCCCTGGGCAGTCAACGTGCGCGTAGTGACGAGTCGGGGTGTCATACTCAACGTGGGAGGTGTTGATGGTGATACCACGAGCTTTTTCTTCTGGCGCGTTATCGATCTGGTCGAAAGCACGTGCAGAACCGCCGTAGGTTTTAGCCAGTACGGTGGTGATCGCTGCAGTCAGGGTAGTTTTACCGTGGTCAACGTGGCCGATAGTACCAACGTTAACGTGCGGTTTTGTACGTTCAAATTTTTCTTTAGACACGGCTATATTCCTTACTATAGCGCTCTCCCCTTCTGGAGAGAGCACGGGACTTTGGTTTTAACCCTGCGGCTTATTTGCCACGGGCTTCGATTACGGCCTGAGCGACGTTGTTCGGTGCATCATCATACTTCAGGAATTCCATGGTGTATGATGCGCGACCTTTAGTCAGAGAACGCAGCTGAGTTGCGTAGCCGAACATTTCGGACAACGGTACTTCAGCGTGGATCTTAACGCCAGTCACTTCAGATTCCTGACCACGCAGCATGCCGCGACGACGGCTCAAGTCACCGATAACGTCACCGGTGTTCTCTTCTGGAGTCTCAACTTCAACCTTCATGATAGGCTCAAGCAGAACTGGTTTCGCTTTCTTAAAGCCTTCTTTAAAGGCGATAGACGCGGCCAGTTTAAACGCCAGTTCAGAGGAGTCAACGTCGTGGTAAGAACCGAAGTGCAGACGAATACCCATGTCTACTACCGGGTAACCAGCCAACGGACCAGACTTCAGCTGCTCCTGGATGCCTTTATCAACGGCAGGGATGTATTCGCCAGGAATTACACCACCTTTGATGTCGTTGATGAACTCGTAACCTTTCGGGTTAGAGCCCGGCTCCAGTGGGTACATGTCGATCACAACGTGACCGTACTGACCGCGACCACCAGACTGCTTGGCGTGCTTACCTTCAACATCGGTAATCTTCGCGCGAATCGCTTCGCGGTAAGCTACCTGAGGTTTGCCCACGTTAGCTTCAACGTTGAATTCACGCTTCATGCGGTCAACGATGATGTCGAGGTGCAGTTCACCCATACCGGCGATGATGGTCTGGTTAGACTCTTCGTCAGTCCATACGCGGAATGACGGGTCTTCTTTAGCCAGACGGCCCAGAGCCAGACCCATTTTTTCTTGGTCAGCTTTGGTTTTTGGTTCAACGGCGATAGAGATTACCGGCTCAGGGAATTCCATACGCTCCAGGATGATTGGAGAGTCTGGATCACACAGGGTGTCCCCGGTGGTCACGTCTTTCAGACCGATCGCAGCGGCGATGTCGCCTGCGCGAACTTCTTTGATCTCTTCACGCTTGTTAGCGTGCATCTGAACGATACGGCCGAAACGCTCGCGCGCAGCCTTAACGGAGTTCAGCACGGTGTCGCCGGAGTTAACAACGCCGGAGTACACGCGGAAGAAGGTCAGGTTACCCACGAACGGGTCGGTAGCGATTTTGAACGCCAGCGCAGAGAACGGCTCGTCATCACTTGCGTGACGCTCAGCCGGAGTATCTTTGCCATCGTCCAGGATACCGTTGATCGCAGGAACGTCAGTTGGTGCCGGCAGGTATTCGATTACCGCATCCAGCATCGCCTGTACGCCTTTGTTCTTGAACGCAGAACCACAGGTAACCAGGATGATTTCGTTGTTCAGCACGCGCTGACGCAGAGCGGATTTGATTTCTTCCTCGGTCAGCTCTTCGCCGCCCAGGTATTTTTCCATCAGCTCTTCGGAAGCTTCCGCAGCGGACTCGATCAGGTTCTGGCGCCATTCTTCAGCCAGATCCATCATGTCAGCCGGCACGTCTTCGTATTCGAAGGTTACGCCTGCGTCTTCTTCGTTCCAGTTGATCGCCTTCATCTTCACCAGGTCGATAACGCCGGTGAATTTGTCTTCTGCGCCGATAGCCAGCTGCAGAGGAACAGGGTTGGCGCCCAGACGAGTTTTGATCTGGCCTACAACTTTCAGGAAGTTAGCGCCCATACGGTCCATTTTGTTAACGAACGCGATACGTGGCACTTTGTATTTGTTAGCCTGACGCCATACGGTTTCAGACTGTGGCTGAACACCACCAACAGCACAGTAAACCATTACCGCGCCATCCAGCACACGCATGGAACGTTCTACTTCGATGGTGAAGTCAACGTGCCCTGGGGTGTCGATGATGTTTACGCGATGCGGTTCGAACTGCTTGGCCATACCAGACCAGAAGGCAGTAGTCGCTGCAGAAGTGATGGTAATACCACGCTCCTGCTCCTGTTCCATCCAGTCCATGGTGGCAGCGCCGTCATGAACTTCACCGATTTTGTGGTTTACACCGGTGTAGAACAGAATACGTTCGGTAGTGGTGGTTTTACCGGCGTCGATGTGAGCACTGATACCGATGTTACGGTAGCGTGCAATGGGTGTTGTACGAGCCATTTGATTCCTCTATTCCTAGGGCGTTCAAGTTCAGTTAACCCAAGCGGGCCGATTTGACGCGCCCGCTTGGTTAGCATGACTACAGCCGGATGATTACCAGCGGTAGTGGGCGAACGCCTTGTTGGCTTCGGCCATACGGTGAACGTCTTCACGCTTCTTAACAGCAGAACCTTTGTTCTCTGCTGCGTCAGACAGCTCGTTCGCCAGGCGCAGAGCCATGGATTTATCACCGCGTTTACGTGCAGCATCAACGATCCAACGCATTGCCAGAGCATTACGACGAACCGGGCGGACTTCAACTGGTACCTGATAAGTAGAACCGCCAACGCGACGCGACTTAACTTCTACAGTCGGGCGAACGTTGTCGAGAGCGACTTCGAAAGCTTCCAGGTGATCTTTACCAGAACGCTGAGCCAGGGTCTCCAGCGCGGTATAGACGATTGCTTCTGCAGTAGATTTTTTACCGTCTACCATCAGGATATTTACAAATTTGGCCAGCAGCTCAGATCCGAACTTAGGATCTGGCAGGATTTTACGTTGGCCGATTACGCGACGACGTGGCATGGAAATACTCCGTTGTTAATTCAGGATTGTCCAAAACTCTACGAGTTTATTTTGACATTAAAGTTAAAACGTTTGGCCTTACTTAACGGAGAACCATTAAGCCTTTGGCTTCTTCACGCCGTACTTGGAACGAGCTTGCTTACGGTCTTTAACACCGGAGCAGTCAAGTGCACCACGGACGGTGTGGTAACGCACACCTGGCAAGTCTTTTACACGACCGCCACGGATCAGGATTACGGAGTGTTCCTGCAGGTTGTGGCCTTCGCCACCGATGTAGGAAGTCACTTCGAAACCGTTGGTCAAACGCACACGGCAAACTTTACGCAGTGCGGAGTTTGGTTTTTTCGGGGTAGTGGTATATACGCGGGTGCATACGCCACGTTTCTGCGGGCAGGCTTCCAGCGCTGGAACGTTGCTTTTAGCAGCCTTCACAGAGCGTGGTTTGCGAACCAGCTGGTTAATTGTTGCCATTAAAAAAGCTCCTGGTTTTTGCTTCGTACTAGCTTCGTAAACATGTGATAAATCCCCTCGTATGCACTACTGGCAAAGTACGAGGACGCAGAATTTTATGGCTGACCAGTATGGGTGTCAAGAAATATACAACATCACTCTCATCACCAGGCCATTTGGCTGCGGTGTTGTTCGGTTAATTCAACGAAGTGATTATAGCCGACGACAGTGATTTTGTGCGAAAAATGACCAACCAATCCCCGGGCTTCCAGGTCGTCCTGCAGCGCATAAAGGGATATGGGGGCGGCGAGCAGCAATTCAAGATGAGCGCTGCCGGCAAGGCCTGCCAGCACGCCGTCCTGCAGCAGCAACAGCGCGTCGCCCTGCGCCGTCAGGCGCAGCAGCGCAGGCAGGTCACATTGGTTTGGCGAATGGCTCAGGGTATACAGCATCAGAGGATCCTAAAACGTCATCACGGCGTCGTAGCCGGCCAGTTCGCGGCGCAGTTCGTCCGGCGCCAGCACCTCGGCGTCCAGCACCCAATCGGTCACCTGGCTCAGTCCGCGTTCCTGCAGTGAAGCCTGGCACAGATAGCACCGCTCCACGTCATACAGCGGCAGCACGCCAAAGGTGGCAATGTAATTGCGCGCCAAAATCTTTTCCGGCTGTTGGCCCGGCAACAGCTGCAATACGCCATCGCCGACAAAAAACACCCCCACATCTTCACTGAGCGCCGACGTGGCGAGCAGCGCATCCAGCCCTTCCCTGCCGCTGGCGCCGCCGTGCGGCCCATGGGTGAAAACAAAAGCGACTCGTTTCATCCTATCCTCAGAACTGCACCAGACGGTCGCAACTTAGCGACGCTTCGGCCAGGGAACCCAGCCCGCTCAGGGTAAAACCGGGCTGCAGGTTGGCGCTTGCCAGCCCCTGCTGCGCCGCCTCCTGCTCGTCGGCGACGCCGCGGCGCAACGCGGCGGCCACGCAGACGTTGAGCGCCACGCCGTGTTGCTGAGCCAGCTGCGTCCAACCGCGCACCAGGTCGAACTCATCGCTGGCGGGCGCGGTCAGCTGGTTGGCGTTCAACACCCCTTCACGGTAGAAAAAGACGCTGGAAAGCCGGTGCCCTTTCGCCAGCAGGGCCTGAGCGAACTGATAGGCGCTGCTGGCCTGCTGCGTGCCGTAAGCCGGGCCGGTGACCAACAGACAATAATCGAGCATCAACGGTCGTTTCCCAACAGATCGCCGCTCTTGAACTGGCGAATGTACAAATACACGGTGTGTTTGGAGATATTCAGGCGATCCGCCACCTGATTGATCGCATCCTTGATGTCGAAGATGCCTTTCTCATAGAGGTTTAGCACTACCTGGCGGTTCTTGGCGTTATTGGATACCGAGCGATCGGCATTCACCTCTTCGATGGTGAACTCCAGCGTCTGCGCCACCAGATCGTCGACTGAAGACGCGAAATTCACCGACGACGGCACGTCCTGCGTGGCCGGCGGCATAAAGGTCTGCATGATCTGCGAGAACGGCACATCGAGGTTCATGTTGATGCACAACAAGCCGATTACCCGCTGTTCGCGATTGCGAATGGCGATGGTCACCGACTTCATCAGCACGCCGCTCTTGGCGCGGGTGAAGTAGGCTTTCGACACGCTGCTGTCGTCGCCGGCCATGTCGTGCAGCATGCGCAGCGCCAGGTCGGTGATCGGCGAACCGATTTTACGCCCGGTATGTTCCCCATTGGCGATGCGCACCGCTGAGCTGTTCAGATCTTCCAGCGCGTGCAATACGATCTCACAGTGGCCGCCGATCAACATCGCCAGCCCATCGACCACCGCTTCATAGGATTTCAGGATTTCATGATCCGTTTGAGTAAACGGACGTTCATTCAGCAAATCAAGTTCGCTGGCTTCGCTGGATAAAAGCGAATTCGACATCGAAGATACCACCCTCATAGATCGCCTGTGCCAGGGGGCGCAGCTAAAACCGCTCGAACCGGATCGCTGCCGTCGTCGGCACGCCGCAGCGCGGCTGGCTGAGAGCAGCATAAACGGCACGATGACATCCGCGGGCGAGGCGGCCGGGAACAATTTTAGGTACACGCCCTAAGGGGCAGACGCATGACTGATAAGTCAGAATTATTAGTCTAGCAAAGCGGCCGGAGCAAAGTCCTTGCGTTTGCGCGTGGTATTGACGTTAAGCCCGATGCCCGGCAGGCGTCAAGCGTTCAATGGAGAGAGAAGCGGCGGCGGTCGAAATGAAAACCGCCGCGGAGGGCATCCGCGGCGGTGGCAAACAGAGCGACGAGATTATTTCGCTTTAGCGTCTGCTTTCGCGTCAGCCGATTTTTCGGCTTTAGCGTCGGCTTTCGGCGCCGCTTTCACGTCCAGCAGCTCAACGTCGAACACCAGCGTGGAGTTAGCCGGGATGCCCGGAACGCCGGTTTTGCCGTAGGCCAATGCCGGCGGGATCACCAGCTTGATTTTGCCGCCTTTCTTGATGTGCTTCAGGCCTTCGGTCCAGCCCGGGATCACGCCATCCAGACGGAACGACAGCGGCTCGCCGCGGGTGTAGGAGTTATCGAACTCAGTACCGTCGGTCAGGGTGCCTTTGTAGTTTACTACCACGGTGTCGCTGTCTTTCGGTGCTTCACCCGCGCCCGGTTTCTCTACCTGGTACAGCAGGCCGGATTCGGTTTTCTTCACGCCTTTTTCTTTCGCGAAGCTGTCGCGGTACTTAGCGCCTTTGGTTTCGTTGTCCTTGGCGTCCTGTTCCATCTTCGCCTGAGCGGAAGCCTTCACGCGCGCTTCGAAGCCCTGAAGGGTCTTCTCGATGTCGGCGTCGTTCAGCTTGCTCTTGTTGGCGAACGCGTCCTGAACGCCGGCGATCAGCTGATCTTTGTCCAGCTTGATGCCCAGCTTCTCTTGCTCTTTCAGAGAGTTGTCCATGTAACGGCCGAGAGAGGCGCCCAGTGCGTAAGCGGCTTGCTCGTCGTCGTTTTTGAACTTGCCGGTGCTCGGTGCTGCCGCCGCGTCCGCTGGTTTAGCGGCTTCTGCCGGTTTGGCGGCATCGGCTGCCATGACCTGGGTCGCATTCAGAGCAAAAGCCATGGTGGTTGCCAGAAGCGTGACTTTAAACAAAGATTTCATCCATTTCTCCAGTGTCTGAAGCAATGCCCCAAACAATCATTAGGTAAGATAACCGGGCTACTATAGCTGCCTGAAACAAAACAAAACAGTCGCACAGGTAACCAATCGAGTCAAAGTGTGACTCCCGCTTTGCCAAGAAGTTTCCCCCTGTGTGCTACTCGCATGATAAATCAGATTTTTCTTGCAGAATATTCGGCGAGGTTAGCAAAAAACGGCGTATCGGGCGTGCAACTTTTCAGCACTTTACACTGCCGATCGCAACGTTGCGCGCCGCCAGGAGAAATAGCGCGAGCAAACCCGGCGTCAGCTGTTACCATAACGCCGAATCAGGATTTTATCGCGTCAGAGGTAGCCTCATGCACAACGCCGACATTCAACGCCTGCTACAGCGGCTTGAAGAACTGGAGAGCCGCCAGGCCTTCCAAGAGCTCACCATCGAAGAGCTCAACCAGACCGTCATCCAGCATCAGATGGAAATGCTGAAGATGCGCGAACACCTGCGCATGTTGACCGACAAGCTGCGCTCGACCCAAACCTCAATGATCGCCTCGCAATCGGAAGAAACCCCTCCGCCGCACTATTGAGGGCCCGCTGCGCGGTTATTTCAGGCGTGCCAACCCGTCGACGGCACGCTCGAGATAGCGGCGCGGGCACCCCAGGTTGATGCGGATAAAACCGCTCCCCTGCGGGCCGAAACCGCTGCCCATCGACGGCGCCAGCTTCGCCACCGCCACCAGCGCCTGCTGTAAGTCAGCATCGTTCAAACCCAGCGAGCGGCAATCCAGCCAGGCGAGATAAGTCCCTTCAGCCTGGGTCATCGTGCACCAGGGCGCGGCGGCCGCCAGCGCCTGCTCAAACCAGCGCCGATTCTCCGCCAGGTAGTCGAGCAGCTCATCAAGCCAGGCAGCGCCCCGTTGATAGGCCGCGGTCGCCGCCGTCATCGACAGCGCGTTGAATACATCCAGCCCGTGGGCGTTCAGCCGATCGACAAACGCCTGCCGCAGCCGGGCATTGGGGATCAGAAAATTCGAAATGCGCAGCGAAGAGAGTCCGAAGGTTTTGCTGGCGGACGTCGCCGCAATCACCCGCTCGCGATATTCCTCGTCCAGATGCAACACCGATGTAAACGTCTCGCCGGGCAGCAGCAGATCGGCCCAAATTTCATCGGAGATCACCGTGACATCGTGGGCGTGGCAGATCGCCATGAGCCGCTCCAGTTCCTCGCGGCGCCAGCAACGGCCAGTCGGATTGTGCGGATTGCACAGCAACAACAGCGGCGGTTTGCGCTGCGCCAGGCAGGCGGCCAGCTGGTCGAAATCGATCCGGTATCCCTGCGGGGTTTCCAGCAGCGGATTTTCAATCACCTCTCTGCCGTTCATGGTGACTATCTTGGCGAACGAGCCATAGTACGGCCCCTGCACCACCACGCCGTCCCCCGGCTTGCTGAGCAGTTGGATCAGCATCGCCAACCCCGGCACCACCCCTTCAATCGACGTGAACCACTCGCGCCGCAGCGGCAAGTCGTGCCGCTTGGCAAACCAGTCGATCGCCGCCTGGTAGTAGGCGTCGTCGCGTTCGCTGTAGCCAAAGACGCCGTGGTCCACCCGCTGATGCAGCGCCTGTTGCACCTCCGGCGGGCATGGAAAGTCGAAATCGGACACCCACATCGGCAACAATTCGCTGCCGTCCAGTTGCAGATAGCGGTCGATGAAGTCCCACTTCACGGAGCCGGTATTGTGGCGATCGATGATGGCGTTGAAATGACTCGTCATGTCAGGCTTCCTTACGCTGCAAGTCGTTCTGAGGTTGGAGTTTGGCGATACCGAAGCCGGTGAAGCCATAAATCAGGGCGAACACCACTGCGACATAACATTGGATCGCCCACGGCAGCAGATCGAGCGTGCTCACTCCCAGCGTGGTCGCCATGTAAATACCGGCGGCCGTCCACGGGATCAGCGGCTCGATGACGGTGCCCGCATCTTCGACGGTGCGCGACAGGTTTTTGTTGTCCAGCCCCATGCGTCGATAGGCCCCTTTGAACAGCTCCGCCGGGATCAGCAGCGCCAGCTTGCCGTCGCTGGTCGCGCCGGTCACCAGGATGGTGGTGGCAACGGTAGCGGCGATCAGTTGACCGGTGGTGTGCACCACTTTCAGCAGCCGGCTGATGATCACCGTCAGCGCGCCGGTCAGCGTCAAGGCGCCGGCGAAGGAAAAGGCGCAGAACACCAGCAGGATCGTACTCATCATCGAGAACATGCCGCCGCGGTTCAGCAGGCGCGGCACATCGGCGACGATCCCTTCAACGTTATGGCCCTGGCTGGCGAACATCGACAGATTGAAACCGTCCATCAACGCATTCAGCCCCTGTTGCAGGCTAAAACCCTGCAGCGCGACGCCGATGGCGATCGCCAGCGCGCAGGCGGCCAGCATGACGGGGATCACCGGCCGTTTGGTCACCGCGCCCCACAGCACCAGCACCGGCGGCAGGATCAACAGCAGATTGAAATGGTACAACCCCTCAAGCGCGCTGACGATTTCGGTCACTTTTTCCGGCGTTGCCACACTGCCCACCGCGCCGGTGTGGCCGGCGATCAGGTACACCACGGCGGCCAAGATGAAGCTCGGCAGCGTCGTGTACATCAGATGCTGGATATGGCTGTAGAGATCGGTATCCGCGACGATAGCCGCGAAGTT
The DNA here is from genome assembly GCF_000738675.1 of Serratia nematodiphila DZ0503SBS1. Taxonomy (NCBI): domain Bacteria; kingdom Pseudomonadati; phylum Pseudomonadota; class Gammaproteobacteria; order Enterobacterales; family Yersiniaceae; genus Serratia; species Serratia nematodiphila. Next base: position 1,334,476 of record NZ_JPUX01000001.1, on the reverse strand, counting down.
CGTCGAATCGGACAACGGGGAAATTTTGTCGCCGAAGTAGGCGCCGGACACCACCGCCCCGGCCGCGGCGGCCAGCGGCACGTCCAGACCGGCGGCCACGCCCATCAGCGCCACGCCCACGGTGCCGGCCGCCCCCCACGAGGTACCGGTGCACACCGAGATCACGCTGGTGATGAAGAACGCGGCGATCAGAATGTATTGCGGGCTAATCAGCTTCAGCCCCCAATACACCATGTAAGGGATTGTGCCGCTGATCATCCAGGTGCCGATCAGCCCGCCCACGCAGATCAGGATCAAGATCACCGGCATCGCCTTAGCCAGCTTGGCCACGATGGCCCCGATGATGTCATCCCAGCGGTAGCCTTGCCACCAGGCCAACGCGGCGGCGATGGCGGCGGACATCAGCAGCAGTGGTTCAATGCGCAGGCCAAACTGGCCATAGCCGATGATGAGCAGCAACAGCATGGCCACAATCGGCAGCGTCGCCAGCCCAAGGTTGAGCGTTTTCTTATTATCCATATACGGCTCCTGTTGAAGAGGGGGGTACTGCAACAGCGTAATGGCTTTGGTAATCGGAGGATGTGAGCGCAGGCCCCTGACCATGTAATCGGTTTCATGAGATGGCGTTATGTGAGCCGCCTCTCATTCGCCGCGCTTGCTTTGCTCAGTCCTCTCACCATCGGCGACGGAGTCTCGCAGGATAAGTTCGGCCGAAAAGCGGTTGTTCTGCGGCGCGACGTCGCTGCCGCTGTGGATTTGTAGCGCCAGACGCGCGGCGCGGCGGGCCATTTTTTCGATGGGGTAATGCACGGTGGTCAACGCGGGGTGGAGATATTTCGCCAGGGCAATGTCGTCAAAACCGACGATTGACAGCGCTTCAGGCAACTGAACTTGCCGTTGGTGGCAGGTGCGCATCATGCCGGCGGCCATCACGTCGTTGAACGTCACTGCGGCGGTGAAGCGTTGGTCGCTGGCCAGAACGCGCTCGGCCGCCAGTTCGCCCCCTCTTTCATTGAAGGGCACGCTGATGATCCAGCTGCCGGGCACCTCAATGCCGCCGGCGGCCATGGCCTGGCGGTAACCCGCTAACCGCTGCGCGCGGTCGTCGATCGGCAGATCCGTTGTCACGCAGGCGATTCTCCGATGCCCCTGACGAATGAGCAGCTTGGTCGCCGTCTGCGCCGCATTGGCGTTGTCGAGCCAGATGCAACGGTTGGCGATGGCGGGCAGGTAACGGTTGATCAGCACCAGCGCGGGCGTGTGGGCGGCGTAGCGCAGCAGCTCCTCCTCCCCCATGCGCGTGACGTGCGCCACGATGGCTTCGCATCCCTGATTAATGAGAAAGTCGAGGCCGCTTTTTTCCAGTTCGGCCTGATGCCCGCCGCTGCACAACATCAAACGCACGCCGGCCTGTCGCGTGATGTCTTCCACGCCCCGCGCCAGGCGTGAAAAAAACGGATCGTCGAGGTTACCGGTCAGCAACCCCAGCATATTGCCGCTTCTTTTCGCCAGCGCCAGCGCGGCGGCGTTGCGATGGTAGTTAAACTCGCGCATCGCTTTCTCGACGCGTTCGCGGGTCACCGGTTCAACGTAGGCGGTATTATTGATCACCCGGCTGACGGTGGCCGTGGAAACGCCGGCGCGCTGCGCAACGTCTTTCATGGTGGCCATGGCATGTCCTGTTGTGCCGTTCGGCGCCCGGTGCGCCGCGCATAAAAAAGGGCAGCCGATGGCCGCCCTCTTGTCTCGTGATCGCGTTCTGCTTAGTGGCAGCCGCAACCGCCGTTACCGCAACCGCCTTTACCGTGGTCGTGACCATGGTCGTGATCGTGGCTGTGGCCGTGACCGCCGCAGCAGCCTTCACCGTGTTCGTGGTGATGGTCGTGCTCGCCGTGTACGTGACCGTGTGCCAGTTCTTCTGCGGTCGCTTCGCGGATCGCGACAACTTCCACGTTGAAGTTCAGGTTTTGGCCGGCCAGCATGTGGTTGCCGTCAACCACCACGTGGTCGCCGTCAACTTCGGTGATTTCAACCGGTACCGGGCCCTGATCGGTGTCAGCCAGGAAACGCATGCCGACCTGCAGTTCGTCAACGCCCATGAAGACGTCTTTCGGTACGCGCTGCACCAGGTTTTCGTCGTAGTTGCCGTACGCGTCGTTCGCGCCGACGTGAACGTCAAAACGATCGCCAACGTCGTGGCCTTCGAGCGCTTTTTCCAGACCTGCGATCAGAGAACCATGCCCGTGCAGATAGTCCAGCGGTGCGCTCACCGGAGACTCATCAACCAAAACACCGTCTTCTGTACGTACTTGGTAAGCCAGGCTGACCACCAAGTCTTTTGCTACTTTCATGATATCTCCTACCGTTGGCTACTAGGACGCGCACCATTATCAGGATGCGCGCCTTTTCCGGACAGATTGTAACGGAAATCTGCCTCGCTGTACCCTTCGGGATAAAAAAACGCTACTTCGGCTGAAAAATGCCGATCACCTGCTCTTGCGGTCGAACGTGTTTTTCCACCTGTTGTTCGGTCTGGCGCTGGTGATGGCCGCACTTGACGCACTCCACCACTTCCACCTGATCCTCCCGCCATACCGCCAGCGTATCCATGGCGCTACAGCTCGGGCACACCGCTCCGGCGATAAATCTCTTACGTGTTGCAGACATCGTTATGCTCCCGCTTATTCGTATTCATCCCAGCCGTCAAACTGGCGACTTTCTTTTTGCATTTCGCGATGGAACAGCTCTTCCAGCTCGCGCCGCGCCTCTTTCACGCGAGAAATTTGCGCCACGTCGCCCTGATGCGGCGGCATCAGTTCACGCAGCATGCGCATATCCAGGCGGCGAAAATGCTGCTGGGCGCGGAAGGCCTGATGCGGGTGCATGCCCAACTCCATCAACGCCTTGCGCCCCAGTTCCAGCGCGCTGGAGAAGGTCTCGCGGCTGAACTGTTTCACGCCCGCCTGCAGCAACTCATGCGCCTCCACGCGGCCGCGTGCCCGCGCCAGAATACTCAGATTCGGGAAGTGCTGCTGGCACAGCCGCACGATCTCCATGGTGTCTTCCGGCTCATTGCAGGTGATCACGATCGACTTGGCCTTTTCGGCGCCCGCCGCGCGCAGCAGCTCCAACTCGGTGGCGTCGCCGTAATAAACCTGATATCCGTAACGCCGCAGCACCCCGACGGCGCTGACGTCGCGTTCCAGTACGGTAATGCGCATTTTGTTGGCCATCAACAGGCGGCCGATCACCTGGCCGAAACGCCCGAAGCCAACGATGATCACCTGAGGATCGTCGTCCTCTACGTACGGCGTCTCCTCGTCTTCGCCTTTGGCGTTATAGCGGCGCGCCAAAATGCGGTCGATGGCCTGCATGAGTAGCGGTGTGGTCATCATCGACAGCGTCACCACCACCAGCAGCAAAGAGAGTTGATCCGGCTGCAGCACCTTTTGCGCGCCCGCCGCAGAAAACAGCACGAAGGCAAACTCACCGCCCTGGCTGAGCACGCCGGCAAACTGCAGGCGCACCGAACTACGCAGGCCGAACAGGCGCGACACGCCGTAGAGCACGCCGGATTTCACCGCCACCAGCGCCAGTACGCCGATCAACACCTCGGCCAGATGGGTGTAGAGCACGCCGATATTCAACACCATGCCCACCGAGATAAAGAACAGCCCCAGCAGTAGCCCTTTAAACGGCTCGATGGAGATCTCCAGTTCGTGGCGGTATTCGCTCTCCGCCAGCAGCACGCCGGCAATGAAGGTGCCGAGCGCCATCGACAGGCCAAGCGTCTCCATAAACAGCGCCGAGCCGAGCACCAGCAACAGCGCCGCGGCAGTGAAGATCTCGCGCACGCCGGAAGCGGCGATATAGCGGAACAGCGGCCGCAGCAGGAAGCGGCCGCCGATCAGCATGCCGCCGAACGCCGCCACCTTGAGCGCGATCTTCGCCCAGTCGTCGCTGGTGCCGCCGGCGCCGGCCAGAATGGGGATCAACGCCAGCGCCGGGATCACCGCCATATCCTGGAACAGCAGCACCGAGAAACCCAGCTGCCCGCCTTCGTTGCGATTCATGCCCTTTTCGCGCATCAGCTGCAGCGCCATGGCGGTGGAAGACATCGCCAGGCCGATACCGCCGATCACCGCCGCCTGCCAGGCGAAGTGCGTCAGGTACAGCAATGCGCCCAGCACCGCCGCGGTGATCAACACCTGGCCGGCGCCGGCGCCGAAGATCGAGCGCCGCAGCTCCCACAGCTTGCTGGGATTCAGCTCCAGGCCGATGATGAACATCAGGAACACCACGCCCAGTTCGGAGAAGTGCAGGATCTCGTCAACGTCGCGAATGAAGCCCAATCCCCACGGGCCGATGGCGATACCGGCGATCAGATAGCCCAGCACCGCGCCAATCCCCAGACGACGGGCGATCGGCACCGTCACCACCGCGGCGAACAGGAACAGCAAAATGGCGGTCAGTAAGGTCGATCCTTCCATGATCATCGTCCTCCGTGCGGCAGCGGGTGGCTCAGCCAGTCCCCGTAGGCGTCCGCATGGCTGCGCAGCACCTCCGGCTTTTGCCGCCGCGCCCAATACACCACGAACGGCGTCAACCAGTGCATATGGCACATCCCGGCGGTCAGCTCGAACGGCCGCAGGATATCTTCCATCGCATAGTGGTTATAACCGCCGGTACGGTAGGCGCCTTCCGGCTCGCCGGTGGTGATCACCGAGCGCCAGTACTTGCCCGCCAGCGCATTGCCGCCCACGCCGCTGGCGAAGCCGCGCGCCAGCACGCGATCCAGCCACTCCTTCAGCAGCGCCGGGCAGCTGTAGGTATAGAGAGGATGCTGAAACACGATGACCTGATGCTCACGCAGCAGCTGTTGTTCGTGATGGATATCGATAAAAAAATCAGGATAGTGCGCGTAGAGATCGTGCACGGTGACATGTTCCAACTGCTGCGCCGGTCGAAGCAAAACCCGGTTCGCCACCGAGTCATGGGATTCCGGATGGGCATACAGCAGCAAGACCTTGGGCGGCTGCGACATCATTCCCCTCCAAAGCGTCGTCAGGGTAGCGGTTTTCCGTTACCATGCATCGCAAAGACAAAAACAGCGCGCGGTGCGCGTTCTGTTACCTTAATGATAATTTAACATACTCTGAACATACGGCGCTTTATGATTGTATTCTCCTCGCTACAAATCCGACGCGGCATTCGCGTCCTGCTGGACAACGCCACGGCGACGGTTAATCCCGGTCAGAAGGTCGGCCTGGTGGGCAAAAACGGCTGCGGCAAATCCACGCTGCTGTCGCTGCTGAAGGGCGAGATCGCGGCGGACGGCGGCAGTTTCACCTTCCCCGGCAACTGGGCGCTGGCCTGGGTCAACCAGGAGACGCCGGCGCTGGACGTGCCGGCGATCGAGTATGTTATCGACGGCGACCGCGAGTTTCGCCAGCTTGAAGCCGAGTTGCAGGCGGCCAACGATCGCAACGACGGCCACGCCATCGCCACCCTGCACGGCAAGCTGGACGCCATCGACGCCTGGACCATCCGTTCCCGCGCCGCCAGCCTGCTGCACGGCCTCGGCTTCTCCAACGAACAGCTGCAAAGCCCGGTGCGCGACTTTTCCGGCGGCTGGCGCATGCGCCTCAACCTGGCGCAGGCGCTGGTGTGCCGTTCCGATCTGCTGCTGCTCGACGAACCGACCAACCACCTGGATCTCGATGCGGTGATCTGGCTGGAGCGCTGGCTGAAAAGCTATCCCGGCACGCTGGTGCTGATCTCGCACGACCGCGACTTCCTCGATCCGATCGTCGACAAGATCCTGCATATCGAACAGCAGACGATGAACGAGTACACCGGCAACTACTCGTCGTTCGAACGCCAACGCGCCACCAAGCTGGCGCAGCAGCAGTCGCTGTATCAGCACCAGCAAGAGAAAGTGGCGCATCTGCAAAGCTATATCGACCGTTTCCGCGCGCAGGCCACCAAGGCCAAACAGGCGCAGAGCCGCATCAAGATGCTGGAGCGCATGGAGCTGATAGCCCCGGCGCACGTCGACAACCCGTTCACCTTCAGCTTCCGCCCGCCGGAAAGCCTGCCTAACCCGCTGCTACGCATGGAAAAAGTCAGCGCCGGGTATGGCGATAAAGTGATCCTGAAGTCAATCAAGCTGAACCTGGTGCCCGGCTCGCGCATTGGCCTGCTCGGCCGCAACGGCGCCGGGAAATCGACGCTGATCAAACTGCTGGCCGGCACCCTGGAGCCGCTGAGCGGCGAGATCGGCCTGGCGAAAGGCATCAAGCTGGGTTACTTCGCCCAGCATCAGCTGGAATTTTTGCGCGCCGACGAATCGCCGCTGCAGCACCTGAGCCGCATCGCCCCAAGGGTGCTGGAACAGCAGCTGCGCGACTATCTGGGCGGTTTCGGCTTCCAGGGCGACAAGGTCAGCGAAATGACCGAGCGTTTCTCCGGCGGCGAGAAGGCGCGGCTGGTGCTGGCGCTGATCGTCTGGCAGCGCCCGAACCTGCTGCTGCTCGATGAACCGACCAACCACCTGGATCTCGACATGCGTCAGGCGCTGACCGAGGCGCTGATCGATTTCGAAGGCGCGTTGGTGGTGGTATCCCACGACCGTCACCTGCTGCGCTCCACCACCGACGATCTGTACCTGGTGCACGATGGCCAGGTCGAGCCTTTCGAGGGCGATCTCGACGATTATCAGCAGTGGCTTGTCGACCTGCAGCGCCAGGAAAGCCAGCAGGACGCGCCGGAAAAAGAGAGCGGCGGCAACAGCGCGCAGGCGCGCAAGGATCAAAAACGCCGCGAGGCGGAGTTCCGTACGCAAACCCAACCGCTGCGCAAGCAGATCGCCAAGCTGGAACAGCAGATGGAAAAACTGGGCGCCGAACTGGCGGCGGTGGAGGAACAGCTGGCGGATCCCGCGCTGTACGACATCAGCCGCAAGGCCGAGTTGACCGACTGCCTGCAAAAGCAAAGCCAGGCCAAATCCGCGCTGGAAGAAACGGAAATGACCTGGCTGGATGCGCAGGAACAGCTGGAGCAGTTAACGCAGGCGTTCGAAGCCTAAGCCTCAGGCCTTGTAAAAAGGTTTATCCCCCAGAATGGTCGCGCGGTGCATGATGCGCCGCTGCGGCAGATAATCCGCGTTGGCGTAGTGCTGCGTCACGCGGTTATCCCAGATCGCCACGTCATTTTCCTGCCAGCGCCAGCGCACCTGAAACTCCGGCTTAGTGATGTGAGCGAACAGGAAATTCAGTAAAGCATCGCTCTCCTTCGGCGCCACATCCACGATCCGCGTGGTGAACCCTTCATTGACGAACAGCGCCTGTCGGCCGCTGACCGGGTGAGTGCGCACCACCGGATGCAGCAGCGGCGGGTTTTTCTGCACCGCCAGTTGCCAGCGCTGGTGTTCTTCTTCGCTACCGCGATGCTTGTGCTCCGGGAACGACTTGGTGAAGTCATGCTCTGCGCGCAACCCCGCGAGCAGCGTTCTGAACGGCGCCGACAGCGCTTCGTAGGCCGCGATGCCGCTGGCCCACAGCGTATCGCCGCCGGTGGCAGGCAAGGTCTTGGCCGCCAGGATCGCGCCCAGCGGCGGGTTCTCGATAAAGGTCACGTCGGTGTGCCAGTTGTCGTTGTCCGGCGGATTGTCGTCGTGAGTATCGAGCACGATGATCTCTTCCACGTCGGTGGCGTGCGGATAGACCGGATGGATATGCAGATCGCCGAAGCGCCCGGCCAGATCGCGCTGCTGCAGCGGCGTGATCGGCTGGTTGCGGAAGAACAGCACCTGATGCTTGAGCAACGCATGATAAAGCTGTTCAAACTGGCCGTCGCCCAACGGCCGGGCCAATTCGACGTTTTCCACCAGCGCCCCGATGTAAGGCCCCAGCGGGGTGATATTCAGACGTTCGTTCATTGCTGTACTCCATGCCACGGGGTCAATCGGCGCTGCAGGGCGCGCAGCCCCAGCTCCAACCCAAATGCAATCACCGCAATCACGCCGATGCCGGCCAACACCACGTCGGTCGCCAAAAACTCACCGGCGGATTGCACCATAAATCCCAGGCCGCGCGTGGCGGCGATCAGTTCGGCGGCCACCAGCGTCGACCAGCCGACGCCCAGCCCGATGCGAATGCCGGTCAGGATCTCCGGCAGCGCGCTCGGCAGCACCACGAAACGCAGCACCTGCCAACGCGTGGCGCCCAACGCGCGGGCAGCGCGCACTCGTACCTGCGCCACGCTGCGCACGCCGGCCACGGCGGAGAGCGTCACCGGCGCGAAGATCGCCAGATAAATCAGCAAGATTTTCGAGGTCTCGCCGATGCCGAACCAAATCACCATCAGCGGCAGATAGGCCAGCGGCGGCACCGGACGATAGATCTCAATCAGCGGATCGAGGATGCCGCGCACCGTGTCGTTCAGCCCCATGGCGATGCCCACCGGAATGCCGACGATCACCGCCGCCAGCAGCGCCACCAAAATACGCCCCAGGCTGGCCGCCAGATGCTGCCATAGCGTGGCGTCCATAAAGCCTTGCGGGCTGGCGATGGTGATCAACTGGTGCAGCACCTGCTGCGGCGCCGGCAAAAACAGCGGGCTGATCAGCTGCAGCGCCGTCACGCCCCACCAGACGATCAACACCGTCAACAGCGTGGCGCCGCTCAACCAAACGTTGCGCGGCACGCTGAAACGGCGCGCCGCTTTGCCCTGCGGCTGCGCCGCGGCCTTCAGAGTGGAATGCAGGCTCATAGCAAGGCCTCGCGCTGTTGGAAAACTTTGCCCAGCACGTATTCGCGCTGAGCGATAAATTCAGGATCGGACTTGATGGCACGGCAGGCTTCGCCGTCGGCATAGCGCTGGCCGAAGTTCAGCGACAGCCGCTCCACCACCTGCCCCGGCCCCGGCGACAGCAGTAACAGTTCACTGGCGAGGAACACCGCCTCTTCGATATCGTGGGTGATCAGCAGCACCTGTTTGCCGGTATCTCGCCAGATGGTCAGCAGCAGCTCCTGCATCTGCTCGCGCGTGAACGCGTCCAGCGCGCCGAACGGTTCATCCAGCAACAGCAGACGCGGATCGGCGGCCAGAGCGCGGGCGATGCCGACGCGTTGGCGCATGCCGCCGGAAAGCTGCCAGATGAAATGCCGCTCGTAACCAGCCAGACCGACGCGCTGCAACATCTGCTCCGCCACCTGGCGGCGCTGCGCCTTGCCGACGCCGGCCAGCTGCAGGCCGAACTCGACGTTGTCCACCACGTTACGCCACGGCAGTAAACCCTCATGCTGGAACACCACGCCCCGTTCGGCGCTTGGGCCATGAACGGACGTTTCATCCAGCGTGATGCTGCCAGCTGAAGGCTCGATAAACCCGGCGATTAAGTTCAGCAGCGTGGTTTTGCCGCAGCCCGATGGGCCGAGCACCACCACCAGTTGCCCGGCGGCGATCTGGAACGACACGTCACGCAGCGCGGGCCGCCCCTGATACTCTGCTGAAAGATGGCTGACGTTTAGCATCCTGCTTCCTTACGACTGCGGCGCAGCCTGCACCTGTTTCACAAAACGGTCGGTGACGTAAGCGCTGTAGTCGCTGTCGACCTGCGGGATCTTGCCCTGCTGCTTGAGGAATTCGGCGGTATCGCGGATTGCCTTGTCCACCGGCTGGCCGAGTTGGGCGACCTGATCGGCCACCGGCAGATAACGGTTCCCCTTCACCAGTTCCGGCACCTGCGCTTCCGGCACGCCGCTCAGGCGCGCCAGCGTGCTGAGATGGCTCGGATCTTTAAGCCACTGTTCCGGTGCCGCCAGGTAGGCCTTTTGCGCCTGCAGGGCGCTGGCGGCAAAGGCGGTTACTACGTCGGGATGTTTCTCTGCGAAGTCTTTGCGCACCACCCACACGTCCAGCGTCGGTGAACCCCATTCGCCCACCTGCGCGGAGTCGGTCAGCACCTTGCCCTGTTTGGCCAGTTCGTTGACCACCGGCGCCCAGACGTAAGCGCCGTCGATGTCGCCGCGCTGCCAGGCGGCGGCGATGGCCGGCGGCTGCAGATTGAGGATCTTCACCTGTTCAGGCTTGATGCCCCAATGTTTGAGCGAGGCCAGCAGGCTGTAATGGGTGGTGGAAATAAACGGCACCGCAATGCGTTTGCCGATCAGATCCTGCGGGCTTTTGATGTCATTTTTCACCACCAGCGCTTCGGAGCTGCCGAGCTGCGAGGCGATGAGGAACACTTCGATGGGGAGTTTTTGGCTGGCGGCCACCGCCAGCGGGCTGGAGCCGATATTGCCGATCTGCACATCGCCGGAGGCCAGCGCGCGCAGCACGCTGGAACCGCTGTCGAACTTACGCCAGTCGACGGTCGCGCCGGACTGTTTGGCGAAGCTGTTTTCCGCCTGCGCCACCTTGGCCGGCTCCGCCGACGTCTGGTACGCCACGGTCACGTCCACCGCGTAGGCGCTGGCCGCGCTGAGCGACAACGCCAGCAGCGCCGCGTTGCGTAAAGAAAAGAGTTTGCCCGCCATGTTCCGCTCCGTTGATAAAAATCTGTTCAGTTGCTGACAGTTTTATCTGAGCGATGACGGGCGATAAAAGAATAAAAAAGTCTTCTTTATTACCTTAGGTAATATTAAAGCGGATCACAGCGCGATCGTCCCGTGCAAGAACACATGAGCGTAGCCGCCCAGCAGCGTGCGGTCCCCTTGCAGTTCGCAGAACAGCTCGCCGCCACGCGCCGAAATCTGCCGGGCGTGCAACCGATGGCGGCCGAGACGCGCCGCCCAGTAAGGCATCAGCGTGCAGTGCGCGGAGCCGGTGACCGGGTCTTCACCGCCGTCGAGCGTGAAATAGCGCGAAACGAAGTCCACGGTGTCACCCGGCGCGGTGACGATCACCGCGCGGCCGGCCAATGCGATCAGCGCCGGGATGTCCGGCCGCAGCGCGCGCACCTGCGCCTCGTTTTCAAGCACCACCAGCAGCGCTTTCGCCTGCCACACTTCCTGCGGCTGCACGCCCAGCAGCGCCGCAAGGCCCGCCGGTTCGGCGACTTTCTGCGGCGGCCTGGCGGGGAAATCAAGCACCAGCTGCTCCCCGTCCCGCTCATCGCGCTTGACGAACAGCTCGCCGCCGGCCGATCTGAAGCGAATATCCTTCAGCGCCGGGTTAACCGCGCTGAACATCACATGCGCCGCCGCCAGGGTGCCGTGGCCGCAAAGATCGACCTCGCGTTCCGGGGTAAACCAGCGGATGGCGGTCATGTCACCGTCATCCCAGACAAAGCTGGTTTCCGACAGGCCGATCTCGTTAGCGATCGCCTGCAGCCGCTCCGCCGGCAGCGGCTGCGTCAGCAGGCAGACCCCGGCCGGGTTGCCGCGCAACCCTTCGCCGGTAAAGGCAACCACGTGATAATAGTTTTCCGCCATCGTTCACTCCTTAATGCCAGATCAGTAACACACAGGCTGCAGTCAACAACCCCATGGAAACGTTGAAGATAACCCAGGCCTTTTTACTGCGCAGCAGGCGGCCAATCAGGGTGCCGAACGCCAGCCAGATAATGCCGGCGACGATGTTCACCACCACAATGCCCAGCGCGATCGCCGCAATGGAACCGTTGTACTTATCGCCCGCCAGGCTGAAGCTCGCCACCGCCCCAAGCGCCATCAGCCAGGCTTTCGGGTTGAGGAACTGCAGCAGCCAGCCCTGATACAACCGCACCGGCTGCGGTGGCGCCACGTCGGTTTCCAGCTTTTCATAGGCGGCTGTGGCGACTTTCCACGCCAGCCACAGCAGGTACAGGCTGCCGAGGATTTTCAGGATCAGGTGCAGCGACGGGTAGACCAGGATCAGGCTGCCGACGCCGAACGCCACCAGCAGCAAGATGCTTTGCATGCCGAGCATGATGCCGACCATCAGCCACAGCGATCGCATAAAGCCGAAGTTAGCGCCGGAGGTGGTCAGCAGCAGATTATTGGGGCCAGGCGTGATGGCGGCGACCCACAGGAAGCCCAGCATCGAAAGGAATAAACTCGGTTCCATGGCACGGGTGCTCCTCACCCAAGGCGCTTTTTTGCAGTATCATTGATAATTCTTGGTATTGAAGCTAACAGTGCGCTAGGGATCTCACAATAGCCGCCCACAACATTTTACTCAGCCTATGCCTAACACCTTTCGCCCTCTGACAGGGGCCAGTAACCCGCACCTGCAAACGCTGTTGCCGCGGCTGGTGCGCCGCCGCGTGTTATTGAAACCGCATTGGCAACGGCTGGAATTGCCCGACGGCGATTTCGTCGATCTCGCCTGGAGCGAGGATCCGGCGCAGGCGCGCGACAAGCCGCGCGCGGTGCTGTTTCATGGCCTGGAAGGCAGCTTCTACAGCCCCTACGCGCATGGCCTGCTCAACGCCTGGCGCGAGCGCGGCTGGCTCGGTGTGGTGATGCACTTTCGCGGCTGCAGCGGCGTGCCCAACCGCAAGCAGCGTATCTACCACTCCGGTGAAACCGAAGACGCGCGCTTCTTTCTGCGCTGGCTGCGCGATAGCTACGGCGAGGTGCCGACCGCGGCGGTAGGCGTTTCGCTCGGCGGCAACATGCTGGCCTGCTATCTGGCGCAACAAGGCGCCGACAGCCTGCTGCAGGCGGCGGTGGTAGTCTCGGCGCCGCTGATGCTGGAACCCTGCGCCTACCGCATGGAGCAAGGCTTCTCCCGCGTTTATCAGCGCTACCTGCTGGGGCAGCTGAAACAAAACGCCACCCGCAAGCTGTTGCACTACCCGGACACTCTGCCGCTCAAACTGTCACAGCTGAACGGGTTGCGACGCATCCGCGAATTCGACGACGCCATCACCTCGCGCATTCACGGCTTCAGCGACGCCACCGACTATTATCGCCGCTGCAGCGCCCTGCCGCTGTTGCCGTCTATCCAGACGCCGCTGCTGATCATCCATGCGAAGGACGACCCTTTCATGACCCCTGAGGTGATCCCCGACGTCGCCGGCCTGCCGCGCAATATCGAATATCAGCTGACTGAGTTCGGCGGCCACGTCGGCTTCGTCGGCGGCACGCTGAAAAAACCGCACATGTGGCTGGAGCATCGCATTCCGGCCTGGCTTTCCCCTTATCTGGACATTCCGACGTGATTATTCCCTGGCAAGAACTGGCAACCGACACCCTGAACAGCCTGATCGAATCCTTTGTGCTGCGCGAAGGCACCGATTACGGCGAACACGAACGCTCGCTGGAGCAGAAGGTGGAGGACGTGCGCCGCCAGCTGAAAAACGGCGAAGTGGTGCTGGTGTGGTCGGAACTGCATGAGAGCGTCAACATCATGCCGCGCGGCCAATTCCGCGCCGGGCAGGAAGAAATTTAGTGGCGCCCGGTTCTATGACTGACGGAAAAAATCAGGTAACAATGGGACATTGCAAACCAGCGCGCACCATTTTTTCCTGACATAGAGAGCGTCAACAAGAGCCACAATAATCCCCTGACGCCGGCGCATTCAACACGGAGTGACAACCATCATGTCTGCCAAACATCCCGTTATCGCGGTGACCGGTTCCAGCGGCGCCGGCACCACCACCACCAGCGTGGCGTTCCGTAAAATCTTCCAGCAGCTCAATATCCGCGCCGCCGAACTGGAGGGCGACAGCTTCCACCGCTATACCCGGCCGGAAATGGACGCGGCGATCCGCAAGGCGCGCGATCTGGGCAGACACATCAGCTATTTCGGCCCCGAGGCCAACGACTTCGGCCTGCTGCAGCAGAGCTTTATCGACTACGGCAAAAACGGCACCGGCCGTTCGCGCAAGTATCTGCACACCTACGACGAAGCGGTGCCCTACAATCAGGTGCCGGGCACCTTCACCCCGTGGGAGCCGCTGCCGGCGCCGACCGACGTGCTGTTCTACGAGGGGCTGCACGGCGGCGTGGTCACCGAGCACCATGACGTGGCCAAACACGTCGATCTGCTGGTCGGCGTGGTGCCGATCGTCAACCTGGAATGGATCCAGAAGCTGATCCGCGATACCGGCGAACGCGGCCATTCCCGCGAAGCGGTGATGGATTCGGTGGTGCGCTCGATGGAAGACTACATCAACTACATTACGCCGCAATTCTCGCGCACCCACATCAACTTCCAGCGCGTGCCGACGGTGGACACCTCCAACCCGTTCGCCGCCAAGGCCATTCCCTCACTGGATGAAAGCTTCGTGGTGATCCACTTCCGCGGCCTGGACCAGATCGACTTCCCCTACTTGCTGGCGATGCTGCAGGGATCGTTTATCTCGCACATCAATACGTTAGTGGTGCCGGGCGGCAAAATGGGGCTGGCGATGGAGCTGATCATGGCGCCGCTGGTGCAACGGTTGCTGGAAGGCAAGAAGATCGAATAAATGCGTTGAGCGCGGCGCCGGCCGCGCTCCGCCTCAATTACGCCGGTTGGCGGATCTCGAAGCTGTGGGTTACCGTGGCGGCCTTGTTGAGCATCAGCGCCACCGAACAGTATTTCTCCGCCGACAGGTTCACCGCACGTTCGACGATCTTGTCGGTCAGATCCTGGCCGGTCACGATGAAGTGCAGGTTGATATGGGTGAACAACCGCGGGGCTTCTTCGCGGCGCTCGGAGGTCAGCTTCACCTCGCAGTCGCGCACGTCGTTGCGCCCCTTTTGCAGAATGGATACCACGTCGATCGCGCTGCAGCCACCCACCGACATCAGCACCATCTCCATCGGGCTGGGCGCTTTATCACCGGCATTGCCGTCCATCAGCACCTGGTGGCCGGAGGCCGATTCACCCAAAAACGTTAACCCTTCCACCCACTTAACTCTTGCCTGCATTCTGGTCACTCCGGTTGATTTCTTAAAATCAGAGTACGCTTTCGCATAGAAACAGGCAACGTAACCTGATGCTAATCATGCTGAAGCGAGACAACACGAGACACCCGCCTTACTCTGTGCTACAAACAGAGCCGCAATAAATCTTTCCGGGACACTGAATTTCAGGGAAACGCCCAGAGAAAGGCTCCTTTACCGGTATGTTAACAGAATGTAGCTTGCAGCGCTTACGGCAAGTTAATATGCTAGAGCGACAGCGTATTTTTATGACACGCCTCAAAACTTGCCGGTAGCCCTCGCTCATGACTGCGGCTACAGGCGGGTTTTACAGGGAACTCTGACCCCTGTGACACAAGGCAGCGATAACAACAGAGGATAACAGCGAATGGTTCTCGGCAAACCGCAAACAGACCCTACTCTCGAATGGTTCCTGTCTCATTGCCATATCCACAAATATCCATCGAAGAGTACGCTGATTCACCAAGGTGAAAAGGCCGAAACGCTTTACTACATCGTGAAAGGCTCCGTCGCGGTGCTGATCAAGGATGAAGAAGGTAAAGAGATGATCCTGTCCTACCTCAACCAGGGGGATTTCATCGGCGAGCTCGGATTGTTCGAAGAAGGCCAGGAGCGCAGCGCCTGGGTTCGCGCGAAAACCGCCTGTGAAGTGGCCGAAATTTCCTACAAGAAATTCCGCCAGCTGATCCAGGTGAACCCGGACATCCTGATGCGTCTGTCCGCCCAAATGGCGAGCCGCCTGCAGGTCACCTCCGAAAAAGTGGGCAACCTCGCCTTCCTGGACGTGACCGGCCGCATCGCGCAAACCCTGCTGAATCTGGCGAAGCAACCTGACGCCATGACTCACCCGGACGGCATGCAGATCAAGATCACCCGTCAGGAGATCGGCCAGATCGTCGGCTGCTCGCGTGAAACCGTTGGCCGTATTCTGAAAATGCTGGAAGATCAAAACCTGATTTCCGCCCACGGCAAAACCATTGTCGTCTACGGCACCCGTTAATCCCCGAAGAAACGGCGCAGTCTGCGCCGTTTTTTTATCTGCTCTCTGCCATGTGGCGCCGCCTGATCTACCACCCGGAAATCAACTACGCACTGCGACAAACGCTGGTGTTGTGCCTGCCGGTGCTGTTCGGCTTATTAATTGGCCAGCTGCAGCTCGGCCTGATGTTCTCTCTGGTGCCCGCCTGCTGCAATATCGCCGGTCTGGACACGCCGCATAAGCGCTTCTTTAAACGGCTGATCGTCGGCGGCTCGCTGTTCGCCTTCAGCAGCGTGCTGCTGCAACAGGCACTGCTGTGGCACGTGCCGCTGCCGGCGCTGATGCTGGGCCTGGCGCTGCTGCTCGGCGTCACCGGCGAAATCAGCCCGCTGCACGCCCGGCTGTTGCCGGCGGCGCTGGTGGCCGCCATTTTCGCCCTCAGCACGGCCGGCACGGTACCCCTCTGGCAGGCGCCGCTGCTGTACGCGATCGGCACCGTCTGGTACGGCTTATTCACCTGGTTCTGGTTCAAGCTGTGGAAAGAACAGCCAATGCGCGAGACGCTCAGCCAGCTCTATCTGGAGCTGGCGGACTATTTCGAAGCCAAATACTCGTTGCTGACCCAGCACACCGATCCGCAAACCGCGCTGCCGCCGCTGCTGGTACGCCAACAAAAGGTGATGGATCTGATCAGCCTTTTATACCAACAGCTCAATTTCCTGCCGCATGCCAACAACCTCGAACAAAAGCGCCTGCAGCGCGCCTTTCAGGTAGCGATGGATCTGCAGGAGCACATCACCGTCAGCCTGCATCTGCCGGAGGAAGTGCAAAAACTGGTGGAGCAGAGCCAGGCCGAAGCGATCATTCGCCGCAACGCTCAGGTGATCGCCGGCCGGCTGCGCGTGGTGGCGCACGATATTCTCTACCATCAACATTCGAAGCGCTTCTCCATGAGCCACGAACTGGCGGCGCTGGAAAAAATGGCGGCGCAGCATCCCGATAACCCGGTCGGCCAGTTTTGTTATTACCACTTCAGCCGCATCGCCCGCCTGCTGCGCACCCAGCATCCGCTGTATCGCCGCGATCTGATGCCCGGCCAGCACCGCCTGCCGTTTTGGCCGGCGCTGGCCAGCTACCTGTCGTTCAAATCCACCGCCCTGCGCAACGCCGCACGGCTGGGGGTGACGCTGGCGGTCGGCAGCAGCCTGGGTGCGGTCTTCAACCTGCCGAAGCCTTACTGGATCCTGCTCACCATCATGCTGGTGAGCCAAAACGGGTATAACGCCACCCGGGTGCGTATTCAGCACCGTGCGCTGGGCACGATTGCCGGGCTATTGCTGGCGGCCGGTCTGTTGCAGCTGCAGCTGCCGGAAGGAGAAACGCTGAGCATCATGCTGGTGATCACGCTGCTGGCCTACCTGGTTTCGCGCAAGAACTACGGGCTGTCGGTGATTGGCTTTACGGTCACGGCGGTTTACACCCTGCAGCTGCTGGCGCTGAACGGCTCGCATTTTTTGGTGCCTCGTCTGATCGATACGCTGATAGGCTGCGTGCTGGCGTTCGGCGGCACCATTTGGCTGTGGCCGCAGTGGCAAAGCGGGCTGCTGCGCAAGAATGCCCATCAGGCGCTGGAGAACGATCAAGCCGCGCTGCGGCTGATGCTGAAGCAGCCGGAACCGGATGCCACCGCGTTGGCCTATACCCGCATGCAGGTCAACCAGGCGCACAACGCGCTGTTCACCTCGCTCAATCAGGCGATGCAGGAGCCGGGGTTCGCGTCGAATTATCTGGCGGACATGCGGCTGTGGGTCACGCACAGCCAGTTCATCGTCGAACACCTGAACGCCATGACCATTTTGGCGCGCGAGCACTACATGCTGACGCCGAAACTGGCGCAAGCCTATCTGCAAACCTGTGAAATTGCGCTGCAAAGCTGCCAGCAGCGGTTGGAATACGACGGCCCGAGCAGTGACAACAGCGGCATCATGCAGCCGCCGGATCTGCATCCGGACATGCCCGTCACCGAGATGGAACGTCATTTGCGGCGCATTTTGTCGCACCTGAGCGTGATGCACACCATTTCGTCGCTGGCCTGGCGCCAGCGCCCGCACCACGGCATCTGGCTCAAGCGCAAACTGCGCGATCAATAAGGGCGCGGCATGCCGCGCCCCGTTATTCGCCGCACGGGCTTCAGGCGTTGATCACATCCTGCACCGCCAGCTCGAACAGCACCATGCCGGCCTCGATGTCCTGCAGCTCCACCACCAGCGACGGCGCGAAACGGATCACGTTCGGCCCAGCATTGAGGATCATCAGCCCACGCGCGGCGGCGGCGGTGAGGAAATCGCGCGCTCTGCCGTGATAATGCGGCGTCAGCTCGGCGCCGAGCAGTAACCCCATGCCGCGAATGGCGGTGAAAATACCGTATTTATCGCCGATATCCTGCAAAGCCTGCACATACAGCGCGTGGCGCTGTTCGATGCCGCTCAGCACTTCCGGCGTATTGATCACATCCAACGCCGCCTCCGCCACCGCGCAGGCCAGCGGGTTGCCGCCGTAGGTAGTGCCGTGGGTGCCCACCTGCATCACCGACGCAATCTCTTCGGTGGTCAGCATGGCGCTCACCGGGAAGCCGCCGCCCAGCGCCTTGGCGGTGGTGAGAATGTCCGGCGTCACGCCATAATGCATATAGGCGAACAGCTTGCCGCTGCGCCCCATGCCGCTTTGCACTTCGTCGAACACCAGCAGCGCCTGATGTTGGTCGCACAGTTTGCGCACGCCTTTGAGGAAGCCGGCGTCGACCGGCGTAATGCCGCCCTCGCCCTGAATCGGCTCCATCACCACCGCGCAGGTGTGGTCGTCCATCACCGCTTTCACCGCCGCCAGATCGTTGAACGGCACGTGCACGATGTCGGCCGGCTTCGGCCCGAACCCGTCGGAATATTTGGCCTGCCCGCCCACCGACACGGTGAACAGCGTGCGGCCGTGGAACGCGTTATAGAAAGCGATGATTTTGGTTTTATAGGGGCTGTGGCGGGTGATGGCGTAATGACGCGCCAGTTTGAACGCCGCTTCGTTGGCCTCTGCGCCGGAGTTGGCGAAGAACACCCGATCGGCGAAGGTGGCGTCGATCAGTTTGCTCGCCAGGCGCAGCGCCGGTTCATTGGTAAAGACGTTGCTGGTATGCCACAGAGTCTCACCCTGACGTTTGAGCGCCTCGACCAGCGCCGGATGGCAGTGCCCCAGCGCCGTCACCGCGATGCCGCCGGAAAAATCGATGTACTCTTTTCCCTGCTGATCCCAGACCCGGCTGCCTTGGCCGCGCACCGGCACAAACTGGGCCGGTGCATAAACAGGCAGGATCACCTGGTCAAAGGTGCTGCGGCTCACTGCGGATTTTTCAGTCATTTTCGGCTCCACCCTGAAGGTTTTTCAGCGCTATCGTAATATTAGATTGAAAACATAATCACGAAATATGCATAAAAAACCAATCAAGCGCAAACGCAAAACGCCTGACGAGCGAAAAAAACGCATCGGGATTAACGGTTGAGGAAGTTATCCAGCAGCTGATGGCCCTGCTCGCTGAGCACGCTTTCCGGATGGAACTGCACCCCTTCCAACGCCAAAGCGCGGTGGCGGATGCCCATGATCTCGTCGCGCACGCCGTCGCGTTCGCTCCAGGCGGTCACTTCAAAACAGTCCGGCAGCGTATCGGCTTTCAGCACCAGCGAGTGATAGCGGGTCACGGTCAGCGGATCGTTCAGGCCGCGAAACACGCCGACGCCCAGATGGCGAATGGCCGAAGTTTTACCGTGCATCACCGCGCGGGCGCGCACCACCTCGGCGCCGAACGCCTGCCCCAGCGCCTGGTGCCCCAGGCACACGCCAAGGATCGGCAGTTTGCCGGCGAAATGACGAATGGCGGCCAGCGAGATACCCGCTTCGTTCGGGGTGCAGGGGCCGGGGGAAATCACCAGATGCTGCGGCGCCAGCCGCTCGATATCGGCCAGCTGCAGCTCATCGTTGCGCTTCACCACCACCTCGGCGCCCAACTCGCAGAAGTACTGGTAAAGGTTATAGGTAAAGGAGTCGTAGTTATCGATCAGCAGCAGCATGTCAGGTCCGGCAGAGAAAAACGCCGCCATAGTTTACTGATTTAACCCGCCGCTGCCGACGATAATTTCCGCTTACTTTTCCCAGCATGCCGCCAGAATGGCTCACGCTTTAGCGCCACTCTGCCATCCGTCAGGGTTCTGTGACGGCACGACAGGGATGCCTGCAGCGTCAAAGCACCCACTTTCAGCCGTTCCCTCAAACGCCGCGATAAAACGCAGACACATATCAGGGTTGCCAGCAAATACGGTAACCCAAATGCTAAAGAAACCCGTCGCCTTGGCGGCTTCAATGATCCAGTGCTTCAAACGCTCATTATCTGGGGCAGAGTTAACATCTGCCAACGCAGTTTGCGCCTGTCCCCATACCTGCATGCGCTGGCTTTCCCGGTCTAGAGCAACAGCCTTGCCATTCTCATCAAGGATCTGGCTGATCTTCTTATCCAACCCAGTAAGGGACAATGTTTTTTGGGCCATCACCTGTTGTTCTGGGGAAAGTTGCGTTGCAGGAGCCACCTTACCATCAGCAGAATAGACATACGCGAAGAACGTATTATCCCTGTCCGGTAGCAACAAGTTTGCGAGAATGACCTCCTTGGCACCTTTGGTAGAATTACAATTTACGCAGGCCAGCAAGAAATTACTCCATCTGCCTGTCAGCCCCGGATGTCCATATTGACCATCTTTTGGCTGAATATGTTCAACCGCTAAATTGGTAGCGATACGGCGTTCACAGTAACTGCAATAACTGCCGATACGCCCGACCAGGTGAGGAAAAGCTTTTTTGTAATCATCAAAATCAATGTTATCATTGGGCGAAACTCCTTTTCTTACCGGACGCATTGTTACTCCCCTAATTTAGCGGCACGTTTCATCTCGAGAAATGCTTGGTAAGCAGGGTTATCCGCATAAGGCGCTATGCTATCTGATAAACGCCGTTTAAATTTCTCCAGTTTCGCCGCCGGCGCCAATTCAGCCTCATCCAGCATGGTCAGATATTTTTTGGCCGTTTCTTTCATTTCCGCATAGCGAATACTGGTTTCTGAGTCATCAACCCCCATAATCCCTTCGGCAATATCTGCCAATGTTTTATTATTAAGTTCTGCAGTAGGCTGACCATCTAGCATCAATAACTCTTCACCAGAGCGCAATGATTGAATCAAGAATGGGGAATGAGTCGTACATATAAATTGGATCGATGGAAATGTGCGACGTAAATCCTCGATCACCCGGCGCTGCCATTTGGGGTGCAGATGTAGATCCAACTCATCGACTAAAACAACGCCAGAAGTCTCTCTTAGCACATCAGAGCCAAGATGGGGATTCAACCCGACAGCCTTTTGGGCAAGATCGGCGACCAAGGCCAGCATACAGCGCTGCCCATCGCTTAAATTAGCAAAGGGCTGAATTGCATGTGCAGTAATATCAAAAAGTAACTCACCACGCTTGGCATCAAAAAATAATCTTTGAGCGCCATCCACACAGCTTAAAATGGCATCACGAACCACCTGAAGACTGACTGATTCCTCACCGCTATTTTGAAAGGTAACCCAAGATTCTTTAGCAAACCAACTCACCAGGTTACGTACAGAAATCCTGGGATCCACACTATGGCGATAGCCCGTTAACCGACTCGTTTTCTCTTGCTGGCTTAAAGCGCCAGGCCCATGAATAGTACTTTCCTGTTTCAGCCTACGGGGTTCTTGCCATAAACGCATGGTGCCATAATAAGCCACCAGGGGGAGGGTAACAGTCTCGCTACCTCGAAGCTTTTTATCTGCCTCTTTGGCTATCGATATCAAATCACCGGCTTTACCATGACGAACTTTACCGCTCTCACTCTCTTTCGATCTTTCCCAACCGATATTCTGCTCAAACACAGTACCACGCGCGCCAATGGTTATTGGCCAATGCTGGGTTGTTTTCACTCTACCATCAATTTCCTGATAGCTGAGACGAGCATCGTCTTTAGACAACGAGCTATTATCAGGTTTATTCCGGAAGCCCAATAGCCAGGTTGAAAGTGCCACAGAGAGCGCCTCCAACAAGGCCGTCTTGCCTGTGCCATTCACACCAACAATAAGATTGAATTCTGGATGGAATTGGAATGTTCCTTGTGCGAAGCATCGGTAATTTGCTAAGGAAATTTGATTGATTTTCATTGTACCTCCAACTCTGATCCGCATATCAGAATTCTACTGTCATAGGCTCCACGCAGCCTATGGCAGGATAACAAAATATCGCTCTGAACTCAGTCGTTTATCTCAACGTTTACGGCCGCCGGTGATCGAGCCCAGCACGCCGCGCAGGATCTGGCGGCCGAGATCGCGCGCCATGCTCTTGGCGGCGGTCTGGACGATGCCGTCGCGTTTGCCGCCGCGCGGGCCGGTGGAACCGAACAACAGCTCGTTCAAACCATCCATCAGGCCGCCGCCCGCCTGCTGTTGTTGCTGTTGCGTCTGCGGTTGTTGCCCCTGCTGCGGGGTGCCGATGGTGGCGAAGCCACCCGACGACAGCTTCTCGTAGGCGGACTCGCGGTCAATCATGTCCTCATAGCGGCCATACAGCGGCGACTTGTTGATCGCGCTGTTCAGCCCTTCCGCGCCGAGCATGCCCATTTTGGATTCCGGCGCGATGACCATCGCACGCTCCACCACGTTCGGCCGGCCCTTTTCGTCGAGGAATGACACCAGCGCTTCGCCCACGCCCAGCTCGGTGATCGCCGTTTCGGCATCGAAGGCCGGGTTGGCGCGCAGGGTTTGCGCCGCCGTCTTCACCGCCTTCTGATCGCGCGGGGTAAAGGCGCGCAGCGCATGCTGCACGCGGTTGCCCAACTGGCCCAGCACGCTGTCCGGGATGTCCAGCGGGTTCTGGGTGACGAAGTAAATGCCGACGCCTTTGGAGCGGATCAGACGCACCACCTGTTCAATCTTGGTCAGCAGCGCCGCCGGCGCATCGTTGAACAGCAGGTGCGCCTCATCGAAGAAGAACACCAGCTTCGGCTGTTCAGGGTCGCCCACTTCCGGCAGGTGCTCAAACAGCTCGGCCAGCAGCCACAGCAGGAACACCGAATACAGCTTCGGCTGATTGATCAGCTTGTCCGCCGCCAGCAGATTGATCACGCCGTGGCCGTTGGCGTCGGTTTTCATCAGATCGTTGATGTCCAGCATCGGCTCGCCGAAGAACTGGTTGGCCCCCTGCTCTTCCAGCGTCAACAACCCGCGCTGAATGGCGCCGATAGAGGCGGCAGAGATATTGCCGTACTGGGTTTGGAATTGTTTGGCGTTGTCGCCGACGAACTGCACCATGGCGCGCAGGTCTTTCATGTCCAGCAGCAGCAGCGCATTGTCATCGGCGATTTTGAACACCAGCTGCAGCACGCCGCTTTGCACCTCGTTCAGATCCAACAGGCGCCCCAGCAGCAGCGGCCCGAGATCGGAAATGGTGGCGCGGATCGGGTGACCCTTTTCACCGTAAATATCCCACGGGATAATGGTGCAGGCCTGCGGTTGCCAGTCGGTGACGCCAATCGCCGCCAGGCGCGCCTGCAGTTTTTCGGAAGGCACGCCCTCGGCGCCGATGCCGGACAGATCGCCCTTCACATCCGACAGGAACACCGGCACGCCGATGCGTGAGAACTGTTCGGCCATTTTCTGCAGCGTCACCGTCTTGCCGGTGCCGGTTGCCCCGGTGATCAAGCCGTGGCGGTTGGCCAACGCCGGCAAAATCACCAGATCCTGTTCCGGTTTTCCGTCTTTCATCGCCTTGGCGATAATCCGTGGTTCACTCATTTTCTGTTCCTTTGACGCTGACCGCAGCGCGAAACGCGCCTGTTGATGCAATAAAGCTATAAGCGCCGCGTAACCCCGTCAAGGACAAACAAAAAGGGCGCCGTCGGGGCCTGATGAATTCAGATTGCGCTTAGCGTCAGAGCGTCTTTGCTTGAACAATAAAGCACCAGTGTTATAGTGAGCATTACGCTGTATATACGAGGTAAATACCATGTCTGAATCTACCGTGGTAATCCGCGTGGATGACGAGTTAAAAACCGCTTTCGCCAGCGCGGCAAAGGCCGCCGATCGCACGGCTTCGCAACTGCTGCGCGATTTCATGCGCGAGTTTGTCAGCCGCCAGGCGCAGCAGGAAGAGTACGACCAGTGGTTAAAGGAAAAGGTCGAGGTGAGCCGCAAGGCGTTGCGTGAAGGCAAGTTCGCCGACGATGAAGAGGTGGCTGCTTATTTCGCCGAACGCAGAGCTAAATCAACGCAATAAAACACAAAAGGACTTTTGTGAAACTGACATGGACGGTACCCGCCATCGCCGATCGTCTGGCGATTTATGAATGGTTGGAACTTAAAAATCCGGCCGCCGCCGCAGAAAATGATGCAAAAATCGCTGACGCGGCGGCACGCCTCGTGCATCATCCTACCAGCGGGAAAACGGGTCGGATAGCCGGCACGCGCGAGTTGGTCATCTCTCCGTCCTATCTGCTGGTCTATGAATGGGCGGCTCAACGCGTCATCATATTGGCCATCGTGCATACTCGCCGCCGGTGGCCGCCGGCATAGTCATCCCCGCAGCCCCAGTTGCTCCTTCAGCGCTTTCAAATAGCGCCGGCTGACCGGCACCGGATCGCCGGCGGACATGATCATCTCTGCCGCGCCGCCCTCTTCGAAGCGGATCTCGCGCACCTGCTCCAGGTTGACCAGATACTGCCGATGGCAGCGCACCAGCGGCGTACGGCTTTCCAGCGTGCGCAGCGTCAATTCGGTGAAACACTCCATGCCGTCGCGGCGCACCACGAATACCCCGCTCAGCTTGGAACGGATCGCCAGCACTTCATCGAACCGCAGCAGATAGATGCGGCTGTGGCCGGTGCAGGGAATGTATTTCAGGTAACCGGCGCTCTCATCCAGCACCGCCACGTCCTGCGGCGCACTGCGCTGCCGCAGGCGTTGCA
Source organism: Serratia nematodiphila DZ0503SBS1 (assembly GCF_000738675.1). NCBI lineage: Bacteria > Pseudomonadati > Pseudomonadota > Gammaproteobacteria > Enterobacterales > Yersiniaceae > Serratia > Serratia nematodiphila. The sequence goes on along the minus strand of NZ_JPUX01000001.1, from coordinate 1,309,564 downwards.
GCGTCTTGCTCAACCGCATCGGCTCCGCCGGCTTCAGCAGATAATCGAAGGCGTGCTCCTCGAACGCCTGCACCGCGTATTCGTCGTAGGCGGTCAGAAACACGATGTGCGGCATACGGTTGGGATCCAGCATGCCGACCATTTCCAGCCCGCTGATGCGTGGCATCTGGATATCGAGAAACACCACGTCCGGCTGCAGCCGATGGATCTGGCTGATAGCTTCGATGGCGTTGGCGCACTCGCCGATAATCGAGATCCCCGCCTCGGCCTCCAACAGATGGCGCAGGTTGTCGCGTGCGGAAGGTTCATCGTCAACAATCAGTGCGTTTAACATCAGGCTGCCCTCTCCATAGGGACATTAAGCGTAATGCGGGTGTAGGCGTCCGGTCGGCAATCCACCTGCACGCCATAGCCTTCGCCATAGCGCACGCGAATGCGTTTATCCACCAGGTTCATCCCCAGCCCGCTGCAGTTCGGTTTCGGCTGGAACAGCCCGGCGTTGTCCGTCACCTGCAACAGCAGATGCTCGCCTTCGCAGCAGGCGCCGATTTCGATACGGCCCACGCCCAACAGATGCGAGGTGCCATGCTTGATGGCATTCTCGACGATCGGCTGCAGCGAAAACGCCGGCAGCCGCGCCGCCAGCAGCGCCTCCGGCAGCGATACCGCAATCTCCAGCCGATCGGCGAAGCGCGCTTTCTCTATCTGCAGGTAGGCGTTCACATGTTCAATTTCGTCCGCCAGGCTGACTTCGTCATCCGAACGTTTGAGGTTTTTACGAAAGAAGGTCGAGAGGGACTGCACCAGATCGCAGGCGCGCTCGCCATCGCGGCGGATCACCGCCACCAGGGTATTCAAGGCATTGAACAGGAAATGCGGATTGACCTGCGCATGCAGCAGCTTGATCTCCGACTGCGCCAGCAGCTGCTTGTGGCGCTCGTACTGTCCGGCCATGATCTGCGCCGACAGCAGGCTGGCGATGCCTTCGCCCAGCGTACGGTTGATGGTGCTGAACAGCTGGCTTTTCGGTTCATACAGCTTGATGGTACCGATGACCCGCTGGTTTTCGCCGCGCAGCGGGATCACCAGCGTCGATCCCAGCTTGCAGGCCGGATTGATCGAGCAGCAGTAAGAGAGCTGATTGCCGTCGGCGTACACCACCTCGTTGTTGTCGATGGCGCGATGCGAATGCACCGAGGCGATCGGCGTGCCCGGCAGGTGGTGATCGTCGCCGATGCCGATAAACGCCAGCAGCTTGTCGCGATCGGTGATCGCCACCGCGCCGATGCCCAGCTCCTGATAAATCACCCGGGCGACCTTCATGCTGTTTTCCTGATCAAAGCCCTGCCGCAGGATGCCCTCGGTGCGCTCGGCGATCTTCAACGCCTTGGAAGAGAAAGCGCTGGTGTATTTCTCGAACATCGCGCGCCTGTCCAGCAGGATTTGCATAAACATCGCCGCGCCGACGGTATTGGCGATCATCATCGGCAGCGCGATGTGTTCCACCAGCTGCAACGCCTCGTTATAAGGGCGCGCCACCGCCAGAATGATCGCCATCTGCAGCACTTCCGCCACCAGCGCCACGCCGCCGACGAACAGCGGATTGAACAGCAGCTCGATGCGCCCCCGGCGCATGGCGATGCTGTGTACGATGCCGCCGACCAGCCCTTCGGACACCGTGGAGATCGCGCAGGCCACGTCGGTCATGCCGCCGAGCGTATACCGGTGCAGACCGCCGGTCAGCCCGACCAGAAAGCCCACCGACGGCCCACCCAGCAGCCCGCCCAGGACCGCGCCTATCGCACGGGTGTTGGCGATCGAATCCTGAATATGCAGCCCGAAGTAGGTGCCCATGATGCAGAACACCGAGAAGATCACGTAGCACAGCAGCTTGTGCGGCAAGCGAATGGTCACCTGCATCAGCGGAATGAACAGCGGGGTTTTGCTCAGCAGATAGGCGATAACGAGATAGACGCACATCTGCTGCAACAGCAACAGCACCTGGTTAAATTCATACATGGCAGCAACTCATCCAGAGACAACAAGGGGCGAACGCCGGATTTCCGGTCTGGTTATTGTCTGCCGATTAGAGCATGGGGCGCGGGAGAAAACAGTGATGAAGGCAAGGCTTCGGGAGGAAGGACGGCCGACCCCGGCGGGATCGGCCAAAAAATTTACGGCAGCACCTTGGCCGACAGAATCACCACCGGTTTGGTCGGCACATTCTGGTAAGGGCCGACGTTGCCGGTCGGCACCTGAGCGATCTTGTCCACGACGTCCATGCCTTTCACCACTTTGCCGAACACCGCGTAGCCGAAGTCGCGCTGGCCGTGATCCAGGAAGGCGTTATCCGCCACGTTCAGGAAGAACTGGCTGGTGGCGCTGTCCTTGTCGGCGGTGCGCGCCATCGAGATGGTGCCGCGCAGGTTGCGCAGGCCGTTGTCGGCTTCGTTCTTGATCGGCGCCTTGGTGGATTTTTGCTGCATGTCAGCGGTGAAACCGCCGCCCTGGATCATGAAACCCGGGATCACGCGGTGGAAAATGGTGTTGTTGTAGTACCCGCTGTTCACGTAATCGACAAAGTTCTGGGTGGAAACCGGTGCCTTCTGGCTGTCGAGCGCCAATTCGATATTCCCCGCCGAGGTCGTCAGCATGACATGGGTTTCACCGGCGGCGAGTGCGGCTGGTGCCACTGCGGACAGGGAACACAGCGCGACGAAGGTCACTAAAGTACGTTTGAACATTAACGGGTCCTTTCTCTGAGAGACAAACAACGGAAAAGCGCTTTGATTCTAAAGAGCTGTATCGGCAAGTGCCAGCCATTTACCTATATTTACCCAATTACGGGACATATCCTAGGCGGCCCTGAATTTTGCTGCGGAAAGTATGGGCGCAGAAGGCTTTTTTGCCAACCGCATCACGCATTTTTTGCCCCGTGCCGCCCCGGGGCGGTTTTTGCGATCTGCCTCCCAGTTTGCACACGCATTGTCGTTACTCTATATAAATGAGAGCGCTCTCATTATAAAAAGAACGGATATTGAAGCATCCCACGGCGGCATCGCCGCGCAACCCCTGGAGAAATGACGTGAGTGAATTGATGACTGAAGTCAGCCCCGAGTTTGAAAGCACCATCATGGAACTGCTGGTGTTCTCCGGCAGCGCGCGCAGCAATGCGTTGATGGCGTTGCGACAAGCGCGCGCCGGCGACTTCGCCGCCGCAGCCAAACACATGGCCGAATCCAAAGAGTGGGTGAAGAAAGCGCACCTGATCCAGACCGAGCTGATCGGCCTGGACGAAGGCTGCGGCAAGCTGGCGATCAACCTGATCACGGTACATGCGCAGGATCATCTGATGAACGCCATGGTGATCCAGGATCTGGCCGACGACATGATCGAGCTCTATCGCCGTCAGTCGCTGACGGAGGGCCGCCCATGAGCACGCTCAAAATCGCCGTGATTGGCGGCGGCAGCAGCTACACTCCCGAGCTGGTCGATGGGCTGATCCAGCGCATCGAGGAGCTGCCGGTCACCGAACTGGCGCTGGTGGACGTCGAGCCAGGCCGCCAAAAAGTGGAAACCATCGCCGCCCTGACGCGCCGCATGCTGGCGCGCCACGGGCTGGAACAGGTGAAGGTCAGCGTGCACTTCGCGCTGGACGACGCCATTTGCGGCGCCGCTTTCGTGCTGACCCAGTTCCGCGTCGGGCAACTGCCGGCGCGCGCCGCCGACGAACGGCTGGGCCTCAAATATCAGCTGCTCGGCCAGGAGACCACCGGCGTCGGCGGTTTCGCCAAAGCGCTGCGCACCATTCCGGTGATGCTGGATATCGCCCGTCGGGTGGAAAAGCTGGCGCCGGACGCCTGGATCATCAACTTCACCAACCCGGCCGGTATCGTCACCGAGGCGGTGTCTCGCTTTACCAAAGCGAAGATCATCGGCCTGTGCAACGTGCCGATCAGCATGCATCACATGATCGCCAACATGCTGCAGGCGCCTTACGCCGACGTGCAGCTGCGGTTCGCCGGCCTGAACCACATGGTCTGGGTGCATCAGGTCACGCAGCAGGGGCGCGACGTCACCGGCAAAGTGATCGACATGCTGTGCGACGGCGCGGCGCTGACCATGAACAACATCAAGGAAGAGCCCTGGCAGCCGGACTTCCTGCGCGCGCTCGGCGCGATCCCCTGCCCGTACCACCGCTATTTTTACCAGACCCGCGAGATGCTGGCGGAAGAGATGGCCGCCGCCGGCGAGCGCGGCACCCGCGCCGAGCAGGTGATGCAGGTAGAAAAAGAGCTGTTCGAGCTGTATGCCGATCCGCAGCTGAACACGAAACCGGAACAGCTCAGCTTCCGCGGCGGTTCTTTCTATTCCGAGGTTGCGCTGGAGCTGATTCGTGCTATCCATAATAATCTCGGCACGCAATTAGTGGTCAACACCGCAAACCGCGGCGCAATCCATGGCCTGCCGGGCGATGCTGTGATAGAAATCAACTGTATCGTCGATGCCCAAGGCGCGCATCCGCTGACGTTCGGCCCGCTGTCGGAGCCGATGCAGGCGCTGACGCAGCAGGTGAAAGCCTACGAACGCCTGACCATCGAGGCCGCGGTGCACGGCGATCGCCGCAGCGGCTTGCTGGCGCTGATCGCCAATCCGCTGGTGGGCAACGCCAACCTGGCGCAGCCGTTGCTGGACGAGGTGTTGACAATAAACGCGCCGTATTTGCCGCAGTTCAGGTAAGCGCCTGCGCGCGGTATGACAGGGGTTCGGCGCGCCGAACCCATTTTTTTAGCCGTAATCAGGAGTTGGACGATGGTGACACTGGAAGATGTCGCGGCGCTGGCGGGCGTATCGCGCGCCACCGTATCGCGGGTAGTGAACGGCGACAGCAACGTCAAAGCGCCGACCCGCGAGAAGGTTGAACGCGCTGTCGCCCAGCTCGGTTACACCCCCAACCCGGCGGCCCGCGCGCTCGCCTCCAGCCACAGCAATACCCTCGGGCTGGTGACCACGTCGTATCGCGGCGGCTTCTTCGGCGCGCTGATGGACTTCGTGCAAACCGAGGCCGAATCCCACGGCAAGCAGCTGCTGGTGACCCAGGGCCGCAACAGCGCCGAAAACGAATGGCAGGCGGTGCAGCGGCTGTTCAGCCTGCGCTGCGACGGCGTGATCCTGCATGTGCGTTTTCTCAGCGACGATCGGCTGCGCCAGCTGGCGGCGGAGCAACGTCATTTCGTGTTGCTCGATCGTCTGGTGCCGGGGCTGGAAGACCGCTGCGTCACCTTCGATCACCCGCTCGCCAGCCGCATGGCGACCCAGCAGTTGCTCGATGCCGGGCACCGGCGCATCGCCTGCATCAGCGGGCCGCGCGAGCGGCCGTCGAGCCGCCTGCGGCTGCAAGGGTTTGAAGAGGCGATGCAGGCGGCGAATATCGAGCCGGTGGCCTGTCTGGAGGGCGTTTACGATCTGGAAAGCGGTTACCGCTGCGCCGATCGCCTGCTGCAGCAAGCCGCACGGCCCAGCGCCATCTACTGCTGCAACGAAGAGATGGCGATCGGCGCGCTGCTGGCGATCAACGAGCACCGCCTGCGGGTGCCGCAGGATATCTCCTTGATCTGTTACGACAGCGGCGAACGCGCGCCTTTTGTACGCCCGGCGTTGAGCAGCGTACATTTTCCCATCAGCGAGATGGCCCAATACGCGGCGCGCAGGCTGATCGACCCCACCACCCCGGCGCACCAATTTGAACCGACGATCGTCAACCGTGATTCCATTGTGACGGTACGCAAATAGATCACAATAATGCGTACCCTCCCTTCATAGGTTGCATCAAAAAGTCGACAACCATCACAAAAAATCCCGTTGTCTGTGCTAGGATCCGCCCCCTGGTGGCCTGATCGGGACTTTTTTCTGCGTTTGCCAGGAAAAGCCAGCGGCCTTATGCCAGCGTTAAAACCTCTAACAGACATATTCAGGCCTATACAATGAATGACAGTAACCGCATACGGCTTACCTGGATCAGCTTCTTTTCGTACGCGCTGACCGGTGCTTTAGTGATCGTCACAGGGATGGTGATGGGAAACATTGCAGAGTACTTTAATCTGCCGGTTTCCAGCATGAGTAACACCTTTACTTTCCTCAACGCCGGTATTTTGATTTCGATCTTCCTCAATGCCTGGCTGATGGAAATCATCCCGCTGAAGCGTCAGTTGATCTTCGGCTTTGTCCTGATGGTGCTGGCGGTCGCAGGGCTGATGCTCGGCAAGAGCCTGACCATGTTCTCGCTGTGCATGTTTATCCTTGGCGTGGTTAGCGGTATCACCATGTCGATCGGCACCTTCCTGATCACCCACATGTATGCCGGCCGCCAGCGCGGTTCGCGCCTGTTGTTCACCGATTCCTTCTTCAGCATGGCCGGGATGATCTTCCCGATCGTCGCCGCGATGCTGCTGGCTCGCCATATCGGCTGGTACTGGGTTTACGCCTGCATCGGCCTGCTGTACGTGGCGATCTTCGTGCTGACCCTGTGCTCCGAATTCCCGGTGCTGGGCAAGAAAGGCGCCGATGCCGGTCAACCGGTCGAGAAAGAAAAATGGGGCGTCGGCGTGCTGTTCCTGTCGATCGCCGCGCTGTGCTACATCCTCGGCCAGCTGGGCTTCATTCAGTGGGTGCCTGAGTACGCCACCAAGTCGTTCAACATGGACATCGGCCAGGCCGGTAAGCTGGTGAGCGACTTCTGGACCTCTTACATGGTCGGCATGTGGGTGTTCAGCTTCATCCTGCGCTTCTTCGATCTGCAGCGCATCGTTACCGTACTGGCCGCGCTGGCTACCGGCGCGATGTACCTGTTCGTCAGCACCGACAATCCGGAACACCTGGGCTACTACATCATGGCCCTGGGCTTCGTTTCCAGCGCCATCTACACCACGCTGATCACCCTCGGCTCGCTGCAGACCAAGGTCTCCTCGCCGAAGCTGGTCAACTTTATCCTGACCTGCGGCACCATCGGCACCATGCTGACCTTCGTGGTCACCGGCCCGATCGTGGCGAAAGGCGGCGCGCACGCGGCGCTGACTACCGCCAACGGCCTGTACCTGGCGGTGTTCGTGATGTGTCTGCTGCTGGGCTTCGTGACCAAGCACCGCAGCCACGGTCACGTGACGCACTGATTTCTTCGCATCAAATACATCAAGGGCGCCCGCAAGGCGCCCTTTTTTTGCGCCTTAGCGCCGAAAATCTACCGTCTCATCCTGCTGCAAATGCAGCGTGGTTTCCGCCGGCCGCGTTTCGGCGATCACCGCCCCCTGGCGAATCGAATAACGCACCGGCGTCTGGCGGCGCACCGCGTCGAAACCGCTTTCCGCCGGCAGGATCACCAGGTTGGCGCTGTTGCCGGCCGCCAGGCCATAGTCGCTGAGGTTAAGGGTGCGCGCACTGTGGCTGGTGATCAGCTTCAGCCCGTCGTCGATTTGGCCATAGCCCATCAGCTGGCACACGTGCAGCCCCATATGCAGCACCTGCAGCATGTTGGCGGTGCCGAGCGGATACCAGGGATCGAACACGTCGTCGTGGCCAAAGCAGACGTTGATCTCCGCCTCCAGCATCTCCTTCACCCGCGTCACGCCGCGCCGTTTCGGATAGCTGTCGAAACGCCCCTGCAGGTGAATGTTCACCAGCGGATTGGCGACAAAGTTGATGCCGGACATTTTCAGCAGGCGGAACAGCCGCGAGGCGTAAGCTCCGTTGTAAGAGTGCATCGCCGTGGTGTGGCTGGCGGTGACTTTCGCCCCCATCTCCAGCTTCAGCGCCAGCGCCGCCACGGTTTCGACGAAGCGCGATTGCTCGTCGTCTATCTCGTCGCAGTGCACGTCCACCAGCCGATCGTATTTTTGCGCCAGTGCGAACGCCTTATGCAGCGACTCCACGCCGTATTCGCGGGTGAATTCGAAGTGCGGAATGGCGCCCACCACGTCGGCCCCCAGCCGCAGCGCCTCTTCAAGCAGCGCTTCGCCGTTGGGATAAGAGAGGATCCCCTCCTGCGGGAAGGCGACGATCTGCAGCGTTACCCAGGGCGCCACCTCCCGTTTCACCTCCAGCATGGCGCGCAGCGCGGTCAGCGTGGGATCGGAAACGTCGACGTGGGTGCGCACATACTGCACGCCGTTAGCGATCTGCCACTTGAGCGTTTGCCAGGCGCGCTGCTTGACGTCTTCATGAGTCAACAGCGCCTTGCGTTCGGCCCAGCGCTCAATGCCCTCGAACAGCGTGCCGGACTGGTTCCAGGCCGGCTGACCGGCGGTTTGCGTGGTATCCAGGTGGATATGCGGTTCGACGAACGCCGGCAGCGCCAACCCGCCCTGCGCATCCAACACGTCGCTGCGCCACTCCAGCCCTTCCGGTTGCGGCACCAGATGCGCGATGCGCCCCTGCTCGATCGCCAGTTGCCACAACCCTTCATGCCCGCTTAAACGCAGGTTATCGATAAACTTCAATGGACGTTTCGCCACCCTTCACCTCTGCCGTTGCGCTGGTTTTCTTCATCATACTGGCAGCGGATCGCGCTGACAAAGTCACCGCTTCATGCCTACCCCCTGCGTTTACTCCCTGCGGGGTAATTTGCATGCAAACTGACTCGCTTCAGCTAAAGGTGAATAAAATCCGCAACTTATCAAAAAACGTGAAAAATCATCCATATACCACGTTAGAGGTATATGGGAGTGTGATTGATTTGCATCAATAAATTGCTCATCGGGAGGGATAAGGTAAGCCTAGGAAACCCGAATTTTGAGGCAATAATGAGCAGAGTCAAACTTGCCGTCGTCGGCAATGGCATGGTCGGCCACCGGTTCATCGAAGATCTGTTGGATAAAGCAGACAAAGACCAATTCGACATCACCGTATTTTGCGAAGAACCGCGCATCGCTTACGATCGCGTGCACCTTTCCTCCTACTTCTCGCACCACACCGCCGAAGAGCTGTCGCTGGTGCGCGAAGGCTTTTACGAAAAACACGGCGTGAAGGTGCTGATCGGCGAGCGCGCTATCACCATCAATCGCGACGAGAAGGTCATCCACTCCAACACCGGCCGCACCGTCTATTACGACAAGCTGATCATGGCCACCGGCTCTTACCCGTGGATCCCGCCGATTAAAGGCTCGGATAGCCAGGACTGCTTCGTTTACCGCACCATCGAAGACCTGAACGCCATCGAATCCTGCGCGCGCCGCAGCGAGCGCGGCGCGGTAGTCGGCGGCGGGCTGCTGGGGCTGGAAGCCGCCGGCGCGCTGAAAAGCCTGGGGGTAGAAACGCACGTGATCGAGTTCGCTCCGGTGCTGATGGCCGAACAGCTCGACCCGATGGGCGGTGACCAGCTGCGCCGCAAGATCGAGCGCATGGGCGTCAAGGTACACACCGGCAAAAACACCCAGGAGATCGTCAACGGCGGCGGCACGGCGCGCAAAACCCTGCATTTCGCCGACGGCAGCCTGCTGGAAGTGGATTTCATCGTGTTCTCCACCGGCATCCGCGCCCAGGACAAGCTGGCGCGCCAGTGCGGGCTGGAGATTGGCCGCCGCGGTGGCATCGCCATCAACGACAGCTGCCAGACGTCTGATCCGGACGTGTACGCCATCGGGGAGTGCGCCGCCTGGCGCGATCGCACCTTCGGCCTGGTGGCGCCGGGTTACAAAATGGCGCAGGTGGCCGCCGATCACCTGCTGAACCGCGAAAACGGCTTCCAGGGCGCCGACATGAGCGCCAAGCTGAAGCTGCTGGGCGTAGACGTCGGCGGCATCGGCGATGCCCACGGCCGCACCGAGGGCGCCCGCAGCTACGTCTATCTGGATGAAAGCAAAGAAGTCTACAAACGCCTCATCGTCAGCGCCGACAACAAAACCCTGCTCGGCGCGGTGCTGGTGGGCGACACCAGCGATTATGGCAACCTGCTGCAGCTGGCGTTGAACGGCATCGCGCTGCCGGAAAACCCGGACGGCCTGATCCTGCCGGCCCATGCGGGCAGCAAACCGGCCATCGGCGTGGATTCGCTGCCGGAAAGCGCGCAGATCTGCTCCTGCTTCGACGTCAGCAAAGGCGACATCATTCAGGCGGTCAACAAAGGCTGCCACACCGTGGCGGCGCTGAAGGCCGAAACCAAGGCCGGCACCGGCTGCGGCGGCTGCATCCCGCTGCTCACCCAGGTGCTGAACGCCGAGCTGAGCAAGCAAGGCATCGAGGTCAACCATCACCTGTGCGAACACTTCGCCTATTCGCGCCAGGAGCTGTTCCACCTGATCCGCGTCGAAGGCATCAAGTCGTTCGAGGCGCTGCTGACCAAATACGGCAAAGGCTACGGCTGCGAAGTCTGTAAGCCAACCGTCGGCTCGTTGCTGGCTTCTTGCTGGAACGAGTACATCCTCAAGCCGCAGCATACGCCGCTGCAGGATACCAACGACAACTTCCTCGGCAATATCCAGAAAGACGGCACCTATTCGGTGATCCCGCGCTCCGCCGGCGGCGAAATCACCCCGGACGGCCTGCTGGCCATCGGCCAAATCGCCAAGGAGTACAACCTCTACACCAAAATGACCGGTTCGCAGCGCATCGGCATGTTCGGCGCACAGAAAGACGACCTGCCGGCCATCTGGCGCAAGCTGCTCGCCGCCGGCTTTGAAACCGGCCACGCATACGCCAAGGCGCTGCGCATGGCGAAAACCTGCGTCGGCAGCACCTGGTGCCGCTACGGCGTCGGCGACAGCGTCGGCTTCGGCGTCACGCTGGAGCACCGTTACAAAGGCATCCGCACCCCGCACAAAATGAAGTTCGGCGTCTCGGGCTGCACCCGTGAATGCGCCGAAGCGCAGGGCAAGGACGTCGGCATCATCGCCACCGAGAACGGCTGGAACCTGTATGTCTGCGGCAACGGCGGCATGAAACCGCGCCACGCCGATCTGCTGGCCGCCGATCTCGATCGCGAGACCCTGGTGCGCTACCTCGACCGCTTCATGATGTTCTATATCCGCACCGCCGATAAGCTGCAGCGCACCTCGGTGTGGCTGGAGAGCCTGGAAGGTGGCATCGATTACCTGCGCAAGGTGATCGTCGACGACAAGCTCGGCATCAACGCGCAGTTGGAAGCCGAGATCGCCCGCCTGCGCGACGCGGTGGTCTGCGAATGGAAAGAGACCGTCGAGCACCCGGAAACGCAGCTGCGCTTCGCCCACTTCATCAACAGCCCGCTGCGCGATCCGAACGTGCAGGTGGTGGCCGAACGCGACCAGCACCGCCCGGCGCGCCCGGACGAGCGCATTCCCGTCACCCTGATCGATACCGAGGAGAGTCACGCATGAGCCAGTGGATTACCGTTTGTCCCGTCGCCGACATTCTGCCCGGCACCGGCGTGTGCGCCCTGATCGGCGATCGGCAGGTGGCGGTGTTCCGCCCCTATGCCGACGAACAGGTGTTCGCCATCAGCAATATCGACCCGTTCGCCCAGGCCAGCGTGCTGTCGCGCGGCCTCATCGCCGAACATCAGGGCGAATTGTGGGTCGCCAGCCCGCTGAAGAAACAGCATTTCCGCCTGTACGACGGCCACTGTCTGGAAGATGACAGTCGTTCCGTCACCAGCTTCACCAGCCGGGTGGTCGACGGCATCGTGCAAGTCGCGGCATAACCTTTCGGGAGGCAACATGTTTACCGATACGATCAACAAATGCGCCGCCAACGCGGCGCGCATCGTCCGCCTGGCGAAGGAGAGCCCGCTCGGCTTTTGGATCAGTTCGGCGATGGCGGGCGCCTACGTCGGCCTCGGCATCATCCTGATCTTCACCCTCGGCAACCTGGTCGACCCAAGCATACGGCCGCTGGTGATGGGCGCCACCTTCGGCATCGCGCTGACGCTGGTGATCATCGCCGGTTCCGAGCTGTTCACCGGCCATACGATGTTCCTGACGCTCGGCGTCAAGGCCGGCACCATCCGCCAAAGCCAGATGTGGGCGGTGCTGCCGCAAACCTGGCTCGGCAACCTGCTCGGCTCGGTGCTGGTGGCGCTGATGTATTACTACGGCGGCGGCAGCCTGCTGCCGGTGGATACCAGCCTGGTACACAGCGCCGCGTTGGCGAAAACCACCGCGCCGGCCGAGGTGCTGTTCTTCAAGGGCGTGCTGTGCAACTGGCTGGTTTGTCTGGCGATTTGGATGGCGATCCGCGTTGAAGGCGCCGCCAGGTTCATCGCCATTTGGTGGTGCCTGCTGGCCTTTATCGCCTCGGGTTACGAACACTCCGTCGCCAACATGACGCTGTTCGCTCTCTCCTGGTTCGGCAACCACAGCGAGGCCTACACCCTCGCCGGCATCGGCCACAACCTGCTGTGGGTGACGCTGGGCAACATCCTGTCCGGCTCGGTGCTGATGGGCCTGGGGTATTGGTACGCCACGCCGCGCGCCGAACGCCCGCAGGCGGCGAAAGCCGCCGCACGTCAGACCGCCTGAGTTTTCGGGGGCGCCTTTCGCCCCCACCCTGATGACCCCGAGGAGTGCCGATGGATTACCTGCCGATTTTCTGCCAACTGCAACACAAAGCCTGCCTGCTGGTCGGCGGCGGCGAAATCGCCGAACGCAAAGCGCGCCTGCTGCTGGACGCCGGCGCGGCGCTGACCGTCAACGCCCTGGACTTCACCCCGCAGTTCCGCCAATGGGCGGAAGAAGGCCTGGTGACGCTGGCCGAGGGCGAATTCAGCCCGGCCCTGCTGGCGGAAAAATGGCTGGTGATCGCCGCCACTGACCGGCTGGAGGTCAACGCGCGGGTGTACCAATGCGCCAACCAGCAGCGGGTATTCTGCAACGTGGTCGACGACCCGAAACGCGCCAGCTTTATCATGCCGTCGATTATCGACCGTTCGCCGATCATGGTGGCGGTGTCCTCCGGCGGCAAAGCGCCGGTGTTGGCGCGGCTGCTGCGCGAGAAGCTGGAAGCAATGCTGCCGCAGCACCTCGGCAAGCTGGCCCAACTGGGCGGCTCGCTGCGGCAGCGGGTAAAACAACGCTTCAGCGGCCTCGGCGCACGCCGTCGCTTCTGGGAACGGTTGTTCGCTCACGATCGGCTGGCGCAATCGCTGGCCAACGGCGACGCCGCGCTGGCCGAACGCCAGCTCGAGCAACTGTTCAGCGAACAGCCGGCAGATCGCGGTGAAGTGGTGCTGGTCGGCGCCGGGCCGGGCGATGCCGGTTTGCTGACGCTGAAAGGGCTGCAACAGATCCAGCAGGCCGACGTGGTGGTTTACGACCGGCTGGTCTCCGAAGAGATCATGGCGCTGGTGCGCCGCGACGCCGAGCGCATCTTCGTCGGCAAACGCGCCGGGCACCACTGCGTGCCGCAGGAACAGATCAACCAAATTCTGCTGCAGCAAGCGCTGCAAGGCAAACGCGTGGTACGACTGAAGGGCGGCGATCCCTTTATCTTCGGCCGCGGCGGCGAAGAGCTGGAGACGCTGGCGGACGCCAACGTGCCGTTCTCGGTGGTGCCGGGCATTACCGCCGCCTCCGGCTGTTCCGCCTACAGCGGCATCCCGCTCACCCACCGCGACCATGCGCAGAGCGTCCGCCTGGTGACCGGCCACGCCAAGGCCGACGGTGGATTGGACTGGGCGACGCTGGCCGCCGGGCAACAGACGCTGGTGTTCTATATGGGGCTGTCGCAAGCGGCGGAAATCCAGCGCCGGCTGATCGCGAACGGACTGCCGGCCGCCACGCCGGTGGCGCTGGTGGAAAACGGCACCTCTTGCCGCCAGCGGGTGATCGAAGGCGAGCTCCACCAACTGGGCGCCTTGTCCCTGCAGGCCGCCAGCCCCAGCCTGATCATCGTCGGCAGCGTGGTCAGCCTGCGCAGCAAGCTCAATTGGTTCGCCAGCGAGGAATCGCCCGCCAGCCTGGCGCAAATGGCATAATACCGACGTAAAAAAAGCGGCCTTAGGCCGCTTTTTTATTTGCGCCGGCGTTACGCCTGCGGCGGTACGAAACCGACGGCCTGATAGACCTTCGCCAGCGTTTCCTGCGCGCGTGCGCGGGCCTTGGCGGCGCCGTCGCGCATGACCTGCTGCAGATAGGCTTCGTCGTTGCGGAAACGGTGGTAGCGCTCCTGCAGCTCAGCCAGCATGCCGGAGACGGCTTCCGCCACCGCGCCTTTCAGGTGGCCGTACATCTGGCCTTCAAACTCGGCTTCCAACTGCGCGATGCTCTTGCCGGTCACGCCGGCGAGGATATCCAACAGGTTGGAGACGCCCGCCTTGTTGACCACGTCGTAACGCACGACAGGCGGCTCTTCCGAGTCGGTCATTGCGCGTTTGATCTTCTTGGTCACCGCTTTCGGATCTTCCAGCAGGCCAATCACGTTGTTGCGGTTGTCGTCCGACTTGGACATCTTCTTGGTCGGCTCCTGCAGCGACATCACGCGCGCGCCGGATTTAGGAATAAACGGCTCCGGCACTTTGAACACGTCGCCGTACAGCGCGTTGAAACGCTGGCCCACGTCGCGGCTCAGCTCCAGGTGCTGTTTCTGATCTTCGCCCACCGGCACCTGGTTGGTTTGATACAGCAGGATGTCCGCCGCCATCAGCACCGGATAGCTGAACAGCCCGGCGTTGATGTTCTCCGCGTAGCGCGCGGATTTGTCCTTGAACTGCGTCATGCGGCTCAGTTCGCCGAAATAGGTGTAACAGTTCAGCACCCAGCTCAGCTGCGTGTGCTCAGGCACGTGCGACTGCACGAAGATGGTGCTTTTTTCCGGATCGATACCGCAGGCCAGGTACAGCGCCAGCGTATCCAGCGTGGCCTTGCGCAGCTTCTCGGCGTCCTGGCGCACGGTGATGGCATGCAGATCGACGATGCAATAGATGCAGTCGTAGTCGTCCTGCATCTGCACCCACTGACGCAGCGCACCCATGTAGTTGCCGATGGTCAGTTCGCCGGACGGCTGCGCGCCGCTAAATACGATGGGCTTACTCATGTTTAAATTTCCTGATTCTCTAAAGATGACAGCCCAAGAGCGGGCAACAAATCGGCGAAGCGCTCCAACACCCGATCGGGGTGGCTCAGGGCGATCGATTCGCCGTAGTTATAACCGTAGGTAAAGCCGACGCTCGGGCAACCGGCACCCTGCGCGGCTTGAATATCGTTGCGTGAGTCGCCGACGAACAGCAGTTCATGCGCGCGCAGGCCAAGCTTGCCGAGCACCAGGTACAACGGTGCCGGGTGCGGTTTCTTTTCCGTCACGTCGTCGCCGCCGATCACCAGCGAGAAATAGTCGCCAATGCCCAACGATGCCAGCAGCGGCGCCACGAACGGCGTCGGCTTGTTGGTCACCAGCGCCATCGGGTAACCGTGCGCGGCCAGGCGGGCCAGCGTCTCTTGCACCTGTGGGAACAGACGGCTGCCGCTGTCGACGGTCTGCGCGTAGAAATGGTCGAAGCGTTCACGGAGCCGGCTGCACTGCTCCGGCGAGCCTTCCGCCTCCGCCCAACGCAGCGCGCGCTGCACCAGCACGTCGGCGCCGTTGCCGATCCAGGTGCCGACCCGCTCCTCACCCGCTTGCGGCAGGCCCGTCTCTTCCAGCGCCATATCGATGGCGGCCGCCAGACCCGGCGCGCTGTCGACCAGCGTGCCGTCCAGATCGAAGGCCAATGCGCGGATCGCGCCGAAATCAGCCATGGGTAACCTTCGCCAGCTCGCTGCGCATTTCGTCAATCACCTTGCGGTAGTCCGGCTGGCCAAAGATGGCGGAACCGGCGACGAACATATCGGCGCCTGCGGCGGCGATTTCGGCGATGTTATCCACTTTCACCCCGCCGTCGACTTCCAGGCGGATATCGCGACCGCTGTCGTCGATCAGTTTGCGTACCTGGCGCAGCTTGTCCAGAGTGCCGTGGATAAACGACTGGCCGCCGAAGCCCGGGTTGACCGACATCAGCAGGATCACGTCAATTTTATCCATCACGTAATCGAGGTAGCTTAGCGGCGTCGCCGGGTTGAACACCAGGCCGGCCTTACAACCGTGCTCTTTGATCAGCTGAATGGTGCGATCGACATGTTCGGAAGCTTCTGGATGGAAAGAGATATAAGACGCGCCGGCCTTGGCGAAATCTGGCACGATGCGATCTACCGGCTTGACCATCAGATGCACGTCAATCGGCGCGGTAATGCCGTAGTTGCGCAGCGCTTCGCACACCATCGGACCGATGGTCAGATTGGGCACGTAGTGGTTGTCCATGACGTCGAAGTGCACCACGTCGCCGCCTGCGGCCAGCACGTTAGCGGTATCTTCACCTAACCGGGCAAAATCTGCCGACAGAATGGACGGGGCAATCAAAAACTTTTTCATCCGCTTCTCCAAACGTAGGGTCGAGTTGTTATGCGCCGGGGTGCCCCCGGCTTAGCGATACAGCGCCAAAAGCTCATTCACTTTGCTGCGGCCGAGAATATTGCGGCTGATCGTGCGGCGCGCTTTCACCACATACAGCGCAGCATGCTGGTACCAGTCGCGCGTCAGCTCGGTATCGTGATTGGAGATCAATACCGGTACCTGGCTCTCTACCGAGAGCTGGTGCGCCAGATGCGCCAAACTCTGCTGATCGGCGATGCTGAAGCTGTTGGTGTGGTAAGCGGTGAAATTCGCCGTCGCCGACAGCGGCGCGTAAGGCGGATCGCAATACACCACGGCACCGGCCACGGCCTTCGCCATGGTATCGCGGTAATGCTCGCAGACAAAAGTGGCATTGCGCGATTTTTCGGCAAACCAGTAGAGCTCTTCTTCCGGGAAGTACGGTTTCTTGTACCGGCCGAACGGCACGTTAAACTCGCCGCGCAGGTTATAGCGGCACAGGCCGTTATAGCAGTGACGGTTCAGGTACAGGAACAGCAGCGCCCGGCGGTAAGGCTCGGTACTAGTATTGAACTCTTCTCGCAGCAGGTAAAACTGATCCGAGTTATTGAATTCATCGGCGAAAAGCGTGCGGGCATCGCGCACGAAGTCATCCGTGCGCAGCTTAACGATGTTATACAGGTTGATAAGATCGCTATTGATGTCGGCGAGAATGTAGGCGTCGTAATCCGTATTCAGAAAGACGGATCCCGCACCCACGAAGGGCTCGATTAAGCAGTCTCCCGCCGGCAGATGGCGACGAATCTCATCTACCAGCGGGTATTTTCCACCAGCCCATTTTAAAAAAGCGCGGTTTTTCTTCATGCCGTCAATTAGCTACTTATACAATTCAGAGCGGCGGATTGTACTCTGTTTCAGACAGCACATCAGCGCACAAATTTAAATGATTTATTTTTTAAGATCTTGCTGCACTTGGTGTACAGGTCGGACCCATGGTTTTTTCGCCTGCACATCCGCCGGCAACGAAGCAATGGCGCGCTTCGCTTCTGCGGAAGAAGCATAGTTGCCGCTCACCAGCACGTACCACGGCTTGCCGTCACGCTTGGTGGCGTACACCAGGTAATTCTGCAGCTTCTGCTGTTTGGCGTAGGCGTTCAGCGTATCGGAACGCGAAGCGCTGCTCAGCTGCAAGGTATAGTGGCTGCCCGGCGCAGACTGCACAGAGCTGCCGCTGCTGGCGACCGCTCCCGCTTTCGCGGTGGAAGACGGCTTGGCCGGCGGCGTATACACCGTGGTCGGTGATTTATGCTGCGTTGCGGCCGGTTTGGCGGCGGCAGTTTTCGCCGGCGTTTTATGCTGTTGCGGCGCGGTTCCCTGCACAGGACGCGTCGCTTCGCGCGCTGCGGCGCCGCTCATCACCGTCGCCGGTGCGGTCGGCAACGTCGACGCTGCGCCGGTCATGCCTTGGGTCGCCGCATCCACCTGCCCCTGCTGCTGCGACAACGCATCCGCCATGTTGCCCGGCAAATCGACGCGCTGCTGCGCACCGCCCTGCTGAGGCTGCGTTTGCGCTTCGGTCGGCGTGCCGGAGATCGGCGGAACGCTGACGTTCTGCGGTTGCTGCGGCTGAGTCGCGCTCACGCCGTTGTTATCGTGGGTATCCGTGGTACCGCCCGGCACGCCGTTGTTGGCGGTAGTCAGCGACGAAGAACCGGACAGGTTGATATCGCGGGCTCCGCCGTTTTGCGCGCCGTTCTCCTGAGCCGCTTCATGTTTGGTCGGCGCCTTCAGGGCGGAACCGATGCCGATAATCAGCAGCAGCAGCACCAAAATGCCGATGCCAATCATCAAATGTTGGCGCGAAACGGCGAAGCGCGGCGCAGCGGCCGGCTTGCGCGAGCGCGTAGGGCGACGATCGCTGCTATCAGGTCTGAGATCGTCTTCCGGTTTAAACTCGTCCATCTGAAACCCTCCAACTAGAGGCAAAAGCCCACCACCGTAGACCTACCGTGGCACGGGCAGATTAACCCGATGATGGCAAAGCGACACCCGTCGTGCTCTGCTCACTGTATTAATATAGATGCAAATGGCGGCTAAGCCACTGTTACTTAGTCCGATTTAATTACGCGTCAGCTCAGGCAGGCAGGCGGCGATCGACGCCAACACCAGCTCATGCCCTACGCCGCCGCGCACTTCCGCCGCACCGATCGCGGTCGGCAGCACCAGGCGCAGTTCACCCGCCAGCACTTTCTTGTCGCGCAGCATGTGCGGCAGATAGGATCCCGGCGTCATTTCCTGCGGCCCGCAGACCGGCAAGCCGGCGCGCAGCAGCAGCGTTTTGATGCGTTCGATATCTTCAACGGAGAACTGGCCGAGACGGTGCGCGGTTTCCGCCGCCATCACCATGCCCGCAGCCACCGCTTCGCCGTGCAGCCATACGCCGTAGCCCATTTCGGCTTCGATGGCGTGGCCGTAAGTATGGCCCAGATTCAGCAAGGCGCGCAGGCCGCTTTCGCGTTCGTCGGCAGCCACCACCTCGGCCTTGAGCTCACAGCAGCGGCGGATACAGTAGGCCAACGCCTGCATATCCAGCGCCATCAGCGCATCGATGTTGTTTTCCAACCAGACGAAGAACTCGCGATCGAGGATGATCCCGTATTTGATGACTTCTGCCAGGCCGGAAGAGAGTTCACGCGTCGGCAAGGTTTTCAGGCAATCCAGATCAACCACCACCGAAGCGGGTTGATAGAAAGCGCCAATCATGTTTTTGCCGAGCGGGTGGTTGACGGCGGTCTTGCCGCCCACGGAAGAGTCCACCTGCGACAACAACGTGGTGGGAACCTGAATAAAGCGCACGCCGCGTTGGTAGCACGCGGCGGCAAAGCCGGTCAGATCGCCGACAACGCCGCCGCCGAGGGCGATCAGCGTGGTATCACGCCCATGCGGTTTTTCCAGCAGCGCCGAAAACACCTGCTCCAACACCGCCAGAGATTTGTACTGCTCACCATCGGGAAGGATCACCTGATCCACCACGACGCCGCCCTGCTCCAACACCTGCCGGACACGCTCAAGATAAAGCGGCGCCAGGGTCTGGTTGGTGACCAACATCGCTTGCTCACCCGCCTTCAACGGCATAAAAGAAGCCGGATCGTTAAACAATCCGGCGGCGATGGTAATCGGGTAGCTGCGCTCCCCAAGCGTTACAGTAATTCTCTCCATGTCGCGCTCAGTTCTCTGTATGGTGCGGCGGTGGTTGATCCCCGCTGCGGCGGGGAACACAAATCAGTTTTCCGCATTGGCCGACGGCGAACGCGGAAAGCGGCAATCAGTTGCTTTCCAGCATGTTGATGATCTGGTTGGCAACCACTTTAGCGCTCTGATCGTCGGTGCGGATGGTGACATCGGCAATCTCTTCATACAACGGATTGCGCTCTTTCGCCAAGGCTTCCAGCACTTCACGCGGCGGAGAATCGACCTGCAGCAGCGGGCGTTTTTTATCACGCTGGGTACGAGCAAGCTGCTTCTCGATCGTGGTTTCCAGATAGACCACCACACCGCGCGCGGACAGACGGTTGCGCGTTTCGCGCGACTTCACCGAACCGCCGCCGGTCGCCAACACAATCCCTTGTTTTTCCGTCAGTTCATTAATGACTTTTTCTTCACGATCGCGGAAACCTTCTTCCCCTTCCACGTCGAATACCCAGCCCACGTCAGCTCCGGTACGTCGCTCAATTTCTTGATCGGAGTCGAAGAACTCCATATTGAGTTGCTGAGCTAACTGACGGCCAATAGTGCTTTTGCCGGCACCCATAGGCCCAACCAGAAAGATATTGCGTTTCTCTGCCATGTTTTTCGGTATTACTAAGACAATTCGTTAATGTTAACCCGCCCCGCCAATCAAATCAGCGGCGGGACCTAAACTGAAACCTCATGAGCGATAGTGCGAGATCAGACGAAAAATTATCTCAACACTCTTGGTAGTTTGGCAACCGAATAAATCGCAATCCACGCCGCGGGAGGGAAACCATATGTTTTTAACGGCGTCTTGACGCTAACAAAAAACCTCGGTGCTCAATTCGGTAACCCTTGTAAGCTAAATCGGCCGCAGCGTCAAACGCAGATCCCCCCAAGGAGATAAAAAAGTGTATCTGCTCATCAACTTTAGGAGATTTGCCGCCCGGCCGACAGGCCGCCGCTTATCCCTTAATCAGGGTCGGCGTAATGAAGATCACCAGCTCGCGTTTTTTCTGTTGTGCGCCGCTTTGTCGGAACAAGCCTCCCAATAACGGCACATCCCCCAACCCCGGCACCTTGTCCGCCGTCTTGCCGCTATGCCGTTGAAAAATACCGCCGAGCACCAGGGTTTCACCGTTTTTCACCGTGATCTGCGTCTTAATCTCCTGTTTATCGATGGTCAGTGCCTCACCCGCCCCGCGGCTGATGGCGCGCCCCGGCATATTTTGGCTGATGTGCAGCGTCAGCGTGATGCGCCCGTCCGGCAACACTTTCGGTGTCACCTCCATGCCCAGCACCGCCTCTTTGAACTCGATGGCAGTCGCACCGCTGGCGCCGCTTGACACTTCGTAAGGGATCTCGGTTCCCTGCTTGATACTGGCGGTTTGCAGGTGCGCCGTCAGCAGGCGTGGACTGGCGATGATCTCCACCTGATTCTCCTGCTCCAGCGCCGTCAGCTCCAGGCTCAGCAAACGCCCGCTGATGCGCGCCAGATGGAAACCGGCGTTCACCGCGCTGCGCTCCAGCGGCAGGTTGACACCGACATTGCCCGGCCGCAACGGCCGCGCCGGCCTGTCGTCGGGCGCCAACCCCCAACGCACGCCAAGCTCACGCAGGCTTTCGCGGTTGATGGTCACGATATGCGCCGCCAGTTGCACCTGCGCCAGCGGCGCGTCCATTTCCGTTATCCGCTTTTTCAACTGCGTCAGGATTGGCGCGGTGTCGCGCAGCAGCAGCGTATTGGTGCGTTTATCCGCCAACACGCTGCCACGCTCGCTCAGCAACGCGCCACGTTGGGCGTTGAGGCTTTCGGCAATTTCCGCCGCATCGCCGTTCTGTAACGTCAAGGTCAGGCTATGCAGCGGTTGCCGCTGCGCCAACGCCTCTCGCTGCTGCCTTTTTTCCTGTGCGTCCGGCTCCGGCGAGATCAGTATCACGTTGCCTTCCCGCGTCATCGCCAGTTTGCCCATGCGCAGGGTCAACGCCAGCGCCTGCGGCCAGGGCACATTCTCCAGCCGCAGCGTCAGGTTGCCGCTCACGCCGGGCGCGGCGATCAGGTTCATCTGCCGATAATCCGCCAACGCCTGCAGGATGACCGTGACCGGCGCATCCTGAAATTCCAGGGAAACCCGCTGCTTATCCTGCGCCTGCGCGGTGCCGAGCGCCAGGCACCACAGCGCCAAGCCCAATCCAACACATCCTTTCATGGTTTGCCATCCTTGTTGTCCATCATGAGCGAGACGTCGCCCTGGCTCGCCGGGCAATCTGGTTCGGCCGTCAGCGCCGTTAACGTCAGGCTACGCGCCTGCACCTGCGTCACCTGCCAGCGCTCGGCCAGCACCCGTTGCTGCGGCCGCAGGCGCAACCATTGCCCCGCCGGCGTCACCACCCAGCCATAGCGCAGCGTCGGTTGCCCGATGACGCCTTTCAGTCGCCAGCCCGCCGGCGACGCCTCCGTTTGGGCACAAGCAGGCATCGGCAGCGGCGCAAACGGGTCGCGCGGCTCAGCGCACAATGCCCATGGCCATAGCAACCACCACCAACGGCAGGGCCTTTTACTCATTGGGCTGATCCTCGGTGGCATCCTGCAAAACCAACCGCGCCGTCATGCCAAGGGACGGCGTCTCCACGCTCAGCTGCTCAAGGCGTACATCGGTGGGCAGCGTCTCCAGCAGCGCCAGCAAACCGGCGTAGTCAATGCGCAAGCTCAGCGTTTGCCGCGGCGGTTTTTCCTGCCGCTGCCAGCGCAACAACGCGCCTCCCGCCCGTTGCAGCACGCTCGCCAGATCGCCGGTGGTGGACGGAGGTAGCGGCGCCGCCGGGATAGCGGTTTCCGGCACCTCGTCCAGTTGGCGTTGCACCATGGCGATCTGTTGCAACAGACGCTGTTGCCGCTCCGCCGCGCTTTCCCGCTGACGCCATTCGTCTTGCAGCATCCAGCCGCCGCCCAACAGCGCCAACGTGCCGATACCCAACCCTTGCGACAGCAGTAATAGCCAGCCCGGCAAGCTCAGCCAGAGGCGCAGCCCGGATGACAAACGGTTATCCATCACGCCCCCACTGCGCCGCCAGATGAAAGGTGTACAGGCCGTCGTCGCGTTGCGCCACCTCAGCCAAACGCAACCGCGGCAACGCAGGCATCCCCGCCAGCCGCCGTTCGAACTGCGTGATGGCCGCAGGAGAGCGGCTCAATCCACGCAGCCGCAGGCCGTTCACCGCATCACTCTCCATCGCCGTGAGCCACAGCGGTGGAGGAATGCTGGAGGACAATTGCTGCAGCAGCTGAAAATAACGCCGGTTATGTTGGGCGTTGCTCGCCTGCCGTTCGGCGCGGGCGCGCTGCAGCGCCCGCTGCGCCCGCTCTTGCTGTTGCTGACGGGCGAGCAACGTCAGTGCCGCCAGCTCTTCACCCAGCATCGCCAGCCGCGCCTGCCGCTGCGCCTGTTGGTGACGCAACTGGCCGGCGACCAGGAACAGCGCCAGCAGCAGTGCCGTTAGCTGCAACAGCAGCACGCCCAACCAGAAATAGCCGCGTCGCCGCTCGCGGCGTTGTCGCCAGGGCAGAAAGTTGACCTGATACATCAGCGATCCTCCTCGCGCAGCGCCAGGCCACCGGCCAACGCGAACGCCGAAGGATGCGCAGGCAACGGCGGACGCAGCTGCGTGAAGGCGCTGAGCGGCGACCAGGCAAGGCAACCGGCGGGCAAGGCACCTGCCAGCACGCTGCCGGCATAGATGGGCCGATCGTCGCCCGCCGGCATCTGGGCTTGCAGCGCCCGCAGCGCCTGCGCGTCATCGTCGCCCGGCGCCAGACCAAAGGCGAACGCGCCGTCAGCCGGCGCCACCCACAGCCATTCTCGTTCGAGACGGTGCATTAGCCCCGCGGCGGGCGGCACGCCTGCCGCCGTCGCCATCATCCGCAGCGCGCAGGGGGTGATATCGACCGCTTGCGGATGCAGGCCAGCCTGACGCAGACAATGCAGCCACTGCTGCAGCTCCTGCCGCCGCGCGGCGGTCAGCAACAGCGCCGCCTCATCCGCCGGCGCGGTGCGATAGTCGAGCGCCAGCGTCTGGCCGTCGAGCGGAAACTGCTTCACACCGTGGCCGCCGATATAGTCGCTGCGTTCCGGCTCGCGCAGCCGCGCGTCCGGCTGCGCCATGCGTTGCTGCAACACGCGCTGCGCCGGCAGGGCAATGCGTAAGGAAATATGTCGCGGCAGTTGGACGCGCCATTGCCGCAGCGCCCGGATAAGAAATTCGGAAGGTTCCAGACAGCCATCGCGTAAAACCGCCTGCGGCAGCGCCTGCTGCCACCAGTGGCGCAACTGCCAGCCGTTGCGGCGGCGTTGAGCCGCCACCGCCCGCACGCAGTCGATTTGTATATCCAGCCCCACCTGCCATGCTTGAGGGAACATGTTTCGCAAGCCTCCATAACATCAGATGATAAAAGAACATATCCATGTCGCAGGCTTGCCTTTATACTACCGCGCGGTTGTTTATAAACTGCCCAAATGACTTAGAAATGGGAAATCTCAGGTGAAGTTCGTAAAGTATTTACTAATCCTTGCAGTATGTTGCATCGTGCTGGGAGCAGCCTCGATTTTCGGCTTGTACAAATATGTCGAGCCGCAGCTGCCCGACGTCGCAACGCTGAAAGATGTGCGGCTGCAGATACCGATGCAGGTCTACAGCGCCGATGGCGAACTGATCGCCCAATACGGCGAGAAACGCCGCATTCCGCTGAAACTGGATCAAATTCCGCCGGTGATGGTGCACGCATTCATCGCCACCGAAGACAGCCGCTTCTATGATCACCATGGCGTCGATCCGGTCGGCATCTTCCGCGCCGCCTCCATCGCGTTGGTCTCCGGCCACGCTTCGCAGGGGGCCAGTACCATTACCCAACAGCTGGCGCGTAACTTCTTCTTAAGCCCGGAACGCACCCTGATGCGTAAAATCAAGGAAGCCTTCCTGGCGGTGCGCATCGAGCAGATGCTCACCAAGGATGAAATCCTTGAGCTGTATCTGAACAAGATCTATCTGGGTTACCGCGCCTACGGCGTGGGCGCCGCCGCGCAGGTCTATTTCGGCAAAGACGTCAGCCAGCTGACCCTGAGCGAAATGGCGACCATCGCCGGCCTGCCGAAAGCGCCATCCACCTTCAACCCGCTCTATTCGCACGATCGCGCCGTTGCCCGTCGCAACGTGGTGCTGTCGCGCATGCTGGACGAACACTACATCACGCAGGCGCAGTACGATCAGGCGCGCTCCGAAGACCTGGTCGCCAATTACCATGCGCCGGAAATCAGCTTCTCCGCGCCGTATCTCTCCGAGATGGTGCGTCAGGAGATGATCAAGCGTTACGGTGAAAACGCCTATACCGATGGTTACAAGGTTTACACCACCGTCACCAAACGGCTGCAGCTGGCGGCGCAGGAGTCGGTACGCAACAACGTGCTGGCCTATGACATGCGCCACGGTTACCGCGGCCCATCCAACGTGTTGTGGAAAGTCGGCGAAGCGGCCTGGGATCGCAAACAGATTGTCGATTCGCTGAAAAACCTGCCGAACTACGGCCCGCTGGCGCCGGCGGTGATCACCGCCGCCAACCCGCAGGAAGCGACGGCGATGCTGGCCGACGGCAGCAGTATTGCCCTGCCGATGGCGACCATGCGCTGGGCACGCCCATACCGTTCGGACACTCAGCAAGGCCCAACGCCGAAACGCGTCACCGACGTAGTGCAGGCCGGCCAGCAAGTGTGGGTGCGTAAAGTGAACGAAGCCTGGTGGCTGTCGCAGGTGCCGGACGTCAACTCGGCGCTGGTCTCTATCAACCCGAACGACGGCGCGGTGAAAGCGCTGGTTGGCGGCTTCGACTTTAATCAGAGCAAGTTCAACCGCGTCACGCAGGCCCTGCGTCAGGTGGGCTCGAACATCAAACCATTCCTGTACACCGCCGCGATGGATAAAGGCCTGACGCTGGCCACCATTCTGAATGACTTGCCGATTACCCGTTGGGATGCCGGCGCCGGCACCGACTGGCGGCCGAAGAACTCGCCGCCGACCTACGACGGCCCGATTCGCCTGCGACAGGGGTTGGGGCAATCGAAGAACGTGGTGATGGTGCGTGCGATGCGCGCGATGGGCGTCGACTACGCGGCGGAATATCTGCAGCGCTTCGGCTTCCCGGCGCAGAATATCGTGCATACCGAATCGCTGGCGCTGGGGTCCGCCTCCTTCACCCCGATGCAGCTGGTGCGCGGCTACGCGGTGCTGGCGAACGGCGGTTACCTGGTCGATCCGTACTTCATCACCAAAATTGAAGACGATAACGGCAATACGGTGTTCGAAGCCAAACCGAAAGTGGTGTGCGGCAGCTGTAACCTGCCGGTGATCTACGGCGATACCCACCGTTCGGCGGTGCTGTCCGACGACAACATCGAAAACGTCGCCACCTCGCAGGAAGGCAACAACAGCACGGTGCCGATGCCTCAGCTGGAGCAAGTCACCCCGGCTCAGGTACAGCAGGACGGCGACCAACAGTATGCGCCGCACGTCATCAGCACACAGCTGGCCTTCCTTATCCACGACGCGCTGAACAGCAACATCTTCGGCGAACCGGGTTGGATGGGTACCGCCTGGCGCGCCGGCCGCGATCTGAAACGTCATGATATCGGCGGCAAAACCGGTACCACCAACAGTTCCAAGGACGCCTGGTTCTCCGGCTATGGCCCGGATACCGTGACCTCGGTGTGGATCGGTTTTGACGATCACCGCCGCGACCTGGGCCGTTCGACGGTATCCGGCGCCATCCCGGATCAGATTTCCGGCGGTGAAGGCGGTGCCAAGAGCGCCCAGCCGGCGTGGGACGACTTTATGAAAACCGCGCTGGAAGGCATCCCAGAGCAGAAAGTCACGCCGCCGCCGGGCATAATCAGCGTCACCATCGACAAGAGCAGCGGCAAGCTCTCTGGCGGTGGCGGCGGCAGCCGTTCCGAGTACTTCATCGAAGGAACGCAGCCGACGGATTACCCATCGCGCGATACCGGCACCACGTTGACCGATCCGGGCGGCGAAAGCCACGAGCTGTTCTGATCGAAAAGGGCCAGAGAAATCTGGCCCTTTTTTTATTCGGCGTGAAGCGTATCAGCGCGACGCGCGCAAAAATGCCTCGGAAAGGAACAGCGCGCTGACGTTGCGCGCCTCGCGGAAATCCGGTTCCGCCAGCAGCGCCATCATGTTGGCGATCGGCCAGCGCACCTGCGGCAAGGGCTCCGGTTCATCCCCTTCCAGGCTCTGCGGATAGAGATCGTGCGCCAGCACGATATTCATTTTGCTGGAAAAGTAGGACGGCGCCATCGTCAGCTTACTGAGAAAATCAAAGCGTTTCGCGCCGTACCCCACCTCTTCCATCAGCTCGCGGTTGGCCGCCTCCAGCACCCCTTCACCGGGATCGATCAGCCCTTTCGGGAACCCCAGCTCATAGGATTCGGTGCCGACCGCATATTCGCGGATCAGCAGCAGGTCATCGCCAATCACCGGCACGATCATCACCGCTTCGCGATCCGAAGGCCGCATGCGCTCATACACCCGCCGAACACCGTTGCTGAATTCCAAATCGACCGACTCGACGTTAAATAAACGCGAACGCGCGACCGTTTCCACTTTCAGAATTTTAGGTTTTTGCAGGTGTTTATCCATGATTGCCTCAAAGAGGTTACCCAGGCGCGGACGGGGCAACCGAAAAAATGATTGGCGTAACGCACGGCTCATTGGCGCTCAAACGCTGACCAAATTCGATCCTGATCACATTGTGCGTTAAGGGCAAGCTCCGCCGCAACGCGCATGAACAGTAATTTACTTTCTTTTAACAAGCGTAGCCAGCGGCCGGCGATTTTCCGTACTGATTCAGCAAACAGCGCGCAAGAAAATAGGATAATACCGATATCGACGACAGAGGCCGGTTGCTAGTATCACGCAGGCAAGAATCAGTGATAAAATGGCCTTGCGTCATGAAGGAATGAGATCCAGAGCGAGAATCTGTTTGTTCCCTCATTAGTTCTGGGTGCCTCCTGGCGGTTTACTCCGTATAATATTCAGCTTTTCATCAGGTTGGCGAAATTCACGGGTGTGAGATGGGGATTGCATGAGCACAATAGTGTTGATATTGGCCTTAGTGCTTGTCTGCCTGATTGCCGCCGGCCTGTACCTGTGGTTCAAGGCCCGCAACCCGTCGGCGCTGGCGCACGCATTGCCGTTTATCAAGCCTGCCCACCGCAAGCTGACCGACGAAGAGCGCGCCGCGGTCGAGTTCTATCTCAGTCAGCAAAACAAACTGAGCAACAAACTGTTGCCCGGCGGCGGCGCTACGCTGCCCGCGGCCAAGCTGGCGCTCACCCCGCAAAGCGATAACGTATATCCGGTCACGCACGCCATCACCCGCTACGGGCTGGCCAGCGACGATCCCAATAAATGGCGCTATTACCTCGACGCGGAAGAGGTGCATCTGCCGCCGTTTTGGGAACCCTATATCACCGCCGACAACCATGTGGAAGTGATCAGAACCCAGACGCTGCCGCTGGTGATTTCGCTCAACGGGCACTCGCTGAAAGATCACATTCACGACCGGCCGCAGCCGCCGGTGGTGGCCGCCACGCCGACCAAAAACGCGTCCATCCGCAAGGAAGAGAGCGAGCATGTCGAGCTGGTCAATATTCGCAAGGAAACGCCGGAAGAGCATGCGCTGAACCGGCCGAACGGCATCCGCGAAGCCGTCATCATCTCCGCCGCACTGCTGCTGCTGTTCTTCAGCCTGATAAGCCCGGTGCTGGTTATCCCCTGGATGATTTTTGTGGCGGTGCTGATGATCGCCTGGGGATGCTGGAACCTGTTCCGCCGTCCGGCATCGCGTGAGCTGAAAGAGATCCACTGCCTGCGCGGCACGCCGAAGCGCTGGGGCCTGTTCGGCGAGCCCGATCAGGGGCAGATCAGCAACATTTCGCTCGGCATCATCGATCTTATCTACCCGCCGCATTGGCAGCCGTACCTGACTCAGGATCTGGGCAAGACCACCGATGTGGACGTCTACCTCAATCGGCAGGTAGTGCGCCAGGGGCGCTTCCTCTCGCTGCATGACGAAGTGAAGAATTTCCCGCTGCAGCAGTGGGGCCGCAACGCGGTGCTGGTCGCCAGCTCGGCGCTGGTACTGCTGTTGCTGTTGATCTATATCCCGCTCAACCTGCCGCTGACCCTCAGCATGGCCTGGCTGCAGGGTGCGCAAAAAGTGGAAGTGACCAGCGTGCAGGCCCTGGAAGCCACGCCGCTGCGCATCGGCGACACGCTGAAAGTGCGCGGCAGCGGCATGTGCTATGTGCCGCCGCCGGCCAACGGTGGCGGCACCGTCAATTTTGCGCCGTTCGACTGCTCCGGCATCTATTGGAACAACGCCGCCCCGCTGCCGCAGCCGGAATCGGAAGTCATAGACAAAGCGACGGCCCTGCTGGCCACGGTCAACAGCCAGCTGCATCCGAGCGGCGCCGATCAGAAGGTCAACCCGCAGCTGGCCAGCGCCATCGAGAAATCCGGCATGATCCTGTTGGATGACTTCTCTGATATCGTTTTGAAAACGCAGGATTTATGTCAGGCAGAAAACGACTGCGTGCGGTTAAAAAACGCCTTGGTCAACCTGGGCAACGCCAAAAACTGGAGCGGCCTGATGAAACGCGCCAGGTCCGGCGCGCTGCAAGGCGTCAACGTCCTGCTGCGCCCGGTGAGCGCCGAGTCGCTGGAAAGCCTGACCAAAGTGGCCACGTCATCGTTCATCTTCAATGAAACGCGCCTGGCCGCCGCGGCGCTCAACAGCCCGCCACCGGGCGGTTTCCTGATCCGCAGCGACGAAGGCCGCCAACTGGTCAGCCACCCGCAATCCTCGGTGCCGCAAAGCGAATACAACGCCCTCGACCAGTGGAATGAGCTGCAGCGCCTTTCCACTCTGCTGTTGCATACCCCGTTCCAGGCCCAGGGGGTGATCACCAGCCTCAGCGTCGATGCCAACGGCACCCGCCACGTGGCGCTGCACAGCGAACCGGACATGATCACCCTGTGGCGCTACCTCGGCACCAGCCTGCTGTTGCTGGCGGTGGTCGTCAGCCTGGGCTATAACGCCTGGCGGCTGGTGCAGCGTCGGCGCATCAATCAACACCGCGTCGCCGATATCCAGCGTTACTACGACAGCTGCTTCAACCCGCAGCTCAATCCGATGTCGATGCGGCCGATGCCCTGAACCTGACGCCGGGGCCTCCGCCCTGTCATCTGCTTATGCTACGCTAACGCTATTATTCTCATCTGCGGACCGCCCGTCGGTTCGCCCGTGGAGTTTTTATGGTTCCCGAGTTTGATTGGCCGCAGATCGATACCGTGCTGCTGGATATGGACGGCACCTTGCTGGATCTGGAATTCGACAGTCACTTTTGGCTCAGCCTGGTGCCGCAAGCGCTGAGCGAAAGGCGCGCCATTCCGTTTGACGAAGCCCGCAATATTATTGAGCGGGAATATCAGGCGGTGCAGCACACCATGAATTGGTATTGCTTCGATTACTGGAGCGAGCGGTTGGATCTGGATATCTACCGCATGACCAGCGAAGTGGGCAGCCGCGCCCGGCTGCGCGAGGACACCGAGCCATTTTTACGGGCGCTGCGCGGTGCCGGCCTGCAAACCATTTTGCTGACCAACGCCCATCCGCACAGCCTGGCGGTGAAAATCGAGCATACCGGTCTGGATCGGCACCTTGATTTATTGTTTTCCACCCACACATTTGGTTATCCGAAAGAAGATCAGCGTCTGTGGCAGGCGGTGCAACAGCACACCGGGTTCAACCCGCAGCGCACGCTGTTCGTCGACGACGGCGAGCCGATCCTCGACGCGGCGCGCACTTTCGGCATTCGTTACTGCCTGGGCGTGCAAAACCCGGACTCCAGCACGGCGGAGAAAAGCTTCCAGCGCCATCCGTCGATGCGCGACTATCGCCTGCTGATACCTGCGCTGGCCAAGGGGGAAGCATGAAGGAAAAAGCGACGCGCGACGACTCGGTCCGGCTGGATAAGTGGCTGTGGGCCGCACGCTTCTACAAGACCCGCGCACTGGCGCGCGAAATGATCGACGGCGGCAAGGTGCATTACAACGGCCAGCGCGGCAAGCCGAGCAAGATTGTCGAACTTAACGCCGAGCTCAAGCTGCGGCAGGGCAACGAAGAACGTACGGTGATCGTGCTGGCGCTGACCAGCCAACGCCGCGGCGCCGGCGAGGCGCAGCAAATGTATCAGGAAACCGAAGCCAGCATCGCCAACCGCGAAAAAATGGCGCTGGCGCGCAAGATGAACGCGTTGACCATGCCGCATCCGGACCGTCGTCCGGACAAAAAGGAGCGGCGCGACCTGATGAAATTTAAATTTGGTGAGCCGGAATAACCCCTCACCGCAATGAGAGAAGATTATGTCCAACCATGACCAATTGCACCGTTACCTGTTTGAAAACTACGCGGTGCGCGGCGAGCTGGTTACCGTCAGCGAAACCTATCAGCAGATCCTGAATAACCACGACTACCCGGCGCCGGTGCAAAAGCTGCTGGGTGAACTGCTGGTCGCCACCAGTCTGCTGACCGCCACCCTGAAGTTCGACGGCGACATCACCGTTCAGCTGCAAGGCGACGGCCCGCTGAAGCTGGCGGTGATCAACGGCAACAATCGCCAGGAGATGCGCGGCGTTGCGCGCACCCAGGCGCCTATCGCCGACGACAGCACCTTGCATCAGATGATCGGCAACGGCGTCATGGTCATCACCATTTCCCCGACGGAAGGCGAGCGCTATCAGGGCGTTGTCGGCCTGGAAGGTGAAACCCTGGCCGAATGCCTGGAAGCCTACTTCCGCCAGTCCGAACAGCTGCCAACCCGCCTGTTCATCCGCACCGGCGAAGCGGAAGGCAACGCCGCGGCGGCCGGCATGCTGCTGCAGGTGCTGCCGGCGCAGGACGGCAACCTCGATGATTTCGATCATCTGGTGCAACTGACCAACACGGTCAAAAGCGAAGAGCTGTTCGGCCTGCCGGCCAACGAAGTGTTGTACCGCCTGTACCATCAGGAAGAGGTCACCTTGTACGAACCGCAGGACGTGCAGTTCCGCTGCACCTGTTCTCGCCAGCGTTGCGCCGACGCGCTGCTGACCCTGCCGACCGACGAAGTGGCGGACATGCTGGAGCAGGACGGCAATATCGACATGCACTGCGACTACTGTGGCAGCCACTATGTCTTTGACCCGGTTGATGTTGCCGCGCTGTATGCGGGTAACACCGGCGAAAGCGACCAGTTGCACTAAGTTACACCCTTTCGGCGGGCGCGCCCGGCGCCCGCCAACGCCCGCCGTTTGCACGTTTGCTTTTTTCCGTGTGCTATCTCTCAGATCGTAACGAAATACCGCCTAAAACGTTAAATATTTGATACCCATCGCGGTTACGCACCGTTAGATCCCTACAATTGCCGCCAGAAATTCTGTGACCAAGGAGTAGTAACATGCGCGTTAAAGGTATAACCCCTCAGGATCTGGCCGCTTACGGCATTCACGACGTCAGCGAAATCGTTCACAACCCGAGCTATGAACTGCTGTTTAAGGAAGAAACAGACCCATCTCTGGAAGGTTTTGAGCGTGGGGTAGTCACCAAGCTGGGTGCCGTCTCCGTCGATACCGGCATCTTCACCGGCCGCTCGCCGAAAGACAAATACATCGTCCGCGACGACATCACCCGCGATACCGTGTGGTGGGCCGATCAGGGCAAAGGCAAGAACGACAACAAACCCCTCAGCCCGGAAGTGTGGGCCGATCTGAAACACCTGGTCACCGAACAACTGTCCGGCAAGCGCCTGTTCGTGGTGGATACCTTCTGCGGCGCCAACGCCGACTCGCGCCTGAAAGTGCGCTTCATCACCGAGGTGGCCTGGCAGGCGCACTTCGTGAAAAACATGTTTATCCGCCCGAGCGACGAAGAGCTGGCTGACTTCGAACCGGACTTCGTGGTGATGAACGGCGCCAAATGCACCAACCCGAACTGGCAGCAGCAAGGCCTGAACTCGGAGAACTTCGTCGCCTTCAACCTGACCGAGCGCATGCAGCTGATCGGCGGCACCTGGTACGGCGGCGAAATGAAGAAAGGCATGTTCTCGATGATGAACTACCTGTTGCCGCTGAAAGGCATCGCCTCGATGCACTGCTCGGCCAACGTGGGCGAGAAAGGCGACGTGGCGGTGTTCTTCGGCCTGTCCGGCACCGGCAAGACCACCCTCTCCACCGATCCTAAGCGTCAGTTGATCGGCGATGACGAGCACGGCTGGGACGACGACGGCGTGTTCAACTTCGAAGGCGGCTGCTACGCCAAGACCATCAAGCTGTCTGAAGAAGCCGAGCCGGACATCTACCACGCCATCAAACGCGATGCGCTGCTGGAAAACGTCACCGTGCTGGCCGACGGCAGCATCGACTTCAATGACGGTTCGAAAACCGAAAACACCCGCGTTTCTTACCCGATCTATCATATCCAGAACATCGTCAAGCCGGTGTCCAAGGCGGGTCACGCCACCAAGGTGATCTTCCTGACCGCCGACGCTTTCGGCGTGCTGCCGCCGGTATCGCGTCTGACCGCCAACCAGACTCAGTACCACTTCCTGTCCGGCTTCACCGCCAAACTGGCCGGCACCGAGCGCGGCGTAACCGAACCGACGCCAACCTTCTCCGCCTGCTTCGGCGCCGCGTTCCTGTCGCTGCACCCGACGCAGTACGCCGAAGTGCTGGTGAAACGCATGCAGGCCGCCGGCGCCCAGGCTTACCTGGTCAACACCGGCTGGAACGGCACCGGCAAACGCATCTCGATCAAAGATACGCGCGGCATCATCGACGCCATCCTGAGCGGTGAGATCGACAAGGCGGAAACCGTCACTCTGCCGATCTTCGATCTGGCGATGCCGACCGCGCTGCCGGGCGTGAATCCGGAGATCCTCGATCCGCGCAATACCTACGCCAGCCTCGAGCAGTGGCAGGAAAAAGCGCAGGATCTGGCCGAGCGCTTCATCACCAACTTCGACAAATACACCGATACGCCTGCAGGCGCCGCGCTGGTCAGCGCTGGCCCGAAGCTGTAATTCGGTAGCATTACCTCTTCAGCTAAGGCGCGGATCCCGCGCCTTTTTTTATTTTTATCGATTGCTTTTTAACCAGCAAGGCGAGAAAATAAGTCAATGCAATCATTGATAGCAAAGGAGGTTTCAATGGCGACTATCACCGTCAGAAATCTGGACGACGAAATCAAAGAGCTGCTGCGTATCTCAGCGGCGAAAAACGGCCACTCCATGGAAGAGGAAGCGCGCATGATCCTGAAACAGGCGCTGGTGAAAAAGCCGCCGCGCTATGGATTGGGTACCTGGATGCATCAGCACTTCGCCGAATTCGGCGGCGTTGAGCTGGAGATCCCACCGCGTGACGCCGTGCCGCCACGCATCGTCACCTTTGATGATGAAGATGACAACGCATGATCATTATCGACACCAACGTCATTTCAGAAACGCTGCGTCCCAGCCCGTACTACAACGTCATTAACTGGTTAAATGAAAAGGACAATGACGAGCTCTATCTCAGCGCCATTGTCCTCGCCGAACTGTTCAGCGGCGTGGCCTGCATGCCTGACGGCAAGCGCCAGCGGGATCTCAAGCTGAAATTGGCGGACGCCATTGAATTGAAGTTCGAGGGGCAGATATTACCGTTTGATGGGCTGTGCGCGATGCAATACGCGGAATTGACGGCAAGGAATCGGCTGCTGGGTAAAGCGATGAGCATGCCGGATACCCAAATCGCCGCCACCTGCCTGCATTACGGCGCCGCCCTGGCCACCCGCAATACTAAAGACTTCCTCCACTGCGGCATCGAGTTAATCGATCCGTGGCAGGCGCCGACCGGCCGTCGGTTGCATGAAGATGCGGCGGAATACTACGTGATGAGCAGAAAGTCCTGACGGGGCCGCAGCGGCGCGGCCCACACCAGAGGTCAGGCGTTTTCCCTGGCCGTTTGATGGCCGTTGGTCGACTCTTTTTTCTCCATCGGCAACGGAATATACGCGCGGATCAACAGCCCGCCGCGCTCGCTGGTGCCGATATCCAGTTCGCCGTCATGCGCGTCGATAATGCGCTGCACGATCGCCAGCCCCAGACCGGTGCCGCTGGTGCTGCGCGCGCTGTCACCGCGTACGAACGGCTGCAACAGGTGCTTCAACTCTTCCGGTTTGATGCCCGGACCGTCATCTTCCACCTGGAACCAACCGCGCTGCAGCTCACGGCCGCTGCTGACCTTGATCCAGCCGTTGCCGTAACGCGCCGCGTTCACCACCATATTCACCGCCGCCCGCTTAATCGACAGCGGATGCACATTCATCATCAGCTCGCCCGGCGACAGCGCGGTTTCAATCACCCGCTCATAGCCGCTCTCGGCCGCGACCACTTCGCCTAAAATGGCGTTCAGATCGCTGCTTTCGGTCGGCATTTCCTGCCCGGTGCGCAGATAATCGATGAACTGCTCGATGATGGCGTTGCACTCTTCGATGTCTTTATTGATCGACTCGGCCAGATAGCCGTCTTCGGCGCTCATCATCTCCGTCGCCAGCCGGATGCGCGTCAACGGCGTGCGCAGGTCGTGGCTGACCCCGGCCATCAGCAACGTGCGGTCATCCGCCAGCTGTTTGACGCCCGACGCCATCTGATTGAATGCGCGAGTCACCGACCGCACTTCGGAAGCGCCATACTCGCGCAGCGGCGGCGGAATAATGCCCTTGCCCACCTGCAGCGCCGCATGTTCCAGCTCCACCAGCGGGCGGTTTTGAATACGAATAAACAGCCAGGCGCCGCCGATCGCCAGCAGCATGATCGCCAGCGTATAGCGGAACAGCGGCGAGAAGTCGCCCTGGTGGATTTCCGTCAGCGGCACGCGCACCCAGATATCGGGCTGCAGCCAGGTTTTCAGCCACACCACCGGGGAGTTCTTGTTCACCTCCACCCGCACATCGGTTGGCCCGCCGAGCTGCTGCGCCATCTGCTGGCTGAGGAACTGGTAGTGCTGCGCCCAGCGCAGGCCGCT
This sequence comes from Serratia nematodiphila DZ0503SBS1, assembly GCF_000738675.1. NCBI lineage: Bacteria > Pseudomonadati > Pseudomonadota > Gammaproteobacteria > Enterobacterales > Yersiniaceae > Serratia > Serratia nematodiphila. The sequence goes on along the minus strand of NZ_JPUX01000001.1, from coordinate 1,273,798 downwards.
CTCCTCCGCCGCCGAGTTGGTGTAGAGAGAGATGCCCAGTTCGCGGTAGATCTCACGGCGGAACGCCGGCGGCACTTCCAGCAACGTGCCGTCTTCCAGCTGCAGCCGATCGGTCATCAGCATACGCACTTCGTAGGCCAATACTTTGTTGAACTGCTGCAGGCTGGGCAGGATGGCGAAGTTCAGCACCACCAGATAGGTCGTCACCAGGCTGACGAACAGCAAGGTGACGATCAACAACAGGGTTCGGGCAAACGAGCTACGCGGTGAAAAGCGCAATCGCCTCATGCCTTGCTGCCGTCCGGTACGAAGACATAGCCGAGACCCCACACGGTCTGGATATAACGCGGATGCGCCGGATCTTCTTCAACCATGCGGCGCAGGCGAGAGATCTGCACGTCGATGGAGCGTTCCATGGCGCTGTATTCGCGGCCACGCGCCAGGTTCATCAGCTTATCGCGCGACAGCGGTTCACGCGGGTGGCTGACCAGCGCCTTCAGTACCGCGAACTCGCCGCTGGTCAACGGCATCGGTTCGTCTTCGCGGAACATCTCGCGGGTGCCGAGGTTCAGTTTGAATTTGCCGAACGCGATCACCGCCTCTTCCTGCGAAGGCGCGCCCGGCAGTTCGTTCGCCTGACGGCGCAGCACCGCGCGGATACGAGCCAACAGCTCACGCGGGTTGAACGGTTTAGGAATGTAGTCGTCGGCGCCGATTTCCAGCCCCACGATGCGATCGACCTCTTCGCCTTTGGCGGTGACCATAATGATTGGCATCGGGTTGCTCTGGCTGCGCAGGCGGCGGCAGATGGACAGGCCGTCTTCACCCGGCAACATCAGATCGAGCACCATCAAATGGAAGGATTCACGAGTCAGCAAGCGATCCATTTGCTCAGCGTTGGCAACGCTGCGAACCTGGAAGCCCTGCTCGGTTAAATAACGTTCTAAAAGCGCGCGCAGGCGCATGTCATCATCGACAACCAGGATCTTATGATTCTCTTGCATGGTATTACTCCCAAAGGCTTTATTGCCTGACTCGAATATTGTTAGAAAACCTTGCCATTTGAGACAGCGTTTAATGGTATGTATTCTAGACGAAATTGTTACAAAGCTTATTCTTTTCCCCATTTATCAACAATTTTCAGTGAATGTCGACGGGGGTTCGTTAAAATTTCGCCCTTTATCGGCGCAATGTGGGGTGACGGCCCAATTTTGCACAATTTCGCCACCGGGAAGCGCCCGGTGGCGTTCAGCTGTCGGGTCAGGAAGTTTGCAGGAAACGCGCCAGCTGCCGGCGCAACTGCCGGTTCTCTTGCTGTAGCGCATCAACCCGGTCGAGCAGCGTCAGCGCCATGGCGATCCCCGGCCAATCCAGATCCAGCTCGGCCCGCAGCCTGCGCGCGCGCTGCAGGTGGCTCAGCGCCGGATAATCAAACTCCCAGCGCGGCTGCGCCGGCTCCAGCGGCACGATAACGCCCAGGCCGACGATCTCGACCAGCTCGTCCTCTGAAATCTCCCCCCTCTGACACAATTCCACCACGGTGAATGTGATCTCTTTTTTCATCATCTGCTTTACTCCCATTCCGCGCGCGGGTTGAACGCCGCCTGTTCAGCCAGTTCCCGCCACAGGGCGCTGGCCTTCTCGTTCGGCTTCGGCGGCATCACCACCTTGAGAATAACGTACAGGTCACCGGGCTCTTTCTTGCCCGCCAACCCTTTGCCCTTGACCCGCAGCCGTTTGCCGCTCTGGCTGCCGGCCGGCACGGTCAGCGCGATTTTGCCGGTCAGCGTCGGCACCTCAATGCTGGCGCCGAGCGCCGCTTCCCACGGAGCGAGCGGCGCCACGATGCTCAGGTTGTGGCCGTCTATCTCAAACAGCGGGTGCGGCGCAAGGCGGATGACCAGATACAGGTCACCGTTCTGGCCGCCGCCCACGCCGGCAACGCCCTGCCCCTTGAGGCGAATGCGCTCGCCGTCGCCCACGCCGGCCGGAATTTTCACGTTCAGCGTCTTGCTGGCTTCGCTTACCTGCCGCCCCAGTTCGTCGTACACCGGCAGCGTGTAGGAGATCTCGCGGCTTTGACCATGCAGCGTTTCCTCGAGGAACAGTGGCACCTCCATCTCCAGATCCTGGCCGCGGAAGCCATGCCCGCCGTGCGAGTGCGAAGCAGAGCGATGCCCGCCCGCCGCCCGCCCGCCGAACATGCTTTCGAAGAAATCGGAGAAGTCTTGCGCGTCGGCGCCGCCGCCGTGCCATGAAGCGCTCTGCTGATAGCCGCCGCGATCGCCGCGCGCCTGGCGGCCAAAGTTCGGATCGTTGCGGTGCTGCCGGATCTGATCGTACTCGGCGCGGCGCTCCTCGTCCTTCAGCACCTCATAGGCTTCGGCCACTTCCTTGAACTTGCTTTCGGCATCGTCTTCAGTGCTCACGTCAGGGTGATATTTACGCGCCAGCCGACGGTAGGCCGTTTTGATGGTTTTCAGATCGGCGTTGGGCTCAACGCCCATCGTGGCGTAGTAATCTTTAAATTCCATGCGGTAATACCTTCAATGTGTTGGGTTGTGCGCCAAAATTCCTTGTCTCTCTCGCCAGATATCCTCCTTTCGTCACATTCCTTTTCCGCTACGCTAAGCATACTCCCGATCGTTAAAAGCTGCGCAAACTGAATAAAAACCGTGCGACAAGGCACAGGCCCGCGCGCCATTTCTAAAGCCCCCCGCATTCACGTACACTGTGGCGGTGGCCCCATAAAGATAAATCACGATGAGAACTCAACTGATAACCCGTGAAGGGTATGACAAGCTCAAACAAGAGCTGGATTACCTCTGGCGCGAAGAACGCCCCGAGGTGACCAAGAAAGTGACCTGGGCCGCCAGCCTGGGCGACAGAAGCGAAAACGCCGATTACCAGTACAACAAGAAGCGGCTGCGCGAGATCGATCGTCGCGTCCGCTATCTGACCAAATGCCTGGAGCAGTTGAAGATCGTCGATTATTCACCGCAGCAGGAAGGCAAAGTGTTCTTCGGCGCCTGGGTCGAGGTGGAGAACGAAGACGGCGAAACCAAACGCTTTCGCATCGTCGGTTACGACGAGATTTTCGGCCGCAAGGATTACATCTCCATCGATGCGCCGATGGCGCGCGCCCTGCTGAAAAAAGAGGTCGGGGACGTCGCCACCGTCAATACCCCGCTGGGCGAGGCGCAGTGGTACGTTAACGAGATAAACTACCCGAAGTAAGCTTTCAGCTTTTTCCTAACCGCCGCCAACGCCGCCGTCTGCGCTGTTCTCCATGCCGCGGCCGCGCGGCGGCGGCCCGCTTCGCTGGCATTTTCTCCGATCAATCCGTATAACTGTCCCCTGTTTATTCACCGATCTCAATACAGATACCAGACCTATGAATGACCCACTGAGCCGCATTATTGCAACAGAACTGCAGGCCCGGCCGGAGCAAGTCGACTCCGCCATCCGTCTGCTGGATGAAGGTAATACCGTGCCCTTTATTGCACGCTATCGTAAGGAAGTCACCGGGGGCCTGGACGACACCCAACTGCGCCAGCTGGAAACCCGCCTGGGTTATCTGCGTGAACTGGAAGATCGTCGCCAGACCATCCTGAAGTCGATCGATGAACAGGGCAAACTGACTGAACAATTGGCGGGGGCGATCAACGCCACGCTGAGCAAGACCGAACTCGAAGACCTCTACCTGCCGTACAAACCGAAGCGCCGCACCCGTGGCCAGATCGCCATCGAAGCCGGCCTGGAACCGCTGGCGGATACGCTGTGGCAGGATCCGCAACAGCAGCCGGAACAACTGGCTGAACGCTACGTCGACGCCGACAAGGGCGTGGCGGACGTGAAAGCCGCCCTCGACGGCGCGCGCTATATCCTGATGGAGCGCTTCGCCGAAGACGCCGCGCTGCTGGCCAAGGTGCGCGACTACCTGTGGAAAAACGCCCATCTGGTGTCCAAAGTGGTCGAAGGCAAGGAAGAAGAAGGCGCCAAGTTCCGCGACTATTTTGATCACCACGAACCGATTTCTCAGGTGCCTTCACACCGCGCGCTGGCGATGTTCCGCGGCCGCAACGAAGGCGTGCTGCAGCTGGCGCTGAACGCCGATCCGCAGTTTGAGGAAGCGCCGCGCGAAAGCCAGGCGGAGCTGATCATCATCAATCACCTCAACCTGCGCCTGAACAACGCCCCGGCCGACGCCTGGCGCAAGGCGGTGGTCAACTGGACCTGGCGCATCAAGGTGTTGCTGCACCTGGAAACCGAGCTGATGGGCACGGTGCGCGAGCGCGCGGAAGATGAAGCAATCAACGTTTTCGCCCGCAACATGCATGATCTGCTGATGGCCGCGCCGGCCGGCATGCGCGCCACCATGGGCCTCGATCCGGGCCTGCGCACCGGGGTGAAAGTCGCCGTGGTCGACGCGACCGGCAAGCTGGTCGCCACCGACACCGTCTACCCGCACACCGGGCAAGCGGCGAAAGCCGCCGCCATCGTCGCGGCGCTGTGCATCAAACACAACGTGGAGCTGGTGGCCATCGGCAACGGCACCGCTTCACGTGAAACCGAGCGCTTCTATCTCGACCTGCAAAAGCAGTTCGGCGACGTCCGGGCGCAAAAAGTGATCGTCAGCGAAGCGGGCGCGTCGGTGTATTCCGCGTCTGAACTGGCGGCGCAGGAATTCCCGGATCTCGACGTATCGCTGCGCGGCGCGGTGTCCATCGCTCGCCGCCTGCAGGATCCGCTGGCGGAGCTGGTGAAGATCGACCCGAAATCCATCGGCGTCGGCCAGTATCAGCACGACGTCAGCCAGAGCCAGCTGGCGAAGAAACTGGACTCGGTGGTGGAAGACTGCGTAAACGCCGTCGGCGTCGATCTGAACACCGCGTCGGTGCCGTTGCTGACCCGCGTGGCCGGCCTGACGCGCATGATGGCGCAGAACATCGTCAACTGGCGCGACGAGAACGGCCGCTTCAGCAACCGTGAACAGCTGCTGAAGGTCAGCCGTCTGGGGCCGAAGGCCTTCGAACAGTGCGCCGGCTTCCTGCGCATCAACCACGGCGACAACCCGCTGGATGCTTCTACCGTTCACCCGGAAGCCTATCCGGTGGTGCAACGCATCCTGGCCGCCACCGAGCAGGCGCTGCAGGATCTGATGGGCAACGCCTCCGCAGTGCGCAGCCTGAAAGCGGTTGATTTCACCGACGACAAGTTCGGCGTGCCGACGGTCACCGACATTCTGAAAGAGCTGGAGAAGCCGGGCCGCGATCCGCGTCCGGAGTTCAAAACCGCCACCTTCGCCGAAGGCGTGGAAACCCTCAACGATCTGCAGCCGGGCATGATCCTGGAAGGCTCGGTGACCAACGTCACCAACTTCGGCGCCTTCGTGGATATCGGCGTGCATCAGGACGGCCTGGTGCACATCTCCTCGCTGGCGGACAAATTCGTCGAAGATCCGCACACCGTGGTGAAGGCCGGCGACATCGTCAAAGTGAAGGTGATGGAAGTCGATCTGCAGCGTAAACGCATTGCGCTGAGCATGCGCCTGGATGAGCAACCGGGCGAGGGTTCACCGCGTCGCGGCGGCAACGCGCCTGCCCAGACGCGCGACAACGCCAACCGTTCGGCAGGCGGCAACAAGGCCAAACCGCGCAACGCGGCGCCGGCCGGCAACAGCGCCATGGGCGACGCGCTGGCGGCGGCATTCGGCAAGAAACGCTAAGTCGGAACCGACAGGGCGGAGCCTGCTCCGCCCTTTCCGATGAATAAAACTTGCGGCATTTTTTGACCCGTCTCAATAAACCTTCATCTTTTTATTTCCCGTTGCTGCGTGACCGCGCTCCCATTATTCAGGCAACAAAAATTTCTTCTGCAGCCATTTATTAACAACTTTGTTAACACGCATTTTTCATCTCGCCAATTGTGAGAGAAACACAAATGGTTACCGCTCGCATTACGGCGGAATAATGTTATCGAATTGCCTTTCATCAGAAATAAATAAGGGAAAAAACCCTCGATATTTGCAAACGAGAAAACTCGGCTACAAATACGCAACTGATTTAACTCGCCATTCTCATTTGTTCCCCATCGCAAGCGGTGGTAAAACGTCATTAATCAAGACGACACAACCAAAAACTGTCGACGCCATAATAATTGGTTACAATACCCCTATCTTTTGTATTGAATGCGATAATGATAATTACTATTATTTGCGCTCACTTTATTGCATGACCTTATGGATGAATACCGCCGACGGCGTGGCATTTTCGCCGGCAACGTCCAATTATCATCAGCCCGATGTTCATCGGCACCCGGAAGGTTAATCACATGCAGCTTCAACCTAAACACACATATAAGATTGTCGGCTTTTCCGGTGAAATTGCGCCGGCCTACCGCCAGAAACTGTTATCGCTCGGCATGCTGCCCGGCTCTTCGTTCGACGTGGTGCGCGTCGCGCCGTTGGGCGATCCGATAGAAATAAAAACTCGCCGCGTCAGCCTGGTGCTGCGCAGGAAGGATCTGGCGCTGCTGCAGCTCGACGGCCAGTCCTGAACCGGCGCGCCTCCATTTGCCGACGCGCCCTTGCGCCGGCGCGGCTCTCCTTGAAGACGACACGCAGAACTATGAAAAAACTCACCATCGGCTTAATCGGTAACCCGAACTCCGGCAAAACCACGCTGTTCAACCAGCTGACCGGCGCACGCCAACGGGTCGGCAACTGGGCGGGCGTGACGGTCGAACGCAAAGAAGGCCATTTCACTACCCCGCAGTCCGACGTGCGGCTGGTCGATTTGCCCGGCACCTACTCCCTGACCACCATTTCAGAGCAAACCTCGCTCGATGAGCAGATCGCCTGCCACTACATTTTGAGCGGCGACGCCGATCTGCTAATCAACGTGGTCGACGCCTCCAACCTGGAGCGCAATCTCTACCTGACGCTGCAGCTGCTGGAGCTGGGCATTCCCTGCATCGTGGCGCTGAACATGCTCGACATCGCCAAAAGCCAGCATATCGATATCGACGTCGCCGCGCTGTCGGCGCGCCTCGGCTGCCCGGTAGTGCCGATGATCTCCACCCGCGCCGACGGTATCGGCGTGCTGAAACAGATGATCGACAATCATCGCATCAACGAACAGCAGGCGCTGGTGAACTACCCGCCGTTGCTGCTGAAAGCGGTCGCCACGCTGAGCGACGCCATGCCGCAAACGCTGCCGGCGGTGCAACGCCGCTGGCTGGCATTGCAGATGCTGGAAGGCGACATCTACAGCCACCGGCTGGCCGGTCCCGCCGTCGCGCTGTTGCCTGCGGCCATTCAGGCGTTGCAACAGCAGCAGCAAGAAGACCCGGCGCTGGTGATCGCCGACGCGCGCTACCAGTCTATCGCCACCCTGAGCGACGCGGTCAGCAACTCGCAGCAGGCGATGCCCAACCGCCTGACCGACATGCTGGATAAAGTGATCCTCAACCGCTGGCTGGGCGTACCGATCTTCCTGTTGGTGATGTACCTGATGTTCCTGCTGGCGATCAACATCGGCGGCGCGCTGCAGCCGATCTTCGATATCGGCTCGGCGGCGATCTTCATTCAGGGCATTCAGTGGCTCGGCTACACCCTGCACTTCCCCGACTGGCTGACCGTTTTCCTGGCGCAGGGCGTCGGCGGCGGCATCAACACCGTGCTGCCGCTGGTGCCGCAGATCGGCATGATGTACCTGTTCCTGTCGTTCCTGGAAGACTCCGGCTACATGGCGCGTGCGGCGTTCGTGATGGATCGCCTGATGCAGGCACTCGGGCTGCCGGGCAAATCCTTTGTGCCGCTGATCGTCGGTTTCGGCTGCAACGTGCCGTCCATCATGGGCGCCCGTACGCTGGACGCCCAACGCGAGCGCCTGATCACCATCATGATGGCGCCGTTCATGTCCTGCGGTGCCCGGCTGGCGATCTTCGCGGTGTTCGCCGCCGCCTTCTTTGGCCAGGACGGCGCAGGGGTGGTGTTCTCGTTGTACATGCTCGGCATCGCGGTAGCGATCCTCACCGGCCTGGTACTCAAATACACCCTCATGCGCGGCGAAGCCTCGCCGTTCGTGATGGAGCTGCCGGTTTACCACGTGCCGCACCTGAAAAGCCTGCTGCTGCAAACCTGGCAGCGGTTGAAAGGGTTCGTGTTGCGCGCCGGTAAGGTGATCGTGGTGGCCAGCATATTCATCGGCGGCCTGAACAGCTTCTCGTTCAGCGGCAAAACGGTCGACAACATCAACGACTCCGCGCTGGCCACGGTTTCCAAGGTGCTGACGCCGTTGCTGCAGCCGATGGGCGTCCACCGCGATAACTGGCAGGCCACCGTCGGCCTGGTGACCGGCGCGATGGCGAAAGAAGTGGTGGTCGGCACGCTGAATACGCTGTATACCGCCGAGCACATCAACAAAGAGGCGTTCGACGCCGCCAACTTCAACCTGCTCGATGAGCTGGGCGGCGCGCTGCAGGAAACCTGGGACGGCCTGAAAAACACCTTCAGCCTGAGCGTGCTGTCCAACCCGATCGAAGCCAGCAAGGGCGACGGCGAGATGGGCGTCGGCTCGATGGGCGTGATGAGCAGCAAATTCGGCTCCGGCATCTCCGCCTACAGCTATCTGATCTTCGTGCTGCTGTATGTGCCCTGCGTCTCGGTGATGGGCGCCATCGCCCGCGAATCAAGCCGCGGCTGGATGACATTCTCCATCCTGTGGGGGCTGAATGTGGCCTACTCGCTGGCGACGCTGTTCTACCAAGCGGCGACCTTCAACCAACACCCGCAGTACAGCCTGACGGCGATCCTGGCGGTGGTGCTGGTGAATCTGCTGGTGCTGTTCGGCCTGCGCCGGGCGCGCAGCCGCGTCACGGTTCGCCTGGGCAACGCCACGCCGGCGGCCTGTTGTCAGGGCGCCAAAGGGAGCTGTCACTGATGGCCGGGCTGCTGCAGTTGCGCGATGCGCTGGCGCTGCGCGGCAGCGCCCAGGCGCAGCAGCTCAGCCAATCGCTGGCGACGCCGCTGCCACTGGTGCAGGCGATGCTGGATCGTTTGACGGCGATGGGGAAAGTGGAGCGCATCGAACAGGATGACGGCGCCTGTTTGAGCGGCGGCTGCAAAAGCTGCCCGCAGAGCCAGGGGTGCAGCACGGTGTTCTATCGACTGAAAGCCTGAAGATAAGGGGCGCCAATGACGGGCGCCCCATTACCGTTCAAGGCTTATTGTTTGTCTTTGTAAACTTCGGCGATGGCGCTGAATTTACCGTGTTCGCGGCCTGCCAGGATCACGTAGTATTGACCGCCCTTTTCGTCAGCCAGTTTGGACAGCTCTTCCTTGGCGTCCATCGGTGACGTGGTTTCCGCCGTCGTGGTGACGGTGCCGATCTTCTCGTATTTACCCGGGTTCTTATCCAGATCTTCCTTGGTCAGCAGGGTTGCCGCCATGGAGCCGAAAGACACCGAACCCAGCACTGCCGCTGCAATAATCATCTTCAATGATTTCATGACACTAACCTCTCAATGGATAATTTATCTGTTATGAAAGCCGTCAAAAATCCATGCGTAGTACCGCAGGCTGCCGCGACATCCTCAGGCCTCGTTGCTTTCCCTGACGGGGCCCGTTTCCCAGAGACGAAACGCCAAAATGAAAAGCGCCGCACGCGGTCTTTTCATTTTCCAGCCAACGCATTGACTCACTAAGTATTGAACAGCTTTGTCTTTTATCCACCCGGCAGCGTTTTTTTTCGCGCTCTATCGTGCGTTTTCCCGCTGCATTCAATGTGCTGCAATAAACGCTTCGATCATCGTCACAAATTCATCGGGATGAGAGATAAACGGCGCATGGGCGGCTTTGGCCACGATCTGCGACGCAGAATTCGGCCAGGCGGCATCGAGCAGCTCGGCGACCTTGCGCGGCACTAACCCGTCCAGATAACCGTAGATCCGCAGCAGCGGCAAATTCAACTCCGCCAGCGGCGCGCGCAGATCGGCGGTGCGCAGGATCTCCAGCCCGCCGTTCAACACCTCGACGCTCGGCGTCGGCTGGTTAAGCACCACCGCTTTCAGCTGGCGCGCATCCTGACGCGCGCTCTCGGTACCCAGCGTTTGCAGCGCCAGAAAGCGCTCGACGGTGCGCTGGAAATCCAGGCTCAGCTGATGCTGGAAACCGCTCAGCACGTCCGGGCGGATCCCCGGCCACGCATCACGAGCGGCAAAACATGGCGAGGAGGCCACGGTGATAAGCCCCTTGACCCGCCCGGGCTGCATCAGCGCCGCCTGGCTGGCCACCAGCCCGCCGAGCGACCAGCCAAGCCACCAGGCCTGCGGCGGGGCGGCCGCCAGCACGATATCCGTCATCTGCTCCAGCGACAGGGCGCCGACCCCCTGGCTGCGGCCGTATCCCGGCAGATCGACCAGATGCAGGCGAAAATGCGGCGTCAGTCGCGCCTGGATGCAACTCCATACTTCGGCGTTCAATCCCCAGCCGTGCAGCAGCACAAGATCGCGTTCGCCTTCGCCTATTGTTTGCCAGTACAGCGCTGTCATTGGTTACTGTCCTTTCATGCTTATCCGTGTCGGAGGCCCTATGCTATCAATCCGCAGCCGCTGTTGGCTATGCCGACAGCCGTTGCGCCTGGTGCGTCATGGCATCTGCAGTTGCTGCCTGCGCCATCTGCCGGTCAACCCTCCGTGTTGCCCGCGCTGCGGATTGCCCGCCGGCGAGACGCAAATGCCCTGCGGCCGCTGCCTGCAACGGCCGCCGCCCTGGCAGCGGCTGGTGTTCGTCGGCGACTACGTTGCTCCGCTCAGCCAACTGGTAAAAAGGTTCAAGTTCCACCGCGCGCCCGAGCTGGCGCCGACGCTGGCGCGCCTGATGCTGCTGCGGTGGCAGCAGGCGCGAAGAGAGCAGTATCTGAACAGACCCGACCTGATTTTAGCGGTACCCTTGCATGCATCACGCTGCTGGCGCCGTGGCTATAATCAGAGCGATCTGCTGGCCCGGCCGCTGGCGCGCTGGCTGGGCTGCGCCTATCGGCCCGCCGCCTTGCGCCGGGTGCGCAAAACCGCCCTGCAACAGCGGCTGAGCGCCTCTGCCCGCAGACGCAATCTGCAGCGCGCGTTCGCCTGTACCGTGCCGGTCGCCGGCCGGCATATCGCCCTGGTGGATGACGTGGTGACCACCGGCAGCACCGTCGCGGCGATCGCGGCGCTGCTGCGGCGGCAAGGCGCCGCTTCGGTGCAGATATGGTGCGTTTGCCGCACGTTGTAGTGCCACGGCAATGGGCGTATTATAACCGACTATAGAAGTCAACTATTGAGCTAATGCTATGATCCGTATAACAGATGCTGCACAGGAACACTTTGCCAAACTGCTGGCAAATCAAGAAGAAGGCACCCAAATCCGCGTATTCGTGATCAACCCGGGCACGCCGACGGCCGAATGTGGTGTCTCTTATTGCCCGCCGGACGCGGTAGAAGCGACGGATACCGAACTGAAGTTCGACAAACTGTCCGCCTATGTCGATGAGCTGAGCGCGCCGTATCTGGAAGACGCCGAAATCGACTTCGTGACCGACCAGCTGGGTTCTCAGCTGACGCTGAAGGCGCCGAACGCCAAGATGCGCAAGGTCGATGACAACGCGCCGCTGATGGAGCGCGTGGAATACGTGCTGCAGTCGCAGATCAACCCGCAGCTGGCGGGCCACGGCGGCCGCGTAACGCTGATGGAGATCACCGACGACAACATGGCTATTCTGCAGTTCGGCGGCGGTTGCAACGGCTGTTCGATGGTGGACGTCACGCTGAAAGAAGGCATCGAGAAAGAGCTGCTGCAGAAATTCCCGGAGCTGAAGGGCGTGCGTGATTTGACCGAGCACCAGCGCGGCGAGCACTCCTACTATTGATACCCGGCGTTCGCGCCACGGTAGATAACATAATGCCGGAAGGGGGAACCCGTTCCGGCATTGTCGTTTTCAGCCCACCGACACCTTGCGGCGCCGCTTGTCCAAATCCTTCAGTAAGCGGTTTATGTGCGGGTCGGCAAACATCTCCTCCAGCGTCTGGGTCAGCTTGCGCCGCCAGTTAGGGTATTGATCGCTGGTGCCGGGAATATTGACCGGATCGGCCATATCCAGCCAGTCTTCCGGCTGCAGGCCGAGCAAGGCGCTGGCGCTGTCGGCGACATAGCGCTGCAGGCCGCGGTTGAGCAGCGGGCTCATGCCGAGCAGCGCCGCCTTCTTGCCCACCTTCTGCGGCACGCAGCCATAGCGATGCAATCCGTCCAGCAACCCCTGTTTGGCGCGTTCCCGATCGGCGAACAGCGCCCGCAGGATCTCCGCATCCGGATAAAGGCCCAGCCGATTGCCGAGCGTCAGATCGTCGCTTTGCCAGTAGCCGCGCAGCGTCGGCAGATCGTGGGTGGTGATGGTCGCCATCGCCTGCACCGGGTAGGCCTGCGGCGCACGGAAATGGTGCTCGCCGTCGCTTTCGAAATAGAGCACTTTGTAGGAGTAGACGCCGCTGTCGCGCAGCTTGCCGACGATCTCCACCGGCACCGTGCCGAGATCCTCGCCGATCACCATGCAACGGTGGCGCTGGCTTTCCAACGCCAGCACCGCCAGCAGATCGTCCACCGGGTATTTGACATAGGCGCCGCGACCGGCGGTTTCGCCATACGGGATCCACCACAGCCGCAGCAGCGCCATGACGTGATCGATGCGCAGCGCGCCGCAGCTGGTCATGTTGGCGCGCAAAAGATCGATGAACGGCTGATACCCGCGCGCCGCCATCACGTGCGGATCCATCGGCGGCAGGCCCCAGTTTTGCCCCAGCGGCCCCAGAATATCCGGCGGCGCCCCGACCGACGCTTTCAGGCAGTACAGCTCACGGTCACACCAGGTTTCCGCCCCGCCTTCCGCCACCCCGACCGCCAGATCGCGATACAGGCCAATCGGCATCTGCTGCTGCCTGCTCTGGTCAAAACACTGCGCGAACTGGGTGGCCGCCAGCCATTGCAGCCACAGGTAAAAGCGGACCGCGTCCTGATGTTCGGCGCAAAACTGCCGCACCGCGTCGCTCTGCCCCTGCCGATAGCGCTCGGGCCAGGCCGGCCAGCCCCACTGGCTGGCGTCTTTGGCCGCCAGATGGGCATGCAGCGCATCAAACGCCGCCTGCTGATACAGGCTGTCGCCCCCCTCAGCCACGAACTGCTCGAACGCCTGACGCTGCGCGTCGTTCGGCTGGCGCGCCTGAAACAGCGGGAACGCCAGCTTCAGCGCCGCCAGCTTCAGCTGCATCACGGCGGTGTAGTCCACCCACTCCGCGGCGCGCGCCTTGGCCAGCTGCTTCTGCGTCGCCGGCTTCTGCCACCAGCGCTGCGCCGCGTCGCTGCGCTGGAAATCCTCCACCGCATTGACGTCGATATACGCCAGATTCAGCCAGCGGCGCGACGAGGGGCTGTAGGGGCTGGCGCTCTCCGGGTTGGCCGGATACAGCGCATGGATCGGATTGAGGCCGACGAAGGCACCGCCGCGCTCACCCACCTCTTCCACCATCAGGCGCAGATCGCCGAAATCGCCGATGCCCCAGTTGCGATCGGAACGCAGCGTATACAGCTGAACGCAGGCCCCCCACAGCTTCTTGCCGGTCAGCAAGGCGTCCGGCTCGAAGCAGCGTCTCGGCGCGACGATCACTCGGCATGACCACTGCTGCTCGCCCTGGCTCAGCGTCAATTGGTGGTACCCCATCGGCAGATCGCCGGGCAGCGTCAGGGTCTTGCGCGCGCCGACGCGCCCCTGCAGGCATTCGCCGTCTTCACGCTGCAGCGCCCACAGGTACTCGCCTTCACCCGCCGGGGTCAACGCCAGCGGCGCGCCCTGATAGAACACCTTGACCGCCGGTAACGGTGATGCCGCGCCTTCCTGCGCGCCATCGGCCCGATTCATGGCCGCCAACAGCTTGCGCTTGGTCTCCGGTTCAATCGCCTGCCGCTTGCCGTGGGCATTGATAAAATCGGCAGCGATCCCCGCCTGCGCTGCCGCCTGATCGATACGCTTGCGATCCATTCGCTCTCCTTAACGTTTGGCTTGCCAGATACGCTGCTGATAATCGCGGATCGAGCGATCCGAGCTGAACATGCCGACGCGCGCGGTGTTAAGGATAGTCCGCCGCGTCCATTCGTCCCGATCGCGATACAGCTCGTCGACCCGGCGCTGCGCCTGGCAGTACGAGGCAAAGTCCGCCAGCACCAGGTAGGGATCGCCGCCTTCCAGCAGGCTGTGCAGCATCATGTCGAACGCGTGCTTGTCGCCGTGGCTGAAGGCACCGCTCGCCAGCTCGTCCAGAATCGTCTTCAGGTGCTTGTCTTTCTTGCGGTAGCTGAGCGGATCGTAACCCTTCGCCACTATCGCCTTCACCTGCTCCACGGTATTGCCGAAGATAAAGATATTGTCTTCGCCCACCTGCTCGGCGATTTCGACGTTGGCGCCGTCCAGCGTGCCGACCGTCAGCGCGCCGTTCAACGCCAGCTTCATGTTGCCGGTGCCGGAAGCCTCTTTGCCGGCGGTGGAGATCTGTTCGGAGATATCCGCCGCCGGGATCATCAATTCGGCTACCGACACACGGTAGTCAGGGATGAACGCCACTTTCAGGCGATCCTTCACCAGCGGATCGTTGTTGATCTTCTCGGCCGCCTGGTTAATGGCGTAGATGATGTTCTTCGCCAGGTAGTAACCCGGCGCCGCCTTGGCGCCGAACAGGAACACGCGCGGCACGATGTCCAGGTTCGGGTTGTCGCGCAGCTGGCGATACAGCGACAGGATGTGCAGCAGGTTCAGGTGCTGGCGTTTGTACTCGTGCAGGCGTTTGATCTGCACGTCGAAGATCGCGTCCGGGTCGAGCGTCAACCCCATCACGCCGTGCACGTACTGGGCCAGCGCCACCTTGTTGTCGCGTTTGATCTGCTGATAACGTTGGCGGAACGCCGCGTCGTCAGCGAATTTCTCCAGCCCGCGCAGCGCGTCGAGATCGTTCGCCCACTCCACCTTCAGCGTCTCATCGATCAGGCCCGACAGCGCCGGGTTGCACTGTTTCAGCCAGCGGCGCGGCGTGATGCCGTTGGTGACGTTATGGAATTTATTCGGCCACAGCTGGTGGTATTCCGGGAACAGATCTTTCACCACCAGATCCGAATGCAGCTGCGCCACGCCGTTGACCGCAAAGCCGCTGACCACGCACAGGTTGGCCATGCGCACCTGCTTGTTGTGGTGCACCGCCAGCTTGGCCCACATCGCCTCGTCGCCCGGCCAGTGCTTATCCACCAATTTTTTAAACCTGGCGTTGATTTGTTTGATGATGGAGAAATGGCGCGGCAGCAGGCTGCGCACCAATTTTTCATCCCAGCATTCCAGCGCTTCCGGCATCAGGGTGTGGTTGGTATAGGCGAAGGTGTTGCTGGTGATCGCCCAGGCCGCCTCCCACTCCAGCTGGTGCTCGTCCAGCAGAATGCGCAGCATTTCCGGAATGGCGATGGTCGGGTGGGTGTCGTTCAGCTGGATCACTTCGTACTTCGGCAGCTCTTCAATCTTGCGGCCGGCCTGATGGTGCTTGCGCAAAATGTCCGCCACCGAGCAGGCGCACTGGAAATACTGCTGCATCAGGCGCAGGCGCTTGCCGGCCTGATGGTTGTCGTTCGGGTAAAGCACCTTGGTCAGCTTGTCGGCTTCTACGCCCTGCTTCTCCGCCTGTAGGAACTTGCCGTCGTTGAAATCGCTCAGGTTGAACGGATGCTGATGAGTCGCCTGCCACAGACGCAGCGGCTGCGCCACGCCGTTGCGATACCCCAGCACCGGCAAATCCCAGGCTTCGCCGCGCAGGGTGAAGGCCGGGCGCCACAGTTCGCGGCCGTCGGCCTGCTTTTCCAGCTTGCCGCCGATGCCCACGTCCACCGCCAGCGCGGCGTTGTGACGGAACCACGGATAGCTCTCGCGTTGCCAGTTATCCGGCGCCTCTTGCTGTTGCCCATCGCGGAACGACTGACGGAACAGCCCGTACTGGTAATTCAGCCCATAGCCGGTGGCCGGTTGTTCCACCGTCGCCATCGAGTCGAGGAAACAGGCCGCCAACCGCCCCAATCCGCCGTTGCCCAGCGCCGGATCGGTTTCCTGCTCCAGCAGATCCGCCAGCTTGACGTTCTGCTCGGCCAGCGCCTGCTCGACGGTGTCGTACCAGCCCAGGTTGATCAGGTTGTTCGCCGTCAGCCGGCCGATCAGAAACTCCATCGAGATGTAGTTCACGTGGCGCAGCGGTTTGGCGCTTTTGCGCGGCGCCGGCTGCGCGGCCAACTGCTCGGCCAGCGCCGCACTGACGGCTTCCCACCATTGATGTTGCGTCATCTGCTGTGCGGAACTGAGGCCGAACCGTTGCCATTGACGGGCGAGCGCCGCCAGAAAAGCATCCTTCTTGAGCGTAGGCTGTGACATAAGGGAAACTCTCTATCCAGTAAGTGGGTCAAATTGCCGCTATCGTGCCGGTGAGAAAGCCTGACGGCATCATCCCGCCTGGGGATTAGCTGGGGAGGAGGATTGGGGCGTAGCTGGAATTGTGATCTCAGGCACTGTTTGACTCCCTTGCAACGATGCAAAAAAGCCCGCCAACGCGTGCGGCGAGCACTGAGAACGTTAACCCTGACGTTAGCACAAGTATTCGCGCTGCTGAAGTTTTGTCCATGGCCGGAAATGCGATCCGCCACCGCATCGCCGCACGCCGGCGCCAAACGTAAAAAAGTG
Organism: Serratia nematodiphila DZ0503SBS1; assembly: GCF_000738675.1. Lineage (NCBI taxonomy): Bacteria > Pseudomonadati > Pseudomonadota > Gammaproteobacteria > Enterobacterales > Yersiniaceae > Serratia > Serratia nematodiphila. The sequence goes on along the minus strand of NZ_JPUX01000001.1, from coordinate 1,257,005 downwards.
TGATCGATAGCAACTTAACTCCAAGCCGATGCGGAAGCTTGTTGCAATACGTTTAGGGTTGGCAGAAGTTAGGGGGAGCTATTAATTACGAACCATAAAATAATTAGCGCCACTCCAATCCCGGCGGGAACCGCGATTTATACCCTGGAATACTATGCTGATCCCATCAAAACTGAGCCGCCCGGTACGGCTGCAAAATACCGTGATCCGCGATCGCCTGCTGGCCAAACTGGCCAGCGCGGGCAACTATCGTCTGACACTGGTCAATTGCCCGGCGGGATACGGGAAAACCACGCTGATCGCCCAATGGGCGGCCGGCAAGGCCGATCTGGGCTGGTATTCCCTGGATGAGAGCGACAACCAGCCGGAGCGCTTCGCCAGCTACCTGATCGCCGCCCTGCAGCAGGCCAGCGGCGGCCGCTGCGTCAAGAGCGAGGCGCTGAGCCAGAAACACCAGTACGCCAGCCTGTCGGCGCTGTTCGCCCAACTGTTTATCGAGCTGGCCGACTGGCATCAGCCGCTGTACCTGGTGATCGACGACTACCACCTGATCACCAACGACGCCATCCATGAAGCCATGCGCTTTTTCCTGCGCCATCAGCCGGAAAACCTGACGCTGATCCTGCTCTCGCGCACTCTGCCGCCGCTCGGCATCGCCAACCTGCGGGTGCGCGATCAGCTGCTGGAAATGGGCACGCAGCAGCTGGCGTTCACCCATCAGGAAGCCAAACAGTTCTTCGATTGCCGCCTGGCGGCGCCGATGGAACAGCAGGACAGCAGCCGCCTGTGCGACGAAGTCGAAGGCTGGGCCACCGCGCTGCAGCTGATCGCGCTGTCGGCTCGCCAATCCGCCTCATCGGCTCAGCTGTCGGCCAAGCGGCTGGCGGGGCTGAACGCCAGTCACCTGTCCGACTATCTGGTGGACGAAGTGCTGGATCACGTTGATGCCGATGCGCGCGCCTTCCTGCTGCGCTGTTCGGTGTTGCGCTCGATGAACGACGCGCTGATCGTGCGGCTGACCGGCGAAGACAACGGCCAGCAACGGCTGGAGGAGCTGGAGCGCCAGGGGCTGTTTATCCACCGCATGGACGACACCGGCGAATGGTTCAACTTCCATCCGCTGTTCGCCTCTTTCCTACGCCAGCGCTGCCAGTGGGAACTGGCGCTGGAACTACCGGGATTGCACCGCGCCGCCGCCGAGGGCTGGCTGGCGCTGGGGTATCCGGCGGAGGCCATTCACCACGCGCTGGCGGCCAGCGACGTCAGCATGCTGCGCGATATCCTGCTGCAACACGCCTGGTCGCTGTTCCACCACAGCGAACTGGCCCTGCTGGAGGAATGCCTCAACGCGCTGCCGTATGAGCGCCTGATCCAAAACCCCAAGCTGGCGCTGCTGCAGGCCTGGCTGGCGCAGAGCCAGCACCGCTACAGTGAGGTCAACACCCTGCTGGAGCGCGCCGAGCGCACCATGCGCGAGCAGAAAATCGAAATAGACCAAACGCTGCACGCCGAGTTCGACGCCTTGCGCGCCCAGGTGGCGATCAACGCCGGTAAACCGGAAGAGGCCGAACGGCTGGCGACCGAAGCGTTGAAATTCCTGCCGCTGTCCAGCTACTACAGCCGCATCGTCGCCACCTCGGTGACCGGCGAAGTGCACCACTGCAAGGGCGAACTGGCGCGCGCGCTGCCGATGATGCAGCAAACCGAGCAGATGGCGCGACGCCATCAGGCCAACCATTATGCGCTCTGGGCGCTGCTGCAGCAGAGCGAAATCCTTATCGCCCAAGGCTTCCTGCAGGCCGCTTACGAAACCCAGGACAAGGCGTTCGAACTGATCCGCGAGCAGCACCTGGAACAGCTGCCGATGCACGAGTTCCTGCTGCGCATCCGCGCCCAGATCCTGTGGTCGTGGTCGCGGCTGGACGAGGCGGAAGACGCGGCGCGCAGCGGGCTGAAAATCCTGGCTAACTACCAACCGCAACAGCAGTTGCAGTGCATCGCCATGCTGGCCAAATGCTCGCTGGCGCGCGGCGATCTGGACAACGCCAACACCCATCTGCAGCGCTGCGAAACCCTGCTGCACGGCGCGCACTATCATCGCGACTGGCTGACCAACACCGACAAATCGCGGGTGATCCACTGGCAGATGACCGGCGACACCGCCGCCGCCGCCCAGTGGCTGCGTCATACCGAAAAACCCGGCATGGCGGACAACCATTTCACGCAGGGCCAATGGCGCAACATCGCGCGGGTGCAGATCCTGCTCGGCCAGTATGAAGAGGCCGGCGTGGTGCTGGATGAACTGAACGAAAACGCTCGCCGCTTGCGACTGGTGAGCGATCTCAACCGCAATCTGCTGCTCAGCAACCAGCTTTACTGGCTGCAAGAGCGCAAAGGCGAAGCGCAGCAGGCGTTGATCGAAGCGCTGTCGCTGGCCAACCGCACCGGTTTTATCAGCCACTTCGTCATCGAGGGCGAAGCGATGGCGCAGCAGTTGCGCCAGCTGATCCAGCTCAACACGCTGCCGGAGCTGGAACAGCATCGCGCCCAGCGTATCTTGCGCGACATCAACCAGCATCATCGGCACAAGTTCGCGCATTTTGACGAGAACTTCGTCGATAAGCTGCTGACCCACCCGCAGGTGCCGGAACTGATCCGCACCAGCCCGCTGACCCAACGCGAATGGCAGGTGCTGGGGCTGATCTATTCCGGTTACAGCAACGACCAGATCGCCGGCGAGTTGGACGTGGCGGCCACCACCATCAAGACGCACATCCGCAATCTGTACCAGAAACTGGGCGTGGCCCATCGCCAGGAGGCGGTGCAGCAGGCGCAGCAACTGCTGAAAATGATGGGCTACGGCGCGTAAAAACCCTGATATCCCTCTGGTCTTAAACGCCGCAGAGTTGGTTACAATAGCGGCGTCCCCCTATTACGAGGCAGTCAGCAGTATGGAACAGTTCGAAGCGATCAACGTTGAGCAGGCGTACACCCGCTGGAAAGAGGGCAGCGCCGCCCTGGTCGACATCCGCGATCCGCAAAGTTTTGAAGCCGGGCATACGCCGGGCGCTTTTCACCTCACCAACGCCACCCTGTCGGCCTTTATGCAGCAAAACGACTTCGAGCGGCCGGTGATGGTGATGTGCTACCACGGCAACAGCAGCCGCAGCGCGGCGCAGTACCTGCTGCACCAGGGGTTCGACGCGGTCTACAGCATCGACGGCGGCTTCGAAGCCTGGGCCCGCCAGTATCCGCAAGACGTGGAAACCTCTGCCTGATCCCCGCCGCCCGCCCTGCATCGGCGGGCTTCCCTTTCGTTTTTGTGCGCGTTTTCGCGGGTTTTTCGCAGATCCGTTTGCCAGCGCTCAGGATTTCGACGTTATAATCGGCCGTCAGGGTCGCCGGCGAGCAAGTCGCGGCCAAAATCATTCACTTACGACGGAAGAGCAATGGTTAGAGTAATCGCCATATCCAACCCGCGCCTGGCGCTGGCCTTTGTCGACTATATGGCGACCCAGGGCATCCGGCTTGAGCTGCGCAACAGCGGCGAGGCGGCGGAAATCTGGCTGGCCGACGACGGTCACCTCGAGCAGGTGCAACACGAGCTGCAGCAGTTTCTGGCCGATCCGCTCAACCGCCGTTATCAGGCCGCCAGCTGGCAGACCGGCCATACCGACGCCGGCCTGCATTATCAGAGCGAATCCTACCTGCACACCCTGCGCAGCAAGGCCGGGCCGCTGACGCTCGGCGTGATGGTGCTGTGCATCGCGGTCTATATTCTGATGCAGGCGCTGGGCGACGATACCGTGATGTACTGGCTCTCCTGGCCGCAGGACAGCAGCCAATACACGCAGCTGTGGCGCTGGGTCAGCCATGCGTTCCTGCATTTCTCCCTGCTGCATATCCTGTTTAACCTGATGTGGTGGTGGTATCTCGGCGGCCAGATGGAAAAACGCCTCGGCGCCGGCAAGCTGTTCGTGCTGGCGGTGGTGTCGGCGTTCTTCAGCGGCTGGGCGCAATCGTTGTTCAGCGGCGCGCTGTTCGGCGGGCTGTCTGGCGTGGTTTATGCGCTGATGGGCTATGTGTGGCTGTCGGGCGAACGGGCGCCGGAGCGCGGCTTGATGCTGCCGCGAGGCCTGATGGTGTTCTCGGTGCTGTGGCTGGTGGCCGGATATTTCGATATTTTAGGAATGTCGATCGCCAACGCGGCACACATAGCCGGTTTAGTGTTAGGGTTATTGATGGCATTTTGGGATACGCGTCATCGCGCACACAACGAACAATAACAGCCGGGAGCTATGCCCCAATGGGCATAGCGGGCGTTTTAGGGGATTATCGTGAAGCAAACACAGCGTCATGACGCAATTATCGAGCTGGTGCGCCTGCAGGGTTACGTCAGCACGGAAGAGCTGGTCGAACATTTTGACGTCAGCCCGCAAACGATTCGCCGCGATTTGAATGACCTGGCCGACCAGAACAAGATCCAGCGTCACCACGGCGGCGCGGCGCTGCCTTCCAGCTCGGTCAACGCTGCCTATAACGATCGCAAGGTGATGTGGTCGGAAGAGAAGGCCCGCATCGCGCAGCGCGTCGCCAGCCAGATCCCGGACGGCGCCACGCTGTTCATCGATATCGGCACCACGCCGGAGGCGGTGGCCCATGCGCTGATGAACCACAAGAACCTGCGTGTGGTCACCAACAACCTTAACGTCGCCACCCTGCTGACCGCCAAAGAAGACTTCCGCCTGATCCTGGCCGGCGGCGAAGTGCGCACCCGCGACGGCGGCATCATGGGCGAAGCCACGCTGGACTTCATCTCCCAATTCCGTCTCGATTACGGCATTCTCGGCATCAGCGGCATCGATATGGACGGCTCGCTGCTCGAATTCGACTATCACGAAGTGCGCACCAAACGCGCGATTATCGAAAATTCCCGCTGCGTGATGCTGGTGACCGACCATTCCAAATTCGGCCGCAACGCCATGGTCAACCTGGGCAACATGAACCTGATCGACTACCTGTTTACCGACCAGCTGCCGCCGCCGAGCGTGATGAAAATCATCGAACAGTACGACGTGCAGCTGGAGCTGTGCTGATCCGGCCTTAACCTGCGGGGCGCGCCGCCGCCCCGTTTCATCCCTTCAGGCACCCCTCATCGACAGCCGTTTGCGCGCCCACGCCATATCCATACCATTTGTGTGACTATCATCACCAAACTGTTACCTCTATCACGCCTAAATGTTTTTGTTTGGTTAACTCTTGGCTTGCTTGTTGGTTTTTGATTACAATCATGAGCGAAAACGAACATGAAAGAGCTATTTCGAACATCTGGAGGAAGATGACGTGGAAACCAAAGACTTGATCGTTATCGGTGGCGGCATCAACGGTGCCGGCATCGCGGCGGATGCTGCCGGGCGCGGGCTGTCGGTACTGCTACTGGAAGCGCAAGACTTGGCCTGTGCTACGTCTTCCGCCAGTTCCAAACTGATCCACGGTGGCCTGCGCTACCTGGAACACTACGAATTCCGTCTGGTGAGCGAAGCGCTGGCCGAGCGTGAAGTGCTGCTGAAACTGGCGCCGCACATCGCGTTCCCGATGCGTTTCCGCCTGCCGCACCAGCCGCACCTGCGTCCGGCCTGGATGATCCGTATCGGCCTGTTCCTGTACGATCACCTGGGTAAACGCACCAGCCTGCCGGGCAGCAAGGGTTTGCGCTTTGGACCAGAGTCGGTGCTTAAGCCTGAACTGAAGCGCGGTTTCGAATATTCTGACTGCTGGGTTGATGATGCTCGCCTGGTGGTGCTGAACGCGCAGGAAGTGGAAAAACGCGGCGGCGAAGTGCGCACCCGCACCAAAGTGACCCGCGCATGGCGTGAAAACGGCCTGTGGATGGTGGAAGCGGTCGATATCGACAGCGGCAAAACCTTCACCTGGCGCGCCAAAGGCCTGGTGAACGCCACCGGCCCGTGGGTGAAAAACTTCTTCGACGACGGCCTGAAGCTGAAATCGCCTTACGGCATCCGCCTGATCAAAGGCAGCCACATCGTGGTGCCGCGCGTGCACGATCAGCCGCAGTCTTACATTCTGCAGAACGAAGACCACCGCATCGTGTTCGTGATCCCGTGGAATGACGAGTTCTCCATCATCGGCACCACCGACGTGGAGTACAAAGGCGATCCGAAAGACGTGAAGATCGACGAGAACGAAATCGCTTATCTGCTGAAAGTGTACAACGACCACTTCAAGAAGCAGCTGGGCCGCGACGACATCGTCTGGACTTACTCCGGCGTGCGTCCGCTGTGCGACGACGAATCCGATTCACCGCAGGCGATCACCCGCGATTACACGCTGGACGTGCACGATGAGCAGGGCAAAGCGCCGCTGCTGTCGGTGTTCGGCGGCAAGCTGACCACCTACCGCAAGCTGGCCGAACATGCGATGGAAAAACTGGCCCACTACTACCCAGGCTGCGGCCCGGCGTGGACCAAAAACGCCACGCTGCCGGGCGGTGACATCGACGGCGACCGCGACGGTTACGCGGCCAAACTGCGCCGTGCGCACGGCTGGCTGCCGGAAGCCCTGGCGCGCCGTTATGCCCGCACCTACGGCAGCCAGAGCGAGCTGATCCTGGCCGGCGCCAACGGCCTCGCCGATCTGGGCGAAGATTTCGGCCACGGTCTGTATGAAGCCGAGCTGCGCTACCTGACCGAGAAAGAGTGGGTCGTAGAGCTGGACGACGCCATCTGGCGCCGCACCAAGCTGGGCATGTGGCTGGACGAAGCGCAGCAGGCGCGAGTAGAAGCCTGGCTGGCGGAACACGCGAAAACGAAAGCGCTGTCTCTGGCTTCCTGAGCTGCAGCGTAACGAAAAAGGGCCGGTTATCCGGCCCTTTGCTTTTTTCCTCTCTCGCTTTACAGCTTCACCGGCTTAATGTGCCAAATTTCATCCGCGTATTCCTGAATGGTGCGATCGGATGAGAAGTAGCCCATATTGGCAATATTCAGCACCGCGCGCCGCGTCCACTCGTCCTGATTGAGATAGACCTCGTCCACCTTGTCCTGCGTGTCCACATAGCTGCGGTAATCCGCCAACAGCTGATAGTGATCGCCGAGGTTGACCAGCGAGTCGAACAAATTGCCATAGCGTTTCGGCTCTTCCGGGCTGAACACCCCGGTGGCGATCTGCGTCAGCGCCTGATGCAGCTCCGGATCCTGCTCATAGTACTGGCGCGGGTTGTAACCGTTGCGGCGCAGTTCCTCAACCTGCTCGGCGGTATTGCCGAAGATAAAGATATTCTCCTCCCCCACGTGCTCGCGCATCTCGACGTTGGCGCCGTCCAGCGTGCCGATGGTCAGCGCGCCGTTCAGCGCGAACTTCATGTTGCTGGTGCCCGAGGCCTCGGTGCCCGCCAGCGAGATCTGTTCCGACAGATCCGCCGCCGGGATAATGATCTGCGCCAGGCTGACGCCGTAGTTCGGGATGAACACCACCTTCAGTTGGGTATGCACGCGCGGATCGTTGTTGATCACTTTGGCCACGTCGTTGATCAGACGGATGATCTGCTTGGCGGCATAGTAGGCTGAGGCCGCCTTGCCGGCGAAGATCACCACCCGCGGCACGCGCTCGATGTCAGGGTCAGCCAGCAAACGGTTATACAGCGTGATGACGTGCAGCACGTTGAGCAGCTGCCGTTTGTACTCGTGGATGCGCTTGATTTGCACATCGAACAACGCATCCGGGTTGACCACCACGTTGAGCGTTTTGGCGATGTACAGCGCCAGCCGCTCCTTGTTCTGCCGTTTGGCGCGCTGCACCGCCTGCAGGAAGCTCGGGTAATCGACGTTGGCTTGGATCTCGCTCAGCTGGCTGAGATCGGTGCGCCAGGTTTGACCGATGCAGTCGTCCAGCACCGCCGCCAGCGGCGGATTGGCCAGCGCCAACCAACGGCGCGGCGTCACCCCGTTGGTTTTGTTGCAGAAACGGGTCGGGAATAGCCGGGCGAAGTCGGCGAACAGCGACTGCACCATCAGTTCGGAATGCAGGGCGGAAACGCCGTTGACCTTGTGGCTGGCCACCACCGCCAGCCACGCCATGCGCACCCGGCGGCCGTTGGTTTCGTCGATGATCGAGACCCGCGCCAGCAGATCATTGTCGTCCGGCGCCACTTCCTGCACCATCTTGAGGAAGTGATCGTTGATTTCGAAAATCAGCTGCAGATGGCGCGGCAAGATGCGGCCAATCATATCCAGCGGCCAGGTCTCCAGCGCCTCGCTCATCAACGTGTGGTTGGTGTAAGAGAACACCTGCTCCACCACTTCCCAGGCGTCGAGCCACTTGAATTTATGCTCGTCGATCAGCCGGTGCATCAGCTCCGGAATCGACAATACCGGGTGGGTGTCGTTGAGGTGAATGGCGATCTTGTCCGCCAGGTTGTCGAAGGTTTTGTGCATCAGCCAATGGCGGTTGAGAATATCCTGCACCGTGGCCGACACCAGGAAATACTCCTGCCGCAGCCGCAGCTCGCGCCCGGACGAGGTCGAATCGTCCGGATAGAGCACGCGCGACACGTTCTCCGAGTGGTTTTTGTCTTCCACCGCCGCGAAGTAATCGCCCTGGTTGAACTTGCCGAGGTTGATCTCATTACTGGCCTGCGCGCCCCACAACCGCAGCGTGTTGGTGGCGTCGGTGTCAAAACCGGGGATCACCTGATCGTAGGCGATGGCCACGACCTCTTCGGTCTCCAGCCAGCGCGCCTTGGCCCCTTCCTGCTGCACGCGGCCGCCGAAGCGCACCTTGTAGCGGGTGTTATGGCGCGGAAACTCCCACGGATTGCCGTACTCCAGCCAGTAGTCCGGCGACTCCATCTGTTGGCCGTTGACGATGTTCTGCTTGAACATGCCGTATTCATAACGAATGCCGTAGCCGCGCCCCGGCAGCGCCAGCGTCGCCAGCGAGTCGAGGAAACAGGCCGCCAGCCGGCCCAGGCCGCCGTTGCCGAGCCCGGGGTCGTTTTCTTCCTCCAGCAGCTCCGCCAGGTTCAGCCCCATCTCATTCAGCGCGTTGTCGATATCCTGATAGATGCCCATCGACAGCAGCGCGTTTGACAGGGTGCGGCCGATCAGGAACTCCATCGACAGGTAATACACCTGCCGCACGTCTTGAGACAGCTGGGCGCGGTTGGAACGCAGCCAGCGCTCCACCATGCGATCGCGTACCGCGAACAGCACGGCGTTCAGCCAATCGTGCCGGTTGGCGATGGCCGGATCCTTGCCGACGATAAACATCAGCTTATAGGCGATGGAGTGTTTCAGCGCTTCCACACTGACCGTAGGTGAGGTGTAACTAAACGGTGAAGTCATGGCTTTTTAATCCCTTGTGGGGAGCCCCGCCATTCGCCGCGGAATAGCGGGCTCCGCTGAACATGGACGCGGCACGCCGCGCCCCGACAATCTACCCTTACGGCTGCCCGCCGCGCGTCAACCCGAAACGCGAAACGCGGGCTACAAGCGTTGATAAAGCGATAAATACTCTTTCGCCGCCACCGGCCAGCCGAAGTCCACGCTCATGGCGTGGCGCTGAACGTGGCGCCAGTGTTTCGGCCGGCTCCACAGCACCATGGCGCGGCGGATGGCGTTGCCCAGCGCGACGGCGTCGCAATCGTCGAACACGAATCCGCTGGCAGTGCCGTCGGCCAGGTTCTCCAGCGCGCAGTCCACCACCGTGTCCGCCAGCCCGCCGGTACGGCGCACCAGCGGCAGCGTGCCGTACTTCAGACCGTAGAGCTGAGTCAGGCCGCAGGGCTCGAAGCGGCTCGGCACCAGAATGACGTCGGCGCCGCCGATGATGCGGTGGGAGAAGGATTCGTGATAACCGATCTGCACGCCGACCTGTTCAGGGTAGTCGGCGGCGGCGGCCAGAAACGCCTGTTGCAGCACCGCATCGCCAGCGCCCAGCAGCGCCAGCTGCCCGCCCTGCGCCAACAGTTCAGGCAACGCCTGCAGCACCAGATCGAGGCCTTTCTGGCTGGTCAATCGGCTCACTACCGCGAACACCGGCAGTGATTCGTCCACCTTCAGCCCCATGGCCTTTTGCAGATGCAGCTTGTTTTTGACCTTGCTTTTCAGATCGTCGGCGTCATAGCGGGCGCTCAGCCGCGGGTCGTGGGCCGGATCCCAAATCTTGTCGTCCACCCCGTTGAGGATGCCGCTCAGCCTGCCCTGCCGCTGCCGCTCCTGCAGCAGCCCCTCCATGCCGTAGCCGAACTCCGGCCGGGTGATCTCACGCGCATAGGTCGGGCTGACGGCGGTCACGTGGTCGGCATAAAACAGCCCGGCCTTGAGGAACGACATCTGGCCGTAGAACTCCAGGCCATAGACGTTATAGAACGACGCCGGCAGCCACAGCTCGGTCACGTGATGGGCGGAGAACAGCCCTTGATAGGCCAGGTTATGCACCGTGAACACCGAACGCGCCGGGTGGCCGTTGGCGGCCAGATAGGCGCAGCTAAGACCGGCGTGCCAGTCGTGGGCATGCACCAGCTGCGGGCGCCAGTAGCGATCCAGCCCCTTGGCCAGCTCGCAGGCCATCCAGCCCAGCAGCGCAAAGCGGCGGTGGTTGTCGGGGTAGGCGTACATGGACTGATCGTGGTACGGGCTGCCCGGCCGGTCATACAGCCAGGGCGCATCGATGAGATAGATGCCCACGCCATGGTAGGTGCCGTAACGCAGGCCTACCCGGCCGGCGAACGAGTCGATTTCCGCCACCAGCACGGTGTCGGGTATGCCGTTGCGTACGTCAGGGAAAGCGGGCAATAGCACCCGAACATCGGCGCCTTCGGCGATTTGCGCCGCCGGCAGCGCGCCAACCACGTCTGCGAGTCCGCCCGTTTTCAGCAGGGGGAACATTTCAGAACATACGTGTAAGACCTGCATTATCACTCCTGAAAGTCGGCCGAAGGCCTCTGGATAAGAAATAAAGCAGGCTTGCCGCTGTTATGTGTGCCGCGTTGCGCAAGCCATCGAACCGTTCATCGGGCGGCAGGCTATCGTTCTGCCCCCACGTTAACTCACAATTTTGACAACATTTCGCGCGTCACCAGCACGATGCCGCCTTCCGAGCGATAGAAACGCTTGCTGTCCTCATCGGCGTTTTCCCCGATCACCATGCCCTCCGGAATGTGGCAGGCGCGGTCGATGATGCAGCGCCGCAGGCGGCAGGAACGGCCGACGTTCACGTCCGGCAACAATACGGTAGAGTCGATGGTGCAGAACGAGTTCACTCGCACGCGCGGGAACAGCACCGAATGCACCACCACCGATCCGGACACGATGCAACCGCCGGACACCAGCGAGTTCATGGTCATGCCGTGGCTGCCGGAGCGATCCTGCACGAACTTGGCCGGCGGCAGCGGTTCCATGTGGGTGCGGATCGGCCAGGCGCGGTCGTACATGTCCAGCTCCGGCGTCACCGACGCCAGATCGAGATTGGCGCGCCAGTAGGCGTCCAGCGTGCCCACGTCGCGCCAGTACGGCGGCAGATCGGGGTTGGACGTCACGCAGGACAAGGTAAACGGATGCGCCCACGCCGCCTGCTGCGCGGTGATTTTCGGGATCAGATCCTTGCCGAAATCGTGGCTGGAGCCGGGGGTCGACATATCCTCTTCCAGCAGCTGGAATAGATAGGCGGCATTAAAAATATAGATGCCCATGCTGGCCAGCGACATATCCGGATTGCCCGGCATCGCCGGCGGATCGGCGGGCTTTTCCAGAAACTCGATGATGCGGTCGCTTTCATCCACCTTCATCACGCCGAATTCGCCGGCTTCGCTGCGCGGCACCGGCAGGCAGGCCACGGTGCACTGAGCGCCCTTCTCGACGTGATCGATCAGCATGCGCGAATAATCCATCTTGTAGATGTGATCGCCCGCCAGGATCACCACGTATTCGGCCTCGTAGCGGCGGATGATATCCAGGTTCTGGTACACCGCGTCGGCGGTGCCCTTGTACCAATGCTCAGTGCTGAGACGCTGCTGGGCCGGCAGCAGATCGACGAACTCGTTCATCTCCTCGTTGAGGAACGACCAGCCGCGCTGAATGTGCTGCACCAGCGTGTGCGACTGGTATTGGGTGATCACGCCGATGCGGCGGATGCCGGAGTTCAGGCAGTTCGACAAGGCGAAATCGATGATGCGGAATTTGCCGCCAAAGTGGACGGCGGGCTTGGCGCGGGTGGAGGTCAAATCTTTCAAACGTGAGCCGCGGCCGCCGGCCAGGATCAGCGCTACGGATTTAATCGGCAACTGGCGCGCCAACATCAGGGGGTCTTTATTTTCAAACCTAACCATAGCGGACTCCTTTTATTATTTCCGTACCAGAACGCAAAGCGAGCGCGCGGCCTGGTGCCAGGCGGGCAATACCGCCCGTGAGTCTTCCTGAGTGAACGGGGCGACAACCTGCCAATCGCCTTCCGGCAATCTCATCTCCGTCGTTTGCGGCGTGGCGTTGACCAGCAACAGCCAGCGCTGCGACAGCAGGATCTGCATGAGCAGCTCGCCCCGCTCCCACTGCTGCGCGTCGAGCGGCTGGCCTTGCGCGTTCAGCCACTGCACGCTGCCGTCGTCCTGCTGCCACCAGTGGTCCTGCTGCAGCGCGGGGATCTGGCGGCGCAGCGCGATCAGCGCCGCGACGTAATCGGTCAGCGCGTCATCCGCCGTGGCCCAATCGAGCCAGGTGGTGGCGTTGTCCTGACAATAGGCATTGTTGTTCCCCTGCTGGCTGTGTCCCTGTTCATCGCCGGCCAGCAGCATCGGCGTGCCCTGGGACAGCAACAGCGTGGCGAGCATCGCCCGCTGGCTGGCCCTGCGGCGTTGCACAATGGCGTCGTCGGCGACCAGGCCTTCCACGCCGTGGTTGTTGCTGAAATTGCGGTCGCTGCCGTCGCGGTTGCCCTCACCGTTCGGCTGATTGTGTTTCTCGTTGAAGCTGACCACGTCCTGCAGGGTAAAACCGTCATGCGCGGTCAGCATGTTGACGGTGGCGTAAGGCGCCCGCCCGCGCTGGTTGTATAGATCGCTGGAAGCGGCAAAACGCCGGGCGAACTGGCCGAGCGACACGCCGCTCTGCAGCCAAAAACGGCGCATGTCGTCGCGGTAATGATCGTTCCATTCGGCGAAGCGGCCGGGAAATGCCCCCACCTGATAGCCGCCGGGACCAATGTCCCAGGGTTCGGCGATCAGCTTGCAGCGCGACAGCAGATCGTCCGCCAGCATCGCCTGGAACAGCGGCGCATCGCGATCGAACCCCGGCGTGCGGCCCAGCACGCTGCCCAGATCGAAGCGGAAGCCGTCGACGTGGCACTCCCGCACCCAAAAATGCAGGCAATCCATCACCCAGGCTACGCCCTGCGGCTGATCCAACCGCAGCGTGTTGCCGCAGCCGGTGTCGTTGACATAGTCCCCTTCGGGCGTCAGCCAGTAGTAACTCAGATTATCGATGCCGCTCAGCGACAGCATCGGCCCATCCCTGTCCAGCTCGGCGCTGTGGTTGAACACCACGTCGAGGATCACCTCAATGCCGGCTTGGTGCAGCGCCTTGACCGCATCGCGAAATTCGTTGAGCGGCGTGGCATCGGTGCTCAGGCTGGCGTAGCGGTTGTCCGGCGCATAGGGCGCCAGCACGTTATAGCCCCAGTAGTTGATCAGCCCCAGCCGCTGCAAGCGCGGCTCGGAGGTATGCTGTTGCACCGGCAGCAGTTCCAGCGCGGTAATGCCGAGGCGTTTGAAGTGGGCGATCATCGCCGGGTGCCCCAGCGCGGCGAAACTGCCGCGCAGCGCCGGAGGGATCTGCGGGTGCAGCAGCGTCAGGCCGCGCACGTGCGCTTCGTAAATCACCGTCTGCCCCCAGGGCGTGGCGGGCGGGCGATCGTCCTGCCAGTCATACTGTTCGTCCACCACCACGCACTTCGGCATCAGCTCGGCGCTGTCGTGCGGGTCCGGCTGCTCGTAACCGCCGTGCAGGTGCGGGTGGTCCGCCACCGGCCCTTCCACCGCGCGCGCGGCCGGATCGAGCGCCAGCTTGTTGGGGTTGAAGCGCTGCCCGTTCGCCGGATCAAACGGGCCGTAGACCCGGTAGCCGTAACGTTGCCCCGGCCTGCCGCCCGGCAAATAGCCATGCCAGATATCGCCGCTGCGCGCCGGCAGCGGCAGGCGCACTTCGCGCTGCTGGCCGTCGAACAGACACAGCTCCACCCGCTCGGCATGCGCCGAGTACAGGGTAAAGTTGATGCCTTCGCCGTCATACTGCGCGCCCAGCGGCGCGGCGCGGCCAGCCGTCAGCTCGGTCATGGCGCCTCCCGCAGCAGATAAATGGTCGACAATGGCGGCAACGTCACGCTGATAGAGAAATCGCGGCCATGGCTGCCGACCGTTTCGGAAGAGACCCGCCCCTGATTGCCGGCGTTGCTGCCGTGATAGTGGTGCGAATCGGTATTGAGGATCTCGCGGTAGTCACCGGCGCGGGAAATGCCGATGCGGTAGCGATAGCGCGGCACCGGGGTAAAGTTGCTGATGGCGATCAGCTCATTGCCCTGCGAATCGTAGCGCGCGAAGGCGAACACCGAGTTATCGTGATCGTCGACCACCAGCCACTCGAAGCCGTCCGGCCGGTAGTCGCGCTCGTACAGCGGCGCCTGCTGCCGGTAGCAGTGGTTCAGATCGCGCACCAGCCGCTGCACGCCGTTATGCCAGTTATCCAACCCTTCCAATAAATGCCAGTCGAGGCTGGTATCGAAATTCCACTCACGCCCCTGTGCGAATTCGCAGCCCATAAACAGCAGCTTTTTGCCCGGATGCGCCCACATAAAGCCGTAATAGGCGCGCAGGTTGGCGAATTTCTGCCAGGCGTCGCCCGGCATACGGTCGAGGATCGATTTTTTGCCGTGCACCACTTCATCGTGCGAGATAGGCAATACGAAGTTCTCGGTATAGGCGTACAGCATGCCGAAGGTCATCTGGTTGTGGTGATACTTGCGGTGCACCGGATCGCACTTCATGTAATTGAGCGTGTCGTGCATCCAGCCGAGGTTCCATTTGTAGTGGAACCCAAGGCCGTTGGCGTCCGGCGGCAGGGTGACGCCGGGATAGTCGGTGGATTCCTCCGCCAGCGTCACCGCGCCCGGCTGCGCCTGGCCGATAGTCTGGTTGGTATAACGCAGGAAGGCGATGGCCTCCAGGTTCTCGTTGCCGCCGTAGTAATTCGGCACCCACTCGCCGTCGGCACGGCTGTAGTCGCGATAGATCATCGACGCCACCGCATCGACCCGCAGCGCGTCGATGCCGAAGCGCTCCAGCCAATACAGCGCGTTGCCCGCCAGGTAGTTGCGCACCTCGTGGCGACCGTAGTTGTAGATCAGGGTATTCCAGTCCTGATGGTAGCCCTCGCGCGGATCGGCGTACTCGTACAGCGCAGTGCCGTCGAAATTCGCCAGGCCGTAGGCGTCGCTCGGGAAGTGCCCCGGCACCCAGTCGAGGATCACGTTGATGCCCGCCTCATGCGCCGCCGCCACAAACGCCCTGAAGTCGGCCGGCGTGCCGAAGCGCCGGGTCGGCGCATACAGCCCCAGCGGCTGATAGCCCCAGCTGCCGTCGAACGGGTGCTCGTTGATTGGCAGCAGCTCGATATGGGTGAATCCCATGTCCTTCACATAATCGATCAGCTGCACCGCCAGCTCGCCGTAGCTGAGCCAGAAGTGGTTGTCAGTGTGGCGGCGCCATGAGCCGAGATGCACCTCGTAGATGGCGATCGGCTGGTCAAAATCGTTGGCGCGGCGGCGCGCCGGCGTCGACGGCACCACCTCCGGCAGCGGCGCCACCAGCGAGGCGGTATCCGGGCGCATCTGCGCCTCGAAGGCGTAAGGATCGGCTTTCAACTGAGTATTGCCGTAGCAATCGACGATTTCATATTTGTACAGCTGGCCGGCCTGCACGCCGGGCAAGAACAGCTCCCAGATGCCGTTTTCACGCCGCAGACGCATCGGGTGGCGGCGGCCGTCCCAGAAGTTGAATTCCCCCACCACCGAAACACGCTGGGCGTTGGGCGCCCAGACCGCAAAGCTGACGCCGTCGATGCCATCCAGCGTGACGAGGTGGGCGCCCAGCCGTTCATAGGGGCGCAAATGCGTACCCTCAGCCAATAGCCAACTGTCGATATCCTGCAGCAGCGGGCCGAACCGATAAGGATCGTCGACGATCTGTTGATGATCGCGCCAGCTGACCTGCAGCTGATAGCGGAAAGGATTTTTGCGCCGCGGCACCACCGCGCTGAAGAAACCGCGCGGATCGTCGCAGTTCAGCTGCACCAGCCGCCGGCCAGTTTGCTGTTCCACCAGCCAGACTGCGCCGGCGTCCGGCAGCAGCGCGCGCACCTGCAGACCGTTATCGGTCGCATGCATGCCAAGCAGAGCGAAGGGATCGGCGTAATGGCCGGCGATGATCTGATCAATCACGTCACGATCGGGAAGTACAGGCATAGTCTTCTTCCTTAGATTAACAGCATGATCTAAGCACGGCTTGTTGATTATTCCTTGGCCGTTTTGGTCATCATGCAATGCATTCGGACTCTAAAGCGTGATTGCGGTCGGTTATTGACCAATCTTTACTCTGCCGACCTGAATTTCGCTCTTTATGCTTATTTTTTGAAATATTTCAGTCATGGTGAAAAATTGTCCACCCATGCGTTAAGCATAGCCAATGTCTGTTAAAAACTGCTCAGCATTGCTCAGGAAAATTCTTCATTAAGAAAACTGCCAGCCTGGCGGCGTTTGCATGCGGCGGCTGACGAGGAGATAGGCGGGAGCCCGCCCATTGAAACGAGGCTGGCGATGACGCTGCCCGACGCGGTGCGCGGCGAACAAAAAAGCGGAAAATAAGGCATTAGGGGGCTGAAAGCAGCCAGCCCCCTGGAAGTGCGGATTTACAGCAGGATGCGCAGCATGCGGCGCAGCGGCTCGGCCGCGCCCCACAGCAGTTGGTCGCCCACGGTGAACGCCGACAGGTACTCCGGCCCCATATTCAGCTTGCGCAGACGGCCGACCGGCGTATTCAGCGTACCGGTCACCGCCGCCGGCGTCAGTTCGCGCATGGTCAGTTCGCGGTCGTTCGGGATCACGCGCACCCAGTCGTTGTGCGTTGCCAGCATCTGCTCGATTTCCGGCAGCGACACGTCTTTTTTCAGCTTCAGCGTGAACGCCTGGCTGTGGCAGCGCAGCGCGCCGACGCGCACGCACAGGCCATCGACCGGGATCACGCTGGCGGTGTTCAGGATCTTGTTGGTTTCCGCCTGGCCTTTCCACTCTTCGCGGCTCTGGCCGTTGTCGAGCTGCTTGTCGATCCACGGGATCAGGCTGCCGGCCAGCGGCACGCCGAAGTTATCGGTCGGCAGTTTGCCGCTGCGGGTGGCCTCGGTCACCTTGCGTTCGATATCCAGAATCGCGGAGGCCGGGTTCTGCAGCTCTTTCGCCACGTCGGCGTGCAGCATGCCCATTTGGGTCAGCAGTTCGCGCATGTGGCGCGCGCCGCCGCCGGAGGCCGCCTGGTAGGTGGCGACCGACGCCCACTCCACCAGATCGTTGGCGAACAGGCCGCCGAGCGACATCAGCATCAGGCTGACGGTGCAGTTGCCGCCGACGAAGGTTTTGATGCCTTTGTCCAGGCCCTGCTGGATCACCGCGTGGTTGACCGGATCCAGGATGATGATGGCGTCGTCCTGCATGCGCAGCGACGAGGCCGCGTCGATCCAGTAACCCTGCCAACCGCTGGCGCGCAGCTTAGGATAAACTTCGTTGGTATAATCGCCGCCCTGACAGGTAATAATGATATCGAGCGCGCTCAGCGCGTCGATGTCATACGCATCCTGCAGCGTGCCCTGCTGGCCGCCGAAGGCCGGCGCGGCGGAACCGTGCTGCGAGGTAGAGAAAAAGACCGGGCGAATGGCGTCGAAATCGCGCTCTTCCGTCATGCGTTGCATGAGAACCGAGCCGACCATTCCGCGCCAACCGATGAAACCAACGTTTTTCATAATATCTGTGTCCCGCCCGGATAAGGGCTTATTAGGTGATAACGAGTTGTGTGCAATATCTCCTCACCTTACAAAATGTCGGCGCGGGCGCAAAGTGAATTTATTCGATGGCTGAGGATTTCTCAGCAATCCTTCTTATAGGCAAGGACGCGGCCGGAAAGGCCGAGGCGTTTTCCCGATCACGAGGTCACCATGACAGAGATGATTTCCGCTACGGTATTGCTGTTTTTAATTATGGATCCGCTGGGCAACCTGCCGATTTTCATGTCGGTGCTCAAGCATCTGGAGCCGCGCCGCCGCCGGGTGGTGTTGATTCGCGAGCTGCTGATCGCCCTGCTGCTGATGCTGATCTTTCTGTTCGCCGGCGAGAAAATTCTGGCGTTCCTCAACCTGCGCACCGAAACCGTCTCCATTTCCGGCGGCATCATTCTGTTTCTGATCGCCATCAAGATGATTTTTCCCTCGCAGGAGGGAAACAGCTCCGGGCTGTCCGCCGGCGAGGAACCGTTCCTGGTGCCGCTGGCGATCCCGCTGGTGGCCGGACCATCGATTCTGGCGGCGCTGATGCTGCTGTCGCACCAGTATCCGCATCAGCTGCCCCATCTGGTGGCGGCGCTGTTGATCGCCTGGGGCCTCTCTGCGGCCATTTTGCTGATGTCGAACCTGTTCCTGCGCCTGCTGGGCAGCAAAGGCGTCAGCGCGCTGGAGCGGTTGATGGGGCTGATTCTGGTGATGCTGTCGACGCAGATGTTCCTGGACGGCGTGCGGGCTTACATGAAGCTGTAGGCGCCTGGCGGCGCCGACAACGGTCCGCACTTAGCGGGCGGTAACGCGGCGAATATAGGCGAGCGTATCGGCGACCACGCCGTCCAGCGGCTGGTTGATGTCGATCGCTTGCACATCCGGCTCCTGCTCGCCCGGCTCTTCCAGCGTGGCGAACTGCGAAACCAGCATCTGCGGTTTGAAGAAGTGACCTTTGCGCTGCTTCAGGCGCTCCTCGATCACCGCCTTGTCGCCTTTCAGGTAGAGGAAATGCAAGTTGCTATTCCCTTCGCGCAGGCGGTCGCGATAGCTTTTTTTCAGCGCCGAGCACACCAGCAGCGACACGGGATTGGTGCGCTGCATGGCGAAGATGGCGTCGTTCAAGGCCGCCAGCCACGGCGCGCGATCGTTGTCGTCCAGCGCGTGCCCGGCAGCCATTTTGTTGATGTTGGCGCGCGGATGCAGGTAGTCACCATCCAGCATGGCGGCCTCGGCCTCGTGGGCGACAGCGCTGGCCACGGCGGATTTGCCGCTGCCGGATACGCCCATCAGGATAAATACGTGATTCTGCGGATTGCTCATTGTGTCATGCCCCTATGGGAACTGGCGCGAGCGCGCCAAATGCGCCCCAACTGATAAAGATACTCTGGAACGCCGACGCCCCGCAGGGCGCCGGATAAAGATTATACGACCGTCGCCAGCAGCAGACAGCCCACCAGGCCGCACACCGAGATAATGGTTTCCAACACCGACCAGGATTTGATGGTTTCCATGATGCTCAGGTTGAAGTACTCCTTGAACAGCCAGAAGCCCGGATCGTTGACGTGCGAGAAGATAACGCTGCCGGAGCCGACCGCAATCACCATCAGCTCAGGGCTGACGCCGGTGGTGGCGATCAGCGGCGCCACGATGCCGCCGGCGGTGATCGCCGCCACGGTGGCGGAACCCAGCGCCAGACGCAGCGCAGCGGCGATCGACCAGGCCATCAGGATCGGCGAAACGTTGCTGCCTTCCATCAGGCCGGCGATGTACTTCTCAACGCCGCTGTCCACCAGCACCTGCTTGAAGGCGCCGCCGCCGCCGATGATCAACAGCATCATGGCGATGATTTTAATCGAGTCGGTGATGGTGCCCATCACTTCATCCATGGTACGGCCACGGTTCAGGCCGAAGGTGAAGATGGCGATCAGCACGGCGATCAGGGTGGCCATCACCGGGTCGCCGAAGAACTCGGCGAAGCGCAGCAGGCTGTGGCCCTTCGGCAGCACCATTTCAGCGACCGCGCGCAGCGCCATCAGGATCACCGGCACCAGCGACGTGGCGACGCTGACGCCAAAGCTTGGCATCTCCGCGTCGGTAAAGGTTTTCGGGTTGTACAGGCCTTCCGGCACCGGCTTGTCAATGCCTTTCAGGAAGCGGGCATAGACCGGGCCGGCCAGGATCACCGTCGGGATCGCCAGCAGCGTGCCGTACAGCAGGGTTTTACCCATGTCGGCATGGAAGATGGTGGCGATGGCGGTCGGGCCTGGGTGCGGCGGCAGGAAGCCGTGGGTCACCGACAGCGCGGCGGCCATCGGCACGCCGACGTACAGCAGCGGGATACGCGCGGAGGCGGCGATGGTGAACACCAGCGGCAGCAGCAGCACGAAGCCCACTTCGTAGAACAGCGCGAAGCCGACGGTGAAGCCGGTCAGCACCACCGCCCATTGAATGTGTTTTCTGCCGAACTTGTCGATCAGCGTGGTGGCGATGCGCTGTGCGCCGCCGCAGTCCGCCAGCAGTTTGCCGAGCATGGCGCCGAAGCCCATGATCAGCGCCAGGCTGCCCAACGTGCCGCCCACGCCGGCCTTGATGGAGCCGATGACCTTATCGACCGGCATACCCTGCGCGATCCCGACCGCCAAAGCAACCAGAACCAGAGAGATAAAGCCGTTCAGCTTGAAGCGGATCATCAGCAGCAGCAGCAGCGCTACGCCGCCTGCAACAATCACTAATGGCATAGTTTTTCTCCAACCTTTTATCGCGACTCTCTTTACAATAGGCGTAAAGCGTGCGGTTGTTTTATTTTTAGGCTCTTTCCCGGTGTTTAAGAAGAGCTGTAGGTGTTGTTGAGTCAGAGGTTCAGTCTTGCAGCAAGATGACCGCGCACTCGTTGTTACCGGTATCATGATACCGGTAACAACATGAGCGCCGGAACCGGGTAACCGGCTAAAATTCGCGTTCTGGGACAGAGATCAAACTTATGCCGGCAACGAGCGGCGGGCTTACAGGCGGGATAACCAGCGCGCCTCAGGGCGCGCTGTAAAAAGAAAGAGTGTTAAAACAGAACGTTAAAATGGCTCAGATGCTGCCGCCGGGGATCACGGTGAAACCGACGTCCACCATGCGCGGGCACACCGTTTCGCCGCGCAGCCGGGCCAGCAAGCGCTCGGCGCCGATCTGGCCCATGCGTTCGCGCGGCGTCAGCACGCTGGCCAGCTTCGGCACCATCACCTGGCCGATGTCATGGCCGTGGAAACCGGCGATCGCCATGTCCTGCGGGATCGACAGCCCTTGCCGCTGGCATTCGAAGGCCGCGCCGATCGCCAGGTCATCGTTGGTGCAGAAGATACTGTCGATCTGCGGGTAGTCACGCTGCGCCTGGCGCAACAGCTCGCCGCCGGCGGAATAAGAGGAAGAACGCGCGGTCATGATGCTGTACGGCTCCAGGCCGGATTCACGCATCGCCTGCTCATACCCCTGCTGCTTGATAATAGTACGCTCATCCTGACGAGCGCCGAAATAGACCACGTGACGGTGGCCGTGCGCGATGATCTGCTGGGTCATCTGGCGCGCCGCCTCGAAGTTGTTGAAGCCCACCGCCAGATCGATGCACGGCGAGACGCAGTCCATCAGCTCCACCACCGGAATGCCCGCCACCTCGATCATCTTCAGGGTACGCGGCGTATGGTGGCGCTCGGACAGGATCAGACCGTCGATATTGTAAGACAGCAGCGAGGTCAGACGCTCTTCTTCACGCTCCGGCAGGTAGCCATAGTGCGCCAGCATGGTCTGGTAGTTGTGCGCGTCGGTCACGCTTTCGATGCCGCGCAGCACTTCGGCGAACACCTGGTTGGTCAGCGACGGCAACAGCACGCCAATCGCCCGGCTGGTGGCGTTGGAGAGGATATCCGGCGCGCGGTTGGGGATGTAGCCCAGCTCATCCAGCGCGACGGCGATTTTTTGCTGCAGGGCGGCGGAAACCTGGTCGGGATTGCGCAGATAACGGCTCACCGTCATCTTGGTCACGCCCACCTTGTCCGCCACATCCTGGAGTACCGGCCGTTTTTTCTTCATTATCAATGAACTGACTAACCGTGAATGGGCAGTCATTTTAGCAAAAAAAACGGCGGGCCGATATTGTCGGTTATGCGACGGCCAACGCAAAAAGGGCTCACACCGTGAGCCCTTCATACGCTGACAAAGGGGGAAAAAGCGTGGTTTTTCCCCCTTTGTGATGATTAGCCGAAAATCAATAAATTGATTTTCCTTGTTTTTATATGCTGGCGGCGTCAAGTCAGGCAACATCGTCAGACGTGTCATTAACCTCAAGGGCTCACATCGTGAGCCCTTGAAATTTACCGCTTAATCACACCGGCGGCAGATCGAACAGCAGGATTTCGCTCTCTTCGTCGGCCTGGATCGTCAGTGCCGATTCATCCCACACCGCGAACGCGTCGCTGATGCCGGCGGTCTGGCCGTTGACCGAGACCTTGCCGCGCACCACCTGGATCCAAACGCGACGGCCGGCGGCGATCGGGCATTCCCCCTGCTCGCCTTTATTCAGCGCCCAACGCGACAGCGTCATATCCTGGAACACCTTCAGCGAGCCGTCACGCGCATCCGGCGACAGCACCAGCTGACGGCCCTGCGGCGCGTCGAACATGCGCTGCTCGTAGCGCGGCTCCAGCCCGACCTGATCCGGAATGATCCAAATCTGGTACAGGTGCAACGGGCGATCCTGATTAGCGTTGTACTCGGAGTGACGCACCCCGGTGCCCGCGCTCATGATCTGGAATTCACCGGCCTGGATCTGCTCCTTGTTGCCCATGCTGTCCTGGTGTTCCACCGTGCCACTCAGCACGTAGGTCAGGATTTCCATGTCTTTATGCGGGTGAGTACCGAAACCCTGCCCTGCGTCGATCACATCTTCGTTGATCACTCGCAGCGCCGAGAACCCCATAAAGTTCGGATCGTAGTAATCGGCAAATGAGAAGGTGTGCCAGCTATCCAGCCAGCCATGATTGGCGTGGCCGCGGTCTTCCGCTTTACGTACATAAATCATTTTCAACTCTCCTCAATGTTTTTTTACAGTCTAGTCCTGCCAGCAGAATAAGAAAGCGTAAAAAACTCATGCCTCTGTTCAAAAATTTCGATGGAATGAAACAGCGGATGGGCAGCGGATTTGTTGAAAGCGGAACCGGCTGAAAAAGGGCAAAAAAAAAGCCAGCACCCGAGCTGGCTAAGTAAACACTGGAAGCAATGTGAGCAATGTCGTGCCTTCGCAGCGAGAGTATCAAGGATTGATGCCCTCCCCGGAACGCATCGCAATAATAATCATTATCATTCGCACCTGTAAAGCGTTTTTTTTGACCCGTTCAAATAATATTGACTCAAGGCAGTAAACGGATAAATTCAGAGGTTATTCAACCGGTAAGCAAAAGGAGCAGCGAGATGAGCGAGATCGTGATACGCCACGTGGAAACATCGGATGCTCAGGCTCTGCATCATCTTTATTCTCAGACGCCCGTCTACCGCGATACGCTGCAGCTCCCGCTACCGTCCGTCGAGTCCTGGCAAAAACGCCTCGCCAACCCCGAACCGGGCGTGCATAACCTGGCGGCCTTCGTTGACGGACAGCTTGTCGGTCAGTTAGCCGTGATGCTGAATCAGCGCGTTCGCCGCCGCCACGTGGCCACCTTCGGCATCGGCGTCGATCCGCGCTACCACGGTAAAGGCGTCGGCAGCCGCCTGATGCAGGCGATGATCGACCTGTGCGACAACTGGGCGGCCATCGAGCGCATCGAACTGACGGTGTTTACCGACAACCCGGCGGCCATCGCGCTGTATCGAAAGTTCGGTTTTGAGATTGAAGGCACCAGCCGCGCTTTCGCCATTCGCGACGGCGTGCTGGTCGATGCCTACCATATGGCGCGTTTTCGCTCCGGGCAGCCGCGCGGCGATGCGTGATCTCATCCCCCCGCAGGGGCCGCTGCGCCGGCCCCTGAATATCAACCGCCGAACCTTTTTACACGCGCTGGCCGGCCTGACCGCCGCCGGCATGTTCTCCCCCTTCACCCCATTAGGTGCCGCTATGCCAACTTCCGCCGCCGGGCGCCCTGGCGCCCGCAACCTGATTACCGATGTGCCCGGCCTGAAGGTCGGCGTGGCGCAGGACAGCCGGGTGCGCACCGGCGCGACGGTGATCCTGCCGGACAGCCCGGCGATTGCCGCCGTAGACGTGCGCGGCGGCGGCCCCGCCACCCGGGAAACCGACGCGCTGGGTGAAGACAATTTGGTACAGACCGTCGATGCGTTGACGTTCAGCGGCGGTTCGGTATACGGCCTGGCGGCGGCGGACGGCGTCGCGGCCTGGCTCGGGCTACAAGGCAGAGGCTATGCGCTGCGGCCGGATCCCGGCGTGCCGGTCTCACCTATCGTGCCCACCGCCTGCCTGTACGACCTTGCCAACGGCGGCGATAAAAACTGGCAGCTCACGCCGCCGTATCGCCAGCTGGGCATCGACGCGGTCGGCAAGGCTGGTTTGGACTTTCCACTGGGCACCGTCGGCGCCGGCTACGGCGCCATGACCGGCATGGGCAAGCTGAAAGGCGGGCTCGGTTCGGCATCGATCGTTGCCGCCAGCGGCGCTACCGTCGGCGCACTGGTGGCGGTCAACAGCCTGGGAGCGGTGGTGGCGCCCGGCACCCGTGCCTTCTGGGCGACGCCCTATGAAATTGACGGTGAATTCGGCAACGGCGGCGCGGCGGCGCTGGCGCAACTGCGCGCGCAGGGCGAAGACTGGATGGTGCAAGAGCCGCAGGGCGGCAGAAAGAACACCACCCTGGCCTGCATCGCCACCGATCTGGCGCTGACGCGGGTGGAGTTGAAACGGGTGGCCATCATGGCGCAAGACGGCATGGCGCGCGCTATTCGCCCGCTGCACAGCCCGTTTGACGGCGACGTGGTGTTCGCCCTGTCCACCGGGCAGCGCGAGGTACAGGGCAGCCGCGAACTGGCGGTGCTGCAGATCGGCGCGCTGGCGGCGGACACCCTCGCTCGGGCGATCGCCCGGGGCGTATACGCCGCCACGCCGTGGCCGGGCAGCCAGGTCACAACCTGGCAAACGCTCGGCGGCTAACGCGCAGCTATCAAAAAAGGGGCGCCGGCGGCGCCCCTCGATCTTTATTGCCCCCCACCGCCTAAATGCCGGCGGTTTCCCGAATATAACGGCGCGCCTTCACCGCATACTCGAACGGGTTGGCCAGCGCCGGATCCTGCTCGGCCTCCACCACCATCCACCCTTTGTAACCGCGCTCGTCCAGCAGCTTGAACACCGGCCTGAAGTCGATCACGCCATCACCCGGCACGGTGAAGGTGCCCTTCTTCACGCCGTCGAGGAAGCTCAGCTTGTTGGCCTTCACTTCCGCCACCACCTCATCGCGCACGTCCTTCAGGTGGACATGGTTGATGCGCGGCAGATACTTCTCCAGGATCGCCATCATCGCCTGTTGGCTGCCTTCCGAATAGTAGGCGTGGCCGGTATCGAACAGCAGGTAAACGTCGTCGTTGACCATGCTCATGTAGCGATCGATTTCGGCCGTGGTCTGAATGCCGGTGCCCATGTGGTGGTGCAGGCACACCTGCATGCCTTTATCGGCGGCGATCTTCGCCAACTCGTTGTAACCGTCGGCCACGCGCTGCCACTCTTCATCGCTGAAGTACGGCTTCTCTTCGAACACGCCTTTGGTGGTGCCCTGAATGCTCTTGCTCTGCTCGGAGCAGCCAATCACCCTGGCGCCCATGGCATGCAGGAAATTCATGTGGTTGATAAATTCATCAATGGTTTTGTCTTTCTGGCCGTCGGCGAAAAAGGTGCTGAACCAGGCGTTGCAGATCTGGATGCCGCGAATATCCAGCATCGGTTTCAGCACCGCCGGATCGCGCGGGTATTTGCTGCCCACTTCGCTGCCGGTGAAACCGGCCAGCGCCATTTCACTGACGCACTGCTGGAAGGTGTTCTCCTTGCCCAGATCGGGCATGTCGTCGTTGGTCCAGCCGATCGGCGCAATGGCCAATTTCACGTTGTCTTTATTCATGGTTTGCCTCGGTCCTTGCAGGGCCGCCGGAACAAACGCCGCCGGCGAGCCGAATCAGATTATTTGCCCAACAGCTCTCTTTCGATGCGTTCTCTGGTCGCCACCGCCTGGCTCGGCATCTTTTCCGGGTAGCCGAACAGCGAGGTGCAGATGATCGATTCGCCGCCGACCTTGAAGCTGCGGTTGGCAAATTCCATGTCGCGCAGCGTCTGGAACAGGGCGTCGAAATTCACCTCGCCTTCGCCGATGCCGACGTGCTGGTGCACCGCAGCGTCAACGCCTGGCGGGTTGACGATATAACGGCAATGCTTGGTGTGATTCATGGTGTCGGCGATCAGCACGTGGGAAAGATCGTCCCCGGCGTACTGCAGCATGCCGGCTACGTCACCCAGCCCCTTGTCGTAGTAGAAGGTGTGCGGCACGCTGTAGAGGTATTTGACGTAGTCGCTGCGCAGCGACTTCACCAGATCGGCGGTTTCATTGCTCAGCTCGCAGAAGTCCCACGGATGCGACTGGATCTCCATACGAATACCCTCGCGCTCAACGATCGGCAACAGCTCCTCCATCGAGCGATACCACAACTCCTCGCAGATCTCCGGTTCGTTGGGATTGCCGGCCAGCTCGGTGTTGATCACCTGCACGCCCATTTCCACCGCGATTTCGATCATCCGCCGCCAGTTTTTGACCGCCGCCTGGCGGCGATCTTCCCCCGGACCGGACCAGCGATACACCACGATAAATGAGGAGATCTCCACGCCGGTCGCTTTTAGGGCGTTTTTATACTCCGCCATGATTTCGCGGCTGGCCTTCGGATGTTTGTAAAACGGGTTGATCTGCGGGTGCGGCGACTGCTCGATGTATTTGTAGCCCCAGTCTGCCACCTGCTGAACCATTTTGGTGACGCCTAAATCCCGGATAACGTCGACATCAAAAGCGATCTTCATGGTCACTCCTCTGCAATCATGGTTACGCGCTGCGAGCGGTTATTTGCCGTAAAACGCCGGGCGCGCCGGCAGGGTCACCGGCACGATCTCGCCGCTGAGCTGGGCCGCCACGCAGGCGTCGGCGGTCACTGCGGCGGCGTAGCCGTCCCAGGCGGAAGGCCCGGTCAACTTGCCCGCGGCTACGTCGTTGATGAAGCCCTGCAGCTCGACGTCATAGGCATCGATAAAGCGATCCTTCCAGTCGGTCAGGATTTCGGTCGACAGGCGGGCGCCGCTGCGCATCTGCACCGAGGACGGTTCCGGCAGTTTGGCGATGCCGGTTTCCCCCACCACTTCGCACTGAATGTCGTAGCCGTACTGGCAGTTGACGAAGATTTCGACGTCGATGCGCGTCCCTTTGGCGGTTTCAAACAGCACAATTTGCGGATCTTTCAGGTGCGGGAACGCCTTCGGGCTCTTGCGTGGGAACACCACCTGCACCGACACATAGTCGTCGTCGAGCAGCCAGCGCAGCACGTCGATTTCGTGGATCAGGGTGTCGGTGATCGCCATATCGGTGGTGTAGGCCTCGCCGACCGTCGGGTTGCGGTGCGCGCAGTGCAGCATCAGCGGCTCGCCGATCTGGCCGCTGGTCAGAACCTGTTTCAGCGCGCGATAGCCCTGGTCATAGGGGCGCATGAAGCCGACCTGCACCAGCCGTTTGCCGTGCTTCGCTTCGGCGTCGACAATGTTTTTGCAACCCTGCGCGGTCACCGCCAGCGGCTTCTCGCAGAATACCGGTTTGCCGGCGGCGATGGCCGCCAGCACGAACTCTTCATGACTCGGCCCCCAGGAGGTGACCAGCACCGCCTGCACGTCGGCGGCCTTGATCAGATCGTGGCCGTTGTCATACACCCGCGCATCCAGCTGCAGATCGCTCACCACCTTGGCGGCGTTGTCGCGGTTGATGTCGTTGACCGCCACCACGCGGGCGCCCTGCAACACTTTGCTGCAGCGACGGATATGATCGCGGCCGATGGCGCCGGTGCCGATAACCCCAATGTTCAATGTCATTTTCGCTACCCTCGAGATTAATGTATGAAAACGAATCAGTAATCGCGCGCCTTATCGATGTTTTCCTGCAGCTTGCGCGCCACTGCGACGATTTTTTCGCTGTCGGCCACCTGAGCGCCGCCCACGCGCCACCAGCTGAGATACTTGTGCACCATGGTCTTCGGCAGCACCTTGATGTCCAGCAGCGTGGACACGGTTTGCCTGCGGGCGTCGGCCAGCGCGTCGAGCAACTGCTGCTCGGTAGTGACGCGATAGGTTTTACAGCCGTAAGCCGCCGCCAGCATGGCGAAATCGACCGGCACCAGTTTGCCGTCGAGCTTGCCGCCCTGTGGATTGCGGAAGCGGAATTCGGTGGTGTAGCTGTCCATGCCGTGTTCCATCTGCAGGTTGTTGATGCAGCCGTTGGTCATGTTGTCGAACAGCACCACGTTGATCTTGCAGCCTTCCTGAATCGAGGTGACCAGTTCGGAATGCAGCATCATGAAGGCGCCGTCGCCCACCATCGCGTACACCTCGCGCTGGGGCTCGGCCAGCTTGACCCCCAGCGCGGCGTTCACCTCGTACCCCATGCAGGAGTAGCCGTATTCCACGTGGTAACCGTGCTCGCCGCGGTTGTGCCACACCCGCTGCAGATCGCCCGGCAGGCTGCCGGCGGCGGCGACGATCACGCTGTCCGATGGCAGCTCGCGGTTCAGCACCCCCAGCACCCGGCTTTGCGTCATCGCCGAGCCGGTCTGGGCGATAAATTCGGCGAACACCTGCTCGCGATCGAGGTGATCGTCTATCTCCGGCACAAAGTCTGCGCCGCTGTATTCCACCGCGTAAACGCGCTCGGTCTCTTCGCGCTGGGCACCACGCGCCGCGGCGATGGCGTCGCCCCAGCCGGCGCGATAATCGGCCTGCGCCAGCAGCGCGCCCAGTGCGTTCAGGGCCTCGCGGGCGTCCGCCAGCACCTGCACGCCGTCGAGCTTGCCGGCGTCGAAGGCGCTGACGTTGATATTGAGGAAGCTGACGTCCGGGTGTTGGAACAGCCATTTGGACGAGGTGGTGAAATCGGTGTAACGGGTGCCGACGCCAATCACCAGATCGGCCTGCCGGGCCAGCGTGTTGGCCGCCAGGCAGCCGGTTTCGCCGATGCCGCCGAGGTTAAATTCATGGTCGCTCGATACCGTGCCTTTACCGGCCTGGGTCTCGGCGAACGGAATGCCGAAGCGCTCGGCGAATTCGCGCAGCGCTCGCCCGGCCTGCGAGTACTTCACGCCGCCGCCGCACACCAGCAGCGGTTTGCGTTTGGCCGTCAGCAGCGCCAAGGCGTCCGCCAACATGCCGTCGGTCGCCGGGCGGCGATCGAGCCGATGCACGCGCTTTTGGAAGAAATAGTCGGGATAGTCGTAGGCCTCCCCCTGCACGTCCTGCGGCAGACACAGCGTTACCGCGCCGGTTTCCGCCGGATCGGTCAACACGCGCATCGCATTGATGCAGGCGCTCATCAGCTGTTCCGGGCGCACGATGCGATCCCAGTATTTGCTCACCGCACGGAACGCGTCGTTGGTGCTGATGCTGAGATCGTAAGACTGTTCGATTTGCTGCAACACCGGGTCCGGCTGGCGGGAGGCGTAAACGTCGCCCGGCAGCAGCAATAAAGGAATGCGGTTGGCGGTGGCGGTGGCCGCGGCGGTGATCATATTGGCGGCGCCGGGGCCGACCGATGAGGTGCAGGCGTAAATTTGCCGGCGCAGCTTCTGTTTGGCGAAGCCGATCGCCGCATGGGCCATCCCCTGTTCGTTGCGGCCCTGGTGCACCCGCAGATCGCCGCTATCCTGTTCCAGCGCCTGCCCCAGCCCCAGCACGTTGCCGTGGCCGAAAATCGCGAAAATGCCCGCGACGAATTTGGTTTCCACGCCGTCGGCCAGCAGATACTGGTTATCGAGAAATCTGACGAGCGCCTGCGCCATGGTTAACCTGATCTTGCCCATTTACCCACCCTTTAGATTAAGGGCCGCCCCGGAAAGCGCTCATGCCGAGCCGACAATCCCGTGTTTGTGTTACGCGGCGGCAGCTATTATCTTGAGCAGGCGATGCCCGCGCTGCTCACGAAGTCGACAACCTGAAACGTGAAGCGATTATAAACAAATATATTTTTCATAAAATCACATTACAGAAGAAACATTTCATTTTGCGATAAAGATCGCATATTACATGAAAAGCCCGTTTCATCTCGTGGTTCAGCCTTCATGGGCTTCGTGCCGCGCACCGGCCGATAAAAGTCGTTGGCACATGGGCTGACAGCCTTTTCCTCTGCCCTCACCTCCCTTTTATGTTCGGCCCCGGCGGCCCTTGCGCAGCCGATTCATCGCCTTTTCCCACGCCTCTGTCGATGTTTTAAACGCATCACATTTTTGGGGTGTAAATTTCATTTCATATTGAAATTGAAATTTTCATTCCCCATACTGTCCCCATGCTTCCTGCAGGGCGCCACGCTCGGGCCGCCGCCGGAGTTTTGCTTAACAGAAGGAAACGGGTATGGCTACACAACAAAAACAGCTTGATGTCATTTGTCTCGGGCGCATCGCCGTCGATTTCTATGCTCAGCAGATCGGCGCGCGTCTGGAAGACGCCGGCACATTCGCCAAATACCTCGGCGGCTCTTCCGGCAACGTGGCCTACGGCACCGCCATTCAGGGGTTGAAATCCGGCATGCTGGCCCGCGTCGGCGACGAACACATGGGCCGCTTTCTGCGTGAAGAGCTGCAGCGCGTCGGGGCCGATACCCGCTGTCTGATCACCGACAAGCAACGATTAACCGGCCTGGTGATCCTCGGCATCAAGGATCAGGAAACCTTCCCGCTGATCTTCTACCGTGAAAACTGCGCGGACATGGCGCTGACGCCGGACGACATCGACGAGGCCTACATCGCCTCCTCGCGCGCGCTGGCCATCACCGGCACGCACCTGTCGCACCCGAACACCCGCGCCGCGGTGCTGAAGGCGCTGGAGTATGCGCGCCGCCACGGCCTGCGCACCGCGCTCGACATCGATTACCGCCCGGTACTGTGGGGGCTGACGTCGCTGGGCGACGGCGAAACCCGCTTTGTGGAATCAGACCAGGTAACCCGCGAACTGCAGGAGGTGCTGCACCATTTCGATCTGATCGTCGGCACCGAAGAGGAATTTCATATCGCCGGCGGCAGCACCGACACGCTGACGGCGCTGAAAAACGTGCGCCGGACTACCGCGGCCACGCTGGTGTGCAAGCGCGGCGCACAGGGCTGCTCGGTGTTCGAAGGTGAAATCGCCGACGACTGGGCGCAGGTGAAGCTGCACGCCGGTGTGCGGGTTGAAGTGCTGAACGTGCTGGGGGCCGGTGACGCCTTTATGTCCGGGCTGCTGCGCGGCTACCTGAACGATGAGGGCTGGGAGCAGGCCTGCCGCTACGCCAACGCCTGCGGCGCATTGGTGGTTTCGCGCCACGGCTGCGCGCCGGCGATGCCGACCAAACGGGAGCTGGACGACTACCTGCAGCGTGAACAGCAGGTCACGCGCCCGGACCGCGACGCACGCCTGAACCACCTGCACCGGGTCACCACCCGCAAGCAACAGTGGCCGGAACTGTGCGTGTTCGCCTTCGATCACCGCAAGCAGCTGGCGGACATGGCGCGCGAAGCCGGCGTCGGCGAGGAACGCATTCCGCGCCTGAAGACCCTGCTGCTCACCGCGGCGCAACAGGCTGCCGCGCAGGCCGGCCTCAACGGCAACAGCGGCATTCTGGCCGACACCACCTACGGGCAGGCGGCGCTGAACGAGATCACTGGCCAGGGATGGTGGATCGGCCGGCCGGTGGAGCTGCCCAGCTCGCGCCCGCTGCGCCTGGAGCACGGCAATATCGGTTCGCAATTGATCGACTGGCCGCAGGAGCACGTGGTGAAGTGCCTGGTGTTTTATCACCCGCAGGATGCGGAGGAACTGCGCCGCGAACAGGATGAGCTGATCGCCGACGTCTACCGCGGCTGCTGTAAATCCGGCCACGAGCTGCTGCTGGAGGTGATCCTGCCGGACAGCAACGCCGACAAAGACGAACGCTATTACCTGGAGATGATTGAGCATTTCTACCAGTTGGGCATTCAGCCCGACTGGTGGAAACTGCCACCGCTGAGCGCAGAAAACTGGCGGCAGGTCGGTGCCCTGATCGACACCTACGATCCCTTCTGCCGCGGCGTGCTGATCCTGGGGCTCGACTCCCCGGAGGCGGTGCTGAAGGCGGGCTTCGCCGCCGCCGCGGATGCGCGCTGGGTGAAAGGTTTCGCCGTCGGCCGCACCATTTTCGGCCAACCTTCGCGCCGCTGGCTGCAGGGGGAAATCGACGACGCGGCCCTGATCGAGCAGGTGAAACAAAAATACCTGACGCTGATCGGTTTCTGGCGCCAGTACCGTCCGCAGGCGGGCGGCGCGCACTGACAGCGACAGCAGGTTCACGTCCCCTTAAAGCCATTTCGCCGCTTTAAGGGGATTTTTTTGCCCCTTTTCTGTGAAGTCGCGCAATGTGCGATCGAATAAATCGCTTTTTGAGGAAATGAAATTTCCGCTCCGTCTGTTAAAATACCCTGTCAATATTTCAGGCATCAGGCCAATGCGCCTTCACCCCACTGCGAGCCGAATGGATGAACAACCCAACTCAACTTTCGCTGTTACAGGACGAGATCCGCCACCGTTATGAAACGCTGAGCAAGCGTTTGAAGCAGGTGGCGCGCTATATTTTGGATAACAGTAACAGCATCGCTTTCGATACCGTTGCCTCCATCGCCGCACAGGCCAGCGTGCCGCCTTCCACCCTGATCCGTTTCGCCAACGCCTTCGGCTTCAGCGGCTTCAACGAAATGAAGCAGGTGTTCCGTCAGCATCTGATGGAAGAAACGGTGAACTATACCGAGCGCGCGCGCCTGTTCCGCCAAACCTCTACCGACGACAACGTCGCGCCGGAGAAGCCGGCGGAGATTCTCAACGTATTCACCATGGTCAATGCGCAGGCGCTGCAGCAGCTGGCGATGCAGATTGCCCCCGAGCAGTTGGATCGCGCCGTCGAACTGCTCAACAACGCCGAAAACATCTACGTGATTGGCCTGCGCCGCTCGTTCAGCGTCGCCTCCTACCTCACCTATGCGCTGCGCCATCTGGAGCGCCGCGCATTTCTGATCGACGGCCTGGGCGGCATGTTCACCGAACAGCTGAGCATGGTGAAACCGAAAGACGTGGTGATCGCCATCAGCTATTCGCCGTACGCCCGCGAGGCGGTGGAACTGGTGGAATTGGGCGCCAAGCGCGGCGCGCAGCAGATCGCCATCACCGACAGCCAGGTCAGCCCGCTGGCCGCGTTCAGCGACGTCTGTTTCGTGGTGCGTGAAGCTCAGGTGGACGGGTTCCGTTCGCAGGTGGCCTCGATGTGCCTGGCGCAAACGCTGGCGGTCTCGCTGGCGCTGAATAACGCCCGGGACGAGTAAGGCGGATGTGAACGCGCCCGATAGGCTCGGGCGCGGCGGGATTATTGCAGCAACAAATAGCGGTAGAGCGCGCTTTCCAGATCCTGCTTCATGCTGATGAAAAGCAGAATCTCCACCGTTTGGCCGTCGTAGTCATAGATGACGCGGTATTCGCTGTCGGGATCCAATCGTTCGTGCAACCGCACTCCCATGCCCGCCAGCACGGCGTTGAAGCGGTAGCGGGCGGGATCGTCGGCAATTGCCGCGAGGGACGATAACAACAGATTGTCCACGAACATCCCGGCTGCGACGGCCCCTATCGTTCCGCTCTTATAAGACTCGATGTCTTTCAGGCTCCATTCCGCCGCCGGCGCGACGGTAAAACGTATTTCCTGGGGCATCCTGCACCTCGGGTCTATTTCCGCGCGTCACGCAGCCGCTGCAAGGTTTCTTCGGGCAACAGACCGCGCTGATTTTTAATCTCTTGCTTCGCCATCATAGTCAGTTTCAACAACGCGTTGGACTGGCGCTCGAGATTGCGTTCCCGTATTTCGGCCTCTCTCTCAGCCGCCGTTTGTACAAACAGCTCGGCAACACCATTTTTTGTGACGTAAACCCCGCCTTCAAACAGATCGGGCGAACCTAATCCTTCGCGCGCCGCTTTTTGAGACATGGTGGTTGTCATAATTTTTCCTCCTGTGTACCGGCATTCTCACTGCATAACAGCGGTTCGTTAGATTCACTCAGCCAGGGAGCAATCGCGTGCGGACAGGTTATCATTTGAGCAAGACAGAGGGCAAATTTAGGTCAAATTTATCCCCTGATAAAGAGAAAGCCCGGCAAGCCGGGCCTCAAGCGCTTATTGCGCGGCGGGGTAGCCGTCGCCGTTAATCCAGGCGTGGTCTTTTTCCCAGGTGAATTTCCACTGCCGCACCGGCCCGGCCATCACGTTGAGGTAGTAGTTGTCGTAGCCCGCCAGGGTCGCCACCGGATGATAACCGCGCGGCACTTTCACCACGTCGCGATTGTAGACCGGCATGCATTCGTCGAGCGTGCGATCGTCGGTATAGACGCGCTGCATGCAGAACCCTTGCTCCGGCTGAATGCGGTGATAGTACGTCTCTTCGAGATAGGTCTCGTCCGGCGAATCTTCTTGATCGTGCTTGTGGCTCGGGTAGGAGCTGGTGTTGCCCTCGTCGGTGTAAACCTCCACCACCAGCAGACTGTCGGCCGGCTCGCTGTCCGGCAGAATGTTATGCACCAACCGCTGGTTGCGCCCCTTGCCGCGCCGCTCCACGCCGATTTCCGCCGGCGTGATCAGGCGTGAAGGCAGATGGCCGCTGCCGGGCGCGCTGCACACCGCCAACTCCAGATCGGTTTCTGCCCGCACGTCGATGCGATCGTGGTGCGGCACGTACACCGCGTAAGGCGGCGTGCGCTCGAACGGACTCATGCGTTTGCCGATATGCGGGTATTCGGCGCGCAGCGTGGCGACGGAGGCGATACCGGCCACCAGTACCAGACACAGTTCCTTGTCACCGCA
The DNA here is from genome assembly GCF_000738675.1 of Serratia nematodiphila DZ0503SBS1. NCBI lineage: Bacteria > Pseudomonadati > Pseudomonadota > Gammaproteobacteria > Enterobacterales > Yersiniaceae > Serratia > Serratia nematodiphila. The sequence continues at coordinate 1,221,800 of NZ_JPUX01000001.1, read as the reverse complement.
TTCCAACCGCAGCGACTGCCCGGCGGCCAGGCGGTAAACGTCAAAGCCGACATAGCCCCAACCGGCATTTTCCGGCGTCACGTGCTGGATACGCCCCTCGGCGTTCGGCGCCTGACATTTGGCAAGCAGTGAAGACATTTCGATTCTCCTGTTAACTCCCCGTGCAAAGGCCGCTGCCCCCATGGAGCAACGGCCCGCTCATACTCTGCGATCGCTTAACCCAGCGTCGGCATGCTGAATTCAGACACCGTCTGTTGTCCGGCCGGCCAGCGCGCGGTGGCGGTCTTCATGCGCGTGTAGAAGCGCACGCCGTCGGTGCCGTGCACGTTCAGCGCGCCGAACACCGAGCGCTTCCAGCCGCCGAAGCTGTGGAACGCCATCGGCACCGGCACCGGCACGTTGACGCCGACCATCCCGGCCTGCACTTCCTGCACGAACTGGCGCGCGTAGTGGCCGCTGCCGGTAAAGATGGCGCTGCCGTTGCCAAACTCGTGGCCGTTGACCGTGTCGATGGCGGTGCGATAGTCCGGCACCCGCACGATGCCCAGCACCGGCCCGAAGATCTCTTCGCGGTAGATGCGCATGTTCGGCTTTACATGGTCGAACAGCGTGCCGCCGACGTAGTAGCCTTCAGGGTAGCCCGGCACCTGATAATTGCGGCCGTCGGCCACCAGGGTGGCGCCTTCTTCCACGCCCAGATCGATGTAGCCCAGCACCTTTTTCTGATGGGCGGACGACACCAGCGGCCCCATTTCATTCTCTTCGCCACCCTGCTGCAAGCCCGGCCCGACGCGCAGCTGCGCGATCAGCGGCTTCAGTTTGGCGATCAGTTTGTCGGCGGTGTCGTCACCGACCACCACGGCGATCGGCAGCGCCATGCAGCGCTCGCCGGCAGAGCCGAACGCGCCGCCCATCAACGCGTTGACCGTGGCGTCCAGATCGGCGTCCGGCATGACGATCGCCTGGTTTTTCGCCGCGCCGAAGGCCTGTACCCGCTTGCCGTGCGCGCTGGCGGTGGTATAGATATGTTCCGCCACGGTGGAGGAACCGACGAAGCTCACCGCCTGAATGCGCGGATCGGTGCACAGCTGCGCCGCGTCTTCATTGGCGCAGTGCACCACGTTGAACACGCCGTCCGGCAGGCCGGCTTCTTTCAGCAGCTCCGCCAGGCGCACTGAGGCCGAAGGCACCAGCGCCGGCGGCTTGAGGATAAAGGTATTGCCGCAGGCCAACGCGATAGGGAACATCCACATCGGCACCATCGCCGGGAAGTTGAACGGGGTAATGCCCGCCACCACGCCCAGCGGCTGCATCAGCGAGAAACTGTCGACGCCGCTGCCGACGTCCGGCGAGTATTCGCCCTTGATCAGATGCGGGATGCCGCAGGCAAATTCGACCACTTCCATGCCGCGCGTCAGTTCGCCCAGCGCATCCGAATACACTTTGCCGTGTTCGCTGACGATAAGCTCGGCCAGCTCGTCGCGGTGCTGTTCCAGCAGCGCCTTGAAATTGAACATGATGCGCGCGCGGCGCAGCGGCGTGGTGCGCGACCAGTCGGCAAACGCCCGGTGGGCCACGTCGATGGCCTGTTTGACTTCGGCGGCGGTGCTCTGCGTGACGCGTCGCTCAACCTGCCCGCTGGCCGGGTTGTGCACGTCGACGGTTTGATTGCTGCTGCTCAGGCACACCTGCCCGTCAATAAAGTTACCCACGGTTTTCATGTCACGCCCTCTTTTCAAGTCCGCTGTCGCCTGGCCACACCCAGGCGGCGCGGCGTTAATCGTCCCGCTCGCCAAACCCCGTCGGCAAGCCGGCTAAATCCTGACCGGATGCAGCAAACTCTATTTCATTGAAAAAAAAGTTTCAAATAAATTGTTTTGAAAAATTTGTTTTTAGTGCGTGAGGTCGCAATTTTGCGGTGTCGATCGGGTTGGCGCTTGCATTGCCGTGCCAGGGGAAGCGCAACTGCGGCGGAGAAAGTTGGGGTAATACACACTGACTTTGCTACAGAAAACCCGCACTGTGCCTGCCCTGTCGCCGTTACCGCACGCCCTCGAGCGCCCAAGGTGCCCGAATCGCTCGCGACGGTTTTTTTTGAACTGGATCTAAAAATCAATATTCCATTATTCACTAATTATGAAATAAATGTTCTTGTTTGTTCCAGCATTTATCGACGACATCGCCTTGATGACAGGCACGGTTCACACCCTTCCGCTCGCCCTCTTCCCGACACCCCAACCGTGCGGACGGAAGCCAGGATAAAAATCGGAGCAACACATGTCATATCAGCGTAAGCACAATACCGGCTACATATTGCGAATTTGCGGCATCGCCGCCCTGGGCGGCATTCTGTTCGGCTACGATACCGCCGTGATCTCCGGCGCGATCGAAGCGTTGAAAGCCTATTTCGATCTCAGCCCGGCCGAAACCGGCTGGGCAGTCTCCAACGTGGTGATCGGCTGCGTGGTCGGCGCCTTCGCCGCCGGGCCGCTGGCGGCGCGCTGGGGCCGTAAAAAGGCGCTGATGCTGGCAGCGCTGCTGTTCACCGTGTCCGCCGTCGGCGCAGCTTTGGCCCCAACTTTCACCTGGTTCGTCATCTACCGCATCATCGGCGGGCTGGCGGTCGGCATTGCCGCCACCGTGTCGCCGATGTACATGTCGGAGGTGTCGCCGAAAGACATGCGCGGGCGGGCGCTCAGCATGCAGCAATTCGCCATCGTCTTCGGCCAGATCGTGATTTTCTACGTCAACTTCAAAATCGCCAGCCTCGCCAGCGAAGCCTGGCTGGTGGAAATGGGCTGGCGCTGGATGTTCGCCTCGGGCGTGATCCCCTGCATTCTGTTCTGCATCCTGGTGTTCGTCATTCCTGAATCGCCGCGCTGGAACGTGATGATGGGCCGCGACGATCAGGCGCTGGCGATGTTGACCAAGGTCTCCAACGCCGCCCACGCGCAGAATCTGCTGAAAGAAATCAAAGACTCGCTGCAGCAGGATCAACAGCAGCAGCACCGGAAGCTGAACTACGGCGATGTGCGGGTGCGGTTCATCCTGTTCGTCGGCTGCATGATCGCCATGTTGCAGCAGGTCACCGGCGTCAACGTGATGATGTATTACGCGCCGGTGGTGCTGAAAACCGTCACCGAAAACGCGCAGGAAGCGCTGTTCCAGACCATCTGGATCGGCGTGCTGCAGTTGGTCGGTTCGGTCATCGGCGCCATGCTGATGGATCGCATGGGCCGCATTCCGCTGATGCGTTACGGCACGCTGGGCGCCATCGCCGGCCTGCTGCTCACCTCGTACGCGCTCTACACGCAGGCCACCGGCTATTTCGCGCTGTTCGGCATGCTGTTCTTCATGGTGTTTTATGCGCTGTCCTGGGGCGTCGGCGCCTGGGTGCTGGTGTCGGAAATCTTCCCGAACCGCATGCGCGCCCAGGGGATGAGCATCGCCGTCGGCTGCATGTGGGTCGCCAACTTTGCGGTGTCGCAGTCGTTCCCGATGATCAACGACCACCCTTACCTGTTCTCGCATTTCCACGGCGCCTTCCCGATGTGGATCTTTGCCGCCTGCTGCCTGTTCAGCTACTGGTTTATCGGCCGCTATATTCCTGAAACCAAAGGCGTCTCGCTGGAAAAAATGGAACAGGTGGTGCTGGCCAAACGCCACCGCCAATCCCTGCCCGACGGCAAGCCGCTGCCGCTGGAAAACGGCAAATCCTGATCTCTCACCCCTTATCGCTGGAGTCATGCCCCATGAACATTTCGCTGGACCGCTTCTGTATTAACCGCAAGATCGCGCCGAATCTCGATCTGGACAATTTTTTCCGCCTGGTGAAACGCTGCGGGCTCAGCAAAGTTGAGCTGCGCAACGACATGCCCAGCGGCAAGGTGACCGACGATCTGAGCGACGCGCAGCTCAACGCGCTCGCCGCGCAATACGGCATTGAAATCGTCACGATCAACGCCCTCGGCATGTTCAATCGGGTGGATGACCCGGCGGCGCTGCAGCAGCGCGCCGAAGCGTTGCTGGCGCAGGCGCAGGCCATCCACAGCCGGGCGCTGGTGCTGTGCCCACACTGCAGCGCCGACGACACGCGCAGCGAGCAGCAAAAACGGGACGATACCCTCGCCGCGTTGCGTCTGCTGGCGCCGCTGTTTGCCCGCTACGGCGTGCAGGGATACGTCGAGCCGCTGGGCTTCGGCATCAGCTCGTTGCGATCGTCGCTGCTGACCCAGGCGATCATCCGCGATTCGGGCGCGCCATACCGCATCGTGCTCGATACTTTCCACCACTATTTGAGCGGTGTGGCGCAAGCCGACTTCGACTCGCAGATCCAGGTGGCGCAGATCGGCCTGGTGCATCTGTCCGGCGTGGAGGATGGGCGGGATAAAGGCGCGCTGAGCGATGAAGAGCGCATCATGCTGAGCGCGGGCGATCGGCTGGAAAGCCGCCGTCAGGTACAGAACCTGGAACGTCTGGGCTACACCGGCGTCTATGCCTTCGAGCCCTTCTCTTCGCAGTTGGACGGCTGGAGCGAGGCGGATATCGAACGGGAAATCCGCCAGAGCATCGCCCTGCTGCAAGGGTAAAAAAACGGCCTCCGCGGAGGCCGTTTTTCATGGCGTTACTTCAGGTTGCCGACCACCAGCTGGTGGCGCGCATTGTAAAACTTACGGTAGGCCAGATAGCAGGCGATGATGGTCGACAGGCTGGCGGTGGAAAGCAGCATAAAGGTCACCATAATCTGGTATTTGATCGCTTTCACCGGGTCGATGCCGGCAAAGATCAGGCCGGACATCATGCCCGGCAGGCTGACCAGCCCAACGGTTTTCGCCGAGTCCACGGTCGGGATCAGCGAAGCGCGGATGCTATCGCGGATCAGCGCCGCCGAGGCGAACTTGGGCGTCGCCCCCAGGCTGAGCATCTCCTGAATCTTCTGCTGCTCGCCTTTGAAACGCTGGCCGAGGTTGGTGTAGCACAGCCCCACCGCCACCATGGCGTTGCCGGCGATCATCCCGGAGATGGGGATCACCTGCATCGGCGTAAATTCGATGGAGCCGGTCAATACCAGCACCGCCAACGTCAGCACCGCGCCGGTGGTGATGGCGATAAACGACGTCACGAACGCGTGTTCGACGTACTTGCTGCGTTTCTTGGCGTTGTAAGCCGCGTTAAAGCAGATGAACAGCACCATCAACACGGTGAGAACGGCGTTATCCAGGTCGAAAATATACTTCAGCACGTAGCCGACGATGATCAGCTGCACCACCGCGCGGCAGATGCTCCAGATAATGTCCTTTTCCAGCGCCAGCTTTTCCCGATGGCTGATCAGGATGGCGACCACCACCAGCACCATCGACAAGCCCAAGGATTCGTTGGTGATGTTATGCTGATTCATGCTGTTGCTCCTGTTGCTCGGCGCCGTGCGCGCGCAGGGTGATCACCTCGTCCGCATGCGCTATCTCTTCGGTATCGTGCGTCACCCACAGCACCGCCAGCCGGTGTTCCGCCACCAGCTGATGCACTATCTCATTGACGTTGCGTTTGTTTTCCTCGTCCAGCGCACTGGTGATCTCATCGAGCAACAACACCCGGGGCATAAACTGCAGGTTGCGGATCAGGGACACCCGCTGCTTCTCCCCGCCGGACAGTTCATTGATGCTCTTGGTCAGCATCGCCTCCGGCAGCCCGAAACGCGCCAGATCGGCCTTCATTTTTCGCTCGGCCGGCGGTTCCTGGCGGATCTGGTAGGGCAGCGCCAGATTGTCGTAAACCGTATTGCCGAACAGTGACGGCGTCTGGAAGCAGTAAGAGACCTGCTTGCGATACGCCTCCGGCGACATCTCGTCGATCGCCTGGCCGTCGAAATAGAGCTTTCCGCGGGTCGGATCCATTAAGGAAGAGATGATTTTCAGCAGGGTGCTTTTCCCGCAGCCGGAAGGTCCGGTGATCAGTTTGAACTCGCCTTCACCCAGCGTGAAAGAGACGGAATCCAGGATCACCTGGCTGTCTATTTGATAATGAATATCATCCAATCTCAGTATGTCTTTCTTTTCCTTCATTACGATGCCGGCTCCCTATACCTGTTCCCGTCTGAGCGATAAGTATATGGCTGCCAAAAACATCTTAGCAATGGCTGTGCGGATGGCAGCGAACGGAGGGGAAGGATTGACGGAGCGAAACGCCCCGCCAAATGATAAATTTAATTAATGATTAGCTGTAGGAATAGTCAAAAGCGACCGCCAGGGTCGAATCACTCTTTTTTTATCGCTGCCTGTTCGTCGCAGCTGTACCAGCGGAGAGAATTGTTGATGCTGCGGTGGGTGCAGTGAACCTTACCCTCCTTTTCCAGCGCCAGCAGCAGGGTGCGGGTGGTATAAATATTTTCGCCGCATTTATCCGCCAGCTCGCGCGTCTTCGGCCACTGCTCCGGCGGGGGATGATGGCCCCCAGATCCTTCCACACGCTCCCTGCACAATCCTTGCAACACATTCAGCATCAGCGATTTTCTGCTTTCAAACGTTTTCGGCGCCTTGGCCATAGCATTCCTCCTGAGTGGTTACTGCTGAGCACCCCGCTCACGGCTGCACGTCAGCGATGCGCAGGGTGTAAATCATGGTGGCATTCGGGGGGATCGCCGGCGGGTTGCCCTGTTTGCCGTACGCCAGCGCCGGCGGCACCACCAGCGTGATCGCACCGTGTTGCTGCAGCTTCTCGATAGCCGCGCGAAACAGCGGCGGGTAGCGCGTCAACGGCTGCGAGATCACCGTCCCCGCCAGCTCCATGTCTTTGACTACCCGGCCGTCGGTCAGGCTTTCGCGCACCACGATATCCACCCGATCGTCGGCGCCGATCGCCCCGCTGCCGGCATAATCCACCCGGTAATAGAAACCGAGCGCATCCTGCTTGACCCCCTCCTGGCGAACGAAATTGGCCAGGTAGGCGTTGTCATCCCGAGGCGGCGCCTGCGTCTGTTGCGCCTGCTGCAACCGCTGCTGCGCCGTGTGCAGCGCGCCGTCGATGGCGGCTTCATCGAGCCGCAATCGCCCGGCCAGGGTATCGGCGATGCCCGCCAGCAACAGCTGGCGATCCGCCTCCAGCCCCGCGCGCCGGTTCTCCTGCTGCAGATGCAGAATGTCGCGTCCGAGCGACACGCCGGCGGCATACGCCTGCTTGTCCGCCTCGCTGGCCAGCGCGGGCGGCTCGGCCGCCTGCTGCCGTTCGGCCAGCAAGGTCTCCACCCGCCGCTGCTGCTGCGCCAGCTGCGCCGCCAAACTTGCACTGCGCTGTTCGGACCGCGTTAACGAAGCGGACAGCACGCTCACTTCAGGCACCGGCGCAACGGCCTGCCGCAATCCCTTCAGGGCATCGGCCAGCGGCCGAATATCGACGACGGCCGGTTCCCGTTTCGGCGCCGCGGCGGCCTGAGCCGCCGCCAACTGCCGCTCCAGCTGACGGATTTTCTCCGCCTGCTGTTGCACAGAGTGCTTCAGAGAAGTTAAACGAGCCCCGTCTGCCCCCGCGACGGCGGCCGGTTTGGCGGCCGGTGTGGGCGCCGATTTACGCGCGCTGTCTTCCCTGGGCGCGGCCGGCGGCGCCTGCCGCTGTTCGGCAAACTTCAACAGCGCGGGAATGCCGTCATCGGCGGCGCAAGCGGCCCCGCTCGCCGCCAACAGCAAAAGCCCCATCGCCCATCCTTGCGCGCATCGCTTCATGGCTACAGATTCTCAACCCGGCTGGACAGATCGGACATCAGCTCATGCTCGACGTCAGCGCAGAATTTCTCGGTTTTATATTGATAAAGAGCATCAATCGCTTTACGGGTACTCTCATCCACGTTGCCGCGCACCCCGGCATATCCCGAAGCGTTGGAAAGCAGGCCATTAAAATAGGCGATGCGTTTTTGGTAACTTTGCGGATTAATATTCTTTAATGAATTAACCCGCTGCTGACAAAGCGCGATGCGTTGCTCATCGGATTTATCATTAGGATTATTCTGTGAGATTTTTTTCACGGAATTCAGTTTTGTCTTGCTCCCGCCCGCACAGCCAGAAAGCGCCATAAAAGACAGCAGAAATAGGGTCAAACCCGCCCAACGGCGCCCGCCGCAAGCATTAATCATCGTTATCATTCCGTTTATAATCCTTTAATTGTCACTTAGGTCATCATTATGTGGCGAACGGCAGCAGCACATGCCTTAATTTGATTAATCAAAATGGGTTAGGTAGCAAAAAATCCCTATCACGCAATGCGATAGAATAATTCACTACCGGTGCAATTGTTATTTAATTGTTAACCAATTAGGTCTAAACGCTGGCTAAACGCGAATAAGAAACCCCATTCCCTCATGAACAAACAACCATGAAATAACAATAAAAACAATAAATTATGTTTTATATTTTGTTTCTAAAGGGAAATGCATCATCTGCTGCCTCAGAGCGATATTAGCAAAACAATATTGTGAATTGTAGGTGCCACCCTATTTCCCCCGATCTAATATCTCGCATATCGTTATTTATATAGTGATTTATACTGGATAATATTTGTATACGATCTATTGATTTTAAAGCAAATATATTTCTTTTTCCTTTTGGTTTTATATTCTGAATTTGACTTAATTTAATAAAATCTATTTCCAAGCAATACTATTATTTGCAAGAATATTCCCAGCAACACGCCACACGTAAAACTCGTATTTTATTTACCAGAAAATCCATTATCGATTTTCCAAATCTCGTTATTTCTCATAAATAACGGATGTCGGCGTATTGCCCAGAGCAAAAGGATCTGGCTCCAACCGCACGGACGGCGACATGGCGTTGCCACCGCCGCGGGGGATTTAGATGTGCTGTTCTTTTTATTTAAAAACTCTCTACAGGAACCTGAGAAATGAAACTGAATAAATTAATGCTGGCAACCGTGATTGCTTTCGCTTCCGCATCTGTTGCTCATGCCGCATCTAATCAGGGCAGCGGTAAAGTCACCTTTACCGGCGAAATTATCGATGCGCCATGCAGCGTCGCGCCGGAATCCGTTGACCAAACCGTGCCGATGGGCCAGATCAGCAGCCGCATCCTGGCCAACCAGGGTAAATCCAGCATGCAGCCTTTCAACATCGAACTGAAAGATTGCTCCATCTCCACCATGAAAAACGTCAAAGTGACCTTTACCGGCACGCCTGATCCGGTCAACAACAAACTGCTGGCCCTGAGCGGCACGGCAACCGGCGCCGGCATCGTGATCTACGACAACCTGCACTCCAAAGAGGTGGAACTGGGCACCGCGACCGACGGTCAGGGCCTGAACGACGGCGACAACTCGCTGAAATTCGCCGCTTATCTGCAGGGCAGCAGCGCCTCAAGCGCCGTAGTGCCGGGCGACTTCACCAGCGTGGCGAACTTCACCCTGGCTTACCTGTAATACCCCACAGGGGATGTCTCAGGGCATCCCCCGCTTTATTGCATGCCGAGGATACCGGCAAGGGAACAGGGAAAGACAGGGAGACGCCAGCATGACTATCCGCCTTTGCGGCCTGTTGCTCATCGCGCTCAGCGTCGGCAGCGCGGCGGCGGCAGCGAAAAATCAGGGCCACGGCAAAGTCAGCCTGGGCGGCACCATCGTTGAAACGCCGTGCGGCATCGCCAGCGACAGCCTGGATCAAACCGTCGATTTTGGTCTGATTTCCATGACCGACGCCTCGCAGGATGGGCAGTCGGTGCTGATCGGCAGCCGCCGCCATTTCACGATCAAACTGGTGAACTGCGAGCTGGCCAGCCAGGTGAAGCCTGACTTCATCTATCGCGCGGCCAACGTCACGTTCGACGGCACCGCCGACAGCGGGGATCCTTCCCTGCTCGGCGTTTACGGCGAGGCGAAGGGCGTGGCTATCGAGCTGTTGAACGATGCCGGCACGCCGATCCCGCTCGGCAGCACGACAGCGGATTACCAGATCGTCGCCGGCGACAACACGCTGCGCTTTGGCGCGCAGTTGCGCCTGCATCCCGACAAGGCGCGGGCGGGCGGCTTCAGCTCTCTGGCCAAATTCACCCTGTCTTATCTCTAGCGCCGGCGGGCGCTGCACAGCATTACGTATTCAGGTCGTACGGATGACCTGCTATTGGGCGCGGACTTGCCATGAGTGATTATGCTATGACGTCATTACAGACACGGAAACACCTACCTCTCCTCGTCATTCTGTCTTTCCTCTGGGTGCGTCCGGCATTTTCCGCCACGGAATTCAATACCGACGTCCTGGATATCGGCGAGCGCAGCAAAGTGGATCTTTCGCGCTTCTCCGACGCCGACTACGTCATGCCCGGCGCTTATTTGCTGGACATCAAGATCAACCAGAAAACGCTGCCCCAGCGCAGCATTCAGTATTTCCCGTCGCCGGATAACAAGAGCGGCAGCCAGGTGTGCCTGCCGCCTGATCTGGTGGAAAAAATGGCGCTGAAAGAAGAAGCGGCCAAAAAAATCACCCTGTGGCACGACAACCAGTGCGCCGACATTCGCGGCATCAAAGGCGCGACCATCTCCGATCGCATCGGCGGCGGCGTGCTGGCGATCACCATCCCGCAGGCGTGGATGAAATACTCCGATCCCGACTGGACGCCGCCCGAGCAGTGGGACGACGGCATTCCCGGCCTGCTGCTGGATTACAACGTCAGCGGTCAGCTAGGCAAACAGAGCCATAACAACAACACCGCCCAGAACCTGAGCAGCTACGGCACGCTGGGCGCCAACCTGGGCCCCTGGCGCCTGCGCGCGGACTACCAGGCCAATTACAATCAGCAGGCCGGCGATCGCAGCACCGGTTTCGACTGGAACCAGATCTACGCCTACCGCGCGCTGCCGATGCAGGCCGCCAAGCTGACGTTGGGTGAGATCTATCTCGACTCCGGGGTGTTCGACGCCTATCGCTTCACCGGCCTCAACCTGGCCAGCGACGAGCGCATGCTGCCGCCTAACCTGCAGGGCTACGCGCCGGAAGTGCGCGGCATCGCCAAGAGCAACGCCAAGATCACCGTCTCGCAGGAAGGCCGCACGCTGTACGAAACCACCGTGCCCGCCGGGCCGTTCGCCATCCAGGATCTCAACAGCTCGGTGCGCGGCAAGCTGGACGTCAAGGTGGAAGAGCAGGACGGCACCGTTTCGACCTTCCAGGTGGATACCGCCACCATTCCGTACCTGACCCGCCCGGGCTACGTGCGCTACAACGTGGCGCTCGGCAAAACCTCGGCCTACGACCACCGCACCCAGGGGCCGCTGTTTTCCGCCAGCGACTTCTCCTGGGGGCTGAGCAACGCCTGGTCGCTGTATGGTGGCGCGCTGCTCGGCGGCGACTATAACGCCTGGGCGCTCGGCCTCGGCCGCGATCTGAACGTGTTCGGCGCCATGTCGCTGGACGTCACCCAGTCGATCGCTCGCCTGCCCGGCGAGCCGACCGCCAGCGGCATGTCGTTCAAGCTCAACTACGCCAAACGCTTCGACGAGCTGAACAGCCAGATCACCTTCGCCGGCTACCGCTTCTCGCAACGCAAATTCATGAACATGTCGCAGTATCTGCAGGAGCGCTACGGCGATTACGACAAGAATTACAACGGCCGTCAGAAAGAGCTGTATACCATCACCGCCAGTAAAACCTTTATGGCGGAAGACAGCGCCAGGGCGATCACCACCTATCTGACTTACTCGCACCAGACCTATTGGGACGCGCGAACCCAGGATCGTTACGGGCTGTCGACCAGCAAGTTGTTCAGCATCGGCGATATCAGCAACATCACCGCCTCGCTGTCGGCTTACCGCACCTATTACCAGGGCCGCACCGACGACAGCGTGATGCTCAACTTCACCGTACCGATCGGCGATCGTCGGCGCGTCGGCTATGCGCTGCAAACCAACAACGGCGACGTCACGCAGACCGCGTCGTACAACGACTACAGCGATCCGGACAATACCTGGCAGGTCAGCGGCGGCTTTAACCAGTCCGGCAAATCGCTGGCGCGCGGGTACTACACCCACAACGCCTCGTTCGGCTCGCTGAACGCCAGCGCCTCTTACCAGCAGGACAGCTACTCGTCGATCGGCGGCTCGTTCCGCGGCGGTCTCACCGCGACCCGGCACGGCATCGCGGCGCATCAGAACTCGAGCAACGGCGGCAGCCGCATGATGCTCGACACCGACGGCATCGCCGGCGTGCCGATCAACAACGGCCGCGCCTACAGCAACCGTTTCGGGCTGGCGGTGATTTCCGACATCACCAGCTACTACAACACCGACACCCGTATCGACGTCAACAAGCTGGCGGACGACGTCGAGGCCACTCGCGCCGTGGTGCAAGGCACGCTGACCGAAGGCGCCATCGGCTACCGCCACTTCGAGGTGGTGAAAGGCAGCAAGCTGCTGGCCACCATTCGCCTCGCGGACGGCAGCGAACCGCCGTTCGGCGCCGCGGTGCTGAGCGAGAAAGGCCGCGAGGTCGCGGTGGTCAACGACGGCGGCTCGGTCTATCTGACCGGCGTACAGCCGGAGGAAAAACTGGATGTCGCCTGGGAAGGCCAACGCCGCTGCCGCATCGTGATCCCGGGCGCCGCCAAGCCGCTGGACCAGCTGCTGCTGCCGTGCGCCACCCTGTAATCCGTAACGCTGAGAAATAATGACATGAACAAACACCCGATAACGCTACTGACCGCCGCCGGCCTGGCCCTGAGCGCCGTACTGCCCACCGCCGACGCGGCGATATCGCTGGATCGCACGCGCGCCGTCTATGTGAGCGACGCCAAATCGATCAGCCTGAATATCGTCAACGAAAACAAAGAGCTGCCTTTCCTGGCGCAGTCCTGGCTGGAGAACGAGCAGCATCAGAAAATCACCTCGCCGCTGGTGGTGCTGCCGCCGTTGCAGCGCGTGGAGCCGAGCGAGCGCAGCGTGGTGCGCATCACCAAGACGCCGGAAGCGGATCGCCTGCCGCAGGATCGCGAGTCGGTGTTCTACTTCAACCTGCGCGAGATCCCGCCGAAAAGCACCAAAACCAACGTGATGCAGCTGGCGCTGCAGACGCAGATCAAGCTGTTTTACCGGCCGAAGGCGATTGTCGCGCCCAAGGGTGAAGTGTGGCAGGAAAAGCTGGTGTTCCGTAAAAGCGGCGGCGCCATCACCGTCGACAACCCGACGCCGTTTTACATCACCCTGACCGGCATGACGCGGCAGACGCAAAAACAGGGCGGCGGCGCGATCGGCGGTTTTCAGCCGCTGATGCTGAAGCCGAAATCCAGCGAAAGCCTCAAGCTGCACGACACCGGCATGAACAGCTTCGTCATCACCTACATCAACGACTACGGCGGCCATCCGGAGCTTCGCTTCGTCTGCAATGGCGGCGTTTGCACCGCCGTGCCCGAGAAAAAATAAGGAGGTCCAGCATGGCTGAATTCACCGATCGACTGCGCCCTCTGCTGCTCGGCGCACTGCTGTGCGGCGGCGGCGCGCTGGCGGCAACGCCGCTGGGCGTGATCGAAGGCACCACCGGCACCGTCAGCTTTCACGGCGGTCTGCTCAGCTCTCCCTGCAGCCTGACGCCGGACAGCCGGGATCAGTCCGTCGATCTGGGCGACGTCAGCGCACGCGACTTCCGCAACGCCGGCGATCGCAGCGCGCCGGTGCGTTTTCGTCTCTCGTTCCGCAATTGCCTGCTGGGCGCGCGCGCGCTGGCGGATAACCCGGCCGGCCCGCGCAACGGCGATGCCGGCCGCCTCTACCTGCAGGGTGAGCAGGCCGCCACGCTGGTGTTTCTCGGCGAAAGCGACGTCGACAACCCGTCGCTGCTGAAGCTGAACGGCGGCGTACAGGGCATCGGCCTGCGGCTGCAAGACCAGCAGGGCCAGGCGCTGGAGCTGAATCAGCGCGGCCGCCCCTACGTTCTGCAGCCCGGCAGCAACACCCTGTGGTTCAGCGCCAGCGTGGAATCCACCCAGCGGGCGGTGATGGCAGCCGGGTTCGCCGCCGTGGCGCACATTCAGGTGATTTACCTGTGAGGCTCGAGAACGCAATGAAAACTCAACTGACCAAACTCTGCCTGCCGCTGGCGATCGCGCTGGCGGCCCCCGCCGCCTGGGCCAACGGCTATGTCACGCCGGACGGCGGGCCGAAACAGTTCTATATCGATCTGAATGAAAGCAACATCACCAACCAGGTGGGGTTCACCAAACTGTTTCCCTATGATCTGGGCGGCACCTATACCGGCAAGGTGTATTGCGATACCCCTATCCCCACCAGCCCGCACTTTTACAAGTCGGATTCGGCGTTGCCTCCCTCCGACTACGGCAACGGCTATTTAAAACTGAATGACTTTTTGGATTTAAAAGCCGAGGTGTGGATTGCCGGCAACAAGAACGCCTACGTCACCGTGCCTTTTTACAACGAATCGAATCTGCTGAGCCAACACCGCTGCCAGCCGCCGTACTTGCAGGTCAACAACTACGGCAGCGGCTCCAAAGGCAAGATCACCTTCCGGGTGCGCAAGAAAATCATTAACGGCGTTGAGATTAACGATCGGCAGATCATCGAGATGTACGGCCGCCTCGGCTCGACCGACGGCGGTTTCGGCCCCAACCCGATGGCGCAGGTGTTTATCCAGTCCGCAATCCTCTACGTGCCCGATAAATGCGTGGTGAACGAAGGCCAGTTGATCAACGTGGAGTTCGGCGAGATCGGCGGCAGCGATCTCAACGGCTCGAACTACCCGCAAAGCATTCCGGTGCGCTTCCAGTGCGAGGGCGGCAGCTTCGAGGACGGCACGCTGAATATCAAGCTGGCGGTGTCGGGCACGGCGGCCTCCTTCAGCAACGAGGTATTCAAAACCGACAAGAACGATCTCGGCATCCGGCTGACGCATAAAGGCCAGTTGGTTATCCCGAATGAGTTTTACCCGGTGCCGAACATCGGCAACGGCGGCTCCTGGAACCTGGTGGCGGCGCCGTTCGCCAACGGCGGCGCAGAGATCGGCGAAGGGGAATTCAATGCATCGGCCACCATCGTGGCGGCATTCCAGTAACCGAGGGAGGAACGGAAAATGCGTCTACGCGCTTTAGCGCTGCTGAGCTGCGCGCCCTGCTGGTTTGCCGCCATGCCGGCGGCGGCGAACACCGAGCTTATCGGCGCGCCGGTGCAGTTCCACGGCACCGTGGTGAGCCGCCCGTGCAATATCGAACCGCAGTCCGCCGATCAGCTGGTGGAGATGGGCACGGTGATCGTCAAAACCCTGTACCGCTACGGCCACACCACGCCGGTGCCATTCAGCATCAAGCTGACCGACTGCAAGACCACGGTGTTCAAATCCGTCAGCGTGACCTTCAGCGGCGCCGAAGACGGAGAGCTGCCGGGCAAGCTGGCGATCAACAACGGCGCGAACGGCGCCGCCATCGCCCTGTTCGATCATCAGGGTGCGGGCATCTCTCTGAATAAGGCCACCAGCGCCGTCGCGTTACAAAACGGCCCCAACAACCTGAACTTCACCGCCTACGTACAAGGGCGGCCGAGCGCGATTCAGAACCAAAGCATTACCGAAGGCGAATTCACGTCCGTCGCCAATTTTGTGCTGGCGTACCAATAAGCCCCGCACCGCCCCAGGGAAATCAGGAAAACGCCCGGCGCGCTATCGCCGGCAATGGGCCGTCACCGTTCGCTCCGGCGCGGTGCCGCGGCCTTTTAAGGAGCCACCCATGCCAGATATTCGCTTCACGCTGTTCGACAGCGATAACTTCTACCAGCAGGGGCTGCGTCTGCTGCTGCAGGATTATCTGCACTCCCTGAACGAATGCCAGCGCCTGTACCCGCAGTTCTCGCCGCTGGCGCTGCAGGCGTTGGATAACATCGAAATCGTGTTCCGCACGCCGGAAGAGCGCTGGGGCTGCGCCTGCTGTTACCAGAGCCCCTACGGCATCCCGCGCCAGCGGCAGCTGACTCTGCTGATCCTCGACGACACGACCCAGCAACAGGTGAAAAACCTGCCGTCGCTGTTCAGCATCCATCGGCGCGATTCGGCCTACGCCATCCGCCTCAAGTTGCAGATGGCGCTGGAGAAATTTATCCAGCATCCGTGGATGGCGCTGCACGCCGCCGGCATGTGGAAATGCCAGGCCTGCCGCATCGCCGCGCTCAGCCACTGCGAAAAAAAGGTGTTGGGGTTGATGAGCAGCGGCATGTCCGCCTGCAGCATCGCCGGCCTGCTGCAGCGCAGCCAGAAAACCATCAGCGCCCATAAGCGCTCGGCGATGCGCAAGCTGAACGTGCGTAAAAACAGCGAGTTGAATAAAGTGCTGCTGAATCAGCGCGGGCTGAGTTGACCAGCCCGCCCACTCAATAATAATTGATGTTAAAGGTCACTGTTGCGTCGGCAGCACCCGGCGTGACGGTAGGCTCGGTTTGGATATAGCGGGCCTGCAACGGAATGCTGAAAGACGTGGGCGTGGCAGGGGAAAGCGGCACGGTGATTGCCCGCGAGAACTGTACGCTCTGAGGTAAAGAGGCTCCATATCCCAACTGAATGCCTACGCCGCCGGCGCTGCCGCTGCCTTCTTTCACGCCCATGACGCCATTGATGTCATCGATCACCGACGTGTTGGGCGTCAACGAAAGCGTCAGACTGTTGCCGGTCGCGCCGCTAATGCTGCCAGTACCGTCATCCGAATACTGGGCCTCGGCCGTGCCGTAAAACCTCGGGCAATCCAGCAGGCGGATCGAGGCGTCTTTCCATTCGGTTACGCTGCCTTTTCCGGTGAAATGTCGCCCCATGTCATATTTCCCCATGGCGACGAAAACATCGGGCGTGGTGCAGGTTTTCGCTTCCACGTTGATAGCGCCGGTAAAGCACAGCCGCATCGCCGTAAAGGGGGCTGCGGTCGGTCCCACCCGCGTCATCAGGCAGGGCAGAGCGGCGCCGGTGACGGTACCGGGTTGCACGTCGCCAGTCTTGATTAAGCGGATACGATACTTGAACAAGTTATTCGCCCAGCCATTATCCTCTTTCACTAACGTACCGTTGGAAATATACGGCAGCGTGAAAGTATCCAACGAGTGATTATCGATAAATACGCCCACCCCCGGCAAGCCGGTTTCATACACTTTGCCGAATTTCGCCGAGCTCCACCCCGATAACGGGTACGGAGGCGTTTCATAATCCATCACCAGCGAGACGAACGTCTGCGGCGTATCGCATTTAACCCATACTGTGCCGAATGAGGGATTAAAGTTTTGCGTATAGATCACTGAGCCAACCGGCACATCTGCGCCAATACTGATATTACCGGTCACCAAAGGCGCATTGACCGTCAGATCGTTCTTGATACTCGACTTATCGCTGTAATAACAGTCGGCCCACGCCGATTGAGCCAGCAACAGCGCCAACAAGGCGATGCCGCGCCAAATAACCTGGCGGTTTTTTTGTGTCATCTCATTCTCTCCCGCGCGTTGAAACGCGCCGCTGCAGCCGTGCCCGGCGGCGTTCTCAAGCCAAAAATAGATCTCATCGTTCTGCGCCAACGCCGCTGCGACACGGCGCGCTAAAGCGCTGCAACACCGGCCGACCGCCTTTCTGCTGCGGCATCAGCACATAATTCAAGTCGCACTGCGCATTGCGATCCGCCCCCCAGCGCACCCGCAAACCGCCTCTGTCCTGAGCGACGCGCGCATAAACCAGCCCGCCCTGCCCCACGGCGCCAACCACGGCGCCGCTTTCGTCGAGCACTTCGGCGCCGAAAGGCGCCGGCACGCCCGCAGACCCGGTGTCGATCAATACCGGCATGCCTTTACGGGCGTTATATTTCACTTTCACCAACGCGCCAGAATAAGGCGCGACCTTGCGCGTCGTCTCTTCCAGCTCGACGTCGGACGCTGCGCCTTTGGGATCCAGGCTAATTTCATTCAGCTGGTAGGGGGTTAAATAAGGCACCAACGCATAACCGCGCGCATCGACAGCGACGCCCGGGTAGGTGGAAACTCCGGCGCCTTCGGCGCCTTTCGCTTCCACCAGAGCGAACGTTTCCGAACCGTAAGAACTGAACGATACGCCGCCGGCATGCCCCACTACGGTGCCGCTGAGCCCGGCGGAGCCGCTGCGATAGCCTTTGCCCGCGCTGTAAGCGCCGCTGAGCAGCGCCCTCTGGCTGCGATACTGAGCGTTCAACGAGCCGCTGCCGCCATTGCGGTTGGCGTTCATCGCACTCAGGCCATAGCTGAACTGATTGGCAGCGCCGAGATTGCCGGAAATCATCGCCTGCTGGCTCCTCGCCCCGTTGCTGTCATGCGCCAGGCCCAGGCGCAGCTGCGGCGCGCCCGCCTTGTCGCGCCGCCCCAATGGCAGGCTGATATTCAGCAAAAAGCTATTTTGCGCCTTGCCGTTACTCGTCTTGCTGCGCGCCGCGCTCAGGCCATAGGCGACCGACCGATAGCCGTTGCTGTAGCCCAACTGATACTGCTTATCACGCCCGTACCCGTTCCAATAATCCTGCAGCGAGCCGCTGACATAAAGTTGCCCCCATCCCGACGCCAGCCCTTGGGCAACAGAGAAGGTCAGACGATTCTTGGCACGCGGAACGGCGTTATCCCCCTCACCCGGAGCCATGCGCTCACGCGTCTGCATGGCGGTCATGAAATCCATATAGCCTGAGGTGGAAAACCGATAGGCGGCCAGCGAAAGACTGCTGTTGGTTTCGTTGACGGTTTTGCTGTAGCTGAGCCGATAGCTCTGCCCGCTTTGCCGTCGCTCGCGGCTCAGGCGGCTGTCGCTTTGGGTCACGTCGATCCCCACCGCACCCAACGACGTGCCGACGGCCGTCCCTAATTGTACGGCCCGATAATCGGCCGCGGCCTGCAGGCCACCGTAGGCAGTGAGCGCATTGGATAAACCACGCTGGTAGGTCGCCTGATACAGCCAGGGCTTTTCCCGCAGGCTGTCACTGTCGGCCTTGCCAAGCACCGCTTCATAACGATCGGCCCCCGGTCGCAGCAGCTGAGTGACCGCCGCATAGGGCACGGTGAAGACACTCTGCGCGCCATCGGCTTCGCGCACCGTAACCTCCAGATCGCCGCCGTAGCCGGTGGGATACAGATCGTCGATCAGGAATGCCCCCGGCGTTACCGTGGTTTGATAAATGATCTGCCCACCTTGCCGCACGGTCACCTGGGCGTTGCTTCTGGCGATGCCGCGGATTTCCGGCGCATAGCCGCGCTGCGATTCCGGCAGCATGCGCTCATCGCTGGCCAGCTGCACGCCGTTAAACGCCAGCGTATCGAACAGTTGACCGGTGGTGTTCGCCTGGCCGATCACACCTCTGCCCTTCAGCAGCGGAATATCGCGCTGCAGGAAGGTGTTGATGCTGTCGTATTGCGAAGTGCCGTTTTGCATCCAGCTATACGTGCCGTTATGCCGCAGATACCAAGCGCCCAGGTTGGCGCCGCCGGACAAACCGGCGTAAAAAGATTGGTAGTCCACGCCGCGCGACGAGCTGGTATAGCCGTTCAGGTTGTAATTCAGAAACAGAGCCGCGACGCCGCTGTCCCACTGTGCCGGATCAACGCTGCCGCGCGCGGTTTTACGCATATAAATCTGCGGTATCACAATATCCAGCCGCTGCTCGCCGCTATCAAAGTTCATCTGCGCGTCGGGGATTTGCCGCGGCAGATCGAAGCATGCCTCTCCCTGCGCCAGTGGCGCCAGCGCCGCTTTCGGCAACGCGGCCTCGTTAAACGCGATCGCCTTGACGATGTCCGACGTCAGGCAGGGATACAGGCTGCCATCGGCGCGCGTTTTGAATTCAATTTCTCTATTGGTTGTGGCTTCTTCATTGATATACAGCGCCACCCGATGTTTTCCGATCAACCCCGCCGCCCCGCGTGCAAAGCGTGACAAATCGACATGCTCGCGATTACCCATATTCAGAAATGACGGATCGAATTCGACGTTTTCGGCCCAGGCTGAGCCGCTTAATGCGCCGAGCACGCACAGCGCCGCCGGCGTTAAACGCCACGCGCCATGGCGGCCCGCGCGCGCAAAGCTAAAATATCCGCTCATGTTATTTTCCCCGTCACGCCCGGCCGATATTCGCCCCATTAATGACTTCGCTCGCGCTTACTTAACCAAAGCAATGAATTTATTGACGGCGCCGTAGTCATTGACGAATTCGACGCTTAACGATTTTCCCGCTGCAGCGCTGACGCCTTTAAATTCCAACGCGGATCGCGGCGCGATCATTTGCCCCTCAGTTTCCTTGCCGTTGGCAGCAAGGCTGACCAGCGACACAAAATACGGCGTCGGGTTAGTCGCCTTGACGCCGCCCGGCGTCACGGACCAGCTCAACTGCTTTGCCGCCTCATTGGCGTCACCGCTCAGTCCATCCGGACGGAAAAACAACTTGATGCGCGAACGGAAGGCCATTTGCAGCAGGCTTTCATCGCCTTTAAGCTGCTTTTTGGCCGGGATCTCCAGCACGTTAAGCCAGTAAACGCTCTCTTTATCCGCCGGCAACGGTGCACCGGTGTAACTCAGACGCAATGTCTGCCCCTTGCCTGCATCAATGCGGTTAATCGGCGGCGTCAAAATAAAAGGCACATTGATATTTTCTGGTTTTTTATTCGGATCGCCGTCATCAATCCAGCTTTGAATTAATACCGGCGATTTGCCCACATTATTTAATCTCACCGTAGTTTCTTTATCTGACGAAGAGTAAATAACCCGCGTACCGTTAATCACTACGCTGGCGGAAGCCATCATGGGAAAAGAGGCAAGCACGGCCAAAAAAAACGCGCACGAAAAAAAGCGAGCTTTATTGCTCATAATCATCACTCCAGTAATTTTGATAAATACAGGGGGGAGCCCCCTGTAAAATGGTTATTTGTACTGCAGGGAATACACCACATTACTCACTACCGAACCGGCGCTTGCTGCGCCCATGGCATAATATTCAACCGTATACGGTAACGTGGCCATACCGGTAGAAGCGATAGTGTGATAGGTAGCATTCGTTATTTGACTTGGGCTGCCGGCCACGATCGGATTGAATGATCCCGAACCTTCACGCAATTGCAGCGCGACATTCTTCGCCGAGCCGGTGAGGTTATGCAGACGCCCGCTGGAGTCCACCCCTGGGCCGGCCTCAAAGTAAGCGGCCACCGTTTTCAGGGAGCCCTGGCAGTTATTCAGTTTCAGCTCAAACGCCGTGCGGCCGGCGGTCCAACTCATCACGCTCAGTTGATCCTGAGTGACGACAGGCAGCGTGATGTTGCCATCGGCTGCCTGCCCGTTGACTCTCACATCGCAAGTCATCGCGGAAACGGCGCCGCTAAAGTTAATCGTCCCGTTGCTGGCCGCTTGCGCCTGGCCGACCAAGCCAGACAGGCCGAGTAAGGTAAACACTATTGCGGAGGACTTTTTCATATAGACTCCTGATTATTTTATCAATAACGCATTCTATTACCTTTTATTTCCATGAATAACGCCAAGCAGGAACGATAATATTGATATGCGCGCTTTTATTTTACGCTTTTAAATACAATCACTCGTAGAATAAAGGCGTAACGACTGGGTTATTAAGGGTATACCCCGCCCCCTTCACATTAACGATGAAGTCATGCGGCAAACCTATCACATCGAGCCTTAATCTGAGCTCTTTAATGGTTTGCCAGAGTTTTTGGCTGGATGACGAGTAACTGTTGTCATCCCACACCTGTTGCAATATTTCCGCTTTGGTGAATTTCCGACCGTCGCCATGGTGTTGTAATAAAAAAACCAGTAAGCTCACCATGGCATCATTTAATGTCACCGCGCTAAAGTGCACCCATTTTTCCGGCGCCAGAGAATTGATTCTCACCAATCGCTTGTTGGCGATGTCCAGTTGAATGTCGTGATCTATAATAAAACCGAAGAGATGGCGTTCCATCATTAAGATTCCCTGAAAGAATAAAAAAATAAAACTGCATCATTTAAATTCATAATGTCTTTATGTCATTATAAATTCAGAAAAGTCTTGGGCAATCCCTTAAAATTGATCAGTTGCCATTCAATATTACGAGAACCATGAGAAGTTAGTCTCAAGAAGCGCCTGACAACCGATATATTCCACTGCCGTCATCTTCACACAGTGCAATAAATCATGATTATCATTAGATTTTAATCATGAGTCTTAAATCCCGCATTTCAAAAAAAATCAGATATAAATTCCAAAAACACGAAAAGCATAGCCTGCTATTTATATCTTCATCGTACCTCCCACCAAAACACTGCCTCAGACTGTTTTCCTTCCGTCCTTAAAAAGGCAACCCTCTCATCATGGAATTAATATTTATGATAGAAAAAGCCATTCAGATAACGCAGAGACATGATACACAAACCCCGAAGAAAAAAGTTTTATATATTGAAATTATCTTTAAATTTAAAATAAAAAACTACAAAAAAACATAAAATAGGTTTTTGTAAATTTAAATTAGAAAGAAAATAGAACAAACAGAATATAAGACTAATGGGATTAGTTGATTTTAATAAAAAATATATCCGAGATACCAAATCGCCGATTTTAGCTTGGGGAAATTTCGCGAAACGCGTGTACAGCCGCAGAGTTGCGCAACCTTAGGCATTCCACTACGCAGTGTAACAATGCATGCTACCTTCACCATTAGCCCCACACGCCATCAATCAATTCACAACAGATATAGCATGCCTCTGATTGACGCCTGAAAGCCATCACCAAACATTTTGGTGATGAGGTTTATTTCAAATTCGCCGATAAGCAACATTGCATTATGTAACCCCGTTATAGAAGCCTGGTAATAGCGCTAAAATAATGAAGCGCATACAATACCGGGTAAAATGTTCTCGCGGCCATCCCCCAAACACGACAACGCGGATTCGCGCTCCTTTTTTCAATCTGGTACGGCGCATTAGCGAACACAGTAAGAGTGGTTTACGCTGAATACTCATTTTCGCACTGCAAAGCGAGCCGGAATCCATGCCCAGAACAGCCAAAGTCGTTGACGTCCCAGCCCTCGGCGAGATTGACCGCCAGGCGGGGCAGCTAAGCCACCAACTGGCGCAGGCCCTGCGCCGGGCCATCCACAAAGGCGATCTGAAAGCGGGCGATCTGCTGCCTTCGACGCGCCGGCTGTCGGCGGCGCTGGATCTGGCGCGCGGCACGGTATTGGAAGCCTTTGCTCAGCTGACGGCGGAAGGCTTTCTCGAACCGCAGCCCGGCTCCGGCACCCGGGTCGCCCACTATCAGGCGCCGCGCCGCACGCCGCACGCCACGGCGCAGGCGAGTTCAGCGGTAGCGGTTCCGCTTTCTTCACAGGCGCAGCATCTGGCGCGCTTTGCCACGCAGGCGCGGGCGCTGCCGCCGGTGCCGTTCACTGTGTCAGTGCCAATCGGCGATACCGCGCCCGACGATATCTGGCGGCGGCTCGGCAACCGCATCCGCGCCCGCGGCCCCGGCGCGCCGTCGGGCTACGGCGATCCGCTGGGCGCGCTGCCGCTGCGCGAAGCCATCTGCGACTATGTGCGCCGTTCCCGCTCGGTAAACTGCACGCCGCAGCAAATCCTCATCACCTCCGGCACCCAACAGGGACTGTATTTGGCCGCGCAGATCCTGTTGGACGCCGGCGACAGCGCCTGGGTCGAAGATCCTGCCTACGCCGGCATTAC
Source organism: Serratia nematodiphila DZ0503SBS1 (assembly GCF_000738675.1). Lineage (NCBI taxonomy): Bacteria > Pseudomonadati > Pseudomonadota > Gammaproteobacteria > Enterobacterales > Yersiniaceae > Serratia > Serratia nematodiphila. The sequence continues at coordinate 1,198,117 of NZ_JPUX01000001.1, read as the reverse complement.
CGCCATTTTCGATAGCCTGTTCCGCGATCGGCGCATGATTAGGGTGCCCGTCGCCGACGACGGCATCGACGTCGCCGCCGGTGTGCGCCTGGCCGCCGACGCCCGCGCCGCCTTTGTCACGCCGTCGCATCAGTATCCGCTGGGCATGCCGATGAGCATGGCGAAAAGAAGCGCCCTGCTGGCCTGGGCCAGAGAGCGGCAGGCTTGGATCGTGGAAGACGATTACGACAGCGAGATGCGCTACGCCGGCCACCCGTTCCCTTCGCTGCAGGGGCTGGCGCCCGAGCGGACGCTCTATCTCGGCACCTTCAGCAAGGTGTTGTTCCCGTCGCTGCGGCTGGGTTACGCCATCGTGCCGCCGCCGCTGGTCGACGCCTTTTGCGGCGCCAGGATCCTGATGGATCGCCATCCACCCAGCGCGGATCAACACGTGCTGGCCGCCTTTATCACCGAAGGGTATCTCGACCGGCATATCCGCAAAATGCGCGGCGTCTACGCCGAGAAGCGTCGGGTGCTGATCGCGGCGATCAACACGCATATTCCCGCTGAACTGGCGGTAGTGCAGCCCTGCGATCAGGGCATGCACATGGTGCTGTGGCTGAGAAAAGATCTCGACGACGTGCGGATCGCCCTGCAGGCCAACGAAGCCGGGTTGGCGCTGCGGGCGGTGTCGCCGATGTATGCGCCCGGCCACGGTGAGCCGGGCCTGGTGCTGGGGTTGGGCGGTTACGCCGACCGCCAGGTGCAACAGGCGGTGGAACGGCTCGGACAGGTGATCCTGGCTTGCGCCGGCAGCGGCGCCTAGCGGGAAAAGCGCTTGGCGCCGAACACGCAAACCACCACGCCGGCCATCACGGCGATCATCATCGGCTGGACGGTCTCATGCAGCAGCCAGCCCGCCAGCGCCAGGCCGAAGAACGGCTGCAGCAGCTGCAGCTGCCCGACGGCGGCGATGCCGCCCTGCGCCAGGCCGCGATACCAGAAAATAAACCCAATCCACATGCTGAACACCGAGACGTAAACCAGCGACAGCCAGGCAGCGCCGCTGACCACGGGCCAGGCGGCCGGTGCCACCAGCCAGGTGGCCGCCAGCGTCAACGGCAACGCCACCACCAGCGCCCAGGAGATCGCCTGCCAGCCGCCGATCCGGCGCGACAGCACCGCCCCTTCGGCATAGCCCAGGCCGCACAGCAACACCGCCCCGACCATCAGCGCATCCCCTTGCCAGGCGCCGCCGCTCCCCTGGCTCAACGCGAAAGCGCCCACCAGCACGGCGCCGACGCCTGAAAAAGCCCAAAAAGCGGGCTTGGGCCGCTCTCCGCCGCGCAAAACGCCAAAACCGGCGGTCGCCAGCGGCAGCAGGCCGATATACACCAGCGAATGCGCCGACGTGGTGTGCTGCAGCGCCAGCGCCGTCAGCAGCGGAAAACCGATGACTACGCCAAGCGCCACAAACAGCAGCGGCGGCAAATCCGCCCGCGTCGGCCGCGCCTGCCGGGTGATCAGCAGCGCGCACAGGGCCAGCAAAGCGGCGATCGCCGCCCTGACCGCCGTCAGAAACAGCGGATCGAGCTCCAGCACCGCCACCCGGGTGGCGGGCAACGAGCCGCTGAAGATCATCATGCCAAGAAAACCGTTCATCCAGCCCTGGGCCGAATGCCCGGCGGCGGGATGTGCAGGGGTAACAACGAGAGTTTTTGCAGACTGACTGTCCGTCATGTGAACGCTCCGCACGCCTGAGGCATACCGAAATCGGCAACCCGCGAGGCGATGTCATAGTGAAAGAGAACATCGTTGCCCGGCGTCGCTTGCCGGGGCTGCGTTCTATTTTTCAGATAAAACGGTTCACAGACAGGTCCAGATAGCGAGATTTTCACTGTGCCGGTTAGCAAAGCGCGCCGCTAACGCCAAAGAAGGGCGTTTTTCGGGCTGTCCTTGGCCGTTTGGCGGCCCTGCCTGCGGGGTATCATGGACTTTTATGCGTTTTTGCAGAACAGGACAAGGTGCGGCGCCGTGGTGAAACCCTTCTTACGCAGTGGCAGTTTGGATGATGTGCTGGCTTTAGGCGAGAACGGGCAACCGGTCTACGCCTGCGCGCAGCAGCTGCGGGAAACCCTGCGCCTTCGCCGGCAGCAGCAGGCCGCCGACTGTCTGGCGATCCCCCAGCCGAACGAAAGCGGCACCCGCATCGACTGGTATGCGCCCTTTCCCGGCAAAGTCACCTCCTGGCTGGCGGCGAGCGATGCCCAGCGCGCGCAGGCGGTACGGCACCTGGAACACAGCCTGACGACCTTCCGCAGCCTGACGGAACAGGCCCTGGCGACCGATCACCCCAGCCATCGCCTGTTCGGCGCGCTGCTGGCCAAAGCGATGCACATACCCGACCCCAACCACGTTTACCTGGTGGACGATCGACCGGTGCTGACCTTCTGGGGCTTTATCAAGCCGCAGGCGCAGAGCCCGAACGATCCGTTGGCCTGCCTGCGCCCGATCGACGCAGAGATGAAAGTCGAAGTGGAAAAACCGGCGCCGATCGCTGCCGCTCCGCGCAAACCGGTCGTTGTCGAACCGGTAAAACCAGCCCCGGCCGCCGAGCCCGAACCGGCGCCCGCCCCGGCGGCGTTCGTCGAATCCCCTGCCGCTCGCCGGCGCCACGCTCTCTGGCTGTTGCCCGTTCTGTTGCTTGGCAGTGCGGCGCTGGCCGCCTGGCTGCACCGCTCACCGCCGCCGCAACCGGCGATGCCGGCTGAGGTACGGCATCCGGCGCCGCCGAAAAAAACCGCCGCGCCGTTGCCCAAGCTGCGCTTGCCGCTGGCGCACGCGACGCTGATGCCGCCGCCCCCGGCGCCGGCCATCCCGCAACCGCTGGACAAAAATGCGCTGGTGCTGCCGCCCGAGGCGGTGAAGGCCGGTTCCACCCGTTTCCTTAACGGCAAATGGCGCGCCACGGTAGCGCTGAAAGACCCGATTACCGGCAAGCGCCCCGGCCTGCAATACCGTCTGAACGGCGGCAAGGGCAGCGCTGTCATCGCCTACGGCGACGGCGTCAGCTGCCGGGTGGCGGTTGAAGCCGGGCTGATGCAGTCCGGCAATCTGGTGATCAACAGCCGCACCAAGGCGCGCTGCAGCGACGGCAGCCGCTACCAGATCCCGGAGATCGTCTGCCGCCAGGGCGAAACCGGCGCGGCAGAGTGCACCGGCCGCTACGATGCGGACACCACCTATCCCATGACGTTCAAGCGCGAGAGTAAATGATGCTGGCACCCCTTACGGACTACAAACACGGCATTACGCTGATCCAGGACAGCGGCATTCAGTTTCTGGACTTTGCCTTGACCCCGCGGCTGGACGCCGAGTTTCCCGGCAAATTCGTGCGCAAGACCGCCAGCGGCCCGCTGCTGCGCCTGCAATGGGAGGCCGAGAGCGGCAAATACCAGTTGCCGGCCGTGGGCGACCAGGCCGCCGAAGTGGTGCGGCCGGAGTTCAGCTACCCGCTGCAGCAGTCGCTGCGCCTGCTGGATAAGCTCTGGCTGCCGCTGCCCTTCTTGCGCCACACCCCGGCGGGCCTGTTTTTGTCGGGCCCGGACAACTGGGCGCGCCTGCAGGTGGTGCAGCTGGATGAACCGGATCAGGACGGCAACCTGCTGCGCGTGGTGCTGGCCTTCGACACTCGCGCCGCCGCGCCCGGCCAGGAGGCGCTGGCGCCGGGCGAAAGCGATCTCGGCGCCGATCTGAGCTTCGCGCTGGCGCACCGCAACCACGAGCTGGGCGAATTTCTCGATCTGACCTGGGTGGACGGCTGGCTGCGCGAGGCGTTCAGCCAGCGCGCCGCCGAGCGGGAGCAGCGCGCCGAAGTGGAGATCAACGCCGGGCTGAAAACCTTCGAGTATCAGGCGCACTACCTCAACCTGTTGCACATGCTCGGCCACCAGCTGGCGGTGCCGCAGATAAAAATGGTGGCGGCGACGCTGCAGCAACCGGCGATCGACGTCGATCTGGTGCTGGACGTCGGCAACTCGCACACCTGCGGCGTGCTGGTCGAAGACCACCCGGAAGAGAGCAACGGCCTGAAGCAAACCTACGAGCTGCAGCTGCGTTCGCTGTCTGAACCGCACCGCGTCTACAACGAGCTGTTCGAGAGCCGGGTGGAGTTTTCTCAGGCCAGCTTCGGCAAGCCGCATCTGTCGTTCCAGAGCGGGCGCGACGACGCCTTCCAGTGGCCGTCCATCACCCGCGTCGGCCGCGAAGCCGCGCAGCTGGCGCAGCGGCGAACGGGCCATGAAGGCACCACCGGCATTTCCAGCCCGCGCCGCTACCTGTGGGACGAGGAGCGCTATGCGCCCGGCTGGCGCTTCAACGAGCGGCACGAGCCGATGGCCGCCGCCGCGCCGTTGACCACCCTGATCAACGACGAAGGCGTGCCGCTGTCCGCCCTGCCGACGGCGCAACGGCTGCCGGTGTTCGCCGCCCATTACAGCCGCAGCGCGGTGATGACATTGATGCTGAGCGAGCTGCTGGCGCAGGCGCTGATGCAGATCAACAGCATCGCCCAGCGCAGCCGCATGCCGAACGCCGCCGCGCCGCGCCGTTTGCGCACCATCATTCTGACGCTGCCTTCGGCGATGCCGAAACCGGAGCGCGAGATTTTCCGCCGCCGCATGCAGGAGGCGATCGGGCTGGTGTGGAAGGCCCTCGGCTGGCACCCGCAGGATGCGCCGTTCGACGGCGCGCACGCCCGCTTCCCGGCGCCGCAGGTACAGATGGAGTGGGACGAGGCCACCTGCGGTCAGATGGTCTATCTGTACAACGAAACCCAGGTGAACTTCGCCGGCCGCACCGACGCCTTTTTCGCCGCCATGGCCCGGCCCGACCGGCCGTTGGCGCCGGGTGAGCAGGCGGGAAAAACGCTGCGTATCGCCTCCATCGACATCGGCGGGGGCACCACGGATCTGGCGATCACGCACTATTCGCTCGACGACGGCGTGGGCAACAACATCAAAATCAACCCGCGCCTGCTGTTCCGCGAGGGCTTTAAAGTCGCCGGCGACGATATCCTGCTGGACGCCATCCAGCAGTTTATCCTGCCCGCCGTGCAGCAGGCATTCGAAACCGCCGGCGTGAGCGCCGCCCCGGCGCTGATGGACAGGCTGTTCGGCAACGAAGGGCGCATGGACGGGCTTTCCACCCTGCGTCAGCAGGCCGCGCTGCAGATCTTCATGCCCGCCGGACGCGCGCTGCTCGGCGCCTATGAAGAATACGACCCGCTGGACAACCGGGCGGAAATCGCCGCCAGCCTGGGCGATCTGCTGCCGCAGCCGCCGACGCCGCAGGTGCTGGCGTTTATCAACGGCGAAGTGCAGCGCGAAGCCGACAGCAACGCCTTCGATATCCTGCACACCCCGCTGGTGATCCGCCTGGCCGATCTGCACGCCGCCTTCTTGTCCGATCGCATCGGCATCGGCCGCTGCCTGCGCCTGCTGGCCGAGGTGGTGGCGCTGTATACCTGCGACGTGCTGCTATTGACCGGCCGCCCGGCGCGTTTCCCCGGCGTGCAGGCGCTGCTGCGCCATCTGCAGCCGCTGCCCGCCAGCCGCATTCTGCCGCTTGAGGGCTACCACACCCGCAGCTGGTACCCGTTCAACAAACGCGGCCGCATCGACAACCCAAAATCCACCGCCGCCGTGGGCGCCATGCTGTGCCTGCTGGCGATCGACCTGCGGCTGGAGAGCTTTTACTTCAACGTCGGGGATTTCCAACCCTACTCCACCATTCGTTATCTGGGCATGCTGGACGGTAACAACATGCTGGCGGACGATAACGTCTATTACCGCGACATCGATCTGGATCGCGCCGATTTCGCGCTCGATCCCGCCGGCAGCTTCCAGCTGCGCGGTCCGCTGCGCCTGGGGTTCCGCCAGTTGGACAACGAACGCTGGCCGGCCTCGCCGCTCTATACGCTGACCATCAATGACGCCCAACTGGCGCGCAAACTGGCCGGCGATGCGGTGATCAGCCTGCGGCTGGCCATCACCGCCAGCGCCGAACAGGGCGCCGAGAGCGTCAAGATCGCGCAGGCGCTGCTGGCCGACGGCAGCCCCGTCCCGGCGCACCACCTGCAACTGAAACTCAATACCCTGGCTGCCAGCGCCTCCGGTGCGACCCACTACTGGATAGACAGCGGGAGCATTTACCCACGATGAACACACAAACCTTCGCCCCAGCGGCCCCGAATAACGCGCTCAGCGCCGGCATATTGCAGGCGATCGACTGGGTGGACGCCGCACGCCGGCAGTCCGCCCGTTTGGAACAGGAGGCGGATCGCCTGACGCTGCGCCTGCGCCGTTGCCATAACCGCGCCGCACGGTTGGAAAACGCATGCCCTGCGCAGGTCGCCATCGGTTTGTATGGCCACAACGCCGCCGCCAAGGCCCATCTGCTGGCGGCGCTGGCGCCCGGCGCGAAACGCTTCAACGCGGACCTTTCGCTTGCGGTGCGCTACTGCACGGCGGCCGAGGCGGGGCCCGCCGAGTATCCGATCGCCCTCGCCCTGCTCAATGAAGCGCAGTGGCTGGCCATCACGCTCGATGCCGCCGCGATGGGCGGCTTCCGGCTGGACTGGGACGCCCGCGCGATCGCCGGCCATCTGCAAACGTTGGCGCGCCACCGCCAAGCCATCGCCCCCGACGGCCTCAGCGACGGCGATGTGCTGGCGCTGTGGGATAGCCAACGCCGCCACGGCGACAAGGGGCAACAGACGCTGGACAGGCATTTCTGGCCGCAGGCCGTGGCGCTGGCGCCGCAGCTGAGCATCGACGATCGCGCGCGCCTGTTTGCGCCGCTGTGGGGAGAGGAACCGACGCTGACGACGCATTATCGCCAGCTGGCGCACGCGCTGCATGCCCTCGGTGACAGCCGGCAGGTTCACGCTCCGCGCCGCGCCTTGACGCTGCTGACTGCGAGCGCCGCACCGGAAGACACGGCAATCGTCGTGATGGCCGAACACGGCGGTGAACGGGAGATCGCGCTGAGCGATCTGGTCTGGTTGACCGCCGAAGTCACCACCGTTCTGCCGCAAACCGCGCAGGCGGGCCTGCCCGCCGACGTGGCGCTGATCGACCTGCCCGGCAGCTGCGCCCGCCCGCAGGCGGAACCGACGCAGCGGCTGCAACAGGCGAAACGCGCCCATTTGCTGGCCCGCTGCGCGGACGGCCTGCACGCCAACCTGCTGCTGGTGGCCGATGCCGCCGCCACGCCGCAGGACGCCGCGCGCATCGGCCAGGCGCTCGCCGGTTGGGTAGACCACACCCAGGGGGAAACCCCGGCGCTGCGCCAGCGCCACAAACCCGGTTTAATCTGGGCGATCACGCCGTTCGACCCACGCCAGGAAGGCAAACCGCGCCCTGACGACGCCGTTCAGCGCCAGGTCGGCGAACCCGGTGACAGCTGGGCCACACTGCTGGCGCTGGATGAGCAGGATTGCCGCCGCATGGTGAACTACCTGGCCGCACAGGCGCGCCCGGCCCACAAGCAAGCGCGCCTGCTCGAGCTGCGCGAAGAGTTGCAGCGCGAGCTGACGGAAAGCCTGCTCGGCAACTGGCTCACCGCCGCCGATCCATACGCGACTCAGCAACGCGCCCAACAGCTGCTGCGCGCGCTGCAGGCGCAGGCCGGCCGCCACGGCGAACTGCTGGAACGATTGTTGCCCCAGCGCGATACGCTGCGCCAGCTTTACCAGCAACAGCAGCACGCCGCGCCGACCCCGGCGACGCCTGCGCCGTTCGGGCTCGACATCGATCTGTTCGGCGCACCGGAAACCCCGGCGCCCGGCGAGCCCCCCACGTCACCCTTTGCCGCGCGGATATTCGCGGATTGGATCAACCATCTGCGCAGCCTGCCGGACAGCCGCCGGTTGCTGGATCTGCTCGGCGTCGACAAACCGCATCTCGAACTGCTGGTTGATGCGTTGATCGGCGCCGCCTGCCGCCAGCGGCTCGATGATGAGCTGGAGCGCGCGCTGTGCGCCGGCGGCCTGCCGGAACAGGGGGAAGATCGGCAGATCAGCCAGGCGCTGGCGCTGTTGGGCGACTTCGTCGCCTGGCTCGGCTTCCAGCGGCGCGATGCGGCAACGCGCCCCGAGAGCCGCGTCAATCCCGGCCAACCGATCTTTACCCCACCGCCGCAGCCGGCGGTGGACTGGAGCGGCCAGCAGCGGCTCACCCGGCTGGCGCCGACGCCAACCAAAAATACCGCATTTTATATCTATGACTGGCTGATCGGCCTGCAGACCCTGCTGGCGGAAAATGCCGCGCAGGCGCAGCCCGCGCTGGCAGACGAGCAACGCGCCGCACTGGCGGCGATCGTCGCCGCCCTGCGCGCTGTGTCATAGCGGACGCCATCCGGGCCGGACACCGCCGCGCAGTCAGTGGCAGGCCGGCCCGGCCGACATCACTTCGCGGAAATGGGTGACCAGCGGGCGCAGGTTGGCCTTGTGCCACACGGCCCACAGCTGCGTGGTGTATTGCATCCAGGGCAGTTCGCGCAGCACTACGCCTTGCGGCGCGTTATGCCGCAGGCTGTGCTGGATCAACGTCATCCCCAACCCGGCGGCGACCAGCCCCAGCGCGGTCAGCGGCTCGCCCGCCTCCAGCCGGATATCCGGATCGAACCCGGCCTTCACGCAGGCCGCCACGAAGTCGTCGCGCGAATGGGCATCCTCCTTGTGCAGCACCGAAATCCAGGCCTGATCGGTGAGATCCGCCGGCAGCAGCGTCTCCCGCTCCGCCAGCGGATGGGCCTGCGGCAAGGCCAACAGCATGCGATCGTCCAGCACCTGCGTATATTCAAAATCCGGATCCGCGCGATCCGGCACCGTATTGACCAGCGCCACGTCCAGGCTGCGCTGCCGCAGCCCTTCCAGCTGTATGAAAGAAGGCTGGCTGTAAAGCACGATGTGCACATCCGGCCGGGAAACCCGCAGCGACCGCAATGCGTTCGACAATACGCCGGAGTGCATCGCATTTTCGATATAGCCAATGCACAGCCCGCCGTCTTCCCCGCGCCCCAGACGGCGCCCAAGCGACTCGAGCCGGGTGGCGTGCGTCAACAGCGCGCGGGTTTCTGCCAGAAACGTCTGGCCGTCGGCGGTCAGGCGGATGCGCTGCTGATTGCGCTCGAACAGCATCAAACCCAGACGTTCCTCAAGTTGGGAAATCTGCCGGCTCAGCGGTGACTGGGAAATGTGCAGCCGTTCGGCGGCGCGGCCGACGTGCTCTTCTTCCGCCACCGCCACAAAGTATTTCAACTGACGTAAATCGATCATGTGAGACCTCAAAGGACTTAACTTAGACAAATTATGTCCTATCAAGTCACAACTTGCCAAGTTATCTTTAGCCTCGTGACGGGGCAGACGCTGTATGAGCCCCACTAGTTTCCCTGAAAAGATAACGTATTGAGGATTCACCATGAGCATCAAAAATATTTTACCCGGCAAGATCGGTTTGGGCGGCGCGCCGCTCGGCAATATGTTCCGCGCCATTCCAGAAGAAGAAGCGCTGGCTACCGTAACCAGCGCCTGGGACTTGGGCATCCGCTACTTCGACACCGCACCGCTTTACGGTTCCGGCCTGTCGGAAATTCGCATGGGCGAAGCGCTCTCTCAGTACCCACGCGATGAGTTCGTGCTGAGCACCAAAGTGGGCCGCATCATGCTGGACGAAATGGAAGATCCCGCCGCCCGCGATCTGGGTGAGAAAGGCGGCCTGTTCGAACACGGTTTGAAAAACAAGATCCTGAACGACTACTCGGAAGACGGCACGCTTCGCTCCATTGAACACAGCCTGAAGCGTCTTAAAACCGACCGTCTGGATATCGTCTGGATCCACGACGTCGCTCAGGATTTCTACGGCGACAGCTGGCTGGAACAGTTCAATATCGCCCGTACCGGCGCCTTCCGCGCACTGTCCCGCCTGCGTGACGAAGGCGTGATCAAAGCCTGGGGCCTCGGGGTCAACCGCGTCGAGCCTTGCGAACTGACGCTGGCGCTTGATGAGCCGAAACCGGATGCCTTCCTGCTGGCCGGCCGCTACAGCCTGCTGGATCACGAACGCGCCCTGCAACGCCTGATGCCGGAAGCGCTGGAACAGAATGTCGATATCGTCGTCGGCGGCCCATACAGCTCCGGCGTACTGGCCGGCGGCGAACATTTCGAATATCAGAAAGCGTCCCCGGCTATTCGCCAGCAAGTCGCGAAAATCAAAGAGATCGCCGCTCGCTTCCAGGTAGACGTCAAAGCCGCTGCGCTGCAGTTTGCGCTGGCTAACCCGGCCGTCGCCGCCGTGATCCCCGGTTCGAGCCGTCCTGGCCGCATGGCCGAAGATCTGGCTGCGCTGGATGCAGCGATCCCGGCTGAGTTCTGGGCGGAGATGCGCCGCCAGAAACTGGTGGCCGACAACGCGCCGCTGCCGATTCGTTAAGTTTTATGGGGCCGGCCCCCGGCCCCATTACCCACATTACAGAGTGATATACATGATGAAACTGGATCTTTCAGGCAAAGTCGCCGTCGTCAGCGGCTCCACCTCCGGCATCGGTCTCGGCATCGCGCGCGGGCTTGCCAAAACGGGCGCCACGGTGGTGATCGTCGGCCGTCAGAAAGTCGGGGTCGATAACGCCATCGCCGATATCAGCGCCAACGTGCCCGGCGCGCAGGTACGCGGCGTGGTCGCCGATCTCGGCACCGAACAAGGGGCTGCAACCCTGTTCGCCGCGGAACCGAAAGCCGACGTGCTGGTCAACAACCTCGGTATTTTCAACGATAAAGACTTCTTTACCGTGCCCGACAGCGAGTGGATGCACTTCTATAACGTCAACGTCCTCTCGGGCGTGCGTCTGGCTCGCCACTACGCGCAGAGCATGACCGAACAGGGCTGGGGACGCATTATTTTCGTGTCGTCCGAATCCGGCGTCGCCATCCCGGCGGATATGATCAACTACGGCGTGACCAAAAGCGCCAACCTGGCGGTATCTCACGGCCTGGCGAAACGCCTCGCCGGCACCGGCGTGACGGTCAACGCCATCCTGCCAGGGCCAACCTTTACCGAAGGCCTGCAGGAGATGCTGGCGGAAGCGGCGGCCAAATCCGGGCGCAGCGCGCGCGATCAGGCCGACGAGTTCGTTAAAACCGAACGCCCAAGCTCCATCATTCAACGCGCGGCGGACGTCGATGAAGTGGCCAACTTGGCCGTTTACCTTGCGTCCCCGCTGTCTTCGGCCACTACCGGCGCGGCGCTGCGCGTCGACGGCGGCGTCGTCGACACCCTGGCAATGTAATTCCGTACCCTAAACCGATATCAAGAGAGAAAGAAAATGGCTACTACATCCGTATCTATGAACATCCCGGCATCCGCCGACACCGTATGGCAACTGATCGGCGGTTTCGACGCCCTGCCTGACTGGCTGCCGTTCATTCCGAAAAGCGTCGTTTCTGAAGGCGGCCGCGTGCGCACTTTGACGACCGCTGACGGCGGCACCGTTATCGAGCGGCTGGAAGCGTTCGACAACCGTCAACGCAGCTACAGCTACTCCATCATGCAGGCGCCGTTCCCGGTGGTGAATTACCTGTCCACCCTGTCGGTACACGCCACCGACGACGCCAACGTGGCGCGCGTGGAATGGTCGGGCAGCTTCACGCCGGTCAATATCAGCGACGACGAAGCCGTCGCCCTGTTCCATGGCATCTACCAGGATGGCCTGGATGCGCTGAGCGGCAACTTCCCGCGCTAATGCGTGAACACTCCGCACGCTTACGGCCGATGGTGAAAACCATCGGCCGTTTTTTTGCTTTAGCTCTGGAGCAGGATAAATCCGCCAGCGCCGTTTATGCTGTAAAGGAGACTTCCGTTTGAGGAGATGGCCGTGCGCCCTTTCAGCCTGAAGACTATCGACCATGTGGTGCTGCGCGTGCGCGATATGCAGAAAAGCCTGCATTTTTATACCCGGATCGTCGGCTGTGATATCGCCAAACAGCGGCCGGATTTGGGGCTGATGCACCTGCGCGCCGGAGCGGCCATGATCGATCTGGTGGATATTAACGGCGTGTTGGGGAAAAAAGGCGGCACGGCGCCCGATCCTCACCGGCAAAATGTCGATCACATCTGCCTGCGCATCGATCCTTTCAACGAGGACGAGCTGTTGGCCTATCTGCGATCGCAGGGGATCGGCGTTGATCCCGCCGAATCGCGCTATGGCGCTGAAGGCGACGGCCCGTCCATTTATTTCAGCGATCCGGACGGCAATCGCGTGGAATTGAAGGGGCCGGCGATCGGCTAGATCCTGGCGCTCCCGTTGATGTCGGACAGCCGTTGGCGATCCGTCACCCGCAGTGATTTGTTTTTGAATTGAATGATGCCGTCCGCCGCGAGCTGCGCCAGCGCGCGGCTCAGCTGTCTGACGGAGATGCCCAATCTCGCCGCCAGCGCCTCCCGGTTTTCCAGCTCAATCAATTCCCCTTCGTTCTTTATCTTGAATAATAAAAATTTTCGCAGTTTATACTCCGCCGTAAAAACGCCGTTCGCATGCAGCAAAGAGGCATTCAGCAGCTTATTGCTCAATTGCCGGCAGATAAAGGTGAGGAACGCCGGGTCGCTCAGGGCGTGATTGTTGATGGCCTCTATCGGTGCCGCGAGGAGCAGCGCGTCGGTCACCGCCTGCACGGTGCTGAACAGCGTGCGCTGCGCCTGGGAAAACAGTTCCAGATCGCCAATCACCGAGAAATCCGTTTCGAAGGAAAAGACAATGTGCGCGCCATTCACATCAAAATTCTCAACCTGCAATTTTCCCTGTACGAGAAAAAACAGGTGGGTCAAACGATCGCTTTGCGTCACCAGGTATTCGCCGGCTTCGACGCTGACCAGGCGCAGTGCGGCGAGCAGCGTGGGCGAAAGCGCCGTTCGCAGATCGTGAGCGTCGATAAAAGCTTCTTTTAGCTTGCTGTCACCGACCGTTTTCAAGGCGATTCACTCCCAGGGCTCATCCTTAAACGTCTTACATCCTCGCTTTCGACTGCGTTCAGCATAGCCGACGCGCTTCAGAACGAAAAAGGACATCTGACCTTTTTTGCCTTAGGTCGTCTGGGTACTTTCTCCGCATAGCCCACCCGAGGAGATGGCCATGCGACATATTCTGATAGACACCGATACCGCTTCCGACGATGCCGTCGCGCTGCTGATGGCGTTGCGCGCACCCGACGTGAAGGTGGAAGCGATCACCACCGTCGCGGGAAACTGCCCGCTTGAACAGTGCGTCAAAAATGCACTTATCTGCGTGGAAAAAGCGGGAACCTATGCGCCCCCGGTTTATGCCGGCATGGCGAAACCGCTTTTGCGAACGCGTTATCATTCGCACCATATTCACGGCGAAGACGGCATGGGCGACATGGCCTTGCCCGATCCGCGCCAGAGCGCCGAACCCGTTCATGCCGTGGACGCCATCATCGACTGCGCCGCACGGCTCAATGGCGAGCTGGAAATCGTCACCCTCGGGCCGTTGACCAATCTCGCGATGGCGGTGCTGAAAGCGCCCACGCTGGCCGAAAAAGTGAAGAGGGTTTATGTGATGGGCGGTTCCGGGCTGATGCCCGGCAATATCACCCCGCTGGCCGAATTTAATTTTTACGCCGATGCCGAGGCCGCGCATCTGGTGCTCACTGCCGGGCTGCCGCTCACCCTCGTTGGCTGGGAGATCGGCATGGGGGAAGCATTTATCAACGAACGCGATATAGAGCGATTGAATAATCTCGGCGAACTGGGGCGCTTTGCCGTGCGCTGCAATCGCACGCTGATGGCGTTCAACGCCATGCGCACCGAACGTAAAGGCTTTGATTTGCCCGATCCGACCACCATGGCGGTGGCGCTCTACCCGGACATCGTCGAAACCAGTCTGGAGGCGTATTCCTGGGTTGAATATAAAAGTGAAAGCTCTTACGACCATTACGTCATCGATTCCACCCACCTGACCGGCGAACCGGCCAATGCGCGCGTGATCACCCGCATCAAACCCGGCCTGTTTAAAGAAAAGCTGTTCTCGTTGTTATCTCAGCCGTTAATGAAATAAGTGGCCCGTATGAAATTCGATCCAAGAAAATTGAAGAAAGTGGAATTACACGTCCATTTGGATACCTGTTTAAGCTACCACTATGTCAAAAAGGTCGACCCGCAAATAACCAGAGCGGCATTTAATCGGCAATTTATCGCGCCGAAGCGATGCGCCGATCTGGGGAACTTTTTAAGCAAGATAGCGCCGCAAATAGATCTATTACAGACACGCCAGGCGATAACGCTGGCCGTCGGGGACTTATTCGCGCAGTTGGCGGCGGATAATGTCATCTATGCCGAGCTGCGCTTCGCGCCGCTGCTGCATACCCGGCTGGGATTAACCGGCGAAACGGTGGTCGAGACGGTGCTGGCGGCCATGCATCACGCATCACGGGCTTACGGCATCGCCGCCGGGCTGATCCTGTGCACGCTGCGACATTTCGACGCGGCCGCCAGCCTGCAAACGGCGAAACTGGTTATCGATTATCAGGGAAGCGGCGTGGCGGCGCTGGATTTGGCCGCCGATGAAGCGCGTTACCCGCTGGCCAATCACGTAGCGGCCTTTCGGGCGGTGCGCGAAGCCGGCGGCAACGTCATCGCCCACGCCGGCGAGGCGAAGGGCGCCGACAGCGTACGGGAAACGCTGGAGCGGCTACAGGTGTCGCGCATCGGCCACGGCGTCAGGAGCATCGAGGATGCTGCCCTTATCGAGCGTCTGATAGCCACCGGCGTCCTGCTCGAGATCTGCCCCAGCTGCAATCTCGTCTGCAATCTGTTCGACAGCATCGACGATCATCCGATAGATCGGCTGAAAAGGATGGGAGTGCGGCTGAACGTGAATACCGATGCGCGCACCGTCGCCGACACCACGCTGAACAAGGAGTACCAGCTGTTGCATGACGCCTTCGGCTGGCAGGATGACGATTTTAACCGCAGCAACCGACAGGCGCTGGAGGCGAGTTTTCTCGACGGCAACACTAAAATGAAATTAATGAATCAGCTCAAGGCCGGGCCAACGTGACCCGGCACGTGTCAAGGCTGCGCGGGTTTTAACGCCCCTGCGCCGCCAGCGCCTGGGCGCAGGCCCAGGCCGAACTCCAGGCCCACTGGAAGTTGTAGCCACCCAGCCACCCGGTCACGTCCACCACTTCGCCGATGAAATAGAGCCCCGGCACCTTGTGGGCCTCCATCGTCTTGGAAGAAAGTTCGTTGGTGTCGACGCCGCCGAGCGTCACTTCCGCCGTGCGGTAGCCTTCGGTGCCGTTCGGCTGCACTCGCCAGTTCTGCAACAGATCAACCAGCGCCGCTTGTTGCGGCGCATTCAGCTGCTTCAGCGTCGCCTCCGGCAGTTGTCCCAGGGTCTGCAAGCACTCCACCAGCCGCTTCGGCAAATGCAGCGCCAGGGTGTTTTTCAGGCTTTGGTTCGGGTGCTCTTGGCGTTGGTTATCCAGGAAGCCCGCCAGATCCAGCCCAGGAAGTAAGTTAACGCTCACATACTCACCCGGTTGCCAGTAGCTGGACAGCTGCAATACCGCCGGCCCGGAGAGGCCACGGTGGGTAAACAGGATGCTTTCGCGGAAGCTGACGCCGTTCTCGGCGGTGATCACCGCCGGCACCGACACGCCGGATAGCGTCTGCACATGCTCCAGCAGCGGCTTATGCAGGGTAAAAGGCACCAGCCCGGCGCGCGTCGGCAGCACTTTGAGGCCGAACTGCTCCGCCAGTTTGTAACCGAACGGCGAGGCGCCCAACCCCGGCATGGATAATCCGCCGCTGGCCACCACAAGTGAGCGAGCACTTACTTTTTCGCCATTGAGCGCCAGCTGGTAGCCGTTCTCGGTTTTCTCCACGCCCAGCACTTCGCTGCGCAGGCGCATCGTCACCTGGCCCAGCTCGCACTCTTTGACCAGCAGATCCACCACCTGCTGCGCCGAATCGTCGCAGAACAGCTGCCCCAGCGTTTTTTCATGGTAGGCGATGCCGTAGCGGTTGATCAGATCGATGAAGTCCCACTGGGTGTAGCGCGCCAGCGCCGACTTGCAGAAGTGCGGGTTGTTCGACAGATAGGCCGCCGGTTCGGCGTACATGTTGGTAAAGTTGCAGCGCCCACCGCCGGACATCAGGATCTTGCGGCCCGGTTTTTTGCCGTTGTCGAGCAGCAACACGCGGCAACCGAGTTGCCCCGCCTGCGCGGCGCAAAACATGCCGGCGGCACCCGCCCCAATCACTACGACATCAAACTGTTCCACCTGAGCCTCACTTATCAAAACCACAATCGCGACAAAAGAGCGCCATATTACGCCGTTTCGCCGCCGGTCACCGCCAAATTCACGGCGGCAGATTGTAAAGCCCCGGCGCCGCCAACGCCACAGTAAGAAAATATTACAGAGGTCAGAGGAGAATAACGCGTTGATATTCAATATTTTTGTTATAGGCGCGTCATCGTTTCGTCATGTCCAAATCAAAAAAACGTCATATTTTCCTTTTCCCCGGCCCCGGTTGTCACTGATAATGCGCGGCGTTCATGTCCACAAACTGGCGTAACGCTTATGCTGCATTTGTTCGCTGGCCTGGATTTCCATACCGGCCTGATGTTAATTCTCGCATTGTTGTTCGTGTTGTTTTATGAAGCCATCAACGGTTTTCATGATACGGCCAATGCGGTCGCTACAGTTATTTATACCCGCGCCATGCGCTCGCAACTTGCGGTCGTGATGGCAGGTTTGTTCAACTTTCTTGGCGTAATGCTCGGCGGTTTGAGTGTTGCTTACGCCATCGTCCACTTGCTGCCTACCGATCTGTTGTTGAACGTCAGTTCAGCACACGGATTAGCCATGGTCTTCTCCATGCTGTTGGCGGCAATCATCTGGAACCTCGGCACCTGGTATTTCGGTCTGCCGGCCTCCAGTTCCCATACGCTGATAGGCGCAATCATCGGTGTCGGTTTAACCAACGCCCTGATGACCCACACTTCGGTGGTGGATGCGCTTAACGTCCCGAAAATGATTGGCATTTTCCTTTCTCTGCTGTTCTCGCCGCTGGTCGGCATGATGGTGGCGGGAGTGATGGTGTTCGCCTTGCGCCGCTATTGGAGTGGCACCAAGAAACGCCAGCGTATCCACATGACCCCTGCGGAACGTGAAAAGGTCGACGGCAAACGCAAGCCGCCGTTCTGGACCCGTATCGCGCTGATCCTGTCGGCGATTGGCGTCAGCTTCTCGCACGGCGCCAACGACGGCCAGAAAGGCATCGGCCTTATCATGCTGGTGTTGATCGGCGTTGCGCCGGCCGGCTTCGTGGTCAATATGAATGCAACCGGTTATGACATCACCCGTACGCGTGACGCCGTGACCCACCTGCAGCAATATTACCAGCAGCACGGCGACGCGCTGTCGCATGCGGTGTCGCTGACGCCGCTGGTGCCAAGCCCGGATGACGAAGCGGCGTCTGGCAAACCGGCCGAGTTCCACTGCGACAGTTCGCGCGCCATGCCGGCGATCGAGCTGGCTCAGGGCATGCTGACCAACCTGCAAAGCTACGATCAGCTGACGGTTGACCAGCGCAGCCACCTGCGCCGCCTGCTGATGTGCGTGACCGACACGGCGGATAAAGTCGCCAAGCTGCCGGAAACCTCATCCGCCGACCAGCGCTTCCTGAAGAACCTGCGTCAGGATCTGCTGCAGACCGTCGAGTACGCGCCGATGTGGATCATCGTCGCCGTCGCGCTGGCGCTGTCGCTCGGTACCATGGTGGGCTGGAAACGCGTGGCCACCACCATCGGCGAGAAGATCGGCAAGAAAGGCATGACCTACGCCCAGGGCGTATCGGCCCAGATGACCGCGGCGCTGTCGATCGGCGTGGCGAGCTATACCGGCATGCCGGTCTCCACCACCCACGTCCTCTCTTCGGCGGTTGCCGGGACGATGATCGTGGACGGTGGCGGCGTGCAGAGCAAAACCGTGAAGAACATCCTGTTGGCCTGGGTACTGACCCTGCCAATCTCGATTCTGCTTTCCGGTGCGCTGTATTGGATTGCGTTGAAGCTGATCTAAGCGATAAGCATCATGAGGAAGGCGGCCGCAGGGCCGCCTTTTTTTTGCCTGCATCAAGGGAAACAGCAAGGCATTAATACCAAATCATCATCGCTATCAGGCAGATGACCACCAGGCCGCACAGGGCCGAGGTCAGCATAAACTGCCCGCGCACCCGCTCACAGCGGCGAATAAACTCCGGATCGTGGTGTTCGACATAGCGCTGCGCGAAGATATAGCGCACCAGCCTCAGTTGCTTGCTGGGTTGGCCGTGGGCGGTGAAGAAGCCGCCGCCGTCGACGTATTGGTACAGCAACGGGTCACAGCCGCGCAATACCACCAGCAACGCGCGCAGAGAAGAGTAATACCGCACCATGTTTACCACACACACCACACATAAGGCCCAAAACAGCGCGACGGTACTGATCATGATTACCCCCTCAAGGCGTTGTTATCCGCGGCCATCCGCCGGGTCCAACCGCCCTACCTCATTACCCGATACTCTGCTGGAGCTTACCGCTCTCATCCCCTTTTTTGCCTGCACGGGCCACGCCCATAACCCACCGCCTCCAAAGACGTTGCCGCGCCGCACAGAGAGATTTGCACGGCATGGTTCTACTCAGAGGAGAAATGGTGAGACCCATATCCATCATTGTAGGTTAATGGAACGCAAACTGGCCTGAGCAGTGGATAAAATTTATCGCCCTGTAGCGAAAAGTCACCTGCTGGGGCGTTATAAGCGATAACCGTCCGTTTCGATTATGTCGCTTTTCTGGATAGTCTATCCCGCGCCACGCCGCTGATCTTTCCCCCCACGCTGGCTAGACTCAGGTTTCCGTTACGCTCATCCAAGGAAACTGTTATGGCAAACCATTCAATCAAGGGAAAAACCGTCCTCATCGCCGGCGGCGCCAAAAACCTCGGCGGGCTGATCGCACGCGATTTGGCTGAACAAGGCGCCAAAGCGGTGGTGATCCACTACAACAGCGCCGCCTCCAAAACCGAAGCGGAAAAAACCGTCGCCGCCATTCAGGCCACCGGCGCGCAAGGTGTCGCGCTGCAGGCCGATCTCACCACCGCGGGCGCGGTCGAGAAGCTGTTCGCCGATGCGGTAGCCGCCGTCGGCAAGCCGGATATCGCCATCAATACCGTCGGCAAGGTGTTGAAAAAGCCGATGATCGACATCAGCGAAGCCGAGTACGACGAGATGACGGCGGTCAACGCCAAAACCGCGTTCTTCTTCCTGAAAGAGGCGGGCAAGCACCTTAACGACAACGGTAAAATCTGCACGCTGGTCACCTCGCTGCTCGGCGCCTTCACGCCGTTCTACGCCGCTTACGCCGGCACCAAGGCGCCGGTGGAGCACTTCACCCGCGCCGCCGCCAAGGAGTTCGGCGAACGCGGCATCTCCGTGACGGCAGTCGGCCCCGGCCCGATGGACACCCCGTTCTTCTACCCGGCAGAGGGTGCGGACGCCGTGGCCTACCACAAAACGGCGGCGGCGCTGTCGCCGTTCAGCAAAACCGGCCTGACCGATATCGAAGACGTGGTGCCGTTCATCCGCCATCTGGTCAGCGACGGCTGGTGGGTAACCGGCCAAACCATCCTGATCAACGGCGGCTACACCACCAAATAGTTCGACGGGGGCGGAGAGGCCCCCGCACCTGCTCGCGCGCAACCGCGCCATGCGGCTACACTTTCTGTCGGGAACGGCGCCAAGGAACAGCAGGTCAACGAGATGGACAGATTCAATCAATACCGCGTATTCGTACAGGTGGCGGAAATGGGCAGCTTTATCCGGGCGGCCCATGCGCTGGAGGTGCCGCGCGCCTCGGTCTCCGCCGCCGTACAGCAATTGGAAACGCAACTAGGCGTGCGCCTGTTGCACCGCACCACGCGGCAGGTGCGGCTGACCGCCGACGGCGAACAGCTGCTCGAGCGGCTGCGCCCGCTGCTGGCCGAAGTGGAAGACATCGATCAGTCATTTCAGGCCAGCCAACGGCAGGCCTCCGGGCGGCTCAGCGTCGACGTGCCGAGCCGCATCGCCCGCCGGCTGATCGCTCCGGCGCTGCCCGGCTTGCTGCGGCGCCATCCTCACCTGCAGCTGATGCTCGGCTCCGCCGATCGCGCCATCGATCTGGTGCAGGAGGGGGTCGACTGCGCGGTGCGCGTCGGCGATCTGCACGACAGCAGCCTGGTGATGCGGCCGCTCGGCCATATCGCGCTGATCAACTGCGCCAGCCCCGCCTACCTGAGCGAATTCGGTCATCCGCTCCACCCCGGCGATCTTGCCGAGGGGCACTGGAGCATCGGCTACGCCTCGCCCAGAACCGGCCGCGAATCCCCCTGGGAATACCTGACCGGCGACGGCCATACGCAACGGCTCGAACTGCCCAGCCGGGTGGTGGTCAACAACGCCGAAAGCTATATCGCCTGCTGCCGCGCCGGGCTGGGGCTGATGCAAATCCCGCGCTACGACGTACAACACCTGCTCGACGCCGGTGAACTGGTGGAAGTCCTGCCCGGTTACCGCGCCACCTCCATGCCGATCGCCCTGATCTATCCCCATCGCCGCCAGCGCTCAAGGCGCCTGGCGGTGTTTCATGAGTGGTTTGAAAGCCTGCTGCAGCCGCATCTGGAGCGCTGATTGCACATTTAGCGCTATACTTTGTTTAATAACGCTTATAATTCAAGCGGTCAGACCGTTAAAACCCGCATAACCCATAGGCTTTTACGCCGCGCGGGTGTACAACGAAAGGTATCGTGCGCAGAGATTTTCGATGCGGCGCAGTGTGATCGCCCCAACATATCATTGCGTTATCCGAATGATACTATGGAACCAACAGCGCCAGGCGGGTACACGGAACGCCTGCTAACCCTTTTTAATCGGCATGTTTATGGAAGGAGTATTCTTATGGCTTACAAACACATATTGATCGCGGTAGACCTATCCCCGGAAAGCAAGATCCTGGTAGAAAAAGCCGTCTCTATGGCGCGGCCGTATAACGCCAAAGTTTCTCTGATCCACGTCGATGTCAACTATTCCGACCTCTATACCGGCCTTATCGACGTCAATCTCGGCGACATGCAAAAACGCATCTCTGAAGAAACCCATCAGGCGCTGACCGAGCTGTCGCAAAACGCCGGCTACCCGATCACCGAGACCCTGAGCGGCAGCGGCGATCTGGCGCAGGTGCTGGTGGACGCCATCAAGAAATACGATATGGACCTGGTGCTGTGCGGCCACCATCAGGACTTCTGGAGCAAGCTGATGTCTTCCGCGCGCCAGCTGATCAATACCGTGCACATCGATATGCTGATCGTGCCGCTGCGCGATGAAGAAGACGAATAAAGTAAGCGTTTGCTAACTTAACTGACCAACGCCCGCGCCCTGCGGGCGTTTTTCATGCCGCCACGCCGATTAATCGCTTGATAATCAACCGCCCTCCGATGATATAGTCGCTAAAGACACAACATCCTCCCCCGAGCATCGCCTATACCCATATTTATAAGAAATAGCGGGGGAAATTTAATGCGAAAAGGAGTTATCCATGGAATATGCCGTATCGGTAGAGTCTTTCCTGTCCTCGTTACAACGCCATAACCCTCACCAGCCGGAATATCTGCAGGCGGTGCGCGAAGTGTTCACCTCGCTGTGGCCATTTATCGAGCGCAACCCGCGCTATCGCGAACAGGCGCTGCTGGAGCGCCTGGTGGAGCCCGAGCGTATTATTCAGTTCCGCGTCAGCTGGGTGGACGATCGCGGCCAGGTGCAGGTCAACCGCGCCTTCCGCGTGCAGTTCAACTCGGCCATCGGCCCCTATAAGGGCGGCATGCGCTTCCACCCGTCGGTAAACCTGTCGATCCTGAAGTTCCTCGGCTTTGAGCAGACCTTCAAGAATGCGCTGACCACCCTGCCGATGGGCGGCGGCAAAGGCGGCTCCGATTTCGATCCGAAGGGCAAAAGCCAGGGCGAGATCATGCGTTTCTGCCAGGCGTTGATGACCGAGCTGTATCGCCACTTGGGCCCGGACACCGACGTGCCGGCCGGCGACATCGGCGTCGGCGGCCGTGAAGTCGGCTTTATGGCCGGCATGATGAAAAAACTGTCCAACAACACCGCCTGCGTGTTTACCGGCAAGGGCCTCTCCTTCGGCGGCAGCCTGATCCGCCCCGAGGCGACCGGCTACGGCCTGGTGTACTTTACCGACGCCATGCTGCAGCGCCACGGCCTGGGCTTTGAGGGCATGCGGGTGGCGGTATCCGGCTCCGGCAACGTGGCGCAGTACACCATCGAGAAAGCGCTGGAGCTGGACGCGCGCGTGATCACCGTATCGGATTCCGGCGGCACCCTGGTGGACGAAGACGGTTTCACCACCGAGAAGCTGGCGCACCTGGCGGAGATCAAGAACCAGCGTTACGGCCGGGTGGCGGACTATGCCCGTGAGCGCGGTCTGACGTATCTGGCGGGCCAGCAGCCGTGGAGCGTGCCGGTGGATATCGCCCTGCCGTGCGCCACCCAGAACGAGCTGGATCTCGAGGCGGCGCAGACGCTGATCCGCAACGGGGTGAAAGCGGTGGCGGAAGGCGCCAACATGCCGACCACCATCCAGGCCACCGACGCCTTCCTCGACGCCGGGGTGCTGTTCGCGCCCGGCAAGGCGGCCAACGCCGGCGGCGTGGCCACCTCGGGGCTGGAGATGGCGCAAAACGCCGCGCGCATCGGCTGGCGGGCGGAAAAAGTGGATGTACGTTTACAACATATCATGGCGGATATTCACCATGCCTGCGTGGAATACGGCGGCGAGGGCAAGCAAACCCACTATGTACACGGCGCGAATATCGCCGGTTTCGTCAAGGTTGCGGAGGCGATGCTGGCGCAGGGCGTGCTGTAATCGGGCGCAAAGGTGATCTTGTTCACACATCGATTAAATGCTTCAATGCCGGCCTCTGCGCCGGCATTTTTTTCCGCGTCCAAGCCATCAAAATGATGCACAAAAGTTAATTAAAAGTTAATAAAAAGTTATTTACAACCTATTAGTTGGTAGTAAATTTACCACCGACAAATAATTAAACATTTATTTAACACTAAAACCGCTAATATTTTACTTAAATATGCGCAGATCACATTTCGTTAACTTCGGCTACGCCCCCTCTTCCATTCCTTTGTAATCTGCAGCGGTGGAAAAACCGCCACCCCTACAGATAAAAAAAGGTACAGCTAATGAAATTTAACCTCGCATTATTAAATGCATGTGTGGTTTCTGCGTGCATGTTATCGACAACACCTGTGTTCGCCGCTGATAAATATGAGATTGCCGTGGTCGCCAAAGTGACCGGCATTCCGTGGTTCAACCGCATGGAAGTGGGCGTCAACGAAGCGGCGAAAAAACTCGACGTCAACGCCTACCAGACCGGCCCTTCTACGCCGGATCCGGCCGCACAGGTCAAGGTGATTGAGGATCTGATCGCCAAGAACGTCAACGCCATCATCGTGGTGCCGAACGACGCCAAAGTGCTGGAGCCGGTGCTGAAAAAAGCGCGTGACAAAGGCATCGTGGTGCTGACCCATGAATCCCCGGACCAGCAGATCGGCCAATGGGACATCGAGACCATCGACAGCGAGAAATACGCGCAGGCCAACGTCGATGAGCTGGCGAAAGACATGGGCGGCAAAGGCGGCTACGCGATCTACGTCGGCTCGCTGACCGTGCCGCTGCACAACGCCTGGGCCGATTCCGCCATCAAGTATCAGAAAGAAAAATACCCGGACATGTTTGAAGTCACCTCGCGCTTGCCGGTGGCGGAAAGCATCGACAAATCCTACGCCACCACGCTGGATCTGATGAAAACCTATCCGCAGATGAAAGGCATCATCGGCTTCGGCTCGCTCGGCCCGATCGGCGCCGGCCAGGCGGTGGCCAAGAAGCGCGCCAAGGACAAAATTGCGGTGGTGGGCATCGCCATGCCGGCGCAGGCCGCCCCTTACCTGATGCGCGGCGACATCAAGAAAGCGCTGCTGTGGGATCCGAAAGACGCCGGTTATGCGCTGGTGACGGTGGCCGATCAGCTGCTGCAGGGCAAGGACGTGAACAAAGACCTGTCGATCGAGGGCCTCGGCAAGGCCGACGTCGATATGGAACACAAAGTGATTCGGTTTAATAAGATTCTGGAAGTGACCAAAGACAACGCCAAATCGCTCGGATTCTGATTTTTCGCGTAATTTCGCTACACCGGGAAAGTAGTTAAACCCTCGTAGGGGCGCAGCCTGCTGCGCCCAGGGCTTCGGCCGCTACGCAAGCACAGGTTAACGTTATGACAGCCTCCCCCGCATTTATCACCCTGGAGAATATCAGCAAGCGATTCCCAGGCGTGCTGGCATTAGACCAGATCAACCTGACGCTCAATATTGGCGAAGTGCACTGCCTGGCCGGGCAAAACGGCTGCGGCAAAAGCACCATTATTAAAATCATCTCCGGCGTCTATCAGCCGGAAAAAGGCGCCAACATTTCGCTGGAAGGCAAACTCTTCCACGCCCTGACGCCGCAGCTGTCCGGTTATTACGGCATACAGGTGATCTACCAGGACCTGTCGCTGTTCCCTAACCTGACGGTGGCGGAAAACATCGCCATCCACCGTTACCTGCCCGGCGGCCGCTTCTGGGTGCGCAAGCGATTGATGCGCCAGACGGCGCTGGACGCCATGGCGCGGGTCGGCGTGCGCATCGATCCCGATAAAAAGGTGGAAAAACTGTCGATCGCCGATCGGCAGCTGGTGGCGATTTGCCGCGCCATCGCCGCCGAAGCGCGGTTGGTTATCATGGACGAACCGACCGCCTCGCTGACCCGCCAGGAGGTCGACGGCCTGCTGCGGGTGGTCAACGAATTGAAAGCAGCCGGCATCTGCGTGGTGTTCGTCAGCCACCGATTGGATGAAGTGATGGAAGTCGCCGATCGCATCAGCGTGATGCGCGACGGCAAGCTGGTGGGCACCTGGCCGGCCAGCGAACTGGACAGCCATGAACTGGCGTTCCTGATGACCGGCCAACGCTTCCACTACAGCCCGCTACCGCCGCTGCCGCCGGCCGAACAGGCGCCGCTGCTCGAGGTGCGCAACCTCAGCCGCGGCGAGAAATACCGCAACGTCAATCTGGCGCTGCGCGGCGGCGAGATCGTCTCGATCGTCGGCCTGCTCGGCGCCGGCCGCACCGAACTGTGCCTCAGCCTGTTCGGCATGACGCGGCCGGACAGCGGCGAGATCCGCATCGAGGGCCAAGCGGTGCAGCTGCACAACAACCGCGAAGCGGTGCGCCACGGCATCGGCTATGTGTCGGAGGATCGTCTGACGCAGGGATTGATCATGGAGCAATCGATCTACGACAACACCATCGTCACCGTCTTCGATCGGCTGCATACCTCGCTTGGATTGTTGGATCACGCCAAGGCGACCGAGCTGGTCAACCGGCTGATCCGCGATTTGAACATCAAGGTGTCCGACAGCGCATTGCCGGTGAAGACCCTGTCCGGCGGCAACGCCCAGCGCATCGCCATCGCCAAATGGGTAGCGACTCAGCCGAAGATCCTGATCCTCGACTCGCCTACCGTCGGCGTGGACATCGCCAACAAAGAGGGGATCTACCAGATCGCCCGCGATCTGGCGCAGCTGGGCATGGCGGTGCTGATGATCTGCGACGAGATCCCGGAAGCCTATTACAACAGCCATCGGGTGATGGTGATGCGCAAGGGCGAGCTGATCGCCGAATTCGCGCCGCACCAGAGTACCGAACAACAGATCGCCGAGGTGGTGAATGGATAAGTCATTATTGGCCCGCCTGGCCGGGCGGCACGAGTTTTATCTCGGCCTGCTGGTGCTGCTGCTGGCGATCGGCCTGAGCGCCGGCACCGATGAGTTTCTGACGCTCGGTAACCTGACCGACGTCGCCACCAGCTACGCCATTCTCGGCATTCTGGCCTGCGGGCTGTTCGTGGTGCTGATCGCCGGCGGCATCGACATTTCGTTCCCGGCGATCACCGCCATCGCCCAATACGTGATGGCCAGTTGGGTGATCCAGCACGGCGGCAGCTTCCCGTTGGCGTTCGCCCTGGCGATCGGCGTCGGCCTGCTGCTCGGGCTGGTGAACGGTTTCCTGGTGTATTGGCTCAAGGTGCCAGCGATCATCATCACCATCGCCACCCTTAACCTGTTCTACGGCCTGCTGGTATACGCCACCAACGGCACCTGGCTGTACGGCTTCCCTGACTGGTTCATGAACGGCATCAACTGGTTCTCGTTCCAGGGCGCCGACGGCTACGACTACGGCCTGACGCTGCCGCTGCTGTGCCTGCTGGCGACCATCGTCGTCACCGGCGTGCTGATGAACCGCACCCGGCTGGGGCGCCAGATCTACGCCATGGGCGGCAATCGCGACGCGGCGTCGCGCCTGGGGCTGAATCTGCTGCGGCTGCATTTTTGCGTCTACGGCTATATGGGCATTCTGGCCGGCGTCGCGGCGGTGGTGCAGGCGCAAATCACCCAGTCGGTGGCGCCCAACTCGCTGCTCGGTTTCGAGCTGACGGTGTTGGCGGCGGTGGTGCTGGGCGGCACCAGCATGAGCGGCGGCCGCGGATCGTTGACCGGCACCCTGCTCGGCGTGGTGCTGCTGGCCTTCCTGCAAAACGGGCTGACGCTGCTCAGCGTCTCGGCCTATTGGCACCAGGTATTCAGCGGCGCGATCATTTTGATCAGCATCAGCACCACCGCCTGGAACGAAAAACGCAAGCTGCTCAAGGAGATCTGACATGACGCAGTTAACTCGGTTGATCCCAAACGATCGGCTCATTCGCCTGCAGGGCGCGATCATCATCGCGGTGGCGCTGCTGTTCGCCGGGCTGCTCGGATCGCGCTTCTTCAGCCTCGGCAACTTCCAGTCGATCGCCTCGCAGCTGCCGATCCTCGGCCTGCTGGCGCTCGGCATGGGCATCACCATGCTGACCGGCGGCATCAACCTGTCGATCATCGCCGGCGCCAACGCCTGTTCGCTGGTGATGGCGGCGATCATCGTCAGCCATCCC
Organism: Serratia nematodiphila DZ0503SBS1; assembly: GCF_000738675.1. NCBI lineage: Bacteria > Pseudomonadati > Pseudomonadota > Gammaproteobacteria > Enterobacterales > Yersiniaceae > Serratia > Serratia nematodiphila. Next base: position 1,170,928 of record NZ_JPUX01000001.1, on the reverse strand, counting down.
GACCAGCCGCTGTTCCTGGCGCTGGCGCTGTTGGCCGGCCTGTTGGTGGCGGTGGCGATCGGCGCGCTGAACGGCGCGCTGGTAGCCTGGATCGGCGTTTCGCCGATCCTCGCCTCGCTCGGCACCATGACGCTGATCACCGGCCTGAACATCCTGCTGTCCAACGGCGCGGTGATCTCCGGCTTCCCGGCGGCGATTCAATTTCTCGGCAACGGCGCAGTGCTCGGCGTGCCGGTGGCGCTGATCCTGTTCCTGCTGGTGGCGATCGGTCTGTGGCTGCTGCTGGAGCACACCACGCTGGGCCGCAGCCTGTACCTGATCGGCTCCAACGAGCAGGCCACCCGCTTTAGCGGCGTGAACACCGCGCGGGTGCAGATCGCGGTGTACATCCTGTCGGCGCTGCTCGGCTGGGGCGCCGCGCTGCTGATGATGGCCAAGTTCAACTCGGCCAAGGCCGGCTACGGCGAATCTTATCTGCTGGTGACCATTCTGGCCTCGGTGCTGGGCGGCATCAACCCGGACGGCGGTTTCGGCCGCATTCTGGGGCTGGTGCTGGCGCTGATCGTGCTGCAAATGTTGGAAAGCGGCCTCAATTTGCTGGGGGTCAGCAGCTACCTGACCATGGCCCTGTGGGGCGGCGTGCTGATCCTGTTTATCGCGTTACAGAATCGAAAAGCTTAGGAGAAAACAGATAATGGCGAGCTATTTTATTGGCGTAGATGTGGGCACCGGAAGCGCGCGCGCAGGCGTATTCGATCTCAATGGGCGCATGGTCGGCCAGGCCAGCCGGGCCATCGATCTGTACCGGCCGAAGGCAGATTTCGTCGAGCAGTCGTCGGATAACATCTGGCAGGCGGTGTGCAATGCGGTGCGCGACGCGGTCAACCAGGCCGACATCAACCCGATCCAGGTCAAGGGGTTGGGCTTCGACGCCACCTGTTCGCTGGTGGTGCTGGATAAAGAGGGCAAGCCGCTGACCGTCAGCCCCTCCGGCCGTACCGAACAGAACATCATCGTGTGGATGGATCACCGGGCGATCGCCCAGGCCGAGCGCATCAACGCCACCAAACACCGGGTGCTGGACTTCGTCGGCGGCATCATTTCGCCGGAGATGCAGACGCCGAAACTGCTGTGGCTGAAGCAACACATGCCCACCACCTGGGCCAACGCCGGCTACCTGTTCGATCTGCCGGACTTTCTCACCTGGCGCGCCACCCAGGACGCCACCCGTTCGCTGTGCTCGACGGTGTGCAAGTGGACCTATCTCGGCCACGAGCAGCGTTGGGACAAGAGCTACTTCCAGCAGATCGGGCTGGAAGACGTGCTGGAACATGACGCGGCCAAGATCGGCAGCGACGTCAAAATGATGGGTGAGCCGCTGGGCCACGGCCTGACTCAGCGCGCCGCCAGCGAGATGGGACTGATCGCCGGCACGGCGGTGAGCGTGTCAATCATCGACGCCCACGCCGGCACCCTCGGCACGCTGGGCGCCACCGGCGTCTCCGGCGAGGTGGCCGACTTCAATCGCCGCGTCGCGCTGATCGGCGGCACCTCCACCGGCCATATGGCGATGTCGCGTACCGCGCGCTTTATCGGCGGCGTCTGGGGGCCGTATTACTCGGCGATCCTGCCGGAATACTGGCTGAACGAGGGCGGCCAGTCCGCCACCGGCGCGCTGATCGACCACGTCATCCAGTCGCATCCGTGCTATCAGGAGCTGCTGGCGCAGGCGAAAACCCAGGGCCAGACCATCTATGAGGTGCTGAACGCCATTCTGCGCCGCATGGCCGGCGAGCCGGAGAACATCGCCTTCCTGACGCAGGACATTCACATGCTGCCGTACTTCCACGGCAACCGCTCGCCGCGTGCCAACCCGACGCTGACCGGTATCCTGACCGGGCTGAAGCTGTCGCGCACGCCGGAAGACATGGCGCTGCACTACCTGGCCACCATTCAGGCCATCGCGCTCGGCACTCGCCACATCATCGAAACCATGAACCACAGCGGCTACAGCATCGACACCATCATGGCCAGCGGCGGCGGCACCAAGAACCCGATCTTCGTGCAGGAACACGCCAACGCCACCGGCTGCGCCATGCTGCTGCCGGAGGAGAGCGAGGCGATGCTGCTGGGCGGCGCGATGATGGGCACCGTGGCGGCCGGCGTGTTCGACACCTTGCCGGAGGCGATGAGCGCCATGAGCCGCATCGGCAAGACGGTGACGCCGCAGACCAACCAGATAAAAAGCTATTACGACCGTAAATACCGGGTGTTCCACGAGCTGTACAACGACCACATGAAATACCGCCGGTTGATGCAGGAGGAGGCGTGATGCAGCAGGAGTGGCGGCAGGCCGTACAGGGCTGGCAAACCTACAGCCAGGAGCTGGCGCAGCTGGGCGAACGCCTCGACGCGCACACCTGGCAGCGGCTGCTGGCGCTGCTGGCCGACTGCCGCGGTAAAATCGCCGTCACCGGCGTCGGCACCTCGGGGATTGCGGCGCGCAAGATAGCCCACATGCTGGCCTGCGTGGAGCGGCCGGCGGTCTATCTCGACGCCACCGGCGCGGCGCACGGCGATCTGGGCTTCCTGCGCGCCGACGATCTGCTGATCCTGATCTCGCGCGGCGGCAATTCCGACGAGCTGACCCGCCTGCTGCCGACGCTGCAGGCCAAGGGGGTGACGCTGATCGCGGTGACGGAAAACCCGCATTCCACCATCGCGCAGGCGGCGCAGCTGACGATCGCTACCGGGGTGCAGAAGGAGATAGATCCGCTGAACATGCTGGCCACCACCTCAATTGTGCTGGTGTTGGCGATCTTCGACGCCGCCTGCGCCTGCCTGATGGCGCGCAGCGGTTACGACAAGAGCGCCTTGCTGGCGGTGCATCCGGGCGGCGGCGTGGGGAAAAGTTTGCGAGAGGAAAATTGAGGGCCCGACACGGCGGGCCCGGCAGACATTACAGCGGCATGTAGATATCGAAACGGTGGCTTTTGGTCAGCGTGGCGGCGTGCGCCGGCACGTCGGCCAGCGGCGGCGCGTAGTCCGGGCGTTTCACCACCACGCGCTTGGTGGCCAAACGGCGCGCCGGTTCCAGCAGGCCGTCGGCGTCATCATCGCTGCCCACCAGCGATTGAAACACCCGCATCTCTTTCTTCACCAGCGCGCTTTTCTGCTTGTGCGGGAACATCGGATCGAGATACACCACCTCAGGACGCGGGCTGAGATCCGCCAGCGCCGTCAGGCTGGAGGCGTGCAGCAGCGTCAGGCGCTCGCGCAGCCACGGGCCGATTTCCGCATCCTGATAGCCGCGCTGCAGGCCGTCGTCCAGCAACGCCGCCACCACCGGATTGCGTTCCAGCATCCGCACCCGGCAGCCCAACGCCGCCAGCACAAAGGCGTCTCGCCCCAGCCCGGCGGTGGCGTCCACCACGTCCGGCAGGTAACTGCCCTTGATGCCGACCGCCTTGGCCACCGCCTCGCCGCGGCCGCCGCCAAAGCGGCGCCGGTGCGCCATGGCGCCGGAGACGAAATCGACGTAGATCCCGCCCAGCTTCGGCTCGTCGCGCTTGCGCAGCTCCAGCCGCTGCGGAGTCAATACCAGCGCCATCGGCGCGTCGTCGTCAGACGCCAGCCGCCAGCGCTGCGCCAAAACAGACAAGGCGCCGGGATCGGCGCCTGCTTCACACAATAAACACACGCTCACGTGTCGGGTTATCCTTTAATGCCGTAATGGCGCAGCATAGCATCCAGCTGCGGCTCGCGGCCACGGAAGCGTTTGAACAGCGCCATCGGCTCTTCCGAACCGCCGCGCGACAGGATGTTGTCGAGGAAGGATTTGCCGGTCTCGGCGTTGAAAATCCCCTCTTCTTCGAAGCGCGAGTAGGCGTCGGCCGACAGCACTTCCGCCCACAGGTAGCTGTAGTAACCTGCCGCGTAGCCGCCGGCGAAGATGTGGCTGAAGGCGTGCGGGAAACGGCCCCAGCTCGGCGAAGGCACCACCGCCACCATTTTCTTCACTTCCGCCAGCGTCGGCAGGATCTGCGCCCCTTTCTCCGGGCTGTATTCGAAGTGCATGCGGAAATCGAACAGGCCGAACTCCAGCTGGCGCAGGATAAACAGCGCCGCCTGGTAATTCTTGGCCGCCAGCAGCTTGTCGAGCATTTCCTTCGGCAGCGGCTCGCCGCTCTGATAGTGGCCGGAGATAAACGCCAGCGCTTCCGGCTCCCAGCACCAGTTTTCCATAAACTGGCTCGGCAGCTCGACTGCATCCCACGGCACCCCGTTGATGCCGGAGACGCCGGCGGTATCGATCTGCGTCAGCATGTGATGCAGACCGTGGCCGAATTCGTGGAACAGCGTGGTCACTTCGTTATGGGTGAACAGCGCCGGCTGATCGCCCAGCGGGCGGTTGAAGTTGCAGGTCAGGTAAGCGACCGGTTTTTGCAACGTGCCGTCGGCCTTGCGCAGGCTGCCGACACAGTCGTCCATCCAGGCGCCGCCGCGTTTGTTTTCGCGGGCGTACAGATCGAGGTAGAAACTGCCGCGCAGCTCGCCGTCGGCGTCGAACAGATCGAAGAAGCGCACGTCCGGATGCCAGGTCTCGACGTCTTTACGCTCTTTGGCTGTGATGCCGTAGATGCGTTTCACCACTTCGAACAGCCCTTCCACCACCCGCTGCTCCGGGAAGTACGGGCGCAGCTGCTCGTCGCTGATGGAGAACAGATGCTGTTTCTGTTTTTCGCCGTAATAGGTGATGTCCCAGGCTTCGAGCTCGTCCACGCCATAGTGCTGTTTGGCGAAGGCGCGCAGCTGCGCCAGCTCCTGCTCGGCCTGCGGGCGGGCGCGCTTGGCCAGATCGCTCAGGAAGCCGATCACCTGCTCCGGGCTTTCCGCCATCTTGGTCGCCAGCGACTTGTCGGCGTAGGTATCGAAGCCCAGCAGCTGAGCAAGCTCATGACGCAGCGCCAGCGTTTCCGCCATCACTTCGCTATTGTCCCATTTGCCGGCGTTCGGCCCCTGATCGGAGGCGCGGGTGGCGAAGGCGCGGTACATCTCTTCGCGCAGCGCGCGGTTGTCGGCGTAGGTCAGCACCGGCAGGTAGCTCGGCATGTCCAGCGTCAGCAACCAGCCGTCCTGCTCTTTGGCCTGCGCCATCGCCTGCGCCTGTGCCAGGGCGCTTTCCGGCAGGCCGCTCAGTTCCGCTTCGTCGGTAATCAGTTTGCTCCAGCCCATGGTGGCGTCGAGCACGTTATTGCTGTAGGTGGAACCCAGTTCGGACAGGCGCGCGACGATCTCGCCGTAGCGCTGCTGTTTATCCGCCGACAGGCCGATGCCCGACAGTTCGAAATCGCGCAGCGCGTTGTCCACCGCCTTGCGCTGCGGCACGCTCAGCGCCTCGAACGCCGCGCCCTCTTTCAGGCTGCGGTAGGCCTGGTACAGCCCTTCGTGCTGGCCGACCCAGGTGCCGTACTCGGACAGCAGCGGCAACGCCTGCTCATAGGCGGTGCGCAGCTCCGGGCTGTTTTTCACCGAGTTCAGGTGCCCGATCGGCGACCAGATGCGCGACAGGCGATCGTCCGACTCCGCCAGCGGCTGACACAGATTGTCCCAGGTGAACGGCCCCGGCTGCGCGACCACGCGCTCTACCGCGGCGCGGCAGTCCGCCAGCGCGGATTGCACCGCTGGCACGATATCTTCAGGGCGGATCGCCGAGAAAGGCGGCAGGGAAAACGGGGTCAGCAACGGATTTGTCATAGGGCAGTCCTGATTAGCGTTGGGCCCGCCGCACGGGCGAGCCTTAAAATGCGTATGAATCTCTAACATGGAGCCAGACAGCAGGAAAATCAATGCCCGGCGTTGATCGTTCGTGCCTTAAATGGCGCTTTGGCGGATGCGGGCGGCCAGCGCCGCCAGCTGTTGGTCGTCGGCGCGCGCCGCATCGTGGGAGGAGATATAGCCCTCATAACGTTCGAAAAACTTCGGCGAGGTCGATTCGATCGGCCGCCACTGTTCCAGCGATGCGGTGCCGTGCAGCGGGATCAGTTTGGCATGCACATGGTCGACGCCGTAGCCCTCGAACACCATGCCGCAGCGGCCGACGTCGTCGAACGCGCGATCCAGCTGCTTCGCCACCCGCTTGGTCGCCAGCATCAACGCGCTCAGCACCTCGTCCGGCAGGTCAAAGGCGTAGCTCGGGTGGTGCGCCTTGGGGATCACCACGCTGAAACCGTCGGTGTTGGGAAAGATGGACAGGAACGCCAGATGGTCGTCGTCTTCCCAGATTTTATGGCATGGCGCCTTGCCCGCCACGATGTCGCAAAAAATGCAGCTCATCCTTTCTCCTTGTGATTCACAGCGTTTCAACCCGTTCGAACTCTTCGAACACCAGCCACATGTCCGGCGCAAAGCTCCCCTCGCGGGTAAAGAACGCCTGATGCCCCTCGCGCCAAAACGCCAGGCTTTTGTCGCCTTCGCCCTCTTTGGCAGCCATCTCGGCGGTCACCCGATCGTAGCGCACCAGGCGCAGCGCCAGGGTTCTGATCACGCAGGCCGGTTCGCCGCGGCCATCAAGAACGATGCTGTAATCGCCGATCCGCGGGGTTTGTTCCCGACGATAGCTCGCATAGGAACTGCAGGTGGCGGTTTTATCCCCGCTCAGCACCAATCCCAGCAGTTCGTCGGCTAACGCGGGGCCGTCGCCGAACGCCCAGCGCGCCGCGTCGGGGTAATTCGCCAAAATCGCCTGTTTGCTCATCGTCCTGTCCCTTTCTGTTAACGTCTGCGGCAACGGAGTCCGGTTTTTCCCGGCCAGACAGTTTATACTGTGCAGATTATAAGCCTTATTGCATTGAATGCTCCGTCTGCGGAGCACAAGGAACCGCCACCCGTCATGTTAAGTTATCGCCACAGTTTCCACGCCGGCAACCACGCCGACGTGCTCAAGCACACCGTTCAGAGCCTGATCATCGAGTCGCTGAAGGAAAAAGAGAAGCCGTTCCTGTATCTGGATACCCACTCGGGCGCGGGCCGTTATCAGCTCAGCGGCGAACACGCCGAGCGCACCGGCGAATACCTGGAAGGCATCGGTTTGCTGTGGCAACGCGACGATCTGCCGGAAGAGCTGGCGGCCTACATGAGCGTGGTGCACAACTTCAACCGTTCCGGCACGCTGCGCTATTATCCCGGCTCGCCGCTGATCGCCCGCCAGCTGCTGCGCCCGCAGGACAAAATCCACCTGACCGAGCTGCACCCGAGCGACTACCCGCTGCTGCGCAGCGAGTTCCAGAAAGACGAACGCGCCAAAGTGCAGCGTGCCGACGGTTATCAGCAGCTGAAATCCCAGCTGCCGCCCCTGTCGCGCCGTGGTCTGATCCTGATGGACCCGCCGTATGAAATGAAGACCGATTACCAGGACGTGGTCAAAGGCATTCAGGAAGGCTACAAGCGTTTCGCCACCGGCACTTACGCGCTGTGGTACCCGGTGGTGATGCGCCAGCAGATCAAACGCATGCTGCGCGATCTGGAAGCCACCGGCATTCGCCGCATTCTGCAGATCGAACTGGCGGTGAAACCCGACAGCGATCAGCGCGGCATGACCGCCTCCGGCATGATCGTCATCAACCCGCCGTGGAAGCTGGAACAGCAGATGAAGAACGTGCTGCCGTGGCTGCACAAGGTGCTGGTGCCGTCGGGCATCGGTCACCATCTGGTGAACTGGGTGGTACCGGAATAAACCCCATCAGGGCGCGGTTTGCCGCGCCCTGCGTCCACCTATCGCAGCCATCGACGCAATCTTTGCGACAAACCCCGGTCAGGCGTTAAACTCTTACCCTCTTCAAATTCACAACTCATGGAAATCCCAGATGACGAAACATTACGATTATCTAGCAATTGGCGGCGGCAGCGGCGGTATCGCATCGATCAACCGGGCAGCCATGTACGGCCAAAAGTGTGCGCTGATTGAAGCCAAAGAGCTGGGCGGCACCTGTGTAAACGTGGGTTGTGTACCGAAAAAAGTCATGTGGCACGCGGCGCAGATCGCCGAGGCCATCCATCAGTACGGCCCGGATTACGGCTTCGACACCACCGTCAACGCCTTCGACTGGAAAAAGCTGGTCGCCAACCGCACCGCCTATATCGATCGCATCCACAACTCCTACGATAACGTGCTGGGCAAGAACAAGGTCGACGTGATCAAAGGCTTCGCGCGCTTCGTGGATGCGCACACCGTGGAAGTGAACGGCGAGACCATCACCGCCGACCACATCCTGATCGCCACCGGCGGCCGCCCGAGCCATCCGGCTATTCCGGGTGCGGAATACGGCATCGACTCCGACGGCTTCTTTGAGCTGGACGCCATGCCGAAACGCGTCGCCGTGGTGGGCGCCGGCTATATCGCCGTGGAAATCGCCGGCGTGCTGAACGCGCTGGGCGCCGAAACGCACCTGTTCGTGCGCAAGCACGCGCCGCTGCGCAGCTTCGATCCGATGATCGTCGAAACCCTGGTGGAAGTAATGAACACCGAAGGGCCGAGCCTGCACACCGAATCGGTGCCGAAAGCGATCGTCAAGAACGCCGACGGCAGCCTGACGCTGCAGCTGGAAAACGGCAAAGCATTCACCGTCGACTGCCTGATCTGGGCCATCGGCCGCGAACCGGCGACCGACAACCTGAACCTCGGCGTTACCGGGGTGAAAACCAATGAGAAAGGCTACATCGACGTCGATAAGTTCCAGAACACCAACGTCAAAGGCATCTACGCGGTGGGTGACAACACCGGCGCGGTAGAGCTGACCCCGGTCGCCGTGGCCGCCGGCCGCCGCCTGTCCGAGCGCCTGTTCAACAACAAGCCGGACGAACACCTGGACTACAGCAACATCGCCACCGTGGTGTTCAGCCACCCGCCGATCGGCACCGTCGGCCTGACCGAGCCGGAAGCCATCGAGAAGTTCGGCGCGGACAACGTGAAGGTGTACAAATCCTCCTTCACCGCCATGTACAGCGCCGTGACGCAGCACCGCCAGCCGTGCCGCATGAAGCTGGTGTGCGCGGGTAAAGAAGAGAAAATCGTCGGCCTGCACGGCATCGGCTTCGGCATGGATGAAATCCTGCAGGGCTTCGCGGTGGCGGTGAAGATGGGCGCCACCAAGAAGGACTTCGACAACACCGTGGCGATCCACCCGACCGCGGCGGAAGAGTTCGTCACCATGCGCTGAGGCGCAACCTCGCCGGATTCCGGCGCGTAACAGGCCAGGCGCGAAAGCGTCTGGCTTTTTTATTTATCTCGCTCGCCTCACGGCGCCCGGCGGTAATGATCGCGCAGAAACACCGGCAAATCGTTCGCCGGTGCAGCAAAGGGCACCTGATAGAGCATATCGCCGACAAAACCGCGATGATAGGTCGCGTGGTTGACGACATGCAGCACGATTTCCTGGCGCGTCATGCGGCCTTCCCCCCGCCGACGAACTCGAAATGCACCACCTGCGCCAGCGCCTCGGGCGACCAGTTGTCCACCTGTTCGATATACCAGCGGTCCATTTCCTCCACCGCACACCGCAGAGAGTCAAGCGCAGGCGTTTGCTCGGTGTTGCGCGCGAGGTAACCATGCTTGCGGCCTTGCAGATGGTGCCTGAAGATATCGTCCACCACGTACACGTGATTCAAGGTATGCACCATATTGCCGAAACGGGTCGGGCGCGGCCGCAGCGCTTCGCCCTCCGGCAAGGCCGCCACGCAGTCAAAGGTCAAGGCGTTCGCCCACGCTTTGTAACGCACCAGCATTTTCAAGGTATCGATGGCCGTTGCAGACATACTGTTCACTCCTTATCGGATGAAAATCGATATTCCGTTCAGCCGCACGCGGGTGCGGCGGCGCGTGCTACGCCGTGCCAATCCCATGCAGCCGACCTTCAACCTGAGTGCGCGTGTTGCCGCCCACCCAAATCCGGCCGCTCTCGTCGCGGGTGACATGCACGCGCCCGTTGCGCCCACGGCAGCGCCCCTGAGCGGCGATATAGCCGCCGCTGACCACGCCGCTTGCAAACAGCCACTGAGCCAGGGAGGCATTGAGGCTGCCGGTGACCGGATCTTCGACGATAGCGCCAAGGTGATCGCTCAAAAAAGCGCGCACCTCGAAGGCTGCGTCACCATCGGCATGTGGGCCGACGACGCCAATGTCCACTCTGCGCGGCCAGCTTCTCGCCGGCGTCAGGGAAAGCACCCGCTCGGCGCTGGCCAGCCGGATCCCCAGCCACCCCGGACCGTTATCGATCCAGGCGGCATCGAGCGCCTCCTCAGGCGCGATCCCCAAAAACCGCAGCGCGTCGGCCAACGCCGCTTCTGACGGCGCCCCGGAGCGAATCAACGGCGGCGCGGCAAAACACAGCCGTCCGGCCTCGCGGCGAATGCTCACCAAGCCCGCCCCGCACTCCTGGATGATCTCCGCATCATTACGCGGCGTACCGCCCGCAGTGAGCCAGGCATGACAACTGCCGAGCGTCGGGTGCCCGGCAAACGGCATTTCACGATCCAGCGTGAATATTCGCACCCGGTAATCCGCCTGGGGGTGCGTCGGCGGCAGCAAAAAGGCCGTTTCCGACAGGTTGAACCAACGTGTCAAGCGCTGCATATCCTCCGTAGACAACGCTCCGGCGCCCGTAATCACCGCCAACGGATTGCCGGCGAGCGGCCCGGCTCCAAAGACATCCACCATCTGCATGCCAAAAACCATCGCTTCTCTCCTCAGGTTAACGCCGGGCGTTCATTACCCCCGCGATATCAACAGCTCCAGGCCCGCCAAAGCGAACAGCAGCGCAAGCGTTCCTTCAATCCAGCGCCTCACCCGGGTGTAAAACGCGATCATCGGCGACGTTGAGAACAGCAGGGCATACCCCCCGAAAATCGTCACGCCGAGCAGCGCGCAACCGCCAATAATTGCCGGTAAAACCTGCTCAGGCGCGCCTTGCCGCAATCCCAGCGACATGATCGCCATCCAGGACATGATGGCCTTGGGATTGCCGAGATGCATCAGCACGCCCTGCCGATACAACCTCTGATAAGATCGCGCGCTATCCCCTGCCGCTATGCCTGTCGAGATGGGAGACGCCCGTAATGCGGATCGGCCGGCGCGCAGCGCCAGATACAGCATATACACGCCGCCGACGATTTTGATGGCCCACAGCGCCTGTGCATACGTGGCCAGCACGGCGGAAAGGCCGGTCGCGGCCAACATCGCCCAGCACAGCGATCCGGTCACCACCCCGGCGGCCAGCACCAATGCGGGCCTGCGGCCGTCACGCATCGCCACGCCCATGATCGCCATGTTGCTGGGGCCGGGGCTGGCAGTTGCGAGGAGATAGGCGCCGTAAACCAACGCAAGCTGACTGACCATCATGGAAAAACTCCGCTGACCCGCCTTACGGCCGAGCCGTAGTTGAAAACGCCGGGACTCCTCACCAACATAGTATGTGTTACACTTTTCGCCTATTTAAATAGTGTCACGTGACACTATATTCTTTCTCCGGAGAGCGAATATGCGGCTTCAATCCCCCTGGCAGCCCCGCCTGGCCAATGTGGAAGCCACTACCGTCGAACGGCTGGTGTTGGCGTTGGCTGACGACATTATCGAGGGCAAACTGCAAGGGGGCGATCGTTTGCCGGCCCACCGTACGCTCGCCTGGCAATTGGCGATCGGTCTGGGCACGGTGACCAAAGCCTATGCCATCCTGGAGCGGCGTGGGTTGGTGCGCAGCGTGAAAGGCCGCGGGATGTTCGTGGCGATTCGCCGCGCCCGTGAAAAACGCGAAATCGATCTCTCGTCCAATGCGCCGCCGGCGATGCTTACCGATCGTTTGCTGGCGCGCACGCTGGCCGGCATTGCGCGGAAAATGGATGCGGACCATCTGAACTTCTATTCCCCTCCGACCGGGCATCTGGAGCACCGGCGTTTGTTGACCCGCTGGCTGGAAAACGCCGGCGTCACGATCGATCCGTCGCACCTGGCGCTGACCAGCAATGCCCGTCAGGCGATTTCGCTGGCGTTTGACCTGGCCTGCGGGCCACGCGGCACGATACTGACGGAGAGACTCACCTACCCCGGCGCGATCGCGCTGGCCCGACGTAAAGGCCATCGCCTGATCGGCGTGGAGATCGATGCGCAAGGCATAGTGCCGCAGGCGCTGGCGAGTGCGCTCGAGCGTGTCTCCTCCGGCCATACCGCGGTCTATCTGACGCCGACGCTGCATAATCCGACAACCGCCACCATGAGCGCCGAGCGCAGGCAGGCTATCGTCGAGATATGCCGGCGGGCGAATGTCTGGATCATCGAGGATGGCGTGTATGCGCTGGGGCATTCAGCGGCGCCTGCGCTCGCGGCTCTGGCGCCCGAGCGGGTGTTCCATGTCAATGGCCTGTCGAAAACGCTCGGCCCGGGATTGCGGATCGGCATGCTGACTCTGCCGCCCGGCATGCAAACTGCGGCGGAAGAAGCCTTGCAAGATCTTCCTTTCGCGCCTTCGCCACTGTCTTGCGCTGTGGTGGAGGAGTGGCTGGCCAGCGGCGCGATCGAGACGATACCGCAAGCGTTGCGTCATGAGGCTCAGCAAAGAGTGCATCTGGCCACCTCGATATTTGATGCCGACGAATGCGTATCGCATCCCGACGCTTATCATGTCTGGCTGCCGATGCCGCGCGAAACCGCCGAGTCTGTGGCCGCCGCCGCCGCATTGGCCAACGTAAAGGTGACGCCGCCGGACACCGTGATGGTAGACCGCGACGAACGTGCGACGGGCATTCGCCTGTGCCTGGGTTCCCCCTCGCCGGACGAGCTAACGGCAGGCCTGACGCAGCTGGCGCAGCTGTTGAAAGCGCATCGAAACGGCTGACAAACGGAAGAGAAAGGTTACGCGTACAGGCCGACCGGCCCAGGACTGTTCTTTTTGTGCGGTTTACTATTCCCTTCGCACCCGCCTGCTTTTTCTGCCATTATTCTGCCTGATAAATTAGCGGGACTGATACAAACCTCCCCGCGCCTCTGGAGAACGCCGATGCTGTTCAAACTATGCAAAACCCTTGCGATGGCCTGCGTGGCCCTGATTATCGCCCAGAGCAGCGCGCTCAGCTTTACCCTGGAAGTGGCGGGCAAGATCGACAACGTGACCGACCCGGTCAAAAAAAGCTATCTGTTCACCGATAAGCAGCTGTTGGCGATGCCGGTGCGCAGCATCACCACCTCCACCTCCTGGACGCCGCAGAGAAAATTTGAAGGGATTTCGGTGGCCGATATCCTGGAGCGCGTCGGCGCTAAGGGCGAGACGCTGACTTTCTATGCGCTGAACGATTATTACATCGACGTGCCGCTGTCCGACGTCAAGAAATACAACATGATCCTGGCCTACAAGATGGACGGGGAAATGCTGAAGCTCAGAAACTTCGGCCCGCTGTTCCTGGTTTACCCGCGCGACGCCGCCGGGCCTGAACTGAACTCGCCGTTGTACAATTCACGCTTTATCTGGCAAGTCGACAGGATCGTGATCAAATGAAGCTGACGACCTTTAAGAACGGCAGCAGGCTGGCGATCCCGGCCATCTTTGCCGCGCTGTTTTTAGTGGCTTCGACCGTCACGCTCTATTACTACAGCGCCACCCTGTCGAAGAAAGGGCTGTATGCCATCGCCGGCACGCAGGAGAATTACTCCTGGTCGATCGCCAAGTTCTCCATCAAGCTGGCGGAGTTCGACACGTTCGTCGAGCAGCAGAGCCATGCGCCGCAGGTGGACAGCGACAACCTGCGGCTGCGATTCGAAATCCTCTATTCGCGCTTTTACGTGCTGGAAACCGTCTCCGAATCCACGCAACCGCTGTACGCCGAGCCGGGCTACCCGGAAGTGGTCAAGCAGATGCGCCTGCAGATGGATCGCATCGATAAACTGCTGGATAACCCGAAAATCGACTTCAGCCAGGTTTTTGCGGCCATGAAGGCCATCAAGCCTTACGCCATCGAAATGGCCAACCTGACCGACCACGCCGAGGTGAAGCAGCGCACCGCCGCCTATGAGGACTACATCGAGAAACGGCACATCATTTTCTATGGGCTGGTGATTGTCATGTTCTCGGTGATCGCGCTGATCGCCATCACCCTGATCGTGTTCCGTCAGCAGCGGCTGACCATTCGCCAGCAGGCCAAGGCCATTGAGGCGGAGAAAGCGACACGCACCAAAAACGCCTTCCTCGGCGCCATCGGCCACGAGCTGCGCACCTCATTGCAGAGCGTAATGTCGGCCATCGACGTGCTGGTGAACACCCGGGTGTCGACGGAGCATGCGGACACTTTCCAGCGGCTGGAGACCGCCGCGCAGCAAATCGAAAGCCAGATGAAGGATCTGACCGACTACGCGCACCTCGACAGCGGCATGATGGAATTGCGCATCGTGCCGTTCGACGCGCAGAAGCTGATCGCGGAAACCGCCAACGAAATCGCCACCCTGACCCGCAAAGAGCAGGTCAAACTGAGCTGCGAAGTGGAGTGCAGCCACCTGTTGGTGCACTCCGATCCGCTGCGCATCCGGCAGATTATCGTTAACCTGCTGACCAACGCCTACAAATACACCGAAAGCGGCAGCATTACGCTGCACAGCTGCCTGCGCCGCCAGCCGGGCGGCAATTCGTTGATCATCGAAGTGACCGACACCGGCATCGGTATCGAAAAAGACCAGCTCGATCAGATCTTCAAACCCTTTACCCAGTTGGATCAGTCGCATACCAAACAGTATGCCGGCGTGGGGATGGGGCTGGCGATCGTGCACGGCCTGGTGACGCTGCTCAACGGCACCATCACGGTGTACAGCGAAATCAAGAAAGGCAGCACCTTTATCGTCAGCATTCCGGTGCAGATCAGTGAAGAAGAGCGCGCCGACGAGCCCGCCGCCGCCAATGCCCCCCTGCAGCAAAAGCCGCAGCAGGTGCTGGTGGTGGATGACAACAAGTCGGTGGGTGACGCCTTTGCGGCGTTGCTGGACAAACTGGGCTACCAGCACGAACTGTGCGACTCGCCGGAGCGCGCGTTGCAGAAGCTGCTCAGACGCCCTTACGACGCGCTGTTGCTGGATCTGCAGATGCCGGGCATCGACGGCGCCGCCCTGGCCAGGCAGCTGCGCAATCGTCGCGGCCCCAACCGCCATGTGCCAATCATCGGCATCAGCGCCTATACGCCGGAGCAGCTGACGGCGGATCAGCGCGCCCTGTTCGATAACTACCTGATGAAACCGGTTCGGCTGGATGCGCTGTCGAGCGCACTGGCCGAGGTGTTCCCCGCTAAAGATTAAAACAGCGTTGCAGTGCGGCTTCGATCACATGGAGCCGCACCGGTTTTTCATAAGGGCCGAGCACATCGTACTCGCGCATCGCCTGAGCGATCTCCGACTCGCGTCGGTCGGTGCCCAGTTCGCCGGTCAGCACCAGTACCGGCGCGTCCGGGTTGTCGGAGGCGCGGATGGTGGCGATACAGCGATCCGCCGTTTCCTCACCGATCAGCCAGTCCACCACGTAACCGTCGAACAGGCTTTGCTGCAACGCTTGGCAGAAGCTGTCGACATCGTAAAACGCCACTGCGTTGAAACCGCAGCCGCCGAGGTACTTGGCCAGCTCATCGGCCGCCTGATGCGAATCGTCCAATACCGCGATGCTCAACCGCTCGTCATCGCCGTAGCCGGGCCGGATTTCTATCAGTTCGACGCCGTAACGCAGACCTGCCGGCGCCTCATCGGCGCGATAGATATGCCATTGCCCCTCCACACGCAGCGCCACAAATTCCGCCGGCCGCCCGGCAGAAAGTTCGTCGCCAATGTGCCCGACGCAAGGGATCGCCACTCCCGCCACGAAAAAGATGGCATCACGCGCCATGTTTGGCTCGGTCGTCTCGTGTTCGGCGCTCAAATCGGCGATCGCCGCCGGCGTTTCTCCCAACGCGGCCGCGACGCTGTTGATCTGTTCCAGCGTCCAGGGGCTTTGCCCTTTCAATTTGCGGTGCGCATGTGAAAAACTCAGATCCAAGATGCGGCTGAGTTCGCGGGCATGCTGACGTTTTCCAATCCCGTAATGTAAAAACAGCTCCCTGACCCGATTGGCAATCGACTGTGAATCGAATTTTTGATGATTGTTATCCATTTGTTCCTTCGATTTTTTTTACTGATTTATCAGTCGTTTTGATTATTTCTGCTGAAAAAGCCACACCTAAAACTAGCATCCCATGCAATTATGCGTTAAAAACGTTGCTTGACATACCATGTTGTATCGTCAAACATGGTATCAAAAGAGACATACAGCAATACACTATAAAAAATAACACCAGCACGATTTTTAATAATAACCATAGTAACACCAGGGAAAATTTGTTCCGTTGCCGCTACTGAGACGATGCTCACATCGCTTGGACTGCATAAGCAAAACGGGGCTTGAGCCTTTAGCGCTAATCTGTTTTACCCACTTTTAAGCCGGGATCCGTCAGGGTCCCGGTTTTTTATTGCCCTGGCGCCGCGCCATCATACGGACTCACCCCGCAGCCGCAAATAAAAACGGAGCCGGCATGCCGGCTCCGTTGACCCTGTAATGACCGCTTGGCTTAGAAGCGCCAGGTGAAACCGGCGTTGACGCTGTTGTCCTGATGGTTCTGCGACAGCAGCCCGCCGTAGCCCAGCGACAGCGAGGCGTTCTCGTTCACCGCCACTTCCGCCCCCGCCTTCAGCACCATGCCGTCGCGCGACACCGGCACGCTGTCCACCACGAACGGCGCGTTGCCGCCGTTGAACCGCAGCCCGGTGCCACGCTCCAGCCCGCCGTACTGGTGTTGCCACCCCAGCTCGCTGCGCAGCGCCACCGTCGTGCCCGGGCTCACCTGCCACTCAGTGTCCGCGCGCACTCCCAGCGTCGACACCGTCGCGTCGGTGTGCTGCTTGTCGCCGCGCAGCGCCGCTGCGCCGCCGCTTTCCGCAATGCCGTTGTTTTCAAAGTTCACGTACGCCAGGTTGACGAACGGCTCCAGGTTCAGCCACTCGCCCTTCACGCTGTAGCCCGCTTCCGCGAACAGCTGCTCGGTGCGCGCGCTGTACTTCGCCGTGTCGCGGTCCGACTGCATCCCGTAGTTCACCGACCGCTTGGTGTCGATGCGGTGCCAGGTGTAGCCCGCCCCGCCCCGCAGCGCCAGCGCGCCAAACTGCTTGTCGCCGTACGCCGCCAGGTGGTAGTTGTCGCTGTCCGCCTTCGACCCGTACCCGCCGTGCAGCGAGGTGCGGGTGTAGCCGGTCGCCACCCCCAGCCGCCAGTCGGCCGCCGCCGCCGAGTCCAGCCCCACCAGCACCCCGTAGGTCGAGGCCTGATAGCCGGTGGCGTTGGCGTCGCCCGACGCATGGTCCCACGCTCCCAGCAGCTGCGCCCAGGCGCCGTCCTCGTCCGCCTTGATGGCCGACGAGCTCGCCAGCCCTTCCGCCTGACGCAGACGCCCGTTCAGCGCCTCACGCAGGTAGCGGCTGTCGTTCACCAGCGCCGACGCGATGTCCGCATGGATTTGCCCCGACAGCTGACGGAACGCCTGCCGCGCCTCGCCCGCCGTGCCGCTGTTGAGCAGGCTCTCGTACACCGGGTTGCCCGCCGCCAGCGCATCCGCCGCCGCCGCCACCGCCCGCTCGTTCGGCGTCTGCGCCACGCTGGCGAAGCTCGTGCCGTTGCGCCCGACGCTCAGCGTTACCCCGGTCGGCTGGTAGCTCAGCCCGGTGCCGAGGAACAGGTAGTTCGGCGCCACCGCGTCAAACTGCCCGCTGACCCCCTGCTGCGCGCTCAGGATGGTGTACTGCTGGCCCAGCAGGCTGCGCACCTCGCTTTGCGTCAGCAGGTTGGCGCTGTTCTCCAGCGTCACCGCCACCTCGCCGCCGCCGATCGTCGCCGCTCCGCCGCTCTGGATCCGATCGCTCTGGCCGTTCGGCCCCACTTCCACCGTGTAGCGCGAACCCGGCTCGAAGCTGACGTTGCCGGCCACGTTCAGGGTGCCGATCGAGTTGCCCGGCGCCACGGTGCCGCCACGGCGGGCGGTCAGCGAACCGACCGTACCGCTGCCGCCGACGATGCCGCCGTTCTGCACGCTGACATCCGAGGTGACCGAGCCGTTGATCGCCAGCCGCCCCTGATTGACCAGCGTCGGGCCGGCATAGGTGTTGTTACCGGTCAGTACCAACGTGCCGATGCCCTGTTTGGTCAGGCCGCCATGGCCGGAGATGTCGTTGCTCCAGAAATCCAGGCCGCACAGCACATCGCTGCAGACGCGCTCGGTCGGTTTACCCTTGTCCAGCACCGCGCCGACGCCCGGCAGATCCACCACAAACTGGGTCGGGCCGTAGGCCACGCCCGTCGGATCCGGAATACGGAACTCCGCAGGAATATCTTCGGCAGTCACCAACATGCCCGGGCCGTTGATGGCCTTGCCCAGGTTGATCATCCCCCAACCGTAGAGCGCGTCGATGCCCGGCGCGCCCATATCGGTGGCAGTGGTTTTCAGCACGTCGGCAATCTGCGCCGAGCTCATGTACGGGAAGCGCTGCAGCAACACCGCCACCGCGCCGGTGACGTGCGGTGTCGCCATCGAGGTGCCGTTTTTATTGCCGTAGTCCGACACCAGGTTGGCCGGATCGGAACCGTTGGCCACGGTGCTGTAGATTTTGCTGCCCGGCGACGAGACGCAGAAGCTGGCGGTATAGCCGCAACGGGAAGAGAAGCTGCTGATGGTGTAAGGCACGCTGTTGGTCGATGTCGCATCCTGCGCCACGCTGGCGACCGACAGCCAGTTCGGCGCGATGTCCGGCACGAAATAGGCCAGCCCGCTGATCACATCCGGCTGGTTGTAGTTGCCGTCGTTACCCGCGGCGAACAACACCAGAATATTCTTGCGCGCGGCGTCGATAGCGCCCTGATAACCTGCGCCAGCCAGGCTGCCGAGCAGCGGTTTGACCTGATCGAACTGTTCCTGCGCATCCTTCAGCTCAAAGTGCAGCGCGTTGGGATCGCGGCCGCCGTCGGACAGGAAATCGGGAATACTGACGCCCCAGCTGTTGTTGATCACCCGCACGCCGCTCTTGATCATCGCCTGCCAGCCGGCATTGGTGACGGCGCCGTCCAGGCCAAGGAATTCGCCGTAGGCCGGGCCGTCGTTGTCGTTATCGACGCTGATCACCTGCGAATCGAAGGCCACGCCGTGCATGCCGACGCCGTCGCGGTTCGCCGCGCTGATGCCCGCGACGTGCACCCCGTGATTGCTCAGCATGCCCTGCGAGCCGCTGTAGAAGTGGAAGGTGCCGTCGAAGTAAAAGCGATCGCCGGCGTTAATCCCCGGCCGGTGCGGATCGGTATAGGCGCGGTAGCCTTCGGTAACGACGTTGATCAGTTTGCCGTCGCCGGCGAACTCGGGATGGCGGTTGACCGGGGTATCGAAAATGCCCACCTTTTGCCCTTTGCCGGTGTAGCCGGCGGCGTAGGCCTCATCGGCGTGGATCGCCCCCAGCCCCCAGTTGGCGTTGAATTCGGCGCTGCGCCAGCTGGCCGGATCGCCGGCTTGGCCATTCACCTCGTGCGGCGCCGCCTGCGCATACCCCGCCAGCGCCATGCAGCAGACCAGCGCGTTCAGCCGCCATGGCGAGCGACGAGCGTTTCCTTTGCTATCAAAACCCATTGTTGTTGTCATTTCCTTACCTTTTGCTTGTTATTGGCCGACGCCCCAGGTGCGCCGGGTTCTCATTAGCAGGATGTGAAAAAGGAACCGCCCGCAGACGGTTCCCGTACAAGGATTGAGTCGATGTTGCTTAGAAGCGCCAGGTGAAGCCGGCGTTGACGCTGTTGTCCTGGTGGTTCTGCGACAGCAGCCCGCCGTAGCCCAGCGACAGCGTGGCGTTCTCGTTCACCGCCACTTCCGCCCCCGCCTTCAGCACCATCCCGTCGCGCGACACCGGCACGCTGTCCACCACGAACGGCGCGTTGCCGCCGTTGAACCGCAGCCCGGTGCCACGCTCCAGCCCGCCGTACTGGTGTTGCCACCCCAGCTCGCTGCGCAGCGCCACCGTCGTGCCTGGGCTCACCTGCCACTCAGTGTCCGCACGCACTCCCAGCGTCGACACCGTCGCGTCGGTATGCTGCTTGTCGCCGCGCAGCGCCGCTGCGCCGCCGCTTTCCGCGATGCCGTTGTTTTCAAAGTTCACGTACGCCAGGTTGACGAACGGCTCCAGGTTCAGCCACTCACCCTTCACGCTGTAACCCGCTTCCGCGAACAGCTGCTCGGTGCGCGCGCTGTACTTCGCCGTGTCGCGGTCCGACTGCATCCCGTAGTTCACCGACCGTTTGGTGTCGATGCGGTGCCAGGTGTAGCCCGCCCCGCCGCGCAGCGCCAGCGCGCCAAACTGCTTGTCGCCGTACGCCGCCAGGTGGTAGTTGTCGCTGTCCGCCTTCGACCCGTACCCGCCGTGCAGCGAGGTGCGGGTGTAGCCGGTCGCCACCCCCAGCCGCCAGTCGGCCGCCGCCGCCGAGTCCAGCCCCACCAGCACCCCGTAGGTCGAGGCCTGATAGCCGGTGGCGTTGGCGTCGCCCGATGCATGGTCCCACGCCCCCAGCAGTTGCGCCCAGGCGCCGTCCTCGTCCGCCTTGATGGCCGACGAGCTCGCCAGCCCTTCCGCCTGACGCAGACGCCCGTTCAGCGCCTCACGCAGGTAGCGGCTGTCGTTCACCAGCGCCGACGCGATGTCCGCATGGATTTGCCCCGACAGCTGGCGGAACGCCTGCCGCGCCTCGCCCGCCGAGCCGCTGCTGAGCAGGCTCTCGTACACCGGGTTGCCCGCCGCCAGCGCATCCGCCGCCGCCGCCACCGCCCGCTCGTTCGCCGTCTGCGCCACGCTGGCGAAGCTTGTGCCGTTGCGCCCGACGCTCAGCGTTACCCCATTCGGCTGGTAGCTCAGCCCGGTGCCGAGGAACAGGTAGTTCGGTGCCACCGCGTCAAACTGCCCGCTCACCCCCTGCTGCGCGCTCAGGATGGTGTACTGCTGGCCCAGCAGGCTGCGCACCTCGCTTTGCGTCAGCAGGTTGCTGCTGTTCTCCAGCGTGACCGCCACCTCGCCGCCGCCAATCGTCGCCGCTCCGCTGCTCTGGATCCGATCGCTCTGGCCGTTCGGCCCCACTTCCACCGCATAGCGCGAACCCGGCTCGAAGCTGACGTTGCCGGCCACGTTCAGGGTACCGATCGAGTTGCCCGGCGCCACGGTGCCGCCACGGCGGGCGGTCAGCGAACCGACCGTGCCGCTGCCGCCGACGATGCCGCCGTTCTGCACGCTGACATCCGACGTGACCGAGCCGTTGATCGCCAGCCGCCCCTGATTAACCAGCGTCGGGCCGGCATAGGTGTTGTTACCGGTCAGTACCAACGTGCCGATGCCCTGTTTGGTCAGGCCGCCATGGCCGGAGATGTCGTTGCTCCAGAAATCCAGGCCGCACAGCACATCGCTGCAGACGCGCTCGGTCGGTTTACCCTTGTCCAGCACCGCGCCGACGCCCGGCAGATCCACCACAAACTGGGTCGGGCCGTAGGCCACGCCCGTCGGATCCGGAATACGGAACTCCGCAGGAATATCTTCGGCAGTCACCAACATGCCCGGGCCGTTGATGGCCTTGCCCAGGTTGATCATCCCCCAACCGTAGAGCGCGTCGATGCCCGGCGCGCCCATATCGGTGGCAGTGGTTTTCAGCACTTCCGCCACCTGCGCGCCACTCAGATACGGGAAACGCTCCATCAGCACCGCGACGCTGCCGGCCACGTGCGGCGCCGCCATCGAGGTGCCGCTGTATTTGGCGTAGCCGGTTGTCAGATTCTCTAGGCTGGTGCCTTCGATTACCGAGCTGTATACCCGGGTGCCCGGCGCCGAGACGCAGAAGCTGGCGGTATAACCGCAGCGAGAAGAGAAGGTGCTGATGCTGTAATCGCCGGTATTGGTCGGATCCTGCAAGCTGGCGACCGACAGCCAGTTCGGCGCAATCTCCGGCACAAAATAGGCCAGGCCGGCCATGGCGTCCGGATTGTTCAGGTTGTAATCGTTACCGGCGGCGAAGATGGTGACCACGCCGCTGCGGGCCGCGTCGATCGCGCCCTGATAGGCGCCCCCGGGGTTGGTGCCGAGGATCTGTTTAATCTGATCGAACTGCTTTTGCGCATCGTCAACGGTGAAATGCGGATAAGCCGGGTTCTTACCGCCCTTGGCGAATTTATCTGTAATGCCGATGCCCCAGCTGTTGTTGATGATGCGCGCGCCGCTGGCCACCAGCGCATCCCAACCAGCCTTATACACCGCGCCGTCGTTGCCGAGGATGATGCCGTCCTCCGGGCCGGGATCGCCGTTCTCCGCGCTGATGATCTGCGCGTTGAACGCCACGCCGTGCATGGCGCCGCCGTCTCGGCTGCCGGCGGCGATGCCGCCCACGTGGGTGCCGTGCGAACCGAGCGTGCCATCGGAATCCACGCTCGGCGTGCCGTCATAGCGGAAAGCGTCGCCTTTTTTCACCGGAATATAGGGATCGGTGTATTCACGGATGCCTTCGGTAACCAGATTGATCACCTTATTCTCACCGGCGAACTCCGGGTGCTTGGCGTAAACCGGCTGATCGAAAATGCCAAGTTTGATGCCTTTTCCGGTATAACCGGCGGCGTAGGCCTGGTCGGCGTGGATCGCCCCCAGCCCCCATTCCGCATTGAACTCACTGCTGCGCCAGCTGGCCGGATCGCCCGCCTGGCCGTTCTCTATATAGCTGGAGGCCTGCGCCCCGCCAATCGCCGTCAGGCAGATCAGCATCGCGCTCCATTGTGCGCGATGAACTCCGATTTCAGGCCAGCCGAAGGCCGCCCGAGCGGATTTGACTCCTCTACGTTTCTTCTCCATCCCAGATACCGTCCGTTGTTGTTTGCAAATGTTTTATAAGATTTTTTGTGTAACAGTTTGGTAACACCAAATAAATAAAGCACAACAATCTCAAGTGCGCTTAATGTGTCATCCGGCAGTTCAACGGGAGGAGAGAATGTTTCAGGGGTGAATCAGGCGAGAAGCGATAAGAAAGGACAATGATATTGCACGATGTCTAAGCGGCGTTTGCAAGCGAGAGAGTCAAATTTAACAAATTGATAAATAAAGATATAAATCAGACAAAATCGAAGGGGAGATCGCCTGAAAAGTGCTTAACAGGCGTCTTTTATCACTTTTAATTATAAATTTTGCCAATATTCACTCAGTGAATTATGCTGGTTTTTCACTCGGCCATCGGCAAAAATTGGATTATCCTGCTGATGTTTTTTTGCAGTTCGTCGCGTCCTCTTCCGCCTGACGCAGAATGGCTTTGGCCATCCATTGCGTGACGTCCTGAATGCTCTCAAGCTCCAGCCCCCAGATATCTTTCAGCACCAGAAACACCTCCGAGCCGTAAATCAGCGAGAAAGCATGAATCACTCTCTGCAGAGAGTCCGGCGGCAGTTTGCCCTGCAGCGGTTCCACCGCCAGCGCCAACAGACGCTTGCGGTTGCCGCGCACGAATTTCTCGCCCGGCGTCGCGTGCGCCCACTGTTGCAAAGAGAGCTGCAGCGCCGCGCGCAATGCTCCCTCGTGCCGCTCCATCTGAGGATAGGCGAAAGTCAGCAACTGCTGGATGCGTTTCAGGGCGTCATCGTCTTGCGGGCGCCATTCCAGAATAGGCCCCAGGCTTTCCGCCACCACGGCGCTAATCAGCGCACTCTGGGTCGGAAAATAGCGGTAGGCCGTCGCACGCGATACCTGCGCATGCGCCGCCAGTTCGGTGATCGAAGGAAACGCCCCTTCGTCATACAGCGTCATCGCGCTGGCCAGCAACAAACGGTAGGTTTTTGCCCGGGTGGAAGTCAGTGAAGGATCAAACGGGGTGGGAAAGGCATCTATCGGCACATAAACCTCATGCATCTGCACACGCTTGCGCAACAGAGGATGCGCCTCTGTCGACTGGCTGCCGGCAAAACGCCGGCCACGTTGAAAAGCTCAAAAATGAGACAGGAGTCCCATTTTGCACTGAGCTGCCCTTGCAAAAATGATACTGCCGTCTCATTATATAAATACATTAATCAATTTAATTTAAACGCCAACACCAGGGCACCCTAAAAAACATAACAAAATGATTTATAAATAAAAATTAGAAAAACCCCAGGAAGATACATGAAAGACACTTCAAATTTTGTCTATATTGCTACCACAGCAGATACGAAAGGACAAGAGCTGGAGTATGTACGGCGGCTGATCGCTGCCCTGAATTTACCCACGCGAACCGTCGATCTTTCCACTCGTCGCTTGCCGTTTGACTCCCCGGCCGATATCGGTCCAGAGGACGTCGCACGCCACCATCCGGCGGGCGCCGACGCGGTCTTCTGCGCCAGTCGCGGCCAGGCGATCGCCGCCATGGCGACCGCTTTCGAACGTTTTATCCTGACGCGCCGCGATATCGCCGCCTTGCTTGGCCTGGGCGGCTCCGGCGGCACCGCCATCATCACGCCGGCCATGCAGCAGCTGCCGATCGGCCTGCCGAAAGTGATGGTCTCGAGCATGGCGGCGGGAGACGTTTCCGCCTATGTTGGCGCCAGCGATATCAACATGCTGTATTCGGTCACCGATCTCGCCGGCCTGAACCGCATCTCGCGACGGGTGCTGAGCAACGCAGCGCGCCAGATAGCCGGCGCAGTGCACTTCGCCGCCGTCGACTATCACGACAACAAACCCGCGATCGGCCTGACGACGTTTGGCGTCACCACGCCCTGCGTTCAGGCGTTGATTGCCGAACTGGGAACACAATGGGATTGTCTGACGTTTCATGCGACCGGCAGCGGCGGCAGATCGTTGGAAAAACTGATCGATAATCGCCAACTGCACGGCGCCATCGATTTAACCACTACCGAAGTGGCCGATTACCTGTTTGGCGGTGTGCTGCCCTGCAATACGGATCGTTTCGGTGCCATCGCGCGTACCGGCATCCCGTGCGTGCTCTCCTGCGGCGCGATAGACATGATCAACTTCGGCGCGCCGAATACGGTGCCGGCTCGCTATGCCAACCGTCTGCGTCACCATCACAACCCGCAAGTGACGCTGGTGCGCACCAGCGCTCGGGAGAATGCGTTAATGGGGCGCTGGATGGGCGAAAAAATCAACGCCTGCGCGGGCGAAGTGCGTTTCGTTATCCCGGCGGGCGGCGTATCGGCTTTGGATGCGCCCGGCCAACCGTTCTGGGATCCGGCGGCGCTGGCCGCCTTTACGCAAGCGCTGGAAGAAACGGTATACGCCACCGACAAACGCCGGCTGATAAAAACGCCTTATCATATTAACGACCCGCGCTTTGCACAGGCCGTTGCCGAACAGTTCCGGCGCATTGTCGGCGGGGAATGATTATCACTCACTGCAGAACCTGCCGGTGATAACGCCAAGTAAAAGACCACCTCCTGAGGAGGTGGCTTTACACGACGCCCCCTAAAAGGGGGCCATTTTCGAGTTAATCCTGCAACAGCTCCATCTGCTGTTCGATCTCTTGGTCCTTCTTATCCTGATACTTCACGTATCGCCTGATAATTTCTTCGTTTACCCCTACCGTATCGACAAAGTATCCCCTTGCCCAAAAATGATTGCCCCACAACTTCTTTCGTATATGTGGGAAACGATTGTAAAGCCGGATTGCACTGCGTCCTTTCAGGACGCCCATCAACGTCGAAATCGATAGCTTCGGGGGGACTATCACGACCAGATGCACATGATCTGGCTGAATATTTAGCTCAAGAACTTCACAGTCCTTCATGTTGCAGAGGATATAAATTGTTCGGTAGAGCTCTTTGCCCACCTTGTCGCGGAGGATTTTAAATCGATACTTTGGCGTCCAAACCAGGTGGTATTTGCAACGCCAGAACACATGTGATGAACTCCTGTATAAACCCATGTTGGTGATTTCCTTCTTACTTGTGGTGAGTAAGCTGGAATATTCCGGCATGGGTTTCCTTCAGGCTAGAGCCTCACAGGTTCAATCACCACCTCCTTAGGAGGTGGTTTAAGGCTTACAATAAAAAGGGCCAGACAAATAGCCTGGCCCTTTATTATTCACCGCGAGCGGATATTACTGACCGGCGGGCATCTGCTCCTTCATTTTATTCATGTGGTCCATCATCTTTTGCTCGCGTTTCTGATAATTCTCATTGTATTGTTTTTTCTGCTCAGGCGTCAGCAGGTTATACATTTTATTTTCCGCTTTGGCGCGTGCCAGCATGCGTTCGGATTGCGCTTTGCCGATCGCGTCAATTTGCGCCTTCGCCTTCGCTTCGTCAAAGCTGTCGGAAGCGACCAGATTGTGCAACGCCTGGCGCTCCTCTTTCATGCCCGGCCCGCGCTTCTGGTGCGACTCTTTCATGATATCGCGCATCTGCTGGCGCTGCTGCTCGGTCAGGTTCAGCCCGGCGAACGGGCCGCCTTTGCCTTCACCCTTGTGATGCATCATTTTCATCGGCGCCGCATCCGCCGCCGGGGCCGTCGCCGTATCGGCGGCGAACGCCGCGGAAGCAGAACCCAGGGCCAGCGTGGAAGCAATAAATAAAGCCGTCAATTTACGCATAATCATTTCCTTAAAAATTTTCTTCATCAGGAGCGCTGTACGTTAACAGGCTCATTCGTTGTCGGAGATAATAATAGGCTGATAAATTTCAAGTAATGCGAGGGTGTGTAAACTTTTTAAAACCCGGATCGGATTTATTCACCAATTATGAGAAAACTATGAAGATGGCGTTTATTTGATGGAAATTTCAATTTCTCGGCAAAAATCCCCCCGGTGGAGTTATTTTTCCGCTTTCCCCTCACCGCTATAATTTACTCACCTGCACGGCAACCTTGTATCAACCGTTTTCCGATAGCAGGGGAAATCACTAAGCATCACACGATCCGATGTTCTCCTACACTTTAAGGCAAGCGGCCGCCGGGCGACGTTTACACCGCAAAACTAATCATTGCTTATATAATAGTTTCCATCACCCGCCCCGCCTGTGAAAACCTGTTATATGATGCACAGATGCGTACGGCGATCGCTTTCGGGCCAACAGGCTGCCCGGCGCTGTGCCGCCCGCCCGCCCGTGCTCTTTTGAGGAATCGTCATGCCCGCAGACCAAGGCCCTGAGCTTCTTAGCGCTCACTTCGGCACCCAAAGCCCCCACTGGCGGCTGGCGTTTGACAGCAATGCCCTGGAGCTGTCCGCTATTAAGGGCAAAGCTCATGTCGCGGTGGCGCTCAGCGCCATGGAAGCGGCGAAAATCCGCCGTCTGACCGGCGTGACCGCCAGCCTTGAGCTGACCATTACGCTAGCCGGTGAACCGCTGCATCTGCATCTGGTCGGGCGCCGCGTCAACAACCTCGAATGGGCGGGCACCGCTTCCGCCTTCAGCGACACCCAATCCGTGGCGCGCGACCTGGTGCATGGCCTCTCCTTCGCCGAGCAGGTGGTGTCCGAAGCCAACTCGGTGATCGTGATCGTCGATCAGCACGGCCGCATCCAGCGCTTCAACCGGCTGAGCGAGGAGTACACCGGGCTGCACGAACACGAGGTGATCGGCAAAAACGTTTTCCAACTGTTTATGAGCCCGGAAGAAGCCGCCGCTTCGCGGCGCAACATCGCCGGCTTCTTCCGCAACGGTTCGTCCTATGAGGTGGAACGCTGGGTAAAGACGGTCAAGGGTGAACGGCTGTTCCTGTTTCGCAACAAATTCGTGCACAGCGGCAGCGGAAAAAACGAAGTCTTTCTGATCTGCTCCGGTACCGACATCACCGAAGAACGCCGCGCGCAAGAGCGGCTACGGGTGCTGGCCAACACCGATCTCATCACCGGCCTGCCGAACCGTAACGCCATACAAGACAAGATCAATCACGCCATCGCCACGCGCGGCGAAGAGAGTTTCGGCCTGGTGTACCTCGATCTCGACAACTTCAAAAAGGTCAACGACGCCTACGGCCATATGTTCGGCGATCGGCTGCTGGTCGAGGTCGCGCTGGCGATCCTCGGCTGCCTGAGCCCGGATCAAGTGCTCGCCCGCCTCGGCGGCGACGAATTCTTGGTGCTGGCGCCACAAAGCGATCGCGAGCGCCTGCAAACGCTGGCGCAGCGCATTATCGACAGGCTGAAGACCCCTTTTCGCATCGGCCTGATTGAGGTGTATACCGGCTGTTCGATCGGCATCGCGCTGTGCCCGGAGCACGGCAACGATCTCGACAGCCTGATCCGCAGCGCCGATACCGCCATGTACGTCGCCAAGGAGCACGGAAAACGCACCTATACCGTCTTCTCGCCGGAGATGAACAAACGCGTCGCCGAGTACATGTGGCTGGACACCAATCTGCGCAAAGGGTTGGAGCAAAATCAGCTGGTGCTGTATTACCAGCCTAAAATCGACGCGCACAGCGGTGAAGTGCACAGCGTGGAAGCGCTGGTGCGCTGGGATTCGCCGGAGCGCGGCCTGATCCCACCGCTGCAGTTCATCTCCTACGCCGAGGAGTCCGGCCTGATCGGCCCGCTGGGCCAATGGGTGCTGCAAACCGCCGCCGGGCAGGCGGCGCAGTGGCAAGAGCAGGGATTGAATCTGCGGGTGGCGGTCAACCTCTCTGCCCGTCAGCTGGCCGATGACAGCATCGTCAACGACCTGCTCGGGGTGCTGCACCGTCACCGCATGGCCCCCTGTCTGCTGGACTTCGAGTTGACCGAAAGCAGCCTGATTGAAGACGAGAATCGCGCGCGCGCGCTGATCACCCGGCTGCGCGAACTGGGCGCGCAGGTGCATCTCGACGACTTTGGCACCGGCTATTCGTCGCTGGCGCAGCTGGCACGTATTCCTCTGGACGCCATCAAGCTGGATAAAAGCTTCGTGCGCGGGGTGAATTTCAATCCGGTATCGCAATCGCTGGTACGCGCGATCGTCGCGGCGGCGGAGGCGTTGGCCTTCCGCGTGATCGCCGAAGGAGTGGAGACCGAGAGCGAAAACCACTTCCTCGACGAAGTCGGCGTGGACGAAAAACAGGGCTTTCTGTTCGCGCGGCCAATGCTCCCGGAACAGCTGGAGCATTGGCTGCAGTCCTATCGCCCGCGCTCACCCTCCGCATGAGGCGGGCGCGTTAACGTTAGCCGGCACGACGCAGGTTCAGGGTATGGCGATCCTGCAACATCACCAGCCGCTCGATGTAGGCACGGTCTTTTTCCTCAATGGTAAAGGCCGAGTGCACCCAATCTTCGGTAATGTCCATCAGCTCGGAACGCGTCAGCTGCAACACGCGCTGACGCGCCCGCAGCATGGCGCGCATGCCGTTGAGCTTCGGCCGGATGGTATCGATGAAGGTGCGCGTCGCCAGGTAAGCATCGCCGGGCTGAAACAGCTGGTCTACCAGCCCGCGACTCTCGAACCACTCTGCGGTGTGCGACTCGCCGCCCCAAATCAGCTCCTCGGCCAAGCGCATGCCCGCCTTGCGCGCCACCAGCGAGTAACCCCCCATGCCGGGAAACAGGTTGAACGCAATCTCCGGGAACCCCATGCGCGCATTGTTTTGCGCCAATACGAAATGGTGCGCCAGCGCCGCTTCAAAACCGCCGCCCAGCGCGCTGCCTTCAACCATCGCAATGCTGACCGCGCCGGTGTCGAAACCGCGCGCCGCCGCATGCACGCAGTCGATGCAGGCGCGCGCGTAGGCCATCATCGCCTCGCGCTTGCGGTTTTTGATCGCTTCGGCGAAGAACTGCAGATCGCCACCGACGTTGAACATGTTCGGCACCAGCGAGCCGGTGACCCAGAAGTCGAACCGCAGCGAAGACTCCTTCGCCGCCTGCGCCAGCGTCATGATGTCTTCAATCAACGCCTGGTTGAAGCAGGGGCGTGGCGCAGCGCGCAGCAGCATCCACATGATGTGCCGCCCCTCTTCATAGTAGGCGGAGATCTGCGACAGATTGCCCGCTTCGGTAAACGGACGACAGGTGGGGTGATTAAGCAATTTCATAAGACCTTCCAGTTTTTCTGTTGATGACGGATAAGACCGTTCCAGCCCCTACGGCTGCAGCGGAGCGGCGAGCGGTAAAGCGCGACGCCACATCATGAGTAAACGCTTTCTCGCCGACGAAACAGATAAAAATTGGAGGTAGAGAAGTGAAAAAAACCGAGGCGCCACGGGGTTTCCATAGGAATTTTACCTATCGCGCCATCCCCGGCATTTCATGCAGGGCGCTAACGCGTTAAGCTCGGAAATTGACCGTTTGCCGCCCCGGCGCTCAAAACGCCGCAGGGCTTTGGCTATAATCAACGCTGATACATGCCGTTTAACGTTAAGGAAATCGTGAAGTAATGCCTACAGGACCAGACCAGGAACGCCGCGAGCCCGCACAAGACACGCCACCGAAGCCGCTTATCGCCATCAAGACCGGCCATGAGACGCTCGACCGCCGCATCAGCGGTTTTTCACGTCTGATTGAACGCATCAAAGCCTGGCCGAGCGTGGCGCACCTGCTGCGCGCCGCCGAACGTTTTAACGATCGGCTGGGCAGCCAGTTCGGCGCCGCCATCACCTACTTTTCATTCCTCTCGCTGATCCCGATCCTGATGGTGTCGTTCGCCGCCGCCGGTTTCGTGCTGGCTTCCAACCCGGATCTGCTGGCCCGCTTGATCAACCGGATCGTCGGCAGCATCAGCGATCCGACGCTGGCCAGCACGCTGAAGAACACCGTCAATACCGCCATTCAGCAGCGCACCACCGTGGGGTTGACCGGCCTGGCGCTGGCGCTCTATTCCGGCATCAGTTGGATGGGCAACCTGCGCGAAGCGATCCGCGCGCAGTCACGTGACGTCTGGGAGCGCAATCCGCAGGATCAGGAGAAAATCTATTTCAAGTACACCCGCGATTTCATCTCGCTGACCGGCCTGGTGGTCGCGCTGATTATCACGCTGTCGCTGACCTCGGTCGCCGGGTCGGCGCAGGCGGCGATCGTCAACGCGCTGGGGCTGGACGGCATCGAATGGCTGCGGCCGGCGCTGACGACGATCGCACTGTCGATCTCGATTTTCGCCAACTATCTGCTGTTCCTGTGGATTTTCTGGATGCTGCCGCGCCACAAACCGAAGAAAAAAGCGCTGCTGCGCGGCACCTTGCTTGCGGCTATCGGCTTTGAGGTGATCAAGTTCGTGATGACGATGACGCTGCCGCAGGTGGCGAAATCGCCTTCCGGCGCGGCCTTCGGCTCGGTGATCGGGCTGATGGCGTTCTTCTACTTCTTCGCCCGCCTGACGCTGTTTTGCGCCGCCTGGATCGCAACGGCCGACTACCAAGGCGACAAAGCCTTGCCTGAACGCGAGCCGCCGACACGCTGAAGCCATGCAATCGTGCCGGTGTTATCGCACGCGCCGGCACTTTCCTCTGGTTAATAAACATAAAACCAGTCAATCCCTCTAAATCATGCGGCATGGTATTCGAAAAACCAGCATAACAAACTACCCAATCACTTTTCTTTCCCGTTTTTACAGCCATTCCCTCTGCATGAACCCCATTTCTCAACGTTTAACGCTACAGAAAAGAAGCCAGGTAAAACATTAGTCTTTTTAACCGGTTAGCGGCGGCGCTGCCCAGAGTTCCCGCGTTGAAAAGGCGGAATGCTGTCACTAAGATGGATTTTTACCCCCCAACAATAAGAAATAGATATGCAAGCCACCATCGCACCCCCACTCGACGCCGACGACGCGTCCACACCGGTGAATTCTCGCGGGAAAGTCATCGTCGCCTCGCTGGTCGGCACCGCCATCGAGTTCTTCGACTTTTACATCTACGCCACCGCCGCGGTGATCGTGTTCCCGCACATCTTCTTCCCGCAGGGCGACCCGACCACCGCGACGCTGCAGTCGCTGGCCACCTTCGCCGTCGCCTTTGTCGCGCGCCCTATCGGCTCTGCGCTGTTCGGCCACTTCGGCGATCGCGTCGGGCGCAAGGTGACGCTGGTCGCCTCGCTGCTGACCATGGGGATTTCCACCGTGCTGATCGGCCTGCTGCCGAGCTATGAAACCATCGGCATCTTTGCCCCTATCCTGCTGGCGCTGGCGCGCTTTGGGCAGGGGCTGGGGCTGGGCGGCGAATGGGGCGGCGCCGCCTTGCTGGCGACGGAGAACGCGCCGGCCAAAAAGCGCGCGCTGTACGGCTCTTTCCCCCAGTTGGGGGCGCCTATCGGTTTCTTCTTCGCCAACGGCACCTTCCTGCTGCTCTCATGGCTGCTGAGCGACCAGCAATTTATGGAATGGGGCTGGCGCGTGCCGTTCATCCTCTCCGCCGCATTGGTGCTGATTGGCCTGTACGTGCGGGTATCACTGCATGAAACGCCGGTGTTCGCCAAAGTGGCCAAGGCCGGCAAACAGGTAAAAGTGCCGCTCGGCACGCTGCTGAGCAAGCATCTGAAAGCCACCATCCTCGGCACCTTCATCATGCTGGCGACCTACACGCTGTTTTATCTGATGACGGTATATTCGATGACCTACGGCACCGCGCCGCAGCCGCTCGGGCTCGGTTACTCCCGCAACAGCTTCCTGTGGATGCTGATGGTGGCGGTGATCGGTTTCGGCGTGATGGTGCCGATCGCCGGTCTGCTGGCGGACGCGTTCGGCCGCCGCAAGACCATGATCGCCATTACCCTGCTGATGATCGGCTTCGCGTTCCTGTTCCCGACCCTGCTGGGTTCCGGCAACCAGGCGCTGGTTATGGGCTTCCTGCTGTGCGGCCTGAGCATCATGGGGCTGACCTTTGGCCCGATGGGCGCGCTGCTGCCGGAGCTGTTCCCTACCGAAGTTCGCTATACCGGCGCCTCGTTCTCCTACAACGTCGCGTCGATCCTCGGCGCGTCCGTGGCGCCTTATATCGCCACCTGGCTGGCGGCCCACTACGGGCTATTCTACGTCGGCATGTACCTGGCGGCGATGGCCGGGCTGACGCTGCTGGCCCTGCTGCTGATGAAAGAAACCCGCCATCAGTCGCTGTGATCCCCTACGGCCCCCTCACTGCGGGGGGCCGCACGCGGTGTTCGTTTCCTGTCATAAAACCGGGCTATGCTGAATGTTTCTCTCGGTAACAGGATCGGCCGATGTCTCTGCGTCGTGGGGTATTTGTCTGCGTGGCGCTGCTGGCGGCTATCGCCATCGCGCTCTTTTACGGGTTGAAACCCGACCATCCCGATGCGCTGTGGCGCATCGTCAGCCAGCAATGTCTGCCCAATCAGCAGGCGCACGACAACCCGGCGCCCTGCGCGCAGGTGGATGTGCAGGCCGGTTTCGTGGTGTTTAAAGATCGCAACGGACCGCTGCAATACCTGCTGATGCCCAGCGCCAAAATCACCGGTATCGAAAGCCCGGCGGTGCTGGACGCCGCCACGCCGAATTTCTTCGCCCAGGCCTGGCGCGCGCGCCACGTGATGGCGGAACGCTATGGCAAACCGATCGACGACGGCGATATTTCCCTGGCGATCAATTCGGAATATGGCCGCACGCAAAACCAGCTGCACATTCATATCTCCTGCCTGCTGCCGGCGGTAAAACAGCGGCTGGCGCAAATCGGCCCCCATTTCATCAAGCAATGGCAACCGCTGCCCGGCGGCCTGTTGGGGCATGACTATCTGGGGCGGCGGGTGACCGCCGCTGAACTGGAACAACAGGGCGCCTTCCGCCTGCTGGCCTCCGGCCTGCCGCGCGCCGACGGGCGCATGGGCAGCTTCGGCCTGGCGATGACCGCGCTGCCGGACGGCGATTTCCTGCTGCTGGCAACCGAGCGCAGCCTGCTGCCGTTCACCCTGGCCTCGGCGGAAGAGATCCAGGATCACGACTGCCGGCTGCTCACGCCGCCGCCGCGCGCCTGATTATTTTTTGCCTTTCATCTCCCGCAGGATCTGCCCGCACGGGTTCTCCTCGCCGCCTTCACTGGGCGAGACCAGTGCCAGCAGCGCCGCCGCCGGCGTCAGCACCGCCCCTAACGCCACCGCCGCCGCGCCGCGCGCGATCAGCGGCCCGGCTTTGACCCCGGCGTCCGGGTGCTTGAAGGTGCCTTTCACGTACAGCGGCGATCGCAGGGTCAGCACGCGCATGCCCTTGCTTTCCGGATCGATGGACAAATCCAGCCGTTCGGTGGCGAGGTTGGTGTTGCCGGTGATGTTGATCACCGCGTTTTCGGTGTCGAACACAAACAGTCGCGGCGCGGCGACGCCGCTGCGGATGCCGACGTCCGCCGCCGCGCAGTTGATGCCCACCACGTCGTCACCGAACAGCTGCGCCACCAGATAGTTACCGACGTTCAGACCGAGGATCTCCATCAGGCTACGGCTGATCACCCCGTTATTGATCAGCAGGCGCAGGTCGCCATTGCTGGTCGCCAGCAGTTCGGCCACCGAATTGCCGCTGCCCGTCAGCCTGGCGTCGCCATTCATCTGCCCGAGGCTGCGCTTCATCGCCTCCACGTTCGGCAACAGCTGTTTAAGCTGAAGTTTGCGTGCATGCATATCCACCTGCCCGCGCATCGGTTTTTTGCCGCCGTCGAGGCGCACGACAGCGTTCAGGCTGCCGCCCGCCATGCCGAAGCGCAGCGGATCCAGGCGCAGTTCGCCATTGTTCAGCTTCAGGTGCGTGGCCAGATCGCTCAGCGGCAAATCGCTGCCGCGTTCAATGCGCGCGGCGGCAAACTTCACGTCCGCATCCATCTTGCTCCAGCTTTGCGTATCGAACTGTTCGACCGGCAGCACCTTATCCGCCGGCTGACGGCTCTTTTCGCCGCGCCCGGCTTTGGCGGCGTTGGAGTCCGCGCCGATCAGCGGCGCCAGATCCGCCAACCTCAGCTGCCGGGAGTTCACCGCGCCGCTCAGCGTGGGCCGCGGTTTACCGGCAACGTACTTCAAGCTGCCGTGAATGTCGCTATCGCCGATTTTTCCGTCGAATTTCTGGTATTCAAACACCGCGCCGCCCGGCTGATGCAGTCGGGCGGTCAGATGGCCATCGGTCGCATACGGCGGGGTATTCGGCAACAACACGCCGGTCAGGCCATAGAGGTTGCTCAGGCTTTCACCGGAAAACTTCAACTGCACGTCCAGGCCGCCGAGGTTCAGCGGATCGGACAAGGTGCCCGCGACCACCACCCGGGTGCTGCCGGAGCGCACGTCGGCCTGCAGCGGGAAGGGCAAATCGGCGCTCTGCAGCGACAGCATGCCGCCAATCTTGCCGCTGCCGCTCAACGGCTCGCCGTTATATTTGCCTTTCACCTGCCAGCCGAAAACGTAATCGGGGGTGGCGGCCTTGTCGCCGCCCTGTTTGCCGGTCACTTCACTGAACGGCAACGGTTTGCCGAGCGGATCGATGACGGCGCGAAAATCCGCCTTCAGCGTGGCGTCTTTAAAGGCGATCTGCCCCTTGTCGAACACGATGTCGTGAACGGTGAACGACCAGTCGGAAGGCGGCTGCTTGGGATCCTGGTCGGCGGCCAGGTCAAACGTCCAGTTGTTATCGCCGTTGGCCAGACGTTGCAACGACGCATTCGGCCGCTTGAGCCAGATGCGCGGGATCAGCAGCTCTTTACCCAGCAGCGCCAGCGGCGCGATGCTGGCGTCGACGCGCTGCAGCGTCACCATGCTGTCGCCGGGCATGTTTTTCGGATTACCCAGCCACACGTCTTCGGCGTGAATATGCGGCCAGGGCACCCAGGCGCGCCAACCGCCCTCATCCGGATTGCGCGACCAGTCGACGCCCAGATCGCCGCGAATGGCAAACGGTCGCCGCAGTTCGGCCGACACTTTGTCGTTGATGGCGGGCTTGAGTCGATTCCAGTCGAAGGTCGCGATGAAGATCGCCAGCGCGACGATCAGCAGCAGCACAATGCCGCCCAGCCAGCGGAAAACCTTTCCTGTTCTTGTCATAGCGGCTCCCTCAGCGCATAAATCGGGCTGCCGAATGAAAGGAAAAGGAGTTAGCAGCCCCGTTTAAGCCTAGCTGAGGATAGGCCGGAGTTCACGCCGGCGCGCCGGGCGCGGCGAACAGCGTCGGCACGCTGTGCAGCGTTTCAAAGCACGCCGGACGGGAAAGGTAGTAGCCCTGGGCGGCCAACGCGCCGGAGCGCTGCACCAGCCGCCACTCCTGCTCGGTTTCCACGCCTTCGACGATCACCCCGTCGCTGTGCTGGTTCATCATTTTGATCAGGGTGCCGAGCAGCTGGACGCCCTCTTCCGACTGTTTGAGCAAGGTGAACAATTCGCGCGCCACCTTGATGTATTGATAGCGCCAGGCGCCGACGGCGGAGAAGTTGGCCAGCCCGCTGCCGAAATCGTCCAGCCACAGCCGCTCGCCGCCGACAATCTGCTGCAGCGGGCGGCTTGATGCCGTTGCGGCGTGCTCCACCAGCTCGAAGCGCAGATAGGGCATCTCGGCGATCTGCCGTTGCAAGGCGCTATGACGCTGTAATGCTTGCAGCGCGATGCCGTCGATATTGACCGACACCATCACCGCATGGCGGGTGAACAACGCCTGCCAGCGCTGCAACAGCGCCAGCTGTTCCTGAACCACCCGCAAACGCTGGGCGACGCCGAGCGAGGCAAAATAGTGTTCCGGGGATTGCCGCTTGTCCGGCTCATTCGGGTGATATACCGCCGTCAGCAGTTCCACCGCCAACAGCGCGCCGCTGGTGCGATAAATCGGCTGGAAGGTATACAAGCGCCGGCATTGCCGCCAGTAGCGCCGCGATTTGGCGCAGGCATAGAGGGCAAAACAGGGCGCCAGCAGACCCGAGATCAGATTGGTTATCATCGGTACTATCGCCGTGGCGGGGAAGTGAGAGCGCTGCCGCTGTTTCTTTACCCAACTTATCGGCCACGCCGCGTAAAACTTTAAGCACGAATTGCCGCATGCTTTCCTCTTCACCCTGTTGGCGTTGGCCGATCGCGATCATAAAAAATTAAAACACTGTTTTAATTTATTGACTCTCTTACCGCCTTGCGTGGAGACTGGTGGCTGTTGCTTCTTCTTTAGCCAGGGCTTATTGACGATGACTATCCGAAACCTCGCCGTGATCGGCGAATGCATGATCGAGCTGTCGCAGCAGGGCGCACAGCTGACGCGCGGCTTTGGCGGCGATACCCTCAACACCGCCGTCTACCTCGCCCGCCAAATGCCGAAACAGACGTTGCAGGTGCATTACGTCACTGCGCTCGGCACCGACAGCTTCAGCGGCGAGATGCTGCAAGCCTGGCGGCAGGAGAAGATCGAGACCGGGTTGATTCAGCAATTCGACAACAAGCTGCCGGGCCTGTACGTGATCGAAACCGACGCCGCCGGCGAACGTACTTTCTACTATTGGCGCAATGACGCCGCCGCCCGCTATTGGCTTGCTGGACCGCAGGCCGACGCACTGTGCGCGCGGCTGGCGCAGTTCGATTACCTGTACCTCAGCGGCATTAGCCTGGCGATCCTCGCGCCTGCCGACCGCACGAAGCTGCTGGCGTTGCTGCGCCGCTGTCGCGCCAACGGCGGCAAGGTGATCTTCGACAACAACTACCGCCCGCGCCTGTGGCCAAGCCGTGAGGAAACGCAGCAGGCCTACCGCGAGGTGCTGGCCTGCACCGACATCGCCTTTTTGACGCTGGATGACGAAGAATTGCTGTGGGGAGCGCAGCCGGTTGAACAGATAGTGACGCGCACGCAGGCGCTCGGCGTCGGCGAGATCGTTATCAAACGCGGCGCGGATGCCTGTCTAGTGTTCAATGTGGAGGGGGAGCGGCTTGAGGTGCCGGCGATCGCGCTGCCGCCGGAGCGCGTGGTGGATACCACCGCGGCGGGCGACTCTTTCAGCGCCGGCTACCTGGCGGTGCGCCTGAACGGCGGCGGTGCCCAGCAGGCGGCGCAGCGCGGCCACCAGCTTGCTGCGACGGTGATCCAACATCGCGGCGCCATCATTCCCGCAGCAATGATGCCCGCATAATCAATAAGGCGGCGGCGAAGTCACCCCGCCGCCCACGCAATGGATCCCAGAAGCATTGATCAGAGGATGATTGAAAGAATTTCCCTGGCGTTGGCTTATTTCCGCCCAGAGCTGCTAAGCTCGGGTCTTGGCATTGCCGTCTTTTTGAATTTATTAGCCGAGTATAAATTTCAATCCGCCGCACTGACTAGCTGGACTTTGGTGCAGGTCGGGCTGAGCCGCCGAACGACAGGGAGGTTACCGATGGCCGTCACATTCGCCAACGCCGTCGCCGCAAGACTGCATCTTGATGGCCGGCTACAGGCCTTCAGCCAATTCAAATACGCTTACCTGACCTTCAATAAACACCATCCCGACCGCCATCTGCTGGTATCGAGCTATCCGCAAGAATGGCTGGACATCTACAGTGCCAATCGCTATCAGCGCATCGATCCCGTCGTGCGCGCCGCCCATAACCGCTGTGCGCCCTTTATGTGGCACGACACCGCCCTCACCACCGAGGATCGGCATTACCGGAAGATCTTCAGCCAGGCGCGGGAGTACGACATCGTGCACGGTTGCAGCTTTGTTTTGCACGATCACGACAACAATCTGGCGATCTTGTCGATCAGCGCGACGGCGGCCGATGACGCCGAACTGCGGCAGCTAATGGAGGAAGAAAGGGCCAGCCTGCAGATGGTCTTGGTCGATACCCACCAGCACGCGTTTGCGTTGGCCAGCGCCGAGGCTGGCCGAAAGGATCGGCTCTCGCCGCGCGAAGGGGAAATTCTCTATTGGGCCAGCCAGGGCAAAACCTATAATGAGATCGCGCTGATCCTGGGGATCAAAACCGGCACGGTGAAGTTTCACATCGGCAATGCGGTGCGTAAGCTGGGGGTCGCCAACGCCAAACACGCGATCCGGCGCGGCCTTGAACGGCAACTGATCGCGCCGCCGCAGGCATAAAAAAGCCGGCATTGCAGCCGGCTTTTGTTTTTTATCTTGCGGAAAATCAGCCCGCAACGGCGATACGTTTCATGTCGGTCATGTAGCCACGCAGCTTGCGGCCGACGGTTTCGATTGGGTGGCTGCGCACCGCTTCGTTCACGTCGCGCAGCTGCGCGTTGTCCACCGCCGTACCCGCCACGGCTTTGCCCAAATCGCCCGCCTGCAGGGTGGTCATGAAGTCCTTCAGCAACGGCACCGCTGCGTTGGCGAACAGGTAGTTGCCGTACTCCGCGGTATCGGAGATGACCACGTTCATTTCATACAGACGCTTACGCGCAATGGTGTTGGCGATCAACGGCAGCTCGTGCAGCGACTCGTAGTAAGCCGACTCTTCAATGATGCCGGCATCGACCATGGTTTCGAACGCCAGCTCAACGCCCGCTTTCACCATCGCCACCATCAGCACGCCATGATCGAAGTACTCTTGCTCGCTGATCTTGCCTTCAAACTGCGGCGCATTCTCGAACGCGGTTTTGCCGGTCTCTTCGCGCCAGGTCAGCAGTTTCACGTCGTCTTCCGCCCAGTCGGCCATCATGCCGCTGGAGAAGGCGCCGGAAATGATGTCGTCCATGTGCTTCTGGAACAGCGGCGCCATGATGGTTTTCAGCTGTTCGGACAGCGCATAGGCACGCAGCTTGGCCGGGTTGGACAGGCGATCCATCATCAGGGTGATGCCCCCCTGCTTCAGCGCTTCGGTGATGGTTTCCCAGCCGAACTGAATCAGTTTCTCGGCGTAAGCCGGATCGGCGCCTTCAGCAACCAGCTTGTCGAAGCACAGCAGCGAACCCGCCTGCAGCATGCCGCACAGAATGGTCTGCTCACCCATCAGGTCAGATTTCACTTCAGCGACGAAGGAGGATTCCAGCACGCCGGCGCGGTGGCCGCCGGTCGCCGCCGCCCAGGCTTTGGCGATCGCCATGCCTTCGCCTTTCGGATCGTTTTCCGGGTGAACCGCAATCAGGGTCGGCACGCCGAAGCCGCGCTTGTACTCTTCGCGCACTTCGGTGCCCGGGCACTTCGGCGCGACCATCACCACGGTGATGTCTTTGCGCACCTGCTCGCCCACTTCAACGATGTTGAAGCCGTGGGAATACCCCAGCGCCGCGCCGTCTTTCATCAGCGGCTGCACCGCACGCACCACGGAAGAGTGCTGCTTGTCCGGGGTCAGGTTAACCACCAGATCCGCCTGCGGGATCAAATCTTCATAGGTGCCGACCTTAAAACCGTTTTCGGTCGCCTTGCGCCAGGAAGCGCGCTTTTCGTCGATCGCTTCTTTGCGCAGGGCATAGGCGACATCCAGGCCGGAGTCGCGCATGTTCAGCCCCTGGTTCAGGCCCTGGGCGCCACAGCCGACAATCACCACTTTTTTACCTTTCAGGTAGCCGGCTTCGTCAGCAAATTCGTCGCGCGCCATAAAGCGGCATTTACCCAATTGCGCCAGCTGCTGACGCAGGTTCAATGTGTTGAAATAGTTAGCCATGGTGGTACTCCGGTTTGATGTTGTCTTGCATTGTTATTTTCATTCCCCGCCCTGTCTGTGCGGAGATTCGTTAAACTCAATGTATAACAGGAAATGCGTTGCTTAAATTGATATATTGAGAACGTGATATTGCAATTTTTGCAACACTCTCACTGCGAGCGTATCGATATGGATTTACGTGATTTAAAGCTGTTCCTGCATCTGGCCGAAAGCCATCACTTCGGGCGCACCGCCAAGGCGATGCACGTCAGCCCGTCGACGCTCTCCCGCCAGATCCAGCGGCTGGAAGAGATCCTCGGGCAGCCGCTGTTCCTGCGCGATAACCGCACCGTGCAGCTCACCGACGCCGGCGAACAGCTGAAAGAATTCGCCCAGCAAACGCTGCTGCAATATCAGCAGCTGAAGCACTCGCTCGGCCAGCACGGCCCTTCGCTGAGCGGCGAACTGCGGCTGTTCTGCTCGGTGACCGCGGCGTACAGCCACCTGCCGCCGATCCTCGATCGCTTCCGCGCGCAGCACCCGCTGGTAGAAATTAAGCTGACCACCGGCGACGCCGCCGACGCGGTCGACAAGGTGCAATCCAACGAGGCCGATCTCGGCATCGCCGGCCGGCCGGAAACGCTGCCCGCCAGCGTGGCGTTCACCAAAATCGGTGAAATCCCGCTGGTGCTGATCGCACCGGCGCTGCCCTGCGCGGTACGCAGCCAGGCGTTTGCCGACAAGCCCGACTGGGCCGAGATCCCGTTCATCCTGCCGGAGCACGGCCCTTCGCGAAAACGCATCGAGCTGTGGTTCCGCCGCCACCGCATCAGCAATCCGCTGATTTACGCCACCGTCGGCGGCCACGAGGCCATCGTGTCGATGGTCGCTCTGGGCTGCGGCATCGCGCTGATCCCGAGCGTGGTGGTAGACAACAGCCCGGAGCCGGTGCGCAACCGCATCTCGCAGCTGGATAACATCTCGATGGTCGAACCCTTCGAGCTAGGGGTCTGCGTCCAGAAAAAGCGCCTCAGCGATCCGCTGATCGACGCCTTTTGGCGGTTGCTGCATCCCCGCTGACGCGAGGTTTACAGATCCGCCGGATCGATCTGCTTCATCGTCTCTACCTGCATCAGCCAGTGGTAGAGCGGCTCAAGCTGCAAAAACGCCCCGGCCAGCAGCGGCGCCAGATCGGCGTTGAACAGCTTTTCCACTTCGCTGTCCGTCACCATCACCGCAAACGACTTGCGGTTGTACCAGGTGGCGATCTCCGCCGCCTGCTCCTTCACCAGCGGGCGCTTGTAGCTTTCGCCCACCAGCACGAACGGCGGCCGGCAGCAGGCCGCCACCTCCAGGAAAGGCTGCGGCCGCTGCCTCAGCGTATGGCGGAACAGATCCATGGTCGGCTTGTTGGCGCTGTAGTAGCCGAGCCCATAGCGCAACATGTCCGGCCCCAGTTCAAAAAAATAG
Source organism: Serratia nematodiphila DZ0503SBS1 (assembly GCF_000738675.1). Classification (NCBI taxonomy): domain Bacteria; kingdom Pseudomonadati; phylum Pseudomonadota; class Gammaproteobacteria; order Enterobacterales; family Yersiniaceae; genus Serratia; species Serratia nematodiphila. The sequence goes on along the minus strand of NZ_JPUX01000001.1, from coordinate 1,128,959 downwards.
ACCGGCGCATCTTTCCAGTCTTTGCTCGGGCGCTTGAACGTCAGCCACATGCGGCTGCGGTAGCGCGACTTGTCGTGAGAAAAGCGCGTATCGCGATGAATGCGCGACAGCGTTTTGCCGATCGCCGGGCGAGTCTCAAACTGCGGATCGATCGCCAGCATGCCGGGAGCCAACTGCTCCACCAGCGCGCGAAACGGCGCCAGCAGCTCGCGATCGTAGATGTCGCGGTTGCCGTCGAACCACGCCTTATCGTTCTCGATCCGCACCTGCTGCAGGAAATTCAGGCCCTGCTGGCTAAAGCCGGAGAAAGGTTGCGTCATAAGTTTTTCCGTTCTGACGGTTTATCGGGTGTTGCGCAGATCTTCCCTCTGCCAACGGCGTTTGATAAACACGCGCCGACGCGTGCGGAAATAAGCGACATACAGGTAGAACGCCGCCCGATTGCTGAATAGCGCACCACCCACCGCGCCCCCCAGCAACATGGCGACGGTGGCGATGCCGGTCATGCCCGCCGCCCACGCCGCCGCGGCGCCAAGGCAACACAGACCAAGCATGCCAAGGTAATATTGCAGCAATACCACCCCGCTGTTTTTCCCCTGCACCAGTTGGAACAGGATCAGCGTCATCCACACCGCCACGATCGCGCCGCTGCCCATGAGAACGGCGGCGGAAGTCTTGCCGCTCCAGGCGGCCGCCACGTCCGTGGCCAGGCCCATCACGCCCGCCAGCCCCAGCGTCAGGCATACCATCAGCAACATGACATTGCCGACGCCCGGCGGTGACAGCCGCTGGCCCGGCGTCAGGAAATGCTGCTCAAGCTGCGCATCCACGCCTGCGAAAAGCGCGCGATCGCGCGCCGCGATTTGGCTTTCCATCTCCCGGCCCTGCACAATCAGGCGTTTAATCATCCAGTCCGCCATTACCTCACCATCTACGGCAATTTCTGCATAATGCCCACAAAATACTGCCCGGTGGTTTTCACATTCACCGGCGCAGACAGGGTGCCGCTGATGCCGCTGCCCACGAACGTCAATGAGTTATTGAGCGCCGAATGCAGTTGCTGACGCAGCCCGTTTTGGATCGCTTCCGTCGGATAGCGCTTCGGGTATAAGCCGTTCTTCACCATCTCTTTCAAGACGTTATTGGAAATCCCCGGGTTTTCCGCCCGAATGATGTTTTCGGTCAGCCGCTTCCTTTCGCTGCGGGGCATGCTTTTCAGCCATTCCGTCGCCTTGCGCGCCGAAATGCGGCGCATGGCGCGGTAGGTCATCGTCGCTTCCTTCAGGGCGGCCCCCGCGCTGGCCAGCGAGATCACATCGAGTACGGTGCTGGTGGCGATATACCACTGCTCAGAGTCGAGCTGCGCCAATTCATCGCCTTTCCCGTCATAAAGCTTGTTGACGCGGTATAGCCCATTGCCGCACTGCAGCGCGCTGGCGGCCATGCCGGCATAGCCCAGATAAGCCACCGCAGAGCTGGTGCCGCCGGTGAACGGCACGGCGACGCTGCCCGACGCCAGTAAAAATACCGATACCAGCAGCGTTCCGCACGACAGCGCGGCCGAGGCCAACTCTTTGCTGACGCTGGGTTTGCTCAACGCTTCCGACAGCGTATTGGTCGCGGCAACGCGCGAGGTATGAGCCACCGTTTTGCTGATGACCACGTGGGTGACCTGCGAAGCGTTCGAATAACCGGTGTGCTGCGTCGGGCGGACTAAAAATGAGTTTTGCCCGTCGGAAAAAATAATTCCCACGCCATGAAACGCGAGGCTACAGTCCAGCGAGTCCTGCAAGGCTTGCAGATTAATATCGCGATAGAACTCTTGTACCCCGGCATTGCCCAACAAGCGGGCAAATTCGGCGTTGGTCAAATCGTCTTCGGGAGAACCGAACGGCGTAGAAAAAGCGGTTTTCATTGTCGTGCATCCCTATACGTCAGAAGTCTTGGCAGTATAAAAATGCACGACAAAATCACAACCATGCAACCTATAAACTGACTAACGCGTCACGGTTGCTTATCAATCCGGCTCACCCCTGCAAAAAGAAGCGGAACGCCGGGTTGTCGGTTTCGTCGTGGCAATCGTAGCCCAGCGCCTGCAGGTGCCGCTCGAATTCCGGCTCGCTTTGCGCCAGTTCGAAGGCCGCCAGCACCCGGCCGAAGTCGGTGCCGTGACTGCGATAGTGGAACAGCGAGATGTTCCAGTGTGTGCCCAGCGTTTGCAGGAACTTCAGCAGCGCGCCCGGCGACTCCGGAAACTCAAAGCTGTACAGCCTCTCGCGCAGCGGCTTCGACGGACGCCCGCCCACCATGTAGCGCACGTGCAGTTTAGCCATCTCGTCGTCCGACAGATCCACCACCTGGTAACCGTCGGCGTTGAGTTCGTCGATGATCTCCCGCCGTTCGGCGTGGCCGCGCGTCAGCCGCACGCCGACGAAAATGCAGGCGTTGTCGGCATCGGCGTAGCGGTAGTTGAATTCGGTCACCGAGCGCCCGCCCAGCAGCTGGCAGAACTTGAGGAAGCTGCCCTGCTGTTCCGGAATGGTCACCGCCAGCAGCGCTTCGCGCTGTTCGCCCAGTTCGCAGCGCTCGGAAACGTAACGCAGCCCGTGGAAGTTGAGGTTGGCGCCGGACAGCACGTGCGCCAGACGCTCGCCCTGAATGTTGTGCTGCTGGACGTACTTTTTCAGCCCCGCCAGCGCCAGCGCGCCGGAAGGTTCGGCGATGGCACGCACGTCCTCGAACAGATCTTTGACCGCCGCGCAGATGGCGTCGCTGTCCACGGTGATCACGTCGTCCAGATACTCACGGCACAGGCGGAACGTTTCGTCGCCGATGCGTTTCACCGCCACGCCTTCGGCGAACAGCCCGACGCGCGCCAGATCCACCGGATGGCCGGCATCCAGCGCAGCGCGCAGACAGGCGGAGTCTTCCGCCTCGACGCCGATCACTTTGATCTGCGGCATCAGCTGTTTGATCAGCACCGCCACCCCGGCGGCCAGGCCGCCGCCGCCGACCGGCACGAAAACCCGATCCAGATGCGCGTCTTGCTGCAGCAGCTCCATCGCCAGCGTGCCCTGCCCGGCGATCACCGTCGGGTGATCGAACGGCGGCACGAAGGTCATGCCCTGCTGTTGGGAAAGTTCAATCGCCTTCGCCTTGGCCTCGTCGAAATTGGCGCCGTGCAGCAACACTTCGCCGCCGAAACCGCGCACCGCATCCACCTTGATGTCCGCAGTGGACACCGGCATCACGATCAGCGTTTTGATCCCCAGCCGTTTACCGGAGAAGGCGACGCCCTGCGCGTGGTTGCCGGCCGAAGCCGTCACGACGCCGCGCGCCTTCTGCTCTTCGTCCAGCCCGGCGATCATCGCATAGGCCCCGCGCAGCTTGAAGCTGTGCACCGGTTGGCGATCTTCGCGCTTCACCAAAATGGTGTTGCCGAGGCGCGAAGAGATTTTGCTCATGGCCTGCAACGGGGTGACTTGCGCCACCTCGTAAACCGGCGAGCGCAGTACCGCTCGCAGATATTCCGCGCCGCAGGGGGCGCTGGGTAGGGGTTGAGAGACCGCCATGCTGCTTATCCCCCCAGTTTGCTCTTGTCGCGCACCGCGCCTTTATCGGCGCTGGTGGCCAACGAGGCGTAGGCGCGCAGCGCGAAGGACACCTGACGCTCACGATTTTTCGGCGTCCAGGCCGCGTCGCCACGCGCCAGTTCCGCCTCATGCCGCGCCGCCAGCTCCTGCTCGCTGACATCCAGCTGGATGCCGCGATGAGGAATGTCGATTGCGATCATGTCGCCGTCCTGCACCAGGGCGATCAGGCCGCCGCTGGCCGCCTCCGGCGAGGCGTGGCCAATGGACAACCCGGAGGTGCCGCCGGAGAAACGCCCGTCGGTGATCAGCGCACACGCCTTGCCCAGCCCCATCGATTTCAGGTAAGTGGTTGGATAAAGCATTTCCTGCATGCCCGGGCCGCCTTTCGGCCCTTCGTAACGGATAACGACCACGTCGCCCGCCACCACTTTGCCGCCGAGGATGGCGTCTACCGCCTCATCCTGGCTTTCATAGACTTTGGCCGGGCCGCGGAAGGTGAGGATTTCTTTATCCACGCCGGCGGTTTTGACGATGCAGCCGTTTTCCGCCAGGTTGCCGTACAGCACCGCCAATCCGCCGTCCTGACTGTAGGCGTGCTCGCGGGTGCGGATGCAGCCTTCCTTGCGGTCGGTGTCCAGCGAATCCCAACGGCAGTCCTGAGAGAATGCCTGCGTGGTGCGGATACCGGCCGGTCCGGCGGAGTACATTTTCTTGACGCTTTCGTCGCGGGTCAGCATCACGTCGTAGGCTTCCAGCGTCTGCGGCAGGGTCAGCCCCAGCACGTTGTTCACCTCGCGGTTCAGCAAGCCGGCGCGATCCAGCTCGCCGAGGATGCCGATCACCCCACCGGCGCGGTGCACGTCTTCCATGTGATATTTCTGCGTGCTCGGCGCCACCTTGCACAGGTGCGGCACTTTGCGCGACAGGCGATCGATGTCCTCCATGGTGAAGTCCACCTCGCCTTCCTGCGCCGAAGCCAGCAGGTGCAGCACGGTATTGGTCGAGCCGCCCATGGCGATGTCCAGCGTCATGGCGTTTTCAAATGCCGCCTTGTTGGCGATATTGCGCGGCAGCGCGCTCTCGTCGTCCTGCTCGTAATAGCGTTTGGTCAGCTCGACGATGCGCTTGCCGGCGTTGAGGAACAGCTCTTTGCGATCGGCGTGGGTGGCCAGCAGCGAACCGTTGCCCGGCTGCGACAGGCCCAGCGCTTCGGTCAGGCAGTTCATCGAGTTGGCGGTGAACATGCCGGAGCAAGAGCCGCAGGTCGGGCAGGCGGAACGTTCGATCTGCTCGCTGTCGGCGTCGCTGACGTTCGGGTTCGCGCCCTGGATCATCGCGTCCACCAGATCCAGCTTGATGATCTGGTTGGAGAGTTTGGTCTTGCCGGCTTCCATCGGACCGCCGGAGACGAAGATCACCGGAATGTTCAGGCGCAACGCCGCCATCAGCATGCCCGGGGTGATCTTGTCGCAGTTGGAGATGCACACCATCGCATCGGCGCAGTGGGCGTTCACCATGTATTCGACCGAGTCGGCGATCAGCTCGCGCGACGGCAGGGAATAGAGCATGCCGCCGTGGCCCATGGCGATGCCGTCATCCACCGCGATGGTGTTGAACTCTTTGGCCACGCCGCCGGAGGCTTCGATCTGTTCGGCGACCAATTTGCCCAGATCGCGCAGATGCACATGACCAGGCACGAACTGGGTAAAGGAGTTGACCACGGCGATGATCGGCTTGCCGAAATCGGCGTCGGTCATCCCGGTCGCGCGCCACAATGCGCGGGCACCCGCCATATTGCGGCCGTGGGTGGTGGTGGCGGAACGGTACTTAGGCATGCTCTTTTCACTCCAAATGTATTTATGGCAGGCGGCGAACGAACCGCCTGGATATTTCTTATCTTGTCTGTCTTGTCGTCCGCCACGCTGCGCGGCGAGCCTTGTCGTTACGGGTTTACCGGATCCAGCCAACCGTACTTGTCTTCGGTCTTGCCGGTGAACAGGCCGAAGAACGCCTGTTGGATCTGTTTGGTCACCGGGCCACGTTTACCGATACCGACCTGAATGCCGTCCACGCTTCGCACCGGCGTGATCTCCGCCGCGGTGCCGGACATGAACACCTCATCGGCCAGGTACAGCGATTCGCGCGACAGCACCTGCTCACGCACTTCGAAGCCCATGTCTTTCGCCAGCTTGATGATCGCGTCGCGGGTGATGCCCGGCAGCGCCGACGAGGTGAACGGCGGGGTGTAAATCACGCCGTCTTTCACCTGGAACAGGTTCTCGCCCGCCCCTTCGGAAATGTAGCCGTGCACGTCAAGCGCGATGCCTTCCTGATAGCCGTGGCGGCGCGCTTCGCTGCCCACCAGCAGAGAGGAAAGATAGTTGCCGCCGGCTTTGGCCGCGGTCGGGATGGTGTTCGGCGCGGCGCGGTGCCAGGAGGAGACCATCGCATCGATGCCTTGCTCCAGCGCCTCTTCACCCAGGTAAGCGCCCCAAGGAAACGCCGCGATAATCACGTCCGTTTTATAACCGGCCGGCGGGTTGACGCCCATGCCGACATCGCCGACGAACACCAGCGGGCGAATGTAGGCGCTGACCAGATTGTTCTTGCGCAGCGTGGCGCGACAGGCTTCCATCAGTTCGTCGACGCTTTGCGAAACCGGCATGCGGTAGATTTTCGCCGAGTCATGCAGGCGCTGCATATGCTCGCGATGGCGAAACACCACCGGCCCCAAGTGCGAGTCGTAGCAGCGCACCCCTTCAAATACCGACGTGCCGTAATGCAACGCGTGCGACATCACGTGCACTTTGGCCTCGGCCCAAGGAACCATCTCACCATTGAACCAAATGTAATCGGCTTTCTTAGTCATTGTTATTTATCCTTCTCGGCGCCTCAGGCGCGTATTTGTTGTGATGTTGGCTGCTGGATCTCGACGCAGGAGACGTCCATCAGTTTACTTAATTGAGATGACAACAAGGCAACCGGGCGCGGGCTGGCAACGGTCAATTCGATATTGATGCTGTCGGCGTTGGCCGGGGAAACCATATTCATAGCACAAACCTGAAAGCCGCGATGACGCACGACCCGCAATACGCGCTCTAACATTTCGGGGCGAAAACGCGCCTGGATCGAGAGTTGATGCTGCATCATGATATTTCCTCCAACATGGTTTCGTTGCCGGCGCCCGGCGGCACCAGCGGCCAGACGTTTTCGAGTTCGTCGATAGAGACCTGCAGCAGATAAGGGCCTTCGGTGTTGAACAGCGCCTCGAGGGCGCCCTCCACCTGATCCTTGCGGCTGATGCGCTGGCCGGGAATGCCGAAGGCGGCGGCCAACATCAGGAAGTCGGGGTTATCGGACAGGTTGGTTTCGCTGTAGCGGCCGTCGAAGAACAGCTGCTGCCATTGACGCACCATCCCGAGGCGCTGGTTGTCCAGCAGCACGATCTTAAGCGGCAGCTGCTTGCGCTTGATGGTGCCCAGTTCCTGCACGTTCATCATGAAGGAGCCATCGCCCGAGACGCAGATCACCGTATCTTGCGGGCGGGCAATCTGAGCGCCTACCGCGGCCGGCACGCCGAATCCCATGGTGCCGAGGCCGCTGGAGGTGATGAAATTCTCCGGACGCTCGAACGTCATGTGCTGCGCGCTCCACATCTGGTGCTGACCGACGTCGGTGGTCACTACGCTGTTGGCCGGCTTGCGGTCAGACAGCTGGCGCAAGAACAGCGGCGCGTAGATCGGCTGGCCGGGGTGATCGTAGCGGCAGGCGTGCTCGGCTTTCAGCGCCGTCACCTGCTGCTGCCAGGCGGCGATGTCCAGCGGGCGCTGCAACGCCGGCAGCAATGCTTTCAGATCGCCCTGCAGGGCCACATGCGCCTGGCGCAGCTTGCTCATTTCCGCCGGGTCGATATCCATGTGGATCACTTTGGCGTACGGCGCGAAGGCGTTCAGTTTGCCGGTCACGCGATCATCGAAACGCGCGCCGACGGCGATCAGCAGATCGCACTCCTGCACCGCCAGGTTGGCGGCCTTGGCGCCATGCATGCCCAACATGCCGAGATACAGCGGGTCTTGCGCGTCCGGCGCGCCCAGCCCCTTCAGGGTGGCGACGTTCGGCATGCGGGTCACCGCGATAAATTCACGCAGCGCCGGCACCGCCTGCGCCATGCCCACGCCGCCGCCGACGTACAGCATCGGTTTGTGCGCCTGCGCCAGCAGCGCGGCCGCCTCGGCCAACGCCGCCGCCGGGAACGCCGGCGCTTCGTCAACCGGCATCAGATGCGGGTGCAAGTCCCCCTGCGCCAGCTGGATGTCTTTCGGGATATCGATCAGCACCGGGCCGGGGCGGCCGCCTGCGGCGATGGCGAACGCTTCCGCCATGATGCCCGGCAAGGCGTCCAGCGACTCCACCAGGAAGCTGTGCTTGGTGCAGGCCAGAGACAGGCCGAGAACATCGATCTCCTGAAAGGCATCGGTGCCGATCAGCGCAGAACCCACCTGGCCGGTGATGGCGACAACAGGAACGGAATCGAGCAGCGCATCAGCCAGGCCGGTGATCAGGTTGGTGGCGCCGGGGCCGGAAGTGGCGATGCAAACGCCGACTTTGCCGGTGGCGCGGGCGTAGCCGATGGCGGCCATGGCGGCACCCTGTTCATGGCGGCACAGCAGGTGTTCCACGCCGCCGTCATACAACGCATCGTACACCGGCATGATTGCCCCGCCCGGATAGCCGAATACGGTATCCACACCCTGCGCACGCAACGCTTGAACTACCCACTGAGCGCCATTCATAGTTATTTCCCCGCCTTTCTTCGACAACTGCAGGATTTTGTTCTGCTTTTCATGCTCTGCCCCTTGCTCCACTTTTCTCTTGCCAATAAAAAACCCCCGGACCTGACGGTGCGGGGGTTCTCTTGCGATTCCGGCTTGTTTGCTAAGCCTTTCTTCGTCCAAGTGCAGCCCCGCACGGTGGGATAATAATCACCACCACGCTAATCACGACTAGGCTAATCACTTGGGCAAAGGCTTTCATAATGGGTTTGTTCACTGTGCTCATTCAGAACTAATGCTTACAGAGGTACCACAGCCGCGCGCGACATGACAACACTTTTTTTGCGTTATTATTCGGCGCAATCTGGTCATACCTCACGCGAATCGCCCCTCTTTCACACGTTGGCGCGCATACCCGGATTTTCTACCGCGTCGGTGATCGCCTGGCCGCGCGTATCCTTGCCGAAGAACACCAACAGGGCGATCGCCACCGCCACCGTACCGGCGACGATCGCCATCGCCAGACCGTAATTATGCCCATGATGCTCGGCGATGGTGGCTTGCAGCGTGGCGTTGACCGAGGCGATCAGGTTACCCAGCTGGTACACGAACCCCGGCAGCACCGCGCGGGTGTTGGCCGGCACCAACTCGGTCAGATAGGTCGGCACCACGCCCCAGGCGCCCTGAACCATGAACTGCATCAGGAAAGCGCCGATCCCCAACATCAGCGAACCGCTGGAAAACGCCCACAGCGGGATCACCGGCAGCGCCAACAGCGCGGCAATGATGATCGCTTTTTTTCGGCCGAACTTTTCTGACAACGAACCGAAGAAAACACCACCGATAATTGACGCGATATTGTAGCTAATGGCGATGATACTGACGGTTTTAGGGTCGAAACCGTGCTGAACTTTCAGAAACACCGGATACAGATCCTGCGTACCGTGGGAGAAGAAATTGAACGCCGCCATCAGCAGCACCAGATAGCAGCACAGCTTCCAGTGGCTCTTCAACACCGGCAGCAAGGCGGTGCTCTCTTTGCGTTCACGCGCCGCCAGCCATACCGGCGACTCCTGCACGCAATAATAAATAAACGGCAGCAGCAGGATCGGCGCCGCGCCGATGACGAACATACCGCGCCAGCCGACCGTTTCGAACAGCAGGCCGTACACCACCGCCGCCAGCAGATAACCAAACGGATAGCCGGCCTGGAAAATACCCGACATCAGGCCGCGTGAGCGGTCCGGTATGGTTTCCATCGCCAACGATGACGCCACGCCCCAAATGCCGCCCATCGCAACACCGTACAACACCCGCAACAGCAAGAAGACCGTCAGCGAGGGCGCGGCGGCAGAGAGCAGCTCAAACACCGAGAAAAAGACGATATTCAACATCAGGATCGGCTTGCGGCCATATTTTTCCGCCGCACGCCCGAAGATCAGCGCGCCAATCGGGCGCACCGCCAGCGTGAGCAGAATCGCCAACGTGACTTGTTCCAGACCGACGTGAAAGGACTGCGCGATGTCGCTGAGTAAGAATACCAGCACGAAAAAATCGAAAGCGTCGAGCGTCCAGCTTGAAAAGCTGGCGATTGCCGCGTTGCGTTGCAGCGGGGTCCAACCAAACATAGTGTTATCCCTACCGTAGAGTACGAAGTCAGGAGGTTTAGCGGCTGCCGGGCAGAATGCGGCGGCGGTCGGGGCTTGTTAAAGAAGTGATTTTTCTTTTAATCAATTGTTAAATACACCCGTTAACCCTATGATTGCAATGTGTATGGGCCGCTAATGTGTTGCAGCCTTCAGCGAATTGTTAATGGGTATTGCCGCAGGATGCGAGGCGGCTCGCACAATCTCATTTACTTCGATGAAAATGAGCAATTACGCTGCGAAACCCCTAGAAAAACCACTAATAACGCCGCGCAATGCCAGAATGAATCACGCATCATGTCGTCCTCAGCAAGGAGAGCGATATGTCACTGGCGTTAATCTATAGCCGCGCCATCATCGGCGTTCAGGCCCCTTCCGTGACGGTGGAGGTGCATATCAGCAATGGCCTGCCCGGCCTGACGCTGGTCGGCCTGCCGGAAACCACGGTAAAAGAGGCGCGCGATCGGGTGCGCAGCGCCCTGATCAACAGCGGTTTCACCTTTCCCGCCCGGCGCATCACTGTCAATTTGGCGCCCGCCGATCTGCCGAAAGAAGGCGGGCGTTACGATCTGCCGATAGCGCTGGCGATCCTCGCCGCCTCCGAGCAATTGCCCCTCGCACCGTTGGCACGCTACGAGTTTCTTGGCGAGCTCGCGCTGTCTGGCGCACTGCGCGCGGTCAGAGGTGCCATCCCGGCGGCGCTGGCGGCGGCTGACGCCAGGCGACAATTGATCCTGTCGACGGACAACGCCGCCGAAGTCGGCCTGATCGCGCAGTCGCACTCCCATACCGCCCAACACCTGCTGGAAGTCTGCGCTTTTCTGCTCGGCCAAGGCGAACTGCCGGTGGCGGCCACGCCCCCCGACGCGGACAACGCGTGCGAAAACGCCGACCTGCGCGACATCATCGGCCAGGAACAGGCCAAGCGGGCATTAGAGATCGCCGCCGCCGGCGGGCATAACCTGCTGTTGATTGGACCACCGGGCACCGGTAAAACCATGCTGGCCAGCCGTCTCACGGGCTTGCTGCCGCCGCTGACGGAGGCTGAGGCGTTGGAAAGCCTGGCAGTCGCCAGCTTGCAGCATCACATTCCCGCCGCTCTACCATGGCGTCAGAGGCCGTTCCGCGCACCGCACCACAGCGCCTCGATGGCGGCATTGGTCGGCGGCGGCTCACTGCCGCGACCGGGCGAGATCTCGATGGCGCATAACGGCGTGCTGTTTCTGGATGAACTGCCGGAATTCGAGCGTAAGGTACTGGATGCGCTGCGTGAGCCGTTGGAATCCGGCGAGATCGTGATTTCACGTGCCAACGCCAAGGTCTGTTTCCCCGCCAGGGTGCAACTGATCGCGGCAATGAACCCCAGCCCGACAGGGCATTATCAGGGATTGCACAATCGCGCCTCACCGCAGCAGGTGTTGCGCTATCTGGCCCGGCTGTCAGGGCCTTTTCTCGACCGTTTCGATCTGTCTATCGAAGTACCGTTGTTGCCGCCGGGTACGCTCAGTCATCGGAAAACCCATGGAGAAAGCAGCGAACAAGTACGGAAAAGGGTGCAGCAGGCACGCACCCGGCAGCTCGAACGCGCAGGTAAAGTCAACGCGCTGTTGAGCAACCGCGAAGTGGAACGAGATTGCGTTTTGCAGGCGGCTGACGCCGAGTTTTTGGAAGCAACATTAAACACGCTGGGGTTATCGGTTCGCGCCTGGCAGCGCATCTTGAAAGTGGCGCGCACGCTGGCGGATTTGGCGGGAGATGCTGAACTCGACAGGCACCACCTCAGCGAAGCACTGGGCTATCGCAGTATGGACCGTCTGCTGTTACAACTGCATCGCAGTCTGGAATGAAAATGGGGCCCGCAGGCCCCATCGTCTTTAGTCTTCGCTGTCGCTGTAATCTTCTACTGCGTCAGCCTGCGGTTTACCGCCGGACAGAGTATGGAATTTCTTCGGGCGACGTGTGCGCGCCAGATATTTAGCCCATACTTTTTCCTGCTCGGTAGCCGCTTCGCGCTCACCGCGGCACACTGCGACGAACAGCTGTTCTTCTTCAGTGACCGGCTGGCGTTTGCCCGAGTCCAGCTCGTTAAACGCGTAGCCGAAGCGCTCTAGCAATTGCGCCTCTTTAATGGTGAAATCGCCGTGACGGGAGAACCCGCGAGGGTAATGTTTATTATCAAAAAAACGATTGGTCGTGGTGAAGCTATCCGCCATCTGACACGCTCCTAATTCTCTTATGGCCGTGCTGTTTATGGCGCGGAGTATTAGATAGGCTTGACAGCGTGTAAAACAAAACATTTAAATCTTAACGACAAATTTTTTTGGAGATAGGTGTGGATACCGAATTACTGAAAACCTTTTTGGAGGTCAGTAGAACGCGTCACTTTGGCAGAGCCGCAGAATCCTTGTACTTAACGCAGTCCGCGGTCAGTTTCCGCATCCGTCAGCTAGAAAACCAGTTGGGCGCAAATTTATTTACCCGTCATCGCAATAACATCCGCCTGACGCCTGCCGGCGAGCGGCTTCTGCCCTATGCCGAGAGCCTGATGAACACCTGGCAGTTGGCGAAGAAGGAAGTCGTGCGTTCGCTGCAACACACCGAGTTATCGATCGGCGCTACCGCTTCGTTGTGGGAGGCCTATCTGACTCCCTGGTTGCAAGCACTCTATCAACAACGCGAGGCGCTGCAGCTAGAAGCCAGGGTGGCATTAAGGCACTCTTTGGTAAAACAACTGCATGAAAGGCAGCTCGATTTACTGATCACCACTGAACCGCCGAAGATGGATGAATTGGCCAGCCAGCAGCTGAGCAATTTCTCATTACGCCTGTTCTCATCCGCTTATCGTGACAAACAGACCCCAATGCCCTACATCAAGCTGGAATGGGGAGCCGACTTCCACCAACAGGAAAACCGCATGTTGGAAGGTGATAACGTACCGGTGCTTACCACCACCTCCGCTCACCTGACGCGTCAGCTGTTGGAAACCACGGGCGGATGCGCTTTCCTGCCCAGCCATTGGGAAAAAGAGTACCCACAGCTGGTGGCCGCCACCGAGATCCCGCCGATTATCCGCCCACTGTATGCCGTCTGGTTGCAAAATAGCGATCAACAACCTTTGATTCGGCAATTACTTAAAATACCTTTAAATACCGCAGCCTAAAGCGCTATGGCGGCCTTAAACGCCGCCACCGTGGTCTTGGCTGTCTATCATGCCAAAAGCCGCCCATCGCCTTCTGAGAGAAGAAAATGCAAAATGGCAGGAGAATCAGGAGCTCTGCGGAGGTAAAGATCGAAAGGTTATGGAGCAACTCGGATCAGATAAACATCAGCATAGAGCAGCCGATGCGCTCTTTTCCAAAACGATAACGCGCTAAGGAAAGGGATAATAGGTAAAAAAAAACCCTTTGCTTTCGCAAAGGGTTCTTAATATGGCAGGGGCGGAGAGACTCGAACTCGCGACACCCGGTTTTGGAGACCGGTGCTCTACCAACTGAGCTACGCCCCTAAATCTCGCTTAACATTATGCCTGCTAATAAAGCAGGCATAATTAAATAAGTGGCGGAACGGACGGGGCTCGAACCCGCGACCCCCTGCGTGACAGGCAGGTATTCTAACCAACTGAACTACCGCTCCACCGATTCTTTTACGTTGTATCTTTCGATACCGGCAATATCGCGCTCTGCGACTTGCGCATTACCAGTCGTCACACTGATAACGTTTATTTGATGCCTGGCAGTGTCCTACTCTCGCATGGGGAGACCCCACACTACCATCGGCGCTACGGCGTTTCACTTCTGAGTTCGGCATGGGGTCAGGTGGGACCACCGCGCTATTGCCGCCAGGCAAATTCTGTTTCATTCCAACCGCTTCACTCTCGTGTCGCCATCAGAACCAATCTCGGAACTTCGCTGAAAATCTCTCTAAAAACACCTTCGGTGTTGTAAGGTTAAGCCTCACGGATCATTAGTACTGGTTAGCTCAATGCATCGCTGCACTTACACACCCAGCCTATCAACGTCTTAGTCTTAAACGTTCCTTCAGGGGCCTTAAAGGCCCAGGGAAGACTCATCTTGAGGCAAGTTTCGCGCTTAGATGCTTTCAGCGCTTATCTTTTCCGCACTTAGCTACCGGGCAATGCCATTGGCATGACAACCCGAACACCAGTGGTGCGTTCACTCCGGTCCTCTCGTACTAGGAGCAACCCCTCTCAATCTTCCAACGCCCACGGCAGATAGGGACCGAACTGTCTCACGACGTTCTAAACCCAGCTCGCGTACCACTTTAAATGGCGAACAGCCATACCCTTGGGACCTACTTCAGCCCCAGGATGTGATGAGCCGACATCGAGGTGCCAAACACCGCCGTCGATATGAACTCTTGGGCGGTATCAGCCTGTTATCCCCGGAGTACCTTTTATCCGTTGAGCGATGGCCCTTCCATTCAGAACCACCGGATCACTAAGACCTACTTTCGTACCTGCTCGAGCCGTCACTCTCGCAGTCAAGCTAGCTTATGCCTTTGCACTAACCTCACGATGTCCGACCGTGATTAGCTAACCTTCGTGCTCCTCCGTTACTCTTTGGGAGGAGACCGCCCCAGTCAAACTACCCACCAGACACTGTCCTCACCCCAGATTATGGGGCCGAGTTAGAACATCAAACATTAAAGGGTGGTATTTCAAGGATGGCTCCACGCAGACTGGCGTCCACGCTTCAAAGCCTCCCACCTATCCTACACATCAAGGCTCAATGTTCAGTGTCAAGCTATAGTAAAGGTTCACGGGGTCTTTCCGTCTTGCCGCGGGTACACTGCATCTTCACAGCGAGTTCAATTTCACTGAGTCTCGGGTGGAGACAGCCTGGCCATCATTACGCCATTCGTGCAGGTCGGAACTTACCCGACAAGGAATTTCGCTACCTTAGGACCGTTATAGTTACGGCCGCCGTTTACTGGGGCTTCGATCAAGAGCTTCGCCTTGCGGCTGACCCCATCAATTAACCTTCCAGCACCGGGCAGGCGTCACACCGTATACGTCCACTTTCGTGTTTGCACAGTGCTGTGTTTTTATTAAACAGTTGCAGCCAGCTGGTATCTTCGACTGGCTTCAGCTCCATCCGCAAGGGACTTCACCTACATGCCAGCGTGCCTTCTCCCGAAGTTACGGCACCATTTTGCCTAGTTCCTTCACCCGAGTTCTCTCAAGCGCCTTGGTATTCTCTACCTGACCACCTGTGTCGGTTTGGGGTACGATTTAATGTTACCTGGAGCTTAGAGGATTTTCCTGGAAGCAGGGCATCAACTACTTCTGCACCGTAGTGCATCGTCATCACGCCTCAGGGTTAACATGCAACCGGATTTACCAGGTCACACCCCCTACACGCTTAAACCGGGACAACCGTCGCCCGGCTAGCCTAGCCTTCTCCGTCCCCCCTTCGCAGTAACACCAAGTACAGGAATATTAACCTGTTTCCCATCGACTACGCTTTTCAGCCTCGCCTTAGGGGTCGACTCACCCTGCCCCGATTAACGTTGGACAGGAACCCTTGGTCTTCCGGCGAGCGGGCTTTTCACCCGCTTTATCGTTACTTATGTCAGCATTCGCACTTCTGATACCTCCAGCAACCCTCACAGGCCACCTTCAACGGCTTACAGAACGCTCCCCTACCCAACAACGCTAAGCGTCGCTGCCGCAGCTTCGGTGCATGGTTTAGCCCGTTACATCTTCCGCGCAGGCCGACTCGACCAGTGAGCTATTACGCTTTCTTTAAATGATGGCTGCTTCTAAGCCAACATCCTGGCTGTCTATGCCTTCCCACATCGTTTCCCACTTAACCATGACTTTGGGACCTTAGCTGGCGGTCTGGGTTGTTTCCCTCTTCACGACGGACGTTAGCACCCGCCGTGTGTCTCCCGTGATAACATTCTTCGGTATTCGGAGTTTGCATCGGTTTGGTAAGCCGGGATGGCCCCCTAGCCGAAACAGTGCTCTACCCCCGAAGATGAGTTCACGAGGCGCTACCTAAATAGCTTTCGGGGAGAACCAGCTATCTCCCGGTTTGATTGGCCTTTCACCCCCAGCCACAAGTCATCCGCTAATTTTTCAACATTAGTCGGTTCGGTCCTCCAGTTAGTGTTACCCAACCTTCAACCTGCCCATGGCTAGATCACCGGGTTTCGGGTCTATACCTTGCAACTAGTCGCCCAGTTAAGACTCGGTTTCCCTACGGCTCCCCTATACGGTTAACCTTGCTACAAAATATAAGTCGCTGACCCATTATACAAAAGGTACGCAGTCACACCACGAAGGTGCTCCCACTGCTTGTACGTACACGGTTTCAGGTTCTATTTCACTCCCCTCGCCGGGGTTCTTTTCGCCTTTCCCTCACGGTACTGGTTCACTATCGGTCAGTCAGGAGTATTTAGCCTTGGAGGATGGTCCCCCCATATTCAGACAGGATGTCACGTGTCCCGCCCTACTCATCGAACTCACGACCTGTGCATTTTAGTGTACGGGGCTATCACCCTTTGCTGCGCGACTTTCCAGACGCTTCCACTAACACACAAGCCGATTCAGGTTCTGGGCTCCTCCCCGTTCGCTCGCCGCTACTGGGGGAATCTCGGTTGATTTCTTTTCCTCGGGGTACTTAGATGTTTCAGTTCCCCCGGTTCGCCTCATGCCACTATGTATTCATGACATGATAATGTGTCGAAACACACTGGGTTTCCCCATTCGGGTATCGCCGGTTATAACGGTTCATATCACCTTACCGACGCTTTTCGCAGATTAGCACGCCCTTCATCGCCTCTGACTGCCTAGGCATCCACCGTGTACGCTTAGTCACTTAACCTCACAACCCGAAGATGTTTCCATCGTTCGCGCTGCAAACATTTGAGAGACTCTATGACAGGTTACTCTTTATCCCGGCACTTCTACGGAGGGATAAATTTCAGCCGTCATGTTTCAATTTTCAGCTTGTTCCAGATTGTTAAAGAGCAAAATACTTCGCAGCATACTGTCGCCAATATACTCTGAAGTATTGAAATACCGGACTATATGGTGGAGCTAAGCGGGATCGAACCGCTGACCTCCTGCGTGCAAGGCAGGCGCTCTCCCAGCTGAGCTATAGCCCCATACAGTCACGCGCAGTACCTTTTCCACTTCATGAGAAGTGGTAGGCCTGAGTGGACTTGAACCACCGACCTCACCCTTATCAGGGGTGCGCTCTAACCACCTGAGCTACAAGCCTATAAAGGTATTTCTGCTCGTTACTTTCTATCAGACAATCTGTGTGAGCACGCCACGCGAACTAATATCTTTAGGTAAGGAGGTGATCCAACCGCAGGTTCCCCTACGGTTACCTTGTTACGACTTCACCCCAGTCATGAATCACAAAGTGGTAAGCGCCCTCCCGAAGGTTAAGCTACCTACTTCTTTTGCAACCCACTCCCATGGTGTGACGGGCGGTGTGTACAAGGCCCGGGAACGTATTCACCGTAGCATTCTGATCTACGATTACTAGCGATTCCGACTTCATGGAGTCGAGTTGCAGACTCCAATCCGGACTACGACGTACTTTATGAGGTCCGCTTGCTCTCGCGAGGTCGCTTCTCTTTGTATACGCCATTGTAGCACGTGTGTAGCCCTACTCGTAAGGGCCATGATGACTTGACGTCATCCCCACCTTCCTCCAGTTTATCACTGGCAGTCTCCTTTGAGTTCCCGGCCGAACCGCTGGCAACAAAGGATAAGGGTTGCGCTCGTTGCGGGACTTAACCCAACATTTCACAACACGAGCTGACGACAGCCATGCAGCACCTGTCTCAGAGTTCCCGAAGGCACCAATCCATCTCTGGAAAGTTCTCTGGATGTCAAGAGTAGGTAAGGTTCTTCGCGTTGCATCGAATTAAACCACATGCTCCACCGCTTGTGCGGGCCCCCGTCAATTCATTTGAGTTTTAACCTTGCGGCCGTACTCCCCAGGCGGTCGATTTAACGCGTTAGCTCCGGAAGCCACGCCTCAAGGGCACAACCTCCAAATCGACATCGTTTACAGCGTGGACTACCAGGGTATCTAATCCTGTTTGCTCCCCACGCTTTCGCACCTGAGCGTCAGTCTTCGTCCAGGGGGCCGCCTTCGCCACCGGTATTCCTCCAGATCTCTACGCATTTCACCGCTACACCTGGAATTCTACCCCCCTCTACGAGACTCTAGCTTGCCAGTTTCAAATGCAGTTCCCAGGTTGAGCCCGGGGATTTCACATCTGACTTAACAAACCGCCTGCGTGCGCTTTACGCCCAGTAATTCCGATTAACGCTTGCACCCTCCGTATTACCGCGGCTGCTGGCACGGAGTTAGCCGGTGCTTCTTCTGCGAGTAACGTCAATTGATGAGCGTATTAAGCTCACCACCTTCCTCCTCGCTGAAAGTGCTTTACAACCCGAAGGCCTTCTTCACACACGCGGCATGGCTGCATCAGGCTTGCGCCCATTGTGCAATATTCCCCACTGCTGCCTCCCGTAGGAGTCTGGACCGTGTCTCAGTTCCAGTGTGGCTGGTCATCCTCTCAGACCAGCTAGGGATCGTCGCCTAGGTGAGCCATTACCCCACCTACTAGCTAATCCCATCTGGGCACATCTGATGGCAAGAGGCCCGAAGGTCCCCCTCTTTGGTCTTGCGACGTTATGCGGTATTAGCTACCGTTTCCAGTAGTTATCCCCCTCCATCAGGCAGTTTCCCAGACATTACTCACCCGTCCGCCGCTCGTCACCCGGGGAGCAAGCTCCCCTGTGCTACCGCTCGACTTGCATGTGTTAAGCCTGCCGCCAGCGTTCAATCTGAGCCATGATCAAACTCTTCAATTAAAAGCTTGATTTGCTTCCACTCGAGAAGCGATGCTCAAAGATTTACTGCATGAATTTTACTTCAGTTAGTCACTCTTCAAGACTTGATATTTTTTTGCATCCGAAGATGCTGGATATCGTCTTGTGGAGTGCCCACACAGATTGTCTGATAAATTGTTAAAGAGCAGCGCCGAGAAACTCATCGGCGCGGGCTGCGTATACTACGCTTTTCGCCCGGAGAGTCAAGCGTTTATTTCGCTTTCTTCTCGCTGACCCGGCGGCTTGTCAGTCGTTGTTCCCGGTCAGTGGAGGCGCATTATAGGGAGTTCTCGGCGAGCCGCAACCCCTAATTGCAAAAAACTTTTCAAGCGCTCAAATAATCACCAAAAACGCCTTTTTAGGATGTTTATTAGTCGAAAAACACCGGTTTTAGCACAGTAATAGCGGCAACCTCTGTAAATAGGGACAAACGAAGATAAAGAAGAAGATAAAGAAAAGGGAGCGGTCACCCGCTCCCTTTCATCTTTAATAGGCTTAATTGCCGTTATTGGCGTGCAACGATATGGTTGTTTTCCACATCCAGCGTCACCAGCTTGCCGGGGATCAGCTTGCCGGACAGGATTTGCTGCGCCAACGGGTTCTCGATCTCCTGCTGAATAGCACGTTTCAACGGACGCGCACCATACACAGGGTCGTAACCGGTTTTGCTCAACAGTGCCAGGGCCGGTTCGGTCATGGTCACTTCGTAACCGCGCTCTTCCAAACGCTTGTACAGACGCGACAGCTGAATCTTGGCGATCGCAGCAATGTGTTTCTCGCCCAGCGGATGGAACACCACCACTTCATCGATACGGTTGATGAATTCCGGACGGAAGTGGTGACTCACCATCTCCATCACCGACTCTTTCATCTGCGCGTAGTTCATCTGACCGAAATGCTCCTGGATCAGATCCGAACCCAGGTTGGACGTCATAATCACCACGGTATTGCGGAAATCGACGGTACGGCCCTGGCCATCGGTCAGGCGGCCGTCATCCAACACCTGCAGCAGGATGTTGAACACGTCCGGGTGCGCTTTCTCGACTTCATCCAGCAGGATCACCGAATAAGGCCGGCGGCGCACGGCTTCCGTCAGGTAGCCGCCCTCTTCATAACCGACATAGCCCGGAGGCGCGCCGACCAGACGCGAAACGGAGTGTTTCTCCATAAACTCGGACATGTCGATACGTACCATAGCGTCGTCGCTGTCGAACAGGAACGAAGCCAGCGCCTTGCAGAGCTCGGTTTTCCCCACCCCGGTCGGGCCAAGGAACAGGAACGAACCGATCGGCCGGTTAGGATCGGACAACCCGGCGCGGCTGCGGCGGATAGCATTAGAGACCGCGCTGACCGCTTCGTCCTGGCCGATCACCCGCGAATGCAGCTCTTGCTCCAGGCGCAGCAGCTTGTCGCGCTCGCCTTCCAGCATCCTGGCCACCGGGATCCCGGTCGCGCGCGCCAGCACTTCGGCAATCTCCGCATCGGTTACCCGGTTGCGCAGCAGCTTCATGCTCTTGCCTTCGGCCTGCGTGGCAGCGGCGAGCTGTTTCTCCAGCTCAGGGATCTTGCCGTACTGCAGTTCCGACATCCGCCCCAAATCGCCGACGCGACGCGCCTGCTCCAGGGTGATTTTGGCCTGCTCGAGTTCCGCCTTGATGTTCTGAGTACCGGAGAGTGACGCTTTTTCCGCTTTCCACTCTTCTTCCAGCTCCGAATATTCGCGTTCTTTCTGCCCCAGCTCATCGCTGAGCATTTCCAAGCGTTTCTTACTGGCGTCGTCCGACTCTTTATTCAGCGCCTGCTGTTCCAGCTTCAACTGAATGATGCGGCGCTCAAGCCTGTCGAGCGATTCAGGCTTGGAGTCCATCTGCATGCGAATGCTGGACGCCGCTTCGTCGATCAGGTCAATAGCCTTGTCCGGCAATTGACGATCGGCGATATAACGGTGCGAAAGCGTTGCCGCCGCCACGATGGCCGGATCGGTGATCTGCACGTGGTGGTGCAGTTCGTAACGCTCTTTCAGGCCGCGCAGAATAGCGATAGTGTCTTCCACGCTCGGCTCCGCCACATACACTTTCTGGAAACGACGTTCGAGGGCCGCATCCTTCTCTATATATTGACGATACTCATCCAGCGTGGTGGCACCGACGCAGTGCAGCTCGCCGCGCGCCAGCGCCGGCTTCAGCATGTTGCCCGCATCCATTGCGCCATCCGCCTTACCGGCGCCGACCATGGTGTGCAGTTCGTCGATAAACAGGATCACGCTGCCTTCCTGCTTGGCCAGATCGTTGAGCACGCCTTTCAGACGCTCTTCAAACTCGCCGCGATATTTGGCGCCGGCGATCAACGCGCCCATATCGAGGGACAATACGCGCTTGTGCTTCAACCCTTCCGGCACTTCGCCGTTGATGATGCGCTGCGCCAGGCCTTCGACGATGGCGGTTTTACCCACGCCGGGTTCGCCGATAAGTACCGGGTTGTTTTTGGTGCGGCGTTGCAGCACCTGAATGGTGCGGCGGATCTCTTCGTCACGGCCAATCACCGGGTCAAGTTTGCCCTGCTCGGCACGTTCGGTCAGATCGATGGTGTATTTCTTCAATGCTTGCCGTTGGTCTTCGGCGCCTTGGTCTTCCACGCTGTCACCGCCTCTCATTTGTTCAATGGCTTTGCTGATTTTGTCGGCCGTTGCGCCGGCCGCTTTCAACAAGTCGGTCAACGAGCCGCGGTCTTCCAGCACCGCAAGCACAAACAGCTCGGAAGAAATGAATTTGTCCGCGCGCTTCTGCGCCAGCTTGTCGCACAGGTTCAGGACGCGCACCAGCTCGTGGGACGGTTGAACGTCGCCACCGGTGCCTTCTACCTGCGGTAAACGGGACAGCGCCTGTTCGATTTCGGTGCGCACGCGCCCGGCATCGATACCTGCGGAAGTTAATAGTGGACGAACCGTGCCCCCTTCCTGATTGAGCAGGGCGCTCATCAGATGTAGCGGTTCAATAAACTGGTTGTCGTGCCCAAGGGCTAGTGACTGGGCATCGGCGAGGGCAAGCTGGAATTTGTTGGTAAGACGATCCAGACGCATAACACCTCCAAGATGGGTCGAAATTGCTACTGGAGATTAAATGAGGTCATCCCTCAAATTTTCAAGGTTATCTCGACGCTAAATTTTCGGTACAACGCCATGCGTCGTTGGATCGTCCTAATTCAATAGGTTATATCAGCCAGATTAAACTTGCCATACGTCCGGTTATTCCATCGCGCCGATAGGAGAAAAAATGACTCGTTTCGTTAACCGTACAGCGGTCGCCGCCATAGATGGCCTGCACGCCCGCACGCAACAAGCGTTGGCGAGCCAGCAAATAGATATTAGCCAAAAACTTATCGCCGTGCGGGGTAAACGCCGCTGCGGCTTCGGCGTCTTCCGCCATGAAAGCGGCGCGCACCTCCGGCCCGACCTCAAACTGCTGTGGGCCGATCGCCGGCCCCAACCAGGCACTAATTTGGCACGGTGCAGCGCTGAACGCCGCCACGGTTTGCTCCAGCACGCCGTGGCACAATCCGCGCCAGCCGGCGTGGGCGGCAGCCACTTCGTCACCGTGCTGCGAGCAGAATAGCACCGGCAGACAATCCGCCGTCATCACGGCGCACACCTGCCCCGGCACGTTGCTGTACACCGCATCCGCCCGCAGATCGGCGGGCGCTTTCCCTGTCAACGTCACCACGCGAGTGCCGTGCACCTGCTCGAGCCACACCGGCATCTGCGGCAAACCGGCGGCGGTAACCAAACGTTCCCGATTGCGTGTCACCGCTTGCGCCTCATCACCGACGTGGGTGCCGAGGTTCAGCGAGTCATAAGGCGGCAGGCTAACGCCGCCGCCACGCGTGGTGCTGCAGGCCTTAACGCCGGTAGGCAACGGCCAGTCAGGCAGAATGAGCGAGCTCATTACCAGTCCATCTGATCTTTGAATTCTTCGGTGTCCGCCTTCAGCGCGTTGATCAGATCGACCATGTCCTGCGGCAGCGGCGCATGCCACTCCATCTGGATGCCGCTGATCGGATGATACAAACGCAGCATGGTGGCGTGCAGCGCCTGGCGGTCAAAGCCGCGCAGCGTGTTGATGAAGGCTTCCGAAGCGCCTTTCGGCGGACGCGGACGGCCGCCGTACAGCGGATCGCCCACCAGCGGATGGCTGATGTAAGCCATGTGCACGCGGATCTGGTGAGTACGGCCGGTTTCCAGGCGCAGGCGCAGGCGGGTGTGTGCGCGGAAGTGTTCCATGATGCGGTAGTGCGTTACCGCCGGTTTACCCATCGGGTGCACCGCCATATGGGTACGCTTGGTGGAATGTCGCGCGATAGGCTCTTCTACCGTGCCGCCGGCGGTCATGGTGCCGATCGCCACCGCTTCATATTCACGGGTGATCTCACGCGCCTGCAGCGCTTCCACCAGCCGGGTTTGCGCCGGCACGGTTTTCGCCACCACCATCAGGCCGGTGGTGTCTTTGTCCAGACGGTGCACGATGCCGGCGCGCGGCACGTCGGCAATTTCCGGGTAGTGATGCAGCAGCGCATTGAGCACCGTGCCGTCCGGGTTACCGGCGCCAGGGTGCACCACCAAATCGCGCGGTTTGTTGATCACCAGGATGTCGCTGTCTTCATAGACGATATCCAGCGCGATGTCCTGTGGCTCCCAACGCGCCTCTTCTTCAATCTGTGCATCGATGGCGACGGTCTCTCCGCCCAGCACCTTCTCTTTCGGTTTGTTTGACGTTTTGCCATTGACCTTCACCCGATCGCCCAGGATCCACTCTTTTATGCGAGATCGTGAATAATCAGGGAACAATTCGGCCAAAGCCTGATCTAAACGTTGTCCGAGTTGAGATTCGGCCACCGTTGCGGTGAGTTGTACTTGTTGTGCCATATGCAGCTTCTTCGTTAACGTTGGGTTTTCACGGCGATGCCGTTTAATATAATGTGCTATTGTACCTGGTCTTTGTCGGGAGCTTAACGGACAGTCTCCCGGAATAACACCCTGAGGATAATCAAAACGTCATGACGCGTATGAAATATCTGGTGGCGGCAGCCACGTTGAGCCTGGCGCTGGCAGGTTGCTCCACATCCAAGGATGCGGTTCCCGACAACCCACCTTCGGAAATCTATGCTACCGCGCAGCAAAAACTGCAGGACGGTAACTTCAAGGGCGCGATTACGCAACTCGAAGCGTTAGATAACCGCTATCCTTTCGGGCCGTATTCCCAGCAGGTCCAGCTGGATTTGATTTACGCCTACTATAAGGCCGCCGACTTGCCGATGGCTCAGGCATCCATCGATCGCTTCATGCGTCTGAACCCGACGCACCCGAACATCGATTACGTGATGTACATGCGCGGCCTGACCGACATGGCGCTCGATGACAGCGCGCTGCAGGGCTTCTTCGGGGTTGACCGTTCGGACCGCGATCCTCAGCACGCTCGCGCTGCGTTCCGCGACTTCAGCCAGTTGATTCAGCAATACCCGAACAGCCAATACGCGACCGACGCCAACAAGCGTTTGGTGTATCTGAAAGACCGTTTGGCCAAGTATGAGCTTTCGGTGGCGGAATACTACACTAAACGCGGTGCTTACGTCGCGGTCGTTAATCGCGCCGAGCAGATGTTGCGTGAATTCCCGGATACCAAAGCGACGCACGACGTGTTGCCGCTGATGGAAAATGCCTACAAGCAGCTGCAGCTGAACGGCCAGGCTGACAAAGTGGCCAAAGTGATCGCCGCCAACCCGCAATAAGCGTGCTTCGGCACAGGCAGAAAAACCAAACGGCAGCCAAGGCTGCCGTTTTCATTGGCGTCGACCTGGTTTTTACTGGAAAAATACACAAGTAAAAACACGGTGTTAGCTAGTACTCCTCACCGGTCAACTCATCGATAATGCGCCATCCGGCGGCAACTCTCAAGCATTAGATAGCCAATTCAAATGCTGAATCACAGATTGAACTAACTTTGCAAAAAGTGACAAAAAATCGTGATTTACATCACGCATTTAAACAAAAAGCGGGGTATGCTGGATTCACCAAGACGGAAAGACAGAGAGGTAAGTTATATGACATTGAACATTACCAGCAAACAAATGGATATCACTCCCGCAATCCGCAATCACGTCGAAGACCGTCTCACCAAACTGGAAAAATGGCAGACCCAGCTGATTAACCCGCATATCGTCTTATCCAAAGAACCGCAAGGGTTTGTCGCCGATGCTACCATTACCACGCCTAACGGCCCGCTGGTCGCCAGTGCCAAACATGATGACATGTATACCGCCGTTAATGAGCTTATCGCCAAGCTGGAGCGCCAGCTGAACAAGGTGCAGCACAAAGGCGAAGCGCGCCGCTGCAACGCCAGCGTGAAAGACATCGTGCCGGAAGTCACGCAAGAGCAGGAATAACCGTCCGACAGCGATTGCCGCATCAAACGCGCCCGAGGGCGCGTTTTTTGTCGGGTATTTTTGTTGACGGGCTAAAGGCCAGCGGTTACTTTAAAACCTGTTCACATCAACCTTAGGTAGACCATGCCACGCACACCGTTTTTCTTCGCATTCTTTTTTACCTTCCCCTGACTGGGAGGCGTTTCGTCGTGTGAGAAAGAATGCGAAGACGAACAACAAGGCCTCCTGGAGACAGGGGGCTTTTTTTATGGCTGTTTTACAACGAATAAGAACTGAAGGCGGAAGCTGATTATGACTGACAACCCGTTATTGGTGCTGCGCGAGCGCATCAGCGCACTGGACTTGAAACTGTTGGCCCTGCTGGCGGAACGCCGTGAGCTGGCGATCGAAGTCGGCAAGACCAAGCTGCACTCTCATCGTCCGATCCGCGACAAAGAGCGCGAACGCGATCTGCTGGATGCGCTGATCGCCGCCGCCAAACCTTACGATCTGGACGGCTTCTACGTCACCCGCCTGTTTCAACTGATTATCGAAGATTCCGTCCTGACCCAGCAGGCACTGCTGCAGCACCAGCTCAACCCCGTCAGCCAACACTCTGCACGCATCGCCTTTCTCGGCCCGAAAGGCTCCTACTCACATCTGGCGGCACGCCAATACGCCGCCCGCCATTTCGATCGGCTGATCGAATGCGGCTGCCAGAAGTTTCAGGATATCTTCGCCCAGGTGGAAACCGGCCAGGCGGACTACGCAATTTTGCCGATCGAGAATACCAGTTCCGGTTCGATTAACGAGGTGTACGATCTGCTGCAACACACCAGCCTGTCGATCGTCGGCGAACTAACCAACCCGATCGATCATTGCGTTCTGGTGGCCGGCGACAGCGATCTTAGCCAGATTGAAACCGTCTACAGCCACCCGCAGCCGTTCCAACAGTGCAGCCAGTTCCTAAACCGCTTCCCGCACTGGAAAATCGAGTACACCGAAAGCACCGCCGCGGCGATGGAGAAAGTCGCCAAGCTGAATTCGCCGAAGGTGGCAGCGCTGGGCAGTGAGGCTGGCGGCGCGTTGTACGGGCTGCAGGTGCTGGAACACAACCTCGCCAACCAGCAGCAGAACATCACTCGCTTCATCGTCCTGGCGCGCAAAGCGATCGACGTATCTGAACAGGTGCCGGCCAAAACCACGCTGATCATGGCGACCGGCCAACAATCCGGTGCGTTGGTCGAAGCGCTGCTGGTTCTGCGCGACAACGGCATCATCATGACCAAACTGGAATCACGCCCGATCAACGGCAATCCGTGGGAAGAGATGTTTTATATCGATGTGCAGGCCAACCTGCGCGCCGACGCGATGCAAAAAGCGCTGCGCGATCTGGCGCCAATCACCCGCTCGCTGAAGGTACTGGGCTGCTACCCGAGCGATACCGTGGTGCCGGTCAACCCATCCTGAAACCATAAAAAAAGGTTCGGCCAAGCCGAACCTTTTACGTTTACCGCCCGCGTTTTACTGCCGGCTGTCGTTAGCCTGCCGCAACAGCGTGCGGCTCTCCACCAGGAAGCGTTGGGCGTAATCGCCGAACCAGTGCTCCACCTTGCGGAAACTGTCGATAAACGCCTGTTTGTCGCCATGCTCCAACAGCGTTATTGCCTCGCCGAAGCGCTGGTAGTAACGTTTAATCAGCGCCACGTTTTCCTCCGACGACATGATGATATCGGCGTACAGCTGCGGATCCTGCGCAAACAGGCGGCCAACCATCGCCAGCTCCAGCCGGTAGATCGGCGAGGAGAGCGCCAGCAACTGCTCCAGTTGCACGTTCTCTTCCGCCAGATGCAACCCGTAGGCGAAGGTGGCGAAGTGCCGCAGCGCCTGAATAAACGCCATGTTCTGATCGTGTTCGACCGCGCTGATGCGATGCAGCCGAGCGCCCCACACCTGCAGCTGTTCAAGCAGCCACTGGTAAGCCTCCGGCTGGCGGCCGTCGCAGTAAACCACCACCTGCTTCGCCACGCTGCCCACGTCCGGGCCGAACATCGGGTGCAGCCCGACCACTGGGCCGCTGTGCGCCGCCAACATCGCATGCAGCGGGCGGTTCTTCACCGACGCCAAATCCACCAGAATACAGTCGGCAGGCAGCGTCGGCAGGCGGCTTATCACCTGCTCGGTCACGTGGATCGGCACGCTGACGATCACCATGCCGGCGTCTGCCAGCAGCTGTTCCGCCTGCGGCCAATCTTCCTGATCCAGTACCCTGACCTGATAACCCGACAGCGTCAGCAAGCGGTTGAACAGCCTTCCCATCTGGCCGTTACCGCCGATGATGACGATCGGCCGCAGCTGCGGACACAAAGTTTTAAAGCCTTTATCGTTCTCGCTGACGTAGGATTCGCGCATCACGCGGCGCAAAACGTCCTCGATCAAATCCGGCGGCACCCCGAGGTTTTCCGCCTCCTGGCGACGCGAGGCCAGCATCGCGGCTTCGCGCTCCGGTACGTAAACCGGCAGGCCATGACGGCTTTTGACTTCGCCCACTTCCGCTACCAGATGCAGGCGTTTCGCCAGCAGACCCAGCAGCGCTTTATCCACCTCATCGATTTGATCGCGCAGCGCGGTCAGTTCTGCCACCATAACTTACTTTTCTCCCGTACGGGCCGCCAGCGCAGCGCCGAGTTCCTGATGCATATGGCGCAACAGGGTTTCCGTGCTCTCCCAGTTGATGCAGGCGTCGGTGACGGACACACCGTAACGCATGTCTGCACGCGGCTGTTCGGAAGACTGATTGCCCTCATGCAGATGGCTCTCCAGCATAATGCCGGTGATTGAGCGGTTACCCGCCTTGATCTGCTCCACCACGGACTCGGCCACCGCCGGCTGACGGCGATAGTCTTTATTCGAGTTGCCATGGCTGCAATCTATCATCAAGGACGGGTGGAGTCCCGCCTCAAGCATCTGTTTTTCACAGGCCGCAACGTGCTCAGCGCTGTAGTTCGGAGTTTTGCCGCCGCGCAGGATCACGTGCCCATCCGGGTTGCCCTGCGTCTGCAGCAGGCAAACCTGGCCTGCCTGGTTGATGCCGACGAAGCGGTGCGGCATAGCAGCGGCGCGCATGGCGTTGATGGCGGTACCCAAACTGCCGTCGGTGCCGTTTTTGAACCCGACCGGCATCGACAGGCCGGAGGCCATTTCGCGGTGGGTCTGCGATTCGGTGGTGCGCGCACCGATCGCCGACCAGCTGAACAAATCCCCCAGGTACTGCGGGCTGTTCGGATCCAACGCTTCGGTAGCCAACGGCAAGCCCATGCCCACCAGATCCAGCAACAGGCGACGCGCGATATGCAAGCCTGCTTCAACGTCAAACGAACCGTCCATGTATGGATCGTTGATCAAACCTTTCCAGCCGACAGTGGTTCTGGGTTTTTCAAAGTAGACGCGCATAACGATATACAGCTGATCGCTCAAGTCAGCCGCCAGGGTTTTCAAACGACGGGCATAGTCCAGCGCCGCGTCCGGATCGTGGATCGAACAAGGCCCGCACACCACCAACAGGCGATGATCGCGCCCCTGCAAAATGTTGGCGATAGTGTTGCGCGCAGTGGCGATCTCATTTTCGTCGTCGGCGCTGAGCGGGAACTGGTTCTTCAGCTCCTCCGGCGTGATGAGAACCTGTTCTGCAC
This sequence comes from Serratia nematodiphila DZ0503SBS1, assembly GCF_000738675.1. Taxonomy (NCBI): domain Bacteria; kingdom Pseudomonadati; phylum Pseudomonadota; class Gammaproteobacteria; order Enterobacterales; family Yersiniaceae; genus Serratia; species Serratia nematodiphila. The sequence goes on along the minus strand of NZ_JPUX01000001.1, from coordinate 1,099,961 downwards.
TGATGTGTACGTTATTGAGCGCGTCTTTTTGCATGATGCTATTCCTGTCGTTTGGCGTTATGCGTTGAAATGGAACATTGAGCGTTTCAGGGCTCTACCCTATCACGATATGTAAAGTTTTCAATCCATTTTCCGTAAATAAAAAATTACCATAATCACCCTGATTAAATCACCGTTGAAAAAGGCTTGTAAAAACCAGTTAAAATACAATAAATACATGGAATTAATGAATCACAAAGCCCGTCACCCCACATTAGCCACTCGGTCTAAGAAAAATGAGCACTCGTAAATAAATATGTACACTTGGTTTTGCAGCGAAAATACGCCGCCGATCTCGGCACCGACGCCTGTGCAAAGCAGGATCAGCACGAAATGCCGCCAAAAGCGATGATTTTAAGTAGAAGAAAAGCGAATAAATGAGGGATAAAAATTAAAAACTTAAGCTAATGGCGGCTATTTTTGTCGCCGAAATGAACCGATATAATGTGACCGTCATCAACAATAACTCCCCTTAACAACTGGATCCAAGATGCTCTCTTCTCGCGCTCGTCGCGCTTTTCCGCTGTATATTTGCTGCTTAACGACTTTCACCAGTGTTTCAGCCCTTGCCGACAATACGCTTTTCACCGCGATGGACGATCCGGCCACCGCCAAGAAACCGTTCGAAGGCAACGTGCAGGCGGGCTACAACGCCCAGTCAGGCAACTCGCAGAGCTCCACCCTGTTGGCCAACACCAACATGACCTGGTTCAACAGCGACGCGGCGTACAGCCTGTGGGGGGCGGCCAACAACACCACCTCCTCCAACGTGCGCTCATCCGAAAAATACCAGGCCGGTGGCCGTACGCGCTATAACCTGACAGATCGCAACTACCTGTTCGGTCAGGCCAGCTGGCTGAGTGACCGTTTCAACGGTTACGACTCACGCTCCACGCTGACCGGCGGCTACGGCCGTCAACTCCTTAACGGGCCGCTCAGTGACCTGCGGGTGGAATTCGGTCCCGGCGTGCGCCATGATGAATACCATGGCGGCGGCCGCTCGACCAAGGGGCTGGCCTATGGTGCGGCCAACTATTCCTATCAGTTGACCGACAACACCAAGTTCATTCAGGGCGTTTCCGCGCTGGCGAACGAAGAAACCACGCTGAACTCGGAAAGCGCGTTGAACGTGGCGATCAACGATCGCTTCTCATTGCGCGTGGCTTACACCGTGACCTACAACAGCAAACCGCCGGCCTCAGCGCCGAAGAACACAGATACCACCACCTCGGTCACGCTGGTCTACGGCCTGTAATCTCCCCCATTATTTCTCGAAGCCCATCATCGATGGGCTTTTTTTATGCCGCCCCCCTCCCTCTTTTGCACAATCTGCTAAAAATATTCACCTCACCCATTGACGATTTTAGCAAATAGCTTAATACTGTATGTATATACAGTAATTATCATACAGGCCAGGAGCATGATGGATATCGATAGCAAGCTGTCTCGCATTGATGCCTCCGGCTCCCGAGATTCTGTAAACGAAGCGAGCATAAGGCTATGGAGAAAATAACCTCATTCATCACCTACGCCATGGCGCTGTTTCTCGCCTGGCTCGGCAAGCTGTCTCCGCAGGACATTGCCTTTTTAGTCGGTGCGGCGGTAGGCATCGGCACGTTTCTGGTGAACTGGTACTACCGACGTAAAAGCCTGCAGATCTTGAAGGCCATTGAGCGCAATGCGACATCGCGGAGGAAAATTTACGATGAGTGCAACCGTTAAGCGCTGCAGCGTCGCCGCCGTTTTGGCCATCGCCGTGCTGTTGCCGTCATTTGGCGAGCTGCAAACCTCAGAAGCTGGCCTCAGGCTGATCGCCGATCTCGAAGGTTGCCGCCTGTCGCCTTACCAGTGCAGCGCCGGGGTGTGGACTCAGGGCATTGGGCACACCGCTGGCGTCATCCCTGGTAAAGCGATCGATGAACACAAAGCCGCGATGGGTTTGGTCGACGATGTTCGCCGCACCGAGCGCGGCATGGCCGCCTGCCTGCCGGATACGCTCTCGCAACAAACCTATGATGCGGCGATCGCCTTCGCCTTCAATGTGGGCGTCAGCGCAGCCTGCCACTCTACGCTGGTCGCGCTGCTGCAACAGCGCCAGTGGCGGCAGGCCTGCGATCAGCTGCCACGCTGGGTTTACGTAAACGGAAAGAAAAACAAAGGGCTGGAACAGCGACGCGCCATGGAACGCGCACTGTGTTTGCAGGGCATTGCCTCATGATGACGAGTTCGCTCGCCAAAGGATGATGCCACACCAATTTACTTAATTTGTTCAAGGGGGTTCTTATGATGCACTGTCCACTATGCGGTCACGTGGCCCACACTCGCTCCAGCCGCTATCTGAGCGAGTCGACCAAAGAGCGTTACCATCAATGCCGCAACATCAATTGCAGCTGCACGTTCGCCACGCACGAGTCCGTTGCACGGGTGATCGTCAAACCTGGCGATGATATTGTCCCGGCGCAGCCGCACCCGCCGGAGAATCAACATAAACAAAGCGCCGCCGCGCTGTAATGCCAAAAGCCTGCTGATGGAGGCTTTTTAATGTCGCGGCCAGGCAGCTAAGGCCTCGCAAATGCAACGTGATAGATTTTTCAGATAAAAAAAGGGGTTGGCATAATGCCAACCCCTGATAACTATTAACTTTTGGATGCAGCGTTAGCCAACGCGGTTCAGACGCTCTTTGATACGAGCAGCCTTACCAGTACGCTCACGCAGGTAGTACAGTTTAGCTTTACGAACGGCACCACGACGTTTAACAGTAATGCTGTCGATTACTGGGGAGTGAGTCTGGAATACGCGCTCAACACCTTCGCCGTTGGAAATCTTACGAACAGTGAATGCAGAGTGCAGACCGCGGTTACGGATAGCGATAACCACGCCCTCGAATGCCTGCAGACGTTTTTTGCTACCTTCAACGACCCATACCTTCACTTCCACGGAATCACCCGGACGGAATGCAGGTACGTCTTGTTTCATCTGCTCTTGTTCAAGTTGCTTAATAATGTTGCTCATAATATGTCTCTTACCCTAGGTAAACTGATATATCGGTCCCGTCTGATGTCAGACGTTTCCTTCATAGTCCTGTTGCCTGGCCTGATGTTCCCGTTGGAACTCAGCCAGCAACACCGCTTGCTCGTCAGTCAGAGCTAGGCTTTCTAGAAGTTCAGGTCTTCTAAGCCAGGTTCGGCCCAGCGACTGCTTTAAGCGCCAGCGACGTATCTCGGCATGGTTGCCCGACAGCAGAACCGGCGGTACCTCCATCCCTTCCAACACCTCGGGGCGGGTATAGTGCGGGCAGTCCAGCAATCCGTCGGCGAAGGAGTCTTCCTCCGCTGAGGCCTGATGGCCCAGCACACCCGGTATGAAACGGGCGACTGAATCAATCAGGGTCATCGCCGGCAGTTCCCCGCCGCTGAGAACGTAATCGCCGATTGACCATTCTTCGTCAATTTCGGTTTGGATTACGCGCTCGTCTATCCCTTCGTAACGGCCGCACACCAGAATCATCTTCTGATTGGCCGCCAGTTCGCACACGCCGGTTTGATCCAGCTTGCGCCCCTGAGGTGACAGATAAATCACCTTTGCTCCCTCGCCTGCCGCTGCTTTCGCCGCATGAATGGCTTCCCGTAAAGGTTTCACCATCATCAGCATTCCCGGGCCGCCGCCGTAAGGGCGATCGTCCACGGTGCGATGCCGGTCGTAGGTGAAGTCGCGAGGACTCCAACACTGCACGCTCAGCAGGCCATTTTTTACTGCCCGGCCAGTCACCCCGTAATCGGTGATAGCGCGGAACATCTCAGGAAACAGGCTTACAATACCGATGAACACAAGCCAATCCCCTTACCGTTATTCCACTTGCTTCGACCGTTTGATCCGGGGGTCAAAAACCAGGATCCCAATCTGCCTCAATCACGCGAGCAGTGAGATCGACTTTCTTGATAACCTGCCCATGAAGAAACGGAATCAACCGCTCCTTCATGCCGAACGCATCTTTCAGGTTCGCTTTCACAACCATCACATCGTTCGAGCCGGTTTCCATCATATCGATGACTTTACCCAGCTCGTAGCCAGCGGAGGTGACTACCTGGCAGCCCATCAGGTCTTTCCAGTAGTAATCATCACCCTCCAACGGAGGAAGTTGATCGGAATCCACCATAATCTCGCGATTAGTCAGCAGATTCGCCGCGTCCCGATCGTCAATGCCTTTGACTTTGATGATCAGATCCTGACTGTGGCGCTTCCAGTCTTCCAACTCGATATGCTGCCACTGACCCGCCTGCTGGATAAACCACGGCTGATAGTCAAAAATGCTTTCGGCGTTCTCGGTGGATGAAAACACTCTGAGCCAACCACGAATGCCGTAAGCGGAACCCATTTTACCGAGTACAATCGGCGCGATCGGCGCTACCGGTTTGAGTTGCTTGCTCATTGCCACCACCGCGACAGATTAAGCTGCTTTCTTAGCGTCTTTGATCAGCGCGTGAACGCGATCAGAAACGGTTGCACCCAGACCAACCCAGTGCTCGATGCGGTCCAGGTCCAGACGCAGTGCTTCAGCCTGACCGGAAGCGATCGGGTTGAAGAAGCCTACGCGCTCGATGAAACGACCATCACGAGCGTTGCGGCTGTCGGTCACTACTACTTGATAGAACGGACGCTTTTTAGCGCCGCCACGTGCCAAACGAATTGTTACCATAACATCCTCTTTAGTTAATAAAACAGCCGGGCCCCATTGAGGGACGGGGCCCGGTTGCAATATAAAAAGCCCGAAAATTTTACTCATTTTGGCGCAAAAAGCAATCTAAAGCGTCGATCGCAGGGGACAACTTTTGCAGCCTGTCAAATTTCGGACGGTTTTCACCGCGAACGGCGAATGCTGAAAGCGCCCGCACTCAGCGTGCGGAAGCCCGTCAGCGGCCAGGGAAGCCCGGCGGCATCATACCTTTCATGCCGCGCATCATCTTCGCCATACCGCCTTTTTTCATCTTCTTCATCATACGCTGCATTTCGTCGAACTGCTTCAGCAAGCGGTTGACGTCTTGCACCTGCATGCCGGCCCCCATCGCGATGCGACGCTTGCGCGAGCCCTTGATGATTTCCGGTTTGGCGCGCTCTTTCAGCGTCATCGAGTTGATGATCGCCTCCATGCGCACCAGCACTTTGTCGTCCATCTGCGACTTGACGTTGTCCGGCAGTTGGCCGGCGCCCGGCAGCTTGCTCAGCATATTGGCCATGCCGCCCATGTTGCGCATCTGCTTGAGCTGCTCCAGGAAGTCGGTCAGATCGAAACCGTCGCCCTTCTTCAGCTTGTTGGCCAGCTTCTCCGCCTGCTCGCGGTCGACCTTGCTTTCGATATCTTCGATCAGCGACAGCACGTCGCCCATGCCCAGGATGCGCGATGCCACGCGATCCGGGTAAAACGGCTCCAGCGCTTCGGTCTTCTCGCCGACGCCGAGGAACTTGATCGGCTTGCCAGTGATATGGCGGATGGACAACGCGGCACCGCCGCGCGCATCGCCGTCGACCTTGGTCAGCACCACGCCGGTCAGCGGCAGCGCTTCATTAAACGCCTTGGCGGTATTGGCGGCGTCCTGGCCGGTCATGGCGTCGACCACGAACAGGGTTTCCACCGGCTTGATCGCCGCGTGCACCTGTTTGATCTCGTCCATCATCGCTTCGTCAACGTGCAAGCGGCCGGCGGTATCGACAATAAGGACATCGTAGAACTTCAGCTTGGCCTGTTGCAGCGCGCGATTGACGATGTCGATCGGTTTTTCTTTGACGTCAGACGGGAAGAAGTCGATGCCGACGCCTTCCGCCAACGTTTCCAGCTGTTTGATCGCCGCCGGGCGATAAACGTCCGCGGAAACCACCAACACTTTCTTCTTCTGTTTTTCTTTCAGGAACTTGCCGAGCTTACCGACGCTGGTCGTTTTACCGGCGCCCTGCAGGCCCGCCATCAGCACCACCGCCGGCGGCTGGGCCGCCAGATTCAGCTCGGTGTTGACTTCGCCCATCGCGGCGATCAGCTCGCCCTTGACGATCTTGACGAACTCCTGCCCCGGCGTCAGGCTTTTGTTGACTTCATGGCCAACCGCGCTCTCTTTGACGCGGTTGATGAAGTCGCGCACCACCGGCAGCGCAACGTCCGCTTCCAGCAATGCCATACGCACTTCACGCAGGGTTTCCTTGATATTCTCTTCGGTCAGCCGCCCGCGGCCGCTGATATTGCGCAACGTGCGCGACAATCGATCGGTTAAATTTTCAAACATCGTCTCATGCTCAACGTGTAATGACAGGCCGCTCCGGCGACACAATTGCGCCGATGATAACACGAAGCGCGCAGGATCTCTGCCTCAGCGTTGGAGATAGGTTGGAGTGAAACGCGCGCAACGCTATACTGACACTCCAATTAACCACGCCGAAGCAAAATTAAACGTTATGCCAGTTTTCTCCATTGTGGCTTTGATGGCCTACCTGCTCAGCCTTGGACTGATCATTCCCAGCTTGTTGCGGAAGAACAGCGCATACCGTCGGCTCGCCCTCGTCTCGGCGGTGGTGGCGTTGATTTGCCACGCCATCGCGCTTCAGCAGCGCATCTTTGACGTCAGCGCCGGGCAGAATCTCAGCCTGCTGAACATTGGTTCTATCGTCAGCCTGATCATCTGTTCGGTGATGACCTTCGTCGCTTCACGCGATCGCGGCTGGTTCCTGCTGCCGATCGTCTACAGCTTCGCGATGATCAATCTGGCCTTCGCCAGCTTCATGCCCGGCGAGTTCATCACTCACCTGGAAGCCAGCCCGGAATTGATGGTGCATATCGGCCTGGCGCTGTTCTCTTACGCCACCCTTATCATCGCCGCGCTCTACGCCTTACAGCTCGCCTGGCTCGACTACCTGTTGAAAAACAAAAAGCTGACCTTCAGCGCCGACATGCCGCCGCTGATGAGCATTGAGCGTAAGATGTTCCATATCACCCAGATCGGCGTGGTGCTGCTGACGCTCACCCTGTGCACCGGCCTGCTGTACATGGATAATCTGTTCAGCAAAGAGAACGTACATAAAGCCGTGTTGTCGATCATGGCCTGGTTCGTATATATCGTGCTGTTGTGGGGCCATTACCATGAAGGCTGGCGCGGCCGCCGCGTCGTCTGGTTCAGCTTCGCCGGCGCCTTCCTGCTGACGCTCGCCTACTTCGGCAGCCGTCTGATTCAACAGGTGATGGTGCGCTGAGCCAGCCCGGTTCAACTTTCCCTCTCTATAAGGAATACTGCATTGGAGCATGTGTCGACGGGGACCCTCATCATTATCCTGGTGATCATGATCGTGGTCTCCGCTTACTTCTCCGCCTCCGAAACCGGCATGATGACGCTCAACCGTTATCGCCTGCGCCACCTGTCCAAGCAGGGTAACCGTTCGGCGCGCCGGGTGGAGAAGCTGCTGCAAAAACCGGATCGGCTGATCGGCCTGGTGCTGATCGGCAACAACCTGGTCAACATCCTCGCCTCGGCACTGGCGACCATCGTCGGCATGCGGCTGTATGGCGATCTCGGCGTGGCGATTGCGACCGGCGTGCTGACCTTCGCCGTGCTGCTGTTCGCTGAAGTGCTGCCGAAGACCTTCGCCGCGCTCTATCCGGAACGCATCGCCTTCCCCAGCAGCTTCCTGCTGGCGCCGTTGCAAAAGGTGATGTTCCCACTGGTCTGGCTGCTCAACGGCATCACCAGCCTGACCTTGCGCCTGTTCGGTATCCGCACCAACGTGCGCATCAGCGACGCCGTCAGCAAGGATGAGCTGCGCACCATCGTGCGTGAATCCCAGTCGCAGATCTCCCGCCGCAATCAGGACATGCTGATCTCGGTGCTGGACCTGGAAAAGGTGACGGTCAACGACATCATGGTGCCGCGCACCGAGATCGTCGGCATCGACGTCAACGACGACTGGAAGTCGATCATGCGCCAGCTGACCCACTCGCCGCACGGCCGCATCGTGCTGTATCGCAGCTCGCTGGACGACGCGATCGGCATGCTGCGCGTGCGCGAAGCCTACCGTCTGATGACCGAGAAAAAAGAGTTTAACAAAGAGAACCTGCTGCGCGCCGCCGATGAGATCTACTTCGTACCGGAAGGCACGCCGCTCAACGTGCAGCTGGTGAAATTCCAGCGCAACAAAGAGAAGGTCGGCATCGTGGTCGACGAGTACGGCGACATTCAGGGCCTGGTTACGGTGGAAGACATCCTCGAGGAGATCGTCGGCGACTTCACCACCTCGATGTCGCCGACGCTGGCGGAAGAAGTCACGCCGCAGAGCGACGGCTCGGTCTTGATCGACGGCACCGCCAACGTGCGGGAGCTGAACAAGGCCTTTAACTGGACTTTACCCGCCAACGAGGCTCGCACCGTCAACGGCATGCTGCTGGAAGAACTGGAAGAGATCCCCGAAATCGGCACCCGGGTGCGTATCGGCCATTACGATATCGACATTCTCGACGTGCAGGGCAATATGATCAAACAGGTGCGGGTCACGCCGATCACCTCGCTGCAGTCCAGCATCGGCCATCACTAACCCTCCGCCAGAACGTAAAAAAGACGCGAAATCGCGTCTTTTTTGTCTCTGCGGGAAACGTACGGTTAGATATGCAGCTCCTGCAGCTTCTCTTTCGGCAGCGCCAGTTCGTCGTTGTGGTTCACCACCACGCCGTTATCCAGAATGTGCTTGGCGATCTCCTGCGCTTCTTCCAGCGAGTGCATGTGGTAGGTACCACACTGGTACTCGTTCAGCTCAGGGATCTTGCGCTGGTCGGTCACTTTCAGCACGTCTGCCATCGCCGCTTTCCAGGCATCGGCAACGCGCTGCTCTTCCGGCACGCCGATCAGGCTCATGTAGAAACCGGTGCGACAGCCCATTGGGGAGATGTCGATAATCTCCACGCCCTGGCCGTTCAGGTGGTCGCGCATAAAGCCGGCGAACAGGTGTTCCAGCGTGTGAATGCCGCGTTCGGGCATCACTTCCAGGTTCGGGCGGCAAAAGCGCAGATCAAATACCGTGATGGTATCGCCATGAGGCGTTTTCATGGTTTTCGCAACGCGGACAGCCGGGGCTGCCATACGGGTATGATCGACGGTAAAGCTATCCAGCAATGGCATTTCGCTACCTCCTCGTAAAAGAGCATTTATTTCGAAACTTTTTTTCCTAACCGGGAAACCTTTTCCAACCCTGCGAGTCTGAGTATGTGAAAGACGCGCATTTGTTATCATCATCCCTGTCATCAGAGATGCATATTTGGCCACATTGATGTGGCCTTTTTCTTTTTCAGCTTCCGCCGTTTTGCTTCAGGAACGCTTCAAAGCTTAGCGTATCATTGGCTTCTATGTCGCGTTGACGCTGCCAAGAGGCTTCCCGCTCTTTATCCAGCTCGGCTTCGTTCAGGATTTCCAACGGTTCTTCCAGCAATGTCTGGCGATACTGCTCCGCCAGCTGCAGACCGACGCGTCCGGTGCCTTCCGCCTTCATCGCCTTCAGAATGCGCGCGGAGAAGGTCAGCTCAGGATCGTCAAACGCGGCGACCAGCTCATCGCACACCTGCTGGTATTGACGGTTGCCGGCTTCGCCGTCCAACACTTCCGCGACCCGACGCAGATCGGCGAACAGCGCCTTGCCCACTTTTTCCAACGGTTCATGGCTGGCGCCACAGCCGATGCCGATGGTCTGGCCCGGCTTGCGCCCTTCCAGAATCACCCGGTTCCAGTTCTTGCGCGTGCACAGCAGTTCATCGCTGCTCATCTCCGGCGCATCGGCCAGCGCGCACCACACCAGGAACAGATCCAGGAAACGCGCCTGCACCGCATCCACGCCGATCGGCGAGAACGGGTTGATATCCAGCGAACGCACTTCGATGTATTCGATACCGCCGCGCAGCAGCGCGTCTGACGGCGTCTCGCCGCTTTTGGTCACGCGCTTCGGCCGGATCGGCGCATACAGCTCGTTCTCGATTTGCAGCACGTTGCTGTTCAACTGCAGGTAGCGATCACCCTCTTTCACGCCCAGCTTGGCGAACTCTTCGGAAGGCGTAACGATCGCCCGCTTCAAACCGGCCACATAGCTGTGCAGATCGTTGAAGGTGATGCCCAGATTACTTTGCGACTTGTTGGTATAACCCAGGTCGCTCAGACGCAGCGAGGTGGCGTACGGCAGGTAGCACATCCCCTGCTCGGTGCGTTCGAACGGCAGAGTGGTCTCGCGCCCTTTGAGGAACGAAGAACAAATGGCCGGCGATGCGCCGAACAGATACGGGATCACCCAACCGAAACGGTAGTAGTTGCGGATCAGGCGGAAATACCCCGCCGAGATCTGCTCTTTACCACTTTCTGCGTCCTGCACGCCAGCCCAGGCCTGCCAAAACTCCAGCGGCAGCGAGAAGTTGTAGTGCACGCCGGAAATGGTCTGCATCAGCGCGCCATAGCGATTCTTCAACCCTTCGCGGTACAGCGTCTTCATACGGCCGATGTTCGAAGAACCGAACTGCGCCAGCTCAATATCCTGCTCGGCTTCGATAAAGCACGGCATGCTGAGCGGCCACATGCGCTCATCGCCAATGTTGCGCGCCACGTAGCGATGAATATCGCGCAGGAACGTCAGCAGGTGATCGATATTGTCATCAACCGGCGTAATGAACTCTAACAGCGCCTCGGCGAAATCCGTGGTGATCCAGTGATGCGTCAATGCCGCCCCCAGCTTTTCCGGATGCCCGGTAGTCGCCAAGGTGCCGTTCGGCGTGACTCGCAGCGTTTCACGCTCGATGCCGCGACGAATGCCTTTTAATGCCTGAGGATGGGCTTCCAACCAAGAAAGCGCCTGTGATACGTCCGGGATCAAATTGACCTCCCGCTTCTAAAAACAATAACTCGTAAGCATACTGAATCCGCACCCGAGAGAATATTGAGTTATATTCACTTGGTTACTGCCACCAGGCGATGCCCTGTACCGTTATCATAGTCAAAACGATGTAACGCAGCGCCTTTCCGATACACAGAAACAGCGCGACAGAGCCCCAGGGCATGCGCAGCCAACCTGCCAACACGCACAACAAATCGCCCACCACCGGCACCCAACTGAGCAACAGCGCAGCCGGGCCGAAGCGTTGCAGCCACCCGAGCGCCGTTGCCAGCCCCCGCTGTGGTTTCAACGCCGGTAACAGGCGCCCGATAATGACATTGGTCAAGCCGCCCAGCGTGTTGCCCAGGGTCACAGCCAGCACCAGCAACTCCGGCGAGACGCGACTCTGGGTCAGCAAAGCGACCAGAACGATTTCTGAATTTCCCGGCAGCAGCGTCGCACTGAGGAAGCTGCTGCCAAATAACGATATTACGGCTAGCGTACTACTCACAGCGTGCGAACGTCTACCACGTCCATACCGGCGCTTTTTGCCGCCTGAATGCCGAACTCGGCGTCTTCAAACACCACGCACTTTTCCGGCGGCACGCCGATAAGTTCGGCGCAACGCAGGAAGGTGTCCGGCTCCGGTTTATGGCGCTGTACGTCGTCCGCACCGACGATCGCGTCGAAGCAGTTGAACAGGCCGAGATGACGCAGCAGCATTTCCGCCATGCGGTGCTCGCTGCCGGTACCGACCGCCATCGGACGGCGACCGTGATAGGATTTTACCACCTCGATCAGCGGCAACGGGCGCACGCTGTCCAACAGCATCGCCTCCACCGCGCGGGTTTTCTCCGCGGCCAAGTGATGGGGATCGAGATCGGCCTGGTGGCTGGCGATAATCGCCTGAGCGATGCGCCAGGTCGGTGAACCGCTCAGCGCCACCATAGCCGCTTCATCAAACGTCATGCCATAACGCGACAGCACTTCACTCCACGCTTTGCGGTGCGTTGGCTCGGTGTCCAGAATCGTGCCGTCCATGTCGAAAATAAGACCTTGATAGCGGTCGTACATCGTTACTCCATGATCGTTGAGGAAAGAAAACTACTTTAGCGTAAAGCCGTTGGGTTGTCGCTGACTGCGTCATAGCGGAATGTGCTGTGAGCGTTCGGGTGCAAAGAAGAAAAGGAGTGAAGAGAGAATGGCTAAATGCTGAAAAGCGAAAAACCCGCCAGGGCGGGTTTCTCTTAGATGGTGCATTCGGGAGGATGATTCGGCGCCAACGCCTCACCCTGCGGGCCGTTGCTAAAGCAACGTTATCCTCCCCAAGGACACTTTCTTTTTACCACCCGCATGACGCTTTCTCTTCGCGATACGGGAGGTTAAACATGGTGCATCCGGGAGGATTCGAACCTCCGACCGCTCGGTTCGTAGCCGAGTACTCTATCCAGCTGAGCTACGGATGCATGACTGTTTTTGCCGCTTGTCTGTTTCACGAATAACAGAAAAGCAAAAACCCGCTAAGGCGGGCTTCTCTTAGATGGTGCATCCGGGAGGATTCGAACCTCCGACCGCTCGGTTCGTAGCCGAGTACTCTATCCAGCTGAGCTACGGATGCATTACTATTTTTACCGCGTGCCGGCTTTGCTAATAAAGCCAGGCTTTAAGAATGGTGCATCCGGGAGGATGATTCGGCGCTAGCGCCTTACCCTGCGGGCCGTTGCTGAAGCAACGTTATCCTCCCTGGGAACACTTTTTTCCTCTCACCCGCATGAAAATTTTTCTTCGCGACGAATGAGATTAAGAATGGTGCATCCGGGAGGATTCGAACCTCCGACCGCTCGGTTCGTAGCCGAGTACTCTATCCAGCTGAGCTACGGATGCACAGGAATTCTTTTTTGATACCGTATGGTACGTTGTTACTACCCCACCATACTGCAAAATATGGTGCATCCGGGAGGATTCGAACCTCCGACCGCTCGGTTCGTAGCCGAGTACTCTATCCAGCTGAGCTACGGATGCAAATGGCGGTGAGGCGGGGATTCGAACCCCGGATGCAGCTTTTGACCGCATACTCCCTTAGCAGGGGAGCGCCTTCAGCCTCTCGGCCACCTCACCATACGCTTCTTTCGAATTGTGCCTGACTTGCTTTAGAGAAGCTCATCGGCACTGCGTGGCGCACATATTACTTTCTCCGACTTTTAAGTCAAACAATTTTTCCCAACTCATGCGCGTTTGCACAATTCACACCCAACATGGGCGATTTCACGGCAAAAAGGGCGTTTTATCAACAGGCAACCGCAACGTCTGCAGCAATAAAGCAGGAAACTCACCGGGAAAATAATCACGAAAAAGAGAGGGGAGAACGAAAGAAGTGGGTAAAACGATGCAGTAGCGTCTCGTCTGGCAACGAGACGCTGCTTCGGAATCAGTAAGTCGTCTGCTGAGACTTCTCTGCCTGAATGCGCTGATAGATTTCTTCACGGTGAACTGAAACCTCTTTGGGGGCGTTCACACCAATACGCACCTGGTTGCCTTTTACCCCTAGCACAGTGACCGTAACCTCATCGCCAATCATGAGGGTTTCACCAACTCGACGAGTCAGAATTAACATTCTTTGCTCCTTGAAAGATTAAAAGAGTCGGGTCTCTCAGTTTCCCCGTCATTATCCATCATATGTGGTGAAAACGTAAGCCGCGCAATCCACAATAAGTGTAAGCAGACTTGGTCCCACCTCAGATAATGGTAAGTTTAGCCGACCAGAAAAACTTTGTTCCCGCAATTGTAACTAAATTGTGTTAGCACAGTATGAAAACGCCATAATCAACAAAGTATTATGGCGTTTGTCCGTGCTATTTATTTATGTTCACAGCTTTGAGGCCACCCAGGCTTCTACGCTGTTTAACGCCGCTGGCAGAGCGTTGATATCCGTCCCCCCCGCCATCGCCATATCCGGGCGACCACCGCCCTTGCCGCCGACCTGCTGCGCCACGTTGCCGATCAACTCGCCGGCTTTCACGCGGTCAGTCAGATCCTTGGTCACGCCCGCGACCAGGCTGACTTTGTCATCAGCCGTCGTCGCCAACACGATAATGGCCGAACCCAATTGATTTTTCAGGTCATCCACCATGGTGCGCAGCATTTTGGCTTCGACATTGTCCAACTGGCTGACCAACAGCTTCACGCCGTTAACCAGTTTCGCCTGGCTGGACAGCGACGCGCTTTCCTGCGCCACCTGCTGATCTTTCAGTTGCTGCAGTTCTTTTTCCAGCACGCGCGTGCGATCGAGCACCGAGCGCACTTTATCGGTCAGGTTGTTGCTGTCGCCCTTCACCAACTGCGCAACGTCTTGCAACAAATCGCTTTGCTGGTGCAGCGTGGCGATAGCGCCTGCGCCGGTCACCGCTTCAATACGACGGATGCCCGCCGCGGTGCCCGACTCGCTCAGAATGCGGAACAGGCCGATATCGCCGGTGCGGCTGGCGTGGGTACCGCCGCACAGCTCGGTGGAGAAGTCGCCCATGGTCAGCACGCGCACGTTGTCGTCGTACTTCTCACCGAACAGCGCCATTGCGCCCTTCTCTTTGGCGTCTTCCAACGCCATCAGCTCGGTCTGCACCGGCAGGTTACGACGCACCTGCTGGTTCACCAGATCTTCCACCGCGCGGATTTGTTCCGGCTTCATCGCTTCGAAGTGCGAGAAGTCGAAACGCAGGTATTTGTCGTTAACCAGCGAGCCTTTCTGCGCAACGTGATCGCCCAGCGTTTGGCGCAGCGCGGCGTGCAGCAGGTGAGTCGCGGAGTGGTTCAGGCGGATGCTGTTGCGGCGCTCGGCGTCGATCTGCGCATCCACGCGATCGTTCAGCTTCAGCGAGCCCTGCGCCAGTTTGCCTTGGTGGCCGATAGCCTGACCGTATTTCTGGGTGTCATTGACCACAAACTCGGCGCCGGCGGCTTTCAGCACGCCTTTATCGCCGACCTGGCCGCCGGATTCGCCGTAGAACGGCGTCTCGTCCAGCACCACCACCGCCTCTTCGCCGGCGTTGATCTGCTCGACCGGCTGGCCGTCACGGAACAGCGCGATCACCTTCGCCTGCTGCTCGTCGTGATCGTAGCCGCTGAACTGGCTGCTGCCATCCACGCGGATCAGGCTGTTGTAGTCGGCGCCGAAGCCGCTGGACTCACGCGCGCGGCGGCGCTGGGCTTCCATCGCCTCTTCAAAGCCCGCTTCGTCGACTTTCAGACCGCGCTCGCGGCAGACGTCAGCGGTCAGATCGACCGGGAAACCGTAGGTATCGTACAGACGGAAAGCGGTTTCGCCGTCCAGGGTATCGCCCTGCAGCTTGGCCAGCTCTTCGTCCAACAGCGCTAGCCCACGCTCCAGCGTGCGGGCAAACTGCTCCTCTTCGGTTTTCAGCACCTGCTCCACCAGCGATTGCTGGCGTTTCAGCTCGTCGGCCGCCGGGCCCATCACTTCGATCAGTGGCGCTACCAGCTTGTAGAAGAAGGTATCTTTCGCGCCCAGCATGTTGCCATGACGGATCGCGCGGCGAATGATGCGGCGCAGCACGTAGCCGCGGTTTTCGTTAGACGGGATCACGCCGTCAGACACCAGGAAGGCGCAGGAACGGATGTGGTCGGCGATAACGCGCAGGGATTTGTTATCCAGATCGGTCGCGCCGGTCACTTTCGCTACGGCGGCGATCAGGGTGCGGAACAGGTCGATCTCATAGTTGGAGTTCACATGCTGCAACACCGCCGCGATGCGTTCCAGACCCATACCGGTATCCACCGAAGGTTTCGGCAGCGGCAGCATGGTGCCGTCGGACTGACGGTTGAACTGCATGAAAACGATGTTCCAGATCTCGATGTAGCGGTCACCGTCTTCTTCCGGGCTGCCCGGAGGGCCGCCCCAGATGTGATCGCCGTGATCGTAGAAAATCTCGGTGCACGGGCCGCATGGGCCGGTATCGCCCATCTGCCAGAAGTTATCGGAAGCGAAAGGCGCGCCCTTGTTGTCGCCGATGCGGATAATGCGCTCGGCCGGTACGCCGATTTGCTTCTGCCAAATGTCGAACGCTTCATCATCGGTTTCATACACGGTGACCCACAGTCTCTCTTTCGGCAGGTTGAACCAGTTTTCACCGGTCAGCAGTTCCCACGCGTAGCTGATCGCGTCGTGCTTGAAGTAATCGCCGAAGCTGAAGTTACCCAGCATTTCAAAGAAGGTGTGGTGACGAGCGGTATAACCGACGTTTTCCAGGTCGTTATGCTTGCCGCCTGCGCGCACGCAGCGCTGCGAGGTGGTGGCGCGGGAATAGGCGCGTTTGTCGAGCCCCAGGAAAACATCCTTAAATTGGTTCATGCCGGCATTGGTAAACAGCAATGTCGGATCATTGTTAGGCACCAGGGAGCTGCTTGCTACAACCTGATGGCCCTTACTATGAAAGAAATCGAGAAACGCTTGACGGATCTCAGCGGTGCTCTTGCTCATAATTTTCCTGGAAAGGCTAGAATAACGACACGTGAGCCGGTGGCGCGTCATCCCGACGATGACAACCAGCTCACGAACAAAAAGTGGGGATAAGATAAATTTTCTTCAGAGGGAAGTAAAACCCCGTGTGCGCTCATTGCGCAAAATCACGGTAAATTGACTGAATTTCTTCCTGGAAGAAGCCGCGATAGAGCAGATAACGCTGCACTTTGGCTTTCTCTTTCCAGTCGGTTGGCAACGCATCGCCAAATTTTCGCTGCGCCACCTGTTTCGCCTGTTCGCACCAGTCGATATCGCATTCCGCCAACGCGTCCTGTACCAGCGCTTTATCCACGCCCTTTTGCATCAATTCGCTGCGGATGCGCTGCGCGCCATAACCCTTGCGGCTGCGGCTGCCGATGTAGCTGTGTGCGAAACGCTGATCGTCCAGCCAGTTGTGCTGGTAACAGTAGGCGATAACCTGATCGATTAGCGCAGGATCCACCGGCTCTTCGGCCACCGTCGGCGCATGCGGCCCCTTACCGCCAAACCGGGCTTTCGCCACAAACGGCTGCGCCGCAAGTTTGCGGCGCAGTTCAGCTTCACTATGATCGCGTTGCGACAGCAGGCGCATGGCGCGGCTTAGCAAGTCATTCATCATTCAAGCCTGAATTCAGAGGATATGCGCCACATAAACGGCGGCGCACATCTTCAGCGATTAGAACTGCTCGCTGGTTTCCGCTTCATCGTCTTCGAAGTCGTCACCGGAAGCGGCTACCAGTTCACCGCCGC
Organism: Serratia nematodiphila DZ0503SBS1; assembly: GCF_000738675.1. NCBI lineage: Bacteria > Pseudomonadati > Pseudomonadota > Gammaproteobacteria > Enterobacterales > Yersiniaceae > Serratia > Serratia nematodiphila. The sequence goes on along the minus strand of NZ_JPUX01000001.1, from coordinate 1,082,782 downwards.
TGTGCAGCAGCAGGTCGCGCAGTTTCTTATCCAGCTCGGCGGCGATAGCCGGGTTTTCTTTCAGGAAGTTACAGGCGTTCGCCTTGCCCTGACCAATCTTCTCGCCGTTATAGCTGTACCAGGCGCCGGCTTTTTCGATCATCTTGTGCTTCACGCCCAGATCGACCAGTTCGCCGCGGCTGTTGATGCCTTCGCCGTACATGATTTGGAACTCAGCCTGTTTGAACGGCGCAGCGATTTTGTTCTTCACCACTTTCACGCGGGTTTCGCTGCCCACCACTTCGTCGCCTTCTTTGATGGCGCCGATACGACGGATATCCAAACGCACCGAAGCATAGAACTTCAGGGCGTTACCGCCGGTCGTGGTTTCCGGGTTGCCGAACATCACACCAATTTTCATACGGATCTGGTTGATGAAGATCAGCAGGGTATTGGCGTTTTTCAGGTTGCCGGCCAGCTTACGCATCGCCTGGCTCATCATGCGCGCCGCCAGGCCCATGTGCGAATCGCCGATTTCACCTTCGATTTCCGCCTTCGGCGTCAGCGCCGCCACGGAGTCGACGATGATGACATCAACCGCGCCGGAGCGGGTCAGCGCATCACAGATTTCCAGCGCCTGCTCGCCGGTATCCGGCTGCGAGCACAGCAGGTTGTCGATATCGACGCCCAGCTTTTTCGCATAGATAGGATCCAGCGCGTGCTCGGCGTCGATGAACGCACAGGTTTTGCCTTCGCGCTGCGCGGCGGCGATCACCTGCAGCGTCAAAGTGGTTTTACCGGACGATTCCGGGCCGTAGATTTCTACGATGCGGCCCATCGGCAGGCCGCCGGCGCCCAGGGCGATATCGAGTGACAGTGAGCCGGTGGAGATCGTTTCCACGTCCATGGAGCGGTCTTCACCCAGACGCATGATGGAGCCTTTGCCGAACTGTTTCTCAATCTGGCCCAGTGCCGCAGCTAACGCCTTTTGCTTGTTCTCATCAATAGCCATTTTTGCTCCTTCGTTTCGCAATGCCGGTGTTACCCCACACTGCCACTGAATGTATGTTGTGCAGGAAATGTCACTAATTATACTGTATGGTCATACAGTATCAAGCCTAATTTACAAAAATTCGTCGATGGCGGTTTGCAGCGCGAAAATCGTCGCCTGCAGCCGCACCGCATCGCGGTCGCCCTCGAATTGCATCTTGCGCGACAGCCCCCGGCCATCGCTGCTGGCAAAGCCGAACCACACGGTGCCGACCGGCTTTTCCACGCTGCCGCCGTCCGGGCCGGCGATGCCGCTCACCGACAGCGCCAGATCGGCCTGCGCCGCCCGCAGCGCCCCTATCGCCATCTCGCGCACCACCTCTTCGCTGACCGCGCCGTGCGCCGCCAACGTCGCTTCGCTCACCCCCAGCAGATCATGTTTCGCCGCATTACTGTAGGTGACGAAACCGCGATCGAAATAGGCGGAGCTGCCGGCGATATCGGTAATGGCCTTGGCTATGCCGCCGCCGGTGCAGGATTCCGCGCAGGTGATCCAGCGGCCCTGAGCCTTCAGTTTTTCCCCCGCCAGCACGCTGAGCCGGCGCAGTTGGTTTTCACTCATAACCCCTCCCTCGCGAATTCAGGTATATGCGCCCGATAGTAGCATTTATCAAGGCGACACGGCGGCCGGCGCGCAGAAATGCGCAGCGCCTCGCAGGAAGTGCGGTTTTAAGCGCCCGGCCAAGCTGCTAGTATCAAAAGAAGCGCCCCATTGAGCGGCGGCGCACCAGCACAAGGAACATCACGGAGGCGGCACGCTGCGGCGGCCTCAGGGCGCACCAGAAGAGATTAGGATGATAGCGTGAAAAAAACGTTGGGCGTATTCTTGCCGTTGTACACCACCACCCTGTTGCTGCTGTTGGGCTCAGGCCTGCTCACCACCTATGTCTCGCTGCGGCTGGCCTCCATCCACGTCAGCAGTGCGCTGATCGGCGCCATCATCGCCGCCAACTACATCGGGTTGGTGATCGGCGGCAAGGTCGGCCACTTTCTCATCGCCCGCGTCGGGCATATCCGCGCCTACGTGGCCTGCGCCGGCATCATCACCGCTGCGGTGCTGGGGCACGGTCTGACGGCGTTCATTCCCGCCTGGGTCGCGCTGCGTCTGGTGATCGGGCTGTGCATGATGTGCCAGTATATGGTGCTGGAAAGCTGGCTGAACGACCAGGCGGAATCCAACCAGCGCGGCATGGTGTTCGGCTTCTATATGTCGGCGACCTATCTCGGCATGTCGCTGGGCCAGATAGTGCTGATGCTGCAAAGCAACCTGGGCATCACCACGCTGCTGGTGATCGCGTTGTGCTTCGCGCTTTGTCTGGTGCCCATCGCGCTCACCACCCGCACCAATGCGCGCCACATGTCGCCGGCCCCGATGGAGCTGCGTTACTTTGTCGGCGCCATTCCCAAGGTGCTGGCTACCACGCTGGTGATCGGCATGGTGGTGGGCTCGTTTTACGGCCTGGCGCCGGTCTACGCCAGCCTGCAATCCTTAACCACTCAGCAAACCGGCCTGTTCATGGCGCTGGCCATCTTCGCCGGGCTGGTGGCGCAGTTCCCGCTCAGTTGGCTGTCGGATCGCTATAATCGCCCGTTGCTGATGCGCCTCAACGCCATTTTTCTGATCGTGGCGGCGCTGCCGCTGGCGCTGCTGCCGCACATCGATTTCCCGCTGCTGCTAGCGGTCGGGTTCGTCGTCAGCATGTTGCAATTTACGCTCTACCCGTTGGCGGTGGCGCTGGCCAACGATCTGATCGAGCCGGAACGCCGCGTCTCGCTGGCCGCCTGTCTGCTGATGGCGTTCGGCGTCGGCGCCAGCATCGGGCCATTGGCGGTCGGCGCGCTGATCGAGCCGCTGGGCGGCAATATCCTGTACGCCTTTTTCGCCCTGTGCGGCGTGCTGCTGGCGGCTCTCAGCCGCACGGCGAAAGCGGAGGAACCGCAGTTGGCGCAGGACGCGCCGGTGCCGCACATTCCGCTGCCGGACAGCCTCACCAGCTCGCCGCTGTCGCCGGCGCTTAATCCGACCTTCGATGAACAGATCATTCACGACACCATGCCGCCGCCGGAAGCGGCGCCCGAGGTCGACGAGCCGCAGCCCGAAGCACAAGAGGCGGAACCCTTGCCTCAGGGCGCCGATCCGGAAGAAGACACCGGCCTGAAAAAGGCGCACGCCATGCTGTAAACGGCGGCGTTACAGATCCTGGAAGGAGCCAAGCAGGAAACCGCGTTCGGCGATCGCCGCTTTCAGCGTCGGCGCGGTCAACACATCCAGCTCGACGAGGCGCGGATGGCAGTATTGGCTCTGCAGGATCGTCGCGTCGAGGAACGCCGGGTGGCACATCATTTCCAATGATTCTGCGCCCTGCTCGTCGGCGCGCGCCAACCTTTGCAGGAACAACGTTTCGGAAATCGTCTCACCGTAGAATCCCGCGTCGAAAACGTCAGTGCTATAGGGGGCATGCAGCGTGATGCCACGCCGTTTCGCCTCTTCGCGATCGAGACGCAGCGGCAGACCCTGCGCTTGCGCGAACGCCTCCACCAGCGGATAAATTTGCGGCTGCATATGCACATGGTGGTGGCTGTCGATATGCGTCGGCGGCCGGCCGAACAGCGTCACGAAGCGCGCGAACTGGCGCTGCAGCTCCTCGTGAATTTCGTCCAGCTGCAGCTCGCCGGCCTCGGCGCGGCGCCACAGCCATTTGCCCAGTTCGCCATGTTCGTTGACCAGCGAAGGCATGGCGCCCAGCGGCTTGCCATGGGTCAAAACGAAATGCAGCCCAATCGGCAACCCCGGATATTGCCGGCTGAGCGCCGCCGCGTGCTGCGCTCCGCCGCCGTTCACCATCGCCGTGGTGGAGGAAACGACGCCATGCTGATACGCCTCGATGACGCCATAGTTCTGCCCTTTGCTCAGGCCGAAATCATCGGCATTCACGATCAGTAGTTTTTCCATAGAGGCTCCCGCGGGATGGATTTTTGGCAAGGGAAGGCCGACCGCTCGGCGCGGCATTCCCCCTCGTTAAGGTAAAATCAAATGATTAACCGACTGGCGCCCTGAAGCTCATCGGCATATCGGCGTTGATACTGATCGGGAGCGGCCCTAAAGAGGGCCGTAACACTTTTTTCGGTAGTTGCCTGGGGTCACGTCGGTGAGCCGCTTGAAGTTTTTAATGAACAAGCTGACGTCGCCATAGCCGGAATCGAAAGCGATGTCAGAGACCGAATAGTTGGTGACCTCCAGCTGCGTCTTGGCGAAGTTGATGCGGATCTCATTGATCACCTGCATCGGCGTCTTCTGGTAGTAGCGCCGCATCGCCCGGGTCAGGTACTCCTGGGTTTTCCCCGACAGCGCCACCATGTTCGCCAACGCCTTTTCACCGAACATCGCCTTGTCATGCATGCCGGCCAGGGTGTTCTTCAGCCACTGCGGGATATCATCGCCGCCGTCGTTTTCTTCTTTATGGTGACGAATGCGGCTGATCACATAGAAGGTCAGCGTTTCGAGAAACTCGGCGAAGTCATCCTCGCGAAACTGCGGCGAACTCACCACCGATTCGATATAGGCCAAAAACTCGCTTCTCAGGCTGTAGGCCTGCGAGGCGACAAAGCAACGCGGCAGCTGCTGCAAATAGTGCTCTTCAAAGAACGCTTTGCTAACCGCCACGTTGAAAATTTTCGTCGCGCCGAACTCGTAAAAGCTCTGGTGGTAGGAACCGATAGGGATAAAGACGAAATCCCCGCGTTCCAGCAGCACCCGCTTGCCGTTGATCTCCTGATAGCATTTGCCGCTCAGCACAATAGTGAACTCGTAGTAGTCGTGCTGATGCAGCCCGGTGGCACTTTCCACCTTGTTGTAGATGAACAGGTGAAAGTCTTTGCAGTTAAAGAAATCCTGCTCGCGAATCAGCTTCACGTCGTTGGCACTCAGCGAAATTCGGTTATCGGACACGGCGCCGGCCTCCCGTTAGTCAAATCCGTTGCGTCTGGCCGCCTCGGCAAACCAGTAACCGCTTTTTTTGATGGTGCGCCGCTGATCCGCCCGATCCAGCCGCACCAGCCCATAACGATTCTTGTAGGCATTCAGCCAGGACCAGCAGTCGATAAAGGTCCACAGATGATAGCCCTTGCACTGCGAGCCTTCGGCCAGCGCGCGGTGCAGCCACTTCAGGTGCTCGCGAATAAAGTCGATGCGGTAATCGTCCTCCACCCGCCCATCGGCGCCGATAAACGCCTCTTCGCCCTCGACGCCCATGCCATTTTCCGAAATATAACAGGGCAGATTGCCGTAGTTCTCTTTCAGATCCATCAGGATGTCGTACAGCCCCTTTTCGTAGATCTCCCAGCCGCGGTGCGGATTGATTTTGCGACCCGGCATTGCATAGTAACTGAACAAATCCTCCGGCGATGCGATCGGCCCCTCGGCGCGCCGTCCCGCTTTCGCCTGCACCCTGCGCGGCTGGTAATAGTTGACGCCAAGGATATCCACCACGCCGCCTTCGATCAGCTGCGCGTCCTGCGGTTCGCAGTAGGGCATCAGCCCATGCCGCTCCAGCAGGTGCAGCAATGCGGCCGGGTAACGCCCTTTGGCGACAGGATCGAGGAAACTGCGGTTGAGCAGCAGATCGGCGTCGTGTGCCGCCTGCAGATCCTCCGGCGCGTCGGAGCGCGGATAGGTCGGGCTCAGATTCAGAATGATGCCGATGCTCCCCTGCAGCCTCCGCGCTCTGAAACGCTGCACCGCCATGGCGTGCGCCAGTACGCTGTGATACGCCACGGTGACCGCTCGTTTGAAGTCCACTACGCAAGGGTAGTGCAGGTCATTCAGGTAACCGGCTTCCACCGGCACGATCGGCTCGTTGAAGGTGAACCAGTGGGTGACCCGATCGCCAAATAGGCCGAAACAGGTATCGGCGTAACGCGCATAGGCTTCGACCACCGCCCGGCTTTCCCAACCGCCGCGCTGTTGCATGCACAGCGGCATATCGAAGTGATAGAGATTGATAAACGGGGTGATGCCCTGCGCCAGCAGCTCGTCGATCATCGCGTTATAGAACGCCGCCGCCTGCGGGTTCACTTCACCGTCGCCGTCCGGGATCAGCCGCGACCACGAGATCGACGTTCTAAAGGTATTGTGGCCCAGCGTTTTGAGCAGCCCGATATCGGTGCGGAAATGGTCGTAAAAGGTCGAGGCTTCGGTCGGACCCACCCGCTCGTGAAAGCGCTCGGGCGCGATCTCGTACCAATAGTCGAAGATGTTGCGGCTCTTGCCGTCCCGCGCGGCCGCCCCTTCAGACTGCGGCGCGGAGGTGGCGCTGCCCCACCAGAACCCGTCGGCAAATTGATATTCCATACTCGCGTCCCTCGCGGGGCGGCCACGCCGCCCCGTTCCACAGTTAGAATTTCAGCGCCTTGGCGATGTCTTCTTCGCTTTCCGTCGCCGCGTCGATCTGGCTCTGCGCCTTATTGGAGATCGCCACGAACGGCAGATAGATCACGGTGGCGACCGCCAGGTTGAACAGGCTCAGCAACATGGCCATGATGCTGCCATTGGTGTTGAAGAACGCCCCCAGGCCGACCGGCATGGTCCAGGGAGCGATGTTGGTGATCGGCGGGATCAGCCCGGAGTAGTAGGCCAGGGAGGTGATAATGGTCAGCACCGGCTGCACCAGGATGAACGGAATGAACATCACCGGGTTCATGATCACCGGCAGGCCGAACAGTATCGGTTCGTTGATCTGGAAGATGCCGGATGGCGTCGCCAGTTTGGCGACCTGGCGATAATCTTCGCGGCGCGAGGCGATGAAGATGGCGATGATCAAGCCCAGCGTCGAGCCGGTGCCGCCGAGGTAGATGTAGGAGTCGACGAACGGTTTCGCCCACATGTGGAACTCTTTTCCGGCGGCCACCGCCGCTTCGACCGAACCGTATTTGTTGTACAGCTCCACGTTTTCCAGCGCGAACGGCGTCATGATGCCGCTGTCCAGGGCCGCCAGCGCCATGGAGCCGTGCACCCCAAAGAACCACAGCAGCGAGGAGAACAGCACGTACACCCAGCCCACCACGCTGCCCATCTTGGCCAGCGGCGCCGAAATGCCGTCCATGATGATCTGGTGGAAGTTGGTGCCCCAGTGCGCCAGCGCGAACGCCACCAGCCCCATGATGGAGAGGATGATGAAACCGGGGATCAGCGCCGAGAAGGAACGCGACACCGAAGCCGGCACGCTGTCCGGCAGGCTAATCACCCAGTTGCGCCGCACGATGAAGGCAAACATCTCGGCCACCACCAGCCCAATCACCATACCGGAAATGATGTTGGCGCCGCCCAACCAGTTGGCTCCCACCGCATAGGCCTCGCCGACATTGAACGGTGTGACGGTCATAAAGGCCGCCACCGCCAGCAGCGCCGAAGCGAGCGGATCGACCTTTCGCTCTTCCGCCAACGCCATGCTGATAAAGAACGGCGTCATCAGGGACATGATCCCCAGCGTGCCGTTGTAAACGCTGCCGCCGATGCTCTTCAGACTATTCAGCGTCTCGATGGTAGAGGCATCCAACCTTACGCCCAGCGAATAGAAGAACGATCCTTCGCCGAAGCTCAGGAACACGTTGTTGATCAACACGAACATCGCCCCGGTCAAGGTCAGCGGCATCAGGCGGATAAAGCCATTCTTGATGGCGTTGACGTGGGGCTGCTTACCGATTTTTACGGCGAAAGGCAGGATAACCTTCTCGAGCGAGGCAATGAGGGTATTCACGGCGGCCTCCTTTTATTGATTGGCTTTCTTGATGGCGGCCACCGCGGCCTTCAGTACGCCCAGCCCATCGACCTTGCCGTACAGCAGCGGATCGATGACTTCCACAGGTTTGTTGGGCAGCTGTTTTTGCACTTCCGGCAAGGTGTAGGCGATCTGCGGCCCCAGCAGGATCAGATCCGCCTCAACGCCTTTCTCCGCAGCCAGCGCTTCCGGATAGGCGGCGATGATCACCGGCACTTCATATTTCTCGGCCTGCGCCTTCATTTTTGATACCAACAGGGAAGTGGACATACCGGCAGAACAAAACAGATAGATTTTTTTCTTTTCCATACCAAGCACCTCAGATAATCAAAAAAACCCGGTGTTATTTGTATGCCAGATGCAATCACGATTGCTTCACGCACATTCCTTATGAAAATTTCCGTCACGTTGCCCTGGTTACGGACAGTATACGGAGCATGAAAAACGGATCGGTAAGCCAGGAGGAGACATAACCGTCTCTCATTGACCTGACGGATTGACCCCCTTCACATTTCGCACAAAAAAATAGTGTGACCGGGCTCTCAAATAACCGATAAAAACTCGGAATATTCGCAATAAATATTCAAATAACAATTATAAACAGCAAGTTACAAACTCACCGAGAATTTAAGGGTTTATTTGCGCCTGAACAAACGAAAAGGGAATAAAAATAGTTCAAGCTTGATTCACCTACGGCCATCCGAACGCGATAGCCGATGAAGAGGATTAGGTGGGCAGACGCAGCAACTCGATCACCGTGCTCAGCGCCACGGAATGATTCCTGCGGTTGGGGTAATAGAGATAAAAACCGGTAAACGGCGCGCACCAGTCGTTCAACACCCGCCGCAGCCGCCCGCTCGCCAGGTGTTCTTCTACCTCTTGTTCGATGGCGAAAGCGATGCCGACGTGCGCCAGCGCCGCCTGCACCATCATCCTGCCGTCATCGAGTATCAACGGGCTGTTAACCGCCACGGAAAACCGCTGCTCACCCTGCTGAAATGCCCATTTGTAGCGCTCGCCCGAAGAGGCCTTGCGCCAACCGATGCAGCGGTGCTGCAGCAAATCCTGCGGATGCATCGGTTCGCCGTGCCGTTGAAAATAGTCCGGCGTGGCGACGATGGCGAAACGCAGATCCGGCGTCAGACGCACCGCGCGCATATCGTTGTGCAGATCCTCGCCGAGCCTAATACCGGCGTCAAAGCCCTGTTCGACAATGTTGGCAAACCCCTCGTCCGCCACCACTTCCAGCGTAATGCCGGGGTACTCGCAGGCCAACCGCCCCAGATGCGGCACGATGGCAAGATCGATGGCCGAACGCGGCGCGTTGATGCGCACCAGGCCGCGCGGCCCTTCGCGAAACGCATTCAGGCTCTCCAGCGCGGCGTCGATGTCGGTAAAGGCGGGCACCAGCTGTGCCAGCAGATGCTCACCGGCCTCCGTCGGCGAGACGTTGCGGGTGGTGCGGTTTAGCAGGCGAATGCCCACCTGCGCCTCCAATTCGCGCAGGGTGTGGGTCAGCGTCGGCGGCGTCACGCCCAACCGGGCGGCGGCGCGGCGGAAGCTGCGTTCACTGGCGATAGCCACGAAGGCCGCCAGGCCGGACAGTTCAGGTTTTTTCATGCTATTGATATAAATTATCTAATAGTGAGATGAATTTTTAGCGGATAGTTATCCTTCACCTAACAACATAGCATTGCGATCGACCCCATTACCAGGTATCGATACGATGATTAATGCTACAGCTCCAACTCATGAAACGCCGCGCCGTCTGGTGGGCAAAGTCGTACTGGTGAGCGGCGGCGGCACCGGCATCGGCCGCGCTGCGGCGCTGGCCTATGCCCGCGAAGGCGCCAACGTCGCGCTGGCCGGCCGACGCGCGGCGGAAATCGAAGCCACGGCGCGCGACATCGCGCTGGCCGGCGGCGACGCCCTGCCCATCGTGGCCGACGTCTCCCAGGAAAACGATATCCGCCAACTGATCGCCACGGTGACCGCCCATTACGGCCGGCTCGACGTCGCCTTCAACAACGCCGGCATCATCGGCAACTTCGCCCCCATCGCCGAACAGAGCAGCGAGGATTTTGACCGGGTGATCGCCATTAACCTCAGAGGCGTCTGGCTGGCGATGAAATATGAGATTGAAACCTTCCTGGCTCAGCGCTCGGGCGGCGTGATCATCAACACCTCCTCTTGGCTGACCCACGGCGCGCTGGCCGGCTCATCCAGCTACTCCGCCAGCAAGGGCGCGCTCGATGCGATGATCCGCGCGGTGGCGCTCGAGTACAGCGGCCGGGGCATCCGCGTCAACAACATCAACCCCGGCATCATCGACACGCCGATGGCACGCGGCAGCGTGGCTGACAGCGCGGCCTTCGCGCCCTTTATCGCCCATACGCCCGCCGGCCGCCTGGGTGAATCGGAAGACATCGGCGATGTGGCGCTGTGGCTGGCGACGGACGAAGCCCGCTTCATCACCGGCCAAAGCCTGCTGGTGGACGGCGGTTACACCATCGCCGGCATGCGTTGAGGAGACGAGGCCATGAACTACGTTCGGCTTGGCGACAGCGGCCTGAAGGTGTCCCGCCTCTGCCTGGGTTGCATGACCTACGGCGATCCGGCCTGGCGGCCCTGGGTGCTGAAGGAAGATGAAGCGCGCCCCTTTATCCGCGAGGCGCTGGAGGCGGGTATCAATTTTTTCGATACCGCCAACATTTACTCCGGCGGAGAAAGCGAGCGCATTCTCGGCCGCGCGCTGAGGGCGTTCGCCCGCCGTGAAGACGTGGTGATCGCCACCAAGGCCTACTTTCCAATAGACGCGCAGCCGAACAGCCGGGGGCTATCACGCAAGCACCTGCTGCACAGCGTCGACGCCTCCTTGCAGCGGCTGGGAACGGATTACCTCGATCTGTTCGTGCTGCACCGCTTCGACACCGAAACGCCGATCGAAGAAACCGCCGACACCCTCGATGGCCTGGTGCGGGCGGGCAAGATCCGCTATCTCGGCGCCTCCTCGCTGCACGCCTGGCGCCTGATGAAAATGCTGGCCTTTCAACGTCAGCACCGCCTGGCGCCGTTTATTTCGCTGCAAAGCCAATACAACCTGGTGACGCGTGAAGATGAAGAGGAACTGATCCCGCTGTGTCTGGAGGAGGGTCTTGGTCTGACGCCCTGGTCGCCGCTGGCCCGCGGCGTGCTGGCCGGCTCCGGCAGCGGCGGCACGCTGCGCGCCGCCACCGACGAACAGGCGCCCCGTTGGTACGGCGGCAGAAACGAGGTAGAACGCACCGTCGCGGCGGTCGCGGAGGTGGCGGCCGCGCGCGGCGTTCCACCAGCGCAGATCGCGCTGGCCTGGCTGTTGGCCAAACCCGGCGTGGCGTCGCCGCTGGTGGGCATGTCCAAGCCGCATCATCTGCAGGATGCGCTGGCAGCGCTCGACCTCAGGCTATCACCGGAAGACGTGGCCGCGCTGGAGGCGCCAATGGCGCATGCTGTCCGCCCCGATCGCTGGTAGCCCCTTTTCCGTCATTCCAGGAGAGAAGACATGTCATATGCGCTTACCGCACGAGCGGTGTTGTTCACCCTCGCTGCCGCATTCCCCCTTAGCGCTCCGGTGCAGGCTGCCGTCAGCGCAGACTGCGCCGCAAACAGCATGACGCTGCCGCCTGGCGCACTTTACCCCAACGGCATCGCCCGTGCGACGGACGGTACGCTGTATGTCGGCTTTGTCACCAGCGGCAACGTGCTGCGCAAGCGGCCGGGTCAAGCGTGGGAAAGCTTTTTCCCCGGCGCTGACACGGTGTTCGCCTCAAACGCGCTGCGGCTGGACGAACGGCGCGGGTTGCTGTGGGGCAATTCGCCGGACTTCCTCTCCGGCGGCAAAACGCGCGCCAACCGCATCTACGCGCTGAACGTCGCCGATGGCACGCTTAACCGCAGCCTGGCGCTGCCGGTGGGAGAAATGGGCAACGATATCGTGCTCGGCGCAGACGGTACGGTGTATGTGACGGAAACCCGCGGCGGCGGCATCCTGCGCCTGCGGCCGGGCGAGACGGCATTCCGTACGCTGTTTCAAGATCCGCAGTTAGCGGCCCCCAGCGGGCTGGGCGCCGCCGGGATCGTGCTGCTCGACGACCGGCTGATGGCTGTCGCCAATTTCGGCACCGGTAAGCTCTACACCCTCAGTTATAACGCTCCAAAGCCGCAGCTGACGGAAATGCGGCTGCCGCGCCTCATCGAAAACCCGGACGGAATGGGATTGGCGCCGGACGGCGCGCTGATCGTGCTGGAAAACGGGATCCAAAGCGGCCAGGGGCGGATCCTGCGGATCACCTCACCCAAGGCGGCAGGCATGCACCAGCTTGAGGTCTTGCGCGAAGGCATGGAATCGCCGGTCAACCTGACTATTACCCCGCAAGGCTGCGCCTTCGTCAGCGAATCGCGCATCCGCCACCGCCTGCTGCCCGGCCATGAAACCGAAGTGCCCGACAGTTTCCGCCTCTATCAACTGCCCTTGCCTCTCACCGCCGCGCAATAACCTCTCCACCACTACTGCGGGCGGCGACACTTGCGTTGTTGCCCGCAGGCGAACGACAATCTCGCTTCGTTGCAAACCGGCCTTGCGCAGCGCTTCCCATTTTTACCTGTGACAGCCGATTGCCCGCTGGGCTAGTATAAGCGTCTGTGCAAACCTTGGGTTTGAACGCGCCGTTTGGCGTTTTGATGACTTGATTTGCGCCGCCCGCCAAGCGCTGAATGGGGCGACGCCTGCTGAAACAATGTGATAGCGAATGACGACAATGAAAATCACAGTGACCTTTACATTCAATGGATTGGAAAAATAATCGCATGAATAGCACCGATAAACTCGATTCGCACACGCCAATGATGCAGCAGTACCTGCGCCTCAAGGCCCAGCATCCTGAAATCCTGCTGTTCTACCGCATGGGCGACTTCTACGAGCTATTTTACGACGACGCCAAGCGCGCTTCCCAACTGCTGGATATCTCGCTGACCAAACGCGGCGCCTCGGCGGGCGAACCGATCCCGATGGCCGGCGTGCCGCACCACGCGGTGGAGAACTACCTGGCCAAGCTGGTGCAGCTCGGCGAGTCCGTCGCCATCTGCGAGCAGATCGGCGATCCGGCCACCAGCAAAGGGCCGGTCGAACGCAAAGTGGTGCGTATCGTCACCCCCGGCACCATCACCGACGAAGCGCTGCTGCAAGAGCGTCAGGACAACCTGCTGGCGGCGATCTGGCAGGACGCGCGCGGCTTCGGCTACGCCACGCTGGACGTCAGCTCCGGCCGCTTCCGCGTCGCCGAGCCGCAGGATCTGGAAACCATGGCCGCCGAGCTGCAGCGCACCAATCCGGCCGAGCTGCTCTATCCGGAAACCTTCGAACACATGGCGCTGATCGAACAGCGCCACGGCCTGCGCCGCCGTCCGCTGTGGGAATTCGAGCTTGAGACCGCGCGTCAGCAGCTCAACCTGCAGTTCGGCACCCGCGACTTGACCGGCTTCGGCGTCGAGCAGGCGCACCAGGCGCTGCGCGCCGCCGGCTGTCTGCTGCAGTACGTCAAAGATACCCAACGCACTTCGCTGCCGCACATTCGCGGCATCACCATGGAACGCCAGCAGGACGGCATCATCATGGATGCCGCCACCCGCCGCAACCTGGAGCTGACGCAGAGCCTGTCCGGCGGCAGCGACAACACGCTGGCGGCGATCCTCGACCGTACGGTCACGCCGATGGGCAGCCGCATGCTGAAACGCTGGCTGCACATGCCGACCCGCGACATCAAGGTGCTGACCGCCCGCCAGCAGGCGATCGGCGCATTGCAGGAACTGTTCGCAGATCTGCAACCTTCGCTGCGTCAGGTAGGCGATCAGGAACGTATTTTGGCGCGTTTGGCGCTGCGCACCGCCCGGCCGCGCGATCTGGCGCGCATGCGCCATGCTTTCCAACAGTTGCCGGACATCCGCGCGCTGCTGCAGGATGTGAAAACGCCGCACGTGCAGCAGCTGCTGTCGCAGGTGGGCCAGTTTGACGAACTGCGCGAGCTGCTGGAACGTGCGGTCATTGAATCACCGCCGGTGCTGGTGCGCGACGGCGGCGTGATCGCCCCCGGCTACAACAGCGAACTGGACGAGTGGCGCGCGTTGGCCGACGGCGCCAGCGACTATCTCGACCGGCTGGAGATCCGCGAGCGTGAAAAGCTGGGTCTGGATACGCTTAAGGTCGGCTTCAACGGCGTACACGGCTATTACATTCAGGTCAGCCGCGGTCAAAGCCACCTGGTGCCGATCCACTATGTACGCCGTCAGACGCTGAAAAATGCCGAGCGCTACATCATCCCGGAACTGAAAGAGTACGAAGACAAAGTGCTCACCTCCAAGGGTAAGGCGCTGGCGATCGAGAAAAGCCTGTACGACGAGCTGTTCGATCTGCTGCTGCCGCACCTGGCGGAGCTGCAACAAAGCGCCGCCGCGCTGGCAGAGCTGGACGTGCTGGCCAACCTGGCCGAGCGCGCCGATACCCTGAACTACGCTTGCCCGACCATGAGCGAGCAGCCGGGGATCCGCATTACCGAAGGCCGCCATCCGGTGGTGGAGCAGGTGCTGAGCGAGCCGTTTATCTCCAACCCGCTCACCCTGTCGCCGCAGCGCCGCATGCTGATCATAACCGGTCCGAATATGGGCGGTAAAAGCACCTATATGCGGCAAACGGCGCTGATCGTGCTGATGGCGCACATCGGCAGCTACGTGCCGGCCACCAAGGCCACCATCGGCCCGGTGGATCGCATCTTCACCCGCGTCGGCGCGGCGGACGATCTGGCTTCCGGCCGCTCCACCTTCATGGTGGAGATGACCGAAACCGCCAACATTCTGCACAACGCCACCGAGCACAGCCTGGTGTTGATGGATGAAATCGGCCGCGGCACCTCCACCTACGACGGCCTGTCGCTGGCCTGGGCCTGCGCCGAGAACCTGGCCAACCGCATCAAGGCGATGACGCTGTTCGCCACCCACTACTTCGAGCTGACGACCCTGCCGGAGAAGATGGAAGGCGTGGTCAACGTGCATCTGGATGCGCTTGAACACGGCGACACCATCGCCTTCATGCACAGCGTGCAGGACGGTGCCGCCAGCAAAAGCTATGGCCTGGCGGTCGCCGCGCTGGCCGGCGTGCCGCGCGACGTCATCAAACGCGCCCGTCAGAAACTGCGCGAGCTGGAATCCATCTCCAGCCACACCGCATCGGGCAGCGTCGATGCCACCCAGATGACGCTGCTGCAGGAAGAGACCTCGCAGGCGGTAGAAGCCCTGGAGGCGCTTGATCCGGATTCCCTGTCGCCGCGACAGGCGCTGGAATGGATCTACCGGCTGAAAAATATGGTGTAATCTGGCGCCAAACGCGGGCATAAAAAAACGGTGAGCATCATGCTCACCGTTTTTATTTGATGCGGTTCAACAACCGGCGTTATTCGCGGAACAGCGCCTCAATGCTCAGGCCCTGCATCTGCAAAATCTCACGCAGACGGCGCAGACCTTCTACCTGAATCTGACGGACGCGCTCGCGCGTCAGGCCAATCTCCCGGCCTACGTCTTCCAGCGTCGCCGCTTCATAACCCAGCAGGCCGAAACGACGCGCCAACACTTCACGCTGTTTGGCGTTCAGTTCGAACAGCCATTTGACGATGCTTTGCTTCATATCGTCATCTTGCGTGGTGTCTTCAGGCCCGTTGTCCTTCTCGTCGGCCAGAATGTCCAGCAGCGCTTTCTCCGAATCCCCGCCCAGCGGCGTATCCACCGAGGTGATGCGCTCATTCAGGCGCAGCATGCGGCTGACGTCATCCACCGGCTTGTCGAGTTGCTCGGCAATTTCTTCAGCGCTCGGTTCATGATCCAGCTTGTGGGAAAGCTCGCGCGCGGTGCGCAGATAGACATTCAGTTCTTTGACGATATGGATAGGCAAACGAATGGTACGGGTTTGGTTCATGATCGCCCGTTCAATCGTCTGACGGATCCACCAGGTTGCATAAGTGGAGAAGCGGAAGCCGCGTTCTGGGTCGAATTTTTCCACTGCGCGAATCAGACCGAGGTTACCCTCTTCGATCAGATCCAGCAGCGCCAGACCGCGGTTGCTGTAGCGGCGGGCGATTTTCACCACCAGCCGCAGGTTGCTTTCAATCATGCGGCGGCGGGACGGCACGTCACCGCGCAGAGCACGCCGCGCAAAATAGACTTCTTCCTCTGCGGTCAGCAGAGGTGAATAACCGATCTCACCCAGATAGAGCTGCGTCGCATCCAATACGCGTTGCGTAACGCCTTGAGACAACAGCTCTTCTTCCGCTAAATCGTTCTCGCTGGTCTCTTCTTCTACCAGCGCTTTTTCATCAAACGACTCGGCCTCAGCTCCATTCTCGTCGAAATCCGCATCATCATGTAACTCGTTAACTTTCAGCGTATTTTGGCTCATATGCTGCTCCTACCCGTGATACCGCGAGCAGAATCTCAGCGTATTCTGCCCAATCTATCGCTGCGGAAGATAACGCAGCGGGTTTACGGATTTCCCCTTGTAACGAATTTCAAAATGCAAACGTACTGAACTGGTACCGGTGCTACCCATGGTGGCTATTTTTTGACCCGCCTTCACTTCTTGTTGTTCCCGGACCAGCATTGTGTCGTTATGAGCGTAGGCGCTCAGGTAATCATCATTATGTTTGATGATGATTAGATTACCGTAACCCCGTAAAGCGTTGCCTGCATACACTACGCGGCCATCGGCGGTAGCGAAGATAGGCTGCCCACGGGAACCGGCGATATCGACACCCTTATTCCCACCTTCTGATGAGGAAAAGTTATCAATAACCTTACCGTCAGTCGGCCATCTCCAGGTACTGACCGGAGCGCTGTTGCTGACGGTGCTGCTCACAGGCGGAGCGGCTTCCGGCGCGGTAACAGGCGCAGTCGCGGTCCCAACCGCTGCGGCACCTGCTGCAGGTAACATCTTACCTACATTCTGTTTACCCGAGTTTTCAGAATACGCGTTAGTTGATTGAGAATCAACCGTTGCCGTCTGGATCTGGGAGCTGGAAGGTGGCTTCGGAACACCGCCTTTGGTCGCATCTGTCGTCGCCAACATGCCGCCGCCGCCGTTGGCGGAACCATTACCAAGCTGAATGGTTTGGCCAACATTCAGGCTGTATGGCTCGGGAATATTGTTGCGCTGCGCCAGGTCGCGGAAATCATTGCCGGTGATCCAGGCGATATAAAACAGCGTATCGCCGCGCTTGACCGTATAAGTTTCGCCGCCGCTGTAGCTCCCTTTAGGGATGGCGTTATAACTGCGGTTATAGACAATGCGGCCCTCTGGGCTGGCCTGCTGCACTCCGCCATTATTATTGCCGGATGGAGCGGCACCGCCGCCCCCCACGCTGCTGATAGGAGCCGACGTCGAGGCCGTATTCGTACAACCCGCCAACCACAAACTTACCATCGTACACACCGCTACCCGGCGTAACGTAATCATTGGGCTTCCCGTGCTCATGCTTCCCCCATGACAGCAATATCAGTGATATATCCAAAATACCCTTTACATCGTAGCCGAGCTTTTGCCACTTCCCAGTTTCTGCGATGTAAAGGCGCCGCCGGCCGATCCCTGAACGCCAGGTCATCTCGCGCCGGAGCATCAAAACGCGCGCCAATGCTAACCACATTGGCGTTGCCGCACCATAAGACAACTACGTAGAAAGGCCAATTCTAGTGAAAATTAGCCTGATTGGAACGAGAAAACCTTATCCGGCCATGATGAAAGTGCAACAGATTTTGCAGACGGTCGAAAATTCAGACAATCGCTAGGCCAATTCGCCTTTCACCAACGGCACAAAGCGCACCGCCTCTACCGCATCGACAACGAAATCGTTGCCATGACGCTGAATGCGTTTGAGGGTTTGGGCCTGCTCGCCCACCGGCAACACCAAAATGCCGCCGTCGTCCAGCTGCTCCACCAGTGCCTGCGGGATCTCCGGCGGCGCGGCAGTGACGATGATCGCATCGAACGGGCCGCGCGACGCCCAACCCTGCCAGCCATCGCCATGGCGGGTGGAAACATTGTGAAGATCGAGCTGTTTCAGGCGGCGCTTGGCCTGCCACTGCAGCCCCTTGATGCGTTCGACGGAACAAACGTGTTGCACCAGATGCGCCAGGATAGCGGTTTGATAACCGGAACCAGTACCGATCTCCAGCACCCTTGAGGTAGGTTTCAGATTCAGCAGCTCGGTCATCCGCGCCACCATATAAGGCTGGGAAATGGTCTGACCGGAACCGATCGGCAATGCGGTGTTTTCGTAGGCCTTATGATCCAGCGCTTCATCAACAAAACGCTCGCGCGGCACCGCCTCGATCGCCCGCAGCAGCTTTTCGTCTCGGATCCCCTGCTGCCGCAGCTGCGTCAGCAATGTTTGCATGCGCTTATTCACCATTCCCCGCTAACCTCTGCCTTGGTTAACCATGTTTTCACGACTTCTTGCGCCGCGTAGGCGGTTAAATCCACCTGCAGCGGCGTTATCGCCACATAGCCTTGTTCCACCGCCGCAAAGTCGGTATCCGGCCCGGCATCAAATTTATCACCAGGCGGCCCGATCCAGTAGATATTTTGTCCGCGCGGATCCTGCTGGCAGAAGACCTTGTCGGCGGGATGGCGGCTGCCGCAGCGGGTAACGCGCAGGCCTTTGATCTCAGCCAGCGGCAGATCCGGCACGTTAATATTCAGAATTTTTCCGGTACGTAGCGGTTCGCGCTGCAGCGCGCGCAGGATGCGGCAGGTAATGGCGGCTGCGGTCGCGTAGTGCCGGTGGCCGTTCAGCGACACCGCCAAGGCAGGCAACCCCAGGTGCCGGCCCTCCATCGCCGCCGCGACGGTGCCGGAATAGATAACGTCGTCGCCCAAATTCGGCCCGGCGTTAATGCCGGATACCACGATATCGGGCGCCGGGCGCATCAATGCGTTGACGCCAAGGTAAACGCAGTCGGTCGGCGTCCCTTGCAACACCGCAATATCCCCGTTGGCCAGCGTCTGCGTGCGCAACGGCGACTCCAGCGTTAAAGCATTGGAAGAACCGCTGCGGTTACGATCCGGCGCCACGACCTGCACTTCGGCGAATTCCCGCAGCGCCGCCGCCAGCACCTGAATGCCCGGGGCGCTGACGCCGTCATCGTTACTCAGCAATATCCGCATCACTGTTATCCTGCTGCATGATCTCGCGAACCACGCTGGTAGCAAAGCTGCCCGCCGGCAGCCAGAAGCGCAGTTCCACGGTAACGTCATCCCACCAGTTCCACTGCAAATTTTGCGGCTGCAACAGCAGGGCCCGGCGAGCGGGTTCGACACGCTCGCGCTTTAAAAGCGTAAGCAATTCCGGTTGTTCCGCCAAGCATTGTTGTTCAAAAACCAAGGCTTGGCCGGCAGTGCCTGGCTCACCGTCGCCCGGCAAGGGAGCCGTGATCGCCAGCTCGCCGGCATCCAGCCGCTGTTGCAACGTCTCCAGCTCATCGGCTTTGGCGACGAACCAGCTGCCGCGGCCGCTCAACTGCAGGGCATCCCCATCCAGCACGGTGCGCTGCAGCCCGTCAGCCAGGCGTTGGCTCGCGATCAGATTGAACAGCGCGCTACGGCTGGCGGACAGGTAGAAGCTGCGCTTACTGCGCTCTTTGACACGAATTTCGTCGTTCGCCCAGCGGCGCGCCATCACCAGGTTGTTGCCGCCACGGCCGAAACGCTGGCTGCCGAAGTAGTTTGGCACGCCCTGCGCGGCGATGGCCTGCAGGCGACGTTCCACGTCCTGCCGATCGGAAATCTGGCGCAGCACCAGCGTAAAGTGGTTGCCCTTCAGATTGCCGATGCGCATTTTGCGCAGGTGGCGGGCGAACGAGAGCACCTCGCAGCCTTCCAGCGTAAACCGGGAGAAATCCGGCGTGTCTTTGCCCGGCATATGCAGGCAGAACCACTGTTCGGTCACCGCGTGGCGATCCTTCAAACCGGCATAGCTGACAGAACGGGCGTGAATACCGGCGAAGCGCGCCAGGTAATCGGCCACGAACTGGGTATTGCAGCCGTTTTTACGGATATTTACCAGCACGTGCTCACCTTCGCCGTCCGGTGCAAAACCCAGATCTTCGACCACCACGAAATCTTCCGGATTGGCTTTCAACACCCCGGAACTCTGCGGCCGGCCATGCAGCCAGGTCAGATTCGCCATATCCATGCGGTTATTCCTTGATCAGCAAGGCGACCGCTTCGCACGCGATGCCCTCGCCGCGCCCGGTGAAACCGAGCTGTTCGGTGGTGGTGGCCTTCACGTTGACGTCACCCATATGGCACTGCAGATCTTCCGCCAGGAAGACGCGCATCTGCGGGATGTGCGGCGCCATTTTCGGCGCCTGAGCGATGATGGTGATATCGAGGTTACCGAGGCGGTAACCTTTGGCGCGGATGCGTTTCCAGGCTTCGCGCAGCAGCTCGCGGCTGTCGGCGCCTTTGAAGGCCGGATCGGTATCGGGGAACAGTTTGCCGATATCGCCCAGCGCCGCCGCCCCCAACAGGGCGTCGGTGGCGGCATGCAGCGCGACGTCACCGTCGGAGTGGGCCAGCAAGCCTTTGTCGTAAGGGATGCGAACACCACCGATCACCAACGGGCCTTCGCCGCCGAATTTATGTACATCAAAACCGTGACCGATACGCATGATGCGCTCCTTAATTGTCTAACTGGGTCAAATAGAACGCCGCCAGCGCCAAATCCTCCGGCCGCGTTACTTTAATGTTGTCCGCCCGGCCGGCGATCAGCTGCGGATGATAGCCGCAATGCTCCAGCGCCGAGGCTTCGTCGGTGACGTTTGCGCCTTCATCCAGCGCGCGCTGCAGGCACTGCTTGAGCAGCGGCAGCGGAAACAACTGCGGCGTCAGCGCATGCCACAGATCCTGCCGTTCAACGGTGTGGGCGATGGTGTCGCGGCCGGGTTCGGCGCGCTTCATGGTGTCGCGCACCGGCGCGGCGAGAATGCCGCCCACCTTGCTGTGTGCGGTGATCGCCAGCAGGCGCTCGAGATCGTCGGCGTGCAGGCAGGGGCGCGCGGCGTCGTGCACCAACACCCAGTCCGCATCACCCGCCAGTTTCAACCCGGCCATCACCGAATCGGCGCGCTGTTTGCCGCCCTCGGTGACGGTCACCCGCGGATCCTGAGCGATGGGTAGCCGTTCGAACTGACGATCTTCGGGGCCGATCGCCACGATCACCCGTTCAATGCGCGGGTGGCGCAACAGGGCGTGGATGGCGTGTTCGACGATGCTGTGCCGGCCGATGGTTAAATATTGCTTCGGGCATTCCGCCTGCATGCGGCTGCCGATACCGGCAGCGGGCAGGACGGCAATCACCGAGGGAAAGGTACCTGCGGAGTGATTCATGCGTTATTTTTGTGCGTTGTTTTGCGAAGAAGACGCCGCGTTGCGCCTGGATTGGTCAGGAACCAGACGATAGAAAGTCTCACCGGGCTTGATCATGCCCAGCTCATTACGCGCACGCTCTTCGATCGCTTCCTGTCCGCCGTTCAAATCATCGATTTCGGCAAACAGCTGATCGTTACGCGCTTTCAACTTGGCGTTGTTGCCCTGCTGGACCGCAACGTCTTCATTGACCCGCACGTAATCGTGAATACCATTTTTGCCCAGCCACAGTGAATACTGTAACCAACCGAGCAATGCCAGCAATAGCAGCGTAAGTTTTCCCATCTCCGCCCCCTGAAAAACCGACCAATCATCCCACAACTTCTCGTTGGACTCCACACTGAGAGCGGCATTTCAACGCCAAATTCAGAATACGGATGAAGGGTTCCCGTGTTTATCGCCTAATTCCGCTGCGAAAGCGGCAAAAAACGCCCCTTTGGCTCGGCGCACGCGCCGCGTTTTCCAATGAGACACACACTGCCCTACCTCCATTATGCAGCAAGAATCACTGCATCACCGCTTCCTGACACATCGCTTACGCCACAGCAAAGCAAAAAGTGAATATTTAACACCATAGAGAGAATAATCGTCATGCAGCGGTTGCACTTTCATTCATTGAAGCTTATTTTTATGCACTCATAGTGCATAAATAATTCCAATATATAACCATTCATTATCGGGGATCGCGATGTTAAAACGTTTAGTTCTGATCGGCGCCTGCCTGGCCGCCACCTTCTCCATCGCTGCGTTGGCGGCTGAACCCACCTACGTCGTCGGCTCCGGCGGCACCTATCGGCCATTCGAATTTGAAAACAGCCAAAAGCAGCTGGAAGGTTTCGACATCGACATCATCAAGGCGGTGGCCAAGGCCGAAGGCTTCCAAATCAAACTGATCAATACGCCGTGGGAAGGGATCTTCGCCACGCTGAACTCCGGCGATCGCGATATCATCATTTCCGGCATCACCATCACCGATAAACGCAAGCAGATGGTTGATTTCTCTGCGCCTTACTTCCCGGCTGAGCAGGCTATCGTGGTGCCGCAAGACTCGAAGGTGGACTCCATCGCCGCGCTGAAAGCGCTGAAGGTCGGCGTGGTGAACTCCAGCACCGGCGACATCGTGGTGTCCGACGCGCTGGGTAAAAACAGTACCGCCATCAAGCGCTTCGACAATACCCCGCTGATGCTGCAGGAGCTGTATGAAGACGGCATCGGCGCGGCGGTTGGCGACGTCGGCGTGGCCAAGTTCTATATCAAGACCCACCCGGAGAAAGCCTTCAAGCTGGTGCCCGACGCCAAGTTCGAGCGCCAGTATTTCGGCATCGCCGTCGCCAAAGGCAACGATGAGCTGCGCAACAAGATCAACGCCGGCCTGAAGAAAATCGTCGCCGACGGCACCTACGCCAAGATCTACCAAACCTGGTTCGACAGCAACGTACCGACGCTGCCGGCGGAATAATCCCCAGTAGCCGGCGCCCGCAAGGGCGTCGGCGCACCACCGTTTCAGCCTACCAAGAAGGAATACCCCTTGAACTTCCGCTGGGAGATCATCCAGGAATACGCGCCGCTGTTTATGGAAGGCGCCTGGATGACCATCAAATGCACCATTATCTGCGTGCTGCTGGGCACCACCTGGGGCTTGCTCCTCGGGCTGGGCCGTTTGGCGCAGGCGCCGCACGGCATCTGGAAACCCATCCTGCATTACGGCGTTCAGTGGCCGGTGCGCATCTACATCAGCGCCTTTCGCGGCACGCCGCTGTTCGTGCAGATCATGGTGGTGCACTTCGCGCTGGTGCCGCTGTTCATCAACCCGCGTGACGGTCTGCTGGTCACCAGCGGCCTGATGAGCGTCGATTTCGCCCGTGCGCTGCGCGCCGACTACGGCGCCTTTCTCTCCTGCGTGGTGGCGATCACGCTCAACGCCGGCGCCTATGTGTCGGAGATCTTCCGCGCCGGGATCCAGTCGATCGACCGCGGCCAGATGGAGGCATCGCGCTCGTTGGGCATGAGCTACGGCAAGACCATGCGCCAGGTGATCCTGCCGCAAGCCTTCCGGCGCATGCTGCCGCCGCTGGGCAACAACGCCATCGCCATCGTCAAGGATTCGTCGCTGGCCTCCGCCATCGGCCTGGCGGATCTGGCCTATGCCGCCCGTACCGTCTCCGGCGCCTACGCCACCTACTGGGAGCCCTATCTGACCATTTCGCTGGTCTATTGGGTCATCACCTTCCTGCTCTCGCTGCTGGTGCAGCATATGGAAAAGAGGTTCGGTAAAAGTGATTCGCGTACATAACCTGCAAAAACAGTTCGGCGAAAGCCACGTGCTGCGCGGCATTTCTTGCCGGATCGCCGCCAACGAAGTGGTGTGCGTCATCGGCCCTTCAGGCTCGGGGAAGAGCACCTTCCTGCGCTGCATCAATGCGCTGGAGACGCTCTCCGGCGGCGAGATCGAGGTCAACGGTTTCGCCGTCCACGATCAGAAAACCGACCTGAATAAGATGCGGGAAAGCGTGGGCATGGTGTTCCAGCGTTTCAATCTGTTCCCGCACATGACAGTGTTGGAAAATATCATCATGGCGCCGGTGAGCGTGAAGAAACAGCCACGCGCCGAAGCCATCGCGCAAGCAGAACAGCTGCTGCTCAAGGTCGGCCTGCTCGACAAGATCGACGCCTATCCCAACAGCCTGTCCGGCGGCCAGCAGCAGCGGGTAGCGATCGCCCGCGCGCTGGCGATGGAGCCGAAGATCATGCTGTTCGATGAACCGACCTCCGCGCTCGATCCTGAGCTGGTGGGCGAAGTGTTGGCGGTGATGAAATCACTGGCCCACGAGGGCATGACCATGGTGGTGGTGACGCATGAGATGGGCTTTGCCCGCGAGGTGGCCGACCGGGTGCTGTTTATCGATCAGGGGATCATTCAGGAGGAGGGTGCGCCGCAGCAGATCTTCAGCCAGCCGGCCAATCCGCGCACTCAGGCGTTTCTGAGCAAAGTTTTGTAACCTTCGACACGGCTTTGCAATCCTTCGGGCGCCGGCATCGGCGCCCGCTCTCTCACCACCCGGTCAGGAAGCTGAACACCAGCCAGAACAGGCACAGCACGATCGCGCCGGTCAGCAGAAGCGTCAGGATCAGACGGCCGCGCAACAGCATGCTGAGGGTGATGCCGATCAGCACCGACAGCGGCATCAGCGCCAGGAAGAACGGCCAGGTATAGAGCAGGAAAAACAGCGTGTTGGAACCGTAAACCAGAAACGGCAACGCGAACGCCAGCCAGTAGAAAACAAAGCCGCTGACGCCGCCCAGGAAAGAATAAGAAGGCTCCTCTCTCTCCTGTTTTGACTGCTTGGAGTCGATCAAGATAGGCGTGACATTTTGCATAGTGATCCCTGGTTATTCGGCTCGCTCTGCGGCGGCTTAGAGTAAAAAGCGCATGGCGAAAAACGCCACACGCTTTTTTTGAATTCAGGGTTTGATAATAGCCTGACCACGTAACACGTCTAACAATTGCGCAATCAAATTTGTTACCAATTGTTGGCCGTCGAGGTGGATTTCCGGCTGCTGCGGCGCCTCATAAACCGCGTCGATACCGGTGAAATTGCGCAGCTCGCCGGCGCGCGCTTTTTTATACAACCCTTTCGGATCGCGCGCCTCGCAGATCGCCAACGGCGTGTCGACGAACACCTCGATAAAGCGATCCTCGCCGAGCATCTCGCGCACCATTTGCCGCTCGGCGCGGTGCGGCGAAATGAATGCGGTCAGCACCACCAGCCCGGCATCCACCATCAGTTTGGCCACTTCCCCCACCCGGCGGATGTTCTCGCGCCGATCCTCGTCGGAAAAACCGAGATCGCGGCACAGACCGTGGCGCACGTTATCGCCGTCCAGCAGATAGGTGCTGACGCCAAGCCCATGCAGCGCCTGCTCCAGCGCGCCGGCGACGGTGGATTTGCCCGAGCCGGACAGCCCGGTAAACCACAGCACCGCGCCGCGGTGGCCGTTGCGCGCTTCGCGATCCGCACGCGTCACCGCATGCGGATGCCAAACCACGTTCTCATCATCCGGCCCGGTCGCCCTCAGTTCAGCGGCCACCTTATCGGCCACCGAGCAGATCGCGTGCGCCCCAATGCGGGAAGTGCTTGCGCACCAGCGCATTCAGCTCCAGCTCGAAGGCGCTGAATTCGCCGCGCGCCGCCGAGGCATCCTGCAGCGTTTCACGCACCAGACCGGCGCCAACCGTCACGTTGCTCATGCGATCGATGAAGATCAGCCCGCCGGTGTCGTGATTGCTCTGATAGCTGTCCAGCACCAGCGGTTCGTCGAAGGTCAGCTCCACCAACCCGATGCCGTTGAGCGGCAATGTGTCGGCCGGGTGTTGCGCCAGCGTGTTGATCTCCACCTGATGGCGAATGCTCTCCACGCGGGCGCGGGTCTTTTTGCCGGCGATCTTGATGTCGTAGCTCTGGCCCGGCACCAGCGGCTGCTCGGCCATCCATACCACGTCCACCCGCGCGCTCTGCGCCGCCTGCAGACTTTCTCCGGCGTCGACCAGCAAATCGCCGCGGCTGATGTCCACTTCATCTTTCAGCACCAGCGTAATCGCCTCGCCCGGCACCGCTTCTTGCAGATCGCCGTCGAAGGTCACGATGCGCGCCACGCTGGACTCCACGCCGGAAGGCAGCACTTTGACCCGTTGCCCCACCCGCACTACGCCGGCGGACAGCGTGCCGGCATAGCCGCGGAAATCGAGGTTCGGGCGGTTGACGTACTGCACCGGGAAGCGCAGCGGCTGGTTTTCTCGCTCGCTGATCACATCCACGCTCTCCAGCACTTCCAGCAGCGTCGGGCCGCTGTACCACGGCATATGGGCGCTTTCGCTCGCCACGTTGTCGCCGTCCAGCGCCGACAGCGGCACGAACTTGATGTCCAGATCGCCAGGCAGCTGCTGGGCGAAGGTCAGGTAATCCTGTTTGAACTGCTCGAACACCGCTTCCTGATAGTCCACCAGATCCATTTTGTTTACCGCAACCACCAGATGGCGAATGCCCAGCAGGGTCGCGATAAAGCTGTGGCGGCGAGTCTGATCCAACACCCCTTTGCGCGCGTCGATCAACAGGATCGCCAGATCGCAGGTCGAGGCGCCGGTGGCCATGTTGCGGGTGTACTGCTCGTGCCCCGGGGTATCGGCGATGATAAATTTACGTTTTTCGGTCGAGAAATAGCGATAGGCCACGTCGATGGTGATGCCCTGCTCGCGCTCGGCCTGCAGGCCGTCCACCAGCAGCGCCAGATCGAGCTTTTCGCCCTGGGTGCCGATGCGTTTGCTGTCACTGTGCAACGTCGACAGCTGATCCTCGTAGATCTGGCGGGTATCGTGCAGCAGGCGGCCAATCAGGGTGCTTTTGCCGTCATCGACGCTGCCGCAGGTCAGAAAGCGCAGCAGGCTCTTGTGCTGCTGCGCGTGCAGATAGGATTCGACGCCGCCCTGGTCAGCGATTTGTTGTGCAATTGCGTTGTTCATCCGGCGGCTCCTTAGAAATACCCTTGACGCTTTTTCAGCTCCATCGAGCCGGACTGATCGCGATCGATCATCCGCCCCTGCCGTTCGCTGGTGGTGGAGACCAGCATTTCTTCGATGATCTCCGGCAGGGTTTGCGCCTGCGAGTCCACCGCGCCGGTCAGCGGCCAGCACCCCAGGGTGCGGAAACGCACCATGCGCTGGCTGATCACTTCACCCGGCTGCAGATCGATGCGATCGTCGTCTACCATCATCAGCATGCCGTCGCGCTCCACCACCGGGCGCGGTTTCGCCAGGTACAGCGGCACGATGTCGATCTTTTCCAGGAAGATGTACTGCCAGATATCCAGCTCGGTCCAGTTCGACAGCGGGAAGACGCGGATGCTCTCCCCTTTGTTGATCTGGCCGTTGTAGTTGTGCCACAGCTCCGGCCGCTGATTTTTCGGATCCCAGCGGTGGAAGCGATCGCGGAACGAGTAGATGCGCTCTTTGGCGCGCGATTTCTCCTCATCGCGCCGCGCACCGCCGAAGGCGGCGTCAAAACCGTACTTGTTCAACGCCTGTTTCAGGCCCTCGGTCTTCATGATGTCGGTATGCTTGGCGCTGCCGTGCACGAACGGGTTGATGCCCATCGCCACCCCTTCCGGGTTTTTATGCACCAGCAGCTCAAAGCCGTACTCCTTCGCGGTGCGATCGCGGAATTCGTACATTTCACGGAACTTCCAGCCGGTATCGACGTGCAGCAGCGGGAACGGCAGCGTGCCGGGGAAGAACGCCTTGCGCGCCAAATGCAGCATCACGGAAGAGTCCTTGCCGATGGAATACAGCATTACCGGGTTGGCGAATTCAGCGGCGACTTCACGGATGATATGGATACTCTCCGCCTCCAATTGCCGCAAATGAGTGAGTCGTTTTTCGTCCATAACAGATCCTTAAAAACCTTGCCTATGCCAAATTCACGACGGCCGGGCGCGCGGCCCCTTCCGTCTGCGATTGATGCCCGAACCAGGCGATTTGATGGTGCAGTTCCACCACCTCGCCGATCACCAACAGCGCCGGCAACGGCGCCCGTTGGGCCAGGTGTTCCAATTGATCCAGCGTGCCGATCTGCACCTGCTGATCGGCGCGCGTGCCGCGGCTGATCACCGCCACCGGCGTCGCAGCGTCGCGGCCGTGGGCGATCAGGCGTTGGCTGATGTCCGCCGCCTTCATGGTGCCCATGTAGATAGCCAGCGTTTGCCGCGTCCGGGCCAGATCGGCCCAGTCCAGGCCATCGCCGTCCGGGCGGCAGTGGCCGGTGATAAAGGTCACGCTCTGCGCGTGATCGCGATGCGTCAGCGGAATGCCGGCGTAGGCGGTCGCCCCCGCGGCGGCCGTGACGCCCGGCACCACCTGGAACGGAATGCCGGCGGCGGCGGCCACCTGCAGCTCTTCGCCGCCGCGGCCGAAGATGAACGGATCGCCGCCCTTGAGGCGCACCACGCGTTTGCCCTGCTGCGCCAGCTCCACCAGCAGCCGGTTGGTCTCTTCCTGGATCACCGAGTGCGCGCCGGCGCGCTTGCCCACGCAGATGCGTTCGGCGTCGCGGCGCACCAGATCGAGGATCTCACCGCTGACCAAATGGTCATACAGCACCACGTCCGCCTGCTGCATCACCTGCAGCCCGCGCAGGGTCAACAGCCCCACGTCGCCCGGCCCGGCGCCCACCAGGGCGATCTCGCCCTGTGTGCCTTCATCGCCTGCGGCGAAGCGGTGTAAATCCTGCTCCAGCTGGCGTTCCGCCTGCGCCGTCTGGCCGTTGGCCACCAGCGTGGCGAAACGGCCGCCGAAGGTTTTCTCCCAGAAACGGCGACGTTCGCCGATCGAAGCCAACCGCTGTTTGACCTGGCCGCGCCAGCGGCCCGCGACCTGCGCCATCTGCCCCAAACTGGCGGGCAATAACGCCTCCAGCTTTTCGCGCAGCAGTCGCGCCAGCACCGGCGCCTGGCCGCTGGACGACACCGCCACCACCAGCGGCGAGCGATCGATGATCGACGGGAAGATGAACGAGCAGCGCGGCTGATCGTCCACCACGTTGGCCAGCACCCGGCGTTTATCCGCCTCGGCGAACACCGCGGCGTTCAGCGCGTTGTCGTCCGTGGCGGCGATCGCCAGAAACACGTCGTCCAACTGCTGCGGATCAAAGGTTTTCCCCAGCCAGAGCACCCGCCCTTGCTGACGTTGTTGTTCCAGTTCCGGTGAGAGCGACTGCGCAACTATCCGTATTTCAGCCCCGGCGCGCTGAAGCAGGGAGACTTTGCGCGCCGCCACGTCACCACCGCCAACGACCAGCACCGGGCGTTGTTTCAGGTCGGCGAATATTGGTAGATAGTCCACAACAGCCTTTTCATATAACAGAAAGATAGTGTGACTATACGGGCTGAGATTTAGCCTCTGAAATGACGAAAAGGAATGATTAGTTCCTTTATGGAATATAGGCCGCAACGCAGGAGGCAAACGGTAATACTCACGGCGGCGGTTTGCGCGTTCGCGCGAAAATTAAGAGACAGGGAAATTGTGTAATGCCGCCCGGCGTCTCATACTGGGTGCCGAAGAAAAATGATCGGCAGCGCCGATAGCAAAGAAGGATTTTTCGGTATGTTTTCCCGTTTTTACCTGAAGACCAGCCTGCTGGCCCTCGCACTCGGCGGCGTCTTCAGCGTTTGTGCCGCACAGCCCGTAAAAGACGCGCCAATGGGCCGTTTCGCCGCCGAACAGACCCGCCACATCGCCACTTACTTCCCCGGCCGCATGGCGGGCAGCCCGGCTGAATTGCTCACCGCCGACTATCTGAAGCAGCAATTCAGCAAGATGGGTTACCAAAGCGACATTCGCAGCGTCAATACGCGCTATCTCTACACCAGCAAAGACGGCAAGAAGAACTGGAACAACGTCACCGCCAGCTCGGTGATCGCCGCCCGCAACGGCGACAGCCCAAAACAGATCGTGGTCGTCGCCCACTTCGACACCTATACGCCGCAGAGCGACGAGGATCTGGATAACAACCTCGGCGGCTTGACGCTGCAGGGCGTCGACGACAACGCCTCCGGCATCGGTGTGATGCTGGAACTGGCGGAACGCCTGAAGAACATCCCCACCGCCTACGGCCTGCGCTTCGTCGCCACCAGCGCCGAAGAGATCGGTTCACTGGGGGCGCAGAACTACCTGCAACGCATGAGCGCGGAAGAGAAAAGCAACACCGTGCTGGTGATCAACCTCGACAGCCTGATCACCGGCGATCGTCTGTATTTCAACGCCGGGCGCAACACGCCGCCGCAAATGGCGAAGCGTTCCCGCGATCGCGCGCTGGATATCGCCCACCGCTACGGCATCGCCGCCGCCACCAACCCAGGCAACGCGCAGCATCCGCAAGGCACCGGCTGCTGTTCCGATCAAGAGGTGTTCGACGCCGCAGGCATCCCGGTATTGTCAGTGGAGGCCACCAACTGGTCGCTGGGCGACAAAGATGGCTACCAGCAGCGCGCCGTCAGCCCGCACTTCCCGCAGGGCATCACCTGGCATCGTCCGCAGTATGACAATCTGCAATATCTGGATCGCTACCTGCCGGGGCGGATCGACAAACGCAGCCGCGACAGCGTGCAGATCCTGCTGCCGCTGATCAAAGAGCTGGCGCAGGCGCACCCGCCGAAAGCACAGAAGAAAAAGTAGCCCGCAAAAAAACAGGGCCCAGCATTGCTGAGCCCTGTCATGTCAATCACGCCGTTTAGCCTTCGTGCAGGCCACACTCGCGCTTCAGGCCGAAGAAACGCGTCTCTTCCTCGCTCATGCCCGGCTCCCACTTCTGGGTGGTGTGTGTATCGCCTACCGACAGGTAGCCCTGCTCCCACAGCGGGTGATAACTCAGCCCGTGTTCGGTCAGATACTGGTAAATCTTGCGGTTGTCCCAGTCGATGATCGGCAGGATCTTGAACACCCCACGCTGCACCGCCAGTACCGGCAGATTGGCGCGGCTGCCGGACTGCTCGCGCCGCAGGCCGGCGAACCAGCTCTGCGCGCCCAGCGTCTCCAGCGCGCGGTTCATCGGCTCGACCTTGTTGATCTGGTTGTATTTTTCAATCCCTTCCACGCCCTGCTCCCACAGCTTGCCATAGCGCGCCTCTTGCCAGGCGGGAGACTGCTCCGCGCGGAACACCTGCAGATTCAGCTTCAGCTGGTCGGTCAGTTGATCGATAAAGCGATAGGTTTCCGGGAACAGATAACCGGTGTCGGTCAGGATCACCGGGATATCCGGCCGGATGCGCGTCACCAGGTGCAGGCATACCGCCGCCTGAATGCCGAAACTGGACGAGAGTACGAACTCGCCGGGCAGATGCTCCAGCGCCCATGCGACGCGCTGTTCGGCGCTGAGGGTCTCCAGTTGGCCGTTGACCACCGCCAATGCCAGCGCCTGCCCGGATTTGGGCAACGCGTTCAGCGCCGCCAGATCGAATTCAGCCATGTTGTCTCTCCTGATACTTGAAATTATCTGTGCGGCCCCTCTGCCCAGGGGCCGCCCGGCCTCACTCCCAGAAATCTCGCGCCGGATCCAGCACCGGTTTGACGACGCCCGCGCGCACGGTGAAGTCACCGAAACCTTCGCCGGCGTTGCGCTCCTTCGCCCAGCGTCCCACCAGCAGATCGATCTCGCTCAGGATCTCATCTTCGTTGATGTTCTCGCGGTACATGCGCGGAATGCGCGTGCCTTCGCGGTTGCCGCCCAAATGCAGGTTATAGCGGCCGACCGCCTTGCCCACCAGCCCCAGCTCCGCCAGCAGCGCGCGGCCACAGCCGTTCGGGCAGCCGGTGATGCGCAGCACGATATGCTCGTCGCCCACCCCATGCCGATGCATAATCCCTTCCACCTTGGTGACAAACTGCGGCAGGAAGCGCTCGGCCTCCGCCATCGCCAGCGGGCAGGTCGGGAACGATACGCAGGCCATCGAGTTCTTCCGTTGCTCGCTGATCTGGTCGTCGATCAGGCCATGATCGCGCGCCAAGGCTTCGATCTTCGCCTTCTCGCTTTCCGGCACGCCGGCGATGATCACGTTTTGGTTCGCCGTCAGACGGAAGTCGCCTTTATGGAGCTTGGCGATCTCCGCCATGCCGGTCTTCAGCGGGCGCCCCGGATAGTCCAGCAGGCGGCCGTTCTCGATAAACAGCGTCAGGTGCCACTGATCGTCTATACCCTTCACCCAACCGATGCGATCGCCGCGGCCGGTGAATTCATACGGCCGGATCGGCGCGAAGGTGATGCCGGCGCGCTTTTCCACTTCGGCGCGGAAAACGTCCACCCCAACGCGCTCCAGCGTGTATTTGGTTTTGGCGTTCTTGCGGTCGGTACGGTTGCCCCAGTCGCGCTGCGTGGTCACCACCGCTTCCGCCACCGCCAGCGTATGCTCGAGCGGAATGTAGCCGAACTCGCTGGCCTGGCGCGCGTAGGTTTTCTTGTTGCCGTGCTCAATGGACAGCCCGCCGCCCACCAGCAGGTTGAAGCCCACCAGCTTGCCGTTTTCGGCGATCGCCACAAAGTTCATGTCGTTGGCGTGCAGATCGACGTCGTTCTGCGGCGGGATCACCACCGTGGTTTTAAATTTGCGCGGCAGGTAGGTCGGCCCCAGAATCGGCTCTTCGTCGGTGGTGGCCACCTTCTCCTGATCCAGCCACACCTCTGCGTAGGCGCGGGTGCGCGGCAGCAGGTGTTCGGAGATCTTCTTCGCCCACTCGTAGGCTTCCTGATGCAGCTCGGACTCCACCGGATTGGAGGTGCACAGCACGTTGCGGTTCACGTCGTTGGCGGTCGCCAGCGCGTCCAGCCCCAAGCGGTTCAGCAGCTGGTGCACCGGTTTGACGTTGCCTTTCAGAATGCCGTGAAACTGGAACGTTTGGCGGTTGGTGATGCGAATGCTGCCGTACAGCGTGCTCTCCTGCGCGAACTTGTCGATGCCCAGCCACTGCTGCGGGCTGATGATGCCACCCGGCAGGCGACAGCGCAGCATCATGGCGTGGCGCGGCTCCAGCTTCTGCTCGGCGCGTTCGGCGCGAATGTCGCGGTCATCCTGCTGGTACATGCCGTGAAAACGGATCAGCAGGAAGTTGTCGCCGTTGAAGCCGCCGGTCAGGCCGTCGTTCAAATCTTCGGCGATGGTGCCACGCAAGAAGTTGCTTTCCTTCTTCATGCGCTCCGCATCGGCCAGTTTGCCTTCGACTACCAAAGGCCCGGGGTGTTTATCACTCATCAGTAAACATCTCGCTGATAACGGCGCTCAAGGCGCAGCTCACTTAAAAATTCATCCGCCTGCTCGGTATCCATGCCACCGTGCTCGGCCACCAGTTCCAGTAATGTGTTTTCCACGTCTTTCGCCATGCGATTGGCATCACCGCAGACGTAAATGTGCGCGCCTTCCTGAATCCAGCGCCACACTTCCGCGCCCTGTTCGCGCAGTTTGTCTTGTACATATATTTTATGTTGCTGGTCACGGGACCAGGCCAGATCGATGCGGGTCAGCAGGCCGTCTTTCACATAGCGCTGCCATTCGACCTGATACAGGAAATCTTCGGTAAAGTGCGGGTTGCCGAAGAACAGCCAGTTTTTGCCGCCGGCACCGTCGGCGTCGCGCTGCTGCATAAAGGCGCGGAACGGCGCGATGCCGGTGCCCGGGCCGATCATGATCACCGGCGTTTCCGGGTTGGCCGGCAGGCGGAAGTTATCGTTGTGTTCGATAAACACCCGCACGTCGCCGTCTTCCTCCAGGCGATCCGCCAGGAAGCCGGAGGCGCCGCCGCTGCGGGCGCGCCCGTCGATGTCGTAACGCACCACGCCCACGGTGATGTGCACTTCGCTTTCGTTCTCCGCCTGCGAAGAGGCGATGGAGTACAGGCGCGGCGTCAGCGGGCGCAGCAGGCCGACCAGCTGTTCGGCGCTCAGATCCGCCGGCGCCTGGCGCACCATGTCGACGATCGGCGTGTTGTGCGCGTACTGCTGCAGCGCGGCTTTATCCGCCAGCAGGCCGATCAGCGTTTCATCGCGCGACAGGGCGGCGTATTTATCGACGATCGGCGTGGTGTTCTGCGTCAGCTCGAAATGGCTGCGCAGCGCTTGCGCCAGCGGCAGGGTTTGCCCTTCCACCTCGACCGGCTCGTCGCCTTTCAGCCACAACAGCTGCACCAGTTCGTCCACCAGCGCCGGATCGTTGTCGAACCATACGCCGAGCGCATCGCCCGGCTGATAGCGCAGGCCGGAGTCGCCCAGATCGATCTCGATATGGCGCACGTCTTTATCCGACGCGCGGCCGGTAATTTTCTGCTTGACCGCCAGTTGGGCGGTGAGCGGCTGTTCCTTGCTGTACGGGCTGCTGTCGATCAGATCGACCGCGCCGCTGGCCAGCACGCCCGGCGCGGCGCTTTCCGCCGGCGCGCGCGCCTTCAGCACCGACACCACCTGTTTGCGCCAGGCGGCGGCCAGTTCCTGGTACTCCACGTCGGCGTCCACGCGCTCCACCAGGCGCTCGGCGCCCAGCTCGGCCAGCTTGCCGTCGAAATCCTTGCCAGACTGGCAGAAATTCTCATAAGAGGTGTCGCCCAGCCCGAACACCGCAAAAGCGGTATCATTCAGCTTCGGCGCCTTTTTCGAGAACAGGAATTTATGCAGCGCCACCGCTTCTTCCGCCGGCTCGCCTTCTCCTTGCGTGGAGGCGACGATCACCAACAGGCGCTCTTGAGCTATCTGCTTGAACTTGTAGTCGCCGGCGCTGATCAGCGTGGCGCTCAGATTGGCGGCCAGCAGATCGTCGCGCAGCTGCTCCGCCAGGCGGCGCGCATTGCCGGTCTGCGAAGCGGAAATGATGGTGATGCCGGCGGCAGCCGCAGGGGCAACAGGCGCAATGGCCACGGCTCCGGGCTGTTGATTGACCATGCCCCAAAAATAACCGGACAGCCACGCCAGCTGCGTCGGCGAATAGTCGCCGATTGTCGCCTGTAGGCGCGCCAACTGTTCGGGCGTCAGCGGGAGCAAAGATGTTGGAGGAGCCTGAGTCGTCATTGCTGTACTTATTTCCTATACTTAGCGCCTTTCCTGCCAGGCGCGCGCCAGTGTCAGTCGCTGTCTCTTCTCTGCGTCGGGTGTGCGGAAAAGATCAGGAGAGTTTGTAAGGTTACCGAGCAGAATAGCAACGATTAAATAAGGGATAGCAATAAATCATAACCAAAATGACTAAGCTGTTTTTCTGGTAAGGGATAACGCTTAAACCGTTAAACAAAGTTTTTTATCCAGATGAAATTAAAGCGCTTTTTTTCATCGTTTTTTCACCGTTCAACATTTCGGCTCATAACCCCAGCCGATAGGTTCCGCAAACACCAAACAAAAAAAGTGTTAAACGGGCGCGTTGACCGTGGCGGTAGACCATAACGGTATAAATGGCAAGCAGACGCGCTTTCCGGTACTATGCGGCGGTTTTTGAGTCAATGAGGCCGTAATAATGGCAACCACGCTGTTTAAAGATTTTCAGTTTGAAGCCGCACACCGCTTGCCGCACGTGCCGGAGGGCCATAAATGCGGCCGTCTGCATGGGCATTCGTTTATGGTGCGTCTGGAAGTGACCGGTGAAGTGGATCCCCACACCGGTTGGGTGATGGATTTCGCCGAGCTCAAGGCTGTGTTTTCCCCGATCTGGGAACGGCTGGATCACCATTATCTGAACGATATTCCAGGATTGGAAAATCCCACCAGCGAAGTGCTCGCCGCCTGGATTTGGCAGCAGCTCAAGCCCCAGCTGCCGGAATTGACGGCGGTGATGGTGAAAGAGACCTGTACGGCGGGATGCGTATATAAAGGTTAAAAGAAAGGGCGCCGCAATGGCGCCCTGATTTTAGGCGATGTTCAGATACTTGTGGGTCTGCATCGACAGCCGCCAATTGCGCGCGATACAGGTTTCAATACACAGACGGGTCGCCTCTTCTTTCTGGCTGATCGGCTGCAGTGCGATAATGCGCGCCTTGTCATCCTGCAACGTCGCCAGCAGCGCATCCAGTGCCTCGATGTCGCGCTCGCGCGCCACCGGATGCTTCACCTCGTCGGCGCGCCGCAGCGCCTGATCCAACACCTTCATGCCGCCGCGCATATTCACCTTGGGCGAAACCGTCACCCAGGTGTTGGCGGAACAGCGAATTTCGTGGGTGCCGCTGGTCTCAATCTGGCAACGGTAGCCGTGCTGTTCGAACAGCTCGGTCAGCGGCACCAGATCGTAGATGCAGGGTTCGCCGCCGGTGATCACCACATGACGCGCGGTGTAGCCTTGCTGACGCATCACCGCCAGCAGCTGCTCGGCGCTGGCATTGCCCCAGGCGTCGCTCTCTTCTGTTTTGACCAGGATCCGTTGCAGGTCTACTTCCCGATGGGCTTCCTTTTCCCAGGTATGTTTGGTGTCGCACCAGCTGCACCCTACCGGGCAGCCCTGCAGGCGGATGAAAATGGCCGGCACGCCGGTGAAAAAGCCTTCGCCTTGCAAGGTTTGGAACATCTCGTTGATCGGGTACTGCATCGGTTTCTCAATCTGGAAAAGTAAAAAACGATTATCGCAGATTCCGGCTCGGCGACCAAACGGCCAAAATTGTATTAAATTTTTTCCTCCGCGCCGCCGCCAGCATATCTCACCGCCAATGGCGTTCATTTAATTTGTTAACCGGTCTTAGGCCTTTCATCCGCGGTGCAACCTGCTCCACAGAAAACAACACGCAGTTAACAAATAAGATAATTATATTTGACATAAAGCGCCGACGCGCAGATGTATATACAAGCAAACACAAGCCGAGCATCAGTTTCGGCCACGTACTATTCATCACGACTACATCTGCGTTTAGAGGGTGCCATGACTCATTCCACCAGCGAGTTAAACATTCAACAGGCCATCGACGACAGCAAGTTTTCGCTGTTTCACTGGACACTGATCATTCTCGGATTCCTGATCCTCGCCATCGACGGTTTCGATACCGCCGCCATGGGCTATATCGCCCCCTCGGTCGCCAAAGACTGGGGCATCGTCAAACAGGATCTGGGGCCGGTGCTGAGCGCCGCGCTGCTGGGGCTGTCGCTCGGCGCGCTGATCGCCGGGCCAATCTCCGACCGCATCGGCCGCAAGCGCGTGCTGGTGTTTTCCTGCCTGTTCTTCGGCCTGTCAAGCCTGGCCACCGCCTACGCCGGCTCGCTCAATAGCCTGACGCTGTGGCGTTTCCTCACCGGCCTCGGGCTGGGAGCGGCGATGCCCAACGCTATCACGCTGATCTCCGAATACGCGCCGCAGCGCTGCCGTTCGCTGGCGATCAATACCATGTATTGCGGCTTTCCGCTGGGCGCGGCCGGCGGCGGCGCCATTTCATCGTGGCTGATCCCGAGCTACGGCTGGCACAGCGTGCTGTTGCTCGGCGCCATTGCGCCGCTGGCGTTGACGGTGTTGCTGATCCTGCTGCTGCCGGAATCGGTCAAATATATGGTCAACCGCGGGCAGGATGCGGCGAAGATCAAACGCATCGCGCAACGCTTCGTCAGCCAGAGCCTCGACGGCGTGACGCGTTTCTACCTGTATGAAGAGAAGCTGACGCAGGCCAAGACCAGCGTCGGGCTGCTGTTCAGCCGCCCTTACCTGCTCGGCACGCTGATGCTGTGGGTGACCTACTTCATGGGGCTGGTGATCTACTACGTGTTGCTGAGCTGGATGCCGATCCTGATGCAGGGCTTGGGCTATCAGCTGGAACAGTCGGCGATGCTCACCTCGCTGTTCACCTTCGGCGGCACGCTGGGCATCCTGGTGGCCGGCTGGCTGATGGACCGCTGGAATGCACACAAAGTGGTCTCGAGCGGCTTTGTCGTCACCGCCCTGCTGATCGTGGCGATGGCCACCGAAGACAAGCAGATCGTGCTGCTGGGCGCCTTCATCTTCCTGATGGGCGTCACCATGAACGGCGCGCAGTCCGGGCTGCAAACGCTGGCGGCCACCTTCTACCCGACCCACAGCCGCGCCACCGGCATCGCCTGGATGCAGGGCATCGGCCGCTTCGGCGGCGTCGCCGGCACCATGATGGGCGCCCAACTGCTGGCGATGCAGTGGGAAGTGCAGAGCATCCTGATGTTCCTGTGCGTACCGGCGCTGATCGCCGCCATCGCCACGGTGTGCAAGATGAGCCGCAAGCCGATGCTGCAACCGGCCGCCTGAGCCTGGCAAGCCCGTCCACGGCGGGCTTTCTTGCCGCGGTGATAGGGCTTGTTTATCCTCCGCCGCCAACTGTAATCAGTCTGTAAAAATATTGTGACTAGCCGCCCAAAAATGAGTCAACTTTAATTCATTTTTGCCGAACAGCTCACTTTTCTCCGGCTTTTCGCACATGAAACCGGCAACAAAAAATCGCATATCAACCTGATATAAAAAGAAAATAACTTTTTCTTATGCCACTTTTCAGCGGCAACTGGTCAGTGTTGCATATGCTTGTACATACAAGTATATGTTAATAAGCCCTACGCATTGTTATGCCGTGGTACTCATCCCCACCGCGGCATGGAATCTGCACCGATACTGTTTGAGGAAACTGCTGTGACTACAAATAACAAAGTTCGCAATGTCGATGTACGCGCGCCACGCGGCACACAATTAAACGCAAAAAGCTGGCTGACCGAAGCGCCGTTACGCATGCTGATGAACAACCTCGATCCTGAAGTTGCGGAGAACCCACATGAGCTGGTGGTGTACGGCGGCATCGGCCGCGCCGCGCGCGACTGGGATTGTTACGACAAGATCGTCGAAACCCTGAAAACGCTGGAAGAAGACGAAACCCTGCTGGTGCAGTCCGGCAAGCCGGTCGGCGTATTCAAAACCCACAGCAACGCGCCGCGCGTGCTGATCGCCAACTCCAACCTGGTGCCGCACTGGGCGACCTGGGAACACTTCAACGAACTGGACGCCAAAGGCCTGGCCATGTACGGCCAGATGACCGCCGGCAGCTGGATCTACATCGGCAGCCAGGGCATCGTTCAGGGCACCTATGAGACCTTCGTCGAAGCGGGCCGCCAGCACTACGACGGCAGCCTGCAGGGGCGCTGGGTGCTGACCGCCGGTCTGGGCGGCATGGGTGGCGCGCAGCCACTGGCCGCCACGCTGGCGGGCGCCTGCTCGCTGAACATCGAATGTCAGCAGAGCCGCATCGATTTCCGTCTGAAAACCCGCTACGTCGATGAGCAGGCCAAAGATCTGGACGACGCGCTGGCCCGCATCAAAAAATACACCGCCGAAGGCAAAGCCATCTCCATCGCCCTGTGCGGCAACGCGGCGGAAATCCTGCCTGAGCTGGTGCGCCGCGGCGTGCGCCCGGACATGGTCACCGACCAGACCAGCGCCCACGATCCGCTGAACGGCTACCTGCCGAAGGGCTGGAGCTGGGAAGAGTATCGCCAGCGCGCCCAGACCGAGCCAGCCAAGGTGGTCGCCGCCGCCAAGCAGTCGATGGCCGATCACGTCAAAGCCATGCTGGCGTTCCAGCAGATGGGCGTGCCGACCTTCGACTACGGCAACAACATTCGCCAGATGGCGAAAGAAACCGGCGTCGACAACGCCTTCGACTTCCCAGGCTTCGTGCCGGCCTACATCCGTCCGCTGTTCTGCCGCGGCATCGGGCCGTTCCGCTGGGCGGCGCTGTCCGGCGATCCGCAGGACATCTACAAAACCGACGCCATGGTGAAAGAGCTGATCCCGGATGACGAACACCTGCACCGCTGGCTGGACATGGCGCGCGAGCGCATCAGCTTCCAGGGCCTGCCGGCGCGCATCTGCTGGGTTGGCCTCGGCCAGCGCGCCAAGCTGGGCCTGGCGTTCAACGAGATGGTTCGCCGCGGCGAACTGTCCGCCCCGATCGTCATCGGCCGCGACCACCTGGATTCCGGCTCCGTTTCCAGCCCGAACCGTGAAACCGAAGCGATGAAAGACGGCTCAGATGCGGTCTCCGACTGGCCGCTGCTGAACGCCCTGCTGAACACCGCCAGCGGCGCCACCTGGGTTTCCCTGCACCACGGCGGCGGCGTCGGCATGGGCTTCTCCCAACACTCCGGCATGGTGATCGTCTGCGACGGCACCGATGAGGCCGCCGAGCGCATCGCCCGCGTGCTGCACAATGACCCGGCTACCGGGGTCATGCGTCACGCCGACGCCGGCTACGATATCGCTATCGACTGCGCCCGCGAGCAAGGCCTGAACCTGCCGATGGTTGCCGCGACCCAAGGAGAAAAAGCATGAAAGCGCTGACTATTCGCCCGGGCAAACTGACGCTGGCTCAGCTACGCGACGTCTATCAACATCCGGTGACGCTGACGCTGGACGACAACGCCTACGGCCCTATCCAACAGAGCGTGGCCTGCGTGGAGCGCATCGTTGAAGAAAACCGCACCACATACGGCATCAACACCGGGTTTGGCCTGCTGGCTTCGACGCGCATCGCCCGCGACGATTTGGAAAATCTGCAGCGCTCGATCGTGCTGTCACACGCCGCCGGCGTGGGCGAGCCGACCGACGACAATCTGGTGCGCCTGATCATGGTGCTGAAGATCAACAGCCTGTCGCGCGGCTTCTCCGGCATTCGCCTGGAAGTTATCCAGGCGCTGATCGCGCTGGTCAACGCCGAAGTCTATCCGCATATTCCGCTGAAAGGCTCCGTCGGCGCCTCCGGCGACCTGGCGCCGCTGGCACACATGAGCCTGGTGCTGCTGGGCGAAGGTAAGGCACGCCATCAGGGCCAATGGCTGCCGGCGACCGAAGCGCTGGCCAAAGCCGGCCTGAAACCGCTGACGCTGGCGGCGAAAGAGGGCCTGGCATTGCTGAACGGCACTCAGGTCTCCGCCGCCTTCGCGCTGCGCGGCCTGTTCGATGCCGAAGATCTGTTCGCGGCCGCGACCGTGGCGGGCAGCCTGACGGTGGAAGCCGCGCTGGGCTCCCGCAGCCCGTTCGATGCGCGTATCCACGAGGTGCGCGGCCAGCGCGGCCAGATCGACGCCGCCCTCGCCTACCGCCACCTGCTCGGCGCGCGCAGCGAAGTCTCCGACTCGCACCGCAACTGTGAAAAAGTGCAGGATCCTTACTCCCTGCGCTGCCAGCCGCAGGTCATGGGCGCCTGCCTGACGCAGATCCGTCAGGCCGCCGAGGTGTTGGAGATCGAAGCCAACGCCGTCTCCGATAACCCGTTGGTGTTCGCCGAACAGGGCGACGTGCTGTCCGGCGGCAACTTCCACGCCGAACCGGTGGCGATGGCCGCCGATAACCTGGCGCTGGCATTCGCCGAAATCGGTTCGCTGTCCGAGCGCCGCATCTCGCTGATGATGGACAAACACATGTCGCAGCTGCCGCCGTTCCTGGTGGAGAACGGCGGTGTGAACTCCGGCTTCATGATCGCTCAGGTCACCGCCGCAGCGCTGGCCAGCGAAAACAAAGCGCTGGCGCATCCATCAAGCGTCGACAGCATTCCGACCTCCGCCAACCAGGAGGACCACGTTTCCATGGCGCCGGCCGCCGGCCGCCGCCTGTGGAACATGGCGGACAACGTGCGCGGCATTCTGGCGGTCGAGTGGCTGGCCGCCTGCCAGGGCCTGGATTTCCGCAACGGCCTGAAGACCTCGGAAGGTCTGGAGCAGGCGCGCCGTCTGCTGCGCGAGCATGTCAGTTTCTACGACAAGGATCGTTTCTTCGCCCCCGACATTGAAGCCGCCAGCCAACTCTTGGCGGCCGGTCACCTGACATCGCTGCTGCCTGCGGCGCTGCTGCCTAGCCAGGCATAATCATCACATACTGAATCACGCAGTTTGTTCTGCCCCGCCGGGTGCGTTCCACCCGGCGCGGGCAGCGCGTGCCTGTTCGGCAAACACTTAACGGGAAGCAACATGCGTAACGAAACGACACAACTCAGACGCGGACTAAACGCGCGGCATATCCGTTTCATGGCTCTCGGCTCGGCGATCGGCACCGGCCTGTTCTACGGCTCCGCCGGCGCCATCCAGCTGGCCGGCCCGGCGGTGCTACTGGCCTACCTGGTGGGCGGCGCGGCGGTATTCATGGTGATGCGCGCGCTGGGCGAAATGGCGGTGCACCAGCCGGTTTCCGGCTCGTTCGGCCACTACGCCAGCCACTATCTCGGCCCGCTGGCCGGGTTCCTCACCGGCTGGACCTACACCTTTGAAATGGTGATCGTCGCCCTGGCGGACGTCACTGCCTTCGGCATCTATATGGGGCTGTGGTTCCCGGACGTCGCCCAGTGGGTCTGGGTGCTCAGCATCATCCTGTTTATCGGCGCGCTCAACCTGTGCAGCGTCAAGGTTTTCGGCGAGCTGGAGTTCTGGCTGTCGCTGGTCAAGGTCGCCGCCATCGTGGCGATGATCGTCGGCGGCGCGGCGGTAATGCTGTTCGGTTTCGGGCAAGCCCAGCACGCCACCGGCATCAGCAACCTGTGGCAGCACGGCGGCTTTATGCCTAACGGCATCGGCGGCGTGGTCGCGTCATTAGCGGTGGTGATGTTCGCCTTCGGCGGCATCGAGATCATCGGCATCACCGCCAGCGAGGCGAAAGACCCCGCCAAAGTGCTGCCGAAGGCGATCAACGCCGTGCCGGTGCGCATCCTGCTGTTTTATGTGCTGACGCTGACGGTGCTGATGGCGATCTATCCGTGGAACAGCATCGGCCAGAACGGCAGCCCGTTCGTTGAGATCTTCAGCAACCTCGGCATCAGCTCCGCCGCCAACGTGCTGAACGTGGTGGTGATCACCGCGGCCATTTCGGCCATCAACAGCGACATCTTCGGCGCCGGCCGCATGATGTACGGCATGGCGCAGGACGGCCAAGCGCCGCGCAGCTTCACCAAGCTGACCGCCAGCGGCGTGCCGTGGATGACGGTGCTGGTGATGTCGGTCGCCCTGCTGCTGGCGGTGGTGCTCAACTACCTGATCCCGGAGAAGGTCTTCATGATCATCGCCTCAATCGCTACCTTCGCCACCGTCTGGGTGTGGCTGATGATCCTGCTGTCGCAGATCGTCATGCGCCGCACGCTGTCGCCGGAGGAAACCCGTCAGTTGAGTTTCCCGGTGCCGTGGTGGCCGGTGGCGCCGGCATTGGCGACCGCCTTTATGGCGTTCGTCATCGGCCTGCTCGGCTACTTCGAAGAGAGCCGCATCGCCCTGTATGTCGGGCTGGTGTGGATCGCGTTCCTCACCGCGGCTTACTGGCTGTGGGTGCGCAAAAAAGGCGGCGGTTCGCCGGTGACCACAGCGACGCAACAGATGTAACGCTCGCTTCGGCTAAAACCCGCTGCGGCGGGTTTTTTTATTGCGCCTGCGCCAGCGCCTGCAGGATATCCGCCTGCAGATCGTCAAACGCCTCCAGCCCGGCGGACAGCCGCACCAGCCCCTCGCTGATGTGGTGCCGTTTCCGCTCTTCAGGCGTGTAGGCCGAGTGCGTCATGCTGGCCGGGTGTTGCGCCAGGCTTTCGCAATCGCCCAGGCTGACCGCGCGCAAGATGAGCTGCAGCGCATTGAGGAAGCGAATGCCTGCACACAGGCCACCCCGCAGCTCAAACGCCAGCATGCCGCCGGGGCGCGCCATTTGCCGCTGCGCCAACGCATGCTGAGGGAAGTTCGCCAGGCCGGGGTAATATACCCGCTCGACCGCCGGATGCTCCGTCAGCATCTCCGCCAGGCGCTGCGCATTATCGCAATGACGATCCATGCGCAGCGGCAAAGTTTTCATCCCACGCAGCACCAGCGCGGCATCCTGCGCCGACAGTACCGCCCCATTCATGTCCTTTAGCCCCTCCAGACGGATCGCCTCGGCCAACGCCTGACGCGTCACCGCGATCCCGGCCAGGAGATCGCCGTGCCCGCCGAGGTACTTGGTCGCCGAGTGCACCACGATATCGGCGCCTAGCGCCAAAGGCCGCTGCAGATAGGGCGTACAGTAGGTGTTGTCCACCAGCAACAGCGCATGATGCCGATGGGCGATCTCCGCCACGGCGGCGATATCGATCAAACGCATATTGGGATTGGCCGGCGTTTCGCAATACACCAGGCGGGTACGCGGTCCAATGGCCGCCGCCAACCGCTCCGGCCGGGTCAGATCAACGTGGGTTATCTTGACGCCAAAGCGCGCCAGACCATGATGAAAGTAGCTGAAGGTGCAACCATAGACGGTTTCGTCGACAATCAGCTCATCACCCGGTCTGAGCAGCGTCCAACAACACGCGGTGATCGCCCCCATACCGGAAGCGAACGCCACCGCAGCTTCCCCTTCCTCCAGGTTGGCGATGCGTTGCTCGAGCAGGTTTAACGTCGGGTTGGCGATACGCGAATAAAAGTACCCCGGCTCGGTGCCGGCAAAGCAGGCGCCGCCGTATTCCGCCGTGGGAAAAGCAAACGTAGAGCTCATAAACACCGGCGGAGACAGTGCCCCCTGATACCGCTGAGGATCGTAGCCGTAATGAATAGCCCGGGTGGCAAAGTCGTGGCCAACTGCTGTAGCGGACATAACACAACTCCTTACCTGAGTGGGTGAAGCTTAATTCGACGATTCATCTGACAGGGCTGACGGCAACGCGCTGTCTCGCGTGCGCTGGCCGATGATTTGTAAAGTACGCAGCAGCAGCGTTAACCCCAGCAGGGTATCCGGCTGCTTCAGCAAGGCGTACAGCGCGCGAAAACTGGCCGGTGG
The DNA here is from genome assembly GCF_000738675.1 of Serratia nematodiphila DZ0503SBS1. Taxonomy (NCBI): domain Bacteria; kingdom Pseudomonadati; phylum Pseudomonadota; class Gammaproteobacteria; order Enterobacterales; family Yersiniaceae; genus Serratia; species Serratia nematodiphila. Next base: position 1,038,205 of record NZ_JPUX01000001.1, on the reverse strand, counting down.
AGGATTCAACTGCAGCTCGCTGTGCGCCATCTGCAGCGCCGTTCCGCCTTCCCAGCCGAGGGTCACCAAACCTTCAAAGACGCCGGCCAGTTTCTCCACCAGCGCGTTGTCGGCAATATCCACCACGTCCGACAGCAGCGACAACAGATCGACCACGTTATCCAACCGGCCACCCGCCAGTAGCGGCTGCAGTTTCTCGAGCAACGCCGCCAATGATTGCAGGTCAGCCGCATGCACCGTGCTTCCCGTCATAGCATCCCCCTTACCGTGGCCCAGTAAAGGCCGCGGTTAAACCCATTGCGCAGCATGCCGCCCACCTTGGTGGCGGGCGTCGGCAGCACGTCGTGACGGTAGTCGTACACCAGCGGCATGCCGGCATTCAGCCCCATTTGCGCGACCGCCTGCACCTTGCCGTCATAATGGCTCACGGTTTGGCCCAGCCGCATTTCCGCCACGATGTTGTCGGCAATGACCGGCGCCTGATTATGGCAAGAGCCGCCGGCCTTGCTGACCGGCAAATCCACGGTATCGCCTATGACATACACGCCCTGTTGGCCGTAGACCTGCAGCGTTTGATGATCGGTCGGCAGCCAGCCTTCACCGTTTTGACTCTCGCTCAACCCGGTATTGCGCACCGCCTCGACTGCGCGAATCGGCGGCGTTGCCATCAGAATGTCGAACGGCTGCTCTTCCCCCTCAGCGGAATAGGCGATGTTACGTTGGGCGTCTACCCGGCTGAGGGTAAACCCACGCTGGTGGAGAATGTCACGTGCGGCAAAAATGGCGGGTAGCGCTTCGCCTGTCGGGCGCTGTAAAAACAGGCAGTTACGCAAGAGTTGAGAAATGGTCGGATAGGTGTACACAATCTCTACCGCCTTGCGCACGCCGCGCCGCCGCAGGTAGTCATCCAGCATCAGGGTGGTTTCGATCGGGGCGATACCGCACTGGTGGGGCACGTTGGGCGTTTCAGGGAAGGACACGGTGATGAAAATGCGGCCTTTCTCGATCGTCGCCAATTTATGCGCTAACCGCCTGGCGGCCTGATACTGGTAAAAATGATCGCCCGCCTGCGCCAATCCTTCGATGCGCTCTGGCCAGGGTACGCAGCCGGTGGCGAAAACCAGAAAATCATAGGAATAAAATTTACCGCTTTGCGTCGCTATACTTCGCTGTTTTAAATCGAAAGATTCCGCTTTATCAATAATAAACTGTATTTCGGGCCGCAATAAACTCCGCTGTGAGCGCGTGAGCTCTTGCTTGAAAAAAGCATTGAACGCCACATACATAAACGCCGGTTTGTAATAATGCAGCGGTGAATCCGATATCATTAATAACTCGACTTTATTATTAATAATTTCCCGGTGTAATTTTGCGGCCAATAAATTGGCCAGGATGGTGCCGCCGGTTCCACCGCCGACAATGATGATTCGTTGTCGCATCAAGCCCTCGCTCAACCGGCCAGCAAGCCGGCAGTATTAAGGTATGGTGATGATGAAGGTCCACGGCAGAACGGCGAAAATAAACTGCCTTATTGGCAGTCTAGTAACGAATAGTTATAAAGCAAACAAAATGGGAATATAAAATAATCGCGTTTACTATCTTTAATGAAATTATCGGGTTAAACAAAACCACGCTTTCAATGAAAAACTTATTATTAAACTGACAATCATCACGAATTTAAAACATAAAAAAACCCGCCGCGGCGGGTTTTTATTTAGCAACCGAATCGGTCGAACTTACTGGCCTTTAACTTCTTTCAGGCCGTTGAACGGCGCACGGTCACCCAGCGCTTCTTCGATACGGATCAGTTGGTTGTACTTGGCAACGCGGTCAGAACGGCTCATGGAACCGGTTTTGATCTGACCAGCCGCAGTCCCTACCGCCAGGTCAGCGATGGTCGCGTCTTCGGTTTCACCGGAACGGTGAGAGATCACCGCGGTGTAACCGGCGTCTTTCGCCATCTTGATAGCTGCCAGGGTTTCGGTCAGAGAACCGATCTGGTTGAACTTGATCAGGATGGAGTTAGCGATGCCTTTCTCGATGCCTTCTTTCAGGATCTTGGTGTTGGTCACGAACAGATCGTCGCCAACCAGCTGGATTTTGTCGCCCAGTACTTTGGTCTGGTAAGCGAAGCCCGCCCAGTCGGATTCATCCAGGCCGTCTTCGATAGACACGATTGGGTACTGTTTGGTCAGCTCTTCCAGGAAGTGAGTGAACTCTTCGGAAGTGAAGGCTTTGTTACCTTCGCCGGCCAGCACGTATTTACCGTCTTTGTAGAATTCGGAAGCCGCGCAGTCCATCGCCAGAGTGACGTCTTTGCCCAGCTCGTAGCCCGCCGCTTTTACCGCTTCAGCGATAACCGCCAGCGCTTCGGCGTTGGAACCCAGGTTTGGCGCATAGCCGCCTTCGTCGCCCACGGCGGTGTTCATGCCTTTGGCTTTCAGAACTTTCGCCAGGTGGTGGAACACTTCAGAACCGATGCGCACCGCTTCTTTCAGGGTCTTCGCGCCAACCGGCTGAATCATGAATTCCTGAATGTCGACGTTGTTGTCAGCGTGCTCGCCGCCGTTGATGATGTTCATCATCGGCAGTGGCATGGAGAATTTGCCTGGGGTGCCGTTCAGTTCAGCGATGTGCTCGTACAGCGGCATGCCTTTAGAGGCTGCGGCCGCTTTCGCTGCTGCCAGGGAAACCGCCAGAATGGCGTTGGCGCCGAAGTTGGATTTGTTCTCGGTGCCGTCCAGCTCGATCATGATCTTGTCGATGTTCGCCTGGTCTTTGGCATCTTTACCCAGTACTGCCTGAGCAATCGGACCGTTTACTGCAGCAACGGCTTTCAGTACGCCTTTACCCAGGAAACGAGACTTGTCACCGTCACGCAGTTCCAGCGCTTCGCGGGAACCGGTAGAAGCACCTGACGGCGCAGCAGCCAGGCCGACGAAACCGCCTTCCAGATGAACTTCGGCTTCAACAGTCGGGTTACCGCGGGAGTCGATGATTTCACGACCGATGACTTTAACGATTTTGGACATTAGGTTTTCCTCAGTACAAGTTAAACTAAAACTCCAGACAAACAGCGCGCGGTTCTCACCGCGCGCCGCCTACCAAATATGTTATTTCACCTGGCGCTTCTGATGCTCGCCAGCGGCTTTCACGAAGCCGGCGAACAGCGGATGCCCATCACGCGGCGTAGACGTAAATTCCGGGTGGAACTGGCAGGCTACAAACCACGGGTGATTCGGCAGTTCAATGATCTCGACCAGCTTGTTGTCGGCGGAACGACCGGCGACACGCAGCCCTGCGGCTTCGATCTGCTTCAACAGCATGTTGTTAACTTCGTAACGGTGACGGTGACGCTCGACAATGGTCGGTTCGCCGTACAGCTGGCGCACCAGGCTGTTGTCGCTCAGGTTGCACTGTTGGCCACCTACGCGCATCGTGCCGCCCAAATCGCTTTCTTCGCTGCGCACTTCGACGTTGCCGTCTTCATCGCGCCATTCGGTGATCAACGCCACCACCGGGTACTTACAGTCTGGCATAAACTCGGTGGAGTTGGCGTTCTCCATGCCGGCCACGTTGCGAGCGAACTCCATCAACGCCACCTGCATGCCCAGGCAAATGCCCAGGTAAGGAATGTTGTTCTCGCGGGCATAGCGCGCGGTCATCACTTTGCCTTCCACGCCGCGGTAACCGAAGCCACCCGGGATCAGGATCGCATCCAGCCCTTTCAGCACTTCCACGCCGCGGGTTTCCACGTCCTGCGAGTCGATCAGCTTGATGTTCACGGTCAGACGGTTTTTCAGCCCGCCGTGCTTCAGCGCTTCGATCACCGACTTGTAAGCGTCCGGCAGCTCAACGTATTTGCCGACCATACCGATGGTCACTTCGCCGCCCGGATTGGCTTCTTCGTAAATCACCTGTTCCCATTCGGCCAGGTTGGCTTCCGGCGCGTTCAGGCTGAATCGTTTACAAATATAATCGTCCAGCCCCTGAGATTTCAATAGGCCTGGGATTTTATAAATAGAATCAACGTCTTTCAGAGAGATAACCGCTTTTTCCGGCACGTTGCAGAAAAGCGCGATTTTAGCGCGTTCGTTAGCAGGAACCGCGCGATCGGAGCGGCAAATCAGCACATCAGGCTGAATACCGATGGAAAGCAGCTCTTTTACGGAATGCTGGGTCGGCTTGGTTTTCACTTCGCCCGCCGCCGCCATGTACGGCACCAGCGTCAGGTGCATGTACAGTGTGTGCTCGCGGCCCACTTCCACCGCCATCTGACGGATGGCTTCGAGGAACGGCAGCGATTCGATATCGCCGACGGTGCCGCCGATTTCCACCAGCACCACATCGTGGCCTTCGCCGCCTTCGATGATGCGCTCTTTGATCGCGTTGGTGATGTGCGGAATGACCTGCACGGTCGCGCCCAGATAGTCGCCGCGGCGTTCTTTACGCAGCACGTCTGAGTAGATGCGGCCGGTGGTGAAGTTGTTGCGACGCGACATCTTGGTGCGGATGAAGCGCTCGTAGTGACCCAAATCCAGATCGGTTTCTGCGCCGTCTTCGGTGACGAAAACTTCCCCATGCTGAATCGGGCTCATGGTGCCCGGATCCACGTTGATGTACGGGTCCAGTTTCATGATGGTAACGTTGAGGCCACGGGCTTCAAGAATAGCCGCCAGAGAGGCTGCGGCAATGCCTTTACCCAGAGAGGATACGACCCCGCCGGTCACAAAAATATAATTAGTTGTCATGCTGAACCTGAGAGTTTAGGTTTAAAGACGATGGAAGAACCAGGACGGGAAAGTAGTATACCCGAACCTCTCCTGACCTACAAACGATCGTTTTGCTGTCCATCATCTCGGCCGCCCTCCCGTGTTCATCAGGGTTTACTCCGCCGGCGCCCCGCAAACCCTCCAGGAAATACAAAGAGTTAGCGGAGAAAATTTCTTTTTACCGCCCCTCAGGAGCGATAAAACGCCTTAGATTTCAGTTTGTTGGCCTTTTGCTGCCGACGGCAGCCATGCGCCTGTGACCTGACTGCAAGCTTAACCGTTTCAGCTTTCGTGAACCTTGTCGTCGCTCAACATTGTCGTCGCAGCGATTCAACTTTCCTGGCGTTTCACCTGCTGCCAGGCGTCTTCCATCTGCTCCAGCGTGGCGTCTTCAAGCCGCAGCCCGCGTTGCTGGACGATCGCTTCCACCTGGCGGAAGCGGCGCTCGAACTTGCGGTTCGCCGCCTGCAGCGCGTTCTCCGCTTTGTGCCCCAGATGGCGCGACAGGTTCACCGTGGCGAACAGCAGATCGCCGATCTCCTCTTCCAGCTTGCTCTCATCGACCACCGCCTGGCGGGCTTCGTGCATCACTTCATCGATCTCTTCGTACACTTTGTCCAGCACCGGCCCCAGGGTGTTCCAGTCGAAACCGACCGAGGCGCAGCGTTTTTGGATTTTGTGCGCCTTCATCAGCGCCGGCAACGCCTGCGGAATGTCGTCCAGCACCGAGTGCAGCGCTTTTTCGGCGCGCTCGCCGGCCTTGAGCTGCTCCCAGCGCGCGGCCACGGCTTCGCTGTCCCCACCCTCGGCGTCACCGAAGATATGCGGGTGACGGCGCTCCAGCTTATCGCTGATGGCGGTGCACACCTCATCGAAATCGAACAGCCCCTGCTCCTGCCCCATCTGGGCGTAGAACACCACCTGGAACAGCAAATCGCCCAGTTCGTCGCGCAGATCGGCGTAGTCCTGCCGCTCGATGGCGTCCAGCACTTCGTAAGTCTCTTCCAGCGTGTAGGGCGCGATGGTGGCGAAAGTTTGCTTGCGATCCCACGAGCAACCGACCTGGGGATCGCGCAGCGTTTTCATGATGTTCAGCAGGCGCTGCAGCGGAGTGGATTGGGTCATAAAAAATCTCTGAGAAAGAATGAGGGCGCATGGGAGCGCCCACCGAATGCATGGTTCTCGGGCCGTATCGATGGCGCATACGGCCCGAAAGGCGATGTGAGCTTAGTTGCCGTGCAGACGCTTGGCGTCTATCACGTCCGGCAGCTGGTTCAGCTTCGCCAGCACCCGGCTCAGCACCTGCTGGTTGTAGATTTCGATATCCATGTCGATGGTGGCCAACTGTTTCTTGGTGTCGCTGCGGCTGGCAACCCCCAGCACGTTGACCTTTTCGTTGGCCAAAATGGTGGTAATGTCGCGCAGCAACCCGCTGCGATCGTTGGCCATCACGCGCACCACCAGCGAATAACCGCTGGAGTAGCTTTCACCCCATACCGCATCGACGATGCGCTCCGGCGCGTGCGATTGCAAATCGACCAGTTGATCGCAGTCCGCACGGTGGATCGAGATACCGCGCCCCTGGGTGATAAAACCGACGATGTCGTCGCCAGGGATCGGCTGGCAACAGCGGGCAATGTGGTGCATCAGGTTGCCCACGCCCTCCACCACCACTCGGCCGTTGTCCTTGTTGCGGGCCGGCGGCGGCGCTTTCTGCTGCACCAGCTGGCGCAGCGCCTCGCGATCCTGTTCTTCGGCGCTCGGCTTGTTGAACTTACCCTGCAGGTAATTCACCATCTGGTTCAGGCGAATGTCCCCGCCGCCGATCGCCGCCAATACCTCGTCCAGCGAGTTCATGTTGTAGCGCGGGATCAGCAGCTTTTCGGCCTCTTTCAGGCTGATGCCGAGGTGTTCCAGTTCGTTGTCCAGCATCTGGCGGCCGGCGAGAATGTTCTTGTCGCGATCCTGCTTGCGGAACCAGTTGTGGATCTTCGAGCGCCCGCGGCTGGTGGTGACATACCCCAGGTTTGGGTTCAGCCAGTCGCGGCTCGGGTTCGGCTGTTTCTGGGTGATGATCTCAATCTGATCGCCCATCTTCAGCTGATAGGTAAACGGCACGATGCGGCCGCCGATCTTGGCGCCGATACAGCGGTGACCGACGTCGCTGTGAATGTGGTAGGCGAAATCGAGCGGCGTGGAGCCGGCCGGCAGATCCACCACGTCGCCTTTCGGGGTAAATACATAGACCCGATCGTCGAACACCTGGCTGCGCACTTCGTCGAGCATCTCGCCGGAGTCCGCCATTTCTTCCTGCCAGGCGATCAGCTTGCGCAGCCAGGCGATGCGTTCTTCGTAGCCGGAGCGCACGGTCACGCCTGCGCCCTCTTTGTACTTCCAGTGCGCGGCCACGCCCAGTTCGGCGTCTTCGTGCATTTGGCGCGTGCGGATCTGAATCTCTACGGTTTTGCCGCGCGGCCCCAGCACCACGGTGTGGATCGACTGGTAGCCGTTCGGTTTCGGGTTAGCGACGTAGTCGTCGAACTCATCCGGCAAATGGCGGAAGTGGGTATGCACGATGCCCAACGCCGCGTAGCAATCCTGCAGGCGCTCCGCCACGATGCGCACCGCACGCACGTCGAACAGTTCGTCGAACGCCAGGTGTTTTTTCTGCATCTTGCGCCAGATGCTGTAGATGTGTTTCGGCCGGCCGTAGATCTCCACCCGAATGCCTTCGTTGGCCATCTCGGCGCGCAGCCCGGCGACGAAATCGTCGATGAACTGTTCGCGATCGATGCGGCGCTCATGCAACAGCTTGGCGATGCGCTTATATTCTTCCGGATGCAGGTAGCGGAAGCAGAAATCCTCCAGCTCCCACTTCAGCTGGCCGATGCCGAGCCGGTTGGCCAGCGGGGCGTAGATGTTGGAACACTCTTTCGCCGCCAGCACGCGTTCGTCTTCCGGCGCGTCTTTCACCTCACGCAGGTGGGCGATGCGCTCCGCCAGCTTGATGACCACGCAGCGGAAATCCTCCACCATCGCCAACAGCATGCGGCGCACGTTGTCGACCTGTTCGGAGGCCATCGAGTCGTTTTGGGTGGCTTTCAGTTGGCGAATGGCGTCCATATCACGCACGCCGTGCACCAGCGCGACGATGCCCTTGCCGAACGCTTCGGTCAGGGTCTCTTCCTGCACGATGCCGGCGTCCACCAGCGGGAACAGCAGCGCGGCGCGCATGCTGTCGTTGTCCATGCTCAGCGTCGAGAGAATTTCCACCATCTCCAGGCCGCGCCACAGCAGCAGCGAGGCGTCAGGATGGTTTTGGGTCTGCTGCTCACAATAACGCCAGGTTGCGGCCAATCGCTCACATGACTGCGGGTTAGGTAGCCCCAAGCCGGCGATCCACTCATCGAGAGCGAACTCACCCGCCGTATTCAGATGTGCACTTCTTACCGCAACCATAACTTCTCCCTACTTTGCAGCGACCTCTGGCGCACGCTCGTTGATAAACAGCGCCATTGATTCAAGATGCCCCGTGTGCGGAAACATATCCAACATCCGCACGCGCGCAAGACGATAACCGGCGTTCAACAGCACGTTGCTGTCGCGAGCCAGCGTGGTGGGGTTACAGGAAACATACACCACCCGCGCCGGCGCCAGTTTTACAATGTGTGACATCACCCCGGCCGCACCGGCGCGGGCGGGATCCAGCATCACCTTATCAAACCCTTGTGCTGCCCAAGGTTGCCGCGCAACGTTGTCCTCCAGATTCTCATGGAAGAACGACGCATTATTCAGCTTATTCTTATGTGCATTATATTGCCCATTCGCTACCAGCGTGGCAACACCTTCGATGCCCACCACCGCGGCGGCGCGGCGCGCCAGCGGCAGGGTGAAATTACCCATGCCGCAGAACAGGTCCAGCACCCGATCATTGGGTTGAATGTCGAGCCATTCAAGGGCCTGCGCCACCATTTGTTGGTTTACGACGTCATTGACCTGAATAAAGTCGCGCGGACTGAAGTCTAAGCGTAGCCCGTCAACCTGATAATACGGCGTTTCACCGCACAGTTTTTCCACCCGTTCGCTGTCCGGCGCCAGATAAACGGCGACCTTTTCCCGCTCGCCAAACGCCAACAGCGCCTGCCGATCCGCCTCTTTCAGCGCGTCGAGATGACGCAGCACCAGCAGCGGGCCGTTATCCGCCAGCACCAGCTCCACATGCCCCAGCCGCCGCACCGCCTGCAGCCCGCTCAGGCAGGCGCGCACCGGCGCCAGCAGCTGCTCCAGCTCCGGCCGCAGCACCGGGCAGTGCTCCACCGCCACCAGCTCGCTGGAGGCCGCCTGCCGAAAGCCCATCATCAGGCGCTGCAGCTTCGGCTGCCATACCAGACTCAGGCGGGCGCGGCGGCGATAGCCGTATTCCGGGCCGGCGATCACCGGTTCCTGTTGCGGGGTTACGCCGGTTTCGCGGGCGATCATGCGCACCAGCGCCGCCGCCTTGCTCTGCTGTTGCAGCGCCTCATCCGCGTGCTGCTGCTGGCAGCCGCCGCACACGCCGAAATGCGGGCAGCGCGGTTCTACCCGCTGCGGGCTGCGGCTCAGCAAGCGTTTGAGTTTGCCTTTGGCGAACTGACGCTTGTCTTCGGTCAGCTGGATTTCCGCCTGCTCGCCCGGCAAGACGCCCGGCACGAACACCGCTTTGCCGTCGTGGCGCGCCACGCCCTGGCCGAAAGGATCGAGATCGCTCACCGTCACGGTGAAGATTTGTGAGCTCTGCCGGGTCGTCACGCGGCGTTTGGGAGAGTAGAATTGCGCCATATTTGTCGATTGTGTGCTGGTTCATTAAGCTAGTGTCAGCTGTCAATTCTCCCACATTGGAATCCCATGACCAAATACAGCCTGCGTGCGCGCATGATGATCCTGATTCTGGCACCGACCTTGCTGATTGGTTTGCTGCTCAGCACCTTCTTCGTGGTGCACCGCTATAACGAGCTGCAGGAACAACTGGTCGACGCCGGCGCCAGCATCATCGAGCCGCTGGCGGTGGCCAGCGAGTACGGCATGACGTTCCGCAGCCGCGAATCGGTCAGGCAGTTGGTCAGCCTGTTGCACCGCCGCCATTCGGACATCGTGCGTTCGATCACCGTGTTTGATGCGCAGAATAACCTGTTCGTCACCTCCAATTATCATCACAACTTCGCTCAGCTGCAGCTGCCGAAAGGCGTGCCGTTGCCCACCGATCTGATGCTCACCCGACGCGGCGATTCGCTGATCCTGCGCACGCCGATCCTGTCGGAAAGCCAGTATCCGGATGAAACCGCCGACGGCGGCAGCCATCCCGACAACAACCTGGGCTATGTGGCGATCGAGCTGGATCTGCAGTCGGTGCGGCTGCAGCAATATAAAGAGGTCTTTGTCTCTACCCTGCTGTTGCTGCTGTGCATGTGCATCGCCATCCTGTTCGCTTACCGGCTGATGCGCGACGTGACCGGCCCGATCCGCAATATGGTGAACACCGTCGACCGCATCCGCCGCGGCCAGCTCGACAGCCGCGTGGAAGGCTACATGCTCGGCGAGCTGCACATGCTGAAAAACGGCATCAACTCGATGGCGATGTCGCTTACCGCCTATCACGAAGAGATGCAGCAGAACATCGATCAGGCCACGTCAGACCTGCGCGAAACGCTGGAGCAGATGGAGATCCAGAACGTCGAACTGGATCTGGCGAAAAAACGTGCGCAGGAGGCGGCGCGCATCAAGTCCGAATTTCTGGCCAACATGTCGCATGAGCTGCGTACTCCGCTCAACGGCGTGATCGGCTTCACCCGCCAGATGCTGAAAACCGATCTGAGCGCAACCCAGACCGACTATTTGCAGACCATCGAGCGCTCGGCCAACAACCTGCTGACCATCATCAACGACGTGCTGGACTTCTCCAAGCTGGAGGCCGGCAAGCTGGTGCTGGAGCATATTCCGTTCGCCCTGCGTGAAACGCTGGACGAAGTGGTGGTGCTGCTGGCGCCCAGCGCCCACGACAAGGGCCTGGAGCTGACGCTGGATGTGCACAACGACGTGCCGGAGCAGGTGATCGGCGACTCGCTGCGCCTGCAGCAGATCATCACCAACCTGCTGGGCAACGCCATCAAATTCACCGAAACCGGCAATATCGACATTCGCGTCGAGCTGCGCAAACAGCTGGATCGCCGGGTGGAAGTGGAAGTGCAGATCCACGATACCGGCATCGGCATCTCCGAACGCCAGCAGTCGCAGCTGTTCCAGGCATTCCGCCAGGCGGACGCCAGCATCTCCCGCCGCCATGGCGGCACCGGGCTGGGGCTGGTGATCACGCAAAAGCTGGTGAAAGAGATGGGGGGCGATATCTGCTTCCACAGCCAGTTGAACCGCGGCTCGACCTTCTGGTTCCATATCACGCTGGATCTGAATGAGGGCATGCTGTCGCTGGCGCCGAGCCTGCCGGATCTGAACGGCAAAACGCTGGCCTATATCGAGTCCAACCCGACGGCGGCGCAGGCGACGCTCAACATGCTCAGCGTCACGCAGCTGGTGATCACCCACTCGCCGACGCTGGGCCAGTTGCCGCCAAGCCACTATGATTTCCTGCTGGCCGGCGTGCCGATCCCGTTCCGCGACAACATGGCGCAGCACGAGGACAAATTGCTGGCCTCGCTGAAGCTGGCCGATCGGGTCATTCTGGCGCTGCCGTGCCAGGCGCAAATCGATGCCGAACTGCTTAAACAACAAGGCGCGCTCGGCTGCCTGATCAAGCCGATCACCAGCACCCGACTGTTCCCGATGCTCCGGATGGAGGCGCCGGCACGCCTCACCGCGCAGCCTGAGCGTAAACGCCTGCCGCTGACGGTGATGGCGGTTGACGACAACCCGGCTAACCTGAAGCTGATCGGCACGTTGTTGGGAGAACAGGTAGAAAAAACCCTGCTGTGCGAGAGCGGCGAGGAAGCGCTGGCGCTGGCGCGCGACAACGTGCTGGATCTGATCCTGATGGACATTCAAATGCCGAAGATGGACGGCATTCACGCCAGCGAGCTGATCCGCCAGTTGCCGCATCACAACTCCACGCCGATTGTCGCCGTCACCGCCCATGCTGCCAGCGGCGAGCGCGAGCATCTGCTGCAGGCGGGGATGGACGACTACCTGGCCAAGCCGATCGACGAGAAAATGCTGACCCGCGTGCTGTCGCGCTATCACAGCGGCGACGTGGAAAGCGCCGTCGCCGACGATGCCCCGCTGTCGCTCGACTGGCCGCTGGCGCTGCGTCAGGCGGCCAATAAGCCGGATCTGGCGCGCGATCTGCTGCAAATGCTGCTCGATTTCCTGCCGCAGGTGCGCGAACGGGTGCAGGCGCTGCTCGAGGGGCAACACGACGACGAGATCCTCGACCTGGTCCATAAGCTGCACGGCAGCTGCAGCTACAGCGGCGTGCCGCGCCTCAAGCAGCTGTGTTTCTACCTCGAGCGGCAGCTGCGCCAGGGCATCACCAACGACGAACTGGAGCCGGAGTGGCTGGAGCTGTTGGATGAGATTGAACTGGTGATCCACGCGGCGCGCGCGCATCTGGCGCAACCGGCCTGAATCCTCAGGCCATAATGCAAAAAGGCACGCCATAGCGTGCCTTTGTTGCTTTTAGCGCCTGACGTTTATCACTGCGCCAGCAGGTACAGTTGGCTATCGCCGCGCTGAATATTCAACGCCAGCACCGACGGTTTGCTGTCGAGGATTTTACGCAGCTCGCCCAGGTTCTGGATCGGCTGTTGGTTCACGCCCAGGATCACGTCGCCCTTTTTCAGGCCGATGCGCGCGGCGGCGCTGCCGGCTTTCACGCTGTCGACCTTGACGCCTTTCACGTTGCCGACCTGAGCATTGCTCAGCTCGGCGCCTTCGATGCCGGTGTAGATATTGCCCGAGGCCACCTGGGTCTGCGCGCTTTGCTCCAGCGTGACGTCAATGGTCACCGGTTTGCCGTCGCGGATAATGCCCAGCGACATTTTGCTGCCGACCGGCAGCGTGCCGATCTCCGCCCGGAACGAGGCGAAGCTGGAGATGGCCTTGCCGTTCATGGTGACGATCACGTCACCGGCTTTGATGCCCGCCTTCGCGGCGGAAGACTTCGGCACCACCTGGCTGACGAAAGCGCCGCGCTGCGCGTCGACCTTCATCGCCTTGGCCAGCTCAGAGTTAAGCTCGGTGCCCATGATGCCGAGCTCGCCGCGTTTCACCTGGCCATACTCGACCATTTGCGCCGTCAGGTTTTTCACCATGTTGCTCGGAATGGCGAAGCCGATACCGATGTTGCCGCCGTCCGGCGCCAGGATCGCGGTGTTGATGCCGATCAGCTCGCCGTTCAGGTTAACCAGCGCGCCGCCGGAGTTGCCGCGGTTGATCGCCGCATCGGTCTGGATAAAGTTTTCGTAGTTTTCGATATTCAGGCCGCTGCGCCCCAGGGCGGACACGATGCCTGAGGTGGCGGTTTCGCCCAGCCCGTACGGGTTGCCGATCGCCACGGTGTAATCGCCGACGCGCAGCTGATCGGAGTCCGCCATCTTGATCGCCGTCAGGTTCTTGAAGTCTTTCAGCTGGATCAGGGCGATGTCGGAACGCGGATCCTTGCCGATCACCTTGGCGTCGAAACGGCGGCCGTCGCTCAGCTGCACCTGGATCTTGTTGGCGTTATCCACCACGTGGTTATTGGTCACCACATAGCCCTTGGCGGCATCGATGACCACCCCGGCGCCCAGCGCCTGGAATTTCTGCTGCGTGCCCTGCGGCTGGCCATCCGGCCCAGGCTGTTCACCGCCCTGACACATCGGCGAGCCCTGGAACGGCGAACCGTCCTGGCAGAACGGCGAATCTTCACCGAAGAATTGTTGGAACTGCTGCGGCATGCGCGGCGTATTGACCGTGGTGCTGCCCTCAACGTTAATGCTCACCACGGAAGGCATGACCTTTTCCAGCATCGGCGCCAGGCTCGGCAACTGCTGGGTGCTGGAAGAGGCGGTTTCAGCGGCGCTGGCCGTCACCGGGCCGATCGCCATGCCGATGCTGAATGCCAATGCGCTCAGAACTAATGCGGTTTTTTTCATCTGTGTGTCTCTTATAAAGTCGTTCAAAAAAGAATGGCCGTCTTGCGTGCTTATTCAGAGTTAATTAATAGCCTGAAGTTCCGGCACAGATGATTGGCAATAGTAAACAAATATTGTCCGTCTTTACAAAAATCAAGACAGCCAACCGGTTGGAATTGCTGAAAATTATTCCTCAGCTTAATTATTCCGCCGCCATTAATCGACGATATTCATCATAGGCATAAAGGTCGGTCATTCCGCTGATATAGTCCTGCAATAAACGCGCGCGGAAATAATATTCCCGAATGGCTTGCTGCTCCGGCGATAAATGCTGCAGCCCTTCTACCGCCTCCGCATACGCCAGCCGATGCTTGGTGGACAGCTTGTGGAACAGGCGCGTTTCGATCGGGTAAGCGCGGTGGCTGTCCTCATGCACCAGCAGGCTGAAGTCCGCCAGCGACATCGCCAACAGCGGGCTGTAAATGTCCAGCAGGCCGCTGATCACCCGGTAGCCTTGCAGCTCGAGCTGCTCGACCTCCGGGTGGTTGAACACATGCTTGAACGCCACATTTTTAAATATTTTCAGCAGCCGATAGGCCGGGCTGGAATCCTCCAGCAGCGCCTGATTGAAGCTGCCCTGATAAACCGCGTCCAGATTGTCGATAAAGCGCTGCGCCGCGTGCGGCACCAGCCGCGCCACGGTAAACACCCGCAGATACATGAAGAACTGATCTTCCGCGCTGCGCCGCGCGCCGCCGCGATCGATCTTGCGAAACGCGCTGGCGACGGTCTTGTCGAACAGATCGCCCGGCGCCACCTCGCCCCACTCCTGAATCAGGTGCTGATACAGCTGCTCGACGGTGAAAATGCTCTTCTCCACCGCGTCTTCCAGATCGGCCACGCAGTAAGAGATATCATCGGCGGCCTCCATAATGTAGGTCAGCGGGAAACGATCGAACTCGCCCATATGCAGCTCACGCCGCAGCCGATCGACGAAGGCCTCTTCCGCCAGATAGTAGCCGGGCTTTTTCATCAGATAACTGTGGCTGGCGGGGATGTCGCTCGCCCAGTAGGCCGGGCGGGTGTATTTCAAAATGCAGCCGACCTGCGCGTAGGTCAGGTTGAGCTTGAGCAGGCTGTACACCATGCGGATCGCCTGGGCGTTGCCCTCGAAGTGGCTGAGATCCTGACGGATCCGGCTGCGCAGCCGGTTCAGATCGCTCTCCCCTTCATGCAGGCGCAGCGTCGCCACCTGGCAGCGATCGTGGCTGCCCGGCTCGCTGCCGCAGCTGGCGGGATCGAGCCGCTGGGCAAACCAGTCATTGATCGCCGATTCGCCGAAGTGACCGAACGGCGGATTGCCGATGTCGTGCATCAGGCAGGCCATTTCCACGATGCTTTCAAACGGATCGAGCAGCCGGGTCAGGCCGAGTTCGTCGATCTTCCCCGCCTGTTTGAAGCGGTTGAGGATCTCTTTGGCGATATGGCGCCCGACCTGCTGCACCTCCATCGAGTGCGTCAGGCGGCTGCGCACCGCCGCGTTGCGCTCCAGCGGAAATACCTGAGTTTTTTGCTGCAGACGGCGAATGGCCGCCGAGTTGACGATGCGCCCGCGATCGCTCTCGAACTGCCGCACGATGTCGTACTCTTCCTCGGCCTCGATCGGTTTGCTGAAAGGCCGTTGGAAGCTGATTTTTTGCTTGAAGTCGATCCCGGACATCTGTTTCTCCGCCGTTGCGCCCTGCCTCCGTGATAACAATTCCCGGCGGCGGATGCAACGCATTATCTCTCTTACACAGCCATGATAGACTATGCCGCAATTCTCACGGCCAATCAGCGAGTGTTATTTATGAAAGTAGGCATCATCGGCGCAATGGAGCAGGAAGTCACCCTGCTGCGCGATCAAATCGAAAACCGTCAAACCATCCAGCGCGCGGGCTGCGAAATCTACACCGGCCAGATCGGCGGCGTTGACGTGGCCCTGCTGAAATCCGGCATCGGCAAAGTCTCTGCGGCCATGGGCACCACCCTGCTGCTGGAGCACTGCAGCCCGGACGTGGTGATCAATACCGGCTCCGCCGGCGGCCTGGCCAGCACGCTGCGCGTGGGCGATATCGTGGTGTCGGAAGAAGTGCGCTACCACGACGCCGACGTCACCGCCTTCGGCTACGAGCAGGGCCAGATGGCCGGCTGCCCGGCGGCGTTCGTCGCCGACGACGCGCTGATCGCGCTGGCGGAAAGCTGCATCAAACAGCTGGATCTGCACGCGGTGCGCGGCCTGATCTGCAGCGGTGACGCCTTCATCAACGGCGCCGAACCGCTGGCGCGCATCCGCGCCACCTTCCCGAGCGTCGCCGCCGTGGAAATGGAAGCCGCGGCGATCGCCCACGTCTGCCATCTGTTCGGCACGCCGTTCGTGGTGGTGCGCGCCATTTCCGACGTCGCCGACAGCGAATCGCACATGAGCTTTGACGAGTTCCTGGTGGTAGCGGCCAAGCAGTCCACGCTGATGGTCAACGCCATGCTGCAAACCCTGGCCAAGCGCGGTTGATGTGAGACTGCGCTTCACCTCGATGTTCTGCCTGTTGGCGCTCTGGCTGGCTCTGCCGGCCGGCGCCGCGCAGCGGGTGATCAGCCTGGCGCCCAACGCCACCGAACTCGCCTATGCCGCCGGCATGGGCGATGTGCTGGTGGCGGCGAGCGCCTATTCCGATTACCCGCCGCAGGCCGCCAGGCTGGAGCAGGTGGCCTCCTGGCAGGGCATCAATCTGGAGCGGGTGCTGGCGCTCAAGCCGGATCTGATCCTCGCCTGGCGCGGCGGCAATCCGCAACGCGCCTTGGATCAGCTCGCCGCGTTCGGCATCCCGATCTTCTATGCGGACGCCGACAATCTCGAAGGGATCGCCGGCTTGCTGGACAAGCTGGCGCGCTACAGCCCGCACCCGGACCAGGCGCATCAGGCCGCAGAAGGCCTTCGTCGCCAGTTCACCGCTCTCAAGCAACAGTACGCCACTAACGTGCCACGCCGCGTGTTGCTGCAGTTCGGCACCCAGCCGCTGTTCACCAGCTCCGGCGCCACGCTGCAAAGCCAGGTGCTGGCGCTGTGCGGCGGGCAGAACGTCTTCGCCGACAGCCGCACCCCTTGGCCGCAGATCAGCCGCGAGCAGGTGCTGGCGCGTCAGCCGCAGGCCATCGTCATCACCGGCGGCGCGAAAGAGGCCGCCAATGTGAAAGCCTTCTGGGCGCCGCAGCTGCAGGTGCCGGTGATCGCGCTGAACGAAGACTGGTTCAATCGCGGCGGGCCGCGCATCCTGTTGGCGGCGCAGCAGCTGTGCCGCCAGCTGGCGGAGATCCGCTGATGCTGGTGTTCTGGCTGGATATTCTCGGCACGGCGGTGTTCGCCGTCTCCGGCGTATTGCTGGCCGGCAAGCTGCGCATGGATCCGTTCGGCGTGCTGGTATTGGGCGTGGTCACCGCGGTCGGCGGCGGCACCATCCGCGACATGGCGCTGGCCAACGGCCCGGTATTCTGGGTCAAGGATCCCACTGATCTGGTGGTGGCGATGATCACCTGCGTCTTGACGCTGCTGCTGGTGCGCCAGCCGCGCCGCCTGCCGAAGTGGGTGCTGCCGGTGCTGGACGCCGTCGGGCTGGCGGTGTTCGTCGGCATCGGCGTCAACAAGGCCTTCGCGGCCGGCACCGGCCCGCTGGTGGCGATCTGCATGGGGGTGATCACCGGCGTCGGCGGCGGCATTATCCGCGACGTGCTGGCGCGCGAGATCCCGATGATCCTGCGCACCGAAATTTACGCCACCGCCTGCATCATCGGCGGCATCGTGCACGCCACGGCGTTTTACACCTTCGGCATGCCGCTGCAGCAGGCCATGATGCTGGGCATGCTCATCACCCTGGCCATTCGGCTGGCGGCCATTCGTTGGCATCTCAAGCTGCCCGCCTTTATTCTCGAACGCTGAGCCGCCGCGCATCACTCGAGGCCGTCCGGTGCAGGAGAACGGCACGGCAGTGATCCTGGTGGAAGGGTAGGCATAAAAAAACCCGCCGGCCGTAAGGCGAGCGGGTTATGTTCTGACAGGCAAACTCAGATGCTGAACGACGAACCGCAACCGCAGGTGGTTTTGGCATTCGGGTTGGTCACCACAAAGCGCGACCCTTCCAGCCCTTCGGTGTAGTCCACCGAACCGCCGACCAGGTACTGCAGGCTCATCGGATCGACCACCAGCGCCACGCCCTGCTTCTCGATGGTCATGTCGCCATCGTTGACCTTGTCGTCAAAAGTGAAGCCGTACTGGAATCCGCTGCAGCCGCCGCCGGTAATATAAACCCGCAACTTCAGGTTCGGGTTTTCTTCGTCAGCAATCAGGAACTTCACCTTGTTTGCTGCTGCCTCGGTAAATTGCAGGGGCAGTGCCGTTTGATCACTCATACTCTTTACTCCCAACATTGTTCAGCATCAGATCGCGACTATGGCTGCCTGATTAATATTAACGATTATCCGATACCTGAGTGTTGCGTTCAAGTATTCACCGCATTTGTTGTATTTTCCTTACTTGTTTTCTGCGCCGCCTCCCGCGCCAGCTGCGCCTCCTGCTTTTGCAGCGTGCGGGCCAGGATCGACGAATACAGCGGCTTGCCGCCGAGCAGCTGCGCCACCACCGTGGCGCCGAGGCAGGTGATGATCATCGGTAAAATCAGCTGGTAGTTGTCGGTCATTTCCAGCACCAGCACGATGCCGGTCAGCGGGGCGCGCACCGTGGCGGCGAACAGCGCCCCCATGCCGGCGATGGCGAAGGTGCCCGCCTCGATGCCGTACTGCGGGAACAGATGCGCCCCCGCCAGCCCGAAGGCGGTGCCGAACAGCGTGCCCAACGCCAGCATCGGCGCGAAGATGCCGCCCGGCGCGCCGGAACCGAAGCACAGCAGCGTGGTGAAGATGCGGGTGATAAAGATAAACATCAACATGCCGACGCTGTAGTTGCCCGCCGCGGCGATCGGGATCAGCCCAAAGCCGCCGCCCGCTGCCTCCGGCTGGATCAGCCCCAGAATGCCGCACACGCCGCCGAGCAGCCCGCCCATCAGCAAGACATTGCGCATTCTGCCGCCGTGCAGGCGCGCGAACATGTCCTGGGTGCGGAAAATCAGCGCGTTGAACCCCACGCCCACCGCGCCGAAGATTGCCCCCAACACCAGATAGAGCCACAGGGTATTGATGGGCGCCGAAGAAAGTTTGTCGACCGCGATCACCGCCCCCTGGCCGTTAAACAGCTGGAACACCACGCTCGACATGATAACGCCGATAAACACCGCTTTAATCGAGATCAGGTTGTAGCGGAACTGCGGCCGCATCTCTTCGATGATGAACAGGATGCCGGCCAGCGGCGCGTTGAACGCGGCGGACAAGCCGGCGGCGGCCCCGGTCGCCAGCAACGTATGACGCGCCTCAGCGCCGCGAATGCGCAGCACGTCCAATACCATGCGCCCGACGTTGCCGCCCATCTGCACCGTGGGCCCTTCGCGCCCCAGCACCATGCCCGCCCCCAGCGTGCCCATGCCACCGATGAATTTCACCGGGATCACGCGCCACCAGCGTACCGGCCGCAGCTCTTCCAGCGCGCCTTCGATTTCCGGAATGCCCGAGCCGCCCGCCTCAGGCGCAAAGCGCCGCACCAGGTAATAGCCCAGCGCCGCCAGCGCGGCGGACAGGATAAACGCCAGGGGCCACACCAGGAGCCAGGAGTCGGCGACCTGCGCCAGCGAAGCCAGCCGCTGCTGCTGCACCCACTCCACCGCTTTATCGAAGGCCACGCCGAGCAAACCGGCCAGCGCCCCCACCAGCGCGGCCATCACCAGGATCGCCACCGGGGTTTTATCGCGGCGAATAAACTGACGCACCGCATCGCTGCGGCTAAGACGCGGGCTCAACGTCCCGACGGGCTGTGATTGTGATTCTGTCATCGCGAGTGATTCGTCAGGTAATTTGTAATACAAATAGGCAGGGCGATAATTCTACCCCAACCTGGCGGCGGGCGCTGCCGTTAATGGTATCTGACTGTGATCGTTTCATAACGCGGCGCTCTCCTCTAGAATAGCGCGGTCAAATCATTCAAAAGAGAATCCAGGAGCCGATTTATGAGCCTACACAGCAAGTCCGAAAGTCTGTACGCCCAGGCGCAACAGTTGATCCCCGGCGGGGTAAACTCTCCGGTGCGTGCATTCACCGGCGTGGGCGGTGTGCCGCTGTTTATCGAGCGGGCAGACGGGGCTTACCTGTTCGATGCCGACGGCAAGGCCTATATCGACTATGTCGGTTCCTGGGGGCCGATGGTGCTGGGGCATAACCACCCGGCGATCCGCGACGCGGTGATCGAAGCGGCGCAGCGCGGCCTGAGCTTCGGCGCGCCGACCGAGATGGAAGTCAAAATGGCGCAGCTGGTCACCGAGCTGGTGCCGACGATGGATATGGTGCGCATGGTGAACTCAGGCACCGAAGCCACCATGAGCGCCATCCGCCTGGCGCGCGGCTACACCAACCGCGATAAAATCATCAAGTTCGAAGGCTGCTATCACGGCCACGCCGACTGCCTGCTGGTGAAAGCCGGCTCCGGCGCGCTGACCCTCGGCCAGCCGAACTCACCGGGCGTGCCGGCCGACTTCGCCAAGCACACTCTGACCTGCACCTATAACGATCTGGATTCGGTGCGCGCCGCCTTCGAACAGTACCCGTCCGAAATCGCCTGTATCATCGTCGAGCCGGTCGCCGGCAACATGAACTGCGTGCCGCCGCTGTCGGAATTCCTGCCGGGCCTGCGCGCCCTGTGCGACAAGTACGGCGCGCTCTTGATCATCGACGAAGTGATGACCGGCTTCCGCGTCGCGCTGGCCGGCGCGCAATCCTATTACGGCGTCGAGCCTGATCTGACCTGCCTCGGCAAAATCATCGGCGGCGGCATGCCGGTGGGCGCCTTCGGCGGCCGTCGCGAGGTGATGGAGGCGCTGGCGCCGACCGGCCCGGTCTACCAGGCCGGCACCCTGTCCGGCAACCCGATCGCCATGGCGGCGGGCTACGCTTGTTTGACCGAAGTCTCACAGGTCGGCGTGCACCAGACGCTGACCGAACTGACCGAGATGCTGGCCGCTGGCCTGCTGCACGCGGCGCAGGAGGAGAATATTCCGCTGGTGGTCAACAACGTCGGCGGCATGTTCGGCCTGTTCTTCACCGACGCGCCGGCGGTCACCTGCTACCAGGACGTGATGCAGTGCGACGTGGAACGCTTCAAGCGCTTCTTCCACCTGATGCTGGAAGAAGGGGTGTATCTGGCGCCGTCCGCCTTCGAAGCGGGCTTCATGTCCGTGGCGCACAGCAAGGAAGACATTCAGCGCACCATCGACGCCGCGCGTCGCTGCTTCGCCAAGCTGTAATCCTGGCCGAATGGCCAAAAAAAAACGGGCGCCTCGGCGCCCGTTTTTTTTCTCTGCGGCTTAAAGCAGCGTGCCGTAAATGGTCAACAGCGCCACCACCACCACGATGATCATCGTCACCTTGCGCGCCAACGTCACCGCCGCCCGCGGCGTTTGCACCGGATCCATATGCGGATCGCGCGCCAGCGAGAACTGCGCCAGCCGCGTCAACACCTGATACGACGACGAATGCCGATCGCCGAGTGAGGCGAACCAGGCCGGCAACGCGCGCTCGCCGTGGCCGAACAACGCATAGGCCACCCCGGCCAAACGCACCGGGATCCAGTCCAGCCAGTTCAGCAGATGATCGATGCCCGACTGCGAACGCTCCAGCGGCGTATTGTGGCGCGCCAGCCAGGTTTGATAGGCGCGCAGGAAGGCATACCCCGCCAGCGCGATCGGCCCGTACGGCCCAAAGACCACGAACCAGAACAGCGGCGCCAGGTAATAACGGAAGTTGATCCACAGCAGCGCGTTTTGCAGCTCGCGCAGACGCAGCTCTTCACTGCAGTCCACCGGCAAGCCGTGGATCAACGCCAGCTCTTCCGCCATCTGATCGCTGGCATGGGTATCCCCCTGCCGCGCCGCTTTCAGGTAGGCGCGATAGTGTTTGCGCTTGATGCCGGCGCCGACGCACAGCAGATCGATGACGATCCACAGCAGCAGCGTCACCACGCCGAAGAACAGCCCGTGCGACAACCACAGAACGCCCCAGACGATCACCATCCAGGCGGCGGTCATCGCCAGCGTCTGCGCCAGCGAAACCCGATGCAGCCGCTGAAATACCACTTCGAGGCGATGATCCAGCTGCCAGTGTTCTCCCAGCTTGAACAGGCGCTCCCAGGCCAAAACCAGCAACAGCGTAAACAGCGTCATTAGCGATTCCTCTCCCTTTTTCTTGTCTCAAGCATAGCGTCGGCGGGCGCGCCTCGTTGTTCCAGAGATGCCAGATAGCGATCCCAATCGAACGCCGGCCCGGGATCGGTCTTGCGGCCGGGGGCGATATCGCAATGCCCGGCGATATTGGCCGCCAGCGGTGGATAATGTTCGGCCAGCAGCACGGTGACCGCCTGCAGCGTGCGATATTGCGCTTCGGTGTAGGGTAACTGGTCAGTCCCTTCCAGCTCGATGCCGATGGAGAAATCGTTGCACCGATCGCGCCCCTGATACAGGGAAACGCCCGCGTGCCAGGCGCGCTGGTCGAAGGGCACATACTGCACGATCTCTCCGCCGCGGCGAATCAGGCAATGCGCCGACACTCGCAGCTGATGGATATCGGCGAAATAAGGGTGCTGCGCAGGGTCGAGCGTGCCGGTGAACAGCTGGTCGATATAGGGGCCGCCGAACTCGCCGGGCGGCAAGCTGATGTTGTGGATGACCAGCAGCGAGGGGTGCTCGTCATCCGGGCGCCGATCGCAGTGCGGCGAGAGCACTCGCGTCGCCCCGACAATCCAGCCATTTTCCAACTGCATCAGACACCTCTCTGCGGTGGTACTTATTCCTGCAACAGAGTAGCATGTTCCCCTACGATCTAACCGTCCATTTCGGAGTTTTCCATGCCGACACGCCGCTACAGTGCCGACAGTCGCCGCACCGAGCTTCTTGAACGAATTGAAAGTGATATTCCCTATGCCGTCGCCCAGGCGCTGCGCGAAGACCTGGGGGGTGAAGTCGACGCCGGGCGTGATATTACCGCGCAATTGTTACCGGCTGACAAGCAGGCCGAAGCCACCGTCATCACCCGTGAAGCCGGCGTGTTCTGTGGCCGCCGCTGGCTGAATGAGGTCTTTATTCAACTGGGCAATCAGGTGCAGGTGGAGTGGCTGGTGGCGGACGGCGACCGTCTGACGCCGAACCAACCGCTCTGCCGGCTGCGCGGCCCGGCGCGGGTGATGCTGACCGGCGAGCGCACCGCGCTGAACTTCGTGCAGACGCTCTCCGGCGTGGCGACCGAGGTCAGCCGCTACGTGGCCCTGCTGGAAGGCACCCGGACTCGCCTGCTCGATACCCGCAAGACCTTACCCGGCCTGCGCACCGCGCTGAAATACGCCGTGCTGTGCGGGGGCGGCAGCAACCACCGGCTGGGGCTGTCCGATGCCTTCCTGATCAAGGAAAACCACATCATCGCCTCCGGTTCTATCAAGAACGCGGTGGAAAAAGCCTTCTGGCTGCACGCCGACGTGCCGGTGGAAGTGGAAGTCGAGTCGCTCGATGAACTGCAGCAGGCGCTGGATGCCGGCGCCGACATCATCATGCTGGACAACTTCAGCGTAGAGATGATGCGTCAGGCGGTCGCCCAAACCCAGGGCCGCGCCCAGTTGGAAGTGTCCGGCAACGTCACCCGCGAGACGCTGCGCACCTTCGCCGAGACCGGCGTGGATTACATTTCGGTCGGCGCGCTGACCAAGCATGTGACCGCGCTCGATCTGTCGATGCGCTTCAAATGATCCCCTCGCCCCCGGCCGCTGCCGGGGGCGTCACCGTAAAATTGCGAACCCCCTCTCACCGTTTTTTTCACCGCTGCAAACCACATCATTACTGATGGAAGCGCGCCGAGAAACGCGTAACTGCCCCTCGCCGTGCCCCGAGCAAGCCGCTACCGTTGTCTTCCACACCCCAATGGAGGAAACAACGCATGGAAACACAACGCGGCTTTACCCTGATAGAACTGATGGTGGTGATCGCCATCATCGCCATCCTCAGCGCCATCGGCATTCCCGCCTACCAGCGCTACATCCAGAAAGCAGCGATGACCGACATGCTGCAAACCATGGCGCCGTATAAAATGGCGGTCGAGCTGTGCGTGCTGGACGAAGGCGCGCCCGCCGGCTGCGAGGCCGGCAGCAAAGGCATTCCCACCGGCGGCACGTCGCGCTATGTCAGCGGGGTGAAAGTCGTCAAAGGCGTGATCACGCTGACCGGCAGCCAAACGCTGCAGGGCCTGGCGGTGGCATTAACCCCCAAGTCGAACGCCGATGGGCTGACCCGCTGGAGCCGGCTGTGCAGCAGCGAAAACGCGACGCTGGTTGAGGTGTGCCAGGAAGTCTTCCGCTTCGACAACGCGGCGGAGTAATGGCGATGAACGCGCAAATCAGCGAAGAGGTTCACGCCCTGTGCCGGCGCTATCAGGCGCTGGCGCTGAGCGAAGACCCGACCACCCTGACGGTCGCGCTCAGCGAAGAAGCGCCGCAGGGGCTGCTGGCGGCGCTGCGTTTCGCCACCGGCAAGCGCATCCATTTGGAACAATGGCCGGCGGCCAGGCTGGAGATGGCGCTGAACCAGCACCACGAGCCGCTCCCGGCGCCGTTGACGGCCGAAGAGGACACGACCGACATCGCCTACCCCGACGACGGCGATGCGCCGGTGGTACAGTTCATCAACCAGACGCTGCGCCTGGCCATTCAGCGCCGCGCCTCGGACATTCACTTTGAGCCCTTTCGGCAGCATTTTCGCATTCGCCTGCGCATCGACGGCGTGCTGCAAACCCTTGCCTCACCGCCGCCGCAGCTGGCTGCGCGCCTCATCGCCCGGCTGAAGATCCTCGGCCAACTGGATATCGCCGAGCGCCGTCAACCTCAGGACGGGCAGCTCAGCCTGACGCTGGACAGCGCGCGCTATGCCATGCGCATCGCCACCCTGCCGACGTTGCACGGCGAAAAGGTGGTGCTGCGCGTTCAGCAGGGCGAGCAGCAAGAGCTGCCGCTGGATCAACTGGGCATGAGCCGGACGGATCTGGCGCGCTACGCGGCAGCGTTGGCCTGCCCGCAAGGTTTGATCCTGGTGACCGGCCCGACCGGCAGCGGCAAGACGGTAACGCTGTACAGCGGGCTGCGCCAGTTGAATGATGCGCAAAGCAACCTGTGCAGCGTCGAGGATCCGGTCGAGATCCCGCTGTTCGGCGTCAATCAGACCCAGATCAACGCCAAAACCGAGCTGAACTTCACCCGAGTGCTGCGTGCCCTGCTGCGCCAGGATCCGGACGTCATCATGATCGGCGAGATCCGCGATGCGGAAACCGCCGAGATCGCGGTCAAGGCCGCACAAACCGGCCACCTGGTGCTGTCGACGCTGCATACCAACTCCACTGCTGAAACCCTGACGCGGCTGATGCACATGGGTATCCCCGGCTACCTGCTCGCCGGCTGCCTGAAGCTGGTCGTCGCCCAGCGGCTGGTGCGCAGGCTGTGTCGCCACTGCCGCTACCCGCAAAGCCAGCCGGCGCATTTTCCCACCGCGCTCTGGCCGGAACCGCTGACCGCCTGGCGCGCCGACGGCTGCGAGCACTGCTTCGGCGGCTATTATGGGCGCATCGGCGTGTATGAACTGTTGGCCATTACGCCGGAAATTCAGGCGGCATTGCTGGCGATATCCGCTCCCAGTCTGCTGGCGGATATCGCCCGCGAGCAGGGGCAGCTTTCGCTGCTGCAGGCGGGTCTGGCGCTGGCCGCCGAAGGCACGACCTCGCTGGAAGAACTGTACCGCGTGATCGACGTCGTCCAACCCGGCGTAACCACGCCATGAAAGCGCGCCGGTTGTTTCTGTGGCAGGCTTTCGACGCTCAGGGCACCTTACGCCGCGGCGAACTGATGAGCGATGAAAAACGGCAGGTGAGCCGGCTGCTGATCGAACAAGGCCTGCAACCTTGGCGGATCGGGCACGGCAAACGCGTCACGCCCGGCCAATGGCGCGGAGAACCGTTAATCCACTTCACCCGCCAGCTCGCTACCCTGTTGCAGGCCGGGCTGCCGCTGGTCAATACGCTGCAGCTTCTGGCGGCAGAGCACCCTTCGGCAGCCTGGCGCTGCCTGCTGCGCCAGCTGGCCGACCAGGTGCGCGAAGGGCCGCCGCTCTCCGAAAGCCTTGCCGCACAACCAAGCGTTTTTCCACTGATCTATCGCCAACTGATCGCCATCGGCGAACTGACCGGCAACCTCGATCGCTGCTGCCTGCAGCTGGCGCAACAACAGGAGGCCCAGCTTCTGCTGCGCCGCAAGGTGACCAAAGCGCTGCGGTATCCCCTCTTCATCTGCGCGGTGGCGCTGCTGGTCAGCGTGCTGATGCTGGTGATGGTGCTGCCGGAATTTGCCAAGGTTTATCAGTCGTTCGATGCGCAGCTGCCCTGGTTTACCCAAGGATTATTGGGGTTGTCCGCGCTGCTGATCGCCGTTGGCCCCTATTTGGCGCTGCTGCTCGGCGCGTTGCTGTTCGGCTACTGCCGCTGGCTGCATCCGCGCCCTCCGTGGCGCCAACGCGAACAGGCCGCCTTGCTGCGCCTGCCGCTAATTGCCCGGCTGGTGAGCGGCGGCGCGCTGAGCCAAACATTTCGTATCCTGACCATGACCCAACGCGCGGGGCTGACGCTGGTGGAAGGTTTGAACGCGGCGGCGCTGGCGGCGGATCATCCGCTGTACCGGCAGGCGCTGGAGCAGGTGCAACGGCAGATCGCCGAAGGCGAAGCGTTTCATCAGGCCCTGGGTTTGCAACCGCTGTTTCCGCCACTGTGCCGGCAGCTGGTGCGGGTGGGCGAGGAGTCCGGCTCGCTGGACGCCTTGCTGGATAAGTTGGCGCAGTGGTATGAACGGCAGACGCACGAGCTGGCCGATACGCTGGCGCAAACGCTGGAGCCGCTGTTGATGCTGGTGGTGGGCGGGATTGTCGGCGCTTTGGTTATCGCCATGTATCTGCCTATCTTTCAACTGGGCAGCGTGCTGGGATAAAGAAGAGGATAGCGGGCGCCGTGGTGCGCGGCGCCCGAATGCAAGCTGCGGCTTATTTGCTGCCGAAGACGCGGTTTTCCTGCTCCGCCACGCGGATAAAGGTGGTGCGCTTGGTCAGCTCTTTCAGACGCTCGGCGCCGACGTAGGTGCAGGCGGAACGCAGGCCGCCGAGGATATCGCGCACGGTAAACTCTACCTCGCCGCGCAGCGGCAGCTTGACGGTTTTGCCTTCGGCCGCGCGATACTCTGCTACGCCGCCGACGTGGCGCTTCATCGCTGACTCGGAGCTCATGCCGTAGAACAGCATAAATTTCTCGCCGTTCTCTTCCACCACGGTGCCTTCGCACTCGTCGTGGCCGGCCAGCATGCCGCCCAGCATCACGAAGTCCGCGCCGCCGCCGAAGGCTTTGGCGACATCGCCCGGCACCGAGCAGCCGCCGTCGCTGACGATTTGGCCGCCCAGCCCGTGGGCCGCATCGGCGCATTCGATCACCGCCGACAGCTGCGGGTAGCCCACACCGGTCTTCACGCGGGTGGTGCATACCGACCCCGGGCCGATGCCGACTTTAACGATGTCGGCGCCGGAGAGGATCAACTCTTCCACCATTTCGCCGGTTACCACGTTACCTGCGCAGATGACGTGATTCGGGCAGGCTTCGCGCGCTTTCTGCAGGAAGGCGACGAAGTGTTCGGAGTAGCCGTTGGCCACGTCGATACAGATGAATTTCAGCGCCGGAGACAGGGCCAGGATCTGCTGCATTTTGGCGAAGTCGGCTTCGGAGGTGCCGGTGGAGACCATCACATGGCGCAGCACCGATTCCGGCATGCGCTGCACGAAGTCAGCCCATTGCTCGACGCTGTAATGTTTGTGTACGGCAGTGAGAACGTCGAAAGAAGCCAGGGCCTCGGCCATGCGGAAGGTGCCCACCGTGTCCATGTTGGCGGCGATAATCGGCACGCCGGACCAGCTGCAACCTGAATGCTTGAAGGTAAACTGACGTTCCAGTTCAACCTCAGAGCGGCTTTTCAGCGTGGAACGCTTAGGGCGGATCAACACGTCTTTAAAGCCCAACTTCAAATCTTCTTCAATACGCATGACTTATGATTTCCTGGTTAATGGCGACGGATCGCAAGGAGGATATTCGAACCTCTACCCGACGGCTTTCCAGTGGCGCAAAAAGACGGCGGCGAGATTAATGCCAGTTCCAGTGACGTTATAATACGCGCTAATAATCGCCGAACAAGACTGCGAATTCGCCTTTATTTACGCTACAATCCGACAAATTTACCTGCATAATCGCAGTGTGATTGCCCGCTCATTTTTGCCGTGCCGCTGCGTTTTTTCTCGCCACCCAATCGGTGCCGATGCGCAAGCGCCGCCTGCCGACTTGCACTTCTGCGCGATCGCTTTATGATTCGACTATTATTTTTTTATGAACATCGGATGCACCTAACACCATGGCCTACATTGTTGCGTTGACCGGGGGCATAGGCAGCGGCAAGACGACCGTCGCGAACGCCTTTGCGCGCCACGGCGCAACCCTTGTCGATGCTGACGTGATCGCCCGTCAGGTCGTCGAGCCGGGCACCCCTGCCTTGGCCGCGATCGCCGAACGATTTGGTAATGAAATGTTACTGCCGGACGGTGCGTTGAACCGCGCTGCGCTGCGTCAGCGCATCTTCAGCCATCCCGATGACAAAACCTGGCTGAACCAGCTGCTGCACCCGCTGATACACCGTGAAACCCATCGCCAACTGGCGCAGGCCACCAGCCCGTACGCGCTGTGGGTGGTGCCGCTGCTGGTGGAAAACCGCCTGCAGGATCGCGCCGATCGGGTGCTGGTGATCGACGTCGACGCCGAAACCCAGCTGGCTCGCACCATCGCGCGCGACGGCGTAAGCCGTGAGCAAGCGCAGAGCATTCTCGCCGCCCAGGCCACGCGCCAGCAGCGCCTCGCCGTGGCGGATGACATTATTGACAACAGCGGCGCCGCTCAGGGGATAGAGCCACAGGTCGCCGCTCTGCATCGTCGCTACCTTGAACTGGCGGCAACAGCGCCCCAACAGGATTAAACTGCATGAGTGATGTTTCCCCAACCGTTCTCTTTGAACACCCGCTGAACGAGAAGATGCGCACCTGGCTGCGCATCGAATTCCTGCTGCAACAGCTGCACGGCCAACGCGCCCTGAGTGAAACCGCCATCGCCCTCACCTTCTTTCGCACCGTCTCCGACTTGCTGGACGTGCTGGAGCGCGGCGAAGTGCGCACCGAACTGCTCAAAGAGCTGGAGCGCCAGCAGCAGAAACTGTTGGCCTGGGCCGATGTGCCGGGCGTGGATATGGCGCTGATCGACCAGCTGCGCGGCCAGCTGAAGTCGCGCTCATCGGCGCTGATGGCGGCGCCGCGCCTCGGCCAGGCGCTGCGCGAAGATCGGCTGATCGGCCTGGTGCGTCAGCGGCTGAACATTCCTGGCGGTTGCTGCAGCTTCGATCTGCCGACCCTGCACATGTGGATGCACGCGCCGCAGCAGGATCGCGATACCGACGTCGCCGCCTGGCTGCAGTCGCTGGAACCGCTGAACCAGGCGCTGATCATGGTGTTGGATCTGATCCGCCAATCCGGGCCGTTCCGCAATCAAATCAGCCTGAACGGTTTTTTCCAGGACAACGCCGAAGGGGCGGATCTGCTGCGCCTGCGCCTCCATCTGGCGCCGCAGCTTTATCCGCAGATTTCCGGCCATAAGACGCGTTATGCCATTCGTTTCCTGCCGCTGGACAGCGAACATGGCGCGGTGCCTGAACGCCTGACGTTCGAACTGGCCTGTTGTTGAACTTATGCAAGAAAGCCTTCTCAGCACTGTCAGAAGGCATAAGGAACCGTTATGACGACCGTAGTAAAATGCCCAACCTGTGGCACCGGCGTGGTTTGGGGTGAAGTCAGCCCATTCCGGCCGTTTTGCAGCAAACGTTGCCAGCTGATCGATCTCGGCGAGTGGGCCGATGAAGAGAAGCGCATTCCGAGCAACAGCGATCTGTCGGAAAGCGAAGACTGGAGCGAAATGGACGATCGCTGATCGCCCGCTGTTGGCCTGGCGGACGCCAGGCCAAACTGGTTATTGCGCGGCGTTCGCCTGTGCCACCAGCAGCTGAATAATGCCGACGTTGGCTTCCGGGAACTCGTCTTCACGCAGGTCCGCCTGTTTTACCCAGCGCATCGGTTGCCCCTCACGGCCGAACGGCTCACCCGCCCAGGCTTCTACCAGATAAAAATTCAGCGTCACGATGCGATCGCTGAAGCGGTGCTCCACCACCTCCAGCAGTTCGGCGCGTTCGGCTTCGATACCGGTCTCTTCCCGCAGCTCGCGGCTCAACGCCTGTTCCGGCGTTTCACCCTGTTCGATCTTACCGCCGGGAAACTCCCAGAATCCGGCCATGTGCGCGTCAGCGGCGCGGCGGGTAATAAAGATCTCCTGTTGAGCATTGCGGATAATGCCCACGGCGATATTCAGATGTTTCATCTCACCCTCCTGATGGGTGCCAAAAAACAGGGGCTCAGCAAGCTGAACCCCTGGGTGTTATCGGTTAACCGCGGCCGGCATTACTGCAGGCGGCCGTGGCACTGCTTGTATTTCTTGCCGGAACCGCATGGGCAAGGATCGTTGCGCCCCACTTTACGCTCGGCGGTCGCCGGCGCGTTCGGATCTTCAGTCACCAGCGCGTTCTCGTCGTGGTGGCTCAGCTGTTGCTGCTGCGCCAGACGCTCGGCCTCTTCACGGCGCTGCTGTTCCAGCGCTTCCACCTCTTCCGGCATCCGCACCTGTACCTTGCTCAGCACGCTGATCACTTCATATTTCAGCGATTCCAGCATGGTGGCGAACATGTTGAAGGATTCGCGCTTGTACTCCTGCTTCGGATCCTTCTGCGCGTAACCGCGCAGGTGGATACCCTGGCGCAGGTAGTCCATCGCCGCCAGATGCTCTTTCCACAGGGAATCCAGCGTCTGCAGCATCACGCCCTTCTCGAAGTTGCGCATCATCTCGCTGCCGACCACTTCTTCCTTACGCTGATACTGCTCTTTGGCGTTCTCCAGAATGCGTTCGCGCAGCGTCTCTTCGTGCAGCTCCGGCTCTTTGTCCAGCCACTGGGCGATCGGCATCTCCAGATCGAAGTCGTTCTTCAGGCGCTCTTCCAGCCCCTGAATGTCCCACTCTTCTTCCAGCGACTGCGGCGTGATGTAGTTGTCGATGGTGCTCTTGAACACGTCCTCGCGGATGCTGGCGATGGTTTCGCTCACGTCGGACACGTCCAGCAATTCGTTGCGTTGGCTGTAGATGGCGCGGCGCTGATCGTTGGCGACGTCATCGTACTCCAGCAGCTGCTTACGGATGTCGAAGTTGCGGCTCTCTACCTTACGCTGGGCATTGGCGATCGCCTTGGTCACCCACGGGTGCTCAATCGCTTCGCCTTCTTTCATGCCCAGTTTACGCATCATGCCGGACACGCGATCCGAGGCGAAGATACGCATCAGGGCATCTTCCATCGACAGGTAGAAGCGGGATGAACCGGCGTCGCCCTGACGACCGGAACGGCCGCGCAGCTGGTTATCGATACGGCGCGATTCATGGCGCTCGGTGCCGATGATATGCAGGCCGCCCGCCGCCAGCACCGCGTCGTGGCGCTCTTTCCAGGCGGCTTTGATGGCTTCGATCTGCTCTTCGGTCGGCGCTTCCAGCAGCGCTACTTCGGCCTGCCAGCTGCCGCCCAGCACGATATCGGTACCACGGCCCGCCATGTTGGTGGCGATGGTTACCGCACCGCTCTGGCCGGCCTGGGCGACGATGTCCGCTTCCATGGCGTGGAATTTGGCGTTCAGCACCTTGTGGTCGATGCCCGCTTTGGTCAGCTCACGGGACACCACTTCGGATTTCTCGATTGAGATGGTACCCACCAGCACCGGTTGGCCTTTGGCTGTACGCTCGCGGATGTCCTCGATGATGGCGCCGATCTTCTCTTTCTCGGTCATGTACACCAGATCCGGCATGTCCTTACGGATCATCGGACGGTTGGTTGGCACCACGATGGTGTCCAGCTTGTAGATCGAGCTGAATTCGAAGGCTTCGGTATCGGCGGTACCGGTCATCCCGGCCAGCTTCTCGTACAGACGGAAGTAGTTCTGGAAGGTGATCGAAGCCAGCGTCTGGTTCTCGTTCTGGATCTCCACGCCTTCTTTGGCTTCCACCGCCTGGTGCAGGCCATCGGACCAACGGCGGCCCTGCATGGTACGGCCGGTGTGCTCATCGACGATGATCACTTCGCCGTCTTTCACGATGTAGTCAACGTCGCGGGTGAACAGCACGTGGGCGCGCAGCGCGGCGGTAACGTGGTGCATCAGCATGATATTGGTCGGCGAGTACAGCGATTCGCCTTCATCCATGATGCCAGCCTCTACCAGCATCTCTTCGATCAGGATCAGGCCGCGTTCGGTCAGGTGCACCTGGCGCGCCTTCTCATCCACCGAGAAGTGCCCTTCACCCTTGAAGGTGTCGGAGTCTTCTTTTTCCTGGCGGATCAGTTTAGGGATCAGCTTGTTGACCTTGATGTACATCTCGGAGCTGTCTTCAGCCGGGCCGGAGATGATCAGCGGCGTACGCGCTTCATCGATCAGGATGGAGTCCACCTCATCCACCAGCGCATAGTGCAGTTTGCGCTGCACGCGTTCTTCCGGGCTGAACGCCATGTTGTCGCGCAGGTAGTCGAAGCCGTATTCGTTGTTGGTGCCGTAGGTGATGTCGGCAGCGTAAGCTTCACGCTTGGCCGGCGCCGGCATGCCCGGCAGGTTGATGCCGATGCTCAGGCCGAGGAACTCGAACAGCGGACGGTTGTTTTCGGCGTCGCGCTGCGCCAGATAGTCGTTGACGGTCACGACGTGCACGCCGCGGCCGCTCAGGGCGTTCAGGTAGGCCGGCAGCGTCGCGGTCAGGGTTTTACCTTCACCGGTACGCATCTCGGCGATGCAGCGGTCGTTCAGCACCATGCCGCCCAGCAGCTGCACGTCGAAGTGACGCATGCCGAACACGCGCTTGCTCGCCTCGCGCACCACGGCGAAGGCTTCCGGGATCAGGCTTTCCAGCGACTCGCCTTTTTCCAGGCGTGCGCGGAACTCGTTAGTTTTCGCTTTCAGCTCGTCATCGGACAGTTTTTCCATGTCCGGTTCCATGCGGTTGATCTGCTCAACCACTTTGCGCATGCGGCGCAGGGTACGATCGTTACGGCTGCCAAAAACTTTGGTTAATAATTTCACTAACATGATGTTTGATATCTCTGTCATGACGGCCGAATGCGGCAGTCAACTTGCTATTATTTATGGTTTTTATGCCCTAAGGGCGGAGTCAGACGAGAACGACGGGCCCGGCGCGAATGCCTTGCACCTGAGCCACCCACAGGCCGGTCTGGTGCCGCGCCAGCGTTGGCAGCACCTCAAGGTGGGTGTGGCGAATGATGGTCGGCGGCTTCGGCTCATGCGTCAGCAGCGCATTGAGGGTAGACAGCAACGCCAGTTGCGCTACCTGCAAAGGCGGTTCCGCTTCGGCTTCGCTCTCCTGTACCCGCGCATAAACCGCCTGCGGCGCCAACGCGAAAGAGAGGTGACGAATGACGGTGCGCAGTGCATGCTGCTGCCAATAATCTACGCTGAAGGTAGGGCGGCGGTGCGCGTCCTGCAGCAGGGCCAGGCTGTTGAAGGTGCCGTTGGCCGAATTTTGCCGGTTAAGGCTGGACGACGTATTCGGCAGCGCGGCCTGATCGGGAGCGCCGGACAAATTGGAAGACGCGCCAAGCGTGGCCGCAACCATCCCTAACAGGAGATGGGGCCAGAAATAACGTCTGCCAAATTGTCGCCAACGATTTAGAATACCGATCACGAGTTTATAATCCGCCGGAGCCCATTATGCGCGATAGCCGTCCACAATTATTAGATGTCCTGTTCGACGACGCGTCTGCCGGCAGCAAAGGGCCGCTGCATAACGTCCAGCAACGCGCGGTGGCGCTGCTCAAGCTTAACCGTGCAGTGAAGGGCCTGTTGCCCGCTCCCCTGCATCCCTGGTGCCGCGTCGCGAATTTCCGACAGGGTATTTTAGTGCTCGAAACGGCAAATGCCAGTTGGATGATGCGCTTGCGCTACGAACAACCCGCTTTGCTGTCTGCACTACGAGCGCAAATTCTACCATCATTGTCGTCGATCGACATCAGGATTAATCCGGCCTTGATGGCGAAAGGCAGCAACCAGGTGCAAAACGCCGAGAAAGCGCCGGAAAAACCCGTGCCGATGCGGCATTTGAGTCTGGAAAGTGCGGAAGAGCTGAGAGGATTGGCGAGCCGTAGCCCGGAGAAACTGCGCAAGATATTGGAACGGCTGGCTGCATTGGCCGGAGAGGGTACCAACACAACCAGTCGTGATAAGTAATCAGCGACACAACTGCAAAACATCAGACGGCATCACGAGCCTGAATTCTCAGGCTCTCAGAGGATGCGCCTGCCGTTATTCGCAGGCGAGGAATTCAGACCTTACGCCAATACGGTAGACGGCGCCTTGAATGCCAACGGCATTTCGGCTTCGTCCTGGAAGGTCACGTATTCCCACGCTTCCTGCTTGGCCAGTACGGCCTGCAGCAGTTTGTTGTTCAGCGCGTGCCCAGACTTGAACGCGGTGAACGCGCCAATGATGTTGTGGCCGCACATGAACAGGTCGCCGATGGCGTCCAGCATTTTGTGACGTACGAACTCGTCTTCGAAACGCAGACCGTCTTCGTTCAGCACACGATAGTCATCTACCACGATGGCGCAATCGAAGCTGCCGCCCAGGGCCAAGCCGCGGGACTGCAGATATTCGATATCGCGCATGAACCCGAAGGTGCGCGCGCGGCTGATTTGACGCACGAACGACTCAGCCGAGAAATCAAGACGGTAGCGCTGAGAGCTGGCGTCGATAGCCGGGTGGTTGAAGTCGATGGTGAAGTCCAGGCGGAACCCGTTATGCGGGGACAGCTCGGCCCATTTGTCGCCATCTTCAACACGCACGGTCTCTTTCAGACGCAGGAATTTCTTCGCCGAGTTCAGTTCTTCGATGCCGGCATCCAGCAGCAAGAACACGAACGGACTGGCGCTGCCGTCCATGATTGGGATTTCAGCGGCGTCGACTTCGATGACGATATTGTCGATGCCCAACCCAGCCAGCGCGGCGTTGAGGTGCTCAACGGTCGAAATACGCACGTCATGCTCATTCACCAGGCAAGTACAGAGCATGGTATCACGCACGGATTTTGCATCAGCCGGAAAATCAACCGGTGGATTCAAGTCAGTGCGACGATAGATGACCCCGGTATTAGCCGGCGCTGGGCGCATTGTCAGCGTGACTTTCTTGCCGGTATGCAAACCGACGCCAGTCGCCTGAACAATACGTTTTAATGTCCTTTGTTTGATCATCGTTTTATCTCGCAATGTTATCCATCCTACCAGCCAAGCATACAGCATGGCCGGCGGGACAGTTTAGCACAAAGAGCGGAGATTCCAAATTCTCAGGATATTCTTAGTCTGCCTGTTTACGCAGGAAGGCTGGAATATCAAGATAGTCGGGCTCTTTATTCGGCTGCGCAGCTTGGTCGTTGACCACCTTGGCGGCAGGTTTCACTTCCTGCGGCAGAGGCGACATGCCGTGCTGCTGATAACGGTGATCCATCACTGGCTGGCTGGCCTGCTTATTGGTCACCAGAGTGATTTCAGGACGCTTGTCCATACCGATACCGGTTGCAACCACGGTAACGCGCAGTTCGTCGTTCATTTCCGGATCCAGCGAGGTACCGATAACCACGGTAGCGTTGTCGGAAGCGAACGCACGGATGGTGTTACCCACAGTTTCGAACTCATCCAGACGCAGATCGAAGCCAGCGGTAATGTTGACCAGCACGCCGCGCGCGCCGGACAGGTCGATGTCTTCCAGCAGCGGGCTGGAGATCGCCATTTCGGCCGCTTCTTCGGCGCGGTCTTCACCGCAAGCCACGCCGGAACCCATCATCGCATAGCCCATTTCGGACATCACGGTGCGCACGTCGGCGAAGTCGACGTTCATCAGGCCCGGACGGGTGATCAGCTCGGCGATACCCTGCACCGCGCCTTTCAGCACGTCGTTGGCCGCGCCGAACGCGTCCAGCAGAGAGATGCCGCGCCCCAGAACTTTCAACAGCTTGTCGTTCGGGATGGTGATCAGCGAGTCCACGTGTTTGGACAGTTCAGCGATACCCTGCTCCGCGAATGCCATGCGCTTCTTGCCTTCGAAGTTGAAAGGCTTGGTCACCACGGCCACGGTCAGAATACCCAAATCTTTAGCCACTTCAGCCACCACTGGCGCCGCACCGGTACCGGTACCGCCGCCCATGCCGGCTGCGATGAAGACCATGTCTGCGCCGTCCAGCGCTGCGCGCAGGGCTTCGCGGTCTTCTTCCGCTGAATTGCGACCCACCTCAGGGTTCGCGCCCGCACCCAGACCTTTGGTAATACCGCTACCAATCTGGATGGTTTGGCCAACCGCCGTTTTGCGGAGCGCCTGGGCGTCCGTGTTCACAGCGAAGAATTCAACACCTTCGATGCGCTCGCGCACCATGTGTTCAACGGCGTTGCCACCGCCGCCGCCGACGCCGATGACTTTAATCACCGCGTCATTGGTTAGTTCCATTGGTTCAAACATAGTTTCTCTCCGTTTTGTGCCTGTCGCTGCGAGATCATAAAAAGATTACTCAGCATGATCTCTTTGTTGAAACATTAAAACTCTTTTCTCAGCCAGCTATTGATGCGTTTAAACCAATTGCCCACCGAGGCGCGTTTTTCTACTTCTGTCTCACCGCTCAGGTGAGACTCTTTTCCATAGTGCAGCAGACCTACCGCCGTCGAGTAGTAAGGCTCCTGCGCATAATCCGTCAGACCCGTGATGTTCAAGGGTTGGCCGATGCGTACCTGAGTGTGGAACACCCGTTGCGCACAGGCTGCCAGGCCATCAATCTGGGCGGCGCCACCGGTCAGCACGATACCTGCCGCCAGATGATGCTTCACCCCTTGCTGACGCAGTTGCTCCTGCAATTGCAAAATTTCATCGTTAACCAGATTCAACAGTTCGGTGTAGCGTGGCTCAATGACTTCAGCCAGCGTCTGTCTTTGCAGACTGCGCGGAGGACGTCCCCCGACGCTAGGCACCTCTACATTCTCATCCTTGCTAACAATCGACCCAAGCGCACAACCGTGTCGAACTTTAATCGCTTCCGCGTCGGTCGGCGGCGTGCCGAAGGCGTAGGCGATATCGCTGGTGACCACGTTCCCGGCATAAGGGATCACTTTGGTGTGGCGCAGCGCACCGCCGGTATACACCGCCATATCCATGGTGCCGCCGCCGATATCCACCACGCAAACGCCGAGTTCGCGTTCATCTTCGGTCAGCACCGCGTAGCTCGCGGCCAGACCGGCGAAAATAAGTTGGTCAACTTTCAGGCCGCAACGTTCCACGGCCTTGACGATGTTCTTCGCCATATCGTTATGGCAGGTAATCAGATGCACCTTGGCCTGCATGCGCACGCCGGACAGCCCAACCGGGTTTTTGATGCCTTCCTGATAATCGATGGCGTATTCCTGAGGGATCACGTGCAGGATACGGTGTTCGTCGCGCACGCGCACCGATTTGGCGGTGTGCACCACATTCTCCACGTCATCCTGCGTCACTTCCTCTTCCGAGATCGGCACCATGCCGATTTCGTTCTGGCAGCTGATGTGTTTGCCCGACAGCGCCAGGTACACCGAAGAGATCTGGCAGTCCGCCATCAGCTCGGCCTGATCGATGGCGCGCTGTACGCACTTCACCACCGATTCCAGGTCGTTTACGCCACCCTTATCCATACCGCGAGACGGGCAGCTGCCCACCCCGATAATGTTGACCATGCCATCGGGCAGAACTTCCCCTACCAACGCGGAGACTTTTGCAGTACCGATCTCCAGTCCAACTACCAGTTTTCTGTCCGTCGACTTGATCATTGTTGTTTTGCCTGTGCCTGATTCTGTTGCTGATTACTGTTTTGCTGACCGCCAAGCGCCTGCGGATCGACCAACACCGGAGCCCACCCTACCGAAGCGCCGGACTCGTAGCGCAGATCGACATAGCTGACACGCTTGCTCTCCGCCTGGCCCTGCTGCTGCAATACCGGGTAAAGCTCGATAAACCGCTGCAAACGCCCGTTGCGGTCATCGCGCCCCAGCTCAAGCCGGACATCGTTGTCCAGCGCCAGCTGCCAGGAATGGCGCGCGGTCATCGCCGCCATTTTCAGCGTATATTTGCTGGCCGCCAACGTGGCGCTCATCGCCCGATAGCCTTCCAGCACATCCTGCTCGCTCCCTTCCGGCCCATAGAGCAGCGGCAATTTCTGCTTGCCCGCCCGCTCCGCCGGCACGCTGAACGCTTTGCCCTCGGCGTCCACCATGTGCAAATCGTTCCAGCGCGCCACCGGGACGTACTCCACCAGATGGATCTTCAGCTCATCCGGCCATTGTTTGCGCACGCTGGCCTGCTTGATCCACGGCAGACGTTCGATCTGCTGCTGGATGACGTCCACATCCTGCGTCATAAAGGTGCCGGGTGCGCCCAGCGCCAGGATCGCCTGACGAATATCATCGTTGGTGGTGTAATGGCGTTCGCCGGTCACCACCAGCCTTGAGAGCGGCAGGCGGCTGGCGTCTTTCATCCAGCCAAGCACCGCCCAACCGCTCCACACGACCGTTCCCAACACCATCAGCAGGAAAATCATTCCCGCCAACTGGGTTCCATTGCTGCGACGCGGGCCGTTATCCACCTCGCGATCGCGCGCATTCAGGGCAGCTTGCGACATATCAGTCGGCCAACTCCAAAATTCTCGCCACCAACTGCGAGAAGCTTAATCCAAACTGGCGCGCCGCCATCGGCACCAGGCTATGACTGGTCATGCCCGGAGAGGTGTTCACCTCAAGCAGATAGAAGCGGCCATCGCTGTCTTGCATCACGTCGACGCGGCCCCAGCCGCTGCAGTCCAGACCGCGGTAGGCGCGCAGCGCCAACGCCGCCATCTCGGCTTCCTGCTCGGCGTTTAAACCGCTCGGGCAGAAGTACTGCGTGTCGTCCGAAATGTACTTGGCCTGGTAGTCGTAAAACACGCCGGCCGGCTGGATGCGGATTGACGGCAGAACCTGATCGCCCAGCATCGCCACGGTGTATTCCGGGCCGCTCAACCACTTCTCCACCAGCACATCGTCGTCATGGCGGAAGGCCTCTTCCAACGCCGCTTCCAACGCCGCGCTTGCGGTGACCTTGCTCATACCGACGCTGGAGCCTTCACGGCTCGGCTTGACGATCAGCGGCAAACCGAGATCCGCCACACGCGCCAGCAGCGCCGCTTTTTCGGCACCGAGGTACAGCTGGCGATTCAGCGCCACGTAAGGCGCTACCGGCAAGCCCATCGACTGCCACACCATCTTGGTGCGCCATTTGTCCATGGTCAGCGCCGAGGCCATCACGCCGCTACCGGTATAAGGCAGTTCGAGGAACTCCAGCAGCCCTTGCAGGGTGCCGTCCTCGCCGCCGCGCCCGTGCAGCGCGATAAACACTTTGGTGAACCCTTGCTCTTTCAGTTGAGTCGCCGGGAAATCGCGGGTATCGACACCGTGCGCATCGATGCCGGCTTCGCGCAGCCCGGCCAGCACCGCGGCGCCGGATTGCAGGGACACTTCGCGTTCGGCGGAGGTGCCGCCCAGCAGAACTGCAACTTTATCAGCCATGGTGCTCCTCCTCTTTCTTCGGCGGCTGCAGCTTCAGCTCGGCCAGTTTACGGGCGATTTTGCCCACGTTGCCGGCGCCCTGCACCAGCACCAAGTCTTCATCCTGCAGCAGCTGCGCCAGGGTTTCCGGCACGCTATCGGCATCGGAAACCAGGATCGGATCCAGCTTGCCGCGGCTGCGGATGGTGCGGCACAGCGAACGGCTGTCCGCGCCCGGGATCGGCGCTTCGCCGGCGGCGTACACGTCGAGCATCAGCAGCACATCCACCTGCGACAGCACGTTGGCGAAATCGTCGTACAGATCGCGGGTGCGCGTATAACGGTGCGGCTGGAAGATCATCACCAAACGCTTGTCCGGCCAGCCGGCGCGCGCCGCTTTCAGCGTGGCGTCCACCTCAGTCGGATGGTGGCCGTAATCGTCCACCAGCATCGCGCTGCCCGCTTTGCCGTTGACCGGTTCCAGCGGGAACTCGCCGAGGAAATCGAAGCGGCGCCC
This sequence comes from Serratia nematodiphila DZ0503SBS1, assembly GCF_000738675.1. Taxonomy (NCBI): domain Bacteria; kingdom Pseudomonadati; phylum Pseudomonadota; class Gammaproteobacteria; order Enterobacterales; family Yersiniaceae; genus Serratia; species Serratia nematodiphila. Next base: position 997,807 of record NZ_JPUX01000001.1, on the reverse strand, counting down.
GGTGCCCTGGAAGCCCGCCAGCGCGCGCAGAATATCTTCGTCGTCAATGCCTTCTTCGGTCGCTACCGCCACCGCCGCCGCTGCGTTCAACGCATTGTGGCGGCCCGGCGCGTTCAGCGTCACCGTCAGCAACGGCTTATCCTGGCGGCTCAGAGTAAAGTGCCCCTGCGGCCCAATCTGCCGGTAGTCTTCGATGCGCACATCCGCATCCTCACTGAAGCCGTAGGTGGTGATATGGCGACCCACGCGCGGCAACAGCTCACGCACCACCGGATCGTCAATGCACATCACCGCGCGGCCGTAGAACGGCAGGTTGTGCAAGAAATTGATAAACGTCTGTTTCAGGTTCTCGAAGTCGCCCTGGTAGGTGTCCATATGGTCGGCTTCGATGTTGGTGACCACGGCCACCATCGGCTGCAGATGCAGGAACGACGCATCGCTCTCATCCGCCTCCGCGATCAGATAACGGCTGGACCCCAGTCGCGCGTGGGTGCCCGCCGCCTTCACCAGCCCGCCGTTGACGAAGGTCGGGTCCAGGCGGGCTTCGGCATAAATGCTCGAGACCATCGCCGTGGTGGTGGTTTTGCCGTGCGTGCCGGCAATAGCGATGCCGTGACGAAAACGCATCAGCTCCGCCAGCATTTCAGCGCGGCGGATCACCGGGATGCGCGCCTCACGAGCGGCGACGATCTCCGGGTTGTCGGCGGAGATGGCGGTAGAGACCACCACCACGCTCGCATCCAGCACGTTTTCCGGACGGTGATTGAAATAAATCGTCGCTCCGAGCGCGCTCAACTGTTGTGTCACCGGATTCGGCGCCAGGTCGGAGCCGCTGATCTGATACCCTTCGTTTGCCAACACTTCGGCGATACCACCCATGCCGGCGCCACCGATGCCGACAAAGTGAATGTGCCGGACGCGACGCATCTCGGGCACGATAGTACGTAGTTTCGCCAGTTGTTGTGTATTCATCACTCTCTCTAATCCGGATCCGGTACCCCGGCCCTACATCACATTGCTTTTATTCAGGTTCGGCGCACCGAACCCCTGCACTCGTTACTTGGCGAGCCGCACCAGCTCCGCCGCCACGCGCTCGGTGGCGTCCGGAATGGCGACCGCGCGCGCTTTCTCGGCCATGGCCAGCAGCGTCTTGCGATCCCAGCTCGCCAGCAGTTCGGCCACCACATCGGCGTTAAACTGCGGCTGTTCGATAATTTTCGCCGCGCCGGCTTCTTCCAGCGGACGCGCATTCCAGTACTGCTGACGATCCTTATGCATGAACGGCACGAAGATCGCCGGCAGCCCCGCCGCCGCGATTTCGCTGACGGTCAACGCGCCGGAGCGGCAGACCACCACGTCTGCCCAGGCATAGGCGGCGGCCATGTCATCGATGAACTCGGTCACCTTGTGCTGCGTCTGCCCTACCCTTTCGTAGTCGCGCAGCACCGTTTCCAGCGCGCCCTTGCCAACCTGATGCCAGAGCGTAATTCTATCGCCCAAACGCGCCGCGACTTCAGGAACTGTCTGATTCAGCACGCGCGCGCCCTGACTTCCGCCAATCACCAACACACGGATCGGGCCTTCGCGCCCTTGCAACCGCTCCGCCGGCAGTGGCAGCGCCAACACGTCGGTGCGCACCGGGTTGCCCACCACCTCGGCGTTCGGGAACGCGCCGGGGAAGGCCTGCATCACTTTGGCGGCGATGCGCGCCAGCCAGCGGTTGGTCAAACCGGCGATGCCGTTCTGCTCGTGCAGCACCACCGGGATGCCGCACTGCCAGGCCGCCAGGCCGCCGGGGCCGGAAACGTAACCGCCCATCCCCAGCACCACATCCGGCTGATAACTGCGCATAATGGCTTTCGCCTGACGCACCGCCTGCCAGATCCGCAGCGGCGCCGTCAACTGGGCCTTCAGGCCCTTGCCGCGCAGGCCGGAGATGCGGATAAAATCAATCTCGATCCCGTGCTTCGGCACCAGATCGGCTTCCATTCGGTCTGCGGTTCCGAGCCAGCGCACCTGCCAGCCCTGCGCCATCAGATGATGCGCGACCGCCAGCCCCGGGAACACATGCCCGCCGGTACCGCCTGCCATCACCATTAAACGCTTAGGTTTCCCGCTCATCCCTTACCTCTTCACAAACGCCTGAGCCTTGGTCAGGCGCGTTTCATAATCAATTCGCAGCAACAGCACGATCGCCGTCGACATAATCAGCAGGCTCGAGCCGCCGTAACTGATCAGCGGCAGCGTCAGACCTTTGGTCGGCAGCATGCCTGCGGCGGCGCCGACGTTAACCAGCGCCTGGAAGCTGAACCACACGCCGATCGCGCAGGCCAGGAAGCCGGAAAAGCGTTGGTCGATCTCCAGCGCGCGGCGCCCGATGGACATCGCGCGAAAAGCGACGAAGAATACCATTAACAGGGCTAAAACCACACCGATATAGCCCAGTTCTTCACCCAAAATGGAGAAGATGAAGTCGGTGTGCGCTTCCGGCAAATACTCCAGTTTCTGCACCGAGTTGCCGAGCCCCTGCCCCCAGAACTCACCGCGGCCGAATGCCATCAGCGACTGGGTCAGCTGGTAGCCGCTGCCGAACGGGTCGGCCCACGGGTTCCAGAACGAGGTCACGCGGCGCATACGGTAGGGTTCCGCGATAATCAGCAGCACCACGGCGAACACGCCGGAGCCGATGATCGCCAGGAACTGCCACATTTTCGCGCCGGCCAGGAACAGCATCGCCAGCGTGGTGATGAACAGCACCACCACGGTGCCGAGATCCGGTTGCGCCAGCAGCAGCACCGCCAGCACCACCATGACGCCCATCGGTTTACAGAAGCCCCAGAAGTTGCTGCGCACCTCTTCCACCTTGCGCACCAGATAGCTCGCCAGATAGCAGAACAGCGACAGCTTGGACAGCTCCGCCGGCTGAATACGCAGCGGGCCGAGCGCGATCCAGCGCGAGGCCCCGTTTACCGAGCTCCCCACCACCAGGACGATCAGCAGCATCACGATCGACATCAGCAGCATCACGTTGCTGTAGCGCTGCCAAACTTCCATCGGGATGCGCAGCGTCACCAGCGACAGGCCGAACGCCAGGCCGAGGTACAACGCATCACGCTTGGCGAACAGGAACGGATCGTCCGCCAGGCGTTGGCCGATCGGCATCGACGCCGAAGTCACCATCACGAAGCCGATGATCGCCAACCCGAAGGTCAGCCACAGCAGAGTGCGATCGTACAGCACCATGTTGACCGCGTCGTTATCGCGCGCGCCGGTCACCCAGTCTTTCATCCGTTCTGTCAGCCCGAAGTTCGGCAAGCGTAGTTTCATCCGCCAAGCTCCTGCGCCAGGCGGGCGAACTCATCGCCGCGCACTTCAAAATTACGGAACTGATCGAGACTGGCGCAGGCCGGCGACAACAACACCATATCGCCGGGCTGTACGCGGCCGGCGATGGTGCGCATCGCCTGCTCCATGGTCTCGGTCAGCGTCGCCACTTCCGGCCGCAGCTGCGCCAGCTGGGCGCCGTCGCGGCCAAAGCAATACAGACGCACATTGTCGCCCTGCAGATAGCGCGCCAGCGGCGAGAAATCGGCGGACTTGCCGTCGCCGCCCAGCAGCAGATGCAGCGTGCCGTCCACCTGCAGGCCGTTCAGCGCCGCTTCGGTGCTGCCGACGTTGGTGGCTTTGGAATCGTTGATCCAACGCACGCCGTTGTGCTCCCAGGCCAGCTGGAAACGGTGCGCCAGGCCGGTAAAGGTGGTCAGCGCCTTCAGGCTGGAGGCACGCGGGATATTGACCGCATCCGCCAACGCCAGCGCCGCCAGGGCGTTGGTGTAATTGTGGCGGCCGGTCAGCATCATCTCGCGCGTATTCAGCACCTTCTCACCGCGCACCCGCAGCCAGGTTTCCCCCTGCTGACGGTTCAGGTGATAGTCACCCACGTCCGCCCCGAAGCTGACGCAGCGCTCGTCGGCGCCGCGCACCGGCATGGTCAGCGCATCGTCCGCGTTCACCACGCACACCGCGGCGTTTTCATACACGCGCAGCTTGGCGCCGCGATACTGCTGCAGGCCAAATGGATAACGATCCATATGATCTTCGGTCACGTTCAGGATGGTCGCCGCCGCCGCTCGCAGGCTATACGTCGTTTCCAGCTGGAAGCTGGACAGCTCCAGCACGTACAGCTGACATTCCTGACGCAACAGGCTCAGCGCCGGCAGGCCGATATTGCCGCCCACGCCTACCGCCCAACCGGCGGCTTTCGCCATTTCGCCCACCAGGGTGGTGACGGTGCTTTTGCCGTTGGAGCCGGTGATCGCCACGATCGGCGCCTGCGCCTCGCGGCAGAACAGTTCGACGTCGCCGACGATTTCCACGCCAGCGTCCGCTGCGGCGCTCAATGCCGGGGTCGCCAACGCGACGCCCGGGCTGGCGACGATCAGATCCGCCGCCAGCAGCCAGTCCTGGTTCAGATCGCCCAGATGGCGCTCCACGCTTTCAGGCAGTTTGTCCAACCCTGGCGGCGCGATACGGGTATCCATCACGCGCGGCGTTACGCCGCGCGCCATGAAGAAATCGACACAGGACAGGCCGGTGAGGCCCAACCCGATGATGACGACTTTTCTACCCTGATAGTCTGCCATGATTAACGCACCTTCAGCGTTGCCAGGCCAATCAGCACCAGCATCAGCGAAATGATCCAGAAGCGCACGATCACGCGCGGCTCCGGCCAGCCTTTCAATTCATAGTGGTGGTGAATCGGCGCCATGCGGAAAATGCGTTGTCCGCGCAGCTTGAACGATCCCACCTGCAGGATCACCGACAGCGTCTCTACTACGAACACGCCGCCCATGATCACCAACAAGAACTCCTGGCGCAGCAGCACCGCGATGGTGCCCAGCGCGCCGCCCAGCGCCAGCGAACCGACGTCGCCCATAAACACCTGAGCCGGGTAGGTATTGAACCACAGGAACCCGAGGCCGGCGCCGACGATGGCGGTGCAGACGATCACCAACTCACCGGCATGACGCAGATACGGAATATGCAGGTAGTTGGCGAAGTTCATGTTACCGGTCGCCCAGGCCACCAGCGCGAAACCGGCCGCCACGAATACCGTCGGCATAATCGCCAGGCCGTCCAGGCCGTCGGTCAGATTGACCGCGTTGCTGGTGCCGACGATGACGAAATAGGCCAGCAGGATGTACAGCAAACCCAGCTGCGGCATCACGTCCTTAAAGAACGGCACAACCAGCTCGGTGGCTGGCGTGTCTTTTCCTACGGCGTACATGGCGAATGCGACAATCAGCGCAATCACCGACTGCCAGAAATACTTCCAGCGGGCGATCAGCCCTTTGGTGTCCTTACGCACCACCTTGCGGTAGTCGTCGACGAAACCGACGATGCCGTAACCCACCAGCACGAACAGCACGCACCAGACATACGGGTTGGACGGGTAGGCCCACATCAGCACCGAAATGGTGATGGAGGTCAGGATCATGATGCCGCCCATGGTCGGCGTGCCGCGCTTGCTGAAGTGCGACTCGGGGCCGTCGTTGCGCACCACCTGCCCGAAGGACATTTCTTGCAGACGCTTGATCACCCGCGGGCCCATCCACAGCGACAGGAACAGCGCGGTCAGCAGGCTGACAATGGCTCGGAACGTCAGATAAGAAAAGACGTTGAAGCCTGAGTAATACTTGACCAAATGCTCGGCCAGCCAAACTAACATGGTGCTTTCTCCTGTAACGCGCGTACTACCTGCTCCATTGCGGCACTACGTGAACCTTTGATTAACACGGTGATGACCGCATGTTCCGACAGTAATTCCGCCACGCGCGCGATCACTGCTGTCTTGTCCTGATAATGTTCGCCGTTGCCGGAAGCTTCGCTCAGCACACGGCTCAACCCGCCGACGCTGATGACTTTGTCGACCCCGGCCAGACGGGCGGCTTCACCCACCTGACGGTGGCACTCCTCCGCCTCTGCACCCAGCTCGGCCATATCGCCGACCACCATCACGCGGTAGCCCGGCATCTCCGCCAGCACCTGCGCCGCCGCGGTCATCGACCCGACGTTGGCGTTGTAGCTGTCGTCCAGCAGCAGCTTGCCTTCGGCCAGCGCCACCGGGAACAAACGCCCCGGCACCGCCTGCAATTGTTTCAACCCCTGACGCACCGCTTCGAGGGTGGCGCCCACCGACATCGCCAGCGCCGTGGCCGCCAGCGCGTTGGCCACGTTGTGGCGCCCCGGCAGCGGCAGCGCGATCTCGGCGGTGCCGAACGGGCTGTGCAGCGTAAACTGCGTGCCTGCGCCGTTCACCCGCACGTCGTCCGCGAAGAAGTCCACGCCTTCGGCCGCCTGCGGCGAGAAGCGCCAGACGGTTTTGCCGCCCAGCATGCTCTGCCAGTGCGGCCAGTCGTTGTTATCGGCGTTGATGATCGCCACGCCGTCGGCCGGCAGGCCGGTAAAGATTTCACCTTTCGCCTGGGCGACGCCGGCCAGCGAGCCGAAGCCTTCCAGGTGCGCGGCCGCCAGGTTGTTCACCAAAGCGGTCTGCGGACGCGTCAATGCGGTGGTGTAAGCAATTTCGCCAATGTGGTTAGCGCCCAGCTCTATCACGGCAAAATCATGCTGCGGCTCCAGACGCAACAGCGTCAGCGGCACGCCGATGTCGTTGTTGAAGTTGCCGGCGGTATACAGCACTTCGCCGCATTCGCGCAGAATGGCGGCGGTCATTTCTTTCACCGATGTCTTGCCCGAGGAACCGGTCAGCGCTACCACGCGCGCCGGCACCTGTTGACGCACCCAGGCGCCAAGCTGGCCCAGCGCCAGACGGGTGTCTTGCACCACCAACTGCGGCGCGTCCACTGATAAGCGCTTACTGACCAGCAGCGCCCCGGCGCCTGCGGCTACGGCATCCGCCGCGAAGTCGTGCGCATCGAAACGCTCGCCTTTCAGCGCCACAAACAGGCAACCGGCGGTCACCTTGCGGGTGTCTGTCGTCACCTCGACAATTTGGCAATCGGCGCCCACCAGTTCAGCGCTCAATACCTCAGCCAGTGTCTGAAGAGAGACAGGGATCATGCCAGCACCCCCAGCAGTCGGGCGACCGTCGTGCGGTCGGAGTAATCCAGGCGGCGGTTGCCCACCAGCTGATAATCTTCGTGGCCTTTGCCCGCCACCAGCACCACATCCTGCTCCTGCGCCTGCATGATGGCGCTGGTCACCGCTTCGGCGCGGCCGTGGATCACCAGCGCCTGCCCGGCGTCCAGCAATCCGGTCAGGATGTCGTTGATAATCGCGCGCGGCTCTTCGGTGCGCGGGTTGTCATCGGTGATCACCACGCGATCGGCGAACTGCTCGGCGATGCCGCCCATCAGCGGACGCTTGCCCTTGTCGCGATCGCCGCCGCAGCCGAACACACACCACAGCAGCCCCTGGCAGTGCAGACGCGCGGCTTCCAGCGCTTTCTCCAGCGCATCCGGCGTGTGGGCGTAATCCACCACGACCGTCGGTTTGCCCGGCGCGTTAAACACTTCCATGCGGCCACAGACCGGCTGCAGACGGCTGCCGGTTTCCACCAGCGCCTCCAGCGGGTAGCCCAACGACAGCAGCGTCGCCAATGCCAACAGCAGGTTGCTGACGTTGAACGCGCCCATCAGGCGGCTTTCGATCTCGCCGTCGCCCCAGCTGGAGCTGAAACGAACAGTCGCGCCGTTGTCGTGATAGTCGACCGCCGTGGTTTTCAGCCAGCGGCCGTGACAGCCCGGCTGCAGGTTGTCCTGCATCGTCACCGCTACCGCATCCGGCAATTTGCCGAGCCAGCGCTGACCGACTTCATCGTCGGCGTTGATGATCGCCTGCCCCACGTTGTGGGCGGCGAACAGCGACCATTTGGCCGCTTCGTAATTGGCCATATCACCGTGGTAATCCAGGTGATCGCGGCTCAGGTTGGTGAAGACCGCCGCAGCGAACGGCAGCGCCGCTACCCGGTGTTGCACCAAACCGTGGGAAGAAACTTCCATGGCGGCGAAGGTCGCGCCCTGTTCCGCCAACTCGTTTAATACGTGTTGAACATCCACCGCAGAACCGGTGGTATTCTCGGTCGGACACACCTGGCCCAGCAGGCCGTTGCCGACGGTGCCCATCACCGCGCTGGTTTCGCCCAGCAGTTGGCTCCACTGCGCCAGCAGCTGCGTGGTGGTGGTTTTGCCGTTGGTGCCGGTCACGCCGACCAGGCGCAAGCGCTCGCCCGGCTGATGGTAAAAACGCCCGGCCAGCGCGGAAAGGCGCTGGTTCAGTTGGCTCAGGTAGATCACCGGCACGCCGTGCATCTCAACGATGGCGCCGTCTTCGGCCTGACCGTCAGCCTCGGCGATCACAGCGGCGACGCCCTGCGCGATGGCCTGCGGAATATAGCGGCGCCCATCCGTTTGATGGCCGACCACGGCGACAAACAGATCCCCGGCAGCCGCCACACGGCTGTCTAATGTCATTTCCCGCAGCGCGCGCCCGGGTGCCGTCGGCACCCACGGGGCGAGTAAGTCGCGCAAATTACGATCTGCCACCTGAACCCTCTTTCTTGTTAATCACTAATTCGCTTTTGTCACCGGTGGGCAACGCGTCAGGCTCGACGTTCATGGTGCGCAATACGCCGCCCATGATGGCGCCGAACACCGGCGCGGAGATTGCGCCACCATAGTATTTCCCACCCTGCGGGTCGTTGATGACGACCACCAGGGCAAAACGGGGGTTACTTGCCGGCGCGACGCCGGCGGTATAAGCGATGTATCGGTTGACGTATTTGCCGTCCGGGCCCACTTTTTTCGCGGTACCGGTTTTGATGGCGATACGGTATCCCTTGATGGCGGCTTTTACGCCGCCGCCGCCCGGCAAGGCCACGCTTTCCATCATGTGCACTACGGTGCGCACCAGAGGTTCAGGGAAAACGCGCTCGCCGGCGACCGGAGGGTCAACCTTGGTGATCGACAATGGGCGATACACGCCCAGGCTGCCGATCGTTGCATAGACTCGCGCCAACTGTAACGGAGTTACCATCAGCCCGTAGCCGAAAGAGAAGGTGGCCCTCTCTATGTCAGACCACCGTTGTTTTTTTGGGTATATGCCACTGCTTTCTCCGACCAGCCCCAAATTGGTCGCTTTTCCCAGCCCAAAACGAGAGTAAGTATCTACTAACGCTGAGGACGGCATCGCTAACGCCAGCTTTGAAACACCGACGTTACTCGACTTCTGCAAGATCCCGGTCAATGACAGCTCCGAGTACCGCGCCACGTCTTTGATCTCGTGGCCCTGAATACGATACGGGATGGTGTTCAGCACGCTGTTTTCTCTCACCACGCCGTTTTGCAGCGCGGTCATCACCACCATTGGCTTCACGGTTGAACCGGGTTCAAAAATATCGGTGATGGCGCGGTTACGCATGGTTTCTTTCGGCGTACCGGCCATGTTGTTCGGGTTGTAAGACGGGCTGTTGGCCATCGCCAGCACTTCGCCGGTGTTTACGTCGATCAGCACCGCAGTGCCCGATTCGGCCTTGTTGAACGCCACCGCATTGTTCAGCTCGCGATACACCAGCGCCTGCAGGCGCTCATCGACGCTCAGCACCAGGTTGTGCGCCGCCTGGCTGTCGACGGAGGAGATGTCTTCGATCACCCGGCCGAAACGATCCTTACGCACCGTTCTCTCGCCCGGTTGCCCGGTCAGCCAGCGGTCGAAGCTCTTCTCGACGCCTTCGATGCCTTGCCCGTCGATGTTGGTCACGCCGATGATGTGCGACGTCACCTGCCCTGCCGGATAGTAACGGCGCGACTCCTGCCGCAGGTAGATCCCCGGCAGCTTGAGTTTGTGGATGTAGTCGCCGATCGCCGGGTTAACCTGGCGCGCCAGATAAACGAAGCGCCCTTTCGGGTTGGCGTTGATGCGGTTGGAGAGTTGGTCCAGCGGGATGTTCAGCGCATCGGAAAGCGCTTTCCAACGGCTGTCCAGCGTGATGCCGCCGCGCTCGTTCAGCTCTTTCGGATCGGCCCACACCGCATTCACCGGCACGCTGACCGCCAACGGACGGCCGGCGCGATCGCTGATCATGCCGCGCGCGGTCGGCACTTCCTGCACGCGCAGCGAACGCATGTCGCCTTCTTTCACCAGACGATCGGGGTTGATGACCTGCAGGTACGCGACGCGCAACATCAGACCAACCATCGCCAGCAAAATGCAGCCGCACAGCAACGCAAAACGCCAGCTGACAAAGCTGGCCTGATCTTCCTGGCGTCTCAACTTACCGGGGCGCGCTGCTTTCATGCGTTTCCTTTCTACTCCGTGTCATTATTCCGGTTAAACCATTCATTGTTTAACGATGATATTTTCCTGCGATGGATCAACGTGTTGCATCTGCAGTTTTTCTGTCGCGATACGTTCAACCCGGCTGTGATCGCCGAGGGCGTTCTCTTCTAAAATCAGGTTGCGCCACTCGATATCCAGCGCATCGCGCTCCAGAACCAGCTGTTCACGCTCGGCGGTCAGCAGGCGGGTGCGGTGCGCGGTAGTCACCACGAAAATCGCGGAGACCAGTGACGCAATCAGTAAAATCAGGGGGATCTTGGCGTTGCGCAGCAGATCGCCGCCAATCACCCCGACCAGGCCGTGACGTTCGTTGCCAATCACGCGGGCATCCTCTCAGCAATACGCAGCACCGAGCTGCGCGCACGCGGGTTGTCCGCCACTTCCGCTTCCGGCGGCATCATTTTGCCCAGCGCTTTCAGCGTCCGGCCGCCCATGCCGCGCAGCTGCTCTTCGGTCAACGGAATGCCGGCCGGCACCTGGGCGCCGCGGCTGTGGTGACGCATAAAACGTTTGACGATGCGGTCTTCCAGCGAGTGGAAGCTGATGATTGACAAACGGCCCTGCGGGGCCAGCACTTCCAGCGCGCCGTCGAGCGCACGCTCGATCTCTTCCAGCTCGCTGTTGATATAGATGCGGATCGCCTGGAAGCTGCGCGTCGCCGGGTGCTTGTGCTTTTCCCGGAACGGACTGGCATCGGCGATCAGATCCGCCAGCTCTTTGGTGCGCGTCATCGGCTCCACGCGGTTTCTTTCCACGATGGCGCGCGCGATGCGCTTGGCGAAACGCTCCTCGCCAAAGGTTTTCAGCACCCAGGCGATGTCGTCCGCTTCGGCCTTCATCAGCCATTCCGCGGCGGACAGGCCGGTGGACGGATCCATGCGCATGTCCAGCGGGCCATCGCGCATAAAGGAGAACCCGCGCTCCGCGTCGTCAAGCTGCGGCGAGGAAACGCCCAGATCGAGCAGAACGCCGTCGATCTTGCCCACCAGCTCGCGCTCCCGCACATAGTGCGACAACTCGGAAAATGGGCCGTGTACGATGGTAAAACGAGGATCTTCAATAGATTTGGCGGCTGCAATCGCCTGAGGGTCACGGTCAATCGCCAGCAAACGCCCTTCCGGCCCCAGCTGGGACAGAATCAGACGAGAATGGCCACCGCGACCAAAAGTACCGTCGATATATATGCCGTTACTGCGGATGTTGAGGCCATTGACGGCTTCGTCCAGCAGGACGGTGGTGTGTTTATAGTTTTCCAACATGCTTATAGCGACAAGTCCTGTAGCCGCTCAGACAACGGTTCCTGAGCCGACTGTTCAGCGTCAATATCATCCTTGACTTGTTGATACCAGGTCTGTTCATCCCACAGTTCAAACTTGTTGAACTGACCGACCAGCATCACTTCTTTCGTGAGCCCGGCGTGTTGCCGCAGCGTACTGGCTAACAGCAAACGACCGGCACTATCCATCTGACACTCACTGGCATGCCCCAACAGCAGGCGCTGAACGCGGCGCTCGGCGGGATTCATGCTCGACAGACGTGATAATTTTTGTTCAATAATTTCCCATTCGGGCAAAGGATAAAGCAGCAGACAGGGCTGATGGAGGTCAATGGTACAGACCATTTGGCCTTGCGATTCCTCGTTGAGCAATTCCCGATATCGGGTAGGTACGGCGAGCCGCCCTTTGCTGTCGAGGTTGACCATCGTCGCTCCACGGAACATTCCTGAGCTACCCCTTAGTGACCGTTTTCACCACTTTACCCCACAAATTCCCACACAATGGAGTTTACGGAGGGTATGAAAACCTTGTCAAGCCAGAGCGCCAGCGCTTTGGCAATATTTCTCTGGTCATTTTGGGAGCTGACTCGCGAAAGAAACTCTGATTATTCGACGATTAAAAATTAACACCATGATAAACGGAGAGAATTTTCTAAGCGGAAAGAATCTGATTAAAAACCTGACGAACTGGCGATTAATTAACTCATTACTTCCTTCTGCAAGCCATGTCTCATTTTTCAGCTCGGCAATCTCAGGGCTGTAACCGCTGCCGCCCCGCGCGCGCCAAGGCTCGGCGCCTGACGAGTCGACCGCAGAATAAGGCCATAACTCCTTGAGTTAATAACGCTCAATCGTTATTCACCGTGAAACTGTGCGCTATTTTACTTCAATTTGCTCCGCCGTGATGAGAGCACGGCGAAAATAAATGGCTCGGATATTACGAGCAGAAGTAATTTCGATTTAAATCAATTTGGTAAGATTATTCCCAAAACACCTGTTTACAATTATGGTTTCATTTTCTTACACCTTTATTTCCACAATTTTTGCCGGAAAAATCCCCCTGCGAACACAAAAAATCGCAACAGCATGTTTTTAATAGGTTTATTTAAAAACACCGATTTTAATCTCTCCGCCCCATCCTACGCCCCTGTTCTGCGGGACAAAAAGCGAACAAATGTTAAAAATAAAAATATAAACCTAGTTAAAAAACACAATCCAGATTAGTACACTATAAAAAAGGCAAAAAACCAGCCTTAACATCCAACAATAAATGATTTAACAGAATTTTAACTATAAGGGGTGACACATGCTTTCGCCCGCGACTCACTGGCGTAGCGCCGCTGCCGATACGTTCGCACTGGTGGTGTATTGCTTTATCGCCGGCATGGCGATAGAAGTGTTGATCTCAGGCATGAGCTTCCAGCAATCCCTCTCTTCACGCCTGTTGTCGATCCCGGTCAACATCCTGATCGCCTGGCCTTACGGCCGCTATCGCGATCTGTTTATCCGCACGGCGCGCCGCTGCCCGCGCGGCCAGTTCCTGCTGCGCAACCTCGCCGATCTGCTGGCCTACGTCAGCTTCCAGTCGCCGGTTTATGCCGCCATTCTATGGAGCGTAGGCGCCGACGGCCAACAAATGCTGGCGGCGGTAACCAGCAATGCGCTGGTCTCCATGGCGATGGGCGTGGTGTATGGCTATTTCCTGGAATACTGCCGGCGGCTGTTCCGGGTGGCGGACTACGTCTAAACCAGGAGCCCGCCAACGCGGGCCCCTGTCAGGCAAACTACTTGCGGCTCAGGCTGCCGCGGCGGAACAGATTGCGGCGAATGCGCGTCAGCCCCGGCTTGGGTTTACGCGGTTCGTCCAGGCTGGCCAGCACCAGCTCCAGCACGCGCTCGGCCACGTCGCGATGGCGCTGCGCTACCGCCAATACCGGGCACTCCAGGAAATCCAACAGTTCATGATCGCCGAAGGTGGCAATCGCCAGATCGGTCGGCAAGCGGCCGCGTTGCTTCAGCGTCACGTCCATCACGCCCTGCAATAAAGAGAACGACGTGGTAAACAGCGCCTGCGGCATCGGGTGCGTTTTCAGCCATTCGGCAAACAACGCGCCGGCGGCTTCGCGTTCATAGCTGTTGGCGTACAGGTAATCGACGTGGCGGGGATCCTCTTGCCAGGCCTGACGGAAGCCCTGCTCACGCAGGAAGCTCACCGAAAGCTCCGGCAAGGCGCCCAGATACAGCACCGATTCAGCCGGGAAGGTGCGCAGCTCCTGCGCCAACGCAAAGGCATCTTCCTGATCGGCGCCCACAACGCTGATGAAATGCTCGCGATCCAGCGCGCGGTCCAGCGCGATGATCGGCAGCGGATCGTTGGCCCAGCGTTGATAGAAAGGATGTTCCGGCGGCAAGGCGGTGGAGACGATAATGGCATCCACCTGGCGCTGCAGCAGGTGCTCAATGCAGCGCATTTCGTTGTCCGGCTGATCTTCGGAACAGGCGATCAGCAATTGATAACCCCGCTGGCGCGCCTGGCGCTCCAGGTAGTTGGCGATGCGGGTATAGCTGGTATTTTCCAGATCCGGGATCACCAGGCCGATAGAACGGGTGCGCCCAGCGCGCAGCCCCGCCGCGACGGCATTCGGGTGATAGTTATGCTCCCTGACCACGGCCATCACTTTCTCGACGGTTTTATCGCTGACACGATACTGCTTCGCCTTGCCGTTGATGACATAACTGGCCGTCGTGCGCGAAACGCCCGCGAGACGCGCGATTTCATCCAGTTTCACATTAACCCCTTAATGACGCTGAAAATAGAAGTGAAGGCTGTGCTCGGATTAACCATGGCATCCCGTACGGTTATTCAATCCAGCCTCTGCGATCTAACAGCAGAAAACACTACCTAGCAACCGCTTTTGCCGAAAGGTGCCAGCAATCGGGCAAAAAATACCGAAAAACAAAGGGCGCAGCCACGCCGCGCCCCGATTATTCGCCGCCAAACCGCGCTCAGCGCATGATTTTGTCGCCGCGCGACACGCCGACCACGCCGGAACGCGCCACTTCCACGATCTCCGCCACTTCACGCACCGCGCTCAGGAAGGCGTCGAGCTTGTCGCTGGTGCCGGCCAGCTGCACCGTATACAGCGTCGCCGTCACATCGACGATCTGGCCGCGGAAAATGTCGGCGCAGCGCTTCACCTCTTCACGGCCGTAGCCGCTGGCCTGCAGCTTCACCAGCATGATCTCGCGCTCGACGTGGGCGCCCTGCACCAGTTCGCTGACGCGCAGCACGTCCACCAGCTTGTGCAACTGCTTCTCAATCTGCTCCAGCACTTTCTCATCGCCGACGGTCTGGATAGTCATGCGCGACAGCGTCGGATCGTCGGTCGGCGCCACCGTCAGGCTCTCGATGTTGTAACCGCGCTGGGAGAACAGCCCCACCACGCGCGACAGGGCGCCGGATTCGTTTTCCAGCAAGACAGATAAAATACGGCGCATGATCAGGTCCTCTCCGTTTTGCTAAGCCACATTTCGTCCATGCTTCCGCCGCGGATCTGCATCGGGTAGACATGTTCGGTTTCATCGACGGTCACATCGACGAACACCAGCCGCTCTTTTTCCGCCAGCGCCTGCGCCAGCTTGCTTTCCAGCTCATCCGGCGTGCGGATGGCGATGCCGACATGGCCGTAAGCCTCGGCCAGCTTGACGAAGTCCGGCAGCGAATCCATGTAAGACTGCGAATGACGGCCGGAATAAATCATGTCCTGCCACTGCTTGACCATGCCCAGATAGCGGTTGTTGAGGTTCACCACCACCACCGGCAGGTTATATTGCAGCGCGGTGGACAGCTCCTGAATATTCATCTGAATGCTGCCGTCGCCGGTCACGCACACCACGGTTTCCTCCGGCAGCGCCAGCTTGACGCCCAATGCCGCCGGCAGGCCGAAGCCCATGGTACCGAGGCCGCCGGAGTTGATCCAACGGCGCGGTTTGTCGAACGGATAATAGAGCGCGGCGAACATTTGGTGCTGGCCGACGTCCGAGGTCACATAGGCGTCGCCTTTGGTCAGGCGATGCAGAGTTTCGATCACCGCCTGCGGCTTGATGGTGCCGCTGTTTTCGTCGTAGCCCAGGCAGTCGCGGGCGCGCCACTGCTCGATAGACTGCCACCAATCGCGCAGCGCATCGTGATCCTGCGCTTTGTCGTCCTGCGCCAGCAGCTCCAGCATCTGCACCAGCACCTGCCTGGCATCGCCGACGATCGGGATATCGGCGTCCACCGTTTTGGAGATCGAGGTCGGATCGATATCGATGTGCAGCACGGTGGCATCCGGACAGTATTTGGCCAGATTGTTGGTCGTACGATCGTCGAAACGCACGCCGACGGCGAAGATCACGTCGGCATGGTGCATGGTTTTATTGGCTTCATAGGTGCCGTGCATGCCGAGCATGCCAACGCTCTGGCGATGAGTGCCGGGGAAGGCCCCCAACCCCATCAGGCTGCTGGTCACCGGCAGGTTCAACTGCTCCGCCAACGCCAACAGTTCGGCTTCGCAACCGGCGTTGATCGCGCCGCCGCCGACGTACATCACCGGCTTTTTGGCCGCCAGAATGGTTTGCAGCGCGCGTTTGATTTGCCCGCGGTGGCCCTGCACCGTCGGGTTGTAAGAACGCATGCTCACGTCCTGCGGATAGGCATAAGGCATCCGCACCGCCGGGCCGACGATGTCTTTCGGCAGATCGATCACCACCGGGCCGGGGCGGCCGCTGGAAGCCAGGTAAAAGGCCTTCTTCAACACCGCCGGGATGTCTTCGGTACGTTTCACCAGGAAGCTGTGTTTCACCACCGGCCGAGAAATCCCCACCATATCGCACTCCTGGAAGGCGTCGTAGCCGATCAGCGAGCTGGGCACCTGCCCCGACAGCACTACCATCGGGATCGAGTCCATATAAGCGGTAGCGATACCGGTAATGGCGTTAGTGGCGCCGGGGCCGGAGGTCACCAGCACCACGCCCACTTCGCCGGTGGCGCGCGCGTAGCCGTCGGCCATGTGCACCGCCCCTTGCTCGTGGCGCACCAGAATATGATCGATCCCTCCGACCGTATGCAGGGCGTCGTAGATATCGAGCACCGCCCCGCCGGGGTAGCCGAATACATGTTTAACGCCCTGATCGATCAACGATCGGACGACCATCTCGGCTCCTGACAACATCTCCATGGGTTTGCCTCCAGGCTTGCTTATTCTTCTCTGGCGCCGGAACGTGGCGCCTGCTGCGGGGCAATGCCCCAAAGTTTTTATGGGTTGTCGCTATCGAATTAACATAACGTCAGAATTTGGGGCAGGCAAACGGCAAAATGGCTTAACGGTGGCGGGGTTATTGCCAAGCGGCTGGAGATCGCAGCTTTATAAAAACAATGCGCTAGCCTCAGGGTTGTCGGGCTAGGCATTGTTTCGAACAGGAGGGAAATTACAGAACTAAATCAGGTGATGGATATGCCGCTTTTTTCGCCGGGCACATGGCCCGGCGGCGGCGTCAGGCCTGTTCCTGGTACATTGAGTCGATTTCGCGCTGATAGCGCTGCAGGATCACTTTGCGGCGCAGCTTCAGCGTGGGCGTCAGCTCCCCCAACTCCATGGAAAAAGCCGCCGGCAGCAGCGTGAACTTCTTCACCTGCTCGAAACGCGCCAGCTCCTTTTGCATCTCGCGCAGACGCTTTTCGAACATCGCGAGGATCTCACCGTTGCGCAGCAGCTCCAGGCGATCCTGGTATTTCAGGTTGACTGACTTCGCGTACTCTTCCAGCGACTCAAAGCACGGCACGATCAGCGCGGAAACGAACTTGCGCGCATCGGCGATGATTGCCACCTGCTCGATAAAGCGGTCCTGCGCCAGCGTGCCTTCCAGCATCTGCGGCGCTATGTATTTGCCGCCGGAGGTTTTCATCAAATCTTTCAGGCGCTCGGTGATGAACAGATTGCCCTCTTCATCGATCGCCCCGGCGTCGCCGGTTTTCAGCCAGCCATCGGCGGTAAAGGTCGCGGCGGTTTCCAACGGTTTGTTGAAATAGCCGCGCATCACGATCGGCCCGCGCACCTGAATTTCATTTTCTTCACCGATGCGCACCTCGACCTCCGGCAGCGGTTTACCGATAGAGCCGAAGCGGAAATGCCCCTCTTCCCAGCAGGACACGGTCGCACAGGTTTCGGTCATGCCGTAGCCGTACTTGATGTTGACGCCCATCGCCTGGAAAAACAGGATCACATTGTCATCCAGCTTGGCACCCGCTGCCGGCAAGAAACGCACCCGGCCACCGAGAATGCCGCGCAGCTTGCTCAATACCAGCTTGTCGGCCCAGCGGTGAGAGAGTTCGAACAGTTTGCCCAACGGTTTGCCGGCCCGCTCTTGCAGGAACTTGCGCTCCCCGCAGACGATCGCCCAGTGGAACAGCGCACGGCGCAACCAAGGGGCACGCGCCACTTTTTCATGCACCGCGCTGAAAATCTTCTCGTAGAAACGCGGTACCGCGCACATTAACGTCGGCCGCACCTGCCCCATCGCTTCCCGTACCCAGTCGGTGTTCGGCAGGAAAACATTCTGCGCGCCGGAATGCATGACAAAGAAGCTCCAGGCACGCTCGAACACGTGCGACAGCGGCAGGAAACTGAGCGACACATCCTCTTCGCCGACCGTCAGTCTCTCATCATGCAGGTAGAGCTGCGCCGCCAGGTTGCGGTAGTCCAGCATTACCCCTTTCGGTTCGCCGGTGGTGCCCGAGGTATAGATCAGGGTAAAGAGATCCTGCAGGTCGCACTCTTCAATGCGCTGCCGACGTTGAGCGACAAAAGCCGCCGGATCGGCAGCGCGCTCGAAGGCGCCCAGGTGTTGTGCGATCTCGCAGCCGCGCAGATCGGTGCCCTCGTCGAACACGATGATATGACTCAGCTGTGGGCAGACGCCACGCAGTGCGATGGCGGCATCCAGCTGCGCCTGCTCGCCGACGAACAGGATGCGAATGTCAGCGTCGTTGATGACGAAGGCCGCCTGCGCCGGCGTATTGGTGGAATAGAGCGGTACGCTGACGCCACGCAGGTGCAGGATCGCGAGATCGGTCAACGACCAGGCCATCGTGTTATTGGCGAAGATACCAATACGTTCTTGCACTTCGGCGCCCAGCGCCAGCAGCCCGGCGGCAATGCGATCAATGCGGGCAGCCGCCGCTCCCCAGGTCAGTTGAAACTCGCCGTTGGGCGACCATTGGCGAAATGCTGTGCGATCGGCTCGGTGGGTGATTTGATGCTGTATACGATGGATCAAATGGTATTGCAGCAGATTAGTGATCATAGTGCTCTAAGCCTGAAATGAATCATACAGTTAAGCCTGAACGATGCCTTGCGGCCCTCATCTCAGCTTACACGTGTTTACTTTTTTCCGCGCAGTCTACCTACTCTCAGGCAGGGGGAAAAGCAATTTCAGCGTAGAAGTGTGAGCCAAAACTCAGGCCGGCTTTCGCGCTTTCATGGGTTGGACAAAACGGGAAGGAAAAGGTTTGATGGCGGCCATAAAACGCGGCCCGTTCGGGCCGCCACATCGAGTTAGTTTAAAATTCCAGCTGGAAAGTAAAAATCAGAATATTAATTTATATTAATTGTTTTCGCTAAATGAACAAATTTATCCTGAGAATAAGTTATTCTATCGCCGCAAAACCAAGAAACATCTTAATAAAAACACAGATAGTTCTTAGTTTTTATCATGAGAAAAAAACGCTCAGTTGAATATTATCTTTATATAGTTCCCATTTTTATCGCTTTACTTTGGGTTACCCGCCTCAATCAGGACAGATTTCATCCACTGGTGGCCTTTATCCCGCTCTGAGGATTCATGCCAGGAGAGGTAGCAGGTGGCTTTATTATCGTTGCCACATAAAGGAACCGCCTTTATTTTCAACGCCTCCGTCTGCTGTCGCACCAACCAGGCGGGCGCAATCGCTACCATTTCCGTTTGCGACACCATATTCAACACGCTGTAAAGATCCGTGCACTGCTGCGTCACGGCGCGCAGCATCGGCTCGTCTAAATAAAAAGGTTTACTGAACGATCCAAAGCTTTCCAGGGAAACCGCAGCATGCTGCTCGGCCAGCATATGCTCCGGCGTCACCTCCTCGCCTATTCTCGGGTGCGCCTGCGCAACCGCCAGCACTAATTCGTCGTCGAACATCGCCAGGCTGCGAAACTCCGCCGACTCGAAACGGCTGTAGCCGATGACAAACTCCACGTCCTGATAACGCAATTGACGTTCAATATTATTGTTAATGTATGACTTTATTTGCAGGTTAAGCTGCGGCGCTATCTGTTTGACGTGATTGATTATCCCGGCGCCCAGACGCAAATCGAGCGGGCTGCACAGCGACAGGGAGAACGCTCGCGTGCTGGTCAGCGGCTCAAACTCAGATCCCGGCAACTCATTCTGCACCAGCTGCAGCGCTTGCCGCACCGGCCCGAACAACTGCCTGGCCCGCATGGTGGGCTGGATCCCGCGGCCGCAGCGCACGAACAGTTCGTCGTTGAACATCACCTTCAGGCGCGCTACCGCGTTGCTCACCGCCGGCTGCGACATCCCTAACGAATTAGCGGCTCGCGTAATATTTTGCATTTGCATCACGGCGTCAAACACCGTCAGTAAATTAAGATCGACGCTGCGCAAATGGATGTCCGCCGGTTCTTTGACCATGGCGATTTCTGAATCATATTCAGCCATATTTCACTCCACTAAATCCTGTGTAGATAATCTAATCCTTATGCTCGACAAACAATGAAACGCCGCATTGTCTTATCTTTGCACGACAAATCCTGCCATTACCGTCATCAACCGATAAAAAACCTCGTGTTATCGACACGATATAAGTCGTATATGGAATACATGTCAGCAGCTTTCCCCGTCAGCGAGAAGAATGCCACCTGGGTAGTACTAATAATTAGGTATCAATAATGATTAATACAATTGAACAACGTCGCCGCACTGTATGAGACAAACTATAAAAACACATCATAAGCAATCAAACCATCTAAAAACACCGCTCACTTTGTATAAAAACGCATTATTTTGTTATGTTATGACTAAAACAATCAATTATTCATATGAGTTCAATTTAAACCATTTGCATTGAAAATGTTATTTTATTGCTCCCCGTGATTAATCCCCTTGTTTTTTTCATCACAAATCTTAACGCAACGAAATCCAGAAGCAATTAGCGCAGTATATATTCGATTCGTTTATGCTAAGCAGCACGCAAACTGGCCCCATTTTTTTCTCTAAGGCGTCGTTTTTTTGCCGAATGATCCTCTGTTTAGCTAATGAGCTGATGCATTGTCCCCGCATTCAATCAGGTGTTGACATCGCCAGGCCAATCACGTATCAAATTAGGCAGACACCCAATTTAAGAGAAGCTGAACCCTTATGATCCGTACTCACCGTCTACTAGGCCTACTACTCAACGCATCTTGTTTGCGCGGTATGCCTGTGGACGACGTTCGGAGCTGACTCAGCCGATCACCCATAAGAAACCCGCGCTACTGCGCGGGTTTTTTTTTGCCCGCTTAGCGTGAAATCAACACGATAAGGAATGCACCGATGAGCCAACAAGTCATTATTTTCGATACCACGCTGCGTGATGGCGAGCAGGCGCTGCAGGCCAGCCTGAGCGTAAAAGAGAAGATTCAGATTGCGCTGGCGCTGGAAAGAATGGGCGTTGACGTGATGGAAGTCGGCTTCCCGGTCTCTTCGCCGGGCGACTTCGAGTCGGTGCAAACCATCGCGCGCCAGATCAAGAACAGCCGCGTCTGTGGCCTGGCCCGCTGCGTGGACAAAGACATCGACGTGGCCGCCGAAGCGCTGCGCGTCGCCGAAGCGTTCCGCATCCACGTATTCCTGGCCACCTCAACCCTGCACATCGAATCGAAGCTGAAGCGCTCGTTCGACGAAGTGCTGGAGATGGCGGTACGATCGGTAAAACGCGCCCGCAACTACACCGACGACGTGGAGTTCTCCTGTGAAGACGCCGGCCGCACGCCGATCGACAATCTGTGTCGCGTGGTCGAAGCCGCCATCAACGCCGGCGCTACCACCATCAATATCCCGGACACCGTCGGCTACACCACCCCGAACCAGTTCGGCGGCATCATCACTACCCTGTATGACCGCGTGCCGAACATCGACAAAGCCATCATCTCCGTGCACTGCCACGACGATTTGGGCATGGCGGTCGGCAACTCCATCGCCGCAGTGCAAGCCGGAGCCCGCCAGGTGGAAGGCACCCTGAACGGCATTGGTGAACGCGCCGGCAACTGTTCGCTGGAGGAAGTGATCATGGCGATTAAAGTGCGCCAGGACATCATGAACGTGCACACCAACATCAACCACCAGGAAATCTTCCGCACCAGCCAGATCGTCAGCCAGCTGTGCAACATGCCGATCCCGGCCAACAAGGCGATCGTCGGCTCCAACGCCTTCGCCCACTCCTCTGGCATTCACCAGGACGGCGTGCTGAAGAACCGCGAAAACTACGAAATCATGACCCCGCAGTCGATCGGCCTGAAAGACGTGCAGTTAAACCTGACCTCCCGCTCCGGCCGCGCGGCGGTGAAACACCGCATGGAAGAGATGGGCTACCAGGAGCAGGATTACAACCTGGATACCCTGTACGCCGCCTTCCTGAAGCTGGCCGACAAAAAGGGCCAGGTGTTCGACTACGATCTGGAGGCGCTGGCCTTCATCAACAAACAGCAGGAAGAGCCGGAGCACTTCAGCCTGGGTTACTTCAGCGTGCAATCCGGCAGCAGCATCATGGCCACCGCCTCGGTGAAACTGATCTGCGGCGGCGAAGAGAAAGCCGAAGCCGCCACCGGCAACGGCCCGGTCGATGCGGTTTATCAGGCGATCAATCGCATCACCGACTACCCGATCGAGCTGGTGAAGTACCAATTGACCGCCAAGGGCCATGGCCGCGACGCGCTGGGCCAGGTGGATATCGTGGTCTCTTACAACGGCCGCCGCTTCCATGGCGTGGGTCTGGCGACCGACATCGTCGAATCCTCCGCCAAGGCGATGGTGCACGTGTTGAACAATATTTGGCGCTCACAGCAGGTAGAAAAAGAAAAGCAGCGCCTGCAGCAAAACAAACATCAAAATAATCAGGAAACGGTGTGAACATGACGAAGACTTATCACATTGCCGTCTTGCCCGGAGACGGCATCGGCCCGGAAGTAATGGCTCAGGCGCGCAAAGTGTTGGACGCAGTGCGTCAACGCTTTGACATTCGCATCACCACCGCCGAGTACGACGTCGGCGGCATCGCCATCGATCGCCACGGCAGCCCGCTGCCGGCGGCGACCGTCGCCGGCTGCGAGCAGGCCGACGCCATCCTGTTCGGATCGGTGGGCGGCCCGAAATGGGAACATCTGCCGCCGGCCGAGCAGCCGGAACGCGGCGCGCTGTTGCCGCTGCGCAAGCACTTCAAACTGTTCAGCAACCTGCGCCCGGCGCGCCTGTATCAAGGGTTGGAGGCGTTCTGCCCGCTGCGCGCCGACATCGCCGCCCGCGGCTTCGACATTCTGTGCGTGCGCGAATTGACCGGCGGCATCTACTTCGGCCAGCCGAAAGGCCGCGAAGGCCAGGGCATGCAGGAACGCGCCTTCGATACCGAGGTGTATCACCGTTTCGAGATTGAGCGCATCGCGCGCATCGCCTTCGAATCTGCCCGCAAGCGCCGCCACAAGGTGACGTCGATCGACAAGGCCAACGTGCTGCAAAGCTCCATCTTGTGGCGTGAAGTGGTCAATCAGGTCGCCAAGGATTACCCGGACGTGTCGCTGTCGCACATGTATATCGACAATGCCACCATGCAGCTGATCAAGGATCCGTCCCAGTTCGACGTGCTGCTGTGTTCCAACCTGTTCGGCGACATCCTGTCCGACGAGTGCGCGATGATCACCGGCTCGATGGGCATGCTGCCGTCCGCCAGCCTGAACGAGCAAGGCTTCGGCCTGTACGAACCGGCGGGCGGTTCCGCGCCGGATATCGCCGGCAAAGGCATCGCCAACCCGATTGCGCAGATCCTGTCCGCCACCCTGCTGCTGCGTTACAGCCTGGGCGCCGATGAAGCGGCCGACGCCGTGGAGCGCGCCATCAACCAGGCGTTGGAACAGGGCTACCGCACCGCCGATCTGGCCGGTGACGGCAAAGCCGTCAGCACCGATGAAATGGGCGACATCATCGCTCGCTTTGTAGCTCAGGGGGCATAACATGGCCAAGACCTTATACCAGAAATTGTATGACGCCCACGTGGTGCACGAAGCGCCGAACGAGACGCCGTTGCTGTATATCGACCGTCACCTGGTGCACGAAGTCACGTCGCCGCAGGCGTTCGACGGCCTGCGCGCCATGGGCCGGAAGGTGCGCCAGCCCGGCAAAACCTTCGCCACCATGGATCACAACGTATCGACCCAGACCAAAGACATCAACGCCAGCGGCGAGATGGCGCGCATCCAGATGCAGGAGCTGATCAAGAACTGCGCGGAATTCGGCGTTTCGCTGTATGACCTGAACCACCCGTTCCAGGGCATCGTGCACGTGATCGGGCCTGAGCAAGGCATGACGCTGCCGGGCATGACCATCGTCTGCGGCGATTCACACACCGCGACCCACGGCGCCTTCGGCTCGCTGGCGTTCGGCATCGGCACCTCCGAAGTGGAACACGTGCTGGCGACCCAGACCCTGAAGCAGGGCCGGGCCAAAACCATGAAGATTGAGGTCACCGGCGACGCCGCCGAGGGCATTACCGCCAAAGACATCGTGCTGGCGGTGATCGGCAAAACCGGCAGCGCCGGCGGCACCGGCCACGTGGTGGAGTTCTGCGGCAAGGCGATCGAGGCATTGAGCATGGAAGGCCGTATGACCCTGTGCAACATGGCGATCGAAATGGGCGCCAAAGCCGGGTTGGTCGCGCCGGACGACACCACCTTCGCCTACCTGAAGGGGCGTCAGTTCGCACCGACCGGCGAAAACTGGGAGCAGGCGGTCGCTTACTGGCGCACGCTGAAGTCCGACGCCGACGCCCAGTTCGATACCGTGGTGACGCTGCGCGCCGAAGAGATCGCGCCGCAGGTCACCTGGGGCACCAATCCCGGCCAGGTGATCGCCGTCAATCAGGCGATCCCGGCGCCGGAATCGTTCAGCGATCCGGTTGAGCGCGCCTCCGCCGAGAAAGCGCTGGCCTACATGGATTTGAAGCCGGGCATCAAATTGACCGAGGTGCCGATCGACAAAGTGTTCATCGGCTCCTGCACCAACTCACGCATCGAAGATCTGCGCGCAGCGGCGGCGATCGCCAAGGGGCGCAAGGTCGCCAGCGGCGTGCAGGCCATCGTGGTGCCGGGCTCCGGCCCGGTGAAGGCCCAGGCGGAAGCCGAAGGGTTGGACAAAATCTTTATTGAAGCCGGTTTCGAATGGCGCTTGCCGGGTTGCTCAATGTGCCTGGCGATGAACAACGACCGTCTGAATCCGGGCGAGCGCTGCGCGTCCACCAGCAACCGTAACTTCGAAGGGCGCCAGGGCCGCGGTGGGCGCACCCACCTGGTCAGCCCGGCAATGGCCGCCGCGGCCGCCGTCGCCGGTCACTTCGCTGACATCCGTGATATTCACTAAGGGGCTAACGTGGCTAAATTTACTCAACATACCGGCTTAGTGGTGCCTTTGGATGCGGCCAACGTCGACACCGACGCCATTATTCCCAAGCAGTTTTTACAGAAGGTGACCCGCACCGGTTTCGGCCAGCACCTGTTCAACGACTGGCGCTTCCTCGACGATGCCGGCCAGCAACCGAACCCGGCGTTCGTGCTGAACAAACCGCGCTATAAAGGCGCCAGCATCCTGTTGGCGCGCGAAAACTTCGGCTGCGGCTCCTCGCGCGAACACGCCCCTGGGCGCTGACCGACTACGGGTTCAAAGTGGTGATTGCGCCGAGCTTTGCCGATATCTTCTACGGCAACTCGTTCAACAACCAGCTGTTGCCGGTGACGCTGAGCGAGCAGCAGGTGGATGAGCTGTTCAAGCTGGTGGACGCCAACGAAGGGACGGAGTTCGTGGTGGATCTGGAGAACCAGACGGTCAACGCCGGCGGCAAAAGCTATCCGTTCGAAATAGACAGTTTCCGCCGCCACTGCATGATCAACGGGCTGGACAGCATCGGCCTGACGCTGCAGCACGAAGCGGACATCTCCCGCTACGAAGCGCAGCAGCCGGCGTTTCTGAATTAATCCCCTTCACCCGCCGCCCGGCGGGTGAATTTTTTCCTCACCAGTAGCCCAGCAGCTTCCACCACGCCCCGCCGATCAGCATCCAAATCAGCAGGTTAACCACGCTCATCACCCACCCCGCTTTCCACCATTCCCCCAGCGTCACGTAGCCGGAGCCAAAGACGATTGGCGCGGTGCCGGTGCCATAATGGGTCAGCGACATCATCAGCGAAGAAGAGAACGCCAGGATCAGGCCCAGCAGCGCCGGTGGCGCGCCAAGCGCGATGCCGGCAGCGAAGAAGGCGGCGAACATCGCCGTCACGTGCGCGGTGGTGCTGGCGAAGAAATAGTGTGAATACAAATAGATAAGAGTCAGCAAGATCGTGCCGCCCACCCAGCTCATGCCCATACGGTCGATGCCGTTGCCGACGGTTTGCGACAGCCAGCCGATCAGCCCCAGCTTGCCGAGGAAGCTGGCCATCATCACCAGCGCCGAGAACCACACCACGGTGTCCCAGGCGCCTTTATGTTTCAGCACGTCCTCCCAGCTCAGCACCCCGGTGGCCAGCAGCACCGCCAGGCCGATCAGCGCCGCGGTGGTGGGATTGACCGCCAGCGACGGGCCGAAGATCATCGCCGGAATGCCGGCCCACAGCACCAGCAGCAGCGCAAATACCCCGAGAGTAATTTTCTCCGGCAGCGTCACCGGCCCCAGCGCCTGCAGCTTTTCGCGCGCGAAGCGCGGCGCGTCCGGGGTACTTTTCACCTCAGGCGGATACAGCAGGTAGATGACCAGCGGCATCACGATCAACGAGCACAGCCCCGGTACCAGGGCGGCGACCGCCCACATCGACCAGGACAGCTCGAAGCTGCCGTGGGTGCCTTTGGCGATCAGGCTGACGATCAGCGGGTTAGGCGCGGTGGCGGTGATAAACATCGCCGAGGTGACCGGGTTGATGTTGTAGTTCACCAGCGACAGGTAGCGGCCAATCTTGCCGGAGGTATTGAGCTCGGGTTTGGAGCCGAAGCTGTCGGCGATCGACTTCATGATCGGGTGAATGATGCCGCCGCCGCGCGCGGTATTGCTCGGCGTCACCGGCGCCAGCGTGGTTTCCGCCAGCGTCAGCGCGTAGGCGATGCCCAGCGTCTTCTTGCCGAACAGCGAAATAAAGTAGTAGCCGATGCGCGCGCCCAGCCCGGTTTTGTTCAGGCTGAGGGAGATCATGATAGAAAAGCCGATCAGCCAGATCAGTTGGTTGGAAAAGCCGCTGAGCGCGTCGTCCAGCGCGGCGCCCGGCTTGCCGGGGTTGGTGACGCCGGTCACCGCCACCAGAGCGATGGCGATCACCGAGACCGCACCGATCGGCATCGCCTTGCCGATGATGGCGATGATGGTGCCGATAAACAGCGCCAGCAGCTGCCAGGCATTGGGCGCAACGCCCTCCGGCACGGGAATGAGGAACCAGATAATCAGCGTGGCGCCAAGGGCGCACAGGGAAGGAAGCGGTTTGAGCGGTGTGAGTTTATCCATAACGTTCCCACTGTTCTAAACGACAGGGCGGCATCTCAATAGCGAGACGGGCGTGGGCGCAACGATCGCGCGCCATATGCCTTCAGCTTGAGCGCCCGGCTTAGCCTTCTCAATGACTTGCATCAAGAATGCCGTCGTTTAACCTCACACTTCGCGCACTTTGGCGCTCATCCCGAGCGCCGCCAGCGCCAACAGCGCCGCCATCCAATACACCGAACCATGACCGAAATTCTCCACCAGCGCGCCCTGCAGCACCCCGGCCAGGATCACCCCGGTAGAGATGCTGTTGGTGAACAGCGTGGTGGCGGCGCCCGGCCGGCCCGGCATCAAATCCTGAAAATAGAGCATGCCGATACCGGCGACGATGCCGATAAACACCGCGTTGAGCAGCTGCAGCGCGATCAGGGCCGGCTTGGCCGCCAACACCGTCAGCCCGAGATAAAACAGCACGCCCGCCGCCACCGCCAGCAGCATCATGTTGCGTTTGCCGAAGCGTTTGACGTAATAACCGGCCAGCAGCATTGCCGGGATTTCCAACCCGGCGGCGGTGCCCATCAGCACCCCGGCCAGCCCTTCCGGCAGCCCGAGATCGGCGGTGATATACAGCGGCATATCGATGATATACAAGGTATTGCAGGTCCACATCAGCATCGAAGCGATGAACAGCAGCCGCACATCGCGATTGCGCCAGGCGCTGGCGGGCGCGATCGGCGCAGACATCCCGCCCTGCAGCTCCCCATTCTCTGCCGCACGCGGCACCGAAGGCAGCATAACCCCTACCAGCAGCACGCAAACCGCGAAGGTGGCGGCGGCGATCAGGAACATCACGGTGAACCCATAGTTTAGCGCCAGCGCAAACGACAGCGGCGGGCCGATCACCCACGCCAGCGAAAGCTGGGCGCGCATCACCGAGCTGAACATCACCACCTCACGCGCCTCGCTGTCGGCGTATTCCCGCGCCAACGCGAAAATCTGCGGCATGGCGGTGTTGGCAACGGCGGACATCAGCACCCCGGCGGTGATCAGCGTCAGGTAGTCGCGGTTAAAGGCGAACAGCAGGCAGTTGCCGACCGCCATCAGGCAGCACAGCAGGATCAGCCTGCGCCGATCGCCGCGGGTATCGGAGCGCTTGGCGAGCAGAAAACTGACCACGATGCCGGCCACGGCGTTGGCGGTGTAAAACAGCCCTACCCACAGCGGCCGCACTTTGACCTCGGTGGTCAGAAACAGACTGAGCGTCGGCGTCAGCAACGCGCCGGCGATGCCGGAGAGAAAAGCGATCAGCAGGAATGCGGCAAAGATGGGGTTAATACGCAGTGACAACCGGCTCAGGCGTTGCATATCGTCTTCCCTGACCTCAAAGCAGAAGAAAGAACCTTAGGCCACGGCGAGAAAAATGCAAGCGCATCGCCATGACCGCGCATAAAAAAACCAGTGGGTCGCCCCACTGGCTGGTGAAACAGCACCATTACTCAGAAACTTGTTGCCGCAGCCCCTACAGGTGCTCGCGATACTGCTTATCGGTCATCTCTTTAATGTCCCATTGCGTCAGGTGCGCCAGCATCGCCAGCCGCGCCTGTTCGGGCACCACGCTCAGCCAGTCGGCTCGCTGGCGGCGCACCGCGCTGAAATAGCGCTGATAGAACTGCCTGGATAAGAAAGCTTTCATGATTACGCCCTCCCCTTTCATTGATGAAAATTATCGGCGTAATATAGGGAAAGAAAAATTGACGAGTTGAAGCGGGAGCGTTCCTCTTTTATGTCCACGTCCAGATTGCAGCAGCAGTTCATCCGCCTGTGGCAGCGCTGCCACGGTGAAACCACCGACACCACGCTGCAGGATCTGGCGGAGGTGCTCAGCTGCTCGCGGCGCCACGTGCGCTCCCTGCTGAGCGCCATGCAGCGGGAAGGCTGGCTCACCTGGCAGGCGGAGTCGGGGCGCGGCAAGCGTTCGCGGCTAACCTTCCACTACACCGGCCTGGCGCTGCAGCAACAGCGGGCCGAGGAGCTGCTGGAACAGGATCGCATCGATCAACTGGTGCAACTGGTGGGCGACAAAAACGTGGTGCGCCAGATGCTGCTGTCGCAGCTGGGGCGTAGCTTCCGCCAGGGGAAACACATCCTGCGGGTGCTCTACTACCGGCAGTTGTACAACCTGCTGCCCGGCTCGGCGCTGCGGCGTTCGGAAACCCATCTGGCGCGCCAGATCTTCAACGGCCTGACACGCATAAATGAGGAAAACGGGGAACTGGAGTCCGATCTGTCTCACCATTGGCAGGCGTTGACACCACTGCACTGGCGATTTTACCTGCGCCCGGCGATCCATTTTCATCACGGCCGTGAGCTGGAGATGGCGGACGTCATTACTTCTCTCTCGCGTCTGACCTCGCAACCGCTGTTCTCGCATATCGAGAGCGTCACCTCGCCGACGCCATTCGTGATTGACGTGCATCTGCGCAGCCCCGACCACTGGCTGCCCTGGCTGCTGGGCAGCGTGCACGCCATGATCCTGCCGCGCGAATGGCGCGAACTGCCGGATTTCGCCCGCCATCCGATCGGCACCGGCCCCTATCGCGTAGTGCGCAATCTCCCCAGCCAGATGAAGATCCACGCCTTCGACGACTATTTTGGCTACCGGGCGCTGATCGACGAGGTGAATATCTGGGTGCTGCCGGAGTTCTCCGAAGAACTGGTGCATTCCGGCGTACAGCTGCAGGGCGATGAAACCGGCAACAACGAACTGGAAAGCCGGCTGGAAGAGGGCTGCTATTTCCTGCTGTTCGACCGGCGCTCCCCGCTGGCCGCCGATCCCGCCATTCGCAGCTGGCTGTGCGAATTGATCAATCCCATTTCGCTGCTGAGCCACGCCGGGCCGCTCTACCAACGCTACTGGTCGCCGGCGTATGGCCTGCTGCCCCGTTGGCACCACAACCGCGCGCTGGCGCAGCAGCCCAAGCCGGCGGGGCTGACCGAACTGACGATGACCCACTTCAATGAGCATTCGGAGTTTCACGCCATCCGTCAGGCGATCGAGCCGCTGCTGGCGCAGCACGGCATCCGCCTGATCGTGCAAAGCGTGGATTACGCCACCTGGCACCAGGGCGACGCGCGCAGCGATCTGTGGCTTGGCAGCGCCAACTTCTATCTGCCGCTGGAGTTTTCGCTGTTCGCCACGCTGTACGAACTGCCGCTGATGCAGCATTGCATGAACGAAGATCTGGCGCAGGACGCGGCGCTGTGGCGCGCCAACCGCCTGCCGCTGGCGGAGTTCTGCCAGCGTCTGGTCAGCAACCACCAGCTGCATCCGCTGTTCCACCACTGGCTGCAGCTGCACGGCCAGCGCAGCATGCGCGGCGTGCGGATGAACACCCTCGGCTGGTTCGACTTCAAGTCCGCCTGGTTTGCCCCGCCGGAGACATAAGCGCCTTTCGCCCAAGTCGGTTAATCTTTACAATAGCGCCGTCTCAACGGGGTGCGGAGAGCCGGGCCGCGTAATAAGCCTGATTTTCCGCTGAGAGCACACCCGTCGAACCTGATCCGGTCAATACCGGCGGAGGGATTTGAGCCCAGCGAACCGGCGACGCCGCCTCGCCCCCTCAGATGCCCTTGCCCCCTTATTTTTCAGGAGTGCAACGTGGTCAAAAAATATCTGCCCTGCTTATTGCTGCTGTGCGCCGCGCCGGCGTTCGCCAAGCCGACGCTGACGGTTTACACCTACGATTCCTTCGCCGCCGACTGGGGCCCTGGCCCGGCGGTGAAAAAAGCCTTCGAGGCCGAATGCGACTGTGAACTGAAGTTCGTGGCGCTGGAAGACGGCGTTTCGCTGCTGAACCGCCTGCGCATGGAGGGCAAGAACAGCGCCGCCGACGTGGTGCTGGGGCTGGACAACAACCTGCTGCAGGCGGCGCAGCAAACCGGCCTGTTCGCGCCGAGCGACGTCGACACCGCCAAGCTGACGGTGCCGGGCGGCTGGCAGGACGCGACCTTCGTGCCTTACGACTACGGGTACTTCGCCTTCGTCTACAACAAAGAAAAACTGAAGAACCCGCCGAAAAGCCTGCAGGAGCTGGTCAGCGGCGACCGCAACTGGAAAGTGATCTACGAAGATCCGCGCACCAGCACGCCGGGGCTCGGCCTGCTGCTGTGGATGCAAAAAGTGTATGGCGACAAGGCGCCGGCCGCCTGGCAGCAGTTGGCGAAGAAGACCGTGACCGTCACCAAAGGCTGGAGCGAAGCCTACGGCCTGTTCCTGAAAGGCGAAGGCGATCTGGTGCTCAGCTATACCACCTCTCCCGCCTACCACCTGATCGAAGAGAAAAAAGACCTTTACGCCGCCGCCACATTCAGCGAAGGCCACTACCTGCAGGTGGAAGTGGCGGGCAAGCTGAAAGCCGCCAAACAGCCTGAGCTGGCCGAGCGTTTCATGCGGTTCATGGTGACGCCGGCATTCCAGAACACCATCCCGACCGGCAACTGGATGTACCCGGTGATCAACACCCCGCTGCCTGTCGGCTTTGAGCAGATGAACGTGCCGCAGACCGCGCTGCAATACAGCGCCGAAGAGGTGGCCACACAACGCGGCGGCTGGATCCGGGCATGGCAAACCGCCGTCAGCCGCTGATCCCCCGCTGGCTCTGGCCGGGGCTGCTGGCCGCCGGCCTGATCCTGCTGGTCGCCGCTCTGGCGCTGGGGTCACTGTGGCGTCACGCGCCGGACAGCGACTGGCGCAGCCTGTGGCAGGACAGTTACCTGTGGCACGTGGTGCGCTTCACCTTCCTGCAGGCGCTGCTGTCGGCGCTGATTTCGGTGCTGCCCGCCATTCTGCTGGCGCGCGCGCTCTATCGCCGCCGTTTCCCCGGCCGGCAGTTGTTGCTGCGGCTGTGCGCCATGACGCTGGTGCTGCCGGTGCTGGTAGCGGTATTCGGCCTGCTCAGCGTCTATGGGCGCCAGGGCTGGCTGGCGACGCTGTGCGGCTGGCTGGGCGTCGAGTATGGTTTCTCGCCCTACGGTCTGCAGGGCATTCTGCTGGCGCACCTGTTCTTTAACCTGCCGCTGGCCACCCGCCTGTTGCTGCAGGCGCTGGAGAACATTCCGGTGGAGCAGCGACAGTTGGCCGCCCAATTGGGCATGAACGGCTGGCAGCAGTTCCGCTTCGTCGAATGGCCGGCGCTGCGCCGCCAAATCCTGCCGAGCGGCGCGCTGATCTTCATGCTGTGCTTCGCCAGCTTCGCCACCGTGCTGTCGCTGGGCGGCGGGCCACAGGCCACCACCATCGAACTGGCGATCTACCAGGCGCTGAGTTACGACTACGATCTGGGGCGTGCCGCCATGCTGGCGCTGATCCAGCTGGGCTGTTGTCTCGGGCTGGTGTTGATCAGTCAGCGCCTGAGCCAGGCATTGCCGGTGGGGCATACCCACGCCCAGCGCTGGCGCAATCCGGATGACAGCCTGTGGCGACGCGTCGGCGATTTTCTGCTGATCGCCGCCGCGCTGTTGCTGCTGCTGCCGCCTCTGCTGGCGGTGATCGCCGACGGCGCCAATCAGGCCATGGTCAGCGTGCTGCGCCAGCCGGTGCTGTGGCAGGCGCTGTTCACGTCGCTGCGCATCGCCCTCGGCGCAGGGCTGCTGTGCGTGGCGCTCACTATGATGCTGCTGTGGAGCAGCCGTGAGCTAAAACTGCGGCAACAGCTGCGCGGCGGCCAGGCGCTGGAGCTCAGCGGCATGGTGATCCTGGCGATGCCGGGCATCGTGCTGGCCACCGGCTTCTTCCTGCTGCTGGGCGATACAATGGGGTTGCCGCAGTCGCCCTATGCGCTGGTGATCCTCACCAATGCGCTGATGGCGGTGCCCTACGCGCTAAAGGTATTGGAGAACCCGATGCGCGACCTCGCCGAACGTTACAACCCGCTGTGCCTGTCGCTGGATATCCGCGGCTGGCGACGGCTGCGGCTGATTGAACTGCGCGCCCTGCGCCGCCCGCTGGCGCAGGCGCTGGCCTTCGCCTGCGTGCTGTCGATCGGCGACTTCGGCGTGGTCGCCTTGTTTGGCAACGAGCATTTCCGTACCCTGCCTTTTTACCTGTATCAGCAGATTGGCGCCTACCGCAGCAACGACGGGGCGGTGACCGCGCTGCTATTGCTGCTGCTGTGCTTCCTGTTGTTTACCCTGATTGAACGCTTACCGGGCCGCCATGCTGACGCTTGAAAAACTGACCTACCTGTATGAACACCTGCCGATGCGCTTTGATCTGCGCATCCAGCCGGGCGAGCGCGTCGCGGTGCTCGGCCCCAGCGGCGCCGGTAAAAGCACCTTGCTGAGCCTGATCGCCGGCTTTCTGCCGGCGGCCAACGGCCGGCTGCTGCTGAACGGCGAAGACCACACCGCCACGCCGCCGGCCAAGCGGCCGGTGTCGATGCTGTTTCAGGAGAACAACCTGTTCGCGCATCTGACGGTGGCGCAGAACATCGGGCTGGGGTTGGATCCCGGACTGCGCTTGACTGAGCAGCAGCGCCAACAGCGGGAGCACATCGCCCGGCAGGTCGGCCTGGAAGAGCATCTGGAGCGCCTGCCGTCGCAACTTTCCGGCGGCCAGCGTCAGCGCGCCGCGCTGGCGCGCTGTTTGATTCGCCAACGGCCGATCCTGCTGCTCGACGAGCCCTTTTCGGCGCTCGATCCGGCGCTGCGCAACGAGATGTTGCAACTGCTGCAGACGGTATGCGAACAGCGCAACCTGACGCTGCTGATGGTGTCGCACAACCTCGACGACGCCGCACGCATCGCGCCGCGCACGCTGCTGGTGGTCGACGGCCGCATCTATTACGACGGCCCGACGCAGGCCCTGCTGGACGGCAGCGCGCCCGAAGCGCGCGTGCTGGGCATTTCGGGCAAAGCGTGATCTGACGCGCGTTTTTTATGCTGCGCCAATAAACCTGTTGTGCGAATTTTGCGCCTGTGTTTTTATAAAAACCTGACTTTTTTTACTGATGATAAGGTTCCCTGTGATCGCATCCTCGCTGACTTCGACCCTACTAGTTACCGCGCTACCAGCCGCGGTGGTCGTCGTGCGTGTGGTGGTGGTCGTCGGCAATGCGCCGTAGGGTCCGAATCAACGCATCGATTCCCAAACCCCGCCGGCGCAAACCGGGCGGGGTTTCTTGTTTTAGCACCCTGCCCAGCAAAGCTCACCGGCCTTGAGAAAGGACAGGAACATGGCAACTTCGGGCACGCCTCAACCGGGCACCAGCTTCACCGGCGCACAATTGATCGTTCATCTGCTGGAGCGTCAGGGCATCACCACCGTCGCCGGCATTCCCGGCGGCGCCGCGCTGCCGCTGTATGACGCGCTGAGCCAAAGCACCCGCATTCACCACGTGCTGGCGCGCCACGAACAGGGCGCGGGCTTTATGGCGCAAGGCATGGCGCGCGCCAACGGCAAGGCGGCGGTGTGCATCGCCTCCAGCGGGCCGGGCGCCACCAACCTGGTCACCGCCATCGCCGACGCCAAACTCGACTCCATTCCGCTGGTGTGCATCACCGGTCAGGTGCCCTCCTCGATGATCGGCACCGACGCCTTCCAGGAAGTGGACACCTACGGCATTTCCATCCCGATCACCAAGCACAACCACCTGGTGCGCGATATCCGCGAACTGCCGCAGGTGATTGGCGACGCCTTCCGCATCGCCGAGTCCGGCCGCCCCGGCCCGGTCTGGATCGATGTGCCGAAAGACGTGCAAACCGCCACCATCACGCTGGAAGAGCTGCCGCCGATCGCCGTGCCGGACGCCGCTCCGAGCTTCGATCCGGCGCTGGTTTCGCAGGCCGCCGCGATGATCAATCAGGCAAAGCGCCCGATCCTCTATCTGGGCGGCGGCATCATCTGCGCCGACGCCCACCGGCAAGCGGTGGAACTGGCCGAACGCGCCGGTCTGCCCACCACCATGACGCTGATGGCGCTGGGCGCGATGCCGGTGGAACACCCGCTGTCGCTGGGCATGCTGGGCATGCACGCGGCGCGCAGCACCAACTTCATTCTGCAGGAGGCCGATCTGCTGATCGTGCTGGGCGCGCGCTTCGACGATCGGGCAATCGGCAAAACCGAGCAGTTCTGCCCTAACGCCGCCATCATTCACGTGGATATCGACCGCGCCGAGCTGGGCAAGGTCAAACAGGCCAACGTGGCGATCCATGCCGACGTCGGCCAGGTGCTGCAACAGCTGCTGCCGCAGATCGACACGCAGCCGCGCAGCGAATGGCTGAACACCGTCAACGATCTGAAACGCGAATTCCCGTTCAACATGCCCAACGCCGACGATCCGCTGAGCCATTACGGCCTGGTGCTGGCCGCCGCGCGCTGTGTGGACGACAGCGCCATCATCACCACCGACGTAGGCCAGCATCAAATGTGGGTGGCGCAAGCCTATCCGCTGAGCCGGCCGCGCCAGTGGCTGACGTCGGGCGGGCTGGGCACCATGGGCTTCGGTCTGCCGGCGGCGATCGGCGCGGCGCTGGCGGAGCCCGAGCGCAAAGTGCTGTGCTTCTCCGGCGACGGCAGCCTGATGATGAACATTCAGGAAATGGCCACCGCGGTCGAGCACGATCTGGACGTGAAAATCATTTTGATGAACAACCAGGCGCTGGGGCTGGTGCACCAGCAGCAAACCCTGTTCTACCAGCAGCGCATCTTCGCCGCCGCCTACCCGAAGCGCACCGACTTCCTGAAGATCGCCGCCGGATTCGGGCTGGATACCTGCGATCTGAACGCCGCGGAAGATCCGCAGGCGGCGCTGGCCGAGGCGATCCAACGCCCGGGCCCCTGCCTGATCCACGCGCTGATCGATATCAACGAAAAAGTATTCCCGATGGTGCCGCCGGGCGCCGCCAACATCGACATGATTGGAGAATAAGCCATGCTGCAACCACAAGATAAACCCCAGGTGATCCTGGAGCTGGCGGTGCGCAACCATCCCGGCGTGATGTCGCACGTTTGCGGGCTGTTCGCCCGCCGCGCGTTCAACGTCGAAGGCATTTTGTGCCTGCCGTTGAAGGACGGCCAGCAAAGCCGCATTTGGCTACTGGTCGCCGACGATCAGCGGCTGGAGCAGATGATAAGCCAGGTGGAAAAGCTGGAGGATGTGATGCAGGTGAAGCGCCACAGCGAAGACGTGCGGGTATTTGAACAGCTGGAAGCGTTCTTCCAGTAAGGCGAACGGGGGCTTTCGCCCCCTTTTGTCATTGACCCGACAACACCTGCCACAGCAGGTGGCGATACACCGGCATCAGCGGCTGCTGACTCAGCGCATAACCGGCCGCCAGCGCCGCCAGCCAACCCAATCCGCAAACCACGCGCAGCCGCAGCGGCGTCAGCCAACGGCTCAGTCGATCGGCGTTGCGCTTGCCCTCACGCCACCAGCGCCAGCTCAACCATACCGCCAGCCAGACCAGCAATGCCGCCGCGAGCAGCAGCCACTTGAACATCGCGCTGTCGGCGCCGGCGGGAATATCGATCGCCACGCCCGCCAGAATGCCGGGGAAGAAATAAACCGGCGGCCAGGTCAGGCAACCGATGATGTTCGGCAGCGCGAACTTGTACGGCGGCAAATCGAGCATCCCGGCCACCATCGGCACCAGCGGACGCGTCGGGCCGACGAAACGGCCGATCAGAATGGTCGCCATGCTGTGCTGGTGCAAGGCGTGCTCGGTTTTGTCTAGCAGCGCCTTGTTTTTCTTCAGGAAAGACCAACGGTGTAATGGCCCCTTGAACGCGCGGCCGACGAAATAAGAGATCCAGTCGCCGAGCAGGCAACCGACGATGCCCGCCGCCCAGGCGTAGTAAAAGTCCACCTTGCCGCTGCCGATCAACGCGCCGATGCTGGCCATCATCACCGTGCCGGGCAACAGCAGCCCCACCAGCGCCAGCGACTCCAGAAAAGCGACCAGCAGGACGACCATCAGGGTGAAAGCCAGTGACTGGGTGATCAAATCTTGTAAATAGGCTTCCATTACACCTCTGTGGATTATTCGGGCCAAACGGGCGGAGGATTTTCCAGTGCCGCCGCAAACGAGTCAATCGATCAATTGTATGCGTATTTGGCAACGCCGCGCGGCGATGGACAATCACTGTATAAAAACCCATACTATAATTTATCTATATTAGCGCCAAAACCGACATCTCGCTGAATGTCGCGCACGCCGCCCGGCGGAAGACGAAGGGGTTATGACAGCACTGCAACAGGGTTTCCTGCTCACTCGCCACTGGCGCGACACGTCCGCCGGCACCGAGGTCGAATTCTGGCTGGCGACCGACGCCGGCCCGCGTCAGCTGCGCCTGCCGCCGCAAACCTCGGTGGCGTTTATCCCCGCCGAACACAGGCAGCGCGCGGAACTGCTGCTGCGGGAAGAACGGCAAGTCGAACTGAAACCGCTGGCGCTGACGGATTTTCATCACCGGCCGATGCTGGGGCTGTACTGCCGCCAGCACCGTCAGCTCATCAAGCTGGAAAAACTGCTGCGGGAAGGCGGCGTTGCGGTCTACGAGGCCGACATTCGCCCGCCGGAGCGCTACCTGATGGAACGCTTCATCACCGCGCCGGTATGGTTCAACGGCCAGGGCGACGGCAATGGGCCGTTGCTCAGCGGCCAAATGAAGCCGGCGCCAGAGTACCGCCCAACGCTAAAACTGGTGTCGCTGGATATCGAAACCACCGCCCACGGCGAGCTTTACTCCATCGCGCTGGAAGGCTGCGGCCAGCGTCAGGTCTATATGCTGGGGCCGGCCAACGGCGGCGATGCGCCGCTGGATTTCGATCTGGAATACTGCGCCAGCCGCCCTCAGCTGCTGGAGCGGTTGAACGCCTGGCTGGAGCGGCACGATCCCGATGCCATCATCGGCTGGAACCTGGTGCAGTTCGATCTGCGGGTGCTGCAAAAGCACGCCGAGCGCTACCAAATCCCGCTGCGGCTGGGGCGCGGCGGCAACCTGCTGGAATGGCGCGAGCACGGCTTCAAGCAGAATCACTTTTTCGCCGCCGCCGCCGGCCGCCTGATCATCGATGGCATCGAGGCGCTGAAATCCGCCACCTGGAACTTTCCCTCCTTCAGCCTGGAATACGTTTCGCAGGAACTGCTGGGCGAAGGCAAGGCGATCGACAATCCTTATCAACGCATGGCGGAGATCGACCGGCGCTTCGCGGAAGACAAGCCGGCGCTGGCTCGCTACAACCTGAAGGACTGTGAGCTGGTGACGCGCATCTTCGCCAAGGCCGACCTGCTCAACTTCCTGCTGGAGCGCGCTACCGTCACCGGGCTGGCGGCCGACCGCAGCGGCGGATCGGTGGCGGCCTTCAGCCACCTCTATATGCCGCGCATGCATCGCCTGGGCTTTGTCGCCCCCAACCTCGGCGAACAGCCGGAGGAGCATAGCCCCGGCGGCTTCGTGATGGACTCCCAACCCGGCCTGTACGATTCGGTGTTGGTACTGGACTATAAAAGCCTGTACCCGTCGATCATCCGCACCTTCCTGATCGATCCGGTCGGGTTGGTGGAAGGCATGCGCCACCCAAGCGACGCCGACTCGGTGCCCGGCTTTCGCAACGCCCGCTTCTCGCGCAGTAAACACTGCCTGCCGGCGATCGTCGAGCAGATCTGGCAGGGGCGCGAGGCCGCCAAGCGCCAGCACAATAAGCCGCTGTCACAGGCGCTGAAGATCATCATGAACGCGCTGTACGGCGTGCTGGGATCGAGCGGCTGCCGCTTCTTCGATCCGCGGCTGGCGTCGTCGATCACCCTGCGCGGCCACGAGATCATGCGCCAAACCCGCGAGTTGATCGAGGCCGAAGGCTATCAGGTGATTTACGGCGACACCGACTCCACCTTCGTGTGGCTGAAACAGCCGCATGACGAGCAGCAGGCGGCGCAGATCGGCCGGGCGCTGGTGCAGCGGGTCAACGCCTGGTGGCAGCAGCATCTGCAGCAGCAGTTCGGGCTGGAGAACGCGCTGGAACTGGAGTTCGAAACCCACTATTCCCGCTTCCTGATGCCGACCATTCGCGGCGCCGAACAGGGCAGCAAAAAACGCTACGCCGGCCTGATCGCGCGCGCCGACGGCGAGGAAGAGATGGTGTACAAAGGGCTGGAAACGGTGCGCACCGACTGGACGCCGCTGGCGCAGCAGTTCCAGCAGCAGCTCTATCAGCGTATCTTCAAACAACAGCCCTACCAGGACTATGTGCGCGATTACGTCGGCAAAACCCTGAACGGCGACTTCGACGATCAACTGGTGTACCGCAAACGGCTGCGCAGAAAGCTCGATGACTATCAGCGCAACGTGCCGCCGCATGCCCGCGCCGCGCGCATCGCCGACGACTACAACCGCCAACAGGGGCGGCCGCTGCAGTATCAGAACGGCGGCTGGATCAGCTACGTGATGACCGTGGCCGGGCCGGAACCGCTGGAAACCCGCCATTCGCCCATCGACTATCAGCATTACCTCGAACGCCAGCTGCAACCGGTGGCAGACGCTATACTCCCTTTCTTGCACGACGATTTCACCACGCTGGTCACCGGGCAAATGGGGCTGTTTTGAGATTGCGCCAGGTTAAGAAAAATCATCGGGTTTTGCAGGTGACGAACGCGCCGCCTTCCATTACCATAGCGCCCTTCCCAAAACTGAACCACGCTTAGCCCTGCCGTCTCGCGACGTCTGCATGGCGTGAACGGCTATTGCCCGCCAAATTTAAAACAAACCGGGATTAGCTGACGTTCAGTACAGGTGCCGCGGCCCTTCCCGCCCGGTAACAAGACTTACTTACAAAGAATCGAGCCGACAATATATGCCTTTTACTCTTGGTCAACGCTGGATCAGCGACACGGAAAGCGAATTAGGATTGGGAACCGTCGTGGCGCTGGATGCGCGCATGATTACCCTGCTTTTCCCCGCCACCGGTGAAAACCGCCTCTATGCCAGAAACGATTCGCCGATCACCCGCGTGATGTTCAACCCGGGCGATACCGTCAGCAGCCACGAGGGCTGGCAGCTGCAGGTGGAAGAGGTGAAAGAGGAAAACGGTCTGTTGACCTATATCGGCACCCGCCTGGACACTCAGGAAAGCGGCGTGGCGATGCGCGAGGTGCTGCTGGACAGTAAGCTGACCTTCAGCAAACCACAGGATCGCCTGTTCGCCGGCCAAATCGACCGCATGGACCGTTTCGCGCTGCGTTTTCGCGCCCGCAAATACCAGAGCGAGCAGTATCGCCTGCCGTTCGCCGGCCTGCGCGGCATGCGCGCCAGCCTGATCCCGCACCAGCTGCACATCGCTCATGAAGTCGGCCAGCGCCATGCGCCGCGCGTTCTGCTGGCGGACGAAGTCGGCCTCGGCAAAACCATCGAAGCCGGCATGATCATCCACCAGCAACTGCTGGCGGGACGCGCCGAGCGCGTGCTGATTGTGGTGCCGGAAACGCTGCAGCACCAGTGGCTGGTGGAGATGATGCGCCGCTTCAACCTCTATTTCTCGCTGTTCGACGACAGCCGCTACGCCGAAGCCAAGCTCGACAGCAGCAACCCGTTTGAGACCGAACAGTTGGTGATCTGCTCGCTGGACTTCGTGCGCCGCAACAAGCAGCGCCTGGAAGAGCTGGCGGACGCCCAGTGGGATCTGCTGGTGGTCGATGAAGCGCACCACCTGGCCTGGAGCGAAGAGGCGCCAAGCCGCGAATATCAGGTGATCGAACAGCTGGCCGAGCATATCCCCGGCGTGCTGCTGCTGACCGCCACCCCGGAACAGCTCGGTCAACAGAGCCACTTTGCGCGCCTGCGCCTGCTCGACCCGAACCGTTTCCACGACTACGGCGAGTTCGTCGCCGAGCAGCAGAAATACCGTCCGGTGGCCGACGCCGTCACCCTGCTGCTGAGCGGTGAACGCCTGGCCGACGACAAGCTTAACCTGCTGGGCGAGCTGATCGACGAACAGGATATCGAGCCGCTGCTCAAAGCCGCCAACAGCGAAGGCGACAACGCCGAGCAGGCGCGTCAGGAGCTGGTTTCGATGCTGATGGATCGCCACGGCACCAGCCGCGTGCTGTTCCGCAACACCCGTAACGGCGTGAAGGGCTTCCCGCACCGCAACCTGCACCAGATCAAGCTGCCGTTGCCAACTCAATATCAGACCGCGATTAAAGTGTCCGGCATCATGGGCGCCAAAAAATCCGTCGAAGCCCGTGCACGCGACATGCTGTACCCGGAGCAGATCTATCAGGAATTCGAAGGCGAAAACGCCACCTGGTGGAACTTCGATCCGCGCGTCGAGTGGCTGCTGGATTACCTGCTGGCCAACCGCAACGAAAAAGTGCTGGTGATCTGCGCCAAAGCCGACACCGCGCTGCAGCTGGAGCAGGTGCTGCGCGAGCGTGAAGCGATCCGCGCCGCGGTGTTCCACGAAGGGCTGTCGATCATCGAGCGCGACCGCGCCGCCGCCTACTTCGCCTCCGAAGAAGAAGGCGCGCAGGTGCTGCTGTGTTCCGAGATCGGTTCCGAAGGCCGCAACTTCCAGTTCGCCAGCCAGCTGGTGATGTTCGATCTGCCGTTCAACCCGGATCTGCTGGAGCAGCGTATCGGCCGTCTGGACCGTATCGGCCAGATGCACGATATCCAAATCATGGTGCCTTACCTGGAGCACACCGCGCAGGCGGTGCTGGGCCGCTGGTTCCACGAAGGGCTCGACGCCTTCGAACACACCTGCCCGACCGGCCGCACCATCTACGACAGCTGCTACGAGCAGTTGATCGGCTATCTGGCCGCGCCGACCGAGCAGGAGGGCCTGGACGAATTCATCCACGCCTGCCGCCAGCAGCATGATCAGTTGAAAGCGCAGCTGGAACAGGGCCGCGATCGCCTGCTGGAGATGCACTCCAACGGCGGCGACAAAGCCCAGGCGCTGGCCGCCGCCATCGCCGAGCAGGATAACGACGTCAACCTGGTGGGCTTCGCGCTCAACCTGTTCGACATCGTCGGCATCAATCAGGAAGACCGCAGCGACAACCTGATCGTGCTCACGCCGTCCGACCATATGCTGGTGCCGGACTTCCCGGGCCTGCCGCAGGACGGCTGCACCGTCACCTTCGATCGCGATCGGGCGCTGTCACGTGAAGACGCGCAGTTCGTCAGCTGGGAACAC
The DNA here is from genome assembly GCF_000738675.1 of Serratia nematodiphila DZ0503SBS1. Lineage (NCBI taxonomy): Bacteria > Pseudomonadati > Pseudomonadota > Gammaproteobacteria > Enterobacterales > Yersiniaceae > Serratia > Serratia nematodiphila. The sequence goes on along the minus strand of NZ_JPUX01000001.1, from coordinate 955,180 downwards.
CCGATCATCCGCAACGGTCTGGATCTTATCCTGTCCGGCGATACCGGCAGCTGCGCGGTGTCCCTGTTGAAAAACAAAGCGTTGCCGGTCGGCACCCTGCTGGTTGAGCTGGTATACGTGGTGGAAGCCCAGGCGCCGAAGCACCTGCAGCTGACCCGCTTCCTGCCGCCGACGCCGATCCGCATGCTGATGGATCGCAAGGGCACCAACCTGGCGGCGCAGGTCGAGTTCGAAAGCTTCAACCGCCAGTTGAACGCGGTCAACCGCCACACCTCCAGCAAGCTGGTCAATGCCGTGCAGCAAGACGTGCACGCCATGCTGCAGCAGGCGGAAAGCCTGGTGGAAGCGCAGGCGCGCACGCTTATCGAACAGGCGAAGCAAGAGGCGGACGACAAGCTGAGCGCCGAGCTGGCGCGTCTGGAAGCGCTGAAGGCGGTCAACCCGAACATCCGCGACGACGAAGTCGAAGCGTTGGAGTTCAACCGCCGTCAGGTGCTGGCCAACCTCAATGAAGCCGGCTGGCGCCTGGACGCCATTCGTCTGGTGGTGGTCACCCACCAGTAACCGGCGCGACATGGGGAGGCCACCGTCTCCCCGTTCGGCCCTTTTCGCGGAGCCAAGATGGAACCCTACAATCCCCCGCAGGACCCGCTGCACATCCTGTATCAGGATGAACACATCATGGTGGTCAACAAGCCCAGCGGCTTGCTGTCGGTGCCCGGCCGCGCGCCGGAAAACAAAGACAGCCTGATGACCCGCATTCAGGCCGATCATCCGGCCGCCGAATCGGTGCACCGGCTGGACATGGCCACCAGCGGGGTGATCGTGGTGGCGCTCAACAAGGCCGCCGAGCGCGAGCTGAAGCGTCAATTCCGCGAACGCGAGCCGAAGAAATCCTATATCGCCCGCGTTTGGGGGCATATGGAACATGACGAAGGACTGGTGGATTTGCCGCTGATCTGCGATTGGCCGAACCGGCCGCTGCAAAAGGTGTGTTTTGACACCGGCAAAGCGGCGCAAACCGAGTATCTGGTGCTGTCGCGCGACGCCGATGGCAGCACGCGCGTGAAGCTAACGCCGATCACCGGCCGCTCGCATCAGCTGCGGGTGCACATGCTGGCGCTGGGGCATCCGATCCTCGGCGACGGTTTCTACGCCCCGCCGGAGGCTAAGGCGATGGCGCCACGGCTACAGCTGCATGCGCAAGAACTGCGCATCACCCACCCCGCCTTCCAGACGCCAATGCACTTTCGCGCCGAACCGGATTTCTGAGCCCACCACTCAGGGATACCCTAAATAATTCGAGTTGCAGGAAGGCGGCAACCAAGCGCAGCCCCGGGAGCGTACAAAAAGTACGTGACCGGGGTAAGCGCGGGCAGCCAACACACCTGCGGCTCGAAGTATGACGGGTATCGTTATTTGAAGCCTTTCTCGCGTTTGATCAGGTCGTACGCCGCCTGGATCTCCTGCGCTTTCTGCTTGGCCATTTCCATCATCTGCGGCGGCAAGCCTTTCGCCACCAGCTTATCCGGATGGTGTTCGCTCATCAGCTTGCGGTAGGCGCGTTTGATGGTGGCGGCATCGTCGCTGCTGCGCACGCCGAGCACCTTGCAGGCATCGTCGAGCGTCGGGCCGCGCTGAGCCTGCTGATAGCCGCCCTGCGAATACCCGCCCTGCTGACCGCCGCCGAACTGACGCCCGCCCTCCATCATGCTGAGGAACTGATCGAACTGCGCGCGCGAAATGCCCAGCTCTTCGGCGATGACATACAGCACCTGACGTTCGTTCGGGTGCAGCGAGCCGTCGGCAAACGCCGCCTGAATCTGAATTTCCAGAAACATCCGAATCAGATCGAAGCGGCCGAAACAGATGCTGCGAAACTGCTGCAGCGTCTCACGCAGCGGGAACTGGCTCTGTTTGCCCTCGCGGAATGCCTGCTGCGCCGCGGTGCGCGCTTCGCCGTGCAGCTGCAGGCGATCCATAAACAGGCTGGCGATCTGGATATCCGCCTCGGTAACGCGTCCCTTGGATTTGGTCAGGTGGCCCATCACCTGAAAAGTGGTGCGGAAAAACAGCGTTTGCCGCGTTTGCTGGTCGGTGAAAAACCCCCGGCTGCGCTTGTTGCTGCGCGCCGTATCGATCATATGACCGATAATCAGCCCCAGAACTACACCCCAGAATCCCGCGCCAGACCAGATGGCGACGATGACGCCGAGCAGTTTTCCCCAATACTGCATATACTCCTCAATTATCATGCCGAAAGCCGCCCGCTCTCCTTCGCTTCAGGAAAGGGCGCAGGCGATTTTTCCTAGAATTTGGATTATCATACCTGTCATTTATCTTTGCGCCTAACGACGACGCAAGTAAACGGCTGGATTTAGCACTAGCGCAACGCAGATGAGTAATATAGTCTCTGACCGTTTGCCGGACACGACGCCTCTGATGACGGAACACCAAAACCGCGTATGAAAAAAAGTTTCCCAACACTGCTGGCCACGATGATTTGGACGGCACTCTACAGTCAGCATGCGCTGGCTGATCTGGCCGAGCAATGCATGCTTGGCGTTCCCGTTTACGACAAGCCTTTGGTCAGCGGCGATCCGAACAGCCAGCCGGTGACCATCAATGCCGATGACTCGCGCGCCGACTACCCGAAAAGCGCCCTGTTCAGCGGCAACGTGCATATCGAGCAGGGCAACAGCACCCTGACCGCCAAAGAAGTCGAGCTGAACCAGACGCAAAACCCTGGCCAGACGGAACCGGTGCGCACCGTCACCGCCACCGGCGACGTGCACTACAGCGACAATCAGATCAAACTGAAAGGCCCTAAGGCCTGGTCGAACCTGAATACCAAAGATACCGACGTCTATGAAGGCGACTACCAGATGGTCGGCCGTCAGGGGCGCGGCGACGCCGACAAGATGAAAATGCGCGGCGCCAACCGTTACACCATTCTGGAAAACGGCACCTTTACCTCCTGTCTGCCGGGCGACGACAGCTGGAGCGTGGTCGGTTCCGAAGTGATCCACGATCGCGAAGAGCAGGTGGCGGAAGTGTGGAATGCCCGCTTCCGCATCGGCGGCGTGCCGGTGTTCTACAGCCCATACCTGCAATTGCCGGTCGGCGACAAGCGCCGTTCCGGTTTCCTGATCCCGAACGCCAAGTACGGCAGCAACAACGGCTTCGAGTTCATGTTGCCGTACTACTGGAACATCGCGCCGAACTACGATGCCACCATCACGCCACACTATATGTCCAAGCGCGGCCTGCAGTGGCAGACCGAGTTCCGCTATCTGGTACAGCCGGGCCTCGGCCTGATGGAGTTCGACTGGCTGCCGGACGATAAGGAATACGGCAAAGATCATGACGACAGCAAACGCTGGCTGTTCTACTGGAACCACAACGGCGTCATGGATCAGGTGTGGCGCTTCAACGTCGACTACACCAAGGTCAGCGATTCCAAATACTTCACCGATCTGGACTCCAAGTACGGTTCCACTACCGACGGCTACGCCACGCAGAAATTCAGCCTCGGCTACGCCAACGAAAACTGGAACGCCACGCTGAGCTCCAAGCAGTTCCAGATTTACGACGATACCGATCGTTCACAGTCGGAGTCGTATAAAGTCCAGCCGCAGCTGGATCTGAACTATTACAAGAACGACCTCGGCCCGTTCGATTTCCATATTTACGGCCAGGCTGCCAAGTTCACCAGCGTCAACCCGTACAGCCCGGATGCCACCCGTCTGCATATGGAGCCAACGCTGAGTCTGCCGCTCACCAACGGCTGGGCCAGCCTGAACACCGAAGCCAAAGTGATGGCGACCCACTACCAGCAGGATATTCCTGACGGTTTCGCCGCTAACTACCAGAACCGCAAAGGCGCCGCAGCACCGGATCTTGATGACTCGGTCAACCGCGTATTGCCTCAATTCAAGGTCGACGGCAAGCTGGTGTTCGAGAGGCCGATGATCTGGGCCGAAGGCGCCACCCAGACGCTGGAGCCGCGCGTGCAGTACCTGTACGTGCCGTACCGCGATCAGAGCAACATCTACACCTACGACACCACGCTGCTGCAGACCGACTACTCCGGCCTGTTCCGCGACCGCACCTACAGCGGCCTGGATCGCATCGCTTCGCAGAACCGCGTCTCTACCGGTTTGACCACGCGCATTTATGATGACGCGCTGGTGGAACGTTTTAACGCTTCCGTGGGTCAAATCTACTACTTCAGCCGTTCGCGTACCGGTGACCAGATGACCGGTTACGACAACAACGACGACACCGGCAGCGTGGCCTGGGCCGGCGATACCTATTGGAAAATCGACGATCGTTGGGGCCTGCGCGGTGGCCTGCAGTATGACACCCGCCTGAACAGCGTCTCGCTGGGCAACGGCGTGGTGGAATACCGCCAGGACGCCGAGCGCGTGGTGCAGCTGAACTACCGTTACGCCACGCCGGAATACATCCAGACGGCGTTGAACACCAAAACGGTTCCGGCCTTCCAGGACGGCATCTCGCAGGTGGGCATCACCGGCAGTTGGCCGATCGCCGATCGTTGGGCGGTCGTCGGGGCGTACTACTACGACACCCGCGCCAAACAATCCGCCGATCAACTGTTGGGGCTGAAGTACAACACCTGCTGCTGGGCGGTGACCCTGGGCTATGAGCGCAAGATCACCGACTGGAACAACAGCAACAATACCAGCGTTTACGACAACAGAGTTTCGTTCAACGTCGAACTGCGCGGCCTGAGCAGCGATCATAGTCTCGGCTCCGCAGAAATGCTGCGCTCCGGCATTCTGCCGTATCAGCGCGCATTCTGACGCTTTGCAACACTTTGAAAACGAGAACTTTCACCCGCATTTGCGGATTACATAATGGGAAATGTATGAAGAACTGGAGAACGCTTATTCTCGGATTGGTGGTTTGCGCCAATGCCGCGTTCGCAGCACCCCAAGAAGTGGATAAAGTCGCCGCCGTCGTGGATAACGGCGTGGTACTCGAAAGCGACGTCAACGGTCTGTTGCAGTCAGTCAAGCTCAACGCCCAGCAGGCCGGCCAACAGTTGCCGGACGACAAGACGCTGCGCCATCAGATCATCGAACGGCTGATCATGGATAACATCCAGCTGCAGATGGCCAAGAAAATGGGCATTACCGTGTCCGACGCCGAGCTGGACAAAGCGATCGCCAACATCGCCGCGCAGAACCGCATGAGCGTCGATCAGCTGCGCAGCCGCCTGTCGTACGAAGGGTTGAACTACAACACCTACCGTTCGCAGATCCGCAAAGAGATGCTGATTTCCGAAGTGCGTAACAACGAAGTGCGCCGCCGCGTCACCATCCTGCCTCAGGAAGTGGACGCACTGGCCAAACAGGTGGGCGCGCAGAACGGCAGCGACACCGAAATGAACATCAGCCACATCCTGATCCCGCTGCCGGAAAACCCGTCGCAGCAGCAGGTCGACAAAGCCGAAGAGCTGGCCAAACGCCTGGTGGGTGAGATCAACAGCGGTGCCGACTTCGGCAAGCTGGCGATCACCTACTCCGCCGATTCTCAGGCGCTGAAAGGCGGCAACATGGGCTGGGGCAAGCTGCAAGAGATCCCGACCCTGTTCGCTGAACGTCTGGTTAGCGCCAAGAAAGGCGACGTCGTCGGCCCAATCCGTTCCGGCGTCGGCTTCCACATCCTGAAAGTCAACGATATCCGCGGCGCCAGCCAGTCGGTGTCGGTCACTGAAGTGCACGCCCGTCACATCCTGCTGAAGCCTTCTGTGGTGCTGACTGACGATCAGGCGCGCGCCAAGCTGCAATCCGTTGCGGAAGCGATCAAGAGCGGCCGCGCCAAATTCGCCGACGAAGCCAAACAGCTGTCGCAGGATCCGGGTTCCGCCATGCAGGGCGGCGATCTGGGCTGGGCCTCCCCGGACATCTACGATCCGGCCTTCCGCGATGCGTTGCTGAAGCTGAGCAAAGGTGAAATCAGCGCGCCGGTCCACTCTTCCTTCGGTTGGCACCTGATTCAGCTGCTGGATACCCGTCAGGTGGATAAGACCGACGCCGCGCAGAAAGATCGCGCTTACCGCATGCTGTTCAACCGTAAGTTCGCCGAAGAGGCGCAGACCTGGATGCAGGAACAGCGCGCCCAGGCTTACGTGAAGATCCTCGATGGCAGCGATGCACAGCAATAAACGCGTCGTCATTACCCCCGGCGAACCCGCCGGGGTGGGGCCGGATTTGGTAGCCGCCCTAGCGCAACAGGATTGGCCTGTTGAGCTGGTGGTGTGCGCCGATCCGGCCCTGCTGCTTGAACGCGCCAAGCGTTTGGGCCTGCCGCTGACGCTGCGCGACTACCAACCGCAGCAACCGGCCGAGGCGCAACGCGCCGGCACGCTGACCGTGCTGCCGGTGTCACTCGCTCAGCCGGTCACCGCCGGTGAACTGAACGTCGGCAACAGCGCCTACGTGGTGGAAACCCTGGCGCGCGCCTGCGACGGCTGCCTGAACGGCGAATTTGCCGCTCTGATCACCGGCCCGGTGAACAAAGGCGTGATCAACGACGCCGGCGTGCCGTTTATCGGCCATACCGAATTCTTTGCCGAGCGCAGCCGCTGCGATCGCGTGGTGATGATGCTCGCGACCGAAGAGCTGCGCGTGGCGCTGGCGACCACCCACCTGCCGCTGCTGGCGGTGCCGGGCGCCATCACGCAGCAGAGCCTGTTCGAAGTCATTCGCATTCTCGACCACGATCTGAAAACCAAATTTGGCATCGCTCAGCCGCACATTTACGTCTGCGGTCTGAATCCCCACGCCGGGGAAGGCGGCCATATGGGGCGCGAAGAGATAGACACCATCATCCCGGCGCTCGACGCGCTGCGCGCTGACGGTATCCATCTGATCGGCCCGCTGCCGGCGGACACCCTGTTCCAGCCCAAATATCTGCAAGATGCCGATGCGGTGCTGGCGATGTATCACGATCAGGGGCTGCCGGTGCTAAAATACCAAGGGTTCGGCCGCGCGGTGAATATCACCCTCGGTTTGCCTTTCATACGCACCTCGGTCGACCACGGTACCGCTCTGGAACTGGCCGGCACCGGCACCGCCGATGTCGGCAGTTTCCAAACGGCCCTGAATCTCGCCATTAAAATGATAATTAATTGTAATGAATAACAGAGTCCACCAAGGGCACTTTGCCCGCAAACGCTTTGGACAAAACTTTTTAACCGATCAGTTTGTCATCGATAGCATTGTCTCCGCCATTCACCCGCAGCCGGGCGAAGCGGTGGTCGAGATCGGCCCCGGCCTCGGCGCCTTGACCGAGCCGGTTGGCGCGCGCATGGACCGCATGACGGTGATCGAACTGGACCGCGATCTGGCCACCCGGTTGGAGAACCACCCGCGGCTGAAAGACAAGCTGACCATCCGCCAGCAGGACGCCATGACGGTGAATTTTGCCGAACTGGCCGAGGAAGCTGGCCAACCGCTGCGCGTATTTGGTAACCTGCCGTACAATATTTCGACGCCGCTGATGTTCCACCTTTTCAGCTATACTCAGGCAATCCGCGACATGCACTTTATGTTGCAAAAAGAGGTGGTCAACCGTCTGGTGGCCGGCCCGAACAGCAAGGCCTACGGGCGTTTGACCGTGATGGCGCAGTACTACTGCAACGTCATTCCGGTGCTGGAAGTGCCGCCGACCGCGTTCGCGCCGCCGCCGAAGGTCGATTCCGCCGTGGTGCGCCTGGTCCCGCACACCGAGCTGCCGAACCCGGTGGGCGACGTGCGCATGCTGAGCCGCATCACCACGCAGGCGTTCAACCAGCGGCGGAAAACCATCCGCAACAGCCTGGGCGACCTGTTCACGCCGGAGCAGCTGACGGAGCTGGGCGTCGATCCTTCGCTCAGAGCAGAGAATATTTCTGTGGCGCAGTACTGCAAGCTGGCGAACTGGCTGTCAGCCAATCCGGCGCCACAGCAATAAGGAGTTGTTGTCATGATTGATTCGCCCCGCGTGTGTATTCAGGTTCAGAGCATCTATGTGGAATCACAGTCGATCCCTGAAGAAGAGCGTTACGTCTTCGCCTATACCATCACCATCCGCAATCTGGGGCGGACCAACGTGCAACTGCTGGGCCGTTACTGGCTGATCACCAACAGCAACGGCCGCCAAACCGAAGTCCAGGGCGAAGGCGTGATCGGCGAACAGCCCGTCATTCCGCCCGGTGGAGAGTTTCAGTACACCAGCGGCGCCATTCTGGAAACGCCGCTGGGCACCATGGAAGGCCATTACGAAATGGTTGACCATCAGGGTCAGCCGTTCCGCACCGCTATTCCCGTGTTCCGCTTAGCCATTCCAACGCTGATCCATTAATTATGTCGACATACCTTATCGGCGACGTTCACGGCTGTTTCGATGAACTGAAGTCGCTGCTGGCTCAGGTTGCGTTCGATCCCGAGCGCGATCAACTGTGGCTGACCGGCGATCTGGTGGCGCGCGGCCCCGCCTCGCTGGACGTGCTGCGCTACGTGCGTTCGCTCGGTCCGGCGGTGCGCATGGTGCTGGGCAACCACGATCTGCATCTGCTGGCGGTCTACGCCGGCATTAGCCGCAACAAACCCAAAGATCGCATCACCCCGCTGCTGGAGGCGCCTGACGCCGACGAGTTGATCAACTGGCTGCGCCGCCAACCGGTGCTGCAGGTGGATGATGAGCAAAAGCTGGTGATGGCGCACGCCGGCATCACCCCGCAGTGGGATATCGACACCGCGAAAATGTGTGCGCGCGAAGTGGAAGCGGTATTGAGCAGCGACAGCTATCCGCTGTTCCTCGATGCCATGTACGGCGACATGCCGAACAACTGGGCGCCGGAGCTGAGCGGCCTGGCGCGCCTGCGTTTCAGCACCAATGCGTTCACGCGCATGCGCTACTGCTTCCCCAACGGCCAGCTCGACATGATCTGCAAAGATGCGCCGGGCAGCGCGCCGGCGCCGCTGAAGCCGTGGTTCGAACTGCCGCGCCTGGTGGATCCGGAATACACCATCATCTTCGGCCACTGGGCCTCGCTCGAAGGCAAGGGCACGCCGGAAGGCGTGATCGGGCTGGATACCGGCTGCTGCTGGGGCGGCGACCTGACGATGCTGCGCTGGGAAGACCGTCGTTACTTCACGCAGCCCGCCAATCGCGGCGAGGCGCCTGGCCACGCCGGCAGACTGGCCGCATCCTGAAAATACAAAGGCGGCCCCGTGGCCGCCTTTGTTCCACTTTATCGCCTTACGCCCCAATCACCCCGCCATCTTCACGCGTGATCATCAATACCGATGAACGCGGGCGCGGGCTGTTGTTCGGGAAGTGCGAATCGCCCTCTTCTCCGGGATGCTGTACGTTGACGAACATCGTCTTGTAGTCCGGGGTGAAGGTGATGCCGGTCAGTTCGCAGGACTTCGGCCCCACCATGAAACGGCGGATCTCGCCGCTGACCGGATCGCCCACCAGCATCTGGTTGTTGCCCTGCCCGACATAATCGCCCTTGTTGCTGTACTTGCCGTCGGTGAGGATCCACAGGCGGCCGGCGCGATCGAAGCCCAGCCCGTCCGGGCTGTTGAAGGTATTTTCCGCCGTGATGTTCGGCGTGCCGCGGTTGACGCCTTCAGGGTGGGCGATCGGGTTGCCGCACAGCGCATAGATGTCCCAGGCGAAGACGTCGGCGGTGGCGTCGCCGCCCTCGTCCCAGCGAATGATTTGGCCATAGATATTGTTAGGCCGCGGGTTGGCGGCGTTCAGCGGCATCCCTTCCTCACCGCGCTTGCTGTTGTTGGTCAGCGTACAGTACGCGCGGCCGTCATGCGGGTTCACCGCGATCCACTCCGGGCGATCCATTTTGGTGGCGCCGACCTGCTGTGCCGCCTTGCGGGCGAAGATCAGCACTTCGGCCTCATCGCGGAAGCCGTTCTCCGGCGTCAGGCCGTTCTTGCCGAACTCAAGCGCAATCCAGCGCCCTTTTCCCTTCAGCGGTGTGCCGGCTTCATCGCCGTCGAACTGCGCCACGTACAGCGTCCCCTCGTCCAGCAGCGTGCGATTGTTGGCCGGATTGGCGGCGTCGACCACGCCTTTGGAGACGTACTTATAGATATGTTCGCCGCGCTCGTCGTCGCCCATATACACCACCAGACGGCCGTCTTTGGCCACGGTCACCGCCGCGTTTTCATGTTTGAAGCGGCCCAGCGCGGTGTGCTTGATGGGCGTCGAGGCCGGATCCAACGGATCGATCTCGACGATCCAGCCGTGGCGGTTGAATTCGTTAGGGTTCTTCGCCACATCAAAGCGCTCGTCATAGTCCGGCCAGTTGCGCTCCGGTTCGCTGGCCTTCAGCGTGTAGCGCTTCTGTTCCGGCGTGGTGCGATAATCGGCCTGACGGGTACCGAAATAGGTATCGAAGTTTTCCTCGCAGGTCAGATAGGTCCCCCACGGCGTCTTGCCGTTGGCGCAGTTGCCGAAGGTGCCCAGCACCTTGCGGCCGCTCGGATCGGCGGCGGTCTGCAACAGCGGATGTCCGGCGGCCGGGCCGCTGAATTGCATCTCGCTGTTGGCGGTGATGCGGCGGTTATAGCGCGACGGGCGTTCCACCTCCCAGCGCTGGCCGTCGCCGATACGCTTGACCGCCACAATGGAGATGCCGTGCGCCGCCTGTGACTTGCGCACCTCTTCCAGGCTGGTGGCTTTGGCGCCGCCGTGGGCGAACAGATACTGTTCGTTGACGTATTCGTTATTGATGGCCATCACGCCGTGATTGTCATCGATAGGGAAGAAGCTCATGCCGTCGTTGTTGTCGCCAAACTGTTTTTCCTGATCGGCGGCGCTGTTGTTGCCCTGCGGATCGAAGGCCGGCGCGCCGTCCACCAGCGGCTCGCCCCAGGAGATCAGCACCTCCGCGCGGTAGCCCGGCGCGATGGTCACCTCGTCGGCGGTAGATGCGGCGATGCCCTGAAAGCCCAGCAGCCTGTTCGGTGGCAGATCCTCGGCCAACGCCTCGGCGGAGACCGACCAGATGCCACCGCCGAGAAAGCCGGCCAGGCCGACGGCGCCGGCGCTGCCGAGCAACAGCTTGCGGCGAGAGGGATCGATCAGGCGGTCGGCGTCTAATTGCTCAATTTGCTTGGTCATAACGTGGTTACCTTTTTAGTTATGGCGCCACGGTCAAGATTCACCAGAGTTGCCGTGGCGCTCGGAGTTGGGCTTCATACTAATCAGGTAATGTGACGGAAAGGTTACGAATGACCGGCATAAAAAGGCCGGGGGCGCAATTGCTTGCGCCCCCGGGGATAACTGGCTAACGGGCTGAGATCAGCGGCGCTGCAGGATTTCGAAACAGTAGCTGTGCGAGTTCAGATTGTCGGCATCGTGGAATTCGCTGAACGTGGTTTCCCACTCGTCCGGCTCGTAATCCGGGAAGTGGGTATCGCCGCCGACTTCGGCGTCGATGTGCGTCAGGTACAGACGGTCGGCGCGCGGCAGCAACTGGGTATAGATGCGCCCACCGCCGATCACCATCACTTCTTCCACCTCGCCCGCGGCGGCCAGCGCCTCATCCAGCGAGGTTACCCAGGTCACCCCGGCTTCGTTGCCCGGGCGGCTGCTCAAAACGATATTGTGGCGGCCCGGCAGCGGGCGGCCGATGGACTCGAAGGTCTTGCGGCCCATAATAACCGGCTTATTCAACGTGTTGCGTTTAAACCACGCAAGGTCCGCCGGCAGGTGCCACGGCATGGCGTTTTCCATGCCAATAACGCGATCCGCCGCCAAGGCAGCGATCAGGCTGATAATCATTGTTTAACCCTGTGTAGGCAGCAAAATTGGTGACACTATACGTAAAGGCCTGAGTGCCGTCGATAGGCTAATCAAGCAAGATGAATATATAAGATAGCTCTTATCAGCATATCTAATAACCAACGTTCTTCCGCCGGGAAATTTCACACGCCGGGGCGTTTGCGGTACAGCCACAGGCCCGGTAACGACAGGCCGATCGACAAGGCACCGACGATGAAACTGGCCTTGAGGAAGTTGGTGATCATGGTCTCCATCAAGGCCTCGCTGTAGCCCAGATGCGAGATCTCCACCACAGTTATCATCGCGGTATAGGCGGAAATGCCGGGGAACATCGGGATCACCGCCGCCACGGTGAACACTTTCGGGTGCGCCAGCAGCCAGCGCGACCAGTAGATGCCGATGATGCCAATCAGGATCGCCGCCAGCAGCGAGGCCCACTCGATGTTCATGCCGGCATGCATCATCAGCATGCGCGAACCGCGCCCGATAGCCCCGAGCAATGCGCAATAGCGCAGCGCACGCAGCGGCACGTTAAACACCATGGCGAAGCCCAGCGCCGGCACCGCCGCCAACAGCATCTCCTGCAACAAGGCCCACAACAGATTCATGACCACCCCCGCAGATCCCACAGCGACATCGCCATCACTACCCCGATACAGGTCGCCAGCGTCAGCAGGCTGGCCATCGCCCAGCGCGCCAGCCCGGTATTCACATGCCCCTTGAACATGTCGGCCACCGCGTTGATCAGCGGGAAGCCCGGCACCAGCAGCAGCACGCTGGCGGCCATCGCCACGCTCGAGGTGTCTTTAAACGCCGGCAAGCGCAGCAGCAGTCCGGAGATCGACGTCGCGACAAATGCCGTCAGGCAGAAATTGATCAGCGGATTCATCTGGCGGGCGGTGAGGATTTGGCGCACCAACATCGCCGTGCCGCTGGCGATAAAGGTCACCAGGAAGGCGTCGCCGCCACCGCCGTTGAGCATGCTGAAGCACCCGCAGGACAGCCCCACCATCAATACCACCAGCCAGCGCGGGTAGCGCAGCGGCCGGATCCTTTCAAAGCGGCGCGCCACGTCGTGCGCATCCGCCAGGCGATGCTCGGCAAGGATCACGATATGCTGCACTTCGGTCACCACCTGCATATTGATGCCGCGATCGACGTTCTTACGGGTGGTGGTCAGACAGGCACCGTGGCTGAGGGTGGTCAATACCACCGCATTGGCGGAGATCGAGCTTTCCACGCTGTCCATGCCCAGCGCCAGTCCCAGGCGAGTTGATAACTGTTCCACCACCGTGCTCTCGGCGCCGTGCTGCAACAGCAGCAACGCGCATTGAATGCACAGTCGGGTGATTTCACGCTGTTGCCGGTGCGGTTCCGGCCTGTCTGTGGCGGTAGTCTGCTGCATGGTGCTCCGTCGCGGGCGGTAGATGAATTATTATCATAGAGCCTAACAATACCTCATTGGGTTGATGCGCATCAGAGGAAGCGGCGTTATTATCGCCAGATTGCTGCCTTTTGCGCGAGACGTCTCCCATGCTTGAAACTTCGTTGTTCGTCGCCGGCATTGCCGCCCTCGGCATGCTCTCCCCCGGCCCGGATTTTTTCCTGGTGATCAAAAACGCCGCCCGCTACCCGCGGCTGGCCGCCATGATGACCGCCTTCGGCGTGATCTGCGGCGTCGCCACCCACATGTCCTACTGCGTCGCCGGGCTGGCGGTGGTGATCACCACCACGCCGTGGCTGTTCAACCTGCTGAAATACGCCGGGGCGGTCTATCTGGTGTGGATCGGCATCCAGGCGCTGCTGTCGCGCGGCGGCGGCAAAATGAACGTCAGCAATCTGCCGCAGCAGCAGGTCAGCCTGAAGAGCGCCTTTGCGCAAGGCTACCTGTGCAACCTGCTGAATCCGAAAGCCACCCTGTTCTTCCTGGCGGTCTTCACCCAGGTGCTGCAGATCGATTCCGGTCTGGGTGACAAACTGTGGTACGCGGGGATTATTCTCGGCCTGTCGGTCATCTGGTGGCCGCTGCTGGTATTTTTGATCCAGAGCGGGCCGGTGCGCCGCGGGCTGGAAAAGACGCAGAAGATCGTCGACAAATTGCTGGGCGGCATGTTGATCGCCTTAGGCATCAAGGTGGCGCTGAGCTAAGCAAAAAAAGGGGCGCCATCACGGCGCCCCTCCCCTTATCCTTTGGCTTCCACCACTTCGTCTTCCGGCGCCTTGCCGTCGATACTGCCGCGCCAGCCGGTCTGCTGCACCCGCGCCAGCCGATTCTGATCCTGCTCGATGGCCGCGCTGAGCATCTCCTTGGCCCGCTGCAGGCTGGCGATACGGAATTCAGTATCCTGGTAATTATCCAGCGTATCTTCCAGCATCTTCAGGTTATAGCGACGGAACGTGTCCGCTTTCTCGCGCGCCTCATAGGCGTCCAGCCCCAGCAGCTCCAGCGTTTCACGGCCGACGCGCAGCGAGCTTTCGAAGGTTTCGCGCTCCGGTTTTTCCACCCCCAGCTGCCGCAACTGATACCAGTGATCGACGTCGCGCGCCCGCGCCACCACCTTAAGATGCGGGAAGTGCTGCCTGGCCAGCTCGGTTAACGCCAGGCTGTCCTCCACGTCGTCGATGGCGTTGATCAGCACCTTGGCGTGAGCGGCGCCGGCGGCCTCCAGCAGATCGGCGCGCGTGGCGTCGCCGTAGAACACCTTGGTATCGAATTTACGCAGCGTTTCGATATGGTCCGGATCGTGATCCAGTACCACGGTGTGCACGCCGTTGGCCAATAACAAACGACCGGCGATCTGGCCGAAACGGCCGAAGCCGGCGATGATCACGCTGGCATTCTCGTCATCAATGACGTCAGCCGGGCGATCCTCTTTCGGCGCATTTTTCTCCAGCTGCGCGGCGATCACCAACAGCAGCGGAGTGGCCGCCATCGACAGCGCCACCGCCAGCGTCAGCGACTTGGCCCATTCAACCGGCAAGACGCCGGCCAGCTGTGCGGCGCTGAAAATCACGAAGGCGAACTCACTGCCCTGCCCCAGCAGAATGGCGAACAGGCCGCGCTGGCGCTTCGGCACGCCGAGCAGCGGCCCAATCAGCCACAGCAACGCCGCCTTGATCAACATAAAGCCCAGCAGCAGCGAGGCGATCAGCAACGGATGATGGAACAGCGTGCCGAAGTCGATCGACATGCCGACGCCGATGAAGAACAGCCCCAGCAGCAACCCCTTGAACGGCTGAATATCGCTCTCCAGCGCGTGGCGGTATTCCGAGCTCGCCAACAGCACCCCGGCGAGGAACGCCCCCATCGCCATCGACAGCCCGGCCATCTCCAGCAGGATGCCGAAGCCGAACACCAGGAACAACGCCACGGCGCTGAACACTTCGCGCATGCCCGAACGGGCGACGAAGTGCAGCAGCGGACGGGTGACGTAGCGGCCGAGCAACACCACCATCGTCAACGCGCCCACCACCTTGGCCGCCGACAGCATGAAAGCGCCCAGCGTGGTGGTGGCGCCGCTGCTGGCCAGCAGCGGGATCATCGCCACCAGCGGGATCGCCGCGATATCCTGGAACAGCAGCACCGCAAACGCGCTGCGGCCGATCGGCGACGGCGTCAGATTGCGTTCGCTCATCGCCTGCATGGCAATGGCGGTGGATGAGAGCGCCAGCGTCAGGCCAATCAGCAACGCCACCTTCCAGTTAAGGCCAAGGAAGTAACAGAAGGCGCTCAGCGCCAGGCCGCAGCCCACCATCTGAATGCTGCCGCCGCCGAACACCGAGGCACGCAGCGTCCACAGCCGTTTAGGATCCAGCTCCAGGCCGATGATAAACAGCATCAGCACCACGCCGATCTCGGCGAAGGTCAGGATCGATTCGGCGTCCGACACCAGCTTCAGCCCCCAGGGGCCAATGATGCAGCCGGCGATCAGGTAACCGAGCACCGAGCCCAGTCCCAGGCGCACCGCGATCGGCACAAACAGCGCCGCGGAGCCGAGGTAGATCAGCCCTTCGATCATCATGTGGTGATTATCCATGGCTGGCCTCCCGGGTTTCCGCTTCGGCATGTTCCATCAGGTAGTCGACCAGCCGCTGGCGGTAGGCTTCGCCGGCGGCGAGCAGCGCCGGCTCGTTGCAGGTAAAGGTATTGTGCACGGCGAAATAAGGCAGCCAGGTCATGCCGCAATAGATCGCCGTGGCCTGTAGCGGCTGCGCCAGCGCGGCGAAGTTGGGGAAGTCGCCCAGCTCGAAGTGGTGCTCGTCGCCGCCGCTGGTCACTGCCCACAGGCAGTCTTTACCCACCAGCGCATTGCCGTCGTGGCCGTAGGCCCAGCCGTGCTCCAGCACTTTGTCGATCCACAGCTTCAACAACGGCGGGAAGCTGTACCACTGCATCGGATGTTGCAGCACCACCAGGTCGGCGCGCTCCACCGCCCGCTGCTCGGCGTTGATGTCGATATTGAAATCGGGGTACAGCTCATACAGCGAGCGCACCTCCACCTCGGGGAGATCCTTCACCGCCTGCAGCAGGCGGTGATTGGCATGCGAATGCCGGGGATACGGGTGAGCATAAATTATCAGAATCATTGTTATCGTCGTTCCTTCGTTCCTTGCCAATACACCAAGCATATACCAATCACACAGAGTGACAGTTTGCCCACTGATTGATAGCGGAAATTTTTAACGCCAGCCGACAAATTCGCTGAATAAAAAAGGGCGCTGCATCTGCAGCGCCCCTTACGTTGCGTTATCGCGCGGTTACTTGCCGATGCGCGCGTGCATTTCCTGTACCGACGTCACCTGCTCGGTCGGATCCGCTTTCAGCGCCATCGCGGTGGCGAAGCCGCCGTTCAGCGTGGTGTCGTAGTGCACCTTGTACTGCAGTGCGCTGCGGCGAATCAGCTTGGAGTCCTCAATCGCCTGACGGCCTGCCGTGGTGTTGACGATGTAGGTGTACTCGCCGTTCTTGATACGGTCCTGAATGTGCGGACGCCCTTCGTGCACCTTGTTGACCAGGCGCGGGTTGATGCCCGCTTCGCCCAGCACCACCGCGGTGCCGTGGGTGGCGTCCAGCTCGAAGCCCTGCTTCAGCAGGCTGGCGGCCAAATCGACCACGCGGGCTTTATCGCCTTCGCGCACCGACAGCAGCGCGCGGCCCTGCTTCTTCATGCCCGAGTTGCTGCCCAGCATCGCTTTGGAGAAGGCTTCCGCGAAGGTGCGGCCCACGCCCATCACTTCCCCGGTAGAGCGCATTTCCGGCCCCAGAATCGGGTCGACGCCCGGGAATTTGTTAAACGGCAGCACCACTTCTTTCACCGAATAGTACGGCGGGATGATCTCTTCGGTCACGCCCTGCTCGACCAGCGTTTTGCCCGCCATCACGCGCGCGGCCACTTTGGCCAGCGGCACGCCGGTCGCTTTGGACACGAACGGCACGGTGCGCGCGGCACGCGGGTTGACTTCAATCAGGTAGACTTCGTTGTCTTTCACCGCGAACTGCACGTTCATCAGGCCGCGCACCTGCAGCTCGAACGCCAGTTTCTCCACCTGGCGACGCATCACGTCCTGAATTTCCTGGCTCAGGGTGTACGCCGGCAGCGAACACGCGGAGTCGCCGGAGTGCACGCCCGCCTGCTCGATGTGCTCCATGATGCCGCCAATCAGCACGCGCTCGCCGTCGCAGATAGCATCGACGTCCACTTCCACCGCGTCGTCCAGGAAGCGATCCAGCAGCACCGGCGCATCGTTGGATACGCTGACCGCAGTCTGGAAGTAGCGGCGCAGGTCGGTTTCGTCGTAAACGATTTCCATCGCCCGGCCGCCCAGCACGTAGGAAGGACGCACCACCAGCGGATAGCCGATGGCCGCCGCCTTCTCCACCGCCTGTTCGATGGCGGTCACGGTGGCGTTGGCCGGTTGCTTCAGGCCCAGACGGTTGACCGCCTGCTGGAAGCGCTCGCGGTCTTCGGCGCGGTCGATGGCGTCCGGACTGGTGCCGATAACCGGCACGCCTGCGGCTTCCAGCTCGCGCGCCAGCTTCAGCGGAGTCTGGCCGCCATACTGCACGATCACGCCCTTCGGCTTCTCGATGCGCACGATTTCCAGCACGTCTTCCAGCGTTACCGGCTCAAAGTACAGGCGGTCTGAGGTGTCGTAGTCGGTGGAGACGGTTTCCGGGTTACAGTTGACCATGATGGTCTCGTAGCCGTCTTCACGCAGCGCCAGCGAAGCGTGCACGCAGCAGTAGTCAAACTCGATGCCCTGGCCGATACGGTTCGGCCCGCCGCCCAGCACCATCACTTTCGGCCGGTCGTTGGTCGGGTTGGACTCGCACTCTTCTTCATAGGTGGAGTACATATAGGCGGTGTCGGTGGCGAATTCCGCCGCGCAGGTATCCACGCGCTTATACACCGGATGCAAACCGTAGCTGTGGCGCAGCTTGCGAATTTCGCTCTCGGCGACGCCGGCCAGCTTGGCCAGACGCGCATCGGCGAAGCCTTTGCGCTTCAGAGTGCGCAGGAACTCTTTGTTCAGGCCGTTGATGCCCGCCTCGGCCACCTGCTCTTCCAGGCGCACCAGCTCTTCAATCTGCACCAGGAACCAACGGTCGACGTTGGTCAGGTTGAACACGCCGTCTACCGACAAACCGGCGCGGAAGGCGTCGGCGATGTACCAGATGCGGTCGGAACCGGCGTCTTTCAGCTCGCGGCGGATTTTGGTCAGCGCTTCCGGATCGTCCAGGCTCACTTTCGGATCGAAGCCGGTGGCGCCCACTTCCAGACCGCGCAGCGCTTTTTGCAGCGATTCCTGCTGGGTGCGGCCGATGGCCATCACTTCGCCGACCGACTTCATCTGGGTGGTCAGGCGATCGTTGGCGCCGGCGAACTTCTCGAAGTTGAAGCGCGGGATCTTGGTCACGACGTAGTCGATGGACGGTTCGAACGACGCCGGGGTGCGGCCGCCGGTGATGTCGTTCATCAGCTCATCGAGGGTGTAGCCCACCGCCAGCTTGGCGGCGATCTTGGCGATCGGGAAGCCGGTGGCTTTCGACGCCAGCGCCGAAGAGCGCGACACGCGCGGGTTCATTTCGATAACGATCAGGCGGCCGGTTTTCGGGTTGACCGAGAACTGCACGTTGGAGCCGCCGGTTTCGACGCCGATCTCACGCAGCACCGCCATCGAGGCGTTGCGCATGATTTGGTATTCCTTGTCGGTCAGGGTCTGGGCCGGCGCGACGGTGATCGAGTCGCCGGTGTGGATGCCCATGGCGTCGAAGTTTTCGATGGAGCAGACGATGATGCAGTTGTCGTTCTTATCACGCACCACTTCCATCTCGTACTCTTTCCAACCGATCAGCGATTCATCGATCAGCAGCTCGTTGGTCGGCGACAGATCCAGGCCGCGTTCGCAGATCTCTTCGAACTCTTCGCGGTTGTAGGCGATGCCGCCGCCGGTGCCGCCCATGGTAAAGGAAGGACGGATGATGCACGGGAAACCGACGTCAGCGGCCACCGCCAGCGCTTCTTCCATGGTGTGCGCGATGCCGGAACGCGCGGTATCCAAACCGATTTTCTTCATCGCCACGTCGAAACGGCGACGGTCTTCGGCCTTGTCAATCGCATCGGCGGTGGCGCCGATCATAGTAACGCCGAACTCGGCCAGCACGCCCTGACGCTCCAGTTCCAGCGCGCAGTTCAGCGCCGTCTGGCCGCCCATGGTCGGCAGCACCGCATCCGGGCGCTCTTTTTCGATGATCTTGCGCACCACTTCCCAGTGGATCGGCTCGATGTAGGTGGCGTCGGCCATTTCTGGGTCGGTCATGATGGTCGCCGGGTTGGAGTTGACCAGAATGACGCGGTAACCCTCTTCGCGCAGCGCTTTACACGCCTGGGCACCCGAGTAGTCGAACTCACACGCCTGGCCGATAACGATCGGGCCAGCGCCGAGGATCAGGATGCTTTTTATGTCTGTACGTTTTGGCATTTTTTACTGCTCCTGATTATTTGGCGTTAGAACGGTAAGTCTCAATCAGTTCGATAAAGTGATCGAACAGCGGCGCGGCATCGTGCGGGCCTGGGCTGGCTTCCGGGTGCCCCTGGAAGCTGAACGCCGCTTTGTCGGTGCGGTGAATGCCCTGCACCGTGTGGTCGAACAGCGATTTGTGCGTCACGCGCAGGTTCGCCGGCAGATTGTTCTCATCTACCGCAAAGCCGTGGTTCTGCGCGGTGATCATCACGGTGTTGTTGTCCAGATCCTTCACCGGGTGGTTGCCGCCGTGGTGGCCGAGCTTCATCTTCATGGTTTTCGCCCCGCTGGCCAGCGCCAGCAGCTGGTGGCCCAGGCAGATGCCGAACACCGGAATGTCGGTTTCCAGGAACTGTTTGATGGCGGTGATGGCGTAGTCGCACGGCTCCGGATCGCCCGGGCCGTTGGACAGGAAGATGCCGTCCGGATTCATTTTCAGCACCTCGTCGGCCGGGGTCTGCGCCGGCACCACGGTCAGGCGGCAGCCGCGATCCACCAGCATGCGCAGGATGTTGCGCTTGGCGCCGTAGTCGTAAGCCACCACGTGGAACGGCAGTTCCGCGGCGGTTTTGGCTTCGGGCAGGTCGCCTTCAAGCGTCCAGCTGCCTTGCTGCCAGCTGTAGGCCTCTTGGGTGGTGACCTCTTTCGCCAGATCCATGCCCT
Source organism: Serratia nematodiphila DZ0503SBS1 (assembly GCF_000738675.1). Taxonomy (NCBI): domain Bacteria; kingdom Pseudomonadati; phylum Pseudomonadota; class Gammaproteobacteria; order Enterobacterales; family Yersiniaceae; genus Serratia; species Serratia nematodiphila. The sequence goes on along the minus strand of NZ_JPUX01000001.1, from coordinate 934,666 downwards.
TCAACCCCGGGAAACCTTGCGCCTTGGCCAGGGCCAGCGCGGCGTCCGGCGAATCGGCGGCGATGATGCAGCCGTTCTGGGCGCCCTTCTCGCGCAGCAGGCGGGTCAATTTGCGGGTATCGATATCGGCGATCGCCACGATGTTGTGACGCTTGAGGTAGTCGGACAGGCTTTCTTCGTTGCGGTAGTTGCTGGCGATCAGCGGGAGGTCGCGAATGACGAGGCCTTGGGCGTGTACTGCGGAGGATTCTTCGTCGGAAGCATTGGTGCCGACATTGCCGATATGAGGATAAGTAAGAGTAACGATCTGGCGGGAATAGGAAGGATCAGTGAGGATTTCTTGATAACCGGTCATCGACGTATTGAAGACCACTTCCCCCACTGCCGTTCCCTCTGCCCCGATGGCCCGACCGTGGAATTGGGTTCCGTCTTCCAGAACCAATAGCGCTGACTTTATCAAAACACCCTCCAAGGAATAATCAATCACAATATTTGCATATTAATTCAGATATCGCGATCTAAATCAATGCAAAAACCGTCCGCGAGGCCAATTTTTGGCAAATTGGGCGCATTTTAATGATGAGTGCCTGGCTTGTCTACCCAAACTGCCGTTTTTTGTTTTATTTTTGCAGTTCTCGGCGCTCATGCGGCTTGAGCGCCGATAAAAACACAGAAAACCGGGGCTGGAAAACGGTTGCGGGGAAGAATGACGGAAAATAGCGCCGGAATGGGACAAAAAAGACGCTAAAAAAGCCGAGGGTGGAAAAAAAGGAGATGATTAGCAAAGTAAACACAGATAAATGACAGCTTTGGTAATGAAATAAAATCAACACGATATTTATCATGTTAAAAAAAAGGACAATAAAATTATTGCCCGATTATCATAGCATTATGATCAATACAACCACATCACGATGGTATGCAAATCAATTATAACTGGTCCAAATTCAACACGTCGCGCATATCAAATAAACCTTTATCCCGGTTATGCAGCCAGGAAGCCGCGCGCACCGCACCGCTGGCAAAAGTCATACGGCTGGAAGCCTTATGGGTAATTTCCACCCGTTCACCGATGTCGGCGAACATTGCGGTGTGCTCGCCGACGATGTCGCCGGCGCGAATGGTGGCAAAGCCGATGCTTTGGGGATCGCGTTCGCCGGTATGGCCTTCGCGCGCATAGACCGCACAGCTTTTCAGATCGCGCCCCAGCGCGCCGGCGATCGCTTCGCCCATCGCCAACGCCGTGCCCGACGGCGCATCCACTTTGTGGCGGTGGTGCGCCTCGACGATTTCGATATCGGTATAGTCGCCCATCACCTGCGCGGCCTTCTCCAGCAGTTTCAGCACCAGGTTGACGCCGACGCTGAAGTTGGCGGCGAACACGATGCCGATATGCTGCGCCGCAGCGCGGATCGCCTGCTTGCCGGCGTCATCGAAGCCGGTGGTGCCAATCACCATCGCCTTGTGGTGCGCCACGCAAAAATCCAGGTAGTTCCGGGTGCTTTCCGGGCGGGTGAAGTCGATCAAAATGTCGAACTCGCTCGCCACTTTCTCCAGGCTGTCGCTTACCTTAACGCCCAGCGCGCCAATGCCCGCCAGCTCGCCGGCGTCGACGCCGATCAGGCTTGAACCCGGGCGCGACAGCGCCGCGCCCAACACCACGCCTTCCGCCTGCTGCACCGCCTGGATCAACTGGCGGCCCATCCGGCCGCCGGCGCCCGCAATCGCAATGCGGATTTGTGAATCACTCATGCTTGCTCTCTTCTTGATTTGACGCCTATCCCATTAGGCTATCGATTCAGGGTAACTGCCCCGCTGCAGCGCCGCCAGAGGATTCATTTCATAATTAGAAAATTATGATATTCCCCCGTTTTCATCAGCGGCGCTGTCGTGAGATTAACATTCAACCGATTTGGCGGCCTGCGACGATTGTACATAATCATGCAGTTTCCATGGCAAAAAAATGCAGAAAAAAGGCGCCGAAAACGGCGCCTGGAGAAAGGATCACAGCGAGGTCAGGCGGTAATGGCGGCCACTTCGTTGGCGATCGCCGTCAGCGCATCGTGGCGGGCATAGTCCTCACGCACCAGTGCCGCGCGCTGGCGATAGATCGGCTGCTGCAGAATGCGCGTCGCCGCCGCCAGGATCTGTTCAGGGCTTGGCGTGCTGGTGTGCAGGCTGATGCCGCAGCCGGCGGCGACCACGCGCGCGGCCGCCTCCAGTTTGTCTTCGCCGGTGCCGGCGACGATCAGCGGCACGCCGCTGTTCAGCGCATAGTTGATCGAGCCGTAACCGCCGTTAGTGATCAGCAGCGCCGTCTCCGGCAACCAGCGTTCGAAGGAGATAAACTCCCGCACTCTGGCATTGGCCGGCAGCGCGTCCATCAGCCCTTCGGTCGCCCGCCCGCCGGTGGTGGCCAACACCCGCACCGGCAGATGCGCCAGCGCCTGCAGCGTCGGCACGATCAGCTGATGCAGATCGACATTGGCCAGCGTGCCCTGAGACACGATCACCAACGGCCGACGATCGTCCTCCTCCCACAGCGCCTCTTCCGCGGCCGGTTGACCACCGCTGCGCAGCGGCCCGACGAAGCGCACGCCGCTCGGCAGGTCGTCGCGCTCATATTCCAGCGCCGTGGTGGCCAACTGCAGGAAACGCTCGCAGCCGCCGATCAACGCATCGGTGAACGGGCGATCCAGCGCCCGTCCCCCCGCCTGCACCAGCGCCACATCGAAGCTCTGCTGCACCTCATCGAGCAGCACGCGCGTTTCTTCATCCACCAGCTGCTCACGGGTCAGCGCCTGCGGCAGCAGCGCCGGCGGGATGCGCGGGCCATAGAAAATGGCGTCGCGCGAGGAATACGACAGCGGCGTGACCCCGATACCGAAGACCGGCGGCCGTTCGGCGGACTGCAGCAGCGGCAGCACGCCGTAGAAGCAGTTCTCCACCATCAGCAGATCGGTGTCTTCGGCAGCGATAGTCGCACGCAGTTGCCGATCCAGCAGCGGGATCGGCGCGGCGAAGAAATCTTTCAGCGCCAGCGCCATCTGTGCATTGCCCGGCGGCAGGGCGGCGCGCTCGGGGAAGTGCTGCTCCAGGTGGCGGTAATCGAAATCCACCTGCGCGTCGAACGGCACGAAGCTCGCGCCCACCGCCTCGGCGCGTTCGCGGAACAGCGCGCCGGTCATCACCCGCACCTGATGCCCTTGGGCAATCAGGTGGCGAGCGATGGCCAACATCGGGTAAACGTGCCCCGGAGTGGCGACTGCCGCCATCAATATCCTTGCCATAATGCTCCTTTACGCTTCTGCGTTAGCCGGCTTCAGCGCCAGATTGGCGCACACCGGGTTGCTCTGAATATGCACGCGCTGCAAATGACGCGCGGAACGGGCGGTAAAGCCCTCGCGGCCGTGCAACAGCGAGAAGTTGTCCGCCACCACCACGTCGCCCTGTTGCCATTGGTGGGCATAATAGTGACGCGGATCGTACAGATGCTGCTGCAGAGTGTGGTGGAACTGTTCCTGCTGTTGTTCCGGCACGCCGTGATATTCCAGCGCATGTTGATTGAGGAATTTTTTCCCCTCCGTCGGCGGTTCATTGTAGCGCATGATCAAGCCCCTGCCGTTCGGGTGCTGCACCACCAGCGGCGAACAGACTTCACCGCCGTAATGCACCACCTGCTTGATGCGGTAGGTGATCGAGACCGACAGCCACTGATCCAGCAACGCTTCGTCCGTATTGGCCAGCAAGCGCGTGGTGTCGACGAAGGTCGTGCACCCGCCTTCGTCCGGCGACGGAGCCGCCACGCAGTGGAACAGCTGGAACTCGGGAATAGTCGGCTTATACATGCCATCCCAATGCAGCGGGACGTAGCTGCTGTCGAAAATATGATCCTTGGCGTCCGGATGTTCCTTCACGTCCAGCACCGCGCCAAACGGCCACATCATGATCTCGCCCCACTGCTCGGCGTAGCGCGTCAGAACCTCCCCATCACTGAAACCGGAGTCGAATCCGCGCAGCACCAGCAAGTGATGCTCCTGCGCCAGCGCCCGCAGCGCTGCCACCGGCAGTTCGCCGATCTTTTGCCCCGGATGCTGCGGCGTCAGGATCGCGCCAAACGGGGTATTCGGTTGAATATGGCAATTAAGCGGTTGGTTATTCATCGGTGATTCTCCTTGCATCGAATGTGCTGCTCACACGGCAACGTGCCGTCAAAAACGCGTCCGCCAGGATTTCGGGCGCAAAAGCCTGCAGCGGCCTCAGGCCATCTGCGGTTGTTCGATCAGGTAATGGCTCGGCGTGCCGCGGATCTCCACCAATTCGCCGTTCAGGCTCTGCGCATCTTTACGCTTCATCAGCACGAACTGGCCGTTCACGTTGGCTGCCACGCCATGCCACGGCGTCAGCCAGTCGTCTTTGGTCGGCATCATGTGGATGCCTATCTTCAGGCTGTCGGCCGGCTGCGGGTGAATCGACAGGCGGATCGCCGCCGGGAAATGCTGGGCCAGCAGGTTGCCCCAGGCCCAGCTGCGCTGGATAACGCCGCAGGCGCGCCGTTTGGCGTCTTTTTGCAGCGCGGCGTTGGAACCGCTGTAGCCCGGCAGCTGGCTGTCTTCATACAAGAAGCGCGTGATGGCGCGATACAGCATTAATCCCTGCTCGTCCTGCATCAGCTGGCGCTTGATCGCCTCTTCCGATTCGGCATAGCCGTCCACCAACAGCCGGCGCAGCAGATCGTAGTCATCGGTATGCTCCGCCAGGCCTTTGACATCGCCGAGGTTGAACACGCTCAGGTGGGTTGCGCCTACTTCATGCAGCAGGCTTTCAATCTCACGTTGATAATGGTTGATCGCTTCGTCGCTGACGCGGATCAGATCGCCGAACACGTGGCCGTCGGAACAGATAACGATATGCGCGCCCGGCGGGTAATAGAGTTGAATGCGCTGGCACAGCGAGTTGAGGAAGATCAGCGACAGCCGCTCCGCCATGTCCGGCGCCGCGCCTATCACCTTATTGGCGTTGGGTGACTTGGTCGGAAAAGCCGGCAGCACGAATTCGATGCGCTGGTCGTTTTCAATGAATGCCCGAATGCGCGGCAATTGCACCTGAGTGACCTGCCGCTCTTCTTCAGCCAGAGAAGCATCGTCGGCAATGAGGCGACGTCGATATTGCAATAATTCACGTAGGATTTTTAATGCTATTTCTTCTTTTTTCTGTGCGCTATCCACAATGAGCTCCTGTTGCGATGTGGCGCGGGTGTATTATTGGCAAGCGCAATAAGATTTATCAAAAAGAGATAAAGCGCATGAAAAATAATAATCAGCCCGTCGTTTATATGCTTCAGGCAATATAGGAAAGATGGTGCTATATTATTAGCCCGTATAACTCACAATCTAGGTTAAGTTGTGCTTAACAAACTATGAGCAATATTTTAAAACGCATGGCCATTTTCTCAAAAGTGGTCGATTGTGGCGCATTCAGCATGGCGGCAAAAGAATTGGGCATGACGACATCGGCCGTCAGCCAGCATATTCGCCAGCTGGAGGAACATCTGGGCATTCAATTACTGTTGCGATCGACGCGCTCATTGAGCCTGACCGAAGCCGGATTGTGCTTTTATGAAGATTGTCTGCTGATGATCCACGCCGCCGAGCGCGGGCAACAGCGGATCGCCGCGCTGCGCGGCGAGCTGGTCGGTGAACTGCGCGTCGCCACCTCGACCGAATTCGCCACCCATTATCTGGTGCCGGCGCTGCAGAGCTTCCTCGACGAACACCCGCGCATCACGCTGCGGTTGGAAATCCACGATGAGAGAATAGACCTCATCGCGCAACGCATCGATCTGGCAATACGCGGCGGCGCGCTGGCTGACTCCAGCTACGTCTCAACGCGGCTGGCGCGCTGCCGCGAAGTGCTGTGCGCTTCCCCGGCCTACCTGGCACACCACGGGGTGCCGGATTCGCCGCAGGCGCTGACCCATCATCATTGGGTCACCTTTACGCCGCTCGGCAATCCGCAGTTTGTTCGCCTGATCCATCGCGACGGCGGCGAGCACCGCATGCGCATGACCGGGCGACTGTTCACCAACAGCGGCATGGCGATGAAGGAGCTGGCGCTGACCGGCAAAGGCATCATTCGCAATTTCTTCGCCAACGTCGAGCGAGAGTTGCGCAGCGGCGAGCTGATTGAAATATTGCCCGACTGGCGATTACCGGAAATTAATTGCTATGCCATTATGCCGCGACGGGAGATCCAGCCATTAAAAGTCCGGCGATTGCTGGAGCATATGAAGCTCTATTTAAAGGAGAGAGGATTAAACGACCTAGAACAGATTCGACAAGAATAAAATAAGAAACATCTGCAAGACTACTATTGTAATTATTGTAATCACGTTGACGACACCAGGCCCTATTTAGATTGCAGCCTAATGATATTCTATTTAATGACTTCATTCAGCCTATATATTTAATGACGCCACCGCTACTTCAAATACTCAGAATAAATTTGACTTTAGTTAGCAGAAAATTTGAATATACTCAGCATTTTATTTTTAATGCCGTTGGCATTCCAAAAAAAAACGGGAAGCCTAAGCTCCCCGTTGTCATTCACTCACGCACCTCAGTCAATCTGACGGACGTCCACGCGTAGCTCTTTCGGCACTTCGAACACGATGTTCTCTTCACGCCCGCTGATTTCATGCACGTCCAGGCCGCCCAGCGCTTTCAGGCGGGAGATCACCTCCTGCACCAGCACATCCGGTGCCGAGGCGCCGGCGGTAACGCCGATATTGCGCGCTTCGCTCAGCCAGCTTTCCTGAATATCCGCCGCCGAATCGATCAGATAAGCCGGTTTGCCGACGCGCTGCGCCAGTTCCGCCAGACGGTTAGAGTTGGAGGAGTTCTTCGACCCCACCACCAGCACCACGTCCGCATCGCCAGCCAGGTTGCGCACCGCTTCCTGACGGTTGGTGGTGGCGTAGCAAATGTCATCCTTGCGCGGACCGATAATATTCGGGAAACGCTGACGCAGCGCGTCGATCACGTCCGAGGTATCATCCACCGACAGCGTGGTCTGCGTCATGAAGCACAGGTTGTTTTCGTCTTTCACCTGCAGCTTCCACACGTCTTCCGGCGACTCGACCAGGTACATGCCGCCCTGCGGGTTGCTGTACTGGCCCATGGTGCCTTCCACCTCCGGGTGCCCGGCGTGACCGATCAGAATCGCTTCGGTGCCGCGGCGGCTGGCGCGCGCCACTTCCATATGCACCTTGGTCACCAGCGGACAGGTGGCGTCGAACAGCATGGTCAGATCGCGCGCCTTGGCTTCGGCGCGCACCGCCTGAGAAACGCCGTGCGCCGAAAAGATCAGGATAGAGCCGTCCGGCACTTCGGCGATCTCTTCGATAAACACGGCGCCGCGCTCACGCAGGCTGTCGACCACGTAGCGGTTGTGCACCACTTCATGTCGCACGTAGATCGGCGCACCGTACAGCTCCAGCGCACGTTCCACGATGCTGATCGCACGATCAACCCCGGCGCAGAAGCCGCGCGGGTTAGCCAGCAATATTTGCATGCGTCTCCTCCTGCTGCGGATCAATCTCCAGCACTTCGATGTCGAAGGTCACCGGATGGCCCGCCAGCGGATGGTTGAAATCGACGGTGATCGAATCCTCCGCCACCGCGCGCACCACGCCCGGCATTTCACTGCCGTCGATGGCGGTAAACAGCATGATGGTGCCCACGTCCGGTACGCCGGTTTCCGCGAAGTCGCGGCGCGAGAAGAACTGAACCAGATCCGGGTTCTCCGCGCCGAACGCCGCTTCCGGCTGCAGGGTAAAGGCGCACTTGTCGCCCGCGCGCAGGCCGAGCAGTTGCTCTTCCAGCGGCGCCGACAGGCTGCCGTCACCCAGACGGAACAGCGCCGGTTTGCCGCTGCTGCGGGTGGATTCGGCGGTCGAACCGTCTTCCAGTTTCAGCGTAAAGTGAACCAGCACCGCGCTGTCACTGATAACCTGAGCCGTCATATTACTCACCTTTACTCTTTGCGCCTTTGCTCGCCGGCGACAGGAAACCTTCCAGCACGATCATCGCCGCACCCACGCAGATAAAGCTGTCCGCCAGATTGAAGGTCGGGTAGTGCCAATCACCGACGTAGAAGTCGATGAAGTCGACCACGAAACCGTGCCACAGGCGATCGAACAGGTTGCCCAACGCCCCGCCGATAATAAAGGCGTAGGCGATGTTGTTCAGCTTCTGCTGCGCGGTGCTGCGGTACATCATCACCAGCAGCACCGCGACGATGGCGATGGCGATGCCGGCAAAGAACCAACGCTGCCAACCGCCATGGTCGGCCAGGAAGCTGAACGCGGCGCCGTAGTTGCGCGCGTAAAACAGGTTGAACGACGGGATCAACGGCTGGGACTGGCCCAGCGTAAAGTTAGCGAGGATCCACTGTTTGCTGCCGAAATCCAGCGCCAGCACCGCCACTACAACCCACAGCCAACGCAGGCCGGTCGAACAAATTGGTTTACTCATCAGGCGCAAGTTCTCAGGCAAAGTTACGCTTCTCGCCGTCACCGGCGACGTTGCTCACACAGCGGCCGCAGATGTCTGCATGCTCCGCCACCAGGCCGATATCGGTGGTGTAATGCCAGCAGCGCGGGCACTTCTCACCTGGCGCCGTGCTGAAGGCGATCTTCAGCCCTTTCAGCAGCTCGGAGGCCTGCGCGTCGGCCGGCGCCTCCGCCAATGGCGCAACGCTTGCCGCAGAGGTCAACAACACAAAGCGCAGCTCATCCTGCAGGCTGTTCAGACGCGCCGCCAACTCGCTGTCGGCATACAGCGTCACCGCCGCTTCCAGCGAACCGCCGAGGCGTTTGTCGGCACGCGCCTGCTCCAGCACCTTGTTCACTTCACCGCGCACTTTCAGCAGCTCAGCCCAGAAAGCGTCGTTCATCGGCTCGCCTTCCGCCAGCCCGAACAGACCGTCGTACCACTCTTCAGTGAACACGTACTGCGCGCGTTTGCCCGGCATGAAGCCCCAGATCTCGTCTGCGGTGAACGACATGATAGGCGCCATCCAGCGCACCAGCGCTTCGACGATGTGATACAGCGCGGTCTGGCAGCTGCGGCGAGCGACGCTGTCGCTCTTGGCGGTGTACTGACGATCCTTGATGATATCCAGGTAGAAGGAGCCCATCTCGACCGAGCAGAACTGCATCAGGCGCTGCACCACTTCGTGGAAATCGTAGTTGGCGTAAGCCTGCTCGATATCCTGCTGCGCCGCCAGCGCGCGGCCGACCGCCCAGCGATCCAGCACCACCATGTCTTCCGGCGCCACGCAATCGGTGCTTGGCTCAAACCCGTTCAGGTTGGCCAGCAGGAAGCGCGCGGTGTTGCGGATGCGGCGGTAAGCGTCGGCGGAACGCTTGAGGATCTCGTCGGACACCGCGATCTCGCCGGTGTAATCGGTCGACGCCACCCACAGACGCAGAATGTCGCCGCCCAGCTTGTTCATCACGTCCTGCGGGCTGACGGTATTGCCGATCGACTTGGACATCTTGCGGCCCTGGCCGTCGACGGTGAAGCCGTGGGTCAGCACTTCCTTGTACGGCGCCTTGCCCTTCATCGCGGTGGAAATCATCAGCGATGACATGAACCAGCCGCGGTGTTGGTCGGAGCCTTCCAGATACATGTCGGCGCCGTGGCCGTTAAACTCAGGGCGCACGTCGACAACCGAGGCGTGGGTGGAACCGGAATCGAACCACACGTCCAGCGTATCCGGCACTTTCACGTAGTCGGCGGCTTCCGCGCCGAGGATGTCGGCCGCGTCCAGATCCCACCAGGCCTGAATGCCGTCTTGCTCGACGCGCTTGGCCACTTCTTCCATCAGCTCAACGCTGCGCGGGTGCAGCTGCTCGGTCTCTTTATGCACGAACAGCGACATCGGCACGCCCCAGGTGCGCTGACGCGAGATGCACCAGTCCGGGCGGTTGGCCACCATCATTTCGATGCGCGCCTGGCCCCAATCCGGGATCCACTGCACGCCCTTGATCTCTTCCAGCGACTGCTGACGCAGGCCTTTCTGATCCATGCTGATGAACCATTGCGGCGTGGCGCGGAAGATGATCGGCGTCTTGTGGCGCCAGCAGCACGGATAGCTGTGCAGGAACTTCTCGACGTGCAGCAGCGCGCCTTTGTCACGCAGCAGATCGACGATCAGATCGTTGGCCTTGAAGACGAACTTGCCGTCCAGCAGCGGGTAGGTGCCGGTCAGGTAGCAGCCGTTCGGCCCTACCGGGTTGGCCACTTCCAGGCCGTATTTCTGGCCGATCACGAAGTCGTCCGGGCCGTGGCCCGGCGCGGTATGCACCGCACCGGTACCGGCGTCCAGCGTCACGTGCTCGCCGAGGATCGCCGGCACGTCGAAGTCCATGAACGGGTGTTTGAAGCGCAACAGCTCCAGATCGGCACCTTTGCAGCTGCCCAGCACCGTCCACTCGGTGATGCCGGCGCGTTTCATCACGCTTTCCACCAGTTCGGCCGCCAGGATCAGGCACTGGCCGTCAACCTGCACCAGTTGATAGGTGAAGTCCGGGTGCAGCGAGATCGCGCGGTTGGCCGGCAAGGTCCACGGCGTGGTGGTCCAGATAACCAGCGAAATGGCGCCGTTGAAGTGGCTCACGCCGAACTTGGCCGCCACGGCAGCCGCGTCGGCCGCATGGAAGGACACGTCGATCGACGGCGAAGTCTTGTCGTAATACTCCACTTCCGCTTCCGCCAGCGACGAGCCGCAGTCGGTGCACCAGTGAACCGGCTTGGCGCCTTTCAGCAGGTGCCCGTTGCTGATGATCTTGCCCAGCGCGCGGATGATGTTGGCTTCGGTTTTGAAGTCCATGGTCAGGTATGGACGATCCCAGTCGCCCAACACGCCCAGACGGATGAAGTCCTTCTTCTGGCCTTCAACCTGCTCGGCCGCGTATTCGCGGCACTTCTGGCGAAACTCGGCCGCCGTCAGCTTCTCGCCCGGCTTGCCGTACAGTTGCTCAACCTTCAGTTCGATCGGCAGGCCGTGGCAATCCCAACCCGGCACATAAGGCGAGTCGAAGCCGGCCATCCCTTTCGACTTGATGATAATGTCTTTGAGAATCTTGTTAACCGAGTGACCAATGTGAATGCTGCCGTTCGCATACGGAGGGCCGTCATGCAAAATGAAGGTTTTTTTGCCCTTTTTGGCAGTACGAATAATCCCGTACAGATCCTGTTCATACCAACGTTGCAGCATGCCAGGTTCGCGCTTGGCGAGATCGCCGCGCATCGGGAACCCTGTTTCCGGCAAGTTCAGGGTATTCTTGTAGTCACTCATTAGATTCTCGGTTCCGTTTTCGGCTATAGAGATTAAACCGGTGTCTGTAGCCCGAAGAACTTCCGGGCCGTCACCACATCATTGGCGATTTGCTGCTTCAGGGCATCGAGCGAAGCAAACCGCTGTTCATTGCGCAATTTTGCGCGGAGCACCACCTCAATATGGCGCCCGTAAAGATCCATTGTGACATCCAGCAGATGCACTTCCAGCTGCTGGCGCACGCCGGCGACGGTCGGGCGCGTGCCGATATTGGCCACGCCCGGCAGCGGCTTCGGCCCCAGGCCGTACACTTCCACCGCATACACTCCTTTCACCGGCGCCACCAGACGCTTGAGCGGCAAATTGGCGGTCGGGAAGCCGATGGTGCGCCCCAGCTCGTCGCCGTGCACCACGCGCCCGGAAATGCTGTACGGGTGGCCCAGCAGGGTCTCCGCCAGCGGCAGATCGTCCTCGCTCAGCGCAGTGCGGATCGCGGTGCTGCTGATGCGCCGCTCGCCTTCGCGGAAGGTCGGGGTGCTGACCACGTCGAAGCCGTACTCTTTTCCGGCCTGCTGCAATAGCGGAAAATCGCCCTGACGCCCGGCGCCAAAGCGAAAATCATCCCCCACCATGAGGAATTTGACGCCCAGTTTTTCCACCAGCAGCTCGGCGACGAACGCCTGCGCGGTGTTGGCGGCGAAACGCGGATCGAACTTGACGCACAGCAGGTAATCAACGCCCGCCTGCGCCAGATAGTTGGCCTTGTCGCGCAGGCGCGTCAAACGGGCCGGCGCCTTGTCTGCGGCGAACATCTCCAGCGGCTGCGGCTCAAAGATCATGACCATCACCGGCAGCCCGAGGCGTTGCCCTTGTTGCTTCAACTGCTCCAGCAGCGCCTGATGGCCGCGATGCACGCCGTCAAAGTTGCCGATGGTGAGCACGCAACCATGGTGGCGCGCCCGGATATTGTGAATGCCGCGAATTAGCTCCATAGCTGGCTCAAAACAGTGGAAATCGGCGGATTATACCTTGTACAGCCGGTAAGGTTAACCCGCGATTGGTGCCTTTATGTAATAGACATACCATACCGGAGATAATCTGCGCGTGAAACGGCTTCACCGCAGTTTATCCGGCGCCGCCGGGCCGATTCTCGACCGCGGCCAACGGCTTGCGCCCGCCGCGGCAAATCATTGGCGAATTTTCTCGCGAAACACTGTATTCCCAAGAGCGAAGCTGGTAAAATCCTGCGCCATCACAACGTAGCGAGTGCCGCCTGTACAAACGGCGCTTATTTGCACAAATCCATTGACAAACGAAGGCTAAAAGGGCATATTCCTCGGCCTTTGAATTGTCCTCAATAGAATATATTTGGGAGTTGGACCTTGGCTAATATCAAATCAGCTAAGAAACGCGCCGTACAGTCTGAGAAACGCCGCAAGCATAACGCAAGCCGTCGCTCAATGGTGCGTACCTTCATCAAGAAGGTAGACGCAGCTATCGCAGCTGGCGACAAAGAAGCAGCACAAAATGCATTCCTGGTAATGCAGCCACTGGTGGACCGTCAGGCAGCTAAAGGCCTGATCCACAAAAACAAAGCAGCGCGTCATAAGTCAAACCTGACTGCACGCATCAACGCAATGCAATAAGCATTTCGTTATCTGCTTGATAAAAAAACCGGCTCAGGCCGGTTTTTTTACGTCCTGCGTTCAGTGAACCTCTAGCAGGAAAACAGCGCCGAGAAGTCTTTGTTGCAGACGCGCTGCACCGCCGGATGCTGGATCATGCGCTCGGCGAAGATGATGTAATACTCCTCCTGCACGCTGTCAATGCGCCCAATCTCCACCACGTTGTCATCGTTGTAGGTATCCTGCGCATACAGCGTCGGCGCCACGAAGATCGCATTGTGGTACATGCCAAAGGCCTTCATCAGCGCCGCATCGTCGAACTCGCCCAGAATTTCCACCTGAATGCCCTGCGTATTGAACCAGTTGAGCAGCTTGCGCCCCAGCATCGAACGGCGGCCGGGGATCAGCAGCTTGCGCTGCTCCAGACAAGCCGGGAACGGCAGCTCCGGCGCCGGCTGGCGACAGAAAAAGCTGATGCCGCACTCGCCCAGCTTCAGCGAGAACAGCCCTTCCTGCTGGCTGGAGTCCACCGGGCAATCCGACAGGATCATATCCAGCTTGTGCTGGCTGAGCTGCTCCAGCAGCATCTCGTGCGTCGATTCAAAGCAACGCAGGTGGATCTGCTCGTTGTCCACCACCACCGCCGTTTCCAATACCTGGCTGACCAGCCGCTTCGACAGCGCGTCCGCTACGCCGACGTCGAACAACAGGTTGGACTCTTTGCGGTAGTTGACGATATCCAGCATTTCCTGGCTGAGCATAAACATCTTGTCGGCATAGCGGAACACCAACTGCCCCAGCTCCGAAGGCACCAACCCGCGCCCCTGGCGTTTGAACAGCTTGCCGTCCAACCGCTCTTCCAGCGCTTTGATCTGGCCGGTGATGGTCTGCGGCGTCAGAAACAACGCTTCGGCGGCACCGACCACGGAACCGGCCTTGCAGACCTGCCAGAAATAGTAAAGGTGATTAAAGTTGATATGCGACATCCTCACGAGCGGCTCTCCTTAACAACGTTTCGCAGCGGCAAACGGTGTGCCGTGACGAGCGACAAACTTCCTTTCCCTGCTTCAGACAACGTATAGCCCCATTAGTCCCAACGAAGAACGGCCGAAGCTGCACATATTTTATACCGTACAGCTCCGACCAGCCATTTTATTATGTGCCCTTACCGGGCACATTCAGGATTAACGCACGCGCGGCAACGCCAGACGCAGTAATCCATACCCTACCACCGCCGCAGTGGTGGAGCCCAACAGGATCCCCAGGCGGGAATAGGTGCTGAGCGCCGCATCCGCATCGCCGAACGCCAGCGAGGCGATAAAAATCGACATGGTGAAACCAATGCCGCAAAGCACCGAAACGGCAAACACCTGTTTGAAGCCGATGCCTTCAGGCAAACGGGCGATGCCCATTTTCACCGCCAGCAGGCTGAAGAGGAAAATCCCCAACGGCTTGCCGATAAACAGGCCGGCCGCAATCCCGACCGGCAGCAGCGAGGTCAATCCCTCCAGCGATACGCCCTGCAAAGAGACCCCGGCGTTGGCGAAAGCGAACAGCGGCAGTATCATGAACGCCACCCACGGGTGCAGCTCATGCTCCAGCGTCTCCGACGGCGATGGCCCCTTCTTCACGTTCAGCGGGATCATAAAGCCGACGATCACCCCGGCCAGCGTCGCATGCACCCCCGACTTGAGGATCGCCACCCACAGCACCAGGCCGACTATCATGTACAGCGAGGTCTTGCCCACGCCTCGCCAGTTCATCACCGCCAGCAGCGCCGTCGCCGCCGCCGCCACGCCCAGCGCCACCATCGACACTTCGTGGGTGTAGAACAGCGCGATGATGATAATCACGCCCAGGTCGTCGATGATCGCCAACGCCAGCAGGAACACTTTCAGGCTGGTCGGCACGCGGTTGCCCAGCAGCGCCATGACGCCCAGCGCAAAGGCGATGTCGGTCGCGGCCGGGATCGCCCAGCCCTGGCGGGTGACGTCATCCGCGCCGTTGAACAGCAGGTAAATCAGCGCCGGCGCCAACATGCCGCCCAGTGCGGCGATCGCCGGAAACACCGCCTTGTCACGCCCGGACAGTGAGCCTTGCATCAGCTCGCGCTTGACCTCCAGCCCCACCACCAGGAAGAAGATGGCCATCAGCCCGTCGTTGATCCACAGCAGCAGCGGTTTAGCGATCTCCAGCGAAGCGACCTTCACCATCACCGGCAGGTTAAGGAATGCCTGATAGATCCCCTGCGCCGGGGTGTTGGCCATGATCAGGGCGACGATCGCCGCCGCGATCAGAATGATACCGCCCGCGGCTTCCTGACGTAAAAATTGACGAATGATGTTGGTCACAATACGTCTCTCCAAATCTGTGCAAGGCGCAGCGCCCTGCGAACCACAGTCATGAAGTGAGTATAGAGGGCGTTTTAGTTCGAAAAAATAAGTTTATAAATGCTAAACAGCTCGAAAAAACCGATAAAAAGCACGAATAAGTCACATTTACGTTGTGGAATTAGCGGTTCGGCGCGCAAATAAAAACCCCGGGACAGAAGCCCGGGGTTCGCACATAAGCCAACAGAAACAGCAGGTTAGCGAGTCAGATCGTCAAAGAACTTTTTCACCCCGTCGAAGAAGCTCTTCGAACGCGGGCTGTTCTTGTCGCCGGACGGGCCACCCAGGCTCTCTTCCAGCTCACGCAGCAGTTGCTTCTGCTTGTCGTTCAGATTGACCGGGGTTTCCACCACCACGCGGCACAGCAGGTCGCCCTGGCTGCCGCCACGCACCGATTTCACGCCCTTGCCGCGCATGCGGAACAGCTTGCCGGTTTGGGTCTCCGAAGGCACCTTCAGTTTCACCCGGCCGTCCAGCGTCGGCACTTCAATCTCGCCGCCCAGCGCCGCCATGGCGAAGTTGATCGGCACTTCACAGTACAGGTTGTTGCCTTCACGCTCGAAGATCGGGTGCGCCTTCACCTGCACCTGAACGTACAGATCGCCCGCCGGTGCGCCGTGTTCGCCGGCTTCACCTTCACCCGCCAGGCGAATGCGGTCGCCGGTATCGACGCCGGCCGGAATTTTCACCGACAGCGTCTTGGATTTTTCTACCCGGCCGTGGCCATGGCACTTGTTGCACGGATCTTTGATGATCTGACCGCGGCCATGGCAGTGCGGACACGCCTGCTGCACGGTGAAGAAGCCCTGACGCATCTGCACCTGGCCCTGGCCGTGACAGGTTGGACAGGTGACCGGCGAGCTGCCCGGTTTGGCGCCGCTGCCGTGGCAGACGTCGCACTCTTCCAGCGTCGGGATGCGGATCTCTTTGGTGACGCCACGTACCGCTTCCTCGAGGGTCAGCTCCATGTTATAGCGCAGATCGGAACCGCGGCTGGCGCGCTGACGGCGGCCTCCGCCGAAGATGTCGCCAAACACGTCGCCAAAGATATCGCTGAAGTCGGCGCCGCCGCCAAAGCCACCGCCGCCCATGCCGCCCTGTTCAAAGGCTGCGTGCCCATACTGGTCGTAGGCCGCGCGTTTCTGGTCGTCGGTCAGAACTTCGTAAGCTTCTTTAACTTCTTTAAACTTGGTTTCGGCGTCTTGTTCCTGGTTGCGGTCAGGATGGTATTTCATCGCCAGGCGTTTGTACGCCTTTTTGATCTCACGTTCATCCGCCGTCTTGCTGACGCCGAGAATCTCGTAATAGTCTTTCTTCGCCATTCTTTCGCTTACCCTTAACATGCGTGCACGGGCGCAGAGTTGCCTCGACGCCCGTGCTGGTTTCCGGGAGCGGCACCTCGGCCGCCCCGTGCCCGCTTAAGGGCGATTATTTTTTGTCTTTAACTTCTTCGAACTCGGCGTCAACCACGTCGTCGTCTTTCTGCGCCGCGTTGTCCGCGCCGGCGTCAGCACCCTGCTGAGCCTGCTGCGCCTGAGCCATTTCCAGCAGTTTGCCGGAAACCTGCACCAACGCCTGGGTCTTCGCTTCGATCTCGGCTTTATCTTCGCCTTTCACCGCCGCTTCCAGATCTTTCAGCGCTGCTTCGATCGCCGTTTTGTCTTCCGCCGGCAGTTTGTCGCCCGCTTCTTCCAGCTGCTTACGCGTGCCGTGGATCAGGTGATCCGCCTGGTTACGCGTCTGCACCAGCTCTTCGAACTTGCGGTCCGCTTCAGCGTTCAGCTCGGCGTCGCGCACCATTTTCTGGATTTCGTCTTCGTTCAGGCCAGAAGATGCCTTGATGGTGATCTTCTGCTCACGGCCGGTGTTCTTGTCTTTGGCAGACACGTGCAGGATGCCGTCGGCATCGATATCGAAGGTCACTTCGATCTGCGCCATGCCGCGCGGTGCCGCCTGGATGCCGTCCAGGTTGAACTGGCCCAGAGATTTGTTATCGCTGGCGCGCTTACGCTCACCCTGCAGCACGTGGATGGTCACCGCAGACTGGTTGTCTTCCGCAGTAGAGAACACCTGGCTGTGCTTGGTCGGGATCGTGGTGTTTTTGGTGATCAGCGGCGTCATCACGCTGCCCATGGTTTCGATACCCAGCGACAGCGGGGTCACGTCCAGCAGCAGAACGTCCTTCACATCACCGGCCAACACGCCGCCCTGTACCGCAGCGCCCACGGCAACCGCTTCGTCCGGGTTCACGTCTTTACGCGGCTCTTTGCCGAAGAAGTCTGCGACTTTCTTCTGCACCATTGGCATACGGGTCTGGCCGCCCACCAGGATCACGTCCTGAATGTCGGAAACCGACAGGCCAGCGTCTTTCAGCGCCACTTTCAGCGGTTCGATAGAGCGCGCAACCAGATCTTCAACCAGCGACTCGAGTTTGGCGCGAGTCACTTTGATGTTCATGTGTTTTGGACCGGTCGCGTCTGCAGTGATGTACGGCAGGTTAACGTCGGTCTGCTGAGCGGAAGACAGTTCGATCTTCGCTTTCTCAGCGGCTTCTTTCAGACGCTGCATCGCCAGCGGATCGTTGCGCAGATCGATGCCCTGATCTTTCTTGAACTCTTCCACCAGATAGTTGATCAGACGGCTGTCGAAGTCTTCGCCCCCCAGGTGGGTATCACCGTTGGTCGCCAGCACTTCAAAGGTTTTTTCGCCGTCAACGTCGTCGATTTCGATGATGGAGATATCGAAAGTACCGCCGCCCAGGTCATAAACCGCGATGGTGCGGTTGCCGACTTCTTTGTCCAGGCCATAGGCCAGGGCCGCCGCGGTCGGTTCGTTGATGATGCGCTTGACTTCCAGACCCGCGATACGGCCGGCGTCTTTGGTCGCCTGACGCTGGGCATCGTTGAAGTAAGCCGGTACGGTGATAACCGCTTCAGTTACCGGTTCGCCCAGGTAATCTTCCGCCGTTTTCTTCATTTTTTTCAGCACTTCCGCAGAGATCTGCGGCGGAGCCATTTTCTGGCCTTTTACTTCCAGCCAGGCGTCGCCGTTGTCGGCTTCGACGATTTTGTACGGCATGATCGCTTTGTCGCGCTGCGCTTCTTCATCCTGGAAGCGGCGACCGATCAGGCGCTTGATGGCGAACAGGGTGTTTTCAGGGTTGGTGACTGCCTGACGCTTAGCCGGCTGGCCAACCAGAGTTTCACCGTCCTGGGTATATGCGATAATAGAAGGAGTGGTGCGGTCGCCCTCGGCGTTTTCCAGCACGCGTGCCTTGGCACCATCCATAATTGCTACGCAAGAGTTGGTCGTACCCAGGTCGATACCAATAATTTTGCCCATCTAAACGTCTCCACTAAAAAATTCATAATCAGTCAGGTTGCTAACCTATATGCGGGCGATTTTTTGCTTTTCAACTGCCCGATATCTCAGTGCGACCCGCGGTTAGCAGCTGCGGTTGCAAATAAGATGGGGCCATCCAACCCGGCATCAAGGGGCAAGGCGAAAAAAATTTCTTTTTTATCGTCATTCAGATCATTGTTTACGGTTGCGGGGATCATTATGATGCGCGCGCTCTGGTGGAAAACTTCGATTTTTTGGCCATTCAGACCATTTATGATTTTAATTCGCTGTTTCCGTTAATTTTCTGTTATCGCAGAGGACTTATGCACACCAACAAGTTGGCGAATCCCGGCCCTCTCGGCCTGATGGGCTTCGGGATGACCACCGTCTTGCTGAACCTGCACAACGCGGGCTTTTTCCCACTGAACTCCGCCATCATCAGCATGGGGATTTTCTTCGGTGGCCTGGCCCAGATCCTGGCCGGTCTGCTGGAGTACAAGAAGGGCAACACCTTCGGCATGACCGCCTTCACCGCCTACGGCAGCTTCTGGCTGAGCCTGGTCGGCCTGCTGCTGCTGCCGCGTCTGGGCCTGGCAGAGGCCACCGAAGCCCACGTGCTGGGCATCTACCTGGCGCTGTGGGGCGTCTTCACCCTATTCATGTTCTTCGGCACCCTGGGCGCCAACCGCGTGCTGCAGTTCGTGTTCGCCAGCCTGACGCTGCTGTTCGCCCTGCTGGCCGTCGGCAACATCACCGGCAACCACACGCTGCTGACCTTCGCCGGCTATGAAGGGATTATCTGCGGCGCCAGCGCCATTTACCTGGCGATGGCC
Source organism: Serratia nematodiphila DZ0503SBS1 (assembly GCF_000738675.1). Taxonomy (NCBI): domain Bacteria; kingdom Pseudomonadati; phylum Pseudomonadota; class Gammaproteobacteria; order Enterobacterales; family Yersiniaceae; genus Serratia; species Serratia nematodiphila. Next base: position 915,133 of record NZ_JPUX01000001.1, on the reverse strand, counting down.
GAAGTACTCAACGAGCAATACGGCCGCACCGTGCTGCCGATTGGCGAACCGGCTCCGGCGCGCGTCGCGGCCTCACCGGTCACGGCGTAATCGCCCACCCCTGATGAAAAAGCCCTGCACTGCAGGGCTTTTTTTTAGCTGTAGGAGCCGGCTCGCCGCTCCCCGGCTTCGCTGTTCAGGTCACGATGCAGGTAGAAGCCGAGCAGCAGCCCGATGAGCGACAGCGCCAACACATAGTAAGCGGGCGCTAACGGGGTTAATTTCATGATCAATGTCACAAAAATAGGGGTTAAACCGCCAAAAATAGCGTACGAGACGTTATATGAGAACGAGATACCGGTAAACCGCACTTCCGCCGGGAATGCCCGCACCATCACGTACGGTACGGCCCCCACCACGCCTACGCTGAACCCCACCAGAGCATAACAGGCGAACAGCATTTCCGGGCGCACGCCCACCGTCTGATAGAACAGCCAGCTGCAGCCGGCCAGCAGTACACTGCCGACCACCAGCGTTTTGCTGGCGCCGAAGCGATCAGCCGACAAACCGGCGACGATGCAGCCGGCGATCAACATGATGGTGGCGATGCTGTTGGCCTGCAGCGTCAAGGCCGGCGCGATGCCGAACTGCTTTTGCAGATAGGTCGGGGTCATCAGGATCACCACCACGATGCCGGCGGAGAGCAGCCAGGTCAGCAGCATCGACACCGCCACTTCCCGTTTGTGGTTGAGCACCACCGATTTTAACGGCAGTTCTTCGGCCAGCGCTTTACGCGCCTGCATCTCGATAAAGATCGGCGTTTCCTGCAGCCAGCGGCGCAGGTACATCGCCACCAGGCCGAACATGCCGCCAAGCAGGAATGGAATGCGCCAGCCGCCGCCGGCAATGCTCTGCGGGCTGAGCGTGGTGTTGATCACCGTCGCCACCACCGAGCCCAGCAGGATGCCCACCGTCAGCCCGGCGGTCAGCGTGCCGCAGGCGAAGCCGATGCGCCGGCGCGGCACGTGTTCGGCGACAAAGACCCAGGCGCCCGGCACCTCACCGCCGATCGCCGCCCCCTGCAGCACGCGCATCAGCAGCAGCAACAGCGGCGCGGCGATGCCGATGCTGGCGTAGGTCGGCAGCAGGCCCATCGCCAGCGTCGGCAACGCCATCAGCAGAATGCTCAGGGTAAACATCTTTTTGCGGCCGACCAGATCGCCGAAGTGCGCCATCACGATGCCGCCCAGCGGGCGGGCCAGATAGCCGGCGGCGAAGATGCCGAAGGTTTGCACCAGCCGCAGCCATTCCGGCATGTCCGCCGGGAAGAACAGATCGCCGACCACGGCGGCGAAGAACACGAAGATGATGAAGTCGTAAAACTCCAGCGCGCCGCCCAACGCGGCCAACGTCAGCGTTTTGTAGTCTTGCCGGTTCAGCCGGCGATTAGTGTCGTGAGGCATAGGGCACCGTCGGTAAAGGCTGTAAAAATAAAAGCCGCAGGCTTTCTGTAAAAGAATCCTTACTATAGCGGCAAATTATTTTCACACCAGACGGGCTGAAGCCGATCTCGCAGATTGCTGAAATTTAGAGGTTTATCTCGCGACGCGCGCTCTTTGGCCGAAATGCTGCTACCACCGCGGCGTGCGTTTCGACGTAAGGCCCGTCGAGCAGTTGAATGCAGTAAGGCACGCTGGCGAAGATGCCGTGCACCACCGCATTGCCCTGCTCATCCTTTACCCCTTCCAGCGTTTCCTTGATCGACTTCGGTTGGCCGGGCAGGTTGATGATCAGCGCCTGTTTGCGGATCGCCCCCACCTGGCGAGAAAGAATTGCCGTTGGCACATAGTGTAGGCTGATCTGACGCATTTGCTCGCCGAAGCCGGGCATCACGCGATCGGCGATCGCCAGCGTGGCGTCGGGGGTGACGTCGCGGCGCGCCGGCCCGGTGCCGCCGGTGGTCAGCACCAGATGGCAGCCCATTTCGTCCACCAGTTCGCACAGCGTCTGTTCAATTTGCGTCTGCTCATCGGGGATCAGCCGTGTTTCCAGCTTGAACGGCGTCGCCAGCGCGCCGGCCAGCCACTCCTCCAGCGCCGGAATGCCTTTATCCTGGTAAACGCCGCCGGAAGCGCGGTCGGAAACGGAAACCAAACCAATACGTAAAATATCCATGCGTAACCTCTACAGCCTGATGGGGTTCGAACGGGTTCGTCTCCCGTTCTGTTGTCATTGCCGAGAGTATAAGGGCTTCCCCCGCCTGCGGGGGCGTCGGGCATAAAAAAAGGTGGCCTGAGCCACCTTTTTACTGCGCAATCTGCGGGAATTACAGCAGGTCGGCGATCATTTTTTCCAGTTTGCCCTGGTCTACGGCGAACTTGCGGATGCCGTCGGTCAGTTTCTCAACCGCCATCGGATCCTGGTTGTGCTGCCAGTAGAACTCAGGTTCGGTCAGTGCGGCAGGACGCGCCTTCACTTCACCGGTATAAGACAGTTTGCGCTCCAGCGCGCCTTCGCTCTCCGCCAGCTCTTTCAGCAGCGCAGGCGCGATGGTCAGGCGGTCGCAGCCGGCCAGTTCGATGATTTCGCCGACGTTGCGGAAGCTGGCGCCCATCACCACGGTGTTGTAGCCGTGCTGTTTGTAATACTGGTAAATTTCGGTCACGGAGATCACGCCCGGATCTTCGTGCGGGGCGAACTCTTTCTTGTCGCCGTTGGCTTTGTACCAGTCGAGGATACGGCCGACGAACGGCGAGATCAGGTAAACGCCGGCTTCGGCACAGGCGCGAGCCTGAGCGAAGGAGAACAGCAGCGTCAGGTTACAGTTGATGCCTTCTTTCTCCAACTGCTCCGCCGCGCGGATGCCCTGCCAGGTCGAGGCCAGTTTGATCAGAATGCGATCGTTGCTGATGCCGGCTTCGTTGTACAGCTTGATCAGGCGCTTGGCCTTGGCCACGCTGGCAACGGTGTCGTAAGACAGACGCGCGTCCACCTCGGTGGAGATGCGGCCGGGAACCAGTTTGAGGATCTCCAGACCGATGTTGACCGCCAGCTTGTCGGCGGCATCGGCGATTTGCTGCTCGCGATCGCTGCTCTGGCCGCGCGCCCAGGCGATGGCTTCGTCAATCAGTTTGCGGTATTCAGGAATTTGGGCTGCATTGAGGATCAGCGAAGGGTTGGTTGTGGCGTCCTGCGGTTGATACAGCTTCATTGCCGCGATATCACCCGTATCTGCAACCACCGTGGTCAGCTGGCGCAGGGAAGTTAATTTGTCGGTCATGTTGGCATTATCTCATCGTTTGTGCATGAACTTTTGGCATTGTTCAACCATGCCCTACCCTGATAATAACATGCGCCAAGCCCGGTGCAAGGCTGGAAAACCGCGGCGCACAAGCATCTGTTTTATCCTTGGGCGAGCAACCGTTTACGCCGATATCTTTCGCCATTACCGAGCGGATGGAAAGGCAATAACGTGCTATTGTCCGAATAAATTATGTTAAATTCGAAAAAATTGATGCAATTCGTCCGCTAATCTGCGAAAAATCTTAATCGACTGACGCCGGACAGATTCCAGCTAAGCTCTTGTAAAAAATAGGCCAATGTTTTTCACCTGCGGTGGATGCTGCAAGGTGCGCATTAAATTTCGATAAGAGGAGGGATCCATTGACGGACCTGATGAATTTTATAAACAACATTTTGTGGGGGTCGGTGCTGATTTATCTGCTGCTCGGCACCGGCATTTACTTCACGCTGCGCACCCGCTTTATTCAGCTCCGCCACTTCAGCCACATGTTCTCGGTGTTGAAAAACAGCAATAAAAGCGACAGCGCCGGCATCTCCTCTTTCCAGGCGCTGTGCACCACGCTGGCAGCGCGCGTCGGCACCGGCAACCTGACCGGCGTCGCCATCGCCCTGACCGCCGGCGGCCCCGGCGCCATCTTCTGGATGTGGGTGGTGGCGTTTATCGGCATGGCCACCTCATTTGTGGAAAGCTCGCTGGCTCAGCTCTATAAAACCAAAGACGATAACGGCAACTACCGTGGCGGCCCGGCCTATTACATGGAAAAAGGCCTTGGCATGCGCTGGATGGGCGTGTTGTTTTCGATCTTCCTGATCATCGCATTCGGTCTGGTGTTCAACGCCGTGCAGGCCAACTCCATCGCGCAAGCTTCCGCCGTCGCCTTCCACTTACAGCCGCTGCACGTCGGCATCGGTCTGGTGCTGCTGAGCGGCGTGGTGATCTTCGGCGGCATCCGCTCCATCGCCAAAGTGGCCGAGCTGGTGGTGCCACTGATGGCCGGCGCCTACCTGCTGCTGGCTCTCTGGGTGATTGGCCATAACATCGAGCACATGCCGGCGATCCTGACGCTGATCTTCAAAAGCGCCTTCGGCCTGCAGGAAGCCGCGGCCGGCGCCGTCGGTTACGGTATCTCCCAGGCGATGACCCAGGGCGTGCAGCGCGGCCTGTTCTCCAATGAAGCCGGCATGGGATCGGCGCCCAACGCGGCGGCATCCGCCTCGCCTTATCCGCCGCATCCCGCTTCACAGGGCTACGTGCAGATGCTCGGGGTATTTATCGACACCATCGTCATCTGCAGCGCCACCGCGGCGATCATCCTCTCCTCCGGCATTCTCGATCAGCCGACCGACAGCATCAGCGGCATCGATCTGACCCAGCGCGCGCTGTCGACCGCCGTCGGCAGTTGGGGCACGCCGTTCGTCGCTATCGCCATCTTCTTCTTCGCCTTTACCTCGATCATCGCCAACTACGCCTATGCCGAGAGCAACCTGGTGTTCCTCGAACACAATCATCCGGGCGGCCTGCTGATTTTCCGCTGCGTGGCGCTGGGCATGGTGATGTTCGGCGCGCTGGCGGAGCTGCCGCTGGTGTGGAAAATGGCGGATACCTCCATGGCGCTGATGGCGATCACCAACCTGACGGCGATCCTGCTGCTGTCGCGGGTGGCGCTGAAGCTGGCCGACGATTACCATCGCCAGCGCCGCCTGGGCAAACTGCCGACCTTCGACGCCAACCGCTACCCAGAGCTGAAATCGCAGCTGGAGCCGGGCGTGTGGGACGACAAGCAGCCGCCGCGCTGAGTATTCCGGGGCGTGTGCGATGCACGCCCCGCCTATTGGACTGATTGCCCCTTTTTTCCGCGCTTTTTGCTACAGTATGCGCACTTGGATAAACAGGATCTGGCCATGCTCGTTATTATTTCCCCTGCAAAAACGCTCGATTACGAAAGCCCGCTGGCGACAGAACGCTTCACGCAGCCCGAACTGCTGGACAAATCTCAGCGGCTTATCAAAATTTGCCGCGCGCTGACGCCGGCGCAAATCGCCAGCCTGATGAGCATCAGCGACAAGCTGGCCGGGCTCAACGCCGCGCGCTTTAGCGAATGGCAGCCGAAATTTACCCTGGACAATGCCCGCCAGGCGTTGCTGGCGTTCAAGGGCGATGTTTATACCGGCCTGCAGGCGCAGGATTTCAACGAAGCCGATTTCGACTTCGCCCAGCAGCATTTGCGCATGCTGTCCGGCCTGTATGGCGTGCTGCGGCCGCTCGATCTGATGATGCCGTACCGGCTGGAGATGGGCATCAAGCTGGAAAACCCGAAGGGCAAAGATCTGTACAGCTTCTGGGGCGATCAGATCACCCAAAAGCTCAACGAAGCGCTGGAGCAACAGGGCGACGACGTGGTGGTCAACCTGGCCTCCGACGAGTATTTCAAAGCGGTGAAACCGGCCAAGTTGCACGGTTCGCTGATCAAACCGGTGTTCCTCGACGAGAAGAACGGCAAGTTCAAGGTCATCAGCTTCTACGCCAAGAAAGCGCGCGGGTTGATGAGCCGCTTTATCATCAAAAACCGCCTGACGCGCAGCGAGCAGCTGGCGGACTTCAACCTGGAAGGCTACGCCTTCGACGAAGCCGCCTCGCAGGGCAACGAGCTGGTGTTCAAACGCCCGGAACAAGCATAAAAAAAGCCGTCGCAAGACGGCTTTTCGCATTTTACCCTGCCGAACTTCAGGCCGGCAGCCCCATCAGGAACGTGCGCAGCTCGCCGAAACTGGCCGGCAGCGTGTGCGACAGCAGCGGCAGATCGGCCCGCAACGCCAGCGCTTTCGGCAACGGCAGTTCCTGGCCGAGGATAGCTTCCACACTCTCTTTAAACTTGGCCGGATGCGCGGTGCCGAGGAACAGACCGAACTCCCCTTCCTGCAGCTGATCGCGCAGCGCGCGGTAGGCGATGGCCGCGTGCGGTTCGGAGATATAGCCCAGCTCGGCCAGCTCACGCATCGTGTCTTTGGTGGTCTCGTCGCTGACCGCCGCGTGACCCAGCTCTTTCAACTGCCAGACCTTGCGACGGAACAGCTCTTCCACGCGCGGCCAGTTGTTTGGCTGGCTGACGTCCATGGCGTTGGACAGCGTCGCGACCGTGGCGTGCGGCTGCCACTGGCCGCTGGTCAGGAAGCGCGGCACGGTGTCGTTGGCGTTGGTGGCGGCGATGAAGCGCTTCACCGGCAGGCCCAGCGATTTGGCCAGCAACCCGGCGGTCAGATCGCCGAAGTTGCCGCTCGGCACCGAAATCACCAGCTGATTGCGCGCTTCCTGCGGCAGCTGCGCCACCGCCTCGAAGTAGTAGCAGATCTGCGCCAGCAAGCGACTGATGTTGATCGAGTTGGCCGAGTTCAGGTGCAGCGCGTCTTTCAATTCCTGATCGTCGAACGCCTGCTTCACCAGCGCCTGACAGGCGTCGAAGTCGCCGTCGATCGTCACGGTGTGGATGTTGCCGCCCAGGGTACAGAACAGCTTTTCCTGCAGCGGGCTGATTTTGCCCTGTGGATACAGGATCACCACCCGTACGTTTTTCAGGCCGTAGAAGGCATGCGCCACCGCGGCGCCGGTGTCGCCGGAGGTGGCGGTCAAAATGGTCACCGGCTGATCGCCGGCCACTTCCGCCAGCATCTGCGCCATAAAGCGGCCACCGAAGTCTTTGAACGCCAGCGTCGGGCCGTGGAACAGCTCCAGACAGGAGACGTCTTCCGTCACTTTCGCCACCGGCGCCGGGAACTCAAAGGCGGCCTGTACGCGTTTCTTCAACGCCGCTTCCGGCACCTCTTCGCCGATAAAGGCCGACAGAATACGGCTGCTGCGGGTGACAAAATCCTGCTCCAGCAGTTGGTCGATTTCGGTCAGTTCGAACGCCGGCAGCTCCAGCGGGAAGAACAGCCCCTGCTGCTTGCCCAGGCCTTGTTTGATCGCCTGCGCGAAGCTGACCTGCTCGTTGTGATCCTTAAGGTTGTACAGTTTCATGCGTTATCCCAGTAGTCGAGCGCCTGCGGTATCCAGACGGCAAATATGAACAAAACCTTCGTCGTTTTGCAGATAGTGTTGTTGCAGCCAGGCGGCCATGCGTTGCGCGGTGGCGCCGTCGTTGCAGACGGCGAACAGCGTCGGGCCGGAGCCGGAGATGCCGCAGGCCAGCGCGCCGATCTCCTGCGCCGCCTTGCGCGCTTCGGCGAAGCCCGGCAGCAGCCGGGTGCGGTACGGCTCGGCGATCACGTCCTGCATTAATTTGGCGGCCAGCTGCGGCTGCCGGGTGTGGCAGGCGTGAATAAAGCCGGCCAGATAACGGCCGTGGCTGATGCAATCCTGACGGCGGTACTGCGCGGGTAAAATGGCGCGCGCTTCGGCGGTGGAGACCTTGATGCCCGGATAGGCCATGACCCACAGCCAATCGTCGAAGCACGGCACTTCCTGGCTGATGATGCCTTCTTCTTCCAGCATCAGCTGCAGGCCGCCCAGGTAGCAAGGCGCCACGTTGTCGTAATGCACGCTGCCGGAAATGCGGCCTTCCAGCTCGCCCATCAGACCGAGCAGCGTCGTCTTATCCAGCGGGCGATCGCAAAATTCGTTCATCGCCATCAGCCCGGCCACCACCGAACAAGCGCTGGAGCCCAGCCCCGATCCGATCGGCATGTTCTTTTCCAGCCGCATCGCCACCGGCACTTCGCGGCCGATCTCCTGGCAGAAACGCTCCCAGCATTGATAAACGATGTTCTCTTTCGGCTCGGCCGGCAGCTTGCTGACGAAGCGCCCGGCGTTTTGCAGACTGAACGTCTCGGCGGCTTCCACGCTGACGCAGTCGCCCAGCAGCGTGCCGTCGATCGGCGAAACCGCCGCGCCCAGCACATCAAAACCGACGCTGACGTTACCGATCGAGGCCGGTGCATACACCTTAACCATATTAAACTCCCAACTTCCATGACAGTGTGCGCAGCAGATCGGCGAACACGCCCGCTGCGGTCACATCGTTACCGGCGCCGTAGCCGCGCAGCACCAGCGGCAGCGGCTGATAATAACGGCTGTAGAAGGCCAGCGCGTTCTCGCCGTTCTTCACTTTATACAACGGATCGTTGCCGTCCACCGCCTCAATGCGCACCTTGCAGCGCCCCTCGTCGATCAGGCCGACATAGCGCAGCACCTTGCCTTGCTCGGCGGCATTGGCCACGTTGCGCGCGCACTCTTTATCCAGCTCCGGCAACCGCGCCAGGAAGGTGTCCACGTCGCCCGACGCGTCGAAGGACGGCGGCAGCACCGGCTCGACCTCGATATCGCTCAGCTCCAGCTTGTAACCGGCTTCGCGCGCCAGGATCAGCAGCTTGCGCGCCACGTCCATACCGGACAGATCGTCGCGCGGATCCGGCTCGGTGTAGCCATTGGCTCTGGCCTGCAGAGTCGCCGCCGACAGCGACAGCCCTTCATCCAGCTTGCCAAAAATAAAGGACAGCGAACCGGACAGGATGCCGGAGAAACGCACCAGCTCATCGCCGGCGTTCAGCAGGTTTTGCAGGTTCTCGATCACCGGCAGACCGGCGCCGACGTTGGTGTCGTAGAGGAACTTGCGGTGCGAACCGGCGGCGGCGGCGCGCAGTTGCTGATAATAGTTCATCGACGAGGTGTTGGCCTTTTTGTTCGGCGTTACCACATGGAAGCCGTCCGCCAGGAAGTCCACATACTGATCGGCCACCGCCTGGCTGGAGGTACAGTCGACGATCACCGGGTTCAGCAGGTGATACTCCTTCACCAGCCGGATCAGGCGGCCGAGATTGAACGGTTCCTGCGCGCCGGCCAGCTCGTCCCGCCAGCTGTCCAGCGCGATGCCGTGCACGTTGGTCAGCATCACGCGCGAGTTGGCGATGCCGCACACCCGCAGATCGATATGTTTTTGCTTCAGCCACGGCTGTTGGCGGTAGATCTGCTCGATCAGCGCCCCGCCGACGCCGCCGACGCCGATGACGAACACTTCGATCACCTGATCGGTGTTGAACAGCATCTGGTGGCTGACGCGCACGCCGGTGGTGGCGGAATCATTGCTGACCACCACCGAGATTGAACGCTCGGAAGAGCCCTGGGCGATGGCGACGATATTGATGTTGGCGCGCGCCAGCGCGGAGAAGAAGCGCGCTGAAATGCCACGCAGGGTGCGCATGCCGTCGCCGACTACCGAGATGATCGCCAGGCGCTCCATGACGTCCAGCGGATCCAGCACGCCATCTTTCAATTCCAGATAGAACTCCTCCTCCAGCGCGCGGCGGGCGCGCTGCAGTTCGCCCTGCGGCACGCAGAAGCTGATGCTGTATTCGGAAGAGGATTGGGTGATCAACACCACCGAAATGCCGGCGCGCGACATCACGGCGAACACCCGCGCAGCCATGCCGACCATGCCTTTCATGCCCGGGCCGGAGACGTTGATCATCGCCATATTATTCAGGTTGGTGATGCCTTTCACCGGCATATCGGCATCGGTGCTGTCTTTGCCGATCAGCGTGCCGGGAGCCTGCGGGTTGGAGGTGTTTTTTATCAGGCAAGGAATTTGGAATTGGGCAATCGGCGTGATGGTGCGAGGGTGCAGCACTTTGGCGCCGAAATAGGAAAGCTCCATCGCCTCCTGGTACGACATCGATTTCAGCAGCCTGGCGTCCGGCACGGTGCGCGGATCGCAGGTATACACGCCGTCGACGTCGGTCCAGATTTCGCAACAGTCGGCGCGCAGGCAGGCGGCCAGCACCGCGGCGGAATAGTCGGAGCCGTTGCGGCCCAGCACCACCAGCTCACCCTTGTCGTTACCGGCGGTGAAACCGGCCATCAGCACGATGTGGTCGGCCGGGATCGCCGCGGCGGCGATGCGCAGCGTGGACTCGGCGATATCCACGGTAGACTCCAGGTAGTGGCCCTGCGCCAGCAGTTTCTCCACCGGGTTGATCACCGTGACCGGATAACCCTTGGCGCGGAACACCCCTTCCATGATGGCGATGGAGAGCTTTTCGCCGCGGCAGATGATCGCCGCGTTGACGCTGTCCGGGCACTGCCCCAACAGCGAGACCCCGTGCAACACCTGTTTGAGCTGCGCGAACTCCTGATCGACCACGCCTTTCAAACGATCGTATTCAAAGCCCGGCAGCGCCTGCGCCAGGCCGCTCAGCAGGTCGGCAAAGATCCGCTCGGCGTCGCTGATATTCGGCAGAATGTCCTGGCCCGCCACCGTTTTGTCGATCATTGCCACCAGATGGTTGGTGATCTTTGCGGGGGCGGACAAGACCGTGGCTACCTGTCCCTGACGCGCATTACTCTCCATGATGTCGGCGACGCGCAGAAAACGTTCTGCATTCGCCACCGAGGTTCCGCCAAATTTCAGCACTCGCATGTGTGATCTCTCCGAATTTAAGCCGAAAAAAAAGCCCGCACTGATTAGGTGCGGGCTTTTTTCTGTGTTTCCTGTGCGCGTCAGCCCGCCCCGTTACCTGTGGTATCGGTGGTGGTAATAATTGTGGTTTTCAGGCTGATGTTGCGCATGTTGTCTGTCTGTCTCATGAAATACTCTGTCCCCTCTATTGGTTAAAGCAATCGCTATCCCAAGTCAAACTATTTCTTTTTTTTGCTTATTTTCCGTTCAGCGGCGGTAATGCGCGATGCAACAGGTGAAAAGCAAAATGACAGAACAAAAAAACAACTTAAAGCCTATTTACTAGTGGATCACGCTGGGTAACCGTCTGATGGAGCCGCTATCACTTGGCGAGTTTTTTTTCGATATCGTGCAGCAGCGTATGCAGCATCGCCGTATCTCGTTGTTGCAGCGCGCCGAGGCGCTGGTGCAGCCAGTCGCGCAATTTTTGGTCATCGCCGACCTCCAACGCGCTCAACAAGGCATCGGCGCGGCGGCGCAGCGCCTTAAGCTGCCCTTCCGACGCCGCCGTTTCCTGTGGCGTATTGACACCCATCAGGCTAGCCAGCTGATAGCAGTACACCATCACCGCCTGGCCCAGGTTAAGCGACGGATAGTCCGCCTGCATCGGCACGCCGGTCAGCAAGTCCGCCAACGCCAGCTCTTCGTTGGTCAAGCCGGAATCTTCGCGGCCGAACACCAGCGCGGCCTGGCCGACCCACTGCTTACGCTCGCTCAGCTGTTCCAGCAGTTCGGGCGGCGTACAGTAGTAGTGAAAGCGCGCGCGGCTGCGGGCGGTGGTGGCGACGGTAAAATCCACGCCCGCCAGCGCCTGTTCCAGCGTGGCGAACGTTTGCACGCCGTCGAGGATCTCGCCGGCACCGTGCGCCACCCAGCGCGCCGCCGGCTGCAGGTGCGCCTCGCTGTCGACGATGCGCAACGACGTGAAGCCCATGGTTTTCATCGCGCGCGCCGCCGCGCCGACATTTTCCGGCCGCGCCGGAGCCACTAAAACAATATGAAGCTGCATCACTCTTCCACCGAAGGCGGGCCTGCGTTTTTGACGATGGCGCAGCGCCCGCTTATATTTACAATTACGTAACAATAAACGCGTTAATAGCAACAAACAAGATTAAACGGCTCGTTGAGCTAATAAACCCATCGTAATAGTCATTATTCGCGCTTATGTTTTACTGTGTTTATTTATCAATAAGTTAAAACAACGCGATGATCAATAAGCGAATAATTGTATCCTATCGGGCCGGATAATGCTGAATCGTTCACAGAATTTGAGGTTCTGTGACTTAAACTGGCATTTCTGTAAGTGTTTTTCACAAATCTGTTAACGTGCTACAATTGAATTTGATATATGTCAACAAAGCGTAGTTTTGTTGGGTGATGAATTCGGCACGCGCTGTTATATTGCTGTTAATGGGGTTAGGATATGCGCCGTTTCGGCACCCAAGGGGTTGTAGGGAACAGCATCCCCACCAGGCTAGCGATCTTGTTGACATGAGATGGAAAGTGCATCAAGAACGAGTTTACGTACTTTAGTCATTTGCTGAGAGGGAACGTGGCGCTATCTCTGCCCTCCTCTAAGAAAACAAAGACTTCTGTACTTCCGATTTTCTATTTTGTTGGCAATTTTAGGTAGCAAATATGCAGACCCCGCACATTCTGATTGTCGAAGACGAGTTAGTCACTCGTAACACCCTGAAGAGCATTTTCGAGGCGGAAGGCTACATTGTTCATGAAGCCAATGATGGTGCAGAGATGCACAATATCCTGTCTGAAAATGATATCAATCTGGTCATCATGGACATCAACCTGCCAGGCAAAAACGGCCTGCTGTTGGCGCGCGAACTGCGTGAACAGGCCAGCGTCGCCTTGATGTTCCTGACCGGTCGCGATAACGAAGTGGACAAAATCCTCGGCCTGGAAATCGGCGCCGACGATTACATCACCAAGCCGTTCAACCCGCGTGAGCTGACCATCCGCGCGCGCAACCTGCTGTCGCGCACCATGAACCTGGGCAGCCTCGGCGAAGAGCGCCGTCTGGTCGAGAGCTACAAGTTCAACGGGTGGGAGCTGGACATCAACAGCCGCTCTTTGATCAGCCCGGCCGGCGAACAGTACAAGCTGCCGCGCAGCGAATTCCGCGCCATGCTGCACTTCTGCGAAAACCCGGGCAAGATCCAGTCGCGCGGCGAACTGCTGAAGAAAATGACCGGCCGCGAGCTGAAGCCGCATGACCGCACCGTGGACGTCACCATCCGTCGCATTCGCAAACACTTCGAATCGACGCCGGATACGCCGGAAATCATCGCCACCATTCACGGCGAAGGCTACCGCTTCTGCGGCGATCTGGAAGAGTAATTCCGGCCTGCCGTCATGAAAACGGGGTTCAGCATGCTGAACCCCGTTTTTTTATTTCGTCTCAGCCCACGGCATGATCGGCACCGCGCTCAACGCGTTCTTCGGCGAACCGTCGATCACCTTGTCGGAATAGCTAAGGTAAATCAACGAATTGCGCTTGGCGTCATAGAAGCGCACCACCTGCAACTTCTTGAACACCAGCGAGGTGCGTTTCTGGAACACCACATCGCCTTCCGCCTTGCCGTTTTTGATCTTGTCGCTCAGCTCGATAGGCCCCACCTGCTGGCAGGAAATGGCCGCGTCGGCGGTGTCTTCCGCCAGCCCCAGGCCGCCTTTGATGCCGCCGGTTTTGGCGCGGCTGATATAACAAGTTACATTTTTAACATCCGGATCGTCGAACGCTTCCACCACGATTTTGTGGTCCGGCCCCAACAATTTAAACACCGTATCAACGGAGCCCACCTGCTCCGCCTGCGCGCTGCCAACGGTTGCGCAAACCAAACCGAATAAAAATATCCAGCTTTTTTTCATTTACTTAACTCCGGTATAACCTTGCCGCAAAAATAGGTTCGGCGGTCGCCATTATTTATGTCTAAGCTCACGGAATCGGTTTTTTACGGGTCCGCACCGTCCGTTTTAGCACAGAGCGTGACAAAAATCTTTGAGAGTCGCGGAGTAAAAAAATTGCTATGATGCGGCGTCGTTATTTCTTTGCGCCCACTACGGTGTACCCCAATCCAACTCTGGCGCGGCATGCGCAGCAGAGGCAAAGAGTGCAACGCATAATGGCTCATGGATCGGTCTGATAGCGCAGCACCAGCGTGACGAATCAACAGTTCGGGTTCCTACCCCCAAGCTTTACGAGGAAGATCTATGGATCAAGCCGGTATCATTCGTGATCTGCTTAGCTGGCTGGAAAGCCATTTGGACCAACCCTTGTCGCTGGATAACGTGGCGGCCAAGGCAGGCTACTCCAAATGGCATCTGCAACGGATGTTCAAAGATATTACCGGTAACGCCATCGGTGCTTACATCCGGGCAAGGAGGCTGTCCAAAGCCGCCGTCGCGCTGCGTTTGACCAGCCGGCCGATTTTGGATATCGCCCTGCAATATCGCTTCGACTCGCAGCAGACCTTCACCCGCGCCTTCAAAAAACAGTTTGCGCAAACGCCGGCGCTGTACCGCCGCGCCGAAGACTGGAATGCATTCGGCATCTGTCCGCCGATCCGTCTGGGAGCCTTCACCTTGCCGCAGCCGGAATTCGTCTCGCTGCCGGACAAGCAGCTGGTCGGCCTGACCCAAAGCTACTCCTGTACGCTGGAACAGATCACCACCGTGCGCACCGAACTGCGCTCACAGTTCTGGCGTCAGTTCCTCGGTGACGTCGAAACCCTGCCGCCGGTGCTGTACGGGCTGCATCACTCGCGACCGAGCCAGGAGAAGGATGACGAACAGGAAGTGCTGTACACCACGGCGCTGGAGCCGGATCAGGTGCCTGACAAGGTACAGGAAGGCCAGCCGCTGGTGTTGCCGGGCGGTGAGTTTGCGATGTTCAGCTACGAAGGGCCCACCGAGGGACTGCAAGACTTTATTCTGACGGTCTACGGCACCTGCCTGCCGGCGCTCCAGCTGACGCGCCGCAAAGGGCACGACATCGAGCGCTTCTATCCGAAAGGCGAGCGCCGTCCGCATCAGGCACCTATCGAGATCAAGTGCGATTACCTGATCCCGATTCGGCGTTAACGCTGCAGTTCGTCCAACGCGGGCGTGTCCAGATGCGTGACATCGCCCGCCGTTTCCACGATCCAGCCGGAAGCCAGCCACGGGCTCTGCTGGTGATCGACGCGCGACAGTGAGCAGTTGCGCAAGCGCAGGCGGCGTTCCGCATAGGCCGGCAGCCCCAGCACCGTACTGATCAAACACCCCAACGCGATACCATGACTGACGAGCAGCGGCTTGCTGCCTTCAGGCAGCATCAGGCAACTCTCCAGCGCGGCGCGCATGCGCTCGCCCAGCTCCTCCATGGATTCGCCTTGAGGGATTCGGCCGTCAGGAGTACCATCGACCATCTGTTTGCGCCACTGCTCTTCCTGCGGCGTCAAACCGTCGATCAGGCGTTCTTCCAGAACCCCCATGTGCAGCTCACGCAAACGCGGATCGCTAATCACTTCGCAGCCACAGGCGTCGGCGATGATCTGTGCGGTGCGGCGCGTGCGCCCCAGATCGCTGGTAATGATGTGCGTAATGCCTTCTTTGCTGACGCGCCTGGCGACCAGACGGGCCTGGTGTTCACCCATGGCGGTTAACGGGCTGTCGGACTGACCCTGGATGCGGCGAGCCGCGTTCCATTCCGTTTCGCCATGGCGAACGAGGTATACCTGTAACATTTTTGTTTTCCGTTATACTGCGTGAAATTTGCATTTATCCCCGGCCCGGTGGCGCTTTTGCCGCTGCCCGGCGTATCGGCCAGAAGGATATCAAACCCGTTATGTACCATGTTGTCGCTGCAACTACCAACCCGGCAAAGATCAAGGCTATTCAACTGGCCTTCGATGACGTCTTTGGCGCAGGCCAATACCGCATTGAATCCGTTGACGTCGCCAGCGGTGTCTCGCTGCAGCCAATAGGCAATCACGAAACCCGCACCGGCTCGCGTCAACGCGTGATGGAAGCGCGCCAGGTCAGGCCCGAGGCCGATTTTTGGGTCGGCGTGGAAGCCGGGATTGAAGAGAATATGACCTTCGCCTGGATGACCATAGAGAACCCGCACATCCGCGGCGAATCCCGCTCGGCGAGCCTGATGCTGCCGGAAGTCATCTTACAAGGTATTCGCGCCGGTCGCGAATTGGGCAGCGAAATGGCGGCGATCACCGGTAACGCCGAAGTGAAGCGCCAGGGCGGCGCCATCGGCGTCTTCACCGACGGCCGGCTGAGCCGCACCAGCGTTTACCATCAAGCGTTGCTGCTGGCGCTGGTGCCGTTCCACAACGCCATCTATCAGCAATAGCGAAGAGCCTGCTAGGGCGCATCGTGCAGCAGCTGCTGCTCAAGCCACTGTTTCAGCGCGGGCGACGCCGCTTTCAGGCTGTTTGAACCGCGGGTGATGGTGGCGATCCCCGCGCCCAGTTCATTTTTCAGCTCGCGCTGGCTCATCTCGCCGCGCATCAATTCCTGAATGATCCGTACCCGGGTGCCCAGCGCGGTGCGCTCGTCCGGCGTCAGCATCAGCTGCAGCAGCGGTTGATGCAGTTCTTGCGCAAACGAATTCTGCAGCAGCGCGACGAAGCGCAGCCAATCCTCATTGCCTTGTTCTGAAAGAGCGGGGTCGTTTAATGATAATTGCGTCATGGCAGCCACCATACTATTTAACTAGTACAGCAGCATACCATAGGGCCGTCAAAATCAATAACGTCTCTGCCACTCGGCGTCGGTCAGCACCTTGGCCGGCCGGTGCGTCAGATAGCGGTAAAACGCATCATAGGCCAACACATTCTTGACGTAGCCGCGGGTTTCCGAGAACGGAATGCTTTCGATGAACGCCACCGGATCGATCCGCCCCGCGCTGTTGCCCAGCCAGGTATTCACCCGCGACGGGCCGGCATTATAGGCGGCGCTCGACAGAATGCGGTTGCGGCCGAACTGCTGATAGACCGACTCCAGATAGCTGGTGCCGATGGTGATGTTAGTCTGTGGATCGAACAGCTGGCTCGGGCCGACGTAACCGGGAATATTGAACATCTGCACCGTATGCTGCGCGGTGCGCGGCATCACCTGCATCAGGCCGGTAGCGCCAACCGGCGACTGCGCTTTCGGATTCCAGGCGCTCTCCTGACGCGCGATCGCCATCGCGTAGCTGGTGGTGATCCCCTTGTCATCGGTCGCGCGGCGGAACTCCTGCGGCCAGGCGACCGGGAAGCGCTCCTCCAGATGATCCCACAGCTTGCCGACGATGGTCGCCTGCACGCTCAGATCGGCCCATTTTTGCTCAAAGGCGTAGCGCGCCAGCGCTTCTTGTTCCGGCCGGCTGCGGCTGGCGACGTAAGAGCCCCACTCGCTGCGGGCCAGGTTGTCCATATTCCAGTACATCAGCTCGCGCACCCGGGCGACCTCCGGCCCGTCGACCAGCGACGTGCGCGGCTTGGCCGCCACCGCCACCATCACCGGATAAGTGGCGTTCAGCTTCTGCGCCGCCACCATCGGATAAAAGCCGCGTTCGGTCATCAGGTTACGCAACATCTCCTCGCCTTCGGCGCGTTTGCCTTCGTCCATCAGTTGACTGGCGCGCCAGTAGCGCCACTCATCCTTGTTGCGCGACTCTTCCGGCAGGCGGGCCAGCCAGGTCGCGACGCCCTGCCGATCGCCGTTGCCCAACGCCATGCGCACCCGGCGCTCCAACAGCGAAGGCGAACGGCTGCGCAGGATCACCCGATCGCGCCACTGCGCCTGCTCGTAGGTAGCGTCGCTGCCCATCAGGCGCCAGGCCACCGCCTCTTCCAACCCCAGCCGTTCGTCGTCGCTCATTTTCTGCAGCCGCGCGAGCGTCGGGATCATCGCCCGTGCGTTTTCCACATCCTGCCGCGCCAGGCGTTCAAAGGCGATGCCGGTAGCGGCGCGGGTAAAGTCAGTCGGCCCCACGCTGCGGGCGAAGGCTTCCACGGTGGTCGGATCGTTTTGCAAGCGCACCAGGGCGTTGCCCATGGTCTGATAGTCGGCCGGCAACTGGTTATAAAGGTTGCTGACCAGCGAACTGTTACCCTCTTTCAACGCCAGCTTCATGCGCGCCAGAATATCCAGCGGCGTTTGCTTGCCTGCGCCGCGCCAGACGCTGAACAGACGATCGCAGGCGCCCGGCAGCGTTTTGCCGTTCAGCCACAGTTCATCGGCACCGCTCCAGGCCGCCTGCTGGTCGCCGGTAGCCCATTTGGCGTAGTAATAGTTGCAGCGCGCCGCCACCGGTTTGGGCGGCTGCGCGCTGAAGGCCAACAGAGTGCGCCAGTCTTCGCGCCGCGCCAGTTCATTGACGAAGCGCGGCACCAGTGATTTCGCCGGCGGCAGCGTCGGGTGGCGTTTGATAAAGTCGTTCACCTCGGAGAACCCCGCCTGGCTCAGATCCTGTGTCAGCTCGCGGTATTCCAGGTAAGGATAAAGCGGGTAATCGCGCAGCGTCGGCATCAGCTGCGCCACCACGTCCATCTGATTGCCATCCCACGCCTGTTTGATCTGCTGGTAACGCTGACGTTGCGCATCCAGAGAATCCGCCAGCGCCGCGCCTGAAAACGCCGTCAGACACAGGCCCATTGCCAACAGCCGTCGCTTGTCCACCTTGACCATCCTCGCTCTTTCCTCACTGGTTATACCGCAGGAGCCGCCCAGCTCCCCCGGTGACCGCCGCACCACGGCGCCGCGGGACAAAATAAAGCCGGGCGCACGGCCCGGACGCGGATATCTACCATAGACAGCGCAATCGCTTATCCATTCAATACTGTAGAAGAAGAAGTGTATCGCCATGACGCGGGCCAGGTAAAAACGTTTACTTTGGCTGACAAATCAGGCCGGCGGGATATTTCCAGCCACCGGATTTTTATTAGCTGCCCCGGCGCTTATTGGAGAAGTAAAATACTTTTTAATTATTAGTCATCACATTATTTGATTTGTTATATGGCGCCACCGTTGCGCAAATCGCCTGACAGCGGGCTAAACGCGCCAACTTTGCAGAAAAGCGGTGGCAAACCCGGGTGGGCATTTTTATACTATCAAAAATAAGTAAGATAATTCCGAGAAAACAGCACATAAAGCGCCCAACGAAGACATCTTATAATACAATCCGCGCCAATTATGGGTTAGATAGTGTTCATTAGGCAGTGCGACTGACAGCTTTCAGCAAAACGATTGTCCCTTCAAGCGGGCCGGATTTTTCCTTGTCAGGCCACGGCCTGCGAGCAGTGGATCAGGCCGGAATGGCGGGTGAAGATGGTGAATAAGACCGCGATAGCGATGCGTTGCGCAAAAAGCCCCGAACCGGGCTTCCTTGACGCACGCCTGAATATCGGCCGCCTGCTGCTGATCGTTTTGTTGGTGCTGCTGACGTTGTCCGAGCCTGCGCACGCCGCCGCTGATCCCTATCAAAAGCGCACGCACGCCGTGACGACCGTAGTGGTAGGCATCATCAGCTACGCACGCTGGTCGCGTGAACCTAATCCGATCCGCTTGTGCGTGACCGCACCCACCCAGTATGCCGAAGGGCTGTTTGATCCGATCCTGCTGAGCGCGCCGCGTCCGATTAAAGCCGAGCGCGTGCCGTTCGATAGCCCAACGCTGAGTACCGGCTGTGATGTCATCTACTTAGGGAACATCACCGCCGCGCAGAGACAAAATTTCATGCAGCGTATTTCCGGCAACTCCATTCTCAGCATCAGCGAGAACGATAGCGAATGCTCCGCCGGCAGCGCATTTTGCCTGCAGATTGATGGGGACCAGGCCAGTTTCAAAGTCAACCTGGACGCTCTGGCGCGCAGCGGCGTGCGCGTTCACCCCAACGTGTTGCAGCTGGCACGCAAACAGGCGCCGCCGCTATGAGGCTGTTGCGTAGAAACCGCTCCGGCAATGCGCGCCCGACGCTGGGCCGAGTGCTGCAGCGGGTGCATCTTGGGCTGGCGCTGATCGCCGTCGGCACCGCCGGCATCTTTTTGACGCTGGTGGCGCTGTTTGCGTTGCGCGCCTATGCCAATCACAACCTGCACCTGATCGCGCGCTCCATCAGCTATACCGTCGAGGCCGCCGTGGTGTTTGAAGACCGCACCGCCGCGCGCGAGGCGCTGATGCTGATATCCTCCAACGAAGAGGTATCAGACGCACGGATCCTCGACAACAACGGCAAGATGCTGGCCAACTGGCGCCATCCTACCGATGGGCCGCTGCACGGCCTGGAGCAGATCGTCGCGCACTGGGCGCTGCCCGAACCGGTCATTCTGCCTATCACCCACGAGGGCAAGCAGGTCGGCCAGGTCTGGCTGAGCGGCAACGGCGGCAGCCTGCTGCGTTTCCTGTTGCGCGGCATGGTCGGCATGATCGCCTGCCTGGTGCTCAGCACCCTGTGCGCCCTGGTGCTGTCGCGCCGCATGCTGGTCGGCATCGTCAGTTCGCTGGACGACATCGCCAACGTGGCGCATGCGGTGCGCCGCGATCGTACCTTCGGCCTGCGGGTGCCGTCAGCGCCTATCGCCGAGCTGCATGAGCTCAGCAACGATTTCAACGGCTTGCTCGACGAGCTGGAGGCCTGGCAGGCCCATCTGAAGCAGGAGAACGACTCGCTGGCTCACCGGGCGACGCACGACAGCCTGACCGGCTTGCCGAACCGCGCCTTCTTCGAAGGGCGGCTGAGCCGCGCGCTGGGCGATATCGAACCGCCGGCGAAATTGGCGGTGCTGTTTATCGACGGCGATCGCTTCAAGGAGGTGAACGACAGTTACGGCCACGCCGCAGGCGATGCGGTGCTGACCACCATTGCCGGGCGCATTCGCGCGCAGCTGCGCGAGACCGATCTGGTCGCCCGCCTGGGAGGGGATGAATTCGCCGTGCTGCTGGCGCCGGTACACAGCACGGAAGATGTCTTGCAGATCGCTGACAACATCATCGACTGCATGACGCAACCGGTCATTCTGCCGAACGACGAGGCGGTCATCACCTCTCTGAGTATCGGTATTGCGCTGTACCCTGATCACGCGTCGACGCCTCAGGGTCTTTTGCACGAAGCTGACGATGCGATGTATCAGGCAAAGCATCGTTATAACGGAGGCTGGCGGCTGGCTATACATAAATAAGAGCCCCGGCTATAACACTTGAACTAGGGATTTTGACTATGATACAGCAACTTTTTAAAGGCCGTTTTTCACTGCTGACGATGATGTTCGTCGCTCTGCTGGCGCTCGCCGGCTGCCAGAGCAAACCGCAGGGCCTGACACCCGAGCAGGTCGCGCTGTTGCAATCGCAGGGCTTCAAACTGACCGATAACGGCTGGGAGTTCGGCCTGTCGGATAAGGTGCTGTTCGGCAACAACATCGGCAAACTGAACCCGGAAAGCACCGAGACGGTACAGAAGATGGGCCGTGCGCTGCTGAGCGTCGGCATCACCAAGTTCCGCCTGGACGGCCATACCGACAACTACGGTGAAGACAGCTATAACGATCAGCTCTCCCTGCGCCGCGCCGATGCGGTGGCCGATCTGCTGGCCAGCGTCGGCATTCCGCGCGCCAATATCGAAACCCGCGGCATGGGCAAGCGCGATCCCGTTGCCGATAACCGCACCTCCAGCGGCCGTGCGGAAAACCGCCGCGTCGCGATCGTCGTCACGCCATAAGCCACCAATATGCGCCTTTATCGGCGCATAAACGGTTATACTTAGCGATCGCTGAGCGATGTCTGGGATCCGAGATCGAAACGGGCTACACTCATGCCGCCAGACATCCTATAAATACTGATATAGAGAGGCTTAGAGCAACGTGGCTCAATACGTCTATACCATGCACCGCGTCGGCAAGGTGGTACCGCCGAAGCGTCATATTTTGAAAAACATCTCCCTGAGCTTCTTCCCTGGGGCCAAAATCGGCGTGCTGGGCCTGAACGGCGCCGGTAAGTCCACCCTGCTGCGCATCATGGCCGGCATCGATACCGATATCGAAGGGGAAGCGCGCCCGCAGCCGGGCATCAAGATCGCTTATCTGCCGCAGGAGCCGCAGCTTAACCTCGAACACACCGTGCGTGAGTCGGTGGAAGAAGCGCTGGCGGAAGTGGTCGGCGCGCTGAAGCGCCTGGACGAAGTGTACGCGCTGTACGCGGAAGAAGGCGCAGACTTCGACAAGCTGGCCGCCGAACAGGGTCGCCTGGAAGAGATCATTCAGGCGCACGACGGTCACAACCTCAACGCCCAGCTGGAACGCGCCGCCGATGCGCTGCGCCTGCCGGACTGGGACGCCAAAATCGCCCACCTGTCCGGCGGTGAACGCCGCCGCGTCGCGCTGTGCCGCCTGCTGCTGGAAAAGCCGGACATGCTGCTGCTGGACGAACCGACCAACCACCTGGACGCCGAGTCCGTGGCCTGGCTGGAACGCTTCCTGCACGATTTCGAAGGCACCGTGGTAGCGATCACCCACGACCGTTACTTCCTGGATAACGTGGCCGGCTGGATCCTCGAACTTGACCGCGGTGAAGGCATTCCATGGGAAGGCAACTACTCCTCCTGGCTGGAGCAGAAAGACGCGCGTCTGGCACAGGAAGCGTCCGCCGAAGCCGCCCGTCGCAAGTCGATCGAGAAAGAGCTGGAGTGGGTGCGTCAGGGCGCCAAAGGCCGTCAGTCCAAAGGCAAGGCCCGCCTGGCCCGCTTTGAAGAGCTGAACAACACCGAATATCAGAAACGTAACGAAACCAACGAGCTGTTCATTCCGCCTGGCGCACGCCTGGGCGATAAAGTGGTCGAAGTCAGCAACCTGCGTAAGTCCTATGGCGACCGCCTGTTGATCGACGACCTGTCGTTCTCGGTGCCGAAAGGCGCGATCGTCGGCATCATCGGCCCGAACGGCGCGGGTAAATCCACGCTGTTCCGCATGATGTCCGGCCAGGAGCAGCCTGATTCCGGCAGCATTGTGCTGGGCGATACCGTCAAGCTGGCGTCCGTCGATCAGTTCCGCGACAACATGGACGGTTCGAAAACCGTGTGGGAAGAAGTCTCCGGCGGGCAGGACATCATGCGCATCGGCAACACCGAGATGCCAAGCCGCGCCTATGTCGGCCGCTTCAACTTCAAGGGTGTCGATCAGGGCAAACGCGTGGGCGAGCTGTCCGGCGGTGAGCGTGGCCGTCTGCATCTGGCCAAGCTGCTGCAGGTTGGCGGCAACGTACTGCTGCTCGATGAACCGACCAACGATCTGGATATCGAAACCCTGCGCGCGCTGGAAAACGCCCTGCTGGAATTCCCTGGCTGCGCCATGGTGATCTCGCACGACCGTTGGTTCCTCGACCGTATCGCCACCCACATCCTGGACTACCAGGACGAGGGCAAGGTGGAATTCTTCGAAGGCAACTTCACCGAGTACGAAGAGTACAAGAAGCGTACGCTGGGCGCCGACGCGCTCGAGCCGCACCGCATCAAGTACAAGAAGATCGCCAAGTAATACCCAAGGCGCCGCATGCGGCGCCTTTTTTTACTCCCGCGCCAGCTCGCGGGCGTAGTCGTCGAACGCCGGATGCTGCAGCACCACATCGATGAAGCAGGCCAACGCCGCGGAATTCAGCTTGCGGCTCGGGTAGACCAGATATAGCTCATTCCCTTCTGCGCGCCACGCCGGCAGCACCTCCACCAACAGTTTCTGCGCCACCACCTCGCGGCTGAGAAACGCCGGCAGCAGCGTGATCCCCGCGCCGGCGATGGCGCATTCGCGCGCATACAGCAGATTGTCGGTGGTGTGCGCCAGCGGCAGCTGCCAACGGTAGTAGTCATCGCCGCAGCGCAGGTTCCAGGCCGTCCAGGCGCGGTGGGCGATGCAGCGATGCTGCTGCAGCTGTTGCGGATGTTCGATCGGCGGGTGCTGCGCCAAATAGGACGGTGCGGCCAACAGATAGCGCGGCGCATACCCGAGACGGCGGCCGATCAGCGAAGAGTCCTGTGGCTTGCCGGTGCGCAGCGCGGCGTCGTAACCTTCCTGCACCAGATCCACCATGGCGTCGGACACCGACACCTCCAGCGAAACGTCCGGGTACTGGCGCTGAAAATCCGCTGCCAGCCGCGCCACCAGGGTCGCCCCCAGCCCGGCGGGCGTCGAGATGCGCAGGCGGCCGCTCGGGTTATCTCGCAGCCGCTGCAACGCCAGATCGGCCCGCTCGGCAGCAGACATCATGGCCTGACAATGTTCCAGATAACGCTCACCGGCGAAGGTCAGGTTCAGCTGGCGCGTGGTGCGATTGAGCAGCCGTAGCCCCAGCGTCTGCTCGAGCTGGCTGATGCGCTGGCTGACGCTGGATTTCGGCAACCCAACGCGCTGCGCGGCGGCGGTAAAACTGCCGCACTCCGCCACCAGCGCGAACAACGCCATGTCCTGCAGTTGTTTGAATTCCATTGTTCACCTTAAACGAACACTCCGTTAGATATTGTCCATCTTATCACCCCACTGTCGCGGGTCTACACTGGGGGCATCATTTGAAAGGAGTACAATCATGTCGATAAAAGCCATTGCCGTAGACCCGCAGAACCCCGCCGATTTCATCGAAATCTCACCGGAGATGCCGGTTCCCGGCCAGTACGATCTGCTGGTGGAAGTGAAAGCGGCGTCGGTCAACCCGGTGGACACCAAAGTGCACGCCGGTCTGCAGAAAAACGGCCTGCAGCAGCCGCGCATTCTCGGCTGGGACGCCAGCGGCGTCGTGGTGGACGTGGGCAACGGCGTCAGCGGCTTCAAGCCCGGCGATGAAGTGTGGTACGCCGGCGACATCACCCGCCCCGGCAGCAACAGCAGCCACCAACTGATCGACTCACGCATCGCCGCGCACAAGCCGCGCAGCCTGAACTGGGCCGAGTCCGCCGCCATGCCGCTCACCGCCCTTACCGCCTGGGAGGCGCTGTTCGAACACCTGAACATTCAGGACGCGCCGGAGCACAAGACGCTGCTGATCATCGGCGGCGCCGGCGGGGTCGGCTCGCTGGCCATTCCGCTGGCCGCACTGCGCAGCAAGGTGAAAGTGATCGCCACCGCATCAAGACCGGAATCCGCCGCCTGGTGCCGTGAGCGCGGCGCCGATCTGGTGGTGGACTACCGCGATCTGAAAGGTAACCTGGCGCAGCAGGGCATCGAGCAGGTGGATTACATCCTGTGTCTGAACGATACCGACGGCCACTGGCCGGCGATGGCCGAACTGATCGCGCCGCTCGGCCATATCTGCACCATCGTCGAGAACGCGCAGCCGTTGGATCAAAACGCGTTGAAGCTGAAAAGCGCCGCGCTGCACTGGGAATTCATGTTCACCCGCAGCATGTTCACCACCCCGGACATCGCGCAGCAGGGCAAGATCCTGCAGCAGGTGGCGCAGCTGCTGGACGAGGGCAAGCTGAGCACCACACTGAGCGAAACCCTGCACGGGCTGTCGGTAGACACGCTGACCGCCGCGCATCAACAGCTGCTCGGCGGCCATATGCAAGGCAAGCTGGTTATCGCTTACTGAGCCTGAATCGCGGCGGCGCGGCGCGCCGCCGTTACTGCGGACGAACGAAGCCGACGCACAGCGTCTGCTCGTCGCTATGCGGATCGGCGCGGAACGTCAGCGTCTGCTGCCAATCGAGGCGCATCTTCGGCCAGTGGGCCAACTCGCCGCCGAAGTCGCTGCGCGCGCAGTCCTCACCCAACCGCCCGAACAGGGCAACGCCGTGCTGCGCAATCTGCGGATAGCTGATGTTGACGTTGTAGATATTCGGCCGCGTATGATTGGACCAACGCGTAATGGTTCGCGGCCGGGAACCGGCGTACACCGTCATCCACTGCGACAGGTATTCGCCGCCGACGTAGCGCAGTTCAACGCCATACCGCTCCTGCCACTGCCGCTCCACCTCGGCGCTGAACGTCTTGATACCCACCATTTTCTGGCCGGCGTTGCGCACGTTGCCCAGCATCACCGCGGCATACCCCAGGTAGACCGCCAGCGCCGCGCACATCAGACCAATGGTCGCCGCGCGCAGCGAACGCACCGGCGGCTGGCGCACGCAACCGACCAACAGCGCAGGCGCCAGCATGAAGAACGGCTGCAACCATTCGGTCAGCCGGCCGCCGACGTTGAAAGAGAACCAGAAGGTAATGATGCCGAGCGGCAACAGGTAGACCCACAGCAACACCCGCATCGGCAACGCCGATGGCCAGGCCAGCACCGCCCCGCTGCGCCGCAGGATCCCCCACAGCACCAGCGACGGATAGAACACCAGCAGCAGCGACTGCAGCATGTCGAGATTGAGCTGCATCTTGATCTGCGAATCCACCCACTTGAAGGCGGCGAAATCGTGGTTCCACAACCAGAACACGTTCGGCAACACCAGCGCCAACCAGATCGCCACCGCCAGATAGAACTGCGGCTGGCGATAACAGCGGCGGATCTGCGGTACGAACAGCGTCGACAGCGCGGCGAAATAGACGAAGGCGAAGGTCGAGTACTTCGCCATCATCGCCAAACCGGCCGTCAGCGCGAAGGCCGGCCACCAGTTGGCCGAACGCGAAATAGCCAGGTGGAAAAACAGCGCCATCCACGGCCACAGCATCACCAACAGGTAATTGTCGTTGTAGGGAATGATGTCGAAATTGATGATGCCGGACAGGTTGAGCGTCAACAGCGCCATCCAGGCCAGCGAGGTGCTGCCGCTCAGCCGGCGCGCCAACAGCCAGACGCCCAACATGCCGATGGCGATGGCGATGAAGTGCCCGCCATACCAGTACAGGTTCAGCGGCAGCCACGAGAACCCGATCGCCGGCTGCATCGCCGCCCCGACCAGCCACGGGTTTTTCGGTGAGCCCCATTCGCCGTTGAGACCCCAGTTGAGCGCCTCGACGGCGTCGTAAGGCAGGGTAGGATCGAGATGAACAGTCAGCAGCGTCCAGGCTGCGGCATAGCAGACCAACCAAAGAGCGAGCAAGCGATAAGACATGTCTTCTTCTAAGCGTTATTGTAAAGAAAAGCTTAACGTAGTCGCTGTCGAATGAACCATGTTTAAACAAGCCGTTAAATGTGCGCCAGGGCGGCCGTTTCTGCCGCGCGATCGCACATTACGCTAATTTTGCTCAGCCTGCGGCGTGATGCTGGGCGGGCGCGTTCGCCAACCGGCCGGCGTCCGCCGCCAGCAGCTGTTGCACCAGCTCGACGCAGCGCAGGAAGCGCTCCTCGTAATCGCTGGACTCAACGTGCACATACTCGATATTGTTGGCGCGCAGCATCTCCTCCAGCAGGCGCTGGAACGCCAGCCGATCGGCGGTACTGCCGAGGCTGCGCAGGCCGTCCGCCACCCACGGCGTGTTGTTTTCCAGCAGGATCACCAGATCGAAACGGTATTCGTCGATCAGCGCCTGCACGAAGGGGTGTTCACGCCCCTCATACTTTTTGCAAAACGCCTGGGTGGTGACGAAATCGGTATCGATAAATGCCACCTTGTTGGCGTACTTGACCGCGAAATCCACGTATTGCGCCTGCCCGAGGGCAATTTTGTCGTAGTCGGAGTACTGCAGCGCCATCTCGTCGCCGCCCAGGTGCGAGAACACGTAATCGCGGCCATATTCCCAGGCGCTGGTGGTGTTGAAGATGTTGGCCAGCTTGTTGACCAGCGTCGATTTGCCGCTCGACTCGCCGCCGAGGATCGCCACGGTGCGCACGAAGAACGGCTTCACCTCGGTCGGGATGTAATCCCAGTAGCGGAACGGATCCTGGCGGATCTGATTGCCGCTGATGTTCATGAACGAACGCTCGGGATCGACCAGAATGGTTTCGATGCCCAGATGCTCGCGGTAACGCGGCGCATCCTGCGCTTCGCTGGAATAGATAAAGCTCGGCACGATGCCTTTCTGTTCCATAAAGGCCTTCATGCCGTCGCTCCACACGTTCCAGCCGTGCGGGTAGGGCTCGATGCCCTGCTCGTCGAACGAGTGGATATGGATGTTTTTCTGGTACTTGAAGGTCTGCAGCAGCCAGCGTAGGCGATCGCTGACCGTCGGCTGTTGCGACATCGAACTGTTCTCGAACAGTTCGCGGTCGCGCGGCTCGTCGTGGCACAAAATGACGTGCAGCTCATCCACCTGGCTGCAGGCGCGCTGGATCAGGTAGATGTGGCCGGTGTGCAGCGGGTAAAATTTACCAAACACCACGCCGACTTTAACCTCTTTACGCGGGAACTCCAGCCCGAGAAAACGGTGCAGCGCTTCCAGCTTTTGCGCGCTCGGGCTTTTGATCTTGTCGTTCAACAGCTGGCTCAGATAGCCCTTGGTCATGCCGCTGGCATCCGCCACCTGCTGCAACGTGCAGCCTTTTTGCTTGATGGACGTCTTCAGGTAATCAAATTGCGGCATGGCTACCTCCGTTTAGTATGCTAAACAAAATAGCATATCTTGCTCGCCGTCGGCGACATTAATAAAACTCTTCCAGCACGTCCAGCGCGTCCGCCAGCTTCTTGACCCCGAACACCTGCATGTTGGCCGGCGGCTTTTTCGGCATATTGCCGTGCGGCACGATGGCGCGCTTGAAGCCGTGCTTGGCCGCTTCGGAGATCCGCTCCTGGCCGCTCGGCACCGGGCGAATTTCCCCCGCCAGCCCCACTTCGCCGAACACCACCAGATCGTTCGGCAGCGGCCGATCGCGCAGGCTCGAGACCAGCGACATCAGCAACGCCAGATCGGCGCTGGTCTCACTGACTTTCACCCCGCCGACCACGTTGACGAACACGTCCTGATCCGACATCTGCAGCCCGCCGTGCCGGTGCAGCACCGCCAGCAGGATCGCCAACCGGTTCTGCTCCAGGCCCACCGCCACGCGGCGCGGGTTGGACATCATCGAGTGATCCACCAGCGCCTGGATCTCCACCAGCAGCGGACGGGTGCCTTCCCACACCACCATCACCGAGCTGCCGGAAGTGACCTCATCGCCGCGGCTGAGGAAGATCGCCGACGGGTTGCTGACTTCGCGCAACCCCTGTTCGGTCATGGCGAACACCCCCAGCTCGTTGACCGCGCCGAAGCGGTTCTTGTGGCTGCGCAGGGTACGGAAGCGGGAATCGGCGTCGCCGTCCAGCAGCACCGAACAGTCGATACAGTGTTCCAGCACTTTTGGCCCGGCCAGCGAGCCGTCTTTGGTGACGTGGCCGACCATCACGATCGCCACGCCGCGCGTCTTGGCGAAGCGCGTCAGGTAGGCGGCGGTTTCCCGCACCTGCGCCACGCTGCCCGGCGAAGACTGAATGTCCGCCATGTGCATCACCTGAATCGAGTCGATCACCATCAGCTTCGGCTGTTCCTGCTCGGCGATCAGGCAGATCTGCTCGATGCTGGTTTCCGACAGCATGTTCAGGCCGCCGGTCGGCAGCCCCAGACGGTGAGCGCGCATCGCCACCTGCTGCAGCGACTCCTCACCGGTGACGTACAGGGTTTTCATCTGTTCAGACAGCTTGCACAACACCTGCAGCAACAGGGTGCTCTTGCCGGCGCCGGGGTTGCCGCCGATCAGAATCGCGCTGCCGGGCACCACGCCGCCGCCCAGCACGCGGTCGAACTCGAGAAAGCCGGTGGTGAAGCGCGGCAGCGCCTCCAGGCTGATTTCCGACAGTTTCTGCACCTTGCTGACGCCGGCGTCGCCGGCATAGCCGCTGAGGCGATCGTTGCGCGCCGCGGCGGGCGACGCGGCCACACGCACTTCCGTGATGGTGTTCCAGGCATGACAGGCGCTGCACTGCCCCTGCCAACGCGGATAGTCCGCCCCGCACTCATTGCACACAAATGCCCGTTTTGCCGCTTTTGCCACGTCTTACCTCAATCTTTCGTTATCGCACTTCGTGTTTCAGGCTGCCGGTGAGAATACACAGCACGCCCATCAAATCCGCATGCCGGATCGATACCTGCGCTTTTTCATACACTTTCGGCTTGGCGTGGTAGGCGATGCCCAGCCCCGCCGCCTGCATCATTTTCAAATCGTTGGCGCCGTCGCCGATAGCCACGGTTTGCGCCAGCGGGATCTCCAGCTTCTCCGCCAGCCGCAGCAGCGTGTCGGCTTTAAACTGCGCGTCCACCACCGGCCCCAGCACTTCGCCGGTCAGCTTGCCGTCGCGGATCTCCAGCTCATTGGCCGCCGCCGCCACCAGCCGCAGCCGGTTGCGCAGGTATTCGGCGTAGTAGGTGAAGCCGCCGGAGGCGATCGCCACATGCCAGCCCATCGCCTGCAGCTTGCCCACCAGGCTGGTCAGCCCCGGCATCAACGGCAGCTCGTCGCGCACCTGCTTGAGGATGTTGGCGTCGGCCCCTTTCAGCGTGCCGACACGCTGGCGCAGGCTGGCGGTAAAGTCCAGCTCGCCGCGCATCGCGCGTTCGGTGACTTCCGCCACCTGTTCGCCGACGCCCGCCAATTTGGCGATCTCGTCGATGCACTCGATCTCGATCGCCGTCGAATCCATGTCCATCACCAGCAGCCCCGGCGTGCGCAGGTGCGGGATCTTGCCGAGCGGCGCCACGTCCAGCCCGCTCTCCGCCGCCAACAGCTTGGCGCGCGGCGTCAAGGTGCCCGCCAGGCGCACCACCTGATAGTCGTCCACGCCCCAGGCGGTGACGATCACCATCGCCGCGCCCAGCTTGCGTTGGAATTGGGTAATGCGCGCCTTGTCCAGCTTCCTGCCGTATAACAGCCACCCGGTATTGCCCGCCCGGTAGTCCAGCGGCATCACTTCGTCGCCGCTGAGCGAAAGGGGAAGACCCGGCCATTGAGAGATCTCCGCCGGAAGATCGCAATAGGTCAGACTGTTTGACATCATTGACTCCTGAATGGACAAAAACGCTGCATGATAAAACGACGCATCAAGCTATCCTATCGCCAGCGGTTCTGGCAACATAAAGTGTCCCCGATGCCCAAGGAACCTGCATGGCTCGCGCTAAACTGAAATTTCGCCTGCACCGCACCGCTATTATCCTGATTTGCCTGGCTTTGCTGGTGCTGCTGATGCAGGGCGCCTCTTATTTTAGCCTGAGTCACCAAATGGCGCGATCCGAGCAGGTGGAAGAGCTGGCGCAGACGCTGACCAAACAGGTCGCCTACAGCCTGGCGCCGCTGCTGGACGACGACGGCAACAACCCGCGCATCGACGCCATCCTCAAGCAGCTCACCGATCACAGCCGCATTCTCGACGTCAGCGTGTATCAGTTGGACGGCACGCTGGTCTCCCACGCCGGGGAGCAGATAAGTATACGCGATCGCCTGTCGCTCGACGGCAAACGCGCCGGCAGCTACTTCAACCACCAGTTGGTCGAATCCATTCAGGGCAAAGACGGCCCGATCGGCTTTATCCGCATTACCCTCGACACCCACGTGCTGGCGACCGAATCCAAACAGGTGGACAACACCACCAACCTGCTGCGCCTGATGATCCTGCTGGCGCTGGCGATCGGCATCATTCTGGCGCGCACCCTGCTGCAGCACCGCCGCAGCCGCTGGCAGCAGTCGCCGTACCTGTTGACCGCCAACACGCCACTGGAAGAAGGCAATACGGTGGAAGACGACGAGGATGCGCCGGAGACAAAGCAGGAAGCGCCGAAGAAGGAGTAACTCAGGCCAGGCGTTGAATGCGTTCGTGCAGTTTCTGCAGTTGCGCCAGCATTTGCTCGGCAATCGCCCGGAACGCCTCGCTGAGGTCGTCATGTTGCGCCGTGCGCCGCCAGAACTCGAGAGCCAATAGCTCCGCTTGCCGCCAGACGGCGCCGCTCACCTCATTGCTCAAACGGATCTCCACTGCGTCGTGGCGCAGATTGCCGCTGCTTGCCGGGGCAAAAGCCATCGGCAGCATATCGTACAAAGGCGCCAACATGACCGGCCGCTGCGTTGGCCGCAAGAACGACAGATTACCCTGGTGCATATCGCTATTGGCGATCAAGCGGCCAAAGGCCCAATACAGGGCAATCCGTTGGCAGGCAGAGCGATCAATCACGCCTTGCTGCAATAACCGATTAGCCGCCACAACCCAGTTGGCATGGCCGCTGCCGCTGAACTCGGCATCCAGCGCCTCCAGTGACACCATCGCCACCCGCCCTTCTTCGCCGATGCGATCAAAGCGCTCTACCTCTAAAAAGCATTGTCGATCGGCGCCAAACAGGATTTGCGCCGTTGCGGCAGGCAATCCCGCAGCGGCGACCGTCTGCAACGCCAGTGACTCGGCGATCAGCAAATCGCTCCAGCGCTGTGCAATGGCATGCGTCGGCGCCAGACTGAACTTCACCAAAACATGCGCACGATGCCCAGGCGTCAGCTCAGCATAGGCGGCAAATTTGGGTTGTTCGCCACCGGCGGAGGAACCCACCAACTCCCCGGCCAGCGCCTGGACAGACAATGCGGCGTAACGCTCGGTTTTATCTTCCGCCGCGATAGCGACGGCAGTCTCCCGCATCAACCAACGCTGATAGCTGTCGGCGCCAGGCAGCAAATCGCCGGTCATGTCTTCGCCATAACGGCAGAGCGCCAACAGACGTTGGCCCTCATCCCATCGCCGCACATCCTCCGGCAAATTCAACTCGTGGGCCGCCGCTTTGCCCCAGGCTCGCCCAAGAAAGCCAATCGGCCTCAGGTCATTCAGATACCATGGCAGGCCGTCATAGAGCTGCCACTCTCCGCTGCGCTCATCGCACACCGCACAGTTATCGGCAGGATACAGCGGGCAAAGCGTGGCAAACAGGTGCGCCTTACCCCGTTCATCAACCCGATACAGCGGAAACTGCCTCTCACCGCCGATCCCGCGCCGCAATACATAGCGCGTCGCCTTACCTTTACCGAGGATCAATACGGCGCCCGCCAGTTCGCGGATACGGCGCGATAGCGTCGGCTGGCTGATGCCCAACGCTTCTGTCAGTTGACGAGCCGTGGCCGGCCCATGACGCAAAACTTGTTCAACGGTGAGCATCGGATGAATAGATTGGTGAATAGATTGATAGAGGAAGTAATAGCGTTAAATGGCAGGAAGGTAAAGCGTTAGCAAAAAATCGGCCGTGCGGAGTGAATAGATTGACGGGCGGGCGCCATGACGACGCCCGCCGCGGTATTACGCTTTGTCGCCCAGCAGCACGGATTCCAGCGCGATAACGATCATTTCGTTAAAGGTGGTCTGGCGTTCCGCCGCCGTGGTCGCTTCGTGACGCAGGATGTGGTCGGACACGGTGCAGATGGTCAGCGCTTTACAGCCGAACTCTTCGTACAGCTCCGCCGCCACGCCGTAGATGCCGGCCGCTTCCATTTCCACGCCCAGGATGCCGTACTTCTTCATCACCTGGAACATGTCCGGATCCGGGGTGTAGAACAGATCGGCGGAGAAGATGTTGCCCACGCGCGCCGGGATGCCCTGCGCCGCCGCGGCGTCGACCGCGTTGCGCACCATGTCGAAGTCGGCGATCGCCGCGTAGTCGTTGTCCTTGAAGCGCAGACGGTTCACCTTGGAGTCGGTGCACGCGCCCATGCCGATCACCACGTCGCGCAGTTTGATATCGTCACGCACCGCGCCGCAGGAACCCACGCGAATGATCTTCTTCACGCCGAACTCGGCGATCAGCTCGCGCGCATAGATCGAGCAGGACGGGATGCCCATGCCGTGGCCCATTACGGAGATGCGGCGGCCTTTGTAGGTGCCGGTGAAGCCCAACATGCCGCGCACGTTGTTCACTTCCACCGCGCCTTCCAGGAAGGTTTCGGCGATGTATTTTGCGCGCAGCGGATCGCCCGGCATCAGTACTACGTCAGCGAAATCACCCATCTCAGCATTAATGTGCGGCGTAGCCATAATTCTCTTCCTTTAAATCGTATTAAATAGCGTTAAACGTATAAGCCGTGGTATGTCAGACGGCGGCCAACTGCGCCACCGCCTTAAACTCACGAATTAAAACAGGGTCTTACCATAATCCATCGGCGACAGGCCAAAATAATTGGCGACGGTCTGGCCGATGTCGGCGAAGGTCTCGCGGTGGCCCAGCGAGCCCGGTTTCACTTTCGGGCCGTAGACCAGCACCGGGATGTGCTCACGGGTGTGATCGGTGCCCGGCCAGGTCGGGTCGCAGCCGTGGTCGGCGGTGAAGATGATGATGTCTTCGTCTTTCACCAGCTTCAGCAGCTCCGGCAGGCGGCGGTCGAACAGCTCCAGCGCGGCGGCGTAGCCCGCCACGTCGCGGCGGTGGCCGTAAGAGGAGTCGAAGTCCACGAAGTTGGTGAACACGATGGTGTTGTCGCCGGCCTTTTCCATTTCAATCAGGGTCGCGTCGAACAGCGCGTCGATGCCGGTTGCCTTCACCTTCTTGGTGATGCCGACGTTGGCATAGATGTCGGCGATTTTACCGATCGACACCACTTCGCCGCCCTTCTCGTCCACCAGCTTTTTCAGCACGGTCGGCGCCGGCGGCTCTACCGCCAGATCGTGGCGGTTGCCGGTGCGCTGGAAGTGGCCCGGCTTGTCGCCGACGAACGGACGCGCGATCACGCGGCCGATGTTGTAACCGCCTTCGGTTAGCTCTTCACGCGCGATTTCGCACAGCTCGTACAGGCGATCCAGGCCGAAGGTTTCTTCATGGCAGGCGATCTGGAACACCGAGTCGGCGGAGGTGTAGAAAATCGGCTTGCCGGTTTTCATGTGCTCTTCGCCCAGCTGATCGAGGATCACGGTGCCGGATGAGTGACAGTTGCCCAGGTAGCCCGGCAGGTTGGCGCGCTCCACCAGCTTATCCAGCAGCGCCTGCGGGAAGCTGTTGTGCTCGTCCTTGAAGTAGCCCCAGTCGAACAGTACCGGCACGCCGGCGATTTCCCAGTGGCCCGACGGCGTGTCTTTACCGGAAGAGAGCTCGCTGGCGTATGCGTAAGCGCCGATGATATCGGCATTGCGATCCAGCCCCTGCGGGAAGTTGCCGGTGGACTCTTCCGCCGCTTTGCCGAGCCCCAGGCGGCTCAGGTTAGGCAGCGTCAGCGGGCCCTGGCGGCCCACGTTGGCTTCACCGCGCGCGCAAACCTCGGCGATGTGGCCCAGAGTGTCGGAACCCTGGTCGCCAAAACGTTCGGCGTCTTCGCTGGCGCCGATGCCGAAGGAGTCCAATACCATAATAAATGTGCGTTTCATCTGTGCTCTCCTGCGTGTTCTCACGCTTTGGACGGCCGCGAAAAAGCCGCGGCCGTTCCTGATTCTTGGGTTATTCCGTGACGCGCTTATACACCACCGGCGTCGCCTCCGGCGCCTTGTCGCTCAGCGTCATTGCGCTACGCACCGCATCGGCCGCCTGCTGCCAGCTCTCTTCATCGTTGGCGTGGATCATCGCCAGCGGCTGCTGGGCATCCACCTTATCACCCAGGCGCGCCACCTCGGTCAGACCGACGCTGTAATCGATGGCGTCGCTCGCCCGGCGGCGGCCGCCGCCCAGCGAAACCACCGCCATGCCCAGCGCGCGGGTATCCATGGCGCTGATGATGCCCGGATTTTCAGCATACACCGGCTTGCTCAGCGTTGCCGCCGGCAGATAGCTATCATAACGTTCGACGAAGTCTATCGGCCCTTGCTGCGCCGCGACCATGCGGCCAAACACTTCCGCCGCCTTGCCGTTGTCCAGCACCGCCTGCAGTTTGGCGCGCGCATCGGCCTCGTCATTCGCCAGGCCGCCGGACAGCAGCATCTCCACGCACAGCGCCAGCGTCACTTCCAGCAGGCGCGGATTGCGGTATTCGCCGGTCAGGAAGCGCACCGCTTCGCGCACTTCCACCGCATTGCCGGCGCTGGAGGCCAGCACCTGGTTCATGTCGGTCAGCAGCGCGGTGGTCTTGCAGCCCGCGCCGTTGGCCACGCCGACGATCGCCTGCGCCAAATCTTGCGACAGGGCGTAGGTCGGCATAAAGGCGCCGGAACCGACCTTCACGTCCATCACCAGCGCATCCAGCCCTTCCGCCAGTTTCTTGGCCAGAATGGAGGCGGTGATCAGCGGGATAGAATCCACGGTGGCGGTGATGTCGCGGGTGGCGTAAAAACGTTTGTCCGCCGGCGCCAGCGAGCTGGTCTGGCCGATGATCGCCACGCCGACGTCCTGAATAATTTTGCGGAAGGCGTTATCGTCCGGGAAAATATTGAAACCCGGAATAGCTTCCAGCTTGTCCAGCGTGCCGCCGGTATGCCCCAGGCCGCGGCCGGAGATCATCGGCACATAGCCGCCGCAGGCCGCCACCATCGGGCCGAGCATCAGCGAGGTCACGTCGCCCACGCCGCCGGTCGAATGCTTGTCGACGATCGGGCCGTTCAGCGCCAAACTCTTCCAGTCCAGCACGGTGCCGGAATCGCGCATCGCCATGGTGAGCGCCACGCGCTCCGGCATGCTCATGTCATGGAAATAAATGGTCATCGCCAGCGCGGCGATCTGCCCTTCCGACACCACATTGTCGCGAATGCCGTTGATGAAAAAGCGGATTTCCGCTTCGCTTAACGGCTGGCCGTCGCGTTTCTTACGAATAATTTCTTGAGCCAGGAACAAGGCATCCCCCTGTGTCGCCGAGAGTCGGTGCAGACGGGCGCGCCTGGCGCCCGCCAACGAAATCGATCAGTAGCCGCCGCCGGCGGTCTGGGTCTGGTGGCCCAGCGCGGTCAGCAAGCTGGCCAGCAGGCTGGAAGCGCCAAAGCGGAAATGCCGCGCATCGGCCCACCCCTCGCCCAGAATACGATCGGCAAGTTGCAGATAATGCAGCGCGTCTTCCGCGGTGCGCACGCCGCCGGCCGGCTTGAAGCCCACCGTCTTCGCCACGCCCAGATCGCGGATCACCGACATCATCAGCTCGGCGCTCTCCAGGGTGGCGTTGACCGGCACCTTGCCGGTGGAGGTCTTGATAAAGTCAGCCCCGGCCTTGATGGCGATCTCGGACGCCTTGCGGATCAAATCGGCCTGTTTCAGCTCACCGGTTTCGATGATCACTTTCAGCAGCACGTTAGCCGCCTGGCAAGCCTGCTTGCACTGTTTCACCAGCTCGAAGCCGACCTGTTCGTTGCCGGCGATCAGCGCACGGTATGGGAACACCACGTCCACTTCATCCGCGCCATAGGCGATCGCCGCGCGGGTTTCCGCCAGCGCGATGTCGATATCGTCATTGCCATGCGGGAAGTTGGTCACGGTGGCGATGCGGATGTCCGGCGTGCCTTGCTCGCGCAGCGCCTTACGCGCCACCGGGATAAAACGCGGGTAGATGCAGATGGCCGCCGTGTGGCCGGCCGGGCTGTTGGCCTGACGACAGAGCGCGATCACTTTCTCGTCGGTGTCATCATCATTCAGCGTGGTTAAATCCATCAAGTTCAGCGCACGTTGCGCTGCTGCGGTTAATTCGGTCATAAAACTCTCCAACTGAGTACCTGGGTGTTGGCGAGCGGACTTGGTTCCATGAAGATAGCGCTGGGGAACGGCGTTCCCGCGGCGGCAACTGAGATCCTTCTCACCGCACATGGCCACCCGCCTTGCGGCCGGCCAGTAATAGCTATTTGAACACGAATGCCGGAGGCGATTCGCGTTCATCGTCACACTATATGAAATAGCACTGTAACAGACCGGAATTATATGTGAAGAGCATCACAAAATAACGCGATATCGTTCACAAATTCGCTAAAGAAGCGGCTGAAGATCGCGGGTGCGGCAAACACCCGCGTTGCTTAGAGTATAGGCGGAGTCCCGCGATCGGTCGCGCCGTCGCGGGCTCCGTGATGACTTACAGCGCCAGGAAGAAGCCGGCGATGGTGGCACTCATCAGGTTGGACAGCGTGCCGGCCGCCACGGCCTTCAGACCGAAGCGCGCGATGTCGTGGCGACGGTTGGGCGCCATGCTGCCCAGACCGCCCAGCAAGATCGCCACCGAGGAGAGGTTGGCGAAGCCGCACAGCGCAAAGGAGATGATCGCCTTGGTGTGCGTCGACAGCACCTGCAGGCCTTCCGCCGCCACTACGTCATCCGGGCGCAGATAGGCGCCGAAGTTCATGTAGGCGACGAATTCGTTGACGATGATCTTCTGGCCGATGAACGAACCGGCGGTCATCGCCTCGCTCCACGGCACGCCGATCAGGAAAGCGATCGGCGAGAACACCCAGCCGAGGATCAGTTCAAGCGACAGCTGCGGATAATCGAACCAGCCGCCGATACCGCCGAGAATACCGTTAAGCAAAGCGATCAGCGCGATAAACGCCAGCAGCATCGCACCGACGTTCAGCGCCAGCTGCATGCCGGAAGCCGCGCCGGAAGCCGCCGCATCGATCACGTTGGCCGGACGATCCTCTTCGGCGATCAGCTTCATCGCATCGTCTTTATCGTGGGTCTGCTCGGTTTCCGGCACCATCAGCTTGGCGAACAGCAGCCCGCCCGGCGCGGCCATGAAGGACGCGGCGATCAGATATTCCAGCGGCACGCCCATCTGCGCGTACCCCGCCAACACCGAACCGGCTACCGAGGCCAGGCCGCCGCACATCACGGCGAACAGTTCTGACTGGCTCATGGTGGCGATATAGGGGCGTACCACCAGCGGCGCTTCGGTCTGGCCAACGAAAATGTTGGCGGTCGCCGACAGCGATTCGGTGCGCGAGGTGCCCAGCAGCTTGTGCAGGCCGCCGCCCAACACGCGGATCACCAACTGCATGATGCCGAGGTAGTACAGCACCGCAATCAGCGAGGAGAAGAACACGATCACCGGCAGGACGCGCAGCGCGAATACGAAGCCGCCGCCGCCGAACACCTCGAACATCTTGTCGGACACCAGCCCGCCGAAGATGAACGAAATGCCCTGATTGCCGTAGGCGATAACGTTTGCCACGCCGTTAGACATACTGCCGAGAATGCTGCGGCCCAGCGGCACGTACAGCACCAGCGCGCCGATGCCGACCTGAATGATGAACGCCCACACCACGGTGCGCAATTTGATGGCCCGACGGTTGCTGGAGAGCAGCACCGCAATGGCGATCAGCACCGCCATACCGACCAGACTCATGATGAGTTGCATGCAAAGTTTCCCTGTTGCAAAAAATAAAATACATCCCTGCTCATGAAGAGAGGTCTGCTATTGGAGAGTTTCGGGGGGATTATACTGAGCGAGGTCACCCTCGCACCGATTTATGTCACAAATGTATACAACGAGACGCAAATGAAAATCCTATAACGTGACACAAGTCACGTTATAAGCTCATCAATCCGGCATGGCAAACAGTGACTGGGTATTGCGTTGCAGATGAGCGGCGATCTCGTCGGCCGGTTCCGGCCGCAGCTCGCACAGCGCGTGAAACACCTCGGCGGCACGCTCGGGGCGATTCGGCTGCCCCTGATAACCGGCCAGCGGCATGTCCGGCGCATCCGTCTCCAGCAGCAGCGCCTCAAGCGGCAGCTGCGCCATCACGCCGCGCGTTTTCTGCGCCCGCTCATAGGTGATGGTGCCGCCCACGCCGATGTAATAGCCGAGGCGGATAAACGCCTGCGCCTGCGACAGGCTGCCGGCGAAGCCGTGCACCACGCCGCGACGCGGCAGCTGCATGCGCCGCAGCGCCGCGGCCAGCTGATCGTGGGTACGCCGCGAGTGCAGGATCACCGGCAGGTCATGCTGTTTCGCCAGCCTCAGTTGGGCCAGCAGCACGCTTTGCTGGCGCTCGAACTGCGGGTTGTCCATATACAGATCGAGCCCGATCTCCCCCACCGCCACCAGCTTGCGCGGCCGTTCGGCCAACAGCGCCGCCAGCTGTTCCAGCTGCGGCTCATGATGCTGCGCGATATACAGCGGGTGCAGCCCCAACGCGGCGAACAGCGGCGCGTGATCCTGCGCCAGCCGCAGCACCCGCGTGAAGCGATCGGCGGTAACCGTCGGGACGATGATGCGCTGCACGCCGGCGCTTGCCGCCCGCGTCAGGCTCTCGGCCTCATGTCCGGTAAAGGGCGGGAAATCGAAATGGCAGTGGGTGTCGGTAAAGGCGTAGCTCACAGCGCGCCCCCTTCACCCGGCGGCAGATCGCCCGGCAGAATGAGCTTCGGCGCCGCCACCGCAGCCTCCGGCTGCGCCGTGAGATCGGGCGACATGGCGATGTCGGTCACGATCGGCGAAGGCATTCTGACGTTCTCCGGCTGGATAAGGCGGCGCGACAACGATTTTTGCACCTTGATACCGTCCGGTTCCTGCTGCGCCATCCACTGGCCGACGGTGGCCAGGAAGTAGCGGCCGCAGCGGCGCCCCAGGTGATAATCCTGATTGAGCGCCCCCAGTCGGCTGCCCAGCGCATTGCTGGCCAGCGGCTTAGGCGGGAAGATCTCGAAGATGCGCAGCTTGCCCGGCGGCTTCTCGATAAAGCGCTGGATGCGGTGATAGCTTTGCTCATGATGCTGCAGGATGCGCACCATCTGCTGCAGGCTGCTGTCGCTCAGCCAGTGCTCCATGCGCTTCATCCACTGCGGGGTGTAGTACATTTGCGAAGGCACGGTGCGGATCACCACGATGGTGTCGGCGCCGCGGCGGTAGGCCTCTTCCACCGGGATCGCATCGCTGATGCCGCCGTCCTGATAGCTGACGCCGTCCAACTCCACGCCCTGACGGTAAAAGCCGGGAATGGCGCTGGACGCCTTGATGGCCGGCAGCCAGCGTTCACGCTGCGCCGGCAGATAGGCCGGTTCGAAATCGTCGCTGCGGCAGGCGCACAGCAGGAATTCGCGCCCGTCGATAAAATGCTGTTCCGCCACGTCCATCGCCAGCGGCATCTGCGCCGCCGCCGTATCAACCAGCCAATCGAGATCGATCAGATGCCCGCCGCGCACGAAGCGCAGCGGATTGAAGAACTGGGCCGAGGTGGTGTAACGGGTGATCACCCGGCGCGCGTAGCCCATCTGCCCGCAGATATAGGCGGACAGATTTTGCGCGCCGGCCGACGTGCCAATCAGCAGATCGAAAGGGTTAAAGCCCGCGCGCTGAAACTCGTCCAGCACGCCGGCGGTGAAAATGCCGCGCTGGCCGCCGCCTTCGCAGACCAACGCCATTTTTCCTGGTCGAAAAGGTTTAGACGCCAGCGGTTCTATATTGCCGAGCGTGATGGGTATTCTGTATCCCAACTTGGCATCCTCAGTGAGACGTTTTCTCCGAGGATACCGCGTCTCGCTCTCTTCCGTAATCCTCTTGCAGCACGCCGACGAGGAAATCATTGCTGCCGGCCAACCAGGCACCATCGCTGCCGGACCATTCGGCCCACGCCTGCCATACCTGACCTTTCAGCTGTTTCCAGCGCCCGACGATGATGTCGCTGTTCATGGCCGGCCCTCCCCGAGGTGAGAAAAGGAATTAAGCTTTGTTACAGTTTGCAGGAAAATGCCGGCCGGCTAAGGGCGCCGACGGCCGGTGAACAGGCTGACCAGGAACAGGATGATGCCGACAACGAACACGACTTTGGCGGCCCAGGCGGCGGTGCCCGCCAGCGAACCGAACCCCAGTGCCGCAGCGATAAGCGCGATGACTAAAAAGATAATGCCCCAACGAAACATAAGCTTCTCCTTACCATTGTGAAAAAATTCGCTGCCGTCTACCGCCCCGACACCGGACGTCGACGGCAAATCAGTTTCTTTTTTTGGTGGTACACGTCGGGCCGCCTTGACGGCCCGACAGATGCGGCTTGTTGTTACTTGTTACGGGCGCCTGGCGGGATTACGGCTTGACCACCAGGTCGTTTTTCACGCTTTTCACGCCGTCGATAGCCTTGGCGATGCTTTCGGCACGCTCAGACTGCGCCTGCGTTTTCACCTCACCGGAAAGCTGCACCACGCCATCGGTGGTTTCCACTTTCACATTGCGCGACGGCACGATGTCATCGGCCAGCAGCTTGGCTTTCAGCTCGCTGGTGGTGGCGGTGTCGCCGGCATACGATTTGATCGACTGGTTGGCTTCATCTTTCACGTGCAGCTTGTCGCTGACGGTTTTGACGCCTTCCACCTTACCGGCAACCGCAACCGCATGCTCCGCCTGCGCCTGGCTGCCGACAAACCCGCTCAGGATCACGGTGCCTTTTTCGGTTTTCACCGAAATGTCAGTGCTTTTGATGGTTTTATCGTCCACCAACGCACTTTTAACTTTAGCCGTTATCGCGCTGTCATCCATGTAACCGTCAACTTTTTTCATGGAGCTATCGATTTTGGCACCGGCACTGTCCGCGGCGTTAGACGCCTTGTTGAGCAGACTGTCTTCGGCCAGCGCAGTGCCGCTCACCAAAGCAGAACCCAAAACAACAGCCATCAGCGAGTGTGCAAATTTGGTCTTTTTCATCGATCTCTTCCTTTTGTTGGGGGCCCCAGCGCCAGAGCGCCGGAACCCTTCAGCCGCCTTCACGCGGCCTCTCGGTAAATACTTCATCATCGCTATACGATTAAGCGTTCACGACAGGAATATTGCAACCGCCGTGCCAACTCCATAAACACCTTAAAAATCAAACAAAAAAAGCATTGAGTCGGATTTTTAATCAAAAAACTGTCACCTATTGACGACAGACTAAGTGACACGAAACGGTAAAACAGTCATCTCATTGATATTTAAGGAAACAGACTGTCTCCTATCGGCAACACATCAGAATAACTCACCAAACAATCAGCGTATTACAGTGATTTACTCTCAAGCAATGTGCAGACATCTCGTTAAAGATAGACCATGCGGCGGAAAACGCAGGCCTAACGAACGCTGCCTGGCGATATCGGTTTGCGGCATAAAAGGTGAGGAAGTTTTATTAATTAGCGGAGTGAGGATGAGGGAGATTGGCAGGGCGCACCGGGCGCCCTGCCGATTTATCAGTGTTCGCGGGTTTTGCGGAAGGTCACGTCAGGATAGCGTTCCTGCGTCAGGTTGAGGTTCACCATGGTCGGCGCGATGTAGGACAGGTTGTCCCCGCCGTCCAGCGCCAGGTTGATCTCGTTCTTGCGCTTGAACTCTTCGAACTTCTTCACGTCGTCGCACTCGACCCAGCGCGCGGTCGACACGTTGACCGATTCATACAGCGCTTCCACGTTGTACTCGCTCTTCAAGCGCGCCACCACCACGTCGAACTGCAGCACGCCGACCGCGCCGACGATCAGATCGTTGTTGGCGATCGGGCGGAACACCTGCACCGCGCCCTCTTCGGACAGCTGCACCAGCCCCTTCAGCAACTGTTTCTGCTTCAGCGGATCGCGCAGGCGAATGCGGCGGAACAGTTCCGGCGCGAAGTTCGGAATGCCGGTGAACTTCATGTCTTCACCCTGGGTGAAGGTATCGCCGATCTGAATGGTGCCATGGTTGTGCAGACCGATAATGTCGCCCGGGTAGGCTTCTTCCACGTGCGAACGGTCGCCGGCCATAAAGGTCAGCGCGTCGGAGATCACCACGTCTTTGCCGGTGCGCACCTGGCGCAGCTTCATGCCCTTCTCATAACGGCCGGACACCACGCGCATAAAGGCCACGCGGTCGCGGTGCTTCGGATCCATGTTGGCCTGGATCTTGAACACGAAGCCGGTGAATTTCTCTTCCGCCGCCGTCACTTCGCGGGTGTCGGTTTTGCGCGGCATCGGCGCCGGCGCCCAGGCCACCAGGCCGTCCAGCATATGATCCACGCCGAAGTTGCCGAGTGCGGTACCGAAGAACACCGGCGTCAGCTCGCCGCTCAGGAAAGCTTCCTGATCGAACTCGTGAGAAGCGCCCTGCACCAGCTCCAGCTCATCGCGCAGCTGCGCCGCCAGATCTTCGCCCACCGCCGCATCCAGCTCTGGGTTGTTCAGGCCCTTGACGATGCGCACTTCCTGAATGGTGTGGCCTTTACCGGTCTGGTACAGGTAGGTTTCATCCTTGTACAGGTGGTAAACGCCCTTGAACAGCTTGCCGCAGCCGATCGGCCAGGTGATGGGCGAGCAGGCGATCTTCAGTTCGCGCTCAACTTCATCCATCACTTCCATCGGATCGCGAATGTCGCGGTCCAGCTTGTTCATGAAGGTCAGGATCGGCGTGTCGCGC
Organism: Serratia nematodiphila DZ0503SBS1; assembly: GCF_000738675.1. Lineage (NCBI taxonomy): Bacteria > Pseudomonadati > Pseudomonadota > Gammaproteobacteria > Enterobacterales > Yersiniaceae > Serratia > Serratia nematodiphila. The sequence goes on along the minus strand of NZ_JPUX01000001.1, from coordinate 871,322 downwards.
AGGCGGGTGACTTCCATCAGCTTGCGGGTGCGATCCTCAACGCCCTTGGCGGCGTCGATCACCATCAGACAACAGTCGACCGCGGTCAGGGTGCGATACGTATCTTCGGAGAAGTCTTCGTGCCCCGGGGTATCCAGCAGGTTGACCAGGCTGTCACGGTACGGGAACTGCATCACCGAGGTGGTGATCGAGATCCCGCGCTGCTTTTCCATTTCCATCCAGTCGGATTTGGCGTGCTGGCTGGAGCCGCGGCCTTTTACCGTACCGGCGGTCTGGATCGCCTGTCCGAACAGCAGCACTTTTTCGGTAATGGTGGTTTTACCGGCATCGGGGTGCGAGATGATGGCGAAAGTTCTTCTTTTGGAGACTTCGCGGGCAAATTCACTAGGAGACATGGTTTTCAGGTTCTACGGTTAGTCCGCCCTGCGACATCATCAGAACGCGCCGATCGCGGCGCCGGGCAAAGCGGTGAATAAAAGATAACAGCCGGGCATTTTCGCCGATTTGCCAACCGGTGACAATCAATGCTTTTTCCGGCCGGGCTGATTACGCCAGCGGCAGCGCCATCACGATCGCGTCTTCGCGGCCGTGGGCGCTCGGGTAATAATTGCGGCGCACGGTGACTTCGTTGAAACCGAGATCTTCATACAGCGCGATCGCCGCCTGGTTGGAGGCGCGCACCTCCAGCCACAGCGTGACCACGCCGCGGCTCTCCAGCTGTTCGATCAACGCGTTGAGCAGCAGGCGGCCAAAGCCCCGGCGCTGGTGCTGCGGATGAATGGCGATGTTGAACAGCGTGGCTTCGTCCAGCACGATCTGCGTGATGGCGAAACCCGCCATCTCCCCATCGGCGCTCAGCTTCAGGTTAAGGTAGCGATCGCCCTGATTGCTGGCGAAGGTGGTTTCCGTCCAGGGGAAAGCGTGGCTGGCTTGCTCAATGTTGAAGGCCGTGGCCAGGTCGGCCGCCGTCAGGGTAGAAATCGTGTTCATGATGACAAATCTGCTGCCAGAGGGCGCGTTTGGCCCCCGCGTCTTGGGAAAGCTCGGCCAGCGCCGGGCTGTGTAGCTGCGCGCCGGCGACCGCGAGCGGTTCCGCCACGCCCAGCCGCCAACTGTTGCATGCGGTCTCTGCAGGCAGCATCGCCACCTGTTCCGGCGTCAGGCTGTAGGTTTGCGCCGGCGTCAGCCCCAGGCTGCGCAGCACGTCGCAAAACAGCGGATCGTCGGGCGCCGGCAGCGTCTGCGCCACCACCAGCAGGCGCGCCTCGGGTGGCAGACTGACCGCCACTTCGCCCTGCAACACGCCCGGGCGGCGCAATGTCCACTGCGTAATACCCAGTTGTTGTAACAGCCAGTCGCGTTTTGATGCCATGCCGATTCCTACCCGTTGTGGTGCGCCATGCCTGCCATGCGCCGCGCTATGCTAACAAACCCGCGCAGCCCGCGCCAACAAACCCGTCGAACATATCGCCACAAAGCTCTATAATCCCCGGTCTCATTTCCAGGAGCCAATATCTGATGTCTGCATTAACCCCCGCCAGTGAAGTCATGCTGCGCCACAGTGATGAATTTATCGAACGCCGCGTGCTGTTTGCCGGCGACCTGCAGGACAGCCTGCCGGCCCAATTCGAGGCCGCGGACGTGCGCGTCCACACTCAGCAATACCATCACTGGCAGTTACTGAACCGGACGATGGGCGATAACGTGCAGTTCGGTTTGACCGTCGATCCCGCTTTCGTCGCCGACTGCGACACGCTGGTTTACTACTGGCCGAAGAGCAAGCAGGAAGCGCAATTCCAGCTGTGCAACCTGCTGGCGCTGCTGCCGGTGGGCGCGGACGTGTTCGTGGTCGGTGAAAACCGCAGCGGCGTGCGCAGCGCCGAGCCAACGCTGGAAGGCCACGTCACGCTGGTGAAAATCGACAGCGCGCGCCGCTGCGGCCTGTATCACGGCCGCCTGGACGCGCAGACCGAGTTCGACCTGAACGAGTGGTGGGACAGCTATCAGCTGCACGATCTGGAAGTGAAAACGCTGCCGGGCGTGTTCAGCCGCGACGGCCTGGACGTCGGCAGCTCGCTGCTGCTGTCGACGCTGGAAAAACACATGAAAGGCAAGGTGCTGGACATCGGCTGCGGCGCCGGCGTCATGGCCTCGGTGATGGCCAAGCTGTCGCCGAAGGTGAAACTGACCCTCAGCGACGTCAATGCCGCCGCGGTGGAATCCAGCCGCGCAACGCTGGCCGCCAACGGCATCGAAGGCGAAGTGATCGTCAGCAACGTTTACTCCGATATCACCGGCCGTTTCGACATGATCATCTCCAACCCGCCGTTCCACGACGGGCTGCAGACCAGCCTGACCGCTGCCGAAACGCTGATCCGCGGCGCGGTGAAGCACCTGCCGATCGGCGGCCAGTTGCGCATCGTCGCCAACGCCTTCCTGCCCTACCCGGACATTCTGGACGCCACCTTCGGCAGCCACGAAGTGCTGGCGCAAAACGGCCGCTTCAAGGTGTACCAGGCGACCGTCGGCCGCCCGCCGCGCGCGCCGAAGAAAAAATAAGTTTCCGTTGGCGGAAAACGACAGAGCGCGGCCCGAGGCCGCGCTTTTTTTTAGCCGTTGATATAGGTCATCGACTCCGCGCCGTAGCGATCGCCGGCCGCCGCGCTCAGCGGAAACACCGCTTCTATCGCCGCCAGTTCAGCCGCGCTCAGCGCGATCTCCGCCGCGGCGACGTTCTCTTCCAGATAGCGACGGCGTTTGGTGCCGGGGATCGGCACAATGTGTTCGCCCTGCGCCAATACCCAGGCCAGCGCCAACTGAGAAGGCTTGACGCCCTTCTGCGCCGCCAGCTCGCTCACCTTCGCCACCAGCGCCAGGTTGCGGGCGAAGTTTTCCCCCTGGAAACGCGGGTTACTGCGGCGGAAATCGTCCTCGGCCAGATCCTCCGGCCGCCGGATAGCGCCGGTGAGGAAACCGCGCCCTAACGGGCTGTAGGGCACAAAACCGATGCCCAGGCGCTCGCAGGCCGCCAGCACGCCCTGCTCGGCGTCGCGCGTCCACAGCGAATACTCGGTCTGCAGCGCGGTGATCGGATGCACCTTGTGCGCCCGCTCCAGCGTGGCGACCGACGCCTCGCTCAGGCCGATGTGGCGGATCTTGCCTTCTCGGATCAGATCCGCCATCGTACCCACGACGTCTTCGATCGGCACTTGCGGATCGACCCGGTGCTGATAATAGAGATCGATCTCCTCCACGCCCAAGCGCCGCAGGCTCCCCTCTACGGAGCGCCGGATATACTCGGGCCGGCTGCTGACGCCGCGCGCCGAAGGATCCGCCGGATCGCGCAGGATGCCGAACTTGGTGGCCAGGAACACCTGTTGCCGCTTGCCCCTGATCGCCTCCCCCACCAGCTCTTCGTTGGTGTGCGGCCCGTACATGTCGGCGGTGTCGAGCAGCGTGACGCCCAACTCCAGCGCCCGGTGCAGCGTGGCGATGGCTTCCTGCCGATCGGCGCCGGTGGAATAGAAGTCGCTCATGCCCATGCATCCCAGCCCCAGGGCGGAGACGACGGGACCGTTGGAGCCGAGTTTACGTTGTTGCATTGTGCTGCCCTCATGCGGTGAATGGATAACGCAGCAAAGTCTGGTTGTTTACACGACAAAGATAAATAATGCAGATTGCACATCACTGTTCAAAAATCACCAACAATCCGGAGTGGACATGGATCAGGTTCAAGCCATGCGCATTTTTACCCGCATCGTCGAACTGGGCAGCTTCAGCCGGGCGGCCGAACGTCTGCAGCTGCCGCGCGCCACGGTCAGCAACGCGCTGAAACGGCTGGAACAGCGGCTGGGTGTGCGCCTGCTGATCCGCACCACCCGCCAGGTGCAGGTGACCAGCGAAGGCAGCCTCTATTACCAGCGCTGCGTGCAGCTGCTGGGGGCGCTGGAAGAGGCGGACACGCTGTTCAGCCAGCATAAGCTGCAGCCGTCCGGCAAGGTGCGCATCGATATGCCCCATTCGCTGGCGCGCGAGGTGGTGATTCCGGCGCTGGACGACTTTTATCGGCGGTATCCCGACATCACGCTGGCGCTGGGCGCCAACGACACCCACGTCGATCTGTTGCGCGAAGGCGTGGACTGCGTGCTGCGCGCCTGGGAAACCGAAGACGACGGCCTGGCGGCGCGGCGCATCGCCCAGCTGCCGCAGGTCACCTGCGCTTCCCCCGCTTATCTGCAGGCCCACGGTACGCCGCTTGACATCGATAGCCTGGAGCCGCATCGCGCGGTGGGGTATTTTTCACTGGCCAGCAACCGCGATTACCCGCTGGAATTCTGCCGCGGCGGCAAGCTGGAACTGCGCGAGCTGCCCGCCCGGCTCAGCGTCAGCGGCGCCGACGCCTACATCGCCGGCGCACGCGCCGGCATGGGATTGATTCAGGCGGCGCGCTATTCGCTGGCGCCCTGGCTGAAACAGGGAGAGCTGGTGGAAGTGTTGGCGGACACGCCGCCCCCGCCGATGCCGATTTACATCATGTATCCGCCCGGCCGTTTCCTGGCGCCGCGGGTCAGGGTGTTGATTGATTGGCTGATTTGGCTGTTTGACCAGCAGAAAAGCGGCGATATGGCTGTTTTTCCAGCAAACGCCCGCAAAGCGGGGAAATAACTGTTGACGTGCCCGCCAAAATCTCTAGAATTCGCCTCCGTGGTAACGTTACTCCGGTAATGTTTCTGGTACGCGAAGGTGGCGGAATTGGTAGACGCGCTAGCTTCAGGTGTTAGTGTCCTTACGGACGTGAGGGTTCAAGTCCCTCTCTTCGCACCAAATAACCACATGATTTATATTGCACTCAGCATCGATGCGAAGGTGGCGGAATTGGTAGACGCGCTAGCTTCAGGTGTTAGTGTTCTTACGGACGTGAGGGTTCAAGTCCCTCTCTTCGCACCAAGCTGGCGACGTAATATAAATCAAAGCAACATCGACTGTGCGAAGGTGGCGGAATTGGTAGACGCGCTAGCTTCAGGTGTTAGTGTCCTTACGGACGTGAGGGTTCAAGTCCCTCTCTTCGCACCAATTGATGATCTCTCCGGTAGTTCCTTCGAAAAAATCCCAACGCATTGATGATAAACACGCTTAAGCGTGGTTTTGCCGTTTCTGGCGTTTCACCCAAAGCTGAAGTTGAGGCTGACTGCCGCCAGGCCGCCCGCCAGCGCCATGCAGGAAGGCAGCAGCAGATAGTGGCGCAGCCGGCTATTGAACAGCATCACCAGCGTGGCCAACATCGCTATCACGATCAGGGTGCGCAACTGCAGCATATCCAGGTTGATCAAGGCCAGCAGCGGCATCAACGCACAAGGTAGCAAAACGCCCCAGGCGCTGGCCAGGCGATCCCCGAGGCACCAACTGACGCCCCACAGCCCGCACGCGGCAATCATGGCAGTGAGCATGACCCCCTCCTTAAGTGATAATGATAACCAATATCATATAACACTTTTTTGGCCGCTGCATCATTTTCACTGCGCTGACCAAACTCAGATGACACCAGCAGGAAAAAATGATAATTTGACATAAGAAAATTCCTAGTCCTGTTTGCATGATAATAATCACAATCCTCAACCATGCAATTCAAGTGGATATTCGCGCCAAAGGAATGCTTCTCAACCTTAATTATTCGACAGAACGACTTTGCAAAGAGTGACCTCCGTATGAACGCCCGTTCTTATCAGGAATTACTGAACAGCAAGCAGCGCCTGGCATTATTTCTTTTTCTGATAATGAATGCCGCCTCTTCCGTATTTACATTATTGTTCCCTTTTAGGGATACGCCCGCATTTACCCTACCTTTATTATGTATACCGCTATTTTGTCTGGTAGCGGCGCTATTTTCCCTGCAAACACCACGTAACTATTTGTGCAAACTCAACCTGTTCGCCAGCGTACTCGGCCTGCTCTGGGCCGCACATATTTACGTTAAAAGTCAATATTGCCTACCGAATAACCAAGATTTTTTATTAATTAGTTTGTTTAGCATCTTTTTTATCAGCGCTATTTCTCTGACGGATAACTTTACCGCCTTTTGTTTACACGCCGTACCTTCCGCAATGATGATCCTGGCTTTAGACGGCATGCATAATACCCTGCGGATATTATTCACCACGCTATTACCTATTATCGCTTTCTCCATTCATCACCTGATGTTGAAACGCAGTGAAATCTTTACCCACGCGCTGGTGGCCAACCTGTATAACGAGCGGGACAAATTCAATAATTTGAGCATGCTCGATCCCCTGACCGGCCTTTATAACCGACGTGGGCTGGAGAATAAGATCACTATGCTGCTGGAACCGCAAACCGGCCACCATTACGTGCTATTGCTGGATATCGACCACTTCAAGGTCTACAACGACAGCTACGGCCACGCCATGGGCGATCGGGCTTTGGTGCAGGTGGCGGTCGCCATCCGCGATGCGGTGCGTTCGCGCGATATCGTGGTGCGTTACGGCGGGGAAGAGTTTTTGGTGCTGCTGACCAACGTGCACGAAGGCTACGCGGCGCAGCTGGCCGAGCGGGTGCGCCAACGCGTGGCGGAACTGAACATCCCGCACGGCGCCAGCCCGCAGCACAGCGGCACGCTGACGCTTAGCGCCGGCATCTCCGCGCTGGAAAAACTGGACATCGAATCGGCGATAGGCGCAGCCGACGCCGCGCTCTATCTGGCGAAACACAGCGGCCGCAACAATATCCAGCTGGCGCAAAACGTCCAGCCCGTCGTCATTCACCCTTAAGCCGCCGCCGAAACGGCGCGGCGGCCGTCAGTAAAACTTAAGCAGAGGTGGAACGCAGCCCGTTCAACAACAGGTTCAAACTGGCCAAGGCCTGCTCCAGCGCCACGTCTTTTTCCGGCTGATGGGCGACCCACAGCGCAGCATCCATCAGGCCGCCATTGATTAAATGCGCCAGCGCTTCCGGTTCGGCGGTAGCGATACGCCGCTGCGCCATCAACGCCTGTAAGGCCCCCGTCATCCAGGTGATGCAACCCAGCTTGCTGGCCTGCAGATAGTCGGCTCCCAGCACCGAGGGCGAATCGCGTAACAGAATGCGCTGCGATTGCGGCTCCGTCATCATGATCAGATAACCGCGGCAACGCCCCGCGAAGGCCTCCCAGTCATCTGGCGTGCTGGCGGTAATGTCGGCGAGGTGCGCATCCATTTCGGCGTCGATTTCCTGCACGACGGCCAAAAACAATCCCTTCTTGTCGCCAAAATGGTGATAGAGCGCACCGCGCGTCATACCGGCTTGCGCAGTAAGCTCATCCATCACCGTCTCGGCATACCCCACGCCGCCGAACTGCTGACGGGCGGCCGCCACCAGCTTACGCCGGGTTTCTTCAATCATTTCTGTGCGCGCTTTACGTGCCATGGATTCACTCCCGTCTCGCCATTGATGACGTTATAATTGACATACGCTATGTATGTCAATTAACGTAACATACGTGGCGTATGTCAATGATGGGCATTGCGCGAATACCGAGCCGCCAACATTCAGGAGCCCTATTCATGGCTAATCCTTATTTCACACTGTTCAGCGCACCGGGCAGCAAGGCGTTTTCCTCTGCCGGGTTGATCGCGCGCCTGCCGATCTCAATGACCGGTATCGGCATCATCACCATGCTTTCGCAGGTACGCGGCTCCTATTGGCTGGCGGGTGCGGTGGCGGCGACATTCGCCTTTTCCATGGCGCTGCTCGCGCCGCAAATCGCACGCGCGGCGGACCGCTACGGCCAAAACCGCGTGCTGCCCTACGCCACCGGGGTCAGCGCACTCGCCCTGTTGCTGCTGCTGATCTGCACCCACTATCGGGCGCCGGACTGGACGCTGTTCGTCTTCGCCGCGCTCGCGGGCGGCATGCCCAGCATCTCCGCGATGGTCAGAGCCCGCTGGAGCGAAATCTATCGCGGCACGCCGCAGCTGCACACGGCGTATTCATTCGAGTCCGTACTGGATGAGGTCGCCTTTATCGTCGGCCCGCCGATCGCCGTGGGGCTCAGCGTTGCGCTCTTCCCTGAAGCCGGCCCTCTGGCGGCCGCGCTGCTTCTGGTGGCGGGCGTTTCGGCATTCGCCTGGCAAAAAAGCACTCAGCCCCCGGTTTATCCCCGCAATAACCAGCGGCAGCGCGCCATCCTGGCCATGCCGTCGATGCAGATCCTGGTGCTGGCGCTGATCGCGCTGGGCACCATCGTCGGCACCGTGGACGTCATCAGCGTGGCCTTCGCCGAGCAGCAGGGGCAGCCGGCCGCCGCCAGCATCGTGCTGTCGGTTTACGCAGGCGGCTCCTGCCTCGCCGGGCTGATTTTCGGCGCAATAAAGCTGCCGTCCCCATTGCCTCGGCAGTTCTTATACGCCGCCTTCGCCACCGCACTCACCACTCTGCCGCTGCTGTGGGTGCACAATGTCTTAACGCTGGCGGCGGCGATGTTTGTCGCCGGATTGTTTTTCGCGCCGACCATGATCGTCGCCATGGGGTTGGTTGAACGCCTCGTGCCGCCTTCACGTTTGACGGAAGGATTGACCTGGATGGTGACCGGCCTGGGGGTTGGCGTGGCGCTCGGCGCCGCCTTGGCGGGGCTGGCGATCGATGCGCTGGGTATCAAGGCCGGCTTTGGCGTCACGCTCACGGCTGGCCTGGTCGTACTGCTGGTGGCGGCCGGCGGCTATCGCTTAATGCGGCGAACGCTGGCCGTGCAAGCGGCATGAACCGCTCGCGCTAGGCGCTTTCCCAAATCGCCTTGCCCTGCCAGCGCCGTTCGATCGCCGCCAGAAACAGTTTCACCTTGGGGGAAAGGTGGCGCCGGCTGGGATAGACGGCGCAGATCGGCGGCCCCGGGCGACAATAGCGCTCCAGTATCGGCAGCAGCGTGCCGGCCGCAATCTGCTCACCGACCAGAAACGCCCCTACCTGACACAGACCGGCCCCGGCGACGGCCGCATCCCGCAATGCCTCGACGTTGTTGAAACGCATCCGGCCGCGCACCGGCTGTTCGTGCAGTTGACCGTTAACCCGATAGCGCCAGGGCGCCGGCAATCCCTGGTGGCTGAAGACCAGCGTCTCGTGATCGCCCAACGCCTCCGGTTTCGCAGGCGTACCGTGCCGCGCCAGATAGTCCGGCGCCGCGCAGGTGATCAGGCGATGCGGCGCGAGCACCCGCCGCACCAGTCGGCTGTCGTCGCTGCCGCCGACGCGGATCGCCACGTCGATGCCGTCGCGCACCAAATCGCTGTAATCGTCGGAGAAGCTGACGTCGGCGTCCACCTCCGGCCACTGCGTCAAAAATTCCCGCAGAATCGGCAAAATATGCAACCGCCCCAACGAGACCGGCACATCCAGCCGCAGCCGCCCGCGCGGGGTTTGCCGCCGCGTATTGAGCGCCGTTTCCGCCTCTTCGGCCTGCGACAGGATGCGCTGCGCATACTCGTAAAATACCGCGCCGTCTTCGGTCAGGCTGACGCTGCGCGTGGTGCGCTGCAGCAGCCGGGTCGCCAATCGCGCCTCCAATCGGGTCACGCATTTGCCCGCCGCCGATCGGGAGATGCCCAGCCTCTCGGCCGCCAGCGTGAAGCTGCAGGCATCGGCGACGCGAATGAATACCAGCAGGTCGGTCAGGTTATCCAACGGCATAGACGGTAAATTAGCCACGATTTGTCCCCAATGTTGCGCATTCAGGCCAGTTTATCAGCCATTTTGGCGCGGATACACTGAGGTTCTTCATCTGTTGGGAGAGTCATTATGAGTGCCTTACACGCCGACGGCGGCGCAAAAGCGTGGCTGGCGACCCTCACGGTCGGCCTGTCCACCTTTACCGTCGTCACCGCAGAAATGCTGCCCGTCGGGCTGCTGACCCCGATCGTCAATACCCTGAACGCGACGATCGGCCGCGCCGGGCTGCTGATTTCCCTGCCGGCCCTGTTCGCCGCGCTGTTCGCCCCGCTGGTGGTGCTGGGCGCCCGGCGCACGGACCGCCGCAGTCTGTTGGCAGGCTTTCTGCTGCTGCTGATCGCCGCTAACCTGCTGGCCGCCGCCGCCACCTCCCTGGCGCTGCTGTTCGCTGCGCGCATTCTGCTGGGCTTTTGCATCGGCGGTATCTGGGCCATCGCCGGCGGGCTGGCGGAACGCCTGGTGCCGCCGGTCTCCGTCGGATTGGCGCTGTCCATCATCTTCGGCGGCGTAGCGGCGGCCTCGGTGTTCGGCGTGCCGCTCGGGGTATTCCTCGGCGAAGCGCTGGGCTGGCGCATGGCGTTTCTGGCGGTCGCCGTTCTGGCGGCGCTGACCCTGCTGCTGCTGGTGTGCGTGCTGCCGCCGCTGCCGGTCACGCAGGCGATAAGCTGGCGGTCGTTCACCGCGCAGCGCGCGAATCGCCGGCTGCTGACCGGGCTGCTGCTGACGTTTTTGCTGGTCGCCGGTCACTTTATGGCTTACACCTTTGTCCGTCCGCTGCTGCAGACGGTCTCCGGCATCGAGAGCCGCTGGGTGGGGCCGCTGCTGTTCGCCTACGGCGTCACCGGCCTCGTCGGGAATTTCATCGCCGGCCAGGCCGCCGCCAAACGGCTGCGCCGCACCCTGGCGCTGATCGCCCTCGGGCTGGCGCTCGCCGTCCTGCTGCTGCCGCTGCTGGGCCACGCGCCGCTGAGCGGCGGCGCCTTCCTCCTGCTGTGGGGCATCGCCTACGGCGGCGTTTCCGTTGCGCTGATGGCGTGGATGCTCAAGGCGGCGCCCGATGTGGTCGAGGTCGCCTCTTCGCTGTATATCGCGCTGTTTAATCTGGCGATTTCCTGCGGTTCGCTGGCGGGCGGGCTGGTGGTGGACGCCGGAGGCTTGACGATAAACGGCGCGCTGTCCGGCATGGTGCTGCTGCTGGCGTTGGCCATCCTGATGCGAACCCGCCCGCAGGCGCTGACAACGGCGGCGAAGCCCGATTCGCCGCCGGGTTGAATCAGCCGCGGCGCTGCCGCAGGCCATAAACCAGCACCACCGCGAAGCACAGCAGCGGCAGCAGATAAGAGAACGCGGTGCTGTAGCGGTCGGCCAGCGCCCCCATAAAGTACGGCATGATGGCGCCGCCGACGATCGCCATGATCATGAACGAGCTGGCGCGCTTGGTGTGCTTGCCCAGATTTTTCACCCCCAGGGCGAAAATGGTCGGGAACATGATCGACATAAAGAAGAACACTGCGATCAGCGCCACTACCGACACCCCGTCGACGCTCAGCATCACCACGCCGCACAGCGCGATGTTGATCAGCGCATAGGCCGCCAGCAGCGTCGCCGGTTTGACCCGCCCCATCAGCCAGGTGCTGAAGAAGCGCCCGACCATAAAGCAGATCATGGCGATCGACAGCAGGTAAGAGGCGTTCTGGTTAGACACCTCGCGCCAGTGCTCGGTGGCGTAGTTGATGAAGAACGCCCCGACGCCCACCTGCGCCGCCACGTAGAAGAACTGTGTGATAACCCCGCCGACGAAATGCGGATGCTGCCACAATCCCTGCGCTATCACGCCTTGCACCGGTTTTTCCTCTTCGCGGATCGCCGGCAGCCGGGTGCGGCTGAACAACAGCGCGATCAGCAGTACCAGCGCGGCGATCGCCACATAGGTCATCTTCACCGCGCTCTGATCGCCGTCGCCGGCGGACTGGCCGGCGGAGAAGAACAGCGTGCCGCCGATCAGCGGGCCGATAAACTGCCCGAGGCCGTTGAACGACTGCGCCAGGTTGAGCCGCCGTTCGGCGCCCTGCGCGTCGCCCAGCACCGTGGCGTACGGGTTGGCCGCCGTTTCCAGGCACCCCAGGCCGCTGGCGATAACGAACAGCGCAAACAGGAATACGCCGAAGCTGTTGGCCGACGCCGCCGGCACGAACAGCAGCGCCCCCAGCGCGTACAGGCACAGCCCGACCAGAATCCCCGCCTTATAACCCTTGCGATCCATAAAGTACCCGGCGGGCAGCGCCACCAGGAAATAGGCGCCGAAGTAGGCCGCCTGCAGCAACCCCGACTGCGCCTTGGTGACGTGCAACGTCTCCTGAAAATGTTTGTTCAATACGTCCAGCAGGCCGTAGGACAGCCCCCACATGAAGAACAGGCTGGTGACCAGGATAAAGGCCCAGCGCAGATTGGCGGTCACGGGGACGCCCGGCTGCGCGGAGGCCGCACTTTTTTCAGCAAGCATGGTGATACCCTCGTATCGTCTGGCGATGATGATGTTGGCGTTATTGCTGTTGCAGAGAGAAAATCCGCGCCATTTCCACCCATTTTTCACCCTGCGGCGTCCAGGGGGTGGCGGCCTGGTAGTGCCACATCAGCGCTTCCCATCGCTGTACTTCGGGGTTGTTCAGGCTGGCGGCGTCAAAGCGCGCGGCGTCGAAATCGGCGCTGACCTCCACGATCATGAACAGCCGGGTGCCCAACCGGTAAATTTCCATGTCCAGAATGCCGTGCTCGCGCAAATGCGCGGCGATGCCCGGCCAAATGCGCTGATGATGCTGCTGGTACTCCGCAATCAGCGCCGGTGAGTCAATCAGATCGAGCGCCTGGCAGAAACGGCGCCGCCCTGCCGCCGCGCCGCTCACGTCAGCGCCCGATCGAGATGCAGGTAGCCGCCATCCACCGACAGCCACTGCCCGGTGGTGTGCGATGACCGCGACGACAGCAGAAACGCCACGGTGTCGGCGATCTCCTGCGGCGTGGTCATGCGCTGCCCGAGCGGAATGCGCGCAGTGATCTTCTCCATCTGCCGCTGCGGCTCGGCGAAGGTGTTGAGCCAGCGCTGGTACTGCGGGGTGATCACCTCCGCCGGCACCACCGCGTTCACCCGCACCCCGTCATGACGGAGCGATACCGCCCATTCGCGCGTCAGCGCCAGCACCGCGCCCTTGGCGGCGGTGTAACCGCTGGTGCCCCCCTGGCCGCTGAGCGCGGTCTTGGAGGCGATGTTGACGATGGCGCCCCGGCTCTCCCGCAGCGCCGCCTGGCACAGGTGCGCCATCAGGTAGTAGTGCACCAGGTTCTTTTCCAGCGAACCGACGAACGCTTCACGCCCCGCCTCCAGCCCGACGCCGTCATTGACCCCGGCGTTATTCACCAGTCCGTCGATGCGGCCGAAGGTCGCCAGCGTCTGGCTGACAGCCCGGCGGCAGGCCGCCTCGTCGCACAGTTCGGTGAGGATCACCCCGGTGCACGGCTGCAGCCGCTGCAAATCGGCCAGCAGCGCCGCCTCCGGCGCGGCGTTAGTGACCAGCACCGGGATCGCCCCTTCCTCGGCCAGCACATGAGAAATCGCCGCGCCAATGCCGGAACCGCCGCCGGTAACCAACACCACCTTATCTTGCAGATACAGATCCATAACCAGACTCCGTTAAACCGTAAATTCGCCAGGCGGTGCCGCCCCAAATCGCCGCCTGTTCGGCGGCCCCCAGCGTCGACAGCGCCTGTTCGCACAGTTGCACCACCTGGCGGTAGTCGCCGGCCAACAGGCACACCGGCCAGTCGGAGCCGAACATCAGCCGCTGCGGGCCGAACGCCTCCAGCGCGGCGTCGAAGAACGGCAGCAGCTCCTCCGCCCGCCACCGCCCGCCCGGCGCCTCGGTGATCAGTCCCGAGAGCTTGCAAGCCACGTGCGGCAATGCCGCCAGCGGCCGGATTTGCTGCGCCCAGTGCCGCGCACCGCGCGCCACGTCCGGCTTGCCGAGATGATCCAGCACCAGCCAGTGTTGGTCGTGGCGGGCGGCAAACGCCGCCGCGGCCGCCAGATGCCGGTGCGTCACCAGGATCTCGTACACATACCCGGCGCGCTGCAGCGTTTGCATGCCGCGTTCCACCTCCGGCCGCGCCAACCAGGCCGCCGGATCCGCTTCGCCCTGCACCTGATGGCGCACCCCGCACAGCGCGCGATAAGGCCGCAAAGTTTCCAGACGCTGCGCCAGCTGTGGCGAAGCGATATCCAGCCACCCCACCACGCCGCATACGCCCTCGCTCTGCTCAGCCAGCGCCAGCAGGGCCAGCGTCTCTTCCTCGCTGGGGCGCGCCTGCACCGCCAGCGCGCCGTCGAAACCGTGTTCCTGCAACAGCGGCCGCAGCCGGGGCGGATCGAAATCCTGCCGCAGCACGCGCATCCGCTCGTCGATCCACGGGTAGTGCTGCGGGTGGTAGCGCCAGTAGTGCTGGTGAGCGTCGATGCGCGGCATGCGATCCTCCCGCTTCACCCGCGGAACCGATATTGCTCGATCGACGACGGATGCATCTCGATCGAGTAACCGGGCCGGCTCGGCGGCATGTAGGCCGCGCCCTTGATCACGCAGGGATCGACAAAGTGTTCATGCAAATGATCGACGTACTCGATCACCCGGCCCTCGTGGGTGCCGGCAATGCACAGGAAGTCGATCATCGACAGGTGCTGCACGTATTCGCACAGCCCGACGCCGCCGGCGTGCGGGCAGACCGGCAACTGGTATTTGGCCGCCATCAGCATCACCGCCAACACTTCGTTGACGCCACCGAGGCGACAGGCGTCGATCTGCACCACGTCCACCGCGCCGCGCATGATGAACTGTTTGAACATGATGCGGTTCTGGCACATCTCGCCGGTAGCCACCTTGACCGGCGCTACCCCTTCGCGGATGCGGCGATGCCCTTCCACGTCGTCCGGGCTGGTCGGCTCTTCGATAAACCAGGGTTTGGCGAACGCCAGATGCTTCACCCACGGAATGGCTTCATCGACTTCCCACACCTGGTTGGCGTCGATCATCAGCCGGCGATCCGGGCCGATCACCTCACGCGCGATGCGCACCCGGCGAATGTCGTCTTCCAGATCGCGCCCAACCTTCAGCTTCAGGTAGGAGAAACCGGCGTCGACCGCCTCCTGGCACAGGCGGCGCAGCTTGTCGTCCGGATAACCCAGCCACCCTGCCGAGGTGGTGTAGCAGGGATACCCTTCCTGCAGCAACCGCTCCAGGCGGCGTTCTTTGCCCTCGGCCCGCTGTTTCAGCAGCGCCAGCGCTTCCTGCGGCGTGATGCAGTCGGTGATGTAACGGAAGTCGATGCAGCGCACCAGCTCCTCCGGCGTCATCTCTGCCACCAGCCGCCACACCGGTTTGCCGACCGATTTGGCCCACAGATCCCACACCGCGTTGACCACCGCGCCGGTCGCCAGGTGAATGGCGCCCTTGTCCGGCCCGATCCAGCGCAGCTGGCTGTCGCTGGTGAAGCGCCGCCAGAAGGCGCCCATGTCAGCGGCGATATCCTCCAGCCGCTCGCCGACGATCTGATGCTCCAGCGCGCGGATCGCCGCGCAGCAGATCTCGTTGCCGCGCCCGATGGTGAACGTCAGCCCGTGGCCGCTGAGATCCGCGCGATCGGTCTCCAGGATCACGTAGGCGGCGGAATAGTCGGGATCCGGATTCATGGCGTCGGATCCGTCCAGCCCCAGCGACGTGGGGAAACGAATGTCTTCAACCCGCAGTGCGGTAATGGTGGTCATGGCGGCGCTCCCGGTTAAGCCTGTACGGTTTGCTGGCGCTGTTCGCCCAGCCCTTCGATACCCAGACGCATCGTCTGGCCCGCCCGCAGGTAGATGGGCTGCGGTTTCTGCCCCATGCCGACGCCCGGCGGCGTGCCGGTGGAGATCACGTCGCCCGGCTGCAGGCTCATAAAGCGGCTGAGGTAGCTGACGATCTGCGGAATGCGGAAGATCATGGTGCTGGTGTTGCCGTCCTGATAGCGCTTGCCGTCCACCTCCAGCCACAAATTCAGGCTATGCGGATCGGCGATCTCGTCGGCGGTCACCAGCCAGGGCCCGATCGGCCCGAAGGTGTCGCAGCCTTTGCCCTTGTCCCAGGTGCCGCCGCGCTCAATTTGATATTCGCGTTCTGAGACGTCGTTGATCACGCAATAACCGGCGACGTGGCGCATCGCATCCGCTTCGCTGATGTAGCGCCCGCCCAGGCCGATCACCACGCCCAGCTCCACTTCCCAGTCGGTTTTCTGCGAGCCGCGCGGGATCTCTACCCGGTCGTAGGGGCCGACCACCGCGCTGGTCCATTTGTTGAACACCACCGGTTCTTCAGGAATGGCTGCGCCGGTTTCCGCCGCGTGATCGGCGTAATTCAGGCCGATGCAGATGAACTTGCCGATGCCGCCGACGCAGGCGCCGAGGCGCGGCTGCCCTTCGACCAGCGGCAGCGCGGTGCTGTCCAGCGCGCGCAGTTTGGCGAGCGACGCCGGCGATAACGCGGCGCCGCCCACGTCGGCGATATGCTGCGACAGATCGCGCAGGCGACCTTGCGCATCCAACATGCCGGGGCGCTCTTGCCCGGGTTCCCCATAACGTAAAAGTTTCATGCCTTCCTCTCTCAAAAATGACGGATCAGTTGCTCCAGCCGCCGTCGATGATCTGCACCGTGCCGGTGGTGTACGAACTGGCGTCGGAGGCCAGATACAGCGCCAATTGGGCGATCTCCTCGGTGGTGCCGATGCGCCCGATCGGCTGACGGGCGACGAACGCCTGATACACCTCTTGCTCGCTGCGCCCCTGTTCGCGCGCCTGCTCATTGATGCGCTGGCGCAGCGACGGCGATTCCACCGTGCCGGGGCAGATGGCGTTGCAGCGGATGCCCTGGGTGACGTAATCCGCCGCCACCGAGCGCGTCAGGCCAATCACCGCCGCTTTGCTGGCGCCGTAGGCGAAGCGGTTCGGCACCCCTTTCACGCTCGAAGCCACCGAGGACATGTTGATGATCGAGCCTTTGCCGCGCGCCAACATGCCCGGCAGGAAAGCGCGGATCATGCGGAACATCGCGGTCACGTTGAGATCGAGCGCGAACGCCCACTGATCTTCGCTGCAATCGAGGATCGATCCGCTGTGCACCACGCCTGCGCAGTTGAACAGCACATCGATCGGGCCGATCGCCTCCGCCGCCGCCGCGATGGCGGCCGGATCGGTGACGCTCAGCGCCAGCGCGCGGATCCCGGCGCAGCCCTGCAGGCGCTCGAGGTTGATGTCGCTGGCGATCACCTCGGCACCGGCGGCGGCGAACAGCCTGGCGGTGGTAAAACCGATCCCTTGCCCGGCGGCGGTGATCAGTACGCGTTTCCCGGTTAAATCCATCTTGACTCCTCGGCCTAAAGGTCTAATGGTCAGGCCACTAAAGGCGATTAAAGGTCAGGCCTCTAACATGACAAAAGACGCTTTACGCGTTATCGTTGGGGGAAGAAGTTAATAAAACAGCCTTGAAACCACATTTCAATTAACCATTTTTTTACACTTGAATAACGATTACTCAAGCGCCTTGTCGCATAATTGTGCGCCAAATCACTGAACGCCGAATCGTCAAAGGTCAAAAATGCCGATTACCCGACTGGAAAACCCAAGGATTTACAGACAGATAGCCGACCAGCTCAAACGTCTTATCGAGAATAACGAATTTCCGCCTGGCAGCCGCCTGCCCTCGGAGCGCGATCTTGCCCAGCAGTTGCAGGTCAGCCGCGCGTCGGTGCGCGAGGCGCTGATCGCGTTGGAAGTGATCGGCCTGGTGGACGTCAAGGTGGGCAACGGGGTGATCGTGCGTTCGCAAACGCCGCCGCCAACGTCGCAGGAATCGGTGATGGCCCAGGCCGGCCGCAACCAGTGGGCGGAGATCGACGACGAACTGAATATCGAGCTGGATTTCAACGCCGAGCTGCCGCCGTTTTCACTGCTGCAAACCCGCCTGCTGATTGAACCGGAGACCGCCGCGCTGGCCGCGCGCCACGCCACCGACGAGGAGCTGGCAGGCATCCGCGCCGCCTATGAGCAGAACTGCCGCGATAACCGCGCCGGCTCCGCCACCCACCCCGGCGATCGGCTGTTCCACATCCGCATCGCCCAAGCCAGCGGCAACCCGGCTTACGCGTTCATCATCGGCCATCTGCTCGGCCACCGCTACGGCAGCATGTTCCGCGTGCTGCAGCGCCACTATACGCCGGACGACATGCCGCACCGCTCCGAGCTGGAACACCGGGCGATCCTGGCGGCGATCGAAGCGCGCGACGTGCGCGGCGCCCGCAAAGCGATGAAGGCGCACCTGGATGAAGTGATCGCCATTTTCGCCCGCGCGCAGTAAGCCGCCGGCGGTTAAAAAATTTTATCGCCACCGCTCTTTTTTCTACATGCAGCGGGGGGGCGGGCGCATTACACTGGGCGATGGATTACGCCCTTTCCCGCTGCATTGTTAAATGGATAACGACCGTTGAAGAACTCTGTCTCCGCTTTATTGCTGGCGCTGGGCCTGTGCGCCGCGCCGCTGGCCGTGCAGGCCGCGCCCCCGCAGCTGGCTTCGCAAATCGTCGACCAGTATGCCGAACATATTTTCTACAACAGCGGCGCCACCGGCATGGCGCTGGTGGTGATCGACGGCAATCAGGTGGTTAACCGCAGCTTCGGCGACACCAAGCCCGGCAACAACCTGCGCCCGCGCCCGGATTCGCTGATCCGCATCGCCTCGATCACCAAGCTGATGACCAGCGAAGTGATGGTGAAAATGGCGGCGGCAGGCCAGGTCAAGCTGACCGACCCGCTGCGCAAGTACGCTCCCAAGGGCGCCTATGTGCCGTCTTACAACGCCGGCCAGCCGATCACGTTATTGAACCTGGCCACCCACACCAGCGCGCTGCCGCGCGAGCAGCCGGGCAAGAAGCCGCCGAAAACGCCGGTGTTCACCTGGCCGACCAAGGCTCAGCGCTGGCAGTGGCTGGCGCATGCCAACGTCACGGTGCCGCCGGGCGTGCGCGCCGCGTATTCCAACCTGGCGTACGATCTGCTGGCCGACGCGCTGTCGCGCGCCGCGGGCAAGCCTTACAGCGCGCTGCTGAAAGAGAAAATCACCGCGCCGCTCGGCATGGTCGACACCACGTTGACGCCGAGCCCCGAACAATGCTCGCGCCTGATGGTGGCGGCGGCCGGCCCGAGCGCCTGTCGCGACACCACCGCCGCGGCCGGCAGCGGCGGCGTCTACTCCACCCCGCGCGACATGCAGCGCTGGATGCAGCAGTTCCTCTCCTCCAGCGCCAGCGGCCCGCGCAAAGCCACCGCCGCCAGCGAGCAAACCATGTACTTCCAGCGCCACGATCTGGTGTCGCTGAAGGGCATGGACGTGCCGGGGCAAGCGGATGCATTGGGATTGGGCTGGGTGTATATGGCGCCGAAGGACGGGCTGCCGGGCATCATTCAGAAGACCGGCGGCGGCGGCGGATTCATTACCTACATGGCGATGATCCCGGCGAAAAACGTCGGGGTGTTCGTGGTGGTGACCCGCTCGGAGCTGAGCAAGTTCACCAACATGAGCGATCCGGTCAACCGTCTGGTGAGCGATCTGGCGGCCAACAAGAGTTGAGATGAGGGGCGCAGCCAACGGCCCCCCCACGCCTCAGGCCGGCACCGCCATCTGGTGGATCACCGAATGGAAGTTGCGCTTGAAGTAGATCAGGCCGTTGCCGGCTTCGCTCAGCGCGATCTGCTTGATCTGCACCAGGTACATCTGGTGGGTGCCGATGCTCTGGATCTGCTCGATCTCCCCTTCCAGGCTGGCCAGGGTATTGCGCAATACAGGCTGCCCCAGCGCGCCAAGCTGCCACTCTTCCAACCGGAAACGATCTTCCATGCTGACGCCGGTCATGCCGGCGAAGTGGCGCGCCATCAGTTCCTGTTCGTGGTTGAGCACGTTGACGCACAGCCTGCGATTTTCCTGAAATACCGGGTTCATCGCGCTGTTGCGGTTGATGCACACCAGCAGCGTCGGCGGCGTATCGGTTACCGAGCACACCGCCGTGGCGGTGATGCCGCAGCGCCCCGCCGGGCCGTCGGTGGTGACGATATTCACCGCCGCCGACAGGCTGGCCATCGCGTCGCGAAAGCGCAACCGCTGTTCATTTTCCTGAGACATACAACCTCCTCCTGAATTACTTCAGCAGATTATCCAACTGATTAATATCGTCATTGTTCCGCAGGTGCGGCACCTTCCAGCCGTGCTGATCGTAATCGGCCAGGCACTTGTCGACCATCTGCATCATGCGATCCATGTTGCCGGATCCCTGCGCGTGGCGCAGGCACTGCAGGCGGATCTCATCCTGGCTGCCGGCGTAGTTGATCTCATACAGCTCGTGACGGCCGCCGAATTCGCTGCCGATCGCATCCCACATCAGCTTGAGGATCTTGATGCGTTCGACGTGATCCATGCCGTCCGATCCGCGCACGTAGCGCGCCAGGTACTTGTCGATCTCCGGGTTGTTCATGTCGCGCACGCTGGACGGCAGGTAGATCAGGCCGCTGGTGACGTTCTTCTCGATGATGTGTTTCACCTTGGTGTAGGCCATCGGCGCCATCACGCGGTAGGTCTGCAGCGCGGCGGAATCCGGCAGGTAGGCGCCGTTTTCCCATTGCGTGGCTTCGGCGCACATTGCGTCGCTCAGCGACCAGAACAGGTTGCGCCAGGCCACCACTTCGCCCAGATCGGCCTGCACGCCGCGGAACTCCAGCACGCCGGTGCACGAGAGGCTCTTTTGCAGCAGCGCGGTGATGAAGTCCATCTTCACCGCCAGGCGCACGCAGGCCTGCAGCGGGAACAGCCGGGCGAAACCGCCCTGGGTGCTCCAGCGGCGACAGCGGTCGAAATCGCGGTAGATCAGCACGTTTTCCCACGGGATCAGCACATGATCCATGATCAGGATCGCGTCGTTCTCGTCGAAGCGGCTGGTCAGCGGGTAGTCGAACGGCGAACCGGTCGCGCCGGCCACCAGCTCGTAGGAGGCGCGCGAAATCAGCTTCACCCCTTCGGCGTCCATCGGCGCCACGAACATCAGCGCGAAGTCCGGGTTATCGCCCATCACCTGCGCCGAACCGAAGCCGATGAAGTTGTAGTGGGTCAACGCCGAGTTGGTGGCCACCACTTTGGCGCCGCTGACGATGATGCCGGCGTCGGTCTCTTTCTCCACCTGAATGTAGACGTCCTTCACCTCGTTGACCGGCTTATGGCGGTCGATCGGCGGATTGACGATGGCGTGGTTGAAATAGAGCCCGGTTTCCTGAATGCGTTTGTACCAGTGGCGCGCGTTGTCGGCGAACTGGCCGTAGAACTCCGGATAAGCGCCCAGCGCGCAGCCGAAGGCCGCCTTGTAGTCCGGCGTACGCCCCATCCAGCCATAGCTTTGGCGCGACCAGTCGGCGATGGCGTCGCGCTGCTGACGCATCTCTTCCGGGCTGCGGGCATAGCGGAAGAATTTGTGGGTGTAGCCGCCGTTGCCGGTGTCGGTATTCCAGCACAGGCGATCCTGGCTGGCCGGATCGTGCAGCGCGTCATACAGCTGGCCGACAGACGCCGCCGCGTTGCGGAACGCCGGGTGGGTGGTGACGTCTTTCACGCGCTCGCCGTAAATGTAAATTTCGCGGCTGTCCTGCAAACTTTTCAGGTATTCGGCGCCGGTGAACGGGCGTTTGCTGTCGGCACGAAAGTCTTCTGGTTTCATCGGGTCTTCCTCGTCATCGGCATTTTTCAGGCCGTGGAGTCGGCCATTTGTTAAAATAATGTTTTCTTTTGGTTGCTTAATTGAAGCTGCCAAAGCCGGTTTCGAGAAGAGACTTTTGCGGCAATCGCCGGTACTTTTCAGGTCAGTTTGCCGCTTTCGCGGCAAACTGTGATCGCGGTTACGAAAGGGCGTGTTGCGCCGCGCGGTAGGTCGAAGGGGAACAGCCTTCCAGCCGATTGAAAAACCGGGCGAAATAGGCCGGATCCTTGAAGCCGAGGCTGTAGGCGGTTTCATGCACCGTGCAGGCGCTGAACAGCAGCATGCGTTTGGCCTCGCGCAGCAGCCGATCGAAGATCAGCCGCTTGGGCGGCCGATTGGCGAAGCGCCGACACAGGTCGTTGAGCCGCGATTCGGTCACCCCCAACGCCTGCGCATACTCCGGCACCGGCAGGTGCTCGCGAAAACGCTCGTCCACCATCTTGTTGAAGCGCTGGAACAGCTGCAGTTCGCCACGCACGCCGCTGTTGGCGCTGTCTTCCAGCGCGGTGTTGCGCAGCAGCAGCGTGAACACCGCCTGCGCCAGCAGCGCCAGCGTCTGTTCGCGCCCGGCCAGGTTCTGCGCGAACTCGCGGCGGATCAGCGCCCAATAGTGGCTGAGCGCCGTCAGCTCCTGCGGCGCGTCGGCCAGCGACAGACAGATGCCCGGCATGTCCAGCGCCAGGTTGCTGCCGGGGTACAGGCGCTCCAGCAGCGGCCAAATCAACTCCTGACGCACCGTCAGCACGTGGCCGTCGCTGTCCGGTTCAGTGAAGAACGCATGCGGCACCGACGGCGGCGTGAGGATGAACAGCGGCGCCTGCACCGAATAGTGCTGATCGTCGAGCTGCAGCTCTATCTTGCCGGTCTCCAGAAAATGCACCTGGAAGAAGCAGTCGTGCCAGTGCACCTGCATGTCGCGGCCGAAGAACGCAGCCAGCCCGGCGAAGGTTTCGTAATGCACCTCGTCGGCGGCGTAGCGCGCGTCATACTCTTTGCAAATATCGATGTTGGCGATAAAACCGGTACTTTTCCGCACCTCATTACCTCCTGCAATCCTGCCTGTCTGCGTATCAAGGCGTCGCTCTCGGGCGCGAATCCTTCATCGGGATGCGCCACACCAGCACGGCGCCGACGATCAACAGCGCCGAGACGAAATACAGCCCGGAGTTGAAGCTGCCGGTCAGATCCTTGAACCAGCCGATCAGCAGCGGGCTGAGCGCCGATCCGATGTTGCCGGTGGCGTTGATCACCGCGATCCCCACCGCTCGCGCTTCCAGACTGATCGACTGATCCGGCGTGGTCCAGAAGATCGCCATGGCGGTAAAGGAACCGACCGACGCCATCACGATCCCCAGCAGCTGGATCAGGCTGTGATCGGTGGCGGACGCCAGCAGCCAGCCGGCGGCGGCGAACAGGTACGGCAGCGCGGTGTGATGCTTGCGCTCCTGCAGCCTGTCGGATCGTTTGCTCCACCACACCATGCCGGCGATGGTGCAGATCTGCGGGATCGCCGCCAGAATGCCGATCGTCACGTTGCTGCTGCCCTGGTTGAAGCTCTGCAGGATCTGCGGCGTCCAGATATTGATCGCGCTCAGGGTGTTGGTCAGGCAGAAATAGGCCAGCGTGTACATCAGCACGATCGGCGTGAAAATCTCGCGCCACAGGCTACGCTGCTGCAGCGCGCGGTGGCTGCTCGGCCCGTTGGGTTGCACCAGCTGCAGCTTGTCGGCCTCCATCATCGCCTTCAGGCTGGCTTTTTCCTCGTCGGTCAGCCACTTGGCCTTGGCCGGCGTATCGTCGAGATAGAACCACACCACCACGCCCAGCAGCACCGACGGAATGCCTTCCAGCAGGAACAGCCACTGCCAGCCCTTCAGGTTCATCACCCCGTCCAGCGCCAGAATATAGCCGGAGACCAGCGAACCGATCGCCATGGTCACCGGCATGGCAATCATGAACAAGGCGTTGGCGCGGGCGCGGTAGAACGCCGGGAACCAGTAGGTGAGGTACACCAGAATGCCCGGCAGAAAGCCGGCCTCGGTGATGCCGACGATCATGCGCAGCACGTACAGGCTGGTGGGTCCGGTGGCAAACATGGTGCAGGTGGAGGCGATGCCCCACAGCACCATGATGGTGGCGATCCAGCGCCGCGCGCCGACCCGGCTCAGCATCATGTTGCTGGGAATGCCGAAGATCACGTAGGTGACATAGAACAACGTCGCCGCCAGCCCGAACATGGTCGAGCTGAGGCCGAGATCTTTGCCCATCGTCAGCCCGGCGAAGCCGATGTTGATGCGGTCGAGGAAAGAGAAAACAAACAGCACGAACAGGAAAATAATCAGGCGCCGAAACAACTTTTTAATCACCGATTGCTCGGCGGCGGTTAACGCTTTATGTTGCTGCGCCGGGTTGGCCGGCGGCAGCGAATCGACGTGGTTCATGGTTCAGTAGACTCCCGATGAAGGCGCTTGCGCCCCGCCCTGTTTGAACTCGTCCGCCAGGGCTTCCGCCGCCCGCGCCAGCAGGGTGGTATCCACCCCTACCGCGACGAACAGCGCGCCGGCTTCCAGATAGCGCTGCGCCAGCGCCTTGTTGGCCATCAAAATGCCCGGCGCCTTGCCGGCGGCGCGGATGCGCGCGATGGCGTCATCGATGGTGCGCTGCACCTCCGGGTGCTGCGGATTGCCGGCGAAGCCCATGTCGGCGCTGAGATCCGCCGGGCCGATGAACACGCCGTCCACCCCTTCCACCTGCAGAATGGCGTCGAGGTTTTTCACCGCCTCG
This sequence comes from Serratia nematodiphila DZ0503SBS1, assembly GCF_000738675.1. Taxonomy (NCBI): domain Bacteria; kingdom Pseudomonadati; phylum Pseudomonadota; class Gammaproteobacteria; order Enterobacterales; family Yersiniaceae; genus Serratia; species Serratia nematodiphila. The sequence continues at coordinate 846,959 of NZ_JPUX01000001.1, read as the reverse complement.
CGGGTTTCAATCTGCACCAGCACGCACATCTGCTCGTCGGCCTGCTGCAGGTAATCGGGCACCCGGTTCCAGCGCGAAGCGCGCGCCAGGGCGCTGCCGACGCCGCGCACGCCGTGCGGCGGATAGCGCGTGGCGCGCACCGCGTCGCGCGCCTGTTCGGCGTTCTGAATCATCGGGATCAATAAGGTTTGCGCGCCGACGTCCAGCAGTTGCTTGATGATCACCGCGTCGTTCCACGGCGGCCGCACCACCGGCTGGCTGGGGTAAGGGGCGACCGCCTGCAGCTGCCCCAGCACCGTCTGCACGTTGTTGGGCGCATGTTCGCCGTCGATCAACAGCCAGTCGAAACCGGCGCCGGCCAGCAGCTCGGCGCTGTAGCTGCTGCACAGCCCGAGCCACAGCCCGATCTGCGGGCGTTTTTCCTGCAGCGCCCGCTTGAAGTGGTTGGTTAACATCGCATTCTCCCTGACAAGCGGGCGCGGCGCGTGGCCCCCGCCCGGTTATTGCGGCTCGGTTCGCCGAGCCTGCTTATTAGACGAAGCGGCAGCTGATGCAGCCCATCGGGCCGTAGTCGACGTGGAAGGTATCGCCGCGCCGCGCCGGCACCGGCCGGGTGAAGGAACCGCCGAGGATCACCTGCCCCGCTTCCAGCTCCACCTCATACGGCGCCAGCTTGTTGGCCAGCCAGGCCACGCCGTTGGCCGGGTGGTTGAGCACCGCCGCCGCCACGCCGGACTCTTCAATCACGCCGTTGCGGTACAGCAGCGCAGAGATCCAGCGCAGATCCAGCGCATCCGGCTTGATCGGCCGCCCGCCCATCACCACCCCGGCGTTGGCGGCGTTGTCGGAGATGGTGTCGAACACCTTGCGCGGCCGCTGCGTCTCGGGATCGACGTTGTGGCTGCGCGCGTCGATGATCTCCAGCGCCGGAATGACGTAGTCGGTGGCGTTGTAGACGTCGAACAGCGTACAGTTAGGCCCGCGCAGCGGCTTGGCCAGCACGAACGCCAGCTCCACTTCCACCCGCGGCACGATAAAACGATCGATCGGAATGTCGCTGCCGTCGTTGAAGAACATGTCGTCCAGCAGCGCGCCGTAATCCGGCTCGGTGATCTGCGAGCTCACCTGCATGGCGCGCGAGGTCAGGCCGATCTTGTGGCCTTTGAGCGTGCGCCCCTCGGCGATCTTCAGTTCTACCCACTGCCGCTGAATGGCATAGGCGTCTTCAATGGTGATCTCGGGATGATCGAGCGACAGCGCGCGGATCTGCTCACGGCTCTTTTCCGCCTGATGCAGACGCTGCACGGCGCGGTTAACCTGCTCTTTATCCAGCATTTACGACCCCTTATTCACGCCTTGTTGAACAGCGCGTGGACATTGTTCTGTTTGTAATTCAGCACCGGATCCAGCTCTTCCATGGTGAAAGAGAGCGCCAGGTAACGCTGCGCCATCAGCGCGGCGAAGTGTTCCTTGATCAGCGCAAACAGCATCTCGCCCACCTGCTGACGGCTTTCCAGACTGCGGCCGTGGCCGATCTTCAGCGTCATGTGCACGAAGGCGTAATCCTGCTTGCCGTCGGCCATTTGCCAGGTATCAAGCCAGATGGCGCGGCTGCGCACGCCGGCCAGCGGGAAGATGCCGGTCGCCGCCAGCGCCTCGTTGACCTTGGCGAACAGGGTGGGCAAATCCGCCTCGCGGCGGATGTTGTCGGTACATTCAGCGTAAAAATGGGGCATAGCGTTCTCCAGACGGCGCATAGGCGCGGGCGAGGCCCGCGCAGCGGCATTTACAGCGTATTGCCAAGTTTGAAACCTTTTTCCGTATCGCCCTCGCGGGTATAGGAAAAACCGTCTGCGCCGATGGTGACGGCCATTTCGCTGGGCGCGCTGCGTTCGATCACCGGCTGCGGCTGCCCATCGAGATCCAACACCAGCGATCCTTCGGTGTACCAGCTCGGCACCACCGGATTGCCCCACCAGTCGCGGCGCTGGTTGTCATGCACGTCCCAGGTCACGGTCGGGTTGTCCGGATCGCCGGTGTAGTAATCCTGCGTGTAGATTTCCACCCGGTGGCCATCGGGATCGCGCAAGTAGAGATAGAACGCGTTGGAGACGCCGTGACGGCCAGGGCCGCGTTCGATCACATCGGATTTGCGCAGCGCGCCGAGCTTGTCGCAGATGGCCAAAATATTGTGTTTTTCATGGGTGGCGAAGGCGATGTGGTGCATGCGCGGCCCGGCGCCGCCGGTCATCGCGGTATCGTGCACCGTCGCCTTGCGGCGCATCCAGGCGGCGTAAACCACGCCGTCTTCATCGCGGATGTCTTCCGTCACGCGGAAACCCAGCCCCTGGATATATTCCACGGCGCGCGGCACATCAGGGGTGATTTGGTTAAAGTGGTCGAGGCGCACCAGCGCGCCCGGCGTATACAGATCGTAACGCCAGGCCAGACGCTCGACGTGCTGCACATCGTAGAAAAACTCATACGGGAAACCGAGTGGATCTTCTACCCGCACCGCATCGCCGATGCCTTTGGCGAACCCGTTCACCCGCCGCTCGGTGCGGCAGCCAAGCGCCTTGAAATACGCTTCGGCGCGATCGACGTCTTCCGGCGTGCGCACGCGGAAAGCAAACGCCGCCACGGCGGCGACCGGGCCTTCGCGCAGCACCAGGTTATGGTGAATGAACTCCTCCATCGAACGCAGGTAGAGGGTTTTGTCATCTTCGGCGGTCACGACCAGGCCGAGGATATCGACGTAAAATTCGCGTGCGGCTTTAAGGTTCGTGACCTGAATCTCCATGTAGGCACAGCGCACGACGTCGGGAGCAGGGACAGCATTAGTGGTCAGTTTTGTCGTCATTGTTCTCATCTCTTTCGTTATTATTGTGGCCTGAGGCTCAGACGCCCCATTTCGGGATCGGGTGGTCGCCCATGGAAATGCACACGTTCTTCATTTCGGCGAACACTTCGAAGCTGTATTCCCCGCCTTCGCGGCCGGTGCCAGAGGCTTTCACGCCGCCGAACGGTTGGCGCAGATCGCGCACGTTTTGGGTGTTGACGAAAACCATGCCCGCTTCGATGCCGCGGGCCAGGCGCAGAACCTTGCTCACATCCTGCGTCCAGATGTACGACGCCAGGCCGTACTCCACGTCGTTGGCCATGCGCAGGCCGTCTTCTTCTGATTTGAACGGCAGCAGGCAGGCCACCGGCCCGAAGATCTCCTCCTGCGCCACGCGCATCCGGTTGTCGACATCCGCCAGCACCGTCGGGCGCAGGAAGTTGCCGTGGCTCAAGCCGGCCGGTTTATCCGGGCCGCCGGCCAACAGGGTCGCCCCTTCCTCCACCCCGAGGCGGATATAGCCGGAGACTTTTTCCCAGTGCTGCGGGCTGATCAGCGCCCCTACCTGGGTGTTGGGATCTTGCGGATCGCCGACGCGCAGACGGTTGGCGCGCTCGGCGAAACGTTTGACGAATTCCGGGTAGATGCTCTCCTGAATGAAGATGCGCGAACCGGCGGTGCAGCGTTCGCCGTTGATCGAGAAGATGGTGAACAGCGCGGCGTCGAGCGCCCGCTCGATGTCGGCGTCTTCAAAGATCAGCACCGGCGACTTGCCGCCGAGCTCCATGGAGAATTTCTTCAGCCCGGCGCTTTCGATGATGCGCCGGCCGGTGGCGGTGCCGCCGGTGAAAGAGACCGCGCGCACGTCTTTATGGCGCACCAATGCGTCGCCGGCGGTGGCGCCGTAGCCCTGCACCACGTTCAGCACCCCGGCCGGAATGCCAGCCTCCAGCGCCAGCTCGCCCAGGCGATCGGCGCTCAGCGGCGACAGTTCGGACATCTTCAGCACCGCCGTGTTGCCCAGCGCCAGGCAAGGCGCAGTTTTCCAGGTGGCGGTCATGAACGGCACGTTCCACGGCGACACCAGCGCGCAGACCCCCACCGGCTGCACCAGCGTGTAGTTGAGCATCTTGTCGTCCACCGGGTAGGTCTTGCCGTTCATCTGCTGGCACACCTCGGCGAAGAATTCGAAGTTGTGCGAGGCGCGCGGGATCAGCACGTTTTTGGTCTGATGGATCGGCAGACCGGTGTCGGCGGTTTCCATTTCGGCGATCTGCGGCACGTTCTGGTCGATCAGTTCACCCAAACGGCGCATCAGACGCGCGCGCTCTTTCATCGGCGTGTTGGCCCATTTGGGGAAAGCCTCTTTCGCGGCCGCTACCGCCTGGTCGATCTCCAGCTGGCCGCCAGAGGCCACCTCCGCCAGCACCTCGCCGTTCGCCGGGTTGGTGGTGGTGAAATACTCTTTGCTGGCGACGTTCTTGCCGTTGATCCAGTGGTTGATGGTTTTCATCGCAGGCTCTCCTCGTAATCTTTTTCACTGATAATGTGGTTAACCAAACGGCCGATGCCTTCGATCTCCACCACCACTTCGTCGCCCGGCCGCACGTCGGCCAGCCCTTTCGGCGTGCCGGTGGCGATCATGTCGCCCGGCTGCAGCGTCATGAATTCGCTCAGGTAGGCGATCAGGAACGGAATGTCGAAAATCATGTCGGCGGTGCTGCCACGCTGGCGCAGCTCACCGTTGACGTAGGTGCTGAGCGCCAGCCGGTGCGGATCGGCGACGTCGTCGCGATCGACGATATACGGCCCGATCGGCGTCAGGGTATCTCGGCTCTTCACCCGCAGATTCGGCCGGTAGTAGTTTTCCAGGTAGTCGCGGATGGCGTAGTCGTTGCACAGGGTGTAACCCGCCACATACTCCATGGCGCGCTCACGGCTGACGTTGCGTGCGGTCTTGCCGATCACCGCCACCAGCTCGGCTTCGTAATGCATGTACTCCACGTCGGCCGGACGCACCGATACCTGACGATGGCCGGTCAGAGTGTTCGGCGCCTTGAGGAACACCAGCGGCTCTTCCGGCGCCTTGAATTCCAGCTCGCTGGCGTGGTCGGCATAGTTCAGCCCCAGGGCGAACACCGTGCCCTGCGCCGGCGGCAGCCATTCCACTTCGCGCTCCTGCAGCACCTCGCCGTTCGGCAACGTGACGCGCAGCTGGTCGTCCACCTGAACGTTGACGATCTGGCCATGATGGCGAATACGGGCATGTTTCATGATGCGGCTCCTGCCTGGGTGACGCGGTTGCTCAGAGTGGGCAGGCCGGCGGCGCGCACCGTCACCTCATCCCCCGGTTTGATCTCCACCCGCTGGTGCGGGGTGCCGATCAGCACCGCATCGCCCGGCTGCAGGGTGATGAAATCGCTGATGGCGGCGATCAGCTCCGGCACCGAGCGCACCAGATCGGCGGTGGACCAGCGATCCTGCTCCACGCCGTTGATCTCGGTGACGATCTCCAGCCGATCGGCATTCTCCAGTTGGCCCATCTCTCCCAGCGGGCAGAAGCCGTCGCGGCATTTGGCCTTGATCGCCGGGCGATAGAAGCTGCTCTCCGGCAGGCTGACGTCGTTGGCCAACGCGTAACCGGCCAGATAACGGCTCACCTGCGCCGCCGGCACCTTGCGCGCGGTGTCGCCGATGATCACCGCCAGCGTGCCGCCGCTCTGCACGGTTTCACCGGCCGGAAACGGGATCGCCCCGCCGTTGGCGAGGTGGGTGTTGCGCGGTTTGATAAACCACACCGGGGTTTTGGGCGGGGTCTGGTACGGCGGCTGGTGAAACGCCTGATCCCAGGCGTCCAGTTGGCTGCGGTGGTTCAGCGCAACGGAAAATACGGTGCCTTTCATGCGAACTCCTCCAATGGCAAAACATGACAACCGGCATTCATTAATATATTAATGATTACTTTTATACGCTGCGCAGCTTTTACGCAACGCGCTTGGAATGATTTGTGATCGTGATAACAAAATATTCACAAACAACAAACATTGACGTGATTATTCAACGCATTAATCATTTTTCTCGCCATTTTTCGCTGCGCCACGCATTTTTGCTTTATCCCTGCGGGTAACTTTGGCTACTATTAAGTTATTAACAAATCGGGCTTTGCGGGGCAGGCGCCCCCATGACGAGCGCCGTAACAGCGAACACCTTGATAGCTAAGGCCAAACTTATGCATGAATCGTTAACCATCGCCCTACTGCAGGCGCGTGAAACCGCCATGGGGTTCTTCCGCCCGATCCTGAAAAGCCACAACCTGACCGAACAGCAGTGGCGCATCATTCGCGTGCTGGCCAACAACCGCTCGATCGAATTCCACGAGCTGGCGGCGGAAACCTGTATCCTGCGCCCCAGCCTGACCGGCATTCTGTCGCGCATGGAGCGTGATAAGCTGATCTTCCGCCTCAAGCCGGTCAACGATCAGCGCAAGCTGTACGTGTCGCTGACCCAGCAGGGTCAGGATCTGTATGAAGTGGCGCGCCACCAGGTGGAACAGGGCTACGCCGAGATTGAAGCCGCTTTCTCGCGGCAGAAAATGGACCAGCTGATGACGTTGCTGGACGAGCTGATCACCCTGGGCGACAGCCTGCCCGCCAACGTCACCGCGCATCCCGCCAAGCAGTGATTTAACCCACCGGAATTCTCACATTAATTGGCGTTGCAGCCAGGCGACCAAGGCGTAAATCCCCAGTCGCTTACTCAAGTAAGCGACTGGGGTGCGTGGCTGCATCAAGCAAGCGGAGCATTCGTTTCCGGCAACAGCGCGCCGCCGTCCACCACCAGCGTCTGGCCGGTGATATAGGCCGCCGCCGGCGAGGCGAGAAACACCATCGCCGCGGCGATGTCTTCCGGTTCCCCCAGCCGCCCGAGCGGCACCGCGGCGGCGATCGCCTGATTCACCTGCGCGTCGCCCAGGTTGGCCATCGCCGGCGTGCGGATCATCCCCGGCTCCACGCCGTTGACGCGAATGTTCTCCGCCGCCAGCTCCAGCGCCGCCGCACGAATAAACCCGTTCACCCCGGCCTTGGAAGCGGCGTAGTGCGCCAGCCCCGGGTAGGCCACCCGCGGGCCGGTCACCGACGAGGTCACCAGCAGACTGCCGCCGCCGGCGCGGCGCATCCACGGCAGCGCCGCCTGCGCCAGAAAGAACGGCGCCATCAGATTGACGCTCAGCGTGCGTTGCAGCAGGGCCGCGTCGATGGCGGCGAACGGCGTCAGCGGAAAGTAAGCGGCGTTGTGGATCACCACGTCCAGCCGTTGATGCCGCTCACCCACCATCGCCACCAACTCGGCGACCGGCCCCGGCTCGGCCAGATCGCAAGCTAGCGCCTGCACGCTCAGCCCTTCGTCCCGCAGCATTTGCGCCGCCGCCTGCGCCTGCGGCAGCTGCACGTCCGCGATCGTCACCTCGGCGCCCAGCCGGGCGAAGGCGCTGACGATCGCCAGCCCGATGCCCTGCGCGCCGCCGGTCACCAGCACCGCCTGCCCGGCGAAGGCGTCGGCCGCATAGGTTGCGCTCATCGGCCTATCCTCGCGGGTGGCGCGTGGTGTTCAGCACCTGCGCGTGGGCGCCCACCGCAAAGTTGCTCAGCGCGCTGAAATCGCTGCCCTGATAACCGAGGATCTTGCCGTCGGTGCGCATTCCCTGCAGATCGATCATCACCACGCCCAGCGTCGGAATGATCTTCTCGCGCCAGACGAACAGATAAAGCTGCTCCGCCACCTTCACGTAGTGGCAGCGATCGACGTCCGCCAACCCCTTCTCCACCCCGTCCAGACACTGCCAGGCGTAGAAGTTGTCGTTCAGGTAGATGTGCTCGTAGCGCTCGGTCGGGCTGTAGGTGTACATGTTGCGCATGCCGATCAGCTCATCGGTAAAGCCCGGCGGCGCCGCGTCGGCGTCATCCAGCGTGCCGAAGCGGAATTCGGCCTCGACCGCGGTCAGCGGCAGCCCCTGCTCAACCCGGCTGAAGGCGTCGAGCCGCGTCTGCGCTTCGTCCGGCAGTTGGCCGTACACCGCGGTGAAGTTGCCCTGATTGCGGTCGCACACCAGCGTAATGCTGGCGTTGGCGCGGGCGGGATCGAGAAAATCGATGAACAGCACGCCGGGGCGAATGCTGGTGGCGCGATAGGCGATACCGCGCCGCTCCCCCCACTCCAGCGTCTGCGCGTCGCTGAACCGGCAACGCTGCGTCGCGCCGTCGCTGAAACGCAGCGTCAGCGTGGTGCCCGCCAGGCCGTGCTGGCGTTCCAGCGTATTGCTGTGCGGCGCAAAGCCTTCCGCCAGCGCGCCAACCTGAATGAATACCGCTTCTGAACTCATGGAAATGCTCCTTACAGGGAAGTGAAAGCCAATGTCGGCACATCGACGATGGTAGAGCCGCCGTCGGCCACCAGCGCAGCGCCGGTAATGATTGAAGCCTCGCTGGAACAGAGGAAACGACAGATACGGGCGATTTCCTCGGCGCTGGCCGGCCGCCGCAGCGGCACGTCACGGCAGACCATCTGGTAGGCCTGCTCCAGCGAGATCTGATGGGCGTCCATCAGCAGCTGCATCTCTTCGTCCGCCATCGGCGTGGTCACCCAGCCGGGGCACACCGCGTTGGCGCGCACGCCCAGCGGGCCATAGTCGCGGGCGATGGAGCGCATCAGCCCGATCAGCGCGTGTTTGGCAGTGACATAACCGCAGACCTCCGGCCCGGCGGCCAGCGAGGCGATCGAGGCGACGAACAGCAGATTGCCGCCGCTCTTGATCAGCTCCGGCAGGCAGGCGCGTGCGCTGGCGAAAGCGCTGTTGAGGTTGCTGTCCATCGCCCCTTGCCACTGCTCGTCGGTCATCTCGGTAATGCGCTTGAAGCCCATGCCACCGGCGCTGCCGATCAGGCAGTCGATGCGCCCGGCGTCGCGCAGAATGGCCGGCAGCAACGTGTGGGCCCAGCTCTCGCCGCTGGCGGCGTCGCCCACCAGCGCCTGCGCGCCGATCTCATGCGCCAGCGCCGCCAGCGGTTCCGGGCGGCGGCCGATGATGAACACCCGATCGCCCTGCGCCGCCAGCAGACGGGCGCAGGCGGCGCCGACGCCGGTGCCGCCGCCGGTAATCACAACCACTCTATTCATGATTCAGCTTCTCCATCAGTTGGCCGATCATCAGCAGGCTGCTCAACAGCAGCCGCCGCTGTTCGGCGTCCAGCCGCAGATAGCGGCGGCCGGCCGGCAAACGGCTGACCACCTCCGACGCGGCGAAATGCTCGATATCCACCTGCCAGCGCCCGTCGTTCACCGTCAGCCGCACGCGGCGAAAATCCAGCTGCGCCAGCGTCTCGCCGATCTGCGGGTAGCGCAGCAGGCCAGCCAGCACCCGCTGCGCGGCCGCATGGCGCTGGCGCAGCAGATAGCGCACGCCGCGCCGCCGCAGCCAGCCGCCGGTCACCACGTCCAGCGTCAGCGGGGGCTGCGCTGCGCACGCGCCCTGTAACCGAAAGCGGTGGCTGACGATATGCGCCATAAACAGCCCCTGCACCTGTTCGCTGACCTCGATCTGCGGCCCCTGCGGCAGCGTCAGCCGCAGCAGGCCCGGCGCCAGGCGTTCGCACGCGTAGGGTTCCAGGTTGCGCGCCAGACGATCCAGCGCGGCGCCCGGCCGATAGCCCGACGGCGCTCGCCGCCAGGCGCGATTAAGTGAGGGAAGTAAGCCGATCAAACTGCGCCTCCTCGTTTTCACCCTTGGCGAACGCGTTCTCCAGCACCTGCTCGACCGGCACCGGCTTGAACGGATTCACTTTCTGCACGCACAGCGTCCAGAACAGCGCATAGGCGGCGGTCAGGCCGATCATCCAGCCGAAGGGAATGTAGACGTCGCGCGGGTTCATCCCCGGCGGCGTGATGTAGACGATGGCCAGCACGATGCCGACGCTGGAGACGATCTGCGGCAGCGGGAACCACGGCGATTTATAGGCGCGCGGCAGATCGGGGCGGCGCAGGCGCAGGATCACCACCGAGCAGGTCACCAGCAGGTAGGCCACGCCCCAGGCGCACACCGCCGCCAGCACCAGCGGAATGATCCTGTCGAGGTTGCCCTGAATGGCGAAGGCATGTACGCAGGGGATCAAGACCGCCACCAGAATGCCGACCACCGGCGTCTTAAAGCGCGGATGCAGATAGGCAAACATGCGCGGCAGCGCGCCATCCAGCGCCATGCCGTACAGAATGCGCGGCACCGCCGCCATCAGCGTGTTGATGGTCGCCGCGCCCGCCAGCAGCAGGCCGACGCCCAGCCAGTATTTGCCGAACTGGCCCATCACCTGGCCGGCGAACGCCGGGATGGCCATCGGCGTTTCCAGCAGACGCGTGCCGCTGGCGGCGTCGATCACCACGTTTTCCACCTGGTGGCTGAGCGCCGCGCCGTACAGCGCCATGCACACCGCTACGCCGCACAGCCCGAGCGCCATGGCGCGCGGGATCACCCGATCGCAGCGTTTGATCTCCGGCGCCATCGGCGTCACCAGCTCACAGCCGACGAACATGAACATCGCCATACCGATCAGGCTGAATACCGCGAAGGGATCGTTCAGATCGAGCGTGCTGCCGAACCAGCCCTCGAGCGGCACCGCATGCGGCGACAGCAGCCCGACGATGCCGAAAATCACCAGCGTGCTCCACATGGCGAAGGTCAGCACGATCTCCGCCTTGCCGAAGGCCTCGATGCCGAACGCGTTGAGCAGGCCGAACACGACGACCAGCCCGACGCCAACCATCCAGGAGGCGTTGTGGCTTTCCATCAGGGTGTTGAGGTGTTCGAAGTTCACCAGCGCCATGATGCCGGAGAGAATGGTCTCGGCGGTGCCGGCGAAGATGTGCACGATCAGGTAGGCCGACAGCGCGCCGGTGATGGCGAAAAAGCGCCCCATGCCGCAGGAGATGTAGTCGTAAACCGAACCGGAGGTCGGCAACAGCGCCGCCGCTTCGGAGAAGGTGGTGAGCTGCGCCTGCATCATGATGAAGGCGATCAGCATCGCCAGCGCAAAGGTGTCGCCGCCGATGCCAAAGCCGCTGGTGACCGTCAGGATCACCGGGCTGGCCATGATCACCCCGACCGAACTGGCCAGGGTGGTGGGAAAGCCGACCTTGCCTCGAGCCAGGTGGGCGTGCAACCGCGACGACAGGTTCATGGTTATTTCCTCTTATAGTTTTGGCCTGATGCATGCAGGTGCTTGCAGGTTTTTCACCGCCAGCGGCGGTCATCTCACTATAGAGAGGAAAGGAAAATGCTGACTATCGTCCTTAAGGACGAGACGCTTTCAACCTGCGGCGGCGCTCACGGCGGCGCGCCACTGCATCGCTCCCTGCGGGCTGCGCGGGTAGGCGAGCAGCGGCGCCAACAGCGCGGAAAAGAAGGCGTAATAGCCGGCGCACAACCGGTTGTAGCGATCTTCGCCCACATGCGCCGGGCAGCCGCCCTGGCAGACGCTTTTCACGCTGCAGCGTTGGCACTCGCGACGCAGGCTTTTGTTCCTGCCGAACGGCATCTCCGCCGCCCTTGCCGCCAGGGTGGCGAGCGGCGTCTGCCGATCGGCATGGCCGAGCAGGTGCTGCGCGTTGATCAGATGATCGCAGGCGTAGAGGCGACCGTCCGGCTCCATCACCAGATTGCCGCCGCAGCGTTCGGCGTGCACGCAGCTGGGGCTGACGTGGGTGAAATACTGCGCGTAGACCTGTTCGATGTTCATCACAAACACCTGACCGACGTGCCCGCGGCTGCGCCAGCGGCGGTACACCGCCAGCATGAAACGCCCCCAGTTGGCGGCGCTCAGCCCATAGCCGGCGGCGGGCGCATCCCCTTCCAGCATCAGCGGCTGAAACTGCAGATAGCGCGCCCCGATCGCCACCGCATGATCGTAGATCGCCTCGGCGCGATCCGCGACGCCGTCGTGCACCACCATCAGCAGGTTGAAGTCGATCTGATGGCGCTGCAGCAGCGCGATGCCGCGCAGCGCGGCGTCATAGCTGGCGCCGCCGCGCTTGTCCGGCCGATGGGCGTCCTGCACCTCGCGATCGCCGTCCAGGCTGACGCCGATGATGAATTGATGCTGCCGGAACAGCCGGCACCAGGCGTCGTTCAGCAGGGTGCCGTTGGTCTGCAGGCTGTTGCTGATCCGCACGCCCGGCGGCGCAAAGCGGCGCTGCAACGCCAGCGCCCGCTTGTAAAAACCGATCCCCGCCAACAGCGGCTCTCCACCCTGCCAGACGAAGTTGATCTCGCGGCTGTAGCGCGGCTGGGCGGCGATGTAGCCGCGGATAAACTCCGCCAGCAGGTCGTCGTCCATCTTGCGCGTCCGCTCTTGCTGGCGCTGCGGATAGTAGCAGTAGCGGCACCCCAGGTTGCAACCGGCGCCGATCGGCTTCACCAGCAAATGAAAAGGCGCCGCCGCGCGCGGTTCGCTCTCTACCGGGATCTGCTGCGCGCGCAGCTGGGCCAGGTTCATGGCGCCGCCTGCGGCAACGGTTTGTGGGTCTGTGGATCCAGGCCGGTGTAGTCGCCGGTGCTGGCGTCGACGCCGAGATAGTCGATCGCTGCGCCTTTGGCTTCAATAACCATGCTCTGCTGCGCAAAGCGGCGATACGCCTCGCTCAGCCGTTTGACCCGTTCCGGGTCGGCGGCGGCCAGATCGCGCGTTTCCAGCGGATCGTCATGCAGGTTGAACAGCCCCCACGGCGCCATCTGCGCCGTCGGCCCGGCCTTCACCAACCGCCGCAGCTTCCAGATGCCGTCTACATAGGCGGCCTGGTTATGCAGCTCCACGCCGTAGGTCGCGCGCGGCACACCGTCGGCCTCGCCGCTGAAATAGCGCTTGAAGCTGACGCCGACCATCGGCAGCGTCGGTTTGGCCTTCAGCGGTTTGCTGGCGTCGATGCCGGCATAGTCATACAGCGTCGGCGCGATGTCATACACCGCCATCGGCGTGCGATCGATACCGCCGCGGCCCTTCAACCCCGGCGCGGAGATGATAAAATCGGTGTTGATACCGCCCTGCGCGCTGGTGGTTTTGTGGTAGTTGGCGTATGGCGCGTTGCTGACGTTGGCCCAGTGCGGCCCGTAGGAGATGAACGATCCCTTGCGGCCGAGGTTGGCGTAGCTGTTGTCGAACTGCCGCCAATACTCCGGCTTCGAGCCGTAGTAGAAGCCGCTGGCCGGGTTGGCGCCGTTGTCGGTGGCGAACACGATCACCGTATTTTGGTCGCGGCCGGTCTGCTTCAGGGTGTTCAACACCGCGCCGACCTGATCGTCCATGTAAGCGATCATCGCCGCGTACACCTGCATGGTCTTGGCTTCATATTTTTGCTGTTCCGGCGTCAGCGCGTTCCAAGCCTTATCCAGCGCCAGCGTCGGCATCGGCATCGGCGTGCGATCGGAAATCAATCCCAGCGCTTTCAGGCGCTGAATGCGCTGCTGATAGGCCTGCTGATAGCCGGCGTCGTATTTGCCGTCGAATTTGGCGATCCAGTCATCCGGCGCCTGCAGCGGATCGTGCGGCGCGGTAAACGCCAGATAGGCGAAGACGGGTTTATTCTGCGGAGTATCACGGATCCACTGTTCCAGCTGGTCGGCATAGGCCTTGCTGGAATAAAAATCTTTGGGCAGCGACACGCGCTTGCCATTCAGGGTGTAGAAGGTATGGAACGCCTCCACGGTGCCCAGCGGTTTCGCGTCGTCGAAATGGCTGGTGCCGCCGCCCATAAAGGCGAAGGCGCGCTCGAAGCCGCGATCGGTCGGTTTGGCACCATCAACATAGCCCAGGTGCCATTTGCCCGCCATCATGGTGGCGTAACCCGCGTCGCGAAAACGCTCCGGCAGCGTGATCACGCGGTCGGTCAGGCGCATTTCATACCCCGGCTGCGCGGCGGTGCTCTCATACCACCACATGCCGCCCATGCCGGCCTGCTGGTTGGTGTTGCCGGTCATCAACATCGACCGCGCCGGCGCCGACATCGGCGAGGTGTAGTACTGGCTCATGCGCACGCCCCGTTCGGCCAGCGCCTGCAGGTTGGGCGTCGGTATCTCGCCGCCGAACGGGCTGATGTCGGAGTAGCCCATGTCGTCCACCAGAATGATCAGCACATTGGGGCGATCGGCGTCCGCCCCCTGAGCCAGGCCCGATAAGGCGCCGCTCAACGCCACCGCCAACGTTTTTTTCTGCATCGTCCGTCCCCTGTATGGTCATGCGGACTGAACAACCCGACGCCTCAGCCCGATAAAGGTCATCATTTTTTCGTCTTATACGTTTGGCGCCGCCTGGCGCTATCTTCAATTCGCAGTGTAGGAAGCGGCGGAAAAGCCTGGCTATCGTTCTTAAGAACGAGGGACGGCGGCCGGCAGCGGCGGCTGTAGCACGCGCAGGGCGGCGAAAGCTTCACCCGAGCAAGCATTGAAAAGCGCTGTAAATTCAGCGGGAAAAGCGGTGAATTATTTCATTAACCTATTAATGAAAATCGCGATAAATCCGAATGAAAAAGCCCTAATTAACGCAGTGTCATCTTGTTATTTATGTGTTTTATTGCAATCGGCCTCACGTTGTTAATATGTTTTTATTGTGTTGCCAAATTGCTACAACTATGCTTGTATCGTTCATATATTGACCGCCAACCTTCTCCAGATTGAACGATAAAGGGAGGAACACGAATCATGCACAGCACCGCATCCGATGCCTTTATCAACAGCTGTTTGGCGACCATTACGCACCTAATCCCGGTGTCTGCCGGGGTGTTTTATCTGGTCGATCGCGACCTGCGGCCGGATCACTACATCCTGCACGGCATGCCCGATAAAACGCATCAGCAGTACCTGAACCACTTCCAGCAAATTGACCCGCTGCAGCCGGCCAATTTCCACCGGCAAGACATCACCATGGTCGGCATGAGCCCGGCGGCGATCGCCGGCAACCGCCGCTATTACCACGACTTTATGCTGCCGAACGACATGCGCGACATGACGGAGATTTTTATTCGCCAGCGTAAGCGCATCGTTGCCGGGGTGTCGCTGATCCGCGATACGCCGTTTACCGAAGTGGAGCGCGGCCGCCTGCGCGCGGTGCTGCCGCTGATCGAGCTGGCGACGCGCGATCTGCTGCCCGACAGCGAGGCGCAGCTGCTGACCGCCAAAGAACAAGAGATCGTCAACATGGTGCGCGAAGGCGCCAGCAATAAGCGCATCGCCCTGAAGCTGGGCATTTCGCTGTCTACGGTGAAAACCCATATGCGCAATATTTTCGCCAAAACCGACGTGGTGAACCGCACCGAACTGGTCGCCGGCGGTTTTCTCGCTCACGGTTAACGCCCGATAACGGCCGCCGCTGCCGACGGCCGGAAAATAACGCCAGAACATATTCGCCATTTATGGCGCGGCTTCCCCCTGCCCGCAATCGGGCCGGGCGGGATATTTCATCGTCACTCAACGCTTGGGGAAAAGGTTTATGTCCAGTGATTCGGTTTCCGCGCCCGCCGTCGGCGCGGCGCTCCCCTGCCCGCCGCGGCTGCTGACCGCCATTATCGTCTTCGCCGCCATCGCGCCGGGCATTCTGATGACCGCCCCCGCCGTGGCCGCCCAGCTCGCGACTCAGTGGCAGCTCGGCCCGGCGCAGATCGGCCACCTGTTCTCCACCGAACTCGGCGCCATGAGCCTGGCCACGCTGCCGGCGTGGTGGTGGATCGGGCGCATCAACTGGCGGCGGGTCGCTACGCTGTCGGCGCTGGTGTTTATCGCCGGCAACCTGGCTTCGGCGCTGGCGCAGGATTTCACCCTGCTGCTGCCGCTGCGCTTTATCGCCTCGCTGGCGGGCGGCACCCTGATGATCCTGTGCATCACCTGCGCCGCCGGCACCGCCAATCCCAGCCGGGTGTATGCCTTCTGGGTGCTCGGCCAGCTGGTGCTGGGCGCGGTCGGGCTGCTGGTGCTGCCGCCGCTGTTCGCGCACTTCGGTCTGATGGCGGTCTACCTGCTTTTGGCGGCCATCATGCTGTGCTGCCTGCCGCTCATCCCGGCGTTTCCCAGCGGTTTCACCGCCGCCCGCGCCGCCCGCAGCGGCCCCGCCGCCTCGCTGGCGCGCAAGCTGTGCGCCGTGCTGGCGGTGCTGACCTTTTACATCAGCCTGAGTGCGGTCTGGACCTTTATCGGCGGCATCGCCGCCGGCGCCGGGCTGTCGCCGGCCCACAGCGGCCAGGTGCTGGCCGTCGCCACCTTGCTCGGCATCGTCGGCGCCAGCGCCGCGGCGCTGATCGGCGCGCGCTTCAGCGGCGGGCGCCTGATCGTGCTGGGGTACGCCCTGCTGCTGGCCAGCGTGGCGCTGCTGACAGGCCAACCCCTGCTGCTGCGCTTCGCCCTGGCGGCCCTGCTGTTCAAATTCACCTGGACCTTCGTGCTGCCATTCATTCTGGCGCGGGTCGCCGGGCTGGATAACGACGGCAAGCTGATGAACGGCATCAACCTGGTGATCGGCGGCGGCATGGCCATCGGCCCGACGCTGGCCGGCTCTTTAATCGAATATTCCGGCGGTTTCAACGCCTTGCTGTTCGGCGCGCTGGGCTGCGCGCTGTTGTCGCTGCTGTTGATTTCGCTGGCTTCACCGCGCGCACCGCGCCGTATAACAGGAGGAGAAAGGTGAAAAGAACAACCGGTTTCTTGTTTGATGAACGCTGTTTCTGGCACAGCACCGGCCTGCACGCCACCACCCTGCCGGTCGGCGGCTGGGTGCAACCGCCTTCCGGCGCTGGCCACGCCGAATCGCCGGAAACCAAGCGGCGCATGAAGAATCTGATGGACGTGTCCGGCCTGTCGCGCCAACTCACCCTGCTGAGCGCCGAACCGGCGACGGAAGAAGACCTGCTGCGCATCCATCCCGCCCACTACCTGCAGCGCTTCAAACAGGTGAGCGACAGCGGCGGCGGCCTGCTGGGGGAGGAAGCGCCGCTGGGGCCGGGCAGCTATGAAATCGCCAAACTCTCCGCCGGACTGGCCTGCGCGGCGGTGGAGGCGGTGCTGCAGGGCGAGCTGGATAACGCCTATGCGCTGTCGCGCCCGCCGGGCCATCACTGCCTGCCGGATCAATCGATGGGCTTCTGCTTCCTGGCCAATATTCCCATCGCCATCGAGCGCGCCAAGGCCCGCTACGGCCTGGGCAAGGTGGCGGTGATCGACTGGGACGTGCACCACGGCAACGGCACCCAGCATATCTATTGGCAGCGCGGCGACGTGCTGACGCTGTCGCTGCATCAGGACGGCTGCTTCCCGGCGGGCTATTCCGGCGAACAGGATCGCGGTGAAGGCGCCGGGGCAGGCTGCAATGTCAACGTGCCGATGCTGGCCGGCGCCGGCGACGACGGCTACCTGCACGCGATGCGGCGCATCATTATTCCGTCGCTGGAAAAATTCGAGCCGGAGCTGATCATCGTCGCCTGCGGCTACGATGCCAACGCGCTCGATCCGCTGGCGCGCATGCAGCTACACAGCGACAGCTTCCGCGCCATGACCGCGCTGGTGCAAGACGCCGCCGACCGGCTGTGCGGCGGCAAGCTGGTGATGGTGCATGAAGGCGGCTACGCCGAATCCTACGTGCCGTTCTGCGGGCTGGCGGTGATGGAGCAACTGAGCGGCGTGCGCACGGAAGTGCAGGATCCGCTGCTAGAGTTCATCCAGCAACAGCAGCCGCGCGACGCCTTCAATCGCTTCCAGCGCGAAGCGCTCGACGAACTGGCGCGCCAGTTCGGCCTGTAATCCCCTCTCTGCGGGCGCCGCATCCGGCGCCCCTGACAAGCTCGCCGCCAGCCGCTACGCTGAAGGGCAACCCTACCATCATGAGAACAATAACATGTCCGAACAAACCGTCAGCTTTATCAAAGGCCGCCACGGCGACATCGCCGTGCACGACTGGGGAAACGACAAGCCGCGCTATCTGGCGCTGCTGGTGCACGGCTACGGCGAGCATCTCGGCCGCTATCAATACGTGGCGCGCACGCTGCAGGCACAGGGGGCGCGGGTATTCGGCCCCGATCATCTGGGCCACGGCCTGTCGCAGGGCGAGCGCGTGCTGATCGAGGATTATGACGCCGTGGTCGACGACGTTCAGCGCGTGGTCGAGCATCTTCGCCAACAGTATCCGACGCTGCCGCTGGTGGTGATCGGCCATTCGATGGGCGGCATGATCGCCACCCGCTACGTGCAGCGTTATGGTGAGGAGGTGCGCGCATTGGTGCTGTCCGGCCCGCTGCTCGGCGACAGAACGGCGATTTCCGATCTGGCCGAGTTGCCGACGATCCCCGACGCGCCGCTGGATACCGCCACCCTGGCGCGCGATCCGGCGGTTGGCGCGGCGTATCAGGAAGATCCGCTGGTGTGGCACGGGCCGTTCAAACGCCCCACTCTGCGCGCCATGCAACGGATCCTCGCCGCCATCAACGCCGGGCCGGGGTTCGGCGCGCTGCCTACGCTGTGGATCCACGGCGACGACGATCGGCTGGTACTGATGAGCGAAACGCAAACCGCGCTCGATCGTCTGCAGGGCGACGATTTCGAACGGATGATCAACACGGGCGGGCGGCACGAGAGCTTTAACGAAACCAATAAGGATCAGATCCTCAAGCGGGTAACCGACTTTATTGCGCGGGCATTAGGCTAAGGCGCTCCCCCTCGGCATTCAGCCTGCTGAGGGGGGCATGACGGCGTCAGCCCTCGACGATGGCGAGGTAGTGTTTGACGAAGCGATCCGAGGTGATGTCCCAACGCACCGGAGTGCCTTTCTCGACGAACCAGGAATCGCCGGCCTGATAGTGCACCGACTCGCCGGTGCGTTCGTTGGTCAGGGTGGCGCTGCCTTCCCACACCGTGGCGTGCTCGGCGAACGGGTACTCCATCACGAAGCTGCCGCGGGTGCAGCTGAACACGCCGCAGTTCAGGTTGTCGGTCGGTTCGCCGAAGATGCTGGCCACGCCGACGTTTGGCGTGCCGGCGATCACCGTGGCGCCCAGGTTGCTGACGCTGCCGATCTCCAGCAGTTCCGGCAGCGGTTGTTTAAGCAGTAACGGTTTCATGTCATTCTCCTCTGAGGGTTAACGGCGGCCTTTCCAGTAGCCGGATGTCTGGTGCCAAACCTTACCGGCGGTGGTCATCACCCGCCGCAGCTTGTCCTTGCCGAAGATGTTGACATGCGGGATCGAGCTCATCAGATCGTAGCGATTGGATCCTTCGCTCATGCCCTCCGCCAGCACCTTGCACACGATGTGGCTCGGCGTCACGCCGAAGCCGGAGTAGCCCTGCACGTAAAACACGTTGTCGCGATCCGGCAGCGTGCCGATCTGCGGGAACAGGTTGGCGCTGCAGCACAGCGGGCCGCCCCAGGCCAGATCGATCTTCACGTCTTTCAGGTACGGGAACACCTTCAGCATCAGGTTGCGGTTCCAGGCCTTGAGATCCGACGGGAAATATTCGATCAGGCGGGTAGCGCTGCCGAACAGCAGCCGGTTTTCGTTGGTCACCCGGTAATAGTCGATCACCGGGCGAATGTCGCTGTAGGCGCCGCGGATCGGGCTGATCTGACGGATCAGATCGTCAGACAGCGGCTCGGTGGCCAGCTGGAAGGCGTAGGTGTTGATGGTCTTGCGGTAGATCTGCGGTTCCATGCCGTTGAGGAAGCCGTTGCAGGCCCACAGCATCTTGTTGGCGCGCACCGAGCCCATGGCGGTGCGCACCGTGATGCGCGGCCCGTATTCCACGTTGAGCACGCTGCTGTTCTCGAAGATTTTCACCCCGTAGCCGCTCAGCGCCTTGGCCTCGCCCAGCAGCAGGTTGAGCGAATGCACGTGGCCGCCGCCCATGTGTTTCAGCGCGCAGGTGTAGGCGTCGGAACCCACCACCTGCTTCACCTCCGCACCGGTGTAAAGCTCGATCTCCTCCTCCGGCGCCACCGCCCTGAACTCCTTCAGCCAACCGCGCAGGGTCTTCTCCTGACGCACGTTGCTGCCGAGATAGCCGTAGCCGAAGCAGAAGTCGGCGTCGATGTCATATTTCTTGATGCGCTCGCGGATAATGCCGGCGCCGAGGTTGCTGATCTTGAAGATGGTTTCCAGCCCGGCCGGGCCGACGTGGCGTTTGATCTTCTCCAGATCGTGGCCGATGCCGGCCATCACCTGGCCGCCGTTGCGTCCGGTGCCGCCGTAGCCCAGATAGCGGCCTTCGAGGATGGCGATGTTGGTGATGCCCTTCTCCGCCAGCTCCAGCGCGGTGTTGATGCCGGAGAAGCCGCCGCCGATGATCACCACGTCAACGTCCAGATCCTCTTCCAGCGTCGGGAAGCGCAGATCGTATTTTTTGGTCGCCGCGTAGTAGGTTAAGGACTCGATTTCGTTGTTCACTGCCGCACTCCCGATTGCCTATGCCATGACATCGGATTATCGGGAGGCGGCAGCCGTGCCGCTATGTCCCCTTAGGGACATTCGCTACAAAAAATTAACATTCACGCGCTGCGCCGCTGCGGGGCAGTCAGCAGCAGGCTGAACAGTTCGGCCTGCGAGCCGATGTTCAGCTTGCCGTAGATGTTCTTGCGGTGGTTTTTTACCGTGCCGAGGCTGATGAACAGCCGGTCGGCGATCTGCTGCGAACCGCAGCCGGCGAGGATCAGATCGACGATCTCGCGCTCGCGCGGCGTCAGCAAATAACGCGGCTGCGCGCCGTCGTCGTTCACCGTGTCGGCATCGGCCGGTGCCGCCACCACTTCGCCGTGCAGCCGCGCCACGCTTTTCACCAGCGTCAGCGCGCTGCGCAGATCCGCCCGCTGTGGGTAACGCACCGCCACCGTGCGGCGCGCCGAGCCAAAGAACACTCCCAGCCCGCGCTCCGGCGTCAATTGCAGCAGCACGCCGGCCTCGTCGTGCCAGCCGGTCTTGCGATAAAAGTTACGGTAATAGTCGCTGTGATAAAACCCGCAGGGCGCCAACTGGCGCAGCGTGAGCACCTCGCCTTCGCCGCCGTCGTTCAGCGCGCGGTAAAACGGATCCTGCAGGTAGGCGCCCTGCTGGTAGATCTGGTTGACCGCGTCGCTGTTTTCCCGCTCGGTTTTGATCAGGCAGCGCGGCGGCCGGCCGCGTTCGAAGGCATAGACGATGGCGTTGTCGAAGGCGAAAAACCCTTCCAGCCAGTTCAGCAGGCTGGGATAAAAACGCGGGCTGGCCACCGCATCGATCACCGCAGACAAGCGTTCAACCTGAATATCCATACCCGCCTCGCCATTATTAATACATTAACAATCTACCGATTTCGGATGGGGTTGGCCGCACGACGGCCGGTACTGTTAAAAAAGCATCCGGCGCGCCGAAATGCAAGAACGAGATCGTTTACATGTTAAACAACTCACAGGTTGCCGCGGCGGGGAAAGCGGTGGCCGCTCCGCGCCCGCTGGCTTATGCTGTGGCATCGCGCCCCGCAACGCCGTCAAGGAGACCTCATGTCCGTCAGCCATATCATCGCCAACCGCCAGACCTGGTTCGGCCACGGCAGCATCCAACAGCTGCCGCCGCTGCTGCTGGCCGATCCGCAGCCGACGCTGCTGTTCAGCTGCCGCTCTTTTCTCAACGGCCCGGTGTACGCCGGCCTGAGCGAGTCGCTGACGCCGCAGTTCATCGGCACCGAGATCGTCAGCCACGAGGCGTCGCCGCAGGAAATCGACGCCTGGGTGGCGCGCTGGCGCGGCCAGGCGCGGCGCGTGGTGGCCATCGGCGGCGGCAGCGTGCTGGACGCCGCCAAGGCGTTCTCCGCGCTGGTGGAGCACCCGCTGCCGACGCTGCGCTATATGGAAAAGGTGGGCGACAGCAAAATCAGCGGCGCCACCCTGCCGCTGATCGCCATTCCCACCACCGCCGGCACCGGCAGCGAGGTGACGCAGAACGCGGTGATCACCGATACCCAGGTCAGCAAAGTGAAAGCCTCGCTGCGCCATAATAACTTCGTGCCGCACACCGCCATTCTCGATCCGCAGCTGCTGGCGGGTGCCCCGGACAAGGTGCTGGCCTACTGCGCCATCGACGCCTTCACCCACCTGTTCGAAGCCTATCTGTCGAAAACCGCCGGCGCCATGACGCGCGACATGTCGCTGAGCGGCATCCGCCACTTCCTTGCGGCCTGGCCGGCGCTCAACCGCAGCGACGCGGCGCGCGAAGCAATTATGCAAGCTTCGTACCTCGGGGGGCTGACGCTGAGCGCCGCCGGGCTGGGGGTCATTCACGGCATCGCCGGCGAGATCGGCGCGCTGCGCGACTACCATCACGGCCAGGTCTGCGGCCGCCTGCTGCTGCCGTTCCTCACCCTGCTGGAAAGCAGCGAACAGCCGCAGCAGCGCGCACTGATGGCCGAGCTGGCCGCGCGCCTGTACCCGCACTGGCAGGACAGCCCGGAGAGCTACCTGACCGATTTCATCACCCGCCACGCCATCGCGCCGTTCTGGCAGGATGATTTGCCGATTTCCGGCCAGGAATTGGCGGTGGCGCTGGAGAAATCCAACAGTAAGAATTCCTGGATCGACTATGCGCCGGCGCAGCGGCAACGGATGATCGAAGAGGCGTTTCGCGTTGAATGATGATATCTACCCTAAATAGTTGGAGCTGCATCCCGGCGGCAAGAGGCGGCTCGCCAGGAGCTTACTCAAGTAAGTGACTGGCGTACGCACTCGCAGCCAACACAGATGCAGTTTCAAGTATGACGGGTATAATCAGATCAACGCACTAGCAGGAGTAAGGAAATGGGCATCATCGGCTGGATCTTCGCCGGCATCGCGGTCGGCATCCTGGTCGGCGCGCTGATCAGAATCTTCGGCAAGAAGAAAGAGCAGTAAGCGTCACGCTGTTCCGTGGGCCGCCAGCAGGCACTCATGGAACAGCTTCACCACCCGCTGCGGTACCGGCGAGCGGCGCAGCACGCTGGAGTATTCGCAGTGATAGCGGAACAGCGCCGGTTTGATCGCCCGCATCAGGTTCTGCGCCACAAAAAACGCCGCGTAGTGATCCGGCAGAAAGCCGACGTATTTGCCGGACAGAATTAACGTCGCTATCGACTCCTGCGCAAACCCCGTCGCCTTGCGATGCAAATGTTGCTGCAGGCTCAGTTCCATATTCGGCGAATGATAGCCTAATCCGGCGAAGGCATAATTGTGCAGCAGATCCCAATTTAATGTTTCATGGGGGCCGGAAAATAATTCATGCTGCGCGCCGCAATATAAGAACATCCTCTCACTGAATAACGAATGATAAGATAAACTTTCCGCGCTGCGGTGCATGGGAATAACCCCAACCTGAAATTGCCCGTCAATAACGCCGCGTTCAATGGTATTAATCGGCTCCACATACATTTGCAAAGAAACCTCCGGCGCGCGCTCGCTGAATAACGCGATGGCCCGGCCGATCTGCGCCTGCGGATTGCTGACCGTATGATCGAATATCGCCACGTGCAGCTGCCCGCCCATGCGCTGGTGCACCTCGTCCACCCCGCGCCGGAACGCCTCGGTGGCCGCCAGCAGGTTGACGGTTTCCTGGTAGATAATCAGCCCCTCGTCGGTGACCGCAAAGCCCTCGCGCCCGCGCTGGCACAGCGTCAGGCCCAGCCGCTGCTCCAGATCCTTGATGTGCTTGCTGATGGTCGACAGGCTGATATTCAGCTCCAGTTCGGCGGCGCTCATGCCGCCGCAGTCGACCACGGCCTTGAATACCCGCAGCAAACGCAGATCCATATCCGACAATTGTCCCAGCAACGCGCGCTTTTTTACTTGCATAAAACCTTAAGTAAGTTTCGACATATGATTATTCACAGTAGAGAACAAGCGGTACATAGTCAATTTCGCACAACAATTCGTTAACAACTCCTTTTATTTAATTAATCGCACTTATTTTCCTGCCCGGAGGAAAACATGGCCGCTGAAAATTATTCGCTTAATCGTCTCGATGCCGCAGGGTTAGAAGCCCATTGGATGCCTTTTACCGGCAACCGCAATTTTAAAGCGCAGCCGCGCATCATTACTCAGGCCGCAGGGGCGTATTACACCAGCCACGACGGCAGAAAGATTTTCGACGGCCTGTCCGGATTGTGGTGCTGCGGATTGGGGCACGGCCGGCAGGAAATCACCGACGCCGCCCAGCGCCAACTGGCGACGCTGGATTACTCGCCGGCGTTTCAGTTCGGCCACCCGCTGTCGTTCGAGCTAGCCAACAAAATCAAAGCGATGACGCCGGCGGGGCTGGATTACGTGTTCTTCACCGGCTCCGGCTCGGAAGCGGCGGACACCTCGCTGAAAATGGCGCGCGCTTACTGGCGCGCCAAAGGCCAGGCGGGAAAAACCTGCTTTATCGGCCGGGAAAAGGGCTACCACGGCGTTAACTTCGGCGGTATCTCAGTCGGCGGCATCGCCGGCAACCGCAAGACGTTCGGCGCCGGCGCCGAGGCGGATCACCTGCCGCACACCCTGCTGGCCGGCAACGCCTTTTCGCGCGGCATGCCGCAACAGGGGGCGGAGCTGGCGGATGAGCTCAGCCGCATCATCGCGCTGCGCGACGCCTCGACGATCGCCGCGGTGATCGTCGAACCGTTCTCCGGCTCCGCCGGCGTGATCGTGCCGCCGGTCGGCTATCTGCAGCGCCTGCGCGAGATCTGCACCCAGCATGACATTCTGCTGATCTTCGACGAAGTGATCACCGCCTTCGGCCGCTGCGGCGCGATGACCGGCGCCGAGGCGTTCGGCGTCACGCCGGACATCATGAACATCGCCAAACAGGTGACCAACGGCGCGCAGCCGATGGGCGCGGTGGTGGTGCGGCCGGAGATCTACCACACCTTCATGAACGGCGGCGAGCCGGACTACCAGCTCGAATTCCCGCACGGCTACACCTACTCCGCCCATCCGGTCAGCTGCGCGGTCGCGCTGGCGACGCTGGACATCCTGCAGCGCGAACAGATGGTGGAGCGCGTACAGGCGCTTGCGCCCTATTTCGAACGCGCGGTGCACAGCCTGCAAGGAGCCAAACACGTCGCCGACATTCGCAATATCGGCCTGGCGGCCGGCATCACGCTGGCGGCGCGGCCCGGCGAACCGGCGCGGCGCCCCTTCGAGGCGGCGATGCGCTGCTGGGAAAGCGGATTTTACGTGCGCTACGGCGGCGACACCCTGCAGCTGGCGCCGCCGTTCATCAGCAGCGAGGCGCAAATCGACGCGCTGATCAACGCCGTCGGCGACGCCCTCAACGCCACCGAATAAGGAGAGAATCATGACCATCACCCATTGGATCAACGGCGAGCCCGCCGCCGGCGGCGAACGCAGCCAGCCGGTTTACGACCCGGCCACCGGCCAATCGGCGCAGGAGGTGCAGCTGGCCGACCGCGCCACGGTGGAGCGCGCCATCGCCGCCGCCGAACAGGCCTATCCCGCCTGGCGCGACACCCCACCGCTGAAACGCGCGCGCATCATGATGAAGCTCAAGGATCTGCTGGAGCAGCACGCCGACGCCGTCTGCCAGTTGATCACCGCCGAGCACGGCAAGGTGCTCAGCGACGCCCTGGGCGAACTGCAGCGCGGCATCGAGAATATCGAATACGCCGGCTATGTGCCGGAACTGCTGAAGGGCGAACACAGCAAAGAGGCCGGCCCAGGCATCGACAGCTGGAGCGAGTTTCAGCCGCTGGGGGTGGTGGCGGGCATCACGCCGTTCAACTTCCCGGCGATGGTGCCGCTGTGGATGTGGCCGATGGCGGTCGCCTGCGGCAACACCTTCGTGCTCAAGCCTTCCGAGCGCGTCCCTTCCGCCGCGCTGTATATCGCGCGGCTGGCGGCGGAAGCCGGGTTGCCGCCGGGGGTGCTCAACGTGGTCAACGGCGATCGCGAAGCGGTGGAGACGCTGCTGCATGACGGACGCGTCAAAGCAATCAGCTTCGTCGGTTCGACGCCGGTGGCGGAACATATTTATCACACCGGCTGCGCGCAGAACAAACGGGTGCAGGCGCTGGGCGGCGCCAAGAACCACGCGGTGGTGCTGCCGGACGCCGATATCCCCGGCGCGATCGGCGCGCTGATGGGCGCCGCCTTCGGCTCCTGCGGCCAGCGCTGCATGGCCATCCCGCTGGTGGTCGCGGTGGGCGACGGCACCGCCGACGCGCTGATCGCCGGGCTGCGGCAACAGATGGCCGCCATGCGCGTCGGTCCCGGCAGCGATAACCGCAACGACATGGGGCCGCTGGTGACCCGGCAGCATTATCAGAAGGTGAAAGGCTATATCGATCAGGGTGTGGCCGAAGGCGCCGAGCTGCTGGTGGACGGCCGCGAGCTGAGCGTGATCGGCGACGACGGCCGCCCCAGCCAGGGGTACTTCCTCGGCCCGACGCTATTCGACCGCGTGACGCCCGGCATGCGCATCTATAAGGAAGAGATCTTCGGCCCGGTGCTTGGCGTGGTGCGCGCGGCGTCGCTGCAAGAGGCGATGGCCTTGATCGACGCCCACGAATACGGCAACGGCACCTGCCTGTTCACCCGCGACGGCGAAGCGGCGCGTTACTTCTCCAGCCGCATTCAGGTCGGCATGGTGGGGATCAACGTGGCGCTGCCGGTGCCGGTGGCCTACCACTCGTTCGGCGGCTGGAAGCGCTCACTGTTTGGCGATCTGCACGCCTACGGCCCGGACGCCGTCAGGTTCTACACCAAACGCAAAACCGTGACCCAGCGCTGGCCGGCCTCCGGCGACGCCCGGCGCGCCAGCTTCAGCTTCCCGTCGGGGCAGGGGTAACACATAAGAACAATAAACTTCCGGGGAGCAAAGCTCCCCGGCATTTCGCGCGCTCCATTTGATTCCTGCGTACAGCCTGTGCAGCAAAACAATAATTCACTCACACGTTAATGGAGTCGTTATCCCATGAAAGAGTCCGCCCCTGAACACACCTTCAAAGGCAATCTCAGCGTCCTCGACGTGGTGATGATCACCACGTCCGGTGTGACGCCGGCCAGTTCGATCTTCGTCATCGCGCCGCTGGCGATCGCCAGCGCCGGCAGCGGCGCCTTTCTGTCGTTTCTGATCGCCGCCTGCGTCGCCGCCACCATCGCGCTGTGCTATGCCGAGCTCGGCGCCGCGCACCCCAGCGCCGGCGGCGAATACAGCATCATCAAACGCCTGTTCGGCACCCTGTGCGGGTTGCAGACCTACCTGTTTATCCTCAGCGCCTCGCTGTTCGTGCCGGCGGTGCTGGCCACCGGCGCCGTGCCCTACCTGAATACCGCACTGGGCACCTCATTCGACGCCTCCACCGCCGGCATGCTCACCGTGCTGGTCGGCGGTATCTGCGCCATTTTCAACATCAAGGCCAATGCCCTGCTGACCGGCGCCTTTCTGGTGGTGGAAGTGGCGGTGCTGGCGCTGATCGCCTGGCTCGGTTTCAGCCATCCGCATCAAAGCGCGGAGATCCTCACCGCGCCGGTGATGCTGGACGCGCAGGGCAGCCTGGCGCCGGTGTCGCTGCCGCTGATCGTCGCCATGGTCGGGGTCGCGCTGTTCTCCTACAACGGCTACGGCGCGGCAGTGTACATGGCGGAAGACATGCGCGAACAGGGCAGACCGATGGCGATCGCGATCATGCTGACGCTGGCCATCGTGGTGTTGGTGGAGCTGGTGCCGTTCACCGCCCTGCTGATCGGCTCGCCGTCGCTGACAGAGATGGCCAAACAGGCCGATCCGGTCGGCTATGTGGTCACCCAGCTCGGCGGCCCGACGCTGGCGCGGGTGGTGAGCGGCGCGATCTATCTGTCGGTATTCAACGCCATTATCGCCATCGTGGCGCAGTTCAGCCGCATGATGTTCGCCAGCGGGCGCGACGGTTTCTGGCTGCCGGCGTTCAACCGGGCGCTGAAAATCATCCATCCGCGCTTCGGCACCCCCTGGATCGCCACCCTGTTGTTCGGCGTGCCCTCGGCGCTGCTGGCGTTTTGCTCCGATCTCGAATCGCTGACCTCGTTCACCGTGATCCTGCTGCTGCTGGTGTACATCATCATGGCGGTGGCGGCGCTGATCAGCCGCCGTCGCCGCCACTTCCATCACCCGTACCTGATGCCGCTGTGGCCGCTGCCGGTGCTGGCGGCGCTGCTGTGCTGCCTGTACGTGCTGTGGACGATTTTGATCGCCAGCAGCCTGAAAGACTTTATTATCATTGCCGGCATCATCGGCTTCGGGCTGGCGCTGAACCATCTGCGCGGCCGCCAGACGGCGCCCCTCGCCGCCCCCTCAATAGAAGGAGAATAACCATGACGCAGCGCGCTCAGGATCTGGGCATTATCATCGGCCAGGGCACGCCCGGCCCGCTGAACGCCATCACCGACGTGCCCGGCGTGCGCGTCGGCCATGCCAGCCTTCATGCCGATTTGGCGGACGGGCGCAGCGTGCGCACCGGCGTGACGGTGATCGAACCGCGCCCCGGCTCCGCCCGCCACGCCCCCTGCTTTGCCGGCGTGCACGTGCTGAACGGCAACGGCGACGCCACCGGCCTGGAATGGGTGCGCGAAGCAGGGCTGCTGACCAGCCCGATCGCCTTCACCAACACCCACAGCGTGGGCGTGGTGCGCGACGCGCTGATCGCGCTGGAACGCGAAGCGCTGCCCGCGAGCGACAACGCGGTGTACTGGAATATGCCGGTGGTGATGGAAACCTTCGATGGCCTGCTCAACGACATCAACGGCTTTCACGTCAAGGCCGAGCACGTGCGCCAGGCGCAGCAGGCGGCCCGTGGCTGCTTGCCGCAGGAAGGCGCGGTCGGCGGCGGCAGCGGCATGATCTGCCATGAATTCAAAGGCGGCAGCGGCACCGCATCGCGCCGCTTGCCCGCCGATCAGGGCGGCTGGACGGTGGGCGCCATCGTGCAGGCCAACCACGGCAAGCGCGAGTCGCTGCTGGTCGGCGGTTATCCGGTGGGCCGCCACCTGGGGCATATCCCCTCGCCGTTCACGCCGCAGTTGCCGCATCCCGGCATGGGCTCCATCGTGGTGGCGCTGGCCACCGACGCGCCGCTGCTGCCGCACCAGTGCGCGCGGCTGGCGCAGCGCGCCAGCATCGGCATCGCCCGCACCGGCGGCGGCACCGAGGATTCGAGCGGCGATATCTTTATCGCCTTCGCCACCGGCAACGACGGCCTGCCGCCCGCCGACTACGCCAATAAAGGCGATTTCACCACGCCGCTGCGCATGGTGAACAACGACTACATTTCGGCGCTGTTCGCGGCGGCGGCGGAAGCGGTGGAAGAGGCGATCGTCAATGCGCTGCTGGCGGCCAATAGCGTCAGCGGCAACGGCTACCGGGCGGAAGGATTGAGCGCCGAGCAGCTGGTGACGGCGTTGGAGAAGGCCGGCTGGCGGCGGTAAACAACGCGGGGCGCGGGGGTAGCCACGCCCTGATAATCAGGATTCGCCGCCCGGCTTGGGCGTCGGATAGTCGTAATCCAGCTTCAACGGCTCGGCATAGACGCTGTTCCACAGCTGTTGATACAGCTGGTCCAACCGCCCGCTCATCGTCGCGCTGTGCAACACCAGCTCCAGATTGCGCGAGTTGTCCAGATAGCCGCCGGTCCAGTTGCTGGTGCCCACCCAGGCAATCTCATCGTCGATGGTCATCAGCTTGCTATGGATCACGCGGGCAAACGGAATGAAGCCGCTGCTGGCCGGTGGTATGGTCACCACTTTGATCTGCACGTTCGGCACCAGCGCCAGGCTCTTCAGCCAGGCGATATCCGGCTTTTTGGTGTTCCAGTTGGCCACCATCAGCTCGATCTGCACGCCGCGCGCCGCTGCGCTGCGCAGCGCATTGTCGATCACCGCATAGAAGGGGCGACTGCGCTCCGGGCCGAACGACAGCGGCGCGTAGTCCATCACCTGCACCCGCACCCGCCGTTTGGCGCCGGCCAGCAGACGCGGCAGCTCGGCCTGCGAATCGAGCACGCCCGCCGGATTGTAGGCGCGCGGGCTGGCCACCAGATAGTTGCCCTGCGGGGGCGCGGTCGGCGGCGCATCGGGCAGCGCCGGCACCGGCTTATCCTGCGCCAGCAGCGCCTGCGCCTGCCAGTCCTGTTCGAAGATCGCCTGGATCTGCCCCACCACCCTGGCGTCGCTGATGCGCAGCCCGGTTTCGTGAATATGCTCCAGCGCGCGCCAGTCGAAGTTCTGGCTGCCGACAAACGCCTGTTCGCCGTCCACCAGCAGATACTTGGCGTGCAGGATGCCGCCGCTCAGCTTCTGGTAAGGAATGATGCGCAGTTCCAGATTGGGGATCGCCTTCAGCTGTTCCAGCGTCTCGGCGGTGGAGTTGCGGATGCCTTTCTCCTCCATCAGGAAGCGGATTTTCACCCCGCGCTCACCGGCCGCCTTCAGGCGCTGCAGCACGCCGTCCAGCAAGGAGCCGTCCTGATTCGCCACGTAGAACTGCCCCAGATCGATGCGGGTTTTCGCCGCGTCGAACATCTCGCGCCACACCTCGGCGGTGTTGCGCAGGTCGTCGGCCTGCAGCGCAGTTTCCACCGGCGCGGTATACACCAGCTCGTAACCGGGAATCGCAAAACGCGCCGCAGCGCTCTGGCTCAACATCAACAAACAACCGCTCCACAATGCCGTATAAAGGCGGCCGAACGGCCGCCGTGTTGGATGGCCATTAGGCATAGCGCGGCGCCCCGCTGTCAACCCATTGTTCGCCGCTGCCGCTCTCCGGGCGGCTGGCCGGCTGACCGGCGCGGATCAGCAGCACCTTCAGCAGCTCGTTGATGCGCTCCATGCGGCTCTGCAGGAAGTTGTTGGCCACCAGGCACAGCAGCGCGATGGCGATGCCGAGGCCAGTAGCGTACAGCGCGGTGCCCATCCCGGCCGACACCAGGCTCGGCTCGGAGACGCCCGAAGCGGCCAGCGCCTTGAAGGTTTCGATGATCCCCATCACCGTGCCCAGCAGCCCCAGCAACGGCGCAGCGGTGACCACGGTTTCCAGCAGCCACAGGCCGCGCGCCATCGGTGGCTTGCTCAGCAAGTACTGGGCGTCGATCAGATCGCCGATCGCCTCGCGATCGCCGGCGCGGTGTTTCTGCGCCAGCACCGGCGCGATCACCGCCATCGGCAGGCTGTTGCGCTGGGTCAGCGCGTCCGGCAGATCGGCGGCGCGGCGCACCTCCGGCGTCAGAGCCTGCTCCAGCCGGCGCGCCTGGCGCTGGGTATAGGCGAAGTACAGCGTGCGTTCGATGATGATCACCAGCGCGATCGCCAGCGCGGCGTACATCACGTAGAAAATAATGTCGTGCAACAGATTGGCGTCCATACAGGGCTCCTCTTCCCCGCCGCCCGGCAGGCGGCGGGGTATTCAGTTAAAAGGTGGCTTCCAGCGAGACGCTGAAGGTACGTTCTTCGCCGACGTTGTAATACGGGGTGCTGGCCTTCACGCCGCCGTAGGGCGCCGCGTTGAAGGTGGTGGTGCGCACCGAGGTCAGGTATTCCTTGTCAAACAGGTTGCTGATGCCAAAACGCAGCGCGGCGCTTTTGACGATTTTCTTGTCCACCGGCAGATGCACCCCCGCCGCCAGATCGAACACCGTGCGGCCGCCGATCTTCTCGTCGTTGGTCAGATCGCCATAGAACGCGCTGACGTACTTGCCGCTGACGCTGCCGTAGTACAGGCCGTCGTCATAACCCAACGTCATGTTCAGCAGGTTTTTCGGCACGTTCGGCACCTCTTTGCCGGAGGTCGGCAGCGGCTGCCCGCCGTTGCTGACGATGTCGCTCTTCTGCTTCGATTGGGTATAGGTATAAGAGGTGTAGTAGTTGAAGTTATGCGGCAGTTGGCCGCTCCACTCCAGCTCCAGCCCTTTGTTCTCCACGTTGCCGATGTTCATCATCTCGTAGTCGCCGGCCGCGTTGGTGGTGGAGATCTGGCGATCGCTGTAGCGCATATAGAACAGCGTGGCGCTCAGCAGCATGTCCTCTTGCTGGAAACGCCAGCCCAGTTCGTGGTTCCAGCTCAGCTCCGGCTTGGTGCTGAGCGAGTCGCCGACGTTGTACAGCACGTAGTTGGGCGGCGTGCGCATGTTGCGCGTCAGGTTGTAGAACACCTGGTTTTCCTGGTTCACCTTATAGCTGGCGCTGAAGTTCGGCAGGAATTCGTGATAGGTGGCTTTGCGCTTCTCCGGCACGTTGTACAGGCTGCCGCGGTTGTCCCCTTTACGCTCCACATACTGATAGGCCAGGCCGCCGACGAAGGTCCAGTCCGGCGTGGCAAACCAGGTGTCCTGCAGCCACACTTTCTGCGCCGGGGTGATGGTGTACTGGTTGCGCCCCTGCACGGTGTTGCCGTTGGCGTCCTTCACCTGATCGGAACCGCCGGGTTTCCCCCAAATCTGTGACGGGTTGCCGTCGCCCTTGATGCTGATGAACGGCTGAGTCTGCAGTTGGCGCGCGCGTTCATACCAGTAGCCGATATCCAGGCTGTGCTGATCGTTAATGTCCCACTTCAGCTTGGTGGTGATGCCCGGTCGCCAGGTCTGGGTCCACGACGGGCGGTAATAGGTGTTGGACTGCAGGTTGCTGAGGTCATACTGCCCGGCTCTGTCCGACGTGCTGGACAATACCGACGCCGTCTGGCCGTTGAAGCTGCCGCCGTTGCCCCAGTAGTAATACGGCTGCAGGGTCAGCGACAGGTTGTCGCGCAGCTGCAGTTTCTGGGTGAACGACAGCGTAAAATTCTCGAACGGGTTGCGTTCAATCTTGTAATACTTGTTCAACTGCCCTTTGCTGTTGTACTCCTGCGAGGTGACATAATCGGTGTCACGGCCGTCGTTTTGGAACTGCGCCTTGCTCAAGGTGTTGTAGTTGGTGTTGTTCTGGCGGTTGTACTTCATCACCAGATTGCTGCTGTTGCCGTTGCCGTCTTCATACAGCGAATTCATCTCGAACTTGTCGGAGTACAGCCGCCCCTCGCCGCGCCATTTCTTCGCCTCGGTGTGCGAATAGGAGAGCCAGTTGCTGAAGCCGTTGTACTCGCCGGTCTCCAGGCGGGCGAAGGTTTTGCTCAGGCTGTTGCTGCCCAGCGTCTGCTTGACGAAACCGCCGAAGTCTTTCGCCGGGCGGCGCGTCACCAGGCCGATGTTGCCGCCGCTGGAGCCGATGTGCGGGCCGTCCGCTTCGGAGGAGCCCTGGGTGACGAACACCTCCTCCAGGTTTTCCGCGTCGCCCAGCAGGTTCGGGTAGACCGCGTAGTTGCCGGAGTCGTTGATCGGGATGCCGTCCATCGACAGGCCGATCTGATCCGAGTTCATGCCGCGCATGGTGTAGTCCACGCCGCTCAGGCCGCTGGCGTCGTTGCTGTTGACGTTCAGGCCCGGCGTGTATTTCAGTTTATCGATGGCGTTGGCCGCCGACGGCATTTTGTCCATCGCCTCTTTGGTGACGGTGGAGCGCGCCTTGGCGCTGTCGTCCTGCACCATCATGCCGCCGCCGAGCGACTGCCCCTTGACGCTGATGGTGCCGACATCGGTGGCGTCGGCCGCCAGCGCGGCGCCCGGCAGCATCGCCGACATCACCGCCAGATAGATCCCAGAACGATTAAACGATTTCATTGTGTGCATCCCATAAAAATCAAACGATTAACCCTTGCGCTAAGGCGCCTGATAATTGAACGTCGCGGTAAATCTTTTGGTTGTTTGCCCGGCGAACGCCTCGCTCGGGAACGGCTTCACTGAACTGATGCTTTGCAGGCTGCTCATCGCCGCGCGGTTCAGCAGCATGCTGGCGGCCTTGTTGGCGATGCCGGAAGAGAGCACCCGCCCGCTGCGATCGACCTCCAGCCACACCTCGACGTTGCCCTGCGGGCGTTCGAGCGAGGCCTGCCGCCCGCTCGGGTAGCGCTTGCGCTGTTCCAGCTCACGGCGCAAGGCCAGCAGGTAGCCGTTTTCTATCGCCTGCGCGTTCACCTTCGGCGCTGCGGGGGCGGCCGGTGCAGGCTGTGCCGCCGGCTTGCTGACCAGCGCGCGCGGTGCGGCGGGTGCCGGCGTCGGTTTAGGTTTCTCTACCGGTTTGGCTTTCTCTTTCACCGGTTTGGGTTTGGGCTTCGGCGCCGGCTTGGCTTCCACGATCGGTTCCGGCGCCGGCACCACCGGTTCGGGGATCGGCTCCGGCTCGGGCGGCGGCGGTTCGGGCTGAGGCTCCGGCGGCGTTTGCGGTTGGGGTTCCGGCGCCGGTTCAGGTTCCACCAGCGCCAGTTCAATGGCGGTTTCGTCGTAGCGCGGCTGGATCTTCAGCGCCGCCTGTTGGCTGGCGAACAGCAGGCAGCCGGCGACAATCAGCGCCGGCAACCAGCTGAAAAGATGACGTGAGCGATAGAGCAGATACATGTCACAGCTTCCGTGTCGCGATGGAGACGGAGAAGAAGCCGCCCTGGCGCAGGTTATCCATGACCGCCACCAGCCGCTCGACCGCCACGCCTTTATCGCTGTTGACGATGATGGTGGTGGTCTGGTTGGCCTGCTGCTGTTGCTTCAGCGTGTTGACCAACGCGTCGAGCGCGATCGGCTGGCCATCCAGCTGCAGCTGTTCGTCGGCCCCCAGCGTGATGATCGCTTTCTTCTGCGGTTTCAGCTGTTGCGCGCTGCCGGCGGACGGCAACTGCGTTTTCAGCCCGAGCGCCGGAATGACGTTCAGGCTGATCAAGACGAAAAACACCAATAAAAACATCATCACGTCGATCATCGGGATCAGTTCGATGTGCGCTTTGTTCTTTTTCGGTTCGTTCCAGTTACGCATGACACTCCCTCCAAAAGCGAAGCAGCCAATATAGGAGGGGTTTGTTTACCTTTTGTTACGCTTGTGTGATCTTATTTTCACAGTGGAGATTTTTTGCGAGAATTTTTTCAATGGCGGGCAATAAATGCGGAGATATAACTCATTAATTAGCGATAGTTTTTATTGGAATAATTGCAATGTGGGCCTAACGCCATGCGAATGACGAGACAATAAATGTGAAAATAGTGACAAACTGCGCCAACCGGTGGCGGCTTTGCTTCTCACCTCCCAGCGATATCTGCTATTTTTCCCAAGAAAATTCCCAACCCCCCTCTTTAAAACACTCGCCAAAAATAAATGCGACTATATTTAACCAAATAACACCCTTCGTTGAATGGAATATTGCCAATCAAATGGCATCCGTTATATTTTTAAAGTGAAATGGCGCTGCGGCGTTATTTTAGAATTTAATTAAACCCACTAAGTCACCCTTTTATTTATAAGGATTGTATATGAAAGTACTTAGTCAATATGAAGAACAGTACGTTAGCGGTGGCGATCTGAACGCGGCCTGGGATGGGCTGTTGGACGGCGCCATGACCGGCGCGTTGATTGCAGGTAAATCCGCAGGCGCAGGCGGCTTTATTGCCGGTGCGGTCGGCCAATTGGTCGGCACCATCATCGGCGGCGTTGCAGGCGGTGTGGGGCTGGGTCTTTATGGCCTGACGCATACGCAGCAGGAAGTGGCCGACTACGCGAAACATTTCCGCGAGACTATCGGCTCCACCTCGACCTCGGTCGGCGGCAGCCTGTAAACATGAATGAATAAATAGTCACCCTTGCGGTGACTATTTATTTTATTACAGCACCGTCCCTAATGTCGCGCGCTGCGCTCTTTATGGTTATGGCATCCCTGTATTTTTTCAAACCTGATGTTATCGCACCGGTATTCAATTGAGAAACCATCCACGGGCTGAAAGCGAATGGCGTTAATTTTACCGCCGCCATTAAGTTGTTGAGATCGACCCACGCATAATCCGCCACTTCATCCGGATTAGCGCAGAGAGCGCCTTTACAATGCGCGGCAAATACCGGGCAAACCTCATTTTCCATGATGCCGGACACGTCGGTCGCCTGATAACTGAAGGCGTCGCTCAGCAGCGTTATCTGCTCGACTTCCGTGCCCAATTCAACCTGAGCGCGACGTATAACGGCCTGCGCCAGCGCCTCTTGCGGCAGGGGATGCCCACAAAAAGAATTGGTCCAGACCCCCGGCCAGGCGGTTTTGCTCAACGCGCGCCGGGTGACCAACACTGCACCCTCGACAGTAAACAGGTAGCATGAAAAAGCCAGATGCAGCGGCGTATGCCGCGTGTGGACCTGATCTTTGGGCGTCGTCCCGCAGGGCTGCCAGGCGGCGTCAAGCAGAACGACGTCTTCATTTTTCATCATTGTTATTTCCATGAAAAGGCGGGCCTTTCCCCGCCTGCGGTTTCATTTCCTCAAAAGAGGAGGAATGGTCGGCACTTCCGGCGCATTATCGATATCCTGCTGAGTCATGCGAAACTCGGGCGGATAATGCTCCCGTTCCGTTCTGCGAGCAGGCTCGGTATTACGCCAGGTATAAAGGCAGTGTTGACACTGGTATACCGTCCACACGCCCTTGACCGGTGAATGCGCCATGACGTCTATCTGTTTATCGGCACAACGAGGACAAATCATAGGAACTCCTTAATGACGGTTAGCCAGCATGGCGGTTAATTTATCCACCCACAGGGCAGTTTCGGGTAAATCCTTGACCGGCTGGCTGTAGTGGCCGCGCGTATCCGGAGCCACCGGCGTGGTCGCGTCAATGATGAGTTTGTCCGTGATCCCCGCCGGGCTGGAGCCGGGATCCAACTCCAGCACCGACATATTCGGCAATTGCACCAAATCGCCGGCCGGATTGACCTTGGCGGACAGCGCCCACATAACCTGCGGCAGGTTGAAGGGATCGACATCCTCATCGATCATGATCACCATTTTCACATAGCCCAGCCCATGCGGCGTGGTCATCGCCCGCATCCCCACCGCGCGCGCGAAACCGCCATAACGCTTTTTAGTGGAAATGATGACGAGCAACCCGTGGGTATACATCGCATTAACCGCCTGCACTTCCGGAAACTCGGCTTTCAACTGCTGATACAGCGGCACACAGGTGGCCGGCCCCATCAGGTAGTCGATTTCTGTCCAGGGCATGCCCAGATACAGGGATTCGAAAATCGGCCGCGAGCGGTAAGAAACCTTATCGATGCGCACCACCGTCATGTTACGGCCGCCGGAATAGTGCCCCGTAAATTCGCCGAACGGGCCTTCAATCTCGCGCTTGCGGCCTTCAATCACTCCTTCAATGATGACTTCGGAACCCCAGGGCACATCAAAGCCGGTCAAGGGGGCCGTCGCTATCGGGTACGGGCTTTCACGCAGGGCGCCGGCCATTTCATACTCCGACTGATCGTATTTGAGCGGCGTCGCCCCCATCAGCGTAATGATCGGGTCATTGCCTAGCGTAATGGCGATAGGCAGATCCTCGCCGCGCTCTTCTGCTTTATGCAGATGCAGCGCGATGTCGTGCATCGGCACGGGCTGCAGGCCCAGCTTACGCTTGCCCTTCACCTCCATGCGATAAATGCCGACGTTTTGCTTGCCGAAGTGGGTCGGATCTTCAGGATCGCGGGAAACCACGCAGGCCTTATCCAGGTAGAATCCACCGTCGCCATCGTTTAAGCGAAACAGCGGCAGGATCTCAAACAGATTAATCTCCTCACCGTTGACCTCGTTCTCGGCCCACGGCGGATTATCGCGACGTTCCACAGAGACGGGAAAATGATCCCAGCGGCGAATATACTCATCGATTTGCTGCTTCACCGGCGTGGCCGGCGGGAGCCCCAGGGCTATGGCGTGATTCTGCCATGACCCGATGGTGTTCATGACCACATGCGCGTGTTCAAAGCCTTTAATGTTCCTGAATGCAATGGCGGGGGCACCCTCACCCATTCTGCCTGTGGCGTTGGCTGCCGCGGCGATATCCGGTTCCGCCTGAACCTCCTCGGTAATATCGAGTAATTGTCCGGCCTCATCCAGCGCCGCTAAATAACTTCGCAGATCGTCATAAGCCATATTTAACCTTCCTCGGTGTCAGTGGTTTTTTTGCTATTTTCTTTTAGTCCTGCCCAGCGCTTTGCCCGGCGATGATCAAGACCAAATTGATCCAGCACGCGTGCGACAATATGATCGGTAACGTCATCGATACGAGTGGGGTGGTTATAATAAGCGGGCATGGGGGGAACCAATGACACCCCCAATTTCGAGAGCGCGAGCATATTTTCCAAGTGAATAGTACTCAACGGCGTTTCTCTGGGAACCAACACCAACTTCCGCCCTTCTTTGATAATCACATCCGCCGCTCTGCCAATAAGCCCTTCAGCATAACCGGCTCGAATACCCGCCAACGTTTTCATACTGCAGGGAATAATGATCATGCCGTCCGTATGAAAAGAACCTGAAGAGATCGTGGCGGCCTGATCGGCAGAACTGTGCGTCACGTCGGCCATCGCCATCACGTCATGCACGGTGAAATTTGTTTCGAGTTCAATGGTCGTTTTGGCCCACTTACTCAAGATCAAATGCGTCTCTATGCCCTCCATGTCTTTTAGCGCCTGAAGCAGCGCCGTACCCAGCGGCGCCCCGGTCGCGCCCGTCATCGCGATCACTAATCTCATGCAATACCTCACAAAGTTCGCATACGAACGATTTATCAAATCTAGTCCCGAGATAACGATAAAACAAGTGGGCAATATGTAACCGTTCGTAAACGAACAACTTTCCGGACAGGTATCCCTTATCGGCTTATTTTGTTATATTGATATTATTGTTAGCTTTTTTCCTTTCAGGGAATAATGTATGAACAGAACGCTGGCCAATACTTTTTTCCACCTCATTCGCGAACTGCTTCAGGATCATAGTGCTCAATGGCAAAAATCGCTTCCTGAACTCAGCAAACAACAATATTCCATTCTGGCCACCGTTTCAGAAACGCCGGGCATTGAACAAATCGAATTAATGGAAGCGGCGATCAGCAGTAAAGCCGCGCTGGCCGAATTGCTAGGCCGCATGGAAGGAAAAGGTTTATTAAAACGGGAAGCCGGCGAGCATGATAAGCGCCGCCGATTTATTTACCTGACGCCTGCTGGGCAAGCGCTGTTCGAAGCCAGCCGCCCCATCGCCGACGCGATTGATAATATGTATCTCGAACGAGTCAATAAAGACCAACATGAGTCGGCGCTTTTCGTTTTAAAGACGATGATAGGGAAGCAATAAATTCACTGCGCCAACAGCGGAAGCTGAAAGCATAAAAAAAGACGCCCGCAGGCGTCTTTTTTATCGCGTTCACTGAAGCTCTGGGCAATCAGTTCACTTTCACCGGCATGCCGGAACGGGCCTTGATCGCCGCGTCCACTTCGCTCTGGTTGACGCCGGCGTCCATCAGCACTTTGCCGACCGGCGCAGAGATGGTCAACGGCACCGGATCCTTGGATTGCAGCTGTTCTTCGTTGGCCGACAGCGGGTTGTGCACTTCTACGTAGCGCGAGCCGTCCGGTTCGACTGTGGCCTTCATCGGTTCGTTGATGAACTGCACGCGGGTGCCGACCGGCACGTTCTGGAACAGGTACTTGATGTCGTCGGCGCGCAGACGCACGCAGCCGTGGCTCACACGCAGGCCGATGCCGAAGTTGGCGTTGGTGCCGTGAATGGCATACAAACGGCCGACATACAGCGCATACAGCCCCATCGGGTTATCCGGGCCGGCCGGGAACACCGCCGGCAGGATCTCGCCGTCAGCCGCGTATTCGGCGCGCATTTTGGCGGTCGGCGTCCAGGTTGGGCCGTCTTTCTTGCGCTGCACGGTGGTGGTCCAGTTCAGCGGGGTGTCTTTACCCAGCTGGCCGATGCCGATCGGCAGCACTACCACGGTGTTGGAACCTTTCGGGTAGTAGTACAGACGCATTTCGGCGCTGTTGATGATGATGCCTTCACGCGGCGCGTCCGGCAGGATCAGCTGCTGCGGGATAGTCAGGGTGCTGCCGGCCTTCGGCAGGAACGGATCCACGCCCGGGTTGGCCTCCAGCATGTTGCTCAGCCCCATCTGATACTGGGCGGCGAAGCTCTCCAGCGGCAGTTTGCTGTCTTCCGGTACGGTGATTTGGATATTCTCGCCCACCAAACGGCTGTCTTTTGGCGGCAGCGGGTAAACGACGGCGAAGGCAGCCTGGCTGAATGCAACCAGTGCCGTAAACAGGGTTAATAACGCGCGAATGCTCATTTTCATCTTCGTGTTGGTCAAGGCCACTGGCGATTAGGGATATCGGTTTCTACGGCCTCTTCACCCCGATGAGTTTCAGCCGGCAGCCAAGCGCTGCGGCCTGAAAAACAGGGGGATTGGACCGGATGCGCATTATATGTGCACATCAATCAAAGTGTGAACCATTACCGATGTAATATCGCAATTTTTTGTAACCTGACGCGCCACGAAGGCGATTTTTTGCGAGAACCGCCGCCTAGCTGGCGGCGGCCAACGCTTCTTCCCGCCGTATCGGAATCAGATATTCACAGCGGATCGCCGCGCCGCCGAGCGGGCAACTGCCCTCCTGCGCCGGGTAGAAACGCTCGATATCCTGCCCTGGCCGGCGAATGGCGTTCATCTGCGGCATGGCGGTGTCATACAGCCGGACAATAAAGTTTTGTAACCCTTCCGCCTGTCCCTGGTAGGTGAAACGGGCATACTCGCCCTGCTCGATAGTCACCCGCTCTCCCGGCGCCCCTTCGTCCGGCAGAGCGGCGGTGTAGGCCATGCGCGGGCTGCCCCGGCGGCGCCGGTCAACTTCCAGACTGGTGAGGCCGTATACCACCTCCGGCAGCGCCTGCGGCTGCAGCAACTGCCGCCAGGCGTGGCGGCGCAGCTCACACTTGGAGGCCGCCAGTTGCCCCAGCGTAAAACTGCGGCGCTGGGTATGGCCCACCAACTGCATGGCGGGCAGCGTCACGATATCGGCCTGCGGCAACGGCGCTTCGGTCAGGCGCAGCGGCGGCTGCAGGCCATAGCTCGACCAATCCTGGCTGCGACGATAGCTGGCCGGCGGCAGACCGAACTGCTTGCGGAAGCAACGGGTGAAGGTCTGCTGCGAATCGAACTGGTAAGTATCGGCGATGCAGGCCACGCTGGTGCCGGTCAGGCGCAGTTCACGCGCAGCGGCGGTCAGCCTTCTGCGGCGCGCGTAGGTGCCGAGAATATGGCCGGTATGCTGCTTGAACATCCGCTGCAAATGCCATTTGGAGTAGCCGGACTTGGCGGCGATGTCGTCCAGCGTCAGCGGCTGATCCAGGCTCTGCTCGATCCAGGCCAGCAGCTGTTCAATCACCTGTTGCTGGTGCATGGTGTTCCCCTTATTTTAACAATAACGTCTGCGCCAATACCCGGCCTGCGGCTTCATCGGCGGCCACCAGTACCGGATAGCCCCAGAATTTGGCGCCGTATTCGGCGAATTCTTCCGCCGCCGCGCGTTTGGCGTCGTCCGGCTCCAGCATGATCATGCCTTTCACCCACCGCTTCAGCGCCTCGCGGTTATCACGTTTCCACAGCGCCACCTGGGTGCGAGCATCGCGGTCATGTTCTTGTTCTTCATCGCCGACGCTGCGGTCGGTCATCAGGACGAACGGCTCGGCGCGTGCCAGCAGCGCGCTGAATTCGGCCAGCTCGGCCTGGGTATCGCGCCCGCTGCGGCGCATCCATACCAGCGGAAAGTCGGCGGTATCCAATGACATAATCAGTTTCCTCGCGAAAGGGTTTAGAACTGGCGCTTACTTTATCGGCACCGGCGCTAGACCGCATTGCGCAATCAGGACATAATACTTTTCAATTCCGCCAAATTGAGAACTATTCTCATGAAAGTACAAATCCCCCGCCACTGTCTGGATATCGATCAGGTGCCGCGCCCGCTGTTTGCCCTGCAAGGTTCGACTCTCGAGCAGGATTGGGAAGTCGAGCCGCACCGCCACCGGAAGGCGCAACTGATTTACACCGTGCGCGGCATGATCCGCTGCGAAGTGGAAAACGGGCTGTGGCTGGTGCCGCCGCAGTGCGCGCTGTGGATGCCGGGCAACGTGTTGCACAACGCCCAGGGCGCCGGCTCCACCGAGGCCTACTGCCTGTTCGTCGATCAACATGCCGCCGCCGGCCTGCCGCAAAGCTGCTGCACGCTGTCGGTCTCGCCGCTGCTGCGCGAGCTGCTGCTGCAGGCCAGCACCTTCGAGCCGCTTTACGACGAACAGGGCGCCGAGGGGCGTCTGACGGCGGTATTGCTGGATCAGTTGGCGGCCGCGCCGATCGAGAATCTGCATCTGCCGGTGTCCGACGACGCGCGCATCCGGCAGTTGACCGAAGGCATGCTGAGCTGCCCGGCGGACAAATCCACCCTCGGCCAGTGGGCGCAGCGCATCGGCATGAGCGAGCGCTCCCTCAGCCGCACCTTGCAACAGCAGATGGGCATGAGCTTCGGCCACTGGCGGCGCCAGCTGCACGTAATGCTGGCGCTGCAGCGCTTGACGCAGGGCGAGAGCGTACAGACGGTGGCGCTGGATTTGGGCTACGAGAGCGCCAGCGGCTTCGTCACCATGTTCAGAAAGGCGGTGGGCAAACCGCCGGCGCGCTACCTGGCGGAGCGCAACGCCTCTGGAGAGACCCTGGGCGGTGCGATCACCATGTAAAAAAGCCGGCGCAGGCGCCGGCTTGGAGCAGGTGAAAATCAGAAGTCGTAGAACACCGTAATCCAGGTGGAGTCCGGCTCGTTGTCGCTGCTGTTGGCCAGCGTGCGCTCCACATACACCGACAGACCGTAACCGATGGTGGTGCCCGCACCAAGATAGACGTGGTTGGCGTGATACGCCTCGTCTCCCTTCAGCCGCAGCGAGTCCGCCGCCACATAAGGCTGGACGGATTTGAGGAACGGCTTGTCGATATTGAAGGTGTAACCGACGAAGCCTTCCAGCCCGTAGCCGTCACCGGCGAAGAAGTGCGACAGCGTGCGCTGGCGGGTGCTCGGCACATAATCTTTGTAGTAGCTGGCGGTGCCGACGATATACCAGTTGTTCGGCTGCCAGGTTAACGCGGTGCCGGACAACTGCTGGTGATAATCCTGTTCGTGGTACAGATTGTCTTTGATCTTCGCATCGGTATAACTGTAGGCGGCGCTGAAGGTGAAGTCTTTCGTCACCTTGTAATCGAAGCCCAGCCCGCCACCGCCCTTGCGGCGATAAATCAGGTTATCCGCGGTGTGCAGATCGTCTTCCGGCAATAAGTAGTTTGCGTACAGCGTGACCGGTCCGAAATCATTGGTGTATTTGATGCTGTTTTTCGGTTTATTGCCGCCGTCATAGTCGCCGGAAATACCGATGCCGGTGCCGCCCGCATGGCCATCGTTATCCCAGACGT
Organism: Serratia nematodiphila DZ0503SBS1; assembly: GCF_000738675.1. Lineage (NCBI taxonomy): Bacteria > Pseudomonadati > Pseudomonadota > Gammaproteobacteria > Enterobacterales > Yersiniaceae > Serratia > Serratia nematodiphila. Next base: position 803,743 of record NZ_JPUX01000001.1, on the reverse strand, counting down.
CGCTTTTAATGCCGACCACCGAATAATAGATGCCGTATTGATGGCCATAGGTCAGGGTGCCGTAACGATCGTCTTTGAAGCCGGCGTACAGCTGGCGCTGATAGTCGCGCTTGCCGTCTTCGTTATAGTGCCCGTCCCAGCTGAGCGCGTGCGCCAGATCGACGCCCCACTCGTAATAGCCGATGATCGAGGTGTCCTGCGTCAGCGCATAATCGCCGCTGAAGCGAAAACGCGTGCCGCCGTCGTGGCCGTTTTTGTCATAGCCCGGCTCCGGGCCGTTATTGAAGATCCACTCGGGGCGAATGCTGCCGCCCACCTTTAAACTGAGCGGCGCCAGCAACACATTGCTCTGCGGGTTTTTATCCAGAATGGTGATCTCGGCCTGCGCGCCGGCGGAAATCGCCGACAGCAAAACGCCGCCAATGAATATTGGCGTTGTATTTTTTCTCATTATTACCCCTGCCCGAAAAAATTATTGTTATAAACGCGGTGGTCTTAAGCCACGCAGAAATAATTAACCGATGTGAACAGCGCACGCAAGATATAAAAATTCACGCCATAACCTGCCATTATTTTAGGTTGGATTTAATTTCAGCAAAAACGTGTTCACCTGTAACACGGAGAAAAACAATGTAATAACCGCAGCACGAAATAAACCAATCCGCACGTTTCACCCAAAATAACCCTTCGTGATTATCTGGGAATAATGATAGCAAATAACAAAAAAATATTATTGCCGCAGGTAAACCGTCACGCGAGGGAATTAATTAAAGGCGGGAAATAACGACGGAGCGCATTGCGCGCTCCGGGGAAAATCTCACTACTGCGCCAGCCAGCCGCCGTCCATGTTCCAGGCGGCGCCACGCACCTGCGCCGCCGCATCGCAGCACAGGAACAGCGCCAGCTCACCGAGCTGCTCCGGCGTGACGAACTCTTGCGAAGGCTGCTTCTCCGCCAACAGCTCATCGCGCGCCCGCTGCGGATCGGTACCGGCGGCGATGCGTTTGTCGATCTGCTGCTGCACCAGCGGCGTCAGCACCCAGCCGGGGCAGATGGCGTTGCAGGTGACGGGCGTGCGGGCGGTTTCCAGCGCCAGCGTCTTGGTCAGCCCCACCACGCCGTGCTTGGCCGCCACATAGGCCGACTTGTCTTTCGACGCCACCAGCCCGTGCACCGACGCCACGTTGATGATGCGTCCCCAGTTGCGCTCGCGCATACCCGGCAGCGCCAACCGGCAGGTGTGGAACACCGCCGACAGGTTAATGGCGAGGATGGCGTTCCATTTCTCCACCGGGAACTGATCCAGCGGCGCCACGTGCTGAATGCCGGCGTTGTTCACCAGAATGTCCACGCCGCCGAACTCACGCTCGGCATAGTGCATCATGTCCGCTATCTGGGCCGCATCGCCGAGATCGGCGCCGTGATACCCCGGCGCGGCGCCCAGCCGGGCAACCTGCGCTTTCGCCGCTTCCACATCGCCAAAGCCGTTGAGGATCACGCGCACGCCGGCGGCGGCCAGCACGGACGCTATCCCGAGGCCGATGCCGCTGGTCGAGCCGGTCACCAGCGCGGTCTTGCCTTGTACACTCATGGTATCGCTCCTTTAAACAATGCCGGTCAGGTAGAACACGCCGATCACGAACAGCACCGCGGCGCTTTTGATCAGGGTGATGGCGAAGATGCCGCCATAGGCCTGCCGGTGGCTGAGGCCGGTGATCGCCAGCAGGGTGATCACCGCGCCGTTGTGCGGCAAGGTGTCCATGCCGCCGCTGGCCATCGAGGCCACCCGGTGCAGCACTTCCAGCGGGATATGCGCGGCGTGGGCGGCGGCCACGAAGTTATCGGCCATCGCCGCCAGCGCGATGCTCATGCCGCCGGAGGCCGAGCCGGTGATGCCGGCCAGCAGGGTGACGCTGATCGCTTCGTTCAGCAGCGGATTGGGGATCGCCGACAGCGCCTGCGACAGCACCAAAAAGCCCGGCAGCGCGGCGATCACCGCGCCGAAGCCGTATTCGGAGGCGGTGTTCATCGCCGCCAGAATTGCGCCGCCGACCGCCGTCTTGCTGCCTTCCGCCAGCCGGCCGCGAATATTGCCAAAGCCGAACGCCACCACCAGTAGAATACCCGACACCAACGCCGCTTCCACCGCCCAGATGGCGGTGATCTTCGCCACATCGGTGGTGATGGGCTTGGCCAGCCCCGGCAGCGTCAGATCGTGGCTGGCGCCGTACCACTGCGGGATCCAATGGGTGAAGGCCAGGTTGAATACCCCGACCAGAATCAACGGCAGGATGGCGATCAGCGGATTAGGCAGGTTGATGTCGTCCGGGGTTTCCGGTTCGTTCAGCAGCTCGGTGCCGTAACCCTCCCCCTTCAACTGCGCCTTGCGCCGCTGGCGTTCAAGATACAGCAGGCCGACCGCGATGATGAACAGCGAGCCGATCAGCCCCAGCCAGGGCGCGGCCCAGGCGTTGGTGCCGAAGAAGCTGGTCGGGATGATGTTTTGGATCTGCGGCGTGCCGGGCAAGGCGTCCATGGTGAAGGAGAAGGCGCCGAGCGCCACGGTGGCCGGGATCAGCCGCTTGGGGATGCCGCTCTGGCGGAACAGCTCGGCGGCGAACGGATAAACCGCGAACGCCACCACAAACAGCGACACTCCGCCGTAGGTCAGCAGCGCGCACACCAGCACGATCACCGGAATGGCGTGGCGCCGGCCGAGAATGCGGATCGCCGCCGCGACGATCGAACGGGAAAAACCGGACAGTTCGATCAGCTTGCCGAATACCGCCCCCAGCAGGAACACCGGGAAGTAGAGCTTCACGAAGCCGACCATCTTCTCCATAAACAGCCCGGTGAAGGTCGGCGCCACCGCGCCGGGGTCGGTCAACAGCACCGCGCCCAGCGCGGCTATCGGAGCGAACAAAATCACGCTGTAGCCGCGGTAGGCGGCCAGCATCAGTAATCCCAGTGCTGCCAGGGCAATCAAAACGCTCATCAGGCACCTCGCTATCGTTGTTATTGTCAGGTACGGCGTGCGAAATTACGGTTTCAGCGCAAAGCGCAGCTGATGCGCCCGTCGCCGTTGAATGCGTTCCCTGCGCGCTTCATCCCAAAGATAAAATCCCTGGCCGCTGCGCTGGCCGGTATCGCCGCGCTGCAGCCGCTGTTCCACCAGCGCCATCATCTCGTCACCGGTCGCCAGTTCCGGGAACAGGTGGCGGGCGATGTCCGCCACCGTCGGGAGCCCGGTCATGTCGGCGGCCTCCAGCGGGCCGACCATGGCGTAGCGCCGCCCCAGCGAGGCGCGCATCACCTGATCCACCACCTCGGCGCTGGCGATGCCGCTGTGGACGATGTGCAGCGCCTCGCGCAGCACCGCAAACTGCAGCCGGTTGCCGACAAACCCCGGCGCGGCGCGCTCCAGCAGCACCGCCTCAAGATCCATCTCGCCGAGCAGCGCCTGCACCGCCGCCAGATGACGCGGTTCGGTGGCGCTGCCGGGCACGATCTCCACCAGCGGGATCAGGTGCGGCGGGTGCCAGAAATGGGCGATCAGCAGGCGCTGCGGATGGGTCATGCGCGCCGCCAGCTCGTCCGGCGGCAGGCCGCTGGTGTTGCTGGCGATCACCGCGTCGTCGGCGATCAGCCCTTCCAGCTGCTCATACAGCGCATGCTTCAGCTCGAGCCGTTCCGGGATCGCCTCAATAAGCAGCCGGGCGTGCGCCACCGCGTTCAGATCGCCGGTCACACGCAGCCGCGCCAGCGCCGCGTCGCGCTCATCGTTATCAAACTGCCCGACGTCGCTCAGCTCGGCCAGAATGCCGCTCGCCACCGCCGGCGCTTCCTCCAGGCGCTGCGGATCCGGGTCATACAGCAGCACCTCATGGCCGTGGCGAATAAAGTGGGTGGCGATGCCCACCCCCATCAGCCCGGCGCCCAGTACCGCATAGTCAGATGACTGCATGGTGCCCTCCTCGGTTGTTTACGGGCGCTCTACCGCCAGCGCCACCCCCTGCCCGCCGCCGATGCACAGCATCGCCAGCCCCTTGTTCACCCCGCGGCGCTGCATTTCGAACAGCAGCGACACCAAAATGCGACAGCCGGACGCGCCGATCGGATGCCCCAGCGCGATCGCTCCGCCGTTGACGTTGACCCGCTCCGCCTCCCAGCCCAGTTCTTTACCCAGCGCCAGCGCCTGCGCGGCGAAGGCTTCGTTGGCTTCGATCAGATCGACCTCCTCCAACCGCCAACCGGCTTTTTCCAGGCAGCGGCGCGCGGCCGGCGCCGGGCCGATGCCCATGATCGCCGGTTCGACGCCCGACGAGGCGTAACCGGCGATGCGCGCCAGCACCGGCAAACGCAGCGCGGCGGCTTTTTCCGCGCTCATCAGCAGCACCACGGCGGCGCCGTCGTTGAGCGACGAGGCGTTGCCGGCGGTCACCGTGCCCTCTTTGCGAAACGCCGGCCGCAGCCGCGCCAGGGCATCCAGGCTGGTGTCGCGCGGCTGTTGGTCGCGCTCGACCCGCAGCGCCTCGCCCTTCGGCTGCGGCACCGTCACCGGCGTGATCTCCTGCGCGAAACGCCCGGCCTGCTGCGCCGCCAGCGCCTTCTGCTGCGAGCGCAGCGCGAACCTGTCTTGTTCTTCTCTGCTGATGGCGTATTTCTCCGCCAGGTTCTCGGCGGTGATGCCCATGTGGTAGTCGTTGAACGCGTCCCACAGGCCATCGTGGATCACGCTGTCCACCATCTGCGCGTGACCGAGGCGCAGACCGGCGCGCGCGCCGGCCATCAGGTAAGGCGACTGGCTCATGCTCTCCTGGCCGCCGGCGATCACCGCGTCGGCATCACCGCTGCGGATCGCCTGTACCGCCAGATGCACCGCCTTCAAACCGGAGCCGCACACCTTGTTGATGGTCAGCGCCGGCGTCGTAACGGGCAGCCCGGCGTTGAGCGCGGTCTGGCGCGCCGGATTCTGCCCACAGCCGGCGGTAAGCACCTGGCCGAGGATCACTTCATCGATCTGCTGCGGCGGCACGCCGCTTTGCGCCAGCAGCCCCTGCACCGCCGCCGTGCCCAGTTCCACCGCCGTCAGCGGCGCCAGCGCGCCGTGAAAACTGCCGACCGGCGTGCGCGTCGCCGCCACGATCACCACTTCACGTTGTTGCACATTCACCTCCCGTCTCAGAAACGCATTTCCGGCACTTGCTCCGGCACAATCAGCCGGCCGGCGGTTTTGGCGACAATCTCCGCCACGCTGACGCCCGGCGCGCGTTCGCGCAGCACGAAGGCGCCGTCTTCAATTTCCAGATAGGCCAGATCGGTCAATACCTTGCGGATGCAGCGGGCGCCGGTCAGCGGCAGCGTGCAGCGCGGCAGCAGCTTGGACTCGCCGCCCTTCGCGGCGTGGGTCATCACCACGATGATGTTCTCCGCCCCCGCCACCAGATCCATCGCGCCGCCCATGCCCTTGACCATCTTGCCGGGGATCATCCACGAGGCGATGTTGCCTTCGACGTCCACTTCAAACGCCCCCAGCACGGTCAGATCGACATGGCCGCCGCGGATCATGGCGAACGACTGCGCCGAATCGAAAATAGACGCGCCGAGGCGCGCGGTGACCGTCTGCTTGCCGGCGTTGATCATGTCGGCGTCCAGCTGCTGCTCGGTCGGGAACTCGCCCATCCCCAGCAGGCCGTTTTCCGACTGCAGCATCACGTCCATGCCCGCCGGCACGTAGTTGGCCACCAGCGTCGGGATGCCGATGCCCAGGTTGACGTAGTAACCGTCTCTCAGCTCTTGCGCCACGCGCTGCGCCATTTGTTCACGGGTAAGCATGCGAATTCTCCTTATGCCCGCAGGGTGCGTTGTTCGATACGCTTCTCGAAGGTGCCCTGGATCAGCCGATCGACGTAGATGCCGGGGGTGTGGATCGCCGCCGGATCCAGTTCGCCCGGCGCCACGATCTCTTCCACTTCCACCACCGTGATGCGCCCGGCGGTCGCCATCAGCGGATTGAAGTTCTGCGCAGTGTGGCGGTAGATGACGTTGCCGAAGTGATCGGCCTTCCAGCCTTTCACGATGGCGAAATCGCCGGTGATGGCGGTTTCCATGATGTAAGGGCGGCCGTTGAACTCGCGCACCTCTTTGCCTTCGGCGATCGGCGTGCCGTAACCGGTGGCGGTGAAGAACGCCGGGATGCCGGCGCCACCGGCGCGGATCTTCTCCGCCAGCGTGCCCTGCGGCGTAAGATCCACCTCCAGCTCGCCGCTGAGCGCCTGCTGCTCGAACAGCGCGTTTTCACCGACGTACGATCCCACCACCTTGCGGATCTGATGGGTCTCCAGCAGCCGCCCGAGGCCGAACCCGTCGACGCCGCAGTTGTTGGAGACCACCGTCAACCCGCGCACGCCGCGCCGGCGGATCTCTTCGATCAGGTTTTCCGGGATGCCGCACAGGCCAAAGCCGCCCGCCAGCACCGTCATGTTGTCCGTCAGGCCTGCCAGCGCTTCCTGGTAGCTGCCGACGCGTTTGTCGAGCCCTGCCATATCGTTGCCCCTGCATGTTGCGGCGCAGGGCGAAATGCCCTGGCTTGCGTGAGGGCATCTTCAGGTCACAAAAATGATTTGTTAATTTTGTTTTTATGCCGCATTCATTTAGAATTTTTATTAATCACTCGTTAACCGACAATTAACAAAGAGTTAACGCCAACCAAAATGAAAATGAGCATCAAACAGTTACGCGCGTTTTTAGCGGTAGCTCACACTCTGAATTTCGCCCAGGCCAGCGAGCGGCTGAATATTTCTCAGCCGGCGCTCAGCCTGGCGATCCGTGGGCTGGAAGACGCGCTGGGCGGGCCGCTGCTGCTGCGCACCACCCGCCGGGTGACGCTGACGCCGGAAGGAGAAACCTTCTTCCCGATGGCGCGCCAGCTGCTGGCGGATTGGGATAACGCGGAAGAGGCGATGCGCCAGCGCTTTACCCTGCAGATGGGCAAGGTGGCGATCGCCGCCATGCCGTCGTTCGCCGGCAACCCGCTGCCGCCGATCCTCAAGGCGTTTCGCGATCGTTACGCCGGCATCAACGTGGCGGTGCACGACGTCATCAACGAGCAGGTGTTTGAAATGATCCGCGAAGGCCGGGTGGAGATGGGCATCGCCTTCGAGCCGGAGCCGAGCGACACCCTGCACTTCACCCCGCTGTGCCGCGATCGCTTTCTGGCGGTGGTGCCGAAGGATTCGGCGCTGGCGCGCAAGGCGCAGGTGAGCTGGAAGGAGCTGCTGACGCTGGATTTCATCACCCTGCAGCGGCCATCAGCGGTGCGGCTGCTGCTGGAGCAGGCGCTGGCCCGCAGCGGGCGAACGCTGGAGGTGGCGTTTGAGAGCCACCAGCTGGTGACGGTCGGGCGCATGGTGGCCAACGGCCTCGGCGCCAGCGCGGTGCCGGCGCTGTGCGAGCGACAGATGGATGAGCTGGGGGCGGTGTGCGTGCCGCTGAACGGCCCGATTATCGAACGGCGCGTGGGCCTGATCCGCCTGGCGCAGCACCAACTCTCTTCCGCCGCGCAGGCGCTGGCGACGGTAATCGAACGGGAGATGGCGGGAAGTGGCGGGTAAGGCGGCACCAGCATTTTCAGATGATTCTCCGATCGAGAGCGTGAGCCAGAAGCTGTTACCACCCTGTAGAAAATGTTAAGTTTCCTAAAATAAGGAGGCTTTTCGACATGGAACAGAAGTCCAGCAGCATCGCACCGGGCTATTGCATCGCCCAACACACCGGCCCGCTCGCCTTCCACGCCAACTACCTGTTCGGTGGCAAGCCATCGGAAGCGGCACGCTTTTTTATGCAGCTCAATGCCGATACGCCGCTGGTTCAACCGGGGCAAATGCTGATCGTCGCCGATCCGCGCAATCATAATCAATCTACGCAGATCGCCGCCCTGATGCAGGCCAAGAGCCGCACCAGCAAAGCTGGTGAAAGCCGGTGACAGCGATTTCTCCACCTTCTTGCACCGCAATTACGCCGCTATCGCCGCCTTCACCAGCTATGGGGAAACGGTCGTCGGGCTGGCTTCGGATGCCGGAGAACGCTACTTCAGCCAGATCAAGAATATCCTGGTTGAGATTGAAAAAACCTACCAAAATCAGTTCCGCACGAGTGGCGCATTGATTGGCACCCAGTTTCAGGTGGAACGAGCGCGGCTGTTCGGTACATTAAAACCGTTACTGAATCGCCTTACTCGTGCTCAACTCAATATGAAAGAGTATGCGCAAATCAAACACGCGCTAAGGCTCTCCAGTAAATCACTGGTGCATGAATGGAGCACCGCCGGCGTCGGCGCCATCAAGGGTTATTCGAACTACGTCGACAGCGCCAGCCGGGCGGCCAAGTTTATGAAAGCCGGCGGCTGGATCGGCATCGGATTGAGTGGGCTGAATACCACCAACGACGTCTACAACGCCTGCACCACCGGTCGCGAACAGGAGTGCGCCAAGATTGCGGTGAAGGGATACAGTCATTTTGCGGCAAGTACTGCGGCGGGAATTTGGGCAGGGAATGCAGGTGCAGGTCTTGCGATTGCAGCTTGTTCAATTGTGTTGGGTGCAGCAACAGCAGGAACAGGTGTGATCGTTTGTGGTATCGCTGGAGCCGCTATAGGAGGCGCCGCAGGATCCACACTGGGTGGCATGGGTTCCGATTATTTGACGACGTTAGTGGTAGGTGAATGATGAAATTTATCGTCATATCGTGTTTGATATTGCTGGTTTTAAGCGCCTTCATCCAGTTCATTGGTTACCGTCGCCATAAAAAAGAGTTTGATGCTTTCTATCAACGTTACGCCGGCAGCGGACATTTTATTCCGCCCTACGTCGCCTTTGCCGATAGCCTCGGCATACTTGGAACCTCATTGAAAGCACAGTGGTTTCTTTGGATTCTGAAAAGGAAAAAAATAAAAATAAGGGATCAAGTTTGGCTCGATGCGAAAACCTACGATTTCGTGCAAAAAAACGCCTCTCCTGAGCTACAGAAGTGGCTGGCGATGGACTTTATACTTTTGCTCGTAGAAGCCATTATTACCACCGTGGGCTGTATTTTTATTTATCTCATCAAACATCAAGGTTGAGCAGACGCACTGCTCCCCTTCACCCCCTCCACCGCCTGCACCGCCGCCTTCTGCGTGGCGCGCTGATATAAGCACAGCTCCCTGCCCGGCTGGTTTTTCATAAACGGCTGCGGGTAGCGCCCGCCGATAAACAGCGCCGAATAGCCGACGTCATCACCGTAGTGAATAATCTCCCCTTCCACCCTGGCGTTTTTGAGCCCGCTGGCTTTCAGGCAGGCGGCGCGCATCGCCCGTTCGCTCTCGGCCCACGCCTGTGGGGAAGACGCGGTGGCGTGGAACGCGGCCAGCGCGGCGATAAGCAGCCCTATTCTCTTCATCGTTATCTCTCCTTCTACGGCCCATCTCGCCAGTATAGACCGTGCCGACCCGGCCAACCCGCCGAGCTCTTTACGGCATTTTTATTCCGCGCCCCGTTAACGTTACGGCGTTTTTACAGACAGTTTTTGCCGCCGCAGATACCCTTTTCACATCGCCGCTATGGCCCCACAAGAGAGTTGTCTCATGCGTTTATCCCTGCCTCTGGCCGTGACCGGTCTTCGTTTTGGAGCGCGCCATGCATTCTAATATCATCGGGTTCAATCCTCTGCTGGCGGAGCTGCCCGCATCGCCGACGCGCACCTTCCACAAAGAGCTGGAACACTACCTGCAGCGCTATCCGGATACCGAACAGCTGGATATTTATCTGCACGATCTGAACGGCCAGCTGCGCGGCAAGCGGCTGCCGATCGCCGAAGCCTTTGGGCTGGAAAAAGGCTGCTACTTCCCGCTGTCGATCTACGCCCTGGATCTGCACGGCCGGGTGATTGAAGAGAGCGGGCTGGGGCAGCGGGCGGGCGAGCCGGATCGGCTGTGCCTGCCGGTGCCCGGCACGCTGCGCCCCTGCGCGCGCGATCCCGAACGCCACGCCCAGCTGCTGCTGACGATGCAAAACGCCGACGGCGGCGCCTGCGAGCTGGAGCCGCGCGTGGTGCTGCAACGGGTGCTGAAGCGCCTGCACGAGCGCAACTGCTTCCCGGTGGTGGCGGCCGAACTGGAGTTCTACCTGCAGGATCCGCTGCGCCCCGCCGAGGCGGAAGCCTGCCCGACGCAGAGCTTCGCGGTGGATGCGCCCGAGCGCCACCATGCGCTGCTGAGCGACATCGAACGGCACGCGCGGCTGCAAAGCCTGCCGCTGACCGGCGTGGTGGCTGAAGCCGCTTCCGGCCAGTACGAGCTGAACCTGCATCACAGCCGGCGCGTGCTGGAAGCCTGTGACCAGATCATGGCGCTGAAGCGCCTGACGCGGCAGATTGCCGAGCAACATCACCAGCACGCCTGCTTTATGGCCAAGCCCTGCGCCCATGCCGCCGGCAGCGGGCTGCATTTCCACATCAGCCTGCAGAACGAGCACGGCGAGAACCTGCTGACCGGCGCGCCGGGCGAACTGAGCGACAACATGCAACAGGCGATGGCGGGCATGCTGGCGCTGATGCCGGCGTCGATGGCGATCCTGGCGCCCAACATCAACGCGTTTCGCCGCTTCCGCCCCGGCATGCACGTGCCGCTGCGCGCCTCCTGGGGCCACAACAATCGTACGGTAGCGCTGCGCCTGCCCTGCGCCGACAGCGCCAATCAGCGCATCGAATACCGCCTGGCCGGCGCCGACGCCAACCCCTATCTGGCGCTGGCGGTGATGCTCGGCGGCCTGCTGCACGGGCTGGAACACCCGCTGCCGCTGCCGCCCGCCGCCAACGGCTGCGAAAGCGACAACGCCGCCCCCTTGCCGCTCGGCCAGCAGGAGGCGCTGGCGCTGTTCCGCCACAGCGATCCGCTGCGCGAATTGCTCGGCCCGGCGTTCTGCACCCTGTGGCACACCTGCAAAAGCGCCGAACTGCGCCGCTTCGAGGAACAGGTCACCGCCGCCGAACTCGGCTGGATGCTGTAACCATCCACTGATTCGTTAACCTAAGGATAATCATGAACATGCAACCGCAATTGGCCCCCGTACAGCCGCTGCTCTGCTGGCGCAAAGGCGTTTTTCATATCAGCACCGATCGGCAGTTATTGGATATCGAAGCGATCCAGCGTTTCCTCAGCCTGCCGGATCGGGCGGCGGCGGAGCGCCTGGCGCGCCACGGCCTATGCTTTGGCCTGTACCGCAAACGCCACCAGCTCGGCTTCGCCCGCATGGTGACCGATTACGCCACCTTCGCCTCGGTGAGCGAGCTGTTCGTCAGCGCCGAATACCGCGGCGTCGGGCTGGGAAGCTGGCTGACGCGCTGCTGCCTGGCGCATCCGGCATTGCGCGGCCTGCGCGTCACGCTGCCCGCGCTGCAAGCGCCCTGGCGCGCCGACTGCGCGGCGCACGCCCCGCGCGCCCTGCACTGATAAGGAGAACCCGATGTCTCGTTTGGTGCTGATTTCCAACAAACAGTGCGACGGCAAGGATCTGGCCTGCGCCGGCCGGACGTTGGCGGCCGACGCCGAACCGGGGCTGTGGCTCGGCTGGAACGGCGACGTGCAGAATTTCGCGCAGCGCCCGATCAGTTGCCGCCAACGCGCCGGTTACGATCAGGTGACCTTCCCGCTGTCGATCGAGGAGTTTCGCCGCCACTATCAGGGCTACTACCACGACGGCCTGTGGCCGGTATTCCACAACCAGCCGGAGAAGGCGCACTTCACGCCGGAAAACTACCGCGCCTACCGGCAGCTGAATCGCCGTTTCGCCGATATCGCCTGCGAGCACCTGTGCCCGGGCGACATCGTCTGTATCGACGACTACCAGCTGCTGCCCTGCGCCCAGGCGTTGAAGGAGCAGGGGCTGCTGAATGCCTGCGCGTTCTTCTTCCACCTACCGTTCCCGTCGGCGGCGCTGCTGCGGCGCATCCCGGAACATCGCCAGCTGATCGCTTCGCTGCTGTTCTACGATCTGATCGGCTTTACCACCACGGACGATCGCAACGCCTTTCTCAGCTGCCTGTCAGGCGAGTTCCCGTTGGAGATGCTGCCCGACGACCAGATCCAGGCCAACGGGCATCTGTTCGCCACCGGCATTTTCCCCACCGGCATCAACGGCAGGCAGGTTTATTAATGTTACGGCGCGCGCGGTATTCAGGCGCGCCGTTTTATTTCGCTGCGATTTATTTCCACCGCATTTACCGCCATCAAAATAGGTTATTTTATTTTCTGAATATAGCGATTAAAAAATGAATATTCATCCTGTTACATATCAACCGTAAAAACCGCGCACCGCCAATTGCTTTTTATTAGCAAAACACATTACCCTCTCCGTGCCATATTTAAACCGAGGAGGGCCCTATGGGCGATGAAAGTTTTAGTTTTACGCTAATGCTATTGGGCACCTTTCAGTAATGCCATCCACGTTGCATTCTGAAAGATACGGAATGCGGCAACCGCTCCCCTTCTGACGGCCTTTCCCGCTCTGCCTGCCCGCCCATCGCCCCGCTGCGAAAACAACGTTTGTCTCAACCGCTGTGGCGGTATTTATCTGATGTCGCCGGGAGCATTACCCGAGCGCCGACGGATTTCTTATGGGAAAAATAAGGTATTGCGTTATGCAAAATAACCGGGGTACATCTGTTTTCAGAAAGTCTTATTTAAATGACTTTATCGTTATCGCCATCGGCGTTTTCTTCATTGCCTTTTTTATTCGCGCATGGGGCGACATGCACGGCGACTTCAATGAACAAAACGTCTCTGCCATTAGTCTCGATGCCTGGAACCTGCTTTATTATTCGCTCAGAACCAGCATGCGTTTTCTCCTCGGTATGGCCTGGTCGCTGCTTTTTTCTGTGGTGTTCGCCGTGCTGGCCGCGCGCTATGCGCCGCTGCGCCGGGTGATCCTGCCCTTCGTCAACTTTATGGAGTCGGTGCCGCTGGTGGGGTTCCTGACCTTCACGACCGTGTACTTTCTCAACCTCTACCCACACAGCGTGATGGGGCTGGAGTGCACCGCCATCTTCGCGGTGTTTACCGGCCAGGCCTGGAACATGATGCTGACGCTGTATCAGACGCTGCGCATCGTGCCCAAGGAGCTGGACGAAGCCGCCCGCAGCTTCAATTACAACCCGTGGCAACGCTTCTGGCGGCTGGAATTCATCTATTCGGTGCCGGGCCTGCTGTGGAACGCCATGGTGTCGCAATCCGCCGCCTGGTTCGCCCTGGTGGCCTCCGAAGCCATTCCGGTCGGCGATCGCTCGGTCGAACTGCCCGGCGTCGGCTCCTATATCGCCGAAGCGCTGGCGCAGCAGAACGTGCCGGCGATCCTGTATGCGATCGTCGCGCTGGCCGCCAACATCGTGCTGCTCGATCAGCTGGTGTTCCGCCCGCTGGTGCGTTACACCGCCCGCTTCAAATACGAAGACGTCACCGCCAATCGGGCGCTCGGCAATCCGTGGTTTTACAACAGCCTGGCCTTCTCGCACGTCGGCGCGGCGCTCGGCCGCACGCTGCGCGCGCTGGCTGACCTGTGGCTGTTCAAGCTGCCGCGGCTGTGGTACGCCCTCGGTCTGCACCGCCTGTTCAGGCTCGCCGCCAAAGGCAACTGGCTGTGGCGCAGCCTGTGGTATCTCGGCGTGGTGTTGGCCTGCGTGTGGTTCGGCTATCAGTTGTGGGAATACTTCCCCAAACAGTACTTCGCCATGCTGCCGGAGTGGATGTTGCTCACCACCGCGCGCGTGGCCGCGGCCATGCTGCTCAGCGTGGCGATCTTCACGCCGCTGGGGGTGTGGATCGGCCTGAATCCGCGCCTGGTGAAGATCTTCCAGCCGATCATCCAGATCCTGGCGGCCATTCCGCCCAACATTTTCTACCCGCTGATCGCCGCCTTCATCGCCATTTATCATCAGGATCTCGGCTGGTGGGCCATTCCGATGATCATGCTGGGCACCCAGTGGTACGTATTGTTCAACGTGATCGCCGGCGTTTCCGCCATTCCGACGCAGATCACCGAAGTCAGCGAAACCTTCGGCCTGCGCCGTTTCCGCTGGTGGCGCTACTACATGCTGCCGGCGATCTTCCCCTATATCGTGACCGGCATCATCTCCGCCGCCGGCGGCGCCTGGAACAGCGCCATCGCCGCCGAAGTGATCCAGTGGGGCAGCACCACCCTCAGCGCCACCGGGCTGGGCGCGTTCATTTCCGTCGTCACCGACGCCGGCAAGAACCCGGAGTCCGCACTGGGCTGCGCCGCGATGTGCGCGCTGGTGGCGCTGTGCATCATCTTCGTCTGGCAACCGCTGTATCGCATCGCGGAAACCAAATTCAAATATGACTGATCAAGGGGGAACCACATGCTGACTCAAGACGTGATTATCAGCGCCCGTCGGTTGAACAAAACGTTTATCGGCGAAAACAAGCGCCCCACCCCCGTGCTGCGCGACGTGTCGCTGACCGTGCACGCCGGCGAGTTCGTCACCATTCTGGGGCAATCCGGTTCGGGCAAGTCCACGCTGCTGCGCATGCTGGCCGGGCTGATCCCGCCGGACAGCGGCACGCTCACCCTGGCGGGCAAACCGGTCTGCGGCCCGAGCGCCAACGCCGGCATGGTGTTTCAGTCCTACGCGCTCTACCCCTGGCTGACGGTGTACGACAACATCGCCTTCGGCCTGCTGGCGCAAAAGCTGCCGCCGCAGACGATCGCCGAGCGGCTGGGGGCGCTGCTGCGCCTGGTGGGGCTGAGCGGCTATGAGCACGCCTGGCCGCGCGAGCTGTCGGGCGGCATGCGCCAGCGCGTGGGCTTCGCCCGGGCGTTGGCGGTAGAGCCCGATGTCTTGCTGCTGGACGAGCCCTTCTCCGCCCTCGATATCTTTACCGCGCAAAAACTGCGCAGCGATCTGCTGGCGCTGTGGGGAGACAACCGGCTGCGCACGCGTGCCATGGTGATGGTGACGCACGACGTCGAAGAGGCGGTGTTGATGTCCGATCGGGTGCTGATCCTGGACGCGACCAGCAAACGGATCGATGACGAATTCAGCATCAATATTCCCCGCGCGGCGCGCAACCGGGGCAGCCTGCGGCACCTCACCGATCGGATCCGCAGCTGCCTGTACAAAAAAATCGCGCAGGCGCAACCGGCCGGATAAGGCCGCATTTTCGTTAACTCAGGGTAGTGAAATGAAACATAAAAGCTTACTGATGGCGCTGGTCATCCTGATGCCGGCGGCCGCCGCCGGGGCAGAAATCGTCAACAAAGACGGCAATAAACTGGATCTGTACGGCCAACTGAACGGGGTGCATTACTTCAGCAGCGATGCCGACAATAACGGCGATCGCTCCTACACCCGTTTCGGTTTCAAAGGCGAGACGCAGATCGCCGAGGGGCTGACAGGGTATGGCCAATGGGAATATCAGGCGGGGCTCGATCAGGCGGAAAGCGCCGGGCCGGGCAATAGCTATACCCGGCTGGGCTTCGCCGGGCTGACGTTCGGCCGCTGGGGCAGCCTGGACTACGGCCGCAGCTACGGCCTGCTGTATGACGTGGCCGGCTGGACGGACGTGCTGCCCGAATTCGGCAACGACAGCTACGAAGCGGCCGACAACTTCATGACCGGCCGCGCCAACGGCCTGCTGACCTACCACAACCGCAGCCTGGGCGGGCTGTTGGACGGTCTGGATCTCGGCCTGCAATATCAGGGGAAGAATCGGGGGGACGACGCTCTGCGGGCGAAGGATATTCAGACGCAAAACGGCGATGGCTACGCCTTTTCCGCCACCTACGACACCGGCGCGGGGCTAAACTTTGGCGCCGCCTACGCCAACTCTGCGCGCACCCTGGCGCAGCAGCGCTTCGGCCTGGCTGACGGCGATCGCGCCCGGGCCTGGACGCTGGGGCTGAAATACGATCTGGACAACCTCTACCTGGCGGCCAGCTATGCGCGCACCGAAAACATGACCTATGTCGACGGCGATCGCTACGCCGGCTTCGCCCCCCGCGCGGACGCCGTCGAGGCGGTCGCGCAGTATCACTTCGATTCCGGCGTCACGCCCTCGGTGGCCTACCTGCAAACGCGCGGCCGTAACCTGCCCGGCATCGGCGACGCCGATCTGGTCAAATACCTGGATCTGGCGCTGAACTACAGCTTCAACGCCAATATGTCGACCTACGTGGAGTACAAGCTCAACCTGCTGCAACGGCAGAACGCCGTCGGCGCCGGCGCCGACGACATTATCGAAACCGGCATCATGTATCAGTTCTGACCCGATACCGGCCGCAGCGCGCTCTGCGGCCGGTTCATTATTTGTCTTGCGCCCGCCCTGTTATTCTCTCGTTTAATTCAGGTTTATATTTCCATAAAATAGCGCCTATATTCATTCTCATGATTTTCGTTGACGCCCCGTTTAATAAATAAAGAAAAACTTTCCCGCATTCATATTAAATTACATTTTGCCGCGATAATTCCGCCTAACCACATTGAATCACAGACAATATCACGCGTATTATGGCCACACGAAAAATAACGGGGAAATGATATGGACGGCGACAGTTGGTTGTTTATTTTATTGTTGGAATCGCTGAGGTCACAGGAGCAATAGTCATCCCATTGCATCCTGAAAGTGTCAGGATATGCGTCAGTTACCACATCCCTTCGCTTTACCCCTTCAGCGCATGGCCTCCGCGCACGCCGCTCCGGCGCGCCTGACAGGTTAATCCTTCCAGCATACGCTTATTAACAGTCCGATAACGCTCAGGCTTATTTGCGCTCGCATTTATTTTACCCCTGCGCGGCGATAACTATCGGCCATTTTTCCATGCTCATATTTTTAATTGAGTGGAGAAACATCATGATGGTAAAAAAAACCACGCTGCTGACGGTTAATAACGCCAGCAAAAGCGTTCAGCCTACCGGTAAAGAAAAACGCCTGGTGCTGAATGAAATCAACCTGCGCCTCTACGATAACGAGGTCGTCAGCATTTTGGGGCAGTCCGGCTCGGGCAAATCCACCCTGCTGCGCATACTTTCCGGCCTGATCGCGCCGGATCTGGGCACCGTGATGCTGGGGGATAAAAAAGTCTCGGGGCCGAATCCGCAAATCAACATGGTGTTCCAGACCTTCGCCATTTTCCCGTGGCTGAACGTCTACCAGAATATCGCCTTCGGGCTGCAGGCGCAGGATCTGCCGCCGCAGGTGGTCGAAGCCCAGACGCTGAAAATGCTCGATCTGGTCGGTCTCGCGCCCTACCGCGACGCCTACCCGCGCGAGCTTTCCGGCGGCATGCGCCAGCGGGTCGGCTTTGCGCGCGCGCTGGCGGTAGAACCGATGCTGCTGTTGCTGGATGAGCCGTTTTCCGCGCTGGACGTCTATACCGGCGAACACCTGCGCAGCGATCTGCTGCGCATCTGGAGCACGCGCCAGATCAAAACCCGCTCCATCGTGCTGGTGACCCACAGCGTAGAGGAAGCGGTGATGATGTCTGATCGCATCCTCCTGCTGGGCGCCGGCACCCTCGACGGCTGCTATCACATCGCGCAGCGCCGCGAGACGCGTACCCGCGAGGGGATGCAGCCGCTGACGGACAAAATCAGCGAGACGCTCAGCCGGCAGATCGCCGCCGCGCACTGAGCGCCGCCCTGGCCTGGCGGGACGGATCCCGCCAACTTAACTACCTGTTTATCAAGAGTCACCCCGCCACGGGTGTCTCATGATAAGCGGATAATACATCGAGTTATTATCATGCATTTCATTCATACACTGCTGACGCTGCTGACCGCGTCCGTCCTGGGCGCCGCCATCGGCTACGAAAGACAATTCCGCCAGCGCACCGCCGGGCTGCGCACCAATACGCTGGTGGCCACCAGCGCGGCGATTTTCGTCCACCTGGCCATGACCATCGACGGCAGCGGCGGCGCGGTGCGCGTCATCTCCTACGTGGTCTCCGGCGTCGGCTTTCTCGGCGCCGGGGCCATCATGAAAGAAGGGATGAACATCCGCGGCCTGAACACCGCCGCCACGCTCTGGGGCTCCGCGGCGGTCGGCGCCTGCGCCGGCTGCGGCCTGTACGGCGATGCGCTGGCCGCCACGCTGTTCGTGCTCGCCGCCAACACCCTGCTGCGCCCTCTGGTCAATATGGTCAACAAACAGCCCTTCAATGACGTTAACGGCGAATCCACCTACCAGATTTGCGTCATTGCCTTCGAGCATGAACAGCGTGAAGCGCTGGCCAAATTCAAACAGGTGCTGCAAGGAGAAAACTGCTTTATCTCGCATCTGGATATCGAACCCTTTGGCGACGACGACGTGGAGATCACCGCCACGCTGATGCCGGCCTCCGTCACCACGCCGGTGCTCGACCAGACCATCAATAAACTGCTGAACGACAGCATGATGAAACAGGCCTATTACAGCCGCATCGCCGGCTCCGGCTAATGCCGTTCACTTCCAGGGAGATTCACCATGAAAACCATGCCAAAACTGGCTCATCTAACGATGTTCAAAGACATCGTTCACTGCGGAAGTTTGCACGATGCCGCGAAAAAACTGGCCGTCTCGCAACCGACGCTCAGCCGGGTGCTCAAAGAGCTGGAAATGTCCATCGGCGCGCGGTTGCTGGAGCGCAGCAACCGCGGCGTGCGCCTGACGGCGGTCGGCGAGTTGTTTTACCGGCGGATAGACGCCGCCACCAATCAGTTGCTCAGCGCGTTTGACGAGCTGCGCGGCATGAGCGCCGGCGGCGAGAAGCGCCTGCGGGTGGGGATGAGCGTCGATCCGCTGCTGTGCTACCTGCCTCAGGTGCTCGAAGGCTTCAACCGCCGCTACCCGCATACCCGGGTGACGGTGGTGGAAGACGGCCCGGAAGGCCTGCTCGCCCGGCTGAGAAACTGCGAGCTGGATTTGGCGGTCAGCAGCCTGAACGGCGCGGCGGGCGGCGCCGATCTAGCCATGCAGGCGCTGAAGAGCGAGCGCTTCTCGCTCTATCAAGGGGGCGACCTGACCGCCGCCGGGCAGCCGCCGGCCGAAGCCAAATGGGTGGTGCCGCACTCCTGCTCGGTGGGGCACGCCGCCATCCGCGAGATCGCCGAGCGTTACACGCCGCACGGCCAGATCGTCGAGACCGACTCCTTTCTGGCGACCTGGTGCCTGGTCAGGCAGCAGGGCTATATCGCGCTGCTGAGCGATCGGGTCGTCGCGCACTACGCCCCGCAGCTGCACCTGCAGAAAATCCCGACGCAGGGGATCGACATCAGCGCGCGCTTTTATGTCTTTACCCGCCATGAGCCAGCCACGCCGCCGCTCAGCGCCGCCTTTATCCACCTGCTGCAAACCCTGCAAACGGGTTGAACGCTCAGGCCGCCGCCCGCTGGCGCTCCAGTTCGCGCACCAGCGGGATCACTTCGCGGCCGAAGTACTCCACCTCTTCCTGGAAGTGCAGAAACGCCAGCAACAGCAGATCCACCCCGGCGTCTTTTAACGCGATGATGCGCTCGGCGATCTGCTGCGGCGTGCCGATCAGGTTGGTTTTAAAGCCGTCGTTGTACTGCACCAGATCCTCAAACGAGGATTTGGCCCAGTTGCCCTCGCCCTCGGGCGAGGCCGCCCCGGCGTTCTTCACCTCGTGGCCGAATCCTTGCACCGCCTCCGGGTTGGCGTGATCGATAATCTCCTGCAGCACTGCCTGCGCTTCCTGCTCGGTATCGCGGGCAATGACGAAGCCGTTCACCCCCACCTTGACCCGGTGCTGGTTGGCCCTGGCCTTGGTCTGCAGATCGTCCACCTGCTGGCGAATGCCCTCCACGCTGTTGCCGTTGGTGAAGTACCAGTCCGAAACCCGCGCCGCCATGTCGCGCGCCGCCCGCGAGCTGCCGCCCTGGAAGATCTCCGGCAGCGGATCCAGCGGCTTGGGCTTCAGCGAGTAGTCGCGATAGCGATAAAAATCGCCGGCGAAGGTGAAGCTGGGCTCAGTCCAGATGCCGCGCAGGCAGCGGATAAACTCTTCCGAGCGCAGGTAGCGCTCCTCATGATCCAGCCACGGCTCGCCGATGGCCTTGAACTCGCCGCGGAACCAGCCGCTGACAATGTTCACCGCGATGCGCGCCTCCGAAAGGTGGCTGATGGTAGCGATCTGCTTGGCCGCCAGCGTGGGGTTCCACGGCCCCGGCAGCAGCGCGGCGATCACTTTCAGTTTCTCGGTGGAATCCAGCAGCGCCTGTGAGAACGACACCGATTCGTGCTGGTTCTCCGCGCCGTAACCGGCGGTGAAGCGGATCTGGGTAAGCGCGTAGTCGAAACCGGCGCGCTCGGCAATCTGCGCCAGCTTGCGGTTATAGCCGATGTCCCAACCGGTGCGCTGCGGGATGTTGCTGATCACCAGACCGCCGGAGACGTTCGGCACCCAGTAGGCGAACTGAATAGGCTGCTGCGAGTGGTTTGCTGCTGACATGCTTCTCTCCCTCTGCTCGTTGGCGCCGTGATGCGGCACGCATATAACCATTATCGATTTACAAATATTGAAAACCTTGTTTTGGTTATAAATCCGATAGCAGAATGCGTGCCAACCGCCGCGTTAAGGCATCTGGCTGATAAACCGAGGGTTTAAAGCCGGCGGGTTAAAGCGGGTGCTGCATTGGCAACAGCGGCTGGCGGGCGGCTGCTGGTTATGCAGCAAACCGCTTACCCCGCCAATCCAACCGTTCACCCGGCGGATCTGACCGCTGAGCGAAATACGCCTGTCTTCCCCCCTTACCCCCGGCGATGATGAGCTGTTCCTAAACCCGCCTTACCTCGGGAAAGACGCTACGGCTCACCGCGCCACTCTGACATCTCTTACAAGCGGATGAGTTCATTCATATTTTGCAGACTGGAATTAAGGATACCTCATGAAACGAGAGGGGATTTTAAAGCACATTCCGTGGATGCTGCTGGGGATACTCGGCGCAGCCTGCCTCGGCGTGGTGGCGCTGCGCCGCGGCGAACACATCAGCGCGCTGTGGATCGTCGTCGCTTCGGTGGCGGTGTATCTGGTGGCCTACCGCTACTACAGCCTGTACATCGCCACCAGGGTGATGAAGCTGGACGCCGGCCGCGCCACCCCGGCGGTGGTCAACAACGACGGCCTCAACTACGTGCCGACCAACAAGAACGTGCTGTTCGGCCACCACTTCGCCGCCATCGCCGGCGCCGGGCCGCTGGTGGGGCCGGTGCTGGCCGCTCAGGTCGGCTACCTGCCCGGCACGCTGTGGCTGCTTGGCGGCGTGGTGCTGGCGGGGGCGGTGCAGGACTTTATGGTGCTGTTCATCTCCTCGCGCCGCAACGGCGCCTCGCTCGGTGAGATCATCAAAAAAGAGATGGGGCCGATACCGGGCACCATCGCGCTATTCGGCTGCTTCCTGATCATGATCATCATCCTGGCGGTGCTGGCGCTGATCGTGGTGAAAGCGCTGGCGGAAAGCCCGTGGGGCGTGTTCACCGTCTGCTCCACCGTGCCGATCGCGCTGTTTATGGGCATCTACATGCGCTATCTGCGCCCCGGCCGCGTGGGTGAAGTGTCAATCATCGGCATCGTGCTGCTGGTGGCCGCCATCTGGTTCGGCGGCGTGGTGGCGCACGACCCGTACTGGGGCCCGGCGCTGACCTTTAAAGACACCACCATCACCTTCACGCTGATCGGCTACGCCTTTGTCTCCGCCCTGCTGCCGGTGTGGCTGATCCTGGCGCCGCGCGACTACCTGGCCACCTTCCTGAAAATCGGCGTGATCGTCGGGCTGGCGATCGGCATCGTGATCCTCAACCCTGAGCTGAAAATGCCGGCGGTGACCCAGTTCGTCGACGGCACCGGCCCGGTGTGGAAAGGCACCCTGTTCCCGTTCCTGTTCATCACCATCGCCTGCGGCGCGGTCTCCGGCTTCCATGCGCTGATCGCCTCCGGCACCACGCCGAAGCTGCTGGCCAATGAGACCGACGCGCGCTTTATCGGCTACGGCGCAATGCTGATGGAGTCCTTCGTCGCCATCATGGCGCTGGTGGCGGCGTCCATCATCGAGCCGGGCCTGTACTTCGCCATGAACACCCCGCCGGCGGCGCTGGGCATCACCATGCCGGATCTGCACCGCCTGGGCACCGAAGACGCGCCGATGATCATGGCTTCGCTGAAGGACGTGACCGTGCACGCGGCGGCGGCGGTCAGCTCCTGGGGCTTCGTCATCAGCCCGGAACAGATCCTGCAGACCGCCACCGACATCGGCGAACCTTCGGTGCTGAACCGCGCCGGCGGCGCGCCAACGCTGGCGGTGGGCATCGCCCACGTGTTCCACCAGATCATTCCGGGCGCCAACATGGGCTTCTGGTATCACTTCGGCATTCTGTTCGAGGCGCTGTTCATCCTGACCGCGCTGGACGCCGGCACCCGCTCCGGCCGCTTTATGCTGCAGGATCTGCTGGGCAACTTCGTGCCGTTCCTGAAGAAAACCGACTCGCTGGTGGCCGGCATCATCGGCACCGCAGGCTGCGTCGGGCTGTGGGGCTACCTGCTGTATCAGGGCGTGGTGGATCCGCTCGGCGGCGTGAAGAGCCTGTGGCCGCTGTTCGGCATCTCCAACCAGATGCTGGCCGCCGTGGCGCTGGTGCTGGGCACCGTGGTGCTGATTAAAATGAAGCGCACCCAATACATCTGGGTGACCGTGCTGCCGGCGGTGTGGCTGCTGATCTGCACCACCTACGCGCTGGGCCTGAAGCTGTTCAGCGACAACCCACAGCTGGAAGGCTTCTTCTTCCTGGCCGGCGAGTACAAGCGCAAGATCGCCGAGGGCGGCGCCGAGCTGAGCGCCCAGCAGATCGCCAACATGAACCACATCGTGGTGAACAACTACACCAACGCCGGGCTGAGCATTCTGTTCCTGCTGGTGGTGTACAGCATCATCTTCTACGGGGTGAAAACCGCGATGGCGGCGCACAAGAACCCGAAACGCACCGACCAGGAAACGCCTTACGTGCCGGTGCCGCAGGCCGCGCCCGCCGACGGCGTAACTGAGGGGGAGGTCAAAGTTTCGACCCAGCATTGATGTGATTTAACGGATACCCTGCATAATAAGCATTAAGTAGTACCCAAAGCCGCACGGCCTGCGCATCGCAAGACGCCAGGCGTGCGGCGCGATGCAATCGAGATACCCGGGGCGACCCGGAGGTGGGGCATCCCTGCGGGAACCCCATCCCCCGGCTTCCCCTAATATCAGGCTTAAGCAAGCGCTGTAGTGATGCAGGGTAAAGTTGGAGAAGGCTTATGTTCGGAAATCTCGGCCAGGCGGGGAAATATCTCGGGCAGGCGGCGCGCATGTTGGTGGGCGTGCCTGACTACGATACCTACGTCCAGCACATGAAAGACAACCACCCGGACAAGCCGGTGATGACCTATAAAGAATTTTTCCGCGAGCGCCAGCAAGCGCGCTACGGCGGCGACGGCAAAGGCGGCATGCGCTGCTGTTAACCCGCAGTCACAAGGACCCGTATGAAACCCATTGCAGTCACCATCCTGACCGGCTTTTTGGGCGCCGGCAAAACCACCCTGCTGCGCCACATCCTGAACGCCGAACACGGCTATAAAATCGCGGTCATCGAGAACGAGTTCGGCGAAGCGCCGATCGACGACGCGCTGATCGGCGATCGCGCCAGCCGCATCACCACGTTAAGCAACGGCTGCATCTGCTGCAGCAAGTCCAACGAACTGGCAGACGCGCTGCTGGATCTGCTGGACGGCGTCGACAGCGGCCAGCTGGCGTTCGATCGGCTGATCATCGAATGCACCGGCATGGCCGATCCCGGTCCGATTACCCAGACCTTTTTCTCGCACGAGATCCTGTGCGAGCGCTTCCTGCTGGACGGCATCATCACCCTGGTGGACGCGGCGCACGCCGAGCAGCAACTGAGCCAGTTCAGCATCGCCCAGGCTCAGGTGGGCTACGCCGACCGCATCCTGTTGACCAAAACCGACGTGGCGCCGGACTGCGAGGCGCTGATCCAGCGGCTGCAGCGGATGAACGCCCGCGCGCCGCTCTACCAGGTGACGCACGGCGATATCGATCTGAGCGTGCTGTTCGACATCGAAGGCTTTACGCTGAACGACAAACTCAACCTGACGCCGCCCGCCCCGCTGTTCCGCCGCATTCCGCAGCCGCAGAGCGACATCCGCTCGATCGTGGTGACGCTGGAGCGCCCGCTGCCGCTGATGCAAATCTCCGAGGTGATGGAAGGCCTGCTGCTGGAATACGCCGACAACCTGCTGCGCTACAAAGGCATTCTGTCTATCGAAGACGAACCGCGCCGCCTGCTGTTCCAGGGCGTACAGCGGCTGTATAACGCCGACTGGGATCGGGAATGGCTGCCGGAGGAAGAGCGCAAGAGCACGTTGGTGTTTATCGGTGTGGATCTGCCTGAGGAGGAGATTCGGGAGCGGCTGCGTTGAGCAAGAGGAGACGTCAGCGAGATCGCGCTGTCATGATGAGAAAAAGAAATAGGGAAAACGGCGGCAACCCGCAACGGGTTGCCTGACCGAAAGCGTTATCGTTTGGCGAACGACTTAAGGAACCTGAGGTTCCTCACCAACACCACGGCCAGTAAGACACCCCAATAGACAAACAGCTCGTATTTCATTTTCTCGCCTGCCAGCGCTGAAACCGACGCCCCCGCCAGACAGAGGAAAGTGAAGAAATACATTTCAAAACGTGGCATGGTCTTCCAGCTGATAATCGAGAATTCCGTTCTCAGGATCAGGAATGCCCAGAAGGCCAGACAGGTGCTTACCGCCGCGCCACCGGCGCCGAAACGTGGCACCAGCAATGCATTGGCCACCACGTTGATGAGCAACGCGCTCAAGGAAGCCAGCATGGTGTAAGCGGTCTTTCTGCTCAGGCCGATGCCGACCGCCGTCGTTTCCGACAGTGTGAACAACAAAGGGAAACCCAGACTCGCAACCAGAATATATTTCACATTCACGTAATTAGCGGGCAAGACAAAGTCAACCAGCCAGGAAAAGAGCCCGCCCAAGCTGAACAGGCAAACCACGGCAATCAGCATGCACTGCGTGACCTTGGTTACCATCTGCTGTTCGCCGCCTTCGTTAGACTCCGCCAGCTTGTACACCATCGGCGCCCAAACAGTAGAGAACACACTTTGCAGGATGCTCGCCACGCCGGCGAAGCTAACCGCCACCGAGAAGATAGCCAACTGTTCAAAGCCGGAATAGGCTCGCACGAACATCCTATCGACAGTGGTTAACCCCCAAAACGCCAACCCGCCCAAGATCAGCGGATAGCCGAACTTGAGCATCGCTTTCAGTTTGCCGTAGTCCAGCGAACTGCGCAGCGCGGCTATCCAATCCGCCCGGGAAGACCACATCAGCATCAGCGATACGGCGATAAAACCGACGGCGTTCGCCACCACCAACTGCATCAGCGTATGCTGGGTAAACAGAACATAGCACAGGCCGATGACGATCAGCGTCATCAGCTTGGGCATCAGTTGGCTGAGCGAAAACGCCATCCCCTTCTCCTGCATCCTGAGTATCAGGGACAAGAAACGGTTGATGAACGACGCCAGAAGAATCAACATGATAAGCCAGCTTATCGCCGTGTCTTTCTGTTCGAACAGCAACGCGGACAAACTGCCGGGGAACAGCAGGAACGCCGCACCGATGACTACGATCATCAGCAAGCCGGGGAAAGCGACGTTCTTCAACAGCTGCCCGCGATCGGATTCACCGTGGTATTCCCGAACGTAAGCCTGATCAAGCCCCAAACTGAAAAACAGCACGCAGAAAGACACGGCCACATTCAGCATGCTGATTCGGCCTACGTCGTCCGCCGAAAACAGCCAGGTAATGACCGGCAGGGTCAACAACCCCAGCGCGGCATTACCGATCGGCCCGATGGCGAACGCCAGGATCTTGCGGGCGTTCACTCAAAGAACCTCACAACGCTTTCAATCACTTTATTCTGATCGGCATCGGTCATTTTGTAGTACAGCGGCAGGCGAACCAGTCTCTCGCTTTCGCGGGTGGTGTAGTTGTCTTCGCCGATGAAAGTGCCGAAGACCTTGCCCGCCGGCGCCGAGTGCAGCGGAATATAATGGAATACCGCCATCACGCCACAGGCCTTCAGGTGAGCGATGAACTGCGTTCTTTGCTCAATATCCTTCAGCTTCACATAGAACATATGCGCATTGTGCTCGCAATCCGCCGGAATAGTCGGCAACGTCAGCAGCCCTTTCTCCGCCAGCGGCGCAAAGCTCGCGTAGTACTTGTGCCAAGTCGCCAGGCGGTTATCGTTGATCTCATCCGCCAGTTCCAGTTGCCCCCACAGGCAAGCCGACTGCAGTTCACCCGGCAGGAAGCTGCTGCCGAAATCGACCCAGGTATATTTGTCCACCTGGCCGCGCAGGAACTGGCTGCGGTCGGTGCCCTTCTCACGCAAAATTTCGGCGCGTTTGATAAAACGCTCATCATTGATCACCAGCGCGCCGCCTTCCCCGCCGCTGGTATAGTTTTTGGTTTCATGGAAGCTGAAAGCCGCCAGGTGACCTTTAACGCCAACGAAATCGCCCTTGTATTTGCTCATGACGCCCTGCGCGGCGTCTTCGACCACCAGCAGGTTATGCTGATCGGCCAGGCGCATGATCGCATCCATATCGCAGGAGACGCCGGCGTAATGCACGGGCACGATGGCTTTGGTTTTATCGGTGATCGCCGCAGCCACCAGCGCTGCATCCATATTCATGGTTTCAGGGTGGATATCGACGAATTTGATTTTCGCGCCGCGCAACACGAAGGCGTTGGCGGTGCTGACGAAGGTGTAGCTTGGCATGATAACTTCGTCGCCCGGCTGGATATCGACCAGCAGCGCGGCGATCTCCAGCGCGGCGGTGCAAGACGGGGTCAACAGCGCGTGTTTGCACCCCAGCTTGTTTTCAAACCATTTCTGGCACTGTTTGCCGAACGGGCCGTCGCCCGACAATTTCCCATTCTCCAACGCCGCATTGATATATTGAATTTCGTTGCCGGTTACCGGTGGTTTGTTGAACGGTATCATGTTATCCCTTGTTGTCGATTCTGAATGCATGCCGGGGCGATGTGCCGTGCGGCATCAGGAAGTAAAGACGGCCTTTAACTGCGCGGTAAGGTTCTCAGCGGAGAAATAGGCTTCGATTTTTTGCTCGTTGTCATGCTTTTCCGCCGCGCTCAGGCTGCGTAGCGAAAACGTTTGAAGATCCAATACCTGGATATTCTTTTCTTGAAAGAAGTCCCACTGCGTGGTGCCTGGATTCAAAAACACCGTTTTTTTCAGCCCCAGCAGGGAAATGGTGTTACCCATCGCCTGTTGGCGATGATGGTTGAACACCGCGATATCCACTTTCCCCAGCAGCGCCAGGTAGTGCTGGAAAGGCATAAAGTCGGTTAATGGTACAAATTTCTCGCCAAAGCGCCGCGTGCCTTCGGCCACCACTTCTGCCGCATAGCGTTTATTGCCGTAGGAGAGCGGTACGACGAGCTCAATATTCTCGTTTTTGTACGTTTCCAATATATCGAACGCGGAAAAATGATTGTTGGTTGGATCGGCAGAATTACCCAGCAGAATGGTGGTTTTACCGTCCTCGCCCGCCGCACGTTCATCGATGACGTTTTTCTTGTATACGTTGCTGGTATACAGCAGGCACTCATGCCACCGGCCGGTGCAGCCGTACCACTTTTTAGCCAACTCGTAATCGCCCTTGATGTAAGTGACAAAGTTACCCATACGCTTAATGGCCGGGCGGCGGAGAAGCTCTGTCAGGCGCCATTTGAAGTTACGCTTGCCGATTTGGTATTGGTAAAGGTCACCACCCCATATGAACCAATAGCACTTTTTTAATACCCAAGGAGTCAACAGCAGCAACAGCGCCATCTTGATGCCGTGGAAGCTGTGCAGAATCACCCGATCGTGACGTTGAATGGCCTTCATCAACTTCAACGTCGGCTTGACGTTACCAAACAGATCCGCCCCGAGATAGTGAACGTTGTCCGCCGGCGGCAAAGCGAAACGCACCTTATCGCCATAGACCCAAAACGTGTGTTCATCGGGATCGAATTTCTCATTCACAAATTCAATGAATGAAGGAATAAATTTATCCAGAGGACAAATATGTACAGTGCTCATATCCGCTCTATATGCAGGTTCGTCCAGTGCCCCGCCGCGCTCCGGGTGTTCAAAGCACGGCGGGCCGGGGTTATTTTTCCGCGATCAGCTGCGACAGATACTGGCCATACAGCGTTTTGCCGAGCAGCTTGGCTTCGGTGGCCAGTTGCTCACGCGTCAACCAGCCTTTTCGGTAGGCGATCTCTTCCAGACAAGCGACCTTGAAGCCCTGACGCTTCTCAATAGTGTGTATAAACTGAGAGGCCTCGATCAAACTGTCGTGCGTGCCGGTGTCCAGCCAGGCGAAACCGCGCCCCAGCAGCTCGACGTTCAGCGTGCCGCGTTCCAGATACATCTGGTTGAGCGTGGTGATTTCCAGCTCACCGCGCGCCGACGGCTTCACCTGCTTGGCCATCTCAACCACGTGATGGTCATAGAAATAAAGCCCGGTGACCGCCCAGTTGGATTTCGGCACGGCCGGTTTTTCTTCCAGCGACAACGCGCGGAAGTTATCGTCGAACTCCACCACGCCGAAACGTTCAGGGTCCATCACCTGATAGCCGAAAACCGTCGCCCCTTCGCTGCGCTTCACCACCGACTCCAGCTTGTTGCCGAAGCCCTGGCCGAAGTGAATGTTGTCGCCAAGCACCAGCGCGCAGCTGTCACCGCCGATGAACGCTTCGCCAATGAGGAAGGCCTGCGCCAGGCCGTCCGGGCTCGGCTGAATTTCATAACTCAGATTGATGCCGAAACGGCTGCCGTCACCCAGCAAGCGCTTGAAGGAGGGCATATCTTCCGGAGTGGAGATGATCAGGATATCCCGAATGCCCGCCAGCATCAGCACCGAGATCGGGTAATAGACCATCGGCTTATCGTAAATCGGCAGCAACTGCTTGGAAACGCCGCGCGTGATGGGATAGAGACGCGTGCCGGAACCGCCCGCTAAAACAATGCCTTTCATTCTTCTTCCTTAAAAATCGATTAACGGGTCAAACCCAGACGCTCGCCGGCATAGGAGCCGTCTTTCACCCGGCTCCACCAGGCTTCGTTCGCCAGATACCATTCCACGGTTTTGCGAATGCCGCTTTCAAAGGTCTCTTGCGGCTTCCACCCCAACTCCGCATCGATCTTGGCGGCGTCGATCGCATAGCGCATATCGTGGCCCGGACGGTCGGTCACAAAGGTGATGAGATCCGCATAATGCGCGATATCACCCGGTTTGTGCGGCACCAGCTCATCCAGCAGTGCGCAAATGGTTTGCACCACTTCGATATTTTTGCGCTCGTTGTGACCACCGATATTATAGGTTTCACCCACCGCGCCTTCGGTGACCACCTTATACAGCGCCCGCGCATGATCTTCTACATATAACCAGTCGCGCACCTGCGCGCCGTTGCCGTATACCGGCAGCGGCTTGCCTTCCAGCGCGTTCAGGATCGTCAGCGGGATCAGCTTTTCCGGGAAATGGTAAGGGCCATAGTTGTTCGAACAATTGGTGACAACGGTCGGTAAACCGTAGGTGCGCAACCAGGCGCGCACCAGGTGATCGCTGGCCGCTTTGGAGGCGGAATACGGGCTGCTTGGCGCATAAGGCGTAGTTTCGGTAAACAGATCGTCGGTGCCGTGCAGATCGCCGTACACCTCGTCGGTGGAGATGTGATGGAAACGGAACGCCTGCTTGCGCTCGGCGCCCAGGGCGTGCCAATACTGGCGAGCCGCCTCCAGTAAGGTGTAGGTGCCGACGATGTTGGTTTCGATAAAGGCGGCCGGGCCGTCAATAGAACGATCGACGTGACTTTCGGCGGCCAGGTGCATCACCGCATCGGGCTGGAAGGCGGCGAACACGCGATCCAACGCCTGACGGTCGCAAATATCGACCTGCTCGAAGGAGTAACGATCGCTATCGGCGATCGGCGCCAGGGATTCGAGGTTACCGGCATAGGTCAGGCTATCCAGCACCAAAATGTGATCAGCGGTATCATTGATAATATGGCGGGCAACGGCCGAGCCAATAAACCCGGCACCGCCGGTAACGATAATTTTCATAGAATCCTCTAAAATACGCCGTGGTCATTTCATCGCCACATTGTTTTACATGCGCATAAAACGGCTAAAGGCTTTTTCCTGGGTAAACACCCTGCCGGTAATCGAATAACAACATTCCCACCACGCCGCCGCAAGCAAGCCCCTAAAACCAACAGAGCTGCATCGCAGCTCTGTTGGTTTTAGGTCGGCACGCAACCGTCGTGTTCGGATATTGTCGCCGGAAACGTCGGATGGCTACGCTACCGCCCTTGGCTCACAGACGCCAATCTCTGGTGGTCGCTCGGGTATTGCCGCCGGACGGCGACATGCTCAGGCCATTCATCCGCACGCAGGGCCGCAAGGTTGGCCAGTGAAACCGTTCACCGACGCAACGCCGGAAGCCATGCCGAGACAGAAGAAAGCGCGATGCTTTCAACCGCTAAAGGCGGGTGGGGACGGCCAAACTTTCGGGGGATAACATAACGTATAGCGGCTCGAAAGAGCAGTCTTGGGGCGCTCTTTCAGATTATTACTCAGGGTGGTAAGGGGAAACGGCTGAAACGCCGCCGCGGAAAAGCATGGTGGCAAGATGACATCGCGGCGCCGAGTGACGAGGGCTTAGGCGGCCAGCCTGGACCTTAGCCCCCCGGACGCATTTCCGGGTTCAATCCCGCTCGTACGGCCCCGCCGCCACCGACTCGCGCTCGATCAGGCTGGCCGGGAAGCTGGGGCGCTTGCTCAGCTCGCCGCCGTCCAGCATCGACAGCAGGCGGTTGATGGTCTCCTGGATCATCTCGGTGACCGGCATCTTCATGCTCGACAGCGACGGCACGGTATAAGGCGCCAGCGGGATGTCGTCGAAGCCGATCACCGATACCGCCTCCGGCACCGCCACGCCGCGCTCCGCCAGCCGCTTCATCGCGCCGATGGCCATTTCGTCGTTACCGGCGACGATGGCGCTGAACGGCTGCCCGCTGGCCAGCAGCGCATCGACCGCCGCCACGCCGCTTTGCGCGTTCCATTTTCCTTCGACGATCAACGCCTCGTTAACCGCAATGCCCTGCTGCGCCAGCGCGGACTTGTAGCCGGAAAGCCGCTCCAGCCCGGTGGGGGAATCGAGCGAGCCGGTGATAAAGGCGATGTCGCGATGCCCGCGCGCGATCAGGTGCGCCACCGCCGCCGCGCCGGCGGCGTGCTGATCGCTGAAGATACAGTAACTGTCGTTCAACCGCAGCCGCCGGTTGATCACCAGAATCGGCTGACGGTGTTGGGAGACGATCTCGTCCATTTCCGCGATCGACAGAAAACGCGGGTAGATGATCACCCCGTCGCAGCGCAGATCCAGCAAAAACTGAATGGCGGCCCGCTCCTCTTCGGCGGTGTGCTTGCCGTCCGCCAGGATCAGTTGGCGGCCGTTCGCCTCCATGATGCGCGCCGACTGCGCCATCAGTTCGCTGAAATAGTTGCCGCTGTAGAGGGTGTTGGTGACCACCAGGCCGAGGGTTTGGGTGGTGTTGGTCGCCAGGCTGCGCGCCAGCAGGTTGGGCCGATAGCCGGTTTCCGCGATGGCTTTATCCACCAACGCGCGTTTCTCCTCGCTGACATAGCCGCTGCCGGACAATACGCGCGACACCGTCGCCTTTGAAACGCCGGCCTTTTTCGCCACCTCGAGTATCGTTGCCATCTGTGCGCCGCCAAAATCCATGGGTTCAGCGCAGTCTACCCAAGACGCCCGGCGTTTGGAACGTTTTCACGCCCCTGCACAGCGGTATGCGCTTACCCCTGACGATCCAGATCACGAAAACGCAATGCCAAAAATCATAGTCCTTGCCAACAACAAAACACCAATACATGATTTTGTGAAACCGGTTTCTTATGGGCGTTTCATACGGATGGAACGACGGATCGCCCAGGCAGTAAATATTCGCCTTTGGGCTATCCGAATTGCTATCTGAGAGACGACACGCCATGCCGAAGAACTACGCAGAGATCTCGCACGCCATCGTGGCCGCCCTGGGCGGCGCGGGCAATATCGAGGCCGTGACCCACTGCATGACCCGCCTGAGATTCGTGGTGAAAGACAAAACGCAGATCGACACGCCGGCGCTGAAGGCCATCGACGGCGTGCTGGGCGTGGTGCACAGCGGCGAGCAGTGTCAGGTGATCATCGGCAACGAGGTGGCCAAGGCCTATCAGGCGGTGCTGGCGCTCGGCATGCCGGGCGCAGCATCCCCCGCCGCCCCGGTGAAACGCCAGCTCACCCTGAAGGGCATCGGCGCCGGCATTCTCGACGCGCTGGTGGGCACCATGTCGCCCCTGATCCCCGCCATC
Source organism: Serratia nematodiphila DZ0503SBS1 (assembly GCF_000738675.1). Lineage (NCBI taxonomy): Bacteria > Pseudomonadati > Pseudomonadota > Gammaproteobacteria > Enterobacterales > Yersiniaceae > Serratia > Serratia nematodiphila. Next base: position 771,172 of record NZ_JPUX01000001.1, on the reverse strand, counting down.
ATCGGCGGCTCGATGGTGAAGCTGCTGGCGATGATCCTGGACATGGCCGGGGTATTCGAGAAAGGCTCCTCGACCCTCGTCATCCTCAACGTGATCGGCGACGGCGCGTTCTTCTTCCTGCCGGTGATGGTCGCCGCCTCGGCGGCGCTGAAGTTCAAAACCAACATGTCATTGGCGATCGCCATCGCCGGGGTGCTGGTGCATCCCAACTTTATCGATCTGATGGCCAAGGCGGCGCAGGGCCAGGCGGTGGAATTCGCCTTCATCCCGGTGACGGCGGTGAAATACACCTATACGGTGATCCCGGCGCTGGTGATGACCTGGATCCTGTCGCACATCGAACGCGGGGTGGATCGCATCACCCCGGCGGTGACCAAGAACTTCCTCAAGCCGATGCTGATCGTGCTGATCGCCGCGCCGATCGCCATTCTGCTTATCGGGCCGCTCGGCATCTGGATCGGCAGCGGCATCTCTGCGCTGGTGTACACCGTGCACGGCTACCTGGGCTGGCTTTCCGTGGCCATTATGGGGGCGATTTGGCCGCTGCTGGTGATCACCGGCATGCACCGGGTGTTTACCCCAACCATCATCCAGACCATCGCCGAGACCGGCAAAGAGGGCATGGTGATGCCTTCGGAGATCGGCGCCAACCTGTCGCTGGGCGGCGCTTCGCTGGCGGTGGCGCTGAAAACCAAAAACCGCGAGCTGCGCCAGACCGCGCTGGCCGCCGCCGCCTCCGCCATCGTGGCGGGGATTTCCGAACCGGCGCTGTACGGCGTGGCGGTGCGCCTGAAGCGGCCGCTGATCGCCAGCCTGATCAGCGGCTTCGTCTGCGGCGCGGTCGCCGGCATCGGCGGGCTGGCCAGCCATTCGATGGCCTCGCCCGGGCTGTTCACCAGCGTGCAGTTCTTCGATCCGGCCAACCCAATGAGCATCGTGTGGGTGGTGGCGGTGATGGCGCTCTCGGTAGTGCTGTCGTTCGCGCTCACGCTGATGCTGGGCTTCGAGGATCTGCCGGAAAACGCCGCCGCGCCCGGCCAAACCGCACCGGCGGCGAACGCCGCCGGTGCAACGCATTGAGACACCAGAGGATTGCATGTCTGACTCAACATTCCCTAAAGGATTTTTATGGGGCGGCGCTTTAGCCGCCAACCAGGCGGAAGGCGGCTATCGCGAGGGCGGCAAAGGGCTGACCACCGTCGATATGATCCCGCACGGCGCCAACCGCATGGCGGTCAAACTCGGGCTGGAGAAGCGCTTTAGCCTGCGCGACGACGAGTTCTATCCCAGCCACGACGCCATCGATTTCTACCACCGCTACCGCGACGACATCGCGCTGATGGCGGAGATGGGCTTTACCGTGTTCCGCACCTCCATCGCCTGGAGCCGCATCTACCCCAACGGCGACGAACTGACGCCCAACCCCGAAGGCATCGCCTTCTACCGCAGCCTGTTCGAAGAGTGCCGCCAATACGGCATCGAGCCGCTGGTGACCCTGTGCCATTTCGACGTGCCGATGCACCTGGTGACCGAATACGGCTCCTGGCGCAGCCGCAAGATGGTGGAGTTCTTCACCCGCTACGCCCACACCTGCTTCGATGCCTTCGACGGGCTGGTGAAATACTGGCTGACCTTCAACGAGATCAACATCCTGCTGCACAGCCCATTCTCCGGCGCCGGGCTGGTGTTTGAAGCGGACGAAAACCCCGAACAGGTGAAATACCAGGCTGCGCACCACGAACTGGTGGCCAGCGCGCTGGCGACGCGCATCGCCCACGAAGTGAACCCCGCCAACCAGGTGGGCTGCATGCTGGCCGGCGGCAACTTCTACCCGTGGTCCAGCAAGCCGGAAGACGTGTGGGCCGCGCTGGAGAAAGACCGCGAGAACCTGTTCTTTATCGACGTGCAGGCGCGCGGCGCTTACCCCTCCTACGCCGCCCGCGTATTCCGTGAGAAAGACGTCAGCATCGTCATGGAACCGGAAGACGCCGACATCCTGAAGCACACAGTCGACTTCGTCTCCTTTAGCTACTACGCCTCGCGCTGCGCCTCCGCCGACATGAACGACAACAACAGCAGCGCCGCCAACGTGGTGAAATCGCTGGCGAACCCGCACCTGCCGCGCAGCGACTGGGGCTGGGGCATCGATCCGCTGGGGCTGCGCATCACCATGAACATGATGTACGACCGCTACCAAAAGCCGCTGTTCCTGGTGGAAAACGGCCTGGGCGCACACGACGAGTTCAATGCAGCAGGCGAGATTGAGGACGACTACCGCATCAGCTACCTGCGCGAACACATCCGCGCCATGGCCGACGCCATCGCCGACGGCGTGCCGGTGCTGGGTTACACCACCTGGGGCTGCATCGACCTGGTGGCCGCCTCGACCGGCGAAATGAGCAAGCGCTACGGCTTTGTCTACGTCGACCGCGACGACCAGGGCAACGGCACCCTCGCCCGCACCCGCAAGAAATCGTTCTGGTGGTATAAGAAAGTGATCGCCAGCAATGGGGGGGATTTGGGGTAGGTTTGGGCGGTGGGGTTAGCGTGGGGTACGGAGGGCTTCCAACCTAAGTTGATTGCCTTCCTGCTGCACAACGAATTCGGCGACGAATTCACGCGCAGAGGGAAACTCGCCCGCCTGCTGTTTCTTGATGGAGACCAGCTTCGCGCAGAAATGGTATTGCTGCCCCGGCGTAAATACATAGCCCTCATCAGGAACGCACTGATTGGGGGCAATATCCCGCAGCGGCTCGAAGAATTTGAATGTACGACTCTGCGCCTCATCCAATCGGTAGATCGAGATGCCCGCGAGCTTTTCGTCCCCCTGCGGCTGAACGGTGATGCATACTTTGCCCCCACGCAGGTTGGTGGTGGCGGGATAGTCTACGGGGATACGATCGCCTATCGACGGGCAGCCGGCGAGCAGGAAGGGGAAAGTGAGGGGGAAGATCCGGTTCATTTTGTCTCGGCGTTATCTGCTGCCCTGCGTGATATTTTCAATTTCGTAAGCGCCGTTGAGCTTTTTCACTTTGAAGTGAGCAATAAAGGCCCTGCCAGAAATATCCTGCAGGTTTCTGCGCTTATCAATCGGCACAAAATTTAGCCTCATGCTGTAGATATGATTTTCCTCAAACGGGTAATCTTCTTGGGTAACGCAAATGCCCTTTTTAAGATCCTGGTTCCCCACCTCAATCAATTTCTCATCAGCATCACCACTGAGATAGAGCGTATCTGGCCTTTCATTTTCCTTTGGTGACGGAGAAATGCAAATATCGCCATTCGCTTTAGCATGGGCGGTGATAGGGATATCCGGCGCATAGCGCTGATCGAGACGATCGCCTACGCAGGCGCTTAACAAAGTCACACCAACAACGGCACAGAACAGTCTCGCCTTCATAACCAATCCTCTTACTTGTAAGGAAAACCGACTAACACTTTCTCATATTTTTCTTTTACTTTTCTCACATCGGCATAGTCATGACCGTTGTAAGTCACTTCCTTGCCGAAGCGGTTTCTCCAAACAGCATAACCTGAAGAGGTCAACAAATGATAATCAGCAACGATCTGAGCCTGTTGCTCCATAGCGTAGTTCTCTAGGAGTTTGGAGCCATCCAGTTCATAACTGTAATTTGCCAACCAACTGTAGAGGCCTCGGGTCTTAACCCACATACCACGCTGGTATTGCCAAACATGAACCATTTCATGGATGAAAAGATGTTTATGACTATACCCTTCCTTTGAGAAATCGGGCACGTACCAGTCTCTAAAATACAGCTCACCATTGGGTGACATCGCAGTGTTTCGATTTTGTAAGCCAAAGGGGAAATAGCTATCGTGATGAACCCAGACTTTCCCATAAATAATTGAACCACCAAATACCGACTTCGCAAGGCCGATCTCCCCGGAGGTTAATAGCCTTAAAGCCCCCTCTTTTTTTTCCATCGTAGTGCATCCCTGTCATTATTTTAAAAAACTCACTACCGCGAGTGTTAACAAAGAGGTTGATAATAGCACCCTAGGTACACAGGATAAACATTCAACCATTCTTTTTACATTCATTCACCTCAACGTATTTCGTGACAACAAAATTCACAGATTTAATAATTCATTTAGCAAATGAATTATCCTAACTGATTAGCCTGAATTAAAATTTAATAACTGCGAGCTGCATTCCAATCTCATGAGTAAACAACCTGTAATTCCATACAGGTTATTTTCTCCTTTTACTGATAAAGCTATAGTTTTTCCGCTGCGGCCAAATCCGCAGCCGGAGTTAGCGTTCCGAACACTTACACAAGGCAGCATTATGTATATAATGTTGGGGCTTTAAACATCCAGAATTATGGTGGCCCAAGTGGGGGCTTCGCAAGAAGCGCCGGTTTCCTTCGTGTCCGGTAACGCTAACTCCGCTTGGGCTACCACCATGGGTTTAGCGTCTCATGTGGTAGTACGCATACTACACACTAAGGATAAAGACACATGGAAAATGTCGCCATCACCGAGAACACCATAAGTACCCTAACCCTCTACCGCCAACTGTTTAACCACCTCGATCTCAGCGCTTTTAACCCTTCAGAACTTTTAGACCTGGCCGCACTCTCTGCCGAACAGGCGGAAGGTCTATGCCACGGCCTGATGCTGTTTGGCCATTTACTGCAAAAGACCCCACAGCTGGATCCCGAAGACTGGGAGCAGCTGAATCGCTATCTCAACGCTACAGCGCATATGGTTCCTGCGTTGTGTAATCTTTATGGGCGGGCACTGCGGGAGATGGAAACCTGCGGCTAACGTAAATGGCAATCAGGGCGATGCCTGCACTCATCGCCCTTCCCACCCACAATTTCCAATAAATCTGACTGACATATCACAACAAAAACATTCATCAAGGTAGGCATTTCCTCCCCTACCTGGCATAGTTAACGCATTCGGTAAATCGATGAGTTAACTGCTGGGTATTGATGCATACTGCTCTCGTCAGCAAGCACATTGCTCAGAGTCAACTCGGCAAGGTGAGGGAGTGGTTTTGGCAACTGCAATAGAGGCGTTATCGTCAAAAGAATCCGTTTTAAAAGCCATCGAAGAATATAAAAAAATTGGCCGAGATGCGTTCTTAAAACAACATGAAATAAAACGATTAAAAAAATACACCCTTCTTTATAATGGCGAGAAGTACGATATCCGAGGCATTGCTGCTAGAGCATACAGTGAGCAGCATGGCTATCCGTTTAAAGGAATCAATGCCGATAGTGGAACGGAAAAAGCCATTAAGTTTCTCAAAGACCTCGGTTTTGAGATCGTCGAAACGCCGCATCCTTTTGACTATTTAACCGAAGGCAAACTGTACACACGCAAAGCGCTTATCGAGCTTTACGGTGGGCAGCTGCAAGGCGGTATCTGGACCCCGCAGGAATTCCCGGTAATCTTTATCTTTACCGGAGAAAGCGGCGAAACCTACGGCTACAAAGATGGGTGGACAGCCGAAGGCAGCTTCTCTTATACGGGAGAAGGCCAAAAAGGCGATATGGAATTTATTCGGGGAAATAAATCCATCCGCGACCATAAAAAAGACGGCAAAGACATCTTCCTGTTCGAAGACAACAAGAAAGAAAAAGGCGTCCTCTATCTTGGCATGTTTGAGTGCGACTCTTGGGATCACATTCAGTGCTTAGACTTCGAAAATAACATGCGGCAAGGCATTACCTTTAACCTGTTCAAAGTCTCGTCACTGCACGCCGTTGAAGAAGATGCAGAAACCGATGAAGACGATACGCAGACAGAGACGCTCGAACAGTTGCGCAAGAAGGCACTGCAGTCCTCACAGCAATCTGGCCAGCGCCAACAGAGCGACAGCAAAAAATCCTGGTTCAAACGCAGCGAAGACGTAAAAAAATACGTGCTCAAGCGCGCCAATGGCATCTGTGAAGCCTGCGAGCAGCCGGCACCGTTCAAGAAAAGGAACGGCGATCCCTACCTCGAACCCCATCACACTAAACGCTTAGCCGACGAAGGCCCCGATCACCCACAGTGGGTGGGCGCCATCTGCCCCACTTGCCATCGGCGGATTCATAGCGGGGTAGATGGGAAAGAGGTGAATAAGAAGTTGATGGTGAAGTTGGAGTTGAAAGAGGCAGCTATCGGTTAAAAGTTGCCTGCAACAGCGTGCTACCTGTCAACTTCAAAACCGGGTTTGTGCAGTATCATAGGAGTAATAAAGAATAACAGGGAACCTCAGCATGTCAGTACCAACCTACGACCAATTCATCGAGCCAGTGCTTCGCTTTTTGGCAACCAAGCCCGAAGGCGCACTTGCTCGAGATGTGCAAGATGCAGCAGCAGACATGCTCAACCTAAACGAAGAACAACGGGCAGAGACCATCGCCAGCGGCCAATTGGTTTACAAGAACCGTACCGGCTGGGCTCACGATCGTTTGAAACGTGCTGGGCTCTCGCACAGCTTATCCAGAGGCAAATGGTGCTTAACCGCCAAAGGCATCGACTGGTTAAAGCAGCATCCAAACCCGCTCACTGCAGCAGAAGTCGAGCATCTCGCTTTGGCTTATACCAACGTCAAACTTCAACAAAATAGTGATGCGGTGGATTTGGACCCGGTTACAGAGCCCCTTCTCACTGAAGCGATGTTAACAAATAGCCCAGACGATCGCCTGGAACAATCAATCAAAGAGATCCGCGATGCGGTTGCAACGGAACTGCTGGAGAACCTAAGCCAGGTATCTCCAGGCCGCTTCGAGGTCATCGTGCTGGATGTGCTGCACCGTTTAGACTACGGCGGCCACCGCGATGATTTAAAGCGTGTCGGAGGCAGCGGTGATGCGGGGATTGATGGCGTAATTTCTTTAGACAAGCTCGGCTTAGAAAAAGTGTATGTGCAAGCCAAACGCTGGCAAAACACCGTAGGCCGCCCTGAGTTACATGCCTTCTACGGTGCACTTGTGGGACAAAAGGCCAAACGAGGGGTATTCATCACGACATCTGGCTTTACCAAGCATGCCGTTGCCTACGCGCAATCGGTAGAAGGCATGGTACTTATCGACGGTAACCGATTGGTGCATCTGATGATGGATAACGAGGTGGGTGTTAGTTCAACGTTGCTTAAAGTGCCAAAGTTGGATAGTGATTATTTTGATCAGTAATAAGTGCGTCCAATCTCAAATAAAGAATTGCTTTGGAGACTAATAAAATGATCAGCAGTCATCGATTTATCTTAGGATGAATCAGCTATGACTCCCTCTCGCTTTGCTGCCAAAAGTAATGTGATATCCTTTCCAGAAATGCTGTTGTATCCACGATATAAGGCGATGATTGATGGAGCAGTCTCTCAATTTTGAAATGTTGCGCAGCCAGTGGCCGGAACTGGCGGAACTCGCGTATATGGCAGAACGCTATGTTCACTCCGATCCGGAAAGCTGTTTGGTGAAGCTGCGCAACTACACCGAATTGATGGTGCGTTGGTTATATCGTCAGGAACGGCTGCCTGAAGGCATCAAAGCAAATCTGTATGATTTAATGAACGCCGATGTCTTCACCAGCATGATGCCGGAAGCCATCATCATGAAAATGGATGCACTGCGTATCCACGGTAACCGCGCCGCGCACGGCGGACGTATCAAAGCTAAAGATACTTACTGGCTGTTAAAGGAAGCGTATTTACTGGGAATTTGGCTGTATGTTCGCTACGCCCACGGTAATGTTGATGACTGCCCCAAATTTACTCTTCCTCCTCTGACGCCATCTTCTGCGAGTTCCGATAAAAAACACTTGGAAGAAGCAATACAGGCGCAAATCGAAAGCCGCGATCGTGAACTGGCGCTTCAACGCGCATTACAACAGGAGCAGGAAAAGGCCGAACAGCTCACCCAGCGCCTGAATGAAGCCAGAGCGCGTAACCAGCATGTTGCCGATATCCTCTCTATTGATGAAGCGGAAACCCGCCGCCGCCTGATTGACTCCCGCTTGCTTGCTGCTGACTGGAATGTAGGGGAAGAGCTAAAAAATACCGATCAGGTTATACGTAACAATGATCACCGGTGACTTAAAAAGTAAAATCGACGGCCTGTGGGAAGATTTCTGGGTGGGCGGCATCACTAACCCGCTGACTGTAATCGAACAGATCACCTACCTGATGTACTCCCGGATGCTGGATACCCAGGAACAACGCGACGAGAAGCGTAAGCAAATCGCGGGCGTTGATTTTAAACCGCGTTTTGCGCCTGAACAGCAGGAGTTCCGTTTCAGTCACTACAGTAACCTCGGTTCGGATGAAATGATGGAAGTAGTGCGCGACGGCGTATTCCAGCATTTTCGTCAGCTCGGCCAGGCCGATGCGTCGAAGGTGACGCTGCTGGGCAACTTTATGAAAGATGCCCGTCTGGAGATTGTGAAACCGTCACTGCTGACCAAAGCCGTGGAGGTGATCAAAAACCTGCCGCTGGATCGTGGCGACACCAAAGGCGATCTTTATGAATACCTGTTAAGTAAGCTGACCACCGCCGGGATCAACGGTCAGTTTCGCACACCGCGCCACATTATCCGCACGATGGTTGAGATGATGGAACCTAACCCGGCGCGTGGTGAGACGATTTGCGATCCGGCCTGCGGCACCGGTGGTTTTCTGGCAACCAGCTATGAGTACCTGCTGGAAAAATACAGCTCGCTGGAATCTATTCATACCGAGATTGGCACCAACGAACGCGGTGAGCTGGAAGAGCAAAAAATCTTTACTGGTGATCTGCTGACGCCGTGGCGTGACCATGTGGATAACAACATGTTCCACGGCTACGACTTTGATACCACCATGCTGCGTATTGCCGCCATGAACCTGATTATGCACGGCGTGGAAGAGCCGGATATTCATTATCAGGACACCATGAGCCAAAGCTTCAGCACCAATTTCCCGCAGGCCAGTAAAAACGCTTTCAACCTGATTCTGGCGAACCCGCCGTTTACCGGCTCACTGGACGAGGAAGATATCGACTCCACGCTGTCGGCAATGGTGAAAACCAAAAAAACCGAACTGCTGTTCCTTGCGCGGATCCTGCAAATGCTGAAAGTAGGTGGACGCAGCGCCACTATCGTACCGCAGGGCGTGCTGTTTGGCTCCAGTAAAGCGCACCAGTCGCTGCGTAAAACGCTGGTTGAAGATAACCAACTGGAAGCGGTGATCAACCTGCCTTCCGGCGTATTTAAGCCTTACGCTGGTGTGGCAACAGCGATCCTGATCTTTACCAAAGGCGGTCAGACGGACGAGGTCTGGTTCTATGACCTGCAAAATGATGGCTACAGCCTGGATGACAAGCGTAACCCGATAAAAGAGAACGATCTGCCGCATCTGCTTGCAAGCTGGAAGCATTACCGTACTTTACGCGGGCTACCCGTTGATAACTTTATGGGTGAGAAATTAGCCTCATTGCTAAAACAGCAGCACCCGAAAGGGATTGATGCTGGTGTTGATTTTAAAGATCGCACTCAGGCGGCGTTTGTAGTACCGAAAGAGGATATTGCAGCGCAGAAATACGACCTCTCTATAAACCGCTATAAAGAGGTGGTGTATCAGGCGGAGGAGTATGAAGATCCTAAGGTGATATTGAAGCGGTTAAAGGAGCTGGAAAAAGAGATTCTGGCGGATTTGGATGAGCTGGAGGGGATGTTGTGAGCTGGCCTATGATTTCCTTAGGGGAACTTGTTGATATTAAAGGTGGTGGTACCCCTGATAAAAATAATTCTGAATATTGGAATGGTGATATTCCATGGGCTTCAGTCAAGGATTTCAAAAAAAATATTCTTGACTCTACGCTTGATTCAATCACCCTTTTAGGGGTGAGAAATTCGGCAACTAGCGTTATTCCAGCAGGAAATATAATAGTTCCTACACGCATGGCATTGGGTAAGGTTGCAATTAATACTATTGATTTAGCAATAAATCAAGATTTGAAAGCCTTGTTTATTAAAGACAACGACATTGTTGATAGAGACTATCTTTTTCGATGGTTGGAATCTCAAAGTAGTTTAATAGAGAGTGAAGGGAAAGGAGCAACAGTTAAAGGAATTACACTTCCTTTTCTTAAGGGCTTAAATGTACCAATTCCCCCTATTAATGAACAAAAACGTATTGCAGCTATTCTTGATAAAGCCGAAGGTATACGTCAAAAACGCGAGCAAGCCATGAAACTGGCTAACGATTTTTGGCGTACTACGTTTTTGAATATGTTTGGCGATCCTGTTGAAAATCCAAAAAATCTAAAAAAAGCTCCCATTACTGAATTGGCAGAGGTCATTACCGGATTTGCATTCAAAAGTAATGAGTACATTAGTGATGCACCAGAATCAGTACGGCTTTGCAGAGGGGCAAATACACTTACGGGGTATTTAGATTGGGCTGATACAAAATTCTGGCCAAAAAATAAACTAGAAAAACTAGATAATTATTTAATTAAGGCGAGTGATATTATCCTTGCTATGGACCGTCCGTGGATATCAAGCGGGTTAAAAGTATGCATATTCCCTGAAAATCAGCGAGAAACGTACTTAGTTCAGCGTGTAGCTAGGTTACGACCTCGTTGCGAATCTTACACAAACTATATTTACAGTTGTATTAAATCGCCAGCTTTCGAAAAGCATTGCTACCCGACAGAAACAACGGTGCCACATATATCTCCTGTTGAACTTAAAAATTTTGAAATTCTAATTCCGCCCGACGAACTTATGGTTAATTTTCATTCGATTGTATCAATAATCAATAATAGCTTAAATAAAATGGCGTCAGGCGATATTGATAGCGACGCCCTCTTCTCTAAATTAAGTCAGCAGGCTTTTTCAGGACATCTTAAGAGGTAAGTACATATGGACTTATTTGACCTGTTAACAATTAAATTTACCTTGCCCGCGAAAGCTGCCCCTGTAAGAAAAGTGGGGGGGAATTATGTTCATAAATTACTTTGCCGATCAACAACAGTATCGGCTCAAGTCAGAAATGCACGTTTCCAAGGATATTTTGAACTTGTGACGGGTCTAAAGCCCCCTCTAGACTATATCTATCTGAAAGATCCAAATTCCAGGGGGAAATGCGCAGATGGTGTAGCTTCCCTTAAAGCTAAGGAACCATTTACATTCGAAAAATGGCGAGAAGATACTGAGTTAAGCTGGGAGCAATTTCCAGAGCAGGTATTTAGCACTTCACCTGAGGATATTAATGAACAATGGTATCATCAATTTCAGTTTAGAGAGGATGATCCAGAGCACCGTTCTCCAGGTCTCAGAAAACCCCAACTGGGTGCACTTCATGCAATTGCAGGCTATTTCGCTACTGATTTGCAGGTAGAACCTGCTACCGTCGTACTGCCCACTGGAACGGGAAAAACGGAAACAATGCTGGCTACCATGATATACCAGCGATGCGAGCGAATTTTGCTCATAGTCCCGTCTGACTCTCTCCGAACACAAATATCCAAAAAATTCATTGAGTTGGGATATTTGCCAGAGCTAACAGTCGTTCCGCCAAACATTACACTCCCTAATGTCGCAATTATTAAGAAGGGAATTCAGATAGCGGAAGAAGCTAAGCAATTAGCTTGTGAATCAAACGTCTTGGTTGCTACGACCAGCGTTTTGTCTGCCTGCTCCGAAGCAGCATTAAATGCACTTTGCGAGTCGTGTAGCCATCTTTTTGTTGATGAGGCCCATCATATCTCAGCCTCATCATGGCAGACAATTCGCGAACGATTCACAGACAAACGTGTAGTGCAGTTTACAGCTACTCCCTTTAGGAATGATAAAAAGTCCCTTGGTGGAAAAATTATCTATAACTATACAATGGGGGAAGCCCAACGAGCAGGCTATTTTACAAATGTAAATTTGCTGCCTGTAGAGGAGTATTACTCTGACCTTATGGATCATGCAATCGCGGATACAGCTGTAGGTCAACTGCGTATAGACTTAAATAATGACCTTGATCATTTGCTCATGGCTCGTACTAGCAGTAAGCAGCGAGCAGAAGAAATACTTACTATTTATCAGAAAATTGCACCGAGCTTTAATCCAATCGTTGTTCATTCTGATTATCCTAAAACGGAAATAAAAAAACGTCTTAATAAATTATTATCAAGACAATCAAGAATCGTTATTTGCGTAGACATGTTGGGAGAAGGCTATGATCTACCCAACCTGAAAATTGCCGCTTTGCATGATCATCATAAGTCTCTTGCAGTAACTTTGCAGTTCATTGGCCGATTTACTCGTGTCAATAAAGCACAGAAAATTGGTCAAGCCAGTGTAGTCATGAATGTTGCGGACCCTAATGTTGAAGGTGAATTACAGCATCTATATTCAACAGATGCCGATTGGGATAACGTATTAAGGCGACTCTCTGAAGGACGAATTGCTAGAGAGATTAGGTTGCAAGAGGTCGTGGATGCCTTAAAAAGGAAAGGTGATTTACACGATCAGATTTCTCTCTGGAATATTGAGCCAAGTTGTTCTGTCATGTTATTTAAAACGTACTGTGACAATTGGGAGCCTGAAAGATACAAGGAGAAACTGCCCAGATTCGATGAATCCTGGCATGCAATAGCTGAAGATGAGAATTTGCTTGTTGTGCTAGCTGTCCAGGCAACTTCAGTCCGGTGGGGAAACTACAAAGATCTTAAAGATACCAATTATAAAATTCTAATTGCTCATTGGGATCAAGACAGATCCGCCTTGTTTGTATTCTCAAATGACTATAAAGTATTTCGAGTTGAGAATCTAGTCAGTACTATTTGTGATGATAAATTTGAAGTTGTCAGTGGTGAAAAAGTCTTTAATGTATTTAATGGTATTGAATATCCTTTGGCAAGAAATTTAGGCGCATCTCAAATTGGGGCAATCAGCTTTACTCAATATTTTGGCCCAAATGTCACTGAGGGGCTATCACTAATTGAAGCATCTCAATCAAGCTTAAGCAATATTGCTGCATTAGGTTATGAATCCGGAAACCGTGTAATCTGGGGATGCTCGCAACGCAGAGGTAAAGTCTGGTCACCACAAAAAGGTGGCAGCATTGCTGATTGGTGCAACTGGGTTAAGAAAGCCTGGGACAAGATCTTTAGTTCTGAACCGGATCCAAACAATCTTACGCGTAACTTTTTGCGTCCTGTCCCATTACTTGAACCCTATAATGAATATCCAATATCAGCTCAATGGGGTGAGTATTTGCTTACTGCGTTTGAAGATAAAGTTATTTTTCATTTTGATACTATATCTGCTCATTTATATTTAGTAGAGGTTAGGACTGCTGGAAAGTTTGAAGATGGTAATGTGCGGCTCATTTTTTCTACAGATGAAACGTCATCTGAATATAAATTATGTCTCACGGGAAGTGCTACAGCAAAAGGTTATTCCTATCAATTGATATCTGGCCCTGAAGTTTTTATACAGCGTGGTGAATCTGAACCGGTATCACTATCAGAGTATATGGAAATTGATCCAGTAATGATTCATTACTCCGATGGCTCATTTTCATACAACGCTCATATAGTCCATGTAAGTCAAAATATTGGCCTTTATGACAAAGACGAAATTGTAGCATTTGATTGGAAGGGAACTGATGTTCGAGTGGAATCAATGGGCTATACTCGTGATCCATTATCCATCCAATGGCGTTGGTACAGTGAAATTAAAGATAATTACGATGTCATTATTAATGATGATGGTAAAGGTGAGTCAGCAGATTTAGTGGGGTTGAGAATAGTTGATGACTGTATTGTTCTCTCTTTAATCCATTGCAAGTATTCAGGCTCAGAAGAAGCTGGAGCAAGACTTAAAGATCTTTACGAAGTATGTGGGCAGGCACAGAGATGCATTCGTTGGAAACACCTGAATCTTTCCTATTTATACCATCACATTAAGCGTCGCGAGGAACAGTGGCGATCGCGTGGTCATTCTCGCTTTCTGAAAGGCACTATAAAAGACCTTGCTGCTATGAAAGAGCGCTCCAGAATCACACCTCTTAAATTCCAAGTTGTTATTGTTCAACCAGGACTTAGAGTAAGCAAAATTAATGAAGAAGGCCTTAAGCTACTTGGCAGTACGGCCTTATTTATCAAGAAAACAACGATGGCAGATTTAGTTGTTATTGGTTCTAAATAGGACGAAAAATTGACAATGTTCGATTTTAGCTATATTAAACAACAAATTGAATATGCTATAAAAATAATGGGAAAAGCAAGAAAAGAGAGTAAATTATGATCCTATTCTTTTATCCCTACATAATGCTTTGCTACAGCGCTGGATACGCTTTATTGCAAACACTGGATGGGATGGGAGTGATTAGTACCAACTTTGTAGAAATGAACGCACAGGGTGCTCTTTTGAGCAGTTACTGGTCTCCCAATAAAGTTGCTGTAGTCTTAGGAGGATGTTTTCTTGAGCTATTTATTTTATTATTACCCTTTGTTTTCTTGAGCTCATGGATACTTGCCAGAAAAAAGGGACTCATCATTTGTTTTGTTCTTCTTATAACCCCTGGCCTATTATCGCTTTGTCACCTTCTTCCTGCTATCCAGTGGTTGCCATTGACCTATGAAATAGGAGGTACAGGTGCAACGGGTAACGCAGCTGGACTCGCAAGTCTTAGCCTCATAGGGCTATTGTGTGGTTGGATTTTGGCAGTAATTATTAGTGATATTTTTGCTACAGGAGAGAAATTCAGACAGTGGACAGATATTTTCCTCATCTTAACAGCAGTTGGCAACGGTATTTTCTGGGTATCAGACAGAGAGGTAGCTGTCGGTAAAACAGCATATGAGGAAACAATTACGGATATTAATGATGCAGCCAAATACCTTCTTGTTCAGCTGAAAGACTACAGCCGCATGTGTGACAATAACGGGCTTTCTGAAATGTCATCTTGTCAGTGGGCATCGTACATTCAAGAAACGCTAGAGAATATTGCCAGTACAAAATCATCTATTATTGAATATGTAATACCTGAAAATCTTGACACCTTCTATAAAATTCCTGAGTACTATAGCAATCAAGTATCTCCGGATAAAATCAGACAGGAATTTCAAGACTTCAATAAAAAATTATGCCCAAATAAATCTCTTTCCAAAACAATAACACAATTGCCATCACCTTCTCGATGGTGCCAGACCCCACCCCCAGCTTACTGCAATGCCATTCAAGAGGGAAAATATAAAACAGGTATGTCAGATCGTTTCGCTGTCGCCAATGAGTGTGTAACTACATCATTATTAAGATACCGCCAAGTTTTATTAAAAGAACAAGCTCGTTTATCCTTAAGTAAAAATGCCCCCCATTATAGATGGATGTGGTTTATTGCCATGTCTTTCTTTATTGGTGGGAAAATTGCCAATGTAATGACAAAAATAGGAAATGTAGAGAATCGTCTCATAACTGAAAAACATAGAGTTAAATTTATCCTTTTAAAAACACTTGGCTTTATTGTGCGTACATTAATAAGATGTGCCATCTTATGTCGGAAAGTGTTTTTTTCAACGTTCAATTATATCAAAAGATTGAAGGAAATAAAGCATGATACTTAAATAGAATAGTGACAAACTTTCAATTGCAAGGTCAATCTTGGTGTTGAAATGAATAAAGAAAAAGGGGTACTTTCTCCTGTACCCTTGGAGTTTACGTTAGATGATACATCTGGATCTACTGTAGGGATTCACACTAGCGGCAACAGTGTTTGTACTCAACCGTTTATACAATAGCATCCATGACTAATTGAGCGTAGAGCTCAGTAATCTTATTAATTATCAACTTATTGAAAGAATTCGTGGATCGCTCTTGCCGATAAAATCAGTGAATGTATTGCTCTTGGTGATAATACCATTGAAAAAAAATCACCAACCAGCCATCCCATTAAGGCTAGCCGATTAACTTTAATTAAACGGATATGGCAAACAATTCACATGTCATTACCACGGTTGATTTTTTCGTAGTAAAACAGCGTAACCCTTTTCTCCCGGTTTGCATCCAAGAAACCTGCTCATCATTGCTGCTGAGGATATATACTGCCCTTACACGATAATTGTTTAGGAAAGTAACCATGCCTTTAGATTTAAGTAACACTTTAGTTATTGGCATCAGCGCAACTGCGCTTTTCGACATGAGCGAATCCGATCGTATGTTTCGGGAAACCTATGCGACCGATCCTGATAGTGCCATTGAGAAGTACCGCGCCTACATGCTGGAACACGAAAACCAGCCTTTACAGCCCGGAACAGGCTACCCCTTAGTCAAAGCGTTGCTGGGTCTGAACCGGTACCGCCAGCCGGATGATAAATCGCCGTTGGTTGAGGTTGTTGTGATGTCGCGTAACAGCCCTGATACGGGTATCCGCGTTTTGAATACTATCCGCCATGACAGGCTCGATATCACGCGTTCTGCCTTTACGGCAGGCGAAACCGTTGCCGATTACCTTGATGCATTTGATGTGGATCTATTTTTAACAACTAACGTTGAAGATGCGCAAAAGGTGATTGATTCCCGATTCTGCGCTGCTGCAATCCTGAAAGATCCGCCTTCCGACGCCTCCGATATCCCGGAGGGGCAAGTGCGCATTGCTTTTGACGGTGATGCAGTCCTTTTTTCAGATCAAAGTGAACTGGTTTATAAGACTCAAGGAATGGCCGCTTTTCACGCTCTGGAGGATGCACAGCAGGATATTCCTATGGAAGAAGGGCCATATGCCACTCTGTTAAAAAAAATAGCTAAGCTTCAGGAACGACTGCCAACCCGCGTTGAGTATTCTCCCGTCCGTATTGCACTAGTGACGGCCAGAAACAGCCCTTCGGAAATGCGCGTCATTAAAACGCTCAGAAGCTGGGGAGTTTATGTCGATGAGGCTTTTTTTCTGGGCGGTGTAGAGAAAACAAAAGTTCTAAAGGCGTTTAAGCCACACATTTTCTTTGACGATCAGGATGTGCATTTGATCGCAGCGGCAAAGGTTGTACCTTCTGGAAAAGTCCCTTATGCCAGTAGCTCCGAACTTGCAGAACGTAAAGCATCGTAATTATCGCTGCCGACAAACCATTTAGTCATCATCAAGGCTGAATGGTTTGTATACCACATGCAAAATAACTGCCCTACCTCAGATCAATGCTCACCTCTGAACACCTCTTTCCTATGCCATTCCACAAACCGCTCGCCAGGATAATTTTCTTTAATCGGTGGCAACGTAATCGCCTTTCCCGCAAAATCCCAGAACAGCCGCTGCACCACCCCGCCACCATTTACCGCGCCGGAAACCATCACACGCATATTTTCATCCAAACCAATCGAACCACGATCAAACGCTTTATGATGGATGGCGCACAATGCCAGGCCATTAGGTACTTCACAAGGGCCATGGTTCTGCTTCCATCTGATATGAGCAGCTTCCAGGGCAATTGGCGCATTGTCGTGGCGCATGTTGAAGCCGCAGATCGCGCACTGATAATTGTAAGCACGTAGCACCATTTGACGGAACTTCGGATCGCGTTGACGGAGAGAGGTGCGAATATCAAACCCCATCTCATCAGCGATGTCTTCCTGAATACTGGCCGGGAAATGCGCCTCCAGGAGCTGCTGCGCCAGCGTATCAATTAACCTGTGATTTTTTGCCACCAACGCAAAACTATCGGCATCAAATCCACCCGCGACATTATATTCGATGAGTTCACGACGGGGCGGCTGGCGACTACCATTGGTTGAGCACAGTTCCGCGTTTTGTAGTTCCCAGAAGCCATCGCCCTTCAGACGCCAGAATGGCATGTCCGGGCGCTGGTCACGACGCTGCGGTCCATAACGTTCCAGAAGATCCATCAGAGGCTCGTAGATTTCAGAACTATAGTTAAACAGACGCTCATGACCCTGCCGATAGTGTGAGAGGACGTGCAGCAGCAATAATGGCTTATGTGGCGCACGCTGTTTGCCTTTGCGCCAGATAGTAATATTTGATATCGCTTGCTTTAGGGTTTTGTCAGAGGTCATTGCATTGAAGAATCCATGAGCATATGTTTGCGATGATGCTCGCAACTATATGTACATTCAAGGCATTATGAAAGCGGCACCAGATGAGGTGTACGAATTTTTGATCCCGGTGAGAATGTCTCACGCCAGACATAGGCTCTCGTTCAGAAGGGGTCACCCACATTGACGTTTCAAAATCTATCCCTGACCAGCGAGCCAAGCGCAGCTCACTGGAACGAATAAAGATAAGTAGAGTGAGTTACGCAGCCCAGCGGTAAGTGGTCTACCAGTATAACCATTTATTTTCTTTAATAACTCAGGGATGTACTTTAGCTCCAAAGCCGGACGACATTGTCTATTTCCAGAAGCAACTGCCCCTATCCTCTTCTGCGCAGGATTATAATCAACCAGTCCGCTCTGCACTATATAACGCATAATAGCTGTGGCACGCTGTTGAAGCCAGGCTGCAACTTCAAGACGTTCAGACATTTCTATGGCCTTATACAGACTTTGATCTCTGTTAACGCCATGCTTATGTCCCCCGTTGGTACAAACATTATCGAACCGGGATATGCCTCCAGTTGTCCCCGCACCAGTAAGTTGATGCAGATTGAGTCAGAATTGACTTAGGTTGAGTGAAAAGGCGAGGGAAGCCTTGCAGATACTGAATTCCAGACACAAAAAAACCACCTCTCGGTGGCTTCTTGTTCGCGCGGTACTTAATGGTGCCGAAGGCCGGACTCGAACCGGCACGTATCTCTACGGTTGATTTTGAATCAACTGCGTCTACCGATTTCGCCACTTCGGCACTGAAGTAGTATGCGGAAAACGGGTGAATTATACCTTCCCGCGACCAGCACGCAACACTTATCCGTTGTTCAATGAGTTAAGTGTCGAAAAAACCGCCGCAACACACGTTTGTCCGCCCCGCCTTACCGCTGCGCGCCCTTCCCAACCACGTTGGTGATGAACATGCTACATCCACAGGCTGTTGCAACGAGCATCCAGGATCAGGCGCCACACTCACGCAATACCATCCGATTCCAGCCTCGTCGCACAGAGCAATGATGATTCATGTGCCGTACATCACTCACACCCACTAGCCAGAACCGCTCACCGCGCTAGCGAGATACGTTCAGGAGTACGCCACGCAACCCGCCCCATCCCCACTGTCTCACTCAGCCCCTATCAAAAATAAAATAATCCCCAGCGGCAATGACAATGCTGCAAATAATTGCATACCCATGTGTCAGACAATAAAGAATGAGGTTGCGTAACATTCCAGGAACAATATTTTTTCATTGCTGAATATCAGGCGGGAAATAAAAATCGAAACGAGGCTATCAAAAGATAGAGGTTATTCACGTTGGATGGACGTTATCTTAAATCACCAGAAAATAGCGTACATACCTAACAAAATGGCTGGTTAATGCTTAAAAAGCAGCTGAGATCGCTTGCCTCTGCGGAGTTAATAGCTTTAAGATGGTGCAAGAAAATTTTCCCTGGTGTTGGCCAATATTGGCAACCTGGCCCTACGGGGTCAGGTTTTTTTTTGTATTTTTTATCAAAACATTACCGGGAAAGTGTATCGCTTCAAAGGATGAGAAACTAGTTAGACTAAAGTACAGTCCCTTACTAGACCTTTATAAGTTCAGTCTGGTGATTATTTCATATCGCAGAGTTCGGGGCCGATACGTTATTGCTGCCTTTACGTTAATCGCCTCAGTGCCAAATCAATACCGATTTAACGCCCGTCATTTCCCGATTCGAAAGACGCTGCTCGCCAGCCGGTATTTTCTCTCTTTAGACGTATCCCGGCTGATGAGTTCTGCGCAGTCGTTGCCTCAGTATTCCACGGGCTAACTAGCCCGTCACTCCACCGGTTTAATCAGCCGCAGCTCCATCCCCAGGCGCACGGCATGTCGGGCATTCGTGCCCCCCAACTTTTTGACGACGTTGGACATATGAAACTTGATGGTGCCGGTCTTTATGCCGAGGATTATCGCCGTTTCCTGGTAGGTTTTACCCACGCTGGCCCAATAGAGGATTTCGTTTTCCCTGTCGGTAAAGCGGGCGTTTCTCTCCAGGGCTGCGGCGTTTTTTGCTGTCAGTGGGGCCAGCGCCAGATACGACTCATGCAGCGAGGCCAGCAATACCGAAATATCGCCTTTACGTTCGGTGAGCGCCTGGATGGCTGCCATTTTCTGTTCCGCATTGAAGGCAAAGGAAAGCGTGACGAGATTGTCGTTGTAATCGTGCAGCACGAAGGTATAGCCGTGCGTCACACCGAACTCGCGAGCCTGTTCGAACAGTTCGGGAAAGTGCAGCCCTGCGTCCGCCATGATTTGCTCGTCCCAGGCGAACGGGGTCAGGCGGTTGCGGGCGGTAAGCACCACCGGATCAATGTACTGCAACCCCTGCTCTTGATACTTTTTTACCCATTCACTCGGGTAGTTGGTAACGCCAAAGATGCAGGCAATGTCTTTTTTGGATAACACCACATACGCCCACAGGAGATCGCCCAACTCCCCTAGTGCAGCTTCGAGGCGCTTGCCGATAATGTTGCTGAGATTATATTCGTCTTCCATTGGCTGCCTGCTCCTTCTCCCTGCTTTGCCGTGAAGTGACTATAACGCGACAAAAACCGCAGGCGGGGGCATGCCGCACCAACAAAAAAGGCGCGGCCCCGCGGCCACGCCTTTCTTCACTACCGATCGCCCCGCTACCTGCGTTTGAGCAGCATATACACGCTGATCAGCAGGAACAGCATGCTCGGCAGCAGCGCGCCCAGTACCGGCGGCATGCTGTACACCAGGCTCAGCGGGCCGAAAATCTGATCCAGCACGTAGAACAGGAAGCCGAAGCTGATGCCGGTCACCACGCGGATGCCCATCGGCACGCTGCGCAGCGGGCCGAAGATGAACGACAGCGCCATCAGCATCATCACCGCCACCGACAGCGGCGAGAAGATTTTGCTCCACATGTTGAGCTGGTAACGGTTGGCTTCCTGGCCGCTCTGCTTCAGGTACTTCACGTAGTTGTGCAGCCCGCTGATGGAGAGCGAATCCGGATCCAGCGCCACCACGCCCAGTTTGTCCGGGGTCAGGTTGGTTTTCCATTCGCCGGTCAGCGTCTGGGTGCCGGTCACCTGTTTCGGGTTGGTCAGATCCGAGGTGTCCACCTGCGAAAGCTGCCACAGGCCGTTCTCGAAGCTGGCGGTAGCGGCATAGCGCACCGTTTCCAGGCGACGCTGATCGTTGAAGTGGTAGATGTTCACGCCGGAGAGTTCTTTGTCGCCGGAGACGCGCTCGATGTAGATGAAGTCGTTGCCATCCTTCGCCCACAGCCCGCTCTTGGTGGAGAGCAGCGAGCCGCCGTACATCTGCTGGGCGCGGTAGTTGCGCGCCATCTGCTCGCCCTGCGGCGCCACCCACTCGCCGATCGCCATGGTCAGCAGCACCAGCGGAATGGCAGTTTTCATCACCGAGCCGGCGATCTGCAGGCGGGTGAAGCCGGAAGCCTGCATCACCACCAGTTCGCTGCGCGTCGCCAGTTGGCCCAGGCCGAGCAGCGCGCCGAGCAGCGCCGCCATCGGGAAGAAGATCTCGATGTCTTTCGGCACGCTCAGCAGGGTATACATGCCGGCGCTCAGCGCGGTGTATTCGCCCTGGCCGACCTTGCGCAGCTGATCGACGAACTTGATGATGCCGGACAGCGACACCAGCATGAACAGCGTCATGATGATGGTGTTGAAAATCGTTTTACCGATATACCGGTCTAATACGCCAAACATCAGGCCGCTCCTCTCAGGCGTGCGCGCAGCTTGCGCATCGGCACGGTATCCCACAGGTTCAGCGCCAGCGCGATCGCGAAGTAAACGCCGTTAACCAGCCACAGCCACAGCATCGGATCCAGCTTGCCCTTGCCGGCGTTGGAGCGCAGCGAGGTCTGCAGCAGGAAGAAGATCAGATACAGCAGGATGGCCGGCAGCATGCTCAGCACGCGGCCCTGGCGCGGGTTCACCACGCTGAGCGGCACCACCAGCAGCGCCATCAGCGCCACCGACACCACCAGCGTCAGGCGCCAGTGGAACTCGGCGCGCGCGTCCGGATCGTCGGATTCCCACAGCGTCTGCATCGACATCTGTTCGGATTCGGTGTTGTCCGCCGCCACGGTACGGTGGCCAATCACCGCCTTGTAGTCGGTGAAGTCGGTAATGCGGAAGTCGCGCAGCAGCGCGGTGCCTTCAAAACGCGTGCCCTTGTCGAGCGTCACCACCTGCGAGCCGTCTTTCTGCTGCACGATGTTGCCGTGCTCGGCCACCACCACCGACGGGCGTTGGTTGCCGTTCGGCCGCAGCTGCGCCAGGAACACGTCGTTAAAGGTGCTGCCCTTCACGTTGCCGATAAACAGCACCGCGTTGCCGTCCTGCGAGGGTTTGAACTGCCCTTCCGCCAGCCCGGCGATGCTCGGGTTGGCCTTGGCTTCGTTCACCACCACGTCCTGATAGCGCGAGGCCCAGGGGCCGGCCCAAAACACGTTCACCGCCGCGACCGCAGAGGTGAACAGCGCCAGGATCATGGCGGCGATAATCAGGGTGCGTTTGCCCAGCCCGCAGGCATGCATGACGGTGATTTCGCTCTCGGTATACAACCGCCCAAGCGTCATCAGCAAGCCGAGAAACAGGCTCAAAGGCAGGATGAGCTGCGCCATCTTCGGCACGCCCAGAGCGAGCAGAGAGAGTACTAAGTTTGTCGGGATATTGCCGTCCACCGCGTCGCCCAACACCCTGACCAGGTTCTGACAAAAGAAGATCAGAAGCAGGATGAACAGGATGGCGATTTGGCTCTTGAGCGTTTCCCGTACCAGATATCTTATGATGATCACGCTTATTACGCCTGTGAAAACTTGTCTTTTTGCAGGAAAATCGATAATTTCATCGCTAATCCGCCATTTATTCTCATCATATGGCAACCTTCACAGCTAAAATAGTATTACAACATCAAGCCGTTTGGGTGTCCTATAGGAACTTGCTTATAGTCGCCAAAACAGAGCAATTTACGCCGTTCAGGTTAACATAATCCGTTAACTCAAATGGCGGGAGATCGTTACGGAGTCGATTATTCTAGCCGTAGCGTCCGCCTTTGTCTTTAAGATTCAGGAGAGTGCATGGAGTTCAGTGTAAAAAGCGGTAGCCCGGAAAAACAGCGCAGTGCCTGTATTGTAGTCGGCGTTTTCGAACCGCGCCGCCTGTCCCCTATCGCAGAACAACTCGACAAAATCAGTGATGGTTATATCAGCGCATTGCTGCGCCGTGGCGAACTGGAAGGCAAGGTCGGGCAGACGCTGCTACTGCACCATGTGCCCAACATTCTCTCCGAGCGCATCCTGCTGATCGGCTGCGGCAAAGAGCGCGAGCTCGATGAGCGCCAATACAAGCAGGTGATCCAGAAAACCATCAATACCCTCAACGACACCGGCTCAATGGAAGCGGTCTGCTTCCTGACCGAACTGCACGTGAAAGGCCGCAACACCTACTGGAAAGTGCGTCAGGCGGTGGAAACCGCCAAAGAGACGCTCTACACCTTCGATCAGCTGAAAAGCAACAAGGTGGAGCCGCGTCGTCCGCTGCGCAAAATGGTGTTCAACGTGCCGACCCGCCGTGAGCTCACCAGCGGCGAGCGCGCGATTCAGCACGGCCTGGCGGTGGCTTCCGGCATCAAGGCGGCCAAAGATCTCGGCAACATGCCGCCGAACATCTGTAACGCCGGCTACCTGGCCTCGCAGGCCCGCCAACTGGCGGACGCCTTCAGCACCAACATCACCACCCGCGTCATCGGCGAACAGCAGATGAAAGAGCTGGGCATGAACGCCTACCTGGCGGTCGGCGCCGGTTCGCAGAACGAATCATTGATGTCGGTGATGGAATATAAGGGCAACCCAAATCCGGACGCTAAGCCGATCGTGCTGGTAGGCAAAGGGCTGACCTTCGACTCCGGCGGCATCTCGATCAAACCGGCCGACGGCATGGACGAGATGAAATATGACATGTGCGGCGCGGCGACCGTGTACGGCGTGATGCGCGTGGTGGCGGAGCTGAACCTGCCGCTGAATGTGATCGGCGTGCTGGCCGGCTGTGAAAACATGCCGGGCGGCCGGGCGTACCGTCCGGGCGACGTGCTGACCACCATGTCCGGCCAGACCGTCGAGGTGCTCAACACCGACGCCGAAGGCCGCCTGGTGCTGTGCGACACCCTGACCTACGTCGAGCGCTTCGAGCCGGAGCTGGTGATCGACATCGCCACCCTGACCGGCGCCTGCGTGATCGCCCTGGGCCACCATATCACCGGCCTGATGTCGAACCACAACCCGCTGGCGCACGAGCTGCTGGGCGCTTCCGAGCAGGCCGGCGACCGCGCCTGGCGCCTGCCGATGGCCGACGAGTACTACGAGCAGCTGGACTCCAACTTCGCCGACATGGCGAACATCGGTGGCCGCCCTGGCGGCGCCATCACCGCTGCCTGCTTCCTGTCGCGCTTCACCCGCAAGTACACCTGGGCGCACCTGGATATCGCCGGCACCGCCTGGCGCTCCGGTAAAGCCAAGGGTGCGACCGGCCGCCCGGTGGCGCTGCTGTCGCAGTTCTTACTGAACCGTGCAGGCCTGAACGGCGACGATTAAATACCCTTCATCTTTCAAGCCGCAGCGTTGTTGGCCGCATTCGTTCACCCCAGTCACTGACTTGATGTCAGCTCCTGGGGATGAACGAACTTGCCGCCTAGCTGCAACTTGAAATCTATTGGGTATATAATCCTCTCAGCAGCGAAGGGGTAGAGTTATCTGCTCCGTTCCCAAAAAGGGCGCAACCTACATGTTGTGCCCTGTTTTTTTATCGGCAGCGGTGGATCCTTAATGAAACAGGCGACGTTTTATTTGCTCGACAACGCGGAACCGTCAGGCGCGCTCAGCGCCCATGAGGCCGTGGCCTGCGCCGTTGCCGCCAACGGCTTCCGTTCCGGCAAGCGGGTGCTGATCGCCTGCGAGAGCCAGGAGCAGGCCCAGCGGCTGGACGAAGCGCTGTGGCAGCGCGAGCCGCATGAATTCGTGCCGCACAACCTGGCCGGCGAAGGGCCGCACTACGGCGCGCCGGTGGAACTGTGCTGGCCCGGCAAGCGCGGCAACGCCCCGCGCGATCTGCTGATCGCCCTGCTGCCGCAGTTTGCCGATTTTGCTACCGCTTTCCATGAAGTGGTAGACTTCGTTCCTTACGAAGACACTCTGAAACAGTTGGCGCGCGACCGTTACAAGGCCTATCGCAGCGTCGGCTTCCATTTGACCACGGCTACGCCGCCAACTCACTGAATACGATAAAGAATGGAAAAGACAAACAGTCAGCTCGATACCGCATACGACCCAAAACAGATCGAACAGAAGCTGTACGATCACTGGGAGAATCAGGGTTACTTCAAGCCGAACGGCGATACCAGCCAGGAAAGCTTCTGCATCATGATCCCGCCGCCGAACGTCACCGGCAGCCTGCACATGGGCCACGCGTTCCAGCAGACCATCATGGACACCATGATTCGCTATCAGCGCATGCAGGGTAAAAACACCCTGTGGCAGGCGGGCACCGACCACGCCGGCATCGCCACCCAGATGGTGGTGGAGCGCAAGATCGCCGCAGAAGAAGGCAAAACCCGCCACGACTACGGCCGTGACGCGTTCATCGACAAGATCTGGCAGTGGAAAGCGGAATCCGGCGGCACCATCACCCGCCAGATGCGCCGTCTGGGCAACTCCGTGGACTGGGAGCGCGAGCGCTTCACCATGGACGAAGGCCTGTCGAACGCGGTGCGCGAAGTGTTTGTCCGTCTGCACAAAGAAGATCTGATCTACCGCGGCAAGCGCCTGGTGAACTGGGATCCGAAGCTGCGCACCGCCATCTCCGATCTGGAAGTGGAAAACCGCGAATCCAAAGGTTCCATGTGGCACCTGCGCTACCCGCTGGCCGACGGCGCGAAAACCGCCGAGGGCAAAGACTACCTGGTGGTCGCCACCACCCGTCCGGAAACCGTGCTGGGCGATACCGGCGTGGCGGTCAACCCGGAAGATCCGCGTTATAAGGACCTGATCGGCAAAGAGATCATTCTGCCGCTGGTCGGCCGCCGCATCCGCATCGTCGGCGACGAACACGCCGATATGGAAAAAGGCACCGGCTGCGTGAAGATCACCCCGGCGCACGATTTCAACGACTACGAAGTCGGCAAGCGCCACGGCCTGCCGATGATCAACATTCTGACCTTCGACGGCGACATCCGTCAGGAAGCGGAAGTGTTCAACACCCTGGGCGAAGTCTGCACCGACTACTGCAGCGAGATCCCGGCCGAGTTCCGTGGCCTGGAGCGCTTCGCAGCGCGTAAAGCGGTGGTTGCCGCCTTCGAAAATCTGGGCCTGCTGGACGAGATCAAACCACACGACCTGACGGTGCCTTACGGCGACCGCGGCGGCGTGGTGATCGAGCCGATGCTGACCGACCAATGGTACGTGCGCACCGCGCCGCTGGCCAAAGTGGCGGTGGAAGCGGTCGAACAGGGCCAAATCGAGTTCGTGCCGAAGCAGTACGAAAACATGTACTTCAGCTGGATGCGCGACATCCAGGACTGGTGCATCTCTCGTCAGCTATGGTGGGGCCACCGCATCCCGGCCTGGTACGACGTGAACGGCAAAGTCTACGTAGGCCGCAGCGAAGAAGAAGTGCGCAGCGAGAACAACCTGGGCGCCGACGTGGCGCTGACCCAGGACGAAGACGTGCTGGACACCTGGTTCTCGTCCGGCCTGTGGACCTTCTCCACCCTGGGCTGGCCGGAGCAGACCGAGGCGCTGAAAACCTTCCACCCGACCAGCGTGATGGTCAGCGGCTTCGACATCATCTTCTTCTGGATCGCGCGCATGATCATGCTGACCATGCACTTCATCAAGGATGAAAACGGCAAGCCGCAGGTGCCGTTCAAGACCGTCTACATGACCGGTCTTATCCGCGACGACGAAGGCCAGAAGATGTCCAAGTCGAAAGGCAACGTGATCGATCCGCTGGACATGGTCGACGGCATCTCGCTGGAAGATCTGCTGGAAAAACGCACCGGCAACATGATGCAGCCGCAGCTGGCGGAGAAGATCCGCAAGCGCACCGAGAAGCAGTTCCCGAACGGCATCGAGCCGCACGGCACCGACGCCCTGCGCTTCACCCTGGCGGCGCTGGCCTCGACCGGCCGCGACATCAACTGGGACATGAAGCGCCTGGAAGGCTACCGCAACTTCTGTAACAAGCTGTGGAACGCCAGCCGCTTCGTGCTGATGAACACCGAAGCGCACGACTGCGGCTTCAACGGCGGCGAGAAAGTGCTGTCGCTGGCGGATCGCTGGATCCTGGCCGAATTCAACCGCACGGTGAAAGCCTACCGCGAAGCGCTGGATACCTACCGCTTCGATCTGGCGGCCAACATCCTGTACGAATTCACCTGGAACCAGTTCTGCGACTGGTATCTGGAGCTGACCAAGCCTGTCGTGAGCAACGGCAGCGAAGCGGAACAGCGCGGCACCCGCCACACGCTGATCACCGTGCTGGAAGCGCTGCTGCGCCTGGCGCACCCGATCATTCCGTTCATCACTGAAACCATCTGGCAGCGCGTGAAGCCGCTGACCGGCACGACCGCAGACACCATCATGCTGCAGCCGTTCCCGGCTTATGACGCCGCGCTGGAAGACGAGCAGGCGCTGAACGATCTGGAGTGGATCAAGCAAACCATCATCGCCGTGCGCAACATCCGCGCCGAGATGAACATCGCGCCAAGCAAAGCGCTCGACGTGCTGCTGCGCAACTGCAGCGCCGACGCCCAGCGCCGCGTGCAGGAGAACCAAAGCTTTATCGCCCGCCTGGCGCGCCTGGGATCCATCGCGCTGCTGCCGGCCGGTGAGAAAGGCCCGGTCTCCGTCACCAAGCTGGTGGACGGCGCCGAGCTGCTGATCCCGATGGCCGGTTTCATCGACAAGGACGCCGAGATCGCGCGTCTGGCCAAAGAGATGGGCAAGCTGGATGCGGAAATCGCTTCGATCGAAGGCAAGCTGGCGAACGAAGGCTTCGTGGCGCGCGCGCCGGAAGCAGTGGTGGCCAAAGAACGCGATCGTCTGGCGGCCTGCAAAGAAGGCAAAGTGAAGCTGCAGGAACAGCAGGCGACCATCGCCGCGCTGTAATCCACCGGCTCACGCCAACGCCTGAAAACAGCGGGGTCTTCCCCGCTGTTTTTTTATCGCCGTTGCATCCGGGCCGGGTTAGATGTTATTACAAGATATTACTGCTGCAGGGACGCCGCCGGGAAATAACCCCCGGCGCGTTTCGCGCTGCGATAAAAACGAAAAACGAACGTGGTCTCTTTCAATGGCGAGTGTAAACATGACAACAGCAACCCCGGCGCGCCTGCTGGTGCGCCCCATCACGGCGGAAGACAATGCCGCCATTGCTCACGTCATTCGCGAAGTCTCCGCCGAGCACGGCCTGACGGCGGATAAAGGCTATACCGTCTCCGATCCCAATCTGGACACCCTGTATCAGCTCTACAGCCTGCCGCGCAGCGCTTACTGGGTGATCGAGGTGGACGGCCAGGTCGCCGGCGGCGGCGGCATCGCGCCGCTGCAGGGCGGCGCAGACGATATTTGCGAATTGCAGAAGATGTATTTCCTGCCGGTGTTGCGCGGCAAGGGATTGGCGAAACGCCTGGCGCTGCAGGCGCTGGATTTCGCCCGCCAGCACGGCTTCCGCTGTTGTTACCTCGAGACCACCGCCAGCCTGACGCAGGCCGTCGCGCTGTACGAACATCTGGGCTTCGAACACATCGACCACGCGATGGGCGCCACCGGCCATGTCGATTGTGAAGTCACCATGCTGAAAACGCTGTAATCCTCCCCCGCCTCTTCATCAGGGCGCAGCCTGCTGCGCCTTTTTATTAATATCGCAATCAATCAGTAAAACTCGCTATAACGCCGTTTTTCAAGCAGATAAACTGACGCTAAAAACCACGATGTAAATTTAATGTGAAGTTCGTTAATAAATTAACGATCGCAAATTGACCGCCTTTTCCCCCGCGTTACTCTGCCAGTATCCCAATCGCGCACGGAGAGCTGTCATGTCGGAAAATACCTTTGATTACATCATCGTCGGCGCCGGTTCCGCCGGCTGCGTGCTGGCGGCGCAGCTGATCCGCCGCACCCAGGCGCGGGTGCTGCTGCTGGAAGCCGGCGGCGACGACAATAACCTGTTCATCAAGATGCCGGCCGGGGTGGCCAAGATCATCGCCAAAAAAAGCTGGCCCTATGAAACGGAGCCGGAACCGCACGCCAATAACCGCCGCATGCAGATCGCGCAGGGCAAGGTGCTGGGCGGCAGCAGTTCGGTCAACGGCATGATCTACCTGCGCGGCCAGCCGCAGGATTACGACGACTGGGCCGAGCGCTACGGCTGCGCCGGCTGGAGCTACCGCGAGGTGCTGCCCTACTTCAAACGCGCCGAGGCCAACGAAAGCCTGTCGGACGACTACCACGGCGCCGACGGGCTGCTGCCGGTCAGCGAAAACCGCTACCGCCATCCGCTCAGCATGGCGTTTATCCGCGCCGGCCAGGAGCTGAACCTGCCCTATCGCAACGACTTCAACGGCGACAGCCAGCACGGCGTCGGTTTCTACCAAACCACCACCCACAACGGCGAGCGCGCCAGCACCGCCCGCACCTACCTGAAGGCGGTGCGCGACGAACGGCGGCTGGTGGTGAAACTGAACGCCCTGGCGCACCGGCTGACCTTCGAGGGCAACGTCGCCACCGGCGTGGTCTACAGCCAGAATGGCGGCGCGGAAGTCACCGCCCGCGCCACCAAAGAGGTGATCGTCAGCGCCGGCGCGGTCGGTTCGCCGAAGCTGCTGATGCTGTCCGGCATCGGCCCGCGTGACCACCTGCAGCAGCTGGGCATCGAGGTGCGGGCGGATCTGCCGGTGGGCAAAAACTTCCACGACCATCTGCACATGTCGATCAACGTCAGCACCCGCGAGCCGATCAGCCTGTTCGGCGCCGATCGCGGCCTGCAGGCGCTGAGCCACGGCGCGCAGTGGCTGGCGTTTCGCAGCGGGGTGCTCTCGTCCAACGTGCTGGAAGGCGCCGCCTTCACCGACAGCCAGGGCGACGGCCGGCCGGACGTGCAGATCCACTTCCTGCCGCTGCTGGACAGCTGGGACGACGTGCCCGGCGAGCCGCTGCCGAACATTCACGGCTTCACGCTCAAGGTCGGTTACCTGCAGCCGAAGGCGCGCGGCGAAGTGCTGCTGCGCAGCAGCAACCCGCGCGATCCGGTCAAGCTGCACGCCAACTACCTCGGCCACCCGGACGATCTGGCCGGCAGCGTGCGCGCGGTGAAGTTCGGTCTGGATTTCCTGCAAACCGCGGCGCTGAAGCCGCTGATCAAAGATCTGCTGATGCCGCAGCCGGAGTGGACGCGCGACGAAGCGCAGCTGGAGGAGTTCGTGCGCAACTTCTGCAAGACGGTGTATCACCCGGTGGGCAGCTGCCGCATGGGGCCCTCGCCCCAGGAGGCGGTGACCGATCCGCAGCTGCGGGTGCACGGTTTTGAACAGCTGCGGGTGATCGACTGCTCGGTGATGCCGCAGCTCACCAGCGGCAACACCAATGCGCCGACCATCATGCTGGCGGAAAAGGCGGTGGATCTGTTGCTGGGCGCGCCGCAGTAAGGGCGCGCCTCAACCTCAGGCGGCGGCGGGCACGCCGCTGTGGAAGCGCAGCTCACTGTCCGGCGACAGGATCAGTTCAGCTTCGAGGCGGCCGAAATGCGCCACCCGTTCGCTGATGTCGCCGCCGGCGATCTGCTCGGCCAATGTCAGGTAGTCCTGATAGTGACGCGCTTCGGATCGCAGCAGCGAGACGTAAAAGCGGTTCAGCTCATCGTCCAGGTGCGGCGCCAGCTTGGCGAAGCGTTCGCAGGATCGCGCTTCGATGTAGGCGCCACAGATCAGTTTGTCGATCAACGTCGCCGGATCGTGGGTGCGGATCTCGCGGATCATGCCCTTGGCGTAGCGGCTGG
Source organism: Serratia nematodiphila DZ0503SBS1 (assembly GCF_000738675.1). Lineage (NCBI taxonomy): Bacteria > Pseudomonadati > Pseudomonadota > Gammaproteobacteria > Enterobacterales > Yersiniaceae > Serratia > Serratia nematodiphila. The sequence continues at coordinate 740,058 of NZ_JPUX01000001.1, read as the reverse complement.
CGGTGATCTTGCGATACGGGATCCCGCGCGCCTGCATGATCTCCAGCACCTGCGAGAAGTGATGCAGCTCTTCCTTGATCAACAGCACCATGCGATCCGCCAGATCCTGGCCGTAGGCCGAGCCGTTTTTCGGCAGGATCTTGCGGGTGAACTGGCCCTGGCGGAACAGCGTGTCGGGCGCGCCCTGCGCTTCGTGCAGAAACGCCTCGTAGGGCCGCAGCAGCGCCAACAGCGCGTCGCCGCTCTCTTTGTCCGCCACGTAACGGCGGATCAGCCACATGCCGGTCTGCGCGGCTTTCAGCTCGCACACCAGATGGTCGGTCAGCAACAGCTGCAGGTTTTCCGGACGGCGCGCGGCGTCGACCCAGGCGTCGGGGGTTTCACAGTGCAGGAAGCTTAAAATCGGGGCTAACAGGGATTGGTATGTCATGGCGTTTATCAGGGGCCGGCGAAAGCCAGCCCACAGGCATTAATCGGAAAGGAATTAGTGGCGTTTGCCGTCGTCGTCTTCGTCGATGTAGTCGCCGTCTTCGTCATCCTCACCGTCTTCACCGTTCGGATCTTCGAAGTAGGTGCCCCAGCCGTCGTAGTTGACGCCGCAGCGTTCCGCCAGCGCCACCAGCTGCTCAACCTGGGCGTCGATCAGTTCGGCGTTCAGGCCGACTTCGCTGATCACGTCGCAGCACATCACCAGCGAACCGTCTTCCACTTCCAGCTCTTCGGCGTCGGTCACTTCGTAGCCCAGCTTGAAGGCTTCAACGGCGGCCTGCTCCAGAACCTCAAATTTCTCGGCGGACAGATGGTGCTCGATGGTGTAGAGCGCGTCCGGATCGCTGCCGTCTTCCAGCAGCTCTTCGATGATCAGGCGGGTCTCTTCACGTTGTTCTTCCAGCAATTCGCGGTTTGCCATGCCTATATCCTCAAGTCAAATGGCCTTCATTCCTTCTATTTTCACACACCGCCGACGTTGCTTCCACGATAAACGTGAAAGATTTCCTCGTCGGGGTTGAAATTGAATATTCATACATATAAAGTGAATTTTAATTCAATTAAGCAATCAGGGAATCGGACTATGAGCACCGGCAATGCGTTCTACCAACGTCACTTTCTGAGGTTAATGGATTTCACCCCCGCCGAACTGCAGGCGCTGCTGAAGCTGGCGGCCGATCTGAAGCAGGCCAAAAAGCAGGGGCGGGAACAGCGCCGGCTGCAGGGCAAAAACATTGCGCTCATCTTCGAAAAAGACTCGACCCGCACGCGATGCTCTTTCGAAGTTGCCGCATTCGATCAGGGCGCGCAGGTGACCTATCTCGGCCCGAGCGGCAGCCAGATCGGCCATAAAGAGTCGATGAAAGACACCGCCCGGGTGCTGGGCCGCCTGTACGACGGTATTCAGTATCGCGGTTACGGCCAGGCGCTGGTGGAAACCCTGGCGCAGCACGCCGGCGTGCCGGTGTGGAACGGCCTGACCGACGAGTTCCACCCTACTCAGCTGCTGGCGGATCTGCTCACCGTGCAGGAACACCTGCCGGGCAAGGCGCTGAGCGAGGTGAAACTGGCGTACGTCGGCGACGCGCGCAACAACATGGGCAACACGCTGCTGGAAGCCGCCGCGCTGGCGGGCATGGATCTGCGGCTGGTGGCGCCGAAGGCCTGCTGGCCGCAGCCGAAGCTGGTGGCCGAGTGCCAGGCGCTGGCGCAACAAACCGGCGCGAAACTCACCCTGACAGAAGACATCGCCGAAGGGGTGCAAGACGCCGACTTCCTCTACACCGACGTGTGGGTGTCGATGGGCGAACCGAAAGAGACCTGGCAGGAGCGTATCGCGCTGCTGCGGCCGTATCAGGTCAACATGGCGATGCTGAAGCTGACCGGCAACCCAAACGTGAAGTTCCTGCACTGCCTGCCGGCGTTCCACGACGACCAAACCACGCTCGGCAAGCAGATGGCGCAGCAGTACGATCTGCACGGCGGCATGGAAGTGACCGACGAGGTGTTCGAGTCGGCGCACAGCGTGGTGTTCGATCAGGCGGAAAACCGGCTGCATACCATCAAGGCGGTGCTGGTCGCCACGCTGAGCGAAACCCTCTGACAATCCTCCTCCACCGCCCTGGCGCCCCCGGCCAGGGCGGCTAATATATTCCTGGAATATCAAATAGCGCATTGACCTTTGCCCACCACCGGTAAAGGTTCTACCGTGACAGGCCGACGGCGCCCGCGCCGTAAAAACCAACGATAACAAACCGTTCTCAGCGCCGCCCTGCGGCGCCTTCAGGGGATATACACCGATGAAAGCCAAACTCTTGCCGCTGTTCCTGCTCGCCGCCCTGCCCGCCGCCGCGTTAGCCGCCACGCCGCCGAATACGCTGGTGGTGGTGCAATCGCTGGATGACATCGTCAGCCTCGATCCGGCGGAAGCCAACGAACTCTCCAGCATCCAGACGGTGCCCAGCCTGTATCAGCGGCTGGTGCAGGCGGATCGCGACGATCCGGCCAAGGTGGCGCCGGTGCTGGCGGAAAGCTGGCAAAGCGATGCGGCGGCCAAAACGCTGACGGTGAAACTGCGGCCGCAGGCGGCGTTCGCCTCCGGCAACCCGCTGACCGCCGACGACGTGATCTTCTCCTACAGCCGCGCGGTCAAGATGAACAAATCGCCGGCGTTCATCCTCAACGTGCTCGGTTGGCAGCCGGACAACATCGACGCGCAGCTCAAGAAGATCGACGAACATACCGTGCAGCTGCGCTGGACGGCGGACGTCAGCCCGGCGGTGGCGCTGAATATCCTCTCGACGCCGATCGCCTCGATCGTCGACAGCAAAGCGGCGCTGGCCAACGTCAAAGACGGCGACTTCGGCAACGCCTGGCTGAAGATGCACTCCGCCGGCAGCGGCCCGTTCAAGATGCGCGTCTATCAGCCGCATCAGGCGATCGTGCTGGACGCCAATCCCACCACGCAGGGCGACAAGCCGCAGCTGAAAAACATCATCATTAAAAACGTGCCGGACCCGGCTACCCGCCGCCTGCTGCTCCAGCAGGGCGACGCCGATATCGCCCGCGAACTGGGCGCCGACCAGACCGACACGCTGAAGAATCAGCCCGGCGTCAAGGTGCTGGAGATCCCGTCCGCCGAGCAAAACTACCTGGTGTTCAACACCGGCAACGGCGCCAATCCGCTGCTGAGCAACCCGGCCTTCTGGGAAGCGGCGCGCTACCTGGTGGATTATCAAGGCATCACGAAGGATCTGCTGAAGGGACAATACTTCGTGCACCAGAGCTTCCTGCCGGTCGGGCTGCCGGGCGCGCTGGAGACCAACCCGTTCAGCTACGATCCGGCCAAGGCGAAAGCCATCCTGGCCAAGGCGGGGATTACCCACGCCGCCTTTACGCTGGACGTAGAGAACAAACCGCCGTTCATCACCATCGCGCAGGCGCTGCAGGGCAGCTTCGCCGCCGCCGGCGTGAAGATCGAGCTGCTGCCGGCCGCGGGCAGCCAGGTTTACTCCCGCGTGCGCGCCAGGCAGCATCAGGCGGCGATCCGCCTGTGGATCCCGGATTACTTCGACGCCCACTCCAACGCCAGCGCCTTCGCCTACAACGACGGCAAGAGCAGCACGGTGGCCGGGCTGAACGGCTGGCAGATCCCGCAGTTGAATAAGCAGACGCTGGCGGCGCTGTCCGAAGCCGATCCGGCCAAGCGCCGCGCGCTGTACACCGCCATGCAGCAGGAGCTGCAGCGCAGTTCGCCGTACGTGTTTATCGATCAAGCCAAAACCGAAGTGGTGCTGCGCGACAACGTCAAAGGCTATCAACAAGGGCTGAACGCCGACATGGTCTACTACGATCGCGTCAGCAAATAGCCGGCGGGCGGCCATCGCCGGCCAATCGATTGCGGGGCGGCAAAAAACGGCGTTTTAACGCTTGCAGTGGCGAAAAGCGCGAGTATAATGCGCCACAATTTGCCAGGAGAAAGCATGAAAAACGACGTTTGTTTTGTTAGCCGCAATCGACAAAACCGACTGCCTATCGGCGGCCAGCTGCCGTTGTTTCTCCTGTTGCTAAACCGATCGTTTCAAGCCCCTCATTGAGGGGCTTTTTTTTGCCTTGAGAATATCCCAAAGTCCCGCGCCACGGGCACGCGTCGAGGAGGAGTGAAAAATGGCCAACCCGCTGTATCACAAACACATCATCTCTATTAACGATCTCAGCCGCGAGGATCTGGAGCTGGTGCTGCGCACCGCCGCCGGTCTGAAAGCCAACCCGCAGCCGGAGCTGTTGAAACACAAGGTGATCGCCAGCTGCTTCTTTGAAGCCTCGACCCGTACCCGCCTGTCGTTCGAAACCTCGATGCACCGCCTCGGCGCCTCGGTGGTCGGTTTCGCCGACGGCAGCAACACCTCGCTCGGCAAGAAAGGCGAAACCCTGGCCGACACCATCTCGGTGATCAGCACCTACGTGGACGCCATCGTGATGCGCCACCCGCAGGAAGGCGCGGCGCGCATGGCTTCAGAGTTCTCCGGCAACGTGCCGGTGCTCAACGCCGGCGACGGCGCCAACCAGCACCCGACCCAAACCCTGCTGGATCTGTTCACCATCCAGGAAACCCAGGGCCGCCTGAGCAACCTCAGCATCGCCATGGTCGGCGATCTGAAGTACGGCCGCACCGTGCACTCGCTCACTCAGGCGCTGGCCAAGTTCGAAGGCAACCGCTTCTACTTCATCGCCCCGGACGCGCTGGCGATGCCGGCCTACATCCTGAAAATGCTGGACGAGAAAGGCATCGAGTACAGCCTGCACGGCAGCATTGAAGAAGTGGTGCCGGAGCTGGATATTCTCTACATGACCCGGGTGCAGAAAGAGCGCCTCGATCCGTCCGAGTACGCCAACGTGAAGGCGCAGTTCGTGCTGCGCGCCGCGGATCTGGCCGGCGCGCGCGCCAACCTCAAGGTGCTGCACCCGCTGCCGCGCATCGACGAGATCGCCACCGACGTGGATAAAACGCCGCACGCTTACTACTTCCAGCAGGCGGGCAACGGCATCTTCGCCCGCCAGGCGCTGCTGGCGCTGGTGCTCAACGCAGATTTGGCTCTTTAAGGGGGAACCGCCATGACTCATGACAACAAACTGCAGGTCGAAGCGATCAAATGCGGCACGGTGATCGACCACATTCCGGCGCAGATCGGTTTCAAACTGCTGACGCTGTTCAAGCTGACCGCCACCGACCAGCGCATCACCATCGGCCTGAACCTGCCTTCCAACGAGCTGGGCCGCAAGGATCTGATCAAGATCGAGAACACCTTCCTGACCGAGCAGCAGGCCAACCAGCTGGCGATGTACGCGCCGAAGGCCACGGTGAACCGCATCGACAACTATGAAGTGGTGCGCAAGCTGACCCTTAGCCTGCCGGACCACATCGACGGGGTGCTGACCTGCCCGAATGGCAACTGCATCAGCCGCAGCGAGCCGGTGGCGTCGAGCTTCAGCGTCAAATCGCGCGGCGGCGAAGTGCACCTGAAGTGCCGCTACTGCGAAAAAGAGTTCGAGCACCAGGTGGTGCTGCAGGCCGACTAAGCCCGGTATGGGTGCCGGGAGATGGCGCTGTTATTCTCCCGGTGACGCCCTATAATGGGATTTCTGGATAGAACAATCCTCGTTTATCAGGAGAAAACATGTCACGTAACATCAGCACTGAACTCGCCCCGGCAGCCATTGGTCCTTACGTGCAGGGCGTTGATCTGGGCAGCATGATCATCACTTCCGGCCAGATCCCGGTCGATCCGAAAACCGGCGCCGTCGCCGACGACGTCGCCGCTCAGGCGCGCCAGTCGCTGGAAAACGTCAAAGCGATCGTCGAAGCCGCCGGCCTGAGCGTTGCCGACATCGTGAAAACCACCGTGTTCGTGAAAGACCTGAACGACTTCGCCACCGTCAACGCCGCGTACGAAGCCTTCTTCACCGAGCACAGCGCGCCGTTCCCGGCCCGTTCCTGCGTGGAAGTGGCGCGTCTGCCGAAAGACGTGAAGATCGAAATCGAAGCCATCGCCGTGCGTCGTTAATCGACGCGCACGCGAATGACGGCCAGTGCAGACTGGCCGTTTTTATTTCTGCTCTGCCCCGACAGCCTGCCGTCCCTGCGCCTTCAGCGCTCACCGCCGCCGCCATTTCGCCCTATATTAAGGCGTCGCTACGCCGCACCTGCACCGCAAACGGGCGTTTTTCATCGCGGCAGCCCCGCTCTGCGCCATTTTCGCCCGTTATCGCCTTGGCACGTTTTATGCTCGATTGATTGACAGCCTGCAATGTCGACGAGGTGACGATGCTGAATATCAATCTTTCCGCTTCACCGTTTTTTGATGAGATGCTTCTGGCTGAGGGAAAACACCGTGGCCACTACGACGCCTACTGGCAATGGCTGCAGCAGGCCGATCACCAGGCCGTGCAACGCAAGCGGGAAGAGGCTGCGCTGCTGTTTCACCGGGTGGGCATCACCTTCAACGTCTACGGCGACGATGACGGCGCCGAGCGGTTGATCCCGTTCGACAGCGTGCCGCGCATTATTCCGGCCGCCGAATGGGCGATGCTCGATCGCGGCATTCGCCAGCGCGTACAGGCGCTCAATGCCTTCCTGCATGACATTTACCACCAGCAGCATATTCTGAAGGCCGGCCTCATTCCGGCGGAGCAGGTGCTGGCCAACGATCAGTATCAACCCTGTATGCAAGGCGTTGATCTGCATCGCGATATCTATGCGCATATCGTCGGCGTGGACATGGTCCGCAACAGCGACGGCCAATACTACGTGCTGGAAGATAACTTGCGCACCCCGTCCGGCGTCTCTTACATGCTGGAAAACCGCAAAATGATGATGCGTCTGTATCCGGAACTGTTCGCCCGGCAACGCATCGCGCCGGTGGAGCGCTACCCGTCGCACCTGCTGCAAACGCTGCGCGAAAGCTCGCCCATCAACGATCCCACCGTGGTGGTGCTGACGCCGGGCCGCTTCAACAGCGCCTATTTTGAGCACAGTTTCCTGGCGCAGCAGATGGGGGTGGAGCTGGTCGAAAGCGCCGATCTGTTCGTCAAGGACGGCGCGGTCTTCATGCGCACCACCGCCGGGCCGTGCAAAGTGGACGTGATCTATCGTCGGGTGGACGACGCCTTCCTCGATCCGCTGGCGTTTCGGCCGGACTCGATGCTCGGCGTACCGGGGCTGCTGTCGGTGTATCGCGCCGGCAATGTGGTGCTGGCCAACGCCATCGGCACCGGCGTGGCCGACGACAAATCGATCTACCCTTACGTGCCGGATATGGTGCGCTTCTACCTGCAAGAGGAACCGATCCTCAACAACGTGCCGACCTGGCAGTGCCGACATAAAAACGAACTGTCGTACGTGCTGGCCAACCTCGAACAGATGGTCGTGAAAGAGGTGCACGGCGCCGGCGGCTACGGCATGTTGATCGGCCCCACGGCGAGCAAGGACGAGCTCGCCCGCTTCCGTGCTCTGCTGCTGGCTCGCCCGCAGAATTACATTGCGCAAAACACGCTGGCGCTGTCCACCTGCCCGACCTTCGTCAACGATGGTCTGGCGCCGCGGCATATCGATCTGCGGCCGTTCGCCCTCAGCGGCGCGGAGATCCGCCTGGTGCCCGGCGGCCTGACCCGGGTGGCGTTGGCGGAAGGTTCGCTGGTGGTGAACTCGTCGCAGGGCGGCGGCACCAAGGACACCTGGGTATTGGAGGACGACCTATGCTGAGCCGCACCGCCAGTGAACTCTATTGGATGGCCCGCTATCTGGAGCGGGCGGAAAGCATCGCCCGGGTGCTGGACGTCACCAACAAGCTGTCGATGATGCCGATCCGCGACGGCGGCGATCAGGATCTGCAGGTGCCGCTCAACCTGACCGGCACCGGCCAGCTGTATGCCGCCGCCTACCCGGAATTGACGATGCCCAATCTGGTCAGTTTCTTCGCGCTCGACAACCGCAACCACAGCAGCATCTTCAGCTGCCTGCAAATGGGCTGGAACAACGCCCACGCGGTGCGCGGCAGCCTGTCATCCGAAGTCTGGGAGTGCATCAACGCCACCTGGATAGAGATGAAACTGATCCGCCGCCAGGGCATCGGCTCGGTGGGCGCCGATGCCTTCTTCGACTGGGTGAAGGAGCGCGCCCATCTGTTTCGCGGCGCCATGTTCGGCACGCTGCTGCGCAGCGACGCCATGCGCTTTATCCGTCTCGGCACCCTGCTGGAGCGGGCCGACGGCACCGCCCGTCTGCTAGAGGTGAAGAACACGCTGATGGACATCGACGGCGACCCGGTGCGCGAATATTACCGCATGGACACGCTGCTGCGGGCGGTGAGCGCGCGCGAAGCCTACCACAGCATCTACAAGCAGCCGTTGAGCCGCGAGACCATCGCCGAACTGATGATTCTGCGCAATGAAATCCCGCGTTCACTGCTGGCCTGCGTCGGCGACATGGTGCAGCAATTGGAACTGATCGGCGGCGGCGCCAACCAACCGCGACGTCTGGCGCACACCCTGCATGCCGAGCTGCGCTTCAGCAGCATGAAGGATCTGAACAAGATCGGCCTGGGCGAGTGGTTGAGCGCCTTTCTCGGCCAGGTGAACGGCATCGCCGAAAGCATCCATCACACTTATCTGGAGGCGCAATGAAACTGAATATTGAGCACAACACCCATTATCGCTACGCCCAGCCGGTGCAGCGCAGCACCCAATATCTGCGGCTGACGCCGCAGGATTCGCCGCATCAGCGCATCCTCTCCTGGCAACTGTCGTTGCCGGATGACGCGGTGCGCACCACCGACGCCTTCGGCAACGTACTGCACGTGCTGACGCTCGATGAACCGCATCAGGCCATCACCATTCGGGTGCTCGGGGAAGTGGAAATTGAAGACGGCGTCGAAGATCGGGCGCTCGGGCATCTGTCGCCGCTGGTATTTCTGCGCCATAGCCCGCTGACCCAGCCCGATGACGCCATTCAGGCCTTCGCCCTGCGTTATCATCAACCGCAGGCGGTGCTGAGCGGCCTGGAACATCTGATGGGCGAGCTGCTGCTGAAGATGCCTTACAGCCCAGGCTCCACGCGCGTGACAGACAGCGCCGCCGAGGCGTTCGCCGCCGGCAGCGGCGTGTGTCAGGATCATACGCATGTCTTCCTGAGCTGCTGCCGCAGCCTGAACATCCCGGCGCGCTACGTCAGCGGGTACCTGTACAGCGAAGACTCGACCCATGTCGCCACCCATGCCTGGGCGGAAGTGTGGGTGGAGGAACGCTGGCACAGCTTCGACGTGACCAACAATACGCGCATGCCAAATCAGCACCTTAAGCTGGCGGTTGGCATCGATTATCTGGACGCCTGCCCGGTGCGCGGCATGCGGTTGGGCGGCGGCTGCGAAGACATGAGCGCCATCGCCGCCGTACAAATGATGCCAACCGGCCAGTAGCCGCTTGCCGATGGAAAATGTTTCGGGCACGCTGCGCGTTGGCGGCGTGCCGGTCTTGTTTTGAGGGATTGTAGTATGACCTACTGTGTGGCCATGCGTTTGTCGTCCGGGCTGGTCTTTGCGTCCGATTCGCGCACCAACGCCGGGGTGGATCATATTTCCACCTTCCGCAAACTGCACGTGTTCCAACAGGACGGCGATCGCACGCTGGTGCTGCAAAGCGCCGGCAACCTGGCGACCACCCAGAGCATCATCAGTTTGCTGTTGCACCGCAGCAAGGACGCCGAACGCCCCAACCTGCTCAACGCTCCCAGCCTCTACGACGCCGCCACGCTGGTGGGGGAAACGGTGCGCGAGGTGATCCAGCGCGACAGTGAGGCGCAGCAAAGCGGCAGCACCACCGACTTCAGCTGCAACCTGCTGCTCGGCGGCCAAATTAGCGGGGAAGAGATGCGGCTGTTCCATATCTACCCGCAAGGCAATTTTATCGAAGCCACCCGCGACACGCCCTACTTTCAGATCGGCGAAAGCAAATACGGCAAACCGATCATCGACCGGGTACTGCACTACGACACGCCGCTGGAACAAGCGATGCAATGCGCGCTGATTTCACTGGATTCAACCTTACGCAGCAACCTGTCCGTCGGGCTGCCGCTCGACGTGATGATCTACCCGCGCGACAGCTTCAGTCATGCCCGGCAATACCGCATTACCGAAGATCATCCGTACTTCAGCGCCATCCGCAAGGGCTGGGGCGAAGGGCTGGTCAGCATTTTCACCCAGTTGCCGCCGCTGCAGCTGTAGGGATCCGGGCTCACACGAGCCCGTCCGCTTCATTGCACCTGCATCCCCCGCAGCAACGCCTCCAGCGGGTACACCGCCGCAATCACCACTTCGTCGCGCGTCTGCGCCGCCGCATCCAGCCGGCGCTGCGCTTGTTCTGCCTCGGTTCGGCTCAGCGGTTTATCCTGCTGATACCGCTCCAGCAGCGTTAACCCCAATGCGGCCAGGGCATCGACGTCCTGCGCCACCGGCGCCAGCTCCCGCAGCGCGCGGTTGCCCGCGATCGCCGTCTGCAGCGCAGCGCCGTTCGCCTGCCAGCGCTGCAACCGTTCGCGCAGCGCCTGCGCCGCCGCCTTATCGCGCTTATCCTTCAGCAGAGCCGCGACCTGCGCATGCATCTCGCGCACCGCCTCGCTCTCCGGCGGCAGCGAATCGGCAAAGCGATTCAGCGGTTCGAACTGATGATAGTTGCCGGCCTGGAACTTCAGGTGCTGGCGGGTGTAATACTGCGCTGGCTCCACCGCCTCGGCCAGGATCTGCAGCGGCAGGATCTGCACGCTGTTGCTCAGCCGGGTGAATTCGCGCGCCGTTTCCGCGTGCTGCTGCAGGCCGACCGACACCACCGACCAGGCGTCGATCGCCGCCAGCCGCCGGTACATGTTGCTTTCATCGGTGACGTCCTGCGCCGACCACAGCCGCTCCGCCACTGCAAAAGCGCGCGGCCACAGCTTGAGATCGAGAAGCGGCGCGCGCACGTTTTCCGCCCACAGCGCCGCTTCCCCGCCGAGGATCTTGGCCTGCCCCTTCTCATCCGGCACCACCGGCATCTTGCCCGCCGGCGCCGCCGCCTGTTTCTCGCCCTGGGTGGGGTAACGCACGTTGCCGACCAACGTATAGCCGCTGAGCTTGTCCTGTTGCAGCGTGAACACCGGCCGTGTGTCGCCCATCCAGGTATCTACGCGGAACGTCACCTGCTGCGGCGTGCGCCAGACGATATCGTGCACCGCGCGGCGCGATTTGCCGTTGAAATCGATAAAGCCGCGCCAGCCCTGCTTGCCCTCGATCAGCGTGAAGCTGCCTTCCACCGCGCTGCCCTTCAGGCGCGGCATGCTGAAACGCCAGCTTTGCGCCTGCTCGCCGGGCTGCACCGCCGTCTCGATCCCCAGCGGCTGCGGCAGAATTTCATTGCGGTAGTGATAGGCGGTGCTTTGCGGCTGATCGAGATAGAAACCGGTAGAGAGAATGCCCTGATAGCCATCCTGCGCGCTGGCGCCCAGCGAGTCTTGCCCCTGCCAGGATTGAATGACGATCGAGCGCGGCAGCGACGGATGATAGATCTCGTCCCAGCCGACCATCTGCCGCTGGTGCTTCTCGAGGACTTTTCCCAGCTTCTGGTTGAAGTAGGCCTGCAGCGCATGGGTATCCGCCAGCCCGTTCTGCTGCATAAACGCCTGTATCGACGGCGACGCCCGCCACTGGCTGGCGTCCACTTCGTCGCCGCCGATGTGCAGATAAGGATCGGGGAAGATCGCCGCCAGCTCGCCGACGATCGTGTCGACAAACTGATAAACCTCGTCGCGGGTCGGATCGAGCGTCGGCTTATGCACGCCCCACTCGCGCTCCATGCGATACGGCCCCGGCGCGCTCATCAGATCGGGATAGGCCACCGCGATGCTGGAGGCGTGCCCCGGCATGTCTATCTCCGGCACCACGCGAATGCCGCGCGCCGTGGCGTAAGCCACCACCTGCCGCATCTGCTCGCGGGTGTAGAACTGGCCGTCGCTGGCCTGCTGCTGCAATTTGGGGTAATGCTCGGAGGCGAAGCGCCAGCCCTGATCGTCGGTCAGGTGCCAGTGGAATACGTTGAGCTTGGCCGCCGCCATGCCGTCAAGCTGGCGCAGAATGTCCGGCAGCGGCAGGAAATGGCGCGCCGAATCCAGCAGCACGCCGCGCCACGGAAAACGCGGCACGTCGCGAATATCCACCAATGGCAGGAAAGTGTTTTGCCCGTCGGTCTGCAGCAGCTGCAGCAGGGTCTCCATGCCGCGCAGCGCGCCGAAGCGAGTGTTGGCGGTCAGCGTGGCGCCCTGCGGCGTGACCGCCAGCCGGTAACTCTCATCGCTGCCCGGCAGCGGCTGCGCCGCCACCCGATCCTTGATCACCACCTTGATCGCCGCGCCGTTTGCTTCTTCCCTCGGCGCCAGCGTCCAGCCGGTCTGCAACTCGATGCGCTGGCGCCAGCGCGGCAGCGCGTCGCCCAAATCATCGCCCTGGAGGCTTAACGACAGCCGGTGATCCAAAATCAGTTTGCCCGCCGGTTGCGTCACGTCCACCTGCTGCGGCCAGGGCATCAGCGGCAGATCACCCGCCGGCTGCGCCAGCGCGCCGCAAGAAAACCATAACGATGAAGCCAGTAGCGTATAACGGAAAGGTCTGTGCATCGGAAATTCCTCAGAGGAAAAAAACAAAATATCCCCAATGAATTTCAAACCACCGCTAGGCGGCAAGCGCCCGCATCCCCAGGCGCTTAGGTCTGCTAAGTAACTGGGGGGCGGGCGTACAGCCAACAACGCGGTGGCTTGAAAGGCGCAGGGGAAAACAGCCAACGCTGTAGATAAAGACTCAGCACAGAACAGATGTCCAACCGTTGCGGTGAAAAAGCGGACGGGATCACAGTTGCCCCCTCCCGGCCGGAGGGGGCGAACGGGTTATTGCCAGCCGTAGCGGCGTACGAACCAGCCTTTCACGCACTGGGTCAGCACCATGTAACCGGCGAGGATCAGCACCAGCCACGGGAAGTAGGCGAGCGGCAGCGCCTGCAGCTGCAGGAAGCCGGCCAGCGGCGAGAACACCAGGCCGATGCCGGTGGCGATCACCGCCAGCGTCATGATGCACAGCGGCCAGGACGGGCGGCTCTGGATAAACGGAATTTTGCGCGTGCGGATCATGTGCACGATCAGCGTTTGCGACAGCAGCCCTTCCACGAACCAGCCGGACTGGAACAGCGTCTGCATTTCCGGCGTATTGGCCTTGAACACCCACCACATCAGGCTGAAGGTCAGCACGTCGAAGATTGAACTGATCGGCCCAAAGAACACCATAAACCGCCCCAGATCGGCGGAGTTCCAGCGCTGCGGCTGGGTGATCTGATCGTCGTCGACGTTATCGAACGGGATGGCGATCTGCGAGATGTCGTACATCAGGTTCTGAATCAACAGGTGCAGCGGCAACATCGGCAGGAACGGCAGGAAGGCGCTGGCGATCAGCACGCTGAACACGTTGCCGAAGTTGGAGCTGGCGGTCATCTTGATGTATTTCAGCATGTTGGCGAAGGTGCGGCGCCCTTCGATCACCCCCTGCTCCAGCACCATCAGGCTTTTTTCCAGCAGGATGATGTCCGCCGCTTCCTTGGCGATGTCCACCGCCGAATCGACGGAGATGCCGATGTCGGCCGCGCGCAGCGCCGGCGCGTCATTGATGCCGTCGCCCATAAAGCCCACCACGTGCCCCTGGCGGCGCAGCAGTTTGACGATGCGCTCCTTGTGCAGCGGCGTCAGCTTGGCGAACACCGTGGTGCGCGCCGCCGCCTGCGCCAGCTGCTCGTCGTCCATCTGCTCGATCTCGCTGCCGCGCAGCAGATGATCGGCCTCGAGCCCGACGTCCCGGCACACTTTGGCCGCCACCAGCTCGTTGTCGCCGGTGAGGATCTTCACCGTGACGCCATTCTGTTTCAGCGCCGCCAGCGCCGGCGCGGTGCTCTCCTTCGGCGGATCGAGGAAGGCGACGTAGCCTTCGAGGATCAGATCCGATTCATCCGCCACGCCGTATTCATGGGTTTGCGCCGGCAGGATCTTGTTGGCCACCGCCACCACCCGCAGCCCCTGCTGGTTGAGATCGTCGGTGATGCGGCGAATGCGCGCCAGCAGCGCCTCGCTCAGCGGGATCACCTCGTCTTCGTGGCGCACGTGGCTGCAAATCGCCAGCATCTCTTCCAGCGCCCCCTTGCACACCAGCTCGTGATACTCGTTGTCTTTGGCCACCACCACCGACATGCGGCGGCGCACGAAATCGAACGGGATCTCATCCACCTTGCGGTAGTTTTGCAGCGCCTCCGGCTGCCGATTCTGCTCCGCGCAGCTCAGCACCGCCACGTCGAGCAGGTTTTTCAGCCCGGTCTGGTAGAAGCTGTTCAGCCAGGCGTAGCGCAGCACCCGCTCGCTGCCGGCGCCGAACGCATCGGTGTGGCGCTCCAGCACGATCTTGTCCTGGGTCAGGGTGCCGGTCTTGTCGGTGCACAGAATGTCCATCGCGCCGAAGTTCTGGATGGCGTCCAGCCGTTTGACGATCACCTTCTGGCGCGACAGTTTCACCGCCCCTTTGGCCAGCGTCGAGGTGACGATCATCGGCAGCATTTCCGGCGTCAGCCCGACCGCCACCGACAGCGCGAACAGCGCCGCTTCCCACCAGTCGCCCTTGGTGTAGCCGTTGATCAGCAGCACGATCGGCGTCATCACCAGCATAAAGCGGATCAGCAGCCAGCTGACCTTGCTGATGCCGCTCTGGAAGGCGTTCGGCTGCTCATCCTGGCTGGTGACGCGCTGCGCCAGCTGGCCGAAATAGGTGCTGCCGCCGGTGTCGATCACCATCGCCAGCGCGGTGCCGCTGACCACGTTGGTGCCCATGAAGCACAGGTTCTGGCAGTCGAGCGGATCGGCCGCCAACGCCTGCGGCGCGGCGGATTTCTCCACCGGCAGCGATTCGCCGGTCAGCGCCGCCTGGCTGATGAACAGATCCTTGGCCGACAGCACGCGCAGATCCGCCGGGATCATGTCGCCGGCCGCCAGCTTGATGATGTCGCCCGGCACCAGCTGCGCGATCGGCAGCTCCACGTGCTCACTCTTGCCGGTGAGCGCATCGCTGCGGATCACCGTGGCGGTGTTGCTCACCATGGCCTTCAGCGCGTCGGCCGCCCGGTTGGATCGCGCCTCCTGGATGAAGTTCAGCAGCGTGGAGATCAGCACCATCAGCGCGATCACCAAGGCGCCGGTGAGATCTTCGGTGGCGTAAGAGATCATGCCGAGCGCGGTCAGCAGCAGGTTGAACGGGTTGCGGTAGCAGTGCCACAGGTGCTGCCACCAGGCCTCTTTCTGCTGATCGTCGATGACGTTCTCGCCGCAGCGCCGGCGAACCTGTTCCGCCTCATGGGCGGTGATGCCTTCCGGGTGGCTGTGAAAACGCTCAAACAGCTGCATCGTCTCTGCGGCGGCGCATTCCAGCCGCTGCTGCGCCAGGCCGGCCGGCATATCGCGCGCAGCGCCGCTGACGCCGTCCAGCAGGCTGTCGCGGCGCACCAAACGGCGCGGGAGGCCGCGGGCGAACAGGCCCAGCAGCTGACGGGGGAGTTTTTTCAGTTTCATGGTTCGCACCTCGTCGCCCGGTGCCTCACGGCAGCGGGTAAACGGGGATCGTCATCGGCCGGGCGGATGGCGGGTGCGCCAAAAAGCCTCTGCCAACGCAGATCCTTATTATTTTTTTCAGCAGCAGGAGCGAACGACGAAGCGCGCGCCACCGGTTACCGTGATGTACTTCACCGGTAAAACAGCAGCGCCAGGCGGAGAGGTTTTACCGGAGAACCGAGTGAGTGTCTAAAGCAGTCGGGTCGGGGTCCATATGGGGTATAACCTCCGGTAAAGGGAAAAACAGAGCGGCAGGAGCGGCCGTTCAGCGCAGTGCAACAATCCCGTTTTGCATCAAGATCCCCGTAGGAAAATGAGCTATGCTGACGGGCATTGTTTTACAGGCCGTTATGTTACGCCTGTCCACTTCAACGAAAAGTAAACCATGCAAAACCGGCTGACCATCAAGGACATCGCACGCCTGAGCGGCGTAGGCAAATCCACCGTCTCACGCGTGTTGAACAATGAAGGCAGCGTGAGCCCGCAAACCCGTGAACGGGTGGAAGCGGTGATCCGTCAGCAAGGGTTTACCCCCTCCAAGTCGGCGCGCGCCATGCGCGGCCAGAGCGACAAAGTGGTGGGCATCATCGTTTCCCGTCTCGATTCGCCGTCGGAGAACCAGGCGGTGCGCACCATGCTGCCGCTGCTGTATCAGCAGGGCTTCGACCCGATCGTGATGGAGAGCCAGTTCGAAACCCGCCTGGTGCAGGAGCACCTGCACGTGCTGCGCCAGCGCAACGTCGACGGGGTGATCCTGTTCGGCTTCACCGGCCTGACCGCGGCGATGCTCAAACCATGGCAGGAAAAAATGGTGGTGATGGTGCGCGAATACGACGGCTTCTCGTCCGTCTGCTACGACGACGCCGGCGCGGTGAACCTGTTGATGGATCGTCTGTACCGGCAGGGGCATCGGCATATCGGCTATCTGGGGGTGCAGCTCAGCGACGCCACCACCGGCCAGCGCCGCTACCAGGCCTATCTCGACGCCTGTGAACGCCTCACGCTCACGCCGCGCGCCACGCTGGGCGAGCTGAGTTACCAGAGCGGTTTCCAGCACGCCGCCGAAGTGATCGATGCGCACACCAGCGCGCTGATCTGCGCCTCCGACAGCATCGCCCTCGGCGCGATCAAGTACCTGCAGCAGCAGCCGGCGCGCGCCATTCAGGTGTGCGCCATCGGCAACACCCCGCTGCTCAGCTTCCTGTTCCCCGACACTCTGTCGGTGGAGTTCGGCTACGGCAGCGCCGGCCTGCTGGCCGCGCAGCAGCTGCTGGCGCAGCTCAGCGGCGAACAGGGGATCCGCCGCCTGGTGGTGCCCAGCAAACTTTCCTGACTCCCTGATTAGAAATTGACCATTTTTTGTCATTTTGTGATCCTCGCCCCAAACCGGGAACGTTCCCATTTCATTCAAAAAGCCGAGTGGCTAAGCTTTGATCATTACTCAGTCAACACCTCTGCAGGTATCCCATAATGAGCAAAGTAAAACAGCAGGATATTGATCGCCTGATTGTTTTGGTCGGCGGCCGCGAGAACATCGCCACCGTCAGCCATTGCATTACCCGGCTGCGTTTCGTCCTCAACGATCCCAATAAGGCGAAACCGAAAGAGATCGAAGAGCTGCCGATGGTCAAAGGCTGCTTCACCAACGCCGGGCAGTTCCAGGTGGTGATCGGCACCGACGTCGGCGACTACTATCAGGCGCTGATCGCCAGCACCGGCGTCAACGAGGCCGACAAGGAGCAGGCCAAGGTGGCGGCGCGCCAGAACATGACCTGGACCGAGCGCACCATCTCCCACTTCGCCGAGATCTTCTTCCCGCTGCTGCCGGCGCTGATCAGCGGCGGTCTGATCCTAGGTTTCCGCAACGTGATCGGCGACATCCCGATGTCCGGCGGCCAAACGCTGGCGCAGATGCACCCGGCGTGGAAAACCGTTTACGACTTCCTGTGGCTGCTGGGCGAAGCGATCTTCATGTTCCTGCCGGTGGCCATCTGTTGGTCGACGGTGAAAAAGATGGGCGGCACGCCGGTGCTCGGCATCGTGCTTGGCGTCACCCTGGTGTCGCCGCAGCTGATGAACTCCTACCTGCTCGGCCAGCAAACGCCGGAAGTGTGGAACTTCGGCTGGTTCGTGATCCAGAAAGTCGGCTATCAGGCGCAGGTGATCCCGTCGATCCTGGCGGGCATGGCGCTGGGCTGGATCGAGACCCGGCTGAAAAAGATCGTCCCCGACTATCTCTATCTGGTGGTGGTGCCAGTGGTCTCGCTGCTGCTGGCGGTGTTCCTGGCGCACGCGCTGATCGGGCCGTTCGGCCGCATGATCGGCGACGGCGTCGCCTGGGCGGTGAAAGCGGTGATGACCGGCAGCTTCGCGCCGGTGGGCGCTGCGCTGTTCGGCTTCCTGTATGCGCCGCTGGTGATCACCGGCGTGCACCAGACCACGCTGGCCATCGACATGCAGATGATCCAGAGCATGGGCGGCACCCCGGTATGGCCGCTGATTGCGCTGTCCAACATCGCGCAGGCCTCGGCGGTGCTCGGCATCATCATCATCAGCCGCAAGGCCAACGAGCGTGAAATTTCGGTGCCAGCGGCGATCTCCGCCTATCTCGGCGTGACCGAACCGGCGATGTACGGCATCAACCTCAAATACCGCTTCCCGATGCTGTGCGCGATGATCGGCTCCGCGATCGCGGGCCTTATCTGCGGGCTGGACGGCGTGATGGCCAACGGCATCGGCGTCGGCGGCCTGCCGGGCATCCTGTCTATCAAGCCGCAGTTCTGGCTGATTTACTCGCTGGCGATTCTGGTGGCGATCGTCATCCCACTGGTGCTGACCATCATGGTCTACAAACGCAAGGCCGCCCGCGGCGAGCTGCCGGTCTGATTGACGCAAAATACGCAACATGAATGTAGGGGCTGGAAATACCCTATAGCTTTCGAGCTGTAGCTAGGCGGCAAGGGTGCAAATCCCCAGGAGCTTACTCAAGTAAGTGACTGGGGTGCAGCGCCAGCAGCCAACAACGCTGCAGTTTGAAAGATGAAGGGTACGGGCCCGTTGTCACGATTCAAAGGTATTGAACTATGAGCAACCCAACCCCCTGGTGGCAGAACGGCGTCATCTACCAAATTTATCCGAAGAGTTTTCAGGACAGCACCGGCAACGGCTACGGCGATTTGGCCGGCGTGACGCGGCGGCTGGACTATCTGCAGGAGCTGGGCGTCGACGCCATCTGGCTGACGCCGGTCTACGTGTCGCCACAGGTGGACAATGGCTATGACGTGGCGGACTACTGCGCCATCGATCCGGCTTACGGCACGATGGCGGACTTCGAGCTGCTGGTCGCCGCCGCCCACCAGCGCGGCATTCGCATCGTGATGGACATGGTGTTCAACCACACCTCGACCGAGCACCCGTGGTTCAAGGCCGCGCAGGATCGCCACAGCCCGTATCGTCAGTTCTACGTCTGGCGCGACGGCGAAGGCGATACGCCGCCGAACAACTGGCGCTCCAAGTTCGGCGGCAACGCCTGGCAGTGGCACGCCGACAGCGGCCAGTACTACCTGCACCTGTTCGCCGCCGAGCAGGCGGATCTCAACTGGGAGCACCCGCCGGTGCGCGAAGAGTTGAAGAAAGTGTGCCAGTTCTGGGCGGACAAAGGCGTCGATGGCCTGCGCCTCGACGTGATCAACCTGGTGTCCAAGCAGCAGGACTTCCCGTCTGACAGCCAGGGCGACGGCCGCCGCTTCTACACCGACGGCCCGCGCATCCACGAGTTCCTGCAGGAGATGAGCCGCGACGTGTTCCAGCCGCGCGGCCTGATGACGGTGGGCGAGATGTCCTCCACCACGCTCGAGCATTGCCAGCAATACGCTGCGCAGAGCGGTGAAGAGCTGTCGATGACTTTCAACTTCCACCATCTGAAGGTGGACTACGCGGGCGGCGAAAAATGGACGCGGGCGGCGCCGGATTACGTGGAGCTGAAGCAGATCTTCCGCCACTGGCAGCAAGGGATGCATAACCGCGCCTGGAACGCGCTGTTCTGGTGCAACCACGATCAGCCGCGCATCGTGTCACGCTTCGGCGATGAAGGCACACTGCGAGTGCCGGCCGCCAAAATGCTGGCGATGGTGCTGCACGGCATGCAGGGCACGCCTTATATCTATCAGGGCGAAGAACTCGGCATGACCAACCCCGGCTTCCGCGCCATCGAGCAGTATCGCGACGTGGAAAGCTTGAACATGTACGCCGAACTGCGCGCCCAGGGCCGCAGCGACGCCGAGCTGCTGGCGATCCTGGCCGACAAATCGCGCGACAACGGCCGCACGCCGATGCAGTGGAGCGCCGCGCCGCACGCCGGTTTCACCACCGGCACGCCGTGGATCGGCTGCGCTGAGAACTACCCGCAGATCAACGCCGAAGCGGCGCTGGCCGACCTCGACTCGGTGTTTTACGCCTACCGCCAGCTGATCACCCTGCGCAAGCAATACCCGCTGCTGACCCACGGCGACTATCAGGATCTGGCACCGGAACACCCGGCGCTGTGGTGCTATCAGCGCAGCTGGAACGGCCAGCGCCTGCTGGTAGCGGCCAACCTGAGCCGCGAGCCGCAGGACTGGACGGCGGCGGGCGTGGAGCCTTCCGCCCAGTGGCGCCCGCTGATGAGCAACTACAGCGACTCGGCAGACCAGCCGCAGGCGCTGACGCTACGGCCGTTCGAAGCGGTGTGGTGGCTGCTCGAAGACTAACCCCGCAGGGCGCGGCGAGCGCTGCGCCCTACCATTTCCCCAGCAGTGCCACCACCCCGGCGGCCTCTCGCGCCAGGCGTTCATCACTCATGTCGAATACGCCCTGCACCAGATGCGGCGGCAGATAATCCATGCCGGTCAGGTTGGCCATGGCGTGGAACGGCAGCAGCAGATCCTGCACCGGATAACGGTTGTACCCTTCCGCCGTATAAGCCTGCGCGTCGCCGCCGGTGCTCACCACCAGCTGCAGCGGCTTGCCGTGCAGTTGGGTGCCTTCGCTGCCGTAGGCGAAACCGTAGGTTAATACCGCATCCTGCCATTCGCTGAGGATCGCCGGCGAGCTGTACCAGAAAAACGGGAACAGCATCACCACCGCATCATGGCTCTGCAGCAGCGCCTGTTCGCGCGCCACGTCGATGCGGTAATCCGGGTACGCGCGAATCAGTTCGTGAACGGTCACGTTGGGCAGCGGGCGTACGGCCTCGATCAGCGCCTTATTAATGCGCGACTCGTCGGGGGTGCGGTGGGCGGTTAACACTAAAATGCGCGACATAACGATTCCTCGGTCATAAGAAGATGAGGGCATTTTTCCATTTCCGCCGCTTCGGGTGTAGGCTGTTAAAGGTCACTTCAATTTCAACCAAAAGTATCAACCACTATGTCGCTGCCCTTTGACGTGCACCGCCTGCTGCCGGCCTTCCTCGCCGCCGCGCAGGCGCAAAATTTCTCCGCCGCTGCTCGCCAGCTGGGCGTCACGCCAGCGGCGGTCAGCAAAAACATCCGCACGCTGGAAGAGAAGCTGGCGCTGCGGCTGTTTCAGCGCAACACCCACAACGTGCTGCTGACCGACGAGGGTAAGGCGCTGCTGGCGCAGGTGGCGCCGCTGTGGCAGGCGCTGGCGGCCACGCTGGAGAGCGCCGGCGGCGAACGGCAGGCGCCGGCCGGGGTGGTGCGCGTCAGCATGATCCCCGGCTTCGGCCGCCAGATGCTGATGCCGTTGATCCCGCAATTTCTGGCGCGCTATCCGCAGATCGATCTCGATCTGTCGCTGGACGCCCGGGTGGTGAACCTGGTGGGCGAAGGCTTCGACGTCGGCATCGGCAGCCGGGTCGATCCCGACAGCCGGCTGGTGGCCCGCCCGCTCTACCCGATGCATATGGTGCTGGCGGCCTCGCCCGACTATCTGGCGCGGCGCGGTGAGCCGCAAACGCCGCACGATCTGCTGCGCCACGACTGCCTGCTGCACCGTAACCCGGGCAACGGCCGCCACGTCAAATGGCAGCTGCGCCATCAGGGCGAAACGCTGGCGCTGGATCTGAACGGCCGGCTGGTGGTCAGCCGGCCGGAGATGTTGCTGGATGCGGCGCTGGCCGGGCTGGGCATCGTCAACCTGGCGCGCTGGTACGTCGAGAAACACTTCGAGCAGGGCACGCTGCGGCCGGTGCTGGCGGAATGCTGGCCGCGCCCGGTGCAGCTGTGGCTCTATTACGCCTCAGCGGATCTGCCGCCGCGGGTGCGCGTCTGGGTCGATTTTCTGCTGGAACATTTTCGCGATCGGCCGGCGGGCGATTGACGACTGTTCAGCTTGCACACGCTCTTCCGTTTTCCTTGTTCTACATCAAAAGAATCGCACCAATATCTATATATAGTGCATTAAGAATTGCAAACACCTATATATAGTAGTTATCCACAAAATCATCCACACGTCGCCACAGCCCTTGCGCGCTGCGGCTTTGCCCTGTGGATAAGCGAAATTTGACGGTTGCTCGCCGCGTCAGGCGGGTATGAACGCTCCCTCGGGGAACAAGGAGTACAACGTGAAACCAGTAGTGATTAAGCGGGACGGTTGCCAGGTACCTTTTGACGAAGCGCGCATTGCGCAGGCCATCGAGCGCGCCGCGCTGGCGGTGGGCGTGGTCGACGCCGACTACTGCGCCACCGTCGCCCGCGTGGTCGCTCAGCGCATGGAGCAGCAGCCGCGCGTCGATATCCACGAGATCCAGCAGGCAGTGGAAAACCAGCTGATGGCCGGTGAATACAAACAGCTGGCGCGCGCCTATATCGAATACCGCCACGATCGCGACGTGGCGCGCGAGCTGCGCGGCCGCCTGAATCAGGAAATTCGCGGCCTGGTCGAGCAAAGCAACCGCGCGCTGCTGAACGAAAACGCCAACAAGGACAGCAAGGTGATCCCCACCCAGCGCGACCTGCTGGCGGGCATCGTCGCCAAACACTACGCCAAGCAGCACATCCTGCCGCGCGACGTGGTGCTGGCCCATGAACGCGGCGAAATTCACTACCACGATCTCGACTACTCGCCGTTCTTCCCGATGTTCAACTGCATGCTAATCGATCTGAAAGGCATGCTGACCAACGGCTTCAAGATGGGCAACGCCGAGATCGAGCCGCCGAAGTCGATCTCCACCGCCACCGCCGTGACCGCGCAGATCATCGCTCAGGTCGCCAGCCATATCTATGGCGGCACCACCATCAACCGCATCGATGAAATTCTGGCGCCGTTCGTCGACGAGAGCTTCCGCAAACACCTGCAGGTGGCGGAAGAGTGGCAGATCCCGGACGCCAAAGGCTATGCCATGGCGCGCACCGAGAAAGAGTGTTACGACGCCTTCCAGTCGCTGGAGTACGAGGTCAACACCCTGCACACCGCCAACGGCCAGACGCCGTTCGTCACCTTCGGCTTCGGCCTCGGCACCAGCTGGGAGTCGCGCCTGATCCAGCGCTCGATCCTGAAAAACCGCATCGCCGGGCTGGGCAAAAACCGCAAGACTGCCGTGTTCCCCAAACTGGTGTTCGCCATCCGCGACGGCCTCAACCACCAGTACGGCGACCCGAACTACGACATCAAGCAGCTGGCACTGGAGTGCGCCAGCAAGCGCATGTACCCGGACATCCTCAACTACGATCAAGTGGTGAAGGTCACCGGCTCGTTCAAAACGCCGATGGGCTGCCGCAGCTTCCTCGGCACCTACGAGCAGGACGGCGAGCTGGTGCACGACGGCCGCAACAACATCGGCGTCATCAGCCTCAACCTGCCGCGCATCGCGCTGGAAGCGATGGGCGATGAGTCGCGCTTCTGGGCGCTGCTGGATCAGCGCCTGCAGCTGGCGAAAAAGGCGCTGATGACGCGCATCGCCCGGCTGGAAGGCATCAAGGCGCGGGTGGCGCCAATCTTGTACATGGAAGGCGCCTGCGGCGTGCGGCTCAAGGCCGACGACAATATCGCCGATATCTTCAAGCACGGCCGCGCCTCGATTTCGCTGGGCTACATCGGCCTGCACGAGACCATCAACGCGCTGTTCGGCGGCAAAAACCACGTGTATGACGACGAAGCGCTGCGCGCCAAAGCGGTGGCGATCGTCGCGCGGCTGCGTGCCGCCGTCGACGCCTGGAAAGACGAGACCGGCTACGGCTTCAGCCTCTACAGCACGCCGAGCGAGAACCTGTGCGATCGCTTCTGCCGGCTGGACACCGCCGATTTCGGCGTGGTGCCGGGCGTCACCGACAAGGGCTATTACACCAACAGCTTCCACCTCGACGTGGAGAAGAAGGTCAATCCCTACGACAAGCTGGACTTCGAAGCGCCCTACCCGCCGTTGGCCAGCGGCGGCTTCATCTGCTACGGCGAATACCCGAACCTGCAGCACAACCTGAAGGCGCTGGAAGACGTATGGGACTACAGCTACACCCGGGTGCCTTACTACGGCACCAACACGCCGATCGACGAGTGCTACGAATGCGGCTTCACCGGTGAATTCTCCTGCACCAGCAAAGGCTTCACCTGCCCGAAATGCGGCAACCACGACTCGGCCAAGGTCTCGGTCACCCGCCGGGTGTGCGGCTATCTCGGCAGCCCCGATGCCCGGCCGTTCAACGCCGGCAAGCAGGAAGAGGTGAAACGCCGGGTGAAACACCTCGGTAATGGGCAGCTCGGCTGAAAAACGCCGTGCAACCTAGGCAGAAGCCTGTTCATCAGGCGTGATTGTCGCCGCCGGTTTGCCTTCGGCCAGCGCGCACCAACCGCAGCGTACACGCAGTACGTGAGGATTGGGAGCCCTGCCCGGAGGCAAACTGGCCAGTAAAATAGCCTGATGGGCAGGCCTCACATGAATTATCACCAGTACTATCCGATCGACGTGGTCAACGGCCCCGGCACCCGCTGCACGCTGTTTGTCGCCGGCTGCGTGCACCAGTGCCCCGGTTGCTACAACAAAAGCACCTGGCGGCTCAACTCCGGCCAGCCGTTTACCCCGGCGCTGGAAGACCGCATCATCGCCGATCTGAACGATACGCGCGTGCCGCGCCAGGGGCTGTCGCTCTCCGGCGGCGATCCGCTGCATCCGGCCAACGTGCCGAGCATCTTAACGCTGGTGAAACGGGTGCACGCCGAGTGCCCCGGCAAGGATATCTGGCTGTGGACCGGCTACCGGCTGGCGGAGCTGGACGCACAGCAAATGCAGATAGTGGACAGAATCAACGTGCTGATCGACGGCAAGTTCGTGCAGGATTTGAAAGACCCGGCGCTGATCTGGCGCGGCAGCAGCAACCAGGTGGTGCATAGGTTGCGCTGACAACGCTAGTTTGGAAATTTCTCGCGCTGGTGGGCAATCGAGAAAACCTTAATAACATCATCGACGATGATATACACCAGCAACAGGGAGGCCTTGTCAACTAGCAGCTTACGTGCCTTCCCATACCAAGGCTTACCTAATTCAGGATGATCCAGCAGGCGCTTTACCGCTTTATCTATCTCGTTATCAGCCTGCACTGCCGCCTGTGGATTGAAAATATAAAGAAACTCAAAAATACGTTCCCTGTCCCGTAGCGCTGCATTATCCCATTCGATACGCATAACGATCCCTATTTTCGGTCGTATTTCGCTCTAATTTTTGCCTTAAAGGCATCCATGCTTTCTTCTACTTCTTGTTGGCTAAGGTAGACAGCATTACCCTCATGCAGACGGGAAAAAGCTGCATCCACCTTATCTTTCAACCAATTTTCGTGCTCCTCTGCGGCCCGTTGCTCATCAGCCATTTGCTCCGCCAAGCGGCGGCAGGCTTCACTCAATGTCGTTCCTTTAGCTTCCGCGGCCTTTTGCGCCAAACGCTTGGTTTCATCTTCGATGCGAAACTGGATGCGACTTTCCATCTTTGCTCCTCCTGCAATCGCACGATGGCGACACTAAATCTTGAACAGAAACGTTAGCACATTTGTGACAACGATATCGAGGTAAACGGTCGTTTTTCGAACATTTTACACCAACCCCATCCCCACCACGCCGGTCAGCACGCCGCACAGCGCCACCAGCGCCGCCGTCAGGCACAACGCCCGGGCGGAGAAGGCCTTGTTGAGCATCAGCAGCGAAGGCAGGCTGACCGCCGGCAAGGTCATCAGCAGCGCCAGCGCCGGGCCGGCGCCCATGCCCGCCAGCATCATGGTCTGCACGATCGGGATTTCCGCCGCGGTGGGGATAACAAACAGGCAGCCGACGATCGCCAGGCCGATGATCCACAGCAGGCTATTGTCGACGGCGCCGTCGGCGTGCGGGAACAGCCAGACCCGCGCCGCGCCTAGCGCCAGCACAGCCAGCACGTAGATCGGGATGGTCGACCAAAACAGCGCCCACAGCGCTTTGCCCCAGCGGGCGAGGAACGGCTGCTCGTCGCTCTGCGTCGTCAGCACCAACGGCTGCGGCGCGACGGGCTGCGGATCGTTGGCGGTCACGCGCTGCACCAGCCAGGCGATGCCCAGCACCATCACCACGCCCGCCACCAGGCGGATGGCGGCGAACGGCCAACCGAGCACAAACCCCATGAACACCAGCGTCGCCGGGTTCAGTACCGGGTTGGCGAGCCAAAAGGCCAGCGCGGCGCCGCTGGACACCGACTGGCGGCGCATGCCGGCGGCAACCGGCGCGGCGCAGCAGGTGCACATCATGCCCGGCAGCGCGATCAGCGCCCCCAGCACGGTGCCGGAAAAACGCCGGTGGCCAAGCGTGCGCGCCAGCCAGTCGCGCGGGATCAGCACCTGCACCAGCGAACCTAACAACACCCCGAGCAGCGCCGCCTTCCACACCGCGGTGAAGTAGACCAGCGCGTACTGCCAGGCCGCCAGCCAGGGGCTCGCGGCGCCGTCGGCCAGGATCGATTTGCCGATCGAGTGGCTGTCCGCCGCTACGAACGCCTTGCCGTAGTAAGGCTGCCATTTGACGTAGTAGAGGCCGACGGCCACCACCAGCAGAAACAGGATCGGTTTCCACAGCGGCCAGGCGCGTGGGGCGTGTTCAGGGGCGTTCAGAGGTTGCGGCATGGTAGCGGCCAGAGTGAGTCAACAGTGGCGCCAGCATAGCGCGCCGCCGCCGCCCGTGCACGCCCGGGCTGTCCAAAATAGTTCATCTGTTCGCCACCGACGCGTAACGCGATTGTCATCTGCGCCCGGCACCATGATGCCAACTTGAAAACCACAGGGTAGACGCCCGATGAAACGCATTGCTTTCGCCTTCATCGCACAGCCATCGGCATGACGAGGTTTTTATTATGATGGAGTTATCTAGACATCCGACCACTTACCCCACCCGCTATCAGCAGATCGCCGCACAGCTGGAACAGGAGCTGCGCACGCAGTACCGCTGCGGCGACTACCTGCCTTCGGAACAGCAGCTGGCCGAGCGCTATCAGGTCAATCGCCACACCCTGCGCCGCGCGGTGGATCAGCTGGTGGAGCGCGGCTGGCTGCAGCGCCGCCACGGCGTCGGCATTCTGGTGCTGATGCGGCCTTATGACTACCCGCTGCACGCCAACACCCGCTTCAGCCAGAACCTGTTCGAGCAGGGCAGCCACCCCACCAGTGAGCGCTTACTCGCTGTCTTGCGCCCGTGCAATGGGCATGTCGCCAGCGCGCTCTCGCGTGAAGAAGGCGAAATGGTGATCCACCTGCGCACCCTGCGCCGGGTCAACGGCGTGCCGATGAGCGTGATCGACCACTATCTGCCCGATCTGGAGTGGTGGCCGGTGCTGCAGCAGTTCCACAGCGGTTCGCTGCACCAGTTTATCGAACAGCACCTCCGGCAGCCGCTGGCCCGCCGCCAGACGCGCATCAGCGCGCGCCGCGCGCAGGCCAAAGAGAGCCGGCTGCTGGAGATCGCCACCCACGCGCCGCTGCTGTGCGTGCGCACCCTTAACGTCCGCAGCGGCGGCGAAGACGTGGCGGAATACTCCGTCAGCCTGGCCCGCGCCGACATGATTGAACTGACGATGGAGCACTGAATGCACGCCTTAGAGTCGAGACAACGCTGGATGTCGGTGCTGGCGCACAGCCGGCCCGAGCAGCTGCGCAGCCACTGGCTGGCGCTGAACCTCAGCCCGGGTTACCGCAGCATCCGCGCGCCGGAGATCGGCCTGGCCCAGCTGCAGGGGCGCATGGGCGCCACCGGCCGCCGCTTCGTGCTGGGGGACATGACGGTCACCCGCGCGGTGGTGCAGCTGGACAACGGCGGCTACGGCTACAGCTATATCGCCGGGCGCGACAAGGCGCACGCCGAGCTGTGCGCGCTGGCCGATGCGCTGCTGCAACAGCCGGAACACGGCGAACGCCTGCAACAACAGCTGATCGCGCCGCTGGCCGCGCTGCAGCACGAACAGCGCCAGCTGCGCGCCCGGGCGATCGCCGCCAGCCGGGTGGACTTCTTTACGCTGGTGCGAGGGGATTAAGCCATGAGTTTATTGACCGGTTTTGAGCAACCGATAGACCAATCGCAGCACGCTTTCCGTTTGATTCTTAAAGCCTTGAGCGAACCGGGCCACCGGGTGACGCTGCCGGCCGGCCCGGCCTGGGCGCCGCTGAACGCCGCCAGCACCGCCGCGCTGCTGACGCTGGCCGATCAGGAAACGCCGCTGCAGCTGTGCGCTGCGCTTAAAAGTGAGCAAGTGCTAACAAACATTCGTTTTCACAGCGGCGCGCCGCTGGCCGCCACGGCGCAGGAGGTCTGCTTTGCCCTGTTCGATGAGCACGTTCAGGCCGCCGATCTGCAGGCGTTGCCGCACGGCACTGAAATCTCGCCGGAATGCGGCGCCACGGTCATCGTGCAGCTCGCCGAGCTGGAGAACGGCGCCGCGCTGCGCCTGACCGGCCCCGGCATCGAGAGCCAACGCCTGATAGCGCCGCGCCTGCCGCCGGCGCTGCTGGATTATCTCGTCAACCGCCCGCAGCACTTCCCGCTGGGGCTGGATGTCTTGCTGACCTGCGGCGATCGCCTGCTGGCGATCCCGCGGACCACCCGCGTGGAGGTGTGCTGATGTACGTAGCGGTAAAAGGGGGCGAAAAAGCCATTGAGGCCGCCCACCAGCTGCAGGAACAGCTGCGGCGCGGCGACGAGGCGCTGCCGGCGCTCGGCGCGGAACAAATCGAACAGCAGCTGGGGCTGGCGGTGGATCGGGTGATGACCGAAGGCGGCATCTACGATCGCGAGCTGGCGGCG
This sequence comes from Serratia nematodiphila DZ0503SBS1, assembly GCF_000738675.1. Lineage (NCBI taxonomy): Bacteria > Pseudomonadati > Pseudomonadota > Gammaproteobacteria > Enterobacterales > Yersiniaceae > Serratia > Serratia nematodiphila. The sequence continues at coordinate 711,116 of NZ_JPUX01000001.1, read as the reverse complement.
CTGGCCATCAAACAGGCCAGCGGCGATCTGGTGGAGGCGATTTTCCTGCTGCGCGCCTATCGCACCACCCTGCCGCGCCTGGCGGTCAGCGAGCCGCTGGCCAGCGAAAACATGCGGCTGGAGCGGCGCATCTCGGCGGTTTACAAGGACTTGCCCGGCGGGCAGGTGCTGGGGCCGACCTACGACTACACCCACCGGCTGCTGGACTTCGCGCTGCTGGCGGAAGGTGAAGCGCCGCGCGCGCCGCAGGCCGACGAACCGCTGCCGGACAACTGCAGCCACGTGTTCGATCTGTTGTGTCGCCAGCAGCTGGCGCGCGAGGAACAGGACGACGGCAGCGCGCCGGACGACATCACCCGCAACCCGCCGGTTTACCCCTGCTCGCGCTCGGCGCGCCTGCAGCAGCTGGTGCGCGGCGACGAAGGTTTTCTGCTGGCGCTCGGCTACGCTACCCAGCGCGGCTACGGCCGCAACCACCCGTTCGCCGGCGAGATCCGCACCGGCCACGTTTCGGTGGAGATCGTGCCGGAAGAGCTCGGTTTCGCTATCGATATCGGCGAAATCCTGCTGACCGAATGCGAAATGGTCAACGGCTTCGTCGATCCAAAAGATCATCCGCCGCACTTCACCCGCGGTTACGGGCTGGTGTTCGGCCGCGCCGAACGCAAGGCGATGGCGATGGCGCTGGTGGACCGCGCATTGCAAAGCCCAGACTACGGCGAAGGCGTCGCCGGCCCGGCGCAGGACGAAGAGTTCGTGCTGGCCCACGCCGACAACGTCGAGGCCGCCGGCTTCGTCTCCCATCTCAAGCTGCCGCACTACGTCGACTTCCAGGCCGAACTGGAGCTGCTCAAGCGGCTGCGGCAGGAATACAGCGAGCGTCAGGAGGCCCGCGATGAGTGAAGTATTAACCGGTTATAACCTCGGTTATCTGGACGAGCAGACCAAGCGCATGATCCGCCGCGCCATCCTCAAGGCGGTGGCGATCCCCGGCTATCAGGTGCCGTTCGGCGGCCGCGAGATGCCGATGCCCTACGGCTGGGGCACCGGCGGCATTCAGCTCACCGCCAGCGTCATCGGCCGCGCCGACGTGCTGAAGGTGATCGACCAGGGCGCCGACGACACCACCAACGCGGTGTCGATCCGCCGCTTCTTCCAGCGCGTCGCCGGGGTGGAAACCACTGAACGCACGCCGGAGGCCACGCTGATCCAGACCCGTCACCGCATTCCGGAAACCGCGCTGCGCGAAGATCAGATCCTGATCTATCAGGTGCCGATCCCGGAGCCGCTGCGCTTTATCGAACCGCGCGAAACCGAGACCCGCAAAATGCACGCGCTGGAGGAGTACGGCGTGATGCAGGTGAAGCTGTACGAAGACATCGCGCGCTACGGCCATATCGCCACCACCTACGCCTACCCGGTGAAGGTCAACGATCGCTACGTGATGGATCCGTCGCCGATCCCGAAATTCGACAACCCAAAAATGCACATGATGCCGGCGCTGCAGCTGTTCGGCGCCGGGCGCGAGAAACGCATCTATGCCCTGCCGCCGTTCACCAAGGTGGAGAGCCTGGACTTCGACGACCATCCGTTCAGCGTGCAGCAGTGGGACGAACCCTGCGCGCTGTGCGGCTCGCGCCACAGCTATCTCGACGAGGTGGTGCTCGACGATCGGGGCAACCGCATGTTCGTCTGTTCGGACACCGACTACTGCCGGCAGCAGCTGGCGCAATCTTCGCAAGAGGCGCAGCACTGATGACTTCCCCCCTTTTGAGCACCACCCCGCTGCTGTCGGTGAACCGGCTCACCCACCTGTACGCCCCCGGCAAGGGCTTCAGCGACGTGTCGTTCGACATCTACCCCGGTGAAGTGCTGGGCATCGTCGGCGAATCCGGCTCCGGCAAAACCACGCTGCTGAAGTCGATCTCGGCGCGGCTGGCGCCGCAGCATGGGCAGATCCTTTACCGCCCGCAGGCGGGCCAGGAACACGATCTATACGCCATGGCGGAGAGCGATCGCCGCCGCCTGCTGCGCACCGACTGGGGCGTGGTGCATCAGCACCCGCTCGACGGGCTGCGGCCGCAGGTCTCCGCCGGCGGCAACATCGGCGAGCGGCTGATGGCCATCGGCCAGCGCCACTATGGCGACATTCGCCGCCAGGCCGGCCAGTGGCTGGAAGACGTCGAAATCCCGCTGTCGCGCCTCGACGATCTGCCGACCACCTTCTCCGGCGGCATGCAGCAGCGGCTGCAGATCGCCCGCAATCTGGTCACCCACCCCAGGCTGGTGTTTATGGATGAGCCGACCGGCGGGCTGGACGTATCGGTGCAGGCGCGCCTGCTCGATCTGCTGCGTAATCTGGTGGTAGAGATGCAGCTGGCGGCGGTGATCGTCACTCACGATCTCGGCGTGGCGCGGCTGCTGGCCCACCGCCTGCTGGTGATGAAACAGGGCGAAGTGGTGGAGAGCGGCCTGACCGACCGGGTGCTGGACGATCCGCACCATCCTTACACCCAGCTGCTGGTTTCTTCGGTGCTGTCGTAACCCAAGGCGATAACAGATGACTATGCAAATCCGAGTTGAACATCTCAGTAAAACCTTTGTGCTGCATCAGCAGTACGGCACCCGCCTGCCGGTGCTGCACGACGCCAACCTGACGGTCCACGGCGGCGAATGCGTGGTGCTGCACGGCCACTCCGGCAGCGGCAAATCCACCCTGCTGCGCTCGCTGTACGCCAACTACCTGCCGGACAGCGGCCATATCTGGATCAACCACCAGGGCGACTGGCTGGACATGGTCAGCGCCGACGCGCGCCAGATTCTGGCGGTACGCCGCCATACGCTGGGCTGGGTCAGCCAGTTCCTGCGGGTGATCCCGCGCATCAGCGCGCTGGAGGTGGTGATGCAGCCGCTGCTGGAACAGGGGGTCGAGCGCGCCGAGTGCCGCGAACGCGCCGAAGCGCTGCTCGCTGCGCTCAACGTGCCGCCGCGCCTGTGGCCGCTGGCGCCGTCCACCTTCTCCGGCGGCGAACAGCAACGGGTGAACATCGCGCGCGGCTTTATCGTCGACTACCCCATTCTGTTGCTGGACGAACCGACCGCCTCGCTCGACAGCCGCAACAGCGCGGCGGTGGTGCAGCTTATCGAACGCGCCAAGGCGCGCGGCGCGGCGATCGTCGGCATTTTTCACGATGAAGGCGTCCGCCGACAGGTCGCCGACCGGCTTTATGACATGCAGGCGCCACAGGCGCTGGAGGCCCTCTGATGATCGTCAATAACGTTAAGCTGGTGCTGGATGACCAGGTGGTGCAAGGCTCGCTGGAGATGCAGGATGGCGTGATCCGCAGCTTCGCCGACGGCCCGAGCCGGCTGCCGCAGGCGCTGGACGGCGACGGCGGCTGGCTGCTGCCGGGGCTGATCGAGCTGCATACCGACAACCTGGACAAGTTTTTCACCCCGCGCCCGAACGTCGACTGGCCGGCCCATTCGGCGATGAGCAGCCACGATGCGCTGATGGTGGCCAACGGCATCACCACGGTGCTGGACGCAGTGGCGATCGGCGACGTGCGCGACGGCGGCCACCGGCTGGAAAACCTGCAGAAGATGATCGATGCGGTGATCCACAGCCAGCGCGCCGGGGTGAACCGCGCCGAGCATCGGCTGCACCTGCGCTGCGAGCTGCCGCACGAGAGCACGCTGCCGCTGTTCGAACAGCTGATGGACAAGCCGGGCGTGTCGCTGGTGTCGCTGATGGACCATTCGCCGGGCCAGCGCCAGTTCGCCTCGCGCGAAAAGTATCGCGAATATTATCAGGGCAAATACCACCTCAACGACCAGCAGATGAGCGAGTACGAGGAGCAGCAGGTCGCCCTGTCCGCCCGCTGGGCCGCGCCGAACCGCGAGGCGATCGCCGCCCACTGCCGCGCGCGCCGCATCTCGCTGGCCAGCCATGACGACGCCACCGCCGCGCACGTGGCCGAATCCTGCGCGCTGGGCAGCGCCATCGCCGAGTTCCCCACCACCGAGGCGGCCGCCCGCGCCTCGCACCAGCAGGGCCTGCAGGTGCTGATGGGCGCGCCGAACATCGTGCGCGGCGGCTCCCACTCCGGCAACGTGGCGGCGCACCACCTGGCGGCGCTGGGGGTGCTGGATATTCTCTCTTCCGATTATTACCCGGCCAGCCTGCTGGACGCGGCGTTTCGCCTCGCGGCGGACGAGCGCAACGCCTACGATCTGCCCCAGGCGGTGCGCATGATCACCCGCAACCCGGCGCGGGCGCTGGATCTGCAGGATCGCGGCACCATCGCCGAAGGATTGCGGGCGGATCTGGTGCTGGCACGGCCGCACGGCGAGCACGTTTATGTGCAGAACGTGTGGCGCCAGGGCAGGCAGGTGTTCTGATGGCGCGGCTCATCTATCTGATGGGGCCTTCCGGCGCAGGCAAGGACAGCCTGCTGGCCGCGCTGCGGGCCGACGCCGACCGCGCGCCGCTGGTGGCGCACCGCTACATCACCCGGCCGGCGGACGCCGGCTGCGAGAATCACATCGCGCTGAGCGAACCCGAATTTCTGCGCCGCCGCGCCAAAGGGCTGTTTGCGCTCGACTGGCAGGCCCACCAGCAGCGCTACGCGTTCGGGATCGAAGTGGATCTTTGGCTGCTGCAGGGGATCGACGTGGCGGTCAACGGTTCGCGCGCCCACCTGCCGCAGGCGCAGCAGCGCTATGGTGCGCAGCTGCTGCCGGTGTGCCTGCAGGTCAGCGCCGCGATCCTGCGCCGGCGCCTGCAGGATCGCGGGCGGGAAAGCGCCGAACAGATCGAGCAGCGGCTGGCGCGGGCGGCGGAATATCAGCAGAGCCTGCCCGCCGGCTGCCGGGTGCTGCACAACGACGGCCCACTCGACGACACCCTGGCGGCGCTGCTGGCGCTGCTGCCGACCTCTACCCGACAAACTCAGGACGCGACGCCATGAACGACTTCGCCCAGCCGAAAATCGGCGACAACGTGACCCTTAACCGCACCCGGCTCGGCCAGTATGTGCACCTGGCCGACGATGCGATCCTGGAAGAGGTGGAGATGGGGGACTACTCCTACACCGCCGGGCACAACCAGATCTTTTACGCCACTATCGGCAAGTTCGTCTCCATCGCCTCCTATGCGCGCATCAATCCCGGCAACCACCCGACCTACCAGCGCATCGCGCAGCACCACTTCACCTACCGCGCTTCCGAATACGGGCTGGGGGAAGATGACGCGGCGTTCTTCGACTGGCGGCGCGAGCACCACGTCACCGTCGGCCACGACGTGTGGATCGGCCATAACGCCATCCTGATGCCGGGCGTCAGCGTCGGCAACGGCGCGGTGATCGGCAGCGCGGCGGTGGTCACCAAAGACGTGGAGCCCTACAGCATCGTCGCCGGCGTGGCGGCCAAAAAGATCGGCATGCGCTTTGACGATGCGCTGATAGAGCGTATCGAACGCAGCCAGTGGTGGCACTGGGATCACGCCACGCTGCAGGCGCGGCTGGCGGATTTTCGCGACATCAACCGCTTTGCCCAGAAGTACCTTTAACGGAGGGGAGCGATGCAACTGACCTTTCTCGGCACCGGCGGCGCGCAGCAGGTGCCGGTGTTCGGCTGCGACTGCCCGATCTGCCAACGGGCGCGGCGCGAGCCGGCATTTCGGCGGCGGGCGTGCAGCGCCATGCTCAACTATCAGGGGGAAACGACCTTATTGGATGCGGGATTGCCGGCTTTGGAGCGGCGATTTTCGGCGGGGCAAATTCAACGTTTTTTACTGACACATTACCACATGGATCACGTTCAGGGGTTATTTCCTTTGCGTTGGGGGTGCGGAAATTCCATTCCGGTGTATGGCCCGCCGGATGAACAGGGCTGCGACGATCTGTTCAAACACCCCGGCATTCTGGCGTTTCAGCCGCCGCTGGCGCCCTTCGCCACCGTCGAACTGGGCGGCATGCGCATCACCCCGCTGCCGCTGCAACACTCCAAACTGACCCACGGCTATCTGATCCAGGCGGCGGGCGCTGCGCTGGCCTACCTGACCGACACCGTCGGCCTGCCGCCGGCCACCGCTGACTATCTGCAGAACGTGGCGCTGGATCTGCTGGTGCTCGATTGCAGCCTGCCGCCTCAGCCGCAGGCGCCGCGCAACCACAACGATCTGACCCGCGCGCAGGAGACGCAGCGGTTGCTGCAGCCTAAACGCACGCTGCTGACGCACATCAGCCATCATCTCGATCGGTGGCTGCTGGACAATGAACTGCCCGCCGGGCTAGAGCTGGCGTTCGATCACCTCAGCGTCAGTCTCGGTAGCAGTGCAGCCGATCCGACTCCAGCACCCTGACCCCTTCGCCCGGCGTGAACGCCTGCTGCAGCAGCGTTTGCGCCACGTCTTTGGCGGCGACCGCGCGCCATTTGCCGGGCAGCAGCCTGAACAGCGGCAGCGTGAGGCGCTCCATCAGGCGCGGCGCCGGGCGCTCTCCCACCAGCATGGAAGGCCGCACCAGCGTCAGGCGCGGCCAGCGCTGTTCGCGCAGCGCCTGCTCCATTTCGCCTTTGGTGCGGTTATACAGGAAGGTAGAATCCGCATTGGCGCCCAACGCGCTCACCACCAGACAGTGCTGCGCCCCCAACCGGCGGCCGGTCAGCGCGCTCTCCACCACCAGTTGATAATCGACGTAGCGGAAGGCATCGGCGCTGCCCGCCGCCCGGCGGGTGGTGCCCAGGCAGCAGAACACCAGATCGACCGGTTGCTGCAGGCTACTCAGCAGCTCGAACAGCGCATCGCCGACCGGATTGGTCAGCTTGCCGTGCGGCGGCAGCGGCGTGCGCGTCGGCGCCACGATGGCCGTTACCTGCGGATCGCTTTGCAACCGCTGCAGCAACTCGCGCCCCACCAGCCCGGTTGCGCCGACTAACAGTGCTCGCGCCATGCGATCTCCCGTTGTAATGGCTATGTCGACTTAAAGTATAGACCGCGTCCAGTGCAGCTTCTTGCCGAAGCCGAGGGTGTTGTCGGTCATCTTCACCTCGTGCAGCTCCAGCCGCCATACCGAGGCCTTCATCGCCCTGGCGATCGGGAAACGCTTGCAGTAACGCGCGCGCGCCGCCTCGGCCTCTTCGCCGCTCAGCAGCGCCGCCTCGGCGCAGTACTGCACGCCGCGGATCAGCGCGATGCTTTTCGGCTTCGGCGCGATGGTGCCGACCACCCGGCCGTTGTTCAGCATCAGCCCGCCGTGGCGGGTGTGCGGTTCGGTCATCAGCCACAGCGCCATCGTCGCGGCGTCGAACACGTAAAAACAGTTGGCGCACCACATATCGAGGCCGTCGCCGGCGCACAGCGTCAAGACGTGTTGTTTACCGATAAAATCCGCAATCTGCTGCCGTTGTTCTGGGGTATTCAAGGTTACTCGCCTCCCTGTTCACTCACTTCATCTTACCCTGCGTTGTTGAGGCGAGTCACAAATAACGATAATCGCCAAAAAACAAAAGTGAATATAAAAACAAAGATAGTGAATTTTTATTTATTTTAGCATGAAGCAGGTTGATAACATAAATAACACAATACAGATTTATTTGATCGTTATGCAGCCAGTTATTTGACCGCTTTTTTTATTCCTTCCCGAGCGCCATTGAAATTAAGTGTTCAGGGCTCGCGAACATTAGCAATTCATTTACATGCCAACCTCTGCGCCTGGATGATACTTATGCAACACATTGCATAACCGGTGAATAGTTATTTATAAAAACCGGCATCTATGTGATTATCATCACAAATTTTAGTGCATCTTGCGCTAAAATAGCGCCATCTTTTCACTCAGCAAGGTGGATTAGAAAATGGAAAACAATAACCGAAAAATGGCGCACATCAGGCGTACAACCCATATTATGATGATGGCTCATCGCAGCTGCTTTAGCTTCGCATTCTTCAACTACAGATAACCCTCCCCCTCGCTCTTACGCCGTTGTTAAGAGTGTCTTTGCGTTTCACTTTATTCTCCGCACTCCGGTGATAATGTCTTTTTCTCGCTAAGCGGGAAGGACACGCAACACATTTTTAATTTCGGCCAAGCGCATCCAGGATAAATAAAACAGCGAACACAGTTAATGCCTTTCGGCATCACTGGGTTCTCGCACACCTTTATTTTCGTGAAGGCGTTAACGGCAAATGAAATTATTTGCCGGCGGAATGCCTTTGCCTGAAGAATGAGAAAAATGAAAAAATTAAAAATTGCCGCCAACACCCAAACCCTCGGCTGCTTTGAAACTGAACGCGACATCGTCGATGTGCATCACAGCGATTTCAATGACGTCGCCGCCATCGTGCTGTCGGTAGACGACGTCGCGCAAGGCATGGTGGCGCGCATCGAAGAACACGGCCTGAACATTCCGCTGTTCGTCGCCGTCTGCTGCGAAGAAGAGCTGGATAACGCCGTACTGCCGGCGCTGCACGGCGTGTTTGAACTGTGCGGCAAGAATACCCAGTTCTACGGCAAACAGCTGGAGGCCGCCGCCGCCAAATATGAGAGCGAGCTGCTGCCGCCGTTCTTCAACACGCTGACGCAGTATGTGGAAATGGGCAACGCCACCTTCGCCTGCCCCGGCCACCAGGGCGGCGAGTTCTTCCGCAAACACCCGGCGGGCCGCCAGTTCTTCGACTTCTACGGCGAAACGCTTTTCCGCTCCGACATGTGCAACGCCGACGTCAAACTGGGCGATCTGTTGATCCACGAAGGCGCGCCTTGCGCCGCGCAGCAGCACGCCGCCAAGGTGTTCAACGCCGACAAGACCTACTTCGTGCTCAACGGCACCTCGGCCTCGAACAAGGTGGCGACCAACGCCCTGCTGACGCGCGGCGACCTGGTGCTGTTCGACCGCAACAACCATAAATCCAACCACCACGGCGCGTTGATCCAGGCCGGCGCTACGCCGGTTTACCTGGAAACCGCCCGCAACCCGTTCGGCTTTATCGGCGGCATCGACGCGCACTGCTTCGACGAACGCTACCTGCGCCAACAGATCCGCGAAGTGGCGCCGGAACGCGCCAACGAAGCCCGCCCGTTCCGCCTGGCGATCATCCAGCTCGGCACCTACGACGGCACCATCTACAACGCCCGCCAGGTGGTCGACAAAATTGGCCACCTGTGCGACTACATCCTGTTCGACTCCGCCTGGGTGGGCTATGAGCAGTTCATTCCGATGATGAAAGACTGCTCGCCGCTGCTGCTGGAGCTGAACGAAAACGATCCCGGCATCATCGTCACCCAGTCGGTGCACAAACAGCAGGCCGGTTTCTCGCAGACCTCGCAGATCCACAAAAAAGACAAGCATATCAAGGGGCAGAGCCGCTACTGCAACCACAAGCGCTTCAACAACGCCTTTATGCTGCACGCCTCCACTAGCCCGTTCTACCCGCTGTTCGCCGCGCTGGACGTCAACGCCAAGATGCACGAGGGCAAGAGCGGCCAGCGCCTGTGGCAAGAATGTGTGCGCGTGGGCATCGAAGCGCGCAAAATGCTGCTGGATACCTGCACGATGATCAAACCGTTCGTGCCGGATCAGATCGACGGCAAGCCTTGGCAGGCCTATGACACCGCGGCGATGGCCAACGATCTGCGCTTCTTCAACTTCGTGCCCGGCGAAAAATGGCACGCTTTTGAGGGCTATGCCGAATCGCAGTACTTCGTCGATCCGTGCAAACTGCTGCTCACCACGCCGGGCATCGATACCGCGACCGGCAGCTACAGCGAGTTCGGCATCCCGGCGACCATTCTGGCCAACTACCTGCGTGAAAACGGCATCGTGCCGGAAAAATGCGATCTCAACTCGATCCTGTTCCTGCTGACGCCGGCGGAAGACATCGCCAAGATGCAGCACCTGGTGGCCCTGATCGCCCGCTTCGAGAAGCACATCGAGCAAAACTCATTGCTCAGCGAGGTGCTGCCTGCGGTCTATAAAAACCACCAGCAGCGCTACAAAAACTACACCATCCGCCAGCTGTGCCAGGAAATGCACGACCTTTACGTCAGCTATGACGTTAAAGAACTGCAAAAAGAGATGTTCCGCAAAAGCTATTTCCCACGCGTGGTGATGAACCCGCAGGACGCCAATACCGAGTTCGTGCGCGGCAATGTGGAATTGGTCTCGCTGGCCAAGGCCGAGGGCCGCATCGCCGCCGAAGGCGCCCTGCCTTACCCACCAGGCGTGCTGTGCGTGGTGCCCGGCGAAATTTGGGGCGGCGCCGCGCAGCGTTATTTCCTGGCACTGGAAGAAGGCATCAACTTATTGCCGGGATTCGCACCGGAATTGCAGGGCGTTTATATCCAGCAGGATGAGGACGGCTGGAACCGCGCTTACGGCTACGTCATGAAAAATTAATCACCTTACGGGGCGGCGATTATTCTCGCCGCCCGGATCGCATCCTAAAAGAGAAAATGATCATGAGTAAGTCCAATAATAAAATGGGGGTCGTACAATTAACGATCCTGACCGCCGTGAATATGATGGGTTCCGGCATAATTATGCTGCCAACCAAGCTGGCCGAAGTGGGCACGATTTCGATCGTTTCCTGGCTGGTGACCGCCGTCGGCTCGATGGCGCTGGCCTACGCCTTCGCCAAATGCGGCATGTTCAGCCGTAAATCCGGCGGCATGGGCGGCTACGCCGAATACGCCTTCGGTAAATCAGGCAACTTTATGGCGAACTACACCTATGGCGTTTCGCTGCTGATCGCCAATATCGCCATCGCCATTTCCGCCGTCGGCTACGGCACCGAGCTGTTTGGCGCTACGCTCAGCCCACTGGGGATCTGCATCGCCACCATCGGCGTGCTGTGGCTTGCGACCGTCGCCAACTTCGGCGGTGCGCGCATTACCGGCAAAATCAGCGGCATCACCGTCTGGGGCGTGATCATTCCGGTGGTGGGCATCTCGGTCATCGGCTGGTACTGGTTCAGCGGCAGCGCCTACGTCGCCGCCTGGAACCCGCATCAGGTGCCGACCTTCGAAGCCATCGGCGCCTCGATCTCGATGACCTTGTGGGCATTCCTGGGGCTGGAATCCGCCTGCGCCAATACCGACGTGGTGGAAAATCCGGAGCGCAACGTGCCGATCGCCGTACTGGGCGGCACCCTCAGCGCGGCGGTGATCTATATCGTTTCGACCAACGTGATCGCCGGCATCGTGCCGAACATGGATCTGGCCAACTCCACCGCCCCGTTCGGGCTGGCGTTCTCCCACATGTTCAACCCGACAGTCGGCAAGATCATCATGGCGTTGATGGTGATGTCCTGCGTCGGCTCGCTGCTCGGCTGGCAGTTCACCATCGCGCAGGTGTTCAAATCCTCCGCCGACAGCGGCTTCTTCCCGAAAATCTTCTCCAAGCTGAGCAAGGCCGACGCGCCGGTTAAAGGCATGCTGACCATCGTCGTCATCCAGAGCGGTTTGTCGCTGATGACCATCAGCCCATCGTTGAACAAGCAGTTCAACGTGCTGGTGAACCTGGCGGTGGTGACCAACATCATCCCGTACATCCTGTCGATGGCGGCGTTGGTGATTATTCAGAAAGTGGCGAAGGTGCCGGACAACAAGGCGCGCATCGCCAATATCATCGCCGGCATCGGCGCGCTGTACAGCTTCTATGCGCTCTACAGCTCCGGTGAGGAAGCGATGATGTGGGGCGCCATCGCCACCTTCCTCGGCTGGACGTTGTACGGCATCGTCTCGCCGCGCTTCGAGCTGGCGGGAAAAAAGGGGTAAAGCGGTAAAGCACCGGCGGCCGGGGATGGGATTGTGATGGGGCGCAATATCACCTCATCGCAACCCTGGCCAGCCGACGCTCTCTGTCGCCCACGTCGCTCTAGTGACTGGAATGACTCACTCACTTTCTTACTCTCGGGCTTTATTATCAGTAAATCCAAGCCACCAAGCATAATTCCTGTTCACTACCGCCATTCATAAATAAAAAGCATCAAAACATCATTGATACCGCTTATATAAATCCATTTAAAACAGCGTTCTCGCTTCGTCACCCCATGTGCGCCAACGCCTTCACCGTAAATAAAAACCATTATTTAATATGGTGTTATGATGATTAATGCCGTTTTACAGGGACTTTATTTCCCGAACGCCTAAGCACTTTCTATCATCTGCACTGCTTTCCGGCGGTGCTATGATCATCGTTGATTTACAACCAATCACCGGCTCATCATCGGAATAAACGGCCAATTATTCACCCCGGAAGTCACGTGACGAGGTTTATATGAAAAACAATGAAAAACTCATTGTGAAAGCAGAAGAGACTCAACTGCCAAAAGATGTGGTTTATGCATTCTTGATGAACACGGCAAAGGAAGACGTCACCAATGCCGCCATGCGTCTTATCGATGAAAACGCGGTTTATACTTCCTTGAACTTTGAAAACAAAGAGCTCAAACAGATCGAGCCCTGGGCGGGCACTTCTCAAGGGCGACAGGTTTACATCGATACCTTTTCAAATGTCGGAACTTACTGGGAAATAAACGACTTCACGATCGGTGACATTCTTGCCGACGGAGGCACCGTGGCCGTATTTGGTCAATTCACCTATACCTCAGTAGCGTTAGGCCATCAGTTCACCTCTCCTTTCGCAATAAAAGCGCAGGTCAAAGACGGAAAAATCGTTTATTTCCAGTTTATGGAAGACACCTATGCTTCCGCGGCTTCATTCCGCGTCAGTGGCGAGTGGACAATTCAGCATCATAAAGGGGAAGAAAACAAATTTACCGTGGGTGTAAAATAATCCCTTATCGTCAAGACGGAATAAACAAACCGTTCCGCCAGTGGTGAAATCCATCGTTAAATCGTGACAAAATAGAGATGCCGCGCTTAGCTATGGCGGCCTGATGTCATCTCTACCCTTGCACAGGACCCCAATGATGGACTTACCCCACTGGTATCTCTATATGCTGCGTTTACCGAGCGGCATGCTGTATACCGGCATCACCACCGACGTGGCGCGCCGCCTGGCGCAACATCAGGCCGGCAAAGGCGCCAAGGCGCTGCGCGGTAAAGGGGAGCTGACATTGGCGTTTCACTGCCAGGTGGGGGATCGCTCAACGGCGCTGAAGCTGGAATACCGCGTCAAACAGCTGAGCAAAATACAAAAAGAGCGGCTGGTGAATCACCCGCCGCTGTCATTGGAGGATTTGTTGCCGGTGGTTAAAAGCGATTAAACGGCGCCGAAAAAGCCACTTCGCCGCTGACGCCATTCAGAGCGTCTTCCGCCAGCGGATACACCTGGAATGCGCTTTCCGCGTCCGGCCAGCGACAATTCAGGCCATAGGCGGCGGCCGGTTTGAAGCCGAAGCGGCCGTAATAGGCCGGATCGCCCAGCACCACCACCGCGGCGTAGCTGAATTCGTTCAGCGAATCCAACCCCTCGTACACCAGCTTTTCAGCCAGCCCCTGGCGGCGCAGGCTTTCGTCTACCGCCAGCGGCGCCAGCGCCACCCATTGGCGATCTTCGCCGGCCACGTCTACCGGGCTGAACGCGGCGTAACCCACTACGCCACCTTCGTCGTCAGTGGCGACCACGCCCAGCGTCAGCAGGCCATCTTCGCGCAGCTGCTGCACCAGGTCTGCTTCGTCGTCGCGGCCAAAGGCGCGGCGCAGCAAGGCGTCGATGCCCGCCGCGTCTACCGGGATCTCTACGCGGATCAGCATGATACCGCCACACGGGAAGCCGACGCCGTGCCCTCCTGCAGCCCTGCTTCGACAAAATCAGCCAACTGCAGCAGCCCCATGCGCAGCGGCGCAGGCATGCTTTCCAGCTCGATGGCGTCCATCAAATTTTTCACATACAGGCCCAATTCGGTATCCCCTTCAATCTGCAGCCGACGCTGAAAGAACAGCGTATCCGGATCTTGCTTGCGCGCCGCGATCAGGATCAGATCGTTGGCGTCGCCGCTGAAGCTGACGTCCGCTTCGGCGTGCTGGCTGACCACCAGTTTGTCGTTTTCTACCGTCATAAACCAGTGTAGCGCCAGATCGCGAACTTCGATCTTTAACCAGCGCGATTCGAGAAATTCCAGATCCCCATCCGCCAACGCCTGACGGAACTGCCAGCTCAGCACCTGTTGCAGCAGCTGACGCTGCAGGGCGAACGGCGTGAATTTCAGCGGGATGCGCAGCAGCGACGGCCCCTGGCGCACAAGGCGTGCTCGTAGTTGTTCCAACACGGTCATCCACTCCTTTCAATACGGACTACCGCTATTTTGCCACACTGGCGCGCGGCTTCAGCGGTCTATATCAACAAATAGTGCATTTCACCGCCATGTTTATCAATACGCCATAAGCTGCCCCAAATCAAAACCTGTGTGCGCCCCTTCGCCTAAAATGGCCTCCCCGATTCGCGTTTGCCGGCGGAACACCGCCGCCGGCAACCTTTAAAGACAGCGTGCGCCCGGCCGGGCGTACGGCTAAGCCAGGATAAATCTATGGAGCTGCTTTGCCCCGCCGGCAACCTGCCGGCCCTGAAGGCCGCGGTGGATAACGGCGCCGACGCCGTTTACATCGGTCTGAAAGACGATACCAACGCGCGCCACTTCGCCGGCCTCAACTTCACCGAGAAAAAGCTGCAGGAAGCGGTTGATTACGTGCATCGCCACGGCCGTAAACTGCATATCGCCATCAACACCTTCGCCCATCCCGACGGCTACGCCCGCTGGCAGCGCGCGGTGGATATGGCCGCCCAGCTGGGCGCCGACGCGCTGATTCTGGCGGATCTGGCGATGCTGGAATACGCCGCCCAGCGCTACCCACAGCTGGAGCGCCATGTTTCGGTGCAGGCTTCCGCCACCAACGAGGAGGCGATCCGTTTCTACCAGCGCAACTTCGAGGTGGGCCGGGTGGTGCTGCCGCGCGTGCTGTCGATGCATCAGGTGAAACAGCTGGCGCGCACCAGCCCGGTGCCGCTGGAAGTGTTCGCCTTCGGCAGCCTGTGCATCATGGCCGAGGGGCGCTGCTACCTCTCCTCCTACCTGACCGGCGAGTCGCCGAACACCGTCGGCGCCTGCTCGCCGGCGCGCTTCGTGCGCTGGCAGCAAACCCCGCAGGGCATGGAGTCGCGCCTGAACGACGTGCTGATCGACCGTTACCAGGACCACGAAAACGCCGGTTACCCGACGCTGTGCAAGGGCCGCTATCTGGTGGACGACGTGCGCTACCACGCGCTGGAAGAGCCCACCAGCCTCAATACGCTGGAGCTGCTGCCGGAGCTGCTGGCCGCCAACATCGCCTCGGTGAAGATCGAAGGCCGCCAGCGCAGCCCGGCTTACGTCAGCCAGGTGGCGCGCGTCTGGCGCCAGGCGATCGACCGTTGTCAGGCCAATCCCGCCGCCTATCGCGCCGACGCCGCCTGGATGGAGACGCTGGGTGCGATGTCCGAAGGCACCCAGACCACGCTGGGCGCCTATCACCGCAAATGGCAGTAGCCGGAGGAAACATGAAATATGCACTGGGGCCGGTACTCTACTACTGGCCGAAAACCGACATCGCGGCGTTCTATCAACAGGCGGCGGAGAGCAGCGCCGACATCATTTACCTTGGCGAGAGCGTCTGCACCAAACGGCGCGAGATGAAGGTCAGCGATTGGCTGGCGCTGGCGCGCGAGATCGCCCATAGCGGCAAACAGGTGGTGATCTCCACGCTGGCGTTGCTGCAGGCGCCGTCCGAGCTGAATGAGCTGAAACGCTATGTGGAGAACGGCGAGTTCCTGCTTGAAGCCAACGATCTGGGCGCGGTGAACATGGCGGCGGAACGCGGTTTGCCGTTCGTCGCCGGCCATGCGCTGAACTGCTACAACGCCTATACCCTGCGCCTGCTGCGCCGCCAGGGCATGGTGCGCTGGTGCATGCCGGTCGAACTGTCGCGCGACTGGCTGGCCAATCTGCTGACGCAGTGCGACGAGCTGGGCTTCCGCCACGATTTCGAGGTAGAGGTGCTGAGCTACGGCCACCTGCCGTTGGCCTACTCGGCGCGCTGCTTCACCGCCCGCTCGGAGAACCGCGGCAAGGACGAGTGCGAAACCTGCTGCATCAAATATCCGCAGGGCCGCATGATGCGCTCCCAGGAGCAACAGCAGGTGTTCGTGCTCAACGGCATCCAGACCATGAGCGGCTACTGCTACAACCTCGGCAACGAGCTGCCAAGCATGCAGGGGCTGGTGGACATCGTGCGGCTGTCGCCGCAGGGCACCGAGACGCTGGCGCAGATCGACGCCTTCCGCGCCAATGAACGCGGCGAGCAGCCGCTGGCCTTGACCAACCGCGCCGACTGCAACGGCTACTGGCGCCGGGTGGCAGGGCTGGAGTTGGTGGGGTGAAGCCCCCTTGCATTCAACAAATGGGCACCCATTGTGGTGCTCATTAGATCTGCCTGTACGGCAGTGAACAGTTAGTAAGTGATCCTAACCTACTGAGAGCAAAAGGTAATAGCCTTTACTCACCCCAACCCCCTTTTTCCGGCAAAGAATGCATTTTATTGAAATTAAAAGCATTAATTTTAGTCGCCAAATAAAGGGGCAATGAGGGGATCAACTCGCCCGCCGCTTCCTGAACATCCCGCGCAGCGCCACGCTGTTGCGCAAGAAGCCGACGCCGAAGCCCAGCAGGGTATAGACCACGCCGAGCACCAGCATCATGGCGACGTCGCCCCACACCTCATTCAGCGACAGCCCCATCTGGTTGACGCCGGCGATCGCCTTGGTGCCCCAGGTGGAGGGAATGCTGTACGAGATGGCGCGCACCCAGGCCGGCATCGACTGCAGCGGCCAGATAGTGCCGGACAGGTAGAAGATCGGCGTGGTGATGAACGCCAGCGTCAGGTAGATCATCTCGACGCTGCGCAGGCACTCGGTCACCAGCTTGCCCAGCCCCAATACCGCCAACAGGAACGGGAAGGTCAGCAGCAGCAGCTCGGCGATGTTCGCCGTCTGCCTATAGCCCAATACCCACGGCCACAGCACGAACAACACGATCGACAGGAACAGCCAGATCGGCAGCAGCGCCGTCAGCCCGCCGAGGTGCGCCGCCAGCGGCGCCTTGCCGCCGGGCATGCTCTTCATGGCGATATTGACGCGGATACAAGCGATCAGCAGCGAGTGCTGCAACAGCATCACCAGCAGGCCGGGGAAGATGATCGCCGCAAAGCTGATGCCGGGGTTGAACACGTCCAGCGTTTGCCCCAGTATCGGCGTCAGCAGTATCTGCGCCTGCCGTTCGCTGAAGCCGCTGCGCAGCAGCAGCCCGTTGTTGTATTGCGTCAGCAGTTGCTGATAGGCCGCCACCACGTCCTGCTGGATCTGGCCGTTGGCCAGGCGGTTGGTGGCGTCGCCGTACATCGGCACCACGATGTTCTGCCCGCTGAGAATTTTCTTCTCCAGATCCACCGGCATGATGATCACCGCAAACAGCTTGCGCCAGCTAAGATCGCGCTGCGCCTGTTCCAGGCTGTCGTAGGTTTCAATCGCGATCTTGGAGGTTGCGTCCAGTTGGCGGATCAGCTGCCGGCTGGCGGTGCTGTGATCCTGATCGATCACGCCCACCGGCAGATCCCACACCGTGCGGTTGGCGTACACCAGGCTCATGATGCACAGCGACAGGATCAGCATCAGCCACACCGGCCGCTCCAGCATGCCGAGCAGCACCTTAACGAAGGTTTGCCAATAGAGCTTCATCCGGCGCTCCCCTCTTTTGCCAGCCGCGCCGGCAGGCGATTGCGCACCAGCAGCGCGGCCACCAGCGGATAGACCGCCAGCAGCGCGCACACGCTGAAGATGGCGCTGGCGTGCACCTGCCGCAGGAACACGTCAAACATCGCGTACAGCGCGTGGGTCAGCGGTTCGATGTTGGAAATGATGCGCGCCGGCAGCGGCATCGACAGCTCAGGCACCGCCATGCCGGAGAAGGTCATCGCGATACTGACCAAAATACCGATCAGGCTGTACGCGGTGATGGTACTGCCGGTAAAGGTGTACAGCAGCAGGCCGATACTCTGCGCCGCCATCACGTAGAACAAGCCGATCATCAGCATAAACAGAGGATTGCCGCTGACGCGGGCGTCAAAGATGCCCACCAGCGCCGCGATCTCGACCATCAGCAGGGTGGTGAAACACAGCGTGTACGGCGCCAGCTTGCCGAGCAGCGCCAGGCTGAACGGCTTGGCCTGCAGCAGCGACTTGCTGCGCGCCAGCACATAGATCATGCAGGTCACCGCGAACAGCTGCAGCAGGTGGATGGTGGCGGCGAACTGCTGGTAATAGATATAGCTGCCGCTGGCGTTGAACAGGCTGCCGTAGGAGAGCGTCACGTCCGCCAGCGGCGGTAACGTTTTGCCCATCTCGGTGGCGATGATGCTGCGGGTGCTGGCGTTGATTTCGTTCATCAGGCCGCCGAAGTCCTGGGTGGAGTACAGCCCGGCGCCGTAAAACAGCGCGTTGTAGTACATCACCACGCTCGGCTGTTTGCCCGACAGCGCGTTGGCCTCAAAGTCCGGCGGGATATACAGCAACGCGTAATCCTGCGCGCTGCGCAGGCGGCTCAGCGACTCCGGCAACCCGCCGCCGTATGCCTCGACGTGGGCGTGCGACCCGGCGTCCAGCCGCCGCGTCAGCGATTTGGACAGCGGGCTGTGATCGCTGTCCACCACCGAGACCGGCAGATCGAGCAGCGTGCCTTCGGAGAAGTTGCTGCTGATCAGCGCAAACAGGATCAGCGGAAAGATCCAGCTCAGCCAGTGCACCACCGGGCTGCGAAAGGCGACGCGACACTCTTTGTCGAACGCGTGACTGAAGCAGCGCCAGCCGGCCCTTACTCTTTCCATTGCCATAAGGTGCTCATCCCCGGACGCAGGCCGTCCACCGGCTGTGACGGATACAGGCGCACTTCGAAGGTTTTCAGGTCGAAGTCGCCGGTGGCGCGGGTGGCGCGTTTGGTGGCGTAATCCCCCAGCGGCGCGATGTAGCGCACCTCGGTGTCGATCATTTTGTCCTTCAGCGCCGGCACTCGCAGCTTGACCTTGTCGCCTTTGCGCACGTGGGCCAGGATGTCTTCACGCAGGTTAAACACGAAGTAAGCGTCCGGCACCCGGATCAACGTCACCAGCGGGCTGCCGGCGTTCAGCAATTCGCCCACTTCGGCCGGGATCGGCCCCACTTCGCCGTCCACCGGCGCTTTCACCTGCAGATCGTCGCTCTGCGCCTGGATCTGCAGCAGGTTCTCTTCCGCCGCCCGCAGCGCCGCCGCATATTGCTGCCGCTGCTCGACGCGGTCGCCGTTGATGCCTTCATCCAGGTTGGCCTTGGCGGCCTGCACCTGCTGGAAGGCGGTGTCGCGCGACCGGCGCGAAGCATCCAGCTCGGACTTCGAGATATAGCCCTTGCCGGCCACGCTCAGGTTACGGTTGTAGTCGTTTTGCGCATTGCGGTACTGCGCCTCGGCCTGCGCCAGGTTGGCGCGCAGGTTGCGGATGCTCTCTTCTCGGGTGCCGTGCAGCGACAGCTCGAGCTGCGCTTTGGCCTCGTCGCGCGTCGCCTGCGCGGAGCGCAGCTGCGCCATCAATTCGGGGCTGTCGAGTTGGATGATCAGCTGGCCGCTTTTCACGTCATCGCCGCGTTCGATCAGGCGTTCAACAACCCGGCCTTTCGCCTTGGATGCGACGATCACTTCGGGGGCATCCACTTCACCCTGCAGCAACAGATCCTGATTGTGCGCGCGGAACAGGATCGCCAATGCGATCGCCACCATCATCAGCAACAGGGTAAACAGCGTCTTTTTTTTCATTATATCGGCTCCCGGAACGGTAAGCGGCGGGCGGGGATCATCATTTCCATGTCTCAAATTGCTCCAAAAAACACCATTGCACTCATGAGGATATCACAAGCACATATCTCCTCTTTTATAACTATAAATTGGATTATGCTTTTAACACTAAAAAGCATCTTTTTTCGGCCTTTTAGTATGCAGACTCCTGCAATCGCCCTTTAAGCGATCCACTCTCTGATGGACGATGTCATGACTGAACACACTGCCGTACCGCTTTCGGTACTGGATTTATCGCCAATCCCGCAAGGGGCCAAGGCGCGCGACGCTTTCCACTGTTCGCTGGATCTGGCGCAACACGCCGAACGCTGGGGCTACCAGCGCTACTGGCTGGCCGAGCACCACAATATGACCGGCATCGGCAGCGCCGCCACCTCGGTGCTGCTGGGCTATCTGGCCGCCGGCACCCAGAGCATTCGCCTCGGCTCCGGCGGCGTAATGCTGCCAAACCATGCGCCGCTGGTGATCGCCGAACAGTTCGGCACGCTGGAATCGCTCTACCCCGGCCGCATCGATCTGGGGCTGGGCCGCGCGCCCGGCACCGATCAACGCACCATGATGGCGCTGCGCCGCCACCTGTCCGGCGATGTGGATACCTTCCCGCGCGACGTGCAGGAACTGCAAAACTACTTCTGCGACGCGCAGCCCGGCCAGCCGGTGCAGGCGGTGCCGGGCCAGGGGCTGCATGTGCCGCTCTGGCTGCTCGGCTCCAGCCTCTACAGCGCACAGCTGGCGGCGCAGCTCGGCCTGCCGTTCGCCTTCGCTTCGCACTTCGCCCCGGATATGCTGTTCCAGGCGCTGCAGCTGTACCGCGAGAACTTCAAACCCTCCAAACAGCTGGCGCAGCCGCACGCCATGGTGTGCGTCAACGTGATCGCCGCCGACAGCGACCGCGACGCGCGCTTCCTGTTCAGCTCGATGCAGCAGCAGTTCATCAATCTGCGCCGCGGTTCGCCCGGCCCGCTGCCGCCGCCGGTGGATAACATCCACGCGCTGTGGACCGCCGGCGAGCAGTACGGCGTCGAACAGGCGCTGCGGATGTCGATCGTCGGCGATGAAAAAACGGTGCGTCACGGGCTGCAAACGCTGCTGCGTGAAACCGATGCCGACGAGATCATGGTCAACGGCCAGATCTTCGATCATCAGGCGCGGCTGCGTTCGTTCGAGATCGTCGCCGGCGTGAAAGGCGACATCGTGAAGGGCTAAAAAGCGAAAAGGCGGTGGGAACCCCACCGCCTCGGCGTTAACGCTGGATCAGATAGCGGATGGTCGGCCCGTCCTGCTGGATATCCAGCACCTTGTAGCCGTGGTTGCGCGCATCGAGCGGGATGTTGTTGATCGACTGCGGGCAATCACTGATCACCTCCAGGATCTCCCCCGGCTTCAGCTGCGGCATCGCCTCCAGCGTCGCCACCGCCGGGTACGGGCAAGGCTCGCCCAGCATGTCCAGCCGGTAGTCCGGCACTATCGTCGTCTCTTTCATGGCATGCTCCTCAAATTCACCACCTGCGCCTCAGGCCGGGCGCGGAAAAAGCGTTTCTCCCACCACAGCATGGCGGCGAAGGCCAGCGCCAGCAGCAGGTAAGTCACCAGCAGGCCGCCGATCGTGCCGAAGGTATCGAGCAGGTTGATCTTGTCGTAGTCGGTCGCCAGCGCCGGCGCCAGGTCGTCCCAGTAATAGGCCAGCAGCGTAGCGCCGATGATGTTGCCCAACCCCACCCACCAGTAGTGCACCTGCCCTTCCACGGCGCGGTACATCCAACCGGTCTCGCAGCCGCCGGCCAGCACGATGCCGAAGCCGAACAGCAAACCGCCCAGCACCGCATTCGGGCCGGCCCACATGATCTTCGGCGCCACGCCGAGCTGCACATAGCTGAAGATGCCGATGGCGCTCACCGCCATGCCAATGATGATGGCTTTCGCCATGTGGGTGCGGCCGGTGATCCACAGATCGCGGAACGCCGAAGTGAAGCAGATCTGCGCGCGCTCGATCAGCAGGCCAAAGCCGATGCCGAACAGCATGGCGATGCCGAGCTTCGGCGCATCGAACAGCGTCCACAGCGACCAGGCTACCGCCAGGCCGAAGATCGCCATGCCCAGCCGGAAACGGCGGCGCGCCTGCTCAGGCTTCTGCGTCAGCGGCGCGGCGGCCTTCACCTTTTGCAACTTGACCGGAATGCGGAACATCGGCAGCAGCGTGAATTTGGCGCCGAAGTAGGAGCCGGCGGCGGTCGCCAGCGCGAAGAACCAGGCGTGCAACGAGAACTGAGGAATGCCGGTGAAGAACGCCGCCAGGTTGCAGCCCATCGCCAGGCGTGCGCCGAAGCCGGCGATGATGCCGCCCAGCAGCGCCTGCACGATGCGAATGCGGTGCTGCGGCTGACGCAGTTTGATATTGTTGGCCCACAGCGCGGCGGCGATGCAGCCGGCGAACATGCCGATGATCATCCGCCCGTCGATGCGCTCCAGCGGCGTGCCCTGCAGGCCGATGACCTTGAAATAGCCCCACTGCTCGGGGTGCAGGCCGAACCACTGCAGCACATGACCGCCCCAGCGGGTGAACTCGCCGGTCACCGCCCAGAAGGTGCCGGTCATGCCGAAGTAGTAGGTAGAAAGGATCCCGGCGGCGATCACCGCCGGCAGCGGCGCCCAAAAGCGCACCAGGTATTGAGATTTAAACTGCTGCCAACTCATGGCATCTCCCGTGCATATCATCCGTAAGAAAAAACCTTATGAATGATACGCCATTCAGGGGCGTTTGACGGCAACTTTCAGGCATAAAAAAACCAGCCCGCAGGCTGGTTTTTCAGAGCGCTTCACCGCGAACGGCGAATCAGCGATTACGCGTCGCCGAAACGACGACGTGGTGCTGCCGGTGCGCCGTCATCACGGCGTGGCGCCGGCTTGCCGTCACGGTTGTAGTTACCGCCACGACGCTCGCCGCCGTTACCGCCTTCACGACGTTCGCCGAAGGAGCGACGCGGGCCGCCTTCGCGACGTTCGCCGTTGAACGGACGACCGTTGCCGCGACGCTCGCCACCGTTGCCACCGTCACGACGCTCGCGACGTTCGAACGGCTGTGCATCGCCCAGCAGCTGCATGTTCATCGGCTTGTTCAGGATGCGGGTGCGAGTGAAGTGATTCAGGATCTCGCCCGGCATGCCTTTTGGCAGCTCGATGGTGGAGTGGGAAGCGAACAGCTTGATGTTACCGATGTAACGGCTGCTGATGTCGCCTTCGTTAGCGATAGCGCCAACGATGTGACGCACTTCTACGCCATCGTCACGGCCCACTTCGATGCGGTACAGCTGCATTTCGCCAACGTCACGACGTTCGCGACGCGGACGATCGCCGTCACGGCTGTCACGACGGTCGCCACGGTCACCGCGACGATCGTCACGGTCGTTGAACTCGCGGCGCTGACGTGGCTTGAAGACCGGATCCGGCGGCAGGATCAGCGGACGTTCGCCCTGAGCCATTTTCAGCAGCGCTGCGGCCAGGGTTTCCATATCCAGCTCTTCTTCCGGCTGCAGTTTGGTCAGCAGTGCGCGGTACAGATCCAGATCGCTGCTTTCCAGCTGCTGCTGAACTTTCGCCGCGAACTTGGCCAGACGACGCTCGCCCAGCAGTTCTGCGTTTGGCAGCTCCACTTCAGGGATAGTCAGCTTCATGGTGCGTTCGATGTTGCGCAGCAGGCGGCGTTCGCGGTTTTCCACGAACAGCAGCGCGCGGCCGGCGCGGCCCGCACGACCGGTACGGCCGATACGGTGAACGTAAGACTCGGAGTCCATCGGGATGTCGTAGTTGACAACCAGGCTGATGCGCTCAACGTCCAGGCCACGGGCCGCAACGTCGGTCGCGATCAGGATATCCAGACGACCGTCTTTCAGGCGCTCCAGGGTCTGCTCACGCAGCGCCTGATTCATGTCGCCGTTCAGCGCGGCGCTGCTGTAACCGCTGCGCTCCAGCGCTTCGGCCACTTCCAGGGTCGCGTTCTTGGTACGGACGAAGATGATCGCCGCGTCAAAGTCTTCGGCTTCCAGGAAACGCACCAGCGCTTCGTTTTTACGCATGCCGTAGACCGACCAGTAGCTCTGGCTGATGTCCGGACGGGTAGTCACGCTGGACTGGATGCGCACTTCCTGCGGCTCTTTCATGAAGCGGCGAGTAATGCGACGGATCGCTTCCGGCATGGTGGCGGAGAACAGCGCGGTCTGATGTTCAGCCGGGATCTCAGCCATGATGGTTTCTACGTCTTCGATAAAGCCCATGCGCAGCATTTCGTCGGCTTCATCCAGCACCAGACCGCTCAGGTTGGAGAGGTTCAGGGTGCCGCGCTTCAGGTGGTCCAGCAGGCGGCCTGGGGTACCCACAACGATTTGCGGGCCCTGGCGCAGAGCGCGCAACTGCACGTCGTAACGCTGGCCGCCGTACAGGGCTACCACGTTGACGCCGTTCATGTGTTTGGAGAAATCGGTCATCGCTTCGGCAACCTGAACCGCCAGTTCGCGGGTCGGCGCCAGCACCAGGATCTGAGGTGCTTTCAGATCTGCCTGCAGGTTGTGCAGCAGCGGCAGCGAGAACGCTGCAGTTTTACCACTACCGGTCTGCGCCATGCCCAGCACGTCGCGGCCGTTCAACAGGTGAGGAATACACTCAGCCTGGATCGGAGATGGTTTTTCATAGCCCAGATCGTTCAGGGCGGAAATGATTGGAGCAGACAGCCCCAGATCGGCAAAAGAGGTTTCAAACTCAGTCGTCATGTACACGTGCCTCATTAATAATGGCAGCCAGTCTACATAACTCGTCGAGAAAATTTTCAGTCATTTTCATTGAAAAGTGTGAACCGGCTCAAATTAGATTATAAAACGAACAAAAAAGCCCTCGCCCGTGAAGGCGATAACTTTGGTTAAAAACCAATGTTCATCAGGCTGATAGGTGTTCGTCAGCTATTGCTGGTCCGATTCCGATAGGTCGTCTTGCTCTTGGCCTAAAAGCGCCAATTCCAACAATGCATAGCGGTGCTCAACGAAGTTGTGAACGTTGTTAGACACCGTCAGTTTGAACAGCGCCGAAGCGGTGTCCTTGTCCCCCAGACTCAGGTAGTGTTTACCCAAATAGAAGTCAGTTTCACTGAGATGCTCAGCGAGCGAAGTGTTATCCGTTGCATCTGCCTTGAGGCGTTCCATCAGCGTTTTTTCGCTGATCTTGCCCAGGTAGAATTCGACAATATTCCATCCCCATTGCCCTCTGTCCGCTTTGTCATAGCGCTGCTGAAGCGCTACCTCGGCCTTCTTGGGATCGATTTCTCGCTCCACCAGATACAGCCATAACGAACGGAAGGGATCGTTTGGGTCGTCTTGATAAAACGCCTGCAGATCATCCTGCGCCAACGGGAAGCGGCCGCCATAATACAGTGCGATGCCCCGGTTTAAACGCGCGTAATTGTAAGTTGGATCAAGCTCTAGTACAGAATCAAACGCTTCATAGGCAGCATCAAAATTGCCTGCCTGCGTTAAGTAAATGCCCAGGTAGTTGAAAACTTCCGGCATGTCGGGACGTATCGCCAGCGCCTGCGAGAAATCATTGCGCGCTAATGCACGTAACCCGAGGCTATCATACAGCACACCGCGCTCATATAAAAGCTGTGCGCGTTCGTCATCCGTCAGTGCCCGGCTGGCAAGAATTTGTTCCATGCGCGCCAGGATCACTTCCTGCTGCAACGTAGGCTGCAACGGGATTGCCAAAACTTCGTCTTTACGCCAATCATGGTTGCTGCATCCTGCCAGCATGAGTGCTGTCGCAACGTAACACCAGCGCAAGAAAGGCTTCATTTCCCACTCCCGAAGACAAACATTGGATGAACGTCCTGTCCTCCGTTTGCTAAAACGCGGGCATCCTACCCGCGCGATACGAACAGCCCCCAACCCCGTGGCGGGGAGCTGTAAAACTATCTATACAGTTATTCTGCTTCAGGCGCAGGTGAACCCGCTTCCGGCGCCATCGCTTCTTTGATGCTCAGACGCACGCGGCCCTGACGGTCAACTTCCAGTACCTTAACCGGCACTTCCTGACCCATCTGCAGATAGTCGGTCACTTTCTCAACGCGCTTGTCGGCGATCTGAGAAATGTGCACCAGACCTTCTTTACCACCGCCGATAGCGACGAATGCGCCGAAATCAACGATACGGGTCACTTTACCCTGGTAGATACGGCCCACTTCGATCTCTGCCGTGATCTCTTCGATGCGACGGATAGCGAATTTCGCTTTCTCACCGTCGGTCGCAGCGATTTTAACTGTACCATCATCTTCGATTTCGATGGTAGTGCCAGTCTCTTCGGTCAGCGCGCGGATAACGGAACCGCCCTTACCGATCACGTCTTTGATTTTATCCGGGTTGATGCGGATAGTATGAATGCGTGGTGCGAATTCGGAGATATCGCCGCGCGGAGTGCTGATAGCCTGTTCCATTACGCCCAGGATGTGCAGACGCGCGCCCTTGGCCTGGTTCAGAGCCACCTGCATGATTTCGCGGGTGATGCCTTCGATTTTGATGTCCATCTGCAGCGCGGTGATACCGTCGCGGCTACCGGCCACTTTGAAGTCCATGTCGCCCAGGTGATCTTCGTCACCCAGAATGTCGGACAGAACCACATAGTTGTCGGCTTCTTTCACCAGGCCCATCGCGATGCCCGCAACGGCAGCCTTAATTGGCACACCGGCGTCCATCAGTGCCAGAGACGCGCCGCACACGGAAGCCATGGAAGAAGAACCGTTGGATTCGGTGATTTCAGACACCACGCGAACCGTGTACGGGAAATCTTCCGGTTTAGGCATCATAGCCAATACGCCGCGTTTCGCCAGGCGACCGTGACCGATTTCACGACGCTTAGGAGAACCGACCATGCCGGTTTCGCCTACGGAGTACGGAGGGAAGTTGTAGTGGAACAGGAAGCTGTCGGTCTTCTCGCCCATCAGCTCGTCCAGGTTCTGTGCGTCGCGCGCGGTGCCCAGGGTCGCGGTAACCAGCGCCTGAGTTTCGCCACGGGTGAACAGCGCGGAACCGTGGGTGCGCGGCAGTACGCCGGTGCGCACGTCCAGGCCACGGATCATGTCTTTTTCACGGCCGTCGATACGCGGCTCGCCACGCAGTACGCGGCTGCGCACCACGTTTTTCTCCAGGTTGCCCAGGATGTCCTGGATCTCACCGGCGTCCAGCGTTTCGTCCTGCGCCAGCAGGGTTTCAACCACGCTGTCTTTGATCGCGTCAACCTGAGCGTAACGCTCTTGTTTTTCGGTGATGTGGTAAGCGTCGCCCAGGCGAGCTTCGGCCAGTTCAGCCACGCGCGCGTGCAGCGCTTCGTTGACCGCAGGCGCCTGCCAATCCCACTTCGGTTTGCCGGCTTCGGCAACCAGCGCGTTGATGTTTTCGATAACCACTTGCTGCTGGTCGTGGCCGAACACCACGGCGCCCAGCATCTGATCTTCGCTCAGCACGTCCGCTTCGGATTCAACCATCAGCACCGCACCGGCAGTACCGGCAACCACCAGATCCAGACGGCTTTCTTTCAGCTCGTCGGTCGTCGGGTTCAGCACGTACTGATCGTTGATGTAACCCACGCGCGCGGCGCCGATTGGGCCGTTGAACGGAATACCGGACAGGCTCAGGGCGGCAGAGGCACCGATCATCGCAACGATGTCCGGATTCACCTGCGGGTTAACGGAAACCACGGTCGCGATCACCTGAACTTCGTTCAGGAAGCTGTCCGGGAACAGTGGACGGATCGGACGGTCGATCAGACGGGAAGTCAGGGTCTCGCCTTCGCTCGGACGGCCTTCGCGAC
The DNA here is from genome assembly GCF_000738675.1 of Serratia nematodiphila DZ0503SBS1. NCBI lineage: Bacteria > Pseudomonadati > Pseudomonadota > Gammaproteobacteria > Enterobacterales > Yersiniaceae > Serratia > Serratia nematodiphila. The sequence continues at coordinate 683,395 of NZ_JPUX01000001.1, read as the reverse complement.
GGAAGAAGCTGCCCGGGATGCGGCCGGCGGCGTAGGTACGCTCTTGGTAGTTAACGGTCAGCGGGAAGAAGCTCTGGCCCGGCTTGGCTTTTTTCTGGCCAACGACGGTAACGAATACGGCGGTGTCATCCATGCTCACCATAACGGCGGCGGTGGCCTGACGAGCCATCATACCGGTTTCGATGGTGACGGTATGCTGGCCATACTGGAATTTGCGAATGATCGGTGTCAGCAAAATTATATCCTTGATTAGCGGCGCGCAATCGCATTGACGACTCGACACGCCTGTGACTCGATTTGCCTTCTCACTACATCCTCGCGACTAATGACAATCCTTATCTCAGGCGGGAGATAAAGCCTCTCATTAGCCGCGCGAACCTCTGTAACGGAAGAACCTGTTTGGAAACATCAGTAATACATTAACCTGATTTGCTTATGCTTCCTAGAAGAAAGGGGCCAAAATAGGCCCCTTTCCACTGAAACTTGCTAGATTAGCGACGCAGACCCAGACGCTCGATCAGGCTGGTGTAACGTGCTACATCTTTACGCTTCAGGTAGTCCAGCAGCTTACGACGCTGAGAAACCATACGCAGCAGACCACGACGGCTGTGGTGATCTTTTTTGTGCTCGGAGAAGTGGCCTTGCAGATGGTTGATCTGCGCAGTCAGCAGGGCAACCTGAACTTCGGTAGAACCGCTGTCGTTAGTACCACGACCGAAATCAGCTACGATTTGAGCTTTAGCTTCAACACTTAGAGACATTGTAATACTCCAGATTATAGATAATAAAAACAGGCGCCGATCTCTAATTCAGCAACCCAATGCATAAGCTGCGCCATTCTACTCTTAGCGCAGTGCGATCGCAAGGCGACGCAGTGCCCCGCCGTCAGTCGAAATGTTCGACCACCAGGCGGCGCGGCGCCACGCGACCATCCTCGGCGATGTCGCCAACGCCGATGAATTTCCGCTCTTCACCCTCGGTGATACGCACCATGCCGGAGGCCGGCGCACCGGCCACCTGCACTGGCTGCCCTTGCTTGACGTAGCCCGCCACCACCGGCAGCAAATTCACTTCCGGATAGTTCTCAACCGGGCTGTCCATCGGCATCAGCAGCGGATCGAGCAGCTCGCCGGGCGCGATCGCTTGTTCCTGCGCCTGCGCCAGCAAAGCATTCAGCTGTTCCAGCGTCACCATGCGCGCGATCGGATAAGTCGCCACCTGCAGGCGGCGCAGATAAATCACGTGCGCGCCGCAGCCCAGCAGCTCGCCGAGATCGTCGGTGATGGTGCGGATGTAGGTGCCTTTCGAGCAGTGGATCTCCAGCTCCAGCTCATCCCCTTCCCAGCGGATAAACTGCAGCTCGTACACCGTGATGCTGCGCGCTTCGCGCGGCACTTCAATCCCCTGGCGCGCATACTCGTAGAGTTTCTTGCCCTGGTATTTCAGCGCCGAATACATCGACGGCACCTGCTGGATGTCACCGCGGAAGGTGTCCAGCGCCGCGTCGAGCTGCGCCTGGGTAAAGTTCACCGGGCGCTCCTGCACGATCTGACCGTCGGCGTCGGAGGTATCGGTACGCTGCCCCAGTTTGGCGATCACCCGATAACGTTTATCGGAATCGAGCAGATATTGCGAAAACTTGGTCGCTTCACCCAGGCAGATAGGCAGCATGCCGGTCGCCAACGGATCGAGCGCGCCGGTATGGCCCGCCCGGTTGGCGTTGTACAGGCGTTTTACTTTTTGCAGCGCATCGTTGGACGACAAACCCTGCGGCTTGTCCAGCAACAGCACGCCGTGGATATCACGGCCGCGGCGACGAGGGCGACTCATCAGTCCTCCTTGTCATCGCCTGAGGCGGAACGGCGCTCGGCGTCGTTCTTCACCACGTTGGTCACCAGGTTGGACATGCGCATGCCTTCCACCAGGGAGTTGTCGTAGGCGAAGGTCAGCTCCGGCACCACGCGCAGGCGCATCGCTTTGCCCAGCAGGGTGCGGATGTAACCGGAAGCGTCCTGCAACGCTTTGATGCCGTTGGTGACCAGATCCGGATCGTGGTTCTCGGTCAGCACGTTCAGGAAGGTGACGTAAACCTTGGCGTACGCCAGGTCACGGGACACTTCCACGCCGGAAACGGTCGCCATGCCGACGCGCGGATCTTTCACTTCACGCTGCAGAATGATCGCAATCTCTTTCTGCATCTCTTGCGCCACGCGTTGACCGCGGCTGAATTCTTTTGCCATTTTGGATTCTCCAGACAAATCGGGGGGCACAAAGGCCCCCCGTAAACAGATATAAGCAGATGTGCAATCGTTAAGCGATGGTGCGTTGGATCTCAATGATTTCGAACACTTCGATCATGTCGCCGACGCGCACGTCGTTATAGTTCTTAACGCCGATACCACATTCCATGCCGTTACGGACTTCGTTAACGTCATCTTTGAAGCGACGCAGGGATTCCAGCTCGCCTTCATAGATAACCACGTTGTCGCGCAGTACGCGGATTGGGTTGTGACGCTTGATGGTCCCTTCGGTAACCATACAGCCGGCGATAGCGCCGAACTTAGGCGATTTGAACACGTCGCGCACTTCGGCCAGGCCGATGATCTGCTGCTTGTATTCCGGCGCCAGCATGCCGCTCATCGCCTGCTTCACTTCGTCGATCAGGTTATAGATCACGGAGTAGTAACGCAGATCCAGGCTTTCCGCTTCGATCACGCGGCGCGCAGAAGCGTCGGCACGCACGTTGAAGCCCAGGATGATGGCGTTGGAAGCCGCAGCCAGCGTCGCATCGGTTTCGGTGATACCACCTACGCCGGAGCCGACAATCTTCACCTTCACTTCGTCGGTGGAGAGTTTCAGCAGCGAGTCGCTGATCGCTTCGCAAGAACCCTGAACGTCGGATTTCAGTACGATGTTCAGCTCGGACACTTCGCCGTCGGTCATGTTGGCGAACATGTTTTCCAGCTTGGACTTCTGCTGACGCGCCAGTTTGACTTCGCGGAACTTGCCCTGACGGTACAGCGCCACTTCACGCGCTTTCTTCTCGTCACGCACCACGGTCGCTTCGTCACCCGCTGCAGGCACGCTGGACAGACCCAGGATTTCCACAGGGATGGACGGACCGGCGGAGGTCACTTCACGGCCCAGCTCGTCACGCATCGCACGCACACGGCCGTATTCGAAGCCGCACAGGACGATGTCGCCCTTGTTCAGCGTACCTTCCTGAACCAGCACGGTAGCCACCGGACCACGGCCTTTATCCAGGAAGGACTCGATCACTACGCCGCTCGCCATGCCGCTGCGTACCGCTTTCAGTTCCAGAACTTCGGCCTGCAGCAGGATAGCCTGCAGCAGCTCGTCGATACCGGTACCGGCTTTCGCGGACACGTGGACGAACTGCGCTTCGCCGCCCCACTCTTCCGGCATCACGCCGTACTGGGACAGTTCCTGCTTAACGCGGTCCGGATCGGCTTCCGGCTTGTCGATTTTGTTCACCGCAACCACCAACGGCACCTGCGCCGCTTTCGCGTGCTGGATAGCTTCGATGGTCTGTGGCATCACGCCGTCGTCGGCCGCCACCACCAGAACCACGATGTCAGTCGCCTGAGCACCGCGAGCACGCATCGAGGTAAACGCGGCGTGGCCCGGGGTGTCCAGGAAGGTGATCATGCCGTTCTCGGTTTCTACGTGGTAGGCACCGATGTGCTGGGTAATGCCGCCGGCTTCGCCCGCCGCCACTTTGGTGGAGCGGATGTAGTCCAGCAGAGAGGTTTTACCGTGGTCAACGTGGCCCATGATGGTCACGACCGGCGCGCGCGGCTCGGCTGCAGCGCCCGTATCACGGTCGCTCATCAGCGCTTCTTCCAGCTCGTTTTCACGACGCAGGATAACTTTGTGGCCCATCTCTTCGGCAACCAGCTGCGCGGTTTCCTGGTCGATAACCTGGTTGATGGTGGCCATGGCGCCCAGCTTCATCATCACTTTGATGACCTGAGAACCTTTTACCGCCATCTTGTTGGCCAGCTCGGCCACGGTGATGGTTTCGCCGATCACCACGTCGCGGTTAACCACCTGCGCCGGCTTGTTGAAGCCCTGCTGCAGAGCGCTAGGCTTGCGTTTGCCTTTACCGCCACGGGTAACGGCGCGCGCTTCTTCGCGATCCGCTTTGGATTCGGACAGCTTGTTGCCTTTCTTCTGCTTGGTGGCTTTGCCGCCGCGGGTGCGGCTGCGACGATCGCCTTCAACTTTGGCGTCGTTTTCATCTTCCGCGGCACGGGCGTGCTGAGAGGTGGTCACGTGATAGTCGGCGCTTTCAACCGCGGCGCTTGCCGCGTCTGCCTGGGCCCACTTCTCGCCGTTCTCTTCGGCCATGCGACGGGCTTCTTCCGCCACGCGCTTGGCTTCCTCTTCAACCTTGCGGCGCACTTCCTCTTCCGCTTTACGTTTCAGTTCAGCGGCTTCGGCTTCACGGCGTGCTTTTTCCGCCTGAGCTGGCTTGGTCATTTCGTCGGTATGTTGATTGGTCACTTTTTCTTTTTCCGCTGAATTACGCTTAGCAATCTCCGCGGCCTCACGTTTGGCTTGCTCTTCGGCTGCGCGCTTCGCTTCCGCTTCGCGTTTTGCGAGCTCTTCCGCTTCGCGCCGTGCCTGCTCTTCCGCTTCACGCTGTGCCTGCTCTGCCGCTTCAGCCAACTGGGCTTCCTGCGTATCGCGATTTACATAAGTGCGTTTCTTGCGGACCTCAATTTGCACCGATTTACTTTTACCGCCGGTGCTCGGGATATTCAAGGTGCTGCGCGTTTTGCGCTGCAAAGTGAGTTTACCCGGCGCGCTGCCGTGTTCACGGTTCAGGTGCGCCAGCAATGTTTCTTTTTCTTGCTGGGTAACAGAGTCCGACTCGGACTTGTTGATCCCTGCATCAGCAAACTGCTGTACCAGGCGATCAACCGGAGTCTGAATCTCTGCTGCCAGCGATTTTACGGTTACATCTGTCGTCATGCTGTTCCTTCCTGCTACAGTTATTACGCGTTGTCGCCAAACCAACAGATATTGCGCGCAGCCATGATCAGCTCGCCGGCTTGCTCGTCGCTAAGCCCTTCAATATCAGCCAGATCGTCAACACCCTGCTCGGCAAGATCTTCCAGCGTACAAACCCCACGCGCGGCCAGTTTAAAGGCCATGCTGCGCTCAAGACCCGGCAGGTTGAGCAAATCGTCGGCCGGTTTGTTGTCGCCCAGGCTTTCTTCTTGTGCCAGGGCCAGCGTGGTCAATGCAGCTTTGGCGCGTTCGCGCAATGCTTCAACCGTATCTTCATCCAGACCGTCGATTTCCAACAGCTCTTTGATCGGCACGTAGGCCAGCTCTTCCAGCGTGGAGAAGCCTTCTTCAACCAGTACGGTGGCGAAATCTTCGTCGATATCAAGATACTTGGTGAAGGTATCAATAGCGGCATGAGCCTCGGCCTGGTGCTTGGCCTGCAGGTCGTCCGCCGTCATCACGTTCAGTTCCCAACGATCGTCGCCGCGGTGTTGTTTCAGCAGCTGGGAAGCCAAACGCACGTTTTGGCCGTTACGGCCGATCGCCTGTGCCAGGTTGCTGGCTTCAACGGCGATATCCATGGTGCAGTTATCTTCATCTACCACGATCGACGCGACGTCGGCCGGCGCCATGGCGTTGATGACGAATTGCGCTGGATTATCATCCCACAGAATGATGTCGATGCGTTCGCCGCCGAGCTCGCTCGACACGGCCTGAACGCGCGCACCGCGCATACCTACGCAGGCGCCGACCGGGTCGATGCGCTTGTCGTTGGTTTTCACTGCAATTTTCGCACGGGAGCCAGGATCGCGGGCTGCCGCTTTAATTTCAATCACTTCTTCGCCGATTTCCGGCACTTCGATGCGGAACAGTTCTTTCAGCATTTCCGGGCTGGAACGGCTGACGAACAGCTGCGCGCCGCGGGCTTCAGGACGCACGGCGTACAGTACGCCGCGAATGCGGTCGCCCGGACGGAAGTTTTCGCGCGGCAACATGTCTTCACGGCCAATCACCGCTTCGGCGTTGTTGCCCAGATCCAGCGCGATGCTGTCACGGTTCACTTTCTTCACCACGCCGGTGACGATCTCGCCTTCGTGTTCACGGAAAGCGTCAACCACCATCGCGCGCTCGGCCTCGCGCACTTTCTGCACGATAACCTGCTTGGCGGTTTGGGTGGTGATGCGGTCGAAGGTCACGGATTCGATCTGATCTTCGACGTAGCCGCCGAGCTCGATGCTCGGATCTTCAAACTGAGCGGCTTCCAGCGTGATTTCACGCGTTGGCTGCGTCACTTCGTCTACGGCGACCCAACGGCGGAAGGTATCGAAATCGCCGGTTCTGCGGTCAATGCTGACGCGCACGTCGATTTCCTGCTCGTATTTTTTCTTGGTTGCGGTGGCTAATGCAGTTTCCAGCGCTTCGAAAATCTTCTCGCGCGGAAGGGATTTTTCATTGGAAACTGCTTCAACAACAGCCAGAATCTCTTTGTTCATCCTAGTTGCCTCTTCCAAACTTTAAAAGTGGGGTACCAGGTTCGCTTTCTGGATGTTGCTCAGCGCGAACACTTCATCTTTCCCTTCCACAGTAACCGTGATCATCTCGCCTACGACAGACTTGATAATACCCTGCCACTTGCGACGGTTCTGTACCGCCATGCGCAGGACCAGGCTGACTTCTTCACCGAGGAAACGCGTATAGTGCTCTGCGGTGAACATCGGGCGATCAAGGCCAGGAGAGGAGACTTCCAAGTTGTAAGCGACCGTGATTGGATCTTCGACGTCCAATACAGCGCTGACCTGGTGGCTGACATCAGCGCAATCATCAACATTGATGCCGTTGTCACTATCAATATAGATGCGGAGCGTCGATTGGCGCGCACGAATGAATTCGATGCCTACAAGCTCAAAGCCCAACGCTTCTACGGGTGCCGAAAGCATCTCTGTTAACTGTTGCTCTAATGTGGACAAGCCCACCCCCAAGACATAAAAAAAGGGCTAAATAGCCCAGTGATTCTGTTGCCAAATAACAAAAAACCCCGAAAAATCGGGGCTTTATGCAACTGGACCCTGTTTGCCGCTAGGCGGCCTCGGTACAACTTTCGAGCAAGTGTCATTTTCAAATGTTGATCGAGAAAAGCGGATTTCAATCGAAAAGTGTATTTGAAAATAAACACTTAAAGGAAAGTGGTTGCGGGGGCCGGATTTGAACCGACGACCTTCGGGTTATGAGCCCGACGAGCTACCAGGCTGCTCCACCCCGCGTCCGAAAACGTGGCAAATACTACGCCGATAATCGCAAAATTGCAAGTTATCTCTGGGATTTGGTACCGAGGATGGGACTCGAACCCACAAGCCCGTTAGGGCACTACCACCTCAAGGTAGCGTGTCTACCAATTCCACCACCTCGGTACTGATTCTTACTGCTAACGGCCGTTGTTCTTTCGAGTTCACAACCACCGTTTACAAACTTTGTTGCGGCTTACTGCGGGATGTCGCTGCTCGGCTTGGCAGGTGCTGCCGGCGCGGTTGTCTGCTCAGTTTTCACCGGCTGACCGAGGTTTTCCCACTCGCTGCCTTTCTTGCTTTGGTTGCTGCTGAGGTTGCCCAGAATCAGGCTGATGACGAAGAACAACGTCGCCAATACAGCAGTCATGCGGGTCATAAAGTTACCGGAACCACTCGAACCGAACAACGTGCCTGATGCACCTGCTCCGAAAGAGGCTCCCATATCAGCGCCTTTACCTTGCTGCAACATAATCAGAGCAACCAGCCCGATTGAAATCAGCAGGAAAATTACCAGAAGAGCTTCGTACATAGTAGTACCCGTATCCTTGCGGCCTCACCGCATGCCAAATGCTTCACACTCATCAAGCAGGCGTGTTTATAAACTGCCTACTGAAGCGGGTGTGAATACTAACCAAAGCCGCCAACCCGCGCAAGGGCAATTTGCAGCCGCCGGCGCGTTTGCGGAAAAAAACGCCAACAATCGCCTGTTCGGGCTCAGCGATGCCAAGCCCGGCGGCTAACTGTCTGTTTTAACCTGCGGATTTCACCGCATCGGCGATGCGATGCGCCAGCGCGGTCACCTGCTGCTCGTCCTCGCCTTCCACCATCACGCGGATCAGCGGTTCGGTGCCCGATTTGCGCAGCAGCACCCGGCCGCGGCCGGCCAGCTCGGCTTCCACCTGCTCGGTGACCTTGCGCACCGCTTCAGATTCCAGCGGATTGTGATCGCCGGCGAAACGTACGTTGACCAGGATCTGCGGCAACAGCTTCATGCCGCTGCACAGGTCATGCAGGCTCATGTGGTTGCGCACCATGGCGGTCAGCACCTGCAACCCGGCCACGATGCCGTCGCCGGTGGTGGTTTTGTCCAGCAAGATCACATGGCCGGAGTTTTCCGCACCGATGCGCCAGCCTAACTCCTGCAGCTTCTCCAGCACGTAACGGTCGCCCACTTTGGCGCGAGCGAACGGAATGCCCAGCTGTTTCAGCGCCAGCTCCAGCCCCATATTGCTCATCAGGGTGCCGACCGCGCCGCCGCGCAGCTGCCCCTGACGCAGGCCTTCGCGGGCGATGATGTACAGGATCTGATCGCCGTCCACCTTATTGCCCAGGTGATCCACCATCATCACGCGGTCGCCGTCGCCGTCGAACGCCAGGCCAACGTGCGCTTTTTCCTGCAGCACGCGCTCCTGCAACTGACGCACATCGGTAGCGCCGCATTTCTCGTTGATGTTCATGCCGTCCGGCTCAACGCCGATGGCGATCACCGTAGCGCCCAGCTCGCGCAGCACGCTCGGCGCGATGTGGTAAGTCGCGCCGTTGGCGCAGTCGACCACGATTTTCAGCCCTTTCAGGCTCAGCTCGCTCGGGAAGGTGCCTTTGCAGAATTCGATATAGCGGCCGGCGGCGTCGATGATGCGGCTGGCTTTACCCAGCTCCGAGGACTCCACGCAGGTCAGCGGTTTTTCCATCTCGGCTTCAATTGCCTCTTCGACGTTGTCCGGCAGCTTGGCGCCGTCGATCGAGAAGAACTTGATGCCGTTGTCATAGAACGGGTTATGCGAAGCGGAAATGACAATGCCCGCTTCAGCACGGAAGGTGCGCGTCAGATAGGCCACCGCCGGCGTGGGCATCGGCCCGGTGAAGGAGGCGGACAATCCGGCTGCCGCCAGACCGGCTTCCAGAGCGGACTCCAGCATATAACCGGAGATGCGCGTATCCTTACCGATGATGATCTTGCGGGAACCGTGACGCGCCAGCACTTTACCGGCCGCCCAGCCCAGCTTCAGCACGAAGTCCGGCGTGATGGGGCTGTCCCCGACCTTGCCACGGATGCCGTCGGTGCCAAAATATTTGCGCTCGCTCATGTCTCTACTGTCCCTTAGCTGAAAGTGTTGCCTCGACGACACGCATCGCCTCGACGGTTTCTTTAACGTCATGCACTCTGACAATCTGCGCACCCTGCATCGCCGCGATCACCGCGCAGGCCACGCTGCCGATAACCCGTTGATCCGGCGGCACGTTCAGCAGTTGTCCAATCATCGATTTGCGCGACATGCCGACCAACAGCGGCAAACCGAAACGATGAAATTCCGACAACCGGGCCAGAAGCTGATAGTTGTGCGCCAAATTTTTACCGAAACCGAAGCCTGGGTCGAGCAGCAATTTCTGATTTGTTATCCCCGCCTCGTTACAGCGCCGGATATGGTGCTCGAAAAACCTCTGAACGTCGGCGATCAGATCGTCGTAGTGCGGCGCCTGCTGCATGGTGCGCGGCTGCCCCTGCATGTGCATCAGGCAGACCGGCAAACCGCTTTCCGCCGCCGCCGCCAGAGCGCCCGGCTCCTGCAGCGAGCGGATGTCGTTGATCAAGTGTGCGCCGGCGTGCGCCGATTCGCGGATCACGCCCGCTTTCGAGGTATCGACCGAGATAAAGACTTCAAAGCGCTGCGCCAGCGCTTCCACCACCGGCACGACCCGCTCAAGCTCCTCTTCTTCGCTCACTTCCGCCGCCCCCGGCCTTGTCGATTCGCCGCCGATATCAATCATCGTGGCGCCGGCCGAAATCAGCGCATGCGCATGCACCAGCGCCTGATTCAGGGTGTTGTGGCGGCCGCCGTCGGAAAACGAATCCGGCGTCACGTTGAGGATGCCCATCACCTGCGGATGGGAGAGATTGAGCGTCATGTCGCGCACGGTTAACTGCATGGTTGGTCCACCTTACTGTTGCCTGGTTCACTGCCCGCCGGGCAAAAAAAACCCCGGCATGCCGGGGTTTGATGTTATTACACAGCCGCTGTTACTTGTCGAGCTGTTCGGACATGGTGTTGCCCGGCGTTGGGGTGCGCGGCTCATCTACCGGCGTCGGGGCTTTTGGGGTGCCGCCGTTGTCGGAGCTGTTGCCTTTGTTCGCATCGTCCCAGCCCGCCGGCGGACGCACGTCTTTGCGGTTCATCAGATCGTCGATCTGCGGCGCATCGATGGTTTCATACTTCATCAACGCATCCTTCATCGAGTGCAGGATGTCCATGTTTTCCATCAGCAGCGAGCGAGCACGCGTGTAGTTGCGTTCGATCAGCGACTTCACTTCCTGGTCGATGATACGCGCGGTTTCATCCGACATGTGCTTCGCCTTGGCCACGGAACGGCCCAGGAACACCTCGCCCTCTTCTTCCGCATACAACAGCGGCCCCAGCTTCTCGGAGAAGCCCCATTGGGTCACCATGTTGCGGGCGATGGAGGTCGCCACTTTGATATCGTTCGACGCACCGGTAGAGACTTTTTCCGGCCCGTAGATGATCTCTTCCGCCAGACGACCGCCATACAGGGTGGAGATTTGGCTCTCCAGCTTCTGACGGCTGGCGCTGATCGCATCCCCTTCCGGCAGGAAGAAGGTCACGCCAAGCGCCCGACCACGAGGAATGATGGTGACCTTGTGCACCGGATCGTGTTCAGGAACCAGGCGGCCAATGATGGCGTGGCCCGCTTCGTGATACGCGGTCGACTCTTTCTGCGCTTCAGTCATCACCATGGAGCGGCGTTCCGCCCCCATCATGATCTTGTCTTTGGCTTTCTCGAACTCCACCATCGACACCACGCGCTTGTTGCCGCGGGCGGCGAACAGCGCCGCTTCGTTGACCAGGTTGGCCAGATCGGCACCGGAGAAGCCCGGCGTACCGCGCGCAATGACGGAGGCGTCGATGTCGGCCGCCAACGGCACGCGGCGCATGTGCACCTTCAGGATCTGCTCGCGGCCACGCACGTCCGGCAGCCCGACCACGACCTGACGGTCGAAACGGCCTGGGCGCAGCAGCGCGGGGTCAAGCACGTCCGGACGGTTGGTGGCCGCGATGACGATGATGCCCTCGTTGCCTTCGAAACCGTCCATCTCAACCAGCATCTGGTTCAGGGTCTGCTCACGCTCATCGTGACCGCCACCCAGGCCGGCGCCTCGCTGGCGACCGACGGCGTCGATTTCATCGATGAAGATGATGCACGGCGCGGCTTTCTTCGCTTGTTCGAACATGTCGCGCACGCGAGATGCACCCACGCCGACGAACATTTCGACGAAGTCGGAACCGGAAATGGTGAAGAACGGTACCTTCGCTTCGCCGGCGATCGCTTTCGCCAACAGCGTTTTACCGGTCCCCGGCGGGCCAACCATCAGCACGCCTTTCGGGATCTTGCCGCCCAGCTTCTGGAAACGGCTCGGTTCGCGCAGGTATTCCACCAGTTCGCTCACCTCTTCTTTCGCTTCGTCACACCCGGCAACATCGGCGAAAGTGGTCTTGATCTGGTCTTCCGTCAGCATGCGGGCCTTGCTCTTGCCGAAGGACATCGCGCCCTTGCCGCCGCCGCCCTGCATTTGCCGCATAAAGAAGATCCAGACCCCGATCAGCAACAGCATCGGGAACCAAGAGATAAAGATAGAAGCCAGCAGGCTCGGCTCTTCAGGCGGCTCGCCGACAACTTTCACATTCTTCGTTAACAACGTATCCAGCAACTTAGGATCGTTGACAGGGATGTAGGTCGTGTATTTGTTACTGTCTTTCTTGGTAACGTTAATTTCACGTCCGTTGATTCGCGCTTCGCGAACCTGGTCCTGGGTCAGTTCGGACATGAAGGTAGAGTAATCCACCCTACGGCCATTCGACTCGCTGGGCCCAAAGCTCTGGAATACAGACATCAACACTACCGCGATGACTAACCAGAGAATTAGGTTTTTCGCCATGTCACTCAAGGGATTAACCTCATCTTACAACTGTGTTAACAAACAGCGTTAGGGTACTACAGTTTGCGCCCTGTCGCTACAATGTACACTTCGCGCGAACGGGCGCGGGAAGCGTCTGGCTTACGAATCTTAACCTTCGTAAACAGGGAGCGAATTTCCCGTAGGTACTCGTCAAAGCCATCTCCCTGGAACACCTTCACCAGGAAACTTCCGCCTGGTGCGAGGACATCACGACACATATCCAGCGCCAACTCCACCAGATACATCGACCTTGGAATATCGACCGCCGGGGTGCCACTCATATTCGGGGCCATATCGGACATGACCACCTGAACCTTACTCTCGCCTACTCGTTCCAACAGTGCCTTCAGCACCAGTTCATCACGAAAATCGCCCTGAAGGAAATCGACGCCAACGATAGGATCCATTGGCAAAATATCACAGGCGATGATGCGCCCGGTACCGCCGATTTGGGTGACCACATACTGCGACCAGCCGCCCGGTGCGGCGCCCAGGTCAACCACGGTCATGCCCGGTTTGAACAGTTTGTCGCTCTGCTGTATTTCATCAAGTTTAAACCAGGCACGGGAACGCAGTCCCTTTTTCTGCGCCTGCTGTACATATTTATCGCTAAAGTGTTCTTGTAACCAGCGACTGGAGCTAGCCGAACGCTTTTTATTAGCCATCTCGTTTTCCAACTATCATAAAAAGAGTCTTATGTCAGGGTCGCTGCTCACGTAGACTCACACCGGTGAAGACCGATTTGGTGATATACATGAGATGGCGGTAGAATGTACCGTTTTCAATCCCAACTTAAGCAAAAAAGACAATGAATCTGAATAATAAACAAAAACAGCACCTGAAAGGCCTGGCGCATCCGTTAAAACCGGTGGTGATGCTGGGCAATAACGGTCTTACCGAAGGGGTGCTGGCTGAAATTGAACAGGCTCTGGAGCATCATGAGCTGATCAAGGTAAAAATCGCCGCTGAAGATCGCGAAACCAAGACCCTGATCGCCGACGCTATCGTGCGTGAAACGGGCGCCTGCAATGTGCAAGTTATCGGCAGTACGCTTATTCTTTACCGCCCGTCGAAAGAGCGCAAGATCAGTCTACCGCGTTAATAACCATCAGGTTAACGAAAAGGTGCCATGCGCCTGACCAAGATAAAAGGCCGCTTGCGGCCTTTTTCCTATCTTTACAAAACGTTGGCGCATTAATGACCAACGGCCTCGATCAGAGATACTCGACCTTCAGGATCTCGTATTCCACGTCGCCGCCTGGGGTTTTGATCACCACCACATCGTCTTGCTCTTTGCCAATCAGGCCGCGCGCCATCGGCGAGTTTACCGAAATCAGATTTTTCTTGAAATCGGCCTCATCGTCGCCAACGATGCGGTAAGTCACTTCTTCTTCACTGTCCAGATTCATCACCGATACGGTGGCGCCGAAGATCACCCGGCCGGTGTTCGGCATCTTGGTGATATCGATCACCTGCGCATTGGACAGTTTGGCTTCGATTTCCTGAATGCGGCCTTCGCAGAAACCCTGCTGCTCGCGGGCGGCATGGTACTCGGCATTTTCTTTCAAGTCGCCGTGTTCACGCGCTTCAGCGATATCCGCAATGATTTTCGGGCGGCGCACGCTTTTCAGATATTCGAGCTCTTCGCGCAGTTTTTCAGCGCCAAACAAGGTCATCGGAATTTGGTTCATCGTATAAATACCTCTAAATCTTTCCTGTTCAAATAACCGTCATCCTGACGTATTCGTATGAAAACACGGTTGGCATACCGCCCCCCGCCTCCAGGCGACAAACAAAAGAAACCTGACTCGGAACGGAGCCCAAGCCAAGATCGGTTTTGCATTTTGATACGCATTTTAGCCTAGAGTTCCTTGAGGGTCATCGTTTACTTTTTCCCTGATTGCACCGTAGTATGACGGCACGTTATCCAGCTGTTATCCCGAGATTATGCGTTTTTCACGAATTGTCAGTGCATTGGCTTGCGCATTTGTTCTGAATGCGAATGCGGCCCCGGTTGAAGAGTACACACAATATCTGCCTGATGGGGCCAACCTTGCCCTGGTCGTTCAGAAGATCGGCGCCGGTGCGCCGACGATCGATTACCACTCTCAGCAAATGGCGCTGCCGGCCAGTACCCAAAAAGTGCTGACGGCGCTGGCGGCATTGCTGCAACTCGGGCCCGATTACCGTTTCACCACCACGCTGGAGAGCCAGGGTGATATCCGCGACGGCGTGCTGCGCGGCAACCTGATCGCCCGCTTCAGCGGCGATCCGACCTTCAAACGCCAGAGCCTGCGCAATATGGTGGCCGTTCTGAAAAAGCAGGGCGTGCGCAAAATCAGCGGCGACGTGCTGGTCGATACCTCGGTCTTCGCCAGCCATGACAAGGCGCCCGGCTGGCCGTGGAACGATCTGACGCAGTGCTTCAGCGCGCCGCCGGCCGCCGCCATTGTCGATCGCAACTGTTTCTCGGTCTCGCTGTACAGCGCGCCGAATCCGGGCGACATGGCGTTTATCCGCGTCGCCTCCTATTATCCGGTTAATATGTTTAGCCAGGTGCGCACCCTGGCGCGCGGCTCGGCAGACGCGCAGTACTGCGAGCTGGACGTGGTGCCGGGCGAGCTGAACCGCTTTACCCTGACCGGCTGTCTGACGCAGCGCAGCGAACCGCTGCCGCTGGCCTTCGCCATCCAGGACGGTGCCAGCTATGCGGGCGCCATCCTGAAAGACGAGCTGAAGCAGGCCGACATCCAGATCGACGGGCATTTGAAACGCCAGACGCGCCCCGGCATCACCGGCACGGTGATCGCGCAAACCCAGTCGGCGCCGCTGCACGATCTGTTGAAAATCATGCTGAAGAAATCGGACAACATGATCGCCGATACCGTCTTCCGCACCATCGGCCACGAACGCTTCGGCGTGCCGGGCACCTGGCGAGCCGGTTCCGATGCGGTACGGCAGGTGCTGCGCCAGAAGGCCGGCATCGATCTGGGCAACACCATCATCGCCGACGGTTCCGGCCTGTCGCGCCACAACCTGCTGGCCCCGGCGACCATGATGCAGGCGCTGCAGTACATCGCGCAGCACGACAACGAGC
Source organism: Serratia nematodiphila DZ0503SBS1 (assembly GCF_000738675.1). NCBI lineage: Bacteria > Pseudomonadati > Pseudomonadota > Gammaproteobacteria > Enterobacterales > Yersiniaceae > Serratia > Serratia nematodiphila. The sequence continues at coordinate 668,004 of NZ_JPUX01000001.1, read as the reverse complement.
TGAACTTTATCTCGATGCTGCCGCTGTCCGGCTATGACGGCACCCTGCGCTACCGCGGCGGCCTGCATGAGGCCGGCGTAGACGGCAAGGTGTCGGCCAAGACCGGCGCGCTGCAGGGCGTCTATAACCTGGCGGGCTTCATCACTACCGCCAGCGGCCAGCGCATGGCCTTCGTGCAGTATCTCTCCGGCTACGCCGTGCCGCCGGAAGATCAGAAACAGCGCCGCGCGCCGCTGGTGCGTTTCGAAAGCCGCCTGTATCGGGATATTTACCAAAACAACTGAGGATCGCCATGAAGCTGCTGGTCGTTGAAGATGATGAACTGCTGCAACAAGGGCTGGCGTTGGCGCTGACCGGCGAGGGTTACGTCTGCGACTGCGCCGCCACGGCGGCGGAGGCCGGCAGCCTGCTCATCACCAGCCAATACAGCATGGTGATCCTGGATCTCGGCCTGCCGGACATGGACGGCGCAGCGCTGCTGCGGCAGTGGCGCCGCCAGCAGATCGATCTGCCGGTGCTGATCCTGACCGCCCGCGACGCCCTGGAAGATCGCGTCGATGGGCTGGACGCCGGCGCCGACGACTACCTGGTCAAACCCTTCGCGCTGGTTGAGCTGCAGGCGCGCGTGCGCGCGCTCCTGCGGCGCTACCAGGGCCACAGCGACAATCTGATGCAGGTGGATGACCTGCAGTTGAATCTCTCCAGCCAGCAGGTCTATCTGCAACAGCAGCCGGTGGAGGTCACGCCGAAAGAGTTCGCCATTCTGGCGCGCCTGATCATGCGTGCCGGGCAGACGGTCAACCGCGAACTCCTGCAGCAGGATCTCTACACCTGGCAAGATGATTTAGGTTCCAACACCCTGGAAGTGCATATCCACAACCTGCGCCGCAAACTGGGCAAGGATCGCATCCGCACCGTGCGCGGCATCGGCTACCGCCTGGAACCCTCGTCATGATCAGCATGCGCCGCCGCCTGCTGCTGATGCTGGCGCTGATCCTGCTGGTCACGCAACTCATCAGCGCCTTCTGGCTGTGGCACGAAAGCCAGGAGCAGATCAGCTTCCTGGTGGACGAAACCCTGTCCGCCAAAGTGCGTACCGAACGCGTCGATACCGAGATCGCCGAGGCCATCGCATCGCTGTTGGCGCCTTCGCTGATCATGATGATCGTCACCCTGTTGGCGTCATTCTGGGCTATCAGCTGGATCATCCGCCCACTCAACCAACTGCAGCAGCGGCTGGAAAAGCGCTCTGCCGATAACCTGACGCCGCTGCCGATCACCAGCGATAGCCAGGAAATGGTGGCCGTCACCAATGCGCTCAATCAGCTGTTCTCACGGTTGGACAACACCATTCAACAGGAACGCCTGTTCACCGCCGACGCCGCCCACGAACTGCGCACGCCGCTGGCCGGCATCCGCCTGCATCTGGAATTGATGGAAAAACAGGGCGTCAAGGGCAGCCAGGCGCTGATCGCCCGCATCGATCAGCTGATGCATACCGTCGAGCAGTTGCTGATGCTGTCGCGCGCCGGGCAAGACTTCGCCAGCGGCCATTATCAGCATTTCGATTGGGTGGCCGATGTGATCCAGCCGCTGCGCGAAGAGCTCGACGAAATGGCCGCCCAACGCGGGCAGACGCTGGGCTGGCAATTGCCGGCTGCTGCCACAGTGAACGGCGATCCGGTGTTGCTGCGGCTGCTGCTGCGCAACCTGGTCGAAAACGCTCACCGTTACGGCCCGGAAGGCGGCGCGATACAGGTGCGGTTAACGCCGCAAGACAACGGCTATCTGCTGCAGGTCATCGACGATGGCCCGGGGATCAAGGAAGAGATGGTCGGGGAGCTGACGCAGGCGTTTCGCCGCATGGATCAACGCTACGGCGGCAGCGGACTGGGCCTGAATATCGTGATCCGCATCGCGCAACTGCACCAGGGGCGTTTGACGCTGGAAAACCGCCGCGATGCGCGCGGCCTGAATGCCCAGTGCTGGCTGCCGGAAAAGGCGCTCAAATAATAAGGGCCCAGCGTTGCTGAGCCCTTTATCACCGAATTACTTCTGGTAAATGATTTCGACGCCTTCGTCGTCGTCTTCGTCCCAGTCGTCATCCCAGTCATCTTCCGCTTCGGCTTCCACTTCCGCGATTTGCTCGCGGTGGTAGTCATCCCACATGAATTCGACTTTTTCCGGTGCGCTTTCTTCGATCGCCATCGCTTTCGGCTGGGTGTTGATGAAGTTCATCACGTCCCAGCACAGCGCGTTGACGCCTTCGCGGTTGGCGGCGGAGATCATGTAGTACTTCCCTTCCCAGCCCATGCCTTCCACAATCGCCTTGGCGCGTTCGGCGGCTTCTTCCTCACCAATCACATCAATTTTGTTGAACACCAGCCAGCGTGGCTTCTGCGCCAGATTTTCGCTGTATTGGTTCAACTCGTTGATGATGACTTTGGCGTTTTCCACCGGATCGGATTCGTCGATCGGCGCGATGTCCACCAGGTGCAGCAGCACGCGGCAACGCTCCAGGTGTTTCAGGAAACGAATACCCAGGCCGGCGCCTTCGGAGGCGCCCTCGATCAGCCCCGGAATGTCGGCGACCACAAAGCTCTGCTCGTGATCCATGCGCACCACGCCCAGGCTCGGCACCAGCGTGGTAAACGGATAATCGGCCACCTTCGGCTTGGCGGCGGACACCGCGCGGATGAAGGTCGATTTGCCGGCATTCGGCAACCCCAGCATGCCCACATCGGCCAGCAGCAACAGCTCCAGCAACAGGTCACGCGCTTCGCCGGCGGTGCCCAGCGTCTTCTGACGCGGCGCGCGGTTGACCGAAGATTTGAAACGGGTGTTACCCAGACCGTGCCAGCCGCCTTTGGCGACCATCAGCTTCTGCTCGTGGCGGGTCATGTCGCCGAGGATCTCGCCGGTGCCCTGATCCTTCACGCGCGTGCCGACCGGCACCTTGATGATGACGTCTTTACCGCGTTTGCCGGTACAGTCGCGGCTCTGGCCATTCTGGCCGCGTTCGGCGCGGAAAGACTTCTCAAAGCGGTAGTCGATCAGGGTGTTAAGGTTCTCGTCCGCCAGCAGGTAGACGTCGCCGCCGTCGCCGCCGTCACCGCCGTCAGGCCCACCGTTGGGGATATATTTTTCGCGGCGGAAGCTGACGCACCCGTTGCCGCCGTCGCCTGCAACGACCAGAATCGCTGCTTCATCTACAAACTTCATTTACCGTCTCCGTAAATCATTCACCGGGCTGCTTCAAAGGAGCAACCAGGGGGGGATCTGCCCGTCGCGGCCACCACCGGTGACCAATTGCGGAAAACATGGCGCCCGCCACAACCACAAACGCACCGACATAGCCGACGATGTTCAGCGTCGGCATGGCGAATGCCTGGGGCCAAGCCAGCGCCAATAAATCTGAAAACAGCAGGGTAAACAGCGGGGTCAGCGTAACCAACGCGCTCACCTGCGCCGCCTGCCAGCGCGCCATCGCTTCTGCCAGCGCACCATAGCCGATCAGCGTGTTGGCGCCGCAAAACAGCAGGCACGCCAATTGCCAGCCGCTAAGCTGGAAAATCACCTCGGGTTTGGCCAGAGGGAACAACGCAATCGCACATAAAGTGTACAACATAACCAGGATCTGCGGCGAAGCCAGCCGGCGCAGCAACACCTTCTGCGCCACGCCATAGCTCACCCAGACCATCGCCGCACACACGCCCAGCATGACGCCCAGCGTGTAGTCCGTCAGCCGGGTGAAGATCTCTATCAGACTGACGTTGAAAAACAGCATCAGCCCGCAAATCAGCATCAGGGCGCCAATGACCTGGGTGATGCGCATGCGTTCTTTTAAAATCAGCACGCTGGCGAACATCATACCGACTGGCGACAGCTGGCCAATCACCTGCGACGCCGTCGGGCTAAGGTATTGCAGCGAGGAGCTGAAGAACACAAAGTTGCCCAGCAGCCCCGCCGTCGCGATCGCCAACAGCAGCAGCCAACGCGGCTGGCGGAACATCGTCAGCGGCGGCAGCTTGCCGCGCACCGCAAGGATCACGCCCAAACCGATGGCGGCCATGGTAAAGCGATACCAGACAACGGTAAACGGCTCCATCACCACCAACACTTCTTTCATCGCGATCGGCAACGCGCCCCAGCAAACCGCCGTGGTTAACGCCAAAGAAATACCAACGCCGACCTGCTGCTTCGTATCCATATCACCTTCGCCAACGCTGACGGGCCTGCCCTCAGGCAACCCATAAATGTAAAAAGCCCCGCAACGAATTGCGGGGCTTACATCTATTTCGTAAGGCTCGAAAAATTATTCAGCTTCGATGCTGATGAATTTACGATTGCTCGGGCCTTTAACTTCGAATTTGACTTTACCGTCTTTCAAAGCAAACAGAGTGTGGTCTTTGCCGCAACCCACGTTGGTACCAGCGTGGAATTTGGTGCCGCGCTGACGAACGATGATGCTGCCTGCCAGTACTGCTTCGCCGCCAAAGCGTTTTACGCCCAGACGTTTAGCTTCTGAATCGCGACCGTTACGAGTCGAGCCGCCAGCCTTTTTGTGTGCCATTAATCCGCTCTCCTAACTTAAGCGCTGATGCCGGTGATTTTAACGTCAGTGAACCACTGACGGTGGCCCTGCTGCTTACGGTGGTGTTTACGACGACGAAACTTAACGATTTTAATTTTCTCGCCACGACCGTGAGCAACGACTTCAGCTTTGATCTTGCCGCCATCGACGAAAGGAACGCCGATTTTGATATCTTCGCCATTAGCGATCATCAGAATCTGGTCAAACTCAACCGCTTCACCAGTTGCGATGTCCAGCTTTTCCAAGCGAACGGTCTGACCTTCGCTTACTCGGTGTTGTTTACCACCACTTTGGAAAACCGCGTACATATAAAACTCCGCTTTCCGCGTGCCCGACTGTGTTAGTTCAGAGCGCGCTATAAATATTCACAATAGGGCGCGAATTCTACGCAAAAAAGCGGCGCATGACAAGAGCAGAATAAGACCAGAAGGAGAAAAAAGAAGAAAAAAAGCGCAGTTTCTTTCGTGGCGTTTATCTGAACCGTTTTTCAAGTACAATCATAGGGACAGTTACCGCCATGTACCGATGTGAGCAGCGATCTCAACGCGGTGAAGAGAAACACAGCTGAAAAAAACACAATGAACCTAGAGCAAATTACCGAGTTAACCGCGCAAGATATGGCGGCCGTGAACGCAACAATTCTCGAACAGCTGAATTCCGATGTCACGCTCATCAATCAGCTTGGCTATTACATTATCAGCGGTGGCGGTAAGCGCATCCGGCCGATGATCGCCGTCCTGGCGGCGCGGGCGTTGGGCTACGAAGGCAACAAGCACGTCACCGTAGCCGCCCTGATCGAATTCATTCATACCGCCACGTTGTTGCATGACGACGTCGTCGACGAGTCGGACATGCGCCGCGGCAAAGCCACCGCCAACGCGGCGTTCGGCAACGCCGCCAGCGTGCTGGTCGGCGACTTTATCTATACCCGCGCCTTCCAGATGATGACCAGCCTGGAATCCCTGCGCGTGCTGGCGCTGATGTCGGAAGCGGTCAACGTCATCGCCGAAGGTGAAGTGCTGCAGTTGATGAACGTGCACGATCCCGACATCAGCGAAGAAAGTTATATGCGGGTGATCTACAGCAAAACCGCCCGTCTGTTTGAAGCGGCGGCGCAATCGTCGGCGATCCTGTCCGGCGCCAGCGCTGAGCAAGAACAGGCGCTGCAAGATTATGGCCGCTACCTCGGCACCGCTTTCCAGCTGATCGACGATCTGCTCGACTACAGCGCCGACGGCAGCACGCTGGGCAAAAACACCGGCGACGATCTGAACGAAGGGAAACCGACCCTGCCGCTGCTGCACGCGATGCACAACGGCGACGACGCCCAGCGTGACATGATCCGCGGCGCGATTGAGCAAGGTAACGGCCGCCACCTGCTGGAGGCGGTGCTGCAGGCGATGCAGCAATGCGGTTCGCTGGAATACACCCGCAAACGCGCCGAGGAAGAAGCCGATAAGGCGATCGCCGCGCTGCAGGTCTTGCCGGCATCAGAGCACCGTACAGCGCTGGAGGGCTTGGCCCATTTGGCGGTACAACGCGATTTTTAAGAAATTTTAATTTCTTAATACATTCATCAGGCCCGCCCACGCGGGCCTGCCTAGGTATTGCTATCTTCGTCGATACGCGCCAGCAGGCCGCCAATCCCTTCCCGCATCAGGAAAGCCACCATTTTCTCGCGCTCGCTCTCCGTCAAATGGTAGTAATACTCGATCCAGACCGCCAACGGATCCTGGCGTTCTACGTCATATACCGCCCCGTCTTCTTTCAGCGTCAGCAGGTTACGTACGCCTGGAGGCAGGCTGTCGATATGGTACTCCAACGCTTTTCCCTGCACGCCTTTACGCCTGCGGCTGATCCAGCCTTCGCGTCGGGCCATCAGATTGATTCCCTGTGGTGAGGAGGGTAATCCTGCGATGCCTGTCAGTTCCTTGGCGGCAAACCACTCGTTTTTCATAGCCATCATCTCTGGGCAATAGTGGGCAATGTCTTTTTTTGGAAATTACTTGGGTATTTTTTAGGAAATTTAATGGTATTCTTGTTTCCGAATAAGCGTTTCACGTTGTTCAAACGCTTAACCATGACCCGTTAGTTATACCACTAACGCAACTTTGGCTAATCAGAAAAGGAATGTAAACATGAATTCAAGGAACCCAGATTGGCATCCGGCAGATATCATCGCGGCGCTACGCAAGCAGGGCACCACGCTGGCGGCAGTGTCGCGCAAGGCCGGATTAAGCTCATCGACGCTGGCCAATGCGCTGTCGCGCCCGTGGCCAAAGGGGGAATGGCTGATCGCCGAAGCGATAGGCATCCACCCTTCGGAGATCTGGCCAAGCCGCTATTACGATCCGCACAGCGATTGCCTGCTGGATCGCAAAGCACGCATCAAATCGTGAACGCGGGGCAAAAAAAACCGCCGGAACAGCGTCCGGCGGCGTTTATCGGCTGACTATCGGTGTCGATCAGTTATTGATGAACTTCTCGCCCAGTTCGATATCTTTATGCAGCACGTCCAGCATCTCGTTCAGCGCTTTCTGCTCGAAGGCGCTCAGGATGCCGATATCTTTGCGTTCTTCAACGCCGTTCTTGCCCAGCACCAGCGGCTGCGCGAAGAAGCGAGCGTATTTGCCGTCGCCTTCAACGTAAGCGCATTCCACAACGCCTTTCTCGCCCTGCAGCGCACGCACCAGAGACAGACCGAAACGGGCTGCCGCCTGGCCCATGGACAACGTTGCAGACCCGCCGCCGGCTTTGGCTTCCACCACTTCAGTGCCGGCGTTCTGAATACGTTTGGTCAGATCCGCCACTTCCTGATCGGTGAAGCTCACGCCAGGGATCTGCGACAGCAGAGGCAGGATGGTCACGCCAGAGTGGCCGCCGATCACCGGCACGTTCAGTTCTTCAGGCTGCTTGCCTTTCAGCTCGGCCACGAAGGTATTGGAACGGATGATATCCAGCGAAGTCACGCCGAACAGTTTGTTCTTGTCGTAAACGCCGGCTTTTTTCAGCACTTCCGCCGCGATGGCGACCGTGGTGTTAACCGGGTTGGTGATGATGCCGATACAGGCTTTCGGGCAGGTTTTCGCCACTTGCTCAATCAGGTTACGCACGATGCCGGCGTTAACATTGAACAAGTCAGAGCGATCCATGCCTGGCTTACGGGCCACGCCGGCGGAAATCAGCACCACGTCCGCACCGTGCAGAGCCGGAGTCGCGTCTTCGCCGCTGAAGCCTTTGATTTTAACTGCGGTTGGGATGTGGCTTAAGTCGACGGCAACGCCTGGGGTAACGGGGGCAATGTCGTAGAGAGAGAGTTCAGAACCTGAAGGAAGCTGGGTTTTGAGTAGAAGGGCGAGGGCCTGGCCGATACCGCCAGCAGCACCGAGAACTGCAACTTTCATCCTATACTCCTTTATTATCTTAAATATATAAAGCGCCGTGAATGTGTTGGTTACGGACCTTAAGTTATTACACCTTTCAAAACAATAAATTAGCCAATTCTTGCCTGCAGGTGTAATAAAACGGCCGCTGTCGCGCCCATTTTAGATTAAATCGCTTACGCATGAAGGGCATAGCGCACACTAATCAAAAATAGTGCGAGGTTATTCACGAGCAAGTTAACCGGCCGTTACATTACACCCTTACGCGACATCAGAACAACATCATTTTAATAACATTTCATTTACCACCGCAGGCCGATTTTCCGTCGTCAAAAGGGCATATTCATCGCGGCCGGATTTTGTTAAAATGCCGCCCTTTCCTCGCCGTCCGGTCATTTTTATTTTCTTTGGGGCGGCCTTTGTTGCATAAAAATTCATCTATATGCATAATCATGACTTCCACTATCAACATTCCACGGTGCAAAATGCGTAATCCCGCAAAACAGGAAGATCTGATCAAGACGTTCAAAGCGTTATTGAAAGAAGAAAAATTCAGTTCTCAAGGCGAGATCGTTTTGGCGCTGCAAGAAGAAGGCTTCGAAAACATTAACCAATCCAAAGTATCGCGCATGCTGACCAAGTTCGGCGCGGTACGTACGCGCAATGCCAAAATGGAAATGGTGTATTGCCTTCCTGCCGAACTCGGCGTGCCGACTACCACCAGCCCATTGAAGAATCTGGTGCTCGACGTCGACCATAACGATGCCGTCGTGGTGATCCACACCAGCCCGGGCGCCGCACAGCTGATCGCCCGCCTGCTCGACTCACTGGGTAAATCCCAGGGTATCCTCGGTACAATTGCCGGCGACGACACGATTTTCGTCACCCCGTCCAACGGCTTTACCGCTCAGAAGCTGCATGAAGCGATCCTGGGCGTGTTCGAACAAGAGCTGTGAAACCTGGCGCTAACAAAGTGCGGCTGTAAACCGCATTTTGTTAGCGCTTCTTTAACCCTCGCGTTACCTTCCCAGCCTTCAACCGCGTTTAACACTGCTTTTTTATCCCGCAACAACACATTTCCATGACATCTCCATGTAACCAGCAGTACCCACTGTGATCTTCCGCACTTTTGGTCAAAATCACTTACCTTATTGAAATTACATAAATTTAACATCAAAAGATCGTTTTATGAGCGTTTTTTATTCCTTACGGTTATAAAAAATAAGAATCATGAGGTTAAAGTTTCACTAGCAACTGTTAGCGAACTATTAATTTTTCACGTTACTAGCTGTATACTCATTTTCGTGAACTGAATCACAGTTCGTTGGAACTGATAAAAGAATACGATGAGGTGAGATGATGAAAATTAAAGCTACCGTTGCAACCCTGAGCGTTCTGTCCATGCTTTCCTTTGGCGCATTCGCAGCACAATCTGTTGATGCAACCCAGGCCGCAAAACTGCAGCCCGCCGGTGTGATCACCGTGAGCGGCGTCGCCGCTGCGCCTTCCGACATTCGCCAGGCACTGTCCGACAAAGCTGACGCCAAAGGAGCGACCGCTTACCGCGTGATCGAAGCGCGCAACGACGGCAACTTCCACGCGACCGCTGAAATCTACAAATAAGTAACGGCATTACCCGGCAACGGGCAATACATCTCTGGAATCAAACGCTGTCATAACGGCCTTCAAGAATAAAAATCGCTGCCAAGCCCTTCCAGGCTGTTATGACCAAGGATCGCTATCATGAACATGAAAACTACTGTTGCTGCACTCGGTTTGCTGTCCGTCATCTCCTTCGGCGCGTCTGCCGCCCAGTTGGTGACTAACGATCAGACCGCCAATCTGCAATCTATCGGCACCATTACCGTCAGCGGCATCGACGGCGCGCCGACCGACATTCGCCAGGCGTTGTCGGAGAAAGCCGACGCGAAAGGCGCGACCGCCTACCGCGTGATCGAAGCCCGTAACGAAGGCAACTACCACGCCACCGCCGAGATTTACAAATAACAACTCTGGGAACGGCTTTGCAGAGCTGATTACCCTCGTCACTGCCACTGCCGAGTTCTGACGCAAACGCCGATTTCCCAGAGACCCTCTCGTCGTCCTATCCGACGAACCCCGTTGCCCTCGCTCGCGAGGGCTTTTTTATGGGCGTAAAAAAGGCCGCGAATGCGGCCCTTAGGTTGGCTTATGCGGCTAAGCGATCAGTAGGTCACCTTCGGTTCCTGCTTTTTCGCCAGCGCGTCCAGCAAGCGATCGTGAATACCGCCGAAACCGCCGTTGCTCATCACCAGAATGTGGTCGCCCGGCTGTGCGGTTTTCACCACCATGTCCACCAGCGTGTCGAGATCCGCGCTCCAATGCGCCGGCTGCACGCAGGCATCCGCCACTTCCGCGACCTGCCACGGAATGTGGTGCGGCTGGAACAGGAACACTTCGTCGGCACGGCCGAGCGAAGGCGCCAGATCGTTTTTGCTGATGCCCATTTTCATGGTGTTGGATCGCGGTTCCAGCACCGCCAGAATGCGCGCCGTACCGCCGACCTTACCGCGCAGCGCGGCCAGAGTGGCCAGGATCGCCGTCGGGTGGTGCGCGAAATCGTCGTAAACCGTGACGCCGTTGGCTTCGCCACGCAGCTCCAGACGGCGGCGGGCGTTGATGAAATCGCCCAACGCGCGGCAGGCGTCCGCCGGCTGCACGCCGACGTGGCGAGTCGCGGCGATAGCCATCAGGCCGTTATGCATGTTGTGCTCGCCCACCAGCGCCCACTTCACTTCGCCGACCTGCTCACCGTCGAGGAACACCGCGTAATGGCTGGCGTCCGGCGTCAGCTTCTGCGCGCGCCAGGCGCCCTCTTCGCCCACCAGCTCCTGTTCGCTCCAGCAGCCCATCGCCATCACCTGCTTCAGGTGGCTGTCGTTGTCCGGCAGGATGATTTTGCCTTTGCCCGGCACCAGACGCACCAGGTGGTGGAACTGTTTCTGGATGGCTTTCAGATCGTCGAAAATATCGGCGTGGTCGAACTCCAGGTTGTTCATGATCAGCGTGCGCGGGCTGTAGTGCACGAACTTGGAGCGTTTGTCGAAGAACGCGCAGTCATACTCGTCGGCCTCGATCACGAAGAACGGGCTGCCGCCGAGGCGGGCCGATACGTCGAAGTTGCCCGGCACGCCGCCGATGACGAAGCCGGGCTGGTAGCCGCAGGCCTCGAGGATCCAGGTCGCCATGCCGGCGGTGGTGGTTTTACCGTGGGTGCCGGCGACCGCCAGTACCCAGCGATCGCGCAACACGGCGTCGTGCAGCCACTGCGGGCCGGAAACGTAAGGGATACCACGCTCCAGCACCGCCTCCACGCACGGGTTGCCGCGCGTCATGGCGTTGCCGATGATCACCAGATCCGGCGCCGGATCCAGCTGGGCGGGATCATAACCCTGAATCAGATCGATCCCCTGGTTCTCCAGCAGCGTGCTCATCGGCGGATAGACGTTGGCGTCCGAACCGGTGACGTCATGCCCCAGTGAGCGCGCCAGCATCGCCAGCCCGCCCATAAAGGTGCCACAGATCCCAAGAATGTGAATGCGCATAGGTTTCTCATGTGAGTGCATCGAATGTCGGCATATTCTAACGCTCAGAATCGTCCAGAAGAAATGGATTTGCCTATGAATGGCGCGCATCTTTGGGCTACACTGCACGCGAAAACGTTGGCGGTTTGTTAACAGGCCGCTATCCATCCGTAGATTCAGGGATTGTGTCATGAAAACGTTAGGCGAATTTATCGTCGAGAAACAGCACGACTTCTCTCACGCCACCGGCGAGCTGACCGCGTTACTTTCTGCAATTAAACTGGGCGCCAAAATCATCCACCGCGACATCAACAAGGCCGGCCTGGTTGATATTCTGGGAACCAGCGGGGTGTCCAACGTACAGGGCGAAGTTCAGATGAAACTGGACCTGTACGCGAACGAAAAACTGAAAGCGGCGTTGAAAGCGCGTGGTGAAGTTGCGGGTATCGCTTCCGAAGAAGAAGATGAAATCGTGATATTCGACGGCGAGCGAGCTGAAAATGCCAAGTATGTCGTATTGATGGATCCGTTGGACGGTTCGTCCAACATCGATGTCAACGTCTCGGTCGGTACGATTTTCTCTATCTATCGTCGCATCACGCCGGTCGGCACGCCGGTGACCGAAGAAGACTTCCTGCAGCCGGGCAGCGCCCAAGTCGCCGCGGGTTACGTGGTTTACGGCTCGTCCACCATGCTGGTGTACACCACCGGTTACGGCGTCCACGCCTTCACGTACGATCCGTCTCTGGGCGTGTTCTGCCTCTCTCACGAGAAAGTGCGCTTCCCGGCGAGCGGCAACATGTATTCCATCAACGAAGGCAACTACATCAAGTTCCCTCTCGGCGTGAAGAAATACATCAAGTACTGCCAGGAGCAGGACGAAGCGACGCAGCGCCCTTATACCTCGCGCTACATCGGTTCTCTGGTGGCGGACTTCCACCGTAACCTGCTGAAAGGCGGCATCTACATCTACCCAAGCACCGCCAGCCACCCGCAAGGCAAGCTGCGCCTGCTGTACGAATGCAACCCGATGGCGTTCCTGGCCGAACAGGCCGGCGGCAAGGCCAGCGATGGCAAAAATCGCATTCTGGACATCACGCCGGTGAAACTGCACCAGCGCGCGCCATTCTTCGTCGGCACCAAGTCGATGGTAGAAGACGCAGAACGCTTCATCGCCGAAAACCCGGACGAGTAACGCGTTACTGGCAAGGGTTCGGCGCCGCGCCGAACCCTTATCGCCTTACAGCTTGAACGCCGCCATGCTCTGCGCCAGCAGCTGAGCCTGATCTTCCAGCGAGCGCGTCGCCGCCGCCGACTCTTCCACCAGCGCCGCATTCTGCTGCGCCACCTGATCCATCTGCGCCACCGCCAGATTCACCTGTTCGATACCGCTGCTTTGTTCGCGCGTCGCCGCCGAGATCTCACGCATCAACGCCGTCACCCGGCCCACTTCACCGGTGATACCGCTCATGGTCTGCGCCGCCGACTCCACCATCTGCTCGCCTTCCTGCACCCGGTTCTGCGACGCTTCGATCAACCCTTTGATCTCTTTCGCCGACTGGGCGCTACGCTGCGCCAGATTGCGCACTTCGCCGGCCACCACCGCGAAACCGCGGCCCTGTTCGCCGGCGCGCGCCGCTTCCACCGCTGCGTTCAACGCCAGGATATTGGTCTGGAAGGCGATGCCGTCCATCACGCTGATGATGTCGGCGATACGGCGCGAGCTGTCGGTGATCGCCTGCATCTTGCTCATGACCTGACTGACCACGTCGCTGCCCTGGTTGGCGATATCGGACACGCTCAGCGCCAGCTGATTGGCCTGCTCGCAGTTCTCGGCATTCATTTTCACCGTCGAGGTCAGCTGTTCCATGCTGGCGGCAGTCTCTTCCAGCGAAGCGGCCGATTCTTCGGTGCGCTGCGCCAGATGCAGGTTACCGGCCGCCAGTTCGCGTGAACCGGTGTCGATCTGGCTGCTGGCGTCACGCACTTTGCTGACCGAATTGGCCAGCGCTTGCTGCATGCGCTGCATCGCCCGCACCAGGCGGCCCATCTCGGTATCGCCCTCGCCGCGGATCTCATGGGTCAGATCGCCGCCGGCGATGTGTTCCAACTGCGCGATGGACTCATCCAACGGGCGCAAAATGATCACGCGCAGCGCGAACCAGGCCAGCACCGCCAGCAGCACGCTGAGCAGGCCCGCCACCACGATCAGCGAGATCTTGGTGCTGGCGTTGTTTTCCGCGTCATACACCTGCTTTTCGCCGAGCTTCATGGCGAAGCTGCGGAAATCGCTGAGATCCTTTTCAAACGCGATGCTCAACGCAGAGATGCGGGTCTCCTGAATATGGTAATACTCATCGATTTTACCGGCCTTGATGGCGGCGGCCATCGGCTTCACGCCCTGCTCGAGGTAGGCGCGATAGCTGTTTTGCAGACGATTGGAGAGTTCGCGGCCGCGCTCGGTCACGGTGCCGACGCCGACAAAGCGCGCCATTTCCTTGTTCGACTGCTCGAGGTAGCCGTAGATGCGGCCCACGGTGGCGTCGGAGACATCAGTCTGACCGATCTCCCGTTGGCGCACCGCCAGCGAGGCGGCGGTTCGGGCGCGCAGCGTCAGGTTGGAGCTGTTGGCCAGCGAGCCCAGCTCTTCGCCGAGGATCTGGTTTAAGGTATGGATCGAGCGCGATCCTTCGTTAATCGCGTTGACGCCAATAACGCTGACCATGATCAGCAGCATGGTCATCAGGCTCAGCAGGGCGATCAGCCCAGCCTTCACCGTAATCTTTTTTAGCATGAGTTCTTCCCGGCTTCAGAATAGTGAGATCAGACGTAGTAGGGGTGGCAAAACGCGGAGCCAGCTTTGCTGGCTCATTATTGTTTGTTGAAGTTATCGGCAGGCGGAGGCAAAACTTCATGCCGCGGCGGGATTAATCTGGAAATTCTCCGCGCGCAGAGACACTGGGTTTTCGACGATGAAAAGGGCAGGAAATCGCAAAAGAGTCCGCTATAATAGCCGCCACTCCATTTCTGGTTTGATGATTAAAGGAAACCGACATGAGCTTGAATCTGGTCCCAGCTGGCAAAGACCTGCCGGAAGACATCTACGTAGTAATCGAAATCCCGGCCAACGCCGATCCAATCAAATACGAAATCGACAAAGAAACCGGCGCGCTGTTCGTTGACCGTTTCATGTCCACCGCGATGTTCTACCCGTGCAACTACGGCTACATCAACCACACTCTGTCTCTGGATGGTGATCCGGTTGACGTGCTGGTCCCAACCCCATATCCGCTGCAGCCGGGCTCCGTGATCCGCTGCCGTCCGGTTGGCGTGCTGAAGATGACCGACGAAGCCGGTGAAGACGCCAAGCTGGTTGCGGTACCGCACAGCAAGCTGACCAAAGAGTATGATCACGTGAAAGACGTGAACGACCTGCCGGAACTGCTGAAAGCCCAGATCGCTCACTTCTTCGAGCACTACAAAGATCTGGAAAAAGGCAAATGGGTGAAAGTGGAAGGCTGGGCAGACGCTGCCGCAGCGAAAGCGGAAATCATCGCTTCCTTCGAACGCGCTGCCAAGAAGTAATTTTCGCCGCCGTCCGATGAAAAAACACCGCTCATTGAGCGGTGTTTTTTTATTACTGATCTTCGAGGCGTTTCAGCCAGTCACCGCTGGTAATTCGCGGGTAACCATCCACGCTGTGTTTATACAGGTAGATCCACGCACTCCCATAAGGCGTCTGAATCAGCTCGCGCTTATAGTCCTTGGTGTTGCTTTTCAGTTCGTCCAGCTCTGCCAGAATCGATGAGTTAATACGATACACTTCGCAATGTATCGTGCCCTCTCCAGGGATCGCCGCCGGGTAATGGCCCAGATTATAAATCTGATAGCCTTCGAGCTCGTGCTCGCCGAGCCATTGGGCGTTGGTCATCCAATGGCTGTTTCCCTGTTTGCGCCGTAAACTGCCGTAGACAATTATTCGCATCGCTAAAACTCAAACTGATAGAGCAAATCTAATGCCTGGTCGAGACCAGACACCGCTTCAAGATACAACTTAGGCATCAGGCGATAACGCAACGTCAGCGTGGCCAGCGAGTCGAAAATGCCCACCCCATATTTTACTTGTAAGCCTGGGAGGACATAGCCGCTCACGACAACCTGGGAATTGTCGCCAACCCCTTGAGTGTCCAGAGCCAAATTACTCACGCCGAATGCCTCGCCGATTTTACCCACAAGTTGACCACTTTGTGCAACCCCCATGCCGATTAACATCGACGTCATGGCGTTGCCGTCGGCGCCGGAACTGCTTAAGCCCTGACCGCGCAGCAGATAAGATAGGGCTTCCTGTTGCGATTTGGCCGGATCGGAGAACACTTCCAGCTTCGGCGCATCCGCCAGGCCGGTCACGCGCACGCCGGCGGTCACGTCGTCCTCGGTGGATTCCGGGTTACGGATCGCCTCGATATTGAGCAGCGGCTGATCCGGCGGGCCGGAGAACATCAGCTGCCCTTTACGCACGATCAAATCCTGACCATAAGCATGGAAGCGACCGGAAGGGATGTCAATCTGGCCATTGAGGCCCAGCCCTTTCTTGTCCTGCACCACTTTCAAATCGCCCTTCAGGCGGGCTTTCAGGCCGAAGGCGTCCAGCCGCACGTCGTTGCCGACGTGGATCATCAGATTGCTGTTGATCGGGATCGAGGCGGTCTTCGGTTGAATCGGCTTCAGCTGATCGTCCAGCATCACCTCGTCGGAAGAGACGCCCACCGCGCTTTCCGGCAGTTCCTGCACCGTGATGCGCGCCCAAGGGATGTCGACCTTGCCGTTGAGCGAGAACAGCTGCGGCGTGGCTTCGAACACCAGATCCGGCGATACGTCGATGCGGATCATCGGCGGCACCGTCACCCGCAGCTTGTCGCCCTTGGCGGCGATGCGCGCGCGCCAGGCGTTGATGTCACGCCAGTCGGCGTCGCCCGCCAGATTCAGCTGGCCGCGCGTGGTGCTGAGCAGCCCTTCCAGCGTTGAGGTCATGCCGTTGAAATTCACCGCCAGCCGCGCGTCGGTCATATCGAACGGCATCCAGTGCCCCTGCACCTTCGCCCGATCCAACGCCAGACGGCCGAACACCAGCGGCTTCTGCGCGCTGCCGCCCAGGCGCAGGTTGGCGTTCAGCATGCCCGCCGCGCTTTCGCCCTTCATCAGCGCCGGGTTGATCAGCGCCAGCGAAATGTTGGTGATATTGACGTTGCCGCTGATGGTGCGCCGCACCTGCGGATCCGCCACCTGGATATTGCCGTCGAACTGGCCGTTGTTGGCCAGCTTGATCCGCCAGTCGGCCTGCGCGCGGCCGTTATTCAGGCCGGCGTTGAGGGTCAG
Organism: Serratia nematodiphila DZ0503SBS1; assembly: GCF_000738675.1. Lineage (NCBI taxonomy): Bacteria > Pseudomonadati > Pseudomonadota > Gammaproteobacteria > Enterobacterales > Yersiniaceae > Serratia > Serratia nematodiphila. The sequence goes on along the minus strand of NZ_JPUX01000001.1, from coordinate 651,088 downwards.
CGTATCGAAGGCGATCGGCAGCGCATTGCCCTGTACTTGCTGCACCACCTTGACGCCGTTACCGGCCAGGGTGACCTTCGCCTCCGGCAGCGCGCCGCCCGGTTTCCAGCTGACGTCGGCCCGGCCGGTGAACACGCCGCTCAGGGCGGTCTCCGGGCCGAGGAACGGCTTGATCATCGCCAGATCGAACCGGTTGAGCACCACGCTGGCCTGGCCGCTCTGGCCGGCTTCGATGGTCTTCGGCACGCACAGCTCGGCGTTCGGGTTCTGCCAGCAGTGCGGCCCGATGCTGATTTTCTGCGCGGTGTTCAGGTAGTCCAGCGCGATGGCGCGCGTCAGGCGCCACTCCCCGACCGGCGTATCGAAGCGGGTGTTATTCAGATTGCCGCGCCAGCGCTGCTGCTGACGATCGAAGCTGCCCTGCAGCGCCAGCTGGCCGGAGACCGGTTTGCCGTCGATCTTCAGCTGCAGCTGATGCTGCTTCTCGCTGCCTTTGGCGTCGAGGGTCAGCAGGCTGACTTCCAGCGCGTCCTGCTTCAGCTGCTCGACGCGTACCGCCAGCTGCCCCTGGATCTGATCCGTGGAGCGCACGTCGCCGTCGATCTTCACGCGGTTGATGCGCAGCGCCTGCCACTGCAAACCGGAGGCGGTCAAATCCGCCAGCAGCTGAGGCGCCTGCAGATTGCCGCGCAGCTTCAGCAGCCCTTTGGCGGTGCCGCCGAGGCCCGGCAGCGCGCCGTCCAGACGCGGTGCGTCGATGTTGGCGTCCAGGTTCCAGCTCTTCTCGTCCAGTTGCCCTTTGACGTTCAGCTGGTTGCGCCCCAGCGTCAGATCGATGCCGGGGATTTTCCACTGCCCGGCGGCGTTGCCGCTCAGCGTGCCGCGCGCCGTGACCTTGTTCTGCTTCACGTTGCCGTCCAGCTGCAGCACCGGCACCTGCAGCTGCCAGCTGCCGCCGTGCAGGCTGCCGCGCGTGGTGATCTTGCCGTCGAGTTTCGCCGGCCATTCCGGCCACTGCTTGGCGGTATTGATGCCGCTCAGCGTCAATTGCGAGGTCCAGCTGATGGCCTTGCTCCAGTCCACCAGCGCGGTGAGATCGGTATTGCCCTGCAGCGCCGCCAGGCGCAGGCGCTCCAGCTTGAACTGCTCGACGTTGCCTTTGCCGTCCAGCGTCAGCACCGCCGGCGGCAGATCCTGGCCTTTCAGATTGGCGCGCGTCGACAGCGCATAGTCTGTCGCCTTGCCGTTAAAGCGCAGGCGGAAATCGTTAACCTGGTACTGCGCCTCGCCGCTCAGCGGCCATTTCAGCTGTTTGCTCTGCAGCGTCAGCGCCAGCGGCAGGCCGGCTTCGGCCAGCCGGGTTTGCACATCAAGCTGGGCGCCGACCGGGCCGGACAGGTTCAGCGCCACCTTCAGCTCATCACGCAACCCGCCGCCGATGTTCAGCTTCACCTTCTCGCCCTTCAGCGGCTCGATATTCAACGCGCTGTTGGCGGTCAGCGCCACCGGCCAGTCGCCGGTCAGGGTCGCTTGCCCCTGCACCGACAGCGTGCCCTGCGGCGACTTCACGTCGAAGTTGTCCAGCTGGATATGCTGATCCTGCGTGCTGGCCTGCAGCAACAGGCTTGTGATCAGCACGTCGGTATCGCCGGTCAAGCGCAGCTGTTCGCCGCTGATCTCTTTCACGGTGATATCCAGCGGCAGACGGATGTCCGGCAGATCCGGCAACAGCGGTTTGGCGAACAGTTCCTTCAGCGTTTCGCCGAGCGGCCTCTCCTCCGGCTGCGGCGCCGGTTTCGCCGCGTCGGTAACCTGCTCACCGACCTTTTTCGCCACCTCGACCGCCGGTTGCACCGCTTCCGGCAACGGATTTTGCGGCGTTTTCGGCAAGGCAATCAGCAACGAGCCGATCTTGGTTGGCATCAGCGTCAGCGCGCGCTCTTGCCACTGCGCGCCGGTGCGGAACTCGGCCAGAGAAATGGCGGTGTCGTCGACGGTGACCTTGACGTTATTCAGCGCCAGCAGGCGCAGGGTGATCGGATAAGGGGTGCTGAGATTGGTGGTCGGTTCACTGCTCTCCTCCACCGGCGCGGAGGGCGCCATCTCTTTGGTGTTCACCGCCACGTCCACGTCCTGAGCGGTCAAGGCGTTAACGCACAGCGAGCTGCGTTTAAAGCAGGAGAGATCGAGGGAGAGATGGAACTGCCCGGCGTTGACCGTCACGCCCGGCATCTGATACTTCACGCCCTTCAGCGTCAGATCGCGCCAGCCGCCGCTGACGCCGGCGATCTCCAACCCCGGCACCCAGCGCGCTGCGCCGTTGATGACCATATGCAAACCGGTGGTGGTCCCCACCAGGAAGGCCAGGCCGCCGATCAGCAACAGCAGAATGATCAGAAATCCGAGGCAAATCTTTTTAACCAGGCTCATAGTTCAGGCCCCAAACCGATGTAGAACTGCATCCCGTGGGTGTCCTTGTCCCCCACGGGCGCGGCGATATCCAGCTTCACCGGCCCCACCGGCGACTGCCAGCGCACGCCTACGCCGGCGCCGGTCTTGAAGTTGCTCTGCTTGATATCGTTCACCGCTTCACCGGAATCGACGAACATCGCCCCCCACCATTTGCCGGTCACGTTGTATTGGTACTCCAGCGAGCCGGTCAGCATCTTGGAGGCGCCGGTCAGCTTGCCGTCGTCGCCGCGCGGCGAAATGTCTTTGTACTTGTAGCCACGAATGCTGCGGTCACCGCCGGCGAAGAAGCGCAGATCCGGCGGCACCTTGTCGAAGTCGTTGGTTTCGATCCAGCCCACCTGCCCGCGCGCTACAAAGCGATGCTTGTCGGCCAGGGTGCGGATCCAGACGTTCTGCGCCTGCATCAGCGCGAAGTCCACGCCGGAGCCCCAGGAAGTGTCGGACACGTCGATGGAATAGCGTTGGCTGTCGCCCCAGGTCGGCATCAGCCCGCCGCGCGAACGGGTGCGGTTGAAGCTGACGCCGGGGTACAGCAGCATGGTGGTGTTGCTGACGTTGCCCTGGGTAAAGTTATCCCAGCGCCAGGTCAGGTTGATCGCCCGCTGCCAGCCGCTGGAGAGATCCCAGTTGCGCGAGGCCACCACTTTGGAGGTCACGGATTTGGTGTCGTTAAGATCGACGTTCTTGAGCCCGCCCTGCAGCAGGTAATACTGCTCCAGCGGGTTCTTGAGCAGCGGGATCTTGTAAGTCAGATCCAGCTGCTGCTCCGGCGCCGACACGCTGGCGCTGGTTTCCAGGCTATGCCCGCGATCGTTGAGCCAGGGCTTTTTCCAGGTGCCTTTCACCCGCGGGCCGACGTCGGTGGAATAACCGATACCGGTTTCGACGGTGTTGCGCGTGCGCGGCGTCACCAGCGCGTCCAACGGCAAAATCTTGTTCTCTTTGGCATCGTTGAAATCAGGGGACACCACCACCGAGTTGAACCAGTTGGTGGCGGACAAACGGCGGTTCAGCTCGGCCAAATCCTCCGAACTGTAGTAATCCCCCTGATGAAAGGGCACCAGATTTTGCAGATAGTCTTCGCGAATTTGCGAACCGGTGAATTTCACCTTGCCGAAGCGGTAACGTTCGCCGCTGTTGAAATCGATATCCCAAAATGCCTTGTGCAGATCTTCGGCCACGCCGAGCTGGCTTTTGGTCATGTCGGCGTCGAAGTAGCCTTTGCGCAGCGCCAGGCCGGTCAGCGAGCCTTTGAAACTGTCATACTTGCCGTGGTTGAGGATCTCACCGATGGTCGGCCGATCCTTCTTTACCAGCGCCAGGTAGTCCTCATCGGTCTTCGCGCCGCCTTCCAGCACGATGTTGGCGCCGGCGATGCGCACCGGTTCGCCCGGATTGACCTTGGCATGCAGCACCGGGCGCGACATCCCCGGCCGATCGTCCAGCGTAAACTCGATAGTCGGCTGGTAATAGCCGAGCGCGCGCAGCCCCTGGCGCACCGCCTCGTCCACCCGTGCGCGGAAGCGGCCGTCGGTGCCGACCTCTTCAGGCGTGATCGACGACAGCCGCACCCGGACGTTTTTTTCCAACTCTCCGCTTAACCCCTCCACCTGCAGTCGCACGTTCGCCGCATAGGCTGCAGGTGCCGCAAGCAACACAGATATCAAGCACATGACCGGGTACTTTGGCACGTGTTCTCCTTATTGATTTTACTGTCCTGTTATGGTGTTCGCTCCGGGGCCAGGGCAGACTCCGCGCTATCATGACGGCAGCCCTCTTCAACCTTCTTCCGGACGCCGCCCGCCGCGCTTTGCCACCGCCGCGCAACAGGCGAATTCTTCACTTTTGGCGCTCAAAATACTGCGTTAAGCTTATACAAAATCCAACTTGCCGCTTATTGTGGGCAAAGACGCGGTGAGATACAACCGAACCGCCGCCATGTAGGGTCAATTCTTACTGTGACAACAGGAGTCAACCGTGGTGCCATTTTTTGATAAATCACAAACCGTCGATAAGGCAAGCGCGCTGCCTGGCCGCACCACGCCAATGCCTGTCGCAACGCTCAACGTCGTCACCGAACACTCGATGACTCAGGTGCCGGCCGGCATGGAGGTGGCAGTTTTCGCCATGGGCTGTTTCTGGGGCGTTGAGCGCCTGTTCTGGCAACAGCCGGGCGTCTACAGCACCGCCGCCGGCTACAGCGGCGGCTACACGCCGAACCCGACCTACCGCGAAGTGTGCAGCGGCCAGACCGGCCACGCCGAAGTGGTGCGCGTGGTGTTCGATCCGCACGTCGTCAGCTACAAACAGCTGCTGCAGCTGTTCTGGGAAAATCACGATCCGGCGCAGGGCATGCGCCAGGGCGGCGACGTCGGCACGCAGTACCGCTCGGCGATTTATACGCTGAGCCCAGAGCAGCAGGCCGAGGCGGAAAGCAGCCTGCAACGCTTCCAGCAGGCGATGGATGCGGCGGGCGATAAGCGCGTCATCACCACCGAGATCGCACCGGCGCTGCCGTTCTATTACGCGGAAGACGATCACCAGCAGTACCTGTACAAGAACCCGGAAGGCTACTGCGGGCTGGGCGGCATCGGCGTTTGCCTGCCGCCGCAGGGCTGATTTGATGCCGGCCGGCGGCACTTTTTTAACCGCTGGCGGCCCCTGTGGGGCAACTGCTATACTATGCGGGTCGCTTCTGCGGCCCGATAGCTTCCCTTCTGGTTGTTATCGCTGCTTTTTTTACTATGTACTACCCTTCCTCAAGAGCGCCGGCATCCCGTCGGCACGTATGGATAGATTATGTTAAACAGTATTTTACTGATTCTTTTTCTGATCGCGGTGAGTGCGTTCTTCTCACTGTCGGAAATCTCTCTGGCCGCCTCGCGCAAGATCAAACTGAAGCTGATGGCTGACGAAGGTAACGTCAACGCCGCCAGAGTGCTCAAGCTGCAAGAAACCCCTGGCATCTTCTTCACCGTGGTGCAGATCGGCCTGAACGCCGTGGCCATCCTCGGCGGTATCGTCGGCGACGCGGCTTTCTCGCCCACTTTCAAGGTGTTGTTCGATCGTTTCCTGTCGCCCGAATTGGCGGAACAGGTCAGCTTCATCTGCTCTTTCGTGCTGGTGACCAGCCTGTTTATCCTGTTCGCCGATTTGACCCCGAAGCGCATCGGTATGATTGCACCAGAGACGGTCGCCGTCCGGATCATCAACCCGATGCGTTTCTCCATCATGATCTTCCGCCCGCTGGTGTGGTTCTTCAACGGCATGGCCAACCTGATCTTCCGTATGTTCAAGCTGCCGATGGTGCGTAAAGACGACATCACCTCCGATGACATCTATGCGGTGGTGGAAGCCGGCGCCCTGGCGGGCGTGCTGCGCAAACAGGAGCACGAGCTGATTGAAAACGTGTTCGAACTGGAATCGCGCACCGTGCCGTCTTCGATGACCTCGCGCGAAAGCGTGGTGTACTTCGATCTGCGCGAAAGCGAAGAGAGCATCAAGGAGAAAGTCTCGACTCACCCGCACTCCAAGTTCCTGGTGTGCGACGGCCATATCGATCAGGTGGTCGGCTACGTCGATTCCAAAGACCTGCTGAACCGCGTGCTGGGCAACCAAAGCCTGGTGCTGAGCAGCGGCGTGCAGATCCGCTCGGCGCTGATCGTGCCGGACACGCTGACGCTGTCCGAAGCGCTGGAAAGCTTCAAAACCGCCGGCGAAGACTTCGCGGTGATCCTCAATGAATATGCGTTGGTGGTGGGCATCATCACCCTTAACGACGTGATGACCACGCTGATGGGCGATCTGGTCGGCCAGGGCCAGGAAGAGCAGATCGTGGCGCGCGACGAAAGTTCATGGCTGATTGAAGGCGGCACGCCGATCGACGACGTGATGCGCGTGCTGGACATCGACGAGTTCCCGCAGGCAGGCAACTACGAGACCATCGGCGGCTTTATGATGTATATGCTGCGCAAGATCCCGAAACGCACCGACTTCGTCAAATACGCCGGCTACAAGTTCGAAGTGGTGGATATCGACAGCTACAAGATAGACCAGCTGCTGGTCACCCGGCTGAGCGACAAGCCGGCGGCGGTGCTGCCGAAAGCGCCGGACGACACGCCTGCGGCCTGACGGCGGTAAGACAAAAACATCAGCGGCCCCATCGGGGCCGCATTTTTTTACCGCTGTCAGCGAGGTGCTCACCCCATCTCGGTCTGCAACAGCAGCACCTGACGGTTAACTTCAGACATCACGCTGAAATGGCACTTGTCGCGAATCTTCGGCGGCAGGATTTTCCCCTCGTCGAATTCAAATGCGCCCACGTCCTTGATATACAGCCTTCCGCGAAACAGGGTCTTAACGTACTTTGCCACTTTCAAAGGGTTATAACGCTGGAAGATTCTCATTCTTTTACGCTCCTCCCGTTGATCCATGCGCTCAGCGAGCCGCCAAAGGTGGCAGCCTCGAAATTCAGAACGCAACTTGATTGCATGTAGTAGACCCAGTAAAGACCAGAACGTTCACTTCTGCCCGGATATCTACGCTGGATTTACACTTTTTGACAGAATTGTATATGATAATTTATAACGTTTTCAGGATATCCCTTCAAAATCTGATGATTAGCGAACCAAGGGAAAATCTGCGATCCGGTTAACAGGACAGACCTCTTATCACATCCTATGCTTTAGGCTGTCGAAGTGCTGTCGCACAAATTCCCCCCATTACAAGGAGAAAGCATGAAAACAAGTCGCATGCTGATGGTATCCCTGCTGCTCGCCCCGCTTTTCGCTTCCGCGCACAACTTCCAGCTCCAGCAGCGCGTGGCGCCGGTCGGCGTCAGCGACAAAGGAGAGCTCAATTACGCTGACGGTAATTTTAGCTATCAGAACTGGAACAGCGCGCAGCTCAGTGGAAAAGTGCGAGTGATACAACATATTGCCGGCCGCAGCTCCGCCAAAGACATGAACGACCCACTGATTGAAGCGATCAAGAAGGCGAAGCTACCACACGATCGTTACCAAACGACGACAATCGTCAACACCGACGATGCCCTGATGGGCACCGCGATGTTCGTGCGCAGCAGTATTGAAGACAGCAAGAAGGAGTTCCCATGGTCGCAGTTTATCGTCGACAGCGACGGCAACGTGCGCAAAGCCTGGGATCTGCAGCCGAAAGGCTCCGCCATCGTGGTGCTGGATAAGCAAGGGCGCATCCAGTTCGCCAAAGACGGCGCGCTGACGCCGGAAGAGGTGCAGCAGGTGATGTCCAAGCTGCACCAGCTGTTGGCGAACTGACTCAGAACAGCGACACCCGGAAGCCGGGGTTGAGGAAAGATTCACGCGGGGTATAGAGCAATGGCTTACCCTGCCAATCGTGAATTTGCGCCCCGGCGGCCACCGCCACCGCATGCCCTGCGGCGGTATCCCAAATGTTGGTCGGCCCGAAGCGCGGATAGAGCTGCGCCTTGCCTTCCGCCACCAGACAGAACTTCAGCGAGGAACCGACTGACACGGTCTGGTGCTCGCCCAACTGCTGCAAATAATCTTTCAGTTCGTCATCGATATGCGAGCGGCTCACCACCACCAGCGGCGGATGCGCGTTGCTGACGCCGATCGCCTGCCGCACGCCCTTCTCTTCTTTCCAGGCCTTACCGCGCTCCGCCAGATACAACACGTCGATCGCCGGGGCGTACACCACCCCCATCACCGCCTGCCCGTCTTCAATCAGGGCGATATTGACCGTGAACTCGCCATTGCGATGTAAAAACTCTTTGGTGCCGTCCAACGGATCGACCAGCCAGTAGCGCGTCCAGCCGCGGCGCTCTTCCCACGCCGGCGGATCCTCTTCCGACAGCAGCGGCACCTCCGGCGTCAGGGCCGCCAGGCCGCGCTTGATGATGTGATGCGCCGCCAGATCGGCCGCCGTCACCGGTGAATCATCTTTTTTCTGTGCGACATCAAGCGGTTGTTCGCCGTCGTACACCGCCATGATCGCCGCCCCCGCCTCGCGGGACAGTTGGCAAATTCGCTCTAACATCATGCACCTCAACTCTGCATCTCCGTGGGAAATTTCCCTCTGTCTCTGCTAGCAGACTAGTTTTTTTTACGCCGAATATCCATCTCAACCGCCTAAGCCTCGGGAATTCCTCATTTCTTGTTGGGCACAACTGTGAGCTTCCCCGCGTTACCCGCCGCCATTTTCTGCCACACTTCACAGTTTACTGTGGCAAGCAGTGTTAATTACATTTCCCTCTGCGATAACACTCGAATAATGGAATGGAGAGAATCCCAAATGATGAAGCATCCACTGACGCTGTCCGCGCTTGCGCTGCTGGTGTGCGCCTCCGCGCAAGCGGCCACCGTCGATCTGCGCGTGCTGGAAACCACCGATCTGCACAGCAACATGATGGACTTCGATTACTACAAGGACACGCCGACCGACAAGTTCGGCCTGGTGCGCACCGCCAGCCTGATCCAACAGGCGCGCCAGCAGGCCGCCAACGCGGTGTTGGTGGACAACGGCGACATCATTCAGGGCAGCCCGCTCGGCGACTACATGGCGGCCAAGGGGCTGAAACCGGGCGACGTGCACCCGGTCTATAAGGCGATGAACACGCTGGACTACGTCGTCGGCAACATCGGCAACCATGAGTTCAACTATGGGCTGGACTACCTGAAGAACGCCATCGCCGGCGCCAAATTCCCGTATATCAACGCCAACGTCATCGACGCCAAAACGCAAAAACCGCTGTTCACGCCGTACATCATCGTCGATACGCCGGTGAAAGATCGCGACGGCAAGGCGCATACGCTGCGCATCGGCTACATCGGCTTCGTGCCGCCGCAGATCCTGGTGTGGGACAAGGCCAACCTGCAGGGCAAAGTGACGGTGGACGACATCACCGCTACCGCCAAGCGCTACGTGCCGCAGATGCGTAAAGAGGGCGCCGATCTGGTGGTGGCGATCCCGCATTCCGGGCTGTCCAGCGAGCCTTACAAGGCGATGGCGGAAAACTCGGTCTATTACCTCAGCCAGGTGCCGGGCATCGACGCCATCATGTTCGGCCACGCCCATGCGGTGTTCCCGAGCAAGGACTTTGCCAACATCAAAGGCGCGGATATCGACAAAGGCCTGCTGAACGGCGTGCCGGCGGTGATGCCGGGCCAATGGGGCGACCATCTCGGCGTGGTCGATCTGCAGCTCAACAACGATGGCGGCAGCTGGAAAGTGACCGCCGCCAACGCGGAAGCACGGCCGATCTACGACAAAGAGAACAAGAAATCGCTGGCGGCGGAAGACGCCGCGCTGGTGAAGGTGTTGGCGGACGATCACAAGGGCACGCGCGAGTTCGTCAGCCAGCCGATCGGTAAATCCGACGGCAACATGTACAGCTATCTGGCGCTGGTGCAGGACGATCCGACGGTGCAAATCGTCAACAATGCGCAGAAGGCCTACGTCGAACATTACATCCAGGGCGACCCGGATCTGGCCGATCTGCCGGTGCTGTCGGCGGCGGCGCCGTTCAAGGTCGGCGGCCGCAAGAACGATCCCGCCAGCTTCGTCGAAGTGGAAAAAGGCCAGCTCACCTTCCGCAACGCCGCCGATCTCTATCTCTACCCCAATACGTTGGTGGTGGTGAAGGCGAGCGGCAAAGAGGTGAAAGAGTGGCTGGAGTGCTCCGCCGGCCAGTTCAACCAGATCGACGTCAACAGCGCCAAGCCGCAGGGCTTGATCAACTGGGACGGCTTCCGCACCTATAACTTCGACGTGATCGACGGCGTCAACTACCAGATCGACGTCAGCCAGCCGGCGCGCTACGACGGCGAATGCCAACGGATCAACGACAAGGCGGAGCGTATCAAGCAGCTGACCTTCAACGGCAAGCCGATCGATCCGAACGCCACCTTCCTGGTCGCCACCAACAACTACCGCGCCTACGGCGGCAAATTTGCCGGCACCGGCGACAAACATATCGCCTTCGCTTCGCCGGATGAAAACCGCTCGGTGCTGGCGGCCTACATCAGCGCCGAAACCCAGCGGCATGGCGCGGTGCGCCCGCAGGCGGACAACAACTGGCGTTTGGCGAACTTCAGCAGCCAGCAGCCGCTGGATATCCGCTTCGAGACCTCGCCTTCGGACAAAGCGACAAGGTTTATCAAAGAGCACGCCCAATATCCGATGAGCGCCGCAGGCAGCGACAGCATCGGCTTCGCGGTTTATCGCATCGATTTAAGCGGTAAGTAACACGGTTTATGGCCGGCGCGCCCGGCCATTCATCGCCCGTCTGCGCGGCGCATAAAATAAGGGCGCCACGAAGGCGCCCAGAACAATCCTCGGTGGGATTACAGGATTTCCAGCAGCTCGACGTCGAACACCAGCGCGCTGAACGGCGGGATGGACGCGCCTGCGCCACGCTCGCCGTAGGCCAGGTTGTGCGGGATATACAGCTGCCATTTGGAACCGACCGGCATCAGGGTCAGCGCTTCGATCCAGCCTGGGATCACGCCGCTGACCGGGAATTCCGCCGGCTGGCCGCGCTCAACCGAGCTGTCGAACACGTCACCGTTGATCAGACGGCCAGTGTAGTGCACGCGCACGCGATCCTGACGGGACGGAATTGGGCCGTTGCCCTGCTCCAGTACGGAGAACTGCAGGCCAGACTCGGTCAGCGTCACGCCATCGCGCTTGGCGTTGTCGTCCAGGAATTTCTGGCCTTCAACCGCCATCGCCTGCTGGCGCTCGCGGCGCACCGCGTCCGCACGCTCGTGGATTTCACGCAGCGCACGGTGCACCACGTCTACCGGAACCGCCGGGGCATTCCCTTCCAGCGCGTCACGCAAACCCGCCAGCAAAGCTTCCGGTTGCAAACCTTCCAGCCCGGACTCTTGCAGCTGCTGGCCGACCTGTAAACCAATCCCGTAACTTGCTTGCGCTTCAACGCTGTCAAAAGAAGGGGTTGTCATGGGGTTTTCCTTAAGTCTGTAAAAAGTCGAAAGCGCAGCATAACAGCGCGTCAATGCCGGGTAAAATCTTGTGTGGAGAATGATGACTTTTGTCGTAGAAAAAGAAACAATAACCTTCTGTTAACGCCCGCAGCCGCAAACCCCGGCTCTGCCGCTCAGCCGCCTTTCACTTCAATCAGTTAGCGGACTATACTGAAAGCAGGATATCGGGCAGGCGACGCGTTTGCCGCGCCGCACTGATTATTACGCCGTCGAAGAGAGGTCACCATGGGCAGAATCGCGCCCAGGAGAAGGAAAACCACCCGCATCTACCAGCCGCTGCTGCGCACCTGGCTGAACATCAGCCAGCGCCTGAAACCGGGCGCCGCACCCACGGCTGAAGGCGCGGAACCGCCATCGGAGCCGCCGTCGGCCAACGACAAAATGCAGCGGGTCAAAGCGCTGCTGATTAAAGTCTGGCATCTGCCGGACGGTTTCCATTGGATGGAACCGCTGCCCTACTTTCATCGCCGCTGGGTGCTGATCTTCGGCATCATTCTGCTGCTGGCGTTGCTATGGCCCTACTCGCCCGAAAGACAGCCGTTCCCGGTCTCTCAGCAGGAAACCAGCGTGCCGCTGCAGGCCGAGCTGCAAAACGGCGGTAGCGCCGCCACGCCTGCCAACGAACCGACGCCGGCGGGCAACTGGCAGCGTTATCAGATCCAGCCCGGCCAGACCCTGGCCCAACTGTTTCGCGACAACAATCTGCCGGTGAATGAAGTGTTCGCCATGGCGCAGGTGGAGGGCGGCGACAAGCCGCTGAGCAACATGAAAGCCGGCCAGGAAGTGCGCATCGAACGCGACGCCAACGGTGTGATTAGCGCGCTGTCGGTCACCACGGCAGACAACAGCCAGGCGCTGTTCCGCCGCCAGGCCGACGGCAGCTACCGCCGGGAACGCTAATCTCTACAGCTGCGCCAGCAGAAACTCGCGCAGCACCACGCCCTGATTGTGCTCGGTATCTTTGCTGCCATACAGCAGCGTCAGCGTTTGCCCCTGCCGTAACAGCGCCACCAGCGGCTGCCAGGCGTCGTTGGCCGCCAGCTGTTGGCGATAGCGCGTCTCAAAGGCTTCCCACTGGTCGGTATGCTGATGGAACCACTTGCGCAACTCGTCATCCGGCGCCACCTGTTTCAACCACTGCACGCCCGTCAACCGCTCTTTGCTGATGCCGCGCGGCCATAGCCGGTCTATCAGATAACAGTGTTCCGGCGCCGGCGCGCTGAAATCGTAAACCCGCTGTAGCGTAATCGTTGCCATCGCACGCTCTCCTTTTCATCCCGTCTTCAAGCGTAGCGCGTTTTGCCGGACGCAGAAAAGCAAAACGCCAGCGCGAGGCTGGCGTTTTAACCGGTTAACAGCAGCGTAAATTACGCTTCTGCAACCACAACTACATTCAGCTGTGCGAACACGTCGCTGTGTACCTGGAAGTGCACTTCGTGCTCGCCAGTGGTACGCAGAACGCCGTTCGGCAGACGAACTTCGCTCTTGGCAACTTCAACGCCTGCCGCAGTCACTGCGTCAGCGATGTCGCGGGTGCCGATAGAGCCGAACAGTTTACCTTCGTCGCCAGATTTGGAAGCGATGGTGACTGAACCCAGTTCGTTGATCTTGGTTGCGCGAGCTTCAGCAGCAGCCAGAACGTCAGCCAGTTTGGCTTCCAGTTCAGCACGGCGTGCTTCGAAGAACTCAACGTTTTTCTTGGTAGCAGGAACAGCTTTGCCCTGTGGTACCAGGAAGTTACGAGCGTAGCCCGCTTTAACGTTAACTTGATCACCCAGGCTGCCCAGGTTTGCTACTTTATCAAGCAGAATAACTTGCATTACCTTATCCTCTCAAAGTCGTTAATGGACAGTGGCCGATTACTGATGACGATCAGTGTACGGCAACAAAGACAGGTAGCGCGCGCGCTTGATAGCACGGGCCAGCTGGCGCTGATATTTTGCACGAGTACCGGTGATACGGCTCGGTACAATTTTACCACTTTCGGTGATGTAGTTTTTCAGCGTAGCGATGTCTTTATAGTCAATCTCTTGAACGCCTTCCGCGGTGAAACGGCAGAACTTGCGACGACGGAAATAACGTGCCATTTGGCTAGTCTCCAGAATCTATCAATTCAATCTGCTCGGCATGCAGAACCAATTTGCTCAGCCCGTTGCGCCCTTGATGGCAGCTTACAAAGCCTTGCACGGTAATCTGACTGCCGACCGTTAATCTTTGAGTTAGTGCTTGTGACTGTTGTCCGCTGACAACCACGGGCATTCGGCACCATGCTTGTCTGCTGAATCCGGCTTCCGTCTGCTGCGAACGGTGCTCTAGCACAAATTGGCAGTGCGGTATCCCGGAAGGACTCACTTTTCGAACCGGCGCCTTGCACACAGTGCCCGACAAAACCAGACGATTAGCCGTCACGGCGGCAATTACTCTTCAGAATCCCCAGCATCTGCATCATCTGCGGTTTCGTTAGCGAAGTCTTCGCGGCGATCGCCACGACGTTCGTCTTTCGCTTTAACCATCGGAGATGCTTCGGTTACCGCGTGCTTAACGCGCATAACCATGCTGCGGATAACGGCGTCGTTGAAGCGGAAGTTAGTTTCCAGCTCATCGATCGCTTCCTGCGGCGCTTCAACGTTCAGCAGAACGTAGTGAGCTTTGTGCAGTTTGTTGATCGGATAAGCCAGCTGACGGCGGCCCCAGTCTTCCAGACGGTGAATCTGACCTTGCGCGTTAGTGATGGTAGCACTGTAACGCTCGATCATGCCCGGAACCTGTTCGCTTTGGTCAGGATGGACCATAAAAACGATTTCGTAATGACGCATCGAATTGCTCCTTACGGATTATTCAGCCTCCTGTCAGGGTCAACCGCGGCCCATGGAAGCAAGGAACGTGTTTAGTGTGCGGCTGAAAAATGACGCGTAATCATACTGACGCAGGGCGGGAAACTCAAGGACTGCGTGGGTTTTATTCGCGTTAATGCGAGGCGCTATGGGAAATAGCACGATTTGCTCGTGAGTGAACCTATGTACGCCGATCCATCAGTTTCAAAAATCTTTCAATGAAATCAGCGCTGAGTCACAAATCTATTTCACTTTTTTTGAAAGAGGTCTTCAAAACACCCCGCTTTTTAATCGCCGGCAACGGACTAAAATTAACCATATCCGCCGCAGACAGCGCGACGAAAAAGATCCCAGGTTATTCAATGCAGATAAATGACTTTTTGCCGCAGCGACACTCGCTGTCAGGCCGTAACGGCAAAAAGTAAGAGAGGCACTATGAAACGCATTATTCTCACGACGGCGCTGGCCGCCCTGTTCTCCGCCAATGTGATGGCCGCGACGGAGATCACCTCGCACCAGGCCGATCAACGCCAAAGCGTCGGCTTCGTCACCCTGAACCAGAATGTGGTTTCGCCGGACGACGCCAGCAGCCAGGTCAGTAAAATCGCCGACCAACGCGGCGCAAGCTCTTATCGCATCATCGCCCTGCACGAACCGGGCGACAACAGCACGATGCACGTCAGCGCCGAGCTGTACCGCTAAAGAGACGCGCCACGCCAGGGAAATCCCAGGGCTTCATCAGAAAGCCCGTTCAGTCCGCACCGGAGCGCCGCCCGTTGGGCGCTCTGCTTCCCCCGCCAATCAGAGCTTGAGCAACGCCGGCGCGTTGAGCGCCTTGCCCGGATTGTGCAACTGCAACGCCATCCGCAGATAGTGGGTGCGCATTTGCAGCAGATCGGCACTTTCCGCCAGGGTCGCCCGCTGTTCGAACGAGAGTGCTCCCGGCGCCGCAGTGTGAGTGGCAGCCGCTTTCGGCACGCAGGCGAACAGCGCCGTCATGTTTTGCACCGTCTGCGCGGTAATGCGCGACAGCGGATGCGCCTTGTTTTGCCGCACCTTGTCGTCGGCTGCCTCCAGCATCTCGCTGAAGGCCGCTGAGTTAAGCTCGGCGCGCGCTTTTATCGTTCCCATTAAGCCGGCCGCACTGCCGATGCTTTTTATCATGCCCTCTGCTCCTTGCTGCCCTGAAAGAATTCACGCTGACATTCTCCTCCGACATGCATGAAACAATGCCCGAAACAGCAGGCACAGAGCGCTGCAATTCCATGCATCGTGCCCGGCGGCGCATCACAGCTCGCGGCGGAAAAAGTCGACCGTGGCGGACAGCGCCAACGGCGTGATGCGGTGCTTCACCCCCGGCTCGACGAGCGACGTCAAACGGCCATCCGCGCCTTGCCGCCGCAGTTCGGCCGCCAAACGCAGGCTGTCCGCCGCAGGCACCACGTCGTCCGTCTCGCCGTGCCACAGCAACAACGGCCGCCCGGCTATCGTCTCTAAACGCCCTTCCAGCTCATATTCCGCCAGCACGGCGGTGCGCGCGGCAAACGCCGCCGGCGAGAGCGCCTCGCCCTCTTCGCCCAACGGCGGATACAGCGTTTGCGCCAGTGAACGGTAATAGCCGGAGCCCATCAGACTGGCGGCCGCCCGGATCCACGGGAAGCGCGCGAAGGCGCCAAGCGCGGTCATGCCGCCCATTGAGGCGCCGGCAACGCCGATGCGGCCGTCGGCAATCAGGCCAAGCCGCTCAAAATGTGCCTTGATCTGCGGCAGCTCGTCGATATTGCTGCGCAGGATCTCCCAGAACGCCGCCAGGCGCCGCGTCTCATCGCCGTCGAACCGCTCGCCGTGCCGATCGGCATCCGGCAGCACCGCCCGAAAACCGGCGCGCGCCAGCGCATAGGCGAAGTAGGCGTACACCTCTTTCGACGAGGTATAACCATGGCAGAAGAACACCGTCGGCAGCGGCCGATGATACTGCCCCGCCGGCACCGCATGGATCACCGCAATATCGCCCGCCCGCTCGTCATGAATTTCGATCATCCGTTCATCCTCAACCCACCTGTTGGCATTCATCATGACAAACTTACGCCAGCCAGCGTTAGCTCAATCTGTTCCAGCTTATATTGCGTTACACTGAAGCCATCGCACCGGCTCTTTCGAGGTTCCCATGACGTTTGTCCGCACACTCATCGCCCTGACGCTGGCCGCACAGCTTTCCGCCTGCGGCATCATGACCACCACGCCGAAACCGCCGCCGCCGCCCACCACGCAGGCGCAGGAGATCGTTCGCGCGCAGACCGCCGAGCTGGTGAAAATCGGCACCGTCACCGCCGTGGTACGCGGCAGCCCGATGGACGTGGAAGCGGAGATCCAGCGCAAGGCCACCGCCGCCGGCGCCCGTTATTATGTGATCATCATGAACAGCGAAACCGTCGTGCCGGGCCAATGGTATTCCCAGGCGATCCTGTATCGCTAAGGCGGGGATTGTTTAAGCAGATTTACACTGGCTTTGCACTGGCTGAAGCAGGGTGTTGCACACTGAGGGACAGCATGCCGCATGTTGCGGGTGCGATTCAGGATCTGACGAAGGGGAACGCCATGAAACGCTCCACCGCACTCACCTCCCTCTTGCTTTCCATGGGGTTGCTCAGCACCGGCGCACAGTCCGCCGAGCTGGCGCCCGCCGATCGCGTGACGCCGCTCAGTGAAATCGCCGAGATCACCTTCAGCGATCTGCCCGGCTCGCCGCAGGAAGCGGAACTGGCCATCGCCCGCACCGCCGGTCAACACGGCGCCAGCTATTACCGCATCCTGCGGATGGAAGAACAGGCGCACCCGCTTGGCTGGCGCGCCTCGGCCATCTTATACCTTTAGTAGCTCATGCACGCCGCATTCAACACGCCGCCGCTAATGGAGACGCCCCCCAGGAAAATCCCGGCGGCCAGATGGTTGGCTTCGATCTTGTCGCTGATGCGCGGCATGTAGATCTTCACGGCCGCGAACAGCAGCAGTTGCACCACCAGCGCCACCACGCCCCACAGCAGGTAATCCAGCAGGCTGATCGAGTTGATCGCCGCGCTGGCCAGCGGGATCACATACCCCAGGCAAGCGCCGATAAAGGCAAAGGCGGCGGATTGATTATCGGCCTTGATCAACGCCCATTCGTCATGCGGGGTGATGCGGGTATAGACGAACAGAAACACCAAAATCATGGCGAAACCGCTGAAGAAGTAAGAGGCGAACGCCGCCAACGCGCTGAGAATATCCATGTGCATTTTCCTGTCAGAGTGAGGCTGAATTAAAAAGGTTTTCGCCGCCGCGCGCCACCCTTTTCCCTAACCGCCGATGGCGCGGTTCAGCAGTAGTTCGCACACCTCGGCCGACAGCAGGCTCTCGCCGCGGTGATCCAGCGTCAGGTGGCACCAGGCGTCGGCGATCTGCGGGCTGGCATGCTGCAGCAGTTGCGCGGCGCAGCACAGGTCGAACAGCTGCTGGGTCAGCAGCCGCCCCATCTCTTCACGCGGTTGCCGGGCGCGCTGCTGCCACTGCCGCCAGGCATGATCGAACAACCGATTCTGGCCGCGCACCGGCTGCAGCTCGAACTGCAACATCTCGAGCGCGCCCGGCAGTTTATGCAGACTGCGCAAAACGTCCAGACACATGATGTTGCCGGAGCCCTCCCAGATGCTGTTCACCGGCATTTCACGGTACAGGCGCGGCAGCTCGCTCTCTTCGCAGTAGCCGATGCCGCCCAGCACCTCCATCGCCTCGGCGATGAACGGCATGCCCTGACGGCAGATGCTGTATTTGGCCGCCGGCGTCAGCAGGCGGCTGTAGATCAGCTCGCCCTCATTGCTGCGGCTTTCCCAGGCGCGAGCCAGCCGGAACAGCAACGCGGTATGCCCTTCCAGCCGCAGCGCCATGCGCGCCAGAACCTGACGCATCAGCGGTTGTTCGATCAACAGCTTACCAAATGCCTGCCGCTGCAGCGCATGATACAGCGCCACCGACAGCCCGCGGCGCATCAGGCCGTGGCTGCCCAGCGAGCAGTCGAAACGGGTCAGGCCGCCCATTTTCAGGATATGCCGCACGCCGTCGCCCTCATCGCCCAGCAGCCAGGCGGTGGCGTCCTGAAACTCCACCTCGCTGCTGGCGTTGGAGCGGTTGCCCAGCTTGTCTTTCAGCCGTTCCAGGCGAATGGCGTTGCGGCTGCCGTCCGGCAAAATGCGCGGCAGGAAGAAGCAGGACAGCCCGCCTTCGGCCTGCGCCAGCACCAGGTGCGCATCGCTCTGCGGCACCGAGAAGAACCACTTGTGCCCCACTAGCCGGTAGGCTTCGCCCGGCCCGCGCGCGCCGAGCGACGTGGCGGTGGTGGTATTGCTCAAGACATCGGAGCCGCCCTGCTTCTCCGTCATGCCCATGCCGATCAGCAGGCCGCGCTTTTGCCCGCCCGGCAGCAGGTGGGCGTCATAACGATCCGACAGCAGCGGCGTCAGCCAGGAGCGAAACTCGGCCGGTAACGCCTGCTGCAGCAGCGGTGTGGCGCCGAAGGTCATGGTCACCGGGCACAGCGTGCCGGCCTCGACCTGCGCATGCAGCATAAAGCGCGCGGCGCGCGCCACGAAGGAACCGATACGTGCATCCTCCTGCCAGGGCAGGTTGTGCACCCGGTTGGCGATCAGCCCCTGCATCAGGATATGCCAGGCCGGGTGAAAGCGGACGTCGTCCAGTCGCTGGCCGGTGGCGTCGTAGCGCAGCAGCTCCGGCGGGTTGGCGTTGGCCAGCCGCCCCAGCTCCAGCGACTCCTGCGTGCCGAGCTGCTGGCCCAGCGAAGCCAATACCTCGGCGTCCCAACCGCCTTGCTCGCGCTGCAACGCTTCGCGCAGCGGCGTATCGGAGAGAAACAGGTTGCTGTTGCCCAGCGGCTTGGGTTGATTAAAAACGGTGTGCGTAGTCCAGACCATGAGAGTGCTCCCTGAAAAAAGCGTCAGGAGTAAGTATGGTCGGCGCAGAGATTTCTGCCGCAGGCGGGATCACAAGAGGGGGAATTAACGGGGGCACAGCGCCCCCGTCAGGAGAATCAGCCGCGCTGACGCACCGCTTCGAACAGGCAGATGCCGGTGGCGACCGACACGTTCAGCGAAGAGACGGTACCGGCCATCGGGATGCTGATCAGCTCGTCGCAGTGTTCGCGGGTCAGGCGGCGCATGCCTTCGCCTTCCGCGCCCATCACCAGCGCCATCGGGCCGGTCATTTTGCTTTGATACAGCGTATGGTCGGCTTCGCCGGCGGTGCCCACCACCCAGACATTCATCTCTTGCAGCAGACGCAGCGTGCGCGCCAGGTTGGTCACGCGGATCAACGGCACGTTTTCGGCGGCGCCGCAGGCCACTTTCTTGGCGGTGGCGTTCAACTGGGCGGAACGGTCACGCGGCACGATCACCGCGTGCACGCCGGCCGCGTCGGCGCTGCGCAGGCAGGCACCGAGGTTATGCGGGTCGGTCACGCCGTCCAGCACCAGCAGGAACGGCGTCTCCACGCTTTCCAGCAGGCCCGGCAGATCGTTCTCCTGATACTGGCGCCCTTCGCGCACCCGGGCGATGATCCCCTGGTGCACCGCGCCTTCAACCTTGTCATCCAGCCATTGGCGGTTCGCCACCTGGATCACGATGCCGGTCGCTTCCAGCTCGGCGATCAGCGGTTGCAGGCGGCGATCTTCGCGGCCTTTCAGGATAAACACTTCCAGGAAGCGTTGCGGGTCGCGCTCTAACAGGGCTTTGACGGCGTGGATGCCGTAAATAATTTCGCTCATGATGCTCTTTTAAATTCGTGCGGCCGGCGATAACCGGCCGATGGTAACGATGTGCGGCAGGTTAGGCCTGCTCGGCACCTTTCTTCTTGGCTGCGCGTTTGGCTTTGGTCGCCGCCGCGATTTTCCGCGTTTTGTCAGACGCTTTCTTGGCCTTCTTCTTCGCCTTCTTCACCTTGTCCGCAGGCTTGGCGTCATCCTGCTTGCGGAAGGCGCTGTCCGGTTCGAAGTTGGCCGGCGGTTTGCCGCCGCGGCGCTTGCCGCGCCCCGCATTGCCGCTGTCGCGCAGCGTACGCTGGCCGCCCTTCTTGGCGCGATCGCGCTCGGTTTTCCCTTCACCGCGCGCTTTGCGGGTGCTGGATACCAGCGCGAAGTCGATCTTGCGCTCGTCCATATGCACCGCATCCACGCGGATCTCCACCGTATCCCCCAGGCGATAGACCGTGCCGGAAGACTCGCCGATCAGGCGCTGGCCGATATTATCGTAGCGATAGTAATCATTATCCAGCGTTGATACGTGCACCAGCCCGTCGATAAACAGATCGTTCAGGCGCACGAAGAAGCCGAAGCCGGTCACGCTGGAGATGATGCCGCTGAACACTTCACCGACGTGATCCTGCATGAAGTCGCACTTCAACCAGTCGGCGACGTTGCGCGTCGCTTCGTCCGCGCGGCGCTCGGTCATCGAGCAGTGTTCGCCCAGCTGCAGCATCTCTTCAAATTCGCTGTGCCAGCCGCCGGTCGGCGTCCAGCGCTCTTTCGGCTCGCCGTGTTCTTTGGCCAGCTGATATTTGATCGCGCGGTGCAGCGCCAGATCCGGATAACGGCGGATCGGCGAGGTGAAGTGGCCGTAAGACGCCAGCGCCAGGCCGAAGTGGCCGCGGTTTTCCGGATCGTAAATCGCCTGTTTCATCGAGCGCAGCAACATGGTTTGCAGCATTTCGTGGTCAGGGCGCTCAGACACTTCATCCATCAGCACCGCATAGTCCTTCGGCTGCGGCTTATTGCCGCCGCCCAGCGTCAGCCCCAGTTCGCTCAGCACGCTGCGCAACGCGGAGATGTGATCGTCGCTTGGACGATCGTGCACGCGGTACAGCGCCGGCTCGTTGCGTTTCTCGACGAAGCGCGCGGCCGCCACGTTGGCCATGATCATGCACTCTTCGATCAGCTTGTGGGCGTCGTTGCGCACCGTCGGCTCTACGCGCTCGATGCGACGCTCGGCGTTGAAGATGAATTTGGCTTCTTCGGTTTCGAACGCGATGCCGCCGCGCTCGGCGCGCGCCTTATCCAGCACCTTGTACATGGCGTGCAGCTCTTCCAGGTGCTTGACCAGCGGATGGTAATGCTCGCGCATCTCCTGATCGCCCTGCAGAATGTGCCACACCTTGTTGTAGGTCAGGCGGGCGTGAGAGCTCATTACCGCCTCGTAGAACTTGGCCGTGGACAGGCGCCCCTGGGCGGAGATGGTCATCTCGCACACCATGCACAGGCGATCGACCTGCGGGTTCAGGGAGCACAGCCCGTTGGACAGCACTTCCGGCAGCATCGGGATCACCTGCGACGGGAAGTACACCGAGTTGCCGCGGCTGCGCGCTTCATCGTCCAGCGCGGTGCGCGGACGCACGTAGTAGCTGACGTCGGCGATCGCCACCCACAGGCGCCAACCGCCGCCGCGTTTTTTCTCGCAGTACACGGCGTCATCGAAGTCGCGCGCGTCTTCACCATCGATGGTGACCAACGGCAGCTTGCGCAGATCGACGCGGCCCTTCTTGGCCGCTTCCGGCACCTGTTCGCTGAGATCGGCCACCTGTTTTTCCACCTGCGGCGGCCAGGTATGCGGGATCTCATGGGTGCGCAGCGCGATATCCACCGCCATGCTGGTGCCCATCTTGTCGCCGAGGATCTCAACGATCTTGCCAACCGCCTTGGTGCGGCGAGTCGGACGCTGAGTCAGCTCCACCACCACCATAAAGCCCATGCGCGCGCCGCTGACGCTGTCCGCCGGGATCAGAATATCGAAGCTCAGACGGCTATCGTCCGGCACCACGAAGCCGGTACCGGCGTCCATGAAGAAGCGGCCGACAATCTGGCTGGTTTTCGGCACCAGCACGCGCACGATGCGCGCTTCGCGGCGCCCTTTACGGTCCGCGCCCAAGGCCTGCGCCAGCACCACGTCACCGTGGATCGCCATTTTCATCTGTTCGGCGGACAGGTACAGATCGTCTTTGCTGCCTTCGACGCGCAGGAAGCCGTAGCCGTCGCGGTGGCCGATCACCGTGCCGCGCAGCAGATCCAAACGTTCCGGCAGCGCGTAGCACTGGCGGCGGGTAAACACTAACTGACCATCGCGCTCCATGGCGCGCAGGCGGCGGCGCAGCGCTTCCAGCTGTTCTTCACCGCTGAGACCCAATTCGTTGCCCAGTTCTTCGCGGCTGGCCGGCGTTTCTCTTTTCGCCAAATGGGCCAGGATATATTCACGGCTGGGGATAGGGGATTCGTATTTTTCTGCTTCTCGTTCCAGGAATGGATCTTGTGACATTGCGGTTCCTCCGTTGTCATCAGCAGGATGACGTTGAGCCTTGTCTTCTCAACGTCGTTTTATTCGACAAGCAATAGCTTGTAGAGCGGCGGATTGTCTTCGACCATGTCGGCCAACGTATGCTTATCCAGCTCTTCAAGGAAATTCTGTACGCCCTGTTGGAGCACCTGCTTCAATCGGCAGGCAGGGGTGATGTGGCAAAACTCGCTGCTGCAGTTAACCAGCGCGAGCGGCTCCAGCGCCCGCACCACGTCGCCGAGGCGAATGCTCTCGGCCGGTTTGCCCAAACGGATGCCGCCATGCTTACCGCGCACCGCCGTGACAAAACCTACCCGGCTCAACTGATTGATGATCTTCACCATATGGTTGCGAGACACGCCATAAACCTCGGTCACTTCCGAGATGCTGGTCATCTTGTCCTGCGGCAACGAGGCCATGTAGATCAACGCCCGCAGGCCATAATCAGTAAAACTTGTTAACTGCACATCTTACCTCTGGGTATCACTTTACCCGTCTGATACGCCGCTTTTCGGCGCTATTCAAAAGATTACTCATTGGATAATAAACCAGCCGGAGAGTTCGTCGCTAATTATTTAGCGAATCCCGCGCCCTAAGGCGGGTTTATGAAAGGATTTTTTGACGTGAAACCGCAATCGGAGGGAGTCAGGATAAAAACAAACCGGGACGCGCCCGGTTTGTTTAATGCCGCAAAGCCTGATTATGCGTCGAACGGGTCGCGCAGGATCATGGTTTCGCTGCGATCCGGGCCGGTAGAGATGATGTCTACCGGTACGCCGGTCACTTCTTCGATGCGCTTGATGTAGTTCAGCGCAGCCTGAGGCAGCTTGCTGTGCTCTTTCACGCCAAAGGTGGTTTCGCTCCAGCCCGGCATGGTTTCGTAGATAGGCTCGATGCCTTCCCAGCCTTCAGCCGCCAGCGGAGTGGTGTCCACTTCGCGGCCGTCCGGCATGCGGTAGCCCACGCAGATCTTCACTTCTTTCAGGCCGTCCAGGACGTCCAGTTTGGTCAGGCAGAAGCCGGACAGGGAGTTGATCTGCACGGCGCGGCGCACCGCTACCGCGTCCAGCCAGCCGGTACGACGACGACGGCCGGTGGTGGCGCCGAACTCGTTACCCTGCTTGCACAGGTACTCGCCGGTTTCATCGAACAATTCAGTTGGGAACGGACCTGCACCCACGCGAGTGGAGTAGGCTTTCACGATGCCCAGCACGTAGTCCACATAACGCGGGCCGATGCCGGAACCGGTAGCCACGCCGCCGGCGGTGGTGTTGGAAGAGGTGACGTACGGGTAAGTACCGTGGTCGATATCCAGCAGGGTGCCCTGAGCGCCTTCGAACATGATCAGGTCGCCACGCTTGCGCGCGCCGTCCAGCAGTTCGGAAACGTCAACCACCATGGCGGTCAGGATGTCGGCGATAGACAGCACGTAGTCCAGCGTCGCCTGATAATCGACGGCGTCAACTTTGTAGTAGTTGACCAGCTGGAAGTTGTGGTAATCGACGATCTCTTTCAGCTTAACGGCGAAGGTTTCTTTGTTGAACAGATCGCCGACGCGCAGGCCGCGACGAGCCACTTTATCTTCGTAAGCCGGGCCGATGCCGCGACCGGTGGTGCCGATCGCTTTCGCGCCGCGCGCTTTCTCACGCGCGTTATCCAACGCAACGTGATAAGGCAGGATCAACGGGCAAGCTTCGGAGAGTAACAGACGTTCGCGTACCGGGATGCCACGCGCTTCGAGTTCACCCATTTCTTTCATCAACGCGTCCGGCGCCAGAACAACACCGTTGCCGATGATGCTGGTGACGTTTTCACGCAGAATACCTGAAGGAATTAAATGAAGAACGGTTTTTTCACCGTTGATTACCAGAGTGTGGCCAGCGTTATGGCCACCTTGGTAGCGCACAACATATTGAGCCCGTTCAGTCAGCAGGTCTACAACCTTGCCTTTACCTTCGTCACCCCATTGGGTGCCCAGTACGACGACGTTCTTACCCATTTTTCAAAATCACCGATTGCTTAAAAATGGATTCTACCACCGTAATTTTCGATTTTCAGCACTTTTAGCATACGATTGCATAAATTTTGGGCTAGACTTTAAAGACCCGTGCGGCCGCTCAACATATAGTAGATCACGCAGCCCGCAACCACTATTCCACCGCCAAATCGCCGCAGCGTTGCGTCCGGCAACTGCGACATCGCCACAATCATTTTGCGCCAGGCCTGCGGAAACAGCATCGGCCCCAATCCTTCCAGCACCAGAACCAGCCCGAGCGCCAGCCAAATCGTTGAGTTCATGCATCCCCCAAAAACGAGAAAGGGCCCGCGTAAACGGGCCCTCGTTCAGATTGCCTCCCGCGCTTATTTGCGCAGGGTATCAGGCGACTTCATGTAGCGGAAGAAATCGCTGTCCGGGCTCAGTACCAGCACGTCCTGATTGTCCTTGAAGCTGGCTTCATAGGCGCGCAGGCTGCGGATAAAGGCATAGAAGTCCGGATCCTGGCTGAACGCATTGGCGAACAGCTTGGCTGCTTCGGCATCGCCTTCACCGCGGGTGATACGCGCCTGACGCTCTGCTTCCGCCAGGGTACGGGTCACTTCGTAATCCGCGCTGGCGCGCAGCTTCTCGGCTTCTTCCTGGCCCTGCGAGCGCAGACGACGGGCTACCGCTTCACGCTCGGCGCGCATACGCTGGTAGATGGCGTCGGACACTTCGGCCGGCAGGTTGATCTGCTTGATACGCACGTCGATCACTTCGATGCCCAGCGCCGCCATGCTGTTCGGGTTCACCTGCGGCTGTTTGCCGGTGGTTTCCCGCTCAACGCGCGCCGCCGCAGAGGCGATAGCGTCATCGGCTTCGGTGGTCGCCACTTCTTCGCCGTCGCCCACTGTGCCGGTGTTCAGCGCGTCACGCACGTCAGACATCAGCTTGCCGCGCGAGTCGGTCACGATGTCTTTCACGTCCAGGCGGCCGATTTCGGAACGCAGACGGTCGCTGAACTTGCGTTTCAGCAGCACTTCGGCCTGGGAGACGTCGCCGCCGCCGGTCGCCAGATAGTAACGGCTGAAATCGCTGATGCGCCATTTCAGATAGGAGTCGACGATCAGGTCTTTCTTCTCGCTGGTCACGAAGCGATCGGCCTGGTTGTCCATGGTCTGGATGCGCGCATCCAGGTTCTTCACGGTCTCAATAAACGGGATCTTGAGGTGCAGACCCGGCGCATACACCAGCGGCTTGTTTTCGCCATCGCGCAGCACCTTGCCGAAGCGCAGCACGATGCCGCGCTGGCCTTCCTGCACCACAAACAGCGAAGCGTACAGCACCACCAGCACCGCGAGGACAATAACTACAAAAGACTTACGCATTGATTACTCTCTCCCTACGCGAGTGGTGTCGTCACGCTGCGCATTCGCCCGGCGCTGATCCATAACCGATCCGCCGCTGGTGCGCGGAGTGCTGCTGTTGGCAGCCGGCGCAGGATTCGGATTGAGGCGAATCAGGCTGGTATCCTTGTTGCCGCTCTCCGTCGCCGCGCCTTGGCCGCGCAGCATCTGATCCAGCGGCAGCACCATCAGGTTGTTGCCTTTGTCGCTCACCAACACCTTACGGGTATGGCCCAGCACTTTTTCCATGGTTTCGATATACAGACGCTCGCGGGTGATCTGCGGTGCAGACTTGTATTCCGGCAACAGCTTGGCAAAGCGCGCCACCTCACCCTGAGCTTCCAGGACGGTGCGATCCTTATAAGCCTTGGAGTCTTCCAGCAGACGCTGCGCCTGGCCGTTCGCACGCGGCTGAACTTCGTTGGCGTAAGCTTCCGCTTCACGGATGTATTGCTGCTCGTTCTCACGCGCGGCGATCGCATCGTCGAACGACGCCTTCACCTCTTCCGGCGGACGCGCCGCCTGGAAGTTGACGTCCAGCAGCGTGATGCCCATGTTGTAAGGACGAATGGTCTCTTCCAGCATGCGCTGCGTATCGTTACGCACCACGGTACGGCCTTCGGTCAGGATGCGGTCCATCGAGTATTTGCCGATCACGCCGCGCAGGGCGCTGTCGGTCGCCTGGCTCAGGCTGTCGTCGGCATTGACGACGCTGAACAGGTACGCTTCCGGGTTGGTCACGCGGTACTGCACGTTCATTTCCACGCGCACCACGTTTTCATCGGAGGTCAGCATCACGCCGGACGCTGCCAATTCGCGCACGGACTCCACGTTCACCGGACGCACGTCGTCGATGAAAGTCGGCTTCCAGTTCAGGCCCGGCTGCACCAGATGGCTGAACTTACCGAAACGCGTCACGACGCCGCGCTCGGCTTCCTTGATGGTGTAGAAGCCGCTGGCGGCCCAGATCACCACCACGGCGACCGCCGCGATACCGATAATGCGGCCGCTGAAGCCCGGACCAGAGGTGCCGGTGCCGCCGCTATTGCTGTTGGAGCCTTTGCCCCCGCCGAAACCGCTCAATTTCTTGCTCAGTTTGCGGAAGATATCGTCCAAATCAGGTGGCCCTTGATCACGACCGCCTTTGTTGTTACCGCCAGAGTTGCCGCCATTGTTATTGCTGCTCCCCCACGGGTCGCGGTCCTGTCCGTTATTACCGGGCTGATTCCACGCCATGTTTTAGCTCCATATTCTGTGATTGGGTACTTCAGGCTTTCGCGAAGCATAAATGTAACAGGATATGATCATACGATAAAGTCAATCAGGTCCTGTTCTTGCTTGCAGAGACGACGCCATTCGACGATCGGCATTCGCACCACCACGCCAATGCTGCCGTCTTCTTCGTTCCACTCTTTTTCAATCGCCTGAAGCTGGTAAAAACGGCTGCGAAGACGGCCTGCCCGTGGCGGTAAGCGCAATTCGTAATGCGCGATCTCCCCCGATAAGCGCTCCGTCAACGCCTGATACAGCAACGGAATACCCTCTCCGCTGGCGGCGGACAGCCACACCCGGATCGGCAGGTTTTCGTCGTTGCGGTCGATACGCGGCACAAAATCGTCCAGCATATCTATTTTGTTCATCACTAACAGTGTAGGAATTTCATCCGAGTCTATCTCCGCCAGCACGGTGTTCACCGCTTCGATGTTCTCATCGACGCGCGGATCTGCGGCATCGATGACGTGCAGCAGCAGAGATGCCTGGCGCGTTTCCTGCAGCGTCGCCTTGAAGGCGGCCACCAGATCGTGCGGCAGGTGCCGGATAAAGCCTACGGTATCCGCCAACACGGTATCCCCCACGTCCGGCACGTCAATGCGCCGCAACGTAGGATCCAGGGTGGCAAATAGCTGGTCCGCCGCATACACCTCGGCAGACGTTATTCGGTTAAACAGGGTGGATTTGCCGGCGTTGGTGTAGCCCACCAGCGATACGGTCGGCACATCGGCGCGGGTCCGCGCGCGTCGGCCTTGTTCACGCTGCTTTTCTACCCGCTCCAGGCGGCGCAGAATCAAGCTGATGCGATCGCGCAACAGGCGACGGTCGGTCTCAAGCTGGGTTTCCCCCGGCCCGCGCAGGCCAATCCCCCCTTTTTGCCGCTCCAGGTGCGTCCAGCCGCGAACCAGGCGCGTGGCGATGTGACGCAACTGCGCCAGCTCCACCTGCAGCTTACCTTCATGGGTGCGGGCACGCTGGGCAAAGATGTCTAAAATCAGCCCGGTGCGATCGATCACCCGGCATTCGCACAGGCGCTCGAGGTTTCTTTCCTGCGCCGGGGAAAGGGAATGATCAAACAGGACAACAGACGCGCCGCTGGCTTTCACCGCATCTGCAATTTCTTCGGCCTTTCCTTCGCCGACAAAGTACTTCGGATGCGGGGCTTTGCGGCTACCAGTCACCACTTGCAAAGCTTCGACACCGGCTGAGGAGACCAGCGATTCGAACTCGTTGAGGTCTTCCGTATCTTTGTCTTGCGAGAAATAGATATGAACCAGTACGGCCTGCTCACCGGCTTCATAACGGTCAAACAAGCGTGCAACCTCTCAAACGGACACTCACCGTGAGTTTGGGGGACATAAACAGCCCGCGGCTGCTTATGCTCCCCGTCATGGTTGACTTGCAACGCGCTTTATTCAGCGTCATCGCTTTCCTGCTGCGGCTGTTGCTGCGCAGACGGATTGTTGCCATGGTGATAGTTGCTTGAACCGCCGCTCGGGTTGTTGCTGTGATGCGAAACCGGGCGTGACGGGACAACGGTAGAGATAGCGTGCTTGTACACCATCTGGCTAACCGTGTTCTTCAACAGGATGACAAACTGGTCAAAAGACTCAATCTGGCCTTGCAGCTTAATACCATTCACCAAATAAATAGAAACCGGAACACGTTCACGACGCAATGCGTTCAGGAACGGATCTTGCAAAGATTGCCCCTTAGCCATTCTATCTTTTCCTTATTTGCTTGTTGTTTGTAACTAAGAACCTGTCGGCTCTAAAATAAACGACGTAAAAAATTTGCGCGCTGAATACTCAGCAATTGTACACAATCACCCAACCTATGCACTAACAACCTGTGTCACCGAGTCCAAAGCCTCTCCCGGCTTTTCACTGTCCAACCAATGGACCGACTCCCAACCCCGTAACCAGGTCATTTGGCGTTTAGCCAACTGACGTGTTGCGCAAATACCACGATAAACCATCTCATCGTAACTAATTTCACCAGACAAGTATGACCACATCTGGCGGTAACCGACACAGCGAATGGAGGGCAAGTCCGTATGCAAATCACCCCGTGCGAAAAGTGCACGCGCTTCCGTCTCAAAACCCGCCGCCAACATTTGATGGTACCGCAGCTCGATGCGTTGATGGATCAACTCACGGCTGGTCGGCGCTATCGCAAATTGGTGAACTTGATACGGCAACGATTCACCCGAAATTTTAGTCAGTTCCGTTAAAGTTTTACCCGAAATAAAAAAAACTTCCAGTGCTCTGGACAGTCTCTGCGGATCATTCGGATGAATTCTCAATGCCGCGACCGGATCGATCGCCTGTAACTGACGGTGCAACGCCTCCCAGCCCTGCTCCGCCGCTTGCCGTTCGATGCGCTCGCGCACCGCGGGATCGGCGGACGGCAACGGCGACAATCCTTCCAGCAACGCCTTGAAATACAACATGGTACCGCCCACCAACAGCGGAATGCGACCGGCGGCGGTGATGTCGGCCATCTCTTTCAGCGCATCGGCGCGAAACTCCGCGGCCGAGTAAGCTTCGGCGGGATCGCGGATATCGATCAGCCGGTGCGGCGCCTGCGCCAATTCTTCGGCGCTCGGCTTGGCGGTGCCGATATCCATGCCGCGGTAAATCAGCGCGGAATCAACGCTGATCAGCTCCACCGGCAGGCGTTCGCGCAGCGCGATCGCCAGCGCGGTCTTGCCCGAGGCGGTTGGCCCCATGATGAAAATAGCCGGGGGACGTGGTGTCATTTCAGTGTCAGTCATGCTTGAGGGCCGCCAGTGCGGCCTGTAAATCAACGGGTTGTAAAAGTCCGCTCGGTGGCGATTTGACCAGCTGCGGGCAAAGTCGTTCAACGTCGGTCAGCAATTGTATCGCTTGCGAGGTGTTCCACTGTTCATGTTCGCTGCCAAGGCGGCGAGCGAGCCAGGTAGCCAGCACCGCGGGCGACATCTCCTGATGTTCGGCCAGATAGCCTAACAGTTCGGGTATCAGTTTTTGTAAATTTTGTTGGCGTAATGGTAAAGGCACTGCGCGCAGCGTCACACGGCCGTGATCCGTCTGCAGATCCAGCCCCATCGCCGCCAACAGCGCCTGATGCCGCGCGATGGCCGCCGCTTCGCTCTTCTCCAACGTCAGCTTGACTGGGATCAGCAGCGGCTGCGGCCGCAGCCCTTCTGCCGGCGGGTTGAGCTGCGCCTGGCGCAGCCAGCGTTCCGCCACCGTCAGATTGAGCAACGCCGGCTGCTGGCACTGTTCAATCAACGCATAACACGGCGGATGGATCATCAACACCCGGCCAAAACTGTGCTGGCCACCCGCCAACGGCGTTTCCGCTGCGGCTTTCGCCGGCGGGAACAGCGGCGGCTTGCTCGAGACTTCCGGCGCGGCCTCGGCCGGCGGCTCGGCTGCGGGCTGCATCAGTTTACCGTACAGCTCGCCTTCGCGTTTCTGATAGCCGCCCGCCGCTTGCCGGCTCGGCTGCGGCGCCCGCTCGCGGGCGGCGCCGGCCGGTGGAGGCGTTTCACGGCGCGGCGCAGGCTGAGAAAAATGGTTGCCGCCGGCAGCGACGCGGTTTTCCTGCTGCCAGACCGGCGCGGGCGCTTCGTCCGGCGTTTCCGTCAGCGGCAGCGACGGCGTCTGACCGGCCTGTTGCAGCACCGTGGTCACCGCCTGGTAGATAAAATCGTGCACCAGCCGCGCCTGATGGAAACGCACCTCGTGCTTGGCGGGATGAACATTGACGTCCACCTGGTGCGGATCGACCTCCAGATACAGCACGTAAGCGGGCTGCTGATCGTCCTTCAACTGATCCTGATAGGCCTGACGAATGGCGTGGTTGATCAAGCGATCGCGCATCATGCGGCTGTTGACGTAGCAATACTGCATTTCACCCAGCTGGCGCGCCCCGTCCGGATCCGCCACCCAACCGCGGATGCTCAGATCGCCGTGCTGCCAGTCGATGTTAAGCGCATGCTGCAAAAACGCCGGGCCGCAGATGCTGCCCAAACGGCGTTCGTGCTGGCTCTCTTCCTTCGCCGCCCGGTATTGGCGGATCAGTTTGCCGTTGTGGCTGAGGTTGATCGCCACATCGAAACGCGCCAGCGCGATGCGCCGCACCACTTCATCGATATGGCCAAATTCGGTTTTCTCGGTGCGCATGAACTTGCGGCGCGCCGGCGTGTTGTAAAACAAATCCAGCACTTCCAGCGTGCTGCCGACCGGGTGTGCAGCGGGTTTGACCGTCACCGCCTGCTCGCGCCCCTCGGCATAGGCTTGCCACGCCTCGCTTTGTTCGGCGGTGCGCGACGTCAGGGTCAAACGGGAAACCGAGCTGATACTGGCCAGCGCTTCGCCGCGAAAGCCGAGGCTGACGATCGCCTCCAGGTCGTCGAGCGTGCTGATTTTACTGGTGGCGTGCCGCGCCAGCGCCAGCGCCAGATCGTCCTTGCCGATGCCGCAGCCGTTATCGCGAATGCGGATCAGCTTGGCACCGCCGCGTTCGATATCGATATCGATGCGCGTCGCACCGGCGTCCAGACTGTTTTCCACCAGCTCTTTGACCACCGACGCGGGGCGTTCAACCACCTCTCCGGCGGCGATCTGGTTGGCGAGCTGTGGCGGTAACACCTGGATAGGCATGCTGACTCCTGTAGCGGTGGCGCTAGGCCTGCGGAATGGTCAGCGTCCGATCCAGCGGCGCGACGTCCGACTTCAGATTATTGACCCGTTTCAGATCGCCGACGCTGACCCCATAACGAGAAGCGATAGAGGACAGCGTGTCCCCACGGGCCACTTTATGTTTAGACGGCTTCTTCGCCGGCGTTTTCGCCTTGGCGACGGCGGTGACGGCGGCGGTTTTACCCGCCGGCACCTTCAGGCGTTGCCCGACCCACACGCCGTCTTTCTTCAGTTTGTTCAGATCCCGCAGGGCCGCCATGGTGGTGCCGTAGCTGTCGGCGATGCCGGACAGCGTCTCCGCCCGCTTCACCACGTGGATCTGGGTCTTGCCGCTAACGCTGCGGCTTGCGCCGGCCGGGCTGACGATAGGCTCCGGCTGGCGCACGTCTGGTGTTGAGGTGTTAACCGCCGCTGCGACGTCCAGCGGTCGGTTTTCCACCTTTGGGTCGGCTTGCAGCGGATGCGCCAGGAAGTAGCTGCGCAGGCCGTTATGAATGGCCCTGGCAATCTTCTCCTGATACGCGCTACTGCCCAGCAGCCGCTCCTCCGTGCTATTACTGATAAATCCTGTTTCCACCAGCAGCGATGGAATATCCGGCGAACGCAGCACGCCCAGGCTGGCGTGTTCCGGCCGGCGTTTATGCAACGATCCGACGCTCTGCAGCTGCTGCAGTACCTTCACCGCCACGTCGTACCCGACGCGCTGCGAGTGGCCGAACTGCAGATCCAACACCGCCTGGCTCAGATAAGGGTCGGCCTGGCTATTGGCCAGCAAATCGCCGGCGCCGCCGAGCAGCTCAGACTGCTTCTCATGCTGTTCCAGCCAGCCGGCCATTTCGCTGTTGGCACGGCGGTTGGACAGCACCCAGACGGAAGCGCCGCTGGCGCTGCGGTTTGGCGCGGCGTCGGCGTGGATGGAGACCAGCACGTTGGCGCCCTGTTTACGCGCAACGTCGGAACGCCCCATCACCGAGATAAAATAGTCGCCGTTACGCGTCAGCACCGGTTTGAACTGCGGATCGGCGTCCAGCATCGCCTGCAGGCGGCGCGCGATGGCGATGGTGACATTCTTTTCTTTCAACCCGCTCGGGCCAATGGCTCCCGGATCCTGGCCGCCGTGGCCGGCGTCGATCGCCACCACCACCCGATCGCCGGAACCGGCGGAAACGCGGCTGCTGCGCGGCGTGACCTCAGTGGCGGTGCCTGCGACCACAGTCTGTTTTTGGGTGAAGGGATTCGATCCCGTCGGCGCTTTGCGCAGCGGCGGCTCCGGCGCTTCACGCACCGCAACCGGCGCCTGACGCGGCGGTTGACTGACGGCGACCGGCGGAGGCGTTTGCACCGGCGCTTTACGCGCCACGATATTGGCGCCGCCTTCGGCCGAAATGGTGAATACCACGGTATGCACGCCGCCGTTCTGGCGAGTGGAAACGCGGGTTTTGGCGCGCTGGGTCAGATCAAACACCAGGCGCACGCTCTGAGCGTCTTTCGGCGCGCTGGAGCGAATGCTCTTTACCAGGTTTTGCCCGCTAAAGTTGAGCGGCAGGCCGCCGACTTTGCCCTTCTGGTTAACGTCCAGCACCACCCGTTCCGGGCCGTGCAGCGGGAAAAACGCATAGTCCGGCGGGCCATTGAAGCTCACCGACACCGTCGCTTCGCGTTGGGCGTTCGACACTTTGATATCGGACAGCGAGGACGCCGCCAGCGCGTTCAACGCGCCGAGCGGCCCCAGCACGGCGATCAGCATGATGACCGCAAATTTTTTCAACACCTGCGTCATTGCAGCATCATCCCTGTGATCCATGAATGCGGTCTAACAACTGGCTGCCGTATGCGGAAATCGCCTCGATCTTCGCCTCTCGCCCCTCGCCCTGATAGCTGAGGTGCAGCGCCAGATCCGGCTCCGGCAGCACGCCGGTGCCCTGCTGCGGCCATTCGACCAGGCAGATGGCGTCTTGCGCGAAGTAATCGCGAATGCCCATGAATTCAAGCTCTTCCGGATCGGCCAGGCGATACAGATCGAAGTGATACACCGCCAGCGGCTGCAAGGCATAGGGTTCCACCAGCGTGTAGGTCGGGCTTTTGACGTTGCCCTGATGCCCCAACGCCTGCAGGAAACCACGGCTGAAGGTGGTTTTACCGGCGCCCAGGTCGCCGTAGAGATAGATGACGCTGGCGCGATCGCAGGCCTTGGCCAAAGTGGTGCCCAAAGCGACAGTCGCTGCCTCGTCCGGCAGAGGTAAAACGAGTTCTTTCATTCGATAAAGTCTATTTTGCCCACTCAGGATTAACGAAATGAAGGATGTCCGGCAGTAAATCGGTCGCCAACATGCCTCTTGTTCCTTGTCTTTCCGCTACGCGATCGCCGGCCGCGCCATGCACGACGCAGCCCGCACAGGCGGCATCATACAGCGGGAGCTTTTGCGCCAGCAAACCGCCGATGATGCCCGACAGCACATCGCCCATGCCGCCGGAGGCCATGCCGGCATTGCCGACGTCGGCGATCGCCATCTGCCCCTGCTCATCGGCGATCAGCGTACCGGCGCCTTTCAGCACCGCCACGCCGCCGTAGCGCGCCGTCAGCTTGCGCACGGCAAGTAAGCGATCACTCTCGATGTCGGCAGTGCTGCAGCTCAACAGCCGCGCCGCCTCTCCAGGATGCGGAGTCATCACGCGATTCTGCCGTTTCTCGGGATTTAATGCCAGCAAGTTCAGCGCATCGGCGTCCCACAAGGCTGGTTTATCGCTGGTTTGCAGCACGTTCAAGGCGTTTTTGCCCCACTCAGCCTGGCCCAGCCCCGGGCCAATCACCAGCACATCCGCCCATTGCATCGCCTGCCGCAGCGTCGCCTCGTCCAGCGCCTGCGCCATCAGCTCCGGCCTGGCCGCCAGCAGCGGCGCAACATGATCAATGTGAGTAAGCACTCGCACTAATCCAGCCCCGCTGCGCAGCGCCGCCTCCGCCGCCATGCGAATGGCGCCACCGAAACCGCTATCGCCGCCCACCAACAGCAGGCGGCCATGCTCGCCCTTATGCGCGCAGGGGCGGCGCGGATGCAGCCAGCGCGGCAACACCTCGGCGGTAAGCCGCTGAATCTGCTCCGGTTGCTTCGCCAACCAACCCGATAAGCCTAGCGCATTCTGATGAAGTTGCCCGACCCAGTCGCGCGCCTGGCCAGTCAGCAGCCCCGGTTTGAGGCCGATGAACGTGACGGTGTGCGCGGCACGCACCACCGCGCCTGGCGCCGCGCCGCTTTCCGCCAACAAGCCGGACGGAACATCGAGCGCCACCACCGGCGCCGAATGGCGGTTGGCGGCCTCGATCAGCGCGTCGTAAGGCGCACGCGGCGCGCTGCCAAGGCCAGTGCCCAGCAGGCCGTCGATAATGAGCGAAACAGACGCCGGCCAGCGGCTGTTCGCCGGCAGAATGTCGCCGCCTGCAGCTTGCCAGGCCTCGCGAGCCACTGCGGCTTCCGGTGGCAAAGGGCGTGCGCCTTCGCAGGCGATCAGCGTCACCTGCACGCCTGCCGCCTTCGCCAGGCGCGCCACCACATAGCCGTCGCCGCCGTTGTTGCCGTGGCCACACAGCACCAGCCAGTGGTCGCGGGAGGGATACGCGTTGCGCGCCAGCGCGTAGGCCGCCTGACCGGCGCGCTGCATCAAATCGTAAAGAGAAATACCGAGCGAGGCCGCCGCCGCGGGTTCCGAGCGACGGATCCAATCCGCAGGCCAGACAGAGTGTGGTAAACTGTCAGCGTATGCTTTTTCACTGTGGCCCGTCATGACGCACCCCCTCGATCTCCATCAACTCGCCCAACATATCAAGCTATGGGGGCAATCGCTAGGATTCCAGCAGGTTGGCATCTGCGATACCGATCTGAGCCTTGAAGAGCCGAAGCTGCAGGCCTGGCTCGACAAGCAGTACCACGGCGAGATGGAATGGATGGCGCGCCACGGCATGTTGCGCGCACGCCCTCACGAACTGTTGCCGGGCACGCTGCGAGTGATCAGCGTGCGCATGAACTACCTGCCGGCCAAGGCGGCGTTCGCCAGCACCTTGCAGAATTCGCAACTGGGCTACGTCAGCCGCTACGCGCTGGGGCGTGACTATCACAAGCTGTTGCGCCAGCGCCTGAAAAAACTGGGCGATCAGATCCAGGAATACTGCGGCGAGTTGAATTTCCGCCCCTTTGTCGATTCTGCGCCGGTGATGGAGCGCGCGCTGGCCGCCAAGGCGGGCATTGGCTGGGTTGGTAAACACTCACTAATTCTCAACCGTGAAGCCGGGTCGTGGTTTTTCCTCGGCGAGTTGCTGATCGATTTGCCGCTGCCGGTGGATCAGCCGCAGGAAGAACAGTGCGGCCGCTGCGTCGCCTGCATCACCACTTGCCCGACCGGCGCCATCGTCGCCCCCTATACCGTCGACGCCCGGCGCTGCATCTCCTACCTGACCATCGAGCTGGAAAGCTCGATCCCGGAAGAATTTCGCCCGCTGCTCGGCAACCGCATCTACGGCTGCGACGACTGCCAGCTGATCTGCCCGTGGAATCGCTTTTCGCAGCTCACTGACGAAGACGATTTCAGCCCGCGCGCCGCACTGCATGCGCCGCAGCTGATCGATCTGTTCAACTGGACAGAAGAAAAATTCCTGCGCATCACCGAAGGCTCGGCGATACGCCGCATCGGCCACCTGCGCTGGTTGCGCAATATCGCCGTGGCGCTGGGCAATGCGCCTTATGAGGACGGCGTCGTGCTCGCACTGCGCACGCGTTTGGGCCAGGACAGCATGCTGGACGAACATATCCACTGGGCGCTGGCGCAACAGCTTGCTCGCCGTGAAGCGCAGGGCATCGAGGTGCAGACGGCACAGAAAAAACGGCTGATACGGGCTGTGGAAAAAGGTTTGCCGAGGGACGCCTGACGGCGTGCGCCGCGCGGCCGTATCACCGGCATCCTTACTCTGTGGATTTGTGCATAAAAATAAAAACACGTTGTCTTTCAACTGCAACAAAAAGAGCAAGTGATCGGCATAACGTTTTGGGATAAATAAATAAGCATATAAATCAAATAGATAAATATTTAATTTGTATGACGTTGATTTTTCAGGCAGGCGAGTTTATGTGCAGAGGCTGTGGATAACTCTGTTCACAACATTTTTACCGGGCGTGTAAAACGGGACAAAAATCCGCGCCGGATAAGGCGTTGGACTTGAGTTTGAAACGAAGAGAAAATTGGAGCGGGAAACGAGACTCGAACTCGCGACCCCGACCTTGGCAAGGTCGTGCTCTACCAACTGAGCTATTCCCGCATAGAGATGCTTTCGGCATCCGGTCACCAAACACTGGCGTGACCTTTGAATTTTTGGAGCGGGAAACGAGGCTCGAACTCGCGACCTCAACCTTGGCAAGGTTGCGCTCTACCAACTGAGCTATTCCCGCGTCGCATAGGTACTGCTTGATACTGCTTTATTTATTCATCATGCCGCATCGCGACATTGTTGAATTTGGAGCGGGAAACGAGACTCGAACTCGCGACCCCGACCTTGGCAAGGTCGTGCTCTACCAACTGAGCTATTCCCGCCCGGCGTATCGATGGTGGAACGTTACGAAATTCTTCATCGGTACGGGGTGCGCATTATACGAGAAATCCTTTTTGCCGCAAGCCCCTGAAAGCAAAAAAACGCGATTTTTGTTTGATTGCCGATTAAAGCGCCAGATTGGCGAATTAAGCGGCTAAAAACGGCGTGTTTTCCCCGCAGGGGCCGCCATCGCCTTAAAGCTGAATGAAATGTTCGCGGTAATAAGCCAGTTCGGCCACCGATTCGCGGATGTCATCCAGCGCCTGATGGGTGCCCTGCTTCTTAAAGCCGCCGAGAATTTCCGGCTTCCAACGGCGCGCCAGTTCCTTCAGCGTGCTGACGTCCAGGTAGCGGTAATGGAAGTAGGCTTCCAGCTCCGGCATGTAGCGGAACAGGAAACGGCGATCCTGGCCCACGCTGTTGCCGCAGATCGGCGATTTGCCGGCCGGCACCCATTGCTGCAGGAAGGCGATGGTTTCCAGCTCGGCGGCGCGATCGTCCTGGCGGCTGGCTTTCACCCGCTCCACCAGCCCGCTGCCGGTATGGGTGCGCACGTTCCACTCGTCCATCAAGGCCAGCTGCTCGTCGGATTGGTGCACGGCGATCACCGGCCCTTCCGCCAGGATGTTCAGGTTGGCGTCGGTGACCAGCGTGGCGATCTCGATAATGCGGTCACGCTCGGGATCCAGCCCGGTCATCTCCAAATCGATCCAAATCAGGTTATTTTCGTTTCCTGTCATGATGTTTCCTGCCTAAAAGCCGAGAGAAAAACGCTGTGCGGACGAGACGACGGGCGCCGCCGGTGGCGACGCGCCGCAGCCGGCGGCTAACAACGGTTATTTAATATAAAATAGCGTGTATCATAGTCTTTTTGGTCGCCTTGGGCGACATATACCCTGACGGGTTCAAGGCTGCGCCGGGGGCAACTCCCCGCCGCGGCTGTGCATATACGTAAAGGTATAAAACCGATTCAAGTGAGGCGCAGTGAGTAAGAACAAACTGTCCAAAGGTCAGCAACGCCGCGTGCAGGCGAACCATCAGCGCCGTTTGAAGCGCGCCGATAACAAACCGGAACCGGATGATTCCCAGCTGGGCGAGCCGCAGGAAGGCGTCGTCATCAGCCGTTTCGGCATGCACGCCGACGTTGAGGCGCCGGATGGCACTCAGCACCGCTGCAACATCCGCCGCACGCTGCGTTCGCTGGTCACCGGCGATCGCGTGGTGTGGCGCCCCGGCCTGGGCACCCATGAAGGGGTGAAGGGCATCGTGGAAGCGGTGCACGAGCGCACCTCGGTGCTGACGCGCCCGGACTTCTATGACGGCGTGAAGCCGATCGCCGCCAATATCAATCAGATCGTCATCGTGTCGGCGATCCTGCCCGAGCTGTCGCTGAACATCATCGACCGCTATCTGGTGGCCTGCGAAACGCTCGAAGTCGAGCCGCTGATCGTGCTCAACAAAATTGACCTGCTGGACGCCGAAGCGCGCAAGCTGGTCGACGGCATGATGGATATCTATCGCAAGATTGGCTACCGGGTGCTGGAAGTCTCCAGCCAAACGCGGGAAGGCATGGCGGAGTTCGAACAGGCGCTGGCCGGGCGCATCAGCATCTTCGCCGGCCAGTCGGGGGTCGGCAAATCCAGCCTGCTGAACGCGCTGCTGCCGCCGTCTGAAGAGCAAATTCTGGTAAATCAGGTTTCCGACGTCTCGGGCCTC
Organism: Serratia nematodiphila DZ0503SBS1; assembly: GCF_000738675.1. Taxonomy (NCBI): domain Bacteria; kingdom Pseudomonadati; phylum Pseudomonadota; class Gammaproteobacteria; order Enterobacterales; family Yersiniaceae; genus Serratia; species Serratia nematodiphila. The sequence continues at coordinate 611,770 of NZ_JPUX01000001.1, read as the reverse complement.
GGGCAACATACCACCACCGCCGCGCGGCTGTACCACTTCCAGCACGGCGGCGACGTGATCGACTCCCCCGGAGTGCGCGAGTTTGGCCTGTGGCACCTGGAGCCGGAACAAATTACCCGCGGCTTTGTCGAATTCCGTGATTATTTAGGCGGTTGCAAATTCCGCGACTGCCGCCACGATACCGATCCCGGTTGCGCTATCCGCGCGGCGATGGAGAAAGGCGATATCGCGCAAGAGCGTTTCGACAACTACCACCGCATTCTGGAAAGCATGGCGCAGGTGAAGGTTCGCAAGAACTTCACGGACGCCGCAGACTGACACTGACGGGCGGGCATTGACGACGGCGGAGCCCTCGTTACAATGCGCGCCCTTTACCCTGATTCACGAGGTTAACGTGCTGGATAGCATCAAGATTAAACTGCAATATTGGCTGCCGAAGCTGGCGCTGACCCGCCTGGCGGGCTGGGGCGCCGACAAACGTGCCGGCTGGCTGACCCAACTGGTGGTCAAAACCTTCGCCCGCTACTACCGCGTGGACATGCAGGAAGCGCAAAACCCGGACCTGGCGTCTTACGCCACCTTCAACGATTTCTTCGTGCGCCCGCTGCGCGATGGCGCGCGCCCGATCGTCGCCGACGCCAACTGGCTGGCGCTGCCCGCCGATGGCGCCATCAGCCAGCTCGGCCCGATCCGCGAGGACCAAATCTTCCAGGCCAAAGGCCACCACTACAGCCTGGAAGCGCTGCTGGCCGGCAACTACCTGTTGGCCGAGCCGTTCCGCAACGGCCTGTTCGCCACCACCTACCTGGCGCCGCGCGACTATCACCGCGTACACATGCCGTGTGCCGGCGTACTGCGCGAAATGATCTATGTGCCGGGCGATCTGTTCTCGGTCAACCCGCTCACCGCCGCCAACGTGCCTAACCTGTTCGCACGCAACGAGCGCGTGATCTGCGTCTTCGACACCGACATCGGGCCGATGGTGCAAATCCTGGTCGGCGCCACCATCGTCGGCAGCATTGAAACCGTCTGGGCCGGCACCGTCACGCCGCCGCGCGAAGGCATTATCAAGCGCTGGACCTACCCGGCCGCCGGCGAAGAAGGCGCCATCACATTGGAAAAAGGCGCCGAGATGGGCCGTTTCAAACTCGGCTCCACGGTGATCAACCTGTTTACCGCAGGCAGCGTGCAGTTCGCGCCGCAGCTGCATAACGGCACCGTCACCCGCATGGGTGAAGCCTTCGCCGAAATCCCGGCCGCCGCTGAAACACCACAGACCCCGCTCTAAAGGAATCGACGCCGTGCGCCTTTTCATCACGCTTTTGCTCGGTTGCCTGCTGTGGCAACCGGCGCTGGCCGCCCCCGTGCCGACCGAGACCCAGCTCAAACAGGAGCTGAAGCAGGCGGAAAGCAGCAAAAACGCGCCGAATCAGGCGGAGACCACCGAGGCGCTGCAAAGCGCCCTCAACTGGCTGACGGAGCGCAAAGAGTCGCAGACTCGCTCCGAGCAGTATCAGAGAGTGATCGACGATTTCCCGAAGATGACGCAGGAACTGCGCCGTCAGTTGGTGCTGGAAAGCAACAAGATCCTGCCGAACGGCGACGATCTGCCGGCCGCCGAGCTGGAACAGCAGATCCTGCAAACCAGCAGCCTGCTGCTGGAACAGGCGCGCCTGCTGCAGCAAGAACAGGATCGCACGCGGGAAATCAGCGATTCGCTCGGCCAGTTGCCGCAGCAGCAGACCGACGCTCGCCGTGCGCTGACGGAAGTGCAGCGCCGCCTGCAGGCGCAGCCTGCCAACCCGACCACGCCGTACGCGCAGGCCGCCCTGGCCCTGCTGCAGACCGAAGCGGCGGCGCGCAAAGCCAAAGTGGACGAGCTGGAGCTGGCGCAACTGTCGGCCAACAACCGGCAGGAGCTGGCGCGCATGCGCGCCGAGGTCTATAAAAAGCGCCACGAGAAAATAGACGTGCAGCTGCAGGCGCTGCGCAACAACCTCAATGCCCAACGCCAACGCGAAGCGGAACTGGCGCTGGAAAAAACCGAGCAGTTGGCCGAGCAGAATGGCGACTTGCCAAGAAGCATCAGCCAACAGTTGCAGATCAACCGCGAACTGTCCGCCGCGCTGAACAGCCAGGCGCAGCGCATGGATCTGATTTCGTCGCAGCAGCGGCAGGCGGCGGCGCAGACGCTGCAGGTGCGCCAGGCGCTGAGCACCATCATCGAACAGGCCCAATGGCTCGGCTCGTCGTCGGCGCTGGGGGAAACCCTGCGCGCCCAGGTGGCGACGCTGCCGGAAATGCCCAAGCCGCAACAGCTGGACGGCGACATGGCCCAGCTGCGCGTGCAGCGCCTGCAGTTTGAAAATCAGCTGGAAAAGCTGTCGCAGCGCGAATTCAAGCGCGACGACGGCAGCGCGCTGACCAGCCAGGAGCAGCGCATCGTCGATGCCCAGCTGCGCACCCAGCGCGAGCTGCTGAACTCGCTGCTGTCCGGTTGCGACACCCAAATCCTCGAGCTGACCAAGCTGAAGGTGGCCAACACCCAGCTGATCGAAGCGTTAAATGAAATTCGCGACGCCACCCACCGCTATCTGTTCTGGGTGCCGGACGTCAATCCGATCAACTTCTCTTATCCGCTCAACGTGGCGCACGATCTGACGCGCGTCCTGTCGTTGGACACGCTGTCGCAGCTCGGCGGCGCCTTCATGATGATGGTGACCAGCCGCGAAACGCTGATCCCGATCTTCGGTGCCCTGCTGCTGGTGATTTTCAGCATCAGTTCACGCAAGCACTATCACGCCTTCCTCGAGCGCGCCAGCAGCCGCGTCGGCAAGGTGACGCAGGACGAATTCTTCCTCACGGTGCGCACCGTGTTCTGGTCGATTCTGGTGGCGATGCCGCTGCCGGTGCTGTGGGCCGCGCTCGGTTACGGCCTGCAAAGCGCCTGGAACTACCCGGTGGCGGAAGCGATCGGCAAAGGGGTGACCGCCACGCTGCCGATCCTGTGGATCTGCATGATCTGCGCCGCCTTCGCCCACCCGCAGGGGCTGTTCATCGTGCACTTCCGCTGGCCGGCGAAGCAGGTTTCGCGCGCCATGCGCTACTACAAGATGTCGATCTGGCTGATCGTGCCACTGATCATGGCGCTGATCACCTTCGATAGCCTGAAAGAACGCGAGTTCGCCAATACGCTGGGGCGGCTGTGCTTCATCCTGCTGTGTCTGGCGCTGGCGCTGGTCACCCACAGCCTGAAACGCGCCGGCATTCCGCTGTATCTGGATAAAAACGGCTCCGGCGACAACATGCTCAACAGCGCCTTCTGGGGGCTGCTGCTGTCGGCGCCGCTGCTGGCGGCGCTGGCGTCGACCGTCGGTTACCTCACCACCGCGCAGGCGCTGTTGGCGCGCCTGGAGACCTCGGTGGCGATCTGGTTCCTGTTGCTGGTCATCTACCACATCATCCGCCGCTGGATGCTGATCCAACGGCGGCGCATCGCCTTCGATCGCGCCAAACAGCGCCGCGCCGACATCCTGGCCCAGCGCGCCCGCGGCGAAGACGAAACCTCGCACACCCCAAACAGCACCGAAGGCGCCATCGATCCGGACGATTCGGACTTCGATCTGGACACCATCAGCGCCCAGTCGCTGCGGCTGGTGCGTTCGATCCTGACGCTGATCGCGCTGGTGTCGGTGATCGTGCTGTGGTCCGAGATCCACTCCGCGTTCGCCTTCCTGGAAAACATCTCGCTGTGGGACGTGACTTCGACGGTCAACGGCGTGGAAACCGCCCATCCGATCACCCTCGGCGCGGTGCTGATCGCCATTCTGGTGCTGATCATCACCATGCAGCTGGTGCGCAACCTGCCGGCGCTGCTGGAGCTGGCGGTGCTGCAGCACCTGGATCTGTCGCCGGGCACCGGCTACGCCATCACCACCATCACCAAGTACTTGCTGCTGCTGTTCGGCGCGGTGCTCAGCTTCGCCTGGATCGGCATCGAATGGTCAAAACTGCAGTGGGTGGTTACCGCGCTCAGTCTGGGGTTGGGCTTCGGCATGCAGGAGATCTTCTCCAACTTCATCTCCGGCCTGATCATCCTGTTCGAGAAACCGATCCGCATCGGCGACACCGTGACGATCCGCAACCTGACCGGCACCGTCACCAAGATTAATACCCGCGCCACCACCATTTCGGACTGGGATCGCAAAGAGATCATCGTGCCGAACAAAGCGTTCATCACCGAACAGTTCGTCAACTGGTCGCTGTCGGACACCCTGACCCGTGTGGTGCTGACCGTACCGGCGCCGGGCGAAGCCAACAGCGAGGAGGTGACCAAGATCCTGATGAACGCCGCCGAGCGCTGTTCGCTGGTGCTGGATAATCCGGCGCCGGAGGTTTACCTGGTCGATCTGCAACAGGGCATCCAGATCTTCGAGATGCGTATTTACGCCGCCGAGATGGGCCACCGCATGCCGCTGCGCCACGAGATCCACCAGCTGATCCTGGCGGGCTATCGCGAGCACGGCATCACGCTGCCGTACCCGCCGTTCCAGGTGCGCACCGAGACGCTGTCGCGGTTGACCAACAACGGCCGTACGCCGCCGTCTACGCCGGCGCCGAACACCAAGCGCGACGCCGGGGGGTTGTAAGCGCTTCTCGCGATAAAAAAAGGGTCGGCAAATGCCGACCCTTTTTGCTTTTTTCCCCGCCTGAAACGTCAGGCGATCCCGACCGGGAAGGCCAACACGTCGCTCAGGCTCTCGGCGCCCAGCGCCAGCATCACCAGACGATCCACGCCCAGCGCCACGCCGGAACATTCCGGCATGCCGTGCTGCAACGCCGCCAACAGGTGATAGTCGATCGGCTGCTGCGGCAGGCCGCGCTCCGCGCGTTTGCGGTTGTCCTGCTCAAAGCGCTGCTGTTGTTCACGGCCGTCGGTCAGCTCGCGGAAACCGTTCGCCAGCTCGATGCCCTTGAAGTACACCTCGAAACGCTCCGCCACGCGGTGGTCTTCGGTGCTGATCTCCGCCAACGCCGCCTGGCTGGCCGGGAAGTGGTAAACGAACGCCGGCTTTTCACGGCCGATATGCGGTTCCACGCCCACGGTGAACAGCAGCTGCAGCAGCGTATCGCGATCTTCTTCGGTATCGGCGATGTTGCTCAGATCGAGTTTGGCCGCCGCTTCGCGCAGCTGCGCCTTCTCCGCCGACAGCGGATCGATGTCCAGATGGCGCAGGAACGCCTGCTGATAAGACAGGGTCTCCGCGCTCTCGCAGTCCAGCACCTGTTGCAGCAGATCGTCCACCTCATTCATCAGGCGGTACATGTCGTAGTGCGGACGGTACCACTCCAGCATGGTGAATTCCGGGTTGTGATGCCGCCCGGCTTCTTCATTGCGGAAGCTGCGCCCCATTTGGTAGATCGGGCCGCTGCCCGCCGCCAGCAGGCGCTTCATGTGATATTCCGGGCTGGTCATCATGTATAGCGTCAGGCCCTCTGCCGCCCCCGGCCCGACGAAACGCGTCTCGAACGGGAACAGGTGAACGTCGGTGACCGTCGCCTGGCTCATGGTGGGCGTCTCAACTTCCAGCACGCCACGATCGGCGAAGAAACGCCGGATCTCAGCCAGAATCGCTGCGCGTTTCAACAAATTGGCGATGGGTGCACTAGGCTGCCAGCTTGCCGTTTCGCTCATGGTAATTAACTCCGAAATCAAACAGGGGATGCAGTCTACTCGCATCCTTGCAGCCAAACAAATTCTTCACGATGCGCAACCGGCCATAACGCCAATTTCCGATAAATAGGCGGCAAAAGCGCGTTAAAAAGGGTAAAGCACGCCGAACGCGCGAAAAGGCAGGCAAGCCTGTTGGGCAAGCGTTAATCGACAAAACAATCGATCACATCAAATTTCGACTACTTAACTTTAGGTATAGTTAATTCCCCATTATTGGTGGGAGATATCTATCCTTAACCTTTAAGCAACATTAATCGGTTCAATTAGTTAGCACCCGAAGAGTTCGCTAAATTTTAAGCATAGATATTTAACTTGCCGTTCTTAACAAGAACATTGGAGGAATGCAGTGCAAACCTTTAACGCCGATCTTGCCATTATTGGGGCCGGGGGCGCTGGTTTACGTGCAGCAATAGCCGCAGCGGAAGCCAATCCCCAACTGAAAATCGCGCTGATCTCTAAGGTCTACCCGATGCGCAGCCACACGGTCGCCGCCGAGGGGGGCTCCGCCGCCGTCACTCAGGATCACGATACCTTCGACTACCACTTCCACGACACCGTCGCCGGCGGCGACTGGCTGTGCGAGCAGGACGTGGTCGATCACTTCGTGCATCAGTGCCCGCGCGAGATGACCCAGCTCGAACAGTGGGGCTGCCCGTGGAGCCGCAAACCGGACGGTTCGGTCAACGTGCGGCGTTTCGGCGGCATGAAGATCGAACGCACCTGGTTCGCCGCCGACAAGACCGGCTTCCACATGCTGCACACCCTGTTCCAGACCTCGCTGAAATACCCGCAAATTCAACGCTTCGACGAGCACTTCGTGCTGGATATCCTGGTGGATGACGGCCAGGCGCGCGGCCTGGTGGCGCTCAACATGATGGAAGGCACCCGCGTGCAGATCCGCGCCAACGCGGTGGTGATGGCCACCGGCGGCGCCGGGCGCGTTTACCGCTACAACACCAACGGCGGCATCGTCACCGGCGACGGCATGGGCATGGCGTTCCACCACGGCGTACCGCTGCGCGACATGGAGTTCGTGCAGTATCACCCGACCGGCCTGCCCGGTTCCGGCATCCTGATGACCGAGGGCTGCCGCGGCGAAGGTGGCATCCTGGTGAACAAAGACGGCTACCGCTACCTGCAAGACTACGGCATGGGCCCGGAAACCCCGCTGGGCGAGCCGAAGAACAAATACATGGAGCTGGGCCCGCGCGACAAAGTGTCCCAGGCCTTCTGGCACGAATGGCGCGCCGGCCGCACCATCGCCACCCCACGCGGCGACGTGGTCTACCTCGATCTGCGCCACCTGGGCGAGAAAAAGCTGCTGGAACGGCTGCCGTTCATCTGCGAACTGGCCAAGGCCTATGTCGGCGTCGATCCGGTGAAAGATCCGATCCCGGTGCGCCCTACCGCGCACTACACCATGGGCGGCATTGAAACCGACCAGAACTGCGAAACCCGCATCAAGGGGCTGTTCGCGGTCGGCGAATGTTCCTCCGTCGGCCTGCACGGCGCCAACCGTCTCGGCTCCAACTCGCTGGCGGAACTGGTGGTATTCGGCCGCGTCGCTGGTGAGCACGCGGCGCGCCGCGCGCTGGAAACCGCGCCGGCCAACGGCGCCGCGCTGGATGCGCAAACCCGCGACGTCGAAACCCGCCTGAGCAACCTGATGAAGCAGGAAGGCAACGAAAACTGGGCGAAGATCCGCGACGAAATGGGGCTGTCGATGGAAGAAGGCTGCGGCATCTACCGCACGCCGGAGCTGATGCAAAAAACCATCGATAAGCTGGCCGAGCTGAAAGAGCGCTTCAAACGCGTCAAAATCACCGACAACACCAGCGTGTTCAATACCGATCTGCTGTACACCATCGAGCTGGGCTACGGCCTGGACGTCGCCGAATGCATGGCGCACTCCGCATTTAACCGCAAAGAGTCGCGTGGCGCCCACCAGCGCCTGGACGAAGGCTGCACCGAGCGTGACGACGTCAACTTCCTCAAGCATACGCTGGCGTTCCATAACCCGCAGGGCGCGCCGCGTCTCGAATACAGCGACGTGAAAATCACCAAGCTGCCGCCGGCCAAACGCGTCTACGGCGCAGAAGCCGAAGCGCAGGAGAAAAAGAATAAGGAGCAGGCAAATGGCTGAGATGCAAACCCTGAAGATCGACGTCATGCGCTATAACCCGGAAAGTGACGCCGAGCCGCATTTCGTCACTTACGCCGTGCCTTATGATGAACAGACCTCGCTGCTCGATGCGCTGGGCTACATCAAGGATAACCTGGCGCCAGACCTCTCCTACCGCTGGTCTTGCCGCATGGCGATCTGCGGCTCCTGCGGCATGATGGTCAACCGCGTGCCGAAGCTGGCGTGCAAAACCTTCCTGCGCGACTACGTCGGCGGCATGAAGGTCGAAGCGCTGGGCAACTTCCCGATCGAGCGCGATCTGGTGGTGGACATGACCCACTTCATCGAAAGCCTGGAGGCGATCAAACCGTACATCATCGGTAACGATCGCAAACCGGAGGATGGCCCGAACGTGCAGACCCCGGCGCAGATGGCCAAATACCACCAGTTCTCCGGCTGCATCAACTGCGGCCTGTGCTACGCCGCGTGCCCGCAGTTCGGCCTCAACCCCGAGTTTATCGGCCCGGCGGCGATCACGCTGGCGCACCGCTATAACCTGGACAACCGCGACCACGGCAAGAAACAGCGCATGCCGCAGCTCAACGGCCAAAACGGCGTCTGGAGCTGCACCTTCGTCGGCTATTGCTCTGAAGTCTGCCCGAAACACGTCGATCCCGCCGCCGCCATCCAGCAGGGCAAGGTGGAGAGCGCCAAAGACTTCATGATCGCCATGCTGAAGCCGCAATAAGGGAGAAAAATTGCCATGACAACTCAACGTAAGCCCTATGTGCGCACCATGACGCCCACCTGGTGGCAAAAGCTCGGCTTCTACCGTTTCTACATGCTGCGCGAAGGCACCTCGGTGCTGGCGGTGTGGTTCAGCATCGTGCTGCTCTACGGCGTGTTCGCGCTGAAGGGCGGCGCCGAGAGCTGGGCCGGCTTCGTCGGTTTCTTGCAGAATCCGCTGGTGCTGTTGATCAACGTCGTCGCCCTGCTGGCGGCGGCGCTGCATACCAAAACCTGGTTCGATCTGGCGCCGAAGGCCGCCAATATCGTGGTCAACAGCGAGAAAATGGGGCCGGGCCCCATCGTGAAAGGGCTGTGGGCCGTCACCATCGTCGTCAGCGTGGTCATCCTGGCCGTGGCCCTGATCTAATCCGGAGGAAACATGATAAATCAAGCACCTAAACGTTCCGACGAGCCGGTTTTCTGGGGATTGTTCGGCGCCGGCGGTATGTGGGGGGCGATCGTCGCGCCGGCCATCGTGCTGCTGATCGGCATTCTGCTGCCGCTGGGGCTGTTCCCCGGTGAGACGCTGGGTTACGAGCGCGTGCTGGCGTTCTGCCAGAGCCTGATCGGCCGCCTGTTCCTGCTGCTGATGATCATTCTGCCGCTGTGGTGCGGCCTGCACCGCATCCACCATGCGATGCACGATCTGAAGATCCACGTGCCGGCCGGCAAGTGGGTGTTCTACGGTCTGGCGGCGATCCTTAGCGTGGTCACCGTCATCGGCGTCGTCACGCTGTAAACCGCTCAGGCGGCCAACGCCCGTTGGCCGCCCTTTTCTCATCGGCTACACTGTCTACTCGCCCCCGGTAAACAGGAGCCACCGATGCGTTTATGGTCAAAGCTTAGCGTCATGCTTTCCGCCCTGCTCTCCGTCGCTTGCAGCGTCTCCCCGCCTAAAGACATCAAGGTCGTGACCCCTTTCGACAGCCAGCGCTATCTCGGCACCTGGTATGAGATTGCACGTCTGGATCATCGCTTTGAACGCGGTTTGCAGCAGGTGACCGCCCACTACAGCCCGCGCGCCGACGGCGGACTGAAAGTCATCAATCGCGGCTTCAATCCGCAGAAACAGCAATGGCAAGAAAGCGAAGGCAAAGCCTACTTTATCGGTTCACCGCAGATCGCGGCGCTGAAAGTGTCGTTCTTCGGCCCCTTCTATGGCGGCTATAACGTGATTGCCCTGGACCCGGACTACCACTACGCGCTGGTTTGCGGCCCGAACCGCGACTATCTGTGGATCCTGTCGCGCACGCCGACGCTTGACGCCGCCGTGCGCGACCGTTTATTGCAGACAGCCAAAGGCTACGGTTTCGCCACCGACAAGCTGATCTGGGTGCAGCAGTCCGCCGATCAGTGACTGCTGAACTTCAACCCGAGTATGCCGACCACGATCAGGCACAGGCTGATGATGCGCGCGATATTGGTCGATTCCCCCAACAGCACCATGCCCATGATGGCCGCGCCCACCGCGCCGATGCCGGTCCACACCGCGTAGGCGGTGCCGGCGGGCAGCGTTTTCATGGCATTGGCCAACAGCAACATGCTGACCACCATCGCGGCGATGGTGATAATGCTCGGCGTCAGCCGGGTAAAACCGTGGGTGTATTTCAGACCGATAGCCCAAACCACTTCGAGCAAACCGGCGATAAGCAGAATAATCCAAGCCATGAGACGGCCTCCCTACCACTGGGGTCGTCCCCGATAAAATGACGCGTAAACGGGTCGTCCCGTTCAGCGAGGTGATGCATGACGGGTAACCTCACCCGCACTGCGGCAGGATAGCAGCAGCGTTAACGCTCAGGCAAGGGATAGAAATGTGGCGGCTCTCCGCAGCCGGAACGCCGCCGGGTGGAATGCGGATTATTCCGCGCTGCGCTGAATAGCCTTGCCGCCGGCCTGAATGTCTTCACCCACACCGCGGGTGGTATTGCAGGCGGTCAGCGAGCTCAAAATCATCAAAGAGAAGATCGCGATAATACTTTTCTTCAGCATAAGAAAGTCCTTATTTGTCGTTGATGAAAAAGTACGGCTTTCTAAGCGTAGTCAAAATTGACGGAGGGTGTGGGATCGTGACCGGCTTTGTGGCGCAAATACATCGGGTTAAAGGCAGGATCAGCTGGCCGTGCGGGAGATGGCGCCGCCGAGATGCTGAACGTCTTCGCCGAAACCGCGAAACGTATTGCAACTGCTGAGGGAGAAAAGGAACAACAGGGAGAGCACGGCCAACAGCGTTTTCTTGAACATGCGGATTTTCTGCCAACGAACGAGGATGGGATAAAACAGAGGAACCGCGGGGGTTCCTCTGTTTTGAAACTTACTTAACGCGAGAGACGTATTCGCCAGAGCGAGTGTCAACCTTGATCACTTCGCCGATCTGGACGAACAACGGCACTTTTACCACGGCGCCGGTGCTCAGGGTCGCCGGCTTGCCGCCAGTCCCTGCGGTATCGCCTTTCAGGCCAGGATCGGTATCGGTGATTTCCGCTTCGATAAAGTTCGGCGGCTGAACGGCGATTGGACGGCCATCCCACAGGGTGATGATGCACTCTGCGTTATCCTGCAGCCATTTGGCCGCGTCGCCGACGGTTTTGCCGTCAACCTGATGCTGTTCGAAAGACTCAGGGTGCATGAAGTGGTAGAACTCACCGTCGCTGTACAGGTAGTTCATGTTGGTGTCCATCACGTCTGCGCCTTCGCAAGAATCGGTAGACTTGAAGGTTTTTTCCACGCGGGTGCCGGTCAGCAGACGGCGCATTTTCACGCGTGCAAACGCCTGGCCTTTGCCCGGCTTAACGAACTCACTGGCTTCGACGGCGTAAGGTTCGCCCTCGAACATGATTTTAAGACCCGGACGGAAATCGTTGCTAGAATAAGTCGCCATGATGGCCCTCTGAATATTTGAACTGGTAGCTTAGCCAAAAAAATGGCACACATTATAACCCAAAGTACGGCACATAGAGAAGATTGGTTGCATCAACTCGCCGATGTTATTACCGATCCCGATGAATTACTGCAGCTTTTGTCACTGAATACGCACCCGGAACTGCCGCAGGGGCGCGATGCCCGCCGGCTGTTTGCCCTGCGCGTGCCGCGCGCCTTCGCTGCGCGCATGCGCCCCGGCGATGCCAACGACCCGTTGCTGCGCCAGGTTCTGACCGCCAGAGAGGAGTTCATCAACGCCCCAGGGTTCACCACCGATCCGCTCGATGAGCAGCGCAGCGTGGTGCCGGGCCTGCTGCACAAATACCGCAATCGCGCGCTGCTGCTGGTCAAAGGCGGCTGTGCGGTCAACTGCCGTTACTGCTTCCGCCGCCACTTCCCCTATCAGGATAATCAGGGCAACAAGAACAACTGGCGGCAGGCGCTGGATTATATCCGCCAACACCCGGAACTCGACGAGATCATTTTTTCCGGCGGCGATCCGCTGATGGCCAAAGACAGCGAGCTGGAGTGGCTGGTCGGCGAACTGGAGACCATCCCGCACCTGAAACGCCTGCGCATTCACACCCGTCTGCCGGTGGTGATCCCGGCGCGCATTACGCCGGCGCTGTGCCGCCTGCTGTCGGCCTCGCGCCTGCAGGTGCTGGTGGTTACGCATATCAACCACGCCAACGAAATCGACCGCGAGCTGCAGAGTGCCATGGCTCAGCTGCGCCTCGCCGGCGTCACGCTGCTCAATCAAAGCGTGCTGCTGCGCGACGTCAACGATGACGCCGACACGCTGGCCGCGCTCAGCAACGCGCTGTTCGACGCCGGCATCCTGCCCTACTACATTCACGTGCTGGACAAGGTGCAGGGCGCGGCGCACTTCATGGTCAGCGACGATGAAGCGCGCGTCATCATGCAGGCGCTGCTGAGCAAGGTGTCCGGTTATCTGGTGCCGCGCCTGACGCGTGAAGTGGGCGGCGAACCGAGCAAAACACCGATCGACCTGCGCCTGATGCAGGAGTGATGCGCGCCACATGGCCTGATGGAACGAAAAGAGGAATGCCGTGGCATTCCTCTTTTTTTATCTCTGTGCGGCGTTTGGCCTCAGCGCCTTACGGGCACTTGTAAACCTGGCCGACCATTTTGCTGTCCAGCGGCGCGAAGCTGGAGAGCAGGTTCTGGCTTGGGCTGTTGGCGCCGTAGATCACGTTGCCGCCCATTGCCGCCGCCTTGTTGCGCAGATCGTTGGCCGCACCGCGCATGGAGCTGCCCTCACCGCCGTTGCCGGACAGCCAGTTGCTCTGGGTGCCGGTCACTTCCCCCAGCAGCTGGCATTCCGCCGCCGGCTTGCTGTCGGTGAACTTGATCTGCTGACCCGCAGCGGTCAGTTCATGAGTGGTGCTGCAACCCGCCAGCAGCACCGCTGCCGAAAGACCCAGTAAGGCTTTAATCCGCATCTTGTTCCCCATTCGATGTTGAGAATTACGCAAAATCTTCTACCCGTCGCCTTTCAAGCTGTAGCGTTGTTGACTGCACTCGCTCACCCCAGTTACTTACTCAAGTAAGCGCCTGGGGACTCACGAGCTGGCCGCCTAGCTACAACTTGAAATCCATAGGGTATATCAGAAAGCGATGCCATCTCTTAAGCATCCGTTGCCGCGCGAGCGGGCCAACGTCTTGAGCGACAGCTGATGACTAACCAGTTTACCAGCTAAATCGCCCCGGGCGGCAAAAATATCATCAAATACAGAGCGGCGGCATTATACCCAGCCGGCACCGGCCGCCGAAGCCGACGCTGCCGGCTCTCCCGCCAGTTGGAATACCGCCACCGCCTGCGCCAGCAGGGCCGCCTGCTCCTCCACGCCGACGGCGGTGGTCGCCACCTCTTCCACCAGCGCGGCATTCTGCTGGGTTACCTGATCCATCTGGGTCACCGCCACCCCGACCTGCTCAACGCCCTTGCTTTGCTCTTGCGACGCGTACGAGATGTTATCCATCAGCGACGTCACCTGATTCACCGAGCCGACGATGGCATTCATCGTCTCGCCCGCCTGTTCCACCAGCCGCACGCCGGCGGCGATATCGCCGGTGACGCCGTCGACCAGGCTGCTGATCTCCTTGGCCGAAGTCGCGCAGCGCTGCGCCAGGTTGCGCACTTCGCCGGCCACCACCGCAAAACCCCGCCCCTGCTCCCCGGCGCGCGCGGCCTCGACGGCGGCGTTCAGCGCCAGAATGTTGGTCTGGAAGGCGATGCCGTCGATCACGCTGGTAATATCCCCCACCTGACGCGCGCTGTCGTTGATCGCCCGCATCTTGTCGACCGCGCTGGCCATCAGCGTTTCGCCGTTGCGGGCAATGCCGGCGGTCTGATTGACCATCCCGGCGGCCTGGTTGGCGTTATCGGCGTTTTGCCGCACCGTGGCGGTGATCTGTTCCATGCTGGCGGCGGTTTCCGTCAGCGCGCTGGCCTGTTCTTCTGTGCGGCTGGAAAGATCGGCGTTGCCGACGGCAATCTCATGCGTGCCGTGGTTGATCGACTCCACGCCGTCACGCACCTGCTGCACGGTGGCGCTCAGCTCCTGCTGCATCGCCTGCAGGCTGGCGAACAGCATGCCAATCTCATCGTTGCTGCGCGCCACGATCTTGCTGCGCAGATCGCCACGCCCAACCTTTTGCAAATGTTCGGCAATCTGGCGCAGCGGCAGGATCAGGCGCCGGCGGAAATCACGCTGTACGGCGACCAGCAGCAGCAGGATCGCCGCCAGGGTGCCGCTCAGCAGGCGGGCGAACACTTTCTGAGTCTGCTCCGCCTCCTCCACCGCCAGACGGTGAGCAGCCACCGTCGCCCGCATGTAGTCGGCAAACTGGCCGTCCAACCGTTGGCGCACCTGACGCTTCTCGGCCGCCATGGCGTGCAGCCGTTCAATCAACGATGCCTGCGGCGTCTCGGCCAGCAGCGTCAACTCTTGCTTCAGCACTCTCTGCTGCGCCAGGTAGACCTTTTTCATCGCCTCGCCCAGCTCCGGGCGCGATACCGTCAGGCCCGGCGTATCCCAGAACAGATTGAAAGCGACATCGGCGCCGCGCAGCTCGCCGCGCGCCTCATCAATGCCCTGCTGAATATCGGCTCTGCTGGTCTGCGCCATACGCTCGAACGCCAGGTTGTCGATCAGCGTCTGCGTTTGCAGCAAGGAACGCCAGCTGCGGTTCAGCGCCGCTTCCTCGTCGGAGAAAGTGCTCATCCTGCCGATGCTGTTGCCGTTTTGCTGCATGAAATAGAAGGCGATGGCGCCGGTTCCCATGGGCATCAAGCCCAGCAGCAACAGCATCAACATCAGCCAGGTGGCTATTTTCATATTTTTCAGCATAAGTCGTCTCCGTTGACAGTCACCCCGGCGGGGGAAAATTCCCCGCCCGGTAGGGGCTATATCGGTACGAAACGACAACGGTTTAGGGTAAAAGCAAAATAATGCAATAATTCATTCAGTGAACTAATAACACACTAAACAAACATTCTTTTTATTGATTTTTAAGATAAAAAAACCCCGGTCGTTTGACCGGGGTTCTCAGCACACAAGCGTGTGGGGGATGATTACATCATGCCGCCCATACCGCCCATGCCACCCATGCCGCCTGCTGCGCCCAGATCCGGTGCGTCAGCCTTCGGCAGGTCGGTGACCATGCATTCGGTGGTGATCATCAGGCCAGCCACAGAAGCCGCGTACTGCAGAGCAGAACGGGTCACTTTGGTTGGATCCAGGATACCCATCGCGATCATGTCGCCGTATTCTTCAGAGTAAGCGTTGTAGCCGTAGCTGCCTTCGCCCGCTTTCACCTGGTTGGCGATAACGGAAGCTTCTTCACCGGCGTTAACCACGATCTGACGCAGAGGGGCTTCCATTGCGCGCAGCGCAACTTTGATACCCACGTTCTGGTCTTCGTTGTCGCCTTTCAGCGCGGCGATTTTGCCTGCAACGCGGATCAGCGCGACGCCGCCGCCGGCAACCACGCCTTCTTCCACTGCGGCGCGGGTTGCGTGCAGGGCGTCTTCAACGCGGGCTTTCTTCTCTTTCATTTCAACTTCAGTCGCTGCGCCAACCTTGATAACGGCAACGCCGCCGGCCAGTTTCGCTACGCGCTCCTGCAGTTTTTCACGATCGTAGTCAGAGGTCGCTTCTTCGATCTGCTGACGGATCTGAGCAACGCGGCCCTGGATGGTCGCTTCGTCGCCCACGCCATCGATGATGATGGTGGTGTCTTTGTTGATGACAACGCGTTTCGCCTGACCCAGGTCTTCCAGGGTGGCTTTTTCCAGCTCCAGACCGATCTCTTCAGAGATAACGGTACCGGCAGTCAGGGTCGCGATGTCCTGCAGCATGGCTTTACGACGGTCGCCGAAGCCAGGCGCCTTAACGGCAGCCACTTTCACGATGCCGCGCATGGTGTTGACCACCAGGGTCGCCAGCGCTTCACCTTCAACGTCTTCAGCGATGATCAGCAGCGGTTTGCCTGCTTTGGCAACGGCTTCCAGCACCGGCAGCATTTCGCGGATGTTGGAGATCTTCTTGTCAGCCAGCAGGATGAACGGGCTTTCCAGCTCAACAGAACCGGTTTCCGGCTTGTTGATGAAGTATGGGGACAGGTAACCGCGGTCGAACTGCATACCTTCAACCACGTCCAGCTCGTCTTGCAGGCCGGTGCCTTCTTCAACGGTGATAACGCCTTCTTTGCCCACTTTCTCCATCGCTTCCGCGATCAGTTTACCCACGGTTTCGTCGGAGTTGGCGGAGATGGTGCCCACCTGAGCGATAGCTTTGGAATCGGAGCAAGGTACGGACAGTTTTTTCAGTTCTTCAACCGCAGCGACAACCGCTTTGTCGATGCCGCGCTTCAGATCCATCGGGTTCATGCCGGCAGCAACCGCTTTCAGGCCTTCGGTGATGATGGATTGAGCCAGTACGGTTGCCGTGGTGGTGCCGTCGCCCGCCGCGTCGTTCGCTTTGGAGGCCACTTCTTTCACCATCTGTGCGCCCATGTTCTCGAACTTGTCTTCCAGCTCGATTTCACGCGCAACGGAAACGCCGTCTTTGGTGATGGTCGGTGCGCCGAAAGATTTATCCAGCACTACGTTGCGGCCTTTCGGGCCCAGGGTCACTTTTACTGCATCAGCGAGAACATTCACGCCGCGGAGCATTTTCACGCGAGCGTCATTGCCGAATTTTACGTCTTTAGCTGCCATTGGTATTTCCCTTCAACTCGTTCAGTTCAGAAGATAAAGCGCAATTACGCTTCAACAATTGCCAGAATGTCGCTTTCGGACATGATCAACACTTCTTCATTGTCGATCTTCTCTGCTTTCACGCCGTAGCCGTCGTTGAAAATCACGATATCGCCAACTTTCACATCCAGCGGTTGGATGTTGCCGTTTTCCAGCACACGCCCTTTACCCACTGCAACCACTTCACCGCGAGTGGATTTACCCGCAGCAGAGCCAGTCAGGACGATGCCGCCAGCAGATTTTGATTCAACTTCTTTGCGCTTGACGATAACGCGGTCATGCAATGGACGAATACTCATTGAACGCTCTCCTGTAAGAAGGTCTCTATCAGATTTAGGGTTGTACACCGGATGGTTGTTATTACCGGCCTCGTGGCATTTGAGATGGGGGCGTTCCAGCCCCCTTCAAGGGGGCTAACGAAAAAAATTTCGCATTTTTGGTTCGGCGAGTGCCGCAGAGATGAAAAACGCGGCCTGGGCCGCGTTTGCTTAACGATCGTGAGGTTTGCGATCCTCGTCCGGGCGGTGTTCCAGCACCGGGCGCTCGTCGTCCTTGCGCTGGAATTCGCCGTCAAAGGTGTTGCCGTTGGCGGCGTCGCCGCCCGTCCAACCGCCGGGGCGATACACCGACAGATGCGGCATCAGCTTCAGCGTCAGCGATTTTTGCACCGGCGGCAGCAGCAGCAGCAGGCCGAGGAAGTCGGTGAAGAAGCCCGGAATCAGCAGCAGGAAGCCCGCCAGCACCAGCGAAACGCTTTTCACCATTTCCGCCGCCGGGCTTTCGCCGGCCGCCAGTTTTTGCTGCATCTGCACGAAGGTTTTCATGCCCTGATTGCGCACCAGCGAAATGCCGACGCAGGAGCTGAACACCACCAGCAACAGGGTGACAGCCACGCCGAGCACGGCGGCGACTTTGATAAAGATGGATATTTCTATGTAAGCCAGCAGAAATATCAGCAGTAGCGGTAACCAGCGCACCTGGTTCTCCTATCGGTAGGTAAAACGCGGCCGCCACGGGGGCGACGGCGCGAAAAAAAGAGGCCGTAAACGGCCGACACCATTACAATGAGGGCATCCCCCCACCATTTCAACCGAGAGCCGGTTTTTATTGCTAAAGTTCACAAACGTGAAAGAAGTCACAGAACCGGAAAAGGGCATATCCTTAAACACCATAAGGTGATCTGGATTCAGTCATTTCTTATCAACCAGCATATGATCTGGGCAGCAACGGGCGATTTGGTTAATCGTTTCACGCCCCAAGCCTTCGGCAATATTAATTTAGGCTGTGCCCTTTAGCCTTGACCTGACAAATTATTAATTCGGCAGCAACACATAGAGAAGGTTCTCATGTCAAACAACATTCGTATCGAAGAAGACCTGTTAGGAACACGTGAAGTCCCCGCAGACGCTTACTACGGAGTTCACACTCTGCGTGCGATTGAAAACTTCTACATCAGCAACAGCAAAATCAGCGATGTCCCCGAGTTCGTTCGCGGCATGGTGATGGTGAAAAAGGCCGCGGCGATGGCCAACAAAGAACTCAAAACCATCCCGCGCAAAATCGCCGACGTGATCATCCAGGCCTGCGACGAGGTGCTGGATAAAGGCAAGTGCATGGATCAGTTCCCGGTGGACGTATTCCAGGGCGGCGCGGGCACCTCGCTGAACATGAACACCAACGAAGTGCTGGCGAACATCGGCCTGGAGCTGATGGGCCACCAAAAAGGCGAATACCAGTACCTGAACCCGAACGATCACCTCAATAAATGCCAGTCCACCAACGACGCCTACCCGACCGGGTTCCGCATCGCGGTGTACGCCTCCAACCAGAAGCTGATCGACGCCATCAACCAACTGCGCGAAGGCTTCGATCGCAAGGCGAAAGAGTTCGAAACCATCCTGAAGATGGGCCGTACCCAGCTGCAGGACGCGGTGCCGATGACCCTCGGCCAGGAATTCCACGCCTTCAGCGTGCTGCTGAACGAAGAGACCCGCAACCTGCACCGCACCGCGGAGCTGCTGCTGGAAGTGAACCTGGGCGCCACCGCCATCGGCACCGCGCTCAACACCCCGGAAGGCTACCAGCCGCTGGCGGTGCAAAAACTGGCGGAAGTCAGCGGCCTGCCGGTGGTGCCGGCGGAAGACCTGATCGAAGCCACCTCCGACTGCGGCGCCTACGTGATGGTGCACAGCGCGCTCAAACGCCTGGCGGTGAAACTGTCCAAAATCTGTAACGACCTGCGCCTGCTCTCCTCCGGCCCGCGCGCCGGCCTAAATGAAATCAACCTGCCGGAGCTGCAGGCGGGATCGTCCATCATGCCGGCCAAAGTGAACCCGGTGGTGCCAGAAGTGGTCAATCAGGTGTGTTTCAAGGTGATTGGCAACGACACTTGCGTTACCATGGCGGCCGAAGCGGGCCAGCTGCAGTTGAACGTGATGGAGCCGGTGATCGGCCAGGCGATGTTCGAGTCGATCCACATCCTGACCAACGCCTGCTACAACCTGCTGGAAAAATGCATTAACGGCATCACCGCGAATAAAGAAGTCTGCGAACACTACGTCTTCAACTCGATCGGTATCGTCACCTATCTGAACCCGTTCATCGGCCACCACAACGGTGACATCGTCGGGAAGATCTGCGCCGAAACCGGCAAGAGCGTGCGTGAAGTGGTGCTGGAACGCGGCCTGCTGACCGAAGCCGAGCTGGATGACATCTTCTCCGTGGAGAACCTGATGCACCCGGCCTATAAAGCCAAACGCTATACGGATGAAAATGAACAATAACAGACCTACCCGGTAGCCCTGAAAGGCACGCTAAATCCTCTGGATAGCGTGCCTTTTTACTTTTCGGCGCCCACAAAATTTTAACGTTTGATTTTCAATTTCTCTCATTTTAAGGAGTAAACACTATGCTAGCCGTAGAATTGGTTATCGTTCTGCTGGCCATCTTTTTAGGGGCCAGGTTGGGCGGTATCGGTATCGGGTTCGCGGGGGGATTGGGCGTTCTGGTCCTGGCGCTGATCGGCGTCAAGCCGGGCAGCATCCCTTTCGACGTGATTTCCATCATCATGGCGGTGATCGCGGCGATCTCCGCCATGCAGGTCGCCGGGGGGATGGACTACCTGGTGCAGCAGACCGAAAAGCTGCTGCGCAAGAACCCCAAACATATCACCATTCTCGCCCCTATCGTCACCTACTTCCTGACCATCTTCGCCGGCACCGGCAACATCTCGCTCTCGGCGCTGCCGGTGATCGCCGAGGTGGCGAAAGAACAGGGCATCAAACCTTGCCGGCCGCTGTCGACCGCCGTCGTCTCCGCCCAGATCGCCATCACCGCCTCGCCGATCTCCGCCGCGGTGGTGTACATGTCTTCGGTGATGGAAGGCCACGGCGTCAGCTACCTGCATCTGCTGATGGTGGTGATCCCGTCCACCTTCTGCGCGGTGCTGGTGATGTCGCTGCTGGTGACCTGGCTGTTCGACTCCAAACTGTCTAACGACCCGGTGTACCTGAAACGCCTGGAAGAGGGTCTGATCACCCTGCGCGGCAACAACGCGCTGGCGATCAAACCGCGCGCCAAAACCTCGGTGCTGCTGTTCCTGCTGGGCGTGCTGTGCGTGGTGGCCTACGCCATCATCAACAGCCCGGGCCTGGGCCTGGTGGCCAAGCCGCTGATGAACACCACCAACGCCATCCTGATCATCATGCTGAGCGTCGCCACGCTGACCACCCTGCTGTGCCGCGTCGACACCGACATGGTGCTGAACTCCAGCACCTTCAAGGCCGGCATGAGCGCCTGTATCTGTATCCTCGGCGTCGCCTGGCTGGGCGACACCTTCGTGCAGGCCAATATCGATTGGATCAAAGAGACGGCCGGCAGCGTCATTCAGGCGCACCCGTGGCTGCTGGCGGTGATCTTCTTCTTCTGCTCGGCGCTGCTGTACTCGCAGGCCGCCACCGCCAAGGCGCTGATGCCGATGGCGCTGGCGCTGAACGTGTCGCCGCTGACCGCCGTCGCCTCCTTCGCCGCCGTTTCCGGCCTGTTCATCCTGCCGACCTACCCGACGCTGGTCGCCGCGGTGCAGATGGACGATACCGGCACCACGCGCATCGGCCGCTTCGTGTTCAACCATCCGTTCTTCATTCCCGGCACCATGGGCGTGATCTTCGCGGTGGTATTCGGCTTCCTGCTCGGCAGCGTCATGCTGTAACGCTTCGACCGGGGCTGCGGCCCCGGTTTTCCTTCTGGCGATAAACTCGCCTTCTAGCCAATCCGCCTTCAGGGTATAGTGCCCATTCGAACCGATGAGAGGGCTGAAGATGTCTGATTGCGAAGCTGTCGTCATACTCTGTACCGCACCCGATGAAGCCAGCGCCCAGGAACTGGCGGCGCGGGTCTTGGGCGATCAGCTGGCGGCCTGCGCCACGCTGCTGCCCGGCGCCACCTCGCTGTATTACTGGGAAGGGAAGCTGGAACAGGAATACGAGGTGCAGATGCTGTTCAAAAGCGATCGCCGCCGTCAGCAGGCCCTGCTCGACACCCTGAAACAACATCACCCCTACCAGACGCCCGAGCTGCTGGTATTGCCGGTGATGGCCGGAGATAAAGACTACCTGTCATGGATCAACGCTTCATTAAACTGATTTTGCTGCTGGGCAGCCTGTTCTTCCTGCCGCAGGCGGCGCAGGCTTCACTGTTCGCGCCGAAGGGCGGCAGCCAGTTCGTGCCCGTCGATCGGGCCTTCGCTTTCGATTTCAAACAGCAAGGCAACCAGGTAACGCTGAACTGGCAGATCCGCCCCGGCTATTACCTGTATCGTCAGCAGATCAAACTGGTGCCACAGCAGGCGACGCTCGGCGCCTTTACCCTGCCGGAAGGATTGAGCCACAAGGACGAGTTCTTCGGCGAAGTCGCCATCTTCAAGCAGCAGCTTAATCTGCAGGTGCCGCTGCAACAGGCAGCGGCCAACGCCAGCCTCAGCGTCACCTATCAGGGCTGCGCCGAGGCCGGCTTCTGCTATCCGCCGGAAACCCGGGTGATCCCGCTGGATGCCGTCAGCGCAGGCGCTGCCGCCCCGCTCCCGGCCGCTGCACCGGCTGAAGCGCCCGCCGCACCGGCCAGCCTGCCGTTTTCGCCGCTGTGGGCGCTGCTGATCGGCATCGGCATCGCCTTCACGCCGTGCGTGCTGCCGATGTACCCGCTGATCTCCGGCATCATTCTCGGCCGTGACCGGCCACAAAGCAGCGGCCGCATTCTGGCGCTGGCGGTGGTTTACGTGCAGGGCATGGCGCTGACCTATACCCTGCTCGGGTTGGTGGTGGCCGCCGCCGGCCTGCAGTTCCAGGCGGCGCTGCAACATCCTTATGTCTTGATCGGCCTGTCGGTGCTGTTCATCGCCCTGGCGCTGTCGATGTTCGGCCTCTATTCCCTGCAGCTGCCTTCCGCACTGCAAACCCGGCTGGCTAACTGGAGCAACACCCAGCGCGGCGGCTCGCTGACCGGCGTGTTCCTGATGGGCGCCCTGGCCGGGCTGATTTGCTCGCCCTGCACCACCGCGCCGCTCAGCGCCATCCTGCTGTATATCGCCCAGAGCGGCAATCTGTGGGCCGGCGGCGGCACGCTGTACCTGTACGCGCTGGGGATGGGCATTCCGCTGGTGATCGTCACCCTGTTCGGCAACCGCCTGCTGCCGCGCAGCGGCCCGTGGATGCAGTACGTGAAAGAGGCCTTCGGCTTCGTCATTCTGGCGCTGCCGGTGTTCCTGCTGGAGCGAGTGATCGGCGATCTGTGGGGCATGCGTTTGTGGAGCCTGCTCGGCCTGGTGTTCTTCGGTTGGGCCTTCGCCCTGAGCCTGAGAAGCGCGCGCGGCTGGGCTCGCGCCTTGCAACTGCTGCTGCTGGCGGCGGCGGTGATCGCCGCGCGGCCGCTGCAGGACTGGGCTTTCGGCGCAGACCAGGCGCAGCAGGCCGCTCAGCCGCACCTGGCCTTTACCCGCATCAACAACGTCGCACAGCTCGATCTGGCGCTGCAACAGGCGCGCGGCAAGCCGGTGATGCTCGATCTGTACGCCGACTGGTGCGTAGCCTGTAAAGAGTTCGAGAAATACACCTTCAGCGATGCGGCGGTGCAGGCGAGCCTGGGCAACGCGGTGCTGCTGCAGGCGGATGTGACCGCCAACAGCGCGGAACAGGCGGCGCTGCTGAAGCACCTGCAGGTGCTGGGGCTGCCGACGATCCTGTTCTTCGATCCGGCGGGCCAGGAACTGACGGCGCAGCGGGTCACTGGTTTTATGAAGGCGGAAGCCTTCAACGCGCATTTGCAGAAAGTGATGCGATAAATGACACTGAAGATCGGAAGCGAATGGGAGGAAGCACAAGTGCAACGTGAACACGTCCTTGATACCGCGCTGGGCCTGTTGGAACAACAGGGCCTGGCGACCGCCACATTAGAGATGCTGGCGGAAAAACTCGACGTTCAACCCGGCGATCTCAAACGGTTCTGGCCGGATCGCGAAGCGCTGCTGTACGACTGCCTGCGCTACCACGGCCAACAGATCGACACCTGGCGCCGCCAGCTGCTGCTGGACGAAAATCTGAGCCCGCAGCAAAAGCTGCTGGCGCGCTATGACGTGCTGGCGGAATACGTGCAGCAAGACCGCTATCCCGGCTGCCTGTTTATCGCCGCCTGCAGCTTCTTCCCGGAAACGGACCACCCGATCCACCAGCTGGCGGAGCAGCAAAAGCTGACATCGCTGGAGCTGACCCGCGAATTGCTGCGTGAAATGGACGCCGACGACGCCGACATGGTGGCGCAGCAAATGGAGCTGATTCAGGAAGGCTGCCTGAGCAAACTGCTGGTAAAACGCCAGCTCCAGGACGTATCGGTCGCCAAACGGCTGGCGGAAGACATCTTGCAGGTGGCGCAGTGCCGCCGCAACGGGGCGCTGAGCTGAATCGGCAGAGTTGGTGAAGCCGCCACCCCGAGGCGATAGCCACAACAGGCGCATTTTTTGCGCCCTTTGCCTGAAAAGCCAGCAACCGGACGCATTTTAGCGTCTTTCACGCATAAAGCCGTTGACGGCTTTATGCCAATACGGTTTAATGCTGCCCGTTGCCCGGATAGCTCAGTCGGTAGAGCAGGGGATTGAAAATCCCCGTGTCCTTGGTTCGATTCCGAGTCCGGGCACCAAATTCATATCAACGGACCTCCACGGAGGTCCGTTTTTGCATTCTAAGCCCGCCAAAATCAACACTTCTACAATCCCCTAACTCCACCCAACTCAATCAACTTCAACCCGCATCAAGTCCCTTGCGAGGGTACAACTGAGGGTATAGTCTGATTCGATAAAATTTATACCCCTTTTACTATCAGGAGACCCCCGCCAATGGCGCTCACTGACGCTAAAATCCGTGCAGCTAAACCGGATGAAAAACCTTATAAACTTGCCGACAGCGGCAACATGTTTTTGCTCGTTCACCCTAACGGCTCGCGCTACTGGCGGCTCCGCTACCGGTTTCTGGGCAAAGAGAAAACGCTCGCTCTGGGTGTCTATCCTGAAGTCTCGTTATCAGAAGCAAGGGAAAAACGCGATACGGCGAGGAAGCAGATAGCTGAAGGAACTGACCCGTGCGAACAGAAACGGATCAAAAAATCTGTACCTGAAACAGCTCAGACATTTGAAGGCATCGCCAAACAGTGGCATAAGAGCAACAAAAAATGGTCAGTCTCACATAGCGAGAAGATCCTAAAAAGCCTCGAGACTCATGTGTTTCCCTTTATCGGCTCGCGCGATATCACTACGCTGAAAACACCCGATTTGCTTGTTCCTGTCAAAGCAGCCGAAGCCAAAGAGATATACGAGATAGCTGCCCGCCTTCAGCAACGTATTACGGCAATCATGCGCTATGCTGCCCAGTCAGGCATTATCAGCTACAACCCTGCCGTTGATATGGCAGGTGCTTTAACGACAGTGAAACGCCGGCATCGCCCTGCCCTCGCCTTGAATCGCATTTCTGAACTACTTGAACGACTAGATAGCTACAGAGGACAACCTCTCACCCGACTGGCAACTAAACTCACCCTGCTCATCTTCATCCGTTCCAGTGAACTTCGCTTTGCCAGGTGGTCCGAGATCGACTTCGAAAAAGCCATGTGGACCATTCCTCCTGAGCGGAAACCTATTGAAGGGGTCAAGTATTCCCATCGTGGCTCAAAAATGCGCACAGAGCATCTTGTGCCACTCTCTACTCAGGCGCTGAATATACTGCAACAGATCCACACTATCAGCGGAGAACATGAACTGATTTTCACCGGCGATCACAATCCATGGAAACCCATGAGTGAGAACACGGTGAATAACGCACTGCGGCTGATGGGCTACGATACAAAGGTCGATGTCTGTGGTCACGGCTTCCGGGCAATGGCCTGTAGTTCGTTGATTGAATCAGGATTATGGTCCAGGGACGCAGTGGAACGCCAGATGAGCCATCAGGAGCGAAATGGCGTACGTGCAGCTTATATCCACAAAGCGGAGTTTCTGGATGAACGCAGGCTGATGCTGCAATGGTGGGCTGATTTTCTGGATGCAAATGAGGAAAAAACAGTGAGCCCGTTTGACTTCGCAAAACTCCAGTCTCGATAGCAGCCCGCATCAAAACCAATCAGGAAAATGCGGGATTCAAAACACGTGGTTCGAGATGCAACTCGCTCACATGGATAAAAATAGCATTCGCGGAACCTACAACCACGCACAATATCTGGACAGACGGCGGGAAATGATGCAATCGTACGCTGATTAAATTGACAAGCTTCCCAGTCCATCGACAAACAGTTAGTGGTTGTTCTCCGTACCTCAAGGTACGGAGAACGCCATTCTTTAATTTTTTGTTCTATCGCCTTCTGGCATATTTACCGCACTGCATGGACTTTAGCCTGAAGCGATCCAGGGGGAAACATTTCACTACAGAGATCAAAAATTTACACTCCGTATAACATTCCAACTCACTCCCTACAGTATTGTCATGTCCGCAATGAAGCACAACACTATCACTCTTTACGAAAGTAATATTTTAGCAATAAAAAGCTTCACGTACTGATTACATCCACCTTTTCAAATATGTACTAGCCTAAAATTTCGCGGTAACAGCAGCTATATTGACAATATTTCCCTCAATCAGTTTCAAAACGTTTAAAGCTATAAAACCTAAAGTTGATAAAGCGCATTAAATGCGCAAATTTGATAAATAAACATTGAAATAAGGAAAAACCAAAATAATTATTAACGGGATGCTATGTTTTCTGGGGTGATGACTTGTCGATAAAAGCAAAAAATATGATTTACGCAGCCGAATACATGAGGATGTCAACTGACCACCAAAAATATTCGCTAGATAATCAATCTGGATACATAAGGGAGTATGCAAAAAAACATAATATTACGATAATCAAATCATACAATGATGCTGGTAAAAGTGGGTTGAATCTTTCAGGCAGACCAGGTCTGAAAGCGTTAATTGATGATGTTTTAGAGCATCGTATCTCTATATCATTAATTCTTGTTTACGATGTCAGTCGTTTTGGTCGATTCCAGGATACTGACGAAGCAGGCCATTATTCCCACCTTCTTAAATTAAGAGGGGTCAAAATTATTTATTGTGCAGAGCATTTCTCTGAGGCTCAGCCTGAAATGTTCACTCTGGGTCTGGCGTTATCACGACATGGCGCAGCAAGTTTCAGTCGAAACCAGTCTGAGAAAGTTTTTCTGGGCCAGGTAAACCTTATTAAAAAAGGTTACCACCAGGGGGGGCTTGCAGGTTATGGGCTCAGGCGCCTTTTAATTGATGAAAATCATAATCCTAAGGGAGAACTGAAACACGGGCAACGCAAAAGTATTCAGACCGATCGGGTCATTCTGACGCCCGGTCCTAGGGAAGAGATCAGCATCGTTAATCGCATCTTCGATATGTTCAATGACGAAGGTAAACCAGAATTAGTCATCGCCTCTGAATTGAATCGCAGGCAGATCCTTGCTGAAAATGGAAGTTGCTGGAGCAGAGCAAAAGTACATCAAATCCTGACCAGTGAAAAATATATAGGAAACAGCGTTTATAACAAAACATCTTTCAAGCTAAAACAACAGTATGTTACCAATCCAGAAGAGGACTGGATACGCTATGATGGAGCTTACACCCCCATTGTTTCGGTTGAAAAATTTAATCGGGCTAACGAAATTATCAGAGCGCGTGCCGCACGGCTATCTGAGGATGAATTGCTGGAGAAATTACGAGTTCTGTTGAGAAAAAAAGGAAGATTATCAGGCATTATCATTGATGAAGAAGAACTTCTTCCATCCAGCAGTATTTATCGCTCTCGTTTTGGGAGTCTCTTACGTGTATACCAATTAATCGACTACACTCCAGAGACTGATTACACATGGTTAAAAACCAAAAAACTGGTTAACGAGTTTAACGACAGGTCAACAAAAAAAATTATCGATAACATCAGTCATGAAGGGGGGTGGGTAAGCGATACACCAGCACCAGGAATACTTCACATTAATGATGAGTTTACTCTTGCTATACAGTCTGCACGCTGTCAGCGCATCAGCCCCCAAAGACTACGGTGGAAAATAAAATTCAGGACAATGTTCTCACCTGATATCAGTATTGCCGTGAGAATGGACAGTTCAAATCAGTCTGCCGTTGACTATTATATATTTCCCGCGATAGATATTCTCTCCGAGAAAATATCATTAGAGGAAAGTAATCCTTATCAACTAGACCTGTACCGTTTTGATAACCTAGCCCCTTTTTACCGGCTAATAAGAAGAGTAAAATTAAAGGAGTCATGACATGTCTGATGAAAAAGTTGTACTTATCGAAACAAACAAAATACTGGTCATTAACCCTCGTCAACGAGATAAGTTCATACATAAAGAGATTAAAGAGAACATTCGTCAAATTGGCCTGAAACGCCCTGTCACCGTTCGTAGAATTGTTCACAACGAATATGAATTTGCTTTGATCTGTGGCCAGGGGAGGCTTGAAGCTTACATCCATTATCAGGAAGCATACATCCCCGCGATCGTAAAAGACGTCAGTGAAGAAACAGGCCACCTGATGAGCCTCACAGAAAATATTGCCAGACGGAAACCACGGGCAACCGAGCTTCTGGACAGTGTAAGGCAGTTAAAGAAGCAGGGATTGACTGACAAGGAGATTGGCGAGCGACTGGGATACGTAGTAAGTTGGGTGCAGGGCGTAAGTAGCCTTCTTGAGAAAGGTGAGAAAAAATTATTGGCTGCCTTTGAGGCCGGTAATATTCCCCTGTACCTTGCGGTAGAGATTTCCCGGGCGCCCGATGAGTCGATTCAGGACTCCCTGACAGAGGCATTGCTGAACGGTACTATCAAAGGTAAACAAATTAACATTATCAAGCGAATTATTGATAATCGAAAAAATGGAAATAAAGGTTCAACTAATAAAACATTCTCAACGAAGCGAATTCAAAAGAAATACTCTGCAGAAGAACTCGCTTCAATGTATCAAAAAAGCTCAGATGAACACAAAGAAATTCAGGCTAAAGCACGGTACTCCCGTGAAACTCTCATGCTGGTAAAAGAAATATTTAGGCAACTT
Organism: Serratia nematodiphila DZ0503SBS1; assembly: GCF_000738675.1. Lineage (NCBI taxonomy): Bacteria > Pseudomonadati > Pseudomonadota > Gammaproteobacteria > Enterobacterales > Yersiniaceae > Serratia > Serratia nematodiphila. Next base: position 583,283 of record NZ_JPUX01000001.1, on the reverse strand, counting down.
ACTCAGGATAGTCATTTTTGTGAATTATTGAATAAAAACAACATTACTGACATGCCTGAAATATTATCCCCTGCACGATAAAAAGAGAGCAATGAAATGATTAAACAATGTTTTAACAACCATTTTCACCTGTATCCTATCGAGCTCTTGTTGCCATCGAGATCTATTCCGGTTAATGTCAGGGCCAGTAATAAGTACAAACAAATACTGACATCAATAGCTGAAATAGGTTTAATTGAGCCTGTTATAATTTTTATTACAGAAAATGGGGAACATAGAATTCTCGACGGGCATTTACGTATCGAAGCTTTAAAAGATCTGGAAATTACACATGCACATTGCCTCATATCACCGGTTGAAGATACATATTCATATAACAAAAGGGTAAATCATTTAACCATACTTCAGGAGCAAAGGATGCTCCAGAAAGCGGTTGAATCTGGTGTATCGGTGGAAAAATTGTGTGCCGTTCTTGGATTATCTCAGGGAATAATTAACACCAGACTCCGTATTTCCGAAGGAATTTCGAAGGAAGCACTCGCGTTACTGGCTGATAAAAACGTATCGCAAAACGTCTTGGATGTTCTTAAAAAAATAAAACTCCACAAACAGATGGATTTTGTGTCAACAATGGTGACATTGAATAATTTTACTAAAAAATTCGCTCTATCTATGTTACATGTCTTACCTGCTGAGCATTTGGTCAGAAAGCCAGATAATGCTCCTGATGATAAAGATATGATCAAAACGCTTGCACGACTTGAAAAGGAAATGGCCGCGCTTCAAGTTGAAACGCAAGATATCGAGAATGAATTTGCAGAAAACAATCTCAACCTGATGGTTGTGAGATCATACATTGCAAAACTTCTCAGTAAGAATGAGGTTATTCATTGGCTATATGATAACAAAAGTGAGTATCTTGACGTCTTGAAGAAGGTGCTGGGGGTTAAACATCTGAACGAGATTCAGCCTGGCCAGCATTCTGTCTGAAAGAAAACCAGCGACATAAACATATCTAATCTGTCATTCGTCATCCCGCCACATACTCATCACAGAGATATAAGGGTATCCATAACAGGATACCCGCTTTTCTAAGCACTGGCGGGGACTCAGCGTGAATGCAACCGTTAAGCTGGCAGAACTTTTCCGTGCAAGAATTTGAACTGAAGAATGCGCCATGGTCGCTCCCTGAAAACAGCATGAAGAAACGCCGATGACATCTGATCAAGTTCTGGCAATACTTCAGGAGCTTCACATCTACTCCGGTCAGTACCTACAGGTATTTCCAGGGAGTTGCAACATCAACAAACTAATAAGTGAAGCCAGTATTAACATGGTGATCAAACGTATCAGCTACGATAGCAAGGCTACCGGTCATGGCTTTCAGCACACCATGAGCATCAATTTGAATGAGCAGGGCTTTAATACAGTCTGGATTGAGATGCAACTGGCTCATGTGGATAAAAACAGTATCCGTGGAACCTACAATCATGCCCGATACTTTGATAACCGACGTGCAATGATGCAATGATACGCTGACCATATAGATAGTCTGAGCCGTGGTAAATAAAACGGCGTAATCCCTGGACGCTCAGCCTATGTGGCCGGGCGTCCTTTTATCGCTATATTCATCTCGTTGGGCATGAGCCTCTTATGCTCAGGGAATGGGTCAGGTAATAGCCGACAAACGAAAAATCCCTCGTCATCAGGCAAGCGTTCATATTGCACTGGGCGGTCAGCGCAGGAATACCGCTGATATCGCTGGTAAGCCGTAGCTCCATCGGCCTGATGAGTTCACCCAACCCAAGATCATCAACATCGCTTTGCCCAGGAAGGCCGTATGAACACGCCTGCCCAAGCTCCTGCTCAGTTTCGCGCCGCCGTCGTGCGCGAGCCCAGGGGTGCCTTCGCTATCGAGTCGGCACGCCTGGATGATGTCCGCGACGACGAGGTGCTGGTGCGCGTGGTTGCCAGCGGCCTGTGCCACACCGATGTCGCGGTACGCAACGGCGTGATGCCCACGCCATTGCCGGCGGTGCTCGGCCACGAAGGCTCCGGGGTGGTCGAGGCAGTCGGCTCGGCCGTGCGCTACGTGCAGCCGGGCGACCATGTGGTGTTGAGCTACCTCAGTTGCGGTACCTGCAAGGAGTGCGAGGCGGGCCGGCCGTCCTCCTGCATCTCCATCCGTCCGCTGTGCTTCGGCGGCTGCCGCCCCGACGGCAGCCACGCCATCGAAAGCCACGACGGCAGCACGCTGCACGACCGTTTCTTCGGCCAGTCCTCTTTCGCCGACTACGCTGTGGCCAACGAGCGCAACGTCATCAAGGTCGATACCGACCTGCCGCTGCAACTGCTTGGCCCGCTGGGCTGCGGCTTCATGACCGGTGCAGGGGCCATGTGGAACGAACTGCCGGTGGTACCCGGCAGTATCGTCGCCGTGTTCGGCACCGGAGCGGTGGGCCTGAGCGCGATCATGGCGGCACGTATCGCCGGCGCCACCACCATCATCGCCATAGACAGGGTGCAGGAACGTTTGGCGCTGTCCGCCGAGCTCGGCGCCACCCATGGCGTGGATAGCAGCGGTGGCGACACGGCGGAGAAGATCCGCGCGATCGCGCCAACCGGCGTGAACGTCGCTTTCGACACCAGCGGCCGCCCGGAGATTATCCGTGCCGCTTTTGATGTCCTGGCACAGCGCGGCGTGCTCGGCCTCGTGGCTCCGGCCGGCGACGTCGCCTTCAACGTGCCCGAACTGATCGGCGGCTGCAAGACGGTCAAAGGCATCGCCCTTGGCGGCGGCTCGGCGCGGACGCTGGTGCCGCTGATGCTCGACTACTACCGCAAGGGCCAGTACCCGTTCGACCGGCTGGTGCAGTACTACCCGCTGTCCGGCATCAACGACGCCGTTCGCGACAGTGGCGAGGGTCGGGTGATCAAGCCAGTGCTGCTGATGGATGAGCAGGTGCCACGCGAAACCTCATAGGTTGCGAGACCGCGTCCGGCAGGTGTTTGTGATGCATGGTTGCCGGGTGGGTCACTCCGCATTGCGGGGTACTTCCCGCCCGGGGCCGTCCGTGGCGTTCGCTCACGCCCCTGAAAGAAAGGGGCGAATTGTACGGCGCGCCATTACCCGTCCATTTCGTCCGCGCAGCGCACGGGCACGATGATCCTGCGCTCGGCAATCTCCCGTGAACTGATCATGAACCCGTTAGTCCTGGGGTGACGGCAAACCATCTTACGGGGCCGCGATCTTCATTAAATAAAAAATCTGCCAGGCTATCGGCGCAACCGCTCGCGCAAAAACTCAATGAAACGCTGCGTCTTCGCCGGTAGCAGACGTGTTTCAGTGATCGCATAGACAGGCACGGGATCTCCTCTCCATTGCGGCAACACTTGTCGCAATCTTCCACTGGCCAGGTCATCGGCTACCAGTTGCCCGGGCACCAGGATGATGCCCATATCGAGCACCGCTAACTGTCTAATCATCCCGATGCTGTTGAGTGTAAACCGGCCTCCACCAAACGAAATCGTCGTTGTGGTTGTCTCGTCATGCAGTGTCCACGATGTTGCTTTCAGGATGCCAAGACACTCGTGCCGCTCCAGATCAGCAGGTTCACCGGGTTCGCCCATACGTTCGAGGTATCGGGGCGAGGCATAGAGATAAGCAGGCAGCTCAGCCAGCAGACGCGCGATCAGTTGCGAATTCTCTGGTTTACCCGTGCGTATCGCCACGTCAAACGGTTCGCTCACCAGATCAACTCTCCTGGGCGTGAGATCGAAATCGAAGGTGATTCCTGGATAGCGACTGGCGAATTCGACTACCAGCGGCGTCAGGTAGGTCACGGCGAAGTCAACGGGAAAAGACGCCCGCAACAAGCCACTGGGTTGGGCGAGCATTTCACCCAGTTGTTCGTGTGCCAGACGGGCCTCGTCCACGATGCGCCTGCAACGCTCGAAATAAATTTGACCAGCCTCGGTCAGTTCCACCTTTCGTGTCGTGCGATGCAGCAGACGCAGGCCGATGGCCTTCTCCAGAGCGCTGACACGGCGTGACAGCGTAGGGTTCGGTATCCCGATCGCATCGGCTGCCTGCCGGAAGCTCCTGGCCCTGGCGACCTCCACAAACAGCCGGATGTCATTGAGTTCTGGTTCCATTGTTTCACCTGTGTAGCAGTCCTCTACACAATACCATATTTATTTCAAAATTGATTAGAGAGATGATTCCTGCAACGAGGCAACTTCGAGGACATCATCGTGCAACGACGCAAGCAACCAGCGGGGCATCAAGCCGACGCTCCGCGTCCTGATCGCGTTTGCCCGTCCCATAGCGCTCGCGATGAGGCAGGCGCTTCTGTCACATCACCCGTTATCACTTCGCTACTGCCTGCCAATCGCGGCAGCCATTTCAGGGCATGCAGCCTGCGCAACACCGGCACGCCACTCGATCCATTCCTGGGAGTTGACCATGTCTGGATGAGCGCACCCACCTTTCCGCCGCATGGCCACTATGGCTTTTCCGCCGTGTCTTATGTGTTCCTCGATTCGGAAACCGGTATCAACAATCGCGATTCGCTGGGCAATCGCAATCTGATCCTGCCCGGCGGTTTACACTGGACGACGGCAGGGAGTGGGATCATGCATGAGGAGATACCGGCGGAAACCGGCAGGACCGTGCATTCGTTGCAAATCTTCATTGAACTCGCTGCGCATCAAAAGGATATGGCCCCAGATGCCTTGAGCCTGGAGCCGCATAACGTGCCCGTTGTGCAGATGCCCGGCGTCAAAGTGCGCGTGCCACTTGGAGTCTTTGGGCAAGCCCGCTCCCCGCTGATGCCGCCAACGCCCGTCGATGTCCTGGACATATCGCTGGATGATGGTGCCAAGCTGGTCTTGCCGATTTTTTCCCATCACTGTGCTTTCGTCATCCCGATCTTCGGAACGCTGCTGGTAGATGGCCGTCGCTTCGCACGTGACGATTTCAAACTGCCCATTTTTTCGCAGCAGGAAAAACAGCGTCGTATCACTCTCGAAGCGGTCGAAGGCAGTGCCAAAGTGGTGTTCTTCGGTGGCCGGCCCGTCGGCACTCAGGATCACGGACGGTCATCATGAGCAGTGAACGCATCAGCGCCGGCAACACCGCCTTGCTGCTCATCGACCACCAGGTCGGCACGATGAACTGGGTGCGATCCATTGCCTATGAGGACATGAAGCGCAATGTGCTGTTGCTGGCAAAGACCGCTCAAATCGCGAAGCTGCCAGTCGTGTTGAGCAGCAGCATGGAGGGCGATGCGCCAGGACCTTTGTTGAGCGAGCTGGAGTCGCTGCTGCCGGAGGCGTTTGCCGCTCGGGTCAGGCGTGCAGGCATGACCAAAACATTGAATGCGATGGATGACCTGGCCTTTGCCGAGGCTGTGCAGGCAATCGGCCGGAAGAACATCGTCATCGCGGGAGCGGCACTCGACATGAGCATCGAGTTCACTGCCCAAAGCCTGGTACAACTCGGTTATCGCGTCCATGTCATCGTCGATGCAGGCGGCTGGAGAAATCAAGCCGACAGCTTCGCATCCCTTAATCACATGGCACAGGCCGGCGTCACCGTCTCCAGCACGAGAAGCGCAATCGCGCAGTTGGTTGGCAACTGGCGAATGCCAGAGGGCAGCCAGGTTCTGGATGTCATGGAAGAAATCTTCCAGCGCTAAAAATCCCGAATGCTTGTTCGCCGGCACCGTGGCTGATCAGGCAAGGCAGGAAATTGCGGGCAACCGCGTTGTTAAACCCAGGATCGACCGATCTCTTTTGAAAGAAGGTAAACCATCATGAGTAACACTCTCGAACCGCTGTTTTCTCCCGCCAAAGTAGGCGCACTCACGCTCCGGAACCATATGGTCATGTCACCGTTGACGCGCAGCCGCGCCGGCGCGGGAGACACGGCAACCGCGCTGATCGCCGAGTATTACCGTCAGCGGGCCAGCGCCGGCCTCATCATCACCGAGTCCTCTCAAGTCTCGGCCCAGGCCAAGGGCTATCCGCGCACGCCCGGGATCTTCACCGACGCGCAGATCGCCGGCTGGAAGCTGGTCACCGATGCCGTCCATGCCGAAGGCGGCCTGATCTTTCTGCAAATCTGGCACACTGGCCGACTGTCGCATCGCGCCGTGCAGCCCAGCGGCGTCCTGCCCATAGCGCCGTCGGCGATCAAGGCCGAGGGCGAAATCTTCACCCCCGAGGGCCTCAAGACGCTGGAAACCCCGCGCGCGCTGGACATTCTGGAGATCCCCGGCATCGTCGCCGACTTCCGCAAGGCCGCCGAAAACGCCAGGCTGGCCGGATTCGACGGCGTGGAAATTCACGCGGCCAACGGCTACCTGATCGACCAGTTCCTGCGCGACGGCACTAATACCCGTACCGATGCCTATGGTGGTTCGGTGGAGAACCGCGCCCGCTTCCTCAAAGAAGTGGTCGAAGCGGTCATCCCGGTTTTCGGCGCCGATCGTACCGGCATCCGCCTCTCGCCCATCTTCGACGGCTTCTCCATGAGCGACAGCAACCCGCGCGAGACGTTCGGATACGCCGCTGAACTGCTCTCGCAGTACGGGCTGGCCTACCTGCATGTGTTGCAGTACGGCGCGGGCGAATTCGACTTCGTCGAGCTCAAACGCCGTTTCGGCGGAATCTACATCGCCAACGGCGGCTACGACGCCGAACGCGCGGCGCAGGCCATCCGTTCGGGCGACGCCGACCTGGTGTCGTTTGGTACGGCATTCCTTGCGAATCCTGACCTGGTTGAGCGGTTCAAACAGGGCGCACCGCTGAACGAGGCAGACAAAGCGACCTTCTACCAGGGTGAAGGCCGTGGCTACATCGACTATCCTTTACTGGAACAGTCCAGATAAGCTGGCTGATTTAAAGTAAACGGACCACCCCTAACGCAGCTTGTAACCACGTTTTGGAAGAGAACAAGATATGACGCACGGAAGCGTTAGTCACGAAAATTGTGGAGCTGATCGCCAGCTCCGCAATCTTAACGAGGGGTCTTTGTGGCGACACAATCATTCAACATATCACGCGGATCTCGCGACACACAAACCTGAACTCAAAGGAGTTTCATCATGGCTTATGACCGTTTTACCAGTGAAAACACTGTCCTGCTGCTGATCGATCATCAAACCGGCACGATGGGTTGGGCTAAATCTATGCCCTTCGAGGAACTCAAACGCAATGCACTAATGTTGGCTAAGACCGCCAGGATACTCAAAATTCCGACAGTCCTGACTTCCAGCATGGAGGAATATGCGCAAGGGCCGCTGCTCTCTGAACTGGAAACTATCCTGCCGGATGAGTTCGCCGCCCGTGTCAAGCGGCTGGGCATCGTCAACGCGATGGATGACGAGAATTTCGCGGCAGCGGTGAAGGCAAGCGGTCGCAGGAAGATCATCATCGCCGGCGTGACCAATGATGTATGCACTGTCTATCCGGCGCTCAGTCTGGTGAGTGAGGGTTACGAGGTTCAGGTTGTGGCCGATGCAGGAGCCTCCCCGACCAAGTTCGCAGACGAAATAGCCCTGAGCCGTATGGAGAAGAACGGCGTAACGTTGACAAGTACCAATCAGGTGATCGCCGAACTGACCGGAAACTGGGCGACGCCAGAAGGCGGCCAAATCGTTCAGGAAGTGGTAATGCCTGCCTTGCAGGGCTGATGGATCACTGAGGAGGAAAGGTGAATGCAATCACAAAGCGTACTAATTATTGGCGTGGGAGGCCTGGGAACAAGTATGGTCCGCGAAGCGGTCGAGCGAGGTCTTCGAGTCTCCGTTCTTGTGAGAAACAAGACGAAACTTGAAGCTGCATTGGGGAGTGAACTTCTCGCTAAGCTGGACCGGGTCGTAGTTGGCGATGGCACTAACCCACAAGTGGTAACCGAGGCGTCATCCGGGGTGGACATTGTCCTGTCCGGACGTGGTGCCGACCCCCACTTGGCACAAACGCTTGCCGCGGCGGTCAAGCAAAACGGAGTCAGTAAACTGTGCTGGCCCGCAGGCACAACGAACGTGCTGGATGAAGACGGTGTCACCCCCAACTACAAACGGCTCCTGCACCTGGGGAATTGGGTTGAGAGCGCATACCGCGCGCACGGTGCATGTATCGATGCAATTCAGCAGTCCGGCATCAACTACGTGATCTTCTGTGCAGGCCGCATGACGAGTGTCGGCCATCGAAGCCAGGACGTTCGCGCCTCGGTACGGATCAACCGCGATGCTGGCCCGTTTGTTTCCTACGAGGATGCGGCATGGGTGATGCTCGAAGGGGCTACGACGCACGAATACGATCGCCAACTGGTCAGCGCGACCACCGAACGGTAAATCTTGCCTGATGCCTGTCAGAAAACGAACGGCGAGCATCAAAGTCTCTTGACAGTACGTTACAGTCGCTCATGACAATGGAAACGGGAATGCTCAACTGCATAATTTTTCAGTCCTGAATGACGAACAAACGTTACCCGTCTCCCCAACAAAGTTGTAGCTACTACGCAAAGACGTCCCAGGCAAGCCAGGCTCAAAAGCCTGGCTTGCTTGTTTTCATCATACGTGCGGTCAAAGGGCGTTCGTTCCCTAAAGTACAGCTTTTCAGCCTGTTCGGATTGGTCAAACCTCCACTTGCCAGTGAGAGGCTGCCATAGGGACCCTGAGTGGCGGTGGTCTCCCGCGAGGGGAAAAAGAGGTTCAAAAGGCGGGAAACAGCGATTCATACTCCATATTGCGCATCCGGCCGCTGCTCATAATGTCACTCTAGCCAGGTGGTATCCACCAGGACAGGGCGACCAGGCTACAGAACGCGAACAGATCTATAGCCACATGGAAGACCGGGCATACGACCATCGCCGCGCAGAAATCACCCATGGTCAACTGTGGGACAAAGTTCCCGCATCCGCCTGGAAGAATGTCGAGTAGATGCCGCCGATGTAATCTGATGGCGAGCATCAAACGCGATCGGCCTGTTCTTCATTCGCCATGACGCCTGCGCGAACGAGCTTCAGGCACTTCTCTGTCTCTTCGATAAGCAGAGCCGCGCTGCATTCCAGCGCTTCTGCAATGCGCAGGATCAGCGCCAGGGTGGGCATGTGCTCACCCCGCTCGATCCTGCCCATGTGCGCCCGTTCGATTCCGGCCATGTTTCCCAGTGCCTCCTGGGCCGTTCCGCGCTCCGTCCTCAGCGCCTTTACCGCCATCCCAAACGCCCTGGCCGGCTCCGCCTCAAAACTTGTGCTGCCTGTAGGCCGGCCTCGCCTTATTTCACGCTTTTGCATCTACAAAAGCGTGAAATAAGAGCATAAATTAAACCACGTTTAATTAAACGCGGACTGCTATTATCTGGCATTGTCTGCCGCATCCTTCTTTACAGAAGAGCCAGCCATGCAATGCCAGCAACCCCCTGAATCGATACGGATCGCCGTCTCCTTTGGAGCCTTCACCGCAACATTGACCCACCTCCTGGCGAAGCAGCGCGCAGAGGAGCCCGGCACGGCGATATGTCTTACCGAGACCTTGTTTTCCGAGCAGGTCAGCGGGGTGAAGGATGGCCGTTACGATCTTGGATTTGCTGTCGCACCGCCCGCTGAGGCCGGGCTGCAAAACGAGCTGCTGTGGCATGATGAGATTGCTGTGGCGGTTCCAGCGCTCTCGCCGCTACTGGAGTTTGCAGAAATCACGCTGGAGAAGGCCGTGCAGTACCCTCTGGTGCTTTGGTCAGCGGATCACTGTGAGCCGCTAAGCCATCAGGTTATGGAATTGTTGAACTCGGCAACGTCGAAACTCAACGTGGTTGACCATGCGAAATCGTTCGAACTGATGGCCGTTCTGGTAGCCGCAGGGTATGGAATCGGCTTCGCGGCAAAGTCCCGCATCAATGCGGCACGCAAGCTCGGCGTTGTTATGCGCCCGTTGGCCGACGTTCCGGACAGTCTATGCACCTATCTGCTACGTTCGCATAATGCGCCTTCCTCACCTCATGTCGAACGCCTGATCGCGCGAGCACGTAACGTCGATCAGGCTCTGTCGGTCGAATAGTCGAACCAGGTACGCAAGCTGGATGCCCGCTCTATTCATGAAATCCATGGCCGCTCCCCAGAGCCCAGGTCTGAAAACGCTCATACCTGGAATCGTAATGTCGCTCTGAGACGCGCGGTATTTCCATTTATCTCCACGCCCAGTTGGCCCACATTAAGCACTGCCGCACTTGGCAATGGCAATTGGCAATCTGTCCCGTTTTACCAAACGGTTGTCCCGCAGAACCATGCAGCGGTGGACAGCCTGGACGAATATGGAAGCTGCTACAGCCGGGCTCCTGCAGTACAGGTTTTGCTCTCAGTCCTGTCAAAGGGGGCCTGCGTTGAGCCGCACAGCAGTTCCTCGCCTAGAGCCAGGAGCGTGCGATCCCCCATATCGATGCGGAGAAGCCTGACCATGACTGACCAGCAACCGCCCAACGAACAACAACTCTCACTCTATACGCGACTGGGTGGCTATGACGTCATCCACCAGTTCGCCGGTGCCGTTCTGAGAAAGACCATGGCGCACCCGGCCATCGGACATATCTGGGCGCATATGTCCGAATAGACCTTTCAGAAGGAGCACATCAACTTCGTCGACTTCCTGTGCAAGCATTGGGGCGGCAACACCGTGTATCGCGGTCGCGACATGGTGACCGCGCACCGCGGCATGGGGCTCACTGAAGTGCACTGGCAGGCCGTGCTGGATTGCCTGGAAGAATGCTACGACGACTATGCACTGCCGCAGGAACTGCGAAAAGAAGTCAACGACTTCCTTGTCAAATTCAAGCCAGCCATCATCGGCAGCCCTTCCTATCGCGACGTCGTCCTCGCCCATCCCGAGATGGATGTGGCCAAGGGGATGAAGAGCGTCGGGATTTCCTGGCCAAACAAACCAGAGGCCCCGTCTCCACGGTAGCCGAGACTCAAGACCGAGAGTTCGCGCCCCTTGAGGATTGATCCCGAAACGGGACCAAACCGTCCACCGATCAAATGAGTGTTCGTCTCTGCCAGCATGGCGGAGGCAGCGCCCGACCTCTGATTGGGCTTTTGCCGGCCCAGTGGGAAACAGGAAACGATAAACAGGAAATTTTTATGGCTATCGAACGCCCGACTACCGAAGAACTCCAGCAGCTCGCCAACCGATTGCACATGCCGCTGACGCCTGAGCAGTCTGCCGAGTACCTGGCCGTGATGCAGGCCAATTTCGACGCCTATGACCTGATCGATGAACTGCCCGACGACATTCCGGAAGTACGCTACCCTCGTGCCTCCGGCCACCGGCCTGCAGGCGACCAGAACCCCTACAACGCCTGGGCCTGCAAAACGGAAGTGCGCGGTGCTGCAGAAGGGCCGCTGGCTGGTCGAACGGTCGTACTCAAGGACAACGTGGCGCTGGCCGGCGTGCCGATGATGAACGGCTCCTCAACTTTGGAAGGTTTCATCCCGTCCTTCGACGCCACTGTGACCACCCGTCTGCTTGATGCTGGCGCCACTATCCTCGGCAAGGCTACCTGCGAGCATTTCTGCCTGTCCGGCGGCAGCCACACCTCCGATCCCGCCCCGGTACACAACCCGCGCCGGCATGGCCACGCTGCCGGCGGCTCCTCCTCCGGCAGTGGCGCACTGGTGGCTGCTGGTGAAGTCGACATGGCGATCGGCGCCGACCAGGGAGGGTCCATCCGCATCCCGTCGGCGCTCTGCGGAGCTTACGGCATGAAGCCGACCCTTGGCCTAGTGCCCTATACAGGCATCATGCAGATCGAGGCGACCATCGACCATGCGGGGCCCATTACTGCCAACGTGCGCGACAACGCCCTGATGCTCGAAGTCATTGCAGGGGCAGACGGGCTGGATCCGCGCCAGTATGCACCGAAGGTCGAGGCCTATACCGAGGCCTTGAACCGAGGTGTCGAGGGCCTGAAGATCGGCATTCTCAGCGAAGGCTTCCAGTTGCCTAACCTCGATCCAAAGGTGGCCAGCAAGGTGCGTGCCGCTATTGCGCGGCTGGAAAAACTGGGGGCCGTGGTCGGCGAAGTGTCGGTGCCGGAGCATAAGCTGGCCGGTGCCCTCTGGAGCCCTATCGGCTGCGAAGGGTTAACCGCGCAGATGATGCACGCCAACGGCGCGGGCTTCAACTGGAAAGGGCTCTACGACGTCGGCTTGTTGGACAAGCATGCCCATTGGCGTGAGCAGACAGATGCCCTGTCGCCTTCGCTCAAGCTATGCATGATGGTCGGTCAGTTCGGCCTGGAGCGCTACAACGGCCGTTACTACGCCAAGGCCCAGAACATCGCGCGCCGGGCTGTCGCAGCCTATGATCGCGCGCTGTCCCGATACGACCTGTTGGTCCTGCCCACTGTGCCGATCACCGCGCCCGCTCTTCCTGATCGGGACTGCTCGATCACCGAGTACATCGCCCGTGCTTTCGAGCTGCAGGTTGGCATCCTGGACCAGCGTGCTGTCGGCATTACTGCCCGCCAGCAGGTGGCCGCTGCTCTGGATGCCACGCGCGGCGTTCAGGTGCACATCCCCGGCCGCCGCCAGCGTTCCGGACTGCGTTAACATCCCCTCGCGACTCTGCACGGCCAGTTGGCCACCGCTATACACTTTCCCGTGCGTCTCAATGTCACCTTTTGCCGCCAGTTGGATATCGCCGCCGGCCTGCGTGGCCGCATCCGGCGTATCAGACCGCCAACTGAGCTTGCCTTCGCTGCTCACGGTGAGCGTTTTGCCCGCCCGGACCTGTCCGCCCTGATTACGTACGCCGACGCCGGCCTCGGTGCCAATCATGCGGATACTGCCGCTGTACATGCCGCCCATCTGCCCCATATCGATGGCAAGCTCTGGTCTGGTACTGCCGTCGTCCGAAAGCTTTGTTGCGGTTTTGCCGTCCGCGCTCACGCGATTACGACCGGCCACCACCGACACGCCTTCTTTAGCCCAGACGCCGGCGTTGACTTCCACCGCGCGCGCCAGAATGTCGACGTACTCGGTATCATGACGGGCATCGCCGTTGAGTCCGCCACCCTCGATGCGCACCACGCCGCGCTCAACCTGGTAGCCCGCCAGGCTGCCGTCGGCGTTCAGTTGCGGCTTGCCGGTGGTCAGGGTCATGCGCCCGGCGTTGATGGTGCCGCAGCCGTTGCAGACAATGCCGGCGGGGTTGGCCACAATCACCTGCGCCTTGCCGCCGGCCACTTCCATAAAACCGCGCAGCTGGCTGGGATTGTTGCTGTTGACTTCGTTGAGGATGACGCGCGCCGGCGCGGAATTGGGATTGAGGTTAGGGTTACCCTGGATCATCCCGGCCATCTGGGTCGAGGTCATCACCGCCGAGTTGTTGAGGATGGCGCCTTTGGCGTCGACATCGAACTGCTGATACTGGTTATGTGAGACCCCAGCCTGGTTGGGGGCGGTGATGTTGACCTGCGGCAAGCCGTTCTGGGTATTGATGACCTCCGGCCGCTGGGAAGGATTGGCACCGCCGTCCGCGACAATGCCGTCTGCCATGACGGGGCCGGCGAACATGAGCAGCCCCAGCAGCCACACTGACCGACGCACGGTGACCCACAGACGACTCCCAGCCGTTATTCCTGAACCGATGCGCTGCCCCGGTTCGCTGCTGCAGCTGCGAGCCAGTTCGGACACCACCCGCAGCTCCCCGTGGGTGCGGCTGAAGATAAGGCGATAGCAATGTTTGTTCATGGGTCACATCCGTGAGAAAAGTCAGTCCGTTTAGATCGGTGTCAGCAATGCTGCCGGTATCGCGATGTTCAGATTTCCAGATTTACGCTAAAACCCGCGGTCGCACCGGAGGTATGGAACCCTGCTGGCTTGTACAGCGGCACGCCAGCAAACAGATCATAGCTGAATCGCCCCCACAGCGCGCCGCGCACACCAAGCGCACTGCCCGCCAACTGATGACCCACCAGGTAGCGGGTGCCCGGGCCGTCAACCCGGCCGTAGTCGGCAGCCAGGTACAGTTCGTGCCCGCGAGAAAACACATTCCAGGCGATTTCGTTGCGCCACAGCAGCCCTTTTTCGCCGGACAGCATCTGCTCGCCGTCAAAGCCGCGCACCGTGTAACGCCCGCCAATGGCCATCCGCTCCTGCGGCGTCAACGCATTCGGGCTCCACTGGCCCCGCACGCTGGTATAAACCCGCCAGGGCTGCTCACCCCAGGAGAAAGGCCGGTTGATACCCAGGTCGCCGAGCAAAATGCCGGTACGCGCACTGCCTTCGTGACGCGATTCTTCCGGCGCAGGCAGGGCATTGAATGCGCCGGTGCCGCGGCGCCAGTTGATATTGGCGTCCAGCGTAGTGGTGCCGAAATAGCTGCGCTGATTCAGCCCCAGCTCCCAGCCGGCGGTCCGACGTTTTTGCGACGCAATATCAACGTCGTCCACGGCGTTAGTGGAATGTTTGCGGTAGCCGCGCAGGTTGAGCGTGGTCTTGTGCGACTGGTCGCGGTAGAGCAATCGGGAGACGGTCAACTGAATGTTGTCGCTCTTGCCGCTATAGCGCAGCACCTCGTTGGCGTTAGGGATGTTCTGATGGTAGGTGTAGTCGTTGTAATTGGCCGAGAAGGCCCAATATCCCACCGGGAAGAAGTAATTCAGCGTATGTGAACGGTTGCCAAACGGCCCGTGCTGAAACACATCCTTGCCGATGTTGGCGTAGAAAAGGTCATTTTGCGCAAACGGCGCATCAAGTGCCAGGGTAGCCGAACCGAGATAGCGCCCGGTGCTTTTGGAACCGCTGTCGTCAAGCCCCAGACTGAGCCGTATCGGCCGCCCCTCGTGCCAGTTGACCTGCAGGTCACTGGTGGCCTCCTGGGCGCCAGGCACGATTTTTATGTCGGCATTGGCGCTGGGCACTCGTCTGAAGTTCTCCAGCCCCTGTTCGATATCACGCAGGTTGAGGATATCGCCGCGCGAGGCCGGAATAGCGTTCCACAGCCGTCCACGCCAGGAGACCGGCTCCTCAAAGCGAATGTCACCAATACGCCCCGGTTGTAGCGTGAGCGTCAACACGCCGCTGGTCAGGTCCTGCTCCTGTGCCATCACCCGCGTGGTGACATAGCCTTTGGCCAGGATGGCGTTCTGTACTTTATTAATGGCAAGCACAATGCCCTGGCTACCCAGACAGCGGCCTTTGGCATCTGCTGCGGCGTCCAGCGCCCACTGAAAGCGGTCGGCCGCGTCCCCGACCAGGGCAAGCCGGTTGATGGTGAAGCAGGGGGACTCATTGACCGGATAATCCGGTAACACGGCCTCGGGACGGGAAAGGCGCGCATCGGCCTGTGGGGTGTTCTGTTCAAGCAGGGCGCGCTCGCGCGCCTGCTGGCGCTGCTGCTCGCGGGCATCAATGGCGGAAGCGGCCCGCTCAGGGGTATCAGAGGGTGTGGCGGCCATGCCCGGGAAAGTGCCAGTGAAAAGAACACCCGCGAGAACGTGGCTCAACGCCTTCGATGTGGATCCGTGCGAAAGAAAGGTCCTTTTCATGAAAATCCATTTCATAAAGTGTAAGGGTATGTAATTTTGGCGAATTATCCGCCTGCAAGAGCAAAAAGCAAGCTAATTATGTTTTGGGGGAAGATGAAGTCGTCTGTACTGTCTGCTGTGTCACATTCATCCCTCATGTTCAGTCAACGATGCAACGTGCTATATCCTGCAACAGTGCTTGCGTATATCCGGTACAGCTACTGGAAGATATCGCCGCAGAACTAGAATGCCCGGGTATTGTCTGCTTTGTTGAATGCATAGCCGTCAGTAACGGCAAATGATCTTTGCGATTATTTACCTGATAACGGTTTCAGCATGCGTACAAGGCACGCTAACGCTACCATAACCCTCAGGTTCTGCTTTATGCTGTTTGAAATGTGTTGCCATGCTACAGAATGACGAAGGAACAAGGACGATGAATTTACCCCTAGAACTGTATAATGCAAGTTTGGCAAATCAGCCGGGGTTGCAATACCGCCCAGTGAAAAATATACCTCTGTCTTATCCGGTCCAGTCTTTTCCGCCGGTTCTTCGAAATGTCATTCAGTCATTGCATAACAATTCCCAGATCCCGGTGGAGCTGATTGGTAATGTTGTGCTGGCAGCTATATCATTATCCTGTCAGTCATTAATTGAAGTCATACAGCCCCACACCAATATGGCCGAACCCTGCTCACTTTACCTGATGACCATTGCGGAATCAGGAGAGGGGAAAACAACCATCAACAAACAGGTCATGAAACCGTGTTACGCATTCGCATCAAGTCTTATAGAGCAATACGAGCAACACATCGCTGACTATAAACATCAGTTTAAACTCTGGAAAATTCGTCAGCAGGCTCTGGAAAGTAATCTCAGGCAAGCGATACGGAAAGGCTACACTGGTGAGAATGAAGAGCAGGCAATAAATAAACACGCAGAGAATGAACCGCAACGCCCATTCAGGCCTAATTTCATTTATGAAGACACCACTCTCAAAGCACTTGTGGAAGGTCTCAGTGAGCATCCCGAAGCCGGATTTATTTCTGACGAAGCCATTACGTTTTTTAGGAGTTACCTGAAAAACACCCCAGGCCTGCTTAATAAAGCCTGGGATGGTGAGATGTTTGATTTTCGTCGCGCTGACGGAGAAATATATCAGATAACACCATGCCTGACATTTTCGTTAATGTCTCAACCGGGCGTATTCATGGATTACGTAAACAAACATGGTGTCGCGGCACGAGCCAGTGGGTTTATGTCACGCTTTCTTTTTTCCTGGGTTGAAAGTTCAATTGGAACTCGCCAGGGTAATCGGGCAACGATTGCTGCAGAATACGACCTGGAAACTTTCCATGAAAGAGTTATTGAACTTCTGGCGTTGAATGTAATTCCACGCCCCGATGGTGTCACTCAAAAGAAAAAATTATCGCTCATGCCAGAAGCACTGGAAATCTGGAAAGACTATCGAGCAAACACCGAAAGGAAAATGGCGCCAGAAAATGAATGGGGACATATCAGGGATATTGTATCAAAAGCAAGCTCTAACGCACTGAGGATCGCAGCCTTGCTCCAGTACTTTTACCAGGGCAACTCGGAGGAAATTCAGCCGGAAACTGTAGCGTGCGCAATTAAAATAATGGATTGGTATCTAAATCAGGCCAGCCAACTATTTTATCCTATGTCAGAGCGTTTCCAGTTTGAACAGGACGTCCGGGAGTTATACTCATGGATAGAGAATAGAATAAGGCAAAACGGCGGATGCGCCATTCTGAAAAATGATCTGGAGAAGTATGGCCCGCATCGTCTCAGACGAATTGAACGGCTTACCCCAGTGCTGGATCAGTTAATCAGTCAGGGGTACTTGGGCATTATCCGGATGTTTTCACACAGCGCGCTTTATGTTGCCCCCCGTTCTAGGAATGGCTATTTTGGTCTCCCTCGTGGTTATTCGCAACATGATTACTTCATGACTATCCAATCATGCGATAACACGAGAGGGAGAGCATACACTGTTGAGATATACTGAGGGCGGGTTGATACTTTTGGTTATCTTAACCAGTACAAATCTGATAGCAAACGAAAGTCAACAATCTCCATTTGAAAGTTATTCGGCGCAAAACTTGCCATCATCATTGTAGGTTACAAAGCAATCAATAATTTCACAAAAATAATTGCGCACATGGCTTTAGCTGCTACTGTAGCAGCTAAAGCCATGTTAAATTATCTTAAAAGAAAAAATTAGTGCAAAAAACGCCCAATCTAAAGAGGGGGATGTAGTGCCTGGCAGATGGCTTGACTTGCAAAATTATACATCAGATGCTTTCGTTTTCGTGATGATAGAATGTCAATATGACATTAAAGCTTAGGCTGGAAAGATGTTATCCTTCATCAATGACGAGAGTCAGAAATACGTTGTTGTACCCACTCTTCCACTTCACTTTTCAACCAACGCGAACTACGTCCCAGTTTAATTGGCCTGGGGAAAAGACCATCCTGAATTAACTTGTAAAACCATTTATCACTGCATCCGGTATATTCAGTAATGAATGCCATATCGACCATCTTATCACTGAGCAAGCCTCGGGTTGTTATATCTGTCATGGCGATTTTTCTCTGTCTTAAGGGAATGAAAGACAGAAGCACCAGGAGTGATTAATTTATCGTTACTCTGGCACTCCGTCATAACATTCCCTGCGTCGGTAGAAAAATACCTATTACTCAATCAATACTGACTACACCCAAAGTTACGCTGACCATCTGAGTTATCCTTGCTGTACTCTTTGGCCAGATAGTTAAGTCTGTCAATAGACAGTGATAACTGGTTTGAGAATTCATTGTGGTTTTTACTCAGGTGGTAGTAACCATTTGTCGGAAACTCTACCAGGGGATAATACTGCTGATGATTTACAACACTATTCAGCCCCAGCGCCCTAACCCAGGCCTCCATAATCATCATGGCCAGATTATGTGTATATTCTCCGTCTGTGCTGGTATAGCTCCCTGGATAGGCATACGCTTCACGATTAAAGAGCAAGGCCACGTGATAATGCTTTTTGCCAAAATTGTTAAACTCTCTTACCCAGATATATCGAACATGACAGGAGTGGACTCGTTTACCTGCATGCTGTTTTTTCAGTAAGTCCGATTCAATCTGAGCTTTAAGGGAAACAATGAAACGGGTGACGATTCCCGGATCACTCTTATACGACCCTGTTTCAATCTCAGGCAAGCGAAGGTCAACCCGTAAAATCATCACACGGGGATATTCAGCGAGGGATTTAGTTATCGTATCCTGAATGCGCTTAACGTAGTTCTGGTTCAGCATACCGTAGCTATTGGTATTAATACTCATGGGTAATGACCTTATGTGAGTGAATTTGTTCAATAAGATATACACATACAGTAATAAATTACTTTCTGCCTTGTTATTAAGATCAGGATGTGAGGGTACATGGATAGGTACTCTGATAATCACTCTGTGCATTACAATAAAGATAATTAATTGCCTGTAACCATCTAGTTTTATTGTTGTCTGATAGCAGTATCAGATGCGGTTATATTAATCATATTCACACTTAACGTATCTATATTAATATATTACCAACCCGACAAGTGCTAACTGATATTTATGCAAAAATACTATAGAAGAAGAAAACTCTTAAAAACCGTGTTTTCACATCAGATAATCGCTTGTTTTTACTCTCAAGTTAGCACTCTCTTTACATATAATAGCTGGCTAAAATTTTAGACTGTTACACCTTCTCTGTATTCCCCCAAACTGTCCTCTTAACAGGGACAAGTCACCGCCCTCAATAATTATATTCAAAAAAATTTCAGACCTATATTACCCCTATGAGAACGGCAGCAAGAATGCTGCCGTTTTGTTATTTCACTCACGGAGGTTAATGTGTCCGATAAAACTGAACAGGGTCTTGATGCCCTGAAGCAACAGCTGTCTCTCCTGCCCGAAACACTCTCCAGCACAATACTGAACCGCATCCGGCAGCACATTCATTACGAGCCGGTCATCGGCATTATGGGTAAAACAGGAAGTGGAAAAAGTTCGCTCTGTAATGCGCTCTTTCAGCAGCCCCTCAGTCCGGTCAGCGATGTGCAGGGCTGTACCCGTAAACCGCTTCGCTTCACGCTCGATATCGGCGGGCGCCGCATGACACTGGTCGATCTGCCCGGTGCCGGT
This sequence comes from Serratia nematodiphila DZ0503SBS1, assembly GCF_000738675.1. Classification (NCBI taxonomy): domain Bacteria; kingdom Pseudomonadati; phylum Pseudomonadota; class Gammaproteobacteria; order Enterobacterales; family Yersiniaceae; genus Serratia; species Serratia nematodiphila. The sequence continues at coordinate 563,551 of NZ_JPUX01000001.1, read as the reverse complement.
GAATCTCTGGACTATGACTGTGAATACCGGCAACTGTATAAGGAGCAGTTACCGACGCTGGATCTTATTCTCTGGGTGATGAAAGCGGATGACCGGGCCTGCGCCACGGATGAAGCCTTCCACCGATTTCTGCTCAAATGCGGTGTCTCGCCGGGTAGCATTGTCTTCGTCATTAACCAGGCCGACAAGGCGGAACCGTCGCTGGAATGGGATCGGGAAGCGTGCCAGCCCTCCACCGGGCAGTTACTGACCCTGACCGCCCGAAGCGCAACCATCTCACGGCTGTTCTCCTGTCCTTTCCCCGTGTATGCGGTGTCGGCAAAAACAGGCTACAACCTGGCCCGTCTGGTCGAAACCATGATATTTGCCCTACCCCCGGAGGCCAGCAGTGGCGTGTTTCGTCAGGTCAGGGAAGAGCACAGGACTACGGCGGCAGAGACTACCGCCCGACAGGATTTTAGCGATCTGCTGGGTGAGCTGTTCAGCCGGATAGTGGACGCCATTCCGCTGCCAAAGCCAGTTCGGGAAGTGCTGGGCACGATCCGCGACGGCATTGTCAATGCCGCCTCTGCGCTCTGGCACCGGTTTTTTTGAGTATGGGGAAAATGAGACTCATGAAACTAGCATGGCCCCTGTGGCGCATGCTGCTACGCCAACTCTGCAAACGGACTATCATCCGGCTCCTGTCTTACAGCCGACACGCTGGCTGGACTGAGAAAGCGATCCAAAACGTCCGTTATGCCCTCATCGTTCATCTACACATCTTACTGCGTTTACTGAGGAAACGATTTATACCGCGAAATGCTGCACCCTCTTCCAGCCCTGACAACGTATCCTACTGACCCACTTAATGACAGGATATGACCATCTACGGTTCCCCTACTCAGTAATGCGTAATTATCTTCGTAAATTCAGTCAGTTACTATCGTAAAAATATTTCATCTTTTCCGTCAGTCCTTATCCTCGCTGGTCATAACCTGTCCATCACGTCCTGCATAATAACCGCATGAGTTATCTCGGTATTTTTTATTCACGGAGGGCATATGCGCGCCACGGATCCTGCGCATCGACACGACAAGCTGGCACTCAGGCTGTCGGTCATTATTAGCCGGCTTTTGGCCGGTGAATCCCTTTCTCTCAAGGTGTTATCCGACGAATTTGGCGTATCTGAACGCACTCTGCGCCGGGATTTTCATCAGCGTCTGCTACATCTGGATCTCACCGGCGACAACGGCACCTGGCGGTTACGAACAAACCCGACGCGCGATCATACTCCTGGCGCGCTGGCGTTTGCCCGTAACACCGGAATAGCCCGCCTTCTTCCCGTACAGAGCCGTCAGTTGATGCAGTTGCTGATGGATGAAAACGGCACATCACCGTGCCTGATTGGCCATATACACCAACCAGTAGGGATCCTTCCTGACTGCTTCCAGCGGCTTGCTGAAGGGATTTACCACCACCGGCTGGTCAGCTTGCTGGTTAAGGGGATTCGTCACGACCACCTTGAGCCCTACCGGCTAATTTTCTCACAGGCGTGCTGGTATCTGGTGGCCAGCCAGTATGGTGCGATACGGGTATTCAGGGTTGAGGAAGTGACATCCGTTTCCCTATTAGAACGCTCTTTTCACCGACGCAGTGAGACCAGCGCACTCATTGTGGATGCGGATTTCATCAATGCCCTTCCGCATTTTCACTTTATCAGCAACGTCATTCACACCTTCCGGGAGCGTTCTCCTGAACCTCAGGCCAGACCAAAAGGAGTTAAAACATGAAATTAGGTACAGCCCTGCTGCTGAGCGTGGGAATGATGCTGGCATCGCTGTCGCCCGTAAATGCCGGTACGCCCAATGCACTTGTACAGGCACACCACCAGCGCTGCGGTAAACCCGTCTTCTATGCGCAGACCGTTAACCACAAAAAGGAGGTCGAAATCTGCATTGTCACCCCGTCGGTATCGTATTCATTCGGCAGGACCGGCGCAGAACATAAGGAAATGGACATTACCGTACCGGCACACACCACCACGTATGCATACCAGAGCAACCAGGTTATCAGCCTGCAGGAATTCACAGTCCGGAATGGCGACGTCTCATACCAGGTATCTGCCGGGACAAACGATGAAGGCAAACCGTTCGCGTCCCTGGACGTGTACAAAGGAACACCTGATACGGGTAAGCATCTGGCGGAAATCCGGCTCGACCCGAATACGGTGGTAAACAATATCAGCCATTCACTTGAACAGGAAGGCGTGGCGCAATCGGACAGCCTCTGAGCAGAGGCGTTTTAACGAATGGATATTAACACAATGATTAACAGGCAATTAAAAATGACGATGGCTTCCCGGGGCGTACTTCTGGCCTTCACACTGCTGTCTGCTCTGGCCGTGAGCGGTTGTGGTGACAAGAACGAACGTGAATTTATCCGCGGCTGTAAGTCCGGCGGCGGTACTACCGCTATCTGCGGATGTATCTGGGATGACCTGAAGACGAAATATACCCACGGGGAACTGGAGAAAATGAACCAGCAGGTCGGCTATGTACCCCCGCGTTTTATGGACAACATGCTGAGTGCAGCTCAGCAATGCAGAAAATAAGGAAAGACGAAAATGGTGCTTGTTATTAAATATTTCGCGATTGCCTTCGCCATCGCGCTAGTGGTAGTCCTGTTTAACGTTTTCGGGAGCACCGGCGAAATCCGCAGCTTCGGGCAAGGGATAGGGTATCTGTTCTGGATGACCCTTGGACCCGGTGCCAGCATGACCATCGGCGCTTTCCTGCGCCAGTGGCTGATGCCGGATGCAGTGTATACCCGTGAAGGAATGACCGGGCTGCTGAAAGCACGGCTGTTCTGGCTGGCGGGGCCTCAGTGTATCGGCTGGCTAGCCGGCCTTATCGCCGTCGGTAAGCAACTGACCTGATGTGTTGAGCTTCCATGCATCGAAGGCCATGCCCAGTGTCGGGCATGGCCTTTTCTTTATCCTATTGATTATTTTAATACTAAAAATGTATCCCCTCTCTCCTGTGATATGAAACAACGAGTTTCTACGCCACTTTCCCATGTGCAGAGAATATTATCCCCTGTCAAACAATACCAATCCATCACCTTGGCAGGTATCAACAAAACACATTGAATTCAGATATTTAAGATCTTTCTTGGAACCCCTGTAATCCGTAGTGGATTGATCGTTTTCAACGATCGGTGAGATCGAATTGATCTGTACAACCAATTATCTTTGCTGCTCGGTCACCGTTAAGATCGGGCAGGATATTATTCGGTTGTAACGCTTTATTCATCCGGTTAATACCGCGTAGCGCCGGGCAATTTATCAGGATATAACCCCCGAACTTAGCCATGACGAGAACGTCTGCTAGCCGCCCGCTTTCCCGCGATAACGAGATTGACGGTTCAGGGAGCACGGCAGAGAGAACGGCGTTTTCTCCCTGCAGCCTTCTCGGGTTTTCGAACCGTGGCGCAGCGCTATTTTTATCCTCACGGACTCTTTCGGCCCTGCAGCGGCCTTTTGTATTTTTCTGAGGCGACGAACCATGAATGCCCATCGCACCACCGGCAAACGCCCCGTATCCCCGCCGGCCGCACTCCCCGATCGCCAGGTGCCCAATGCGCTTTTGCACCGGGATAGCGTGCAACGCATCCTCATCATCAAGCTGCGCCACTTTGGCGACGTCCTGTTGATGACGCCGGTGCTGAGCACATTGCGCGCCAACTACCCCAATGCGTTGATCGATGTTCTGGTCTATGACGGCACCGAGGCAATGCTGGCCGGCAATCAGGATGTTTATCTGACCTTTACCGTGGATCGAGAGCTCAAGCGCCAAGGGCTGAAAGCGCAATACCGCGGCGAATATGCGTTATGGAACAGCCTGCGGACCGGCCATTACGATCTGGTGATTAACCTCTCCGATCAGTGGCGGGCGGCGTTGTATTGCCGTTTTCTCAAACCGACCTTCAGTCTGGGGTTTCGCTACCCCAAACGCGACAATCGACTCTGGCGGGGCTGCCATTCGTTACTGGTCGACGTTGCCGACACGGCGCAGCACACCGTGTTGAATAATCTCAGTATTCTGGCCCCTCTGGCCTTGCCCACAACAATCACGCAGGTGACGCAGGCCTGGCGGCAATCTGATGCGGATGACGTTGACCGGCTCAGCAGGCGCCATCACCTGACCGATTTTGTGCTGATACAACCGACCGCACGCTGGGCTTTCAAGACCTGGACGGCGGGCGGATTCAGCGCCGTGATTAACCACCTGACCGCCCAGGGCAGAACGGTGGTGCTCACCGGCGGGCGCTCACCGGATGAAACCGCCATGATAAGCGCCATTATGGCCGGCTGCCTGTTACCGCAGCGGGTGGTTAATCTGGCCGGGCGTCTGGAGCTGCCGGAGCTCGCGGTGTTGATTGACCGGGCACGGCTGTTTATCGGGGTCGACTCGGTACCGATGCACATGGCCGCCGCGCTGAATACGCCCTCGGTGGTGCTGTTCGGGCCCAGCGACCTCGCGCGATGGTCCCCGTGGCAGGCGCCCCACACGTTGCTGTGGGCCGGAGATTATCGTCCGTTGCCCGCCCCGGAAGCCGTTGACACCAACACCGGCGAGCGTTACCTCGCGGCCATCCCGGCCGGCGATGTGATACAGGCGGTTAACAGGCAACTGGCATCCATCGCCGAGTCTGCGCAGTGTTAACCCTATCGCGGCTTTTCACCGTTTATTTTCTCTTATCAATGAGAACGCAACGATGCTATTCAACTCAACAGTTTCCTCGTCGATACAGACGCCCCCTCAGCAGCGATTGTTTGCGTTTACCGCCTTTTTGCTGGGTGTCTCCCTCCCGACCTCCAATCCCCTGATGAATATCTCACTGGGGCTGGTTGTCATCTGTCTGCTCTGGCAGCGCGATATCCGGCAGTTAGCTGCTCTCGCTTGTCATCCTCTGGTCTGGTTGCCGGCCCTGATGTTTGCCCTGCTGGCGTTGTCATTGCTGACGCATGCCCACACCTACGGCCCCAAAATGGTCGGCAAATACCAAAAATTGCTGTATGTCCTGCCGCTGGCGCTGTTCTTCCTGGCGGACCCGCGGCTGATGACGCATTTTGTCCGCGGCTTTCTGTGGGCCAATGCCACGATATTGGCCATCAGCCTCACGAGCGGGCTTGGCCATGTCACATTGGGCGGGCTGAATCCCGACAACCCGACGGTGTTTAAGCTGCAAATCACCCAGAACGTGTTTATGGCGCTGGCGGCGCTGATCTGGTTGTCGCGTGCTTTTGCCTGTAGCGGAAAACGGCGCTGGGGGTATGCGGGGCTGGTGTTGCTGGCGACGGTTAATGTTCTGCTGATGGTGCAGGGCCGTACCGGGTATGTGGCATTGGCCGTTGGTATGGGCCTCTGGTTATTGCTTACCCTCCGGCGCAAGCAGCAAGTGGCCGTGCTCGCCTGCGGCATACTGGCTGTCGTGATGCTGGTCATGACCCCCAACCGCGCCATGGAGCGCCTGACGCTGGGCGTCCAGCAAATTCAGGGGTGCCTGTTCGCCCCTGCTCAAACGGCTTATGCGGCCTGCGACAACTCCATGGGGCAACGCACGGCATTCGCCCGGGAAGCCCTGCGACTGATAAAGCAATCCCCGCTGCTGGGCAACGGCGCCGGCAGCTTTTGGTACGGCAATCCGGACACAGGCTATAGCGTGCATAATCCGCACAATGAATACCTGCTGGAAACGGTGCAGAGCGGGTTACTGGGATTGATGGTGTTCCTCACCTGGATGTGGAGCTGCTACCATGCAGCCTGGCGCTTGCCGCCGGCACGCCGCAATCTGTTTGTTGCGGTGCTCAGCAGCTACATGGCCTGCCATCTGTTCAATTCCTTCCTGCTGGACTCGTCCGAAGGGCACCTGTTTGTCATTATCGCCGCGCTGCTAGCCGGGCTTTCCCTCAATGCACAGCAGCCACAGCGCACAGGCGCCCGACCGCTCCAAACATAATAATGGCCTGAGAGGCCTCAAAGCTACGTTCTTGTCAGAGAGCCCCCTCCGGCAATGACAACCTGTCATCTCTGACCAACACCAAAATGCCCCGTTCATTTGAGCGGGGCATTTTTTATGGCGTGATACCGTCGTTTCTCGCTGTACCCACCGCGGCAGGCTGCTGCCCGGCTCAATCCACCTCAACCTAAGGACAATATTTATGAAAGAGAGCACTGCCAACAGCACACCATCAACACGTTCAATAAGCACCCACGCAACACTGACAGCGAGTCTCGTTCGCGACGCGGATCGCCTGTCATTTTGGCTACAGCACTTTGGGGACATTCCGCAATGGCTTCACCTCGAGTCACCGATATTTTCCTGGCTCAACCTCCTGTGTAAGGACTACCACGGAGATTATTGGGAATTTTACATCCTCAGTAACGGCGGTGCTTTTATTATCCCGTCGACTGAAGGCGAGTACGTTATCTTTAATGCCCTTAACGGCAATAGCGCAACGGTAGGACATGAAGCTGCCGGCATCATTGCCTGCCTGATAACCTACAGTCAACACGCCTGCCGCACCGAATGCGACGCCATGACCGAACACTACTATCGTCTGCGGGATTACGCCCTCAGCCATCCCGAAAGCAACGCCATTATGCGCATCATCGACTAACCCTCCAGACAACGGCACACCATCATGATGAATATACCCTTATCTCCGGCAACCGCCGGTCTGCCCTTACCCACCCAACGCACCATTCAACGTGCACTGGCGTTGCTGGAGCAACATCTGCGCAAACCGGGTGAAGCCTTCACCGCCCCGTTCATGGTGCGTGACTGGCTGCGCCTGCAGATGGCCAGGCTGGAGCGCGAAGTCTTTATGGCGCTCTATCTCGATAACCAGCATCGCCTCCTGGCCCATGAGTCCCTGTTTAGCGGCAGCATCGCCAGTACGCAGGTGCATCCGCGTGAAATCGTGAAGGGCGCACTGAAACATAACGCGGCCGCAGTCATTGTCGCGCACTGCCATCCTTCCGGGCATGCCGACCCCAGCGAGGCCGACCGACTCATCACCCAACGGATACAGGACGCGCTGGCGTTGATTGACGTCAGGGTACTGGACCACTGCATTGTCGGCGGCATGACGGTGTACTCGTTCGCCGAACACGGGCTCTTATGATTTATCCGACGCTTCTATAAGGAGGCTCACATGCCATCGAACGACACTGTTCCCACCTGGGGACTGAAACGCAGCGTCACGCCGCAGTTTGGCGCCCGTCTGGTGCAGGAGGGGGAACGATTACATTTTCTGGACGACCGGGCCGACATCAGCGGGATTTTCAGCGACGCACAGCGCCATGATTTAGATAAGGCTTTCCCGCAGTTCATCAACCACCTGGAATTGATGCTGCTCTCCGGTGAACTCAATCCGCGCCACCAGCACTGTGAGACGCTGTATTGCCATGGCCTGACCTGCGAAGCCGACAGCCTCGGCTCATACGGCTACGTCTACATTGCGATTTATCCGACATCTGAAACGCCCAGGTATAACGCCCCGCATTTTTAGTCTCACACCGTTCTTATTATCCAACAAAGAGATACGCCTTATGCGAACAGTACCCGCGTCACCCACACGGGCGGCTCAGCCTTGCCCGTCTCCCATCACTGTCTGGCAATCCTTGCTCACCTACCTGCTGGCGCAGCACTACGGTCTGACACTCAACGACACCGCATTCAGCGACGATGCCGTGATACACGTCCATATCGATGGCGGGATCTCCCTCGCGGATGCGCTGAATGCCATGGTGGAAAAGTTTGATCTGGTACGCATTGACCGCCGGGGCTTCACCTGTCAGGCGCAATCGCCCCTTGTGACTGCCATAGATATTCTGCGTGCCCGCCGGGCTTGCGGCCTGATGACGCGAACCGGTTACCGGGAGGTCACACGTGCCATTCAGGGAGGCAAGCAACCATGAGCAGTGACACATTCCCCACCGGGGCGCTATTCACGAGTATCCAGTGCAGTACCGCCCATATCACCGACGGAGATAACTCTCTGCTGTATCGCGCCTCACACCAGCAGGAGGAGTATGGCCACGGTGAGTGGCTCCATTTTACCGGAACGGGGTACCTGATTCGGCTCAATGCCTGGCGACATCCGGTACTTCATCTTAAACGGTTAGGGGTGTCAAAAGCCTGCCGCCGGCTGGTTGTTACGCTGATGAACCATCACCCCATCGCTCTCCTGCACCTCGATGCAGCAGGCGATATTTTGTCGGGGTTTGAGACCTTTGACTGGTGAATGCCCCCGGCATGCCCCCTGACCCAAGCACCATGACAGGAACCACGACATAGCACCCGCCCTTAGCCCGGCGGGTGTTTTCATTATGGAGTAAGAAATATGCAGATCGAACCCGAAGTATTAACTGGCCACACCGCGGTGATTTGCTCGACCAGCATTGAACGTATCGTCACCGGGCGCAACGCCGCGCTGGCGCAAATAGAAGCGTTAATCCACCAGCTTGGTACTATCTCAATGCTGACCAGCAGCATCGGCGGCGGCACGGTAAAGGATTGGGGTATGCGACCAGGCCATCGCTACGATTGCTGGTTCACGGAAAAACCGGGAACCGCCATGAAGGCGATTACCCGCAATATCGATCGCGATATATGGCGAGATCTGATGCTGAAGTCCGGCATGCTCTCGCTGATGGATGCGCAGGCCCGTGTTGAATGGCACAACAGCCTGGAAAAAGAAGATATCCCCGCCGTCAGCGAAGCCAATATCCTCGCAACCTTCGAACAACTGCACCAGAGTAAAGAGGAGGTATTTGAGCGTGGGGTGATAAATGTTTTCAAAAACCTGAGCTGGAATTACAAGTCGAACTTACCTTGTAAGTTTGGGAAGAAAATCATCGTGGAAAGCGTCGTAAAACACGACAGATGGGGATTTGGTCTGAACTGGGGATCGCAGCGTGACCGGTTAACGGACCTTGAACGCATGCTGATGCTCCTCGATGGGCAGCCCATACCCGACAACAGAGAGGATGTCTCCCGACGCCTTGGAGATCACATTCATGCAAAAAGAAGCAGCGACAGCTATGAGGATACCATGTTCAAAATTAAGTACTTTCAGAAGGGGTCGGCACATATCATATTCAAGCGGCCCGAGCTGGTTGATAAGCTGAACGATATCATCGCCAAGCATTTTCCCTCAGCGCTACCCTCCCGCATCTGAAACTATTTTGCCATTAAGCTTGCCTAGCCGAAGAAGCCCATGTACAACGTGGCTCTGGCGTTTCTGGTATGTTTTTCGGGGGGCGGTTCAAGTGTGCCGTGAATGTACCGGAAACGCCACTTAAGACCCTCAAATCATGTCCACCCGTCCTCGATGGTGTTCCGTATTTACAGCCAAAGGGAACGAGGGTACAAATGAGGGCATAAAATAAATCAAACCAGAAATAATCAATAAAAATCAAAACAATGAATAAACACATCGATTCCGAGTCCGGCACCATATTCAGAAGAACCCGCCTATGGCGGGTTTTTCGCTTTCTGGAGTACGAACTCTCCATCCCTCCCATGGCTTTTTCAGGATGCCGCCAGGCGCGGATTGACGAAAAGCAGGCAGACCGCTGCCAGCAGCGACGGCAGCGCGAAAGCCATAAAGTTTTGCTGCAGCGTCAATTCACTATCAATCAATACACCGCCCATGAAGGGCCCCAGAATCGCGCCAATGCGACCAATACCTAACCCCCACCCAAGACCCGTTGAAGTCATGGTTCCAGGATAGAAACGGGCGACATAGGAACTCATCGCGATTTGCGTACCAATAGTGCTTGCACCTGCAATAATCAGCAGCGAATACAGGATGTACACCGGCGTCTGAGTACCCAACAACACTAAAGTGGCGGCACCCAGCAAAAAATACCCAATAAGAATACGTCTTCCATTCATTCGGTCCATCAGCCAGCAACTGCTCAACGCCCCGACAATGGTGCCCAGATGCAGCGCAAACAGGAACGACAGGCTGGAGCCTAATGGATAGCCAGCCTGCAACATCAACTTAGGCAACCAGGAGGTCATGCCGTAGATGACAAACAGCGACATGAAGAAAACCAGCCAGAACATCAACGTACTTAAGCCTCTGCGTTCAGCGAACAGATCCTTCAGGGTCGCCTTTCCCGCTTTTATACCTGCCGAGGAAGAGCTGATAAACTTCGTACCGGGTTGATGGATATAGTCTGGCGCGATCTTTTCCAAAAGGCGTTTTAAACGGTCATGCTGTTCGGTTTTCACTAGAAATGCCGCCGATTCGGGCAGGTGGCTTAACATCCACGGCAAAACAATGAGTGGCAAAGCGGCAATATAAAATATAGATTGCCACCCCGCGACCGGGATCAAATAAATGCCTGACAGCGCCGCGAGCATGCCGCCGATGGAATAACCGCTAAACATCAGCCCAACCATCAGGCTCCGCTTACTTTTAGGTGAATATTCGCTGGTGAGGGCCGTAACGCTGGGCATAACGCCTCCCAGCCCCATGCCGGCGATAAAACGACACCAGCCGAATTGGCTGGCATTAACGCTAAAGCCGCAAAGAAAAGTAAATAAGCTAAAGGTGATAATACACAAACTAATGGTTTTCTTCCTTCCTATTTTATCTGAGAGCGGACCCAATAAAATCGCGCCGAGCATCATGCCTACTAAGGTATAACTGCCCAGCAGACCCGCCTGAGCCGCAGTGATGCCCCAGTTCACCATGAGCTCAGGAAGGACCACACCCAGTACAGCAAGATCGAAACCGTCAAAAACAATAATAAAAGCGCACCATAACACCGTGAGTCGGTGCATATTATTCAGTTTCGCATTATCTATTATTGGATTGATATCCACGACACAAATATTAGCCTGAGACATATGCCCTCCTGAAAATGAAATCAGCACCAACCATAAATATCAGAGCAAACAACCAATAACAGGTTGAGCTTATGTATTTCACTTATATAGACGAATTGAATTCAGCTAAAAAGCTTATTCTTTAATAAAAAGGAAAAACCACCTATGATGAGTGGCCAATACATATTTTATTTTCATCCGCGACGATATCGCTCATGGGCGCGCTCGTCTAACACCCATTTTGCATCGTATTGATACCTTAAAGGCATAATCGTGGAGCTGCGTCATTTACGCTATTTTATCGCCGTCGCGGAAGAGCAGAATTTCAGCCGGGCGGCTGAGCGGCTGCATATCAGCCAACCGCCGCTCAGCCGGCAAATTCAGCAGTTGGAGGCGAGTCTGGGGGTGAGGCTGTTTAAACGCGGCTCGCGTCCGCTGGTGCTGACCGCGGCCGGGCGCTTTCTCTATGGGCACGCACTGCAATTCCTGGCGCAAAGTCTCGAATTGAAGACCATGACCCAGCGCGTGGGGCAAGTAGAGCGCCCGCTATCGCTCGGTTTTGTCGCCTCAACGCTCTATGACATCCTGCCGCAGCTGATTCGCCGTTTCCGAACCGCTCACCCCGAAGTGGGTCTGAGCCTGCATGAAATGACCACTCTGGAACAGACCCGGGCGCTCAAGGAAGGGAAAATCGATGTAGGATTCGGCCGCATTCGCCATGAAGACATGCATATACGCCGCATTATCCTGCGAGAAGAGCCTCTGATGGCGGCCTTAGCGGCCGATCACCCGCTGGCGCGTTCGGAGGGATTAACGCTGCGCGCCCTACAGGCGGAAACGCTGATCGTTTACCCGCAAACGCCGCGCCCAAGCTTTGCCGATCAGGTACTGGCGACCTTTCGCGATCGTGCGTTAGTCCCCAGAAAAATCATGGAGGTGCGGGAACTGCAGGTCGCATTGGGGCTGGTCGCCGCAGGTGAAGGCATCGCGTTGGTTCCCCACTGCCTGCACAGCCTGAAGCGCCCGGACGTGGTCTACAACGCATTGAACGAACAGCGCCTGGTTTCCCCGATCATCATGAGCATCCTGCAGTTGGATGAATCTGAAGATATCAAGACACTGTTGCGGATGATTTACACCCTGTATGACGAACAAGGCATTGCCTACATCAAGCCTGAACGGCAAGATTGAGATACCTATGGCGGGCAAAACGAAGAAAAAGCCCGCCATCGTCGTGGCGGGCTTGACTACATACACTCCTTATTGGCAAATCGAAGCGTATTTCTTCATAAACGGGCTGGCGCAAATTGACGCGTAAATGTCTTTTTGCAGTTGGCTGGCGCTAGAATCCGGCTTTTGCGAACCGCCAACGTTTACACCGGTGCCGTTGTTGCCGTTAGTGCTGCCGTTAATGCTCACGTCAACGGAAGTTCCGCCACCGCTGCCGCTATTGCCATTGAGACCGCCTTCAATCACCAGCCCGGCCTGCGCCAGCTGCGAACACATCAGCAGTGTGCAACCCAGCAATGCGATTTTTTTTCTCATCATGTCCTTCTCCTTGTTTATTGAATTATCCGCTTGTATTTATTTCCCTGTGCGGCAGACCCTGTACCGGTTTCCTGTTGCGGCTAACGCCCTCTTTCACCTATCGCCAATCGCCTTTTCTTCATGCGCTGATCGTGTTTGAAAAACGCATATAAACTCAGAAAAAACAAAAAAATCGCCAGATAAAAAAGATCCAATTTACCTTCCCTGGGTACACCCCGGCACCACACAAATATAATATTCACCTGATAAATGGCCTTTCAGAACTCATAAGCCATCTCGCGTTATGAGCCAAAAAAAGCAGGGCTAACCCCTGCTCATCGATAAATAGCCATTAATAAACCTATAGTATTTTTTTCACAGCCTGCGCGACATGCTTGTGAACTATCCTTTCAGATTTAACATTCGCGCCACTGATATATAAAATACATAGCCATTTCATTAAAATTGAAAATAACGGGGGTGTCAGAATAACAAAAAAGAAGAATTAGAGTATCCCTCATCAAGGTTAAGAATATTCTCCCTCTTGGGACAACAGCCAATAAATAAACTCATGATTGCGGCTTAACATCAACTTGCTCATAACCGATCGTTTATGACTGTGCACGGTTTTTACGCTGACCCCTAACAGCCTGGCGGTTTGCGATTGATCGACCCCGCTGCGGAGATAGTTCACCACCTGCCATTCGCGTTGGGTCAGGGTCTGAGGTTTGACAAGAACAGAGTCAGAACCAGACAATGCCTCATTCAACAACTCAAACAGCTTGATCTGATCATCCGTGCGGTAAAGCACGCGCACAGCATCTTTCACTGCTGAAATAGGCCGTTCTTTAACGGTGACGACCTTCGGAGCACCACCTTGGCTTGTTCTGCGCCAGCGCTGGGCGCGCCGCCGGGAGGAGGCAAGCACCATATCAGGCTGTTCCGCAGCGCCAGGGGCTAAAAAGCAGATGGTTCTATTATTTTTCTTAGCATACTTTTCAATACTGAGCCGCAGGCCCTCGGCAAAATAACGGTTCTCGTCGTCAATGACAATGTTAATATTACTCATCCTTATCACCCCTCTCTATCTTGTGGAAAAACCATCTTGGATGGTCATAAATTATCCCCCCCAAAAAAAGCATTAAAATTAACAATATGTTAATTTCCTGATTTCATTCCTACCGATTGCTTTGAGAGTCATATGTAATGCCCTCATCAGTCTTTACCAAACTTACTTTTATTAACCAATTATCTCGTTTACTTTCATCTAAATAAGAGAGATATGAGCTATGGCAAAGCAATTATGATGGTTTTTGAACCCTGAAATGTTCCAGTACTACCATCATAACCAGCCAGCGTGGAGGTCAAGCTCAGTAAAACCCCCGTCGGTGTAACGGTTACCACCTTTCCGCGGCCTATATTTACGCCGTCCACCTGCAAGTCGCTGCGAAAACCGTTAACTCCATTGAAAAAAATACTGTCAGAATTATCTGCCGACACAATGCGCACCTGTAAATCAGAACTGCACTGCGCATTCAAGGTAGCTTTGGCCGTATTCCCGTTGGTTTTGTCCGGGCTGAGTACGCCATGCCTCAACTCAATATTCGGCAGATAAAAATCGCAGTAAGTAGGGGTGATTTGGTGCTGGCAAACATTTGGGCCGCCAGGTAAATGCAAAAATAGGGCGCCCCCACCAGAGTTACGATAGCCAAGGAAGAAACATATTTCCCCCCCCCCACCCGCGGTTTTTCCGGTAATTGTTCTATTAAATAGCCCTCGTTGTATTAGATACTCGCCCAACTCACCCAACGTTTTCTTTTCTCTTGCTTGCTCATCTATCCATATAGCCTCTGATGGGTATCTTACTCCATAAACATCATAATATAGGATATAAAGCTCACAAGCGTTGCCACCTCGACAGTGATACAGTGGGTTACTGGTCATATTGCCAGTATCCCATGACGTTATCCTGGCTTTAATTTCATAAATGTCCCCCGGGAACACTTCCGTCTCTATCTCCCAGGGAGATGAATACGCTGGCAAAGATGCAATCAGTGACAACGAAAATAAAATTTTAAAGATAAAATCCTTTAATCCATCATTCATTATACGTCCTCAACCACGATTATCTGTAATTTATTAATAAGCTTCCAGTAAAGTTCAAGGTCGTCAGTATAGAGAAAAATCCCCCCACATCCTTTCATTATACAGACATGCATGTCGTTGCTGATTCCCGCTTCATCTTTTCAACAAAAACATCCTGGAACCGTAGCAAGAAATCATTTGTGCAATAAAGAACAAATCTATCACATAAGAAGTAAAGAGACTGTTCGCTCAATTAATCATAGTTTAAGGACAACGTTGAAACGGCGGTAAATTGCCCTCGACCTATACTCTTACTATTAATAGCCTCAGGCTCACCACGCACATAAGCTTTAAGCGTAATTCTATTGCTCCCTTCCTGTAGTCGCAGTTTCCCCGAAGGCTGATTCAAGGGTAATAGCTCACCTGAAACATTCTCCAGGCCAATGGCGATGCCGCTCGCACCACCGCTACTGATAGCCAGCAACCCCGGCAGCGCAACGCTTTCCGTACCGCTGAAGGAAACGCTTACCGTTTCGCCAAGGCTGAGATCGCACTCCGTCAGCTGTATGGAAAACTCTTTCCCCGCCGTACGCTGATTGAGATAAAGATATTTATCAATCACCGTGCCAAAATCCAGCTCGATATTTTCCTCTCCAGGGGGAATCACGCAAGGCTCCGCCACCAGCTCACCACGGTAGTTAACCGCCACCGTAGGCGGGGCTCCCCAACCGGTGTGGCTCATACACAGCAGAGCCATCGCTAACGCTGTCTTTTTCATCCCTTCCTCCTGGTTGATATCGTATAAAAACGCTTATATCCGCGATGTGCACAGTCATAATCAAGATCGAGTGATGCCCTCTCCTCCGTCACAAATGCTCATCACCAGCCATATATTTGTCCGATTCGCCAGGCAATTAATTAAAAAATCGGAAACATTACTACTCGCAAATGCCATTCTCAGATTTACAAGCACACTGTTGCTTCGCCACATATATCTGTTCAACCAGGTCGTCACGCAGTACCGCGATAACGACGCGGCACAGAGGGAGAGATATCTCGTTACCTATCGGTCTCCAAAATATTCTAGCCTATGGACACCTAACGTATTTATAGCAGCGCCTTGTGTGGCAAGGTAAGCAGCACCTTTAAACTCCATTATAGAAATATCAGTGCTGCTGTTTCTTATGAAAGTCACGCTAAAAATATCCATACCGATTACGGTAAAGAAACAATGATCGCTTTAGAGCCCTGAAACACCCCAATACTGCCATCATACCCCATCAGCGTGGAGCTTAAGGTTAACGTCACCCCTTGGGGCGTTGCCTCAACGACTTTCCCTTCACCTAAATCCTTGCCATCTATTTTCAGTTCACTCCGGAACTGTTTCCCACCATTAAAGTAAACGCTGCCGTCTCTGTCTGCCGACATAATTCGCACCGGATATTTGGAACTGCACGTCACATGCAGCGAGGTGCTGACCGTCTGACCATTCACCTCCTCGTCGCGCAGCACGCCATGGCGCAGCTCAATCTCTTTTTCCGCCAGGTCACAATAGGAGGGATCAACCACCGGCGGAACACATTGCATCCCCCCAGGAAAACGAGCTGGCCCATAGCTTCCGTTTCCGCCAGAAATCTTCCCCCAATAGCCAAAAAAGACACATACATTTTTGTCAGGAAAGCCTTTTCGACTATAGAACTCCCTATTAAAGAATCCTGAATTAGCAAAGCTTTGCGCCAGTTCCCCCATGGTCTTGCTGGTCGTGAGTCCTGGGAAGCTCACTTCGTTCATGGGAGAACCCGTCGTCCCAGCGGCTACTACCCAAAAGGTGACGCTACATAGATAAGAGCAACCATACAGCGGATTCGGCGTGACATCGCCAATATCCCAGTAAGTGACTTTGGCAAAATACTGTTTTTCTCTGGGTGAAAATCGAATGTCAGAACTCCACCCCGCCCAAGCGCCGGAAGTATATAAGAGCAGTAATATAAAAAAACTTCTTACTACATTTAATCTGGTTAACGTGTTAACCATGATATTGAGCCTCGTTCACTGAATCTATTAAGCATATGAGGCCTGAGTCCGCTACCGAGGATATCAATTTCAGGCAACCGTAGTCACACCGGCACAAGCATCTTGTTCTCTTTCCCGCTATTTACCCTCGCGCAGTTAACAGCGGCGAACTCACTCATATTTAAGCAGGAACGATGCGGAAGCATTGAACGCACCCGGCACCAGCTCCGTATTCACTTTCCGGACAGGCACCACCTGGAAATTAAGATCCATATCAGCCAGACCGTTAATCGCACCGCCGACGCCAAGATCAACAAAAGCGCCATTTTTTTGCCACTGCGCCTTAATCCCCAACCCCTTGACGTTAGTGGCCAACGCCGCCGTATCAAAACTACTGGGTTGACCGACATAGTAAATCTTATAGGCAACATCGAATTCCGCCGGGCAACTCACCTTCACCGAAAACGACTTCTTGTAACGCTCCCCATCGATTTTATTAACGCCCACCGTTTCAAAATCCACGTTTATCGGTTGCCCATCATTGAGCTCACAGGGCACATCCTCGCGTAGCGTCCCTTTGAAACTCATGTTTTCCACTGCTATCCCCTCTCGAGTAGTGATACCCAATAGGATGAGGCAAACTATGCCAAGCTTTTTCATCGTTGCCTCTCCTCTATTGATAGGCTAGCAGCAGGGTGGCGCCGGCAGTAAAGTCACCGCCGGGCAGCTTCGCATTCGCTCTTTTTACCGGAACGGCCTCTAATGGAGGAGCCTGACTACCCGAGTAGGTGAACTTCAGCCAGCTATTAATGGGCAATGGCTTCCCATCAGAACGAAACGCCACCCCGAAGTCGCTGATATTAGTCCGCAGCGCGGAAGCGTCGAACGCGGTCGCACCGCCTTGGATTTTCATCTGCATGGCATTGGACTTAATGCCCGAACATTTCAGCGTATAATCAACCGATTTCTTATAATTGTTGCCATCCACCTTGACCGTCAGGATCTCGCCGAAGTCCACTTCAATGGTTTTATTGTCGTTAATCACGCAAGACGGTGTTTCCAGTACGGTGACGCTGACCGTTACAGTGGTCGCCGCATTGGCCAATGGTGACATTCCCACACAGAGAAGACACATCGCCGCATTGCGCCAAAGGCTGCAACTACCGGCCGGGTTGAATATGTGCGCCATGCTTCTCAACTCCTTAGTCATAGCTCAGGCTAAAATCCACCGTGGCGCGATAGGCTCCGGCCGCCAGACGGGCCGCCGTGCGTTCCGGCGCCACGCTATAGCTCAAGGTATTCTGCCCCGGCGTCAGCAGCAGCGGTTCCCCGCGGCTGCCCAGCCGCACATCCTGTCCACGGCTGTCGGTAAGACGCAATCCCAACCCGGCAACACCCTGAGCCCTGACCAGCTGCGGATTATCCGCATCCTGCCCGGCGCGGAAAGTGACCGTTACCGCCGGTTGATCATTGGCCCAGGTTAAGGCGCCGGTGCGTGAATCCCGGCTGCCGGCCGGGCTGCGCAGGCAGTCTCTCAGCCGTAACTCAAAGGCTACCGGCACGCCGCGGTCACCAATATTCTGCAGGCGCCCGGTGCCGATCTCCCCCAGGCTGATAACCTGCCACGCGCTTTCCATCTCCAGCCGACAGGCGCTCTCCGTCAGCGCGCCGCGCACCTGCAGCACGCCATTGGCGCCGTCGGTGTACCAGTTATCCGCCACCTGCCCTTGCGCAGCCGGCATCAGCCACAGCATCGCCCCGAGGGTGAGGGGCACCATCAGCGCCAGCCCACCCAAGGTGCCGTAATACCGACAGTCGTGACGCTCCGGCAGGTGTTTTCTCAGTTTCTCGCTCATCCATTGCATCTTTATTCCTCCCGATGACCCGCCGCAGCCGGTGGTGTTACGACTTGCTCTTTTCCGGCACGACCTGGCAGGCGCTGCCGCTGCAGTTAAAGCTCAGCTGCGGGCGACCGCCGTAGTCGTTGATATAGGTCAGCACCGGGCCGTTACCCAACGCGCTGGCGTTGACGCCGAGCGGCGCACTGCTCTTCGGCGGCACCATCAACGGCTCGAAACCTTGCACGCCAGCCACGCCTTTCCTGGCCCCTGCGTCCACCAAAGTGACGTAATAAGGCGTCGGGTTATTCACCACATACTTATCGCCCTGCTTGCTCAGCGTCAGCTGCTCTTGCCATGGCGCGGCATTCTGCTGCGGTGCAATCGCCGACGGGCGATAGAACAGCTTGATGCGCGTCTGCAGCGCAATCTGCAGCGTATTCGGCTTGTCGCTCTTCGGCGGGATCTCACGCAGGTTGAAGTAGTAGAGCGATTCCCTGTCCTGCGGCAGCTGTTTGGTCGCCGGCAGCGCCTGGATCTTCACCTGGCTCGGCTTGCCCGGCTCCACGCGCTGCACCGGCGGCAACACGGCCAGAGGGCTCTGGATCTTGTTGCCCTTTTCGTCCTCCAGCCAGCCCTGCGCCAGGTATGGCAACTGCTTGTTCTGGTTGCTGATATTCAGGCTGACAGACTTTTCGCTGCCGTCGAAGATCACCCGGGTGCGATCCAGCGCGATAGCGGCCTGCGCCTGCGGCGCCAGCAGCGCGCCCAACAGCGCGGCGGTCAGCAATTGATGTTTGCTCATGGTAAAGTTCTTTTTCATACGTTTATCACTCTTACAGATTCAAATAGGGTGTTCGCGTTCATTACGCCTCTGGCTCATTGGCCGGCAACGCCCGGCACGGCAGCAGCAGGTTGCTCATCATGTCAGCCGGCAACGCTTGCGGCAGGCTGATGGCGCACTGCGCCGCGCCGTTCCAGTGCACGGTCATGCTTTCACCTGGCCGGATGCCGCTCAGGTAGACGCTGCCGCCGTCGTTCACAATCCCTGTATCCTGTTTGCTGGCGTTCATCACCGTGGCGCCGAACGGCGGCGTGCTGCCGTCCGCCAGCCGGATAACCGCCATCGCCTTCTCCCCGGCGAGCACATCAAACTTGCGATAACCGATTGCGCCTTCGGTCAGGGTGGCCTGCACCACCGATTTGGTGGCCTCGGCGTTATCCCCCAGTTGGTTCAGATCGATGCTGGCCTTGTTGCGGTAGTAGCTGTTAACGTCCGTCACCACCGCCTTGCCCCAGCGGTTGGTATCTACGGTGCTGCCGTAACCACGCACCGGCACCCCGGCCACGCCGCCGGTATCCAGCAGCAGCCGGGTACTGCCCGGCATGCCGATGCGGTGCAGCGCGCCGCCTTCTGCCGTTAAGGTCGCACCGCCCTGCGCGCTGAAGCCCAGCGCGCTGTAGCTGCCCTGCTGATAGCTGGCGTTGGCGCTCAACTGGGCCACATCGCCCTCACGGCTGTAATAGCCGCTGAAGTTGGCGCCGTTTCTGGCGCTGCCGACGTTCAGCTGATAGTTGCTATGCTCATCCAACCGATCGTAATACCCCACTCGCTGGCTGCTGTCGTGACGGTTTACCGTCGCGCTGTAGCTAAGGTTGGCTCCCTGGCCCCACGGCAGCGACAGCGACAGGTACATGCCGTCGTCGTTGGTGTTTTCGTACTTGTTGCGGTACCCGGTCAACGACAGGCTCAGGTTGCGGAAGCGGCCGATATCGAAATAGCGCGACAGCGTCAGGTTGTAACGGTCATTGGCCGGTCGATCCCAATAGGTCTGGTGGTCATAGTTCAGGTACAGGCTCAGGCCGATATCCCGGAACTGCTGATTAAAGGTGATGGTGTACATCTCCTTGTTGTTGCCCACCCGGCCGCCATAGTAACGCGCGTCCAGATACTCGCTCATGCTCATAAAGTCCTGCTCCGAGAAGCGGTAGCCGGCGAAGGTCACCTGGCTGTCGGTCTCGTCGAAGGTCTTCGAATAGCTCAGGCGGTATGAACCGCCGCTCAGCGTGCCGTCCTGCTGCGGCAACCGCGCCCGCGACTGGGTGGCGTCGAACGACAGTGCACCCAGCGCCATCAGATCGCGGCCGATACCCAGCGAAGCCGCGTTGTAATCGCCGCCAAACAGGCCGCCGCCGTACAGCGACCAACCGTTGCTCACCCCCCAGGAAAACTCGCCGGTGCCGAACAGCGGCCCATTGCTGCGGTGCTGCCAGTCTGAAGGTTTGCCCGCCGCCATTTTGAAGCGCCAGGAACCGGGGCGCGTCAGGTATGGAATGCTGGCGGTGTTCATTTTGAACGCCTGCACGCTGCCGTCTTGCTCCTCCACCCGCACGTCCAACTCGCCGGAGACCGCCTCGCTGATGTCCTGGATGCGGAACGGCCCCGCCGCCACCTGAGTCTCATAAATCACCCGCCCCTGCTGGCTGATGGTGACTTTGGCGTTGGTTTTCGCCACCCCGACCACTTCCGGGGCATAGCCGCGCAGGTTCGGCGGCAGCATGTTGTCGTCAGATACCAGGCTAACGCCGGTGAAACGGAAGCTGTCGAACAGGCCGGAGTTGAGGTAGTCCTCACCCAGCGTCAGGCGTGAGCGCAGCGCAGAAACGGCCCGATAGGCGTAGTAACGGCTCCAGTCCAGCCGCTGATCGGTACCCTGGCCGCTGCCGGTTTGGTGATTGAGCTGCCCCTGCCAGTCAGCGCGCAATCGCCAGGCACCGACGTTGGCGCCGGCGGTGCCGTTGCCGCTCAGGCTGTTACTCTGCTCACCGCTCCGCTCCTGGCGCTGAGTCTGGCCGTTAACGTTATAGTCAAACAGCAGGCCCGGAATGCCCTCATCCCAGCGCGACGGCGGATCCCAGTCAGGCGAGGAATATTCCAGATAGGCCTGCGGAATGCTCAAATACAGTGCCGCCGTGGCTAAATCGCCGCGCGCCTCCATGCCCTTCAGGCTGGCGATATCCAGACACTCGTCCTGATGCCACCAACGCAGTCCTTTTGATGCATCCGGTTTCAGCCCCAGCTGTTCCACCAGCGCCGGTGAAATACAGGCCTGGCTGCCCTGAGCATCGTCATCCGGCGGATAAAAACTGACGCTCTGTTCCGGCAACTCATTGTTATTAAGATGAATCACCATGGCATAGGCGCCCGGCATGATATAGCCGCTGCGTGAAAACTGGCTCAGGTCGATATTTTTTCTATCGTTCACGTCCAAAATATCGGTATTAAACTGAATGCCATCCTCGGCTTCTGCCTTTGGCGTTAAATGCGCTAACGCCAGAAATATACCGATACTTAGCGCATGAGGACGAAACAGCTTCCATGCAGGAGAAAAAAACATATCCACGACCCTGTTTATTTAATAGTATTTATCGGCAGAGCTCAGCCTCAGTAATAGTCCATTTTAAAACGCACCGCAGAATAATACTCCCCTGCCTGCAGTGGCTGATTATTAGCGACCAGCCGCATTTGGTAGTTAAGCAGCATTCTTTCCGGCAATATTTCTCGAATGGGCAACGGGTTTCCTGGGTGGGCAATATTTCCTTCTGCATCGACGATTTGCAATCCGATGCCTTTTGCCCCACCATGCATCTCAAATAACTCCCCGTCGGCATCCCCGTCAAAAGTCACCCGAAAACCACTCCAGTCCGGCAATTTACTCTCAGCCCGAGATAAAACACAGTTAATTAGCTCAATGGAGAAATAACGAGCGCCCCCGCTGCCGTCGCGAATAATATCTGCAACCGGTGTGACATCCATATCGATTAGCTGTTCCCGACTGCCGGCGGCAATAGCGCAGGCGGTATTGATAATGGCTCCTTGCATATTGACCTGTCCCCATCCTTGACTGGGGCGAGCGGCCTGAACGTTATCCGCGATTAACATTAAGGACAATAGGCAAGGAAGCATTAATTTTGCAGGAAAATAACTCATTGAATGTTCCCTATTCACAGAATTTCCACCGCTCGAATCCCGGGAAAAGCATGCGGGCAAGCCCGCATGCTGCATTATCACTGCACAACCGGACTTACTGGTAAGCCAGGGTGAAGTCAGCCACGGACTGGAAGTCACCCGGGGTGATAACAGCGGTAGAAGCCTTGTTGCCCTGCAGGTAGGCGGAGAAGCTCAGGGTGTTATTGCCATCACCCAGCGCTTGCGCTGAAGAAGCCTTACCCAGCTCGATCACCTTGCCAGAACCGTCGGTGATGGCGATGCCGGCGCCTTTAGCGGTACCGGTAATGCCCAGCAGCTTAGCGTCCTCTACTGAAGCTGCGCCGGTGAAGGTGATAGCAACAGCATTATTCTTGCCAACGCCATTTGCATCACCAGCGTTCAGCTCGCAGTTTTCCAGCTTAATCTGGAAGTTTTTCGGCGTAGACTGGCCGCCGTTTTTCAGCGCCACGTTGGAAATCTGGCCCAGGTTAACGGTCTGGTCTACGGTTTCCGGGGTAATTGAGCAAGGCGCGTCAATGATTGCACCTTTAAAGGTTACGGTGCCGTGACCCTGATCTTTTACCGCTGCGTGAGCCACAGACGTTACGCCGAAAGCCAATACTGCTGCCATCATGATTTTATTCAGTTTCATATTAAATCCCTTACATTCCTTAGTAAGAAAGAGGTACTCATTGACGTCAATTAGATCAACAATTCACTCTTGATGTTTAACGCGCCGCTTTATTGTCGAGCGCAGGTTCTTTCGCTGATACCTGCCTTTCAGCGTTCCGTATCAGTGGCAACAAATTTACCCCGTTCAAATCAAAAATAAAACGTTATGTCGCAAAAAGATAAAAACACAGGATTTATACATAAAAAACACACATTAAATAGGTTTAAACTCTAAAAAATAGAAATTAAATGACCTTATTTATTTTTTAATACTTACACACTTAGACCCGGGTTAATATAATTATATGAATAGATGGAAAAATCCTATTGACCATTAATACCAAGGATTGAAAAAACAGCACACAGGTCTCAGAATAATCTCTCGACAGGTAAGTTGACAGGTTAAAAAAATGATTTTCCATATAAATAACAACGTTCTCTATGATGAAGATGAGAACACATTGTCGCATATTGATAATGCGGCGACTAAAATAGTCTTACTTAGACCCAGCGCCAGGCTGTTATCACTGTTCATCCGTAACAATAATGTGTTATTAATGCGTGAAAGGTTGCTTAATGATGTATGGGTTGAGCATGGTCTTAAGGCCTCGAACAACAATCTGAATAACTATGTATCAGGGTTGCGCAAATCGCTGGCGCAGTTCGGCGAAGAGGCGCTTATTGTTACCTATCCGCGTCAGGGGTTTAAGTTCACCGCAGATATCATTCATGAAGTAAATAATAATGAGGAGGTAAAAAAACCGGAAAACAATCAAGAAGGAGATATTGAAGTCAGTAAGATGACTAAGAAAGAAGCGCGGCATAATAGCGTCAATAGCCCATTCAGGCGCCTTCTGCTGGCATTTTTAGCCTGCCTGGTGCCGTTTGCAGCTATCGTGCTTTATCAAAACGCCACCCGTATCAGCATGTATCCTTTGGGCGACTACGACCGCTGCCAAATATACAGCATGAATTCGGGGAGCGGCCACTTATCCGAAATCAAGCGATTTATCCAGCGCGCTGGTTTTAATTGTAGAAGTAAAGCTGACGTGTATTACTATGATAACATTCGTGATGAAGCGTCGCAGAAGGGCAAAGAGCTGTTAACCTTCTGCCCGCGAGAAAAAAGCAGCCCGTGTATCTACAATTATATCGACAAAGAATAGCATTGACATTGCAAGATGTTACCTCACCAGGCCATCTCACTCTCAGGATCCCCTTGCCCTAGCCAAGGGGATTTATCTTAGGGTGTAGCACACACAAATAACGGCGCATGGTTATCGGCAAACAAGAAATGCCGGCTATCAATTTGCTCGATACGCCAGTGTATTTGCATACCTTCCACCGGTAACCGCCGATTAAAATCCTCAAGCCTTATCGAGTCATGCGGTTTCTTGATATTTTCCTTCACCCACAGCGTATAGTTATTGCCCTGCCGCCGATAATCCATAACCAGAGTGCGTGAGATAACATAGTGATCCTTGCCATCATAGGCTCTGCCGTTCAACAATATGTTGATGCGCCGCGGGCCGTCGGGAACCACATTTATCAGAACAATGCGTCCAATGCTGCGGCCGGCAATGTTGTCAGTTACATGTTCAACCGCCCGGCACTCCGGGATTTGCGGTCTGAAAAATAAAAAGTAACCGGCGACGGCGCAGCACCCCATAGCCAGTAACGCCGCAATCGCGTAACCATATCGCTTCATCGCTTACAGGCCCCAGCTTTCATAGAAACTCTCGCATTGCACCTTGTTATCCGCCATTTGCGACTCTGGGCAGTAATAAAAATAGGACGTTCGGGTTCTCCCGGAACCGTTTGGCGCCAGTGTTTGCGTGTCGTAGTAGAGCAGCGTCGCCGGTTCGTTGCAGTGAATCTGCGGCCGCCGCTTCAACATGTCGCGCAGATGATCCAAATCGACCTTGTTGATTGCCGGCTTATGATAAGTGGTGATAAGGCGCACGCTGCAGCTGTCGATGCGCCCCCCGTCGATCGTGCTGATCGGCTGATAACCTGTATCGCACCACGCCCAAATACCGCTGCCCAACGCCAGAACCAGCAAAGCCGCCAGTGCGGCGGCTTTGAAACGCGTATAGCTGCGTACAGCGACGGAGCCTACTTCAGGGGGGGCGCCCACCTCCTGGCCCATCTCCGGGGCCGGCTCCTCTGCGGGCGCCTGGCTGTCCGCGGTTTTGATCGTAGCGGCGGTGAACATAAAACCTTACCGCGGCAAGGTGACGATGATCTCCTCCTCGCCAAGCGAAGAGAACGCCTTGCGTAAAATTGAAATGGTGTTGTTGAGGTTGTTACCGGAAGCGACCTGGCCATGAGCCTCCCACACCTGCGTCAACAACGTCTCTCTGGATAACACCAGATTGTTGTTTCTGACTAATGTGGAGAGCAGGCGGTTCAGCGTGGCCGTCAGCGTAATCGGCGGGATATCGTCATTCACCGAGACCAATTCCGATCTATCTTCGTGATATTTAATATTATTATTAATTATGTATCTCATAATTCCCTGCGCTACAAACCATGTCAACGCCAATTCCCCACCAAACAACATGATATTAGCACAGCAATTATAATAAGAAAATTCTTACTAATTAAATATAAATTCATATAAAACAATAGAATAAGAACAATAAATCATAGAGAATAGCGGAACCTTGGGCGCAGCTAAGGCTCCCTGCCTTCGCTTGATGCGACAACGTTCATTGCGATATATATAAAAAAACCCGCCATAACGGCGGGCTAATTCGGTTTGAAATTTATCAAACTAAGCGAGCAATTTGCCGCTCCTGCCAACGCCCAAACAGCAACAGGCCGCATATCGCCCCCAGCAGCGCGCAGAACATGTCGGACTGGGTGTCCCACGGGTCGCCCTGGGTGCCGAGAAACTCGTCGGCGCCCTGGCCCAGCGCCAGCGCCGCCCACCACTCGATCAGCTCATACAGGGCGCTGATCGCCAGCGCGATGCAGCACACCACGAAGCCCAGCATCTTGCCCCCCTGCACATAACCACCGCGCAGCAGGATTTCGCGCGCCGCCAGCGCCGGCACCAGCCCCTGGAAGAAGTGCCCCAGTTTGTCGTACGGGTTACGGCCAAGACCCAGCCACTGCTGTACCTCAAACCCCAGTGGCACGCGGGCATAGCTGTACATGCCGCCGAAAATCAGGATCAGCGCGTGGAAGAAAATCAGCGTGTAGAGCAGCGGCGTCAGCGGGTAACGGCGATGGGTCAGCCACAGCAGCGGCAAAACGATCAAGACCGGCGCCACCTCCATCAGCCAGGTGGTGCGATCGTAAGGGCTGATGCCGCTGTGGATCAGCGCGGCCAGCAGCAGCAGAGTGATAACGGACAACAACAGCGGAGAGCGTGAGACGGGCATATCCAACGTTCCTTCGGGTCAATAAGGCAATCCACACTTTATACCGCAGATCGCACGGCGAAAAAAAACAGGCGGAGCGTCGCCGCTTCGCCTGTTCGGTGTGCGCTTACCCAGCGTAGGATTATTTCAGCGCGACGCGGATCACGTCATCCGGCGCGGTCGCTTCTTTCTCGCGGCTGGAAGCCTGTTTGACGCTGACGTACAGCGTCTGGCCATCCGGCGACAGCGCCAGGCTGTTCGGGTGGGTCGGCGTCTTGATGGTGTTCAGCACCTTGTAGCTCTTGGCGTCGATCACGCTCACTTCGCCCGCCTGGCGGTGGGTGACGTAAACTTCATTGCGCGCCGGGTTGAACAGCACCGCCAGCGATTCCGGCACGTCGATCTTGCTCAGGATGTTGCCGTTGCGGGTATCCACCACCAGCACCTGCGGCTGCTTGGAATCGGTGATGAAGGCACGGTGAGTGGCGGTATCCAGGCTGATGTTCAGGAAGAAATGCTCTTTAGACTCATCCAGCTTCTTGCGCGACAGCACCTTGTTGCTCTGAGTATCGATGGTCACCAGCTCGCCGTCGGCGTTGGTGACGTACAGGCGTTTGGCGGCGGCGTCCAGCGCCAGGCCGGTGCCGTACTTGCCGGTGTCGCTCACGGTGGCGCGCAGGGTCAGATCCTTGCCGTCCACCACCCACACCACGCTGGAATCCCCCAGCCCGGTGATATACAGGGTATCGCTGTCGGCATCCGCCACCAGTTCGCGCGGCGCCAGCGGCTTGACGGTTTCGGAACGCTGGCGCGCGTCCAGCACCAGGCGGCCTTTCACGTCGCCGGTCTTGGCGTCGATGGCGGTCACCGAGTTATTGACCGTGTTACCGAAGAACAGCGTGCCGGTCTTGGCGTTGACGGCGGCGCCAAACGGCTTGATGTCGTTATGGATAATTTGGGTCACGTCCAGCGTGGTCGGATCCAGACGGTAAACGATGCCGCCCTTGTCCAGCTTGCGGCTCTGCGAGGTGGCCAGGTAGAGCGCATTCTCGCTCGGGCTGTAGGCCATTTCATAGGCGCCTTTGCCGACCGGCTTGCGCAGCACTTCCGGCGCGGTTTGCGCCTGCAAGGTGTTGGAGAACAGCAGCGTAGACAGCAGCATCAGCGGAAATGCCGCGCGTTTTCCCTTGGTAATCAAAGTATTCATCAAAATCTCCTTATAAAGCCAACAGGGTGGCCGAACGGCCGCCCTCTGCTCGTGATTAAAATCAGGCTTTCTCTTCGGAAAGCAGCGCCCACCAGCTGTCGATGGTCGGGTTACGCGCCAGCGCGATAAAGTCGATGTCGCTGCGGATCTTGCGCCAGCGGGTCGCCAGTTCCATGATGCGCACCGAATCCAGGCCGTAATCGATCAGGTTTTCATCGTTGCCCATGTCTTCGCTGTCTTCGTCCAGCAGCGGCAGGATCTGCTGACGCAGCGCATCGATGCTGGCGATGCCGGCCGCCGGCAGCAGAGACGCGGTGGTCACCACCCGGCCGCAGCGGCCGGCGGTGTAGCGCAGCGCCATCAGGTGTTCGTCGCGCGAGAAGTCCGCCAGGCCGTCGGCCACCATGAACGGCTGGATGTTGCGCATGAAGGCGTCGATGGCGGTGGTCAGGCAGCCAATGTGCGCATACACACCGCAGATGATCAGCTGATCGCGGCCGGACTCCTGCAGGATCTCCTGCAGCGGCGAGCGATGGAAGGCGCTGTAGCGCCATTTCACCAGCACCGTATCGTCTTCGTCCGGCGCCAGCGCAGCGGTCACCGCCTGCTGCTCAGGGTGTTTGTTCAGACCCGGACCCCACATGTCGTTCAACAGCGCGCGATCTTCATCGCTCTGCTGGTTCGGCTGCGCGGTATAGAACACCGGGATGCCCTGCTGCTTGCAGTAGCGGCGCAGGTTGGCGATGTTCTCCACCACCTGTTTAATCAGCGCGCTGTCCTCGCCCCAGAAGTTGAGGAAATACTGCTGCATATCGTGGATCAACAGCGCGGCGCGCTGCGGCTCCACCTGCCAGGTGACTTTATTTTGCGGCAGTTCGTCCGCCGTCGGCAGCGCGTAGTCATTAAGTTTTGGAATGGCCATCGATTAATCTCCCTGAGCCTGAGTCTGTAGTTGCGCGTCGAGCTGCTGGCGCAGCCGTTTTTTGTCCACTTTGCCGACCGGAGTCAGCGGCAGGCTGTCCACCTGAATAAAGCGATCCGGCAGCTTGAAGTCCGCCACGCCCTGTTCGCGCAGGTGGCGGCGCAGCACCACCGGTTTCAGCGGCGCGTTGGCGATGATATAGGCGCAGCTCTTCTCCCCCATCAGCGCATCCGGCATCGATACCAGCGCGGCGTTGATCACGTCCGGATGACGCAGCAGCAGGTTCTCGATCTCCTCGGCGGCGATCTTCTCCCCGCCGCGGTTGATCTGGTCTTTCTGCCGCCCCTGCACGGTGATGTAGCCGTCTTCGCTGATGCTGATCAGATCGCCGGAGCAGTAGAAACCCTCGGCGTCGAAAGCATCGGCGTTGTGCGCCGGGCTCTGGTAGTAACCGCGGAAGGTGTAAGGCCCGCGCGTCATCAACCGTCCGACCTCGCCCGCCGGCAACGGATTACCGTCGTCATCCGCCACCCACACTTCGTCGTCCGGCGACATCGGCCGCCCTTGCGTCGCCAGGATGTGGCGTTCGTCATCGTCCAGCCGGGTGTAGTTCACCAGCCCTTCCGCCATGCCGAACACCTGCTGCAGTTGGCAACCGATTTCGTTCTGAATGCGCGCCGCCAGCGTCTCGCCCAGCTTGGCGCCGCCCACCTGCAGCAGTTTCAGGCTGGCGAGCTGGGCATTGCCGCCCCACTCTTCGATCGCCTGCAGCCACAGCGTGACCGCCGGCGGCACCAGCGCCGTCACGTTGATTTGGTGCTGTTCGATCAGGCGGAAGCATTGCCCGGCGTCCGGATCGGCGGCGAACACCACCAGCCCGGCGCCATAAAACACGCCCAGCACGCCCGGCGAACTCATCGGGTAGTTGTGCGCCACCGGCAGCGCGCACAGATAGCGGGTCTGCGCGTCGAAGCGGCAGATCTCCACGCTGCGGCGAATGCTGTAGTAGTAATCATTGTGGGTGCGCGGGATCAGCTTCGGCGTACCGGTGCTGCCGCCGGAAAGCTGGAAGAACGCCACCTGATCAGCCGCGGAAGGCTGCGCGACGAAACCGTCGCTCGCTTCGTCCAGCCAGGCGGCCAGCGCCAGCTCGCCCTCGGCCTGGCTGCGCAGCGCCACGACGCGCAGCGAAGGATGCGCATCGCGGAAGGCGTTCAGGAATTGATCGTCGGCAAACAGCGCGTGCTGGCGATCGGCGATCAGCAGCGCCGGTTTGATCTGCTCGGCATAGGCGTTCAGCTCACTGCGCTGATGGCTGAACAGCGCGTTGACCGGCGCCACACCAATTTTCAGCAGCGCGAAGAACACGATATAGAACTCCGCCACGTTGCCCAGCTGCACCAGCGCGGTGTCGCCGGATTTCACGCCGCGGCGCAGCAAAGCAGCCGCCAGACGATCGGAACGCTGCTGCAGCTCGCGGTAGGTCAGGCTGCCCTGGGCGTCGATAATCGCCGGGGCGTCGTTGTTGGCCTGGCGGTCGAGGATCTCGGTCAGCGGCTTGTCAGTCCAGTAGCCGCGCTCGCGATAGCGGCTGGCGAACTCCGCCGGCCAGGGGGTAAAGGCAATGCTCATCTTGTCGTTATCCTTGATTTATACCAAAGGCACGCAGAATGGTGCTGAGTTTGGTGCCTGTTTCATGCCATTCAGATTCGGGTGAAGAGTCTTCCACGATGCCGGCGCCGGCGAACAGCCGTACCCGGTTGCCGTCAACGGTGCCGCAGCGGATAGTCACTACCCACTCGCCGTTGCCTTCGTCGTCGCACCAGCCGACGATGCCGCCGAACAGGCCGCGATCGAACGGCTCCAGCTTGCCGATCAGGGCGTGCGCCTCGGCCGTCGGCATGCCGCACAGCGCCGGCGTCGGGTGCAGCAGGCAGGCCAGCGACAGGGCGTTTTCGTCTGGAGACGCCGCCTCGCCGTCGATCGGCGTGGAGAGATGCCACAGCGTGGTGGTGGTCAGCAATTCAGGGGTGTGCGGCACGTTCAGGTAGCGGCAGCGGCCGGCCAGCACGTCACGCATGCTTTCGGTGACGATGCGATGCTCGTGGCGATCTTTCGCCGAGGCCATCAGCCGCTCTCCCACTTCGCGATCGCGCTGCGGGTCGGCCTCGCGCCGGGCGGAACCGGCCAGCGGGTTAGAATAGAAACGGCCGCCGTCCTGGCGCAGCAGCAGCTCCGGGCTGGCACCCAACAGCGCGCCCTGCTCCAGCGGCACATGGAAATGGAAACCATGCGGGTTCTGGGCAATCACGCGCGCCATCAGCGCATGGCGATCCACCGGCTGACGCGTTTCGATCTCCAGCAGGCGCGACAAGACCACTTTATCCAGCTCACCGGCCTTCATCGCGTCGACGGCGTCGCTGACCATGTTCATGAACGGCTGCTGTGGCGGCAGTTCCGTTACGCCGGCCAGCTCCGGCCCGTCCGCCACCGGCCTAACGCCGGCCATAAAGGCGGCGCGATCGAACCAGCGGCTCTGCTGCGGAATAAACAGCGCCGAAGGCTGCCGGGTATCGAACGGGATGGCGCCGCACAGCAGCGGTTTTTTGATGCCGGCCTGGCGGGCCTCGGCAAACGCCTGCCGCACGCTGCGCTGGAACTCGCCGTTCAGATCGGCGCCGTCAGCGGCCGGCAGGCGAATGCGGCTGAAACAACCGGTGGTGGTCAAGCTGCGGAAAGGGGAGGTAAAGAAGAAGCCCGACGCCGGAGAAAAATCAGCGGCGAACCGGTGTTCTTCGCGCTCCTGCATTTCCTTTCGATTGATGTCGTTCACGGCAGTATCCATCGCTTCGCCCTCAAGGATTTGAAGTGATAACCAATATAATAATGATTATCATTTGAGTTAATTCCGCGCTAAATTACTCGCCGATATTTGCTATGTCAATAAACGTAAGCACTTCTTTCATTTCGAAATCATGACATAAACGCTGTGGGTTTTACGCATGCCGATGATAAGCATTGCTATTTGATCCCACAGCGTTGTCTTAACGCGTTCGACTACTTTTCTGTGGCGGGCTGCGGCTCCGGTTTGTGCAGCGTGACCTGACGCAAACCGGTCATGGCGAACAGCAACAGGATGCCGAGCGCCGCCGCGCCGAAGCCGAAACCGCTGGCGCTCATCGCCGGCAGCATAAAGGCGCCCATCGCCCCCAGCAGCAACGCGCCCAGCGCATCGCCCACCACGTTCTGCGCCGTCCACAGGCCATTGATGCGGCCAAGGAAGTTGTCCGGCGTCAGGCTCTGGATCAGACCGTATTGCAGCAGCGAGTTCAGCGCGCTCAGGTAGCCGAACGCCACCAGGCACAGCAACGCCAGGCTGTACCACGGCATCAGGCCGAACAGGCCGATGGCGGCGAACGCCGCGATCGCCGTCAGCAGCATCACCCAGCCGGGGCGCGCCACGTGCGCCACGCGCCCGCTGGTGAACGCGCCGATGGCGGCGCCGAGCGGCACGGCGGCGTACATATAGCCAAGGTGGGCAGCGTCGATGTGCCAACCTTCCGCCATCGCCGGGTACAGCACGCGCACCGCGCTGGCCATGGTCAGCAGCGCGCCGATCAGCGCCACCATGCCGATCACCTTGTTCTGGAACAGGAAGGCGAAACCGCCCGCCAGCGCGCGCAGCGGGTGTTCACGCGGCTGCGGCGGCGGCATCAGCTGCGGCAGGCTCAGCAGCGGCAGCAGCGTCAGCAGGGTGCCGAACGCCGCCAGACCGTAGTTCCAGGCGATGCCCATATGGGCGATCACCAGGCCGCCGATCGCCGGAGAAAGAATCGAGCCGAAGCGCACCGTCAGCATGCTGATGGCGCCCGCCTGCACGATGTTTTCGCGGCCCACCAGCGCCGGCGTGGCCGCCAGCAGCGCCGTCACCCCCACCGCGCCAAAGAAGCCGTCCCACACCGCCAGCAGATAAATGGCCGCCAGCGAAGGCGACGGCAGCAGGGCGTTGAGACACAGGCCGACAAAACCGACGCCGCAGGTAGAGCGCGCAAACAGAATCAGCCGGCGTCGCTCATAGCGATCGGCCAATACGCCCCCCATCAGCAGCCCGGCGAACATGCCGCCGCCGGCCAGCGTCACCGCCAGCCCGACCTGCAGGGTGGAACCGGTCAGCGCCTGGATCTGCACCGGGATGGCGATCGCCATCAGCCCCAGCGCCACAATGGAGATAAAGCGCGCGCAGAACACCGCGCGGAAAGCCCGGTTGGTTTTCAGCAGGCTGAAATCAAGCAGGATGGAGGGTTTGCTACTCATCGGTTGTTCACCACATCTTTAAACGGGGATTCTGCAGTTGCGGAGCGCTATGCTAGCACAGATGACGAAATCAATAATGATAATAAAACTCATTGATATTCAATTGTGAGCAACCGCAAGAAACGCCGCCAAACGCGGGGCAATCCCCGTGCCTGGCGGCGGGATGAGGGCGTCATTACAGCGTGCGCAAGATCCGGTTCAGCAGCGGCCCCAGCACTTTGAACGACGCCGGCGAAACGATATCGACATGCGCGCAGTCCAGCTCGTGCGCCTGCAGCGCATCGACGTACTGCGACCAGGTTTGCTGCACGTCCATCCCTGCCTGCAGCGTGCGTTTGGCGACGAACAGCGTCGCCTGGCCGTGGAAACGGGCGGTCCGCGTGTGCGACAACAACCGCACCGAATCGGCGTAGTTGGCTTCGATGTTGTCGAACATCGCGGTGCGCGTCTCACCCAGCGCCGGATCGAGCGTGTCCTGCGACACCGCCAGGAACTGCTCGCGCTCGCGCTGCACTTCCTTCAACACGTTGTCGTCCAGCATCACGTCCCAATTTTGGGTCTCCGGCGGATAGGTATCCAGCAGGCCGAGGAACGCCACCTGCTCGCCGCGCGCCTGCAGCCGGGCGGCGATGCCCTGCGCCAGCGTGCCGCCGAGCGAATAACCGATGAAGTGGTACGGCCCGTGCGGCTGCACCTGCAGCACCGTCTGCAGGTGCGCCTCCACCACCTGGTCCATGTCTTCGCTCAGCGCCAGCGGGCCGTCCGGCCGCGGCGACTGGATGCCGACCAGCGACCAGTGCTGATCGAGATAGCGCGGCAATACGCTGAACTGCCAGGAGAAACCAGACGCCGGATGCAGACAGAACAGCGTCGGCCCCTCGGTGACGCGCAGCGGCAATACGCTGTCGAAGCCGCTGCGATCGGCCTCTTCCTGCGTGCGATCTTCCGCCAGCAAGGCGGCCAGTTGCTCAACGCGCGACGCTACCATCACCTGGCCGACGGACACCGCCTTGCCCAGATCGCGGCGCAGCTCCGCCGCCAGGCGCATCGCCAGCAGCGAATGGCCGCCGAGCGCGAAGAAATCGTCGTCGGCGAACACCTGCTCGCGCTGCAGCAAACGGGCGAATACCGCCGCGATCTCGCTTTCCAACCCGGCCTGCGGCGGCCGCCCCGCCTTGCGCTCACCGCCCTGCGGCTGCGGCAAAGCCTTGCGATCCAGCTTGCCGTTGGCGCTCAGCGGCAAATCGTGCATTTCCACCAACGCCACCGGCACCATGTGCGGCGGCAGGCGGTCGGCCAGCGCCGCACGCAAAACCTCCGCATCCCAGCTCACACCGGGTTGCATCACCAGATAGCCCACCAGTTGGCGCGCATCGCCGCCGGCGTCCACCGGCGTGCCCTGCAACACCAGCGCATGCGTCACCGCCTGGCGCACGCCCGGCAGCGACAGCAAGGCGTGATCGATTTCACTCAGCTCGATACGCTGCCCGCGGATCTTCAGCTGATCGTCGCTGCGGCCCAAATATTCCACCGCGCCGTCCGGCAGCCAGCGCGCCACGTCGCCGGTGCGGTACATCCGTCCGCCCTCGCCGAACGGGTCGGCGACAAAGCGGCTGGCGGTCAGATCCGGCCGGCCAAGGTAGCCGTGCGCCAGCTGCACGCCGGTCAGATACAGATCGCCCGCCACGCCCGGCGGCACCGGCCGCAGGCGCGCGTCAAGAATGCGCAGCCCGGTGTTCCATACCGGCAGGCCGATCGGCACGTTGGCGCCGGTCACCTTCGCCAGCGCGTCGCCGTAGGCCGGATGCCAGGTCACGTCCACCGCCGCCTCGGTCGGGCCGTAGAGGTTGTGCAACGGCACCGCCGTGCGGCTTTGCCACAGGCGGCACAGCTCCGCCGGCAGCGCTTCACCGCTGCAGAACACCTGGCGCAGCGCGGTGCAGTTCGCCACCGCCGCGTCATCGTCCAGGGCGGCGACGAAGGCCGCCAACATCGACGGCACGAAGTGCAGCGTGGTAATGCGGTGTTGCGCGATCAGCTGTTGCAGCTGCTGCGGATCGCGGTGCGCCTCAGGCGGCGCCATCACCAGCCGGGCACCGACCATCAGCGGCCAGAAGAATTCCCACACCGAGACGTCGAAACTGCATGGCGTTTTCTGCAGCACCGCGTCGTCCGCCCCCAGCGGATACTGGTGCTGCATCCACAGCAAGCGGTTGACGATCGCCTGATGGCCGACCAGCACGCCTTTCGGGCGCCCAGTGGAACCGGAGGTAAAGATGATATAGGCCGCATGATCCGGCGTCGGGCCCGCGATCGCCACCCCGGCGGCATGATCGGCCGCCAGCGGCGCGTCATACAGCAAGATTTCGCCCTTGTCGGCGAAGCGCGCCTGCTGCGCCGGGTTGGTGATGACCAGCCGGGGCGCGGCGTCTTCCAGCATCATCGCCAGCCGCTCGTCCGGATAACCGGTGTCCAGCGGCAGGTAGGCGGCGCCCACTTCCACGATCGCCATCAACGCCAGCGACAGGAACACCGAGCGCGGCAGCGCCACCGCCACGATGTCGCCCGGCCGTACGCCCTGCACAACCAGCTGGCGCGCCAGCGCCGTGACCTGTTCGCGCGTTTCGCGGTAGGTGAAGCTGAAATGCGCATCCGCCAGCGCCGGCGCGTTCGGCGTGCTTTGCGCCTGCTGCGCCAGCAGTTGGCTCAGCGTGGTCGCCGGCACCGGATGCGCCGTGTCGTTGACCCGCGCCAGCAGCGCGCGATCGTCGGCGGTCAGCATGTCGGCTTCGCCGATCGGCAACGTTGCCTGCGCGGCGAACTGCGCCAGCAGCAGCGGCAACCGCTGCAGATGCGCCAGCAGTTCCTGACGGCTGTAACGCTCGGCGTTGGCCAGCAGCTCCACCTTCAGCTGATGGTGTTCGTCGATAAACAGCGCAATCTCCAGATCGCGCACCGGCCCGGAGGCCAGATCGTGGGTAATGCCTTCGATACCGGCGAAGTCCAGCTGGTAATCAAACATTTTGAAGTTGAAGACCGTACCGTACAGCGGTTCGCCGTCGCCGATGCGCCCCAGATCGCGCTGCACCTGTTCGGCGTCGTAGCGCTGATGGCGGCGCACCGTTTTCAGCTCGCGGCTGATGCGGGCGGCGGCCTCATACAGCGTAGCCTGCGGCTCGAGGTGCATCTCCATCGGCAGCACGTTGATCACCGGGCCGGCGGCGCACAGGGCGGCCGATCCGGTACGGCGCATGAAGATAAAACCGGCGCTGAAGCTCGGTTGGCCGCTCAGACGCGACACCCATAGCGCCACCAGCGCCACCGCCATATCGGCGGCGTTCAGCTTCTGCTGCGCGCCGCACTGCACCAGTTCGGCGAAGGCCTGCGGATCGCAGCGCTGTTCCAGCCGGTGGATGCGCGGCGTGGGCGTTTGCCCGGCCAGCGGCTGCGGGCAGAGCGTGGCCGGTGGCGGCAACTGCCGTGCTTTTTCACGCCAGAAATCGGCGTCGCGTTGCCAGGCCGGGGCCTCCCGGTAAGCCTGGTATTCCGCCACCACGTCGCTGAACGCCGTGAAAGGCGTCGGTTCCAACGCGTCGCCGCGGCAAAGATGGGTGTAAATCGCCGCCACGCGGCGCGCGATGGCGGTGAAGCTGAAACCGTCCACCAGCAGATGATGATAGCGCTGATACCAGAACCAGCGGTCATCCGCCAGGCGCATCACCACATGGCGATACAGCGGCGCGCCGCTGCCGGCGCGCAGATCGCTCGCAAGATCGATGTCCATCAGCGCGCGCGCGGCGGCTTCAGGGTCCGGCGACGTCGTCAGATCAACAAGTTCCGGCTCGTGCACCGCCAGCGTGTCATCCAGCCATTGCACCGGCACGCCGTCGCGTTCCGCAAAACGCAGGCGCAGCATGTCCACCTCGCCCAGGCCCTGGATGATGGCCTGCAGCAGAGGCTCCACGGCGACAGGGCCGTTGAGTTCGATGGCGTGAGCCACCGCGTAGGCATTGCGATGCGGGGAGATTTGATCGGCGACCCAGATGCCGGGTTGTGCCGCGACCAGCGGCCATTCGCCCGCAAGCGCCGGGCCGCTGAGAGAGTTAGGGGTGTGTGACACTGCTTATTGCTCCCGTGATTACCTGGCGCCGGTCACGCCTCGCGTGCTGCGACCGGCAGAATATCTTGCCAATGCTGTTCCAGCCATTCGGCGCACTCGAGGCGCGCCGCCGGGCCAAAGACGATCGTCCACTCGGACGGAATGGCGCGGAAATCCGGCCACAAACTGTATTGTTGTTGTACGTTGCGCAGCACCAGGCTGCGCTGCTGTTGATCATCGAACGGATTCAGGCTTTCCATCATGTGTTCCTCGTGCCGTCGCCGATGCCGGGTAAGCGGTGGCGAAAGCGGAAGCCCATACCGCCTGCAGCCCATCGGTCAGGCCGCTGCGCCAGCACAGCGCATCGTGCCCGCCTTCCACCACCCGGTAGTGCACCCGATGGCCGGCGTCGCTCAGGCGCGCCGCCATTTCGCCACTGACCCGATGCACCAGTTTTTCCTGCGAACCGGCTTCCATAAAGACCTTCAGCGCGCCGTGGTTGCCCAGGCCGTGCCGTTCTACCTGTTGCATCAGCCAGCAGGCGTCGTCGGGAATGCTCGGCAGCTGCAGCATGTCGCGCCGCGGCCACCAGTAGGAACCGGACTGGGTGATCACCGCGCCGAAGCGCTGCGGCCAGCGCAGCCCGGCATACAGGGAGGCCAGGCCGCCAAAGCTTTGCCCCGCCACCACCGTATCGGCCGGCTTGTCGCTGTGCGGCGCCCAGTCGGCCAGCTGCGGCATCAGTTCTTCCTGCACCGCCAGCCAGAAATCGTCCTTGCAGGTTAATTCTCGCGCCCGGTGCGGCAGATCGATGATGTCGATCAGCACATACACCGCTTCCGGCAACGCCCCCTCGCGGGTCAGTTGCATCAGCGGCGCCCAAACCGGCATCTGCTTCGCCCAGAACTGGCCGTCGAGCAAGATCGCGAGCGGGCGCTCGGCCGGCTTGCTGTCGCCGGTGGTGTAGATCCAGACATCGCGGCTGTTGCCCAGGCGCTCGCTCTGCCAGGTATGCCGCTGCAAACGCGCCGGCAGCGGCGGTGTGCAGCGCCCGCTGGCGATCTCATATTCGTCGAACGAACGCCATACCGGCTGCGGCGGCGCATCCGGCATGTGCAGCCCGGAGACGCTGTGACCGCTGGCGCTTTGCCAGGAGCGATACGGGTTGAGCAGATCGGGGGTAGCGCTGGCGAACACCTGATGCCACCAGTGACGCAGGTTGTGCATGTTGGCGTGCGCATCGTCGCCGCTGAACGCCGGCGGCCGCTCGTCAAAGCAGGGGATAAAGCAGTAGCTTCCGCGCCAGGCGCCGCTCAGTTCGGTCTGCCAATACCACACGTCGGTACCGGCCAAACGCTGCAGGCTTTGCGGCGGATTCGGCTGATGGTGGTCGGTCAGGCAGTTAATGTTGATCCATACGCGACGGTAGGCGGAGGTCAATTCGCATCCCTGGGGATCGCGCCAGAAAAAGGTGGTGCGCCAGCGGCCGTTACCCGCCGGTTCTACCCATGGCGTACCGCGTCGTGCCACCGTCAACCACCACCCTGGACTGCCCGCATTGCTGCTGGCCAATAATCTGCTGCTTTCTGACTGTAGTTCTGTATTCACAACGCCTACCCATTTTGTAGTTGGCGGCACCGGGAACGTCGACTTTTCCCTATCGCCGGCCACCGCCCGAACGCACTGTACGACAAATACTATTGATAATAATTTGCATTTGCAATAGTGTGTAAGGCTTGGAGATCGTGCTGGTATTGCGCGCAACGGACAGGGATCGGGGATACATCAATGGCATCCCTTGCCGCAGCCGATTTTCTATTTCCGACTACACAAAAACTACAACCGCCCTTCCCCCCATTCGGCGAGGGATGGCAGCAAGGTAGGACACTCAGATGAAAAGCAAGCTATCACGTTATTCTTTAGCCACTCTTATCGGCTTGGGATTGGGCGCGTCCGCGTTCGCCAACGCCGCGCAGCAAACCGACACCACCACCACGGAAGAGAACAGCGGCGCCACGGATAAAAAGCCGCGCGGCGAAGACACCATCGTCGTGACCGCCGCCCGGCAGAACCTGCAGGCGCCAGGGGTGTCCACCATCACCGCCGACGAGATCAAAAAACGCCCGCCGGCGCGCGACATCAGCGAACTGATCCGCACCATGCCCGGGGTTAACCTGACCGGCAACTCCACCAGCGGCCAGCGCGGCAACAATCGCCAGATCGATATCCGCGGCATGGGCCCGGAAAACACCCTGATTCTGATCGACGGCAAACCGGCCTCCAGCCGCAACTCGGTGCGTCAGGGCTGGCGCGGCGAACGCGACTCCCGCGGCGATACCGCCTGGGTGCCGCCGGAAATGATCGAACGCATCGAAGTGCTGCGCGGCCCGGCCGCGGCGCGCTACGGCAACGGCGCCGCGGGCGGCGTAGTCAACATCATCACCAAGAAGGCCGGCGATGCGCTGCACGGCTCGCTGAACGGCTACTTCAACGTGCCGCAGCACAAGCAGGAGGGCGCCACCAAGCGCACCGATTTCAGCCTGTCCGGCCCGCTGAGCGATTCCCTGAGCTTCCGCCTGTTCGGCGGCTACAGCAAAACGCAGGCCGACGCCTGGGACATTAACGAATCGCACAAGTCCGAACGCGTCGGCGCCTACGCCAACAGCGTGCCCGCCGGGCGCGAAGGGGTGGTCGATAAAAACATCGACGCCCTGCTGCACTGGGACTTCGCCCATCTGCAGTCGCTGGAATTCGAGTACGCCTACGGCCGCCAGGGCAACCTGTACGCCGGCGATACCCAGAACACCAACACCAACGCCCTGGTGCAGAGCAACTACGGCAAAGAGACCAACCGCATCTACCGTGAAACCTTCGGCCTGACCCACCGCGGCGCCTGGGACAACGGGGTGAGCACCAACAACTACGTGCAGTTCGAACGCACCCGCAACACCCGCCTGAACGAGGGCTTGGCCGGCGGCACCGAAGGCATCTTCGACACCAAAAACACCGGTTTCGGCACCACCAAGCTGGACGACTTCCTGGCGCACAGCGAAGTCAGCGTGCCGTTTGAGCTGGGCGTCGCGCAAACCGCCACGCTGGGCACCGAGTGGACCCAGCAGCGGATGAAAGACGGCACCTCCACCAGCCAAACGCTGATGGGCGGCACCATTCCCGGCATGACTACCGGCACGCGCAGCCCTTACGCTTCCGCACATATCTTCTCGCTGTTCGCCGAAGACAACATTGAGCTGACCGACACCACCATGCTGACGCCGGGTCTGCGCTACGATCTGCATTCGGAATCCGGCAACAACTGGAGCCCGGCGCTGAACCTGTCGCAGGAACTGGGTGATTACTTCACGCTGAAGATGGGCATCGCGCGTTCCTATAAAGCCCCGACGCTGTTCCAAACCAACGGCAACTACCTGCTGTACAGCAAAGGCCAGGGATGTGCCGGCAGCGATACCAAAAACGGCTGCTACCTGCTCGGCAACGACGATCTGAAAGCGGAAACCAGCGTTAACAAAGAGATCGGGCTGGAATTCCATAACGAAGGCTGGCTGGCCGGCGTGACCTACTTCCGCAACGATTACCACAACAAGATTGAGGCGGGTAACTCGCGCATCGCCACCAGCAGCACCGGCACGGCGGTCTATCAGTGGGAAAACGTACCGAAAGCGGTGGTACAAGGGCTGGAAGGCTCGCTGAACGTGCCGGTTAGCGAGACCGTCACCTGGAGCAACAACGCCACCTACATGATCGAGAACAAGAACAAGACCACCGGCGATTACCTGTCGGTGATCCCGAAGTTCACCGTCAACTCGACCCTCAGCTGGCAGGCCACGCAGGATCTGTCGATGCAGTCCACCCTGACCTGGTACGGCCGGCAGAAGCCGAAAAAGTACAACTACCAGGGTAAACCGGCCACCGGCGGCGAAACCCGCGAGGTCAGCCCTTACGCCGTCGTCGGCGCCAGCGCAACCTATGACCTGACCAAAAACGTCAGCCTCACCGCCGGCATCGACAACCTGTTCGACAAACGCCAGTTCCGCGCCGGCAACGCGCAGAACGTGGGCGATCCGAACACCGGCGCGATCAACATCGCCGGCGCGGGCGCGGCCACCTACAACGAACCGGGCCGTACCTACTACATGAGCATCAACACCCACTTCTGATGACATAACCCAACCACAAAGGGGTGCTCAGCACCCCTTTTTTTACCTTTGCAATTCAGTTACCTGGTGTGCAGCTGAATGCGCACCACGCTTTCCGGCTTGCCGGCCTTGGTGGCAGCGCCGTCGTTTTTCACCGTCACGAACAGCGCGTCGCCTTTCGGATCCAGCGCCAGGCTGTTAGGGTGCGGCGGCAGGTCTACGGTTTGCAGGCGCTTGAGGGTCTTGGCGTCAAACACAGTCAGCGTCCCGGCGCCGTGATCCACGCGCACGCCTTTGCGATTGGCGACATACAGCCGCTGGCTACGCTCATCGAGCAGCAGGCCGATCGGCACCTCATCCGTCAGCTCGCTGGCCAGCACTTTTCCGCTGTCCGCATCCAGCGCGAATACCCGGTGGCCGCTACTGCGCTTCACATAGTCGTGCCCCAGATGATGATTGCGGTAGTCGTCGCGATCGATGCCCTGATCGACGCCCAGCAGGCGATTGCTCGCCGGGTCATACACCAGGTTCAGCAGCTGATCGGCCTGCACTTCGTGCGTGGCGGTGATCGCCAGCGTGTCGGCGTTCAGGGTGATCACCTGCCCCTGCATGTTGGAGACGAATACCCGGCGGCCCTTCTCATCCAGCGTGATGCCCACCGCATTGTAGCCGAAGCCCGGGATCACTTTCTCCAGCTTGCCGGCCTTGGTATCGACCACGTACAGCACGCTGTCGACGCCGAAGCCCAAGCCCGGCAGGAACAGACGACCGCTTTGCGCGTCATACTTGAGCTCGCGGAGGCGGTACAGGTAGTCCTCGGTGATTTTAAACTTCTTCAGCTCCGCCAACAGGAAATCCAGGCGCTTGCCGCTGATGCCCGCCTGCTTGTAAGCCTGCTCCAGCACCGCTTTGTCCAGCAGCTTGATGCTGCCCAGCGCGTGGTTGGTGGTGGTGTCCACCACCCCGACTTCGCCGTTGAAGGCCTGCGTCAGGTACAGGCGATTGCCCGCGTCGTTCAGCGCTACGCCGAAGCCTTTCACCTGCAGCGGGATCTCCGCCTTGATCGCCAGGGTGTTGGGATCCAGCCGCAGCACGCGGGAGCGTGCCTCTTCCTTCCAGTCCGGCGCGCTGACGAACAGCGCCTGTTGCGAAGTGCTGTAGGCCATCTCCACCACCGTCGACGACAG
This sequence comes from Serratia nematodiphila DZ0503SBS1, assembly GCF_000738675.1. Lineage (NCBI taxonomy): Bacteria > Pseudomonadati > Pseudomonadota > Gammaproteobacteria > Enterobacterales > Yersiniaceae > Serratia > Serratia nematodiphila. Next base: position 521,284 of record NZ_JPUX01000001.1, on the reverse strand, counting down.
CGCCTGACGCTTGATGTCCTGCGGTTTGATGCCGGCATCGTCGGCCTGCGCGGCGCCGGCGACCACCAGAGAGGCCGCCACCAGCAGCGACAGTAACGCGCGCGGGGTTGCTAGGGTTCCAGACATCCTTTTATCTCCTTGAAAATCATGCTTTCGGTTAGAGTGAAACAACGTCATGCCTGCGGCCCGGGCGGCAGCGCCGCCAGAGCGATATCGCCAGCGATGTGCTGCGCAAACTGGGTAAAGACATGCTGAACGCCGTCGGCGATCAGATTGGCCTGCTCCCGGCTGTAGTGATCCTGGCGGTAGGTCATCATCACCCGCAGGGATTTCGCCCCCGCCAGATCGTCTTCCATCACCTCAAACTGCAGGCCGAGCAACGATTCGGCTTTCTCCGGCTCCACCTGACGGTAGGCGATCGCGCTGCCGTCCTGCAGCCGGAACTCGCCGTTCAGTTTGATGCGGCTGTGGATCTGGATGAACACTTCAAACATGTGGTTCTTGCGGTCGGCGTCCACGCCGAACAGCCCTTCCTCCACCAGATCGATCGGAATGTCGGTGTATGGCAACGAGCCGTTGACGGTGTTTTTCACCTGGCTGACCAAGCCGGCCACCGTCAGCCCTTCGTCGAAGCGCACGCGGTGCACCACCACGGTGGTGAAGTAGCCGACGGTATCGAAGAACTCGGCGTCGTTACGGCCGGAGGTCGAAGTGCCCACCAGCAGATCCGCCGGGCCGCCAAGCAGGCGCAGCGCCGAGGTGATCCCGGCATACACCACGTTGAACAGCGAAGCGTTATTGCGGCGAGCGAGCTGATACAGGCCTTCCGCCACAGCGGGATCGACCTCGAACTCCAGCCAGCCGCCGTTGACGTCCGCCGGCGCAGGCACCGCCGGGTGGGTAGAGGGTTCTTGCCGGAAGATCGGCTGGCCGACCGGCGCGCCGCGCAGCGCATCGAGCCAGTAGTCCAGATGTTGCTGCTGCACCCCGGAGGCCCGCTGCTGCCGGGCGAAGGTGTGGAACTGCGGCGGTTGCCCGCTCCACTGCGGCGCCTGGCCGACGACGCGATGGCGGTAGGCGATGCCCAGCTCATCCATCATCAGGTTGAGCGACCATTCATCCAGCACCACATGGTGGAACAGCAGCGACAGCAGCTGCTGGCCGTTGTCCGCATCGCGCAGCAGCGTGACGCGCAGCGGCAGCTCGGCGGCCAGATCGAACCGGTGCTGGCCGGCATCGGCCAACAGGGCGGCGGCGTTGCCCGCCGGCGTCTCGTGGGAGAAGCGGAACCACGAGTAGTCCGCGAGTTCAGCAGCCGGCACCACCACCTGCACCACCTCGCCCTGCTGCTCGACAAAGCGTGAACGCAGCACGGTATGGCGAGTCATGACGTCGATAAACGCCTGATGCAGCGCCGTTTCATCCACCGCATCGAAGAAGCGTAAAGAGAACGGCAGGTTGAAAATCTCGTCATGGCCAAAGGCTTCATACACCTTCCACAGCGATTCCTGCGCCAGCGACAGCGGCGCCTGCGCGCGATCATGATCGACGGCGGCGGCCACCGCGGCATTCGGTTGCGCGACGTTCAGGCGTTTGGCGTAGCCCGCCAGCCCGCGCGCCGTCGGATGGCTGAACAGATCGTTAATGTTGATTTCGATCTGATGCAGGCTCAGCAAACGGCCGATCACCCGGGTAGCGACCAGCGAATGGCCGCCGCGATCGAAGAAGTCTTCATCCTGGGTCATTTCCGGCGCCACCAGCGCCTCACGGAACTCCTGCAAAATCAACGGCGCAACGCTTTCGTCCGCGTCGCCGTTCGCCGCCGGCGCGGTAATCGCCGGGGAAGCGGCCTCAGCCGCCGGCAATGCGACGGCAATTCGCTGCCCGGCCAGGGAGGCGCTGAACTGCTCCAGCAGGAAAGGCGCCACATGGGGAGACAGGCGCGGGTCGGTGACCAGCTCCAGCGTCAGCGCTTCCGCCTCTGGCAAGCCCAACAGCAGCGCCAGTTCAAACGGCGTATGCAGCGGCGGCAGCAACAGGCGTTCGGCGTGAACGCCTTCCATGCACCAGTCCGCAGCCAGATCGTCGCACCAGGCCACCAGCAGCTGCGCCCGTTGCGGATCCGGCTGTTCGGCCACGGCCTGCACCAGCAGCCGCTGCCCGACGTCGCTCTCGCCATGCTGCACGGTCAGGCGCATCAGCGGCGGCGCCGTCAGGCCAAGCTCCAGGCCGACGAACTCCGCCGTTTCCGCGGCCGGCACGCACAGCTGCACCGCTTGGCCGCCGGCCTGCGCGGCGACGAACTCGGCAAACCGCGCCGCCACCGCCGCCAGCAAGGCCCGCGGCGTGTCGTTGGCGGGCAACAGCGAGCGATCAATGCGCGTGACCACGCGCGCGCCCACCGGTGGCAAGGCTTCAGTGCGCGGCGCCGGGCTGCGGTAATCCTGCAGCGAGACCGCCTGGCGCGCCCAGGGCAGTTGCGGCTCCGTGGTTTCCGCCAGCTCGACCGGCTCCGCCGCGAAAGGCAGAGGCATCACATCCCCGTTGTAACGGGCGGACAGCATCGCCGGCAGATGGCGCCAAGGCAGCGTTTCCGCCAGGATGTCATGCAAGACCACGCCCAAAATCACGGCATCGCCCGGCGTGAGCAACAGCAAGCCGCGCAGCGGCGCTTCGCTTTCCAGTTCAAACGGTGCCGCCTGCGCCTGCAGCAGGCAGCCAATGGCGTGCTGTTCGTCCGCCACCTGACGAAGGCTCACCGGCAACGGCGCCGAACCGGCGGCGCGTTTAATCAGCCCGTTTTCGTCATCAAAAACGTAGCGCACGTCCACGCCCGGCGTCTCCCGCACCAGCGCCTGCAGCGCCGCCGCCAGCCGGGCGATATCCACTTCCCCCGTCAGGCGCCAGGCCAGCGCCCGCTGCCCGCGTGCGTCACCCTGCTGCAGATGGGCGAACCATGCCCGCTCTTCGGCTTCGCTTACCGGCCGCTCGCCGTTGGCCGACGCCGCGCCCAGCGCCTGAAACGCGCTCTCCAGCCGCTGGGCCTCTTCATCGCTCAGAATGCTGTCAAAATCACCGATCACTGCGTTATCTCCTTTGCCCGGCCGTGCCGGGATAGCGCACAAAACGGGGGACATGCGTCCCCCATCATTGCGATAGCGTTAGAAATTCAGCTCAACCGCCGCGCCGATCAGGCGGCCGCGCTGGAGCGTCGCCGTGTAGATGTCATTGCTTCGGATCATCTCGCGGCGGTCGGAGTCAAACAGATTCTTCGCATACAGCGTGGCGCGGCCGTAGTCGAAGGTGTAAGCCAGCTGGGCGTTGGCCGTCCAATAGGAGCCGATGCGCCCGCGCGAGTCGTTGTCGTATTGCGAATAGTAGGAGTCGGTGAACGCCACGTTGCTGCTCAGCTCCCACCCTTTCAGGAACTGATACTTGGCCCCCATGTTGGCGGTGTAAGCCGGCGCACGCGCCAGTTCATGCCCTTCCACGCCGCTGCCCGAGAACTTTTTGATGTCGGTTTTCAGCAGGCCGAGGTTGCCGAACAGCTCGAAGTCCCAGCGCGGCTGCCAGGTGGCGCCGATTTCCGCGCCGTAGGTTTCCACCTTGTCGGCGTTGCGGATCACGCTGGAGTTCTCACCCAGCGAGTACGGCAACTGCATATCTTTGTAATCGTTGTAGAAAAGGTTACCCGTCAGCACCACGTTGGCGTCTTTCAGGTGATGACGGGTGTACAGCTCGTAGTTCCAGACATACTCGGAACCGTAGGTGTAACTGACCACCGGCGTGCCAATCGTGATGCCGCCACCGCCGGCGTTATAACCGCGGGCGATCTTGGCGCCGTAGGTTTGGGTATCCGTCGGTTTCCAGGCCACGTCCAGCTTCGGCAGGAACACGGTGTAGGTTTCATCGAAGTCGATGCGCACCGCCTGGCTGCCGCCGTCGCGGCGACGGTGTTCGCGTTCCAGACGGCTGGCGGCGGTCACGTCCACCTGCGGCGTCAGCGCATAGGTCAGCTCGGCGAACGCCGAATGGGTATCGGTTTTATCCTTGAAGGTCGAGCCGCCGAAAATGTTGACGAACTCATCCTGCGTGCCGTGGAAATAACGCAGCCCCGCCAGCCCGTGCAGGCGGCTGTCCGCGCCACCGAAGCGCACCACCGGCTCCACGTGAACTTCCTGGCCGTCGATCTCGGCGTATTGGATGTTGTAAGCGGTCGGACGGTTGATGTTGAAATCGGTGTAGATAACGCGGTTTTCAAACGTCAGCGCATCGGAGGCCTCCCAGGCCAGATCCCAGATAGTGCTGTTCATGTTGCTTTTGAACACGGCGCGGCGCGGATCGTGACGCGGATTGGTCGGATGCGGCTGCGGGTTGAGGCTTTCGTTTTGCGGTGCGGTGCTGCCGAAGTGGTTAAAGGTCAGCTTAGTGGTCAGATCGCGCAGGCCGGCCGGATTGAACAACAGCTTGGCGCGGGCGGTGGTGGCTTCCACTTCACGCGGATCGCCCACTGGCGCATAGGCCGGCAGGTCAGCCTCGCTGCGGCGGCGCTGGCGATCGACGCTGACGCGGAACGCCAGCTGATCCTCCACCAGCGGGCCAGACGCCATGGCGGCCAACTGTGACGAGTGCTGGTTGCCGGCTCCGCCCTTGAAGGCGCTTTCCCATTCGAAGGTCGGGTCTTTACTGGCCATGACGATGGCGCCGGCGATGGCGTTGCGCCCCTGGATGTAGCTTTGCGGGCCGAGGAACACTTCGACGCGATCCAGATCCCACAGCGACTGCGGGCCGAACGCCTGTTCGTTATAGGTCAGCGAACGGCCGTCCAACGACAGATTGAGGCGCGGGCGGGTGCCGCTGAGGAAAGCATTGGCCCCGACGTTCGGGCCGGAACCGTCGATACCGCGCACGGTCGGCAGTTCGTTGCCGATGCCCAGATCCACCACGTTGGGGGTCATGCGCAGCAGATCGGGGATCTGCACCGCGTCGGGCATCGAGGCGATGCGGTTGCTGTCGAACACCTGCACGCTGGAGCCGGTGTCGAAAATGGAACGTTTGATCTTCTCACCGGTGACCAGCAGCGTTTCCGCGTCCTGGTAGGTTTCGTTGCTCTTCGTTTCCGCCGCGTTGACGTTACCGATCGCCAGTGAACACACGCCTAAAAATACCGAGGAAAACGCCCCAATGGCTCTTAACCCCGCCTTTTCCCCGTTTCCTACGCTTTCATGCCGTTGAGCCGCAAAATGCTTGCCCATAGATGTCTTCTCCTTTCATCCCAGAGGTGCACAAAATTTGATTTTTTTTACACAACCTACATCGACACTCACACAGACCATGACGCTGCGGCCTTCCCGACCTTGCTGTTGCTTATCCCTGCGGCAAACCTATGCCTTGCGCGGCCGAACGGGCGCGGCCCGTCCACGGCCAAGCCGCCGGCGGAGCGGCCGACTGCTTGTATAAAAACGTAAAATAATGTTAAGAATGATAATATTTTGCATTTTCTAATGCAAATCATTATCAATAAAGGTGTAAGAGCGGCCACGATAACCGCCAGAAAACCTTATACTTTCGCAGGTAAAACAAGCGCTGCAATAACAGACAATAATTACAATGCTAAGAATAATATGAATAAATTATTCACACCCAACCCCATGCCTGCCCGTTACAGCTAAAACCCCTTATAGATAGCACCCTCGCGTCAAATGGATCAAATAATAATAATTTTCATTCCTATTAACATTTGGATATATTCTTGCAGTCTCGTTGGCTGAATCAAAATGGATACCCGATGAAAGCTTTGACCACGATGCAGGCCGCCTATTGGGTTGGCCGACAGTCCGCTCCCCCTCTGGGCGGCATGGCCGCCCATCTTTATGCGGAATTCGACGGCGGCGAGCTGAACATCGCCCGGCTGCGCCAGGCCGTCGAGGCGTTGTACCTGCGTCATCCGCTGTTACGCCTGCGCATTACCGACGATGGCAGGCAGACGATCGCACCTCCCGGCCCCCGACATACCTTGCATCTCGACGACTGGCGACATGCCGATGAAGCAACGCTGGCGGCCGCGCTCGCCGCCAAACGCCAGGCGAAAAGCACCCAGTTGCTGCCGCTGGAGCAGGGCGTTCCCTGCGATATCAGCCTGAGCCTGTTGCCGGAAGGACGCAGCCGCCTGCATGTCGATCTCGACATGATCGCCGGCGATGCCATGAGCTTTCGCCTGTTGATGGAAGATCTGACGGCGTTTTATCACCAGTGTCCGGCGGCCCCAGCCCATGACGCGCCGCCGGCCTACTTCGATCACCTAGAACGACGCGACGCCGACGTGGCGCTGCGCCAACGGCGCGAACGCGGTCAGCGTTGGTGGCGTGAACGCCTGGCGCAGGTGCCGCCGGCGCCGCGCCTGCTGCGCACGCCGGATCGCTGCCGCAGCGATCGTTTGGCCATACAGCTGAATGTAGAAGAAAGCCGCGCGCTGGAAAACGTCGCCAAACGGCATCACACCTCCCTCTCTACGCTGTTTCTGGCGCTGTTCGCGCTGGCCGTCGGCCAGGGTTGGAACATGACGCGCTTCCGGCTCAACGTGCCGCTGTTCCACCGCGAGAGCGAACGGGAGGACGCACATCGCCTCATCGGCGATTTCTCTAACCTGGTGCTGCTCGGCGTGGAACTGAACCCGACGGAAAACCTGAACGCCTTCTGCCGGCGCCTGATGACGCAGCTGGCGGAGCTGATCGAGCATGCGGATTACCCCGGCGTCAGCGTGATGCGCGATCTGTCGCGCCTGCACGGCAGCCTGCAGCCTTCGCCGGTGGTGTTTACCGCCGGTTTCGGCATCCGCGGCAAAACGCTGTTTTCCGAACGGGTCACCAACACCTTTGGCCGTCTCGGTTGGGTGATCTCTCAGGGGCCGCAGGTGGCGCTGGATGCGCAGGTCGCCCACGTCGACGACGGCATTCTGATCAACTGGGACGTGCGGCTGGACGCGTTCCCCGAGCACGTGCTGCCGCGCCTGCTGGCCTGTTACCGGGCGCTGCTGCACCTGGCCGCGCGGCAAGCGGGGGCGTTCGATCGCCCGCTGTCGCAGCTGCTGGCGCAATGCACGCCCGACGCGCTGGCGCAGCAGGCGCCGGTGCGCCAGGTGCTGCACCGGCTGCTGGCGCGGGTGGCTCCCGAGGCCAATGTGCGCGACCACGACGATATCCGCCGGTTGGCCTTGCCGGATGCCGGGGTGAACGCGCTGCTGACGGTGCTCAACAAGTATCTGGCGGCGGCGCTGACGGCGCAGGATCTGACGGCGCATCCCTCCCCGGCGGCGCTGGCGGCGTTGATCTGCCAACGGTCGCCCGAGGCAGGAAGGCATGCGAAAACGCTGCTCGCCGCGCTGGCGCCGCAGCACTGAGATCGGTTTCCGGGCGCACGGTGCCCGGCTCGTTTTAATCGGTTAGCGACTATAGGGAAGTACCATGGAGACACCATTAACCGCACTGCAGCAGGCCTACCTTCTGGGCCGCAGCGATCGATGGCCGCTCGGCGGCGTGGCGATGCACGACTTTCGCGAATACCGCGCCCGGCAGCTGGACGTACCGCGCCTTGAAGCGCGCCTGACCGAGCTGGTACAGCATTACCCGGCGCTTCGCACCTGCATCGATGTGCAGCGCGGCACGCAGCACGTACGCCCGGAGGTGACGCTGCATCTGGATCGCCACGATCTGCGCGCCCTTGATGGCGAAGCGGCGCAGCGCCAGGTCGAACAACTGCGCGAGCGTTACTCCCACCAGCGCCACGATCCGAGCCAACCGCTGTGGCGCATCGCCGTGATCCAACTTGCCGAACAGCAGGATCCGACGGGATCGCCGTACGATACGCTGATCTTTACCAGCTTTGATGCCTTGATCCTCGACGGCCAGGGGATCTCCACCGTGATCGCGCGCCTGTTCGACGATCGCCCTCTGACGTCGACCGCCGCCGCACTGCCGCCCCCCGCCGCATCGGCGGCGCAGCGCCAGGCCGATGCCGCCTACTGGCGTGAAAAACTGCTGGATGTCACCACCCCGTCGGCACTGCCGTGGCGCGCCCCGCTCGCCAATCTCACCTCATCACGCTATCGCCGCGCCACCTTGACGCTACCGCGCGATACGGTAAAACAGCTTGGCCGCCTGGGATCGCCGCATGCGCTGCTGCGCAACAGCCTGCTGTCGGCGCTGATCCTCGATACGCTGGCCCACTGGACCACCGACGGTGAGCTGTGCATCGGGGTGCCGGTAGCGTTCCCCGCCGCCGATGGTGCCCTGGGCAACGCCTCCAGCTTCGTGGCGGTGCGCTATTCCCGTCATGGCGAAGACTTTATCCAGCGCGCGCAAGCCCTGCAGGACGACGTGCTCGGCGCGCTCGACCACCTGGCGTTTTCCGGCGTCGATCTGGCGCGGCAGTTGCTCGGCCAAAGCCAGGGCGGCCCGGCGCTGCCCGTGATCCTGACCAACTGTCTGGGTTGGGAAACGCTGCCGGCCGAGGCGCCGGTGCGCTTCCACGACGGCCTGACCCAAACGCCGCAGGTCGCCATCGATATTCGCCTGACGCTGGACAGCGAAAAAAACCTGCAGCTGTGCGTGGACTACGCCGAACAGGCGCTGCACGGCGAGCAGGTAGAAGCCATGCTGGCGGCGTTGCAGCGACGCATCCTGCGCAGTTGCCAACGCGCCGACCTGGCGATCGCGCCGCGAGATTTCATCGATCTGGCGCATTATCGCCACAATGACAGCGAAGCGAATTACGCGCCTTATCCTTATCTGGCGCAGCTGGCCGAGCGGCTGTTTGGCGCACAAAACGGCGGCAACGCGCTGATCTGCGGCGAACAGACGCTGACCTACCGCGAACTGGGCCAGCAGATCGCCACGGCGATCGCTAACCTGCAAAGCCGCGGCGTGCAGCCGGGCAACGTGGTGGCGTTGTATCTGCCGCGCAGCCCTGAGCAGGTCATCTTCAGCCTCGCCTGCGCCCTGCAGGGCGTGATCTGGGTGCCTATCGATATCAACTCACCGCCGGAACGCACCGCCTACCTGCTGGAGAACTGCCGGCCGACGTTGGTGGTGCACGGCGGCGATCTGGAGACGCCGATCGGCGTGACGCCGGCGATCCTGCTGGCGCCGACGGATCGCGCGCCTGCGCTGCCGGATGAACAGACGTTGGTGGAACGCAGCGCCAGCCTGACCGCAAGCTACTACCTGTATACCTCCGGCACCACCGGCAAGCCCAAATGCGTGGTGCTCAACAACCGCGCCACCGCCAACGTTATCCACCAGACCCAGCAGCGCTGGGCGGTCACCGCCGACGACGTGTTCATTTCCGTCACGCCGCCGCACCATGACATGTCGATGTTCGATCTGTTCGGTTCGCTGTGCGCCGGCGCTACGCTGGTGCTGCCGGCGCCGCATCAGGAAAAAGACGCCATCAGCTGGAACCAGCTGGTGGAAAAACATCGGGTCAGCCTGTGGTGTTCGGTGCCGGCCATTCTGGAGATGCTGCTCACCTGCAAAACGGCCGACAGCCTGCGTTCGCTGCGCCTGGTGGCGCAAGGCGGCGACTACATCAAGCCGGCGACGGTGCAAACCCTGCGAACCCTGCGCCCGGATCTCGCGCTGTTCTCGCTCGGCGGGCCGACCGAAACCACCATCTGGAGCATCTGGCACCCGATCGCCCCGCAGGAGAGCGGCACCGTGCCTTACGGCCGCCCGCTGCCCGCCAACCGTTATTTCATCTGCCATGACGACGGCAGCCACTGCCCGGCCGGCGTGGTCGGCCGCATCCATACCGCCGGGGTGAACCTGGCGTTGGGCTACCTGGAGCAGGGGGAGCTGAAGCAGCACGATTTCATCACCCTCGAAGGGCCGGACGGACAACCGCTGCGCGCTTTCCGCACTGGCGATCAGGGCTACTACCGTGCGGACGGCAACATCATGTTCGCCACCCGGGTGAACGGCTATGTGAAGATCCGCGGCGTGCGCGTCTCGCTGCCGGAAATCGAAGACGTGCTGCGCCGCCATCCGGCGATCCTGGATATGGTGGTGGTGGATTATCCCAGCGGAGAAAACAACGAGGCGGCGCTCGGCGCCCTGTATCTGACCCGCGACGGCAAACCGCTGCCGCTGTCCGAGATCCGCGCCTTCGCCACCGGCTATCTGCCCTGTACCCATATTCCCACGCGCTTTATCCACGCCGAGGCGCTGCCGCTGTCTGCCAACGGTAAAACCGACCGCCATCGCATCCGCGCCGACCTGAGCCACCAGCAAACCGCGCCGGCGTTGAACGCCTGCGCGGCCCCGCCGCCGCACGCGCCGCTGGTGCGCAGCGCCGAGATCCTGACCATTTACTGGCAGGCGATCGGCGTGACCCCGCGCCCGGAATGGGGGGAAGAGACGGCGTTCATCGCCATGGGGCTGAAGCTGCCGCATATCAAACAGGTGGCGTCACGCCTCAATGACGCTTTTGGCACCCGTCTGGTAAGCAGTTCGCTCTTGCCGTGCAAGAACGCGCGCGAAGTGGCGGCGTTGCTGGCCAGCTGAAGCCCTGCCACTCGGGCGGGAGCATCCTCCCGCCCGCACTTTCTCAGGCGGGCAACGCCGTCAGGGCCGCCAGCGGTTGCCCCCAGGCTTCCCGCTGCAGCGCACGCAACAGAAATTCTTGCAGCGCCTCGCCATAGTCCAGCGCATCCTCCGTCGGAAACTGCTCCAGATAGATATCGATATCCACCTGCAGATCGCGGGCGTCGGTGCGGCCGCGATAAGTCAGGTTGAAACCGTCGCCCGAGCCGCCGGCCAATACGCTGCGCGTACCGCTGCAGCCGGTGAAACGGGGCGCATCGAAGGGCTGCACATTAATGAAAGGGGAAATAAAGAAGCGCGAGTTCGGAGCCACTCCGCGATCGACGGCCAGTTGCCGCAGGCGGTAGCCGGCGTGGCTGCGCAGCTCACGCAGTTGCTGCGTCAGCGTGGTGAGAAAGCTCCCCAGCGTCTCCGCTTGCGACGGTGACACCAGCAGCGGCAGAGTGTTGACCGCCAGCGAAGGCACGTTGGTGGCGGCCTGCCCGCGGCGATTCAGCGCCGGCATCCACATCGGCAGCGTATCGCCCTGCCGGGTACAGCGCGGCATCACCTGAAACAGCCAGGCCGCCGACAGCGCCACCAGCAAGTCGGGCCAATTGATGCCGCTGCGCTCCGCCAACTGCGCCAGACAGTGCGACACTGCCGCCGACAGCCGGTGATGGGTGCTCAAACGCCGTACGCCATAGGCCTCACCGCCCTTACGTACCGTCGGCAGCGCCTGTGACGGCGGCAAATAGGTCTGCCAAAAGCGCCGATCGCGCTCGCATCGCTCAGAATCAGCGTAGGCCAGCTCGGCCTGTTGAAAGGGTCCAAATGCGCCCAGAGGGATACCCGCGTTGCCCTGGCCGAGGTAGTGCGCATATAACGCGGCGCAGCGGTGTTCGATCAGGGCCATACCGAAGCCATCAATCAGAATATGGTGCGCACGCACGTACCAGAGGTAGCGCTCCGGCCCCAGTTTGAGCAGCCAGGCTGCGGCTAGCGGCTCGCTATGCAGCGCCCGGCGCTGCGCGATATCTTCGCGCATCAGGCTTTGCGCCGCCAGCCAGGGATCGCCGTGCGTTTGCAGATCGATGCGTTGCAATGGCGGTGTGCACTGTGGATCGTAACGCAACGACGGAGGAGCGTCGCCATGCCGCTCACCAAAGCGCAAGGCAAACGCCTGCGTCTCGGCGAGAGTGGTGGCGATCGCCCGGCAGAGCGTCTCTTCCTCTACCGCGCCACACAGTTCGGTGCAATGTGCGACGGTGGACAGCGTCTGCCCAGGGTGCAAGGTGTGTTCTTCCCAGAAATCAAGCTGCGCTGGCGCCAGCGGCAACCATTCAGAGGCCAAAGCGGTGTCCGACATGTTACCTACCTTTGATAAGCCTGAATAAAGACGCCGAACGGGCGTAACCCCGCCGTTCAACGGCTTTACGTGTCTCCATACATCATCAAATGAAAATGATAATAACATCTATTATCATTTCTATTAATTTGGTAACACTTTAGATTCTGTTAAGCGGGGATGCAAGTCGCGCAGTAGGACAGAGAAAAGAAAGTGGCCGGTTGAAGAGCCATAAAAACAAAACGCCCCGGCACAACTGGCTGGGGCGTTTTCAACGTCGGCGATACTCGGTAATTAGGCCTGGTTGGCCGGCTTCACCTTCTGCGCCAGGAACTCCGTTTCGTAGGCCAGCGCCTTCTTGCGATCGAACTGGTGCTCCCACTTGGCGATCACCAATACCGCCAGCGCGTTACCCACCACGTTCAGCGCAGTGCGCGCCATATCCAGGATACGGTCCACGCCGGCGATGAACGCCAGGCCTTCCAACGGAATGCCGACGCTGCCCAGGGTGGCCAGCAGCACCACGAACGAGACGCCCGGCACGCCGGCGATCCCTTTCGAGGTCACCATCAGCGTCAGCACCAGCACGATCTCCTGCCCCAACGACAGCTCGATGCCGTACAACTGGGCAATAAAGATGGCGGCGATGCTCTGGTACAGCGTCGAGCCATCCAGGTTAAAGGAGTAACCAGTCGGCACCACGAAGCTGGTGATCGACTTGGGCGCGCCATAAGCCTCCATCTTTTCGATGATGCGCGGCAGCACCGTTTCCGAACTGGCGGTGGAATAAGCCAGGATCAGTTCGTCTTTCAGGATGCGGATCAGCGTCCAGATGCGCAGGTTGCACAGCCGGGCGACCGCCCCCAGCACCACCAGGGCGAAGAACGCAATGGCGAAGTACACCAGCACCACCAGCTTGGCCAGCGGCAGCAGCGAAGCGAAACCGAAGTTGGCTACCGTGACCGCAATCAGGCCAAACACCCCGATCGGCGCATAGCGCATAATCATGTGGGTGACTTTGAACATGCTCTCGGACACCGCCTTGAACACCTTCAGCAGCGGCTCTTTGGTCTCTTTCGGCAACGACGACAACCCCAGGCCGAACAGCACCGAGAAGAAGATAATCGGCAACATGTCGCCCTTGGCCATCGACGAGAAGACGTTCGACGGGATCAGCGACAGAATGGTCGCCACCAGACTGTGCGAACCGCTTTGCACCTGTTCGGTGGTTTTCTCGTACTGCGAAATGTCCACCGTGGTCAGCGTCGACATATCGATGCCGTGGCCGGGTTGGAAGACGTTGGCCAAGGTGAGCCCCACCACGATGGCGACGGTGGTGATCACTTCGAAGTAGATAATGGTTTTCAATCCGATGCGGCCCAGCTTTTTCGCATCCCCCACGCCGGCAATACCGACGATCAGCGTGGAAATAACGATCGGCACCACAATCATCTTGATCAAACGAATAAAGATATCACCCGCCGGGCTGAGAATATTGCTCACCAGCCACTCACGAGATTCGGTCTGGTTGTGCAATACCGCGCCAACAATAATACCCAGTACCAACGCGATCAGGATTTGCCAAGCCAGGCTAATTTTTACACTTTTCATACCCAAAAAGTCCTCAAAGACTCTTTGCGCCGTACAAAGTCGCAACACGGCGAAAAGAATACTTAATCATTTATTACAGGCTTATGTTAATTCAGTGGAAGCGTTCACCTGCCCTGGGTGCCACGCAGTATAAATCTGTATCATCCGGGCGGCATGCTCTGCAAGCCTTGATTTGTCAGGCTTGAGCGCTGAATCGAATCACAAAAATTTCGCGGAACTATTTCAAATGGCATAATTGCTTGTTATTAAAAAAATAATTTTTCATATAATGAAGTACATAACCACGCCGACGACGATTTTTTGAACGCGATTAAAATGCGTTATTTTTCGCTCATTCTGCATATTTAATCCGCATCATATGTTTATATTTTGTTACTCAAAAGTCAAATAAATGAGAATTGGCCGAGTGACACTTTCGTCCATAAATGCAGCGCCACTTTATATTTCGATTAAAAATCGAACGATACCGCAGGATGAATGCCACAGGATATTTCCCGAGTTTTCATCAGGAATTAAGCGTTAATAAAACGTTATTTCACGCTGTGCCGTCCATCGTTATATCGTGCTAATGCCAATTTAGAATATTAATAGCGAAAAATAACCCAAAAAGATTTATAGCGCGAAATAATGGCGGCCCTGATCGTATCTATTAATTTCGCGGCAGTTGAGTCCGTTTTGGTTTATTCTTTTTTGTTCTTTATATAAGTGTTTTTGGTTAAAAACGTGGGTTTATGAGGATTTAAGCGCCAAAGAGATAGATACGCCCTGCAAATGCGACAGAACGATTACAAATCAATATCTTTGTTGCGTGATCTGCCGCGCAAAAAAGAAACAAAGAATCATAGCAAACTATACTTAACCTTCAGTTGACATATCATTAACAACTTCAAGGAGAAAAGCTATGAGCCAACTGCATAAACACGCTATTCCTTCTGCAATTGCAGAACGCGCCCTGATTAATCCGGCACAATACCAACAGTATTATCAACAGTCGGTTCAAGACCCAGAGGCTTTCTGGGGTGAGCATGGCAAAATCCTGGATTGGATCAAACCCTATACCAAAGTTAAAAATACCTCGTTCGATCCGGGCCACGTCAGCATTCGCTGGTTTGAAGACGGCACGTTGAACCTGGCGGCCAACTGCCTGGACCGCCATCTGGCCGAGCGCGGTGACCAAACCGCCATTATCTGGGAAGGCGATGACCCGACCCAATCAAAAAAGGTGACTTACAAACAGCTGCACCACGATGTCTGCCAATTCGCCAACGTGCTGAAACAGCTCGGCGTTAAAAAAGGCGACGTGGTGGCCATCTATATGCCGATGGTGCCGGAAGCGGCGGTCGCCATGCTGGCCTGCGCGCGCATCGGCGCCGTACATTCGGTGATCTTCGGCGGCTTCTCGCCGGAAGCCGTCGCCGGGCGCATTATCGACTCCAACGCCAAACTGGTGATCACCGCCGATGAAGGCCTGCGCGCCGGCCGCGCCGTGCCGCTGAAAAAGAACGTCGACGATGCGCTGAAAAATCCCGGCGTGGTCAGCGTGGCCAACGTGGTGGTATTCAAACGCACCGGTAAACCGGGCTACTGGCAGGAAGGGCGCGATCTGTGGTGGCATGAGCTGACCCAGGGCGTCTCCGCAGACTGCCCGCCGGAAGAAGTGAACGCCGAAGATCCGCTGTTCATCCTGTACACCTCCGGTTCGACCGGCAAGCCGAAAGGCGTGCTGCACACCACCGGCGGCTACCTGGTCTACGCTGCGATGACCTTTAAGTATGTGTTCGACTACCACGACGGCGACATTTACTGGTGCACCGCCGACGTGGGCTGGGTCACCGGCCACAGCTATCTGCTGTACGGCCCGCTGGCCTGCGGCGCCACCACGCTGATGTTCGAAGGCGTGCCTAACTATCCGGGCGTCAATCGCCTGTCGCAGGTGATCGACAAACACCAGGTCAACATTCTGTATACCGCACCGACCGCCATTCGCGCGTTGATGGCCGAAGGCGACAAGGCGATCGAAGGCACCCGACGCGATTCGCTGCGCATCATGGGCTCGGTCGGCGAACCGATCAACCCGGAAGCCTGGGAGTGGTATTACAACAAGATCGGCAACGCGAGATGCCCGATCGTCGACACCTGGTGGCAAACCGAAACCGGCGGCTTCATGATTACCCCGCTGCCGGGCGCCACTGAGCTGAAAGCCGGTTCCGCCACGCGGCCGTTCTTTGGCGTACAGCCGGCGCTGGTCGATAACGTCGGCACGCCGCAGGAAGGCGCCTGCGAAGGCAACCTGGTGATCGTCGATTCCTGGCCGGGCCAGGCGCGCACCCTGTTCGGCGATCATGACCGCTTCGAGCAAACTTACTTCTCGACCTTCAAAGGCATGTACTTCAGCGGTGACGGCGCCCGCCGCGACGAGGACGGTTACTACTGGATCACCGGCCGCGTCGACGACGTGCTGAACGTCTCCGGCCACCGTCTGGGCACCGCCGAGATCGAGTCCGCGCTGGTATCGCACCCGAAAATCGCCGAAGCGGCGGTGGTCGGCATTCCTCACAACATCAAAGGCCAGGCGATCTACGCCTACATCACGCTGAACCACGGCGAAGAACCGACGCCGGAGCTCTATACCGAAGTGCGCAACTGGGTGCGTAAAGAGATAGGGCCGATCGCTACGCCGGATGTGCTGCACTGGACAGACTCGCTGCCCAAAACGCGCTCCGGCAAGATCATGCGGCGCATCCTGCGCAAAATTGCCGCCGGCGACACCAGCAACCTGGGGGATACCTCCACGCTGGCGGATCCGGCCGTAGTCGACAAGCTGTTGGAAGAAAAACAATCAATGAAAGTGCCGTCATAATTTACGCCGCTTCAGGCCGCTCATTCGGATAACGCGCCGTTGAGCGGCCCTGGCGCGGCGTACTCTCTCAATACCGACTGGAGACACTCTGATGAATGACACCATTTATCAAGGGATTGAAGAAAACCCGCGCTTTAAAGAGCTGGTGAGAAAACGCGGCCGGTTCGCCTGGCTGCTTTCGCTGATTACGCTGGCGCTGTACGTCGGCTTTATTTTGTTGATCGCCTTCGATCCACAATGGCTCGGCACGCCGATCGCCGCCGGATCGACCATCACCCGCGGGATCCCGGTCGGCGTCGGGTTGATCGTGATCTCTTTCGTCTTGACCGGTCTCTACGTGTTTCGCGCCAACGGCGAGTTCGATCGCCTCACCGCAGAGATTCTGCGCGAGGTGAAACAATGAAGCGCTTATTGTCCGTCGCCGCGCTGCTGTTACTGCCGGGCCTGGCCTGCGCCGACGCCATTGGCGGCGAGGTGCATCGCCAGCCGCTGAACATCCAGGCGATCGTGATGTTTATCCTGTTTGTCGGTGCCACGCTCTACATCACCTATTGGGCGTCCAAACGCACCCGTTCCCGTCAGGACTACTACACCGCGGGCGGGCGCATTACCGGCCTGCAAAATGGCCTGGCGATCGCCGGTGACTTCATGTCCGCCGCCTCGTTCCTCGGCATCTCCGCACTGGTCTACACCTCGGGCTATGACGGCCTGATCTACTCCATCGGCTTCCTCATCGGCTGGCCGATCATTCTGTTTCTGATCGCGGAACGCCTGCGCAATCTCGGCCGCTATACCTTCGCCGATGTCGCCTCTTACCGTCTGCAGCAGAAACCGATCCGCACCCTCTCGGCCTGCGGCTCGTTGGTGGTGGTGGCGCTATATCTGATCGCGCAGATGGTCGGCGCCGGCAAACTGATCCAGCTGCTGTTCGGGCTCAACTACCACGTGGCGGTGATCCTGGTCGGCATTCTGATGGTGCTGTACGTACTGTTCGGCGGCATGCTGGCCACCACCTGGGTGCAGATCATCAAAGCGGTGCTGCTGCTGGCTGGCGCCAGCTTTATGGCGCTGATGGTTATGAAGTCGGTCAACTTCGACTTCAATACCCTGTTCGCCGAAGCGGTGAAGGTGCATCCGAAAGGCATCGCCATCATGAGCCCCGGCGGGCTGGTGTCCGATCCGATTTCCGCGCTGTCGCTTGGCCTGGCGCTGATGTTCGGCACCGCCGGCCTCCCGCACATCCTGATGCGTTTCTTCACCGTGAGTGACGCCAAGGAAGCGCGCAAGAGCGTGTTCTACGCCACCGGCTTTATCGGTTACTTCTATATTCTGACCTTTATCATCGGCTTCGGCGCCATCTTGCTGGTCAGCGCCAACCCGGCGTTCAAAGACGCCACCGGCGCGCTGCTGGGCGGGACCAACATGGCGGCGGTGCACCTGGCCAATGCCGTTGGCGGCAACTTCTTCCTCGGCTTTATCTCGGCGGTGGCGTTCGCCACCATTCTGGCGGTGGTTGCGGGCCTGACGCTGGCCGGCGCCTCGGCAGTGTCCCATGACCTGTACGCCAGCGTGATTAAAAACGGCAAGGCGACCGAGCGCGATGAGCTGAAGGTCTCCAAGATCACCGTCGTGGTATTGGGGCTGGTCGCCATTGCCCTGGGGATTTTGTTCGAGAAGCAGAATATCGCCTTTATGGTCGGGCTGGCGTTCTCCATCGCCGCCAGCTGTAACTTCCCTATCATCATCCTGTCGATGTACTGGTCACGTTTGACGACCCGCGGCGCGATGATTGGCGGCTGGCTGGGTCTGTTAACGGCGGTGATTCTGATGATCCTCGGCCCGACGATCTGGGTGCAGATCCTCGGCCATGAGAAACCGATTTATCCGTACGAATACCCGGCGCTATTCTCGATGATCGTGGCATTTGTCGGCACCTGGCTGTTCTCGATCACCGACAGCTCGCTGGCCGGGCAGCAGGAGCGGGAACGCTTCCGGGCCCAGTTTGTCCGTTCGCAAACCGGGCTGGGCATCTCCCAAGGCAGCTCGCATTGATCGAATAATAAGTGAAAAAAGCAAACACACCCTAATCAAAGGCCCTTCGGGGCCTTTTCTCTGGCTCGCTGGCGGAGAATAAGGAGGAGGGGAAAAACCGCGCAGCGTAGCTGCACTTTTTTACGTTTTACGCACAGCAAAAAGCCCTGAACGTCAGTTCAGGGCTTTCGGCTTTGTTTGATGCCTGGCAGTTTATGGCGGGCGTCCTGCCCGCCCCCCTTCGGGCCGTTGCTTCGCAACGTTCAAATCCGCTCCCGGCGGATTTGTCCTACACCATTCGTCTCAGGATGCCCATGCTCGAGCAGAACGCCAGATAACAGACAAAACAAAAAGCCCCATGCTTTCGCATGAGGCTTGTTGTTTTATTTGATGCCTGGCAGTGTCCTACTCTCGCATGGGGAGACCCCACACTACCATCGGCGCTACGGCGTTTCACTTCTGAGTTCGGCATGGGGTCAGGTGGGACCACCGCGCTATTGCCGCCAGGCAAATTCTGTTTCATTCCAACCGCTTCACTCTCGTGTCGCCATCAGAACCAATCTCGGAACTTCGCTGAAAATCTCTCTAAAAACACCTTCGGTGTTGTAAGGTTAAGCCTCACGGATCATTAGTACTGGTTAGCTCAATGCATCGCTGCACTTACACACCCAGCCTATCAACGTCTTAGTCTTAAACGTTCCTTCAGGGGCCTTAAAGGCCCAGGGAAGACTCATCTTGAGGCAAGTTTCGCGCTTAGATGCTTTCAGCGCTTATCTTTTCCGCACTTAGCTACCGGGCAATGCCATTGGCATGACAACCCGAACACCAGTGGTGCGTTCACTCCGGTCCTCTCGTACTAGGAGCAACCCCTCTCAATCTTCCAACGCCCACGGCAGATAGGGACCGAACTGTCTCACGACGTTCTAAACCCAGCTCGCGTACCACTTTAAATGGCGAACAGCCATACCCTTGGGACCTACTTCAGCCCCAGGATGTGATGAGCCGACATCGAGGTGCCAAACACCGCCGTCGATATGAACTCTTGGGCGGTATCAGCCTGTTATCCCCGGAGTACCTTTTATCCGTTGAGCGATGGCCCTTCCATTCAGAACCACCGGATCACTAAGACCTACTTTCGTACCTGCTCGAGCCGTCACTCTCGCAGTCAAGCTAGCTTATGCCTTTGCACTAACCTCACGATGTCCGACCGTGATTAGCTAACCTTCGTGCTCCTCCGTTACTCTTTGGGAGGAGACCGCCCCAGTCAAACTACCCACCAGACACTGTCCTCACCCCAGATTATGGGGCCGAGTTAGAACATCAAACATTAAAGGGTGGTATTTCAAGGATGGCTCCACGCAGACTGGCGTCCACGCTTCAAAGCCTCCCACCTATCCTACACATCAAGGCTCAATGTTCAGTGTCAAGCTATAGTAAAGGTTCACGGGGTCTTTCCGTCTTGCCGCGGGTACACTGCATCTTCACAGCGAGTTCAATTTCACTGAGTCTCGGGTGGAGACAGCCTGGCCATCATTACGCCATTCGTGCAGGTCGGAACTTACCCGACAAGGAATTTCGCTACCTTAGGACCGTTATAGTTACGGCCGCCGTTTACTGGGGCTTCGATCAAGAGCTTCGCCTTGCGGCTGACCCCATCAATTAACCTTCCAGCACCGGGCAGGCGTCACACCGTATACGTCCACTTTCGTGTTTGCACAGTGCTGTGTTTTTATTAAACAGTTGCAGCCAGCTGGTATCTTCGACTGGCTTCAGCTCCATCCGCAAGGGACTTCACCTACATGCCAGCGTGCCTTCTCCCGAAGTTACGGCACCATTTTGCCTAGTTCCTTCACCCGAGTTCTCTCAAGCGCCTTGGTATTCTCTACCTGACCACCTGTGTCGGTTTGGGGTACGATTTAATGTTACCTGGAGCTTAGAGGATTTTCCTGGAAGCAGGGCATCAACTACTTCTGCACCGTAGTGCATCGTCATCACGCCTCAGGGTTAACATGCAACCGGATTTACCAGGTCACACCCCCTACACGCTTAAACCGGGACAACCGTCGCCCGGCTAGCCTAGCCTTCTCCGTCCCCCCTTCGCAGTAACACCAAGTACAGGAATATTAACCTGTTTCCCATCGACTACGCTTTTCAGCCTCGCCTTAGGGGTCGACTCACCCTGCCCCGATTAACGTTGGACAGGAACCCTTGGTCTTCCGGCGAGCGGGCTTTTCACCCGCTTTATCGTTACTTATGTCAGCATTCGCACTTCTGATACCTCCAGCAACCCTCACAGGCCACCTTCAACGGCTTACAGAACGCTCCCCTACCCAACAACGCTAAGCGTCGCTGCCGCAGCTTCGGTGCATGGTTTAGCCCCGTTACATCTTCCGCGCAGGCCGACTCGACCAGTGAGCTATTACGCTTTCTTTAAATGATGGCTGCTTCTAAGCCAACATCCTGGCTGTCTATGCCTTCCCACATCGTTTCCCACTTAACCATGACTTTGGGACCTTAGCTGGCGGTCTGGGTTGTTTCCCTCTTCACGACGGACGTTAGCACCCGCCGTGTGTCTCCCGTGATAACATTCTTCGGTATTCGGAGTTTGCATCGGTTTGGTAAGCCGGGATGGCCCCCTAGCCGAAACAGTGCTCTACCCCGAAGATGAGTTCACGAGGCGCTACCTAAATAGCTTTCGGGGAGAACCAGCTATCTCCCGGTTTGATTGGCCTTTCACCCCCAGCCACAAGTCATCCGCTAATTTTTCAACATTAGTCGGTTCGGTCCTCCAGTTAGTGTTACCCAACCTTCAACCTGCCCATGGCTAGATCACCGGGTTTCGGGTCTATACCTTGCAACTAGTCGCCCAGTTAAGACTCGGTTTCCCTACGGCTCCCCTATACGGTTAACCTTGCTACAAAATATAAGTCGCTGACCCATTATACAAAAGGTACGCAGTCACACCACGAAGGTGCTCCCACTGCTTGTACGTACACGGTTTCAGGTTCTATTTCACTCCCCTCGCCGGGGTTCTTTTCGCCTTTCCCTCACGGTACTGGTTCACTATCGGTCAGTCAGGAGTATTTAGCCTTGGAGGATGGTCCCCCATATTCAGACAGGATGTCACGTGTCCCGCCCTACTCATCGAACTCACGACCTGTGCATTTTAGTGTACGGGGCTATCACCCTTTGCTGCGCGACTTTCCAGACGCTTCCACTAACACACAAGCCGATTCAGGTTCTGGGCTCCTCCCGTTCGCTCGCCGCTACTGGGGGAATCTCGGTTGATTTCTTTTCCTCGGGGTACTTAGATGTTTCAGTTCCCCGGTTCGCCTCATGCCACTATGTATTCATGACATGATAATGTGTCGAAACACACTGGGTTTCCCCATTCGGGTATCGCCGGTTATAACGGTTCATATCACCTTACCGACGCTTTTCGCAGATTAGCACGCCCTTCATCGCCTCTGACTGCCTAGGCATCCACCGTGTACGCTTAGTCACTTAACCTCACAACCCGAAGATGTTTCCATCGTTCGCGCTGCAAACATTTGAGAGACTCTATGACAGGTTACTCTTTATCCGGCACTTCTACGGAGGGATAAATTTCAGCCGTCATGTTTCAATTTTCAGCTTGTTCCAGATTGTTAAAGAGCAAAATACTTCGCAGCATACTGTCGCCAATATACTCTGAAGTATTGAAATACCGGACTATATGGTGGAGCTAAGCGGGATCGAACCGCTGACCTCCTGCGTGCAAGGCAGGCGCTCTCCCAGCTGAGCTATAGCCCCATACAGTCACGCGCAGTACCTTTTCCACTTCATGAGAAGTGGTAGGCCTGAGTGGACTTGAACCACCGACCTCACCCTTATCAGGGGTGCGCTCTAACCACCTGAGCTACAAGCCTATAAAGGTATTTCTGCTCGTTACTTTCTATCAGACAATCTGTGTGAGCACGCCACGCGAACTAATATCTTTAGGTAAGGAGGTGATCCAACCGCAGGTTCCCCTACGGTTACCTTGTTACGACTTCACCCCAGTCATGAATCACAAAGTGGTAAGCGCCCTCCCGAAGGTTAAGCTACCTACTTCTTTTGCAACCCACTCCCATGGTGTGACGGGCGGTGTGTACAAGGCCCGGGAACGTATTCACCGTAGCATTCTGATCTACGATTACTAGCGATTCCGACTTCATGGAGTCGAGTTGCAGACTCCAATCCGGACTACGACGTACTTTATGAGGTCCGCTTGCTCTCGCGAGGTCGCTTCTCTTTGTATACGCCATTGTAGCACGTGTGTAGCCCTACTCGTAAGGGCCATGATGACTTGACGTCATCCCCACCTTCCTCCAGTTTATCACTGGCAGTCTCCTTTGAGTTCCCGGCCGAACCGCTGGCAACAAAGGATAAGGGTTGCGCTCGTTGCGGGACTTAACCCAACATTTCACAACACGAGCTGACGACAGCCATGCAGCACCTGTCTCAGAGTTCCCGAAGGCACCAATCCATCTCTGGAAAGTTCTCTGGATGTCAAGAGTAGGTAAGGTTCTTCGCGTTGCATCGAATTAAACCACATGCTCCACCGCTTGTGCGGGCCCCCGTCAATTCATTTGAGTTTTAACCTTGCGGCCGTACTCCCCAGGCGGTCGATTTAACGCGTTAGCTCCGGAAGCCACGCCTCAAGGGCACAACCTCCAAATCGACATCGTTTACAGCGTGGACTACCAGGGTATCTAATCCTGTTTGCTCCCCACGCTTTCGCACCTGAGCGTCAGTCTTCGTCCAGGGGGCCGCCTTCGCCACCGGTATTCCTCCAGATCTCTACGCATTTCACCGCTACACCTGGAATTCTACCCCCCTCTACGAGACTCTAGCTTGCCAGTTTCAAATGCAGTTCCCAGGTTGAGCCCGGGGATTTCACATCTGACTTAACAAACCGCCTGCGTGCGCTTTACGCCCAGTAATTCCGATTAACGCTTGCACCCTCCGTATTACCGCGGCTGCTGGCACGGAGTTAGCCGGTGCTTCTTCTGCGAGTAACGTCAATTGATGAGCGTATTAAGCTCACCACCTTCCTCCTCGCTGAAAGTGCTTTACAACCCGAAGGCCTTCTTCACACACGCGGCATGGCTGCATCAGGCTTGCGCCCATTGTGCAATATTCCCCACTGCTGCCTCCCGTAGGAGTCTGGACCGTGTCTCAGTTCCAGTGTGGCTGGTCATCCTCTCAGACCAGCTAGGGATCGTCGCCTAGGTGAGCCATTACCCCACCTACTAGCTAATCCCATCTGGGCACATCTGATGGCAAGAGGCCCGAAGGTCCCCCTCTTTGGTCTTGCGACGTTATGCGGTATTAGCTACCGTTTCCAGTAGTTATCCCCCTCCATCAGGCAGTTTCCCAGACATTACTCACCCGTCCGCCGCTCGTCACCCGGGGAGCAAGCTCCCCTGTGCTACCGCTCGACTTGCATGTGTTAAGCCTGCCGCCAGCGTTCAATCTGAGCCATGATCAAACTCTTCAATTAAAAGCTTGATTTGCTTCCACTCGAGAAGCGATGCTCAAAGATTTACTGCATGAATTTTACTTCAGTTAGTCACTCTTCAAGACTTGATATTTTTTTGCATCCGAAGATGCTGGATATCGTCTTGTGGAGTGCCCACACAGATTGTCTGATAAATTGTTAAAGAGCAGTGAGTTAGGCGCTTTCGCTTGCTAACTCGAGGTGGCGTATATTACGCTTTCCTCTTTCAGAGTCAACCCTAATTTTCAGGATTTTTTCTCTGCGACCCCCGGATACTCTGTGAAGTTGTTCACATGTTCCGTGTCGATGGAGGCGCATTATAGGGAGTTCCTCGCAGGCCGCAACAGGTATTTTCAGCAAAAACGATCGTTCGCTGCATTCCACAGCAAAACCCCGCCTTATACCCACTTGCGCACAGTGTTATCCACAGATGCGATTTGTACGGAAAATTTACGAGCGCCACGCAAACGTTTTCGCTACAATTCCCCGCGACGAAACGATCCCCCTTTTTATGGGGGCGTTACCTGAATATGTGCCTGACCCTCCCTTTATAAGGCAAAAAACCTTCCTTATAGAGAGAACGAGGTGGACATTCACGTAACGCTCTTTAATTGCGACTCAAAGCCAAGGGATAAAACCATGCAACAACCTCGTCCAATCCGCCGGGCCCTGCTCAGCGTGTCTGACAAAACCGGTATCGTTGAATTCGCCGAAGCGCTTTCCCAGCGCGGCGTTGAACTGCTGTCCACCGGCGGCACCGCTCGTCTGCTGGCAGACGCCGGTCTGCCCGTTACCGAAGTTTCCGACTACACCGGCTTCCCGGAGATGATGGACGGACGAGTTAAGACCCTGCACCCGAAAGTCCACGGCGGCATTCTCGGCCGCCGCGGCCAGGACGACGCCGTCATGAATCAGCATGACATCAAGCCTATCGACATGGTGGTCGTCAATCTGTACCCGTTCGCCCAAACCGTGGCGCGCCCGGATTGCTCGCTGGAGGATGCGGTCGAGAATATCGATATCGGCGGCCCTACCATGGTGCGCTCCGCCGCCAAGAACCATAAAGACGTCGCCATCGTGGTGAAGAGCAGCGACTACGCCGCCATCATTACCGAGATGGACAACAACGACGGTTCGCTGCGCTATGCCACCCGCTTCGATCTCGCCATCAAGGCCTTTGAACACACCGCCGCCTACGACAGCATGATCGCCAACTACTTCGGCGCGCTGGTGCCGGCGTACCACGGCGAGACCGAACAGCCGTCCGGCCGCTTCCCGCGCACCCTGAACCTCAACTACATCAAGAAGCAGGATATGCGCTACGGTGAAAACAGCCACCAGCAGGCCGCCTTCTATATAGAGGAAGAAGTAAAGGAAGCTTCTGTCGCGACCGCCGAACAGCTGCAGGGCAAAGCGCTGTCCTATAACAACATCGCCGATACCGACGCCGCGCTGGAATGCGTGAAAGAGTTCGACGAACCGGCCTGCGTGATCGTCAAGCACGCCAACCCTTGCGGCGTGGCGATCGGCGACGACATTCTGGCCGCCTACGAGCGCGCTTACCAAACCGATCCGACCTCCGCCTTCGGCGGCATCATCGCCTTTAACCGCGAGCTGGACGCCGCCACCGCGCAGGCGATCATCAGCCGCCAGTTCGTGGAAGTGATCATCGCGCCAAACGTCACCCAGGAAGCGCGCTCCCTGCTGGCCGCCAAACAGAACGTGCGCGTGCTGGCCTGCGGCCAGTGGCAGCAACGCGTGGCGGGGCTGGATTTCAAACGTGTCAACGGCGGGCTGCTGGTGCAGGATCGCGATCTGGGCATGGTCACCGCCGCCGATCTGCGCGTGGTGTCAGAACGCCAACCGACCGAGCAGGAGTTGCGCGACGCGCTGTTCTGCTGGAAAGTGGCCAAGTTCGTGAAATCCAACGCCATCGTTTATGCGCGTGACAACATGACCATCGGCATAGGCGCCGGCCAGATGAGCCGCGTTTACTCCGCCAAGATCGCCGGCATCAAAGCGGGCGACGAAGGGCTGGAAGTGAAAGGCTCCGCCATGGCCTCCGACGCCTTCTTCCCGTTCCGCGACGGCATCGATGCCGCGGCGGCGGTTGGCATCACCTGCGTGATCCAGCCGGGCGGTTCGATCCGCGACGACGAAGTGATCGCCGCCGCCAACGAACACGGCATCGCGATGATCTTCACTGACATGCGTCACTTCCGCCATTAATTCCTTTTGCCGCGTGCGCTCCGGCGCACGCCATTCGTGGAGCTTCTGATGAACATTTTGATTATCGGCAACGGCGGGCGCGAACACGCGCTGGCCTGGAAAGCCGCCCAGTCTCCGCTGGCGGATAAAGTCTATGTTGCGCCGGGCAATGCCGGCACCGCGCTGGAAGCCAATCTGGAAAACGTGGCGATCGCCGCCACCGACATCCCCGCCCTGGTCGCTTTCGCCCAGAGCCATGACATCGGTCTGACCATCGTTGGGCCGGAAGCCCCGCTGGTGATCGGCGTGGTCGATGCCTTCCAGGCCGCCGGTCTGAAAATCTTCGGCCCGACGCAGGCCGCCGCGCAGCTCGAAGGCTCCAAAGCCTTCACCA
The DNA here is from genome assembly GCF_000738675.1 of Serratia nematodiphila DZ0503SBS1. Taxonomy (NCBI): domain Bacteria; kingdom Pseudomonadati; phylum Pseudomonadota; class Gammaproteobacteria; order Enterobacterales; family Yersiniaceae; genus Serratia; species Serratia nematodiphila. Next base: position 494,734 of record NZ_JPUX01000001.1, on the reverse strand, counting down.
AAGATTTCCTGGCGCGCCACCGCATCCCGACCGCCGAATATGAAAACTTCACCGAGGTGGAGCCGGCGCTGGCCTATGTGCGCCGCAAAGGCGCGCCGATCGTCATCAAGGCCGATGGCCTGGCGGCCGGTAAAGGCGTGATCGTCGCGATGACGCTGCAGGAAGCGGAAGAGGCGGTGCGCGACATGTTGGCCGGCAACGCCTTCGGCGACGCCGGCCATCGCATCGTGGTGGAAGAGTTCCTCGACGGCGAAGAAGCCAGCTTCATCGTGATGGTCGATGGCGAGAACGTGGTGCCGATGGCCACCAGCCAGGACCACAAACGCGTCGGCGACGGCGACACCGGCCCGAACACCGGCGGCATGGGCGCCTACTCCCCGGCGCCGGTCGTGACCGACGAAATCCACCAGCGCGCCATGGATCAGGTGATCTGGCCGACGGTGCGCGGCATGGCGGCGGAAGGCAATACCTACGTCGGCTTCCTGTATGCCGGCCTGATGATCTCCGCCGACGGCCAGCCGAAGGTGATCGAATTCAACTGCCGTTTTGGCGATCCGGAAACTCAGCCGATCATGCTGCGCCTGCGCTCCGATCTGGTGGAGCTGTGTCTGGCGGGCGCCGAAGGCCGTCTGAACGAGAAGAGCTCTGATTGGGACGAACGCCCTGCCCTTGGCGTGGTGCTGGCAGCCGGCGGTTATCCGGGTGACTATCGCAACGGCGAGGTTATCCAGGGGCTACCGCAGCAGGAAAGCGCCGACGGTAAGGTCTTCCATGCCGGCACACGCTTGCAGGGCGATGACGTCGTCACCAGCGGCGGCCGCGTGCTGTGCGTGACGGCGCTGGGCGATACCGTGGCGCAGGCGCAGCAACGCGCCTATCAGCTGGCGGAAGGTATCCAGTGGCCGGGCAGCTTCTGCCGCAAAGATATCGGTTATCGCGCGATTGCGCGCGGCAAATAATTTGATCTTTCATGATCATGACCAGAGGCTCCGCAGCGCGGGGCCTTTTTTATAGCAGGTCTTCTTTCGGTTCCCAGCTGCAGAAGTCGTCGTTCGCCACCAGCAGCAGCTCGCTGCCTTCCGGCGCTTCCAGCCAGGCGACGCTCACCGGCCGGCTGCTGCTGCGGGCGCGTTTTTCGATCCAGGCGATGGAGGCGGCATCCAGCCCCGGTTTCATGCTTTGGCCGTCGCAGGTTTGCACCTCGCCCTGCATCCAACGCCCCTGCAGCAATTTGACCTTGCCGGCGCGCAGCGCATTGCTCACTTCGAGGATCCGTCGCGCCTGATATTGGTACAGGGCGATTTCATCGCGGGTCAGCGGTTCGCGGCGTGTCGCCAGCTGGCGCTGCATAAAACTCACCGTGCCATCGTCGGCAAAGCGCAGCTGAATGGAATCTCGATCGCCGTCGGCGTCGTTACGTTTGATTTGGCGCAGCACGTCGCCCTGATAGGTGTACAGCGTGGTAATGGTACCCGGGCCGCGGTAAGGGCTGTAAACGCTGACCAACACTTGCGGACGATGTTGCTCATCGTCTTTACGCCACAGACGTATCACGCCCTGATCGGCCACGAAGCCGCTGGCGGTAAAACTGGGGATATCGGAATGGAAACTGCAGGCGCTCAGGCCGACGGCGATGCCAACGGCCATGAGCGCCCGACGAGTAAACAAAAGGGGCGCCATCGCCCCCCTGTTTAATCTTTTCACCGAGGCGCGGTCTTATTTAACGGCGTCTTTCAGTGCTTTGCCAGAAACGAACGCAGGCACGTTGGCTGCTGCGATTTTGATTTCTTTGCCAGTCTGTGGGTTGCGGCCAGTGCGCTCGCTACGATGGTTTACTTTGAAAGTACCGAAGCCAACCAATTGTACTGCATCACCTTCTTTCAGAGACTCAGTAATTGCAGCCAGGGTGGATTCCAGAGCCAGTTTAGCTTGTGCTTTGGAAAGGTCAGCCTTGTCCGCGATTACATCAATCAGTTGAGTCTTGTTCATAAGTTATCCTTACAGTGTGTTTATCGTTTGCAAAGCATCGAGTGCGACGGATATGCCGATTGACAGCACTCTCCTGCATACACGCACCGATAGCCACTTTTTTTACGCCCCCCAAATGTAGACCAGACAGGGTGCGGATGTGAAGCCTTAAGGCATGACAAATCAGGCGTTAAATCACGTTTTGTTGCCTTATTGCGCTAAATTTATCCCGATGTTGCTGACGCCCGCCTCCCGCAGGTCGGATCGCAGCCCCTTGATCAGGTCTATATCGCGCTCTTCACAGGCGTCCAACAGGCGGAAAATTTCCCATTGAATGTCCCATTCTTCCTCTACCGCCGGCAAACTTTCCAACTCTTCGTCGGTCATTTCCTTACCGGCTTGGGTCATTTCCAACATCGCCACGGTGCGAATCGATGTTTCACTGATGGCGATGGCGTGCTCCAGCGTCTCCCCGCCGAGCCGCGAATGGATCAGTTCCCCTAATGCGATACAGGCATCAATTGCCGGGTAAACGCCGTAAAGATCGTAATCTTCCGCCGACGGAATCGCCTCTTCCAACTTCTCGAGCTGGCTGTCGAAGTTGACCTTGGCGTCCTTCACCACCAGCGTTTCCCACACCAAATCCAGAATGCGGCGATAAACCGCCGGATCGCCGAACTCGGTCTGTTTGCAGAACATCTGGTAATTCGGGTACATACGCTCGCACAAACTGGCCATAAAGGTCAAATGTTGCCAGCCCTCGAGCCGTTCCAGACGTAAATGAATCGGGTTACGTAGCATGCTTTACTCTCTTACGCGTTATCTGCGGCGCAGTGTACCCGAAATCGCTCATGGCGACACCTCCGGATGCTGCTGCAACCACCGCTGAAACGCCGGACGGCGCGAAGCGATGGCGTCGGCCCAACGGGTCGGCTCCGGCAAACGGTAGCCCGCCATGCAGCGCTGCACCCACGCCAGCGCGCTGTCGGCGCCCACGCGGTGACCGGTTGAGATGAACAGCGGGTTGCAACGCGCCTTGCTACGCCATACCCAGCCCAGCTGTTCACCCTTATCTTCCAACGGCGCCAGCGCGCCGACGGCGGCGTCCAGCGGCGCGAATTTGCCGCACAGGCGCTTCTTGGCCACGCCGATGGTCGGCACATCGACCAGCAGGCCGAAATGGCTGGCGACGCCGAGGCGCCGCGGATGTGAAACGCCGTGCCCATCGACGAAGATCAGCCCCGGTTTTTGCCGCAGCTGCGCCCAGGCGGCCAACAGCGCCGGGTATTCGCGAAACGACAGGAAACCCGGGATATAAGGCATGACGGTGGCGATGCGCGCCACCTGATACTCCACCAGCTCCAGCGACGGATAGCGCAGGATGGCGATGGCGGCGCGCGTCACCGCGCCCTCTTGCTCGAAGCCCACATCGGCGCCGGCGATGAACGCCGGCGGTTCGGCCGGCAGCTCGTCGTAGCGAATGACTTCAGCGGCGCGCCGCAGCTGTTCGGCGCGCAGAGCCGCCATATCGGTCACATCGGATCCTTAACGGTGGTATTTCGCCGACTGCGCGTGCACCGCCTCGACGAAGGCCCCGGCGTGCTCCGGCGGCACATCCTGATGGATGCCGTGGCCCAGGTTGAACACATGACCGTTGCCGTGGCCGAAACCGGCCAGAATGGTCTCCACTTCTTCCGCGATGCGCGCCGGAGAAGCATAAAGCATCGACGGATCCATATTGCCCTGCAGCGCCACTTTGTCGCCTACGCGACGGCGCGCGTCGGCGATGTCGGTGGTCCAGTCCAGCCCCAGCGCATCGCAGCCGGTGGCGGCCATCGCCTCCAGCCACTGCCCGCCGCCTTTGGTGAACAGCGTTACCGGCACGCGGCGGCCGTCGTTTTCACGCAGCAAGCCATCGACGATCTTGTGCATGTAGTGCAAAGAGAACTCGCGGTAATCGCGCCCGGTCAGCACGCCGCCCCAGGTGTCGAACACCATCACCGACTGCGCGCCGGCCTTGATCTGGGCATTGAGGTAAAGGATCACGCTGTCCGCCAGCTTGTCCAGCAACAGGTGCAACGTGGCCGGCTCGGCATACATCATCTTCTTCAGCTTGGTGAATGCCTTGCTGCTGCCGCCCTCAACCATATAGGTAGCCAGCGTCCACGGGCTGCCGGAGAAGCCGATCAGCGGCACTTCGCCCTTCAGCTCGCGGCGAATGGTGCGCACTGCGTTCATCACATAGCCCAGCTCCACTTCCGGATCGAACACCGGCAGTTTGTCGACGTCGGCGCGGCAGGTGACGGGGAGCTGAAACGCGGGCCTTCGCCGGCTTCAAAGTACAGGCCGAGCCCCATGGCGTCGGGAATGGTGAGAATGTCGGAGAACAGGATGGCGGCGTCCAGCGCGTAGCGGCGCAGCGGCTGCAGCGTAACCTCGCAGGCCAGCTCCGCGTTCTTGCACAGCGACATGAAATCACCGGCCTGGGCGCGAGTCGCCTTATACTCCGGTAAATAACGACCGGCCTGGCGCATCATCCATACGGGGGTCACATCCACCGGCTGGCGCAACAGCGCGCGCAGGTAACGATCGTTCTTCAACTCAGTCATTTATGGGGCTCCCTTAATAATCTGCCGGCCATTGTACATTATTCTGCCCGGCACAGCGCCACGGTGTCCTCAATCAAGCGGCGCGCCACGGTGCCGGGCGGCGGCAACAGCGGCAGTTGGTCGTAACGATACCAACCGGCATTGAGCAGCTCCTTGGGATCGTGACGAATCTCACCCTGGTGGTAATCGGCCATAAAGGCCATCATCAGCGAGTGCGGAAACGGCCAGGGTTGTGACGTGACGTAGCGCAGGTTCTTGATTTCAATATTGCTCTCTTCCATCACTTCGCGCGCTACCGCTTGCTCCAGCGTTTCGCCCACTTCAACGAAACCGGCCAGCACCGTGTGAATGCCGCCGCGATGGCGCACGTGCTGCGCCAGCAGGATCTGATCGTCGCGCCGAATGGCGACGATCACGCAGGGCGCGATCTGCGGGTAGTAGCGCTCCTTGCAATGGCCGCACAGGCAGGCGCTTTCGGTGCGGCTGAGGTGCATCTCATGGCCGCAGTAGCCGCAATAGCGATGGGAGCGGTAGAAATCCGCCAACTGCACGCCGCGCCCGGCCAGCTGGAACAGACCACGATCCTGATCCAACAACTGACGCACCGACCCCATCTCCCGCGGCATCGCCTGGCGCACCAGCCAGACCGGCGCGCCCTCCCACTCACCGATGACGCGCGCCATGTGGCCCTGCAGCCCGAGGGCGGCGGCGGTCCCCGACGGCAATTCACCGTTCGGTAACCAAAGTTTGCTTTCATGGCTGACGATCCACCAGCCGTTTTCATTGCCCGTTAATGCAAGTTCCATATCGTTGTTGCACAACCTCAGCTTCACTGGCACTCTACAAATCGGCTTTGTTACATTTTAATAACTTACCGGTTACTTTTGTTACTTACACGGAGTCAAACATGCTCAACCGTTTGGAAAGGCTGACTCAGCGCGTTGGCGGTAGTAATGAATTAGTTGATCAATGGCTTCAGGCCCGCAAGCAGTTGCTGGTCGCCTACTGCACGCTGGTAGGCCTCAAACCGAATAAAGAAAAGCATACGCCGCTGAATGAAAAAGCGCTGGAGAACTTTTGCCATAACCTGGTGGATTACCTCTCCGCAGGGCATTTTCATATCTATGACAGAATTATCAAACAAGTGGAAGGCGCAGCCAGTCCGAAAATGTCGCTGGCGGTGAACATCTACCCCAAGCTGTGGGCCAATACCGAACAGATCATGGCGTTCCACGATCGCTATACCGAAGTGGATATCGATCAGGAGGTTTGTCTGGAATTCCACCAGGCCTTGTCGGATATCGGCGAAACGCTGGCGGCGCGCTTTGCGCTGGAAGATAAGCTGATCCTGCTGGAAGCGGAAACCACGCAGCAACCACTGCCGGACCAGGCGCTGGATCCGGCGCGTTAAAATTTTATAGTTTTTTTTCTTATCCCTCCTATACTGGGGGGCATCTTGTCGGAGTGCCTAGCGCCTGATTTGTTCATCGAATCAGCCAGGCTGAGACCGTTAATTCGGGATCCGCGGAACCTGATCGGGTTAATACCCGCGAAGGGAACAAGAGTAATCTATCGCCACAGACACGGCCTTCCCCTTGCGGGCGCCCTGCCTTATCGGCCACCATCATTACTCCCTCCGAGCTCCAGACAAGCAACTTTCCCAACCCAACACACTGGTAGGAACTTGCTATGTCTAACGTTAATCCACCGCGCGCCCGTAAAGCGCAACGCGAAGCCGCTCAGCAGTTTATCGACACCCTGCAAGGCATGGCTTTCCCAAACTCACGCCGCATCTACCTGCAGGGTTCGCGCCGCGATATCCAGGTGCCGATGCGTGAAATTCAGCTCAGCCCGACCCTGGTCGGCGGCAGCAAAGATAACCCGCAGTATGAACCCAACGAGGCGATCCCGGTGTATGACACCGCCGGCCCGTACGGCGATCCACAGGCCGAGCTCGACGTGCACGCCGGCCTGGCCAAGCTGCGCGCCGGCTGGATCGACGCACGCGGCGATACCGCCACCCTGAGCGGTGCCAGCTCCGGCTTCACCCAGCAGCGGCTGGCGGACGAAGGTCTCGATCACCTGCGTTTCGAACACCTGCCGCTGCCGCGCAAAGCGCTGCCGGGCAAGTGCGTAACCCAGTTGCACTACGCCCGCGCCGGCATCGTCACCCCGGAGATGGAATTCATCGCCATCCGTGAAAACATGGGGCGCGAACGCATTCGCGGCAAGGTGCTGCGCCACCAGCATCCGGGCCAGGGCTGGGGCGCCAACCTGCCGGACAACATCACGCCGGAGTTCGTGCGCCAGGAAGTGGCCGCCGGCCGCGCTATCATTCCCGCCAACATCAATCACCCGGAAGCGGAGCCGATGATTATCGGCCGCAATTTCCTGGTAAAGGTGAACGCCAATATCGGCAACTCGGCGGTCACGTCGTCGATCGAAGAAGAGGTGGAGAAGCTGGTATGGGCCACCCGCTGGGGCGCAGACACCGTGATGGATCTCTCCACCGGCCGCTACATTCACGAAACCCGCGAGTGGATCCTGCGCAACAGCCCGGTGCCCATCGGCACCGTGCCGATCTACCAGGCGCTGGAGAAGGTCAACGGCGTGGCGGAAAACCTCACCTGGGAGATGTTCCGCGATACGCTGCTGGAACAGGCGGAGCAAGGGGTCGACTACTTCACCATCCACGCCGGCGTGCTGCTGCGCTACGTGCCGATGACCGCCAAACGCCTGACCGGCATCGTGTCGCGCGGCGGCTCGATCATGGCCAAATGGTGTCTGTCGCACCATCAGGAAAACTTCCTCTATCAGCATTTCCGCGAAATCTGTGAGATCTGCGCCGCCTACGACGTTTCGCTGTCGCTCGGCGACGGCCTGCGCCCCGGCTCAATTCAGGACGCCAACGACGAAGCCCAGTTCGCCGAACTGCATACGCTGGGCGAGCTGACCAAAATCGCCTGGGAATACGACGTGCAGGTGATGATCGAGGGCCCAGGCCACGTGCCGATGCAGATGATCCGCCGCAACATGACCGAAGAGCTGGAACACTGCCACGAAGCGCCATTCTACACCCTCGGCCCGCTGACCACCGATATCGCCCCGGGCTATGACCATTTCACCTCCGGCATCGGCGCGGCGATGATCGGCTGGTTCGGCTGCGCCATGCTGTGTTACGTCACGCCGAAAGAGCACCTCGGCCTGCCAAACAAAGAGGACGTCAAACAGGGCCTGATCACCTACAAGATCGCCGCTCACGCCGCCGATCTGGCCAAAGGCCATCCGGGCGCACAGATCCGCGATAACGCCATGTCCAAGGCGCGTTTCGAATTCCGCTGGGAAGATCAGTTCAATCTGGCGCTCGATCCGGCCACCGCGCGCGCCTATCACGACGAAACCCTGCCGCAGGAATCCGGCAAGATCGCCCACTTCTGCTCGATGTGCGGACCAAAATTCTGCTCGATGAAGATTTCACAAGAGGTGCGGGACTACGCCGCCGCCCAAGAGGCCGCCAAACCGATCGAGGTGCAGCTGACCGGCATGGAGAAAATGTCCGCCGAGTTCCGCGCCCGCGGCAGCGAGCTGTATCACAGCGCCGGCAATTTGCAGGAGGAGACCAGCAATGACTGATATCACGACGCCCTTCCCGGCGACGCCCTACAAACTGGGGCTCTACCCGGTCGTCGACAGCGTGGAATGGATCGCTCGCCTGCTGGAGGCCGGCGTCACCACCATCCAGTTGCGCATCAAGGACTTGCCTGACGAGCAGGTCGAAGAGGATATCGCCGCCGCCATCGCGCTGGGCCGGCGTTATCAGGCGCGGCTGTTCATCAACGACTACTGGCGGCTGGCGATCAAGCACGGCGCCTACGGCGTGCATCTGGGCCAGGAAGATCTCGATACCACCGATCTGGCTGCCATTCACCGCGCCGGGCTGCGGCTCGGCGTTTCCACCCATGACGACGCCGAACTGGCGCGCGCGCTGGCGGTGAAACCGTCCTACATCGCGTTGGGGCACATCTTCCCCACCCAAACCAAAGACATGCCTTCGGCGCCGCAGGGGCTGACGGAGTTGAAACGCCACATCGCCGGCCTGGCGGATTACCCGACGGTGGCGATCGGCGGGATCAGTATCGATCGCGTACCGGCGGTGCTGGCGTGCGGCGTCGGCAGCGTGGCGGTGGTCAGCGCCATCACCCAGGCGCCGGACTGGCGCGCGGCGACGGCCGAGCTGCTGCGGCTGATTGAAGGCGAGGATCCGAACGATGCTTAACGATCAGGAATTCCTGCGCTACAGCCGCCAGCTGCTGCTGGAGGACGTCGGCCCGGAAGGCCAGGAGAAACTCAAGCGCGCCACGGTGCTGATCGTCGGTTTAGGCGGGCTAGGTTCCCCGGCTTCGCTGTATCTGGCCGCCGCCGGCGTCGGCACGCTGCTGCTGGCCGACGACGACCAGCTGCACGTCACCAACCTGCAGCGGCAAATCCTCTACCGCAGCGCCGATACCGCCACCGGCAAGGCGGCGCTGGCGCAACGCCACCTGCAGGCGCTGAACCCGTTGGTGGAATCCATCCCGCTGGCGCAGCGGCTGCAAGGGCAAGCGCTGCGCGACGCGGTCGCCCGCGCCGATCTGGTGCTGGACTGCTGCGACAATATGGCGACCCGCCATGAAGTCAATGCCGCCTGCATCGCCGCCGCCAAGCCGCTGATCAGCGGCAGCGCGGTCGGCTTCAGCGGCCAGTTGCTGGTGCTCGAGCCGCCCTATGCGCACGGCTGCTACGCCTGCCTGTACCCGGAGCAGGAAGAGCCGCAGCGCAACTGCCGCACCGCCGGGGTGCTCGGCCCGGTGGTGGGCGTGATCGGCACCCTGCAAGCGCTGGAGGCCATCAAGATGCTGGCCGGCATGCCTTCTTCCCTCAGCGGTAAACTGCGGCTGTTCGACGGCAAGCAGCAGAGCTGGAGCACGCTGCAACTGAGCCGGGCCCGTGCCTGCCCGGTATGCGGAGGCGCGGCATGAAGATCCGTTTAAACGACCAACCGCTGGAGCTGGCGCAGCCGCTCAGCGTCGCCGCCCTGTTGGCCCAGCTGGAACGCCACCAGCCGGGCACCGCGCTGGCGATCAACCAAACCATCATCCCGCGCGCCGACTGGGCCGACCATCAGGTGCAGGACGGTGACGACATTTTGCTGTTTCAAGCGATCGCCGGAGGCTGACATGCTGAAAATCGCCGATACCACTTTTACCTCGCGCCTGTTCACCGGCACCGGCAAGTTCGCCACCCCGGCGCTGATGCTGGAGGCGCTGGCGGCCTCCGGTTCGCAGCTGGTGACCATGGCCATGAAGCGCGTCGATCTGCGCGGCGGCAACGACGCCATTTTGGCGCCGCTGCAGCAGCTGGGCGTCAGGCTGTTGCCCAACACCTCCGGCGCCAAAACGGCCGCCGAAGCGGTATTCGCCGCCCGGCTGGCGCGTGAAGCGCTCGGCACCCGCTGGGTGAAGCTGGAGATCCACCCCGATGTGAAATACCTGCTGCCGGATCCGATAGAAACGCTGAAGGCGGCGGAAACGCTGGTGAAAGACGGTTTTGTGGTGCTGCCCTACTGCGGCGCCGATCCGGTGCTGTGCAAACGGCTGGAAGAGGCGGGCTGCGCGGCGGTGATGCCGCTCGGCGCCCCTATCGGTTCCAACCGCGGTCTGCGCACCCGCGACTTCCTCGAGATCATCATCGAACAGGCCAAGGTGCCGGTGGTGGTCGACGCCGGCATCGGCGCGCCGAGCCACGCGCTGGAAGCGATGGAGCTGGGCGCCGACGCGGTGCTGGTGAACACCGCCATCGCCGTGGCGCGCGACCCGGTGCAAATGGCGCGGGCGTTTCGCCTGGCGCTGGAGGCCGGCGAATTGGCGCGCAGCGCCGGGTTAGGCGCGAGCCAGCGCGGTGCGGTCGCCTCGAGCCCGCTGACCGCCTTCCTCAGCCAGCCAGAGGAGGCACAGTGATGGCCGACGATTTCAGTAGCCGCTGGCAACAGCTGGATTGGGACGACATTACGCTGCGCATCAACGGCAAAACCGCGCGCGACGTGGAACGCGCGTTGAACGCCGACAAGCTGACGCGCGACGACTTTATGGCGCTGATCTCCCCCGCCGCCGCGCCGTATCTGGAACCGCTGGCGCAGCGCGCGCAGCAGCTGACCCGCCAGCGATTCGGCAACGTCGTCAGCTTCTATGTGCCGCTGTATCTGTCCAACCTGTGCGCCAACGACTGCACCTACTGCGGCTTTTCGATGAGCAACCGCATCAAGCGTAAAACGCTGGATGCGGCGGAGATCGCCCGCGAGTGCGCAGCCATCCAGGCGTTGGGGTTCGAGCATCTGTTGCTGGTCACCGGCGAACATCAGACCAAGGTCGGCATGGACTATTTCCGCCAGCACATTCCGGCGATCCGCCGTCATTTCAGCTCGCTGATGATGGAAGTGCAGCCGTTGGCGCAGGAGGAATACGCCGAACTGAAAACGCTGGGCCTGGACGGCGTGCTGGTGTACCAGGAAACCTACCATCCGGCCACCTATCTGCAGCATCACCTGCGCGGCCAGAAGCAGGATTTCCATTGGCGCCTGGCCACGCCGGATCGCCTGGGGCGCGCCGGGATCGACAAGATCGGCCTCGGTGCGTTGATCGGCCTGTCCAACAGTTGGCGCACCGACTGCTACCTGCTGGCGGAACATCTGTTTTACCTGCAACAAACCTACTGGCAGAGCCGCTACTCTATCTCGTTCCCGCGCCTGCGCCCCTGCGCCGGCGGCATTGAACCGGCGTCGATCATGAGCGAGCCTCAACTGGTGCAGCTGATCTGCGCCTTCCGGCTGTTCGCGCCGGACGTTGAGCTGTCACTGTCTACGCGTGAGTCGCCGTACTTCCGCGATCATATGATCCCGGTGGCGATCAACAGCGTCAGCGCCGGATCCAAGACGCAGCCCGGCGGCTATGCCGATGACGTGCAGCCGGAGCTGGAACAGTTCGAACCGCACGACGGCCGCACGCCGCAGCAGGTCGCCGAGGCCATCAGCAACGCCGGGCTGCAGCCGGTGTGGAAAGACTGGGACGGTTATCTGGGACGCGGTGCGCAATAAGCGGCAACGTTTACCGCCGCGTGAAGAAAACGCTGGAGCGGCCGCGCAATGCCGAACGGTGGCGCTGGCGCCGACAAACGCGCCGATTATAGTGACGTTGCCGGCCGCCAAACCCGGCGGCGGCCGGGGCCGTCTCCCTCTCGATGGCCCCGCCTTATCCCATCCCGGATCGCGCCGGAGATTCTCTTGCGCGACTCCGGGCCCTCTCCGCAGCAACGCGCATATGGCGTATCGCGGCCTGTAAGGGTGTACGGGCAGGTGCCTTGTCGGCTAAAGGGCTGTGGCATAACGGTGCTCGGCACTCACTCAGCGGTGAAACTCATAGGACGCTGTTGCGGCAGAAAAGTGGGGAAAGAGGAAAAAAGAAGGTACAGCGACGAAGAGAGGTTCGAGTAGCCATCCCCGGTGCTGCCAATGGCCCTGGTGTCGGCCGCGGATCTTTTTGCCGCCTGCTCCCTGCTTACGGACAAGAGCAGGCGGTTTATTTTGTGAGACTGGCACCCCCCCCAGGACGCGAATCACACAGTATGTGCGCTAATTAACCACATAAACGGCTAAATGTGAATGTCTTTTGAGTGTTTTTTTTATTTCACATCGAGTATGTTTTGAGTTTGCCAAGGAAAATCAAACTGATATCACCGCAATAACCGAGGCTTCATCTATAATCCAGCACGGGTCCTCACGCAGGTTTTTCAACGCTCGCGGTCAACATCAAAAAAGCCAAGGTTGTCATGAAGAAAACGCCAAATTACATCGATGCAATCAGCGCGTTGCTCACTCTGAAAGGAGTTGGCGACAGAAAACATGCCTCCACGATGGCCAACATACTGAACCTTCAGTACAACAGCGCCAAACAGAAGCTGGATGGCAAAAGGGGCATCACCCTCGATGAAGTCAAAAAGGTTTTCCAGTATTTCAACGAGCCGTTTGCCGGCCAACGGACACATAACGGCGTGTTTATCATGAACAGCATTCACAAGCGCTGCAACATTGAGGTCGACGAGCGCCCGGTCACGCAAGCGGACAACGACGAAACTTACGCCTACAAAAAGGACGATCTTTTCATCATCAACACCAATCGGGAATATGCAGCCGATGCCCCGCTGTATAAAGTCAACAAGATAGACTTTCTGCCGGCCCCGCGCATCGCGATCCTGGATAATGACGGCGATATTCTCGAACTGTTGAAGAAGATCGCCAGCCGCTACGGCATCGAGGCTGAGACCTTTCAGACGGCGGACGCCATGCTGGCCGCGCTGGAGCAGCAGTCCTTTGAGGCGTTTATTTTGGACTGGCTGTTGGACTTCGGCGAGACTTCCGAACGCGTGGTGAAGAAAATTAAAGACGCCCTCGATCCGCACGCCCGCATCATCATTCTGACCGGCCAGCTGAATCACTACGAGAAAAACATCGGCGACATGATCCTGCACTATGACGTGCACCTGGTGGAAAAACCGACCAAGCCGCTGATTATCTCTTCGCTATTGCTGTCGAACCTATTCTTTAATTAGTTTGACCGGAATGCGGATCAAAAACGATGAGCCAACCCCTTCGACGGATTTGACCTTGATGGTGCCTTTCATCGTCGTGACGTAATTTTTGATAATGGTCAGCCCCAGCCCTAATCCCTGCCGCGTTTCCCTTTCCACCCCCTGATTGAACGCCTTATATAACCGATCCAGATTATCGACGTTAAACCCGATGCCGGTGTCTTTTACCCGCAAATACAGATTGCCGTGACACACCTTCACATTGAGGGCGATCGCGCCGTGGTGGGTAAACTTATCCGCGTTGCTGAGCAGGTTGGCCAATATTCGGTAGAGCTTGTATTTATCAGAACCAATCAGGCCGGCATAAGACGAATGGTGGATCACGAGGCGATTGCCTCGCCCGGCGCCGATGCCGGTTACGGCATCGTCCACCACCTCATTCAGCCGGAAGGTGGAAATATTGATTTTAACTTCTCCCATCTCAAGCCGAGAATAATCCATCACCTCGCGCGTTTGTTCGGCGATCTTGTTACCGTGATAGGAGATCAGGCGGGCTTCTTTTTTCAATTCTTCCTGCGCCAGCTCATGTTCCATGATATCCGCGGCAATGACGATGGCCTGGGTCGAGCCGGCGATCTCGTGGTAGATGGAAGAGATAAAGATGTTCTTGTTCTTGATGATCTCTTTCAACGAGAAGGCGTTTCTCAACACCAGGAACATCATCAGGAACACTAAAATCAGCGAAAAGAGGGCGAACATCTCGGCTTTACTCGAGTTGTCCTGGATGATGCCTTTCACTTCGGTAAAGTTTTTAATCTGTATCCGATAAATAATTTCCTGGATATCGACCAGCGTACCCTCGATATCATCCATATAAGAGAGAATGTCCGCCTTGTTTTTCAGCCCCACCAGCAAGCCGGCAGAAAGATCGTCCAACGTGCGGTACTGCTGCTTCAGCAGCGCAACATTTTTGATGAACTCGTCGTCGTAATAAAAAGAGTCGCTGAAGGTCGAACGGCTCTCCAGGATCTGAATCTTCGAGTAGAAGATTTTCTTTTTGATCTGGAAGGCGCCGTAGTCATTGTTTTCACTGAGCAACAGTGCGGTTTTGGTCCTTTCAAAGGCCAGAAACAGGATCTCGGCCACCGAGTAGTTGTCCAGATTGGGCTCAATCTGCTTATAGCGCTCTTTTACGCCGCCGAAGTTAATGGCAATCAACAAAATCAATAAGGAGAAGATGGCAACCAACGCGATAAGAGTACCGATCAGTTTTTTGCTCATCTTATTTCAGCTCCAACCGTTTCACTTGCCAGACGGTTTTCGCATTCACATCCAGGTTATTCAGTTCGGCATAGCCATCGCGCGGATAAATAATGGCGAACGGCCCCAGCTCACCAACGTCGATCGGCTTGCCGCCGCGCTGGTAGGCGACGATCACACGGTATTTAATCATCTCGTCAATCGGCATCGAATAGGAGTAATCATCCCAGGCGAAAGCGCGCACCGACTGGCCTTTCAGGTGGTAGGCTTTCACTAACTCTGCAAACTCAACGCCGGTGAACGTATCTTCCGGAGTGAAATTGGTCGAGGTTTTAATCGTGTACTGCGGCATCGCCTCCAGCATCTGCCTGGTTATCTTGATCTTCTCACCATCGAGCGGTTTCAGGTAAAAATAGTCAACGGCCGCATACAGCGGTGCGCTGAACAGCGAAAGCAGCAGTAACGTCATCAATCCTTTGATTGTCATTATTCACCCTCTTTGCGTTTCACCAGTTCGGCCTGGCCGAACTCATCCTGCCCGACCACGACCCAGCCGTGATGTTGATAAAAGCCTTCGGCTTTGGAGCCCGGATCGGTGGTTAAGTGGATCGCTTCGGCGCCGCGCTCAAACATCCAGGCGGTGACTCGCGCCAACAAGGCGGAGCCGATCCCCTTCGACTGGTATTCCGGCTTCACGAACAGGCCGCCGATCAGCGGTTCAGGGATGAATAACCCGAAGCCAACGCCGGCATAGTCGTCGCCATGCTTGCAGATCCAGCCGCCGCCCTGGTTGATGTCCTCCAGCGCCTGCCTGCGCTGCAGATACTGGATTTGATGCGGATGCAGCAGGTTTTCTTCAACGGAAAAGCGGATCTCATACAGGTAAGGCAGGTGTTGCGCCGTCAATTTTTCGAAGGTAATGAGGCTGTCCATGTTCGCACTGTCCTTGGTTGTCTTGGTAAAAGCGCCGGTCAATTTCTGCTGTAACCATAGTAGCAAAGTTTGCTCTGCCCCGGCATGAGGCGAAAAAAAACCGCCCCCGAGGGAGCGGTTTATCTGGCAATGGGCCCGGCATGCCGGGCCCGCGGCGCGGATGACGATTACTCGTCGTCGCTGCCGCCCAGGCCTGCGTTGAGCAGCTCGGCCAGGTTAGCCGTCGCTTCTTCCGCGCTGACTTGCGGAACAACCGGCGCTTCACCCTGAGCACGGCGACGCATGCGATCCTGATGATAAGCGTAACCGGTACCGGCTGGGATCAGACGGCCCACGATGACGTTCTCTTTCAGGCCACGCAGTTCATCACGCTTGCCGGCTACGGCAGCTTCGGTCAGAACGCGCGTCGTTTCCTGGAACGATGCGGCGGAGATGAAGGACTCGGTCGCCAAGGATGCCTTGGTGATACCCAGCAGATCGCGCGAGAAGGTTGCCGGGATCTTACCTTCAGCTTCCAGCTGACGGTTGGCAATCTTGACGCGAGACACTTCAGCCTGCTCGCCTTCCAGGAACTCGGAGCCACCAGCGCTAACGATGGTGCCTTTACGCAGCATCTGACGAACGATAACTTCGATGTGCTTATCGTTAATCTTAACGCCTTGCAGACGGTAAACTTCCTGCACTTCGTTGGTGATGTAGCGGGTAACCGCATGCACGCCACGCAGACGCAGAATGTCGTGCGGAGACTCTGGGCCGTCGGAAACGACGTCGCCACGTTCCACCACTTCGCCTTCGAACACGTTGAGCTGACGCCATTTCGGAATCATCTCTTCGTAAGCGTCGCTGCCGTCCAGCGGAGAGATCACCAGGCGACGTTTGCCTTTGGTCTCTTTACCGAACGAGATAATCCCGCTGATTTCAGCCAGGATTGCCGGCTCTTTCGGACGACGCGCTTCGAACAGGTCGGCAACGCGCGGCAGACCACCGGTAATATCCTTGGTACCGCCGGATTCCTGAGGAATACGCGCCAGGGTATCACCCGCACCGATCTGAATGCCGTCTTCCAGCTGAACGATCGCTTTGCCCGGCAGGAAGTATTGAGCAGGCATATCAGTACCTGGGATCAATACGTCTTCGCCCTGAGCGTCAACGATTTTCAGTGCCGGACGCAGGTCTTTACCGCTACCGGTACGCTCTGCGCTGTCCAGAACAACCAGAGAAGACAAACCGGTCAGTTCGTCGGTCTGACGAGTAATCGTCTGGCCGTCGACCATGTCCGCGAAGCGAATGAAGCCGCTGACTTCACTGATGACCGGCATGGTGTGCGGATCCCAGTTAGCGACGGTTTCGCCGCCGTTAACTTCTTCACCGTCGCCTTTGCCCATCACGGCGCCGTAAGGCACCTTGTAGCTTTCTTTGGTACGGCCGAATTCGTCGATCAGTTTCAGTTCGGTGTTACGCGAGGTGATCACCAGCTTGCCTGCGGCGTTCATAACGAACTTCGCGTTGCTCAGCTTGATGCTACCCTTGTTTTTCACCTGAATGCTGGATTCAGCAGCCGCACGAGATGCCGCACCACCGATGTGGAACGTACGCATCGTCAGCTGTGTACCCGGCTCACCGATGGACTGTGCCGCGATAACGCCGATGGCTTCGCCTTTGTTGATGATGTGGCCACGTGCCAGGTCGCGACCATAGCAGTTAGCACACACACCGAAGTCGGTTTCACAGCTCACCACGGAACGGACTTTAACGCTGTCGACAGAGTTCTCTTCCAACAGGTCACACGCCTTCTCGTTCAGCAGGGTGTTGCGCGGCACCAGAATGTCCGCCGTACCCGGCTTGAGGACGTCTTCTGCCGTCACACGGCCCAGAACGCGTTCACGCAGCGGCTCTTTCACGTCGCCACCTTCGATAACCGGGGTCATCAGGATGCCGTCGTGGGTGCCACAGTCGTCTTCGGTCACCACCAGGTCCTGCGCCACGTCAACCAGACGACGGGTCAGATAACCGGAGTTCGCGGTTTTCAGTGCGGTATCCGCCAGACCTTTACGAGCACCGTGGGTGGAGATGAAGTACTGGAGTACGTTCAGACCTTCACGGAAGTTCGCGGTGATTGGCGTTTCGATGATGGAGCCGTCCGGCTTCGCCATCAGGCCACGCATACCGGCCAGCTGACGAATCTGAGCGGCGGAACCACGCGCACCGGAGTCGGCCATCATAAAGATGCTGTTGAAGGAAACTTGCTGTTCCACTTCGCCGTCACGGTTAACCACGTCTTCTACCGACAGGTTTTCCATCATCGCTTTCGCAACGCGTTCGTTCGCTGCAGCCCAGATATCGATCACTTTGTTGTAGCGTTCGCCGGCGGTAACCAGACCAGACTGGAACTGCTCCTGGATCTCGGCAACTTCGGTTTCCGCTTCTTCGATGATCTCCGCTTTCTTGGCCGGGATAACCATGTCGTCGATACCTACGGAAGCGCCGGAACGGGCTGCGTAAGCAAAACCGGTGTACATGATCTGGTCAGCAAAGATTACGGTCGGCTTCAGGCCCAGGATGCGGTAACAGGTGTTCAGCATCTTGGAGATCGCTTTCTTGCCCAAAGGCTGGTTAACGATCGCGTACGGCAGACCTTTCGGTACGATCATCCACAGGATGGCGCGGCCGATGGTGGTGTCGATGATGCTGGTCTGAGAAGTCCATTCGCCTTCGGCGTTCTTGACGTCTTCGGTGATACGCACTTTAACGCGCGCATGCAGAGACGCCAGGCCGGCGCGGTAAACGCGCTCAGCTTCTTTGGAACCGTTCAGCACCATGCCTTCGCCCTTGGCGTTAACACAGTCGCGGGTCATGTAGTACAGACCCAGTACAACGTCCTGAGAAGGAACGATGATTGGCTCGCCGTTCGCTGGGGACAGGATGTTGTTGGTGGACATCATCAACGCACGCGCTTCCAGCTGGGCTTCCAGCGTCAGCGGTACGTGAACGGCCATCTGGTCACCATCGAAGTCGGCGTTATAGGCCGCACAAACCAGCGGGTGCAGCTGGATCGCTTTACCTTCGATCAGAACCGGTTCAAACGCCTGGATACCCAAACGGTGCAGGGTTGGTGCACGGTTCAGCAGTACCGGGTGTTCGCGGATCACTTCGTCCAGGATATCCCAAACGACGGCTTCTTCACGCTCAACCATTTTCTTGGCGGCTTTGATGGTGGTGGCCAGGCCACGCAGCTCCAACTTGCCGTAGATGAACGGTTTGAACAGCTCCAGCGCCATCTTTTTAGGCAGACCGCACTGATGCAGGCGCAGGTATGGACCTACGGTGATTACGGAACGGCCGGAGTAGTCGACGCGTTTACCGAGCAGGTTCTGACGGAAACGACCCTGCTTACCTTTGATCATGTCGGCCAAAGATTTCAGAGGACGTTTGTTGGAACCGGTGATCGCACGACCGCGACGGCCGTTATCCAGCAGGGCGTCTACCGCTTCTTGCAGCATACGCTTTTCGTTGCGCACGATGATGTCCGGCGCAGCCAGATCCAGCAGGCGTTTCAGACGGTTGTTACGGTTGATCACGCGGCGATACAGATCGTTCAGATCCGAGGTCGCGAAACGGCCGCCATCCAGCGGAACCAGCGGACGCAGATCCGGCGGCAGTACCGGCAGCACGGTCAGGATCATCCACTCCGGCTTGTTACCGGACTGTACAAACGCTTCCAGCAGCTTGATACGCTTGGTCAGCTTCTTGCGCTTGGTTTCGGAGTTGGTTTCGTTCAGCTCTTCACGCAGCTGCTCGCACTCGGCTTCCAGATCCATGTTTTTCAACAGGGCCTGAATGGCTTCCGCACCCATCTTGGCGTCGAATTCGTCACCGAACTCTTCCAGCGCGTCCAGATACTGCTCTTCAGTCAGGATCTGACGACGCTCGAGGTTGGTCATACCGCCTTCGACCACCACATAGGATTCGAAGTACAGTACGCGTTCGATGTCACGCAGCGGCATATCCAGCAGCAAACCGATGCGGGATGGCAGCGATTTCAGGAACCAGATGTGCGCAGTCGGGGAAGCCAGCTCGATGTGGCCCATGCGCTCACGGCGCACTTTAGTCTGGGTCACTTCAACGCCGCACTTCTCACAGATCACGCCGCGGTGTTTCAAGCGCTTGTACTTACCGCACAGGCACTCGTAATCTTTTACCGGCCCGAAGATACGGGCGCAGAAAAGGCCGTCACGCTCAGGTTTGAACGTACGGTAGTTAATGGTTTCCGGCTTCTTAACTTCACCGAACGACCACGAACGGATCATGTCTGGCGAGGCCAGAGCAATCTTGATCGCATCAAACTCTTCGGTCTTAGTTTGCGCTTTCAGAAACTTCAATAAGTCTTTCACGGATTGGCTCCTGTCGGAGTTAAACCTGTTGGGTACCCACAACCGCAGTAGGTACCCGTGTGACCTGAACAACCACCCTCAGGCTCCCTTAGGCGGGGAGCCTGAGCCGGAATGACGATTACTCGTCTTCCAGTTCGATGTTGATGCCGAGCGAGCGGATTTCTTTCAACAGTACGTTGAAGGATTCCGGCATGCCTGGCTCCATCCGGTGATCGCCATCCACGATGTTTTTGTACATCTTGGTACGGCCGTTAACGTCATCCGACTTAACGGTGAGCATTTCCTGCAGGGTATAAGCCGCGCCGTATGCTTCCAGTGCCCACACTTCCATCTCACCGAAGCGTTGACCACCGAACTGCGCTTTACCACCCAGAGGTTGCTGAGTAACCAAGCTGTAAGAACCGGTTGAACGGGCGTGCATTTTATCGTCAACCAAGTGGTTCAGTTTCAGCATGTACATATAGCCGACAGTAACCTGGCGCTCGAATTGCTCACCGGTACGGCCATCGAACAGCGTGATCTGACCGGAGGTCGGGATACCACCCATTTCCAGCAGCTTCTTGATTTCAGTCTCTTTCGCACCGTCAAACACCGGCGTTGCGATCGGCATACCTTTTTTCAGGTTCTCTGCCAGACGCAGCACTTCGTCGTCGCTGAAGGTGTTCAGGTCAACTTTCTGGCAAACGTCGTCGCCCAGATCGTAGGCCTTCTGGATGAACTCACGCAGCTTGGCCACTTCCTGCTGCTGCTTCAGCATCTGGTTGATCTTCTCACCGATGCCTTTCGCAGCCATACCCAGGTGGGTTTCCAGGATCTGACCGATGTTCATACGTGATGGTACGCCCAGCGGGTTCAGTACGATGTCTACCGGCGTGCCGTTTTCATCGTAAGGCATATCTTCGATCGGGTTGATCTTGGAGATAACACCCTTGTTACCGTGGCGGCCCGCCATCTTGTCACCCGGTTGGATCTGACGTTTAACGGCCAGATAAACCTTGACGATTTTCAGCACGCCCGGCGCCAGATCGTCGCCCTGAGTGATCTTACGACGCTTGGCTTCCAGCTTCTTCTCGAAGTCGGATTTCAGTTCGTCGTACTGCTCAGCCAGCTGCTCCAGCTGGTTTTGCTTCTCTTCGTCGGTCAGGCCCAGTTCCAGCCAGCGATCGCGCGGCAGTTTGCTCAGCTTGTCGGCTTCGATGCCACCCGCAACCAGCACCGCGTGGATACGTGCGAACAGGCCGGCTTCCAGGATCTGCAGTTCTTCAGTCAGGTCTTTCTTCGCCTGCTTCAGCTGCATCTCTTCGATTTCCAACGCGCGCTTGTCTTTTTCCACGCCATCGCGGGTGAAGACCTGTACGTCGATAACCGTACCGGAAACGCCGTTCGGCACACGCAGAGAAGAGTCTTTAACGTCAGACGCTTTCTCACCGAAGATCGCACGCAGCAGTTTCTCTTCCGGCGTCAGCTGGGTTTCGCCTTTAGGAGTTACCTTACCGACCAGAATGTCGCCGCCGGTCACTTCAGCACCGATATACACGATACCGGATTCATCCAGCTTGGAGAGCGCAGCTTCACCCACGTTAGGGATGTCGGCGGTGATCTCTTCAGGCCCCAGCTTGGTGTCGCGAGACACGCACGCCAGTTCCTGGATGTGGATGGTGGTGAAGCGATCTTCCTGCACCACGCGCTCGGAGACCAAGATGGAGTCTTCGAAGTTGTAGCCGTTCCAAGGCATGAACGCTACGCGCATGTTCTGGCCCAGTGCCAGTTCGCCCAGGTCTGTCGATGGGCCATCCGCCAGCACGTCGCCGCGCTCGATTGGCTCACCCAGATTCACACACGGCATCTGGTTGATGCAGGTGTTCTGGTTAGAACGGGTGTACTTGGTCAGGTTGTAAATATCGATACCTGCTTCGCCCGGGTACATCTCGTCTTCGTTAACTTTGATAACGATACGGGAAGCATCCACGTACTGGATCACACCGCCGCGTTTGGCAACGGCGGTTACGCCGGAGTCAACCGCTACAGCGCGTTCCATACCGGTACCGACCAGCGGCTTGTCAGCGCGCAGGGTTGGTACGGCCTGACGTTGCATGTTCGCACCCATCAATGCACGGTTGGCGTCATCGTGTTCCAGGAATGGAATCAGTGAAGCACCAACGGAAACAACCTGTTGGGTGGATACGTCCATGTAGTCAACCTGGTCGCGGCTGAACAGGCTTGATTCGCCTTTGCTGCGGCAGGTGACCAGGTCTTCTACGAAGCGGCCTTCTTCATCCAGGTTGGAGTTCGCCTGGGCGATAACGAAGTTGCCTTCTTCAATAGCAGACAGGTAGTTGATCTCATCGGTCACCACGCCGTCGCGCACGCGGCGGTACGGGGTTTCCAGGAAGCCATACTCGTTAGTCTGTGCGTACACGGACAGGGAGTTGATCAGACCGATGTTTGGACCTTCCGGCGTTTCGATTGGGCACACGCGGCCGTAGTGGGTCGGGTGTACGTCTCGAACTTCAAAGCCGGCGCGCTCACGGGTCAGACCGCCCGGGCCCAGTGCGGAGATACGACGCTTGTGCGTGATCTCGGACAGCGGGTTGTTCTGGTCCATGAACTGGGACAGCTGGCTGGAGCCGAAGAACTCTTTCACCGCCGCCGAAATCGGCTTGGCGTTGATCATGTCCTGAGGCATCAGGGTATCCAGATCGCCCAGAGACAGACGCTCTTTCACCGCACGCTCAACACGCACCAGACCTACGCGGAACTGGTTCTCGGCCATTTCGCCGACGGAGCGGATACGACGGTTGCCCAAGTGGTCGATATCGTCCACTTCGCCCTTGCCGTTACGGATATCGATGAGCTTCTTCATCACTTCGATGATGTCGTCTTTGCTCAGGATGCCCGAACCTTCGATCTCGTCGCGCAGCAGAGAACGGTTGAACTTCATACGGCCGACCGCGGACAGATCGTAGCGGTCTTCGGAGAAGAACAGGTTCTCGAACAGGCTTTCGGCAGCTTCGCGCGTTGGCGGCTCACCAGGACGCATCATGCGGTAGATCTCTACCAGCGAGCTCAGACGATCGTTGGTCGGATCGACACGCAGCGTTTCAGAGATATACGCGCCGTGATCCAGATCGTTGGTGAACAGCGTTTCGATACGCTTGTGGCCGGACTGGCTCAGCTTGGCCAGCAGATCCAGCGACAGCTCCATGTTGGCTGCGCAGATCAGTTCGCCGGTATTGGTATCGATATAGTCTTTCGCGACCACTTTGCCCGCGATGTACTCTACCGGTACTTCAATGCTCTGAATGTCGTCTTTTTCCAGCTGACGGATATGACGGGCGGTGATACGACGGCCTTTCTCTACGTAGATCTTGCCGTTGGCTTCGATATCGAACGAAGCGGTCTCACCACGCAGGCGCTCAGGCACCAGCTCCATCTGCAGCTTGTTGTCGCGGATTTCGAAGACGATCTTGTCAAAGAACAGGTCGAGGATCTGTTCAGTGGTGTAGTTCAGCGCGCGCAGAATGATGGTCGCAGGCAGTTTGCGGCGACGGTCAATACGCACGAACAGGTTGTCTTTCGGATCGAACTCGAAGTCCAACCATGAACCGCGGTAAGGGATGATACGTGCGTTGTACAGCACTTTACCCGAGGAGTGGGTTTTACCCTTATCGCTGTCGAAGAATACGCCAGGACTACGGTGCAACTGAGATACGATAACCCTCTCAGTACCGTTGATCACAAAGGTGCCGTTTTCGGTCATGAGCGGAATTTCGCCCATGTAGACTTCTTGTTCCTTGATGTCTTTGACCGTACCTTCAGGCGCTTCGCGCTCATAGATAACCAGGCGCAGTTTTACGCGCAGCGGTGCAGAGAACGTCACACCACGGATCTGGCACTCTTTGACGTCGAAGACCGGCTCACCAAGACGGTAGCTAACGTATTGCAGCTCCGAATTGCCACTGTAGCTCTGGATAGGGAAAACAGAACGGAATGCGGCTTCAAGGCCGTACTGCCCTTCTGGATCTTGCTCGATAAACTTCTGGAACGAGTCAAGCTGGATAGAAAGGAGATATGGTATGTCCAGCACTTGTGGACGTTTACCAAAATCCTTACGAATACGTTTTTTCTCGGTATAGGAGTAAACCATAGGGTTCCTCAGCTCGCTGATCAGTGACCCAATCTGTCCGTCCGATTAAGGACAGTTCATGCAACACCGTTTTGTCGACCGGAAAGCGGGAACACTTTCCGCAATGTCTCTTGCTATCACGCTTAAACCATTTCATCGCGCCTTCCCCCAGAACTCCTGGTAGTGCAAAGACCGCGGTATATTAAGTCGTCAATAGAAACAAACATTGGGAGGCGAAACCAGCAGCCAAACAGTGTGAAACGCTACTGGCGCCCTACAGCGCAAAAAGGCTGGTGACTAAAAAGTCACCAGCCATCAGCCTAAAAGACTAGGCTGCAACCGGAAAGGTTGGCTTATTTAACTTCAACTTCTGCGCCAGCTTCTTCCAGAGATTTTTTCAGAGCTTCTGCGTCATCTTTGCTCACGCCTTCTTTCAGAGCGGCTGGAGCAGATTCAACCAGGTCTTTAGCTTCTTTCAGACCCAGGCCGGTAGCGCCACGTACTGCTTTGATAACAGCAACTTTGTTAGCGCCTGCAGCTTTCAGGATAACGTCGAATTCAGTTTTCTCTTCAGCAGCTTCAGCTGGGCCAGCAGCTACAGCTACAGCAGCAGCAGCAGAAACGCCGAATTTTTCTTCCATAGCGGAAACCAGTTCAACAACGTCCATTACGGACATAGCGGCAACTGCTTCCAGGATTTGGTCTTTAGTGATAGACATAACAATTGTTCCTAAAATTCAGAAATAGTTTAAATACGTTAGCAAAGGCTAAGAAAGAGTGGCTTACGCCGCTTCTTTCTGATCGCGTACTGCAGCCAGAGTGCGAACCAGTTTGCCGGCAGCGGCTTCTTTCATGGTTGCCATCAGGCGTGCGATCGCTTCTTCGTAAGTTGGCAGCGTCGCCAGGCGGTCGATTTGCGCCGCTGGGATCAGCTCACCTTCAAAGGCCGCAGCTTTAACCTCGAATTTTGCATTCGCTTTCGCGAACTCTTTGAACAGACGAGCAGCAGCGCCCGGGTGTTCGTGAGAGAATGCAATCAAGGTTGGACCGACAAACGTGTCTTTCAGGCATTCGAATGGAGTGCCTTCAACTACGCGACGCATCAGGGTGTTGCGAACAACACGCATGTAAACGCCAGCTTCACGACCTGCTTTACGCAGTTCAGTCATTTTATCTACGGTAACGCCGCGGGAATCCGCAACAACCGCAGACAGCGCGCCTTTGGCTACTTCGCTGACTTCAGCAACAATCGCTTGTTTGTCTTGAAGATTTAATGCCATTAGCTTTTTGCTCCTGGATTAGCCGGGGAAAATCCCCCGGAACTCACTTCACTCGGCGCTTTGTAAAACGCCACGCCGAGCGGCTTAACACGGTGAGCAGAATCCAGCAAAGACATTCTTTTATAAAAAAGAAAAATTTTCTTAGGCTCTGTCACCGTCTACGCAGGAAGGATTAAGTATCTCGCGATACACCTGCGGTCTTGGACGGAGGCCTGGATAGGCCAGGCTCCAACCGAAAAATCTTTGTTTTGCCTACGGCATAGCCAATAGTAAAACCTTGGGGCATAAGATTCTAGACAAATCTTGGCCCCAAGTCAAAGCGATAATCGCAAGTGCGATTAGTTCGCTGCGGCAGACAGACCGCTCTGATCGATAGCAACGCCAGCACCCATGGTGGTGGAGAGGCTAACTTTCTTGATGTACATACCTTTCGCCTGAGAAGGTTTTGCTTTTTTCAGCGCAACCAGCAGGGCTTCCAGGTTTTCTTTCAGTTTGTCTGCGTCGAAATCAACCTTACCGATGGTGGTATGGATGATGCCGTTTTTGTCGTTACGGTAGCGAACCTGACCTGCTTTAGCGTTTTTCACAGCTTCAGCAACGTTCGGAGTAACGGTACCCACTTTCGGGTTTGGCATCAGGCCGCGTGGACCCAGGATCTGGCCCAGTTGACCAACAACGCGCATTGCATCCGGGGAAGCAATAACAACGTCGAAGTTCATTTCGCCTTTCTTGATCTGCTCAGCCAGATCGTCCATACCTACCAGCTCTGCGCCTGCAGCTTTCGCAGCTTCAGCGTTAGCGCCTTGGGTAAATACGGCAACGCGAACGGAACGACCGGTGCCGTGTGGCAGAACGGTAGCGCCACGAACGTTTTGGTCAGATTTACGAGCGTCGATGCCGAGGTTAACGGCAACGTCAACGCTTTCTACGAATTTAGCGGTGGCCAGCTCTTTCAGCAGAGCAACAGCTTCAGTGATGTCATACTGTTTAGTCGCATCAACTTTGTCACGGATCACGCGCATGCGCTTGGTCAGCTTAGCCATCTCTTAATCCTCCACTACCAGGCCCATGGAACGAGCGGTACCTTCGATGGAGCGAGTCATCGCTTCAACGTCAGAACCAGTCATGTCCGCAGCTTTGGTTTCTGCGATTTCACGTACCTGAGCACGGGTCACTTTACCTACTTTGTCTTTGTTCGGCTTACCGGAACCAGACTTGATACCAGCCGCTTTTTTCAGCAGAACTGCTGCCGGCGGGGTTTTGGTAACGAAAGTGAAGGAGCGATCAGAATAAACGGTGATAACAACCGGAATCGGCAGACCTTTTTCAATGCTGTCAGTCTTAGCATTGAACGCCTTACAGAATTCCATGATGTTAACGCCCTGCTGACCCAGAGCTGGACCCACTGGTGGGCTCGGGTTAGCCATACCAGCTGCAACTTGCAGCTTAACGTAGGCTTGTACTTTCTTAGCCATTTAAATTTCCTCGGTTTGGGTAGTATCGCCTCGTGAGAGGCTCCCCGTGTTTAACCTCGCCGGACAAACATCAGGCAAGGCATCTAAAAACAAAAGGCGCGAAATTGTAGTTCAATTTCGCGCCTTTGACAAGCGGCAACAGGCCGCTTACTGCTGATTATTCGATCAGCCTTTTTCAACCTGGCTGAAGTCCAGTTCCACCGGCGTTGCACGGCCGAAGATGGAAACGGAAACTTTCAGGCGGCTCTTCTCGTAATCGACTTCTTCGACCACGCCGTTGAAATCGGCAAACGGGCCGTCGTTGACGCGCACCAGCTCGCCCGGCTCGAACAGCGTTTTCGGACGCGGCTTGTCACCGACCTGCTGCAGGCGGTTCATGATCGCATCAACTTCTTTATCGCTGATCGGCGCTGGACGGTCAGACGTTCCGCCGATGAACCCCATGACGCGCGGTACGCTGCGCACCAAGTGCCAACTGGCGTCATTCATCACCATCTGCACCAGCACATAGCCAGGGAAGAACTTACGCTCGCTCTTGCGACGCTGACCGCCACGGATTTCAACCACTTCTTCCGTAGGCACCATCACTTCGCCGAACAGCTCTTCCATATCGTGCAGTTTGATGTGTTCACGCAGCGATTGCGCTACGCGACCTTCAAAACCGGAAAACGCCTGAACGACGTACCAACGTTTTTTTGGAGCTTCAGACATTTTAGAACCTCAGGCCAGTAATAAACGACACCAGACGGACCAGAATACCATCCAGTCCCCACAGAATCAGTGACATCACGGCGGTTACCGCGGCAACGATCAACGTGGTGTGTAGCGTTTCCTGACGAGTTGGCCAAATCACTTTACGTACTTCGGTACGCGCTTCACGGGCAAACGCAACGGTGGCTTTGCCTTTGGTGGTCATCAGAGCCACTGCACCTGCAACGGCGATGATCAGCACAACTGCCAGCGCGCGCAATGGCAGGCTTAAATCACGGTAGTAATAGTTACCGACAATAGCCACAACCAACAGAACGGCGACGATCAGCCACTTTGCCGCTTCCAGGCCGCGTCCGCTCCCTTGAGCCTCGGTATTCGCACTCATAAACCAACCTGTCACAATGATGATTCATAACAAACAACTTTGCCTCGCATTGCGAGGCAAACCAAACCGATCGGATAGCGCATTAGCGATATCCCGGTGTTTTACGCCATGACGTATTTCAGTCAATACGGTTTAAGAGCCCATCTCACCAATGATTATGACTGCAAAATCGCTGATGAGATAGGTTCTAGTTCACAGCGTAGAAAAAGGGCATCAAATGATGCCCTTTTACCGCGTGTCGCGTCAAACTTTATCAGCGATTAAGCGATAACTTTAGCAACAACACCAGCGCCTACAGTACGGCCGCCTTCACGGATTGCGAAACGCAGACCGTCGTCCATCGCGATTGGGTGAATCAGGGTAACTTTCATGTTCACGTTGTCGCCTGGCATTACCATCTCTACGCCTTCTGGCAGTTCGATGGTACCGGTCACGTCAGTAGTACGGAAGTAGAACTGTGGACGGTAGCCTTTGAAGAATGGCGTGTGACGACCACCTTCATCTTTGCTCAGGATGTACACTTCAGATTCGAACTGGGTGTGCGGCTTGATGGAGCCTGGCTTAGCCAGTACCTGACCACGTTCGATTTCTTCACGTTTGATACCACGCAGCAGAACACCAACGTTCTCACCAGCACGGCCTTCGTCCAGCAGTTTGCGGAACATTTCAACGCCAGTACAGGTAGACTTAACGGTGTCT
Source organism: Serratia nematodiphila DZ0503SBS1 (assembly GCF_000738675.1). NCBI lineage: Bacteria > Pseudomonadati > Pseudomonadota > Gammaproteobacteria > Enterobacterales > Yersiniaceae > Serratia > Serratia nematodiphila. The sequence goes on along the minus strand of NZ_JPUX01000001.1, from coordinate 466,278 downwards.
TTGATACCAACGATTTCAACTTCTTCGCCAACTTTGATGATACCGCGCTCAACACGACCGGTAACAACGGTACCACGACCGGAGATGGAGAATACGTCTTCGATTGGCAGCAGGAACGGCTTGTCGATTGCACGCTCTGGCTCTGGGATGTAGCTGTCCAGAGCTTCGGCCAGTTCGATGATTTTCGCTTCCCACTCAGCTTCGCCTTCCAGCGCTTTCAGCGCGGAACCGCGGATTACTGGCAGGTCGTCGCCTGGGAAGTCGTAAGCGGACAGCAGTTCGCGAACTTCCATTTCTACCAGTTCCAGCAGCTCTTCATCATCAACCATGTCGCATTTGTTCATGAATACGATGATGAAAGGAACGCCAACCTGGCGACCCAGCAGGATGTGCTCACGAGTCTGAGGCATTGGGCCGTCAGTCGCAGCTACTACCAGGATCGCGCCGTCCATCTGAGCAGCACCGGTGATCATGTTTTTCACGTAGTCGGCGTGCCCTGGGCAGTCAACGTGCGCGTAGTGACGAGTCGGGGTGTCATACTCAACGTGGGAGGTGTTGATGGTGATACCACGAGCTTTTTCTTCTGGCGCGTTATCGATCTGGTCGAAAGCACGTGCAGAACCGCCGTAGGTTTTAGCCAGTACGGTAGTGATCGCTGCAGTCAGGGTAGTTTTACCGTGGTCAACGTGGCCGATAGTACCGACGTTAACGTGCGGTTTTGTACGTTCAAACTTTTCTTTAGACATCGATTGTCCCTCTAAGACACGGATAAATCGGTGGTATCACCACATCAACCAAGCATTTGCTCGTTGAATCCAGAACAGAAAGAAAATCAGGGGGCGAGAAATTAAGAAGTGGTGCTGATAGGCAGATTCGAACTGCCGACCTCACCCTTACCAAGGGTGCGCTCTACCAACTGAGCTATATCAGCACATCTTGGAGCGGGCAGTGGGAATCGAACCCACATCATCAGCTTGGAAGGCTGAGGTAATAGCCATTATACGATGCCCGCATCCTGGAACTCGGCTACCTGATTTTTCTGTAGAATTTTGGGATGGAGCAGGATTGTTCATCACTCGGCTCGCATCCTTCGGGCCGGCTGCGCCTTGCGCTGCACAGCTCGAACCTTGCCGAAGGCTTTCGCCCTCTCCTCCCGCCATCAACCGTTGCGGTATTTATCGCATCTCAGTTAATCGCCGAAGGCAAGATTTGGTGGTGGGGGAAGGATTCGAACCTTCGAAGTCTGTGACGGCAGATTTACAGTCTGCTCCCTTTGGCCGCTCGGGAACCCCACCAGATTTTAACTACTTGTGACTTGAATGGTGCCGGCTACCGGAATCGAACTGGTGACCTACTGATTACAAGTCAGTTGCTCTACCTACTGAGCTAAGCCGGCATCAAGTGCAGCGCATTCTAGGTAGAGCGGGCGACCTATGCAACAAAAAAATTGCTTTACGCGCACTTTCGCTCATAAATCAGTCAATTTTGCATACTGTCATGCAATTTGCAGCCTGCGGCGTGCAAACATTCATCACTCGCGGCAATCATTCTCTACAATTTTATCCACTTTTTGCAAGCCTTGAGCGCCGCTTTCTCCGTGTCGGGCTTCTCAAAACACTTAACCCGCGATGGTAAACTGTGAGCGGGATCGATGCACCAAAAAGGGGATACCTGCCCCGAACTGCGGCGTGGGCTACACTGATCCCTCGCCCTATTTGCCGTTGCTATGCCTTTCGCCGCTGTGGCTCAGTTATTGCTTCTCTTCATTCCCCCCATCCCAGGAGGAATGACCGATGAAAATAGTGCCTATCAACGCCGCTACGTTGCCGATTTACCGCGATGAATTGGCCCGCCTGTTGACCGATGCCGTCACGCACGGCGCTTCTGTCGGTTACGACACCTTAATTCCTCACGAAGACGCCGAGAGCTACTTCCACAGTCTGCGACCGGCCCTGGCCAAAGGTGACCTGCTGCTGTGGATTGCCCGTGACGATCGCGGCGTCGTTGGCACCGTGCAACTTGAGCTTGGCCAGAAGCCGAACGGCCGTAATCGTGCGGAGGTAGTGAAGCTGTTGGTGCATAGCCGTGCTCGCCGCAACGGCGTAGGTCAGGCTCTGATGAAGACGCTGGAGTACGCGGCACTGCAGCAGCAACGCGGGCTATTGTATCTGGATACGCAGGCCGGTTCGGCGGCAGAAGCGCTTTATCGCAGCCTGGGTTATCGCTGTTTGGGTGAGCTGCCGGATTATGCAGCGGGTCCCGATGGGCATTACCATCCGACCGTCATTTATTACAAACGTCTGTTCACCGTAAGTCAGCCTTCGCGCGCCATCGCCAGTTAGTCTTCAGGCGGTATCCGGCTCTGATGATACCGCCTTGCAACCCCGCTTTATCAACTGCGCGCCGCTTCGCACAATTGACATAAACTGCTGCCTATCGACAACTTTTGCGAAAAAAGTCTACGCCAAAAACGAAGCTGTCTATAATATGCAGCTTGTTTATTCTCTGGAGTTGGCGTCCGGCGCCTTTCCCAACCTGCGTTAACAGGCAGAATTTGGCTTATGATAAAAAGAGATCAATCTTTAGCAACGCCTTACCTACAGTTCGATCGTACCCAATGGGCTGCGTTGCGAGATTCGGTGCCGCTGACGTTGTCGGAAGAAGAGATCGTTAAACTGAAAGGGATTAACGAAGATCTCTCGTTGGAAGAAGTTGCGCAGATTTATCTGCCGCTGTCACGGCTGTTGAACTTCTATATCAGTTCCAACCTGCGTAGGCAGGCGGTGCTCGAGCAATTCCTCGGCACCGACGGGCAAAAGATTCCCTATGTCATCGGCATCGCCGGCAGCGTAGCCGTAGGTAAGAGCACAACCGCACGTCTGTTGCAGGCGTTGTTGAGCCGTTGGCCAGAACACCGCAGCGTTGAGTTGATCACGACCGACGGCTTCTTGCACCCTAATAAGGTGCTGAACGAACGCGGCCTGATGAAGAAAAAAGGCTTCCCGCAGTCTTACGATATGCATAGCCTGGTGAAATTCGTGTCGGAAGTGAAATCCGGCGCCAAACGCGTCACCGCTCCGGTTTATTCTCATTTGATCTATGACGTTGTGCCCGAAGGTAATAAAGTCATCGAGCAACCGGATATTCTGATCCTGGAAGGGCTTAACGTATTGCAAAGCGGTATGGATTATCCTCACGATCCGCATCGCGTATTCGTTTCCGACTTTGTCGACTTCTCTATATATGTCGATGCGCCGGAGACGCTATTGCAAAGCTGGTATATCAATCGTTTTCTGAAATTCCGCCAGGGCGCATTTTCCAATCCCGATTCTTATTTCCATAATTATTCAAAATTGCCGGAACCGGAGGCGATTAATATCGCCACGCAATTATGGAATGAAATTAACGGATTGAATTTGCAGCAGAATATACTGCCCACCCGTGAACGCGCCAGCCTGATAATGACCAAAAGCGCTAACCACGCCGTTGAAAGCGTGCGTTTAAGAAAGTAAGCCTACCGATCGATTCAGGGGACATTACTGTCCCCTTGTCTTTTCTCACTATTCCGCGCTGCGCAGCGATATCTCGCCACCGATGAAGGGCTTGATCTCCCCGTCCTGTTCCAGCAGCAGTGCGCCCTGTGAATCGATTCCTCGGGCGATACCCACAATCTGCCGCTCGCCAATCAGCAGCTTGACCGGCCTGTCGATAAAGTTATCCAGCGTACGCCAGCGACCGATAAAGGGCGCGAGTCCGTCTATCTCAAACTGTTTCAATGACTGACGCAGTTCATTAAGCAAGGTTGCAGCCAGTTCATTGCGATCGATCTGAATTCCCGCTTCCTGTAGGTTAATCCATCCCTGAGTAATGGCGCTGGCATTGGTATCACGCATCGCCAGGTTGATGCCGGCGCCGATGACCAGTTGGGCCGCATCGCCGGTTTTTCCCGTCAGTTCGACCAGGATCCCCGCCAATTTACGATCGTTCAGATAAAGATCGTTAGGCCACTTCACGCGCACATCAGCCGCACCGAGACGCTGCAAGACCTCCGCCATCACCATCCCGATCACCAGGCTAAGCCCCATAGCCGCTGCCGGCCCCTGCTCCAGTCGCCAGAACATCGACAGATATAAATTAGCGCCGAATGGCGAGATCCACTGCCGCCCGCGGCGCCCTCGTCCTGCCTGTTGGTATTCAGCGACGCAGGCATCACCAGAGTGCAATTCGTCGATGCGGTCCAGCAAGTATTGGTTGGTGGAATCGACCACCGGCAACACGCTTACACGCTTGTCTTCCAGCAGGCTGAGGATTCGCTTGGCTTCCAACAGCTGGATGGCGCCAGGCAGGCTATAGCCTTTTCCGGGCACGGTAAAGACATCCAGTCCCCATTCGCGAATGGTCTGAATATGCTTATTGATCGCCGCGCGACTCATGCCCAGTGACTCACCGAGGTGTTCACCGGAATGGAATTCGCCGTCAGCGAGCAGCGCGATCAGTTTTAACGGCACCTTGGTATCTTTCATGACAGCACCGCCACGGCATTCAGTTCACCGGTCGCGCCAATAAAACGCACCTCAGGTTCCAGCCACACGCCGAATTTATCAGCCACCGTCTTGCGTACGTGGCGCGCCAACGCCACCACATCCTGACTGTGGGCGTTGGCGATGTTCACCAACACCAGCGCTTGTTGGCGGTGTATCGCAGCGCCACCGATACGATATCCTTTCAGTTCGCATTGATCGATAAGCCATCCGGCGGCCAGCTTCACCTGGCCATCCTGCTGTGGATAATGCGGCATAGCGGGATATTTAGCGATGAGTTCTGCGGCTTTCTCTGCGTTCACCAGCGGATTCTTGAAGAAGCTGCCGGCATTGCCGGTTTCACGTGGATCGGGCAGCTTGCTGCGGCGCATGGCGCATACGGATTCAAATACCTGAAGCGGCGTCACCGTGGCAGGATCCAGCTTGGCCAGATCGCCGTAGCTCAATTTGGGTTGCCACTGTTTGTTGAGGCGCAGACCCAGCCCGACAATGACATGTCCGGTCTGGAAACGGTGTTTGAAAATACTTTCCCGGTAGCCAAAACCACACTCGGCAGCCGGAATACGATCGATAGCGCCGGTAGAGAAGTCCAGCAGATCGACATACTCGCAGACGTCTTTCAATTCGACGCCGTAGGCGCCGATGTTCTGGATAGGGGCAGAACCGGCCAATCCAGGAATCAACGCCAGGTTTTCCAGACCGCAGATCCCAGCCTGCAGCGTATATTGCACCAGGTCATGCCAATTTTCACCGGAACTGACGTGGAGATACCAGGCATCGTTATCTTCCCGAACATCAATACCCTTCAACTGATTGACCATTACTGTGCCAGAAAAATCCTCCAGGAACAGCACGTTGCTACCTTCACCGAGAATCAGCAACGGCTCCTGACGCTTGCGCGTTTGTTGCCACACCTTGAGCATCAGCTCAATTCTATCGGCCATGATCAGGTGCGCTGCGTTGACCGGGAGCGCAAACGTATTGTGGTTTTTTAAAGACGCGCTTTCAGTAGACATAACGTTCAGTACCTATACGGAAATAATCTTCCGACTAGTCTACTCGATTCGAGGCGTCTGGCTAATATTTGTTTTAATTAACGTGAAATTTATCGACTAATACACTGAAGAATTAAGATTTATCTTTGATATAACCGGATAATTCTCATCAGTCTGTTCATAGATAGATATTTTTATTATTTAAATAATAATCTGGAACTATCAATTATATATTTAGCTGGCTATTTCCCTAGCAAAGAAACATTATGCCTCCTTATAAGGATAAGCTACATATGCCCAAAAAGGCATTTTTCAAAGTAATAGATACTGTCAGGATATTTATTTTACGCATAGCAAAAAGCCCTGAACGTCAGTTCAGGGCTTTCGGCTTTGTTTGATGCCTGGCAGTGTCCTACTCTCGCATGGGGAGACCCCACACTACCATCGGCGCTACGGCGTTTCACTTCTGAGTTCGGCATGGGGTCAGGTGGGACCACCGCGCTATTGCCGCCAGGCAAATTCGTTTTGATCAACCCGCTTCATCGCTGAAGCCTGTCAATCCAATCTGTCAACAAGCTGAATATTGTCTCGGTCTCACCAAAACACCTTCGGTGTTGTAAGGTTAAGCCTCACGGATCATTAGTACTGGTTAGCTCAATGCATCGCTGCACTTACACACCCAGCCTATCAACGTCTTAGTCTTAAACGTTCCTTCAGGGGCCTTGAAGGCCCAGGGAAGACTCATCTTGAGGCAAGTTTCGCGCTTAGATGCTTTCAGCGCTTATCTTTTCCGCACTTAGCTACCGGGCAATGCCATTGGCATGACAACCCGAACACCAGTGGTGCGTTCACTCCGGTCCTCTCGTACTAGGAGCAACCCCTCTCAATCTTCCAACGCCCACGGCAGATAGGGACCGAACTGTCTCACGACGTTCTAAACCCAGCTCGCGTACCACTTTAAATGGCGAACAGCCATACCCTTGGGACCTACTTCAGCCCCAGGATGTGATGAGCCGACATCGAGGTGCCAAACACCGCCGTCGATATGAACTCTTGGGCGGTATCAGCCTGTTATCCCCGGAGTACCTTTTATCCGTTGAGCGATGGCCCTTCCATTCAGAACCACCGGATCACTAAGACCTACTTTCGTACCTGCTCGAGCCGTCACTCTCGCAGTCAAGCTAGCTTATGCCTTTGCACTAACCTCACGATGTCCGACCGTGATTAGCTAACCTTCGTGCTCCTCCGTTACTCTTTGGGAGGAGACCGCCCCAGTCAAACTACCCACCAGACACTGTCCTCACCCCAGATTATGGGGCCGAGTTAGAACATCAAACATTAAAGGGTGGTATTTCAAGGATGGCTCCACGCAGACTGGCGTCCACGCTTCAAAGCCTCCCACCTATCCTACACATCAAGGCTCAATGTTCAGTGTCAAGCTATAGTAAAGGTTCACGGGGTCTTTCCGTCTTGCCGCGGGTACACTGCATCTTCACAGCGAGTTCAATTTCACTGAGTCTCGGGTGGAGACAGCCTGGCCATCATTACGCCATTCGTGCAGGTCGGAACTTACCCGACAAGGAATTTCGCTACCTTAGGACCGTTATAGTTACGGCCGCCGTTTACTGGGGCTTCGATCAAGAGCTTCGCCTTGCGGCTGACCCATCAATTAACCTTCCAGCACCGGGCAGGCGTCACACCGTATACGTCCACTTTCGTGTTTGCACAGTGCTGTGTTTTTATTAAACAGTTGCAGCCAGCTGGTATCTTCGACTGGCTTCAGCTCCATCCGCAAGGGACTTCACCTACATGCCAGCGTGCCTTCTCCCGAAGTTACGGCACCATTTTGCCTAGTTCCTTCACCCGAGTTCTCTCAAGCGCCTTGGTATTCTCTACCTGACCACCTGTGTCGGTTTGGGGTACGATTTAATGTTACCTGGAGCTTAGAGGATTTTCCTGGAAGCAGGGCATCAACTACTTCTGCACCGTAGTGCATCGTCATCACGCCTCAGGGTTAACATGCAACCGGATTTACCAGGTCACACCCCTACACGCTTAAACCGGGACAACCGTCGCCCGGCTAGCCTAGCCTTCTCCGTCCCCCTTCGCAGTAACACCAAGTACAGGAATATTAACCTGTTTCCCATCGACTACGCTTTTCAGCCTCGCCTTAGGGTCGACTCACCCTGCCCCGATTAACGTTGGACAGGAACCCTTGGTCTTCCGGCGAGCGGGCTTTTCACCCGCTTTATCGTTACTTATGTCAGCATTCGCACTTCTGATACCTCCAGCAACCCTCACAGGCCACCTTCAACGGCTTACAGAACGCTCCCCTACCCAACAACGCTAAGCGTCGCTGCCGCAGCTTCGGTGCATGGTTTAGCCCCGTTACATCTTCCGCGCAGGCCGACTCGACCAGTGAGCTATTACGCTTTCTTTAAATGATGGCTGCTTCTAAGCCAACATCCTGGCTGTCTATGCCTTCCCACATCGTTTCCCACTTAACCATGACTTTGGGACCTTAGCTGGCGGTCTGGGTTGTTTCCCTCTTCACGACGGACGTTAGCACCCGCCGTGTGTCTCCCGTGATAACATTCTTCGGTATTCGGAGTTTGCATCGGTTTGGTAAGCCGGGATGGCCCCCTAGCCGAAACAGTGCTCTACCCCCGAAGATGAGTTCACGAGGCGCTACCTAAATAGCTTTCGGGGAGAACCAGCTATCTCCCGGTTTGATTGGCCTTTCACCCCCAGCCACAAGTCATCCGCTAATTTTTCAACATTAGTCGGTTCGGTCCTCCAGTTAGTGTTACCCAACCTTCAACCTGCCCATGGCTAGATCACCGGGTTTCGGGTCTATACCTTGCAACTAGTCGCCCAGTTAAGACTCGGTTTCCCTACGGCTCCCCTATACGGTTAACCTTGCTACAAAATATAAGTCGCTGACCCATTATACAAAAGGTACGCAGTCACACCACGAAGGTGCTCCCACTGCTTGTACGTACACGGTTTCAGGTTCTATTTCACTCCCCTCGCCGGGGTTCTTTTCGCCTTTCCCTCACGGTACTGGTTCACTATCGGTCAGTCAGGAGTATTTAGCCTTGGAGGATGGTCCCCCCATATTCAGACAGGATGTCACGTGTCCCGCCCTACTCATCGAACTCACGACCTGTGCATTTTAGTGTACGGGGCTATCACCCTTTGCTGCGCGACTTTCCAGACGCTTCCACTAACACACAAGCCGATTCAGGTTCTGGGCTCCTCCCCGTTCGCTCGCCGCTACTGGGGAATCTCGGTTGATTTCTTTTCCTCGGGTACTTAGATGTTTCAGTTCCCCCGGTTCGCCTCATGCCACTATGTATTCATGACATGATAGTGTGTCGAAACACACTGGGTTTCCCCATTCGGGTATCGCCGGTTATAACGGTTCATATCACCTTACCGACGCTTTTCGCAGATTAGCACGCCCTTCATCGCCTCTGACTGCCTAGGCATCCACCGTGTACGCTTAGTCACTTAACCTCACAACCCGAAGATGTTTCCATCGTTCGCGCTGCAAACATTTGAGAGACTCTATGACAGGTTACTCTTTATCCCAGAACTTCTACGGAGGGATAAATTTCAGCCGTCATGTTTCAATTTTCAGCTTGTTCCAGATTGTTAAAGAGCAATATCTTAAACATGACTCGGAAGTCATCTTTAAGATATGGTGTATCGTCAGATACTTTGGACCGCCGCTTTCACCGGGTGGGTCGGAAGCTTGGCGTCCCTAGGGGATTCGAACCCCTGTTACCGCCGTGAAAGGGCGGTGTCCTAGGCCTCTAGACGAAGGGGACACGACACCGTACTTTTATGACGCTTTTGCTCGTTACTTTTTCATCAGACAATCTGTGTGAGCACGCCACTCGAAGCAATATCTTTAGGTAAGGAGGTGATCCAACCGCAGGTTCCCCTACGGTTACCTTGTTACGACTTCACCCCAGTCATGAATCACAAAGTGGTAAGCGCCCTCCCGAAGGTTAAGCTACCTACTTCTTTTGCAACCCACTCCCATGGTGTGACGGGCGGTGTGTACAAGGCCCGGGAACGTATTCACCGTAGCATTCTGATCTACGATTACTAGCGATTCCGACTTCATGGAGTCGAGTTGCAGACTCCAATCCGGACTACGACGTACTTTATGAGGTCCGCTTGCTCTCGCGAGGTCGCTTCTCTTTGTATACGCCATTGTAGCACGTGTGTAGCCCTACTCGTAAGGGCCATGATGACTTGACGTCATCCCCACCTTCCTCCAGTTTATCACTGGCAGTCTCCTTTGAGTTCCCGGCCGAACCGCTGGCAACAAAGGATAAGGGTTGCGCTCGTTGCGGGACTTAACCCAACATTTCACAACACGAGCTGACGACAGCCATGCAGCACCTGTCTCAGAGTTCCCGAAGGCACCAATCCATCTCTGGAAAGTTCTCTGGATGTCAAGAGTAGGTAAGGTTCTTCGCGTTGCATCGAATTAAACCACATGCTCCACCGCTTGTGCGGGCCCCCGTCAATTCATTTGAGTTTTAACCTTGCGGCCGTACTCCCCAGGCGGTCGATTTAACGCGTTAGCTCCGGAAGCCACGCCTCAAGGGCACAACCTCCAAATCGACATCGTTTACAGCGTGGACTACCAGGGTATCTAATCCTGTTTGCTCCCCACGCTTTCGCACCTGAGCGTCAGTCTTCGTCCAGGGGGCCGCCTTCGCCACCGGTATTCCTCCAGATCTCTACGCATTTCACCGCTACACCTGGAATTCTACCCCCCTCTACGAGACTCTAGCTTGCCAGTTTCAAATGCAGTTCCCAGGTTGAGCCCGGGGATTTCACATCTGACTTAACAAACCGCCTGCGTGCGCTTTACGCCCAGTAATTCCGATTAACGCTTGCACCCTCCGTATTACCGCGGCTGCTGGCACGGAGTTAGCCGGTGCTTCTTCTGCGAGTAACGTCAATTGATGAACGTATTAAGTTCACCACCTTCCTCCTCGCTGAAAGTGCTTTACAACCCGAAGGCCTTCTTCACACACGCGGCATGGCTGCATCAGGCTTGCGCCCATTGTGCAATATTCCCCACTGCTGCCTCCCGTAGGAGTCTGGACCGTGTCTCAGTTCCAGTGTGGCTGGTCATCCTCTCAGACCAGCTAGGGATCGTCGCCTAGGTGAGCCATTACCCCACCTACTAGCTAATCCCATCTGGGCACATCTGATGGCAAGAGGCCCGAAGGTCCCCCTCTTTGGTCTTGCGACGTTATGCGGTATTAGCTACCGTTTCCAGTAGTTATCCCCCTCCATCAGGCAGTTTCCCAGACATTACTCACCCGTCCGCCGCTCGTCACCCGGGGAGCAAGCTCCCCTGTGCTACCGCTCGACTTGCATGTGTTAAGCCTGCCGCCAGCGTTCAATCTGAGCCATGATCAAACTCTTCAATTAAAAGCTTGATGTGCTTCCACTCGAGAAGCGATGCTCAAAGATTTACTGCATGAATTTTACTTCAGTTAGTCACTCTTCAAGACTTGATATTTTTTTGCATCCGAAGATGCTGGATATCGTCTTGTGGAGTGCCCACACAGATTGTCTGATAAATTGTTAAAGAGCAGCGCCGAGAAACTCATCGGCGCGGGCTGCGTATACTACGCTTTTCGCCCGGAGAGTCAAGCGTTTATTTCGCTTTCTTCTCGCTGACCCGGCGGCTTGTCAGTCGTTGTTCCCGGTCAGTGGAGGCGCATTATAGGGAGTTCTCGGCAGGCCGCAACCCCTAATTGCAAAAAACTTTTCAAGCGCGGATTTTTTCGGCAAAACGCTGGCCAAACCCGCGTTTTTGTCACTTTTCGTACTGGATCTGGCTAAATTCCTGGGCGAAACGATCGACCTGCTGCCAATCTGTGTACTCCACTTCCTTACTGGTATCCGTTTCACCGCCCGTCATACGCATAATAAATTGAATCATGATGCGGTCGAACCAACGATAGCGCGGATACCGCAATGCGCCGGCAAACACCGCACACTGCTTTGGCTGCCACGGCGACGCCAACAGGAACTTGCGGGTATAAGCGTTGGTTTGCGGCGAACGCTTTTCCGGTTTACGCGCGGTCAGGTTCACGGCGAAGAAGGCGCTCGGCATCCTATTCAGCTGTTCGGCATGGCGCTTAACGAATTTATCCAGCACCGGGTTAAAGTGCCCGTAACGGATAGAAGCACCGATCATCACCTGCTGGTACTGACTAAGGTCGACCTGTTCCGCCTGCAGCAGATCAATCACCTCACAACGCAGCGTGTCCTGCAACTTGCTTGCTATATAAGAAGCGATAGCACGTGTTTGCCCGTCACGGCTCGAATAAAGTATCAATGCCTTCATGGCGTACTCCTTATATCAGGCTCACTCACGCCAAAAAGTTGGCGTGAACAGCACCAGCAATGTAAACACTTCCAGGCGCCCGAACAGCATCGTCACCACCAGGATCCACTTGGCCGCCGCCGGCATCGTGGTGAAGTTATCTGCCACCACGCCCAGGCCGGGGCCAAGGTTATTGAGTGTTGCCGTCACTGCGGCGAACGCGGAGAAATCGTCAACGCCGGTGGCAATGATCGCCAGCATGCTGACGATAAACACCAGCGCATAGGCGGAGAAGAATCCCCATACCGCTTCCAGAATGCGTTCCGGCAGCGCGCGATTGCCCAATTTGATGGTATAGACCGCGTTGGGGTGCACCAGCCTCTTCAACTCTCGCGAGCCCTGCAGGTACAGAAGCAGAATACGGATCACCTTCAGGCCGCCGCCGGTCGAGCCGGCGCAGCCGCCGATGAACGCCGAGCACAGCAACAACATCGGCAGAAACAGCGGCCACTTGGCGATGCTGTCGGTCGTAAAACCGGCCGTGGTCGCCATCGATACCACCTGGAAGAACGCCTGATTGAGCGTTTCCATACCGCTCTTATAGACGCCATGTCCCCAGAGCACCAACGTGCATACCACCACCAGCGTCAACTGAACGAAGATGAACATGCGGAATTCAGGATCGCGCCCGTACACCTTCAGACTACGGCCGCTTAGCAAAGCGAAGTGCAGGCCGTAGTTACAGCCGGAAATCAGCAGGAACACGGCGATGATGGTGTTGATAGTCGGACTGGCGTAATAACCGATACTGGCGTCGTGGGTAGAAAACCCGCCAATGGCGATGGTCGAGAAACTGTGGCCGATGGCGTCGAACACCGACATCCCGGCCCCCCAGAGCGCCAGCGCACAGGCGACGGTCAGCAACACATAGATTAGCCACAGGGTTTTGGCGGTTTCGGCGATGCGTGGACGCATCTTGTTATCTTTCAGCGGCCCGGGCATTTCCGCTCGATACAGCTGCATGCCGCCGACGCCAAGTATCGGCAGTATCGCCACCGCCAACACGATGATCCCCATGCCGCCCATCCATTGCAGCATTTGGCGATAGAACAGGATGGCCTTCGGCAACGAGTCCAGCCCCACCAGCGTCGTTGCGCCGGTAGTCGTCAATCCCGAGAAGGATTCAAAGAAGGCGTCGGTCAGCGACAAGTTGGGCCGTTCCGAAAACAGGAACGGCAATGCCCCCACGCTGCCCAGCACGGTCCAGAACAACACGACAATCAGGAAGCCTTCACGGGGCTTCAGCTCGTGTTTCTGTTTGCGGTTCGGCCACCACAGCATCAGACCAATGGTCAGCGCCACGAAGAAGGTTTGGCTGAACGCGCGCCCCGCCCCATCGCGGTAAATCAATGCCACCAGGCCGGGGATAAACATCGTCCCGGAGAACAGGATGACCAGCAGACCAACGATACGGGTTATGGCGCGAAAATGCATTTCAGCACGATCCTTAGCAATTCAATTGGGAGGAATTATTGCGAAATGGGGGTTAATTGCAAATTACCGCGACTGAGATCACGCAATTTATTCCCAAACAGTTCGACCTCGGTGGCCGGCAACGCCAGATGCAGCACGACGGCGGCGCCGTATTCGCCCTGCAGGATCCGACCTGCGGTTTGCTGCAGCAAGTTCTCCACCAACGCCAACTGCGCATAGTCGCACTGCAAGATATATTCGGCTTCCGGCACCTTTTGTGCCAACGCTAACTGCTTCAACGCCTGTTGAACACCGTTGCCATAGGCTTTCACCAGCCCGCCGGTGCCCAGCTTGACGCCGCCATAGTAACGAACGACCACGGCGGTCACTTCACCGATGCCGCTCCCCATCAGCTGCGCGAGGATCGGTTTGCCGGCGGTGCCCGACGGCTCTCCGTCGTCTGAGAACCCCAGTTGCTGCGAGTCATCGGGGCTGCCGGCGACGAAAGCCCAACAATGGTGTCGCGCCGCCGGATGCTCATCCCGCACCTGCTGAATAAACGCCTTTGCCGCTTCTACCCCGCTGGTCGGCGCCAGCAGGGTGATAAAACGGCTCTTCTTTATTTCTTCGGTAAAGCAGGTGGCTTCCGCCGGTATCGGGTAAGGCCGCATCAGGCCAGGTTCAGATCGCGCGTCATGTTCTCGATGCGCTTTTCGTGGATCACGATGTTGTCTTCGATACGGATGCCGCCATACGGCTTCAGCGCATCGATGCGATCCCAGGCGAAGTGCTGCTTGAATTCACCGCTGCGCCACGGTGCCAACAGAGACTCGATGAAGTACAGACCTGGCTCGATGGTCAACACCATGCCCGGCTGCAACACGCGGGTGCAACGCAGGAATGGATACTTGGACGGCGCCGGCAGATGGGTGCCTTGCTCGTCCTGCATAAAGCCGGCGGCGTCGTGCACCTGAAGGCCCAGCGGATGGCCCAGCCCGTGCGGCAGGAACGGCGTGGTAATACCCGTTTCAACCATCGCCTCTTCGCTGAGGCCGTTCACCAACTTGTGATTCTTGAGCAGCTTGGCGATGCGCTGATGCATTTGCACATGGTAGTCGGTATAGCGCACGCCGGGCTTGATGGTGTCGATCAGCGCCAGCTGTTCACCATTGAGATCTTTCACCAGGTGGGCGAACTCGCTGCCGCTTTGCGCCGCGTAGGTGCGGGTCAGATCGGCGGCATAGCCGTTATATTCCGCGCCGGCGTCGATCAGGAAACTCAGGGGTTCGGCCGGCGGCTGATGATCCAGCTTGGTGTAGTGCAGTACCGAAGCGTGTTCGTTCAGCGCTACGATGTTGTCGTAAGGCACGTCGGTATCGCGGTGGCCTGTCGCCGTCAGGTAGGCCAGGTTGATGTCGAACTCGCTCATGCCGGAGAGGAACGCCTCATGCGCCGCACGATGGCCGGTTACCGCCGTCTTCTGCGCTTCGCGCATGCAGGCCAGCTCGTAGCCGGTTTTGATAGAACGGTGGAAATCCAGGTAGTTCAACACCGCTTTCGGGTTGATGTTTTCAGAAGAAATGCCGAGATCGCGTGCGCGCTGTTGCGCATAACCGATATAGCCCACGCGCTCGCGCTGCGGCGGAAGCTGCTGGGCGATGGCGTCGGCGTTGGCCAACGGCATCAATTCAAGGGATTTGGTCCAGAAACTGTCCGGCAGCGGCTCTACGCTGTGCCAGTAGTCGACCGGGGAGTAGAACCACAGCTTCGGCTTATTGACACCGTCGATCCACAACCAGCAGTTCGGCACCGACGTCACCGGCACCCAGGCTTTGAAATGCGCGTTCACTTTGAACGGATAGCTATGGTCGTCCAAAAATACCTTTTGCAGCTCACCGGAGTGAATCAGCAGCGCATCCAACTTGTTGCGCTCCAGCACTTCGCGCGCGCGTTTTTGCAGCTCTGCCAGGTGGTCGTTATACAAAGAAGCCAGCGTTTCCATCACAGTACCCTTATGCCTTAGCACGAAAGAAGTCATCTTAACACAGCGCTCCGGCGCACCAACCTTATCGCGTTGGGCATGCGGAGCAGCTCGCAATTCCCTGCAAATGCCGTTACATCCGCAGTTTAACCATTAGCCAGCCGGCCAGGCCGAGCAACGCTATCGCCAGCGCCCACAGGCCATGGTGCTCCAACAACACCGCGCCAGCCGCGGCAACGCCCGCCAGACACTGCTGCAGAAAGCCGCACAGCGCCATCGCATAGGCGCCGTGCTCTTTGGCGTCGCTGACCGCCATCGCCATGCTGTTGGGAAATAACACCGCCTGGCCAAAAATGGTCAGGCAATACAGCGCGATGAACAGCGTCATACCGGAAAGGCCGGCCAGAATGCCGCTCCACCACAACAGCAGGATCGCCACCGTCGCCAGTGCGACGATGCCGCTGCCGGTTTGCATCAGTTTTTTCCCGCCGACACGCGCCACCGTGCGGTTCACCGTCAGCGCCCCGCTGAAGTAGGCGACGCCGATCACCAGCCCCAGCGCACCGAACGCCGTAACGTTGAGACCAAAACCCTGCTGCATGACGAACGGGCTCACCTCCTGCAATGTCACCGTGGTGGCGAAGCCCAATCCGCCGACGCAGGCCGGCCAGAAGAACCCCGGCCGCCGCAGAATGGCGAAATAGGTGGTCGCCATCGCCGGGCGTGGCTCACGTGCGCGCCACGCCTCAAGCGGCAGCGTCGCCATCAGCGCCAGAATGGCCAAACCGGTGGCGCCCATCAGGACGAAGCCCATCTGCCAGTGCGAATATTGACTGAGCAGGCCGCCGATAAACTGCCCCCCGCTCAGCGCGGTGATGAAAGCGATGGAGAGCACCGATAACCGACGCGCCAGCTCATCACCGCTCCAGTTATCCCGCACGATGATACGCGCAATGATCGCCGCACCACCGGCACCCACACCTTGCAGCGCACGCAGCGCCAGTAATTGGGTACCGTTGCTGCACAGCGCCAACAGTCCGCTGCAGCCAATGAAAAACAGCAGGGAAAGCGTCAGCGGCGCTCGGCGGCCAAAGCGATCGGCGGCCGCGCCCCAGAACAGCACCGGCAAAGCAGCGCCGATGACGAAGATCGAAATGGACAGCTCGGTGGCGCGCCGGCTCATCGCCAGCTCGCGCATCACCGTCGGCAGCGAAGGCAGATACACGGTCGTCGCCATCTGCGCCATAAACACCAACAGACACGCCAGCGTCATGGTTCTGGCGGGAATGCTCCATAAGCCGCTGCGTTTGACACAAACCGCCTTAGTCATGCCTAACCTCGTCTGAATGATAAATCGCTGCAGGCAAGTGTATGAGGGCCGACAACCACCAGCAAATGCCGATAGCACATAAAATATAACTCCGTTTTAAATCAAAACACTAACTTGGTGAGATGTGATCAGACCAGCAAATATGCAATCTCTCATTTGCATATTTTTAACATAAAAACCACACTCCTCTTCATCTGGTCATACCAGATCATACGCTGATTCAGGAGATAGACATGCTCTACCAAGGCGAAACATTACAACTGCACTGGCTCGATAACGGCATTGCCGAGCTGGTGTTCAACGCATCAGGCTCGGTCAACAAGCTGGACACCCGCACCGTCGCCAGCCTGGGCGAGGCGCTCACCGTGCTGGAAAACCAGCCTGAGCTCAAGGGGCTGCTGCTGCGCTCCACCAAAGCCGCATTTATCGTCGGCGCCGATATCACCGAATTCCTTTCTCTGTTTGCCGCACCGGCTGAAAAGCTGCACGAGTGGCTGGTATTCGCCAACAACGTCTTTAACCGGCTGGAAGATTTGCCGGTACCGACCATTTCGGCCATTAACGGCTATGCGCTCGGCGGCGGTTGCGAATGCATTCTGGCGACCGATTTCCGCGTCGCCTCGCCGGACGCGCGCATCGGCCTGCCGGAAACCAAATTGGGCATCATGCCGGGCTTCGGCGGTTCCGTCCGTCTGCCACGCCTGCTGGGTAACGACAGCGCGCTGGAAATCATCGCCGCCGGTAAAGACGTCAGCGCCAAAGACGCGTTGAAAGTCGGCCTGGTCGATGCGGTAGTGGCGCCGGAAAAACTGGCCGAAGCGGCGCTCAACATGCTGCAACAGGCGATCGACGGCAAGCTGGACTGGCGCGCCGCGCGTCAACCTAAGCTGGAGCCGCTGAAACTCAGCCCGATTGAAGCGGCGATGAGCTTCACTACTGCCAAAGGCATGGTGCTGCAGACCGCCGGTAAACATTACCCGGCGCCGATGACCGCAGTGAAGACCATTGAAGCCGCCGCCAAGCTGGGCCGCGATGAAGCGCTGAAACTGGAAACCGCCAGCTTCGTGCCGTTGGCCCGCTCCAACGAAGCGCGCGCGCTGGTCGGCATCTTCCTTAACGATCAGTTCGTGAAGGGCCAGGCGAAAAAGCTGGCCAAGAATGTGGATGCGCCAAAACAGGCGGCGGTGCTGGGCGCCGGCATCATGGGCGGCGGTATCGCCTACCAATCGGCGCTGAAAGGCGTACCGGTGATCATGAAGGACATCAGCGACAAGTCGCTGACGCTGGGCATGAGCGAAGCGGCCAAGCTGCTCAACAAGCAGCTGGAACGCGGCAAGCTGGATGGCCTGAAAATGGCGCAGGTGCTGTCGACCATTCAGCCGACGCTGGACTATGCCGGCATCGAGCGCGCGCAGGTGATCGTTGAGGCGGTCGTCGAGAATCCGAAAGTCAAAGCCGCCGTGCTGTCGGAAGTGGAAGGCCTGATCGGTGAAGACACCGTTCTGGCGTCGAACACCTCGACCATTCCGATTAATCACCTGGCAAAATCGCTGAAGCGCCCGCAAAACTTCTGCGGCATGCACTTCTTTAACCCGGTGCACCGCATGCCGCTGGTTGAAATCATCCGCGGCGAACAGACCAGCGATGACACCATCGCCAAAGTGGTGGCCTACGCCAGCCGCATGGGCAAAACGCCGATCGTGGTGAACGATTGCCCGGGCTTCTTCGTCAACCGCGTGCTGTTCCCGTACTTCGCCGGCTTTAGCCTGCTGCTGCGCGACGGCGCCGACTTCCGTCAAATCGATAAAGTGATGGAAAAACAGTTCGGCTGGCCGATGGGCCCGGCCTACCTGCTCGACGTCGTGGGCATCGACACCGCGCACCACGCGCAGGCCGTGATGGCCGCCGGTTTCCCGGATCGCATGAGCAAAGACTATCGCGACGCCATTGACGTGATGTTCGACAACCAGCGCTTCGGTCAGAAAAATCAACTGGGCTTCTACCGCTACAGCCAGGACAGCAAAGGCAAGCCGCGCAAGGACAACGATGAGCAAACCGATGCGCTGCTGGCCGAAGTGAGCCAACCGCGCCAGACCATCAGCGACGAAGAAATCATCGCGCGCATGATGATCCCGATGATCAACGAAGTGGTGCGTTGCCTGGAAGAAAAAATCGTCGCCAGCCCGGCCGAAGCCGATATGGCGTTGGTCTACGGCATCGGTTTCCCTCCGTTCCACGGCGGCGCGTTCCGCTACCTGGATACGCTCGGCACCGCCAACTACGTTGAGCTGGCCCAGCGTTACGCACACCTCGGCGCCCTGTACCAGGTGCCGGCCGGTCTGCGCGCCAAGGCCGAACGCAATGAAAGCTACTACCCGGTGGCGACACCGCTGTCCGACGTCGCTACCCGCCAACCGGCATGAGGTCATAAAGATGGAAAACGTAGTTATTGTTGATGCCGTACGCACGCCGATGGGCCGCTCCAAGGGCGGCGCCTTCCGCCAGGTACGCGCCGAAGATCTCTCCGCTCACCTGATGCGTGAAGTGCTGAGCCGCAACCCGGCGCTGGACGCCGCCGAGATTGATGACATTTACTGGGGCTGCGTGCAGCAGACGCTGGAACAAGGCTTCAACATCGCCCGCAACGCCGCGCTGCTGGCCGAGATCCCGCACCGCGTGCCGGCGGTGACCGTCAACCGCCTGTGCGGTTCTTCGATGCAGGCGCTGCACGACGCGGCGCGCGCCATCATGGTGGGCGACGCGCACGTCAGCCTGATCGGCGGCGTGGAACACATGGGCCATGTGCCGATGAATCACGGCGTGGATTTCCATCCGGGCCTGAGCCGCAGCGTGGCCAAAGCCGCCGGGATGATGGGGCTGACCGCCGAAATGCTGGCCAAGATGCACAACATCAGTCGCCAGATGCAGGATGAATTTGCCGCCCGCTCTCACCAGCGCGCACATGCGGCGACGCTGGCGGGTTACTTCAAAAACGAGATCATACCGACCAACGGCCACGACGCCGACGGCGTGCTGACCCGTTACGATTTCGATGAAGTCATTCGCCCGGAGACCACCGTCGAAAGCCTGTCGGCCCTGCGCCCGGCGTTCGATCCGGTCAACGGCACCGTCACCGCCGGCAGCTCCTCCGCCCTGTCGGACGGCGCTTCCGCCATGCTGCTGATGAGCGAATCGCGCGCCAAAGCGCTCGGTTTGAAGGCCCGCGCCCGCATCCGCTCGATGGCGGTCGTCGGCTGCGATCCTTCCATCATGGGCTACGGCCCGGTGCCGGCCAGCAAGCTGGCGCTGAAACGCGCCGGTCTAAGCGTGCAGGACATCGATCTGTTCGAGCTGAACGAAGCGTTCGCCGCCCAGTCTCTGCCGTGCATCAAGGATCTGGGGCTGATGGACAGCATCGACGACAAGATTAACCTGAACGGCGGTGCCATCGCGCTCGGCCACCCGCTGGGCTGTTCAGGCTCCCGCATCTCGACCACCCTGTTGAACAACATGGAACGTCGCGACGCGCAGTTCGGCCTGGCGACCATGTGCATCGGCCTGGGCCAGGGCATCGCCACCGTGTTTGAACGCGTTTAGCTGTGTCTATCTTGGGATGACCGCGTCACCACTTCAAATCGCGGCATCCCGCCAAGTTTAGTTGCCGTTCTTCCCGCCTGTCAGGGGCGGGTTTTTTATGCCTGAAGTTAGCCGACGCCCAAATAAAAACGGGGCGACCCTCGGCCACCCCGTTCACTGCGCATCGCCTCTGTCAGATAAACGAAAACGCGTCGCCAAACATATGCGCTTCCAGCGCGCCGCGCTCGGCGCAGAAACGCTCGCGGGCGATTTTCGCCATCTCGAAACGCCCGGCGATGTAAATGTCATGCTCCGCCAGCGTGCCGAAATCCTGCAGCACCGCGCTAAGCACGGTGCCGCTGCGGCCACGCCATTCAGCCTCCGGCTGCTCGACCACCGGGATCACCTTCAGATTCGGATGCTGCAACGACAGCGCTTCCAGCTCGCTCAAATCGTACAGGTGCTTCAGCTCACGCCCGCCCCAGTAGATTGAAATGTCGCGATCCGGCTGCTGCTCCAGCGCGGTCAACAGGATTGAACGCGCGTAAGAGAAACCGGTGCCGCCGGCGATTAGCACCAGCGGACGGCTGCCCTCTTCCCGCAGCCAAGCGTCGCCATGCGGCACGTCAACGGTGATCGCCTGCTCTTTCAGGATGCGATCCATCACCGCCATGGCGTACAGATTCAGCTCCGAAGCGCCGATATGCAGCTCGATGTAATCTTGCTGCGTCGGGGTTGATGCCAGTGAGAACGGGCGCTTGTCGCGCTCATCCATCACCACCATCAGATATTGCCCTGCCTTGAAAGAAAACGGCTGTTCGGGCACCAGACGTACCCGATAAACCGTATCGGTAATGGCCTCTACCGAGGTCACTTTACAGCTCAATATTGTCATGCGTTCCCTCTGTCGGGTCATCAATGCAAAGCTGAGAACAGGGCCTGACGCTATAACGTCGGTTCCCTGTCACTGAAGATTGCGAGCTCATCCCAGATTTCGTCGACGCGCGCACGTACCTTTTCATCCATCTGAATCGGACGGCCCCATTCGCGATCGGTTTCACCCGGCCATTTATTGGTGGCGTCCAGCCCCATCTTCGAACCCAGGCCGGAAACCGGCGAGGCGAAGTCCAGATAGTCGATCGGCGTATTCTCCACCAGAACGGTATCCCTTGCCGGATCCATTCGTGTGGTGATCGCCCAAATCACGTCGTTCCAGTCGCGCGCATTGACGTCATCATCACAGACGATAACAAATTTGGTGTACATAAACTGCCGCAGGAACGACCAGACGCCCATCATCACGCGTTTAGCGTGGCCGGCGTACTGTTTTTTCATGGTCACTACCGCCAGGCGGTACGAGCACCCTTCCGGCGGCAGATAGAAATCGACGATTTCCGGGAACTGCTTTTGCAGGATCGGCACGAACACTTCATTCAGCGCCACGCCCAGGATCGCCGGCTCATCCGGCGGGCGGCCGGTGTAGGTCGAGTGGTAGATCGCGTTGCGGCGCTGGGTGATGTGGGTAACGGTGAACACCGGGAACTGGTCGATTTCATTGTAGTAACCGGTGTGGTCGCCGTAGGGGCCTTCCGGCGCCATTTCACCCGGCTCGATATAGCCTTCAAGCACGATTTCGGCGCTGGCGGGCACTTCCAGATCGTTGGAAATGCACTTGACCACTTCGGTTTTATTGCCGCGCAGCAGCCCGGCAAAGGCGTATTCAGACAGGGTATCCGGCACCGGCGTGACCGCACCGAGGATGGTAGCGGGATCGGCGCCCAGCGCCACCGCGACCGGGAAACGCTCGCCCGGGTGCGCCTGGCACCACTCCTGATAATCCAGCGCGCCGCCGCGATGCGACAGCCAGCGCATGATCACTTTGTTCTTGCCCAGCACCTGCTGGCGATAGATGCCGAGGTTTTGCCGTTCCTTATGCGGGCCGCGGGTCACCGTCAGCCCCCAGGTGATCAGCGGCGCGGCGTCTTCCGGCCAGCAGTGCATCACCGGAATACGGCCCAGATCGACATCGTCGCCCTGCCATACCTGCTCCTGACAAGGCGCGGATCCCAGCACCTTGGTCGGCATGTTCAGCACCTGCTTGAACTTTGGCATTTTGTCGAACAGATCGCGGAAGCCTTTCGGCGGCTCCGGTTCTTTGAGGAACGCCAGCAGTTTGCCGACTTCGCGCAGCGCGCTGATGTCTTCCTGCCCCATGCCCATCGCCACGCGATTGGCGGTGCCGAACAGGTTACAGAGCACCGGCATATCATACCCTTTCGGGTTTTCAAACAGCAGTGCCGGACCGCCCGCTCGCAGGGTGCGATCGGCAATCTCCGTCATTTCCAGGTAAGGATCGATCGGCTGGCTGATGCGTTTTAGTTCCCCTCTCTTCTCCAGCAACGAGAGGAAATCGCGTAAGTCACGGTATTTCATGCTGATCATTATAACGGCCAGTGGGGAGGGCATTATAAGCCCTCTTCACGGTTGTTGCTGCAATTTTGTTAACGCCGCCCGCCGCCGGGTGGCCCTCAGCCGCAGTTGAACGGCACCAGCGCAGCCAGCGCGCGCGTATCCTGATATTCACGCGTCTCCTCACCGTGGCGGAACACCTTGAAGCCCTGCCCGTTAGCGCTGAAGTAACGCAGCGCATTGCCTTCAACGTGCAGCAGGCTACCTTCACGCAGCGCCACCACCGACTCGCTTGGATTGACCGCGCAGAACTCCGCCAGGCGCTCGTCACGGGTTTCGCCCATGTGGCCGCTGATATGTGCGTCGATGTAGTGCGGGTTGATCTGCACCGGGAACAGCCCCAGCGCCGGCAGCACCACGCTGCAGCGCACCGGCATGTCATTGGTGGTGCGAATGCTCGGCGTGGCCACGTTGCAACCGGCGCTCCAGCCGACGTAAGGCACTTCACGCTCGCGCACCGCGCGCTGGATGGGCACGATCAGGCCTTGTTCGTGCAGCATTTGGTTCAGCAACCAGGTATTGCCGCCGCTGACCAAAATGCACTCCGCCTGCGCGATCGCCGCCGCCGGCGAAGCCGCGTGATGGATGCTGGTGACTTCAATGCCCAGCGTTTGCGCCAGCTCCTGCGCACGCTGGTCGTAGTCGTAACGGATCAGGGCGTAAGGGATAAAGACGGCGGATTTGATGCCGCGACGCGCAATCATCGCCAGCAGTTGGCTTTTGGCGTACCCCAGCAGCTCGGCTTCGCCAGACAGCTTGCCGTTGCTCAACAGAAACAGCTCCATTTCTTTCCCTCTCGGTCAAAACGATGAATAGCGTCACAGCCAGCGGCGCAACGCCTGCCATACTGTGACGGTAACAAATTTTTAGCCCTCTGTTATATCAGCGCCGTATCGATAAGTGTGTGACCCCTCGCTAATAGCCGCAGATTCATAGAGATAGGTGATGTTACACGCTGAAACTTGCATCACTATGTATCCGGAATAGCTTTTGATATGCTTACCGGCTGGCAGAAAGGCATGTGAAACTATGGAATCCTGGTATCTACTTTATTGCAAACGCGGTCAGCTGTTGCGGGCGCAGGAACATCTGGAACGGCAGCAGGTAAACTGCCTCAGCCCGATCATCACGCTGGAAAAGATCGTGCGTGGTAAGCGCATCGCGGTCAGCGAACCCCTGTTTCCCAACTATCTGTTTGTGGAGTTCGACCCGGAGCGCATTCACACCACCACCATCAGCGCCACCCGTGGCGTCAGCCACTTCGTGCGTTTCGGCGCGTTGCCGAGCGTCATCCCGAGCAAGGTGATCGATGAGCTGCGCACGCACGCCAGCGAAACCTATGTCGATCCGGAAACCCCACAGCCGGGGGATACCGTTCTGATCGTCGACGGCGTGTTCGAAGGGCTGCAGGCGATCTACACTGAACCGGACGGCGAGGCGCGTTCCATGTTGTTGCTGAACCTGATCAACAAGCAGGTCAGTCAAAGCATCGACAACCGACAGTTCCAGAAGATGTAATGCAAAAGGCGCCCTCAGGCGCCTTTTTGTTGGCTCATTTTGCGCTTAGCGACGCATCGCATCGTCGTGCAGCCACTGCGCGACACGCTTGGCGAAGTAGGTCAGCACGCCGTCGGCGCCGGCGCGTTTGAAGCACATCAACGATTCCATCACCGCAGGTTGCTCCTGCAGCCAGCCGTTCTGAATCGCCGCCATATGCATGGCGTACTCGCCGGACACCTGATAAGCGAAGGTTGGCACACCGAAGGTATCCTTCACGCGGCGCACGACGTCGAGGTACGGCATGCCCGGTTTCACCATCACCATGTCCGCACCTTCCTGCAGATCCTGCGCAATCTCCTGCAGCGCTTCGTCGCTGTTGGCTGGATCCATCTGATAGGTCTTCTTGTTGCCGCCCTTCAGGTTGCCGCTGGAGCCCAACGCATCGCGGAACGGGCCGTAGTAGCAGGAAGCATACTTGGCGGAGTAAGCCATGATTTGGGTATTCACCAGGCCCTGCAATTCCAGACGATCGCGGATCGCCCCGATGCGGCCGTCCATCATGTCGCTCGGCGCCACGATTTCCGCGCCCGCTTCGGCATGGGACAGCGCCTGACGCACCAGAATGTCTTTGGTCACGTCGTTAATCACATAACCCTGCTCATCGATCACCCCGTCCTGCCCATGCGTGGTGTAGGGATCGAGCGCCACGTCGGTCAGAATGCCCAGCTCAGGCACCGCGTCTTTCAGCGCGCGCACCGTGCGCTGTACCAACCCTTCTGGGTTATAGGCTTCTTCCGCATGCAGCGATTTCAGGCTCGGTTCAATTACCGGGAACAGGGAAATCACCGGCACGCCAAGTTTGGCGATGGTTTCCGCTTCCTTCACCAGCAGATCGATCGTCATGCGCGATACGCCCGGCATCGAGGCCACTTCTTCCTGGCGGTTGCTGCCTTCCATGACAAACACCGGATAAATCAGGTCGTTGACCGTCAGTTGGTTCTCGGCCACCAGGCGGCGGCTGAAGTCGTGACGGCGCACGCGGCGCATACGGCGACCAGGGAAGGTGCCCGGAAATGCATAGCTCATAGTTTTCTCCTAGCTCAAACCAGCCGGAATAGCCGGCGGGCGTTCTCATCGGTTTTTTGCCCCAGCCATTGCGGCTCTTCCTGTCGCCAGACGGCGACCTGCTGCACGATATGGGGCAGGAAACAGGGTTCGTTGCGGCGAGATGCGGGTTTAGGCTGTAAATCCCGGGGCAACAGATAAGGGGCGTCCGTTTCCAGCAGCAGACGCTCGGCCGGGATCTGCGGCAACAGGGCGCGCAATTCCAAGCCGCGCCGCTCGTCGCAGACCCAACCGGTGATCCCGATCGACAGACCCAGCGACAGGCAGCTTGTTAATTCTTCGGCGGTGCCGGTGAAGCAGTGCACCACGGCCGCGGGCAGTTTATCCAACCACGGCGTCAGTAGCTCGGCAAAACGTGCGTGTGCGTCGCGGCAATGAAGAAACACCGGCAGCGCCAACTCCGCCGCCAGCGCCAGCTGCGCGGTGAACGCCGCTTCCTGCTGTACGGGCGTCGAGAAATTGCGATTGAAATCCAGGCCGCATTCGCCGATCGCCGCCACTTCAGGGCGTACGGCTAACGCATAAATCTGCTCGGCGGTCTGTTCATCCCAACCGCTGGCGTAATGCGGATGCACACCGGCGGTAGACCAACCGTAGCCCGCATGTTGCTGCGCCAATTCCGCCGCTTCGCGGCTCTCTGCCAGATCGGTGCCGGTAATCAATATCCCGGTAACGCCCGCCGCGCGGGCGCGCTCCACTACCGCCTGGCGGTCTTTGGCGAATTGGCTGCTGGTGAGGTTAACGCCGATTTCAAACATGGTTTTTTCCAAAGCAAAAGCCGCCCAATGGGCGGCTTAGCAATCAAGATGGATCAAGGGGCTGGCGGTTCGTCACCCTCGTCTTCTTCTTCCGCCTGTGGACGACGTTTGCCGGTATAGAAGCGAGCGAAGAACACCCCCACTTCAAACAGCAGGTACATCGGTATTGCCAACAGGGTTTGCGAGAACACGTCCGGCGGCGTCAACAGCATGCCGACCACAAACGCGCCGACCAACACATACGGCCGTTTCTTCTTCAGATCTTCCGGCGAGGTGACGCCACTCCAGCACAGCAGAATGATAGCGACCGGCACTTCGAAGGCGACACCGAACGCCATAAACAGCGCCATGACGAAATCGAGGTAGTTTTTGATGTCGGTGGCAATGGTCACCCCCATCGGCGCGGTCTTGGCAAAGAAGCCGAAGGCCAGCGGGAACACGATGAAGTAGGCGAAAGCCATGCCGAGGTAGAACAGCAGGCTGCTGGACACCAGCAGCGGCATCATCAGGCGGCGTTCATGCTTGTACAGCGCCGGCGCGATGAATGCCCACACCTGATACAAAATCATCGGCGCGGAGACGAACACCGAGACGATCATGGTCAGCTTGATCGGCGTAAAGAACGGTGACGCCACGTCGGTAGCGATCATGCTCGCCCCGGCCGGCAGCTGCTTGAGCAGCGGCGCAGAGACCAACTGGTAGATGTCGTTGGCGAAAAACACCAGCACCACGAACACCGCCAGCACGCAAATAATCGAGTTAAGCAGCCGCTTGCGCAGCTCTATCAGATGACTGATAAGGGGTTGGGTATCTTCAACAGCCATGTATTAACGATCGCCACTAGGTTGGTGAGACGCTGGGGTTTTATCCGCAACAGGTTCGACAGGTGCCGGCGCGGTTTCCGCCGGCGCTTTAGCCGGCTGCGCCGCCACCGGCGCGACGGCTTCAGGTTCCGCTGCCGGTTTTGGCGCGGCGGCAGGCGCACTGGCGCGGGTTGCCGCTTCCGCCGGCGTCACGCCGTCGTGCAAGGCTTCCGGATCGGTGATCTGCGGGTTATGAATGGTGTTCGCCAGCTCTTCTTTCTCGCCCTGGTAGGTGCGTTTCAATGATTCCGCCGCGTCTTTCAGCTCATCCATCGACGCCTTCAGTTCCGGCGTCAGGTTCTGCAGGCCGGCCTGTTCCGCTTTTTTCAGGCTGTCCTGCAGCTCCTGCAGCTTCAGCTCCTGAGACAGTTCGTGCTGCACCGAGGCCGCCAGCGAGCGCAGCGCGCGGATCCAGCCCGATACCGTTCTGACCGCGACCGGCAAGCGTTCCGGCCCCAGAACAACCAGGCCGATCACCAGCACCAGCAGCAGCTCACTAAACCCAATGTCAAACACGGTTTATACCTGCTCTTTGTTCTTCGACTCTTCCGGTTTCACTTCCGGCTGCTTATCGGTAATAGGCTTGGCCGAGAAGTCAGCGTCATCCAGGCTGCTTTTCTCAGCCGTGTTGGGGGTCGACGGCGTATCGTCGCCGATCGCCTTCTTGAAGCCCTTGATCGAGGCGCCGAGATCGGAGCCCAGCGTGCGCAGTTTTTTGGTACCGAACAACAGCACCACGATCACTGCGATGATCAACAATTGCGTAATACTAATACCGCCCATTTTAATTACCTCTAATTTTAAAGGGTCTTTTAAAGCCAGCCCGCATTATAGAGCCGACTTTACCAGAGTAACGAATTAAATCAGGTGGTTCGCTTCCAGCCAATCACCCAGCATACGATGCCAGCGGCCATCATCCAGGCGGGAAACACCTCGATTTGCCCCAGCAGCAACAGCGTGCCGCTTACCAACAGTGTAGCGCCAACGCCGAACAAATAACGTGACTGCCCCTGACGAACCCGCTGAGCCTGCATCTGGTTGGTCAGCTTATCAACGCTTTGTTGCAACAGTTTATGCTGCTGCAAGCTGTCGTAAAACAGCTCGGGCAGTTCCGGCAGCTTCTCCGCCCAAAACGGCGCTTTCTCTTTCAGCGCACGCACCACGGCGGGAATGCCGACCTGATCGCGCAGCCAGCTCTCGAGGAACGGCTTGGCGGTGGTCCACAGATCCAGCTGCGGATAGAGCTGACGCCCCAGTCCTTCAACATACAGCAAGGTCTTCTGTAATAACACCAGCTGCGGCTGCACTTCCATATTGAAGCGTCGCGCGGTGTTGAACAGGTTCAGCAGCACGTTGCCGAAGGAAATCTCCGCCAGCGGCTTCTCGAAAATCGGCTCGCACACGGTGCGGATGGCGAATTCGAAGTCTTCCACGTTGGTGTCGCGCGGCACCCACCCGGAGTCGACGTGCAGTTCCGCCACCTTGCGGTAATCGCGGTTGAAGAAGGCGATGAAGTTTTCCGCCAGGTAACGTTTATCATCCTTGTTCAGCGAACCGACGATGCCGCAGTCGATGCCGATGTAGCAAGGATCTTCCGGATGTTCGTAGCTGACGAAAATATTACCGGGATGCATGTCCGCATGGAAGAAGCTGTCGCGGAAGACCTGGGTAAAGAACACCTGAACGCCGCGTTCCGCCAACAGTTTCATGTTGGTGCCCTGCTGTTCCAGCGTGGCGATGTCCGAGACCGGAATGCCGTAAATGCGCTCCATCACCAATACGCTTTCGCGGCAGTAGTCGGAATAAACTTCCGGTACGTACAGCATTGGGCTGCCGTCGAAATTGCGGCGCAGCTGAATGGCGTTAGCCGCTTCGCGCAGCAGGTTCAATTCGTCCAGCAGGGTTTTCTCGTACTCGCGTACCACTTCGCGCGGGCGCAGACGGCGGCCGTCCGGCAACAGCTTCGGCACCCAGCCTGCCAGCCGGTACATCAGACGCACGTCGGCCTTGATGATCGGCCCGATATCCGGCCGGATCACCTTCAGCACCACTTCCTGGCCGGTGGTTTTCAACCGCGCGGTATGCACCTGCGCGATCGAGGCAGAGGCCAACGGCTGCTGATCGAAGTCATCGAACCAGGTCTCCAGCGGGCCGCCCATCGCCAGCTCGATATGCTTACGCGCCAACGCGCCATCGAAAGGCGCCACCCGATCCTGCAGCAGCGTCAGCTGATCGGCAATGTGCGGCGGAAACAGATCGCGGCGGGTCGACATCATTTGGCCGAACTTGATCCAAACCGGCCCCAATTCCTGCAGCGCCAGCCGCAGACGTTCACCCAACGGTTTGTCCTTATGCCGATTCGGCATCCAGAACAACAGCCGACGGCCAAAGCGCAGCGGCAGCGTCAACCGCATTTTAGGGATCAGCTCGTCCAGCCCGTAGCTGAGAAAAACGCGGACGATAAAATACAAACGGCGCAGTTCGCCTGGGGTCATCGCTTGCCCTCCAACTTGTCCATGCGGGCAATCAGCGCTTCCGCGCTGCGGGCGAGTGCGTCAACTTCTTCGTTGAACCACACCACTTCCAGCGGCCCCGGCGCCAGGCGCCACTCTTCTGTCAACGCCTCCGCCATCCCCTGCTGCCGGCGCATAAAGCCGGCTTTCAGCAGCGAGGCGCCTTTTCCCAGCGCCTGTGTAATGCCTTGGGCGGCGATATCGCCGATGTAGGGCGCCAGCCACTCCGCCGGATCCCACTCCGCCAGATCGAGCAGGCCAACCAGCTGTTGCACCACCTGAATATCGCCTTCCACCGTCAATTCGCCGCTGCGCATCAGCACCGGCAACTGCTGGCGATCGCGCAGCTTCAGCAAGGAGGGAATGCGGCTACGCACGGTGCAATCGGCGCTGTCTTCAGACTGCCCCAGCACATCCACGCGCAGTTCGCTGAACACCAGCACCAGCGGCGAAGCCAACTCTTCCAGTTCGATGCGCAGCACCTTGCCCGCCAGGCGTTGGCGGGCGGCTTTCATGCTGCGATCGCGAAACAGCAGGTTATTCAGCGAGGTTTCCAGCGCACCGGTCAGCAGAGGGGTAAACAGCATCGGCATCTCCCTCTCAGAACTTGAAGCCGCGATGCAGGGCGACAATCCCACCGGTCAGGTTGAAATAGGTGACGTTTTCAAAACCGGCGTTGCCCATCATGCCCTTAAGGGTTTCCTGATCGGGGTGCATGCGGATCGATTCCGCCAGGTAGCGGTAGCTGTCCGGATCTTTCACCACCAGCTCGCCGATCTTCGGCAGCACGTGGAAAGAGTAGGCGTCATAGGCTTTGCTCAGCGGCGCCAGCAGCGGCTTGGAGAATTCCAGCACCAGCAGACGGCCGCCCGGCTTCAGCACGCGGAACATCGAGCGCAGCGCTTTGTCTTTGTCGGTGACGTTACGCAGGCCAAAGGAGATGGTGATGCAATCGAAGTAATTGTCCGGGAACGGCAGTGCTTCGGCGTTGGCCTGCACGTAATTGATGTTGCCGACGATGCCGCGATCGCGCAGCTTCTCGCGCCCCATCTTGAGCATCGAATCATTGATGTCCGCCAGCACCACCTGCCCCTGCTCGCCCACCATGCGGGAGAACTTGGCGGCCAGGTCGCCGGTACCGCCGGCCAGATCCAGCACGCGCTGCCCGCGGCGCACGCCGCTGCAGTCAATGGTGAAACGCTTCCAGATACGGTGAATACCGAACGACATCAGGTCGTTCATCACGTCATACTTTGCCGCTACCGAATGGAAAACGTCCGCCACCATGGCCTGTTTTTCGTCTCTAGCGACGGTGCGAAAACCGAAATCGGTGGTTTCCTGCGATTGATCTGCCATTGTCCTGCCTGCTATTCAGTCAATTTTGTGTGGATGAGTGTACCAGAAGCCCGGTGAATACCCCACCTCGCCACGGCCTCAGCCGTGCGAAACGAAGCCCGATTCCCCGGCGGTATCGTCATCGTCGTTCGTCTGCGGCAGCGCGGCGACATCATCGTCGTTCGCCTCTTCCGCTTCATCGTGTTGCGCGCCGGCTTGCTGCGCCAGCAGCGGGTTTATCGGCCGTTTGACCTCAACCCCCAACGCGCGGAAACCTTCAATTTGGCCGATAAGATTACCACGGCCTTCGCTCAGTTTGTTCATCGCCTGACGATAACTGCCCTGCGCCTTGTCCAGGCTCTGCCCCAGCGCGGACATATCGTCCACGAACAGCCGCATCTTGTCATACAGTTTCGCCGCGCGATCGGCGATGCGCTGGGCGTTCTGGCTCTGATGCTCATAGCGCCACAGGTTGGTGATGGTACGCAGCGCCACCAGCAACGTGGTCGGGCTGACCAGCATGATGTTGTGCTTAAGCGCTTCGCTGATCAGCTCCGGCTCGCGATCGATAGCCAGCAGGAAGGCGGGCTCGACCGGAATGAACATCAGCACATAATCCAGCGAACGCAGCCCCGGCAGTTGCTGATAGTCCTTGCGGCCCAGCATGCGGATATGGCCGCGCAGCGAAGCGATATGTTCGCTCAGCGCCGCTTCGCGCTCCGCCTCATCCTCGCCGTTGAAATAGCGCTCGTAGGCGATCAGCGACATCTTGGCGTCAATCACTACATCCTTACCCTGCGGCAGGCGCACGATCACATCGGGCTGCATGCGGCTCTGATGATCCACCCGCACGTTGACCTGCGTTTCATACTCATGTCCTTCGCGCAGGCCGGAAGCCTCCAGCACCCGGCTCAGCACCACCTCGCCCCAGTTGCCCTGCGTTTTGTTGTCGCCTTTCAGCGCCTTGGTGAGGTTGATCGCCTCGCGCGCCATCTGCGCGTTCAACTGCTGCAGATTGCGTATCTCGTGCGTCAGCGTATGGCGCTCACGCGCCTCCTGGCCAAAGCTGTCCTGCACCTGCCGGCGGAAACCGTCCAGCTGTTCGCGCAGCGGCAACAGTAAACGATCCAAACTTTGCTTATTTTGCTCGTCCATCTTGCGGCCGCTGTGTTCAAAAATGCGGTTGGCGAGATTTTCAAACTGGGTGGTGAGCCGCTGTTCGCTGTTGATCAGCAGGCGCTGCTTCTCCTCCGCCGCCATGCGCGTCTCTTCCAGACGGATGGTGACTTCGCGCAGTTCGGCTTCCTGCGCGCTGTTAACCTCGCGCTGGGCGCGCAGCTCCTGATTGAGCAGTTCGCATTCGTTGCGCCAATGGTTGAGCTGTTGCAGCTTCTCATGTCCGGCCGCCAGTTGGCTGTGCAGATTGCGCAGCTCCAGCTCGCTCTGGCGCAACTGCTGCTCGTGGCGCTGCAGCGTTTCCTGCCGCGCCGCCGTTTCCTGCTGCGCCTGCTGCAACGCTTGCTCCAGCAACCGCAGCTCGGTTTCATGTTGCGCATGCGTCTGCTGCACCCGCAGACTGGCGATCAGCCACCCCAACAGCATGCCGATCGCTACGCCGCCAATCCCATAAATCAGACTGGTATCCACCCTGCCTCCTGTTGCACCTTGCCGTTGCGGCGTTTTGCACGCCCATTGCCCGTCACGTTAAGGGGAGGCTGTATGGATGTCCAGCCTGATTTTGCCGGCCGCGCACAATATTGCGCGGCGCTGCGCAATTTAGCGAGAAATCAACCCAGCCACTGGCTGAGCCACTTGATGCCGAACGCCCCCGGCGCCAGAATGCCGAACGCCCAGATCATCGCCGACGTGACGTTGGCCAGTTGGAAGTAGCGCTGCGGCATGCCGCAAATGCCGCCCACCAACGGCACCACGGCGCGCAGCGGGCCGAAGAAGCGGCCGATGAAAATGCCCAGCACGCCCCAGCGTTCAAAGAAGGCGTGGCCGCGCGCCAGCAGCTGCGGATTGCGCGACAGCGGCCACATATGGGCCACGCGATCCTGATAGTGATAGCCGATCCAGTAAGAGAGCCAGTCGCCGAAAAACGCCCCGGCGGCGGCGGCGGCCCAAATCGGCCAAAAGGCGATGCCGCTTTCGCCGATCAGCGCGCCCAGCGCCAGCAGGATCACCGTGGCCGGCAGCAGCAGCGACAAAAACGCCAGCGACTCGCCGAACGCCAGGAAGAAGATGATGGGAATGGCCCAGCCTTCGTGCTGACGCACGACGTCGCTGACCCAGTTGATAACGTCATTGAGGCTCAATACGGGGCTCCTGATACGCGATGGTTCGCCGCCTAGGATAAGCCGGGGCGAGTTAAACCCCGGTTAAACACGCGGCGATTTACTCGAGATAGAACGCCTGCAGCGCTTCGCGCTGGGCCACGCCCAGACCGTATTCCGCTTCCAGCCAGCGGTCGGTGGAGCCGTATTGTTGGCGGATGCAGCCCAGCGCCGTCATCAGGAACTCCTCGCGCGCGCTGAGCACGTAGGCGAATTGCTCCAGCGCCGCCGCATTCAGCTTGATAGAGAGCTGATCCAGCATCTGCTCGCGGAAAGTGGCCAGCGTGGTTTCAGTCAGCAGATAGTCTTCCAGCACCGTCGCTTCGTCGGCACCCAGCGCGAACAGCACCAGCGCCGAGCCGACCCCGGTGCGATCCTTGCCGACCGCGCAGTGCTGCACGATTGCGCCGCCGCCGGGATTGCTCAGCAGCTGCGCCAACCGCTGATAGGCTGCATTGCCGAACGGCAGGCGGCGATACAGTTCCAGCATGAACGCGCGGGCGTCGAAAGCGGCCAACGTTTCGTTGGTGAGCTTCTCCAGGTTGGCGTTGACTTCGCTGCTCAGCGGGTTGGCCGGCACGTGATGATAGTCGGCACCATTCCACAGAATATCCGGTTTGGCCTGCACTTCGTCGGCATCGCGGTAGTCCAGCACCGAACGCACCGGCACGCCGGCGAGAAAGGCGCAGTCGTTTTCCGTCAGCCGCTCGAGGGAACCGGAGCGAAACAGCAGGCCGCGCTTGATGCGGCGCCCGTCGGCCACGCCGTTGCCGCCGAAGTCACGGAAATTAATGCCGCCGTCGAGCGGCGCAAGCGAAGGATGAAGCAGGATCTGGGCGGTCATAAACGTCCTCGTTGTTATTGTTCTGACAACGCGCGGCGGCCATCGGCGCAGCGCTGAGGAGTATCACCGTAACAGATTAGTCGCGAATGGAAAAACGGGCCGCGTCGGCGGCCCGTTCAGTCCGTTGACAAAGGAGGAAAAAGCGTGGTTTTTCCTCCTTTGTGGTTATCAGCCGAAAATCAATAAATTGATTTTCCCTGTTTGTTATCCGCTGCTTTCTGCAAACCGGGCAATGGCATGAGGTTTGTCATCAATCTCAACGGATCGCGTCGGCGGCCCGTTGAGGGAAGGCGATTACAGCAGACGGCGGGCGGCGTCCACCACGATCTGCACCGCTTTGCTTTCGGTGTTTTTCATGGTCTCGGCGTTCGGGATCTCTTGCTGGGTGCGGTTAACGATCACCCCAGCCACCATGCCGGCACGCAGCCCCTGGCTGGCGCACATGGTCAGCAGCGTGGCGGACTCCATTTCATAGTTCATCACGCCCATCGCCTGCCACTCTGCCATCGAGCCTTTAAAACGGCTAACCACGCGGCCGGAGTAGGTGTCGTAACGTTCCTGGCCCGGGTAGAAGGTATCGGAAGAGGCGGTTACGCCAATGTGGGTGGTCGCGCCGCTGGCTTTGGCCGCTTCCACCAGCGCGGTGGTGCAGGCGAAGTCCGCAACCGCCGGGAACTCCATCGGCGCAAAGTGCAGGCTAGCGCCGTCGAGGCGTACCGCCGCCGTAGTCACCAGCACGTCACCGACGTTGATATTGGCCTGAATGGCGCCGGTGGTGCCGATGCGCAGGAAAGTGCGAATACCCAGCTGCGCCAGCTCTTCCACCGCGATAGAGGTAGACGGGCCGCCAATACCGGTGGAGCAGACGATCACCGCCTTGCCGTCCAGCTCTGCGCGCCAGGTGGTGAATTCACGATGGGAGGCCAGATGCACCGGATTTTCCATCAGCTTGGCAATCTTCTCTACGCGCTGCGGATCGCCCGGCACGATGGCAAGCTGGGCCCCTTGTAAATCGTTCTTGGTGAGGCCGAGATGAAAAACGTCAGACTGAGACATACGAGACTCCTCATGGATCATGTTTATTGGGAGGAACAAAAAAGCACTCTACTGAAA
The DNA here is from genome assembly GCF_000738675.1 of Serratia nematodiphila DZ0503SBS1. Lineage (NCBI taxonomy): Bacteria > Pseudomonadati > Pseudomonadota > Gammaproteobacteria > Enterobacterales > Yersiniaceae > Serratia > Serratia nematodiphila. Next base: position 431,159 of record NZ_JPUX01000001.1, on the reverse strand, counting down.
ATCGCCGCTTAATTTCGTGACGACAGTCACTATGAAAAGAGAAACAAATTACATGCTACATATTTTTTGTGATTTTTATCACAAAAAATCACTATAAGGCATCCAGAACGCAACGCTAAACCTCAGTCTAGCCGACAAACCTTGCAGCTCCCTGCCCGTTGGTTGCCGACTGAAACTATTTAGCTCATCAATCCGAAATAACTCCATCTTATCGGTTGCTTAGGGGCAAAAAAGCCCTCTAACGCACCTTATGGCACTTACGCGGGCCAAAACGCGTAATAACATGATAAAAAGCGCTTAAAAATGCCGCAAAGCCAGATAATTAGCCGTTTTTTATCGACTTGTCCGAAAGTGCGCCACGCAGCGCCAATAATGGGTAATCTTTCCTATAGTTAATCTCAGCGCTTTTTTCTATTGCACGGAGACCGCAATGAAAACCGAACATGTGATGACATTAGAACAGGCTCAGGGGGGATTCGCCCCGGCCGCCGCGCCGTTGGCCGCCTCCGCGATTATCACCGACGAACAGGGCATTCATGCCGGGCAAACGACCATCCCTTCTCAGGGCGACGCGCTGCCGGCCTACGTCGCCAAACCCGCCGATCAGAGCGGCCCCTTTCCCATCGTGCTGGTGGTGCAGGAAATCTTCGGCGTCCATGAGCACATTCAGGATCTGTGCCGTCGCCTGGCCAAGCAGGGCTATCTAGCGATCGCGCCCGAGCTCTATTTTCGCCAGGGCGATGCCAACGACTACAGCGATATCGGCGAGCTGTTCCAGCAGTTGGTGACCAGGGTGCCGGATCGTCAGGTGCTGTCGGATCTGGATCACGCCGCGCACTGGGCTATCCGCCACGGCGGCGACGCCGGCAAGCTGGCGATCACCGGCTTCTGCTGGGGCGGCCGCATTACCTGGCTGTACGCGGCGCACAACCCGCAGTTGAAGGCGGCGGTCGCCTGGTACGGCAAACTGGTCGGCGAGAAAACGCTGAATTCACCGAAGCATCCGGTCGATGTCGCCACCCACCTGTCGGCGCCGGTACTGGGGCTGTATGGCGGGCAGGACAGCGGCATTCCGCTGGAGACGGTGGAAACCATGCGCCAAGCGATACGCGCCGCCAACGCCGAGGCCGAAATCGTGGTGTACCCCGAGGTCGGGCATGCGTTCAACGCCGATTATCGTCCCAGTTACAACGCCGAAGCGGCGCAAGACGGCTGGCAACGTATGCTGGCGTGGTTCGCCCAGCACGGCGTCAAGTAACCTCCCTCGCATAAAAAAGGGCGCCGAAGCGCCCAATCATCACACCAGTCAATCTGTAAGCGGCGGAGCTCATCCGCCGCACGCCATCACGCCTGCTCGCGCAGGCGCTGCGCCGCCAATACCATGTTGGCCAGCGACTGCCGGGTTTCCGGCCAGCCGCGGGTTTTCAGGCCGCAGTCCGGGTTAACCCACAGGCGTTCCGCCGGGATGTTCTGCGCCGCTTTACGCAGCAGCGCTTCGATCCATTCCACGCTCGGCACGTTCGGCGAGTGGATATCGTAGACGCCCGGCCCGATTTCGTTCGGGTATTCGAACTCTTTGAAGGCTTCCAGCAGATCCATATCGGAACGCGAGGTCTCGATGGTGATCACGTCGGCGTCCAGCGCGGCGATGGAGTCCATGATGTCGTTGAACTCGCAGTAACACATGTGGGTGTGGATCTGGGTGTCATCCTGCGCCACGGCGGCGTTCAGTTTGAAGGCGTCCACCGCCCAGTTCAGGTAGGCGGCCCAGTCGGATTGGCGCAGCGGCAGCCCCTCGCGCAGGGCGGGTTCGTCGATCTGAATGATGCCGATACCGGCTTTTTCCAGATCTTCCACCTCGTCGCGCAGCGCCAGCGCAATCTGCTTGGCAATCACTTCGCGGGTCACGTCTTCACGCGGGAACGACCAGCACAGGATGGTCACCGGCCCGGTCAACATGCCTTTCACCGGCTTGTCGGTCAACGACTGGGCGAATTTGGCCCATTCGACGGTAATGGCTTCCGGGCGGCTGACGTCACCGATGATCACCGGCGGCTTCACGCAGCGGGAACCGTAGCTCTGCACCCAGCCGTTCTGGGTAAACACAAAACCGTCGAGGTTCTCGCCGAAATATTCCACCATGTCGTTGCGCTCGGCTTCACCGTGTACCAGCACGTCCAGCCCGAGGCGCTCCTGCTCGACGATCGCCTGTTTGATGTGCTCTCCAATGCTGGTGCGGTAGTTGCTGCCGTCCAAACGGCCCTGTTTGAAGTCCAGACGCAGGCCGCGGATCTCGGTGGTCTGGGGGAACGAACCGATGGTGGTGGTCGGCCAGGCCGGCAGGTTGAAACGCTCGCGCTGCGCCCTGGCGCGCTCGGCGTAAGCGCTGTGGCGCTCGCTGTCCTGCGCGGTGATAGCGGCCAGACGGCGCTCAACCTGTGGGTTATGCACACGGCTCGACTGACGGCGGGCGCGGATCGGTGCGCTGTAGGCGTCCAGTTCGGCTTGCTTCGCCGCGTCAGGCGCGTTCAGCGCCGCAGCCAGCAGCGCCAACTCGGCGCATTTTTGCAGAGCGAAGGCGAACCAGCTTTTCACTTCTTCATCCAGACGGCTTTCCACGCTCAGGTCGATCGGGCTGTGCAGCAGTGAACAGGAGCTGCCGATCCACAGTGGGCGGGTGCCCACCAGCGGCTGAAGACGTTCAAACCAGCGGCTCAGATCGGCGCGCCAAACGTTGCGGCCGTTGATCACGCCCAGCGACAGCAGCCAGTCTTGCGGCAATGCGGCGCTCAGCGCGGCGATATCGTCGTGACCGGCGACCAGATCGACGTGCAGCCCCTGCACCGGCAGCGTGCGAACCGTATCGAGGTTGTGGCCGACGCTGTCGAAATACGTGGTCAACAACAGCTTAACCTGCCCCTGCAGCGCGTCGTAAGCCGGTTTAAAGGCGTCCAGCCAGGCCTGCGGCAGCTCCAGCACCAGCGCAGGCTCGTCAATTTGCACCCACTCGACGCCGCGTTTCGCCAGTTCGGCCAGCACCTGCTGGTAAACCGGCAGAATGTCTTTCAGCAGCGACAGGCGATCGAACGGCTCGCCCTTCACTTTACCCAGCCACAGATAGGTCACCGGGCCCAGCAGCACCGGTTTGATGCGGTGACCAAGCGCCAGCGCTTCGTCCACTTCATCCAGAAGTTGGGTCCAGCCCAGCTTGAACTGCTGGCCTTGTTGGAACTCGGGCACCATGTAGTGGTAGTTGGTGTTGAACCATTTGGTCATTTCCGCCGCGGCCGCCGGCTCGCCGGTCGGTGCGCGGCCACGGCCGATGCGGAACAGCGTGTCCAGATCGATCGAGCCATCCGCATTCTGATGACGCGCCGGCACGTTGCCCAGCAGCAGGCTGGTGGTCAACACATGATCGTACCAGGCGAAATCGCCGACCGGCACCAAATCCACCCCGGCCTGCTGTTGCTGTTGCCAATGGCGAGCGCGCAGCTCGCGGCCAACCGCCAACAGCTCTTCCTGCGTTGAGTTGCCAGCCCAGTAGCTTTCCTGAGCTTTTTTCAGCTCACGTCGTAGCCCAACGCGAGGAAAACCCAGTGTGTGATTCAAAATTGCCATCGTCTTATTCCCCATTTAGCCGTCCAGATGTTTACACATCCATAATCAGCAGGTACTGTATTAACCACAAGCGCAATTTATTCACTGTCAATGTGAAGGACTCTCATGATCGAACTGAAACATTTACGGACGCTGCAGGCCCTGCGCAGCAGCGGTTCGCTGGCGGGGGCGGCGGCCCAACTTCATCAGACGCAGTCTGCCCTGTCGCACCAGTTCAGCGATCTTGAGCAACGTCTGGGCTTCAAGCTGTTCGTGCGCAAGAGCCAACCGCTGCGCTTCACCGCCCAGGGCGAGATCCTGCTGCAGCTGGCGGAACAGGTGCTGCCGCAAATCTCACAGGCGCTGCAGGCCTGCCACGAGCCGCACCAGACCACGCTGCGCATCGCCATCGAATGCCACAGCTGCATTCAGTGGCTGACGCCGGCGCTGGACAACTTCCGCCAGCGTTTCCCGCAGGTGGTGATGGACTTCACCTCCGGCGTGACTTTCGATCCGCAGCCGGCCCTGCAACAGGGCGAGCTGGATCTGGTGATGACGTCGGATATTCTGCCGCGCAGCGGCCTGCACTATTCGCCGATGTTCGATTTCGAGGTGCGTCTGGTGCTGGCGCCGGATCATCCGCTGGCCGGCAAGCCGCACATCGAGCCGGCAGACTTGAGCGATGAAACGCTGTTGATTTACCCGGTGCAGCGCCAGCGGCTGGATATATGGCGGCATTTCCTACAGCCGGCGGGCGTCAACCCGGCATTGAAGAACGTCGATAACACGCTGCTGCTGATCCAGATGGTGTCGGCGCGGATGGGGATTGCGGCGCTGCCGCATTGGGTGGTGGAGAGTTTCGAACGGCAGGGGCTGGTGGTGACCAAAACCCTGGGTGACGGCCTGTGGAGCCGCCTGTACGCCGCCGTGCGCGACGGCGAACAGCGCCAGGCGGTGACCGAAGCCTTTATCCGCTCGGCCCGCCAGCACGCCTGCGATCATCTGCCGTTCGTGCGCGACGCGGCACGCCCCGGCGCGACCGGCGCCAAAGCGTTGGCGGCCGGCGTATAATATAAACTGTCGGCCTCCCGTTTAGCCGAGCTGTTTCGGCGCCACCCAGCGGCGGTGCACCCACAGCGAAGCGACGATCACCGCTCCGCCGATGATAAAGCTCGGCCAGTGCGGCTGTTGCTGCCAGATGGCCAGGTTGACCAACAAGCCGGCCGGCACATGCATGTTGTTCATGATGCCGAGCGTGCCGGCATCCACCTGCGTCGCGCCGTAGTTCCACATGAAATAGCCCAGCCCCGACGCCACCACGCCCAGCCAAACCAGCACGCCCCACTGCAGGTTGGTCGTCGGCAGCTGCTGCGGATTGCCCCACAGGAACCAGGCCACCACCGCCACCGCCGCCGCCCCCAGGTAGAACCAGGAAAAGGCGGTGTGTTGCGGCAAGGGGTGCACTTCCATCAGGCGCTTATAGCCGACCATGCCGATGGCGAAGCTGATGTTCGCCGCCTGCACCAACAGCAGCCCCCACCAGAAGTGTTCGCTCAGTTGGTGATAGCGAATGATCGCCGCGCCCAGCACCGCCAGCAGCGCGCTGAACACATAGCCCCAGCGTAAACGTCGGCCGCTCAGTAAGTCGTAGATCAGCGTGATGTACAGCGGCGTCAACACGGTGAACAGCAGGAATTCGGGTACCGTCAGGTAGAGATAGGCGCGGAAGCTGAACAGATACATGATGCCCAGCTGGAAGGCACCCACCAGCATATACAGCAGGATCACCCTGGGCTTGATATTGCGCCAACGCAGGAACGGCAGGAACACCAGCGCCGCCAGCCCGATGCGCACCAGCGCCGAAAACCCGCTGTCGACCTGACCCGCCAAATACTCGCCGATCAGGCTGAAAGAAAACGCCCACAGAATGGTGGTTATAACCAAAAGCAGCACGATGGGTTCACCCTAAAAAGACCGAAAGGGCGATTGTAACGGAAGATGGGCACCGCGTTGGCGAAAAGGCGGTTTACATTTGAACAAAATACAAACTACCAGCAAAATTTCACTGCTGGGTTAGGCTTAATAAAAAAGCGAGGTAACCATCATGAAAACGTCTCACATCCTGTTCGCTCTGCTGTTGCTGCCCGGCCTGGCTGCAGCGGCCAACGGCGTAACCGATCTGCGTTCACAGCAGCAGCTTCTCAACCAAAACAGCCAACAGGCGCAGCAACAGCGCTTGTTGAACAACCGGCAGATGGATCAACGCCGCCTGCAACAGCAGCGCCAGTTCGACAATCAACGGCAACAGCTGTTGCAAACCACGCCGAACGGCGGCCAGCTGCTGCCTAACGGCAACCAGCCGCGCGATCCGTTCAACCGCACCGCGCCGGCGGTGCCGCAGGCCCCGCTGCCGGCTACGCCCGCACGCCCATAACGGTGAGGATCAGCGGCGTAGTGATCGCCGCCAGCACGGTGGACATCACCAGGCTGGTGGCGGCCGGGCCGGTGAGCGTATTGAACTGGCGCGACATCAGGTAGACATTTACCCCCACCGCCATTGAGCCCAACAGCACCACCACGCGGGTCTCCATCGGCGGCAGATCCATCATCCAGGCCAGCAGCCAAATCACCAACGGCTGCACCAGCAACTTCAGCACGCAGATGGCGCTGCTCAGCTGCCAGCCTTCGCTGATGCGATACTCCGCCAGGCCCATGCCGAGCACCACCAGCGACAGCGGCGCCGCCACCTGGCCGAGCATGCTGACCGGCCGATCGACGAAGTCCGGCAGCGGCAAGCCGGTCAGGCTAAACAGCGTGCCGGACAAAATGCCGACGATCAGCGGGTTGGTCAGCACGCTGCGCGCGGTTTTAGCAAAGCCCCCCAGCGTCGGCGAGCCGTTGCGCGCCCATTCGATCGACACCGTGACCAGCGTCCACAGGATCAGGCCGTTGAACACCAGCACCAGTGCCACCGACGGGATCGCCGCCTGCCCCAGCATCACGCTGGCGATCGGTAAACCGAGCATCACGTTATTGGAGAAAATACCGCCCAGCGCAAACACCGATCCGGCGACGCCATCCAGCCGGAAGAGGTGCCGGGCAACCAGGCGGCCGAGCACGAACACGATCAGGCAACTGCCGAAGAACGCGATCAACAGCCGGGCATCGACCGCCGGGCGCTGCGAGAAGTCGCACATCATGCGAAACAGCATGGCGGGCAAGGCGAGGGAAAACACAAAGCGCGTCAGGCCATCGGTGATGCTGGAAGGCCATTTCCCCCAGCGAATCAGCCCATAACCCAACGCGATCAGGACGAACAGCGGTAATGACAGCACCATCTGGTGCCACAGTGACAGGATAAAGCCAGGCATCGCATTCCTTCCGGTGGTGCGGCGGCAAGGCTTGTCGTCGCAGGATTCATCGGCGCCGGATTAGAACTCCGGGCCAATCAAATCTATCCGGTCGGTGCAAATGCAGTCAACGCCCCAGTCGAGCAGCAGGCGCGCGCGATCCGGCTGGTTAACGGTATACACCAGAATGCGCAGACCGGCGTCTTTCAACGCTTTCACCCGCTCGGCAGTCAGCGCCTTGTGGTCGATATGCAGCGAGACGCAGTCCAGACGTTCGGTCAGCTCGCGCCAGTTGTCGTCCCAGTCCTCCAGCAGCAGGCCGCGCGGCAAATCCGGCACGGTGCGTTGCGCCGCCGCCAGCGCTTCCACCGAGAAGGAGGAGAGCAGCGGGTCGGTCTGCCCTTGCCACAGCAGCCGCGCCGCCAGCGCCACCACCCGGCCGGTTTCATCGTCGCTGCCGGTGGTCGGTTTGATCTCGATATTGGCCATCAGGCTGTGTTCCCGGCAGCGTTCCGCCACCTCCGACAGCAGCGGCAGCCGCTCGCCCTTGAAGGCCGAGCTGTACCAGTTGCCGGCGTCCAGCTGCACCAGCTTATCCCACGGCAGCTCGCCCGCCACGCCCCAGCCGTTGCTGGTGCGATCCAGCGTATCATCATGCAGCAGGAAAATTTGTCCGTCCTGCGCCAGTTTGGCGTCGAACTCGATCATCTTGTGGCCGTGGCGCGCGCCGACGTCGATCGCCGCCAGGGTGTTTTCCGGCGCCAGAGAACCGCCGCCGCGGTGGGCGACAATATGAGGGTAAGGCCAGGGTCTCGTCATCAATCCATCCGTAATCCGCTGTGGGTGTCAAAGAAGTGCAGCGCCTGAGCAGGCAGCTGCAAATATAGCGTACTGCCCGCCGCCGGCAAGGTTTCATGCGACAGCCTCGCGATCACCCCGTGGCCGCCCCACTGGCCGTGCGCCAGATTGTCGGCCCCAGCAGTTCCAGCGTCTGCAGCTGCAGCGGCACGCCCTGGCCTTGCGCCACCCGCTGAATATGCTCCGGCCGAATGCCCAGCGTCAACGGCCGCCCCGCCCACTGCGGCTTGGCCGCCGGCAACGGCAGCGCCATGCCGTCCGCCAGCAGCAGCTGGCCGCCGTCGGCGCTCAGGGTGCCGGGCAACAGGTTCATCGCCGGCGAGCCGATAAAGCCGGCGACGAACAGCGAAGCCGGCCGTTGGTACACTTCGCTCGGGGTGCCGATCTGCTCCGCCACGCCCTTATTCATCACGATCACCCGCTGCGCCAGCGTCATCGCCTCCACCTGGTCGTGGGTCACGTACAGGCTGGTGGTTTTCAGGCGTCGGTGCAGCTGTTGCAGCTCCAGGCGCATCTGCACCCGCAGTTTGGCGTCCAGGTTGGACAGCGGCTCGTCGAACAGGAATACCGCCGGTTCGCGCACGATGGCGCGCCCCATCGCCACGCGCTGGCGCTGGCCGCCGGATAGCTCGCGCGGTTTGCGCTTGAGCAGCGGCTCCAGCTCCAGAATGCGCGCCGCCTCCTCCACCCGCTGGCGGATATGATCCTTGCCGAAACCGCGGATCTTGAGGCCGTAAGCCATGTTGTCGTACACGCTCATGTGCGGATAGAGCGCGTAGTTCTGGAACACCATCGCGATGCCGCGATCCTTGGGCTCCAGATCGGTCACGCGCCGGGTATCGATATAAATATCACCGCTGGTGGTGCGTTCCAGCCCGGCCACCATGCGCAGCAGCGTGGACTTGCCGCAGCCGGACGGGCCGACCATCACGATGAACTCACCGTCCGCCACATCGAGATCGATCTGTTTGATCACCGGCGTTTTACCGTCGTAAGACTTGGTGACCGCCTGTAGTTTTAATCCTGCCATCGTCGTTATTTCTCGCTATCAACCAGACCGCGCACAAACCAGCGCTGCATCAGAAGCACCACCGCCAACGGTGGCAATAAAGTCAGAATCATCGCCGCCATCACCTGGTTCCACTGGGTCGGCGCGCCGGAAGTGGAGATCATGCTCTTGATGCCCGCCACCGCGGTGTCCATCGAGGCGTCGCTGGTGATCAGGATCGGCCACAGGTATTGGTTCCAGCCGTAGATAAAGGTGATGACGAACAGCGCCGCCAGATTGGTTTTCGACAGCGGCAGCACGATGTCCCAGAAGAAACGCATCGGCCCGGCGCCGTCGATGCGCGCCGCCTCCAGCAGCTCATCCGGCAACGTCATGAAGAACTGGCGCAGCAGGAAGGTGGCGGTGGCCGAGGCCATCAGCGGCAGCGTCAGGCCGGTATAGCTGTCCAGCAGGTTGAGGTTGGAGATCACCTCCACCGTCGGGAAAATGCGCACCTCCACCGGCAGCATCAGGGTGAGGAAAATCAGCCAGAAGAACAGGCTGCGCAGCGGGAAACGGAAATATACGATGGCGTAAGCCGACAGCACCGACACCGCGATCTTGCCGCAGGTGATCGCCAGCGCCATGATCACGCTGTTCAGCAGCAGCAACGAGAAGGGCACTTTGAGGTTGCCCACGCCGCCCTGCCAGATATTGCGGATGTTCTCCCACAGGTGGCCGCCGGGCACCAGCGTCATCGGCACCTGAAACACCTGTTTGTCGTCCAGCGTGGCGGCGACAAAGGCCACGTACAGCGGGAACAGCACCACCAGCACGCCGATAATCAGCATCACATGGCTGAAGACATCCAGCCCGCGTCGATTCTCAATCATTGGTAGCGCACCTTACGTTCAACGAAGCGGAACTGGATCACCGTCAGGCCGATCACCAGCAGCATCAGGATCACCGACTGCGCGGCGGAGCTGGAGAGATCCAACCCGGCGAAGCCTTCGCGGTAGATCTTGTAGATCAACGTGGTGGTGGACTGCACCGGCCCGCCGCCGGTGGCGGCGTCGATCACCGGGAAGGTATCGAAGAAGGCGTACACCAGATTGACCACCAGCAGGAAGAAGCTCACCGGCGCGATCAGCGGCAGCACCAGATGGAAGAAGCGGCGTACCGGGCCGGCGCCGTCGATGGCCGCCGCCTCCACCAGCGAACGCGGGATCGACTGCAGCGCCGCGAGGAAAAACAGGAAGTTATAGCTTATCTGCTGCCATACCGAGGCCAGCACCACCAGGAACATCGCCTGGCCGCTGTTTTGCGCATGGTTCCAGTTATAGCCCAGCCCATTGAGGAAGTGGGTGATCAACCCGAGACCGGGGTTGAACAGAAAGATCCACAGCACCGCCGCCACCGCCGGCGCCACCGCGTAGGGCAGGATCATCAGCGTGCGATAGAGGCGGCTGCCGCGCAGCACGTAGTCCACCAGCGCAGCGAAGAACAGCGAGACCGCCAGCCCGATGCCCGCCACCAGGAAGCTGAAGATCAGCGTGGTGTAGAACGAGTCGAGGTAGTAAGGATCCTGGAACAGCTGCTTAAAGTTATCCAGCCCGACAAACTGGCTGGACAGGCCGAACGGATCGAGACTCTGCACCGAATACCACAGCGCCTCGCCGGCGGGCCATAAAAAGAACACGGCGGTAATCAGCAGCTGCGGCAGCACCAATGCATAGGGCAACCAGCTGCAGCCGAAACCGGGACGGGAAGATGACATAGCAGTTAAACCATTAATCGGGCACGGAAGGATCGGCGTGAAGACGCGGGCCCGGTCCGCCGGGCCCGCGACGCAGGGTTATTTGGTTGATGCTTCGAAGCGACGCAGCAGTACGTCACCGCGCTGCACGGCCGCGTCCAACGCCTGCTGAGGCGTTTTCTTGCCGGTCCACACGCCTTCCAGCTCCTCATCCACCACGCTGCGGATCTGCGGCATGTTGCCCAGGCGCAGGCCCTTGGTGAACGGCAACGGCGGCTTGTTCAGCATCTGGCGAGTGGCGACGTCGGCGCCCGGGTTCTTGTCATAGAAGCCCTGCTGCTTGGTCAGGTCGTAAGCCGCGGTGGTGATCGGCAGATAGCCGGTCTTCTGGTGCCATTCGGCGGCGATTTCCGGCTGCGCCAGGTACTGCAGGAATTCGGCTACGCCCTTGTAGGTGGCGGCGTCTTTGCCGTTCATCACCCACAGGCTGGCCCCGCCAATGATGGCGTTCTGCGGCGCGTTTTTCGCGTCAGCGTCGTACGGCATCATGCCGACGCCGTAGTTGAATTTGGCGTAGTGCTTGATGTCCGCCAGCGAACCGGAAGAGGCGGTGGTGATGGCGCAATCGCCGTTGTAGAACTTCTCGGTGGATTCGTCTTTGCGGCCGAAGTAGGTGAAATCACCCTTCTTGTTCATCGCTTCGAGCAGCGCGATATGCTTGACCTGCAGCGGTTGGTTGAACTCCAGCTTGGCACTGGTGCCGCCGAAACCGTTGTTTTCACTGGCGAACGGCACGCCGTGCCAGGCGCTGAAGTTCTCCAGTTGGATCCAACCTTGCCAGCCGCTGGCGTAACCGCACTTCATGCCGGCTTCGCGCAGCTTGGCGGTATCCGCCGCCAGTTCCTGCCAGGTTTTCGGCGGTTGATCCGGGTTCAGGCCGGCCTTTTTGAAGGCGTCTTTGTTGTAGTACAGCACCGGCGTGGAGCTGTTGAACGGCTGCGACAGCAGATGCCCGCTCTTGTTGTCGGTGTAATAGCCGGCCACCGTCGGCACGAACACCGATTCGTCGAAGTTGATACCGGCCTCTTTAAACACTTCGTAGACCGGCTTGATGGCTTTGCTGGCCATCATGGTGGCGGTGCCCACTTCGTAAACCTGCAAGATCGCCGGCGCCTTGCCGGAGCGGTAAGCGGCGATACCCGCCGCCAGGCTCTGTTCGTAGTTGCCTTTATAAACCGGCACAATCTTGACGTCGCTGTGCGACTGGTTGAAGCGATCCGCCAGAGAGTCCACTTCTTTACCCAGTTCGCCTTCCATCGAATGCCAGAACGGGATTTCTGCCGCCGCCAGCGCCTGGGCGCTGACCGCCAGGGTCAATGCGACGCACAGCGTGGTTTTGCGAATAGCGTAGGTGAGCATGCCTAACTCCTGAAAAAGCTGGTGTAAAAGCGCGTGAGCGAAAAGAATCAGTTTTTTGTTCGGAAGCTAACATGCCATGCGCGGATGACAGAAAAATAACCGTTAGATGACAGCCACATGACGGCAAGGTGAAGTGAAGATGGCGGTTTGATGTCGGCGGCGGGCATCGGCTCCGCCGCCGCGAGGCTTATAGCGAACGGCGCAGGCGCGCGACCGCTTCTTGCATCTGCTGCTCGGTGGCGGTGGCGAACGACAGGCGGAAGGTCGAACGATCCGGGTTGTCGGAGAAGAAGTATTCCCCCGGCACGAACACCACGCCCTGCTGCAGCGTGGTGTTCAGCCATTCGGTGGCGTTGAACGGCTGGCGGAAACGCGCCCACAGGAACATGCCGCCCTTCGGTTTATCGAAGGTGATGTAGTCGCCCAGCTCCTGCTCCACCAAACCGGCCAGGATCTCACCCTTCTGTTTGTAGGCGGCGCGGATCTTGTCGATCTGGGCCGGCAGGCGATCCAGACCGAGGTAGCATTCGACGATGCTCTGCGACAGGGCGCTGGCGTGCAGATCCGCCGCCTGTTTGATGATCGCCACTTTATGCAGCAGGAACGGCGGCAGGATCGCCCATCCCAGGCGCAGGCCCGGCGCCAGGATCTTGGAGAAGGTCGAGGTATAGATGATGTGGTCGGTATTGCCCAGCACCCGCTGCGACACCTGATGCAGCGTCGGGTGGCGCTCTTCGGTGAAACGCAGCTCGCCGTACGGATCGTCTTCGATGATCAGGAAGTTATGTTCGGCGGCCAGCTTCGCCAGCAGTTCGCGGCGCGCGGCGCTGAGGGTGATGCCGCTCGGGTTGCCGAAGTTCGGCACCACGTACACGCCCTTGATACGCTGGGTTTTCAGCAGCTCGGCCAGCTCTTCCACCACCATGCCGTCGCTGTCGGACGAGACCGACATGATGTTGGCTTCCGCCAGTTCCAGCGTTTGCAGCGCCGCCAGGTAGGTCGGGCGCTCCACCACGAACACGTCGCCCGGGTTGACGATGGCGCGCATCACCAAATCCAGTGCCTGCTGAGAACCGGCGGTGACCATCACCTCTTCCGCGCGCGCGGTGACGCCGCGCTCGGCGCACAGCGCGCAAATGCGCTCACGCAGCAGCGGGCTGCCCTCGGTCAGGCCATACTGGAACGCGCTTTTCGGCTGTTCGGTGATCGCCTGCTGGGTGGCAATGCTCAATCCTTCGAAATCGAACAGCGCATCAGAGGGGATGCCGCCCGCCAGCGAAATGACGTGTTCCATCTTGCTGTGCTTAAGCAATTCACGGATGGCCGAACTTTTTACGTTAACGATGCGCTGCGCGAGTAACCCTTCTGTCTTCATTTCTTCTTCTCGTACCTGATTATTTTAATTCGTAGGGGGGCGGATTAACCGCCCAGATACGCCGACCTCACTGCTTCGTTGGCTAACAATGCAGCCCCCGTATCTTCCAACACCACGCGGCCGTTTTCCAGCACATAACCGCGGTCCGCCAATTTCAGCGCCTGATTGGCGTTTTGCTCCACCAGGAAGATGGTCATGCCCTCTTCCCGCAGCTGCTGAATGATGTCGAAAATCTGCTGGATGATGATGGGCGCCAGCCCAAGCGAAGGTTCGTCGAGCAACAGCAGCTTCGGCTGGCTCATCAGCGCGCGGCCGATGGCCAGCATTTGCTGTTCGCCGCCGGACATGGTGCCGGCGCGCTGGCTTCGGCGCTCCAGCAGGCGCGGGAACAGCGTGAACACCCGTTCGATGCGCTGTTGATACTGCTGGCGATCGGCGAAGAAGCCGCCCATCGCCAGGTTTTCTTCCACCGTCATGCGCGAGAAGACGCGCCGCCCTTCCGGTACGATCGCCACCGCTTCACGCATGATGCGCGAGGTTTGCCACTGGGTGATGTCCTGGCCCTGAAAGACGATGCTGCCTTCGCTGGCGCGCGGTTCGCCGCACAGGGTGCCGAGCAGCGTGGTTTTACCGGCGCCGTTGGCGCCGATTAACGTCACGATTTCGCCCTGACTTATCGTGAGACTGACCTGATGCAGCGCCTGAATTTTGCCGTAATGGGCGGATACCTGATTGAATGACAACATATTATTCTTCGCCCAAATAAGCCCGGATCACGTCCGGGTTGTTGCGGATCTCCGCCGGTGTGCCCTGCGCCAGCGGCGTGCCCTGATTCACCACGTAAATGCGATCGGAAATGCCCATCACCAGCTTCATGTCGTGCTCGATCAGCAGCACCGAGACCTTATGCCGATCGCGCAGCTCGACGATCAGATGATCCAGCTCGTCGGTCTCTTTCGGGTTGAGGCCGGCGGCCGGTTCGTCCAGCATCAGTAGCTCCGGCCGGGTCACCATGCAGCGGGCGATCTCCAGCCGACGCTGCTGCCCGTAGGCCAGGTTGCCCGCAGAACGGTTGGCCATCGATAGCAGGCCGACGCGCTCCAGCCACTCTGCCGCGCGCGCCAGCGCCTCGGCTTCGGCGCGGCGGAAAGCCGGGGTTTTCAACAGCCCGGCGAACACGCCGCTTTTCAGGTGCTGATGCTGCGCCACCAGCAGGTTCTCAATCACCGTCATTTCACGGAACAGCCGCACGTGCTGGAAGGTGCGTACCACGCCCATACGGGCGATGGCCTGCCCCGCCAGCCCTTCCAGATGGCGATCGCGCAATTTGATGGTGCCGCCGCTCGGGCGGTAAAAACCGGTCAGGCAGTTGAATACCGTGGTTTTACCGGCGCCGTTGGGGCCGATCAGCGACACGATTTCGCCTTCATTGAGCGTCAACGCCACATTGTTGACCGCCAGCAACCCGCCGAAACGCATCGACAGGCCTTCCACCTGAAGTAAAGGTTGAACGCTCATGCCTGTTCCCCCTTGCCCGCGTGAATGTCCGCCGCCTGCAGCTTCAGCTGCGGCCGTTTCATCGGCAACAGCCCCTGCGGCCGCCAAATCATCATCAGCACCATCAGCGCACCCAGCAGCAACATGCTGTATTCATTCAGATCGCGCATCAGCTCGCGCGACACTACCAGCAGGATCGCCGCCAGAATGACCGCGAACTGCGAGCCCATGCCCCCCAACACCACGATCGCCAATACGAAGGCCGACTCGACGAAGGTGAAGGATTCCGGGCTGACGAAACCCTGGCGCGCGGCGAACAGCGCGCCGGCAAACCCGGCGAAGGCGGCGCTGATGGTAAAGGCGGTCAGCTTGATGCGCGTCGGGCTGAGGCCCAGCGAGCGGCAGGCGATCTCGTCTTCACGCAGCGCTTCCCAGGCGCGCCCGAGCGGCATGCGCAGCAGGCGGTTGATGACGAACAGCGTCAGCACCACCAGCAGCAGCGCCACCAGGTACAGGAACACGATGCGATCGCTCGGATCGTATTTCAGGCCGAAGAAGTTATGGAAGGTATCCCAACCGCCGTCGCGCACGCTGCGGTTGAACTCCAGGCCGAAAAAGGTCGGTTTCGGGATCTGGCTGATGCCGTTCGGCCCGCCGGTGATCTCGGTATTGTTCAGCAGCAGGATGCGCACGATCTCGCCGAAGCCGAGCGTCACGATCGCCAGATAGTCGCCGCGCAGCCGCAGCACCGGGAAACCGAGCAGGAAGCCGAAGGCGGCGGTGACGATACCCGCCAGCGGCAGGCTCTCCCAAAATCCGAAACCGTAATAGTGATTCAGCAGCGCGTAGGTGTAGGCGCCGATAGCATAGAAACCGCCGTAGCCGAGCACCAGCAGACCGGACAAACCCACCACCACGTTGAGGCCGAGGCCCAGCATCACGTAGATCAGCGTCAGGGTGGCGATATCCACCGTGCCGCGCGACACCAGGAACGGCCAGGCGACCGCCGCGACGATGAGCAGAGCCGCCAGCAGCTTTTGCCGCGGCGTGGTGCCGTCGAAGCTCGGCAGCACGAACGCCGGGCCGGAGACCTTTTTCAGGCCCTGCAGCAGCAGCGGGCGCAACAGCTGGAAGAAAAAGACGCTGACGCAGCCGATGCCGATCCACATCCAGCGCACTTCCGCCGCGCCGTGCACCACCAGTTTGGTGCCGTCCAGGCTGAGCTGCATGCCCATCAGGAACGACGCCATCACGAACAGCACCGCCGTGGCGATCAGCGCATTAAGCAGATTGAGTTTCATACTTTCTCAACCTCCGGACGCCCAAGAATGCCGGTCGGCATGATCAGCAGCACCACGATCAGCAACGCGAACGACACCACGTCTTTGTATTCGGTGCTCAAATAAGCGGAGGTCAGCGCTTCCGCCACGCCCAGCACCAGGCCGCCGATCATCGCGCCGGGAATGCTGCCGATGCCGCCCAGGACCGCAGCGGTAAAGGCTTTCATACCGGCCATAAAGCCGATGTAAGGGTTGATGACGCCGTAGAACTGGCCGAGCAACACCCCGGCCACCGCCGCCATCACCGCACCAATGACGAAGGTCAGCGAGATCACCCGGTCGGTGTTGATGCCCAGCAGGCTGGCCATCTTCAGATCTTCCGCGCAGGCGCGGCAGGCGCGGCCCATGCGTGAATAGCGGATAAACAGCGTCAGCGCCAGCATCGCCAGGAAGGTCACGAGCCAGATGGTCAGCTGCATGGTGCTGATGGTGGCGGCGAAGCCGTTGCTTTCCCCCAGCACCCACTGGCCGGTCACCAGGCTGGGCAGCGCCAGATCGCGCGAACCCTGCGTCAGGCTGACGTAGTTTTGCAGGAATATCGACATGCCGATGGCCGAGATCAGCGCAATCAGGCGCTTGGAGTTGCGCACCGGTTTGTAGGCCACCCGCTCGATACTCCAGCCGTAGGCGCTGGCGATGACGATCGAGACCAGGAACGCGGCGCCGATCAGCAACCAGCCGACGTCGATGCCGAGCATCATCAGGGCGGCGATAACGATAAAGGAGACATAGCTGCCGATCATGTACACCTCGCCGTGGGCGAAGTTGATCATGCCGATGATGCCGTAAACCATGGTGTAACCGATGGCGATCAATGCATAGGTGCTGCCCAACGTTAAGCCGTTGAACATCTGCTGCAGAAAATAGAGGAGCTGCTCTGACATACTCTGAACCCTTGGCTGCGAAACCCGCCGACGGAGAACCGGCGGGTAAAGGGAGACGGGGCCGGCAAGCCGACCCGCCGGGCGCAGCGGGCTGCGCCCCACCCTAATCATTATGGCTTATTTGATCGGTGTGGACGTGCCGTTGGCATGCCATTCGAACACGCCGAACTCGAAGCCTTTCAGATCGCCCTTGTCATCCCAGCTCAGCGGCCCCATCACGGTGTCCACCGGCTTGCCGGTTTTCAGATCCTTGACGATGTCCGCCGGCTCCTGGCTGCCGCTGCGCTCCATCCCGGTGGTCAGCGACTGCAGCGCGGCATAGGTGGTCCAGACGAACGGGCCGGTCGGATCCAGCTTCTTGGCCTTCAGCGCATCGACGATCGGCTGGTTGGCGGGCACCTGATCGTAGCGTTTCGGCAGCGTCACCAGCATGCCTTCCGAGGCGGCGCCGGCGATGTTGGACAGCGAGGAGTTGCCCACGCCTTCCGGCCCCATGAAGCGGGTGGTCAACCCGGCCTGTTTGGCCTGACGCAGGATCTGGCCCATTTCCGGGTAGTAACCGCCGAAATACACGAAATCGATATTCTCTTTCTTCAGGCGCGCCACCAGGGTGGAGAAGTCTTTGTCGCCGGCGGTGATGCCTTCGAACATCGCCACTTCGGTACCCTGTTTTTTCAGGCTGTCGCGCACCGAGCGCGCCAGGCCTTCGCCGTATTGCTGCTTATCGTGCACCACGGCGATGCGCTTCGGCTTGATGTCGCTGAGGATGTATTTGGCGGCGGTCGGGCCCTGATCCGAATCCAGACCGGTGGTGCGCAGGATCATCTTGTAGCCGCGAGTGGTCAGATCGGCGTTGGTGGCCGCCGGGGTAATCATGATCACGCCTTCGTCTTCATAGATATCGGACGCCGGCTGAGTGGAAGAGGAACACAGGTGGCCAATCACGTAACGAATGCCGTCGTTGATCACCTTGTTGGCGACCGCAACCGCCTGTTTCGGATCGCAGGCGTCGTCGTATTCCACGCCGACCAGCTTGTCGCCCTTGATGCCGCCCTTGGCGTTGATGTCGGCAATCGCCTGGCGCGCGCCGGTAAACTCCATGTCGCCATACTGCGCGACCGGGCCGGACATCGCCCCGACGATCGCCACCTTGATGTCTTTCGCCATAGCCGCCTGGCTCATGGCCATCGCAATGCAACCCGCCAGCAGTGCCTTACCTGTTGTTAATTTCATCCGCAAATCCCCATCTGTCGTTGTGAACGTACCTGTTGTGTTTGCCTGCGCCCGATCGTTATTGACCGCTTTTGTTATAAGTAATAATGATTTAGGCGCTTTGTCGGCATTATTTTCTAATAAGACTTTATTTTTCATGCCATTAAACAGGAATTTTCTGCTGCAAATCAACTTCATCAGGCAGAAACAAGCGGTGTAAACAGGATAAAATTCGAATTAAATCTGCGCCGTTTACCTTGAGGCGTAGCGCGTTGTGCTGGTTAACAATCCCTTTACTAACTATTTACTCGGAAAATGCCCCGTGCAAAAAACATATTGAACAGTAATCGTACAGAAAAACTTACACAACGCTCTGCACAAGATCTATTACACTGTCGGCATCATTTAGCTGCGCGGAAATTCTGTATGAAACTGACCATCGAGCGCCTGACCGCGCTGTCCCCGCAAGACCTTATCGATCTCGATAAAATTTGGCCGCATCAGCAGCCGGAACAGTGGCAGAGCTGGTTGAGCGGCGGCAAGGCGCTGTTTGCCGCCCGCTTCAACGAGCGTCTGCTGGGCGCGGTGAAAATTGCGCTGCAGGATGACCGCGCCGAGCTGCAGGACTTGCTGGTGCGCGAAGTGACGCGCCGCCGCGGCGTCGGTCTTTACCTGGTGCAGGATGCGCAGCGTCAGCTGCCGCAGGTCGCTCACTGGCAGCTGTCGACCGCCGGCCTGGCGCCGCGCGAACGCGGGGAAGTCGATAACTTCATGCGCGCCTGCGGCTTCGCACCGCAGGGCGATCTCTGGCAAAAATGAAACGCCGGTTGGCGGCGCTGGTCTTGATTGCGCTGGGGCTGGCGGCCGCGTTCCTCGGGCGCCAGCAGGCGCTGCGCCTGGCCTCAGACTGGGATCAGCAGGTTTATGTCTGGCAGCGGGTCTGGACGCCGCAGCACGCCGATGCGCTGGCGCACAGCCGCGATCTGTTCGCCGGGCTGCGGGTGCTGGCGCTGCAGGTGCATCCACGCGAGGGCTGGCGAGAAATCCCGGCCGATCTCAGCCTGCTGAAGCAGGACGGCCGCCCGCTCTGGCTGGTAGCACGCCTCGACGGCCAGCTGCCGCAGCTGGACCAAGAAGCCATTATCCAGCGTCTGCTGGCGCTCGCCCAGCGCTGGCAGGCGGCCGGGCTGCCCGTCACCGGCGTCGAGATCGATCATGACGCCGCCACGGCCCGCCTGCCGGACTACCAACGCTTTCTGCAGCGGCTACGTCAACGGCTGCCCGCCGCTTTGCAACTCGGCATCACCGCCCTGCCCGCCTGGATCGGTTCACCCGGCCTGCCCGGCGTACTGCAACAGGCCGACAGTTCCGTCCTGCAGGTGCATGCGGTGCTCTCGCCGCAGCAGGGGCTGTTTGACGGCTCCTTAGCGCTACGCTGGGTGCGGCAGTACGCCGCCGTCACACCGAAGCCGTTTCGCGTCGCGCTGCCGGCCTACGGCATGGCACTGCTGGGGTTTGATGCACAGGGCGCGCAGGTGGAGAGCGAATCCTCGCTGCGCATGGCGGGCAACGGCCGCGAACTGACGGTCGCGCCGCAGCAGATCGCCGATTTTCTGCAAACGCTGGCGCAGCAAACGCCGCCCCGGCTGCGCGGCATTATCTGGTTCCGCTTGCCGCTGGCGGACGATCGGCGCGCCTGGTCGCTCGCCACGCTGCGAGCGGTGATCGAACGGCGGCCGCTGAATGTCGACTGGCAGGTAAAATTTAGGCCTCAGCCACAGCAAAACGGGCTGTATGATCTGATAATTCATAACAACGGGCCGGTGGACGCCCCGCTGCCGCAAGAAGTCATCATCCGCGCCGACGACTGCCTGGCGGCGGACGCGGTCGGCAACTACCGGCTGGAATCCGCACCGCAACGGCAACGCTTTATTCGCATCAGCGGCGATCAGCTGCGCGCCGGGCAATCCCGGCCGCTGGGCTGGCTGCGCTGCCAACAACTGACGCCAGGAGGCACCCTTGTCACACCTTGATACGCGCGCGGCACGGAACACCCGCCGCCTTCTTCCGCTGGCCATGCTGATCGGCGCCGCGCTGGCGCTGCCGCTGAACGGCTATGCCTGCGGCCCGGATTTTCCTAACCGGCTGCTGATAGACCGCAACGGCACCCTGCTGTATATGCCGGAGGGCAATTTCGCCTTCGAAGCCGGCCGGCTGGTGCCGGCGGACAGTCAGTTGCCGCACTGGCAGGCCCCGCCGCCGCCGATGCCGCCGAAACCGATGCCGCAATCGCCGGAAACGATAGCGATCGGCAAAATGCGCGCCGCCAAAACGGTAGAAGAGGCTGACGCCGTCAATACGCAAGGGTTGTCCAACGCTGCGCGTCTCTATCAACTGGGCGCCGTGGCTTTCGCCAGCCACGATCCGCGCGCCGCAGACTATTTCCAGCAGGTGCTGAAGCTACCGGCCGCCGAGCAGGGCGATTGGGGGCTGCGGGCGCAGTATTCGCTGGGGCGGGTACTGATGGCGGACCACGGAACGCCGGTGAACGAATCCGGTGAAACAGCCCCCGCCGCCGAGCATCCGCCAAAAGCCGCGCTCGAACAGGCGCTGGCAGCATTCCAGCAGGTGATCGATCGGGTGAAAAACGGCGCCGCCGATCCCGATCAGCTGGCGCTGAGCAGCCTTGGGCAGCAGGCGCGCATCCACCTGTGGCTGGGTGACGTCGCCCCCGCCGCCCACCTGTACGCACAGCAGGCGGCGCAGGGCGATCCGAGCGGCGGGCAGTCGCTGCAGTACGTCTCCAGCTTCCTGGTCAATCCCGACCATTTGGACACGCTGAAACAGGTTATCGGCGATCCGTTGATCCAGCAGCTGGTGACCATTGAGCTGTTCGCCCGCAGCGGCAACCTGCAAATGGCGGATACCGATGGCAACGGCCGCTCCGCGCAAATCATCAGCCAGATCCTGACGCTGCTGGACGGCTCAGTGAAAAGCGGCTTCGCCGGCAGCGATCGGCTGGCGGCGCTGGCTTACCGTTCGGGGCAGTACCCGATGGCGGCGAGCCTGCTGAAAAACGCCGGCGACAGCGGCCTGGCGTGGTGGCTGCGCGCCAAAATGGCGCTGCGCGACGGCGATGTGAAAGCCGCCACCGCCGCCTACGCCAAGGCGGCAAGCGCGTTCCCCGCCGACGAAAGCTGGGGCGAACAGCGCAACGCCGACTTCGTTGCGGAAACCATCGTGCCCGAATGCCGGGTGGCTGGCGAACAGGCCATCCTGGCGCTGAACCGCGGCGACTATCTACAGGCGATGGACCTGCTGTATCGCGGCAAGGCGCTCTATTGGGCCGACGTGGCCGATGTGGCGGAGCGGGTGCTGACCGTCGATGAGTTGAAAGGCTTTGTCGATAAGCACGCCCCGGCGCCGACAACACCGCTCAAGCCGGTAAACCCGGACGACTACGGCGGCCAGCAGATCACGCCGGAGGTGCAGCTGCGCGAACTGCTGGCGCGGCGTCTGATGCGCGCCGGAAGAGCGCCGGAGGCGCTGGCCTACTTCGATATCCCCAACTACCGGCAGGCGGCGCAGCAGTATGCCGACGAGCTGAAGGCCGCCAAGGACAAATCCGCCGCACCGCTGGCGCGTGCGCAGGCTTACTATCGCGCCGCCAACCTGCTGCGTTCCCAAGGGCTGGAGTTTACCGGCTACGAAATGACGCCGGACTACGCCATCTATGGCGCCGGCTATTCCTATCTGGGGGATGCGTTCGATACTCGCGAGCTGAAGCACAAAAGTTGGATCGACAGCGCAGAAGCGGCGCGCGCCAAGGCGGCGCTACCGGCGGAAGACAACCGTTTCCTGCACTATCGCTGGCAGGCGGTTGGGCTGGCGCAGCAGGCGGCCGATCTGCTGCCGCCGAAGAGCCAGGCCTATGCCGCCGTGCTGTGTAACGCCGCCAGTTGGGTTATCAAGCGCGACGCCAAAACCGGCCGGGCGCTTTATCAGCGCTACATCAACACCGGCACCCGCTACCCGTGGGCGGCGAAATTCGGCTACGACTGCCCGGCGCCAGACTTTGCCGCCGTGGCGCCATAGCGCCGAATTTCAGGCACTAAAAAGCCCGGCTTGCCGGGCTTTTTTTATCGAATCTCGCATCGACTCAGGCTTCGATCGCCATTTTCAGTTTCTTCATGGCGTTCTTTTCCAGCTGGCGCACGCGTTCGGCGGAAACGCCGTACTGATCGGCCAGCTCCTGCAGCGTCGACTTGTTGTCGTCGTCCAGCCAACGGGCGCGGATGATATGCTGGCTGCGCTCGTCCAGACCTTCCAGCGCATAGGCCAGTTTGTCTGCGGCGTTGCTTTCCCAGTTATCTTCCTCGATGCCTTCGGCGAAGTCCGAGCTCTTGTCCTGCAGGTACAGCACCGGCGCCATCGACTGGCCGTCGCGGGCCTCGTCGTCCGGAGTCGGATCGAACGTCATGTCCTGCGCCGCCATGCGCGATTCCATCTCGCGCACGTCTTTGCTGGTTACGCCCAGCTCACGGGCCACCAGTTCCACTTCGTCCTGGTTGAACCAGCCCAAACGCTGTTTGGTTTTGCGCAGGTTAAAGAACAGCTTGCGCTGCGCTTTGGTGGTCGCCACTTTCACGATGCGCCAGTTGCGCAATACGTACTCGTGGATTTCCGCCTTAATCCAATGCACCGCAAAGGAAACCAGACGCACGCCGACTTCAGGGTTGAAGCGGCGAACGGCTTTCATCAGGCCGATATTGCCTTCCTGAATCAGATCCGCCTGCGGCAGACCATAGCCTGAATAGTTGCGGGCAATATGAGCGACAAAGCGCAGGTGAGACAGGATGAGCTGCTTAGCGGCATCCAGATCGCCCTGATAATGCAGCCGTTCAGCCAGCTCCCGCTCTTCCTCTGCCGTCAGCATCGGATAGGCGTTGGCTGCCCGGATATAGGCTTCCAAGCTACCTTGGGGTACTAAGGCTAAAGTTTGCATTTCTTTGGTCATTCAAACCCTCTCTATGAGAATACAAAATCATGCAGGTGATTATTACAGCGGGGAAATGATTGATTCTACGGCAGTTGCTGAAGCAAAAGCGGTTCCACACGCCGGGCACCTTAACATTTGCTGCAATTTTTGACCGTACTCCGCCCCAGAAGTTCACCCTTTTTTGCAAGCATTGTTGCTGACAATACGTGACGAAGGTGCAGGCCGATAGGGAATTTGTGCGCTAAGAAGAGAGGGATGGTGCTGACTTCGCTTGAGGTCACTCTTCTCCCGCAACGCGATCAAAAGCAGCAGGAGAAGAGTATACCAAAAAAATCTTACTGTGGTGTAAATCGGCGTAAATGTTGCACCGTCGCCAGCCAGGCGGCGATCCAGCCGATCATCGCGGAGATGATCAGCAGCAGCAGCGCCTCATCCCAGCCCAGCCCGTGCAGGGTGAAGGTGGTGCCGAACACCTTGGCCACGCCGGCGACCACCGACTCCAGCTGCCACACCAGCGCCCCGGACAGCACCAGCGACAGCAGCGCGCCGGCAAAGCCCAGCATCGCCCCGCCGTTGAGGAACGGCCGCAGGATAAAACCGTCGGTGGCGCCGATCAGTTTCATCACGTTGATGGTGTCACGGCGGCTGAAGATGCTCAGACGCACGCTGTTGCCGATCACCAGGAACACCGCCACGATCATCAGCACGCCGATGATCGCCGCGATCTGGCCCGCCAGTCCGGTCAGCGCCGCCAGGCGGGCAAACCAGCTGTCATCCATACGCACTTCTTCGACGCCCTGCACCGCCGCCACGCGATCGCGCAGGGTGTTGAGGGTGTCCGAACTCTGGAAGCTCAGCTTCGGCGTGACGATCGCCACCGCCGGCAGCGGGTTCTCTTCCAGCATGTCCAGCGCGCCGCCAAAGCCCGACCAGTTGCGGAACTCGCCGCGCGCTTCTTCACGCGACAGGTAGTTCACCTTCTCCACGCCGGCTTCCGCCTTGATGGCGTCGAGCACTTTCAGCGCGGCGTCGTCATCGAGCGATTTATCCAGATAGACGGTCAGCTGCGGCGTTGGATACCACTGGCTGGCCGCGGTGCTGACGTTTTTCCACACGATGTAGCACACGCTCGGCAGCGTCAGGGAAATAGCGATCACCATCACCGTCAGCAGCGTCGCCAACGGCTGACGCAGCATGTCTTTGATGGCGTTCATCCAGGCGTAACGCCACTGTTCGCGCCAGCCGCCGCGCAGCGCCTTGCTCTTGGCGGTTTTTGCGTTATTGGCCATGGTGAGCGCCTCCTTGCATGCGGCCCTGGCTCAGCGTCAGGATGCGGTAATTGCGGCGGGCGATAAGCCCGGTGTCGTGCGTCGCCATCAGTACGGTCACGCCGACGCGGTTGAATTCTTCAAATAGGCGCAGGATGCCTTCCGACAGCGCATCGTCCAGGTTACCGGTCGGTTCATCCGCCAGCAGCACCGCCGGCTTGTTCACCACCGCACGGGCGATGCCCACGCGCTGCTGCTCACCGCCGGACAGCTGAATCGGGAAGTTCTTCGCTTTATCCAGCAGACCGACCTTGTCCAGCGCGGCGGAGACGCGGCGACGGATGTCTTCGGTGCTGGCGCCGGCGATGATCAGCGGCATCGCCACGTTGTCATACACCGTGCGATCCAGCAGCAGGTGGTGATCCTGGAAGATCATGCCGATCTGCCGGCGCAGGAACGGCACCTCGCGGTTTTTCAAACGGCTGATGTCGTGGCCGCCAAACCAGATGTGGCCGGCGCTGGGCCGTTCGATACCGCAAATCAGTTTCAGCAGGGTACTTTTCCCCGCGCCGGAATGGCCGGTCAGAAACGCCATTTCCGCCGGGCGCAGATGGAAATCAACCCCCTGCAGCGCTTGCCGTCCGCCCAGATAAGCTTTACTGACCTGTTCAAAGCGAATCATCCGTATTAATCCTCTCGGGCAAAAAGTGCCTCAATAAAATCGTCAGCCTTAAACGGCCGCAAATCTTCGATGCCTTCCCCGACGCCGATATAGCGGATCGGGATACCGAACTGATCGGCGATGGCGAAGATCACCCCGCCCTTGGCGGTACCGTCCAGTTTAGTCAGCGTGATGCCGGTTAAGCCCACGGCCTCATTAAATAATTTCGCCTGACTGACGGCATTCTGGCCGGTGCTGGCATCGAGCGTCAGCATAACCTCATGGGGGGCCTGGTCGTCCAGTTTTTTCATGACGCGGACGATCTTCTTCAGCTCTTCCATCAGGTGCGATTTGTTCTGCAGACGGCCGGCAGTATCGGCGATTAACACATCGATGCCGCGCGCCTTGGCGGCCTGCACCGCATCGAAGATCACCGAAGCGGAATCCGCACCGGTATGCTGCGCCACCACCGGAATGCGGTTGCGTTCACCCCACACCTGCAGCTGCTCCACCGCCGCGGCGCGGAAGGTGTCCCCCGCCGCCAGCATCACCGACTTGCCTTCCGCCTGGAACTGGCGCGCCAGCTTGCCGATGGTGGTGGTTTTACCCACGCCGTTCACGCCGACCATCAGGATGACATACGGGGTTTTCCCGCTGACATCCAGCGGCTGATCGACCTTGGCCAGAATTTCGGACATTTCCTCCTTCAGCTTGCCGTACAGCGCTTCGGCGTCTTTTAGCTGCTTGCGGCTGGCGTGCTGAGTCAGGGAGGTGATGATCTTGCGCGTGGTGTCCACGCCAACGTCGGCGATCAGCAGCTGTTCTTCCAGCTCGTCGAACAGGTCGTCGTCGATCTTTTTACCGCGGAACAGCCCCATAAAGCCGGAGCCGAGGTTCTGCTTGGTCTTCAGCAGGCTGCGCTTCAGGCGCGCGAAGAAGCCCTCTTTGGTCGGGCGCTCCTGCTCTTGCGCAGCGGCCGGCACGACGGGTTCCAGCGGCTCTTCTTCCGCTTCCGGCTCTGGCTCAACGGCCGGCTCAGATTCGACGACCAGCTCGGGTTCGATGACCGGCTCGGGCTCGATGACCGGCTCGGGTTCGACGACCGGCTCAGGCTCAACGACCGGCTCAGGCTCAACGACCGGCTCAGGCTCAACGACCGGCTCGGGTTCGACGACCGGCTCAGGCTCAACGACCGGCTCGGGCTCAACGACCGGCTCAGGCTCAACGACCGGCTCAGGCTCAACGACCGGCTCAGGCTCAACGACCGGCTCAGGTTCGATGACTGGCTCGGGTTCGACGACCGGCTCGGGTTCGGTAACAGGTTGCTGCTGCGCCGCCACCTGTTCGGTGACGCTGACGATCTCTTCGGCCAGCGCTTGCGCCGCTGGATGCTCGGCCGCTACCGGCAGATTTTCCGCGATTTGCTCGCCGGCCTGACCGTTATCCCACTCTCCCGGGGTGTCGACGGAGGCGGCAGGTTCAGATTCCTGGGCGGGGAGCTTGTCGTCCAGCTTGGCGGTGACCGGTTCAGCCGGCGTCTCCGCGGCCTGAGGTTCCGCCTGCTCTACCGACGGCTCAGGTTGCTGTTGATCTTCTTCCTTCTCCTTCTGGCCAAACCCCAGCCAGGAGAAAAACCCACGTTTCTTATCTTTTGCCATGTTATGACTCTACTCCGTACCGAAGGCTCGCTTACCCTCCATACCTGAAGGATATATGCTGACAATAATCCGCCGAGTCTATCACTTTCCCTCGCCCAGCAACACGCATCCGGCATGCTTTCCGGCGTGAAATCAGACAACAACGTTTTACCGTTCCCCCGACGCCCGTCACCGGTAGAATAGGGACAACTTTTCGTTAACCTCGGCGGCCCCGCGCCGCGAAAGAAACCAAACAACGCTTATGACAAGACTCTCGCCACGGGCGGCGGCCAAAAAACCGCCCCAGGCCGCAGCCGGACAGATCCGCATCATCGGCGGCCAATGGCGCGGTCGCAAACTCCCGGTGCCGAACAGCCCGGGGCTGCGCCCCACCACCGATCGGGTACGCGAAACCCTGTTCAACTGGCTGGCGCCGGTGATTCAGGGCGCGCGCTGCCTCGACTGTTTCGCCGGCAGCGGCGCATTGGGGCTGGAAGCGCTGTCGCGCTATGCCGGCAGCGCCACGCTGCTCGAATTCGAACGGCCGGTGGCGCAGCAGCTGGAAAAAAATCTGGCGCTGCTGCAGGGCAAAGGGGTGGTTATCAACACCAACGCGCTGAGCTGGCTGGCGGGCGATGGCCAACCGTTCGACGTGGTGTTCCTCGATCCGCCGTTTCGCAAAGGCCTGCTGGCGGAGACCGCCCTGTTGCTGGAGCAACGCGGCTGGCTGGCCGACGAGGCCTGGATCTATGTAGAAGCCGAGGCGGAAAGCGCCGCGGCGGACGTGCCTGCCAGCTGGCAGCTGCACCGGGAGAAGGTCGCCGGCCAGGTGGCCTATCGCCTTTATATTCGTTCGCAAGAGAAAACCGACCATGTTGATTAATCTGGGCCGCCTGCTGATGCTGTGCGTGTGGGGCTTCCTGCTCTCTAACCTGTTCCATCCGTTTCCCAAGCCGCTGAAGTATTTCATCGACGTGGCGCTGTTCTTTATGGTGGTGATGCACGGCCTGCAGCTGGTGCTGTTGAAATCCACCCAGCCGAAGGATCAGCCGATCAGCTACTGGCAAGAGGCCAAGATCTTTATCTTTGGCGTGTTCGAGCTGCTGGCCTGGCAAAAGAAACAGCCGCCCATCAAGAAGAAGTGACCGCTACGGCTGAGCGGTGAACGAGACGAAGCGCGTGCCCTGCATGTTCAACGTGCCCTGCGCGCCCTTTTCTATCGGGTTGTACTGCCATTGCTTCAGCCGCAGCTGGATGTCTTCACCTCCCTGTACCGGGCTGAACACCACCTCGTAATTCATCGGTTCATTGACCAACGGCTCGCGCTGCGGCGCGCGGGTCTTGGTGACCGGCACCGCGCGTTTGTCGCTCACCGTCACCTGCAGACTGCGCATCGGCGCGCGATCGTTTTCCGCCTCCTGCTGCCGCTGCTTGAAGTAGCGTTGCGTGGCCAGCACGGCGATCAGCGCAATCACGGCGACAAAAAATAACGGTGGCTTACTCATCGGTTTCCCATTTCCTTCGCGGCTAAATCAGCGTAAACATAGCATTCTCAAGAAAGCATTGTCGATCGCCGGCAGGCTACCTACACTGAAATGAAGAAGTGACATGGGTGACAGTTTGGAGCCGGTTGTTGCGGCTCCCTCATACATAAGGAAGACATTAATGAGTTGGCCGTTCCTTGCCGTATCCTTTTCCGGTTGGCTGTTCGTCGACGCCTCTTACCGTGGGCCGCGCTGGCAGCGCTGGGTGTTCAAACCCGTCACGCTGCTGCTGCTGTTGCTGTTGGCCTGGCAGGCGCCGGTGCTCAGCGCTGCGGGTTATCTGATCGTACTCGGCCTGCTGGCGACGCTGATCGGCGACGCATTGCTCCTGTTGCCGCGCGAACGGGTGCTGTATGCCATCGGCGCCTTTTTCCTGTCCCACCTGCTGTACACCCTGAGTTTCGCCAGCCAGATGACGTTCAGCCTGTTCTGGCCGCTGCCGCTGGCGCTGCTGGCGATCGGCGCACTGCTGCTGGCCACCGTCTGGACTCGGCTGGAAGAGATGCGCTGGCCGATCGTTACCTACGTGGCGATGACGCTGCTGATGGTCTGGCTGGCGGGCGAACAATATTTCCTGCGCAGCACCGATTTCGGCTTCTCGCTGCTGACCGGCACCTCGCTGCTGCTGCTGGCCAACGTGGTTTGGCTGCTCAACCGCTACCGCTTCACCTTCCGCGCGGCGGACGCCATCGTGGCTTTCTGTTACTTCTCCGGCCACTTCCTGATCGTGCGTTCGCTCTACCTGTAGAGACCTACCGCGGGTTCGGCGCGCCGAACCCGTTTCTTCATCAAGCCAGCGCTTTCAACGTCAGAGCATCATCCGCACCCAGCTGATTGCGGTACAGATCGCCGTCGCGCGAGAAGAACGCCAGCGTGCTGCCATCCGCCCGCAGCAAGGCGATGCCGTCCGGAGCCGGGCGCCAGCCCACGACTTCCGCCGCAAACACGCTCTGCAAACACTGTTGCCGATCCACCAGCTGATAGCCGTTGGTCTCGCTTTGTTCATGCGCCAGAAACTCGATTTGGCATTGCCGTTCGCTGTCGGCCACCTGCCATTGCCCCGCCAGCGACTGCGCGGTCGGCAATGCCAAACTGCCGGCCATCACCGCACTCGTCACCATCATGCCACCCGCCGCCAAAGCGGCGCGCGTTAAAGTACCTTTCATACCGGGCTCCTGCATCACGCCCGGCCGAGACTGCGCCGGGCGTTCCGTTGCTGTGTTACACGATAAAGTCCGTGGCGACGTCTACCTGGCCGACGATTTTCACCAGGAAGTCCGGCGCCTGATGACCACCGATGTTCACCGACAAATCGGTCACGTTGCTGGACGCGTTGTAGCTCAGCAGCGCCTCACCGGCCGTGCCGCTGAAGTGATCGACGAAGTGAATGAAATCGCTGCTCTGCGCTTCTTTATTGAAGAACGACAGGTCGATCTTGTCGATCCCTTTCTGGAAGTCGCGGATCCAGTCGGAAGCACCCGGTGCGGAATCGCTGGCGGCAGAGAACACAAAGATGTCTTTGCCGGCACCGCCCCACAGTTCATCCGCCCCGCCGCCGCCGAACAGCACGTCGTTACCCGCGCCGCCTTTCAGCACGTTGTTGGCCGCGTTGCCGACGATCACGTCGTTGCCGGAACCGCCAATGGCGTTCTCAATGGTCACACCGGCGGCGATCGAGACGTTGCCCTTCAGGCCGCCCACGTCGGAGAACGATTTCTCATTCAGGTTGATGCGCTGGTTAGCGGTATAACCGGAGAAGTCGAAGGTATCGTTGCCACCCGCATCCCAGGCCGCAAAGATCACTTTCTGCGAATTGCTGGTGGTGCTGAGGAAGTCACGACCGGTATTGGAGTTAAAGCCGTACACGGTGTCGCCGGTGCGGGTCGACAGGTTCGCGCCATACAGATGCTGAATGGCGGCAATGTCATCCAGCAGCGGAGCCGCGGCATAGTGACCGCCGTTGTCGCCACCGGTGTTGGTTTCACTCCAGTAGCTCATCAGGCTGAACTGGCGGGTATCTTCCGCATAGGTAACGTCGTTATAGGTCGGGTTGCCCTCACCGGCGTTGTAGTCGCCCGGGTGGCTCAGGCCCAGCGCATGGCCAATCTCATGGGTGAACGTCTGGCGGCCGTAGTCTTCGGTCGCCGGATGCTTCACGTTGGATTGGTTGACGTTGTACCAGGTCTGGCCGCCCAAATCCTGGCCCTGCCAAATGGTGTTCGGCAGGAAGGCGTAGGCCTGGGTACCATAATCATAGTGGCCGGGACGATCCTGGCTGTAATTGCCGAAGGTGATATTGGCCTTTTGACCGGCCGCCACTTCGGTGAAGGTGATATTGGCGACGTCGGCCCAGGACTGCAGCGACAGCTTAGCCTGCTGCTGCTGTTCCGCGCTGAACTTGCTCAGCCCGGTATCGCCGGCGACGTTGGTGGAAGAGAACTTATAGTCCGGGAAGGAGAAGGTTAATTTGACCGGCTGGCCAAATACCTTGTAACCGTTCCAGGTTTGGTTCTCGCGGGTAATAAACAGCCCAGCTTGCTCGTTAGAAAATGAATCCTTGCCATTAATCTGAATCCCGTTACCCCGCTCATGATAATGCAGCAGGTCATCTACAGCATCGTAGCCGGTTGTCGCGGCCGCAAGGCTGGATTCAGTAATTTCAATTGCCTTTTTAGTAGATTGCATTGGTTCGATTCCACTCATTACCTGATTGATACCAATCAGACAGATAGACATAACCTCCCCGTAAGCCACGGTTAATGAACCTTAAGCTTGCTGGAAGGGGCTTATGCGCCGTTACCGGCAGTGTGTTAGGTAGAATTAATGCATATATATCAGCAAATAAGATCACCATTAAAAATGGTAATCGATTCCAATTATAGGCAGGGTCGCAAAACTGCACATAAAATAATCAACCATTTATTATCGCAACGAAAGTTTGTTATGCTGCTTTTTAGGCTTATTTACAAAACAAATGAAACTTGGTGAGGATAAGTTGGCACCAAACTTCAATAGCAATGCGGCCTGCAGACTCAAGCGAATCATGCTGGCTTTACCCAGGGGAAAAGGTAAATTTTGCTAAAGCGTTATAGATTAATAACTCTTTATTATTAGGTCAGGCGATTTTTTAGTTTCTATAGGAATATTATTTTCTTATTTAAACTAACGGCAGCGAGCCTTTTCGCCCCAAGAGGGGATAAGAAAAGCCGATAGATTAAAATCCGCATTATTCATTATTGAATGAATACCCCCTTCTCTACGCTTGAACGCCGTTAGCAATAATTCTCATCCGGCGCTTGACTCTGGAGTGGGCTCCAGGGTGTAGAGTCAGTTGAGCAAACCCGTTTAACAGCCCGCAGGGGGACGTTATGCACAATCAGCAAAACCATAATCATCAGGAACATCACCACGCCGAAGGCGGATGCGGCTGCAACCACAGCCACAGCAAAACTCAGCACGGCTGCAGCAGCGAACCGAAAAACGCCGCCGCACAGGCCGAACACGCCCACCATCATCACGATCATGGCGATAGCGGCTGCTGCACCGCCGCACCCGACGATCCGGACGAGGAAAGCGACAGGCTGGCCGCCGCTCCCCCTTCCGGCAGCCAACGTTTCAGCTGGAAAGTCACCGGCATGGACTGCCCCAGCTGCGCCAAGAAAATCGAAAATGCCGTCACCGCACTCCCCGGCGTCGACAGCGCGCGCGTGTTGTTCGCCACCGAGAAACTGGTGGTCGACGCGCAGTCCGACATCAGCCTGCGGATCCAGGACGCGGTCGCCCAGGCCGGCTTTACCCTGCTCGGCGCTCAGACCGCCAAAACCGCCGCGCCCAAAACCTCACGCTTCGGTGAATTCGCGCCGCTGCTGCTGTTAACCACCCTGATGGTCGTCAGTTGGGTGCTGGATCGGGTTAACCCGGAGCTGGGCCGCATCGCCTTTATCGCCACCACGCTGGTCGGGTTGGCGCCGGTCGCCGCCAAGGCGCTGCGTTTGATTCGTTCCGGCACGCCGTTTGCCATCGAAACGCTGATGAGCGTGGCGGCCATCGGCGCGCTGTTCATCGGCGCCACCGCCGAAGCGGCGATGGTGCTGCTGCTGTTTATGGTCGGCGAACTGCTGGAATCCTACGCCGCCAACCGCGCACGGCGCGGGGTGAAGGCGCTGATGGAGCTGGTGCCGGAAGATGCGCTGCTGCTACAAGGCACGGAACGCAAACGCGTGCCGGTCGCCAGCCTGCGCCCCGGCGACGTGATTGAAATCGCGCCCGGTGGGCGCCTGCCGGCCGACGCCGAGCTGCTCAATCCGTTCGCCAGCTTCGATGAAAGCGCCCTGACCGGCGAATCGGTGCCGGTCGAGCGCCAACAGGGGGAGAAAGTGGCTGCCGGCAGCCTGTCCGTCGATCAGGCGGCGCAGATGAAGGTGATCTCCGAGCCCGGCAAAAATGCTATCGACCGTATTCTGCAGTTGATTGAAGAGGCCGAAGAGCGCCGCGCGCCGATCGAACGCTTCCTCGATCGCTTCAGCCGCTATTACACCCCGGCCATTATGCTGCTGGCCATCGCGGTGATCCTGGTGCCACCGCTGCTGTTCTCGCAGCCGTGGGATACCTGGATCTATCGCGGCCTGACGCTGCTATTAATCGGCTGTCCATGCGCGCTGGTGATCTCGACCCCGGCGGCCATTACCTCCGGACTGGCGGCCGCCACGCGGCGCGGCGCGCTGATTAAAGGCGGCGCGGCGCTGGAGCAACTGGGCCAGATCCAAACCATCGCCTTCGATAAAACCGGCACCCTGACCGAAGGCAAGCCGACGGTGACCGACGTGCTGCCTATCGGCGCGCTCACCGAACAGCGGCTGCTGCAGCTTGCCGCCGCGGTGGAAGCCGGTTCGCATCACCCGCTGGCGCAGGCGATCATCAACCGCGCCGCCGAGAGCGGAGCTGAGCTGCCGCTGGCGCAGGCGCGCCGCGCGCTGGCCGGCGTCGGCGTGGAAGGGATCGTGGACGGCAAGACCGTGCTGATCAGCGCGCCGGGCAAGCTGGCGCCGGGCCTGCTCGCCACCCAATGGCAGAGCCAGGTAGACAAGCTGGAAAACGCCGGCAAAACGGCGGTGGTGGTGCTGGAAGACGGCGCGCCCATCGGCTTGCTGGCGCTGCGCGATACGCTGCGCGGCGACGCCAAGCAGGCGATAGCCGAACTGAACGCGCTGGGCATTCGCGGCGTGATGCTGACCGGCGACAACCCGCGCGCCGCCGCCGCGATCGCCGGCGAGCTGGGCCTCGACTATCGCGCCGGTCTGCTGCCGGAAGATAAGGTCAGCGCGGTCACCGAACTGAGCGAACTGCGCCCGACGGCGATGATCGGCGACGGCATCAACGACGCCCCGGCGATGAAAGCCTCCAACATCGGCATCGCCATGGGCAGCGGCACCGACGTGGCGCTGGAAACCGCCGACGCCGCCCTGACCCACAACCGGCTGGTGGGCGTCGCGGAGATGATCCGCATCTCACGCGCCACCCACGCCAATATCCGGCAAAACATCACCATCGCGCTGGGGTTGAAGGGGGTCTTCCTGATCACCAGCCTGCTGGGGCTGACCGGTTTGTGGCTGGCGGTACTGGCTGACTCCGGCGCCACCGCGCTGGTCACCGCCAACGCGCTGCGGCTATTGAGAAAGCGCAGCTAAGCTCTGAAACAAACACGGGCGCGGCATACCGCGCCCGTTGTCATTTGGGGGAGGGAACTTTTAACTCGGCCGCGCCGCCGTTAGACGCCTTTACGTAACAGATAACGGTATGGCACCTGTTCGGTCTCCTGCGCCACCAGCGTGTGCTCCATAAAGCGGCAGAACCCCGGGATATCGCGGGTGGTGGCCGGATCGTCGGCGATAATCAGCAGCGTTTCGCCGTTGTCCATATGGCGCACGGTTTTACGCACCATCATCACCGGTTCCGGACAGCGCAGCCCCAGCGCGTCGAGCGTCTGGTCTGCCTGGGCAAATAAGTCAGTCATGCAATTTTTCTCGTTCAAAAACGATCGGCGAACGCTCGCCGCATCTCATTAGCGCCTAGTTTACGCCGGTAGTTTTTCTGCGCAAGATGCGTTAACGTTTGCGTTAAATTTAACCATTGCATTGGTTGCGCAAACGCGTATCATGCCGCCGCGCAGCGTTTTTTGCTGTTTTGACAAGACACACTGGGTTCCCTCACCCCACTGCTAAAAAGGCTACAACATGTATTCGTTTACCGCACAGCAGCGCTTCACCGCGTTGGTCTGGCTTTCGCTGTTTCATATCGCCATCATTACCTCCAGCAACTACCTGGTGCAGCTGCCGATCACCGTTTTCGGCTTCCATACCACCTGGGGCGCCTTTACTTTCCCGTTTATCTTCCTGGCGACCGATCTGACCGTGCGCATCTTCGGCGCGCCGCTGGCGCGGCGCATCATCCTGGCGGTGATGGTGCCGGCGCTGTTCATCTCTTATGTGATCTCCACCGTCACCTATCAGGGAGAATGGCAGGGCTTTGCGGCGCTGAACAGTTTTAACCTGTTCGTGGCGCGCATCGCCGTCGCCAGCTTTATGGCCTATGTGCTCGGGCAGATCCTCGACGTACACGTCTTCAACCGCCTGCGTCAACGCAGCGCCTGGTGGGTGGCGCCGGCGGCGGCGATGTTCCTCGGCAACATCAGCGATACGCTGGCGTTCTTCTTCATCGCCTTTTATAAGAGCAGCGATCCCTTCATGGCCAACAACTGGGTGGAGATCGCGCTGGTGGATTACAGCTTCAAGGTGATGATCTGCCTGCTGTTCTTCCTGCCGATGTACGGCGTATTGCTGAACATGCTGCTCAAACGCATCGCGGCGCGCAGCGGCGGCCTGCAGCCGGGCTGAGTCGTGTTATTCTGGGCGGCCCTATCCTTTGGAGGCCGCTCATGACCCCAATCGTCCGCACCGCCACGCTTGAAGACATCCACCGCCTTTACCAACGCATCCCCGAATTCGGCGGCCTGCATAGCCTGGCCGATCTGCAGCGGCGCATCGGCACCGCCCCCGCCAGCCTGTTGATCGCCGAGATAGCCGGGCAACCGGCCGGTTTCAAACTCGGTTATCAACGGCAGGAAACGGTGTTTTACAGCTGGCTGGGCGGCGTGCTGCCGGCATTTCGTCGCCACGGCGTGGCGCAGGCCTTGTTGGCTGAACAGGAACGCTGGGCGCGGGCGCAGGGCTATCGCCAACTGACGATCAAAACCCGTAACCGGTTCCGCGCCATGCTGACGATGCTGATCGCCCACCACTATCAGATTGTTCAGCTGGAAAAGAAAGGCGAAGTGGCTGATTATCGGCTATTACTGGAAAAAAACTTGTGACAACATCTGCCTTGCATTTCAACCTGGAATAGGTTGCGATACGACAGTGAATCCCTACCGGAAAGGAAGAAGGAAGCCCGATGCGTAAAGTAGCGAAATTGATGGGTATCAGCCTGCTGGCGCTTGGCCTCGCGGCCTGCGACGGCGAAACCAAAGACACCAAGGCGGCAACGGACGGCACGGCGGCCAGCGCGCCGGCCGGGCAACAGGTGAGCCTGCTGGACGGTAAACTGGCGTTCACCCTGCCGGTCGGCATGGCGGATCAGAGCGGCAAGCTGGGCAACCAGGCTAACAACATGCATGTTTACGCAGACAGCACCGGCCAGCGCGCGGTGATTGTGATCCTGGGTGACAAGACCGCCGACAGCCTGGAGACCCTGGCCAAGCGCCTGGAGAATACCCAACGCGCGCGTGACGCCAACCTGCAGGTGATCACCAACAAAGCGCTCGACGTCAACGGTGTGCCGCTGCGTCAGCTGGACAGCATCATCACCAGCGGCGGCGAGAAAGCCTATTCTTCCGTCCTGATCGGCTCGCTGAACAACAACATGCTTACCATTCAGGTAACGCTGCCGGCGGACAATCAGCAGCAGGCGCAGACCGAAGCCGAAGGCATCATCTCCACCCTGAAGCTGAAGCAGTAATCCCACAAAGGGCCGGCTTGCCGGCCCTTTCGTTTTATGCCAGCGCCTGCGCCAGCAGGGTGATCGGATGTTCGCAGCGTTTGCTGGTGGACATTTCTATCTGCCATTTGCAGGTCTCGCAGTCGGTCACCACCAGATCCACCCCGCTCTCTTCTATCTGCCGGAACAGCGGCGCGCCGATGCCCTGCGACGTGGCGTAGTTCTCCGATTTGAACCCGTAGGTGCCGGCGATGCCGCAGCACTGCGAATCCAGCACCACCAGCTCCAGCCCCGGTATCTGCCGCAGCAGCTCCAGAGTGTAGGCGGTCCAGCCCATCTTCTCCATATGGCAAGGCGTGTGATAAGCCACCCGCAGCGGCGTGCGTTTCAGCGGCAGGCTGCGCCCCTGATTGATCAGACGATAGAGATAGCGCGTCGCCAGCTCCACCCGATCGCGCACCGGGGTGGTGTCTACGTCCAGCAGATGAGGGTATTCGTCACGCAGGGTGAAGGTGCAGCTCGACGAAGTGGCCACCACCGGAATGCCGCGCTCCAGCACCGTTTCATGCAGCGATTCGGCATTGACCCTGGCCTGCTTTTTGGCCTGCTCGATAAACCCGTTGGCGATCAGCGGCACGCCGCAGCATTTCTCGCGCTTCAGCAGCTGCACGCCGATATCCAGCGCATTGAACACCCGGATCAAATCCTTGCCCAGCTGCGGGTGGTTATAGTTGACGAAGCAGCCGTGGAAGAACGCCACCTGCTCGGCGTAACGCTGCTGCGCCTGCGCCTGTTGCCGGTACCAGCGGCGGAAGGTGCCGAAGGAATATTTCGGCAGTTCACGACGGTGATCGATCTTCAGCGCCTTGTCCAGCAGCTTGCGCACCGGTTTCAGCCCGGTGGCGGCGTTGACGATCGGCGCGAACGGCGTCGACAGCGATCCCATGATATCGGTGTGGCTGAGGATGGCGTCACGCAGCGTCGGCTTGCTCTGGGCAAAGTCGGCGCGGGCGCGCTGAATGATGTCGCCGATTTTGACGTCGGACGGGCAGGCCACTTCACAACGCTTGCAGTTGGTGCAATATTTCAACGCCTCGTCGTACAGCGCCGGGTCTTTCAGCCGCAGCCGCTCGCCGTCTGGCCCCGCCTGTTTCGGCCCCGGGTAGAGCGGGTTCACTTTGGCGACCGGGCAGTAGGTGGTGCAGACGGTGCATTTGATGCAGCTTTCAAAGCTGTGATCCTGATGCAGACTCATGCGTTCTCCTCCGCGGCGATCTGCTGCGCAACGTGCAGCGCACCGATCAATGACACGCCGGCGCCGCAGCCCTGCTGCAGCGGATCGTAGCCGCCGGCGACCGCACCGATGGCATACAGATTGTCGAACGGCATTCCCTGCTTCATCGCCCGCAGTCTGCCGTCGGTACGCACGCCAAACTGCAGATAAGGCTGTGGCGCGAACAGCTCGCGCCGGCTCCAGTCGGCGCGATCGGCGCGGCTGTGCACGTCCAGCCCGAAGATCGGCTCACGCACTTCATCGAAATCCGCTACCAGCCCATTGCTGAAGAAGCTGCCGCTGGCCAGCACCACCTGCTGCGCCCGCAGCGGAATATCGCCGTGGTTGCGGGTGTACAAACCGGTGACGCGGCCGGCTTCGCTCTCGGCGCGCAGCACGCTGTCGCCCGGCATGAAAACGCCGCCCAGCTGCTGGAAACGCCGCCGCAGCGCCTGATGCAAGCGCATGCCGGGCACCGAAGGCGGCAGCGTCGGCAGCAGCCGGATCGGCTTACCGACCACATCCTGCAGCACCGCCAGCGACGCGTCGTCCTCCAGGCCCAGACAGGCCGGCAGGAAGAGCGCCTCGGCCTCGCCCGCCAGCCGCCGCAGCTCTTCGGCCATCGGCGGCAGGCTTTCCATCAAATCCAGTACCCGGGCGATGTTCACCGCACGGAACTCGCTGGGGTTATTGCGCAATCTGTCCAGCGCCGGCATGTGCAGATAGGCCACATCCGCCTCTACGCCGAGCTCGCGGCTCAGAGAGTCGGCGGCCATCTGCGGTTGGAAGTCGAGGAACCCTTCGATGCCGATCACCGCAATGCGCCGCCAGGGCAGTTGGCCGGTCAGCGGCAGCGTCGGGATCGCCTGCGGGCTGAGCCAGGTAGCGCGGCGCGTGCCGAGCGGCGTAATGCGCAGATGGTTGTTCACCCCCTCGCCCTGCAGATTCAGCCCGCAGCGTTCCAGCAGCCGCTGCGCGGCGGCGGACAGCGCCGCCACCCGGCCGGGGCCAATCAGAGAATACGGATGCTCCGGCGCCTGTTGCGCCAGCTGCGGCAGCGCCGCCAGCGGCATCTCGACCGGCGTGCCGTCCGGCAATCTCGCCAGCAGATCGAGCGAGCCGGAGGAGAAGTAGAGCGCGCTCTGGCCGGAACTGACCACCGCACAGCGTTTGCCCTGTTCGGCCACGGCAATGGCGCAGCTCAAGCCCGCCAGGCCGCCGCCAATCACCACTACGTCAAATCGCATCATCCGCCTCCTGCTCTTTGTCTGCCTGGGCCTCAAGCCCGCATAACCCTTGGTAAACCCAACTGGTGAATTCGCTCTCGCGCAGCGCATCGCCCCAGGCGATCGGCCGCACGCCTTTCCAGCGTTCGTTGAGGAACTGCGACAGCTGCGCGATGGATTGCTGCGGCGTGCTGACCTTGAAGCGCGTCAGCAGCCCGGCGGCGCGGCAGGCGCAGAGTTCACCCTGGCAGGTGCCCATGCCGACGCGGGTGCGGCGGCGCAGATCCACCAGGTTATTGACGGTCAGCGAATTGACCGCATAGCGCACTTCCCCGGCGGTCACCGCCTCGCACTCGCACACCAGGCTGGTGTCGAGCCGATCGGCCGCCGGCACCTGGCTGGCGCGATCGCCGTGCCGGTAAATCGCCGAGCCGCGAATGCTGGCGGGCAGAGAAACCACGCTGCGCACCGTTTCCTCCGCCGACTGACGGGATCCGGGCAACGCGTCCTGCGCGGTGGTGCACGGGCGGTTTACCCCGAGCTTTTCGCACACCTTGTCGGTAGCCCACTCCGCCATCAGGCGGTAGGTCATCAGCTTGCCGCCGGTGATGGTGATAAACCCTTCCAGCCCGTCGCGGGCGGCGTGATCGAGCAGCACGATGCCGCGGCTGACGTTGCGCCCGCTGGGATCGTCGTCGCTGGCCACCAGCGGCCGCACCCCGGCATAGGCGCGCAGAATGCGGGTCTGCGCCAGGGTGGGCGCCAGCAGCGCCCCCTCGCGGATCAGAATGTCCACCTCCTGCGGCGTCACCAGCATGTTATCGATTTGGTCGTAGTCGATATGGGTCGAGGTGGTGCCGATCAGCGAGATGGTGTCGCCCGGCACCAGGATGTCGGCGTCCGCCGGTTTGCGGCAACGGTTGATCACCATGTTGTTGATGCGGTGACCGAGGATCAGCAGCGCTCCCTTGGCCGGGAACATGCGGATACGCAAATCGGCGTATTCGGCGATCTGTTGGCCCCAGATGCCGGCGGCGTTGACCACCACCGGCGCGTGCAGCTCATAGCGCCGCTGATTCTGATGGTCGTAAACGCGCACGCCCGTCACCCGGTCGCCGCTGCGCAACAATCCGACCACCTGGTGGTAAGTCAGGATCTGCGCGCCGTGCTCGCGCGCATCCAGCATGTTGGCGGCGGTCAGCCGGAAAGGATCGACGGTGCCGTCCGGCACCCGCACCGCGCCAATCAGCGCCGGATTAGCCGCCGGCTCCAGCCGCAGCGCCAGCTGCGGGTCGATCGCTTCGGCGTCGATGTCGGCCTGGCGACAGGCGGCGATAAACTGTTGCTGATACTCCAGCGAGTCCTGCGGCAGGGTGATGAACAGCCCATCGGTGCGCTCGATACAGTGATGCGCGATGCGTTTCAGGATGCGGTTCTCTTCGATGCACTCGCGCGCCGACTCGCCGTCGGTCACCGCATAGCGCGCGCCGCTGTGCAGCAAGCCGTGGTTGCGGCCGGTGGCGCCGGTGGCGATGTCGTGACGCTCCAGCAAAATGCAGCGCAAGCCGCGCCGCGCACAATCGCGGGCAATGCCTGCGCCGGTGGCGCCGCCGCCGATGATGATCACATCCGTTTCGCCGCCGTCAAAATAGCTGCTCATGTCGCTCCCTCAGGATCGGTAGTTATGAGCCTATTGAGCCACGGTTATTAGGGTCTTTGTTTGATAAGGAACAAGAACGAACATAAAACGAAATAAAAATGTCCACAAAAAACCATCAATGTGATCATAATCACGATTTTTGGACGTTTTTCTATTTCATAACGTTAACGAATCGCTCAAAATCCGCCGTGGTTTCATGAAAGTGTAACAATTGCGCCATTCGTCACAGCGACACCAGGCGTATTTGTCGACAATGGCGCTCGTTATGGAACACAAAAACACCACATTCGATATCCGCTCAATCATCAAATGAACGTAAAAGGTCATATTGATGTGATAACAGATAAAGCCATCGGAGGCGCTCATGTTGAGTATTTTTAAGCCGGCCGCACACATCGCCCGTGTGCCGAGCGATAAGGTAGACCCGCTCTACCGTAAGCTGCGCTGGCAAATTTTCCTGGGGATCTTCTTCGGTTACGCCGCTTACTATCTGGTGCGTAAGAACTTCACCCTGGCCATGCCTTACCTGATCGAACAAGGCTTCAGCCGCGGCGACCTCGGCTTCGCGCTGTCGGGCATCTCCATCGCCTACGGCTTCTCCAAATTCATCATGGGTTCGGTCTCCGACCGTTCCAACCCGCGAGTGTTCCTGCCTGCCGGCCTGATCCTGGCGGCGGCGGTGATGTTGTTCATGGGCTTCGTGCCGTGGGCCACCTCCAGCATCGCGGTGATGTTCGTTCTGCTGTTCCTGTGCGGCTGGTTCCAGGGCATGGGTTGGCCGCCGTGCGGCCGTACCATGGTGCACTGGTGGTCGCAGAAAGAACGCGGCGGCATCGTTTCCATCTGGAACTGCGCCCACAACGTGGGTGGCGGCCTGCCGCCGCTGCTGTTCCTGCTGGGCATGGCCTGGTTCAACGACTGGCACGCGGCGCTGTACATGCCGGCCTTCGGCGCCATCCTGGTGGCCCTGATCGCCTTCGCCCTGATGCGCGACACCCCGCAATCCTGCGGCCTGCCGCCGATTGAAGAGTACAAAAACGACTATCCGGACGACTACAGCGAAAAAGACGAAGAAGAGCTGACCGCCAAGCAGATCTTCATGCAGTACATCCTGCCGAACAAGCTGCTGTGGTACATCGCGGTCGCCAACGTGTTCGTCTACCTGCTGCGTTACGGCATTCTGGACTGGTCGCCGACCTACCTGAAAGAAGTGAAGCACTTCGCGCTGGACAAGTCTTCCTGGGCCTACTTCCTGTATGAATACGCCGGTATCCCGGGCACTCTGCTGTGCGGCTGGATGTCGGACAAAGTGTTCAAAGGCAACCGCGGCGCCACCGGCGTGTTCTTCATGACGCTGGTGACCATCGCCACCGTGGTGTTCTGGATGAACCCGGCCGGCAACCCGACCGTGGACATGATCTGTATGCTGGTCATCGGCTTCCTGATCTACGGCCCGGTTATGCTGATCGGCCTGCACGCGCTGGAGCTGGCGCCGAAGAAAGCCGCCGGCACCGCCGCGGGCTTCACCGGCCTGTTCGGCTACCTGGGCGGCTCGGTCGCGGCCAGCGCCATCGTCGGTTACACCGTAGACTTCTTCGGTTGGGACGGCGGCTTCATGGTGATGATCGGCGGCAGCATCGCAGCGGTCATCCTGCTGCTGCTGACCATGCTGAACGAGAAGAAACACCACGCGGAAATCGCCGCCAAGCGCGGTTAAGCGTCACACGACTTTTGCATGATTTAAAGGCCGCCCTGCGGCCTTTTTACTACCCTGCCCCCAACAACACGGAGAAAACGGAATGCGGACTCAAGTCAAAGCCCTGCTGACAGGGATCATTCTCGCCACCTCGATGGTCAGCGCCGCGCAGGCGGCGGACAAAGTGGTCATCGCCCACCGCGGCGCCAGCGGCTACCTGCCGGAACACACCCTGCCGGCGAAGGCGATGGCCTACGCGCAGGGCGCCGATTATCTCGAACAAGATCTGGTGATGACCAAGGACAACGAGCTGGTGGTGCTGCACGACCATTACCTCGATCGCGTCACCGACGTCGCCGAACGCTTCCCGGACCGCGCGCGTAAAGACGGCCGTTATTACGCCATCGACTTTACGCTGGCGGAGATCAAATCGCTGAAGTTCACCGAAGGCTTTGAAATCGAAAACGGCAAGAAGGTGCAGGGTTACCCTGGCCGCTTCCCGATGGGCAAATCCGACTTCCGCGTGCACACCTTCCAGGAGGAGATCGAGTTCGTGCAGGGTCTGAACCATTCGACCGGCAAGAACATCGGCATCTACCCTGAAATCAAGGCGCCTTGGTTCCACAAACAGGAAGGCAAAGACATCTCCAGCAAAGTGCTGGCGGTGCTCAAGCAGTACGGCTACACCGGCAAGAACGACAACGTCTACCTGCAGTGCTTCGACGCCAACGAGCTCAAGCGCATCAAGAACGAGCTGGAGCCGAAGCTGGGCATGGATCTGAAGCTGGTGCAGCTGATCGCCTATAACGACTGGCAGGAAACCTACGAGCAGAAAGCCGACGGCAAGTGGGTGGAATACGACTACGACTGGATGTTCAAACCGGGCGCGATGAAGAAAATCGCTCAGTATGCCGACGGCATCGGGCCGGACTACCACATGCTGGTGGTGGCGGATCAATCCAAGCCGGGCCACATCGTGCTGACCGACATGGTGAAAGAAGCGCACGCCAGCAAGCTGGCGGTGCATCCGTTCACCATCCGCGCCGATGCGCTGCCGAAGTACGTGACCGACGTGAACCAACTGTATGACGTGATTTACAACCAGGCCGGCGTCGACGGCGTGTTCACCGACTTCCCGGACAAGGGCGTGCAGTTCCTGCAGAAGCAGGGCCAGCACAAGTAATGCCAAGGGCGCCGCGAGGCGCCCTTATTATTTAATGGTTATTTCAGAGGAACATCTTGCGCAGGTAGTGCGGCACCGCGTTATCGACGTTGGAGCCGATCACTTCCAGCTCCGGCAGCATGTCCTTCAGGCGCTGATGCGCGTCGCGCATGATGCAGCCCTTGCCGGCCATCGACAACATCTCCAGATCGTTCATGCCGTCGCCGAAGGCGATGCACTCTTGCAGCGTATAGCCGATGATCTTGGCCACTTCTTCCAGCGCATGCCCTTTCGACACGCCGCCCGCCATCACTTCCAGGCAGGTCGGGAACGAGAAGCTGACGTTGACCCGATCGCCCCAGCGCGCGTTGATGGCGTCTTCCACCT
This sequence comes from Serratia nematodiphila DZ0503SBS1, assembly GCF_000738675.1. Taxonomy (NCBI): domain Bacteria; kingdom Pseudomonadati; phylum Pseudomonadota; class Gammaproteobacteria; order Enterobacterales; family Yersiniaceae; genus Serratia; species Serratia nematodiphila. The sequence goes on along the minus strand of NZ_JPUX01000001.1, from coordinate 387,378 downwards.
GCAGCAACCGCTCGTGATCTTCACAGGTGAAGTAAACCTTGCAGACGCAGTCGGTTTCCAGCAGGCCCGGCTCAAACAGCTGATATTTGAACACCGACTCCTGGAAGAACTCTTCCTGCTCCGGGCTTTCGCGGTTGGTAAACCAATCGTCGTTACGGTAGACGTTGGTGGTGATATCCGGATCGTCGTGCAGCATGCCGTACAGATCGCGGGCGATATCCCCGTCCAGGTTGTGGCTGAAAATCAGTTCGCCGGCGGTGTTGTGCACCCGTGCGCCGTTGGAGGTGATCATAAAGGCGCTGATCTCCAGGCTGTCGCGGATCTGCGCCACGTCGATATGGTGGCGGCCGGTGGCGAACACGAAATGCACGCCGCGCTGAGTCAGCAACTTCAGCGTTTCTTTAGCGTACGGCGACAGGGTATGGTCGGGAGACAGCAGCGTGCCATCTAAATCGGAAGCGACGACGTGATACATAGCGTTATGTTCTAACCTCTGATGGAGTTGTCGGCGGCAGCGCACCGCCTAAGTGTTGAGCAAAGAAGCGCAGAATTGCGTTCAGTGCTTCGGCGCGCAGCGCGTCCCGCTCGAACAGGATCTCATGGCGTGCGCCGTTGATAACCCACGGGAGCCTCCCTTCGCAAGGGCGCCCCGCGTCTGACAGAGCCTGACAAAAAGCCTGGTGCGAACGGTTGTCGACTACCCGTTCTTCACCGGCCTGCAAAAGCAACAGCGGCGTGGTGATCTTCCCGGCCCGCGCGATAATCTGCCGGCCGGCGCGGATGCTCTCCCGCACCCAATGGTAGGTCGGCCCGCCCACCTGCAGCTCGGGGTAATCGGCATAATAACGCAGGCTGCGCCGGTAACGCTCGCGGCTATGGGTCAACACGTTGACCACATAGGGCAACGGACGCCACTGGCCGGTGCCCACCGCGTAATAGTCGCGGATCGCCGGGCGGGTCTCCGCCCAGTCGAGAATGCGATCGGCCAGCCAACCCGGCATCGGCAACCGGATGCCGAACATCGGCGCGCAAAACGCCGCCGCGTCGAACGCCTGCGGCCGGCGCTGCAGGAACTGCGCCAGGATCGCGCCGCCCATCGAATGCGCCAGCGCGAAGCGCTGCCGATAACCGTGCGATTCGACCTCGCGCAGCCACAGCTGTTCGAAATCGTCCACGTAGTCGGCGAAGTTTACCACATGACCGCGGTGCGTATCCGCCAGTAAACGCCCGGAACGCCCCTGCCCGCGATGATCGACGATCACCACGTCGTAGCCGCAGTGGAACAGATCGTAGGCCACCTCAGGGTATTTCACGTAGCTTTCGATGCGGCCGGGGCTGACCACCACCACTCGCTGATGCCGCGCAGAACTGAAGCGCACAAAGCGGATCGGCACGCCGTCCACGCCGCTGAATTCGCCTTCTTCGCGCTGCCGCCAGAAATCCAACAGCGGCCCGGTGGCGAAGGCAGCGAACTGCGTTTCACGCGTTAACCAGTCATCGGAGCTGAGAGTGAACGAGGTCATCGAGAGCGTTTTCCCTGTGGGGCCGGCGGAAAATGTGACCGCTGGCACAAGAAATCATACTAGCGTATTGTGATTCAATTCTGACAAAAACGGCGCCGCCTCGGCGCATTGTGGCACAAAACGACACTTTCAGGGAGCCGAAGCACCATGACCTTGGACTGGTGGTTAACCTATCTGCTGACCACGCTTATCCTGAGCCTTTCCCCCGGCTCAGGCGCCATCAATACCATGAGCACCGGCATCAGCCACGGCTATCGCGGCGCCGCCGCCTCGATCGCCGGGCTGCAGGTCGGGCTGAGCGCGCATATCGTGCTGGTGGGCATCGGTCTCGGCGCGCTGATATCGCAATCGCTGCTGGCGTTCGAACTGTTGAAATGGTTGGGCGCCGCCTACCTGGTGTGGCTCGGCATCCAGCAGTGGCGCGCCGCCGGCGCGCTGGATCTGCATGCGCTGGCGGGCAGCATGCCGCGCCGCCGTCTGTTCCGCCGCGCGGTGCTGGTCAACCTGACCAACCCGAAAAGCATCGTGTTTCTCGCCGCGCTGTTCCCACAGTTCATCTTGCCCAATCAGCCGCAGGCCGAGCAGTATCTGGTGCTCGGCGTCACCACCGTGGTGGTGGATATTCTGGTGATGATCGGTTACGCCACTCTGGCGACGCGCATCGCCGGCTGGCTGAGAACGCCGCGCCAGATGCAGTTGCTCAACCGACTGTTCGGTTCGCTGTTCATTCTGGTGGCGGGGCTGCTGGCGACTGCCCGCAAAGCCTGACAAAAAAGGCCGGGCATCGCTGCTCGGCCTTGGGCATGTCACCGCCGATCAGCGGGTAAAGATCAGGTGTAACCCGAAGCCGGTAAACAGCACGCCCGCCACCCCGTCTATCCACTTGGCCAACCGCTGATAGCCGCGGCGCTTCGCCGGCAGCGCGAACACCACCGCCACCAGGCTGAACCAGACGAAGGTCTCGGCGACGATCAGCAAGAACAGCCCCCAGCGCGCTCCGGCGCCAACGCTGTCGCCGACGAACAGCGAGAACACGCTGCCGAAATAGATCACCGCTTTCGGGTTGGACAGATTGGTCAGGAAGCCGCGAATAAAGCTGCGCCCGGCCTTCGGCAAGGCCACCTGGGCCTCCGCCACCGGCGAAACTTGCTGCGCCCGCGCGGAACGCAGCAGTTGCCACCCCATCCAGCACAGGTACATCCCGCCGCCGACCATGATGATCTGATGCAGCCAGGCCATCTTCTGCAGGATCAGATGCAGCCCCATCAACGCCACGCCGGCCCATACCACGATGCCGAGCGAAATGCCGACCACGCCCATCATCGCCTCGCGGCGCGAGCGGCTGGCGGCGGTTTGCGACACGAAAAAGAAGTCCGGCCCCGGGCTCATCAGCGCAATCAGATGCACCAGCGCCACGGTGAGAAACAGCATCAGCATGATATATCGCCCTCAGTCTTCATCATTGTCGAGATGGTCGCGGATCATCGCCATAAAGGGCGCGCCGAAACGCTCCAGTTTGCGCTGGCCGACGCCGTTGACGCTCAGCAGATCGCCGGCCTTGATCGGCATCTGTTCGGCCATTTCCAGCAGCGTGGCGTCGTTGAACACCACGTAGGGAGGAATGTTTTCTTCGTCGGCGATCGATTTGCGCAGTTTGCGCAGCTTGGCGAACAGCTTGCGATCGTAATTGCCGCCGTAGGATTTCTGATTGGCGCTGCTGCGCGACTTCAGGCTCTGAATGCGCGGCACCGCCAGCTGCAGCGCCACCTCGCCGCGCAACACCGGGCGCGCCGCCTCGGTCAATTGCAGCGCCGAGTGCATGGCGATGTTCTGGGTGATAAAACCCAGGTGGATCAGCTGACGCAGCACGCTGGTCCAGTGTTCGGTGGTCTGATCGCGGCCGATGCCGTACACCGGCAGTTTGTCGTGGCCATATTCGCGAATACGCTGGTTGTTGGCGCCGCGCAGCACTTCCACGATGTACCCGAGGCCAAAGCGCTGGCCGACGCGATACACGCAGGACAGCGCCTTGCGCGCGTCCTCCAGCCCGTCGTAGCGCTTGGGCGGATCGAGGCAGATATCGCAGTTGCCGCAGTTCTCGTGCTTGCCTTCGCCAAAGTAGTTGAGCAGCACCAGGCGGCGGCAGGTTTGCGCCTCGGCGAACGCCCCCATGGCATTCAGCTTGTGGCGCTCGATGTCCAGCTGTTGCCCGGCGGGTTTCTCCTCCAGGCAGCGGCGCAGCCAGGCCATATCGGCCGGATCGTACAGCAGGATGGCTTCGGCCGGCAGGCCGTCGCGCCCGGCGCGGCCGGTCTCCTGATAATAGGATTCGATATTGCGCGGGATGTCGAAATGCACCACGAAACGCACGTTGGGTTTGTTGATGCCCATGCCGAAGGCGACGGTGGCCACCACCACCTGCAGATCGTCACGCTGGAACGCTTCCTGCACCTGGGCGCGGCGATCGTTGTCCAGCCCGGCGTGATAAGCGCCGACGCTCAGCCCGCGGCTTTGCAGGCGCGCGGCGGTGTCTTCCACCTTGGCGCGGCTGTTGCAATAGATAATGCCGCTCTTGCCGCGCTGATCCTGCACGAAGCGCCACAGCTGATCGAGCGGTTTGAATTTTTCCACCAGCGTGTAGCGGATGTTCGGCCGGTCAAAGCTGCTGACCTGCACCAGCGGGTCCTGCAGCGACAGCAGGCGCACGATATCGCCGCGGGTGGCCTCGTCGGCGGTGGCGGTCAGCGCGATCACCGGCATCGACGGGAAGCGCTGTTTCAGCTGACCCAGCGCGCGATATTCCGGCCGGAAGTCATGGCCCCATTGGGAGATGCAGTGCGCCTCATCCACCGCCAGCATCGCCGGCGGGCAGTGATCGAGCAGGTTGAGGAAGCTTTCCATCATCAGCCGCTCCGGCGCGATGTACAGCATCTTGATGGTGCCGTTGCGGCAGCCGGCCATGACGTCCAACTGCTCCTCGCGGGTTTGCGTCGAGTTGTAGCAGGCGGCGGAAACGCCGTAGGCCAACAGCTGATCGACCTGGTCCTTCATCAGCGAGATCAGCGGGGAAACCACCAGGGTCAGGCCGTCCATCACCAGCGCCGGGATTTGGTAGCACAACGACTTGCCGCCGCCGGTCGGCATCACCACCAGGCAATCCTGCCCGCCGATCGCGGCGTTGATAATCGTTTGTTGGCCCGGACGGAATTGCTGGTAGCCGAAGGTATCGCGCAATACCTGCTCGGCCAGCAACTCTCTGTTAATCACTGCTGCGGTTGACACACACTTCCCCATTTTTTCATCGGTACACACCCACCGGGTATGATTACATAATATCGTTCAGCATGACACCAACGCCCACCCGTGTCTGCCGGAAGTTGTAGTCGATCAGCGATTCGCCGTAGCCGCTGAACACCTGGGTATAGAAACGCACGTTGCGGGTGATCGGGTAACTCCAGCCCAGTTCCGCGCCGCCGTAGCCGCTGTTCCAGTTGTAGTGGCTGTCGACGCTGAACACGCTGTCGCCCCAGGCGTAACCGACCTTCAACCGGTAGTATCCCATGTATTTGGTGATGTCCGGGTTGTCGTCGTTGCTCGAGCTCTCCGAGAAGCGGAACCAGGGCTTGAGATCCACCTGCCAGTTGCCATTTTGCGCCATCAGCCGCGCATAGCCGCGATTCCAGCTGCGCGACGTCGGATCCGAGCGGCCGTTAGACTGATGGTTAACGCCGATTTCAACATCGCGCAGCGTCCAGCCGGCAAAGCGGTAATCGGTCGCCCACCCCACGAACAGCTGCGGCTCGTAGTTGGTCTCGCGGAACGGCGAAGACTCGCCGCGGTTGGACAATTGCCACCAGGAGCGCTGAGTATAAGACGCGCCGAGCACCGAGTTGTCGCCGGCAATGCCCCGCCACAGCGGAAACGCCAGGCTAAGCTGGTATTTCACCTCGTCCTTGCGCGCCTTGTCGGCCCAGTTGTACGTCTTGATGGCTTCTTTGTTGATATCGCTGGTGTCGGTGTACAGCAGGTAATTGGGATCGTAAGGATACAGCGTGAATGGATTATCGTGCTCCTGCAGCAGGTTGGCGATAATGCTGCCGCGCACCGCCGGCTTATCGTGAATCTGCTGCTCTTTGGCTTCCTCAGCCAATGCCAGCGCCGGCATCAGCAGCGTGGCGGAAACGATCCCTGACAAAATGCGCATAACCTCTCCTTACTCCAACGAAAAAGGGCAAGCCCGGAAAAAATCAGGCCATTTTACACACAAAGGAGGATTTACCGCAGCGCGGTCCGGTTTTATTGGAATAGTCTGGAAAGCAACAAAGGTTAAGCATAAAATCAACATTCCATTAACCTGGACTGACCAGTTAGCTCCCTTAAAACGCAAAAGAAAAACGGAACCCCGCTATGTCGACCACTGCTCTGACCCTGGAAGCCGCCCGCCGCAAGATCGGCGAAATCTTTGTCTACCACATGCCGTTCAACCGCGAGCTTGGCCTGGAGCTGCGCCGCTTCGACGATGACTACGTCGAGCTGAGCTTTACCAACCAGCGCAAGCTGGTGGGCAACGCCGCGCAGGAAATTCTGCACGGCGGCGTGATCGCCGCGGTGCTCGACGTCGCCGCCGGGCTGGCTTGCGCCGGCGGCGTGCTGACGCGCCTGGAGCCGCTGATCGAAGAAGAGATCGCCGCCAAACTGTCGCGTATGGGCACCATCGATCTGCGCGTCGACTATCTGCGCCCCGGCCGCGGCGAACACTTCGTCGCCTCCGCCAGCGTGCTGCGCAGCGGCAACAAGGTCGCCGTCGCGCGCGTAGAACTGCATAACCACGACGGCCTGCATATCGCCACCGCTACCGCCACCTATCTGGTCGGCTGATGATTGTGTGCGGTGAGCGACTTCAGTACACTCACCGCATCTTACGTTCCCCACCAGAGTGACGTCATGGACGCAAAGCAAACGCGTCAGGGCATTTTCTTCGCCCTGGCCGCCTATTTTATGTGGGGCATCGCCCCGGCCTATTTCAAACTGATCCAGCAAGTATCCGCGGACGAGATCCTCACCCACCGGATCATCTGGTCGTTTTTCTTCATGCTGGCGCTGATCACGCTGGGCCGCAACTGGCAGAAAGTGCGCGCCGCCTGCCAAAACCGCAAACGGCTGCTGTTGCTAGCGGTCACCGCGCTGTTGATCGGCGGCAACTGGCTGCTGTTCATCTGGGCGGTGAACAATCACCATATGCTGGAAGCCAGCCTGGGCTACTTCATCAACCCGCTGGTTAACGTGCTGTTGGGGATGCTGTTTCTCGGCGAACGTTTCCGCCGCATGCAGTGGGTGGCGGTGGCGCTGGCGTTCACCGGGGTGCTGGTGCAGCTCTGGCAGTTCGGTTCGTTGCCGATCATCGGTCTGGGCCTGGCGTTCAGCTTCGCCTTCTACGGCCTGCTGCGCAAGAAAATCGCCATCGACGCGCAGACCGGCATGCTGATTGAAACGCTGTGGCTGCTGCCGGTGGCGGCGGGCTACCTGTTCCTGTTCGCCGACAGCCCCACCAGCCACCTGAGCGCCAACCCGTGGTCGCTGAATCTGCTGCTGGTCGCCGCCGGCATCGTCACCACCGTGCCGCTGCTGTGCTTCACCGCGGCGGCTACCCGGCTGCGCCTGTCGACGCTCGGTTTCTTCCAGTATCTCGGCCCGACGCTGATGTTCCTGCTGGCGGTCACCTTCTACGGCGAGACCGTCGGCCAGGACAAGCTGGTGACCTTCGGCTTTATCTGGGCGGCGCTGATCCTGTTCACCCTCGACGCGCTCTATACCCAGCGCAAGCTGCGCTGAGCCCGGCGCCGCCGGGTTACAGCCAGTTCTTGCGCTTGAAGTACAGGTAAGGGGCCAGGCCCGCCAGGATCATCAAGGTGATGGCGCCCGGGTAGCCGAACGACCATTTCAGTTCCGGCATGAATTCAAAGTTCATGCCGTAGCTGGAGGCCACCAGCGTAGGCGGCAGGAATACCACCGACACCACCGAGAAGATCTTGATGATGCGGTTCTGTTCGATGTTGATGAAGCCCATCGCCGCCTGCATCAGGAAGTTCACCTTCTGGAACAGCGATTCGTTGTGCGGCAGCAGGGATTCGATGTCGCGCAGCACTTCACGCGCCTGCTCCAGCTGGCCGGTCGGCAAACGCGCCTTGCGCACCAGGAAGTTGAGCGCGCGCTGGGTATCCATCAGACACAAACGCACCTTCCAGCCGATATCCTCCAGCTCCGCCAGCGTCGACAGCGCGGCGTCGTATTCGTCGCCCTGATGCCCTTCCATGATCACCCGGCTAAGCTGTTCCAGATCGCTGTAGATGTTCTCTATCTCATCCGCCAGCTGTTCAATCTTGGTTTCGAACAAATCCAGCAGCAATTCGTAGGCGTTGCCTTCGAGCATGGTCTGGTTGCGGGCGCGCATGCGGTACAGGCGAAACGCCGGCAGTTCGCGCTCGCGCAGGGTATACAGGCGGCCGTCGCGGATGGTGAAGGCCACCGTGGAGTTGCCGGCGTGATCTTCCGCATCTTCAAAGTAGAAGAAGGAGTGGATATGCAGACCGTCTTCGTCTTCGAAGAAACGGGCGGAGGCTTCGATGTCGTCCAGTTCGGGACGCGTCGCCAGGCTTTGTCCCAGCTCATTCTGCACGCGCTCACGCTCGCCCTCTTCCGGCTCGACCAGATCAACCCACAGCGATGACGTGAGATCATCCGAGTCGTCCAGTTCCAGACGGGACAAGCGGCGGTTATCTAATTTAAAAGCGCTCAGCATGTGCCAAAACTCCGTGAAGGTAACGGGTGCGGACAACGCGTTGAAGCACAGAAACAGAGGGGATGCGTATCACCGATTTGTTTCAGACCATGAAGAGATCTGACTCATAGCGACGCTTTGCGGGGTCGCCGACAACCACGAAGGCTATCAGCAAAAACGGAGAGCCTTAGAAGTTATACCTGCGGCGCAGGTCAGTGAGCCAGTATCTACTGGGTGTGTCCAAGGCGTCTGTCCTCAATGATAATAGTGCGCGCATGTTACGCCGAGAAGAAAAAGCCTGTCAACACGTTAGGCGGGATAATTGCGCAACAAATCATCACGATGATCAATGGCAGAAATGGCGCTTAAACCGTACTGAAAAAGTCGCGGCGATCGCTTACCACCTCCCAGAATGTTGCTAAGATGACATCACCCTAATGGTACGACAAGCATGCGGATTTAAACGATGAAACAGATTACCGCCCATGAACTGACCGCGATGAGCGAACAGGCCGCCAGCGTGGCCCGCCTGCGCGCGCACCGCACCTTACACGAAGAGCTGAGCGACCCGGTGCAACGCCTGGCGATCGCCATGGAACCCGGCACCTATATCCGCCCGCACCGCCACCCGCAAACCTGGGAGCTGCTGACGCCGCTGCGCGGCCGTTTTGTCGTGTTACAGTTCAACGATGACGGCGTCGTGACGCAGCGCACCCTGCTCGGCGAAGAAACCAAAGTGCTGGAGATGCCGGCCTTTACCTGGCATGCGGTGCTGTCGGTCGATGCCGGCGGCGTGGTGTTCGAAGTGAAGCAGGGACCGTATCAGGCGCTGACCGAAGAAGACTGCATGCCGTGGGCGCCGCAGGAAGGCGGCGAAGGTACCGAAGCAGTGATGCGCTGGTACGCCACCGCACAGATCGGCGACCGCTACCCTCACTGATAGTGAACGATTGCAGGGGCTTGCCCCTGCAACGCCTCTCTCGTTAGACCGTTTCCAAACGCGCGTAGGCCGCCACCAGCCATTTGATGCCCTCGCCCGGGAAGGCGATCTGCAGCCGGCTGTGCTCGCCGCTGCCCTCCAGATTGACGATGGTGCCTTCACCAAACTTGGGATGGCGCACGCGCTGGCCCAGCTTATAGCCGGTATCGTTCTCGCTGATCGGCGTGCCCATGCGGCGGTGATTGACCGGGCGCGATACGCTGGCGCGCAGGCGCACTTCTTCCACGCACTCCTCCGGCAGTTCGCCGATAAAGCGCGACGGCCGATGGTAAACCTCTTTGCCGTACAGACGGCGCGTTTCGGCATAGGTCAGCGTCAGCTTCTGCATGGCGCGCGTTACGCCCACATAGGCCAGACGGCGCTCCTCCTCCAGACGGCCGCCTTCATCCAGCGACATCTGACTCGGGAACATGCCCTCTTCCATGCCGACGATAAACACCAGCGGGAACTCCAGCCCCTTGGCCGAGTGCAGAGTCATCAGCTGCACCGCGTCCTGATAGGCGTCGGCCTGGCCTTCGCCCGCTTCCAGCGCCGCATGCGACAGGAACGCCTGCAGCGGCATCAGATCCTGATCTTCGTCCTGATAGCTGAACTGGCGCGTCGCCGTCACCAGTTCCTCGAGGTTTTCGATACGCGCCTGCCCCTTCTCGCCCTTCTCCTGTTCATACATGATGAACAGCCCGGAGTCGCGGATCACCCGGTCGGTCTGCACGTGCAGCGGCATGTCGGCGGTTTCATGGGCCAACGATTCCACCAGTTCGATGAAACGCTGCAGCGCCGACGCGGCGCGGCCGGCCAACACCTTGTCCTGCATCAGCTCGCGCGTCGCCTGCCACAGCGTCAGCTGGCGATCGCGCGCCGCCTGGCGCACCACGTCGAGGGTGCGATCGCCGATGCCGCGCGTCGGGGTGTTGACCACGCGCTCGAAGGCTGCGTCGTCGTTGCGGTTGGAAATGAGGCGCAGGTAAGCCAGCGCATCCTTGATTTCCTGGCGTTCGAAGAAGCGCTGGCCGCCGTAGATGCGGTACGGCATCGCCGTCTGCAACAGCGCCTCTTCCAGCACCCGCGACTGGGCGTTGCTGCGGTACAGGATGGCGCAGTCGTTCAGCGCGCCGCCGTTGTCTTGCCAGGTCTTGATGCGGTTGACCACGAAGCGCGCTTCGTCGAGTTCGTTGAAGGCGCAGTAGAGGGAAATCGGCTCGCCTTCACCGCCTTCGGTCCACAGGTTTTTGCCCATGCGCCCGTCGTTGTTGGCGATCAGGGTGTTGGCCGCTTTCAGGATGTTGCTGGTGGAACGGTAGTTCTGCTCCAGGCGGATGGTTTCCGCGCCGGGGAAATCCTTCAGGAAACGCTGGATGTTTTCCACCTGCGCGCCGCGCCAACCGTAGATTGACTGGTCATCGTCGCCGACGATCATCACGCTGCTGTTGCCGCCCGCCAGCAAGCGGATCCAGGCGTACTGGATGCTGTTGGTATCCTGGAATTCATCCACCAGCACGTTGGTGAAACGCTCGCGGTAGTGATTGAGGATATGCGGCTTGTTCAGCCACAGCTCGTGCGCGCGCAGCAGCAGCTCGGCGAAATCCACCAGCCCCGCGCGATCGCAGGCTTCCTGATAGGCCTGGTAGATGCGCAGCCAGGTGGCCTCCACCGGGTTGTTGTAAGTTTCGACGTGCTGCGGGCGCAGGCCCTCATCTTTCTTGCCGTTGATGTACCACATCGCCTGACGCGGCGGCCACTGCTTCTCGTCGACGTTCAGCGCCTTGATGATGCGCTTGAGCAACCGCAGCTGGTCATCGCTGTCGAGGATCTGGAAATCCTGCGGCAGGTTGGCCTCCAGGTGATGGGCGCGCAACAGACGATGCGCCAGGCCGTGGAAGGTGCCGATCCACATGCCGCCCTGGCTGGTGCCGATCAGATGTTCGATACGGTGACGCATTTCCGCCGCCGCCTTGTTGGTGAAGGTCACCGCCATGATCGAATACGGCGAGCAGTTCTCCACCGACAGCAGCCAGGCGATGCGATGCACCAGCACCCGCGTCTTGCCGCTGCCCGCTCCGGCCAGAACCAACAGGTTGCTGCGCGGCGCCGCCACGGCTTCACGTTGTTTTTCATTCAGGCTGTCGAGCAGATCGGAGACGTCCATAGGCACCACTAATGGTTAAGGGAAAACCCGCCGGTGACGGGTTTTTCACTGGAAATTTATACAGAGTTCTGGCAGGGATTATAACAATGCTGTCAGCGATGCCAACTGCGAAATCTCAATATGCGGCAGCAGGCGGCTGTCGGCGGCCTGCATCAGGCTGCGTTGCCGATCGTTGATCCAACAGGCCTGTAGCCCCGCGCGCAGCGCACCGGCGACGTCGGTAGTCAGATCGTCGCCCACGTGCAGGATCTGCCCGGGCGCCACGCCCAGCCGTTCGACGGCCAGGTGATACATGTCCTGGTACGGCTTGGCGCGCCCGTCCGGCCCGGATCGCAACACGAACTGGAAGTAACCGTCCAGGCCGCACTGCGCCGGATCGGCGTTGCCGTTGGTGATCGCCACCAGCGGGTAGCGCGCGGCCAGCGCCTTCAGCGTGGCGTGGGTCGCTTCCGGTACTTCGATGCGGCTGCGCCACAGCGCGAAGTTCTGCATCGCCGCATCGGCCCCGACCGCCGCCTCGGCATCGCGCAGCCCCTGCCGGCTCAGCGCCAGATGAATGGCGCGCCAGCGCCACTGGGTGACGTCGTGGTAGATCTCCGGATCCTGCTCGCGCAGCTCCTGGCGCAGGCGGTGGAAATCCGCCGACTGGAAGCTGTTCAGACCGGGATGGTAGCTCTGCAGGAAGGCCACCGACTGCTGCTCGGTTTGCCGGATCACCGGACGGTTGTCATACAGCGTGTCGTCCAGATCGAAAGTCAGCGCCGCCAGCGGGCGCAGCGGGCGATAAAAATGCATCAGGATTTCCCCCGTTTGGCGCGCGGATGCGCGGCATCGTACACGTTCGCCAGATGTTGAAAGTCGAGGTGGGTATAAATCTGCGTGGTGGTCAGGTTGGCGTGGCCGAGCAGCTCTTGCACCGCGCGCAGATCGCCGCTGGACTCCAGCATGTGGGTAGCGAAGGAGTGGCGCAGCTTGTGCGGGTGGATATGGCTGTTGACGCCCTGCTTCACGCCCCATTCGGCGAAGCGTTTTTGCACGTTGCGCGTCGAGATGCGTCGCCCCTGATTGGACAGGAACATCGCGTCGTCCTGCGGTCCAAACAGATCGCGCATCGCCAGCCAGTGTTCCAGCCAGGTGACGGCGGTGCGCCCAATCGGCAGTTTGCGTTCTTTGCTGCCTTTCCCCATCACCCACACCTCGCCGGCCGCCATATCGACATGGCGGCAATCCAGCCCCACCAGCTCGGAGAGGCGCAGGCCGGCGCCATACATCACCTCCAGCATGGCGCGATCGCGCACCGCCAGCGGATCGTTGAGATCGATCTCCAGCAGCTGGTTCATTTCATCGACGTCGATATTTTTCGGCAGATGGCGACCGCTGCGCGGCGTGCGGATGCCTTTGGCGGGGTTGGCGGGCAGCACGCCCTGGCTGACCAGCCAGTCGAGGAAACTGCGCAATGAAGAGAGCCGCAGCGCCAGGCTGGCGGACTGCAGACCGGCACGTTTGCTGCGCGCCGCCAGCATGCGCACCCGGGCGGCGTCCAGCGCCGCCCAGTCGGTGACGCCGATCTCCTGCGCCAGGAGCATCAGCGCCGTCAGCTGGCGTGAATAGCTGAGCTGCGTCAGCGGGCTGAGTTGCCGTTCTACCTTGAGATAACGCAGAAAAGCGTCCACCGGCTGCTGCAGGCTGGGCGCAATCGGCGTCATGCGCGTTCGATCCAGCGTTCCAGCAGTTCCGGCAGCATGCGCGCCAGTTGATTGAGCATTACCGTGCCCATGCCCTGCTGATAGTGTTGCGTATCGCGGCTGCTGAAGATCACCATGCCCAGCTCGCCATCGTCGCCCAGCATTGACAGCGCTACCGAACCAATCTGGCCGATCTGTTTGGCCTGCGGCAACAGCAGCAGCAGTTCGGGGCCGTTCAGGCCGCCGAGGTAGTGTTGTTCGCTGCCCAGCCGCTGGATGCGGAACGGCTCGAACGCCGAACGCGTCAGCGCCAGATGGGTGAAATCGGAAGGCGCGCCGATATTCCAGCGCTCGGCGAACAGACGCACCGTGGCGCCGGCCAAACCGAAGCCGCGCGCCCAGCGCTGCAGCCGGTTGAGCATGTCCTGCAAGCTGTCGGCGGTGGCCAGATCGGCCTGCAGGTGCAGCAGCCTGGCGAACAGCCCTTCGTTGGCGCTGGCCTGCTCCATCAGCAGCGTGATCTCTTCTTCCAGCCGTTCGATATGATTGCGCTGGCGGGCCAGATGCCATTCCACCAGCGAAACGGTGCCGCGCACCGGGTGAGGCACGCGCATCTGCTCAACCTGGCGCGCGTTGCGAATAAAGAAATCCGGGTTCTGCAGCAGATACTGCATCACGGTGTCGTCATCCAGCGCCAGGCCGGCGACGCTCTGTTCTTCTACGCTTTTCATAGATGAATAAATCCGTCATAGACATGGGTTGCCGGACCGGTCATAAACAGCGGGTTGCCCGGCCCTTTCCAGCGAATATGCAGGCTGCCGCCCGGCAGCTCTACATGCACTTCTTCTGACAGCAATTCCTGTTGGATCCCCACCGCCACCGCCGCACAGGCGCCGCTGCCGCAGGCCTGCGTCTCACCGGCGCCGCGCTCATAAACGCGCAGCTTGATATGATCGCGGCTGACCACCTGCATAAAGCCGATGTTGGCCCGTTCCGGGAAGCGTTCATGCCCTTCCAGCACCGGCCCGAGCAGCTCCACCTTGGCGGTTTTTACGTCGTCCACCTGCAAAACACAATGCGGGTTGCCCATCGACACCACGCCGCACAACACGGTATGTTCCGCCGCGCGCATGATGTAGGTCTTTTCAGCCTTGGCGGCGCGGAACGGCACCGCCTGCGGGTCGAAATTCGGCTCACCCATGTTGACGCACACCAGATCGTCGTCGGTGACGCTGAGCACCATGCGCCCGGTTTGGGTGCTGACGCGGATATCGCGCTTGTTGGTCAGCCCTTTCAGCCGCACGAAACGCGCGAAGCAACGCGCGCCGTTGCCGCACTGCGCCACTTCGCTGCCGTCGGCGTTAAAAATTCGGTAGTGAAAATCCAGTTCGGGATCGTAAGGCGGTTCTACCACCAGCATCTGGTCAAAGCCGACGCCCAGGTGCCGATCGGCCAGCCGGCGGATCAGCTCAGGTGAAAAATAGACATTCTGTGTAACGGCATCGACCACCATAAAGTCGTTGCCCAGACCGTGCATTTTGGAGAACTGCATATCATACTCCGCTATCTGGACGCGCTATCCGTCTTGATTTTACGGCGGCGCTCGCCACCGCAAACAGGGTGTTACTGGTCAACCATCGACGGTTTTTGCTGAGAGCCAGACTGCTCCTGCTGGTTCTTTTGCACCTGATCGCCCGTTTGCACCGGCGGCTTGGCCGGTTTCTGGCCGGCGGAGTCGGCAGGCGGGAAGTAAAGCGGGCCTTTCAGACCACAGCCGGCGAGGCCGGTAACCAGAACTGCCATCAGCGCATAGCGTAGTTGTTTTTTCATTTGCATTAATGCCTGTAATTCATGCGTCCAAGGTCTCTATAATCGCAGGTGGATCATGAAAAGCAATAGGAATTGAATATGAACGACAGCGAGTTTCACCAGTTGGCCGACCAGCTGATGCTGAATATTGAAGAGACACTGGACGATTTTGACGGCGATGCGGACATCGATTACGAAACCCATGGCGGCGTGATGACGCTGAGCTTCGAAAACGGCACCAAAATCGTCATCAACCGCCAGGAGCCGCTGCACCAGGTGTGGCTCGCCACCAAGGCCGGCGGTTACCACTTCAACTACCGCGACGGAGTTTGGCTATGCGATCGCAGCGGGCAGCCGTTTTACCAACTGCTCAGCGAAGCGGCCAGCGCGCAGGCCGGCGAGGAACTGAGTTTTTCCTGAGGTTAAGCAGGGCTCGGCAACCGAGCCCTTGCGGCGTCAATGCAGCTGGAACTGCTGCTTCAGCGGCTGAGCGGCGCCGTCGGCCACCGTCACGCACAGGCTGGACAGCACGTTGCTGCGGAACGGGATCACCTGCGTGCGCCCGTCGAGCTGCACGATTTGATAGAACTGCGGCAGATTGAAGTTGATGAAGCTGGAGCCGTAGGTAAAGCGGTCGTGCGACGAGGAATAGAAGCGGCTGACGTCACGCACCAGCTCCTCTTTGCTGCCCTCGCAGTGGTGATACACCTCTACCCGGTTCGACTCATCCAGAATATAGATGTTGAAACCCTTGTCGTCCGAGGTGTCTTCGAAGAAGAACTGGATGATCCCCTCGCTGGCGAAACCATCCACCACCGGCGGCAGATGCACCTGATCGGTTTCCACCTTGATAGACAGGCCGTGCAGCTTGTTGTTGGAGATGGCGCCGTAAAACTCCACCGCATTCTCCAGCTTTTGCACCGACACGCTCAGGCGCTCGAAGAACAGCCCCCAGGTCTGCCCGGCGACGCGCACCGCCTTGAAGCGGCCGGGTTCCAGCCGGGTGCTGGACAGGCGCAGCTCGATGCACTCCGACACCAGCTGCTGGATACGGGTGCGGATAAGGCCGCGCAGGTGCTGACTGTAGCAGAACACTTCCACCGACTCCGGCGGCGCGGCGTCCTGGTGCATTTTGCCGAGAATGGTTTTCAATGCTTCCAGCACCGACTGCTCGCCGCTGAAATGCAGGGTACGCACTTCGTTCCAGGAGTTGCGGTACAGCAGATCAATGCTGCCCACCAAACACTGCTGCTGCTGGCCGAAGCTGAACACGTCCAGCTTGCGGAAATCGAAGTGCACCACCTGATTGCGGAAGGCGGCGGTCGGATCGTTTTCCAGATTGACGATGATCGCCAGATGGCGGATCTCACACGGGCTGTACAGCGCTTTCGGCGTCGGCGCCGGCAGGCGCAGCGGGAAGTGATGAGAAACGTCGGCCACCAGCTCCTGCAGCTTGGCGGTGTCGCACAGGTTGCCGCTTTTAATGTGCAGGCGGGTCTGCGGCGTCAGCAGGCCGTTGAAATAGGCCCAGGCCACCAGCTTGTTCAGGTAGCGGTTATATTCCAGCGGCTGATGGCTGACGATCGAATCCATGGCCGGCGCCTGATTGTACAGGTACCAGCCGGTGCGGTTGGCGCGGCCAACCGGCACGTGAATAAAGGTTAAATCGTTTTCCGACAGGTCCGGTGAAATCTGCGGGTTCACCAGCGTCACCTTGCCGGGCAGCGCTTCGAACGCCGCATACAGTTTGCGGGTCAGCACGCCGATATCCTGCGGGCTGGCGCTGACGCTGAGGTTATTGCGGCGGGCGAAACGGATCAGGTTGCGGTAGCTCTGCATCATCGCATCGAGCAACTCGTTATGCGCTTCGCGCACCCGCTCGATCTTCCAGTTGGCGCGGTTGTCCAGCATCGCCAGACGCTCGTCGCTCCAGCCCCACTCGCTGACCAACTGGCTGAGGATCTCGCGCCGCCAGCCGACGCAGGCCTTGGCCAGCGACAGCTTTTCACACACTTTCAGGTAGAAACAGCGGCGGGCCAGATCGAGGCGGGTGGTGTCGTTGATGTCGGTCAGATAGCGAGTGACGCGCTCGAGCATCATGCAGTAGGCATCGAGCCCGAAGCTGACGATCTCGCCCTGGTGCAGGCGATGTTTGATGTCCGTCGCCAGCAGCTGGGTATTGGGGTATTCCCAGGAATAGGCTTCCAGCAGCAGGGTCTTCAGCACCGCCTTGTAAGGCGAATCGATGCTCTTGTACAGCTGCCACAGGCTGGCGCCGAAGTACTCTTCCGCCGACAGCGAACTCAGGCCGCCGAGATCCAGCCACTCGTTCGGCGTCAGCGCGCCCTGCGCGTACAGCGACAGCACGTATTCATCGTAGTGCGCTTCTTCTTCGCCCGGCACCATGTTCCACAGGATGCGTTTGCCGGCCAGGCGCACCGCGGTGCGGTAGAACTCGTCCAGCAACAGGATGTGCTGCGTCGAGCCGCAGTCTTCGCCGCCCAGGCTGCCGCTTTCATTATGGCGGAAACGGTTTTCGTCGATCAGGAAGAAGCTGACTTCCACCCCCATCGAGGCGGCCCACTTCTCAAGCAGGCTGCATTTTTGCTGCAGGCGGGTGCGTTCTTCGTTGTCCAGCCAGGACTGGTGGCAGACCCAGATGTCGAGATCCGAGCTGCAGCTTTGGCCGATAGACGAGGTGCTGCCCATCGAATAGACGCCGGTGATCGGCAGCTCGCCGCTGGCCGGTTTGTCAAACGGGCTGCCCCATTTGTCTTCTAAATCGTTCAGGTATTCTTGTTGAGTTTCATCAGGCGTGTAGAGGCAAATGCCGTGGGGAACGTTACCGTTCAGGTAACCCGGCATCAGCGGGTGGTGGTGGTGCAGTAAGGTGGGCAGCAGACTGTATACCCGTTGAAACGCGGGCTTCATAGCCGCCAGGGCGCGATCGACGCGTAGCTGATTGATCGCATCCAGTCTCTGCTTCAATGTCTCGATGTAGAGGTACAAGACGTCTCGCCTGATTATCCCGGTGTTTAGAAAAAAACCCGTATTCCATAAGCGCCGTTAGTGTAAGAAGAATATTTGGCGACTTATTGCTGGAAACGTGATCAATTTAACACCTTGCTGATTGACCGTAAAGGAGGTAACGCTTCACAATTATTGTAGCGCTTCCCTAAACGATTTACCCGCAGTGTTAACTGCCCCAAAGCACATCACACGTCCCTTTGATTCCGTTGTCCTTTTTCCGCCTCCGGCTTCTTGCACTGACAGTATTGACTCTCAGTGGTAGGATGGATGGCGAAATATAAAAACGGTAACAAGCATGTTAGACAAAATTATTCGAATTGCCACCCGACAAAGCCCGCTTGCACTTTGGCAAGCACATTATGTGCAGCAACGTCTGATGGCCTGCCATCCCGGCCTGCAGGTCGAGTTGGTGCCGATGGTCACCCGCGGCGACGTTATTCTGGATACGCCGTTGGCGAAAGTCGGCGGTAAAGGCCTGTTTGTTAAAGAACTCGAGCTCGCGCTGCTGGAAGGCCGCGCCGACATCGCCGTGCATTCGATGAAAGACGTGCCGGTCGATTTTCCTGCCGGGCTCGGTTTGACCACCATTTGCGAACGCGAAGATCCGCGCGACGCTTTTGTTTCCAATCGTTTCGCCTCGCTCGATCAGCTGCCGCTGGGCAGCGTGGTCGGCACCTCCAGCCTGCGCCGTCAGTGCCAGCTGCGTGAACGCCGCCCGGATCTGATCGTGCGCGACCTGCGCGGCAACGTCGGCACTCGCCTGGCCAAGCTGGACAACGGCGACTACGACGCGATTATCCTGGCGGTGGCCGGCCTGAAGCGTTTAGGTCTGGAGCAACGCATCCGCAGCCCGCTGAGCGCCGAAGAGTGTCTGCCGGCGGTCGGCCAGGGTGCGGTCGGCATTGAATGCCGTCTCGACGACAGCGTCACCCGCGCGCTGCTGGCGCCGCTGAACCATGCGGCCACCGAAACCCGCGTGCGCGCCGAGCGGGCGATGAATACCCGCCTGGAAGGCGGCTGCCAGGTACCGATCGGCAGTTATGCCGAACTGGATGGCGACAGCCTGTGGCTGCGCGCCCTGGTCGGCGCGCCGGACGGCAGCCAGATGGTGCGCGGCGAACGCCGCGGCCCGGCCGCCGAAGCCGAACGGATGGGCGTTGAGCTGGCGGAAGAGCTGCTGGCGCGCGGCGCGCGCGAGATCCTGCGCGAGGTTTATCAGGGAAATCCGCCGGCATGACGATCCTGGTAACCCGCCCATCGCCTTCGGGGGAGCTGTTAGTGAGCCGGCTGCGCGCACTCGGCCGGGTTGCCTATCATGCGCCGCTGATCGACTTCGCCCCCGGCGGCGATCTGCCGAAGCTGCCGCAGGCGTTGCAGCAGCTTAGCGCCGGCGATCTGGTGTTCGTGCTGTCGCAGCATTCGGTGAACTATGCCGATTCGGTCATTGGCCGCGCCGGGCTGAGCTGGCCCGCGCACCTGGCTTATTACGCCATCGGCCGCACCACCGGGCTGGCGCTGCACCGCATCAGCAGTTTGCCGGTGGAGTACCCGCGCGAACGCGAGATCAGCGAAACGCTGCTGCTGCTGCCGGCGCTGCAAAAGCTGGCGGGCAAACGCGCGCTGATTTTACGCGGCAACGGCGGCCGCGAACTGTTGGGGTCGACGCTGAGCGAGCGCGGCGCCGACGTCAGCTATTATGAATGCTATCAACGCAGCCCGCTGCACTATGACGGCAGCGAGCAAAGCGCCCACTGGCAACGCGCCGGTGTGGATACGCTGGTGGTGACCAGCGGTGAAATGTTACAACAGCTCTATACTTTAGTTCCTGATTACTATCGTTCTTCATGGCTGCTGCGTTGCCGCCTGGTAGTAGTGAGCGAACGCCTGGCTACCCTCGCCCGGGATTTGGGCTGGCGTACGATTCGGGTAGCTGACAACGCCGATAATGACGCGCTGATCCGCGCACTACAATAATCTGACTATGGGATGTGCCACTATGACGGAACAAAATACCCCATCCGCCCCGGTTGAAGAGCCAACCACCGCGGTTGAGAGCTCCCAGCAGCCAGCCGCTGCCAGCCGCAAAGGCAAGAACACCGGCCCGGTGCTCGGCGCGATCGCTATCGTGCTGGTCATCGCCCTCGGCGCGGGCGGCTATTACCACACGCACAAGCAGGCGCAACAGCTGATCGCCGCCAATCAGGCGCTGCAACAGCAGCTTGAAGGCGTAAAGCAGAGCCAACAGCAGGAAAGAAATGCGCTGGAAGGCCTGCTGCAGCAGCAGGGTAAAACCCTGGACGCCGCCGATCGCGAGCAGGCGAATCTGGCGCGCCAACTGAGCGAGCTGCAGGAAAAAGTGGCGACCATCTCCGGCAGCGACGCCAAAACCTGGCTGCTGGCGCAGGCCGATTTCCTGGTGAAAATGGCCGGCCGCAAGCTGTGGAGCGATCAAGACGTGACCAGCGCCGCCGCGCTGCTGAAAAGCGCCGACGCCAGCCTGGCGGACATGAACGATCCGAGCCTGCTCGACGTGCGCCGCGCCATTACCGAAGACATCAGCACGCTTTCCACGCTGACCCAGGTCGATTACGACGGCATCATCCTCAAGGTCAATCAGCTGTCCAATCAGGTGGATAACCTGCGCCTGGCGGACAACGACACCGACGAAGCGCCGATGGATCAAAACAGCAGCGAGCTCTCCGGCTCGATCGGCGAATGGCGGCAGAACCTGGCCAAGAGCTGGCGCAATTTCATGGCCGACTTCATCACCATCCGCCGCCGCGACACCAGCGCCGAACCGCTGCTGGCGCCGAACCAGGACATCTACCTGCGCGAGAACATCCGTTCGCGCCTGCTGGTGGCCGCACAGGCCATCCCGCGCCATCAGAACGAGACCTACAAGCAGTCGCTGGAAACCGTCTCCACCTGGGTGCGCGCCTATTTCGACACCACCGACCCGGCGACCAAGGCCTTCCTGGAAGAGCTGGACAACCTGAGCCAACAGTCGATCTCGATGGATGTGCCGGATCAGCTGAAGAGCCAGCCGCTGCTGGAAAAAGTGATGCAGACCCGGGTGCGCAACCTGATGACCCAGTCCCCTGCCGCTCACCAGGAGGGTTAAGCCATGTTACGCGTGCTATTTCTGTTCCTGGTGGTGATCGCCAGCGTGGTGCTCGGGCCGATGTTGGCCGGGCATCAGGGCTATGTGCTGATCCAGACCGATAACTACAATATTGAAACCAGTGTCACCGGCCTGGTGATCATGCTGGTGCTGCTGTTCGTGGTGCTGCTGGCGATCGAGTGGATCCTGCGCCGCATCTTCCGTACCGGCGCCCGCACGCGCGGTTGGTTTATCGGCCGCAAGCGCACCCGCGCGCGCCAGCAAACCAAAGCCGCGCTGATCAAACTGGCGGAAGGCGACTACAAGCAGGTTGAAAAGCTGATGACGCGCAACGCCGCCCACGCCGAACAGCCGGTGGTGAACTACCTGCTGGCCGCCGAGGCCGCACAACAACGCGGCGATGACTTCCGTACCAACCAATATCTGGAGCGCGCCGCTGAAGCCGCCGATACCGATCAGCTGCCGGTGGATATCACCCGGGTTCGCATCCAGCTGGCGCAGGGCGAGAACCATGCCGCGCGCCACGGCGTCGATCGCCTGCTGAACCAGGCGCCGCGCCATCCGGAAGTGTTGCGCCTGGCGGAACAAGCCTATCTGCGCACCGGCGCCTACGCGTCGCTGTTGGAAGTGCTGCCGTCGATGCGTAAAATCGAGCTGCACAGTGAAGAGCAGCTGCAGGCATTGCAGCAACAGGCTTATATCGGGCTGATGAATCAGGCGATGGCGGACGAAGGCAGCGAAGGCCTGAAGCGCTGGTGGAAAGATCAGAGCCGCAAGACGCGTCACGAAGTGCCGCTGCAAATCGCGATGGTGGAGCACCTGATCGAATGCAACGACCACGAACTGGCGCAGGAGATTGTGCTCGACAGCCTGAAGCGCCAATATGACGAGCGCCTGGTGCTGTTGCTGCCGCGGCTGAAGTCCGGCAACCCCGAGCAGTTGGAAAAAGCGCTGCGTCAGCAGATGAAGCAACACGGCGCGACGCCGCTGCTGAACAGCACGCTGGGGCAACTGCTGATGAAGCACGGCGAGTGGCAGCAAGCGGCCGACGCCTTCCGCGAAGCGTTGAAACAGCGCCCGGATGCTTACGACTACGCCTGGTTGGCCGATACGCTGGAAAAACTGCATCGTTCGGATGAAGCGGCGCAGATGCGACGTGAGGGACTGATGTTGACGCTGAAACAGAACGGCGGCGAATAACGCCCTGCCCAAGTGAGAAAAGCGCGGCTCCGATGCCGCGCTTTTTTTTGCCCAGGGTTTTCTGTGGCGCAAAAAAAACACTTGCCGTATGGCAAGTGTATAAAGAAGCAATCAGGTCTAGGACAACAGGGGCGGTGCCTCACTCAACGTTTTGCCCTGAGCGTGATGACGGGTTAGTCATCGTTCTCGTGGGCGATAGGCACCCTAAATCGGCTCTGCGTCATTCCCAGGGTTTATGAAGCCTAAGGCGAACATAAGAGGTGGAATGAGCATCTACGCTATAGGTATTGCATTTGTCGTGCCAACTTTCAGATCCAGGAAAGTCGCCATAAAAAATAGCATTCAATTTATTGAAAATATTGAATTTTTACTTACCCTCTAACTTTCTCTCAGCATGCCGTCCCCTGTCGTTCTTTACCCACGGCCGATCTGATGCTGTCGCCGCAAAACGACGACTTAAACCAAAGCCACTTTTAATGTTTAAAATCAATGGATTATTTGTCTCAAACTGGCGACAACTTCAAACCACATTGTCGCTGAAAACCTACACACGTGCCGGTTGAGACAAAATGCCAATGTTCAGATACGCAAAAACCCGTGTAATGCTGCACGGGTTGGTCGCTATGCGTTTCGTCGCAGCGGGAAGGACTTAACCTCATAAACGGCGGACGTAAAGAAACCGACTTACGTCGGTTTCTTTGAAAATGGTCAGCGAGAGAAAGATTACGCGCCCTGCGGGCCGTTGCTAAAGCAACGTCCTCTCGAACCTCCTGCGGAGGTGCTCATCCTCATAAACTGCAGACGAAAAAAAACCTGCTTTAAAAAGCAGGTTTTTCGAATGTGGTCGGCGAGAGAGGATTCGAACCTCCGACCCACTGGTCCCAAACCAGTTGCGCTACCAAGCTGCGCTACTCGCCGATTTGTGTTGCTCATACTACCCGATTTATCAGACCGTTGTCCATATAAATCTTATATTTATCAGATATTTTGCGTGGTGCGAAGAGAGGGACTTGAACCCTCACGTCCGTAAGAACACTAACACCTGAAGCTAGCGCGTCTACCAATTCCGCCACCTTCGCACTGTCACAAAATACTGCTAAATCTTCACTTCGCTTAGGAAGTGGGGTGGCTAATGGGACTCGAACCCACGACAACTGGAATCACAATCCAGGGCTCTACCAACTGAGCTATAGCCACCATTACTACTTCTTCTTACTCACGCGGTAATATTACCACCGCAGCTCCTGCGCACAAACTTAATGGCGCGCCCGACAGGATTCGAACCTGAGACCTCTGCCTCCGGAGGGCAGCGCTCTATCCAGCTGAGCTACGGGCGCGTAGCGCCGTTGCGGGAGGGGATACTACGGATTTACGCCAATCCTGTCTAGTGCTTTTTCGCAGAAATGTTGCGTTTGATTACGCTTTGCTCACTCCTGCGCAGGAAAGCGCACTCCGTAGCCCCTTTTCACCGTTTATTGCCGCGTTTCTACCCGATTTTCAGCCGGATGATGTTTCTTATGCATGCCGAAAGCGAAGTAGCACAGGCTGACGCCCGCTAAGAAAATCGCCCCGACCAGCAGGGAAATTCGCGTATCCGGGTTGATTCCCATGCCGACCAGCACGCAAACCAGAAAAGCGATGGTCAGATAGTTCACATACGGGAACATGATCGACTTAAAGCTGTGGTTTTTGATCGCTTCCTTGTGCGCGCGGCGGAAATAGAGTTGGCTTATCAGCACCACGAACCACGGCACCATGCCCGGCAACACGCTGGCGCTGTAGACATAGACGAACACCTGCTCCGGATTAGGGATGATGTAGTTCAGCGCAGAGCCCACCAACAGGCAGCCGATGGTGACGGCGATGCAGTTGACCGGCACGCCGCTGGCGGAAAGCTTGGTCAGCGCCGCCGGCAGTTGGCGATTCTTGGCCAGGGCGTACAGCATGCGGCCGCCGCTGTACATGCCGCTGTTGCAACCGGAAAGCGCGGCGGTCAGTACCACGAAGTTAATGATGCCGGCAGCGGCGACGATGCCGATCTTGGCGAAGGTCAGCACGAACGGGCTGCCGGTAGTGCCGATGCCGTTCCACGGGAAGATGGTCACGATGACGAAGATCGCGCCGACATAGAAGATCAGGATGCGCCACAGGATATTGTTGATCGCACGTTTCAGCGTTACCTGCGGGTTTTTGGCTTCTCCGGCGGTAATGCCCACCAGCTCAACCCCCTGATAGGACGCCACCACGATGCACAGCGCAAACAGGAAGCCCTTCCAGCCGCCGGCAAAGAAGCCGCCGTGCGCCGTCAGATTGGCGAAACCGATAGGTTCACCGCCGTTGCCGAAACCGAAGAAGATCACCCCCAGCCCCACCAAAATCATCACGATGATGGTGGTGACCTTGATCATGGCGAACCAGAACTCCAGCTCACCGTACAGGCGCACCGCCGCCAGGTTGGCCAGCGCCACCATCGCCACGGCGATCAGCGCGGGGACCCACTGCGGTATTTCCGGGAACCAGAACTGCACATACACCCCGATGGCGGTGATCTCCGAAATGCCGACGGCGATCCACATAAACCAGTAACCCCAGGCGGTCAGGTAGCCGAAATAGGGATTCATGTATTTATGCGCGTAAACGGCGAACGACCCGGCGACCGGCTCGAGGAACAGCATCTCCCCCATCGAACGCATAATGAAGAACACGAACAGCCCGGCGATGATGTAAGCCAGCAGTACCGACGGCCCGGCCCATTTCAGCGTACTGGCCGATCCCATAAACAGGCCGACACCAATGGTGCCCCCGAGAGCGATAAGCTCGATGTGCCGGGCCTCAAGGCCTCGGTGTAGCCCTTGCGGTTTCTCTTTGTGTGCCATAAATCCTCAATAATTTTTCTCGGGTTGTGTTTGCCTGCCGGCCGCTGCCGGTCGTTATTGTCATTATTAAAAGAATAAATCATCCCCTGCCGTTCGGGTTGGCATCAACGGGTAGTCGGAGCGAAGTTACCGTGAGAAGAACATCGTTCAGCGCTGTCGCATCAGGCTTCAGCGGCCAGGGATAATTTCCGGGCGGTATCGTTTCGCATTTCGTCGCTATAAGCAAACCGCAATTTAAAACTTTATGGAATAAATGCGGCGACGTTTAGGGCTGGGGGTTATAGATATGCGGGAGAAATAGGCAAAAGCAGATTATTGGTACAGCAGACCGGGGCGAACCGACACATTCCACCCCGGATAAGCGATTACATTTTGCCGCTGTAGTAGTAGCCGACAAACTTCAACAGCTTCAGCTGCCGGCCGATGCGGCTGGGCTGGCTGAGCAGGCGGTAGAGCCACTCCAGACCGAGGTTCTGCCACACCTTGGGCGCACGCTTCACGTGGCCGGTAAACACGTCGTAGGTGCCGCCCACGCCCATATACAGCGCCTGCGGATGCACCTTGCGGCAGTCGCGCATCAGGATCTCCTGCTTCGGCGATCCCATCGCCACCGTCACGATGGCGGCGCCGCTGGCGCGAATACGCTCGAATAGCGCCTCTCGCTGCTCCGGTTTGAAATAGCCGTCCTGGCTGCCCACCAGGTTAACGTTCCACTGGCTGCGCAGCTTCCGTTCGGTTTCCGCCAGCACCTCCGGCTTGCCGCCGATCAGGAAGACCGGCGTGCCTTCACGGCCGGCACGCTGCATCAAGGCTTCCCAAAGATCGGCGCCCGCGACGCGCGAAACGTCCGCCGCCGGGTATTTGCGGCGAATCGAGCGCACCATGCTGATGCCGTCGGCGTACTTGTACTCCGCTTCATCCAGCAACGCATGCAGCGCCGGGTCCTCTTCCGCCTTCAGGATCTTTTCCGCATTCATGGCCACCAACGTGCCCTGTTTGACCCGGCCGCCGTCGAACAGAAAGTCCATACAGTGCGCCATATCGCGAAAGCCCCACAGGCTGAAACCGCGCAGCTCATACTGCGGCACCGAAATCTTTGTTTCCATCGTCGTCATTACCCTTACAAAAGACCGTCCGCCCGTGGGGGAGAGGCCAGCGCGCGGGCGCGCGTCACTCTGGCCTTGATGAGCCCGGCGGTATCGAACAGCCAATACAGCAACTTCGCCAGCACCAGACAGGCGCCGAAAATAATGCAGAAGAACACCACGCGCGAAACGAATGAGTCCACCCCTTCGCGCGCCAATACAATCATGTTGAACACCGCACCGAAGCAGAATCCTTGCAGGATAGCCGCCTTATAGCGGTTCGGTTCGGTTTTGCCCAACTCATACAGCCAGTCGAACCACTTGATGATCATGCCCACCAGAATCGCACCGAGCGGGATAAACAGCGCGCCGCCCATCACCACCAGCGAACCGATCAGCGTCGGGGATATCGCCAGCCCGGAGTGGTTGTTCAGCACTTCCCAGGTGAAATAGTTGGCCGAGTTCAGCACCACGTCCGGCCGGCCCGGCCATAGCCACGTTGGGATAAAGACGTAGAAATCACGCAAGATCGGCGCCAGGCCCTGGAAATCGATCTTGTCGTAATTTTGCAGCAGCAGCGCCAGGTTTTCCCACGGCGAGAAGGTGTCTCGGGTCAGATAGAGGAAGGTATAAAACGCTTCCGCGCCGCTGACGTCCAGGCTATAGCGCTTCAACGCCAGCCAGAACATGCCGACCACGCCGAATATGCCCGCCGCCGCCAACATCCACAGCGTGATCCAGCCGCGCACGATGCCGATAAACAGGAACAGCGCGAAGGCGATGATGATATTGGCGCGGGTGCCGCCGACGATCACGTAGGTCAAAATGCCGAACGCCACCGTCGCCACCAGGAACAAGAACCAGGCGCGCAGATCCTGCCGCAGGAAATAGACCACCAGCATCGCCGGAATGAAGAAGTAGAAGAACCGTTTGAGCGCCACGCCGGACACGTCGCTGGAGAAGATCTGGCTGTAGGAATTGAGCTTGAACAGCAGGAAGCCGTTCTGCATGAAGAAAATCCCCACGGTCCCGATCGCCACCAGCGCCAGCAGCACCCAGGTCATATGGGTTTCCACCCGGTTCATGGTGAACAGCGCCGCGCGCGGCTGAGAGCGGCGCTTGCGCAGCCGGGTCTTGTAGGTGACGTAATAGATGGCGTAAAACGCCGTCGCCGACAGCAAGGCGTACAGCAGAAACTCCACCGGCACCACCTCGACGTCAAACTGAAACACCAGCAGACAGGTCAGCGGGAAGCCGAAATAAAACGTCAGCAAATACAGCAGCGAGAAGAAGACGTTGAAGTTAAAGCGCACGCGCCGAAACTCCTGGTAGGTCAGCGTCAGAATAAACGTCAGGCTGACCAGGTAGACGACGAACAGGCCGCCGAATTGCGCCAACGTCATGAGTGCTCTCCTGCCGCCAGCGCCAGGGCTTGCTGCCAGCCGTCGACATAGTTCGGATTAAAGAAGGCGATCGTCTGCTTGTCCACCGCCGCCAGCTGGCGCTGCGCTTCGCGCACCACCGCCTCGTCGAGCGAGTCGCCGTAGAACAGCACCGGCAGGTGCTGCTCCGCCAAATCCTGCCAGAACGGGTTTTGCCGGCTGAGCACGAAAGGCACGCCGAACTGAATCAGCAGGCACAGGGTGCCTATCCCCTGCTGGCGATTGAAAATGAAATAGCCGAGATCGCAGGCGCGCAGGATGTTGAGGTAGTCCTCAAACGCCACCTGCTGCGTGAGCAGCTGCAGATTTTTCTCGCCGAATAGCGGCAATCCGGCGGCGCGCACCTGCTCGATGTAGGCGTCGTTATTGGCCGGATAGCCCATCGGCAGGATCACGCGCACGTCGGCGCCGAACTGCTGATGGATCGCCTGCAGCGCTTCGATATGCCGGTTGCTGCGATCGCCGGAGTTGCCCACCAGAATTGTCATCGGCCCGGCCAGATTTTTCTCGACGTGAACGTCGGTCAGCGCCGGATCCATCCGCGTCGGGAAGTACAACAACGAGGCCGGCACCCGCGCATGGCGCTGCTGATAGTGGATCACGTCGCCGCGGGTGGCGAACACGTTCCCCACTCGCCCCTGCGCAATGCGGCGCAGCAGGTAAAACAGCCGAAATTTCCAGCTGGTGGCGTCTTCGTACAGATCGGCGCCCCAAATATGCCAACTGACCTGACGTGCCTTGATCTTGCCGCTCAGCAGCGCCAGCCACAGCCCCGGATTGAACTGACCGTGCAGGAAGAAGCGCGCATCGCGATCGGCCTGGGCGCGGGCGATCACCGCCGCCGCCAGGCTCTTCTTGTCGGCGTAAGGCTCAATGTTCAGGGCGGGGAAATCCCCCAGTGCCGCCACATCCTTGGCCGCCACCATAAAATGCCGCGTCTGCTCAGCCGGCAAACGCGGCGCCAGCACGTCGTTAAAGAAGCGCAGCACCGTCTGGTTATGATGCGGGATATCGGATCCCAGAACGTGAATCAGTGTGGTCATACTCGTCTACGATAAATAAGAAACACGCAGCTACAGAGCGCGAAATACACGATGTAGGTTGCCATATAGGCCTGAGCCGCCCCCAGCGCGCCGCGCAGCGGGATCAGCCAGTGCGAGAACAGCGTCAACAGCAGAAACTGGCTGACTTCCGTCAGGATATAAAAGCGCAGCGACGCTTTGGCGATCACCAAATAGCCGAACACATAGGCCCCGACTTTCAGCACGTCGCCCACCAGCTGCCAGGCAAACAGATCGCGCATGGCGACGAACTTGTCCGAGAACAGCAGCCAGATGGCGAAATCACGCAGCAACCACACCGTAAAGCTCGCCGCCGCTACCGCCGGCAGCACGAATTTCAGCGAGCGCACGATCTCCCGCGAGATGGCGCCCTTGTCCGTCAACCGCGACAGCGTCGGCAGCAGATAGACGGTAAACGAGGCGGTGATAAACTGCAGATAGGCATCGGAAATGCTGCTGACGCCTTGCCAGATCCCCACCTCATCCCAACCGTAATGCGCGGCCAACAGGTTACGCATCATCACGTAGGCCACCGGCAGCGTCACCGAGGTGATCAACGCCATGAGGGTGAATTTGCCGAGGTTGCCGGCCACCCCGTTGTCCCAGCGCGGAGCCAGGTAGCGCAGCGGCAACGTTTTGCGCCGCCACAGCATCAGCCCGGCCGGCAACACCACTAACGCCGGCACCAACGCCAGCCCTGCCAGCGCGCCTTCATAGCCGCCCAGCTTGAAGCACAGATAATAAGCCACCACGCCGATCAGGCTGCCGCCGATCACCGCCAGCGCGTTGCCCATCGCGTCGCGATAACCTTTCAGCACCGCCATGAACAGGTTGGCGTAGGCGATGCCCATCTGAATGAAGGCGACGGCGCGCACCACGCCGACGTAATCGGCATGCCCGAACAGCCCGACGCTGATCGGCTCGGCGGCGAACAAAAACACCAGCGCCAGCAAGGTCGAAAAGCCCAGCACGATGCTCGACGCGGTGCCGACCGCCAGACGCAGACGCTGCGAGTCCTGGTGGTACTCCGCCACGTATTTGGTGATGCCGTTAAAAATGCCCGCGCCGGACAGCACGCCCAGCACGGTGATCAACTGGCGAAAGTTACCCGCCTGCCCCACGCCGCTGGGGCCAAACGCCACCGCCAGCAGTTTCACCACTAATAGTCCCACGCCAATTTTGATCAGCGTGGAACCGGCGGTCCATATCGACGCTTTTGCCAACGACATATCAGGCGAAGAAGCTCAGGATGGTATTGATTACCGTACGCTGATTGACATCGGACATATTGTAGAACAGCGGCAAACGCACCAGACGCGCACTTTCCTGCGTGGTGTAACGGTCTTCGCCGGCAAAGCGGCCAAACTGTTCGCCGGCCGGGCAGTCATGCAGCGGGATATAGTGGAACACAGCCATGATTTCGGCTTCCTTCAGGTAGTCGATAAAGGCCGTGCGCTCTTCGATATCGCGCAACTTGATATAGAACATGTGCGCGTTATGCACGCAGTCCGCCGGAATGCTCGGCAACTCGATACGGCCTGACCGAACCAACGGCAGGAAACTGTCGTAGTACTTCTGCCACAGCGACAGGCGGCGCTGGTTGATGCGCTCTGCCACTTCCAGCTGACCCCACAAGTAGGCGGCCTGCAGGTCAGACATCAAGTAGCTGGAGCCGATGTCGCGCCAGGTATATTTGTCGACCTGGCCACGGAAGAACTGGCTGCGGTTGGTGCCTTTCTCGCGGATGACTTCCGCCCGATCGATCAGGGCCGGATCGTTCACCAGCGTCGCGCCGCCTTCGCCGCCGGCGGTATAGTTTTTGGTTTCATGGAAGCTGAAGCAGCCGATATGGCCGATGGTGCCCAATGCCTTGCCTTTGTAGGTCGACATCACGCCCTGCGCGGCATCTTCAACCACGAACAGGTTATATTTCTTCGCCAGTGCCATGATGGTATCCATCTCGCAGGCGACGCCGGCGTAGTGCACCGGCACGATCGCGCGGGTTTTATCGGTAATCGCCGCTTCAATTTTGGTTTCGTCGATGTTCATGGTGTCCGGACGCAGATCGACGAACACCACTTTGGCGCCGCGCAGCACAAAAGCGTTGGCGGTTGAAACGAAGGTAAAGCTCGGCATGATCACTTCGTCGCCCGGCTGAATATCCAGCAGGATGGCGGCCATTTCCAACGACGCGGTGCAGGAAGGCGTCAACAGCACTTTCGCGCTGCCGAAATGCTGTTCCATCCACTGCTGGCAGCGACGGGTAAAACCGCCGTCGCCGCACAACTTGCCGCTGCCCATGGCAGCCTGCATATATTCCAGTTCAGTGCCAACAACCGGTGGTGCGTTAAATGGAATCATGTCTACCTCTGTATAACCAGTACGCGGTGCTTTCAATCACGGCACCCTGTCGTTGATAGAGTCGTAATGCGGTGATATTGCCTATCTGGGTCGCGACCCGTAGGCGCTGCATCCCCTGCCGCCGGCATTCGGCGATCGCCGCCGCCATCAGCCTGGAACCAATCCCCCGGCCGGATGCGCCGGGGTAGGCCGCCAGCAAGCCGATACGCATTTCCTGGCCGCCAATGTCGCGCAGGCTGACAAAGCCTTCAGGTTGCCCCTGGTTACCCAATACCAGCAAGCATTGATGATCGAAGGTGCCCAGCACCGCTTTTTCGATCCAGGCCGCATAGAATCGCCCGCTATCGGTGCGCTCGTACCACGGTGCGCGAAATCGGCTGGCGGCGAACACGTCACCGGCGGCAGCCCGCAACGACGGGATGTCCTCAGGCACGGCCATGCGCACCCCGGCCGCAGCGGTATCGACCGTCTCGCGTCCAGTTGCAATGTTCACGGCCAGATCCACTTCGCCTTCGACCAGCTGGAAGCCCAGCGCCGACAGTGCATCGGCCCACTCCAATCGGTAAGCGGGAATTTTAGCCTGCACCAACGCATAAGCGTCCAAATCAGCGTGGCTGACGGGGGCCGCAGAGTCATCGAAATGCAACTTGGCGCTTTTCAATTGGAAGAAGTCGCTCTCCCAATTCAGCGGTTCAATACTGGCGTGGACGCGCATGCAATAAATCCAGTAAGTATTTGCCGTAACCTGTTTTGGCCAGCGTCTGAGCCGCGCGTTTCACGCCCTCATCATCCAGCCAGCCATTGCGCCAGGCGATCTCTTCAAGACAGGCGATTTTAAAGCCCTGACGTTTCTCGACCGTTTGCACGAAGCTACTGGCTTCCAGCAGGCTGTCGTGAGTCCCGGTGTCCAGCCAGGCAAAACCGCGCCCCAGCAGCTCGACGGTCAGCTCGCCACGCTCCAGATACATCTGGTTGATGCTGGTGATCTCCAATTCTCCCCGAGCTGACGGCTTGATCTGCTTGGCGAACTCCACCACCTGAGCATCATAAAAATATAATCCGGTCACCGCCCAATTGGACTTCGGTTTAACCGGCTTTTCTTCGATCGACAGCGCGCGGAAGTGGTCGTCAAACTCCACCACGCCGAAACGCTCGGGATCCATCACCTGATAGCCAAATACAGTGGCACCGGCGGTGCGCGCCGCAACGCTTCTCAGCTTGGGGCTGAACCCCTGGCCAAAGTAAATATTATCGCCCAACACCAGGCAACTCGGCTCACCGGCCAAGAATTCTTCGCCAATCAGAAATGCCTGAGCCAGGCCATCGGGGTTAGGCTGCTCGGCATAACTGAGATTGACGCCAAACGCTTCGCCGCTGCCCAACAGACGCTTGAAAGAAGGCAGATCTTCCGGGGTGGAGATGATCAAAATGTCGCGGATCCCCGCCAACATCAGTACCGACAGCGGGTAATAGATCATCGGCTTGTCATAAATCGGCAGCAGTTGCTTGGACACGCCGCGCGTGATCGGATGCAGACGCGTACCGGAACCGCCAGCCAGCACAATACCTTTCATACTTACTCCAAAACCCGCCGCACCGCCGCAAAGCGACGCGGCGTTAAATTAATCTGACAACCCCAAACGCTCGCCGGCATAAGAACCGTCTTGCACCCGGCGCCACCAGGTTTCGTTAGCCAAATACCAGGCGACCGTCTTGCGAATGCCGCTTTCAAACGTTTCCTGCGGCCGCCAGCCCAACTCGCGATCGATTTTGCCGGCGTCGATGGCGTAACGCATATCGTGGCCTGGGCGATCCTTCACGTAAGTGATCAGATCGCGGTAGTGCGCCACGCCCTGCGGCTTGTTCGGCGCCAGTTCTTCCAGCAGATCGCAAATGGTCTGCACCACTTCAATATTCTTGCGTTCGTTATGGCCACCGATATTGTAGGTTTCGCCTACCACACCTTCGGTCACGACCTGATAAAGCGCGCGCGCGTGATCCTCGACATACAACCAGTCGCGCACCTGCGCGCCGTTGCCGTATACCGGCAGCGGTTTGCCGGCTACCGCATTCAGGATCACCAACGGAATCAACTTTTCCGGGAAGTGATAAGGGCCGTAGTTGTTCGAACAGTTGGTCACGAGGGTCGGCAAACCGTAGGTGCGCAACCAGGCACGCACCAGATGATCGCTCGACGCCTTGGAGGCGGAATACGGACTGCTCGGCGCATATGGCGTGGTTTCGGTGAACAGATCGTCGGTGCCGTGCAGGTCGCCGTACACTTCGTCGGTGGAGATATGATGGAAACGGAAAGACTGCTTCTTCTCCGCCGCCAACGGCTGCCAGTAATGGCGCGCCGCTTCCAGCATCGTGTAAGTGCCAACCACGTTGGTCTCGATAAAGGCCGCCGGGCCATCGATAGAGCGATCGACGTGGCTTTCCGCCGCCAGGTGCATCACCACGTCCGGCTGATAGCGGGCAAATACCCGATCCAGCTCGGCACGATCGCAGATGTCGACCTGCTCGAAAGCATAGCGCTCGCTGTCGGCCACCACCGCCAGCGACTCGAGGTTGCCGGCATAGGTCAGCTTATCCACTACCACCACGCTGTCGCCGGTGGCCTCGATGATGTGCCGCACCACTGCGGAACCAATGAAACCGGCGCCGCCGGTGACTAAGATACGCTTCAACGCCAGACTCCCTTGGTATCCACCACCCAGCTTTGCTTGATCTCTTCCGGCCGGATGGCCTTGAACTGTTGGTGATCGACCAACATCACAATCACATCGGCCTGCTGCAACGCCTCAGCGATTGGCGTCAACGTCACATGGCCCGCCAGCGACTTCGGCAACTGTTCGACGTTCGGTTCCACCGCCAGCGTTTCGCCGACGTGCCATTCGGCGATCAGGTGCGCCACTTCCACCGCCGGGCTTTCACGCAAATCGTCGATATTCGGTTTGAAGGCCAGGCCGAAGCAGGCGATTTTCACCTCGGACGCGCGCTTGTCGGTGGCGGCCAGGCAATCGGCCACCGCCGCTTTCACCCGGTCGACCACCCACAGCGGTTTGCCGTCGTTCACCAGGCGTGCGGTGTGGATCAGACGCGCCTGCTGCGGGTTTTGCGCCACGATAAACCACGGATCGACGGCGATGCAGTGACCGCCTACGCCCGGCCCCGGCTGCAGAATATTCACCCGCGGATGGCGGTTCGCCAGGCGGATCAGTTCCCAGACGTTGATCCCCTGTTCGGCGCAAATCAACGACAATTCGTTGGCAAAGGCGATATTCACGTCGCGGAAGCTGTTTTCCGTCAGCTTGCACATCTCGGCAGTGCGTGAGTTGGTGACTACGCATTCCCCCTCGAGGAAAATCTTGTACAGCGCGCTGGCTCGTTCCGAGCACTTCGGCGTCATGCCGCCGATCACGCGGTCGTTTTGAATCAGCTCTACCATCACCTGCCCCGGCAACACGCGCTCCGGACAGTAGGCAATATTCACGTCCGCCGCTTCGCCCGCTTGCTGCGGGAAGCTGAGATCGCTGCGCGCCTGCGCCAACCAGTCCGCCATTTGTTCAGTGGCGCCCACCGGCGAGGTGGACTCCAGGATCACCAGATCGCCTTTTTTCAGCACCGGCGCCAGCGATTTCGCCGCTGCTTCGACATAGGCCAGATCCGGCTCGTGATCGCCCTTGAACGGCGTAGGCACCGCGATCAGGAACGCATCGGCCGCCAGCGGTTTGGTCACCGCCCGCAGGAAACCGCCGTCGACGGCGTCCTTGACCACTTTGTCCAGATCCGGTTCGACGATATGGATCGCGCCGCGGTTAATGGTATCTACCGCATGTTGGTTAACATCTACGCCCACCACTTTTTTCTTGCGGGAAGCAAACGCCGCCGCCGTTGGCAAGCCGATATAACCCAGGCCGATAACCGAAATAGTGTCAAAACTCATAGTGTCACCTGATGATTCTTTAAAGCTTCGAGGATACGCTGACAGGCATGCCCGTCGCCGTATGGGTTATGCGCCCGGCTCATCGCGTGATATTCGCTTTCGTCCGTCAACAGCCGGGTCACCGCTTCAACAATTTTGGCCACATCGGTGCCGACCAGGCGCACCGTGCCTGCATCTACCGCCTCCGGGCGCTCGGTGGTGTCGCGCATCACCAGCACCGGCTTGCCTAACGAGGGCGCCTCTTCCTGAATGCCGCCGGAGTCAGTCAGGATCATGTAAGCGTGGGTCATCAAATAGACAAACGGCAAATAATCCTGCGGCTCGATCAGCATGACGTTGTCGATGCCTTTCAAAATGCGATTCACCGGCTCGCTGACATTCGGATTGAGATGCACCGGGTACACCACCTGCACTTCCGGGTGGCTGCGGGCGATCTCCGCCAGCGCACTGCAAATCCGCTCAAAACCGCCGCCAAAACTTTCCCGGCGATGGCCGGTGACCAGAATCAGTTTTTTGTCGGCATCGAGGAACGGGTAACGCTGCGCCAGGCTGGCGCGCAGCGCAGCATCGCTCATCACGCGATCGCGCACCCAGAACAGCGCGTCGATCACCGTATTGCCGGTCACAAAAATACGGTTGTCCGGCAGCAGCTCGCGCAGCAGGTTTTGGCGCGAGTTCTCGGTCGGCGCGAAGTGGTACATCGCCAGATGGCCGGTCAGTTTGCGGTTGGCCTCTTCCGGCCAAGGAGAATACAGATTGCCGGTACGCAGCCCGGCCTCGACATGCCCGACGGGGATGCGTTGATAGAACGCTGCCAGACTGGTCGCCAGCGTGGTGGTGGTATCGCCGTGCACCAGCACCACGTCCGGTTTGAAGTCTTCCAGCACTCCTTTCAGCCCTTCCAGGATGCGACAGGTGATTTCCGTTAGCCCCTGGCCGGGTTTCATGATGTTCAGGTCGTAATCCGGCGTGATCTCGAACAACCGCAATACCTGATCCAACATCTCACGATGCTGTGCCGTTACGCAGACTCTTGCTTCAAAGGCCTCATCCTGGGCCAGTGCATGTACCAGCGGTGCCATTTTAATGGCTTCAGGTCTGGTGCCGAAAACAGTCAACACTTTCACAGCGAATCTCTTTTGGTCGGTTAATCGCAGGCCCCGCCTGCGAATGGGGCGCTCACGCGCCCTGCATCAGATTATTATATTATTTTTTAACTACGCGGCCGACGCGCCAAGGCAACACCCGCGCCAACCAAAGCGCCCATCGCGCCCCACAGAATCAGCCAGAATACCCGGCGCGGGCTGTCGCGTTTTACCGGCTCTTCCGGCGTGCGCAAATAACGATAGGTCTGGAACTTCTCATCCAACGTCGGGCCAACGTTCAGCGTCGCCAACATTGCGCGATTCTGATCGTAATCCAGATCGTAGGTCGGGCCGGAGGCCTGCAGGCCTTCCAGACGCGCCTGCAGCATTGGCCGGCCCAGCAGGAACAGATCCGAATCCGGCAACTGTTCTGCCGGGGTGTCGGTTTGCGTGCGGCTGATCCCCTGGCTCTCGGCAATTTTCAACGCCTGCTGCGTGGTGTTCAGCTCGCGCTTGTAAACCGACTCCGCCACCGCTTCCTGACGCTTGACCTGCGCTTTCATCGAGGTAGTGCGAGCAGCCCACGCCCCCTGAATCTCTTCGTTCAGATGCAGAGCAGCGCGGTGGCTGGCGAAGGCCACGTATTGACGCAGCAGGCGGTTGGCGTCTGCGGCGGTTTCCGCCGTCAGCTTCACGCCATCGTTCGGGACTTTTTTGTCGTCGCGCGGCGTGAACAGAATGTTATTGATCAGCTCGTCGAGCAATGCCGCATCGGCGCGGGCATCCCCTTCCTGGCGCTGTTTGTAGTAATCGCTCTGCAGCCAGAAATCGCGACGCGTGTCGTAAGCCGCCAGCTGCATGATGAACTCATTGTACGCTTCATCCGCGATGCTCGGCTGATCGCCGGCCGTCGCCGGCAACGTGCGCACGTCCAGGTTGCGCAGGAACTGCTGCTGGGAATAGTAACCGCCCAGCGCATTCACCGTGGGTTTGTCGGTGATTGCGGTCGCGCTCCACTCTTGCTTAACCAGGTAAGAAACGATCAGCGCGACCGCCGCGAACAGCACCGCAATGCCGATAATCCACGGTTTGCCGCGCCACAGGGTGCAGCACAGGCCGCGGATATCGAGTTCGTTATCCACCGCCGGGGTATGCTTGTCAGACGTTGTTTCTGGATTCATCACAGCCAAAAAGCCTCTGGTTAAGATACTTGCTTGTTATCGCTCGAACGCCGCAGCCGGCGCTTGATACGCTTAATGTACCGCGCAACCCGCCAGGCGCGCTTGATGCAGTAACCGTACAGGAAGAAGGCAAGCAAGAATAATGCCAACATAACCCACTCAGGGATAAAAGTCAGGCGTTCGCCGATCACGCCCACCGCCGCCAGCAATGCGGCCGCCAGGGTGATCAACACGAAAGCCTGCCGCGGCGTAAAGCCGGCGCGCATGATCAGGTGGTGAATATGTTGACGATCGGGAGAGAAGGGGCTCATCCCCTTGCGTAAACGACGGTACATGATTGCTATCATGTCCATCAGCGGAATAGCGATGATCCACAGCGCGGTCACCGGGTTGATCGAGTGTGCCTTACCCTGCGAGCTTTGCAGCAGCAGCCAAATGGCGGTAAAGCCGATCAGGGTGCTGCCGGCGTCCCCCATAAACACCTTATAACGGCGGCCGAGGATGCCGAGGTTGAGCAAAATATAGGGAACGATGGTGGCGATCATCGCAAAGCACCAGAACGCCAGTTCATGATGGCCGCTCAGGTACAGCAGCAGGCCCAGCGCCCCGAAGGAAACGCACGACAAACCGCCCAGCAGGCCATCGATGCCGTCGACCATGTTGAAGGCGTTGATCGCCGCCCATACCGCGAACAGCGTCACCAGATAGCCGAAGGGCCCCAGCAGCATCTCCCAGTCACCCAGCACATGGCCGAAGCTGCGCAGATACAGACCGGCGAACACCATCATCGCGATGCCGACCAGCGCCTGCACCAGGGCGCGAATTTTAACGCTGATGTCGAAACGATCGTCGAGCGCGCCCACAAACACCAGAATGCCGGCGCAGGTGAGATAAAGCTTGGCGTGTGCGATGGGTTGTTCAGAGATCCAAAACGCGAAGCACAACCCGGCATAAACGGAAATACCGCCGACCAGCGGAATCAACCCCTGATGGCGTTTGCGATAATTGGGTTTATCTACCAGACCAATACGTTTTGCCGCCTTGCGGGCAACAAAGAGAAAAGCCAAAGAAAACAGGAAAACAAATAGAATTTCAGTACTCATAGTGAGTAAGTTCACAGTTAACAGATCTCTGTAGAAGATAAGGCAGCTTACCACGGGCAATAGCTTGTGCCATCGGCCCCCGCCACCTTTCGGTCATTTCCTATGACAACGGTGATTCATGCCTATTTTCTTCGCATCGGCTGACAAAACGACAGCAGCAAAGCCGACCGGCACCGGGCCGACCGACAAACAAGATGAATTCTCAATAAGTCGAGGAAACAACTTACTTTTCCATTACTGCTACTTATCGTATCCGCCAAAAGCGAAAAACGCCACGACTAGGCGTGGCGTTCAGCGAATTTTTTAACGAATTATGAGCGTTTCATCATATCGAAGAATTCATCGTTGGTTTTAGTCATCGCCAACTTATTAATGAGGAACTCCATCGCGTCAATCTCACCCATCGGGTGAATAATTTTGCGCAGGATCCACATTTTCTGCAGCTCTTCGGAAGTGGTGAGCAGCTCTTCTTTACGGGTACCGGAGCGGTTGTAATCGATCGCAGGGAATACGCGTTTCTCGGCGATTTTACGCGCCAGATGCAATTCCATGTTGCCGGTACCTTTAAATTCTTCGTAGATCACTTCGTCCATCTTCGAACCGGTATCAACCAGCGCGGTCGCGATGATGGTCAGGCTGCCGCCCTCTTCCACGTTACGCGCCGCACCGAAGAAACGCTTCGGACGATGCAGGGCGTTGGCGTCCACACCACCGGTCAGCACCTTGCCAGAGGCCGGCACCACGGTGTTGTAAGCACGCGCCAGACGGGTGATGGAGTCGAGCAGAATGATCACGTCTTTCTTGTGCTCAACCAGGCGCTTGGCCTTCTCGATCACCATTTCGGCCACTTGCACGTGACGCGAAGCCGGCTCGTCGAAGGTCGAGGCGATCACTTCGCCTTTCACCAGGCGCTGCATCTCGGTCACTTCTTCCGGACGTTCGTCGATCAGCAGCACCATCAGCACGCAGTCTGGGTGGTTGTAGGCGATGCTCTGCGCGATATTCTGCAGCAGCATGGTTTTACCGGCTTTCGGCGGTGCCACGATCAGGCCACGCTGGCCGCGGCCAATAGGCGCCGCCAGATCCAGTACGCGCGCCGTCAGGTCTTCGGTCGAGCCGTTGCCGCGCTCCATCCGCAGACGGGAATTGGCGTGCAGCGGCGTCAAGTTCTCGAACAGGATCTTGCTGCGGGCGTTTTCCGGCTTGTCGTAGTTGACTTCGTTGACTTTCAACAGGGCAAAATAGCGCTCGCCTTCTTTTGGCGGACGAATCTTACCGGAAATGGTGTCACCAGTGCGGAGGTTGAAGCGGCGGATTTGGCTAGGGGATACGTAGATGTCGTCGGGACCGGCGAGGTAGGAACTGTCTCCAGAGCGGAGGAAACCGAATCCATCCTGCAATATCTCGAGCACGCCGTCGCCGAAGATATCTTCTCCGCTTTTCGCATGTTGCTTCAGAATGGAGAAGATAATGTCCTGCTTGCGCATGCGGGCAAGGTTTTCCAGCCCCATATTTTCGCCGAGAGTAATCAGCTCAGAAACCGGCGTATTCTTTAATTCGGTAAGATTCATAGTGGTGGGTTCTTAAACTCGGGGTATGTCTCGAACTTGTATCGTGAATGGTATGGCAGCGAAATGCGTGCCTGTTTACTGGACGTTCGATCACCGGGCGCAGAGCCGTCGCGGTAAGAAATGGCTTACATCGGGCGCACGCATTGACGGTTGAAGATCGAAGGTACCTTAAAAATGATTTTTGCAAAACCGTTTGATTGCCAAAACACGGGCTGAGTTCAGTTTACTTTCAACGCCAGTGGTTCGACACAGAGTATAGCTTTAGATTCAAACTCTTTAGATTTAAAACTTCGGGCAAGTTCTATATGCAGTGTGGTTAAACTTAACACGCTTCTTGGCAGGCGTCTAGCGGTGAATTGAACATCACCGCCAGGCGCCTGATACTGGGCTTCCCGCCCGATTACAGATTCGCGTTCAGGAAATCTTTGAGCTGACCTTTGGACAACGCGCCAACCTTGGTCGCGGCCACTTCACCGTTCTTGAACAGCAACAGCGTAGGGATGCCACGGATACCGTACTTAGGCGCGGTAGCCGGGTTCTGATCGATATTCAGCTTGGTAATGGTCAGTTTGCCTTCGAACTCTTCGGCAATCTCATCCAGAATCGGAGCAATCATCTTGCACGGCCCACACCATTCAGCCCAGAAATCGACCAGGATCGGCCCTTCCGCTTTCAGCACGTCAGCTTCGAAGCTGCTGTCAGTCAGGTGAATAATTTTATCGCTCATGTTCTACTCCACAGGATTATGTCTACCTTGTTGGTGTAGCATTAACCAACTCAAGGTGATTTTATTGCACCGCGTTTATTTCAACGGATGTGCTTTCGTAAAGCAATAGTTAGCTGATATTCTACCACACTATGAGCAAAACACACTTGACCGAACAGAAGTTTTCCGACTTCGCCCTGCACCCGTTAGTCCTTGAAGCCCTTGAGAAAAAAGGGTTTCACAATTGCACGCCCATCCAGGCGTTAGCATTGCCGCTCACGCTCTCCGGGCGTGACGTTGCAGGTCAGGCGCAAACCGGTACCGGAAAGACGCTGGCGTTTTTGGCGTCTACTTTTCACTATTTGCTGACTCACCCGGCGAAACAGGATCGCCAGACCAATCAGCCGCGCGCCTTGATCATGGCGCCTACGCGTGAACTGGCGGTGCAAATCCACTCCGATGCGGAAGCGCTCTCCCAGAGCACCGGCCTGAAACTGGGCCTGGCCTACGGCGGCGACGGCTACGACAAACAGCTGAAAGTGCTGGAAAGCGGCGTGGACATTCTGATTGGCACCACCGGCCGTTTAATCGATTACACCAAACAGAACTATGTCGATCTCGGCGCGATGCAGGTCGTCGTGCTGGATGAAGCCGATCGCATGTACGATCTTGGCTTTATCAAAGACATCCGTTGGCTGTTCCGCCGCATGCCTGCGGCCGATCAACGCCTGAACATGCTGTTCTCCGCTACCCTGTCCTATCGCGTACGCGAACTGGCCTTCGAGCAGATGAACAACGCCGAATATGTTGAAGTGGAACCGGAACAGAAAACCGGCCACCGCATTAAAGAAGAGCTGTTCTACCCGTCCAACGAAGAAAAAATGCGTCTGCTGCAGACGCTGATCGAAGAAGAGTGGCCGGATCGCGCCATCATCTTTGCCAACACCAAGCACCGCTGCGAAGACATCTGGGGCCATCTGGCCGCCGACGGTCACCGCGTGGGCCTGCTGACCGGTGACGTGGCGCAGAAAAAACGCCTGCGCATCCTCGACGACTTCACCAAAGGCAATCTCGATATTCTGGTCGCCACCGACGTCGCCGCGCGCGGTCTGCACATCCCTTCCGTCACGCACGTCTTCAACTACGATCTGCCTGACGACTGCGAAGACTACGTGCACCGCATCGGCCGTACCGGCCGCGCAGGCGCCAGCGGCCACTCCATCAGCCTGGCGTGTGAAGAGTATGCGCTCAACCTGCCGGCGATCGAGACCTATATCGACCACAGCATTCCGGTGAGCAAGTACAACAGCGATGCGCTGCTGACCGATTTGCCGGCGCCGAAGCGCCTGTCGCGCCCGCGCGGCGGCAACGGCCCACGTCGCAACTCCGCGCCTCGTCGCGGCGGCGCGCCGCGCAACAACCGTAAACGTTCGAGCTGATCGCCATGCTCAGTTCCAGCACGCTTTATGCTGCCATCGATCTCGGCTCCAACAGCTTCCACATGTTGGTAGTGCGCGAGGTGGCCGGCAGCATTCAGACTCTGGCGCGGATCAAGCGCAAAGTGCGCCTGGCGGCCGGGCTGGATCAGAACAATCACCTGTCGCATGAGGCCATGCAACGCGGCTGGCAGTGCCTGCGGCTGTTCTCGGAACGCCTGCAGGACATTCCGCGCGAGCAGATCCGCGTCGTCGCCACCGCCACGCTGCGTCTGGCGTCCAACGCCGATGAGTTCCTGCAGGCAGCCGAGCAAATCCTCGGCTGCCCGGTACAGGTGATCAGCGGCGAAGAAGAGGCACGGCTGATCTATCACGGCGTCGCGCACACCACCGGCGGGCCGGATCGTCGGCTGGTCGTCGACATCGGCGGCGGCAGCACCGAACTGGTCACCGGCACCGGCGCACAGGCAACGCAGCTGTATAGCCTGTCGATGGGCTGCGTCACCTGGCTGGAACGCTACTTCAGCGACCGCAACCTTGGGCAAGAAAACTTCGAGCGCGCCGAACAGGCCGCGCGCGACATGGTGCGGCCGATCGCAGCGCAATTGCGCCAGCAAGGTTGGCAGATCTGCGTCGGCGCTTCCGGCACCGTGCAAGCGCTGCAGGAGATCATGGTGGCGCAGGGCATGGATGAGCGCATCACCCTGCCCAAACTGCGCCAGTTGAAACAGCGCGCCATTCAGTGCGGCAAGCTGGAAGAGCTGGAGATCGAAGGGTTGACGCTGGAGCGCGCGCTGGTGTTCCCGAGCGGCCTGTCCATCCTGTTGGCCATCTTCCAGGAGCTGGGCATCGAGAGCATGATGCTGGCCGGCGGGGCGCTGCGTGAAGGTCTGGTTTACGGCATGCTGCATCTGCCGGTGGAGCAGGATATTCGCATCCGCACCATCCGCAACCTGCAGCGCCGCTACCTGATCGACACCGAGCAGGCCGAACGCGTCAGCCAGCTCGCCGCCAACTTCTCCCAGCAGGTCGCCAACGAGTGGCAGCTGGATGCGCGATGTCGCGAGCTGTTGCACAGCGCCAGCCTGATCCACGAACTCGGCCTCAGCGTCGATTTCAAGCAGGCGCCGCAACACGCCGCCTACCTGATCCGCCACCTGGACTTACCCGGCTTTACCCCGGCGCAGAAAAAACTGCTGGCCACCCTGCTGCAAAATCAGAGCAACACCCTCGACCTGTCGCTGTTGAACCAGCAAAACGCCCTGCCGCCGCGCACTGCGCAGCGCCTGTGCCGCATTTTGCGCCTGGCGATCATCTTCGCCAGCCGCCGCCGCGACGACACGCTGCCGGCGGTGCGGTTACGCGCCAATCAGGACGATGAGCTGACGGTGATCTTGCCGCCGGGTTGGCTGGAACAGCATCCGCTGCGCGCCGAGGCGCTGGAGCAGGAAAGCCACTGGCAGAGCTACGCCCACTGGACGCTGCGGTTGGAAGAACAACGTTGACATGACCAGGGCGCGAATCGCGCCCTTTCTTTTTAATTCCCGCCTTTGGCCTTGGCCAGCTGAGCGCGGATATTGGCCAGATGGCTCTGCCCCTTCTGCATCCGCTCCTGCGGGCTCACCACTTTGCGTTCGGTTTCCCACGCCAAATCGTCCTGCGGCAGCTCCAGCAGGAACCGGCTCGGCTCCGGCCGCACCAGCTCGCCGTACTGGCGGCGCTCGCGGCACAGGGTGAAAATCAGCTCTTTTTGCGCGCGGGTGATCCCTACATAGGCCAGACGCCGCTCTTCATCGACATTGTCTTCGTCGATGCTGCTCTGGTGCGGCAGCAGCCCCTCCTCCATGCCCACCAGGAATACGTAAGGGAACTCCAGTCCCTTTGAGGCGTGCAGCGTCATCAGCTGCACCTGATCCAGCTCCTCTTCACTTTCGCCGCGTTCCATCATGTCACGCAGGGTGAAGCGCGTCACGACCTGGGTCAGCGTCATCGGCTCGTCCAGATCGTTGCCTTCCAGCATTTCCGTCATCCAACCGAACAGCGTGTTGACGTTTTTCATCCGCAT
Organism: Serratia nematodiphila DZ0503SBS1; assembly: GCF_000738675.1. Lineage (NCBI taxonomy): Bacteria > Pseudomonadati > Pseudomonadota > Gammaproteobacteria > Enterobacterales > Yersiniaceae > Serratia > Serratia nematodiphila. The sequence goes on along the minus strand of NZ_JPUX01000001.1, from coordinate 343,165 downwards.
TTCGGCGGCCTTCGGGCTGGTCGAGGTTTCAAACAGCCAGCTCTCATAATCCACGCCGCGGATCAGATCGCGCACCGCCGCCACCGGCTCACGTTCCGCCTGCTGGGCGATGCCGCCCAGCCAATGGGTGAAGCGCTGCAGCGATTCCAGCCCGCGCCCGGTCAAGTGCTGGCTCAGCCCCAGATCGAAGCTGGCATGGAACAAACTTTTGTTGCGCTGGTTGGCCCACTCGCCAAGCTTCTGCAGCGTTGCCGGGCCGATCTCGCGCTTGGGGGTATTGACGATGCGCAGGAAGGCGCTGTCGTCTTCCGGGTTGGTCAGCACGCGCAGGTAAGCCAGCAGATCCTTGATCTCGGGGCGCGAGAAGAACGAGGTGCCGCCGGAAATCTTGTACGGGATACGGTTCTGCATCAGCATCTTTTCAAACACCCGCGACTGGTGGTTGCCGCGGTACAGGATCGCATAGTCGCCGTAATTGGTCTTTTTCACGAAGTGGTGGGCGATAAGCTCCCCCACCACCCGCTCGGCTTCGTGATCCTCATTGTTGGCGGTCACCACCTTCAGCTCTTCGCCATACCCCAGCTCAGAAAACAGCCGCTTTTCAAATACGTGCGGGTTATTGGCGATCAGAATGTTGGCCGCCTTCAGAATGCGCTCGCTGGAACGGTAGTTTTGCTCCAGCTTGATCACCTGCAGCGCCGGGAAATCTTCCTTCAGCAGCACCAGGTTCTGCGGCCGCGCGCCGCGCCAGGAGTAGATCGACTGGTCGTCGTCGCCCACCACGGTAAAGCGCGCGCGGTTGCCCACCAGCAGCTTCACCAGCTCGTACTGACTGGTGTTGGTATCCTGGTACTCATCCACCAGCAGATAGCGGATGCGCTGCTGCCAGCGTTCGCGCACCTCTTCGTTGCGTTGCAACAGCAGCGTCGGCAGCAGGATCAAGTCATCGAAGTCCAGCACATTGCACGCCCGCATATGGGCGTGGTAAAGACCGTAGCAGTGGGCGAACAGCTTGTCGCGTTCCGAGCGCGCCAACTCTGCCGCCCGCTGGGGATCGATCAGGTCGTTTTTCCAGTTGGAGATGGTCGAAATCAGCTGCGCCACCAGCGTTTTGTCGCTTTCCAGCCACGTTTCGGTCAGCTCTTTCAACAGCGCCAGCTGATCCTGATCGTCGAACAGCGAGAAGTTTGACTTCATCCCCAACGCCACGTATTCCCGCTTGATGATCTCCAGCCCCAGGGTATGGAAGGTGGAAATCATCAGCCCGCGCGCCTCTTTGCGACCCAAGGTTTGCGACACGCGCTCTTTCATCTCGCGCGCGGCCTTGTTGGTAAAGGTCACGGCGGCGATGTGCCGCGCCTGATAGCCGCAGTGGTGGATCAGGTGGGCTATCTTGTTGGTGATAACGCGCGTCTTGCCGGAACCGGCGCCGGCCAACACCAGGCAGGGCCCGGTAACGAATTCGACGGCTTGTTGTTGGCTGGGGTTTAATCGCATGGTGCTGGCTTGCTCAACTGTAAAACGTGGAAGGGAATTGTAGCAGAAAGCGCCGATGAGATTTAGCGGGTATAATCAGCGCAATTTTCGCATCGACAAAGGCAATACCATGGCAAAAACGGCGTGCGCCCTGCACATTCTGGTAGACAATGAAAAGCTGGCCAACGAGCTGCTGGCCAAGCTGAAGCGCGGCGTCAGCTTCGACACGCTGGCACGCAAATATTCGAGCTGCCCGTCAAAACGCAACGGCGGCTCGCTGGGCGAATTCAACAAGGGCGCGATGGTGCCGGCGTTCGATAAAGCGGTGTTCAGCATACCGCTGCTCAAACCTTACGGCCCGGTCAAAACCCAGTTCGGTTACCACATCATCAAGGTGCTGTACCGCAACTAGGGGGCCTGCGCCCCCTGCTGCGAATTACTGCGCGCCGGCGTCCGTCGTCGGCGCAGCCACCGCGGTGTCGGCCGGTTTGGCTTCTTCCGTCACCACCGCCGGCGCCGGCATCATGATGCCGTCATAGGTTTCCTGCAGCTGCTTCATGCTCATTTCCGGCTCGCCCTTCGGCTGCATCAGCACCAGCGTCGCCTCCTGAGACAGCTGCAGCTTCAGCGCCTGATTCAGCGTCTCCAGCGTCAGGCTGGCCAGGAATTCCTGGCGCAATTTCTGATACAGCTCCGGCGCGATATCCACCACCCCGCTCTGCTGCGAACGCAGGCGCTGGCTCATCAGCACATCGGTGTCGGTGCGGGCGTAGGTGGCGAACAGCTTGCTCAGCTGATCGTTTTTCTGCGCCAGCAGCGCATCGAATTCCTCTTTCGACAGACCGTTATCACGCACGTTGGCCAGCTCGCGGGCGATAAAGCCCAGGCTGCCGTTCAGATTGTTGTTCGGCGTATCCAGATGGATGGCGCACTGCCCCCGCTGGTACTGCACGCGGCAGTCAAAGCCCAGATGCAGGCTCTTCTGGTCGCTTTTTTCCAGCGTCTGCTGAAGATGCCAGAACAGCGCCTCGCGGGCGAGATCGCCACGCCAGTAACGGAGCAGGCTCTGCGAATCGCGAATCGGGTGCCACGGCGAATCCCACATGATCGACAGCGTATCCTGTTTCACCTGCTCGCTGATCAAGCTCACCGGCTGCTGCGGCAGCGGCGTCAGGGTCGGCATCGGGGCCGGGGTTTCACGTTTGCCCTGCAGCGGCGAGAACGCCTTGTTGATCTGCTCGCCCAGGCTGCGGCTGTCGACCTTGCCGACCACGAACAGCGTCATGGCGTCCGGGGTATACCACTGTTGATAGAATTTCTTCAGCTGCTCGAGATTGACCGGCCGTTTCGCCGGCTGCGCCGGATCGTGCGCCAGCAACGTCGAGCCTTTCAGGCGGTAACGCCACCAGGCATCTTGGGTATTGGGCGGGAAAGTGCCGACCGGATTGATGCTGGAATTCATCACCGCGTGCACCGTATGCTCGTCGATCGCCAGTTTGCCGGTGGTGTCCGCCAGCCAGGCCAGCGCTTCTTTCAGCAGGTCGGGCCGGTTGTTCGGCAGGCTGAGGTTATACATGGTGAAATCATACGAGATGATCGCCGGCGGCAGCGGCCGCTCGTTATCCACGCTCTGTTGCCACAGGGCGCGCAGCTGCGGCGCGGTAAAGCTTTCGCTGCGCGCCAACGCCAGCCGCGGCAGCAGATGGGCGAAACCGGTCTGCTGCGAAGACTCCACCAGAGAGCCGGTATTGACGATCAGCCGCAGTTCCACGCGGTCGCTTGGCCGCTGCGGCGTATCGAGAATCTGCCATGAAAACCCGTTGGCCAGCGCCCCCTGCTGCCAGGCAGGATCGGGTTGTAGTGCTTCAGCCTGCACGCTGCTACTGGCTGCCGCCAGTAGCAGCCCACCAACTATAAGATGAATTCTGGTGCCCTGCATGTGAACCCCTACTTAATGACTATCCAATTTCTTATGCAAATGCGTGTATTCCATTCAATGGAATCATAAAAATACGCCCTGAGTTTCACAGTGGGGCGGAAAGCAGAAAGTGTACCATCGTGTTAGACCGCGCGCCTTTGCGGATGTCACTCATTAGAGTGAAAAATAATAGATTGCGGGGTTTTTAATGCAAAAAATCGTTACGAGGCAGGGGAAGAAGCTCACCGGCCGCGGCTGCGGCCGGTGATTTACCGCCGAAATCAGGCGGAAGGCAGCGTTTTGTCCGCGCCGGTGTTTTTGTTGTTCAGGGTGTCTTTCAGCTGTTTCTCATCCAGCTGATTACACCATTTGGCCACGACCACGGTCGCCACGCCATTGCCCACCAGGTTGGTCAGCGCGCGGGCTTCCGACATAAAGCGGTCGATGCCGAGGATCAGCGCCAGGCCGGCCAGCGGCAGGTGGCCTACGGCGGAGATGGTGGCGGCCAACACGATAAAGCCGCTGCCGGTCACGCCCGCCGCCCCTTTGGAGGAGAGCAGCAACACCACCAGCAGGGTAATCTGATGCATGATATCCATGTGGGTGTTGGTCGCCTGAGCGATAAACACCGCAGCCATGGTCAGGTAGATAGAGGTGCCATCCAGGTTGAAGGAGTATCCGGTCGGGATCACCAGACCCACCACCGATTTCTTGCAGCCCAACTTCTCCATTTTATCCAGCATGCGCGGCAGCGCGGATTCGGACGACGAGGTTCCCAGCACGATCAGCAGCTCTTCTTTGATGTAGTTGACGAATTTGAAGATGCTGAAGCCGTTGGCGCGGGCGATGCTGCCCAACACCACCACCACGAACAGGATGCAGGTGATATAGAAGCACACGATCAGTTGGCCGAGTTGCACCAGCGTGCCGACGCCGTATTTACCGATGGTAAACGCCATGGCGCCGAAGGCCCCCAGCGGCGCCAGGCGCATGATCATGTTGATGATGCCGAAAATCACCCGCGAGAAGCTGTCGATCACGTTGTAGATCAGCTGCCCTTTGTCGCCCAGACGATGCAGGGCGAAGCCGAACAGTACCGCGAACAGCAGCACCTGAAGAATGTTGCCGCTGGCGAACGCGCCGATCACGCTGCCGGGGATGATGTCCAGCAGGAACGGAATGATGCCCTGCTGCTGCGCCTGCTCGGCGTAGACTGCCACCGCTTTGGCGTCCAGTGTGCCGGGATCGACGTTCATGCCGGCGCCCGGTTGCACCAGGTTGACGATCACCAGGCCGATAATCAGCGCGATGGTGCTGACGATTTCAAAATACAGCAGCGCGATGGCGCCGGTGCGCCCCACCGCCTTCATGCTTTCCATGCCGGCGATGCCGGTCACCACGGTGCAGAAGATCACCGGCGCGATGATCATCTTGATCAGTTTGACGAAACCATCGCCCAGAGGTTTCATCTCGGCGCCGAGGTCAGGGTAGAAATGGCCAAGCAGGATACCCAGCGTGATCGCCGTCAGCACCTGAAAATAGAGGCTCTTAAAGATCGTTGTTTTCATATGAACATCCTATGGGGGGAAGACACGCACCAGGCAGCAGTCTAAAAATCCAGCCTGTTCATCGCTTGCGCGGAAAATAACACCCACTTAACAACATGGAAATAATTTGTTGCACCCACCGTGTGGGGTTGATGTGAATTTAAGAGCTGAAACGCGTCAGTCGGGGTGCAAAGCTGAAAATTGCGTAAGCCTTTGTTTGCACTAACGCAAAAGAGGTAGGTAAAGAATGGCGATTTTCGGACGAGGAAAAGTACCGGAAAGGTATCGCGACGCTCACGGCGCCGCGCGGCAAAACTCGGCTTCGAACGCTTCGCGCGGCAGCGGCCGGGCGAACAGGAATCCTTGCCCACTGCGAATGCCGTGCTGCAGCAGCCAGTTGCGCTGTTCGGCGTTTTCCACGCCTTCGGCCATCACCGGCAACGCCAGCACTTCGGAGATCGAACTGACGATGCGCACCATCGCATCGTCGGCCGGCAGCCCCTGAATGAAACTGCGGTCGATCTTAATCAAATCGATCGGCAGGGATTTCAAGCGGTTGAGGTACTCCAGGCTGGAATAGCCCATGCCGAAGTCGTCCAGAGCGATCGACAGCCCCAGGTCGTGCAGCTCGCGCAGCAGCGCCAAGGCGCGATCGAGATCGTCGATGCGTACCGTCTCGGTGATCTCCAGCAGCAGCTTGCGCGGATCGATCCGATACTGCGCCAGCAGGTTTTTCAGATGCGGGACGAACGCTTCATCCTGCATCTGAATACCGGAAACGTTAACCGCCAGCGGCAGCGCAATGCCGCGCTGCTGCCAGTCCGCCAGGATACGGCAAGACTCTTCCAGCACCCAGTTGCCGAGAGGCACGATCACGCCCAGCTCTTCCGCGAGCGGGATAACGTCGGCCGGCAGGGTATAGCTGCCGTCATACTGCTGCCAACGCAGCAGCGCTTCGGCACCGATCACCTCGTTGGACTGCATGTCGATCTGCGGCTGCAGGAACAGCGTGAAATGCCGCTGCTCAATGCCGTGCAGGATCTCGCTCTCCTGCGTCAGCCGCTTCTGCGTGCGTTCCGTCAGGCTGGGTTCGAAGAACAGGATCTGATTTTTTCCTTCGCGGTGCGCGGACATCATCGCCGAGGTGGCGCTGCGCAGCAGCTGCTCCGCGCTCTCCCCCTGATTGAGGTAGTGCGCGATGCCGATGCTGGCGTTGGGCCGCAGCGCCAGACCTTCCAGCGTCAACGGCGCATTGATCTCCGCCATGATGCGCCGCGCCAGCTGCATGGCGTGGAACGGCCGCTCAATGCCCTTGGCCAGAATGGCGAATTCGGTATTGCTCAGCTGTGCCAGCACGCCGTTTTCGTCGATGCAGCCGCGCAGCTTCTTCGCCAGCGCCAGCAGCAGCGCTTCACGCATCGCCGGGCTCATCACGCCAGACGCTTCATGCAGCGTCTCGATGCCGATCACCAGCAGGTTAAAACGCTCAGGGCGCAGACTGGAGGCGATATGCTGTTCCAGCAACGCGTTCAGCAATGCAGGATTCGGCAGTTCGGTCACCGGGTGGCGGGTACTCAGGCGGCTCATATCGGCATGCGCCTTGGCCAGCGTCTGTTGATTGCGGTTGTAATTGCGCACCAGCAGGCCGAGCTCGTCGTCCTGGTGCAGCGCCGGCAGCATCAGCTGGTGATAGGGCGCTTCGTCCTGCGAGATGTTCTCCAGCTCTTTGGCCATCGCGCGCAGCGGATGCACCATCAACCGGTTCATGCACCAGGTGATGGCCACCGACAGGATCAGCGCCAGCAGCAGATAGGTCGACAGCATGGTCGACAAAATGCTGAGGATAAACTGGTACATGCGGAACGAATCGGCCTGCAGCACCAGATAGGCCAGCGGCTGCTGGTTGGCGGGCACCCGCTCCAGCGAATAGAGCGGCACGGAAATTTGGATAGGCAGCTCAAACAGCCGGGCGATCAGCGTCGGCACCGGCCGCTCCGGCGGGAAATTGGCGTGCAGCGCCTGAAACTCGTTCGGCAACACGATATCCGCCCGGCTGAGAATGCCGACCGGCAACAGCGTGTTCAGCACCCTTTTGGCTTCCGGCACGTCCATGCGCAGCACCGCTTCCGCCAGCGGCTGGCGCACGGAATGAGCGATATTCTCCAGTTGCTGGGCGTAGTCATCCCTGCGCTGCTGCACAAAGTGGAATAACTGGATCACGATAAAAATGCAGATCGTGACCAGCGCCACGCCGGACACTGTCGCCATCTGCTTAATCGTTAACGAACGCCTGACCCGCAAACCTGCTCTCCGTGAAATCGGGCTGAAACAAAAAAGGGGGCTGACTCTCACCCGCCCCCTCGAACCGGGCTGAGTATACTCGATCATCGGCTGTTTTTATCTGGCTATGCCGCAGGCAAAACCAAGAAAATCGCGGGTTTCAGTCTTTTCCTAAAGCGAACAAACGCGACCCGGACACAGGGTAACAAAACTCCCCGGCGTCCGACACTCCGAATCTTTCCCCTTCCGGCTACTTGAAGTCGGCGTAAGGCGTCAGCGGCTGCGGCGGCAAATCGAGATCCCCTTGCCAGCCGGCCAGGGAATAACGCAGATAAATCAACGCGTGGCTCGGCGTATAGTCCTTCGCCTGTTGAATATCGATGCCGGCGCCGAGCGTCCAGTGCGAACTGAGACGGCGTTCGACGATCGCCCGCAGGGTATAACCGACGCCGCTCGAAGAGCTGCCGTCCTCGACGGCGAACTTATCGGGCAACGAATCCGGGATCAGCCCCTGCAGCGGATAGCGGCGCTGGCTGTCGGTCTTCGAATGGGACAGCGAAACCGAACCGCCCAGCTCCCACGACCAGTTCTCGGTGCGCTGACGGTAGTTGACCGGCAGCGACAGCGACAGATATTGCTGCGGGCTGTAATAGCCGCCCTGCCCCAGCGAATAGCCGCTCAAATCCTTCTGGTAGTGCCACAGCATGGTATTGAGCCCGACGCTCAGGCGACGATTGTCTTCGTTGATCAGCTTGTAGTAGTAACCGGCCATCAACCGCTGCCGCTGGTTGTCCGCCACGTTCTTGCCGGTAATCTGGTGCGCGCTGAGATCGGCCCAGACGCCGTTCGCCTCGCCGCGATCGTAGCTGGCGCTCAGGCTGACGCCGGTGGCGCGCACGCCGCCCCAGGTGATGCCGGTATTCGGGTCTTTGGCGCCGCCGAACGCCAGCAGCGAGCTGGAGATCGGCCGTCGCGAAGCCGCCACCGTCCAACCAATGTGGTTCCAGTCGCCGCTGTAGGCCAGGCCGCCGGTCCAGTCGACCACCTCAAAGCCCATCGGCGTCGTGCCGATGTCGGCGGCCCAGCGATCGTTTTTCCAGCCGGCCGCCACGCTGGTGCCGGTGGTTTTCTGGTGTTCATCGCCGCGGCACCCTTGTGTGTGGCAGGTGCCGAAGGTTTCGTAGTATTTGCCGCTGCCGTCGGTCGAGAAGCGGCCGGCATCCAGCTGCACGGTGTCGGTGCGCAAGAAGGCGCGCCCGTCATGCAGCGGCATGTCCACCTGCAGCATGGTATCGTGCGCGTTGAAGTCGGAAATGCCGCCGGTGCCGCTCGAGCGCCAGTAATCGTGATCGAGCGTGACGTTCACGTCTTGCTGTCGATACAGATCCGCGGCGTCGGAGCGGATGCCGCGTTTCAGCCAGTCGTCGCTCGGATTATTGCGCGTCAAATAGGTGTAGCTGTCATTATCCTGCGGCAGCGTCGGCGTGATGCCGCTGGCCACCATCGCCTGGCGGTAATCCTGCTGCGCCCGCTCAGGCTGTTGCTGAGCCCGCTCCAGCCGGGCGGCGTCACGGTAAACCAGCGCCTTGGTCTGTCCGACGGGCTCCGAAGCCGCCGCCGTTTTCAGTCGGTCGAAGATAGCTTCGGCCTGCTGCGGATCGCCGACCGCCCCCCAGGCGTTGGCGACTCGCCGCTGGCTGTTGAGCGAAGCGTCTTGTGGCTGCTGTTCGGTTTTCAGCCGCTGACGCGCCGCGTCCAGATCTCCCTGCGCCACATAGGCTTCAATCTCGCCCAGCTGCGCATCCGGGTTGTTCGGCTCACGCCGTTTCACCCGCTGATAGTCGTCCAGCGCCGCCGCATACTCCCCGCGCGCCAGCGCCCAGTCGGCCAGCAGCAAATCGATGCGCGTGTCCGCCGGCTGCCGGCGCAGATAGGCCTCCGCCGCCGGTTCGTCACCGGCCGCCCGCAGCCGTTCGGCATGCTCGATTACCGCCTGCATTTTCAGCCGCTGCGCCAGCTCGCGCATGTTGTCGTTCCACTGTGCCGCAGGCAGCGTATTAAGCTGCGCCAGCGCCTGCCTGTCGCGATCGCTGCCGGAAAGATAGAGCGCATAGGCGTAGGTCAGCTGCGGATTGGCATGTTGGCGCTGCGCCAGCTGCCGGAACAGAGCGTCTGCCTGCTGCGGCTGCCCGGCCTGACGCAGCGCCTGCGCATAGCGATAGGTCAGCCAGACGTCGTCGGGATCCATCGGCTGAGCGCGGCGATAGATTTCCGCCGCCTGCTGCCACTGCTGCTGTGCCGCCAGCGTCTCCGCCTGCTGCTTCAACATATCGAGCCGCAGTCCGTCGAGGGTGCTGCGCAGCTTGGCCTGTTGGCTGCGCGGCAGGCCGTTGAGGTAGGCCAGCGCTTTTTCCGGCGACTGGCGCTGATAGATATTCACCAGGCCGCGCAGCGCGCTGCCGTTGCCGGGATCGCGTCGCAACGCCTGCTGATAAAACCCTTCCGCCGCGGCGTCATCCTTGCTCGCCACCGCCACATCGCCCAGGCCGATAAACGCATTGCCGTCGCCGTCGTCGAGCTGGCGCGCCTGCTGATATTTCTGCCGGGCCAGCGCGAGATTGCCGGCCTTGAGCGCTTTGTCGCCCTCGTCGATCGCCAGCCAGTAGCCGGTGCTCTTGATCAGGCTCTGCCATTTGCCGCTGCCGTAGCCATTCTTGTCGGCCGCCAGCGCCTGGCGGAACAGCTTCAGCGCCTGCGGGCGGTTGCCGGCGCGCGAGTAGGCCTGGCCGAGCGCCCCCAGCACCTCGGCGTCGTTCGGCGCCGCCGCCAGCGCCTTTTGCAATTCCGGAATAGCCGCCCGGCTGCCGCCTTTATCCACCTGCGCCAGGCCGCGCACCCGCGCCTGATAGGCCGGATCGGCCAGCAGCTTCTGCTGTCTGGCCAGCTCTTCGCGGGCGCTGGTCGCCTGATCGCCGGTGTCGAATACGCCGAGGAAACGGTTGAGCGCCGCTACGCTCTGCGCGCTGACCGGCATCGCTTTGACCTTGTCCAGCCACAGATCGGCGGCGTCGCCGCGCCCGGCCGGATCGGCGGCGATCTTCTGCAGCAGTTCATAGGCCTGCGCGTCCTGGTTCTGACTGAACAGCATGCGCGCCAGCGACATGCGCAGCGCCACATTGCCTGAATATTGCTGATCCAGCGCCTGCAGTTGCTTTAACGCCTTCGCCTCCTGCCCCGGCAAACGCGCCACCAGCCGCCAGTATTCGACCGCCAGATCGAGCGTCGGCGGCTCGCCGTGAAACAACGCATCGTACTGCGCCTTGGCTTCCGGCAACCGGCCGGCGGTCGCCATCAGGCGCGCCTGCTGCAGCTTCTGCCGGGTTTCCGGCTGGGTCAGCAGCATGTTCATTTGCGCCTGGCGATAAGCGCTGGACTGCGGCGCGAGGGTTTTCAGCTTGTCCAGCTGCTGCTGCGCCAGCGCCATGTTGCCCTGCCGCAGCGCCAAACGCATGCGCGCGGCGATCACGTCCGGGTTGTTCGGATCCATCAGCTCGAGCCGGTACAGCGACTGGCGCACCAGATCGTCCTTGTTGCCGGCCTCGCCAATGCGCACCTGTTCCAGCAGCCACTGTTCCGGGGCCACGGCCTCCGCAGCGCGCGCCTGCGGCAGCATCGCCAGGCTCAGCGGAATCAAATTCAGCCAGTTTATTTTGAAGTTGTGCATTGGCCGTCCCACGAGGGTTGCAATTCACCCTGACGATTAAAGCGATAACGTTGTTGATCCCATCCCTGACCGAACAGCGTCAGCGAAGCGCTGAAATAGGCGTCGTCACCCGGCGGATGCTCGCTGATGCGCTGCCGCTGCACCGCCAGCGCTTCAGCCTGCGTCGCCAGCATCGGCAGCATAGAAGCGGAGAAACCGACCGGGCCGTCGCCGGTGGTTTTGCCGCTGGCGGTATCGGTTTTCTCCGGCGGCACGCCCTGCTTGGCAGTGAGCTGCGCCATCGGCTGGAAGCGTTCAAGCAGCGCCGCCTTGTGCTCATCGTCGTCCGCCAGCATGCCGGCCCACAGATAAACCCGAATGGCGTCGTAGCTGCCGACGTTCGGCTTGACGGTGTCCGGCTGCCAACCGGCGCCGACCCGCCACACCACCCAATCCGGTGAGAAACCGTGCGGCGCGGTGTCCAGCCACAGCCGTTGATTGACCTCGCGCATCGCGCGCCATGGGCCGTTCAGCGCCGCAAAACGCGCCAACAGCTGCGGCGGCAGGTAGCTGGGATTCAGCCGCCAGCGATCTTCCGCCACGAACCCGACTTTGCCCGGTAGCAGCATCAGGCCCAGGCCGGGAATGTCGGCCACTTCCTCGCGGCCGATGCGTTGCAGCAGCAGCGTCCCCAGGGTTTGATAACGCCGGCTTTTCCACAGGCGGCCGGCTTCGAGCAGGTTGTAAGCGATCCACAGATCGGCGTCCGACGCCGAGTTGGCGTCCAGCACCTTCCACTGCTTATCGTCGCTCTCGCCCCACAGCCAGGCGGGCAAACGGGCGCTGAGATCGCCCGCCGCCAGATTGTTCTCCGTCCAGGTCAACAGCTGGTCGAAGGTCGGCCGGTCATTGGCCACCAGGGCGAAAAACAGGCCGTAACTCTGCCCCTCAGAGGTGGTGATTTTGTTCGGGCTGCTCGGGTCGATCACCCGCCCCTGCGGGCTGATGTAGAACTGCTTGTACTGTTGCCAGCCCGGCCATTCGCAGGCCGCCGCCGCGCTGAAAGCGCACAGCAGCAGCATGCCGAGCGACAGGCGTTGCAGCATCGCGTTCACCGCCGTCAATCCCGATCTTCAGGCGCCAGACGCCGCCGGCTGAAGGCCTTCAGGCCACGCCACAGCATCAGCCCCAGGATCACCACCAGCACCATCGCGAGCACCGCCAGCAGAACAGGGTGGGTGGAGAGGGCATACCACAGCCGCTCCCACCACGGCAGGTGGCCGACATAATAAACATCGCCGACGCGCAAGCTGTTGACCCCCGATTCGCGGATCACCGCCACCGAGCCGAACACCGCGGCACGTTTGCCGCTGTCCAGCAGGGCATTGTTCAGCAACTCATAGCCGCGCGGGCTGTCCGCCAGCAGCGCCACGATGCTGCGCTGATCGTTGAACGGCGATTGCACGCCGATGATCGCCGACATTGCGCCCTCGGAGCTGACGGTGGTCTTGCTGTCCGGCTTGGCGTCCTCGGCCAGCAATTCCGCGCTCGGCAACGGCGGTTGGCGCGTCGGCTGCTTCACCCAGCTTTGAGTGGCGTCCACCAGCAGGCTGATTTTCTTGTCGTCGCGCAGCGCCGGCGGAATGGTGCCGATCATCAGGATATCGTCGTCACGATCCTTGGCCTGCGACCAGTCGTCGCTCAGCGTAAAAGCCAGCGCCGGGTAGCCGGTTTGCGCGCCGATCACGCCTAGCGCGTTCAGCAGCGCGCTGACCTGCGCCGGCTGCGGTTTCTGGTTCACCAACACCAGCGTTTGCGACAGATCCGCCAGGCGGCTGAACGGGAAGCCGGCGTTGGCGAAGGCGCGCAAATCCGGCATCGCCATAAAGTGGCGATAGCCGGAGAAATCGATGGTGGACGCGCCGTCGATCACCGCGTGGTTTTGCGTGAAGGAGTAGGTTTCGCAGCGCCCTTCCGCGCCGCTGGCCAGCAGCGTGGTGTAGTCAAAGTCAAAGCGCAGCTGGTTGGTGGCGCCCAGCCGCAACGCCGGGATACTGACGTTCCTGTCGGAGTCGAGCAGCCCCTGCGTCAGCGGCAGGCGCAGCAGCTGCGCGCCCTGCTCGTGTTCCGGCACCAGCGAGTAAGCCTGCACGAACTGGTTGTTCAGGCTGACGCTCAGCCGCGAACCGTCCTGAATACGCGGCGCGGTATAACGGTATTTCAGGTGCATGTCGATGCCGGTGCTGCGGATCAGGAACAGATCCGGCGGCAGATTCATGGTCAGCGAAATCGGGCCGGGTTCGATGCCGCTGGTTTGCAGCTGTTCGGCATATTGCTGCAGCTCGGCGAAGGTCATCGGCCGATCGGTGCGCACCCAGTTCGGCGCGTCGTAAGGCTGGCGCGCCGCGAGCTGTTCCACCTTGTCCACCGTCACGTTCTGGCCGCGGAACAGGATGTTACCCTGCGCGATGCCCTTCACCGCGGTGATCAAATCGTTGTCGTCACGCCCCTGAATCAACAGCAGTTTGACGTACGGATTGTCGGGGTGGCTGATCATCTCCACCGTCGGGCCGTTGACCGCCGGATAATCGCGCAGGAAATCCGGGCGCTGCGAGTTGGTGGCGAACACCACCGCGTGCTGCGCCGGCAGCGCGTTATACAGCGTCGGGAAGGATTGCCCGCGCCACTGCGCCTTGCTGCCGAACCAGGAGGCCAGAATGCCCGCCGCGCGCTGCTGGGCGAGATCAGGCTGGCCGGCGAATACCATCGGCAGCGTCAGCGGCCGATTGTCGCGGCTGTCGAAGAACGGCTCAGGGAAGTGCGACAGCTCGTTTTTCACCGGCAGCGTCTGGAAACGCAGCTTCAGCGCGCTGGACTTGCTGACGTCGAGCCACAGCGAAGTGCTGGCCGGGTTTTCGCAGATGTTCTGATAATGGCCGACAAACACCAGCCGGACGCGGTTAAAATCGGTGATATAGCGCGGATCGATCGCCATCTGGATGCGATTGGGCTTGCCCAACTGCTCCTTGGCGATCGTGGTCACGCCCATCAATTCGTCGTTCAGATAGATTTTGACGTGCGACTCGACCGGGATCAGCGCCGGCGACGGCGTAAATTCCAGGTCGAGCATCGCCTGCGAGACCACCTCATCGCTGCGCACGCCGAATTCGATCTGCCCGTCCGGCCGGGTGCCGCGCAGAACAAAGGTGCCCGGCGGCGGCGCTATCTGCGCGAACGGCAGCGACACGTCGCGCACCGGCGCATTCGGATCCTGCGGCGCGGTCGCCGTATCGGCCGCCGCGGCGATCGGCGGCTGGGCCGCCACGGTCGGCGCGGTAGCGGTTTCGGCCTGCGACAGGGTGCTGATGCCTAAGGCCAGAGCAGTTAACCAGGTTATTTTTCGCGTCATCGTATCATCATCAATGTTGGAGCCTGTTCACCGGGCGAGTGAGCGGGCGGTTGAACTCGCAGCTAACCCACTGTTTCTTGTTGACCCAAGGTCGGATCCCTGCCGACGCCGCGCGGAATAAACGACACTACCCAGGCGGTCAGCGAAGTGACCCCGACCAGCAGGCCGCGCACCAGCGGCGGCGCGTAGTCCGCCATGCGCACATAGCCGCGGAAGCCCAACGCCAGCACGTCGCGCAGGCTTTCGATCGGCCGGTCTTCAGGGAACCCGTCCTGCCACAGCGCCCAGGTATCGGCGCGGGCGAAGGTGCACTGAATGAAATCGATGTGTTCACGGGTGGAGAGACTGACCAGACGCACCCCCACCTTGTTGCCGAAGGCGCGCGTCACCACACAGGGGAAGCTGTACTCCTGCTGGCCGCGCTTGAGCAACAGCGAGGCCTTGTCGCCATCTTTCAACGCGTTTTCCACTCGCATCTCAATGCCCACGCCGCCGTCGGAGTAATCGCGCAGCGTGCAGGGGTAAAGGTGGCCATCGGCACGCGCGATCGCCGCCGGCATGGCGATCTCCACGCGGTGCGCCTGGCGCACCTGCTTGGCCTCCACCGCCACCGCCACCGCGCCGCCGAGAATGGTCATGTTGTACAGCACCCACACCAGGCTGATGATCACCGTCATCACCTCGTCCGTCGGGCCATAGGCCAGCCGCCAGGCGCCGAACGCCAGCCCAGCCAGGTTAAGCACCACCAGGAACATGTAAGGCCGGGTGATCACCCAGTCGACGTGCTCCTCCTCCACCAGCCCGCCCTTGGCGGTCACGTTGAATTTGCCCTTGTGCGGATTGAACAGCGCCACCGTTGTCGGCCGCGCGATATACCAGGCCAGCACCGTTTCATAGATTTCGCTCCAGAACGAATGGCGGTATTTTCCCTGGATGCGCGAGTTGGTCAGGCTGGCGTGGATCATGTGCGGCAGCACATAAAGCGCGATCGCCAGCGCCGGCGCGAAGATGATGTAGGCATGCAGCAGTAAAAACGCCAACGGCGCGGTGAGGAAGATCAGCCGCGGAATACCCGACAGGAAGTGCAGCATGGCGTTGGCGTAGCACAGACGCTGCGCCAGTTTCAGCCCTTTGCCCAGCAGCGGGTTATCGAGCCGGAAGATCTGCACCATGCCGCGCGCCCAGCGAATGCGCTGGCCGATATGCGCCGACAGGCTCTCGGTCGCCAGCCCGGCGGCCTGCGGAATGCGGATATAGGCCGAAGTGTGCCCGCGCCGGTGCAATCGCAGCGAGGTATGGGCGTCCTCGGTGACGGTTTCCACCGCGATGCCGCCGATCTCGTCCAGCGCACTGCGGCGCAGGATGGCGCAAGAGCCGCAGAAGAAAGTGGCGTCCCACATGTCGTTGCCGTCCTGCACCAGCCCGTAGAACAAAGTGCCTTCGTTGGGCGTCTGGCGGAAGCGGCCGAGGTTGCGCTCGAACGGATCCGGCGAGAAGAAGTGGTGCGGGGTCTGCAGCATCGCCAGCTTTTTGTCTTTGAAGAACCAGCCCATGGTCAGCTGCAGGAAGGAGCGCGTCGGCACGTGGTCGCAGTCGAAAATCGCCACAAACTCGCCGGTGGCCTGCTTCAGCGCATTGTTGATGTTGCCGGCCTTGGCGTGTTCGTGGGTCGGCCTGGCGATGTATTTCACCCCCACTTCGGCGGCGAACGCCCGGAATTCGGGGCGATTGCCGTCGTCGAGGATATAGATGTTCACTTTCTCTTTCGGCCAGTCGATGCCCAACGCCGCATAGAGGGTGGGCTTCACCACCCCGAGGTCTTCGTTGTAGGTCGGCACCATCAGATCGATGGTCGGCCAGGTGGCGCTGTCTTCGGGCAACGGCACCGGCTGGCGGTTAAGCGGCCAGATGGTCTGGAAATAGCCCAGCACCAGCACCACCCAGGCGTAGGTTTCCGCCACCAGCAACAACAGGCCGCACACCAGGCTGAGCGGATCGTCCCAGTTCAGCGTGGCGGTATAACGCCACCACAGGTAACGACAGGACACGGTCAGCGACAGCACGATCAGCATCAGCGCAGGCAAACGCCCCGGCACCCGGCGCACCACCATCGCGATCCCCCACAGCAGCACGACGAACACGAACTGCGCCGACAGATCGAACGGCTGCGAAATGCACAGTATGGCGAGGATCGCCGCCAGCACGCCGACCAGAATAAACAGCGCGCGTCGCATGCCGCGGTTCATGCGGCCGAGGCGCTCTACCGAACGCTGTTCCACGCCGGCGTTTTTCAGCCGTTGCGGCAGGCTCTGCAGCCAGTCGGCATAGCGCTGCTGCAGCCGCCGCCACCCGGCGAAATAGTCGCGCGGCACCGGCGCACGACCGCTGCGAAACAGCAGCAGCCACAGGCCCTGCAGCAAATAGCGCAGCGCATCCGCCGGGCGCGGGCGTTCGGCGGACAGATGCGGGAACCAGTAAGCGCGGCCGACGCGCACGCGCTGCCAGGCCGGTGACTCGAAGCGCAGCAGCATCCACCCCAGCGCCACCAGCAGCGTGGCGAAAAAGGCGGTCAGCGCCGACGCGCCGTTGCGGCGATAGCCGCGGTAGCGCGCCAGCACCGCCTGACGCACCGGCGGTACCAGCAGCAGGCTCAGCACCCGGCTCATGGCGCAACGCCCCGTTTGAGGTTGATCAGGCACCAGTTGGCCAGCGTCAGCACTTCTTCCGCCGCCAGGCTCTCGGGGCGATACTCGCCCAACGGCTGTTTGACCGCCAGCGCTTCCGCCAACGCTTCGTCGCGGTGGATCACCACCGGCAGCAGGCCGCTCAGGGTTTGCAGCCACAGCTGATGCAGATCCTGCTGCAGCTGGCTGGCGGAGGAGTAGTGATTGACCAGGAAATGGCAGTCATTCGGCAGCGTCTGTTGATGGAGCCGCACCTGACAGTTGGCATCGGGGTTCAACAGCACGAACACGCTGTCGGCGAGCTGCAGCGCCTGCTGCGCCAGCACGCCGTCCCCGACCGGGACATCCAGCAGGATCCAGCGCTGCGGATCGCCGGCGATCAGTTGGCGCAGGTTGTCGCGCCAGCGTTCCGGCTGTTGCCGACACTGGTGCTGCACTTCTAGCCGTTCCGCCCCATTCAGGCGGCCAAAAGGCAGAAAGTCGAGGTTTTCACAATAACGCAGCGCGCCTTCCTGCCAAAGGCCGCCATCCCGCTCCGCGCGGGCCCAGCCGCGCGCCAGCTCGAACGGGGTGTTGAAATGCAAGCGCAGCAGATTATCCGGCGTGAAGTCGATCGCCAGCACCGACTCGCCCAGCTGCTGCAACGCCCAGGCGAGCGCCGCCGTGACCGAGGTCGTCCCCATTCCACCCCGCAACCCTTGCAGCGCGAGCACCGGCATAGATCAGTGGCTCCCTGTGGTCTGCGCCAGTTCGGCCAACAGTGGCCAGCGCGTCATCATTTGCATTAACCGCTCCTGCCGCGAAATATCGACATAGCGTAATTTCGGCAATGAAAAAGCCTGGCTGAGCGCCTGCAGGTCATCCTGGCTCTCCCCAGGCGCCGCTGCACGAAAATGGGTGGGTGCGTTATTCATTCTTCCGCCTTGGCGAAAATAGGCTATGTTAATTAACTATAGCAACGATACAAAAAGAGAGAGGCAATAAGATGATTCTCAACAAATATTGTTTAAGAGCGTCGGAGATTTGTTATTGCCAGCGTAAAAATGGCTATCTTTAAATATAAACGCCTTTAGTCGGCTTTCAACGAAAGTAGAACACATCCTATGGCGCACTCTTTTTCTCTAGGCATTCGGCAGATTTGGGAAGAGCTGTCGGTGATGCAGGCCCCCGGTCTTTATTGGATCAATATCGACAGGCAAAGCGACGCCGCGCTGCTGTGTCGCCAGGTCATCGCCGCTCAACCGGCCACCCACAAAGCCGCCCTGATCTGCAGCGGAGACAAACCCGAGCGCCTGCTGGCCGAGCTGGCTGCGCCCGCGTTGCAGAAGCTGCCGCTGTATCAATTACCGGAGAAAAAAGCCGCGCTGACACAGTTGAACGACGATCTGATGCGCGCCCTGCGGCCGCAAAATCGCTTACTTATCCTGCTGGCCCACGCCAGCCTGTGGCAAACCTTCACCACCGAAGAGCTGCGCGAGTGGACGCGCACCCTCGCCGCCTGGCTGCGGCGGCAGGGCTGTACGCTGTTGATCCTCAGCCACGGCGGCGGCATCAATAAGCTCAAAGGGCAGCTCAGCGCACAGCACCGCATCCTGAACGGCCTGTCCAGCCTGCAATGGCAGCAGGACAGCGCGCAATACCTGGTGAACTGGTGGAGCACCGAAAACGGCATCAACGCCAACCAGCTGCTGACCTTGTATGCGGCGGAAGGCGGCTGGCAGGGCGAGGATGAAAATAGCCAACCCTCCCCCACCGCCTTACGCAGCGACGAAAGCCTGTATCTGGCCGAGCGCAGCATCCTGGAAGGCGCGCCGCCGCTGTCCGCCAACTGGCAACTGCTGGAGAGCAACGACGAACTGGCGCAGCACGGCATGCTGAGACTCTCGGCGACGTTGATTTTCGCGTTGTATCAAAGCGACCAAATCGATCATCTGGCGCACCAGATCCACACCCTGCGCCGCAGCCGCGGCAACGGCCTGAAAATCGCGGTGCGCGAGATGAGCGCCAGCCTGCGCTACAGCGACGAACGGCTGCTGCTGGCCTGCGGCGCCAACCTGATCGTGCCGCACGTCGCGCCGCTGTCGCGTTTTCTGACCATGCTCGAGGGCATCCAGGGGCAGCGCTTCTCACGGCATGTGCCCGCCGACATCGATGCGCTGCTGGCCGGGCTGCGTCCGCTGCAGCTCAAAGGTTACATGCGGCCGGAAGCGTTCAGCCAAGCGGTGCTTTCACTGATGAGCAACACGCTGCTGCCTGAGGACGGCAAAGGCGTGATGGTGGCGTTGCGCCCGGCCACCGGTCTGCGCGCCGAACAGGCGATGACCCTGTGCCACCTGCGGCGGTTCGGCGACGTGATGACCGTGGTGCAGGGGCGGCTGGTGCTGTTCCTTTCCACCTGCCGCATCAACGATCTGGATACCGCGCTGAAGTTCATCTTCCGCCTGCCGGTGGATGAAGCCTTCAGCAACCGGGTGGTGTGGCACCAGGACGTCGATATCATTTCGGAAATCAAACGCATGGCCCAGGGGCGCTGGCAGATTTCGGCCACCGGCACCGCCGGTGCCGCGCCGCGCCCCCGCGTGGCGGCGGCCGAGGTGCCCGCGGAACGGCGGCAGCCGGTCGCCTTAACGCTGCCGCTTGGCCCGCAGGAGGAACCGCATGCTGAACCTTAACGACATCGTGCAACTGATCCTGCTGTGCGCGCTGATCTTCATTCCGCTGGGCTACGCCTTTCACCGGCGTTTTCCGCATTTGCGTCAATACTGGCAAAACCTGTTGTTATCGCCGCGCTATTTGAAATCCGCCGGTTTATGGGTGCGCACAGGCTCCTCATCTCAGATTAAACGTAAGAAGCAGCCATGAATCCAAACTCGAAGACGCAATCCGATAACGCTCTGTGGCGCTACTGGCGCGGGCTGGGCGGCTGGAACCTCTACTTTCTGGCCAAATTCGCCCTGCTGTGGTTCGGCTACCTGAATTTCCACGCGCTGCCGAACCTGGTGTTCATGGCGTTTCTGCTGATGCCGATCCCTTCGCAACGCCTGCATCGCTGGCGCCATTACCTCGCTATCCCGATCGGCATCGCGCTGTTCTACCACGACACCTGGCTGCCGGGCATCAACAGCATCCTCAGCCAGGGCTCGCAGCTGGCCGGCTTCAGCGCCCAGTATCTGTTGGAGCTGATCAACCGCTTTATCAACTGGCAGATGATCGGCGCGGCCTTCGTGCTGTTTATCGCCTACCTGTTCGTCGCACAGTGGGTGCGCGTCACGGTGTTCACCGTGGCGGCGCTGGCGTGGCTCAATATCGTCAACATCGCCGGGCCGGCGGTTTCACTGCTGCCCGCCACTTCCACGGCTGCCGCCGGCGGCGCCAATACCCCGGCCACATCAGCGCCGGCGGCGGGGGACGCTGCGCCGGCAGACAGCCTGCCGCCGACCAGCGCCAACCTGACGGCCTACCTGAACCAGTTCTACGAGCGGGAAAAAGGCCGCGCCACCGCGTTCCCGGCCACTTTGCCCGCCGACGCCCAACCGTTCGATCTGCTGGTGATCAACATCTGTTCGCTGGCCTGGGCCGATATGGAGGCGGTCAACCTGCAGAATCATCCGCTGTGGTCGAAGTTGGACATCATGTTCGACAGCTTCAACTCGGCCACCGCCTACAGCGGCCCGGCGTCCATCCGCCTGCTGCGCGCCAGCTGCGGCCAGCTTTCGCATCACGATCTGTATCAGCCGGTGAACCAGCAGTGTTACCTGTTCGACAACCTGGCGAAGCTCGGCTTCAAGGAACAGCTGATGCTCGATCACTCCGGGGTGTTCGGCAACTTCCTGAAAGAACTGCGTGAACAGGGCGGCATGCAGGCGCCGCTGATGTCGCAGGCCGGCGTCGGCAACGAGCTGACGTCGTTCGACGGTGAGCCGATTTATAACGATCTGGAATTGCTGACCCGCTGGCTGGATCAGCAGCAAAAAGGCGGTGACGGCCGCACCGCCACCTTCTTCAACGTCATCCCGCTGCACGACGGCAACCGCTTCGTCGGCTCCAACAAAAGCGCCGACTACCAGCCGCGCGCGCAGAAGCTGTTCGATCAGTTGAACACCTTCCTCGATCAGCTGGAGAAATCCGGCCGCAAAGTGGTGGTGGTGATCGTGCCGGAACACGGCGCGGCGTTGGTGGGCGACAAGATGCAGATGTCCGGCCTGCGCGATATTCCCAGCCCGAACATCACCCATACGCCGGTCGGCATCAAACTGGTGGGCATGAAGGCGCCGCATCAGGGCAGCCCGCTGCAGATCAAAACGCCGAGCAGCTATCTGGCGCTGTCTGAACTGGTGTCGCGCCTGGTGGACGGCAAGGTCTTCAGCGAATCCAGCGTCGACTGGCAGGCGCTGACCCAGGGGCTGCCGCAGACCCCGGTCATCTCCGAAAACGACAACGCCATCGTGATGCAATATCAGGGGAAACCTTACATTCGCCTGAACGGCGGCGACTGGGTGCCTTATCCGCAATAAGCGCGGCCTCATCAACCTAAAGCGCGCCGCCGGCGCGTTTTTTTTTGGGCTTTTATAATAAAAATGGTGAAGCCGATAGGCCGATATAATGTTGTTAACAACAACCCGTTGAATTCTATAATTCGGTCATTATTCTCGTACGAAGATTCTTAGAAAAATAACTCTTATCAGAATTTAATTAGGGAGATAATTAAAAGGGCGGACTGTGGTAGTTTTCTACTTATTAACCCTTTTATTGAGTAATAAAAAACGCCGGCGTGATGCCGGCGTGAATTTAAGCGATGGCGTTCGACGCTTTACGCCCCCGGATGTTCGTCCTGATCGACCGCAAAGCAGGCCACCATCTGCTCACCGTACTGTTTGAGCTGCGGCTGCAGCTGCACGCAGGTGCCGAAAGCGCGGCGGCAGCGGGCATTGAACGCACAGCCCGGCGGCGGATTCATCGGGCTGGGCAGTTCGCCGGTCAGCTTGATGCGCTCGCGGCGCATATCCGGGTTCAACCGTGGCGTCGCCGACAGCAGCGCCTGGGTGTACGGATGGCGCGGGTTGTTGAAGATCGCCTCTTTGCTGCCCTTTTCCACGCAGCGGCCGAGGTACATCACCATCACCTCGTCGGCGATATGTTCCACCACCGACAGATCGTGCGAGATGAACACATAGGACAGCCCCAGCTCCTGCTGCAGATCCATCATCAGATTCAGCACCTGCGCGCGCACCGACACGTCCAATGCCGACACCGGTTCATCGGCAATCACCACGTCCGGATTCAACATCAGCCCGCGGGCGATAGCGATACGCTGGCGCTGACCGCCGGAGAACATGTGCGGGTAGCGGTCGTAATGCTCGGTCTTCAGGCCGACCTTCGCCATCATCTCCAGCGCTTTTTCCCGCCGTTCGGCGGCGCTGAGCGACGTGTTGATCAACAGCGGCTCCTCAAGGATCTGCCCGACCTTCTTGCGCGGGTTGAGCGATCCGTAAGGATTCTGGAACACGATTTGGATCTTCTGGCGCCGCAGTTTCTCGGCCGAGACGTCCGGCTTCAGCAGATCCTGCCCCTGGTAATACAGCTCGCCGCCGGTCGGCACTTCAATCATCGTCAGCAGGCGGCCGAGCGTTGATTTGCCGCAGCCCGACTCACCGACCACCGCCAGCGTTTTACCGCGCTCCAGGATGAACGACACGCCGTCGAGCGCCTTGACCAGCCGCTCCGGCGCGAACAGGCCCTTTTTCACCGGGTAATGCTTCTTCAGGTCAATCGCCTGCAGTAAAGGTTGATTCTGGCTCATACGGTCGGCCTCCCCGCATCATCCAGCGGTGTGTGACATTTAACCTGACGGCCGGGAATGCTGCGCAGTTCCGGCTCCTCGTTACGGCAGCGTTCGTTGGCGTACGGACAACGCGGGTTGAGCAGGCAACCGGTCGGGCGATCGTATTTGCCCGGCACCACGCCCGGCAGCGAAGCCAGCCGCGCCTTGTCGGCGGCGAACTCCGGCAGCGCGCGCAGCAGCGCCTGGGTGTACGGGTGGCGCGGCGCGCGGAAAATCTCCGCCGCCTTGCCGGATTCCACCACCTGGCCGGCGTACATCACGATGATGTGATGCGCCGCTTCCGCCACCAGCGCCAGATCGTGAGTGATCAGCAGCAGCGCCATGTTTTCGCGCTGCTGCAGGTCCAGCAACAGTTCGATGATCTGCGCCTGGATAGTCACATCGAGCGCGGTCGTCGGCTCGTCGGCGATCAGCAGCTTCGGCCGACAGGCGATGGCCATGGCGATCATCACGCGCTGGCTCATGCCGCCGGAAAGCTGGTGCGGGTATACGTCCAGCCGCGAGGCCGGATCGGGAATGCCCACCTGCGTCAGCAGGTCGATAGCGCGCTGGCGGCGGGTGCGGCGGTTGCCGCCCTGATGCACCTTCAGCGCCTCCATGATCTGGTAACCGACGGTATAGCACGGGTTCAGGCTGGTCATCGGATCCTGGAAGATCATCGCCACTTCGGAGCCCACCAGCTGGCGGCGCTCTTTTTCGGAGATCTTGCGCAGATCCTGGCCGTTGAACTCCAGCTTGTCGGCCATCACCTTGCCGGGGAAATCGATCAGGCCCATGATCGCCAGCGAGCTGACGGATTTTCCGGAGCCGGATTCACCGACGATGCCGACCACCTGACCTTGCTCCACGCTGTAACTGATGCGGTCTACCGCGCGGAACGGGGTGCCTTCGTCACCGAAGTGCACCGAAAGCTTGTCTACATTCAATAACGCCATCTCTCTCGTCCTCTGTTACTGCTTGAGTTTGGGGTCGAGAGCGTCACGCAAACCGTCCCCCATCAGGTTAAATGCCAGCACCGTCAGCAGGATCGCCAGGCCGGGGAAGGTCACCACCCACCAGGCGCTTTGCGCGAACTGCAGCACGTCGGAGAGCATGGTGCCCCACTCCGGCGTTGGCGGTTGCGCGCCCATGCCCAGAAAGCCGAGAGCGGCCATGTCCAGAATGGCGTTCGAGAAACCGAGAGAAGCCTGCACGATCAAAGGCGCCAGGCAGTTAGGCAGAATATTGACGAACATCTGGCGCAGCGCGCCGGCGCCCGCCACCCGCGAAGCGGTGACGTAGTCGCGGTTGACCTCCACCAGCACCGCCGCGCGCGTCAGACGCACATAGTGCGGCAGGGCGACGAAGGTCAGCGCCAGCGAGGCGTTGACGATCGACGGCCCGAATACCGCCACCAGCACCAGCGCCAGCAACAGGCTCGGCAGAGCCAGCATGATGTCGACGATGCGCATGATAATCGCGTCCACCACGCCGCCGAAGTAACCGGCCAGCAGGCCGAATATCACGCCCATGATCAGCGACAGCACCACCACCAGACAGCCGACCAACAGCGACAGCCGTGCACCGTACATCAGGCGCGACAGCACGTCGCGGCCCACGTCGTCGGTGCCGAGGATATATTGCCAGCTGCCGCCTTCTTGCCACACCGGCGGCTTGAGCAGCGCGTCGCGGAACTGGTCCGCCGGCGCATGCGGCGCCAGCACGCCGGCGCCGAGCGCGATCACCAGCATCAGAACGATATACACCAGGCCGACCACGGCCCCTTTATTGCGCTTGAAATAGTGCCAAAACTCCTGAAACGGGGTCATCGGCTTCGGCGCACCTTTAACTGCAGACTCAGTGATTTGAGACATGAGAGCGCCCCTTATTTCTTGTGGCGAATACGCGGGTTGACCACGCCGTAGAGCACGTCTACCAGCAGGTTAACCAGAATGATCATACAGGCGACCAGCAATACCCCGCCCTGCACCACCGGGTAATCACGGCGCTGCAGCGCGTCGATCAGCCAGCGGCCCAGCCCCGGCCAGGAGAAGATGGTTTCCGTCAGAATAGCGCCGGCCAGCATGGTGCCGACCTGCAGCCCGATCACCGTCACCACCGGCAGCAGCGCGTTGCGCAGCGCGTGGACGACGATAACTCGCATGCGGCTCACGCCCTTGGCGCGCGCGGTGCGGATATAGTCTTCGCCCAACACTTCCAGCATCGAGGAACGGGTCATGCGCACGATCACCGCCAGCGGGATGGTGCCCAGTACGATGGCCGGCAGGATCATGTGCATCACCGCGTCGACGAAGTCGCCAGGCTCGCCCCAGATCAGGGTGTCTATCAGCATGAAGCCGGTCAGCGGCTGGCTGTCGTCGAGGAATACCGTGTCGCTGATGCGCCCCGACACCGGCGTCAGGTTAAGCTGCACCGACACCAGCATGATCAGCATCATGCCCCACCAGAAAATCGGCATCGAATAGCCGGTCAGCGAGATGCCCACCGCGGTGTGATCGAAGACCGAACCGCGTTTGACCGCCGCCAGCACCCCGACCGGGATGCCCACCAGCACCGCGAACAGCATCGCGCAGAAACCCAGCTCCAGCGTGGCCTGGAAGCGCGGAACGAACTCGCTCCAGACGGAGATGCGGCTTTTGAGTGAGGTGCCCAGATCGCCGTGCAGCACGTTGGACACGTAGGAGAAATATTGTTGATAGAGCGGCTTGTCCAGCCCCATTTCCGCCATCAGCTGCGCGTGGCGCTCGGCGGAGATACCGCGTTCCCCGGCCATGATGGTCACCGGGTCGCCGGGGATCATATGGACGAATGCAAAAGTCAGCAACGTAATGCCGATAAACGTTGGGATAACTAACCCCAAACGTCGGAGTATGAACTGCAACATATCCCGAACTCTCTGTATCAATGCCCGGCAGCTCATCGTCCGCCAGGCTTATTAACGCTCACATGCCTTTGAACGATTCGACGGCCATACGCCGGAGACTGGTCAGCAGAGGCGCAAACCTGTTGCGCCCCTGCAAGTCCATTCGTGCGTCTCCGGTAAAGCGGTCGAAATCAGTCTACAGAGACATTCTCGAAGTGATGCTTACCGAGCGGATCCACGACGTAGCCTTTCACTTCCTTACGCACAGGCTCATACACGGTGGAGTGTGCGACAATCAGCGCCGGAGCCTGATCGTGCATCACCACCTGCGCCTGTTTGTACAGTTCGATACGCTTGTCGTGGTTGGATTCGGCGCGCGCCGGTTGAATCAGATCTTCAAACGGCTTGTAGCACCAGCGGGAGTAGTTGGAGCCGTCTTTCGCCGCCGCGCAGCTGAACAGCGTGGCGAAGAAGTTGTCCGGATCCCCGTTGTCGCCGGTCCAGCCCATCATCACCGTCTGGTGCTCGCCCGCTTTGGCGCGCTTGAGGTATTCACCCCACTCATAGGTCACGATTTTGGCTTTCACGCCGATCTTGGCCCAGTCGGCCTGGATCATTTCCGCCATGCGGCGCGCGTTCGGGTTGTAAGGACGCTGTACCGGCATCGCCCACAGATCGATGCTGAAACCGTCGGCCATGCCCGCTTCTTTCAGCAGCTCTTTCGCCTTGGCCGGATCGTAAGCGTAATCCTGCACCGCGTCGTTATAGCCCCACATGGTCGGCGGGATCAGGTTCTTGGCCGCCTGGCCCGCGCCCTGATAGACCGCGTCGATGATCGCCTGCTTGTTGACCGCCATGGTCAACGCCTGACGCACCTTCAGGTTATCCAGCGGCTTTTTCTCGACGTTGAACGACAGATAGCCCACGTTCAAGCCCGGCTGTTCCATCAGGTTGATGGATTTGTCTTGTTTCATGCGGGCGATATCGGCCGGGTTCGGATACGGCATCACCTGGCATTCGTTTTTCTGCAGTTTGGCGTAGCGCACGGAGGCGTCAGGCGTGATGGAAAACACCAGGCGATCGATCTTCGGCTTGGTGCCCCAGAAACCGTCGAACGCCTTGTACAGGATCTTGGAGTCTTTCTGGTATTGCAGCAGCTGGAATGGGCCGGTGCCGATCGGGTTCAGATCGACTTTCTCCGGCGTGCCGGCTTTCATCATCACGTCAGCGTATTCGGCGGACAGAATGGATGCGAAGTCCATGCCCAGGTCAGCCAGGAACGGCGCCTCCGGGCGGTTCAGCACGAAGCGCACGGTGTTGTCGTCCACTTTTTCGATCTTGGCGATCAGCTTCGGCATGTCCATGCCTTCAAAGTATTCGTAACTGCCGCCGGACACTTTGTGATAGGCGTTGTTCGCATCCAACTGGCGTTCAAAGGAGAACACCACGTCGTCGGCGTTGAAATCGCGCGTCGGTTTGAAGTCCTTGCTGCTCTGCCACTTCACGCCTTTGCGCAGGTGGAAGGTGTAGGTTTTGCCGTCTTCGCTGACGTCCCACTTCTCAGCCAGCCCCGGCTGCAGCTCGGTGGTGCCGGTCTTGAATTCGACCAGCCGGTTGTAGATTGGTACCGAGCTGGCGTCATAGGTGGTGCCGGAGGTAAACAGCTGCGGGTTGAACCCTTCCGGGGAACCTTCAGAACAGTAAACCAACGTCTTGGCCTGTACGCTGGCCGCCACGGTCAGCGCGATCAGCCCAATACCGAATTTCAGAATCCCCGATTTACCCAAGGAACGTGTCATCGTTAGTGCTCCATTGTGTGATGTGATGTGTGTAATTGCCGCCAGACCTGTATTTTTTATTGCGTGGCCTGTGCGATCGGCGCCCGAAGGCAGAAGGCGTACGAGGAGAGAATGCCGGATGGAACGCATCGCGGCGGGGACGTCTGAGCGCGTGGAATTCACTCAAACAACTCTCGCTCTTACCCCTGAGGCTATCAAGTTGCCAACTGTTTGGGGTGTCGTCAATATAACCAGTGGGGATTTACGCAGACTGTGAGAAACAGCAAACAAACATAAAAAAAACCTTTTGTTAACAGTTCCAGCATGAAAATTTATGCTAAGCGGCCATTTTTAGCGCATTGGTCTGACCCTCACAAACTTACTGGTTTTTAACTCCGTTAAAAAACGCCAAAACTTTGTTGCTGAATGATGAATATCTGAACGGTTATTTTTGTGATCGCCGTTAAAGACAGGAGGAAATGCTGAAGGATTACCCAAAAGGGTGAGTCCGATGAGCGCGTTTTGCACCGGGCAGGCCCACAATCTGTGCGGCGTAAAAAAACTTTCGGCGGCGAAAAAGCCGGGGGCGAAAGGATATCCCCCGGCAACGCACTGCAACCGATTATTGAACGCCGGCGCTGTTGCCCAGGCTGGCGTTCATGCTGTTGAGAATATCGCCGTTGTCCGCGTCGATCTCCCAAGAGAACAGGCCGCCCAGCTGCTTATCCAGCACGTACTTGCCTTTGGCCTGCACCGAGCGGGCATCGTCGAAGGTGATCAGATCGCCGGTGGAAGGCTTGAACACGTATGGCGCTTCTGCCGTGGCGTCGTAGGTGTACTGCCACTCGCCGCTCATGAACTGGCCGGCGATTTGGCGGTAGTCCACGATGCCGTTCTCCCAGGTGCCTTTAACCGGCCCGGTGGCGGTACCGGTGAACGGAATGTTGTTCTGGTAGCCGTTCACCCCGGTCCAGCCGCGGCCATACATGGCGGTGCCGACGACGATTTTGCCCGGCTTGACGCCCTGCGCCAGCAGCGCATTGACGCCGTTCACCGTGGTGTAAGCGGTGTCCGGCTTCCAGGCCGGCGCATTCAGCGCGGTCTGATGCCCCAGGTTCTTCAGATCGAAGGCGCCATAGAAGTCGTAGCTCATCAGGAAAATGTGATCCATCGAGTTCTGCGCAACGTTGTAAGCCACCTTGTCGATCTTGTCCTTGCCGGCGCTGATGGCGGAGGTCAGTTCATATTTGCGGCCGGTTTCCGCCGACAGCTGATCCAGCATCGCCCGCAGCTCCTTCATCAGCAGCACATAGGTTTCCCCGTCCTGCGGGCTGCCCAGGTTCGGGTTGGCGCCTTTGCCGCCCGGGAACTCCCAGTCGATATCCACGCCATCGAAGAACTTCCAGGTCTGCAGGAACTCTTTCACCGAACCGACGAAGCGATCGCGCTTCACCTTATCGCCCATGAAGAAGAACGGGTCGGACAGCGTCCAGCCGCCGATCGACGGCAGAATTTTCAGGTCAGGATGCGCCTGTTTCAGCGCCATCAGCTGGCCGAAGTTGCCCTTGTAGGGGTCATCCCAGGCGGTAACGCCCTTCTGCGCTTTTTGCAGCGCGGCGAACGGATCGTGGATCGAGACTTTGAAGTCCTCGCGGCCCTGGCAGGAGCGCTGCAGCGCCTGGAAGCTGCCTTCGATCTCTTTCAGGCTGTCGTTGATGCCGTTGCCGCCGCAGATCGGGATAAAGCCGTACAGCAGGTGGGTCAGGTTCTGCGCCGGGATCTTGTCGACGGTGAAATTGCGCCCGTAAACGCCCCACTCGACGAAATAAGAACCCACCACTTTGCCGGAGTTCTGTTTATACGGTTTATTCTTTTCCAGCAGCGGCTCTTTCAACGGCGCCAAATGGCTGCCGTCGGTGTCGGCCACCACAATTTCGGTGGCGTCGCTGGCGCTGCAGCCGTCGGCATTGCACAATGCCACCTGCATTTGATAACGGCCGCCTTTATTCACTTTAAAATTCGCCGTACCGGAAGATCCGGTTGAAGGGCCGCTCCACGCCTCTTTGCCATTTAATAAAATTTTTGCCGTCGTGCCGGTATCGCCATTCCATAAATTCCAGGAGACAGAAACGTCGGCGGCATTTTTTACCTTCACCAGATTATTATAAGCGGTGGCCGCCTGATCGACTTCGACGATAGCGAACTTGGTGTTGCCCCAGGCGATGGTCGGTTTGCCCGGTGCGGCGGCCTGCGCCGCGGAACACAGCGTGCTGCCGATCAACAGCGCCAACAGCGGTTTATTAAATTTGCGCATAACTGATTCCTTTATTCCGAGAGGATAAACATAAAAGAGTTAATCGTCGCTACGCATTGCCGAAGCGAAAAAATTCCGCAATAATCCACGAAGATTAACGTTAATAAATAATCACGGTATTTCCCACGCGGCGGGAATAAGAGCTCCCGCGTTGTCCATTCAGACTATAGGTAAAAAAAACGTGAAAACAAGAGCGCTATCAACCGGGTTTTATTTGGCAAGCATGAATTTATTTAAATATAAAAATAAGAACCTAATGGGAATAAGGAGTGTGAATTAATTAAGCGTAAAGGATAAATATATTTCACGAGGACGGTGGATTGACGCACGCCATAAAGCGAAGCCGACCGTATCGGAGGAGGTGCTCATCCTCATAAACTGCAGGCGAAAAAAAACCTGCTTTAAAAAGCAGGTTTTTCGAATGGTGGTCGGCGAGAGAGGATTCGAACCTCCGACCCACTGGTCCCAAACCAGTTGCGCTACCAAGCTGCGCTACTCGCCGATGCGGGGCGCATCTTACTGCTGGCGGTTATAGGCGTCAATCACTTTTTTTCCCCTGCATTTCAAGTGGTGATAAAAGCGCCATAATACGCTGCGCCGGGGGTTGCGCAGCGTATTTTACTCAGGCGTTGGCCGGTTTCAGCGCCGGCGTCTGCGCGCGCAGGAATGGCAGCAGGAACAGCGCCGACAGGCAGGCGGCGATGGAAATCACCACGAAGAAGCCGTTCCAGTGCCAGATCTCCATCACCCGCGCGATCGGGTAGCCGGACAGCGCCGCGCCCAGGTAGGCGAACAGGCCGACGAAACCGGTCGCGGCGCCCGCCGCATCCTTGTGCGAGCACTCCGCCGCCGCCATGCCGATCAGCATCTGCGGACCGAAGATAAAGAAGCCGATGGCGAAGAAACAGCAGGCCTGCAGCAGGTAGGTGACGCCCGGCATCAACCACAGCGCCGCCACCGACAGGAAGATGCCGATGGCGAAGATCAGGTTCATCGGGCCGCGGTTGCCGCGGAACAGCTTGTCGGAACCCCAACCGGCCACCAGTGAACCGATGAAGCCGCCCACTTCAAACAGCGAGATGGCCGAGTTGGCGGTCATCAGCGAATAGCCCTTTTCCTGCGTCAGGTAGAGGTTGCCCCAGTCGTTGATCGCGGTACGCACGATATACACCAGCACGTAAGAGACCGCCAGCAGCCAGATGTACTTGTTGGTCAGCACGTAGCGCTTGATGATCTCGCGGTTGCTCAGCCCCTGGCCTTCCGATTCCTGCACCAGTTCCATGGCGTCGTTGCGCCATTTGCCGACGCTCGGCAGCCCCAGGGTGGATGGCTTGTCACGCAGGCGCCAGCACATCAGCAGGCCGAGCACCACGCCGATGATGCCGGGAATGATCATGCCGTAACGCCAGCTGAAGTGCAGCGAGATAAAGCCGACCAACAGCGGGATCAGCGCGCCGCCGACGTTGTGCGAGGTGTTCCAGATCGCCCACCAGCTGCCGCGCTCGGAGCGCGAATACCAGCTGGTGAGGATTTTGGAGCACGGCGGCCAACCCCAGCCCTGGAAGAAGGCGTTGAGGATCCACAGCGTGCCCAGCATCAGCAACGATGAGCTGAGACCGAAGAAGATATTCAGCACCCCGGTCATGATCAGGCCCAGCCCCATAAAGTAACGCGGGTTGGAGCGATCGCTGATCATGCCGGAAATGAATTTCGAGCAGCCGTAGGTGATGTAGAACAGCGTGCCGAGGATGCCGACGTCGGACATCGTCAGGCCCAGATCGCTCAGCATCGCCGGCATGATGAAGTTGAAGCTTTTGCGCGTGAAGTAAAACGCGGCATAACCGATGTACATGGTGCACATCAGCTGAATGCGCCAGTATTTGTAGCTGGCGTCGATCTGCCGTTGATCGGTGACCTGCGGCGCATCCGGGCGGCTTTTAAGGAAAGACCACATGTGGAACCTCAGAGGATTGAATTAAAGTGCCGCTATGATGCTCCTCGCGCGCGCAGGGGGCTTACGCCGGATTCTCGAGGCGGTTAGGAGTTTTTCCTAGTTTTGCGTTTGCGCCGGTGAAACTGTGGGCAAGATCACACTCAAACAGGCGCCCCGCTCAGCGGTGAACCGCAGGCTGCCGCCGAGGGCGCTGATGCGCTCCTGCATGCCGCGCAGGCCGTACCCCGGCTGATGGTTTT
Source organism: Serratia nematodiphila DZ0503SBS1 (assembly GCF_000738675.1). Taxonomy (NCBI): domain Bacteria; kingdom Pseudomonadati; phylum Pseudomonadota; class Gammaproteobacteria; order Enterobacterales; family Yersiniaceae; genus Serratia; species Serratia nematodiphila. Next base: position 311,158 of record NZ_JPUX01000001.1, on the reverse strand, counting down.
CCGCATCGAAGCCCACGCCGTTGTCGCGGATGGTCAGGGCGATCTGCGGCGCGGCGCCTTTGCGCGGCTGCAGGCGCGCATCCAGCTCCAGGCGGCTGGCGCCGGCGTGGCGGCACACATTGGTCACCCCTTCCTGACACACCCGATACAGCGTGATTTTCAGCGTTTCATCCAGCAGCTCGTCGGGCACCTGCCACTGCATGCTGCTCACCAGCGACGCGTCCTGCGGCAGCGACTCCCGCAGCATCGCCGCCACCGCCGCCGACAGCGGCAGGTTGTTCAGCGCCGCCGGCCACAGCTGGGTCAGCACATCGTGCACCCCGTCGTAGACCCGCAGCGCCAGCGCATCGATGGTGTCGGCGCAGCCGATCACCGCCGGTTCCGGCGCCAGACGTTTGACGATGCTGGCCTGAGTGCGGATCACGGTGATGGTCTGCCCCACTTCATCGTGCAGCTCGCGCGCCACCTCGCGCCGGGTTTGCTCCTCCGCCGTCACCAGCGCCCGCGCCAGCTGCCGATTCTCCGCCAGCCGCAGCCGCAGTTGCTGATTCAGTTCGCGCTGGCGCTGAATGCCGGCGCCCAGCAGCAGCCCGGTCAGGCTTTGGGCCAGCAGCGACAGCAGCAGATCGCGGTGCGACTCCGGCTGCGGCGGCTCGTTGACCATCAGCGCCACGCCGTTGAGCAGCGTCGCCAACAGCGCGCCCTGCCAGCCATAGCGATAAGACATGAACACGATGGGGATCGCCAGGCAGAACGGTGCGAAACGGCGCAGCTCGGCGGCGTTAACCTGCTGCTGCAGCCAGATGCTGAACGCAAACAGCAACAGATAGCTGGCCAGGTGGCCCAGACGCAGCTCCACCGGCTTGTGGATCAGCCCCGGCTCCAGCGGCACCCAGATTTGGCGCGCCAGATAGTGCCACAACAGCAGGCAGGTTGGCGCGATGGTGAAACCGCCGGTCAGGCCGAGCAGCAGCGCGCGGGCGCCTTCGCCGCTCACCAGCTGCCAGACCAACGCCTGCAGCAAGGCGGCGATGGCGACCACCGCGCCCTGCAACAGCGGCCAGCGCCATTCGCTGTCGCTCTGCTGATGGCGCAACAGCCACGGCGAGGCCAGCAGGCTGAGCAGCACCGTCAACACCAGCACCGCCACCGACGCCCACAGCGCCGGGCCGTAGCCGAACTGATCCGCCAGCAACGCCATCAGCAGCAGGTCAGCCAGCAGGATCCCCGGCCAGAAACGGTACGGGCTCTGCAGCAAAATGCCCATGCGCAGGCCGAACGGAAACAGCAGCAGCGCCTGCCAGGGGGGGTCGATCAACGCGGTGCCGATGCCCCACAGGCAAAACGCGCTGGCGGCGTAGATGAAAAACAGCGCCAGCTGGGTGATCAAGCGCTGCGTCACAGGTTCAGCATCCGTCTGGCCAGTTCGACGTTGTTGTTGATGCCCAGCTTGGCGAACAGGTTGGCGCGGTGCACATGCACCGTTTTCGGCGACAGCCCCAAGGCGGCGGCGATCTCACGCACCTCCTGGCCCTGCGCCAGCAATAGCGCGATCTCGCGCTCGCGGCGGGTCAACGGATCGACCCTCACCCGCGCCAGCTGCTGCGCGATTTCCGGCATCAGGTAGACGCCGCCGCCGGCGACGGTGCGCACCGCGGTGATCAGATCTTCCGGCTTGCAGCGCTTGGAGAGAAAGCCGCTGGCGCCGCGTTCCAGCGCCATTTCCACCAGCGCCGGGTTATCGTGCATCGACAGCATCACCACGCGAATGCCGGAGGGAATGTCCGCCAGCAGATCCAGCCCGCTGCCGTCCGGCATCGAAATGTCGCAAATGCAGATTTCCGCCTCCAGCCCCGGCAGGCCGGCGCGCGCCTGCGCCGCGCTGCTGAACTCGCCCACCACCTGGATATCGGCCTCCAGCGACAGCAGTTGCACAAAGCCCGAACGCACAATGTCATGATCGTCGATAAACGCCACGCGCAGGGTCATGGAAATCTCCGGTTAGCAGGGGAAGTGCGCAAGTATACCGTATGCGCACACCGGAATAATTGATGAAGAGAATGTATTGGATGAAATTACCGGGTGCGCAAGGCAGGCACCCGGCGAGAGGGATCACAGGCGGGCAGGCGCCGTTTTATCCTGCGGCAGATGGCACCAGTTGTTTTTATCCACGATGCCGCCATCAGGAGAGGTGTAGCCGAGGCAGCCGAGGATGGTGTCAAACAGCTCGACGTGGCGATGCGTTTTGCCGATGCGCTGCTGCGCCTGCAGCTGCTCAAAGGCGCTGAGGTGCTGCGGGTTTTCGAGGAACTTGTCCGACGCCCACACGATCATCGGCACGCGGAATTGCTCCGGCGGCGCCATTTCGCGCGGCGTGCCATGCAGGTGCGTATTCTCGCCGATCGATTCGCCGTGATCGGCGGCATAGAACACGATAGCTTTCTTGTCGCGCACCTGGTCTATCACATTGGCGATAAAGCTGTCGGTATACAGCACCGTATTGTCGAACGCATTGATCAGCTGCGCCTTGGTGCAGGAATCGTCCACCCCCATGCACTCCGGCTGATAACGCGCATAGCTGCGCGGATAACGCTGCGAGTACAGGTAGTGCGAGCCTTTGGTATGCAGGATCACCAGGTGTTTGCCCTTCGGATAGCGCGCCAGCGACTCCTTCATTTCGTCCACCAGCAGCATATCGTCGACCGCCTTGCCGTCGTTGCGCTTCTCGGACGCGATCATCTCGCGGAACGAATAGTTGTTCACCTCGGTGTTGTTGTAGAACCACACCTCGCTCTGCATGGCGAACAGCTCGGAAGAGAAGCCCAGATCCTTCAGCACCGCGAACACGTTCTGCTCTTTCAGCGTGCGCTGCGGATTGTCTTCGGTGCCGCCTTCACGCACGAACATGCAGCGCAGCGACAGCTTGGTGGCGGTATCGCACGACTCGCCGCGGAACGCCACCAGATTCTTCTCTTTAGACAGCCGCGGCGTGGTATCGCGCTCGTAGCCCAGCATGCCCATGTGATCCCAGCGCGTGGTCTCGCCGATGATGAACACCACGTAGGTGTCGTCGATGTCCGCCGGCGGTACGTAGGTGAAGTGTTTGCCCGGATCGAACATCGTGCTCTGATCCTGGCTTTCGTCATAGCGGGTGTAAGCAAACAGCCCCAGCGCCGACAGCCAGTTGGACGGCAGATACGAGTGCGCCACCACGCCGCCGTAGCTTGGCAAATCGACGTTGGAAAGCTTCTCTTGCACGCTCTGCTCGTCGTCCAGCATGCGCAGCGGCAGCCAGACCAGCGCCACCACCGCCAGCAATACCAGCAGCGGCTTGATGCGATGACCAGGGGTTTTCAGCTGTTCTATCAGGGTATAGCGCAGGTTGTTTTTCCAGATCAGCAGCAGCGGCAAGGCGCTGAGCGCCACCATCCACAGCACGAAGTGCAGGCCAACCACCTCTTTCGACAGATCGATATCGGTGGTCATCACCGACACCACGATGCCGTAGCCGATCACCACGTTGAAAAACGTCATGTAGTAGCTGGCGGCAACCGAAATCAACACCAGCAGCGAGGCGACGATGCGATAAAACAGCCGGCCGCCGAGCGATACCAGCCGCATAATGAAGAACGTAAACAGGACGATAGCGATGACTTCCGTCACCGCCGAAATAAGCTTAATTCCCTGAATGCCGTGCGCCAGCGAATCAAAACGGCGATAAAAAACGGACAGGTTTAGAAAGATGCCGATATAGATCGCTAACAATAACGATAAATTCTGCTGTGATAGCGATTTAACTTTGTTCATGTAACGCGGTGGCTCCGGGGACGGTGTAGCGGTTCTGACTCAGTCAGACACTGATTGCGGCTTCTGGTTCAGCCAACCGGCAATAAGCGTTATTTTGCGGGTAATAATCAAGAGAATTCTCACAAAACGGACAAAATTTACCGTTTTTTTGAGCGGTTTTCAGACAGGGCACGCAAGAAAATGGAGGGATAAACCCTCCATTTTTTCCAGATATCGGCAAAAATCTTACTTAACGTTCAGAGTTACATCGATATTTCCACGGGTGGCGTTGGAGTATGGGCACACCACATGCGCCTTTTTCACCAGATCTTCCGCCACGCTGCGCTCGATGCCCGGCAGCGAGATATCCAGCTGCACTTCGATGCCGAAGCCATTCGGGATTTCACCGATGCCGACGGTGCCGTCGATCTTGGCTTCGGCCGGAATTTTGACCTTTTCTTTCGCCGCGACAAACTTCAACGCGCCGAGGAAGCAGGCCGAGTAACCGGCGGCGAACAGCTGTTCGGGGTTGGTGACTTCGCCGCCGGCGCCGCCCATCTCTTTCGGCACGCCCAGTTTCACGTCCAACACGCCGTCGGAGGAGGTCGCACGGCCGTCGCGGCCGCCGGTTGCGGTGGCGTGAGCGCGGTAAACCACTTTCTCAATAGACATCGTTCATTCCTTCTTGCTGGTTGGCGAGATGACTACGGCTTCCACGAGGTAAAGCCGGTCACATATTTATCTTTTGCGATTAAATCGCGCACTACTTATTTTTGACGCTTATTAACCAGTGTAGACCACCCCTGCCGTTCTTGCGTCCGGCGCTGGAGGATCAAATCTGATCGATCAGGCTGCCGCGCAGCTTTTCCAACTGCTGTTTGAGCGAGACGATCTCGTCCAGGCTGCAGTCGGTGGCGCACATCACCGCCTCGGGCACCGATTGCGCCCGCTCACGCAGCGCGCGGCCGGCTTCGGTGAGGGCAATGATCACCTGCCGCTCGTCGGTGGTGGCGCGATAGCGCACCAGCAAACCGGCGGTTTCCAGCCGCTTCAGCAGCGGCGTCAGCGTGGCGGAATCGAGGAACAGCCGCTCGCCGATATCCGATACCGTCACCCGATCGCGCTCCCACAGCACCATCATCACCAGGTATTGCGGGTAGGTGAGTTCGAGCTGATTCAACAGCTTGCGGTAGACTTTGTGCAGCGCCAGGTTGGCGGAGTACAGCGCGAAACAGAGCTGCTGATCGAGCTGCAGCAGGTTCTTCGCGTTGGGTTGTGCGGTATCGGTGCTTTTCATGCTTGTGAATATAGATAGTGCACGATGTAATCGCAAGCTATTTCTTGTGAGGTATGCTACCTTTTTTTCATGCAGAGGATGCTCGGAGGGAAAGGAAATGACGAATACGCTTGCAGAACGCGCGCGCCGCTACGCCACCAAGGCGCATGCGGCCATCGATCAGCGCCGCAAATATACCGACGATCCGTACATCGTCCACCCACAGGCGGTGATGGAGCTGGTGCGCAGCGTGCCGCACACCGAAGAGATGCTGGCGGCCGCCTGGCTGCATGACACGGTGGAAGATACGCCCACCACCCTCGGCGATATCGAAAGCCACTTTGGGCCAAAAGTGGCGGAACTGGTGCGGATGTTGACCAACGTCAGCCGCGCCGAGGACGGCAACCGCTTCGAGCGTAAAAACCGCGATCGGCGCCACAGCGCCGGCGCGTCGCCGCAGGCCAAAACCATCAAGCTGGCGGATCTGATCGACAACACCCGCTCGCTGCTGGACTACGACAGCCACTTCGCCCAAACCTATCTGATCGAGAAACAGCGCCTGCTGGAAGTGCTGACCGAAGGCGACCCGACGCTGTGGCGCCAGGCCAGCCATATCGTCGAACAGGGGCTGCTCAGATTGCAGCAGCCACCGCACAACGTGCCGGCCAGCTGGTTTGAGCACGCCCGCCGGCGCTACCGCGAGAGCGACGCGGCCTGATCAGAAGGTCACCACCGTTTTCAACGCCGTCACCCAGGCGTCCTGCGTCTCGCTGACGCCCGCGGGGTGATGCCAGTATTGCAGGCCCGGCTGCAGCTGCAGCCACGGCGTGACGTTAACGCGATAATAGAGCTCCGCCGTCACCGAGTGGCCCGGCACCGGCCGATAGTTCGGATCGTGATAATCGCTGATGCCGCTCATCTGGTTGAGATAACGCTGATTGTCTTTGTAGCGGTCACTCAGCTTCACCACCGAGACGCCGAGCCCCAGCCAGTCGTCCGGCCGCGCATCGAACAGCCCGCGATAGCGGATGCCGGTCGAGGTAGACCAATGCAGGTAGTTGCTGCGCTGATCTCCCAGCCCCAGGCTGTAAAACACGCTCAGACCGCGGTTGACGTCGTCCGCATGGCGCGTCACCTGCTGGTTGAAACCGGTATACAGGAACCAGGTGCGATCGTGGCTGCGATAGCCCTGCGGATCGCTGGCGCCCGGCCCGCCGGACACCCCTTCATAAAGATCGCTCTGGCGCGCGTTGGTGAACAGCACGCCCAGGTTATACACCCCCGGCAGCTGGTTGACGGCGTGGGTTTTCAGCTCCAGTTCCATCGGCAGCAGAAAGCCTTTGCTGCCCTTGGTGGACCAGCTCCAGGCGTGGCTGCGGCTGGGGGCGCTCGGGTTCTGCTCCATCACGCCGCCCTTGAGCGTCAGGCCGTCGGTCAGTTTGTATTGCAGCGTGGTGCCCCAGTAATGCACGTTCCAGTTGTACCAGGTCAACGAGTTGGCGGACTTGCCGCCGCACAGCGTCAGCGTCTGAAAATCGCAGGGGATGATCTGATCGAAATCCTGCACCTTGTTCATCATGCCGATACGCCATTGCAGCCGGCGATCGAGGAAGGAACGGCTGAAGGTCAACCAGCCCAGCCGGGTGATCGACTGCCCGCCAAAGCTCTCCTGCGACAGATCGGTCAGGCCGACGCGCGGATCCTGCAGCCGATCGCGGGTCAGGTTGTTGTCATGGTTGCGGTTGACGATATTGCCTTCGATCGCCGCGTCCGGAATGCCGGTCAGCGCCTGCAGATCCTGGCTGAAGGTCAGCGAAAATTGGTCGATATACGACGCCTGTTTATCGTGGTTGTAGCCGCCGCCGGCGTTATACGACAGCTGGCTGAGGTAGCCGAGATTATAGTGGAAGCCGTGATCCTCCAGGATCGGCCTGATCCCCAGCATATCCCCCAACAGCCCGGGCTGCGGCGGCTCAAAGCCGAGCGCCACCCCTTCCCATTTGGCGGTGGGGGCTTCGACGTCCTTGCCGGTTTGCAGCGTTTCCGCCTGCGCCTGGCTACAGAGCAGCGCCAGCGCCGCCAGGGTCATGGAACGAGGTAATAAGCTTTTCATCATTATTATATTTCTCCGCATAACGGCTGACTGCGGGCAACAGCATTCCCTGGGAGAGAATTTCCCATCATGAACAGCAGCGAATAACGTTAGGTTAACGCCCGGCGCTTGCCGCCGGGCTGAAGGGTTAGCGTCGGTCTTTCAGGCTGGCGCCGTTGCTGTGGATCACATCGCGGTACCAGTAGAAACTCTTCTTGCGGCGGCGCTCGAGGCTGCCGTTGCCGGCATCGTCCCTGTCGACGTGAATGAAGCCGTAGCGCTTCGACATTTCGGCCTTCGAAGCGCTGACCAGATCGATCGGCCCCCAGCTGGTGTAGCCCATCACCTCGACGCCGTCGTCGATCGCTTCCGCCACCTGCACCAGATGATCATTGAGGTAGTTGATGCGGTAATCGTCGTTGATGCTGCCGTCGGCCTCGACGCGGTCTTTGGCGCCCAATCCATTTTCGACGATGAACAGCGGTTTCTGATAGCGGTCGTACAACACGTTGAGCAGGTAGCGCAGCCCGATCGGGTCGATTTGCCATCCCCACTCCGAGCTGGCCAGATGCGGGTTCGGCACCATATCGAGAATGTTGCCGCGCGCCGTCTCATACTGCTCCGGGTCGGCGGTGACACAGCCGCTCATATAATAGCTGAACGAGATGAAATCGATGGTTTCACGCAGCGTTCGCCGATCTTCCTCGGTGATCGCCACCTCAATGCCGTTTTCACGGAAGAAGCGTTGCATATAGGCCGGGTAATAGCCGCGCGCCTGCACGTCGCCGAAGAACAGCCAGTCGCGGTTTTGCCGCTGGGTTTCCAGCAGATCTTCCGGCTTGCAGCTCAGCGGATACAGAATGCCGCCCAGCAGCATGTTGCCGATTTTGCCCTCCGGCACGATCTCGTGACAGGCCTTCACCGCTTTGGCGCTGGCCACCAGCTGATGGTGGATCGCCTGATAGATGGCGCTCTTGTCGCTCTCCGGCGGCAGACCGACGCCGGTGAAAGGCGCGTGCAGCGACATGTTGATCTCGTTGAAGGTCAGCCAGTGTTTGACCTTGTGCTTGTAACGTTCGAACACCGTGCGCGCGTAGCGCTCGAAGAAGTCGATGGTGCGCCGATCGCCCCAGCCGCCGTAGCGTTTCACCAGGCCGTAAGGCATTTCATAGTGCGACAGCGTGATCAGCGGCTGAATGTCGTACTTCGCCATCTCGTCGAACAGCCGATCGTAAAACGCCAGCCCGGCTTCGTTCGGCGTCTCTTCGTCGCCCTGCGGGAAAATGCGCGTCCAGGCGATCGAGGTGCGCAGGCATTTGAAGCCCATCTCGGCGAACAGCGCGATGTCTTCCGGATAGCGATGATAGAAATCGATCGCCACGTCCTTGATGCCGCTGTCGCCCGCCGTACGCGGCGTGATGGCGCCGAAGATGCCCTGCGGCTGCAGATCGGAAGTCGACAGCCCCTTGCCGTCGGCCTGATACGCGCCTTCAACCTGGTTCGCCGCTACCGCGCCGCCCCACAGAAAATGTTGCGGAAACTTGCCGTTCATCGCTTGCTCCTCAATTAGCGTAATAAAGTCAGCAGCGGCGCCTGTTCCTGCACCGGAGACAGGCCGCTGGTCAACACGTCCACGTAATCATCGCTGTTGCTGATGATGATCGGCGTGGTGGTGTCATAGCCGGCGGCTTGGATCGCCGCCTGGTCGAACTCGATCAGCAGATCGCCCGGGGCGACCCGCTCGCCTTCCCGCACGTGGGCGGTGAAATGCGCCCCGTCCAGCTTCACGGTATCGATGCCGACGTGAATAAGAATCTCCGCGCCGTCGTCCGATTCGATGCCGATGGCGTGTTTGGTTTTGAACAGCGACGCCACGCTGCCGCTCACCGGCGCCACCACGCGCCCCTGCTGCGGCGCGATCGCCACGCCTTTCCCCAGCAGACCGCTGGCGAAGGTCGCGTCGTTCACCTGATCCAGCGGCACGATGTCGCCGGCGATCGGGCTGAGGATCGCCTGTTTGCGGTTGAGCGGCGCGGCGGCTTCAGGCTGTGCGGCGGCCTCTTCCGCCGGCGCGACGCCGAACAGATAGCTGGCCAGCGCGGCGAACACGAACGACAGCAGGGTGCCGCCGATCGCGCCCCATACCGTGGCGTCGATGCCGCCGCCGGGGATGATCTGCGCGAAGGTGAACACGCTCACCAAGCCGAACGAGTAGACCGAGGTATGGAAGTAGCCGATCACCGCGCCGCCCAGCGCGCCGCCGATGCAGCCGAAGATGAATGGGCGTTTGTTCGGCAGCGTGACGCCATACACCGCCGGCTCGGTGATGCCGAAAATGCCGGCGCCGATGGCTGAAGCGGACAGCGCCCGCAGTTTGGCGTCGCGAGTGCGCAGCATCACGCCCAGCGTGGCGCCGACCTGCCCCATCACCGCCGGCAACAGCAGCGGCACCATGGTGTCGCGCCCCAGCACGCTCAGGTTGTTGATCATCAACGGCACCAATCCCCAATGCAGGCCGAAGATCACGCACACCTGCCACATCGCCCCCATAAAGGCGCCGGCGATGATCGGGTTAAAGGCGTAAATGCTCTGATAGCCGTTGGCCAGCAGGTGGCTGAGCCAGGTTGCCGCCGGGCCGATCAGCAGGAAGGTCAACGGCACAGTGATCGCCAGGCACAGCAGCGGCGTGATGAAATTGCGCAGCGCACTGTGGATCACCCGGTTACACAGCGGCTCCAGGCGGCAGGACACCCAGGCCGCGAAGATGATCGGGATCACCGACGAGCTGTAGTTGATGAAGGTCAGCGGAATGCCGAAGAAATACTCGCGCACCGCGCCCGGCTGCTGCGCCGCTTCGAAGGCCGCTATCATCAGCGGGTGCGTCAACGCGCCGCCGAGCGCCATGGTGACGAACGGGTTGCCGCCGAATTTTTTCCCGGCGGTGTAGCCGAGCATGATCGGGAAGAAGTAGAACAGCGCGTCGCTGGCGGCGAACAGCATTTTGAAGGTGCCGCCGCTCTCCAGCAGCCAGCCGCAGGCCAGGCTCAGCGCCAGGAAGCCTTTCAGGATCCCCGAAGCGGCCATCACCCCGAGCAGCGGGGTAAAAATGCCGGACACCAGATCGATGAAGCGGCTGAGCAGGTTGTCTTTTTTGCCGCCCGCGTCGTCGCTCGGCGCGCCTTCGGCCAACCCGCCGACCCGATTGACCGCGTCGAACACCTCCGCCACGTGGTTGCCCACCACCACCTGGAACTGACCGCCGCTCTCCACCACCATGATAACGCCCGGATTTTTCTTCAGCGCTGCCGCGTTGGCGCGACTGTCGTCGCGCAGCTTGAAACGCAGGCGGGTAGCGCAATGCACCAGGCTTTTCACATTGTCGCGGCCACCGACGCCGGCCAAAATCTCACTGGCTAATGTGTCATATTTCATACTGTTATCCTTAGACTTCGCGTTCTGCCGCTCCCCGCCCCGCACTGGCCTGGCGCTGAGGCGAAATTCGGCGCAAAAAAAAACCTAAACCTCGCGGCCTCTGCCCCATCGGGGAACAGAAACGCGAGGTTTAGGTTTTGCCTGCCGTAGCAGTAACAACCCTAAATCGGTTGAGTTATGACGTTAACACCGCGGATTTTGCCGGGGCAAGCCTTTGCGTCGGCAAATTGCCGAACTGTGATCGGGCGGGCAAAACCGACCTGAGGTATCAAATAAGGCCTGTCGCCCTCTATCGGCTTCAGCACAGCAGTGATATATCGCGCAGGCGGAATAGAGAGGGGGCGGAATATCGCCCGCCTCAGGCCCAAAAAACATAAGATTAACTAACCAAATAATTCACTATCAAGCGAAAGCAAAGCGCTCGTCCATCCACTGTCAATCCCCGCTTTTTTAGTCACAATCGGCAATCAATAAGGCAAATAGATCGCCAAGCTTGATTGCACATCGTTAACATTCCACGATATTCACCTGCGCAAAAATCACCATGCGCAATTGATAATGGTGAAAGAAACATCAGAATGACTAATTAAAACGACTGGACAAAAGTCACTCGGGCGATTATTACTGGTCAACACGTAATCGATTGTAAGGATGACAGCGACCATGACGTTGCGGACTGAGTTGGGACGGATTCTGATCACCGGCGCCGGCGGCCGGGTAGCCACGGCGTTTCGCCAGGCGATGGGCAATCGCTACGCGCTGCGGTTGGCGGAAAGGGATGTCAGCCTGCTGCACGATCTGCAGCCCGGCGACGAAGTCATCAGCTTCAACATCGCCGATCTCGACGCCTGCCGCGCGGCCTGCGCCAATATCGACACCGTGTTGCACCTGGCGGCCGATCCCTCCCCCGATGCCGACTTTTGCGGTTCGTTGATGGACAACAACATTCTCGGCACTTTCAATATCTTCCGCGCGGCGAAAGACGCCGGCTGCCGCCGGGTGGTGTTCGCCAGCAGCGCGCAGGCGGTGGAAGGCTATCCGCTCGATTACCAAATCCGCCCGGATGACGCGCCGAAACCGAAAAACCTGTACGGCGCCAGCAAGGCGTTCGGCGAAGGCATCGCCGCCTACTTCGCCCATCAGGAAGGGCTTTCCGCCCTGTCGGTGCGCATCGCCAACTTCACCACCCTCAGCCCAGGCGATCGGCTCAGCGCCCGCGACATGAGCGCGTTTCTCAGCCATCGCGACGCCGCCGATCTGCTGGAGCGCTGCATTCGTGTCGAAGGGGTGCAATATGCGGTGGTGCACGGGGTTTCCAATAACCGCTACACGCGTTTATCGCTGGAAGAGACCCGTCGCCTGCTCGGCTACGCCCCGCAGGACGATGCGTTCAGCCTGCTCGGCTTTGAGTGAGCGCGGCGGGGAATCCCGCCGCACGCTGTCGTTTTTAACCGTTGGCGTAGGCCACTTTTTCGGCCTGACGGTGGGTGAACAGCACCAGCAGCAGCGCCAATCCGGCAATAATCGCCCCCATCACCGGTACGAAGCTGTATCCCAGCCCGGCGGAGACTACCGCGCCACCGGCGGCGGCGCCCAGCGCATTGCCCAGGTTAAAGGCACCGATATTGACCGAAGACGACAGCCCCGGCGCTTCACTGGCGACACGCATCACGCGCATCTGCAGCGGCGGCACCACGGCAAAGGTCGCCGCGCCCCAAATCACCATGCTGACTGCGGCGCCGATTTCACTGCGCGCCAGGAACGGGATCACCAGCATAATGACCACCAGCAGCAACAGGAAGCCTTTCAGCGTCGCGCTTTCGGAGCGGTCGGCGAACTTGCCGCCGAGGTAGTTGCCGATGGAGAAACCGACGCCGATCAACACCAGCATAGACGTCACGAACAGCGGTGTCGCATCGGTGATGTGCTGCAACACCGGCGAGATATAGGTATAGAGCGTGAACATCGCGCCCGCGCCCAGCACGGTCGTCAGCAAGGCGGACAGCACCTGAGGGCGCACCAATACCGACAACTCGCGTTTCACATCAGGGCGTGCGCCGGCGCTGCCTTTCGGCAACGAGAACCACAGCCCCAGCATGGCGATCACGCCCAGCCCGGCCGTCGCCAGGAACGACATGCGCCAGCCGATGGTTTCACCCAGCCAGGTCGCGGCGGGCACCCCGCCGATATTGGCGATGGTCAGGCCCATAAACATGGTCGCCACGGCGCTGGCCTGTTTCTCCTTCGGCACCACGCTGGCGGCCACCACCGATCCGAGGCCAAAGAACGCGCCGTGGTTCAGGCTGGTGATGATGCGCGACAGCATCAGGGTGGTGTAGTCAGGCGCAACGGCCGACAGCACGTTACCCAGAGTAAAGATCGCCATCAGGAAGATCAGCGCGCTTCTGCGTGCCCGGTGAGAAAGCAGCAACGTCATCAGCGGTGCGCCGACCATCACGCCGACGGCGTAGGCGCTGATCAACATGCCGGCCATCGGGATGGAGACGTCCACCCCTTTGGCGATGGTCGGCAGCAACCCCATCGGGGAAAACTCGGTCGTGCCGATGCCGAACGCCCCCACCGCCAGGGCTAATAAGGGAAAGTTAATTTTCATTCAACAACTCCGGTTAACCGCTGCCGAAGCGCGGGAAAGTTAAGATGCCAAAAGTATGACATTGATCACACCAAAGATAAGCAGGCGGGAGGCTAAAAGACTTTTGCGATTTTGTTAAAAATCGTGGGGAAAAACAGCAGCCGACTCTATCTCAACCACGCGCCGACAGGCAATAGCCGCCGTCGCCCGAGCGCACATCGGGTTCATTCCCGCCGCCTGCGGCAAGCCGGCGGCTTCCGTAACTATTGAACACAGAGCAAAAGTGTTTTGTTATTGTGCGCGTTTTTAGAATTAAACGACGAAATATAATGGCCTCAGTAAAACATCAATGCCCTACGGCCCCATTCACACAGAGGGAAGCGCTATGCTTTTTGACTCGTATTCTTTAAACGGTTTATCGCTGAACAATCGCATCGTCATGCCGCCCATGACCCGCTCTCGGGCCGGCGCCGGCGACGTCGCCACCGACATGATGGCTGAATATTATGCCCAGCGCGCCAGCGCCGGGCTGATCGTCAGCGAAGGCACGCAGATTAGCCAGCAAGGCCAGGGTTATGCCTGGACGCCCGGCATTTACACCCCGGAACACATCGCCGGTTGGAAAAAAGTCACCGACGCCGTACATCAGGCCGGCGGCAAGATCTTCGCGCAGCTTTGGCACGTCGGCCGCGTGTCGCATACCATTCTACAGCCTGGCCACGCCGCGCCGGTCTCCTCCTCCGCCATCCAGGCCGATGGGGTCAAGGTATTTGTGGATGTCGAAGGCCGCGGGCCGGAACATGGCGTGGGTGAAATGGTGCAACACTCCGCACCGCGCGCCTTAACGCGGGAAGAAATTCCGGCGATCGTCAATGACTACGCTCAGGCGGCCCGCAACGCCATCGCCGCCGGTTTCGACGGCGTAGAGCTGCACGGCGCGAATGGCTATCTGATCAATCAGTTTATCGACTCGCGGGAAAACCAGCGCGACGACGAATACGGCGGTTCACTGCAAAATCGCCTGCGTTTCCTGCGGGAAGTGGCGCAGGCGGTAGCGGACGCCATCGGCAAAGAGAAACTGGGCGTGCGTCTGGCGCCGCTGACCACCCTGATGGGCTCGCAGGACGACACCCCGGAAGCCACCTATCTGGCGGCGGCCAGCGTGCTGAACGATATCGGCGCCGCTTACATTCACATCGCCGAAGCGGACTGGGATGACGCCCCGGTGATGCCGGCGGCGTTCAAAGAATCACTGCGCCTGATTTTCCGCGGCACGCTGATTTACTCGGGCAAATACACGCGTGAACGCGCTGAAGAAGCGCTGGCCAAAGGCTGGGCGGATCTGATCGGCTTCGGCCGCCCGTTCATCGCCAACCCGGATCTGCCTCACCGCCTGCAACACGGGCTGGCGCTGAATGCGCCCATTAAAGAGAAATTCTTCGGCGGCAGCCGGGAAGGCTACACCGATTACCCGGCGATCGGGTAACGATCGCCGACAACGCCGGCTCAAGCCGGCGTTATTTTTTTCTGTGCTTCGATCCAGTCAAGAAATTGCATCATTCTGTCGCTAAAATCCGCGTCATTCGCCTCCCCTGCCGCGTGCGCTAACCAATAGTCCATTTCATCGCGCTGCTCTGCATAAAGCGCCAACAGCTGTTCGGCATAGTCGGTTAGCGTTATCGGCCAGAACGGGCTCCCCTCGGCGCGCAACATATTGGTGGCGCGGATCAGCTTTCTGGCCGCTTCGCGCTTTAAGCGCCTCTCATCCGATACCGTCCTTGCCTGCAGCAGTTGCTCCCGATAACGCGCCAACGCGGGCCGTAAATCAGCATTGACCGCCAGCGCGATGCGCCGATCGGGACGAAACAGCGAAAAAGCGGCGGACACGTCTTCGCCCCACAGGCATCGGCAGTGATGCTTCAGCCAAAATCCCCAGGAATCGTGATGCTCCGGCGCCAACGCTTCATCAACGCTGCCGATGTCAAAGTCGACCTTGCTCACGATCCGCTGCTCCAGCTGAAAGGCTTGCCGCCACGCCTCAAGGCGCTGCAACGCCCCGCTATCGGCCGGCTTGATGAGCAACAGCGTGATGTCCAGATCGGACACGCCGGGAAGGGCTTCGCCGCGCGCGACGCTGCCGTAGAGGTAAATGCTGTGGATGAGCGCCGGGAATTGGCGCGGCAGCCCCGCCGTCAGCGCCTCCAGCAGCGGGATAAAGGCCTGCTGCAGCGGAAATGCCGTCACCGTGGGAATCAACGCCACCTCATCCCCTCCCGCTGCGCACTTTGCCCGCTCGCAGTTCGATGTTCCGCTGCAGTTCGCGCAGCCCACCGGCCAGGAAGCAGGCTTCCGCCAGCACGAACAGCGGGCCGATGATAAGGCCCGTCACGTCGTCCATAAACGCCGGTTTTCGCCCCTCCCAGAAATGCCCGACAAACTGAAACAGCCAGCCGATGACGAAGCCGCCGATGCCGATGCTCAACCACGCCGCCGTCGACAGCGACGCCACCCAGGCGCCGAACACGAGGCACAGCAGCAGCAACGCCAGCATCATGATGCCAAGGCGCAGGTTCAGCCGCAGGTAATAGAGCGCCGAGACGATAACCGCCGCGCAGGCCGGCGAAAATGGCAGCCCTCCCGCGCCCCACGCCGGCCGGGAGAGCAGCGCCAGCAGGCTGATGACGATCAGGGGGATACCGATAAAATGCGTGGCGATATTGCGCGCATCGCGGTGATAGGCGGCATAAGCGGCAAGGTGATCTTCCAGACTTCGCATGTTGACCTCCGGTATGTGCGGCCTTCGTCGCCGAACGCGCGCAGCCGCATGCGGCTGCCCTTACCCATAGCTTAGCGCGGGATCACCAATACCGGTTGACCGATCTCATCCAGCAGGCCACGCGTGACGGAAGCGTTCAGCCAGCGCCCCAACGAAGACAGGTGGCGGTGCGAGATGATCAACAGATCGCAGTTGAACAGCGCCATCTGTTCCGGGATCACCTCGATGGGCGACCCCGCGGCCAGCAAGCCCTGGGCATTGAAGCCCTGCTGTTTCAGCGCCCGCGTCACCTGCCCGACCTGCTTTTCCGCCAGCGCTTCTTCCCGTTGGGCGGCGGGATACTCCTCGCGCTCATCGCTGTCGAAACGCAGGCCGCTGCGGCTGAGCGTGAAGGCATTGTCCACCACCGTCAGCACAATTACGCCGCCGATGCTGCCTTGCAGGCGCGCCATAAATTCCAGGGCGTTGCCGCTGTGTTCAAAGCAGTCCACCGCCAATAACACTCTCTCAATCATAACCATCCTCACTCGCCCGAGTTAAATCGCGCCCTTGAAATTGGCTTCGCCCTTTTTCCAATAACCTTTGGCAAACAAGGCGGCGCGGGAAATGCCCATTTCGTTGATAAAACGCGCCTTCAGATAGGCGGCGACCTGGTGCTCGCAGGCCAACCACACCTGTCCTTCGCCGGCCGGCAGCTCGCAATGGCTGACGGCCTGCACCAGCGGGCTGTTCATCACGCTGTCGAAATGTCGGGTGCGGATTTGCCAGCTGTTCACCTGCAAAAAGGAGCAATCGACGTCCTGGATCTCCTGCGCATCGCCCACCTCGGCGAACCACAGCACCGGCAACGGGGCGGAGAGCGAGGCGAGAATAGTGCGCATGGCGGGCAGCGCGGTCTCATCACCTAGCAACAGCAGCCAGCGAGTTTGCGGCAACAGCCGAAAGCCGCCGGAGCAAGGGCCGGCGAACCCCAGCTTGTCGCCCGGCATCGCGTCGCGCGCCCAGTTCGACGCCGGACCTTCGCCGTGCAGCACCATGTCGATATCGAAGGTGCGAGCGAGTTTGTCGATGCCGCTCAGGGTGTAGGCCCGCCCGGCCAGCGTATCGCGCCACGGGAAGAACACCTTGACCCAGCTGGCCGGCTCCTGCGCGCGCGGATCGGCGATAAACTTATCCACATCGTCGCCGCTCAACGTGATGCGCCTGATCCGAGCGGTGACTTGCCGCACGGCGCTCACCCGGGCCTCCCGTTTGCGGCGGGTGTCCCTTTCCAGCATCTCGTCGACAATCTTATTCAGCGTGTTGTGCATCAGCCTTCTCCTGTGGCGCCGCAGACGGGTAGGTGAGTTCCCAGCCGCCGCCCAGCGCTCGATAGATATTCACCACGGCGATCGCCGTCTCCTCCTCTGAAACAATTTGCGCGGACTGCAGATCCAGCAGCGCGCGCTGCGTGCTCAGAACGTGGATAAAATCGCTGGCGCCGTTCAGATAGCTGTCGCGCGCCAGCGCAAACGCGTGCCGGTTGGCGGCCAGCGCCTCGGCCAGGTGCGTCTGGCGGCGCTGTTGGGCGCGATAGCCGGAAAGCGCGTCGTCGATCTCGTGCCAGGCGCGCAGCACCGTTTGCTGGTAGGCGATGGCCATTTCCTGCTGGCGATATTCGCTCAGGCGCACCCGCTGGGTGATTTTCCCTCCGTCGAACAACGGCAGATACAGGGCGGGGCCGATAGCGAAGGTATGCGTGGACCAACTGCCCATATCCGACAAGGCCAATGCCTGGTAGCCCGCGTTGCCGGTCAGCGAGATGCGCGGGTAGTAGTCGGCGGTGGCGACGCCGATCTCGGCGGTCGCCTGATGCAAACGCGCCGCCGCTTCGCGAATATCCGGCCTGCGCAGCGCCAGATCCGACGGCACCCCCATCGGCACCGCGCGCGCCAGCGTCGGCAGCGGCCCCGGCGGCGACAGCATCGCGTTCAGCGCGCCCGGCCGCTCGCCCAACAACAGGCCGATGGCGTTAATCAGCCGTTCTTGCCGGTCGGCCAACGTCGGCAGCAGGGCATCCACCTGCGCCAACTGCACCTGCGCCTGATCGATATCCAGTTCGTTGCCCGCGCCGCTTTGATAGCGGCTTTGCGTCAGCTGCAGCGTGCGCAGCGCCGTAGCACGGTTTTCCTGCGCCACCGCCAGCTGCTGCTGCGTGGCGCGCAGGCGCAGATAGTCGCTCGCCACCTCCGCCGTCACCGACGTCAGCAGCGCGCGCCGATTCTCCTGCGAAGCGGCGAAGCCGGCGCGCGCGCTTTCCGAGGCGCGGCGCAGCTTGCCCCACATGTCCAGCTCCCAGGCGGCGCTGAAACCGCCGCGCCAGAGGTTGTAATCCGCCTCTCCGCCGTTGCCGGACGGATCCATGCTGCCCACCGAGGTGGCGCGCTGGCGCTGATAGGCGCCGTCCAGGCTCAGATCCGGCATCAGCGCCGCCTCTGTCGCGCCCAGCAGGGCGCGGCTCTGCTGCAGGCGCGCCGTGGCGAGCTGCAGATCCAGGTTGCCGGCCGCCACGCGCTGCACCAGCTGCGACAGCGGCGCATCGTTGAATATCGACCACCAGGCCACCGGCAGCGCCCCGCCGCCGGCCTGCTCACCCCAGCTCTCGGGCAGCGCGCTCTGCGGCCGAGCGTAGTCCGGCCCTACCGCCCGGCAGCCGCTCAGCGCCATCAACAGCAGCGGGATCACGGCTCTGTTCATTGCAGGCCTCCGTCAAGCGTATTGATGCTGACGTCCGCAGACATGCCAACGCGCAGGGCGCTCAACAAGGCGGCATGCTCTTTGTTGATATCAAATACAATTTTCACCGGGATGCGCTGCACGATCTTGGTGAAGTTGCCGGTGGCGTTCTCCGGCGCCACGGCCGCGAAGCTGACGCCGGAAGCCGGCGCGATGCTGTCCACCTGCCCTTTCAGCGTTTGGCCGGGAAAGGTATCGATATGGATGTCTACCGACTGCCCGTGCGCAATGTTTTCCAGCTGGGTTTCCTGGTAGTTGGCGATGATGTACAGCTTGTCCTGCGGCACGATGGCCAGCAGCGCATCGCCCGGTTTGACGAACTCCCCGACCCGCAGGCTTTTCTTGCCAATCACGCCGCCGATCGGTGCGGTGATGCGGGTGTAAGACAGGTTCAGTTCGGCCATCGCTTTCTTGGCCTGCGCCAGCATCAGCTCGGCATCGCTGTCCGCCAGCTTGGCCTGCAGCACCTGCTCCATGTTTCGCGCCGCTTTGAGCGTCGCCTCCGCCTGCGCCACGTTGGCGGAAAGCGTGTGCACGCGCGTTGTCGCCTGCTGCGCCGCCTGCTGCGACCCCGCGCCGCTGCTGGCCATTCTCTGGTAGCGGTTCTGCTCCTGGCGCGCAAACGCCAGCTCCGCCTGCGCCGCCTGCCGCTCCGCCAGCGCGGCGGCGATCAGCGCGCTCTGCCGGGTGAGGTTGGCCCTGGCGTCGTCCTGCCGGGCGCGGGCGGATTGTTCCTGCGCCGTCGCCTGCGCAAGGGCAACGTTGAATTCACGCGGGTCGATCACCGCCAGCAACTCCCCCTGTTTAACCCACTGGTTGTCCCTGACCAACACCTGCGCAATTTCACCGGCAATCTGCGGAGAAATACGCGAGATATCGGCGCGAATATAGGCGTCGTTGGTATTCTGCTGTGTCTCTTTAATAAAAAACTTATTCATTAATAACCCCAGCGTAATGACGGTAACCGCCAATACGGCGACGGCGACTTTTTTGTTAGCCATAAAAGTGACTCCACTTAATATTTATTTCTGATGATAAAATGTCAGGCGGCGACCGAACGCGGCGGATAAATACGGGTCGGCATAACTAAAATCAGCGCGGTCAGTAATAACGCCAGGCCGGCAACCAACAGATAAAGATCGGCGCTGGCCAGCACGTGGCCCTGCCGGGCGGCAAGCTGCGCCAGCTGCTCCGCCGACCCCGATGCGCTGCTGTAGGCCGAGCCAAAACCGTCGGCGATCGTGCCGGCGTGATAGTCTCCGCGCTGTCGGCTGAGCAGCGCGATGGCGCCGCCGGCCGCGGTGGCGGCGAAGCCCTTCACCGCGTTAAACCAGGCCGCCGCAAACGGCCCGTCGGTCGGCAACAGCCCACCGGTCGCCTGCATCAGCAGAGGGATGATCGCCATCGGTTGCGCGACCGCCTGCAACAGCGCGATAACGCGAAACGTGTCGCCGTTCCATTCTGGCGTCAGCTGGGCGGCCAGCACGCAAGCGGTGGCCATCAACAGCAGGCTGATCGCCAGCACCCAGCGGCAATCCACCCGCGGCGTATTGCAAATAATGGCGACAATCGGCAGCGTAATTAATTGCGGCAACGCCACCCACAGCATTAAGTCGGAAGTTTGTTCCTGACGGTAGCCCTGAATCGCGGATAAATATCCCGACGTAATATTGACCAGCGACACCATAATTAACAGCACGCCACCCAGCGTAATTAAGGAGAAGGACAAATTCCTTTTGCTTAATAGCTGCAAATTGAAAAAAGGCAGCGGGTGATACCATTCGTTAATCAGAAATAACGCCAATAATCCGCCGCCGCCCAACAATAAAACGTAGATCAGTGGCGAGTTCAGCCAGTCGAGCCGCTCCCCCTGTGAGATGCCCACCGTCAGCATGCCGAGCGCCATGCCGCCGAGCAGCAGGCCGCGCCAGTTGAACTGCCGCAGGCGCTCCAGCCGCAGCGGATCCTGCGGCAGACCGTAGCCGATACATACAGCGGCAATCGCCATCAGCGGCAGGTTCCAGTAGAAGTACCCGCTCCAACCCCAGTGAAAGGCGAAAGCGGCGGCGGTGGCGCCCAGCGTAGCGCTCCAGGCCGAGACCCAGCCGTAGGCGCCCAGCCCCAACACCTTGATCAGCGGCGGCATAAAACGCAGCACCACCGTCATCAGCATCGGCGGCAACGCGCCGCCGGCGAAGCCCTGCAGGCTGCGCACCGCCAGCAGCACGCCATACGGTTCTCCCAACCAGGGCGTCAGCAGCCCGCCGGCCAGGTAAATGCCGCACATCGTCAACGCCACCCGGCGCAGCGAAAAGGTCGGCCAAAAACAGGGTGTGAACCCGGAACCGATCACAAAGCCGGTAACGTAACAGGTGGTCAGCCAACTGCCGGCATCGAAACTCAGCAGCATGCCGCCCTGTATATCCGCCAGCGCGAACTTGCTGGCGTTTTCCCCCACGCCGCTGGCCATCACCGCCAAAAACACGCCGAACAACCCCAGCCAGGTGCGGCCGTTGATTTCGCCGGCGCTGGCGAGCCACCGATTTTTGTGGTGCGGCGTAACAGACACCTCAACCATTCCCCACTCCTGCTGTTTCAGCCTCAATCTTTGTTGTCGTGGGCAGTATCCGGACTTATTTCGATTGTTTAAAATGAAATGATGTAATTAACTAGTTGCACAAAACGCAATCCATTGAGCGCACCACCACCGGAGAGGCCATGCCGCAAAAAATTGATTTCAACCTGATCTATGCGCTGAATCTGCTGCTGGAAGAAGGGAGCGTGAGCGGCGCCGCCGAGAAGATGAATCTGAGCGCGCCGGCGATGAGCCGCATTCTGGGGCGCATCCGCCGGCAGTTCGACGACCCGATCATGGTCAGAGCCGGCAAGCATCTGGTGCCGACGCCGCGCGCGCTAGAGTTGAAACGCCAGCTCGGCGAGATCATCGAGCAGGCCGCCGCGCTGATCGCGCCGAATGATGCGTTCGAACCCGGCAAGCTGACCAGAACCTTCACCATTCGCGCCAACGACATTTTTATCGGCGCGCTGGCGGGCGGCTTGCTGGAGACGCTGCGGGACATGGCGCCGTTAAGCGGCCTGAAGTTTATCGCTGAAAGCGACGGCGAAGATGACGCGCTGCGCAGCGGCAAGGTGGATCTGGTGATCGGTTCCTCGCGCGACTGGCACCCGGAAATCAAGACGCAGAGCCTGTTCACCAGCACCTTTCAGGCGCTGGTGCGCCCTGGGCACCCAATTATCGGCCGGGTAACGCCCGAAACCCTGACTCATTACCCGCATATCAGCGTCTCCCGCCGTGGGCGCACGCAGGGGCCGATCGACGACGCGCTGCGCGATCTCGGCCTGCAGCGCAACGTCGCTCTGACCCTGCCGGGCTTCCATTCGGCGATGATGCTGACCATGAAATCGGACTTTATCCTGCCGCTGCCGCGCCATGTGCTGCAAGGGGTGAGCAACATCCACCTGCCGTTGGCGGAGATCGAGCTGCCGCTCGAGCTGGAGTCGGTGTTTATCGTGCAGGCCTGGCACCCGCGCCTGGATCGCGATCCGGCGCACCGCTGGCTGCGGCAGACCATCAAGCAGTTCTTTTTGCAGAGGGAGTGAGGGGGTTAGGGGTTGGGGAGAAGAGACGCTCGCGGCAGAACCCAAATGCGCCTGCCAGATAAGCCGGTAATATGGCATTTTGCCGAAGCCCTGCGCATACTCAGACGTCTTGGGTAAACCGAGCGGCGCGGGCAATGGCATCGATGTTCCATTTCGCCAAGCACGAAACAGAAAGGAACTCATGCGCAGGGAGGCGAAAATGACCAAAGTGTATTATTGGAAAAGTCAGGCGTGGGGCGTGACTTACTTTTTTATCGCGCTTTATTACATCTATTCTTTCCAGGACATGGTGAATATCGCACTTTCGTTGATCCTCTCCATCCTGAGCTTTTTACTGTATCCCTGTGCTAAAAAAGGCACTGAAACGGCCGCCCTGCAGTTCACGAGTGAAGAATTTTGGCACCGCGGACTGTTCGCCGATACCATAGGCAAAAATGGCGTGCTGATCCTGTATTATGCATTCTGTTATGTCATGGCCCTGCCGCTGGGCGCCCTGTATCTGCTTGCCCTGTTTCTCAGAAATAAAAAGGCCGCGTAAGCGGTTTTTACGTCAACGGCTTACTGCCTCATAGTCCTTCTTCATGAACGTTTCTTCTACCCACGCAAGCTGCACTAACACAAAGCGAAAGAAGCAAACTCACTCTACCGGAGCCGACAATCACAGAGGAGGTTGGGAGATATTGATTGGCGGAAGATCACAGGAGTAAAAAACAACACCTATATCGTTCATATATAATATATTTTTTATTAAGGAATTTAATTTTATACACCATGCTATACGCAAACACCACCATGAACAATTTATACTCAACTTCTACAAATCGGTACGGACAGGCTTTGTTGAATAAATCAAAGTGAGGCGACAGGATGGTTCCCTCCGGGATGAGCGATAAATCGGCACAGGTAATCTCGTGCGTTGCACTGTCTGCGGCCAGATGAAGCTTGCGCCACACCCTTCGTCTGTCAGACTCATGCTGCCTGGCTTTCCATTCGCCTTCGCCATAGACCTTCAGACCGGTAGTATCAATGACCAAATGCGAGATTTCACCACGGGTTGGTGTTTTTATGCCGATGCTCTTTGCCCGTTTGCTGACCAGAGAATAATCCGGGCAGCGTAACGGCAAAACCATCAGTTTAAAAATCGAGTCAACAAAGCCCTGTAAAGCCCGAAGCGACAAGTTGAATACGCGCTTCATCATCAGGGCCGTGGTAATAGCCATATCAGTGTAGTGAAGCGGTCGGCCACGACCTTCACGCTGTGCACTGTCAACCCATGCGGCAATGGCAGACTGTTAGAGAACCGCGCTGCCTGAGTGCGTTGTTGTAATCTGGCCAGTTGGTGATTTTAAACTTTTGCTTTGCCATAGGGACCTGAGGCTAAAACAACTGTAGCGTTCAGATCCGTCAATCATCTAAAAGTTCGATTTATTCAACAAAGCCGTACGGACATAAAAAAGATTTATCGAAAAACACGTCACAGTAGTCATCATTAATCTTTCTCTCAATAAATCATGCAATTACACAGTTAAGAGTTAGTTCAAACTATGCATTACCGTTCACTTTTAGGGAGCTTCGGGATATGATTACGAGGAGATCGCTATGCGTCACTGAGCACCAAAACATCACCCTTCTGAATCTGTCGAACGGGCGCTTAGCATGACAAACCGTCCCGACGCCGGACTCACGCACAAACATAGTCAAAAGAAAAATGGCGACGAATTAACAAAATAGAATGCATGTGCCCTGACCCGCTCCATGTATGTGATCCATTCATAATCAGGAATAACCGGCTTCAGTCTGGCTGCATATAATGGCAACCGGCAAATTCGGAGGGTGGTATACAGTCCAGTGCAGAATGGGGACGACTCTGATTATAGTGTTATGCGCCTAGCCTCAATTTGCACCGTTGGAAGAACCAGAGCACGAACCACTTCCCGTTAAGACGTTGTGGGCCTCAGCCAGCCGTTGAAGGACTCCATCATAGAGTTGTTCCTCGGTGTTCATGGACGTGAAAAGTCGACTTGATGCCTCTTTCATCACCCACCGTCCAGCATTTTTCCCCAAATCCAGTGCCGCAGTCTGCGCCCGAAAAACAACGCACCAGCAAAACTATGCCCAAGGCGGAGGTTCAGATATAAGCCCTGTGGCTGTCGTCGTCGCCGCAGACTTTACTGCGGCGCGGCCTTTTGAGACGCAACTACAGATGTATCCCACAGTAATGACGGTAAATACGTTGGCGCTCGTCGCGCCAGCCCTCATCCCTGAGCATTATGAACGAACTGCGGCTGAACCGTAGCCCAAAATAGATTTGTCCTTCGCTGGCACCATGTCGGACCTTTTAAATCCCCGATCCTTTCGCGCAAGCGTGCCAGCGAAGCTGTCAACAACGGGTAAAAAGTGATCCACTTACATCTCCACCGACGGCCTAATATTGATCCACCGTTTTACTCAGGATTAGCTTCAGCGATAACCCCGGCCTTTCTTTTCTGTTTAAGTCGATAGCTCTCTCCTTTGATCTGAACAACATGTGAGTGGTGTAAGATCCGGTCCAGCATCGCGGATGTTAGCGCCGCATCACCGGCGAACGTTTGATCCCACTGCCCGAACGGCAGGTTAGATGTCAGGATCATCGCGCTCTTCTCGTAACGTTTGGCGATGACCTGGAAGAACAGTTTTGCTTCTTCCTGGCTGAACGGCAGATAGCCTATTTCATCGATGATGAGCAGTTTCGGCGCCATCACGCCACGGTGAAGCGTTGTTTTATAGCGGCCCTGGCGTTGCGCTGTAGACAGCTGAAGCAACAGATCCGCTGCTGTTGTGAAGCGTACCTTGATACCCGCCCGTACCGCTTCGTAGCCCATGGCTATCGCCAGGTGCGTTTTCCCCACACCAGACGGCCCCAGCAACACGATGTTTTCGTTGCGCTCGATGAAGCTGAGTGAACGCAGCGACTGGATTTGCTTCTGTGGTGCGCCGGTGGCGAAGGTGAAGTCATACTCTTCGAACGTTTTCACCGCCGGGAAGGCCGCCATCCGGGTGTACATCGCCTGTTTACGCTGATGGCGCGCCAGTTTTTCCTCATGAAGCAGATGCTCCAGGAAGTCCATATAGCTCCATTCCTGATCCACAGCCTGTTGTGACAGCGCAGGGGCAGCACTGATAAGGCTGTCCAGTTGCAACTGTTCAGCAAGTACCATCAGCCGTTGATGTTGCAGCTCGACCATCATGCGACTCCTCTGCTGAACGTATCATAGATAGACAGCGGATGATGCAGTGGCTGTCTGTCGAAGGTCACCAGGCTTTCGTCTACCTGCACGTCATACTGTTTTTTCTCCGGCGGCAGGGCCAGCATGGACTGCTGTTCCTCGATCCAGCGATCACAGGGGCGGGTCTGGATAGTTTCATGTTTCCGTTGGTTCGCTACATCGTGCAACCAGCGCAGGCCGTAGCGGTTGGCTGTTTCAACGTCAACGGTGATCCCCATCGGGCGCAGGCGCGTCATTAGCGGGATGTAGAAGCTGTTGCGGGTGTACTGCACCATCCGCTCCACCTTGCCTTTAGTCTGTGCCCTGAAGGGACGACACAGCCGTGGGGAGAAGCCCATCTCTTTGCCGAACTGCCAGAGAGATGGATGGAACCGGTGCTGGCCGGTCTGGTATGCGTCACGCTGCAGTACCACTGTTTTCATATTGTCGTACAGCACTTCCTGCGGCACACCGCCGAAGAAGCTGAACGCATTGCGGTGGCAGGCTTCCAGCGTGTCGTAACGCATGTTGTCAGTGAACTCGATGTACAGCATTCGACTGTATCCCAGAACGGCAACGAATACGTGAAGCGGCGATTTGCTGTTACGCATGGTACCCCAGTCAACCTGCATCTGCCGTCCGGGCTCGGTTTCGAAGCGGATAACAGACTCTTGTTCCTGAGGTGTGGCGAGTGAACGTATGAACTCTCTCAGGATGGTCATGCCACCACGATAGCCCTGCGCCATGATCTCGCGGGCGATAACCGTCGCCGAGATTTTATAAGGGTGAGCATCAGCGATTCGCTGGCGAACATAGTCTCGGTATTCATCCAGAAGTGAAGCGACGGCAGGACGTGGCGTGTATTTCGGCGGCTCAGACTGCGCCCGCAAATAACGCTTTACGGTGTTACGGGAGATACCCAGTTCCCTGGCGATCGCCCAACTGCTCATACCCTGCTTGTGCAGGATTTTAATTTCCATAACTGTCTCAAAAGTGACCATAAGCTCTCCCGAATCAGGAGAGCAGATTAACCCCTGGATCTGATTTCAGGCGTCGGATATGGATCACTTTCGCACCGTTAGTGACACGAAGCTCTTATGGTGCCAGCAATGACCCGAGATTTGATCCACTAATGCTGAGGTCAGCAACCCAGCCCCTCTCACCGGTAGGTTTTCGTCATCCGTATGCCGCCACTCTAGTTCAGAAGACGGTATCTCGACCAGTTTTTACGCATGTGTAGAACGACGCATGCATGTGCGACACCGAGAATGCGGCGGGATCAGGGTCATACGCGCGCGGAGCGCCCTGGTCAGGACATCGGCCAGCAATCCGTTCGCACCTGCGCATCGATTGGTCGGCGGACTGTACAACCATGAGAGTCCCTGTCGCACTACGGCACAGGGCCTCGATCATCCACTATAGGTATTGGATATACAGGACAGTCGCGGCGCTGTACGTCCCGGCATCCGCCCCCGTGAGGGACAGGTCACTTTGCAGTGTTATTGGATTGTCGCCAGCATGGAGCACCACTTTACCCCCGCCCCCCGCCTCCGGTACTGAGACACGACTCTCGACCCCTTTACCGAGGGCGAGTACATCCGAGCCCAGCGAGAGGCGTATGGTCATGGGCGCCGTACAGTTGACAGGAACGGATGCCGTCACTTGGGATGGTGCTGTGTCCCCAACTGATATGGTCCCGTGGTCGAGTACGACTCCCGGAGTCACGAATTCGCACCACTCACGGCCGGGTGGCGCGTACACACAGGACCCGGGCGGATAGATCGCTTGGGACCATGGGGCGTTTCCGCGCGGAATTGCGATGAACCCAACACACTCCCCCCCGTTCCCCTTCCCACCATGTCCCACTATCCCCGACGCCGAGGGCCCAATCGACGAGAATGCGCGCATGGCGGCGGAAGACATAGTGTCCCCCGGTACGGCGATCGTAGTACAAATTGCAACGTCGCGGCACATCTCGGACCAAGTCGGCATGGCTGCAATGTCACTTCCACCGGGGAACGCGTCGTGACGGTGGGCCGACCCAACCAGCCACCCGGGCGGTACCATTTGTTCAGCGCTAGGAACATCGCGGACTTCATACACAACATAGTAGTTTGCGGAGGTAGGACTTGTAATGGTAGTCTGCATGGACGTGACCACTGGGTAGGGCGCTGAACACACGGATGATGTAGTACCGAGGAGGAGCGTAAGAGTGGCGGGACGAAGTAATCGCATGGTATTTCCTATACATTTTTTGATAATACAGGCAATCACCCTGCTTTCATCAGGTGGTGCTTTGCCCATGTCATCCACCGGATTTCATATTTCCGCACACGGTTATCGGTCTCTGCCTTCGACAGCTTCCTCAAACGTGCCTGCTCATAAAGCCGTGCAATATGTGCCCGATGGTTCTCTATTGCTCTCGGGGCTATCCGGGGCCCTTCGGGGGCATACCATTTCCCCAGCCAGTCAAAGCCATTTTCAATTTTCCCCAGTTGTGTTTTATCCAGGTGAATATCAAAACCACCCAAATCGAAAAACTCATACAACGATTTGATCGTTTTACGTAAATGCCAACGCGTTTTGGTGAAGAAAACAAAGTCATCCATATACCGGGCGTACAACAGTTCCTCGCGCGTCGAAAAATAATGGTCAACATGCCGCAATATACTGCCGCCAACCAGCGGACTCAGTGCGCTGCCGCGACAAATACCTTTTTCAGGGGTATGTATTTCACCGCCGTCTTCAATGCTGTAATAAAGCCATTGCAGGTATAAGCTCCGGCAAACCGCATCCTCGATATGCCAATGTAATTGCCCTACTACCTGATGCTTTAAGATATGCCGGGAATAACCCCGGATACGCCCTATCCCAGTCCTGCGCGGCACTATTTTCAGTCTGGGTGTTTATCACTGCCGGTTTGATGTCCTTACTCATATTCCAGGTTAAAGGTGGCAACTGCACTGAACGCACCCCGACCAATCGTCTTGTCGGCTATCGCTAAGGGCTCGCCTTGGACATAAGCTCTCAGCGCAATGATGTTACCCCCGTCTTGCAACAGGGACTTGTCACTCTGGGTATTGAGCGGAAGGGGTTTAGCCGACGGCGTCTCAAACCCGATTGCAATCCCCGTGGCCTCACTGCCGCCACCAATGGCCAGCAGGCCCGGCAAGGAGCGGTTTTCCGTACCGGTAAAGGTTACGCTCACCGTCTTGCCCAGCGTCAGGTCGCATTCCTCCAAGTGTATCTCGAATGCTTGCCCCAAAGTGCGCGTGTTCAGGTACAGGTACTTGTCGATGATGGTGCCAAAATCCAGCGTGATTTCTTCATCACCCGGCGGTATTACGCAGGGCTCCGCGACCAGAGCGCCATGCAGGTACAGGTTATTGTCACCAGCGGCTAGGGCCGATAGCGGCGCGGCCATCAACATCGGTACCAACAACAGAGCGGCCACCCGAGAATGCACCTCCCCAGTGTGCTGCCACCAGTCCGATTTCCTTTTCATGTCACGCTCCTTATTCATAGTCGGCACGCAGCGTGGCCCAGGCCTCAAAGGTCCCTTCGGTCAGCGTGGCGCCCGCTTGTTTTATCGGTACCGCCTCCAAGCGCGGCGGGTTGGCCAGGTTTATCTTCATCGTGCTATTTGGAGTGAAGGGTTTATCGTTCTGGTACACCCGAATACCGAGACTGCCTTTGTTCGTCAGTAAGGCTTCACGGTCGAACCCTGCCGCACTGCCTTTCAGGCTTAACGTTAACGCCCAACTACCGCCAGCGGCGCTGTCACAGGTGATTTGGTAGTTCAATCCCTGCCGGTAATTCTCGCCATCTACTTTATTGATGCCTACCCGCTCGCCGAAATCGACCTCCACCTGGTTACCGTCGTTGATGGTGCAGGGCGGCGGCTCTATCAGGGTGCCGTGAAACGTCATGTCTGCTTCACCGTCCTTTGCCTGCACCGGGGCAACGCCCCCTATCAGGCCACAGCTCAGCAACAGGACTTTTAGTGTTCTGCACATACTCCTCTCCCGTTACTGGTAATCCACGGCCATTGTGGCCCCTGCGCTAAACTCCCCTCCCGTCAGGGTCGTACCAACTTGTTTCACCGGGATCGCCCACAATTCTGGCTTGTTTGGGTAGCTGAAATGTAGCCACTTGTTGACTGCCAGTTTGTTGCCGCCCTGACGCAGTTCTATACCCAGCCCGGTTTTATTGGTCTGCAACACCTTCGCGTCAAACGCGGCACCATTGCCTTTTATCTGCAGTTTCATCGCATTCGCGGTGTCCCCGGTGCACGACAGCGTGTAATTGACCGGCATCTTGTAATTGTCGCCATCCACCCGGGTGGTCATCACATCGCCGAACTCCACTTCAATCGGCCGGCCATCGTTTATCACGCAAGGCGGTGGTGCCACCACGGTGACCTTGACGGTGACCGTGGCCGAGGGGGCTGCAAAAACCAGCATCGGCAAGGCCGTCAGCACACCTGCCAGCGCTCTCGGCAGCGTTACGATCCCATTCATTGCGGCCGCCTCAGTCATAGCTCAGATGAAAATCCACTACGGCCCGATAGCTGCCTGCCATCAGAGTGGCGGGAGTGCGTTCCGGGGTTATCGTGTAGCTTAGCGTATTCTGCCCCGGCGTCAGCAACAGCGGCTGGCCACGGCTGCCCAGGCGAACGTCTTCACCTTGCGCGTTTTCCATACGCAACCCGAGCCCCGAGACGCCCTGCACCTTCACCAACTGCGGGTTATCGGCGTCACGCGTCGCACGGAAACTCACCGTTACCGCCGGCTGATTGTCCGCCCAGGTCAGGCCGCCGGTACGCTCATCGCGGCTACCGGCCGGGCTTCGCAGACAATCCTCCAAACGCAGCTCGAATCGAATCGGTTCGCCGCGCGCGCCAACCGTTCTCAGGCGCCCCGCCCCCGTCTCACCGAGTGCGATATCCTGGTGGGCGCTGGTCATCTCCAGCCGACATGCGCTCTCGGTTAACGCCCCATGAACGTACAGGGTGCCGTTGGCGCCTTCAACATCCCAGTTGTCCACCGCAGCCTGCGCCGGTGGCAACAACCACACCGCTGTCCCCAGCGTTATCGGGGCCATCAGCATCAATCCGAACAACGCGCCGTAATACTTCAGCTCAATCGCTCCACACAGGCCCCGTCGGTGTCTGCCCGTCTCATGTGTCATGCCCAT
The DNA here is from genome assembly GCF_000738675.1 of Serratia nematodiphila DZ0503SBS1. NCBI lineage: Bacteria > Pseudomonadati > Pseudomonadota > Gammaproteobacteria > Enterobacterales > Yersiniaceae > Serratia > Serratia nematodiphila. The sequence goes on along the minus strand of NZ_JPUX01000001.1, from coordinate 280,366 downwards.
ATTCTTGTCTCCCTTCGCTTGACCGGTGCACGCACCGCAAGACCGTGCTCTGCTACGCTTTCTTCGCCGGTATCACCGTGCATGTGCTGCCAGAGCAACTGAAGCTCAGCTGCGGCCGGCCGCCATAGTCGTTAACGTAGGTCAGCACCGGGCTGTTACCTGCCTCAGTCGCACTCACCGTCAACGGCAAATTGCCCTTTGGCGGCACCATCATCGGCTCGAAGTTTTTGATCCCCGCACCGTCTTTTTTGGTGGCGGCATCAACCAGCGTGACGTAATACGCCGTCGGATTGTTGACCACATACTTGTTGCCTTGTTTGCTCAGGGTCAGCTGTTCCTGCGGCGGCGGCGCATTTTTGTCCATCGCAATGGCGGCCGGGCGGTAGAACAGCTTGATACGTGTCTGCAACGCAATTTGCAGCGTATTCGGCTTGGTGCTCTTCGGCGGAATTTCCCGCAGGTTGAAGTAATAGACCGTCTCGCGATCCTGCGGCAGCGCCTTCGCCACCGGCAGTGCCTGGATTTTCACCTGGCTCGGTTTGCCCGGCTCGATGCGCTGAACCGGCGGCAGTACCGTGAGGGGGCTCTGGATTTTGTTGCCCTTGTCGTCTTCAATCCAGCCCTGCGCCAGGTAAGGCAATTGCTTGTTTTGGTTGCTGACGCTCAGGCTCACCGATTTTTGGCTACCATCGAAAATAATCCGCGTGCGGTCCAGCGCTATCGCCGCCTGAGCCTGCTGGGCCAACAAGGCCGCGAGCAGGGCACCGGCCACTGCCGCCGTCGTCAGGGCCTTTTTCCGCCTGGACGCAACCGGACGGCCCTCGTGATGTTGTTTAATGTTCAATTCGCTCTTTCGCATGTTTTCATTCCTGGCCGTAGCGGCCCTCATAGCATTTGGGTTAAATCTGCACGCCGTGTTATCCCTCGGCGCAGCAGTTACGAAGCCGGTTCCGGCTCGGGCGCAACCACTGGCACGCCCTGCGTCCGCGCGTCAGGCTCTGTGCGCGCCCCCAGCGGATGACACGGCAACAGCAGCGTATTCATCAGCATATCTGCCGGCAGCGGCGTTGGCATGCGCACCTCACACTGCGCGCCGCCGTTCCAGTGCACCGTCATGGCATCGCCGGCGTTAAGGCCGCTCAGGTAAACACTGCCGCCGTCATTGACGATACCCGTCTCCTGCTTGCGGGCGTTCATCACCGTGGCGCCGAATGGGGGTTCACTGCCGTCGGCCAGTTTGATGACCGCCATCGCCTTCTCGCCGGCAATCACGTCGAACTGGCGGTAACCGATAGCGCCTTCGGTGAGCGTGGCCTGCACCACCGACTTCGTGGCTTCGGCGTTATCACCGAGTTTGTTCACATCGATACTCGCCCTGTTGCGGTAATAGCTGTTCACGTCCCCGATGACCGCCTTGCCCCAGGCATTGGTGTTGGTGGTGTTGCCATAGCCCCGCACCGGCACGTCCGCCACCCCCTGCGTGTCAATCAGCATGCGGGTGCCGCCCGGCACCCCGGCCCGATGCAGCGCCCCGCCGTTCGCCGTCATCGTCATGCCGCCCTGCATCGACATCCCGAAGGCGCTGTAACGGTTTTCCTGATAACTGGCGTTAGCGCTCATACGCGCCTTATCGCCTTCATGGTTGTAATACCCGTTCACATTCACCCCGCTGCGCGAACTGCCGGCCCGCAACTGGTAGTTGTTATGCTCATCAATCCGGTCGTAATAGCCCACCTGATGCGTGGTGTCGTCGCGGTTCACCGTGGTGTTGTAGCTCACCGTCGAGTTATCCCCCCACGGCATCGACAGTGAAAGGTAGGCCCCATCGTCTTTCGTCCCGTTGTATTCATTACGGTACGCCGACAGCGATAGGCTCAGGTTGCGGAACCGGCCCACGTCGAAATAACGCGACAACGTCAGGTTGTAGCGGTCGTTGGCCGGCCGGTCCCAATACGTCTCGTGGCTGTAATTGAGATAGGTGCTCAGCCCCCAGTCGCGAAAGTGCTTGTTGAAGGTAATGGTGTACATCTCCTTGCCATTCCCCGTTCGGGTACCGTAATAACGCGCGTCCAGATACTCGCTCATGCTCATAAAGTTCTGCTCTGAGAAGCGATAGCCGGCAAAGGTTACCTGGCTATCGTATTCGTCGAAGTTCTTTGAGTAACTGAGGCGATACGAACCGCCGCTCAACGTGCCCTCTTCCTGTGGCAACCGCGCCCGCGACTGGGTGGCGTCAAATGACAGTGCTCCCAACGCCATCAGGTCACGGCCGATACCCAATGACAGCGCGTTGTAGTCGCCGCCCGCCAGCACACCGCCATACAGCGACCAACCGTTGCTGACACCCCAGGAAAATTCGCCGGTGCCGAACAGTGGGCCACGCGAATGGTGCTGCCAGTCTGACGGTTTACCCGTCGCCAGCTTGAAGCGCACCGAACCTGGCCGTGTCAGATAGGGGATATTCGCGGTATTCACCACAAACTCCTGCACGCCACCGTCCTGCTCTTCCACCCGGACGTTCAGCTCGCCGCTGACCGCATCGTTGATGTCCTGAATGCGAAATGGCCCTGCAGCAACCGTGGTCTCGGACAGCACACGTCCCTGCTGGCTGATAACCACTTTGGCGTTCGTTTTCGCTACCCCCACCACTTCCGGCGCATAACCGCGCAGACTAGGGGGCAGCATGCTGTCGTCCGATACCAGGCTCGCCCCGGTGAAGCGGAAGCTGTCGAACATACCTGAGTCCAGATAGTTTTCACCCAGCGTCAGCTTCGAGCGCAGCGCCGGTATTGCCCGATAGGCGTAATACCGGCTCCAGTCCAGTTGCTTATTGGTCGGTTGTCCGCTCCCTGTCTGATGGTCAAGATTTGCCTGCCAATCGGCACGCAAACGCCATGCCCCCAGGTTGGCACCCGCCGTACCGTTGCCGCTGAGGCTATAACCACGCGATCCGTCCCGCTGCTGATGCTGACTACGTGCGTTGACGTTGTAATCGAAGAGCAACCCTGGAATGCCCTCATCCCAGCGAGACGGCGGATCCCAGTTCTCGTCGCTGTACTCCAAATAAGCCTGAGGAATGCTCAGGTAAAGAGAGGACGTGGGCAGATCGCCACGCACTTCCATTCCCTGTACGCTGGTCTCGTTAAGACACTCTCCCTCGCGCCACCAGGTCAGGTCTTTCAGCACGCCGGGTTTAAATCCTAGTTGTTGCACCAATTCGGGGTTGAGGCAGGCGCGACTGCCGTTTGGGTCCCCCTCAGGCGCATAAAATGCGATCTGTTGCTCCTGCAAACCATTCTTATTAACGTGCACCACCATGCCGTAGGTCCCCGGCATAATGTAGCCACTGCGCGAGAATTGGCTCAGATCGATGTTTTTCCGATCGTTGACATCCAGTACATCTGTATTGAACTGAATATTATCGGCAGCATGGGCGCTTATCACTGAAGTACCCAGCGCAAGGGAAATAAAAAATCCTAACGAATGCAGAGGCGCAATTTTTCCAAGCGAAGAAAACTCCATGCCATTACCTTATTAGTATAAATAAATCCATTGCGCGAAGCGAAAAACAGCGCTCTTCCAGAAGGAATTTAAAAATAGTCCAGTTTAAATCGAATAGATGATAAATAATCGCCCGCTTTCAACGCATGATTATTGGCTACCAATCTCATGGCGTAATTCAATTGACTGTCGCCGGGAATAATATCCATTGGCGGCATAGCCTTGCCCGGTATTGCGACATTACCCTGGGTATCGATGATTCGCAGCGCCACACCGGAGGCATCCCCGTTAACACCAAATAACCCGCCATGAGCTTCACCATCAAAAGTAACCTGAAATTTCCTCCAGCCTTCCTTTCCCGGGCGTTCAGTGATGCAGTTAACCAAATCAATGGAAAAAGGTTGGCTGCGGCCCTGCCCATCGCGAATAATATCGGATAAGGGTAAAACCCCCATATCAATGGTTTGTTCTCGGCTGTCAACAGCAATAGCACAAGCGGTGTCGATGATGGATCCTTGCATATTTACCCGCCCCCATCCGGCAATGTGCTCATCGGCAAAAACAGAGACCACAGGAAAGGAAAACAGGCAAGAAAACACTACAACAGCGGTATTATGCAGCCTCATAAAACGTGCTCCATACTTTGTAATATTGTCAAAAAGGCATGCGGGGATACCGCATGCATATATACACATACAGAGAAAACACTTACTTTATGTGGAGTGAGCTTTTAGTTATAAGCCAGAGTAAAATCGGCCACCGCCTGGAATTCACCTTCAGTAATAGACGCGGAAGAAGCGGTATCGCCCTGCATGTAGGCGGCGAAACTCAGCGTGTTATTACCGTCCTGCAATGTTTGCTCTTTAGTTGGCTCGCCCAGTTTGATGATTTCACCATCAGCCTGAGTGATGGCTACACTGGCGCCTTTAGCCGTGCCGGTAATCCCCAGAAGGCCATTTTTAGCCGCAGATTCCATACCTGTAAAGGTTACCTGCACCTTATTTTTGGTGGCAGGTGAACCGAACGTGCAGTTCTCCAGATCGATCGAGAAATTACGCGGGGTAGATTTCCCCCCGCTGAGTAAAGCCACCTTAGAGATCTGGCCCAGCTCAACTGTCTGGTCAATAGACTCTGGAGTAATAGAGCAAGGCGCATCAATAATAGAACCCGTGAAGGTCACTTTACCGTGCCCTTGGTCAGCAGCTTGCACACCAGAAATAGTGCCGAAAGCCAATACGGCCGCCATCATAATCTTATTCAGTTTCATTTCCACTTTATCCTTGGTTAGGGACTATTCCCTTTTTGTAAAAAGTCGCCATTTATTCGAAATCATAAAACCCAGTACGCAGGAATGAGTCTATCTTTCCTTCCACCGCACCACGTCATAGCTACCGGCAACTGGAAACAATGGTATAGACAACCAAAAAAAAAGATACATAATCTGTTTAATTGAGTATAATTAGATAAAAACACCAAAACAAAACAAAAAAACAATAATTATTAGAGTATAACAACAACTACGCAATGAAAATTAAACGATAAAACCTCTTTAATTTCAAAGCCATCCCTGACTGAAATTAATTTATTCAGAAGTAGTTGACTGCCGCCATCGACCTCCCATAGATTCTATTAAAATCCAAATAAGACTAATCTTACCGAAGGCTATTTTAAAGATTACGCACTAGGGTTATTGAGGTATCCTTATGAAATATATAATAAATTTGACACTGGTTTTCGATCCGGAAAGTAGATTGCTGGTGCTTAGAAACAACAGTCAATTAGCAATAGGGTTATCTAACCCCGCTACGCGGTTGTTATCCGAGTTGATAAAGAATAATAAAATGGAGTTAACGCGTGAAACACTGATCAAACATGTCTGGGAGGATTTTGGCTTCTCTCCATCCAGTGCTACGTTAAGCAACCATATCAGTGAGCTGAGAAAAGCCTTTGAAGCGCTCGGAGTAAGTAAAGATATTCTGCTTACGGTGCCACGTATAGGGTTCAAGATGGATGCAGAAATCCATCCGGAAACCAAACCGCCAAAAGAACCACCTCTGGCGGAAGATATTGCGCCACTGCCGCCAGTAAATGAAAAGGTAGCGGTAGAAGATATCATCATGAGTGATTCGCTCGTCAATTCAAAAAAGCCATTACGTAAAATGAATGTGCGGATATTGTCATTTCTGCTTGTGTTGAGTGTCACCGCTACAGTGTTCGCATGGAGCATATTGAGCAAGCATGAACAACATGCGCTCATCGGGATTCAGGCTAAATGTCGTATCTATACTCTGGATGAAGGCAAGGAGGGGCCAGAGCAATTAGAACATGCTCGAAAAATGCTGGCTGAAGAAGCGATAGATTGTTCACAAACTAACCTCGATATTTACTATATGGAAGCACGGCCTGCGAATGAGTTACTTAAAGTTAATTTTATGGCAGTTTGCACCAAGAGCAATGATATGAGCTATAAAAAATGTGATAACTTCAAGCAGGTTAAGTAGGCTAAAATGAACAGAATTGTTATCTTTTTCTCGGCACTGGCCCTCATCATCTTGGGTGGCATTTTTCTTTACCTTAACCATTCAAATTGGAAGCCATTTCGCTGTAACACCCATGTAAATTCAAACATATTCTCAAAGGATGGGCATCCCTTAGTGCTCAACATGGACATCAACATAATTACCGCTCATGAAGGAAGTAGTGAGTTAATCGCTGTAGGGTCGTTGAAAGGGGAAGATAAAAATTATGTTATTGCCAGGCGAATTTTCATCACTATGAGAAAATCCGATTTTACAGGGCTCACAAAAACCACGATAGATCGGCAAGAGCGCCGCCCAATAGATAATGTCCCTGAGGCCCTATGGGAAAAATACGTACTACCAGAAACACCTGGCGTAGTGTTCTACATGGAAACAAAAAAATTAAACAATAATTTATACCTTATCAAAGGACTATCAAATCCTCATTTTGTTTGCGCACTAGAAAAAGATTAATTTCACTTAAGGCTTAATCATGCATTGCATGCATGATTAAGCCGCACCGCATCCCATACAGCAACACCAATAATTAAATAATTAATTTCAAAAAAATGACCAATTAACGATCTAAAAGGCAATAAAAATCAGAACTTATCACTCTTAAACGCCAGTTAATTTTATTAAATTGCGCACGCCGCGAATTGTCAGTTATTTTATAGCGTTACCGATGCAGCTGTTCCACTCAGGATAGCCAAGAACGACACGCATTCAAAATAAACCGGCGACGTATTACCAACACAAAAATTCGAGATACACCATAATTTATCAAAAAGTTAAGAATATTTCCCGAGAATGAGCAAGATGGAAAAAACAAAAAATCTAAATAGGAATGAGACATTGAGAATTGTCATTATTGACGATGATAAATTTTATGCCAAGGGATTAACAATGGCTCTGTCCATGCATCTAAAAAACACGAGTCATAAAATGGAGGTTCTCTTCGAAAAAAAGATAGAGAAAACAACCGACATTGTATTTCAGGCAATACGCTGTGGAACGTTCATCTCTCCCTGCACCCTGACATGCAGCGGTAACAGTAAGCCGTTGTATATCGCCATCGCGGAAAGGAAAGATGCACATTTGCAGCACTTATACCGCAACGCTAATAAATCCAACATCCTTTATCGACATCAATCGGTGAACCTAATCCTGCAGCTCATGGAAAACCTCTTAATTTCTCTACAGAGAGCACCGGTAAAATCACCACCTACTTCAGCGACCTTGCTTCATGCCCCACTCACACCGCGTGAACAAGAAGTTCTGCATCAACTCAAGCAGGGAAAAACACATGCCGGCGTAGCCAGCATCTTGGGCATTAAGGAGAAGACCATAAGCTCGCACAAACGCGCGGCGATGAAAAAGTTGAACTTTAAACGAACCAGTGAGCTGCTCCATTGGATGATCCAGGGTGGATTAACCCACCACCAACCGAGAAAAGGAAATTGAACATGAGCCATTCTTCTCTAACCATCACGGCGGTATTGATGGGCGTACTGTTGGTCAGCGGTTGCCAGTCCACCAAAACGCCGCAGATAAAAACCGCCTCGGCCAGCACGTTGCAGGATGAAAAGGTCAAGCGTGAAACCCAGGATTTAAAGCAGTGCCAACAGAATTTAAACGCACTGGGGACGCTGAAAACGGCAGATTACCCGACTAAAAAACAGGTGTTCGACAACCTGATGTCCGGCGCTTCGCAATATGCCGGTGTGCGCACTCAGGTCAACGAGCGCACGCAAGAGACCGTTGATGCCCTCTATCGTTATCAGGTGAGCTATCAATGCGCCGAGATTAATCAGGCATTGCTTACCGAACTGGCGAAACGCGGTGGTGCGATAAAATGATCGCCTGGAAACGGCTGACCTACCGTTTTTTGGCCTGCCTGGCTGGGGGGATGATGCTGCCAGCGGCTTCATCGGCGCCAAGCAAGGGTAATGCCGATATTCCGGCTTTGCTGCAGTTTGCCGAGCAATACAGCGACAAAGGCTACCCGGCAGAAAAAGCCCCTGCCGCGCGGAATCATCCTCGCACCGAAAAACGCCCAACCCCAAGCGCCGAGAAAGGTAAGCCCGACAACAAACCGCCAGCACAGCGCGAATCCTGGCGAATGAAGGATAAGGCGATCCAGCAACAGCGCACGGAAATAGCCCAGCTAAAATTACAGATAACCCGTCTGCGGCAAAACGCCGTAACGGCAACGGCAACGCCGGATTGGGCCGCGCTATCCCAACTGGCGCAAAGCTTGCGCCAGGCGCTGGGGATGACCCCGACAGAGCGTCAGGCAAAAGTCAACCTGGTACAGATACAGCAGCGGTGGGATCAGGATCGGGCGGTATTACAGCAACAGTTATCCAAAGCAAAAGCAGAAAACCAGGCCTTATCAGCGGCAGCTAACCAGCAAAAAAATTTGCTGCTGGAAGCAGAAAAGCGCGACGCGGCACAGCGGGAGCAACAGGCTGAATTGCAGTCGCAGCGCCAACTGATGCAAACCGAGTTGGATGATACCGTCAAGAAACTGGCAGATACGCGAGCCGACATGGCTTCTTTGCAAACGCGAAGCCCCCGTCTGGTGACGGCCGATGCGCTCAAAGGTGCACAGCCGCGTGAGGATTACGCCGCAGGCATTTCACTAGGAGAGGAAATTCTGCAAATGCAGGAAGAACGGCAGCGTTGGGGAGTGAGATCGGAGAAGGGAATGCTCTTGGCTGGCATTGCAGATGCCTTTGCGGGCAAGCGGATGTTGTCGGATGATGAACTCAATAACACCCTGGCCGCCGCCGAGGAAAAGATGGTATCCGCAAGAGAAAAAATCAGCGCAACCCAACGGCAAAAAGGCGCGGCCTATCTAGGGGAGTTCAAGAAAGATAAGCGCGTTCACCGGGCATCGTCCGGGTTCTGGTACCGTATCGACTATGCGGGTGATGCACAGATCCCCGCTATCGCCTCGGTGGGTGTCGTGGTAAAAGAAACGCTGGTCGACGGCACAGTGGTGCAAGATATGGAAGCGACTGGTGCCACGCTGTCGCAGCCGGTGGCGGATTTCCCACCGTTGTTTAAAGAGGCAATTTCGTTGCTGAAAAACCACGGTACGATGACCCTGGTGGTTCCTCCTGAACAGGCTTACGGAGAGAAAGGCTACCCACCGAAAGTTCCCCCCAACGCCACCATGATCTACACCTTGCGCATAGCGGAGGTATACCCACCTGCTCAAGCTAAAACACAGCCCTACCCCCACTAGCCCTGATATCTCTCATGAATTTAATAGGGCTATCAGTCTGATGCGCAACCTATCAATGACAGATAAAACCCGGTATTGCGATTAATAAAAATTAAATTAAATCACGAAAATAAACGCCTTCAGAACCGAGCTGCCATCAATACATTGTTAAAATAAATATGAATTATAAAAATTACATGATAACAAATCAAAAAAACCATCCTATTTATATTGACTTTAATGAGAGCAAAAAACATGATTAATGCGACAGATAATTACAAACCTCATTGCCCATAAAATAGCTATTGAATTCACCACCATTAGCTGGCTATACATTGATAACAGTGATTTCAACCCAGGTTACGTAAAGGGCTATCCGGGCCCATTATTTCTGTTTTCCCTTACGTCTATGCGTAAATATTTCCCTAACCGAGGAGTTGTTATGTCGGACCATCAAGTCACCTGTATCAAAAAATCCGATCGCCAAAACGCGCATGAGTGCATTCAGGCTATTGGCGGCGTCAATGCCTATGGCACACGCTGGTCACTGCCCCAGGCCGACGCCATTGCCGGTATCGAGGCAGGCACCTGGCGCTTTTGGGTCACCGCAAATGGCCATTCCGTCTGGGTGATTGTCTCAACCAGCGCGGCGGGCAATAAATACCTCAAGACGCAAAATGACGGCGAACAGCCCAATAACCTGCTGAGCCTGCCGGAATGCCCCTGACGTCACCCGAGTTTCATGATTGATACGGTTTATGGGCACGCTTGCGGCCCATCGCTTCACCCCTTTTTATTATTGGCCGCTGTGGCGTTCTCACGCCCGCAGTACAGCGGCCCCCATAGAATAAGGAAATACTATGTACGGTTCCACTACCGCCAGAAACCTGCCTTCAGGGAAAAAACAGCGTATCGCCGATTTATTATCGCAAATTATTGAAACGCTGGATCTCACCAAAACCCAATATGCCAACATCGAAAGCGCCTATAACGGCGTCGGCACCTTTCTGTCCGAAGGCGACGATCCGCTATTGCAAGACGCCGTTATTTACCCGCAGGGCAGCGTGCGGCTCAACACTACCGTAAAACCCAAAAACGAAGAGCAGTACGATATTGACCTGATTTGTTATCTGCCCCATGCCACCCAGGCGGATTATACCGGCGTGATATCGGCCATTCGCCAGCGGCTGGAATCGCATAAAACCTACAAAACGCTATTAAGCGAGTTACCGCGCGGGTTTCGCATCAATTACGCCGGGGATTACCATCTGGATATCACGCCAGGCCGCGATCACACCAGTGCAGCAGAACGTTTAGGCCAGCCGCTATGGGTCGTGGATGCACAAACCGCCTGGAAGGAGTCCAACCCCAGCGGCTACGCCGAGTGGTTCGAGAGCAGCGCCAGCGCGCAGCCCCTGCGCTCCATTCTGGTCATGGATTCCGCCAGCCGCGTCGGCACCGAGGCGTTACTCCCGTTGCCGGACAGCACCGACAAGAAATTGCTTAATCGCATCGTGCAAATTCTCAAACGCCACCGTGACGAATGGGCCGCAGAACAGGATGAGGTCCAGCAGCGCTGCCGCCCAATTTCGGTCATCATCACCACGCTGGCGTGCCATGCCTACAACCACATCATTGCTGACAGGCGCGCCTACGACAACGACCTGGATATCCTGTTAGACGTGCTGGAACTGATGCCGGATTTCATCGTGTCGGCACAGGGAGAAATACAGGTCAGCAACCCGCACATGCCGGAGGAAAACTTCGCCGAGAAGTGGAACCGTTCAGAGCAGGATGAAGGCCCTCAGCGCAGCGAAGCCTTTTACCAGTGGCATGCCACGGCCCAGGCGACGTTTAACACCATCGCCGCCAGCGTGGGGGAAGATAACCTGTTCCTGAGCCTCGAAGACAGCTTCGGCAAAGACCCGGTCGATGTCGTCAGGCAACGTCTGATGGAGCATATGCAGTCAGCCAGAGAACAAGGCAGCCTGCATTTGGATAAGAAAACCGGCGGGCTGATTGCCACCGGCCTCGCCGGTACGGCAGCCCAGGCCGGCGTGCCTAAAAACACCTTCTACGGTGAATAACGTGGTTATCAGGCATCACTGCAAACCGCTGACCATCGCTCAGCAATATCGCGCGTTGAAAGCCGGTGGTCCGTATGAACGGTTGCGCATTATCCATCACGACCGCACCCTGCTGTGGGAAGGGTGGTTGCAACCCTCGCTGTTTAGCCGCCGCTACAAGGTCGTGGTCCGGTACAGCCTCGGCACCCCACCGATTTGCGTGGTGACAGAACCGGATCTCTTCACGCTGGCTGGCACACGGGCCATCCCGCACCTGTATCCCGCCGACAAGCATATTCCCGGCGCCAGGCTGTGCCTGTTTTTGCCCCTTTCACAGGCCGACGACGGGCTCAGCGAATGGCGCGCCCAGTTAAAAATCAGCGACACCCTCATTCCCTGGGCGTCGCTCTGGTTGTTTTATTTTGAACAGTGGCTGCACACCGGCCACTGGGAAGGCGGCGGTAAGCACCCACGCACCTGCGAGGTTAAAAATGAGCGTTGAACATGAAGGCTTTATCTCGGTCGATATTGAAACCGCCGGGCCCATCCCCGGCGTGTGCAGCCTGCTCTCTATTGGCGCCTGCGTCATCGACCGCCCGGCGGAACGCTTTTACATTGAAGTGCAGCCGCTGAATCTGCATTACGAGCCTGAGGCGCTGGTCGTCACCGGTTTCAATCTGCAGACCCAAATAGCGCGCGGCATCGACCCAAAAGAGGCCATGCAACAATTTGCCCACTGGGTAACTTCCGTCACCAACGCCAGGAGCAAACCGATTTTTGTCGGTTTCAATGCGGCGTTCGACTGGTCATTCATCAATTACTACTTTCACGTTTATCTCGGCCATAACCCGTTTGGCTTTGCCGCCCTCGATATCAAGGCTCTGTACATGGGCGCCACCGGCTGCGACTGGCAGGACACCCGCTCCAGCCGTATCGACGCCCGATTTAATCTCAAAAACCACGGCAGCCACAACGCGCTGGATGACGCGCTGTATCAGGCTGAGATGTTTGTGAAAATCAACGCATACATGAGGGAAAAGCACTGACATGGAAACGGTAAAATACATTCTGATAAAGCTGGTCGACTGGAAAACGCGCCAACGGAAAATTCAATACCTCATCATGCTGCTGGGTGCCGGGCTCCTGGGGGGGAACAACTTGCTGGGGCAGGCGTTAACGCTGGAGAAAGGCGATGCCCGCTTTTCGCTGGCCGTCTCGGAGGGGAATGTCATCACGGACTACGTCGTCAATTTCGTGGCGGTGTTTATCATCCTGGGGGGATTTGTCTGGCTGCTGGTCGACGCCTACCGGGAGGCTAAAGTCACGGTGCGCAAAAAGGGGGTGGTTATCGAAGGGAGAGCGCTGCGGAAAGTCGCGACAACGCCGCTGCATAAAACGGTCTCGCGTCATTTTAACGGAAAGATAGACGCATTAACCCTCGATATGACGCAGCGGATGCGGGATGGCGCAATCAGTCACCCGGAAGAGGCCTTTGACGACAATATCAGCACGCTGGCCAGCAATATCGCCACCCGCATTGACGGTATCGACCATCAGGATTTGACGCTGGTGTACGGCGGGCAATTGCCGGTTCCGTTCACCTTCTACATTGGCGCCATTCTCGATGACAATGGCCCGGTTTGCGTCTATGACTGGGACAGAGCGCAAGAGGCCTGGCGGTTGATTGACAACGAGGCCGACGACGACGGCGCCGATTTTACCCTGATGGAAAGCCTCGTCACCTCAGCGGCCAAAGATGTGGTGCTGGCGGTCTCGGTGTCCTACCAGGCCGACATTACGGCCATACGCCAAACCTTCCCCGCCTACCCGCTGTCGCATCTCTCGCTGAATGCCACAACGCTCGGTAATCACTGGTCGCTGTCCAAACAAACCCGGCTGGCGCTGCAATTTATCGAACAGGTCAAAATGCTGACGGCGTGCGGCGCCGAACGCATCCACGTGATTCTGGCCGCCCCCAGCAGTATTGCGCTCAATTTTGGCCGCCGTTATGACAATCGCAATCTGGCGCAGCTCATTGTTTATCAATACGAGAAAGAACAGCAACCGGCCTATCCCTGGGGGGTGGTGATGCCGACGCAGGGGCAACGCCGGGGCGCGGTGGTTAAGCCTCCCGCCGCTCCCTCATCCGACTGACTGTCGGGCTGTCCTGCGACTCAGTACAGCGTCAATAGGGGGGGCGAAACGAGGATATAAAAAAACCGGCCTGAGCCGGTTTGGGAGCGCTTGTCGTTATGATACCGGCCGCTCTGCGGCCGGGGTAATGCCCTGGTGTTGCTGCGTATTTTTCACTGTCACTATAGGCGGTGCGGCGAGTGAGCGTCCAATGGGTTCGGCAGATCAATAAAGGACAATTGATCGGCCCGGCCGATCGTCCTGCTCATCGTCACAGCGCCCCACATTTCGGCAGCCAGTCCGCTTCGCACTCTTCACTCAATACCACATTGGTCTGCATCCCCAGCCGGGTTTTACGTTTGAGCAGGGTTTTCTCATACTCTCTCAGCGTCTGCGGCACCGCCAGGCCAAAGGCCGTCAGGTTCATCACGTGCTGATAGCCCCGTGCGGCCATAAACGACAGGTAGGCGTGGTAGAGGTAGCGGCGCGGGTTCGGCGGGGTGATGTTGGCGTTGCCTATCATCATCCCTTCCGGGGTACCCAGCACCGTCAGGTAACCACAAAAATCGACCAGCGGATCGGCCTGACGCTTGATAGTCAGCGCCTCGTCCGAGCTTTGCTGCGCCTGGAGCAGGGTGCGGGCCTCGTTCGGGTTGGCGAAGCGCTGCATCAGGTGACGCACAATCACCGCCAGCTCCTGGGTGATTTTGTCCAGCAGCTGCGGGTCACGTTCTGCCAGCGGTATCGCGTCCGGGAAGGTGATAATCACCCGCCGCCGGGAGACCCCGCCGCTGCGGTCGCTGAACTGCATCGGGTTGTTGTTGACCGCCAGTATCACTGCCGAGATGTGGGCGGCGTAGGCGTCACGGTATTTGGGGTCGATGGCGACCGCATCGCCGCCGGTGATGGCCTTGATACCCGCCCCGTCACCGCTCCACTTCTCCTGATCGGGCAGGAGTATCAGCGAGTAGCCGACCACCGAAGCCCGTTCGCGCGCCGACTCCAGGTTGTCGATGGTGGCGGAGGTGGTGTTGTCACTTCCTGCCAGCAACCGGGCAATGGCTGCCATCACGCTCTTGCCGCTGCCGCCCGGGCCGGTCACTTCAAGGAACAGCTGCCAGTCATAGCGGTTGGCCAGCACCATAAAAAGCGCCGCGAGAATACGTTCTTGCTTGTCGTAATTGCCCCCGGCAGCCCGCGCCAGCCACTGCCAGAAGTGCGGCGCATGGTCGGCCAGGTTCTCCTCGGCACGCGGTGGCGTGTAGTCCACGCTGTTGACGGTGCGCAGCCAGTGCGCTTGCCGGTGGGCGCTGAACTGGCCGCTGACGGTATCGAATACCCCGTTACGAAAACCAATCAACCGGCGGGCAGGCTCACCCATCTGCGGCACCATCAGCTTGAGGGTATCCAAAATGCTGTTGATACCGGCGGCAGAGAACGGCGCACGCACCTTCTGGAACAGTGCGGCAATCTCCCGGCTCAGCTGTCGGTGTGGCAGCACCTGCCAGGCGCCGCGCGTATAGCGGCACAGCTCTTCCCCCACCGGCGGCACCGCCAGGGTGTTGCCGTAGTGCTCGGCCAGCAGCTCGGCTTTCTCGCTGGCGCTCATGGCTTTCAGGTCGGCATCGCTCAGTGTGTCGAACGGGCTCGGCTGCGGTGGCTGACTGAACGCCTGGAGCTGGGCGCGCGTGGCCTCAGTGCCTTGCTGGCAGTAAATATCGTTCCAGTCGCCCTCCGTGGGCGGCAGTGCCGGGATACCGCCGGTGAGTGTGGCCGCCTCGGCGGCGCGGGTCTGCCCGGTGCCGCTGCGGTCATTATCGGCCGCCAGCAGCAGCCGCGCATCCGGGTAGTGGCTGCGCAGCTGCTGCGCCACCGCCGCCAGGTTGTTGGCGCTCAGTGCCACGCACACCGTTTCGCCGGTCAGGCGGTGCACGGTGAGGCCGGTGGCATAACCTTCGGAGAGCCAGATAACCGCGTTGTCCGGGCCGCAGAGGGTGTGGCAGGTGGCTTTCACCTGCCCGCCTGCCAGCATGCGTTTGTCCCCGCTGGCGTTAATCAGCTGCACGTTGACCACCTCACCCCCGGCATTGTGCAGTGGCAGCAAGAGGTCACCGGGCTGGAAGGTGATACCGCCAACGCGCAGCGGCTGGCCCTGCAAGGTCAGGGCTTCTGCCTCCGGCCAGCCTTTGGCGCTCAGATAGGCGTTGCCGGTCTGACGTTGAGCAGCAGCTACCAGAGCCTGTGCCTGTCGCGCGGCCTTGCGCTGAGCCTCGGCCTTGTCTTGCCCGCCGGTCTTCTGTGAGGCATGGCCGGTCTCAGCGGCCGGAGGCAAGGCGCTGGCGTTATTCCCCATCACGGCGGCCACCTGTTCGGCGGCGGCCTTTGCTGACAGCGACAGGGCCTTTTCCACCAGGTTGAGGCCGTCACCGGCCCCGCACTGATTGCAGAACCAGGTGCCGCGCCCGTCCTGGTTGTCGAAGCGGAAGCGGTCTTTACCGCCGCAGGTCGGGCACGGCTGCGGCTTGCCGTTCGGCTGCAAGGCGATGCCGAGGGCCGGGAGTATCACCGGCCAGTGGCCGGTGGCAGTGCGTACGGTCTGGGAAACGAACTGGGCGCTCATGCTCTTCTCCTCAGTGTACGGTGGCGTTCTGTGCCGCCGACAGGCGCTCGCAGCACAGCTCGTCCATCATCTTTTGCCCCAGCGCGGTCAGGCGCGGTGCGGCCACCAGAACGTCCGGCTGCACCATGTCGCTCAGCATGGTGCACGCCATGTCCATGCCGTCTTCTGCGCCGTACTGACGCACAAAATGCCCCTCCAGGCGCAGGGCAATCGTCATCTGCAGCTCGTCCAGCGTGTACCCCAGACTCACCCGGTAAAAGGCACAGGTGTCCAAATAGGCTTGTGCCACGGCGCGGCGAAAAACGGCGGTGCGGACTTCAATCGGTAAACAGGATGAGGTGTTCATGCGGCGGTGGCCTCCATGCGGGCAAGGATTTGGGATTCACAGGTGTTGACGACGTGGCCGAGCTGGTCGGTCAGCAAGGCAATGACCGAAGCAAACGATGCCTGTTGCGCGACGTCGGGGCGCTGCCCGCCGAGGTCGAGGGTGTCCAGCAGGTCAAGGAACAGCACGCCGGTGGCGTGCGCATGCTGGAGACGCAGAAAATCGGCGTGCGGAATAGGGTAATGGGTGTCGCGGTAGTAGCGGTCGGCCAGGGTGTTCATGCTGCCGCCTTAACCGGCAGACGACCGGCAAAGGACAACACATAATCACGGGCCAGCACGCGGCGGGCGTTGCGCTCAGAATCCGCCACGATGCGCACGATACGCGGGGCGGCAGTCAGCGCAGAACGGCGCACGGCCGCAAACAAAAAGCAGAATGTAGGGTGAGTCGGGGTGAGGGTCGTAGCCATGGTGGCAGCCTCCATTGAGTCATGGTTATTGCTACCACCGAAGTTCTCACGCAAGGGTGGTAGCCCAGACGGGGGTGAGAAACCGGCCTCAATGAATACCGGCCAGCCCGAAGGCTGCCCCGCCTGAGCCACCATTGATTGACTGCTGCGATAGCATAACATCCACCGCGCAAAAAATGAGCAAGCAAAGGCTGCGACATAAAAAAACACGCAAGGCGCGTGTTGTGTCGCCATTGAGTAACACGGGTTCTCACGCCCGGCTGCCGATTGTGCGGCAGCGGGAGGACTATAGCGCAGGGCCGGACGTGGGGGCAAGCCGTAAGACGCCCCCGGACGTTCAATCGATCGCATAGTGATCAACAGTCGGTCAGTGGGTCGTTGCGAGTATCGGCAGCCACGCTGGTCAGCGGCACCGGCCCGGCACGGAACAGGCGCGGTTCGGCCTGGCGACTCGCCAGACGAATAACGCCATGTTTTTCGCTGCGGTGCTCCGGCAAGACGATATCCGGCTGCTTGCGCTGCAACAGGATAGCTTCCGCGATAAACAGTGCGTCGTTGTCGCTCAGGGTAAAGTGCTGGCGACCCAAGGTTAACTGCATCATGCGGCGGCCTCCTGGTGACGGTTAGCGATACGTTCGTCCATCCACTGCTCGACCTCAGAGGCCAGCCAGGCGACGTTTTTACCGCCGAGGGAGACCTGAGCCGGGAACTGCCGGCGGCTCATCATCTCGTACACGGTGGAGCGGGACAAGCCGGTGGTGTAGAGCACTTCCGGCAGGCGGATAAAGCGCTCGCGCGGGGTGTAACTGCCAGGAATAACCGGCGACAGGGTGGATGGAGTGGGGGTGGAAACGGTCAACATAAAACGCTACCTCTTTGTGTCCGGCCAACGCTGGCCGGGACTGTGTGAACTTCGGTAGCGCCCTATTATGTGAATATTTACCGGGGTGGCAACAAGGCGTTGTTGTGTGGTGGGACAGCTTTTATGCCTATTTTTCAACCAAATGGGCATATAGGTTAATATTGACCTTTATTGGCAAACCTTGGCAAACCCGAAGAAATGAACAAGCCATGAATAGCCGTTTATTAATAGGCAGAAACAGGCTCACAGGTGCAACCCCAGGCTAGCCAGAGAAAAGACCCTTCTTAGCCGAGTGAACAGCAGTGAACACCGGGTGATGAGTGAAGAAATAACTCATCACAGTTTATTTATTGATTTAACTACTTTTTTATCTAAGTGAACAGTAGTGAAGAGTTTAAAGAAGAACTAAAACCGCAGAGGTGATTTTGCAATCAATATCTGAGGCGGCTGCAAAGAAAGCGCTGGCGGGAAAAATACAGTAGGCCCACTCCCATCGCACTATCTCCCCCCCCCCCGAAAACAGCCTTTTTCCTGGCTAGCGGGTGTCAAATAACGCGTGCATGCATGGAGTGCATGATTTTGCATGCAAGAAAATGCATTTTTTATCCCCTGCCACGCCAGTACTGGCGCGGCCTGCGGCCGTTCATGCAACTGCATGAAAAGCGACACATGAAGCGCGCAGGCGAGGCGGGGGTAGCATTGCGCGCCAGGGGGTTTTAACGATTTATTGACGGTGAGGTCGCTGGGCCAAACCCGCGATAAAATCGGCGTACCACTGCAACATGTCACGACGCTTCTCAAGGTACTGGGCATGGTTGTATGTGCCACGAATGCCGTTCTTGTCTACATGGGCGAGTTGCATCTCTATCCAGGCAGAGTCAAACCCTTGCTCATGCAAAATAGTAGACATCGTATGCCTGAAACCGTGACCGGTGGCTCGCCCCTTATACCCCAGCAGCTCTATTACCTGATTCACGCTTTCTTTACTTATGGGTTTCCTGCGATTGTTTCGTCCAATGAAAATGTAAGGATAGTGACCTGTGATCGGTTGCAGCTGTTTAAGCAATTCAACCGCCTGAGTAGAGAGCGGTACAATGTGCGGGCGGCGCATTTTCATGCGCTCGGCGGGAATCTCCCAGATACCCCGTTCAAAATCTATCTCCTCCCATGTAGCAAAGCGCATTTCTTGCGTGCGCACACCGGTCAGCATAACGATCTTCGCTGCATTCTTCGTGATGATGCTGCCGGTATACCCTTCCAAGTCCTTAACAAAGTAAGGCAGCTCTTCAGCAGAAAGGAACGGATGGTGCTTTTGCTTAGGCACAGCCAGCGCACTGGCGAGATCTGGGGCCGGGTTATATTCCGCCCTACCGGTAATAATTGCGTAGCGGAATACCTCTCCGCAGCGCTGGCGTACCTTACGGGTCTTTTCCAATGCTCCGCGCTTCTCAATGCGCCGCAGCACTTCCAGCAGCTCTAAGGGCTTAATTTCTGCAATCGGACGTTGACCAATGTACGGAAACACATCCTGCTCAAAGGTACGCATGATTTCTTCCCTGTAGGCCAGAGTCCACCGGTCAGCCTTGTTCGTGTGCCACTCGCGGCTAATAGCTTCAAAGGAATTCTCAACAGAAAGCTTCTGAGCGAGCTTTTGCGCCTTTTTCTCGGCTACAGGGTCAATGCCATTAGCAACTTGCTTACGGGCCTCTCCGCGCTTTTCTCGCGCGTCGGCCAGCGTTACCAAAGGGTAGGTACCAAAGGACATTAGCTTGGCTTTTCCAGCATAGCGATAGCGAAAACGCCAACCTTTACTCCCGTCAGTGTTGATAAGGAGAGACAGGCCTTGGCCATCGTTGAGGGTGTAGGGTTTTTCCTGCGGCTTGGAACGTCGAATTTGTAAGTCAGTTAGGAGCATGTGTATAAGTGGATTCTGTGTATAAAAACATTATACGCACCATTATACACATTTTTCTCGGATTCAGGCGGTAACGCACGGATACCAGCGGACAATAGAATCACATAATCAATTGATTTAATGCATTTTAATGGACATCACAGGAACCACCCGGACAAGCTTTGGCGGAAGATCACAGGAGTCGAACCTGCCCAGGACCGCTGGCGGCCCCAACCGGATTTGAAGTCCGGCCGCCCCACCGGGGACGAGGATCTTCCTTGGAGAAGAGGGAAGCAAGGCGCTGATTATAGCGCAGTTTGTTCGCTGCGCTAAGCGGGAAATGGCGGCCGTCGGCGATTCGGCGGCCGGGGAGCGCTACTTCAGGAAATCCTTCACGTCCAGCAGGATGAACTCGTTGTCATCCGCCATATTGGGCTGGCGGCTGGAGGAGAAAGGGAAGTTGTTGTCGTTGCCGACGATGATGTGGTTGGCGTCCACCACGTCCACGTTCTCGATGGTGAAGAACGGGAAGGTCAGCACGCCGTCGTTCAGCGGCTTGCGCGCCAGCTTGTTCGGATCCTGAATGTTCATCAGGTCGATATAACCCAGTTTCTCGACCGGTTTGCCGACGTTGGCGTCCGAGAAAGCGATTTTATACACTCGCTTGAACTTGGCTACCTGGCTGAAGCAGTTGTCGGTTGGCGCACCGGCGGCGCAGGCTTTGTCCGGCGTGCCTTCGCCGTTGTCGCGCTCGATCACCAGCCCGTGGGTGGCGTCGATCATGTTGAAGTCGCCGATGGCGTTCTGGTTGTCTTCCAGTACGTACTGCCAGCTGCGGCCGGTCCAGGCCTGCTGTTTGACGTCGAACTCCAGCACCCGCAGGTAGCGTTTGCCGCCGACGTTCTCGAACTGTTCGCCGTCCCACAGCGCCCCTTCCAGCAGCGGGTACAGCTTGCTGCCGTCCGGCGAGGCAGCCATGCCTTCAAAGCCTTTGGAACGCGCCACCTGGAAGTTCTGTTTGCCGTCCGGCGCGCCCGGCAGGGTCAGCGTCGGGTTGTCCGGCGATTTCACTACTTTGCCATCCACCTGGGTGTCGAACACCGCCAGCACTTTGCCGTTCAGGTCGGCCTTGATCAGGTAAGGCCCAAATTCTTCGCCGATCCACAAGGCATCGTCGGCAAACTGGAAGCTTTCCGGATCGAAATCGCTGCCGGTCAGATAGCGCTGCTCGGTGCTCTCGTTGATGATGTGGAACGGCACCTTTTTATCCGGATCGTGCAGGAACACCGTCTTCAGCGGCGCGACCGTGCCGTCTTTGAAATCGATCTTGTAGTGGTTGAGGTACAGCATGGCGTCCGGCGAGTTGGCCTTGCTGCCGAAACCATTGTCGGTCAGCACCCAGTAAGTGCCGTCGGGCATGTGTTTGATGCCGGAGTGGCCCTGCAGCGGCTGGCCGTTGATCGGCAGGCCGATCCCGGTCAGGCGATCGGCGGATTTGCCCGCCACGCTGCCCAGCTCGGTGATGCGTTTGCCGCTGGTGTATTTGCCGCTCTGCTGCAGATCGCTCGGCGCGTCCTTCGGTGTGGCAACGGTGGATTTCACCGGCAGCAGCGCATGCCCGGCCAGCGTCGCCTGCACCGGCTGCGCCTCGGCCCACAGGTTGGCGCTCAGCGCCATGCAGCCGACCAGCAGCGCCAGCCGGGTTTTGGTGTTGTGCATGTCATTATCCCTTTTCGTTGTTATCGCCCAGAAGTAAAAGCAACGTCACTATAGGGAGCGGCAATGACAGAAATATTATTCGGCGAACGCCCGTCGGTAGCTGTGCGGGTGGAAGCGCCAGGTAATGGCGATCAGCACCACCACCAGCAGCGCATGGATCTGCCAGTCCAGCTCGAAGCCGCCGCTGTAGTCGCGCAGCAGGCCGGAGAGGTAGGGCGTCACGCCCGCCAGCAGAAACCCGACGCCCTGCATAAAGGCCACCAGCCGCCCGGCCGCCGCCGGCTGGTGCAGGTGATCGAGCGCCAGCACCAGGCACAGCGGGAACGCGCCGCCCAGCCCCAGCCCGGAAAGCAACACCCACAGCCACGGCAACGTCTGCGGCAGATAAATCAGGCCGATAAAGCCGATCAGTTGCATCATCAGCGCCAGCAGCAGCAGCGGCCGCCGGTCATGATTGCGCGCCAGCGCTGGCAGCAGCAGCGCGCCCATCACCTGGCCAAAGGTCATCAGCGCCAGCAGCGAACCGCTGGCCTGCGGCTGCCAGCCAAGCTGCATGTAATACGGCGGCAGCCAGGCGATCAGGCTGGTATAGCCGCCGTTGATCAGGCCGAAATAGGCGCCGAGCAGCCAGGCGCGCCGGTTGCGCAGCAGGCTTGAGCCGCGGTGTTCGCCCGCCGCGCCCAGGCGAGACAGCCCGCGGCTGACCGGCCACCAGGCCAATAGCGCCACCAGGGCCGGCAACGCCCACCAGGCCAGCGCGCTGTGCCAGT
Source organism: Serratia nematodiphila DZ0503SBS1 (assembly GCF_000738675.1). NCBI lineage: Bacteria > Pseudomonadati > Pseudomonadota > Gammaproteobacteria > Enterobacterales > Yersiniaceae > Serratia > Serratia nematodiphila. The sequence goes on along the minus strand of NZ_JPUX01000001.1, from coordinate 258,256 downwards.
CATGCCCCGCGCTCATCAGCCATGGGGTGATCGCCGCACCCAGCCCGCCGCCGCCCATCAGCGCCGCCGACCACAGCCCCGCCACCAGCGCCATGCTTTTAAGGAAGTGATGCTTGATGATGCCGGGCATCACCGCCTGGATCACCCCGATGCCGAGCCCGCCCAGCACCGCGCTCATTAACAGTTGCACGCTGCCGGGGGCCAGTTCGCGCCAAAGCGCGCCCAGCCCGATCGCCAGCAGGCTCAACGCCACGGCGCTGCGTTCGCTGAACAGTCGGTTGATGGCGCCGCCCGCCAGCGCCATCAGCCCCATCATCAGCACCGGCAGCGTGGTCAGCAGCGCCGCGCCGCCAAAACTCAGCCCGGTGGCCTGGCGCAACGTCGGCAGCAACGGGCCGATCGAAGTCAACAGCGGCCGCATGTTCAGGCCGATCAACACCAGCGCCAGCAACAGAGGGTTGAGCCAGCGACGTGGAGAAGGTGAATTAACAGAATGATTTAACACGGTATATTCCTGGTACTGCAAAATGAAGAGTGCGGCGTCACAGCGCGATCGCCGCAGCGTTGCGTTACTGTAGGCAACGCCGCTAGTATTGGGAAATTAAATAATAAAATAGCCAACAGTGGGAAAATGAATCGCTACCCGATGTTCAATCCGCAGCTGCTGCTCAGCTTCGTCGCCGTGTGCGACAGCAACAGCTTCACCCGCGCCGCAGAGCGGGTGTTCTTGTCGCAGTCCACCGTCAGCCAGCAGGTGCGCCGGCTGGAAGAGATGCTGGGCAAGCCGCTGTTTGAACGCTCCTCGCATCAGGTGCTGCTGACCGAAGAAGGCGTCAAGCTGTTGAGCTACGCGCGCCGCATTATCGCGCTGAATGAAGAAGCCCATGACGCGCTGACCGGCATCTGGCGCGACGGCGTGCTGCGAATCGGTATGCCGGAAGATTTCGCCGTGCCCACCACCGAGCTGCTGGCGGAATTCAGCCGCGAGCACCCGCACCTGCGGCTGGACGTCGCCAGCGGCCTGAGCGCCGATCTGCACAGCGCCTACGCGCGTGAAGAGCTGGATCTGATCCTGGTGAAGCAGCGCCGCCAGCAACCGCCGCGCGCCGCGCGGCCGGAACCGCTGCTGTGGCTGGACAGCCTGGCCTTCCCGGCCATCGAACAATCGCCGGTGCCACTGGCGGTGTTTCCGCTCAGCGGCCTGTACCGCGACGAGCTGTGCCAGGCGCTCGACAACCTCGGCAAACGCTGGCGCATCGGCTACAGCAGCGCCAGCCTGGCGGCGCTGACCGCCGCTTCCGCCGCCGGGCTGGGCGTCACCCTGCTGCCGGCCGGCTGTCGTTTACCCACGCACCGGGTGCTGGGGGCGGCCGAAGGATTGCCGCCGATAGACAGCTTCGAACTGGCGCTCTACTACCGCGACGGCGCCCCCGCCGCCACGCTGGCGCTGGCCCAGCGTCTGACGGTGTTTTGCGGGTTGATATAAACGCCAGCGCACGCCGGTCATTACCAAATCGAATAGTTACCAGTGGCAAATGTCGCTGCCAACCGGCCGGTTCCTCTCCTAAATTGGGGGATGTTTTCACCCACCTCACCTCTGGATTAAGGAACCGAACGTGGAAAACCCTCAACAACCGGGCCGCAGAGCCTTCCTCAGCCAAACCGGCAAACTTACCACCGCCTGCGCGGTGATCGGCCTGACCGGCGGCATGGCGCAGGCCGCTTCGCCTAGCGGCGAGCCGTGTGCGCCAACGCCGATGACCCTGACCGATCGCCATTACTGCCTGAGCGAGGTGCGGCTGGAAGACGGCTTTGAATACGACGGCGACACGGTGATCGGCACCCGCACCGCGCTGTACACGCTTGAGATCAAAGACGGCAAGATCGCCGCCATTCACGCCGCCAACGCCGCGTTGCCCGCCGGCGTGCCCCGCTATCAGGCGCAGGGCCAGCTGCTGCTGCCGGCGTTTCGCGATATGCACATCCACCTGGACAAAACCTTCTACAGCGGCCCGTGGCAGGCGCCGCGCCCGCGCCAGGGCAAAACCATCATGGACATGATCGCGCTGGAGCAGACGCTGATCCCGAAACTGCTGCCCACCTCGCAGCAGCGGGCGGAAAATCTGATCGCCCTGCTGCAATCCAAAGGCAGCACCGTGGCGCGCAGCCACTGCAATATCGATCCGGTCAGCGGCCTGAAAAGCCTGGAGCACCTGCAGCGCGCGCTGGAAAACCACCAGGCGGACTTCAGCTGTGAAATCGTCGCCTTCCCGCAGCACGGCCTGCTGCACTCCAGGGTCGATGCGCTGATGCGCGAAGCGATGCAGATGGGCGTGCAGTACGTCGGCGGGCTGGATCCGACCAACGTCGACGGCGCGATGGAGAAATCGCTGGACGCCATGTTCCAGATCGCCCTCGATACCGGCAAAGGCGTGGATATCCACCTGCATGAAACCAGCCCGGCCGGGGTCGCCGCCATCAACTACATGATCGCCACCGTGGAGAAAAACCCGGCGCTGCGCGGCAAGGTCACCATCAGCCACGCTTTCGCCCTGACCACGCTGACGCCGGGCGAACTGGCGGAAACCGCCACCCGGCTGGCGGCGCAGCAGATCACCATCGCCTCCACGGTGCCGATCGGCAGCCTGATGATGCCGCTGCCGCAGCTCAGCGAGAAAGGGGTGTTCGTGATGACCGGCACCGACAGCGTGATCGACCACTGGTCGCCGTTCGGCACCGGCGACATCCTGGAGAAGGCCAACCTGTACGCCCAGCTGTACCGCGGCTCCGACGAGTATCACCTGTCGCGCGCCATGGCCATCTCCACCGGCGGCGTGCTGCCGCTGGACGATAAGGGCCAGCGCGCCTGGCCGAAAGCCGGCGATGCCGCCGAGTTCGTGCTGGTCAACGCCAGCTGTTCCGCCGAGGCGGTCGCCCGCCTGCCGGCGCGCAGCGCCACCTTCCATCAGGGGCGCCTGGTGGCTGGCCAGGTGAGCAAAGCCTAAGGTCGGTCCGCTGTTGTCATCATGATGGCCGTTTTTGGCCTTCTGCCAGAGTAAGGCGCGGCGCAATATGGTCGCTACACACACTGGCGGAGGGCCGAAAATGTCACAGAGCGCGTTATTGATCATCGATGTCCAGCAATCATTCCAGCACCGTCCATTCTGGCAGGAGGACGATCTGCCGGCGTTTCAACAGGCGCTGACCCGCCTGATCGCGGGCTGTCAGCAACGCGGCGCGGCGCTGGTCGACGTGCTGCACGTCTCGCCGCAGGGGCCGTTCTCGCTGGCTTCGGGCCACGTGCAGCGCCTGCCATTCCTCACCCACCAAGCGGATATCACCGTGCATAAGCATGTACACAATGCGCTGACCGAATCCGGCCTCGACGCCTGGCTGCGCGAGCGGGATATCAACCACCTGATCATCTCCGGCATCCGCACCGAACAGTGCTGTGAAACCACCACCCGGGTGGCGTCCGATCTCGGTTATCGGGTGACCTTCGTCACCGAGGCGACGCTGACCTTCCCGATGCGCCATCCCGACGGTGAAGTCTTTACCCCCGCGCAGCTGAAGCGGCATACTGAAACCGTACTGGTCGATCGTTTCGCCCGCATCGCCAGCGTGGATGAGGCGCTGGCGCAACTCGCACAGGAGTAACCATGCCGCAGGCCGTCTATTTTCTGCTGTTGCCCAACGTGCTGTCGCTCGACGTCAGCGGCCCGGCGGAAACCCTGCGCCTCGCCGGGTCGTTCAGCCTGCGTTACCTCAGCCCGGCGCCGCAGCTCGTCTGCTCCATCGGCATGACGCTGAGCGGCCTGCAGCCGTTGCCCGAACGCCTGGAAGACGGCGCCATCCTGGTGTTGCCAGGCGTCGGCGATTCGCAGCGCTATTTCGCCGGTGAAGAGGCCGAGCAGGCCCGCCGCTGGCTGGCGACGCTGCGGCCCGATCTGCAGCGGCAGCGCATCACCCTGGTGTGCATCTGCTCCGGCGCGCTGCTGGCGGCGCAGGCCGGGCTGCTCGACGGCTATCAGTGCACCACCCACCACGACGTCATCGAACGTATCCGCCTGCAGGCGCCGGCGGCGCAGGTGAAAGAGAACCGCATCTTCGTCGAAGACCGCGGCGTCTATACCAGCGCGGGCATCACCACCGGCATCGATTTGGCACTGCACCTGGTCCACCGCCACTGCGGCTCCGGCCGGGCGCGCGACGTCGCACGCGACATGGTGGTTTATTTCCGCCGCGCCGGCGACGATCCGCAGCTGTCGCCCTGGCTGCGTTACCGCAACCACCTGCACCCGGCGGTGCACCGCGCGCAGGACGTGATGGCCGCCGAGCCGGAAGCCGACTGGTCGGTGCCGCAGGTGGCGGAGAAGGCGCACGTCAGCAGCCGCCATCTGGCGCGGCTGTTTCGCAGCCACGTCGGCATCAGCGTGCGGGAATATCATGAACAGCTGCGGTTGGCGGTGGCGCAACAGCGCCTGCAGCAAGGGTATGGGTTGGAGAAGGCCGCGCTGGCGGCCGGTTTTTCTTCCGGGCGGCAGCTGCGCCGCGCCCAGCAGCGCCAGCGCTCGCCGCTATGACACCAGCCGGCGGGTATCCAGCCGCTGCAGGCCAACAGACAGCAGCAGGCTGCCCCCCAGCGCCACGCCGAACACCCAGAAGATATCCAGCAGCGGGTGGCCGGTGAAATCCAAGTGCCGGCTGCGCATCACGTTAACGATAAGGGCGTGAAAACCGTAAATCGCCAGCGAATGGCGGGAAAACGCGCTCAGCCAGCCGATCGGCTGCGGCAAACAGTGTTTCACCCACACCAACAGCGCCACCGCCGCCATAAACACCAGCGGGCCGCTGTAGATGTAGTAGGTATCGGCGAAGTTGCCGTTGATGAACAGCTGATGCTTGGTGCCGCGCGCGATCAGCGCCACGCACAGCGCAAATCCTAGCGCCGCCAACCAGCCCACGGCGCGCCCGCGCGCCTCCATCATGCCAATCGCCCGCCCGGCCAACGCATACAGCAGGTAGTAGAAGGTATCGCCGTAGATATACAGGTTAACCGGCAGCAGGTGCGCGTTGCCGAAGGCCAGCTTGTCGGTATTCGGGTTGGCGAGCGCCGCCAACACCACCAGCGCGACGGCCAGATAGCGGCGCGACACCGGCTTGACGCTGATCAGCGGCGACAGCAGGTAAATCACTGCGATGGCGTAGAAAAACCACAGGTGGTAAAACACCGGCTTTTGCAGGATGCCGCGCAGCGACGGCCAGAAACCGATCTTGGTGAAGGCCGCGATATAGATCAGCGCGATGGCGCTGTAGAACAGAATGCAGCAGGCGATGCGGGTGAAATGCCGCCGGCCGGCGCTCTTTTCGCCGAAGAACAGGTAGCCGGAAATCATGAAGAACAGCGGCACCGATACGCGCGACAGTGAGTTCAGCACGTTGGCGATGTCCCAGTTGTGCAACCCTATCGCCGCGCCGTTGGTGACGTAATAGGTGGTGGCGTGGATCATCACCACCATCATGCACGCCATCGCCCGCAGGTTGTCTATCCAGCCGATTTTCTCGCTCAAACGCTCGCCCGATCTTGTGTCATATTGATATGTTAAGAAGAGGTTATCGGGCACGGCGTTCGGCGACAACCCAAAAGCGAAATATCAGAATGCACTTAAACAACACCTTATGATTGCGAAGGTGAACAATTGGCGGCAAAATAGCCGCCACAACTCGCTCAGTTTGCGCTTCCCGCCCTGGCAGTTCCTTTTTCTCTTTTACTATCAGTACAATAATATGAAAACGACATTACCACCTGCGGCACGTTTGGGCCGACAGGCGCTTTTATTCCCTCTTTGTCTGGTGCTGTTCGAGTTCGCCACCTATATCGGCAACGATATGATTCAGCCGGGCATGCTGGCCGTCGTGGCGGATTTCAACGCCGGCGAAGAGTGGGTGCCCACCTCGATGACCGCCTATCTGGCCGGCGGCATTTTCCTGCAGTGGCTGCTCGGGCCGCTGTCGGATCGTCGCGGCCGTCGCCCGGTGATGCTGGCCGGGGTGGCGTTCTTCATCGTCTCCTGCCTGGCGATCCTGCTGGTCACCACCATCGAGCAGTTTATCGCCATGCGTTTCCTGCAGGGCATCGGCCTGTGCTTTATCGGCGCGGTCGGCTACGCCACCATCCAGGAGTCGTTCGAGGAGGCGGTGTGCATCAAAATCACCGCCCTGATGGCTAACGTGGCGCTGATCGCCCCGCTGCTCGGGCCGCTGGCCGGCGCGGCGCTGATCCACGTCGCGCCGTGGCAGAGCATGTTTGTGCTGTTTGCGGCGCTGGCGGCCATCGCCTTCTACGGCCTGTGGAAAGCGATGCCGGAAACCGCCACGCTGCAGGGCGAGGCGTTTTCCGCCGCCAACCTGTGGCGCGACTACCGCCAGGTGCTGGGCAACCGCCGCTTCCTGTGCGGCGCCCTGGCGATCGGTTTCGCCAGCCTGCCGCTGCTGGCCTGGATCGCCCAGTCGCCGGTGATCCTGATCAGCGGCGAGTCGCTGTCGACGCTGGACTACGGCCTGCTGCAGATCCCGGTGTTCGGCGCGCTGATCCTCGGCAACCTGACGCTGGCACGCCTGACCGGCAAAAACAGCGTGGAGCGCCTGATCAAGCTGGGCGCAGGCCCGATGCTGCTGGGGCTGCTGATCGCCGCGCTGGCGACCCAGTTCTCCAGCCACGCCTACCTGTGGATGACCGCCGGCCTGAGTCTGTACGCCTTCGGCATTGGCCTGGCCAACGCCGGGCTGTACCGCCTGACGCTGTTCTCCAGCAACGTCAGCAAGGGCACAGTGTCGGCCACGATGGGCATGCTGAGCATGATGGTGTTCACCGTCGGCATCGAGCTGGCCAAGGTCGCCTACGTCTGGGGCGGCAGCGGGCTGTTCAACCTGTTCAACCTCATCAGCGGCCTGTGCTGGCTGACGCTGGTGGCGCTGTTCCTCGCCAAACGCCGCAACGGCGACCCCACGCCGCAGCCGAACGGCGCGGCGTAAACGCGACGATAAAACGCCGGTCCGGTTTCCCGACCGGCGTTTTTTATGCGGCTTCAGCCGAGCAGCCCCCACAGCGCATACCCCGTTCCCACCACCGCCACCCCCAACAGCAGCAACGCCGACAGGACAGAGATCGCCCGCCGCGCGCGCTGCAGCGCCGTTCCCGACAGCAGGGTGATATAGGTCAGCAAAATGGCGAAGTCCGCCAGCACCCACAGCGCGGTCAGCAGCGTCAGGCTGGCGCCGATCGAGGGGGTGACGGCGATGAACTGCGGGAAAAAGGCGACGAAGAAGATAATGTCTTTGGGGTTGGCGATGCCCACCAGAAAACCGTTCAGGATCGCCGAGCGTTTTTGCGGCGGCGCAACGGGCTGCACATCGGGGGCTCGCGCGGATAAATCCTCATACAGCGAGACGATCGCCATACGGCCGATAAACAGGCAACCCAGCAGGCCTATCCACTGCAGCAAGCGCATATCCACGGCGAACAGCCCGGTGATAATCAGCGCGGCGACGCCGATCAGCAACAAGGAGGCTCCGTTGCTGCCCAGCGCGGTCAACAGCGCACGCCGGGCGCCAAAGCGCGCCGCGGTGTTGGCCACCATCGCCACCACCGGCCCCGGCGCGGCGATCAGCAACAAAATGGCGGCGAAATACGCCGCCAGCAACGACAGGTTCATCTTTATTTCACTCACATTCAGTCAGTTGGCGTCGCGCCATTATCATGCCGCCGCCCCCGCCTTGAAAAAGGAGTAATCCTGTCGTTTACTGTGAATCAGACTCATTATTAGAGACGCCGCGATGGCCAGTTCCCTTCCGCCGCTTTACGCCCTGCGCGCCTTCGAAAGCGCCGCCCGCACCGGCTCGTTCACGCTGGCCGCCGAGGAGCTGCATCTCACCCCGAGCGCGGTCAGCAAGCACATCAAAACGCTGGAGCAGCACTTCGGCTGCCGGCTGTTCCAGCGCAACGGCCCGCGTATCGAGGTCACGCCGCAGGGGAAAATCTTCGCCGCCGAGCTGCAGCAAGGGTTTGGCCGCATCGAGCAAGCCTGTGAGCTGTTCAGAAGCCACCGCGATCTGCTGCGGCTGAAGGCGCCCTCCACCCTGACCCTGCGCTGGCTGCTGGACTGCCTGAGCCGGTTCCGGCAAACGGCGCAGGCGTTCGAGGTGCAGGCAGCCAGCGTCTGGATGGACATCGACAGCGTGGATTTTTTCAGCGAACCCTACGACTGCGCCATCCTGCTCGGCAACGGCCATTTTGGCGCCAATACCGCCGCCGCCAAGCTGTTCGACGAATGGCTGATCCCGATTTGCGCCCCCGCGCTGCTCGCCGACGGGCAGCGGGATCTCGCCGCCTGCCCGCTGATCCACCCTTCGCCCGATCGGCGCGACTGGCGGCGCTGGCTGCAGAAAAGCGGCATCGCGACCCCGATCGATCTCATGCGCGGCCAGGTATTTGATTCGCTGGAACAGGGCAACGCGGCGGCCATCGCCGGGCACGGCGTCTCGATCGGCGATCTGGCGCTGAGCCTGCGGACGATTGAGGAGGGATTATTGGTGTTGCCTTGTGACGTCGCCGTGCGCACCGGCGACGGTTACTATCTGGTTTGGCCGGAAGAATCGGCAAAACGGCCGCTGATCGAACGTTTACAGGCGTTTCTCACCGCCCAAACGCCCGACGTCAGCCGGGCCGCCGTCAGGTTTATCGGGTAGGGGAATTCGGCCTATCGCTCTTCGCGGGTATGCCAAATACGCAGAACATAAATCGCTGCCGGCTGTACCTGATAACGTATCTCATAGCGGCCGACCAGAATACGCCTCACTTCCTGCGGTAAAAACTCGTCCAATCTTTCACCCAGGCGGGGATTATCGAGCAACGCTTTAGGCGCGGCGACCAAGGCCTTCACCGAATTCGCTGCCGCAGTGCGGTTAGCCAAGGCAAGAAACTCAAACAAACGCGCCAAATCCGATAGCGCCTTACTCGTCCATTTTAATTCCATCAGCGCGGTACCGGCAGCGGCTCGTCACTGTCCAGGCTGGCCGCCCAGGCTTCTACCGACTCATGATCGATAACGTTTTGCTGTTCGACATCGGCCAGCGCCGCCAGCGTTAATCGACGGCGCTCTTCCTCTTGCTCGAGCCAGGCGGTGAGGGCTTGCTTCACTATCCATCCCCGCGAGCGTTCAAGTTTGGCGGCCATTTCATCCACCTTTTCAGCCAAAGGCAGCGGGACATGAGCGGTGATGACTTTCGTATTCATCGTCTTGCTCCTCAGTACAATCAACATCAATCAAAGTGATTAAAGCTGATTATACCGCCATTGGAGAACAAAAAACATGCAATCAGTTGCCGAACAACCCGCCGTCGCGCAGCAGATGCTCGTTGCCCTTGCGGCGGGTAAAGCCGCTGCGATCGAAGAACTCCAGCACCTGGATCGCCAGCTTGCGCCCGACGCCGAGCCGATCGCGGAAATCGGCGGCGTTGGCGCCCCCGCGCTCCGCATCCAGCTCGCGGATCAGCGCCGCGAACTGATCGATGCGTCGGCTGAGGTAGTAGCGATCCACCACCACCGCCGTCACATGGCCCAGCTGAGCCGCCTTGCGCAACAGCGCGCGCACCCGGCTCTCCTCTTCGCCCAGCTCGCTCGCCAGATCGCGCACCCACCACGGCTCGTCGCCGAACAGCGGTTCGATGCGCGCCCACAGCGGCGCCTCTTCGGCGCTGAACGCCAGGCCGTGTTCCGGCAGGTGCAGCCAGCCGCGCGTATTGCGCAGCGCGCCGGCCCGCAGCAGCCGATCGATCATCATAAACACCAGCGTTTCCGGCTGCTGAGGCAGGGCCATGCGCCGCAGGCGGGCGCGCCCTAAGCCCAGCTGATCGGCGTGCTGTTGGTGGTACTCCGCCAGCACCTGCAGCAGGCGGCTTTCCGCCTGTTGCACCTGATCCTGCGCCAGCGCCCGGTCACCGACGATCAGCAGATCGCGGTTCGCCAGCAGCTCGTCCAGGCCATCGTCCGTCAATTGACGCGCCCAGGCGAACGCTGCCAGTGACAGCGCGCCGTGCGGCAATTCAAGCGCCAGCGCCTGCGCATCGTCTTGCGCCAGCGCCAGGGCTTGCAGCCATGCCAGATAGTCCGGCTGACGCTTGCCGCGCTTGGGCGCATTCAGCCTGAGCACCCGAGCCGCGCCCAGCGTTTGCCGCGCGCCGATATCGCGCAGCACCAGCCGATCGTTCTGCGCCAACCACAGCGGACGATCGAGGATCAGTTCCGCCAGCCCGTCGTTCAGCAACGAGATGCGCCCGGTGATGTGGCTGGCGGCATGGTGCAGATGCAGCGGCTGCCAATGGCGGATCGGCCGATCCGTCTCCAGCGCCACCAGAATGCGTTCCGCCGCTTCGTGCGGACGCTGCGCCAGCAGCCAATCGCCGCGCGCGACCCGCTCTTTATCGACATCGCCGCTGATGTTAAGCGCAATGCGCTGCCCGGCCTGCGCATGTTCCACGGTCTGATTCTGGGCATGCAGGCCGCGCACCCGCACCGGCGCGTCGGCGCCGGTCAGCCACAGCGTATCCCCCACCTTCACCCGGCCGCCGAGCGCGGTGCCGGTCACCACCAGCCCCGCCCCTTTGACGCTGAACGCGCGGTCTACCGCCAGGCGAAAACGGCGCGTCAGCGCATGTTCAGCGGGCGACAACGCCAGCAAATGCGCGCGCAGCGCCTCGATGCCCTCGCCCGCCGCCGCCGCGGTCACGAACAGCGGCGCATCGGGCCACCCCTGGCTCGCCAGCTCGTCGCGCACCTGACCGCGCACCTCATCGACACGCGCCGCCTCCACCCGGTCGGCCTTGGTCAGCGCCACCGTCAGCGCCGGGCGCCCGCTCAGGCGCAGGATCGCCAGATGCTCGCGGGTTTGCGCCATCACGCCGTCGTCGCAGGCCACCACCAGCAACGCATGGTCGATGCCGCCGACGCCCGCCAGCATGTTGGCGAGGAATTTCTCGTGGCCGGGCACGTCGATAAAGCCCAGCACCCGGCCGTCCGGCTGCGGCCAGTAGGCGTAACCCAGATCGATGGTCATGCCGCGGCGCTTTTCTTCCGGCAGGCGATCCGCGTTGATCCCGGAGATCGCCTGCAGCAGGGTGGTTTTGCCATGATCGACATGGCCGGCGGTGGCGATGATCATGATGCGCTCAGCGCTGCGATCAGCGCCCCTTCCTGTTCCAGACAGCGCAGATCCAGCCACAGCCGGCCGTCGCCGAGGCGGCCGATCACCGGCTGCGGCAGACGGCGCCAGCGTTCGGCCAGCGCTTCCAGCGTGGCGCCGCGGCCGTCGCGCGGCGTGAAGGTCAGGGCATAGCTGGGCAGGCGATCCACCGGCAGCGAACCGCTGCCTATCTGCGACCAGCAGGGTTCGGCGCGCAGGTCGAAATCGGTGGTGAACCGCGGCGTCAGCGCCGCCAGCAGCCGCTCGGCCGCCTGTTGCATCTCCTGCTGCGGGCGGGTCAGCAGCCGCAGCGTCGGCAGCTGCTCAGCCAGTTTTTCCGGCTGCAAATAAAGCCGCAGCGTGGCCTCCAGGGCCGCCAGCGTCAGCTTGCCGACGCGCAGCGCGCGTTTGAGCGGATGCTGCTGCAGGCGCGCGATCAGCGCCTTTTTGCCGACGATGATGCCAGCCTGCGGGCCGCCCAGCAGCTTATCGCCGGAGAACGTCACCAGATCGACGCCGGCGGCCAGCAGCCGCTGCGGCATCGGCTCGGCGGGCAGGCCGTACTGCGCCATATCGATCAGCGAGCCGCTGCCCAGATCGGTGGCGGTCGGCACGCCCTGTTCGGCCCCGAGCTGCGCCAGTTCGGCCTCGTCGACCGCCGCGGTAAAGCCCTGAATGCTGTAGTTGCTGGTGTGCACTTTCATTAACAAACCAGTCTGCTCGTTGATGGCCTGGCGGTAATCCTTCAGATGGGTGCGGTTGGTGGTGCCGACCTCGACCAATTGACAGCCGGCCTGGCGCATCACGTCGGGAATGCGGAACGCGCCGCCGATTTCCACCAGCTCGCCGCGCGACACCACCACCTCTTTGCCGGGGGCGATCGCCGCCAGCATCAGCAGCACCGCCGCCGCGTTGTTATTGACGATGCAGGCGTCTTCCGCGCCGGTCAGCCGGCACAGCAGATCCGCCACCGCCCGATCGCGATGGCCACGCCCGGCGCCGTCCAGATCGTACTCCAGCGTCACCGCCTCCCCCATCACCGCGTTCACCGCATCCTTCACCGGCTGCGCCAGCAGGGCGCGCCCGAGGTTGGTGTGCAGCACGGTGCCGCTGAGGTTGAACACCGGCAGCAAAGCCGGGCGTTGCTGTCGGGCCAGCTCGGCCCGCAGCGCCTGCGGCCAGTCGCCGCACCAGGCGGGTAAACGTTGCTGTTGCCTGATAGCGGCGCGCGCCTCGGCCTGCAGCCGGCGCAGCAGTTCGCCGATCAGCGTCTGGCCATGCTGCGCCACCAGCGGTTCAATCGCGGGTTCACGCAGCAGGCGGTCGATGGCGGGCAGTTGGCTGTAAAGAAGGTGGGATTCAGTGCTCATGGTCGCTCGGTTTTCAGTTTAAACGTATCGGCATAGCAAAACCCCGCCGCGGCGGGGAGAAAGGAAAGCTTAGGGCGGCGCCGTGCGGGCGAAACTTTCGCGGGCGAACAGGCGTTCGGCCAGTTTGACCAGCGCCGGGCGCTCGACGCACCAGTTGGGCAGGATGCGGCGGAAATTGAGGTAGCCCAGCGCGCAGCCGGTGGCGATATCCGCCAGCGTCAGCCGCTCGGCATTGAGCCACGCTTTTTCCCGCGCCAGCGCCTCCAGCGCGTCCAGGCCCTGCGTCAGCTTGTCGCGCTGACGCAGCATCCAGCTTTCGTCCTGTTTTTCCGGCGCGCGCCGGCTTTCGCGGAACAGCGTCGCCGCCGCTTCGGTCACGCCGTCCGCCAGCGCCGCCACCTGACGAACGCGCAGCGCAGCGGCGCGCTCGACCGGCAAAAACGCCGGTTCCACCGCCAGCAGCTCAAGGTATTCGGCCACCACCGGCGAGTCGTAAAACACCTCGCCGTCATCGGCGATCAGCACCGGCACCTTGGCGAGCGGGTTCAACTCCTTCACCCGGCTGCCGGGCTCATACGGCGGATCGTTGACGAATTCGAACGCAATTCCCTTCTCCAGCAGCATCACGGAAATCTTGCGCACAAAGGGGCTGGTGTAACTGCCGATAAGCTTCATCCGGTCTCCTCCGCTTCGTCCTGGCTGCGGCGTCCTTACTTCACCGCCAGGGTATCGATAATCCGCTGCACCAGCGCCTGATGCACTTCCGGCGTTTTGGCCGGCGACAGCATTTGTAACGTCACCACCCGCTTGTTGAACACCGTCAACACCAGGGTGGAGACCACCTTTTGCCCGTTGACGGTCTGTTCGGTATCCACCCGGCGAAACTTCTGTTTGCCGACGCTGAAGTTCTCTTCTTTGGTGGTCTGGATATTCTGATAGCGTTCGGCCAGCACCGTGATGGCGCTCTGCGTCAGCTCCTTCAGCATTTTGTCGCTGGTGTTGAGCTTCATGCCGTCCGGCGGGATCACTTCGGACGAGACCGCGCTCTGGCGCGACTTGCCGTCAAGGAAGCGCTGAATGGTGGAGGTGCTGTCGTTGATGATGCCGCTGTTCAGCGTTTGATCGCTAAAGCCCGGCGGCAGCTCGAAGGTGATCTTGCCCTTCTGCAGCGACACGTTCAGCCCCGGCGGCGCGGGCGGGGTTTCTACCGGCGCAGGCGGCGGCGGTGGCGCGGGCTGCGTCACGGTCGGCTTGGTGTCCGGCGGCGGCACCGCCGGTTTGGTGTCGTCTTTGTTGTCGCAGGCCGCCAGTCCAACCGCCAACACGGCGACCGCGGTCAGTTTTGCCAGGGTGTTTAACATCGTGGTTCCTTTCGCTTGGCGCGTTATGGCCTAAACGTAGCAACTCGCCCGGGCGATTGCCAGAAGCCCGTTCTGAAATTGCTCATCCGGCCCCGCGCGAACGGGGCCGGGCGGTTACTCCGCCGGGAACAGGAACGGATTGATGCTGCTGCGGCCGAAGCCTTCTTCTTCCATACGGGCATCCAGCACCAGCGAAGCCAGATCGTCGGCCACCGCTTCGACCTGCGGGTCTTTTTCCTGATAGAGGATCTTCAGGTAAGTGCCGCAGTCGCCGCAGCTCTCCGCCTTCACCGCCGCCTGCTCGCTGTCCAGCGACCAGTAGTTGAGATCGCGAGTCTGCTCGCAGTTGCTGCACTTCACCCGCACCACGTGCCATTCGCTTTCGCACAGGTTGCAGTGCAGGTAGCGCAGGCCGTTGACGGTGCCGATGTGCACCATGCTGGAGACCGGGATGCTGCCGCACACCGGGCAGAACTGGCGCTGCTCGCCGTATTCGGCGCGCGCCTTGCCGGGGATCAGGCTGGCCATCTGCGCCCAATAGAGCGACAGCGCGGCCCAGAGAAACGGCGCCTTCTCGCTGCCTACCTTGCCGAACTCGCGGTTGAGTAAGGCGTCGGCCATCAGCTCCAGCTCGTGCGCCGAGGCCTTCTCCAGGTTGTCCAGCACCGCCAGAATATGCTCCGGCGCCTGCGGCCGCAGCTCGGCGATCAGCGATGTCAACAGCTTGCGCCAGTGCTCGCTGCGCGGGAACACGCTCAGATCGAGCGGCGGTTTGCCGCTGGCGGCGCCCTGCGCCAACGCTTCGCTAAGATCGAGCGCCAGCGGGTTATCGTGCAGCGCATGCTGCTGCGCCTGCGCCAGCTCGGCGGCAAAGTTCAGGTAGTCGCCCAGCGGGTTGTCGACAGCCAGCTGACGCAGACGTTCGGCGCGGCGGCTGTACAGGCTTTTCAGGTTGGCGAAAAGTAACGGCGGGATGTTCTCCGCCGTTGTGGACTTCTCACGCTGTGCCCCTAACTGCTCTTTAGGAACGATGCGGATACTCATCAGGGTTTATCTTCCTGTCGTTTCTCGCGGACCTCACGGTACCAGCGCGGATGATGTTTCTTGGCCCAGGCCGCCGGCACCCAGCCTTCCACCATCGCGGTAATGGTGCCTTTTACCCACAATGCGGCGTAAATGTGCACCATAATCACGATGATAAGGCCGACCGCGGCCAGCGAATGCACCAGCAGCGCGATGCGGATCAGCGGAATGGAGAACGACGGCGCAAAATACGGCCGCCAGATCACCACGCCGCTGGCCAGCAGCAGCACCAGGCTGATAATCGCCGCCCAGAACACGCACTTCTGGCCGAAATTATAGCGCCCGGTATCACCCACTTCCTCGTTCATGGCGATTTTGTGGATGTTCTTGGCCCAGACGATATCTTCCCGGTTGATCAGGTTGTGCTTCCAGTATCGCAGGAACATCAGCAGGAACGCGGCGAACATGATCACCCCGACAAACGGGTGCAGAATGCGCGCCAGCTGCGGCGTCCCGAAGATGTTCATCAGCCAGTTGAAGGAGGGGAAGAAGAACCCCAGCCCGCTGATGGCGGCGAACACGAAGCAGAACGCCACGATCCAGTGGTTGATGCGCTCCGGCGCGCTGTAACGCTGAATGGGCTTTTCCTTTCTCATTTGCGCGTCTCCTCGTCGTGCGACTCGTCGTGCTCGTCCTCATCTTCGACGCGGTTAGGCCCGACGCCGACATAGTGGAACACGCTGGCCGCGAAGGTGGCGGCAAAGCCGATGGCCGCCAGGGGTTTCCACACGCCCTTCCAGAAGGTCACCGCCGGGCTGATGCTCGGGTTGTCCGGCAAACCGTGGTACAGCTGTGGTTTGTCGGCGTGGTGCAACACGTACATCACGTGCGTGCCGCCCACCCCCGCCGGATCGTACAGACCGGCGTTCTGGTAACCGCGGGTGTTCAGCTCGCTGACGCGATCCGCCGCCACCTGCTTCATCGCTTCCTTGGTGCCGAAGTGAATGGCGCCGGTCGGGCAGGTTTTCACGCAGGCCGGTTCCTGGCCGACGTCCACCCGGTCGACGCACAGGGTGCACTTGTACACCCGGTTGTCGTCCTTGTTCATGCGCGGCACGTCGAACGGGCAGCCGGCGATGCAGTAGCCGCAGCCGATGCAGTGCTCGGACTGGAAGTCGACGATGCCGTTGGCGTACTGAATGATCGCGCCTTCCGACGGGCAGGCCTTCAGGCAGCCCGGATCGGCGCAGTGCATGCAGCCGTCCTTGCGGATCAGCCATTCCAGCTTGCCGTTTTCCTCCACCTCGGAGAAGCGCATCACCGTCCACGACTTGGCGGTCAGATCGGCGGGGTTATCGTACACCCCGACGTTGTGCCCCACTTCGTCGCGGATGTCGTTCCATTCGGAACAGGCCACCTGACAGGCCTTGCAGCCGATACAGGTGGTGACATCGATCAGTTTGGCCACTTCTTCCTGGTGGTCACGGGCGCGCGGCGCCGGCGTGAAACCATTGGTGGCGGATTTACGAATGATGTCTTGAGATTGCATGGCCATAATTCGTCTCCGTTACACCTTTTCCACGTTGACCAGGAACGCCTTGAACTCCGGCGTTTGCGTATTGGCGTCGCCGACGAACGGCGTCAGCGTGTTGGCGATAAAGCCTTTCTTCGCCACCCCTTCGTAACCCCAGTGAATAGGGATGCCGATGGTGTCGACTTCCTGGCCGTGCACCTGCAGCGTGCGAATACGCTTGGTCACCACCGCCTTGGCCTTGATGTAGCCACGGTTGGAGCTGACTTTCACGGTGTCGCCCTGCTTGATGCCTTTCTTTTCCGCCAGCTTTTCGCCGATTTCCACGAACTGTTCCGGCTGGGCGATGGCGTTCAGCCGCGCGTGCTTGGTCCAGTAGTGGAAGTGCTCGGTCAGACGATAGGTGGTGCCGACGTAAGGGAACTTGTCGGATTTGCCCATCGCCGCCAGATCGTCCTTGAACACGCGCGCCGCCGGGTTGGACACCACGTTCGGGTGCAGCGGGTTGGTGCCGAGCGGCGTTTCGAACGGCTCATAGTGTTCAGGGAACGGCCCTTCCGCCATCTTGTCGGTGGCGAACAGGCGGCCCATGCCTTCCGGCTGCATGATGAACGGCCCGACGTCGCTGCCCGGCGCGGCGGTGCTGTAGTCCGGGATATCGGCCCCGACCCACTTGGCGCCGTCCCACTCCAGCAGTTGGCGTTTCGGATCCCACGGTTTGCCCTGCGGATCCGCCGAGGCGCGGTTGTACAGAATGCGGCGGTTGAGCGGCCATGCCCAGGCCCAGCCCAGCGTGTTGCCGAGGCCGGACGGATCGGCGTTGTCGCGCCGCGCCATCTGGTTGCCGGCCGGCGTCCAGCTGCCGGCGAAGATCCAGCAACCGCTGGCGGTGGTGCCGTCGTCGCGCAATTGCGCGAACGAGCTGAGCAGTTCGCCTTTTTTCACCAGCACTTTGCCGTCGGCATCCAGCAGATCCGCCAGCGCCTTGCCGTTGTTCTCCTGCGCCACCTCTTCCGGCGCCGGGTTGTCCGGCGTCAGGTAGTCCCAGGTCATGTTCAGCACCTGCTCAGGCACCGCGCCGCCGTCGCGCGCATACATCTCGCGCAGGCGGCTGAAGATGCCCGCCAGGATCTCGCCGTCGTTCAGCGCTTCGCCCGGGGCGTCCGCGCCTTTCCAGTGCCACTGCAGCCAGCGGCCGGAGTTGACGATCGAGCCGTTCTCTTCGGCGAAGCAGGTGGACGGCAGGCGGAACACTTCGGTCTGGATCTGCGACGGATCCACTTCGTTGAACTCGCCGTGGTTCTGCCAGAAGTTGGAGGTCTCGGTGTTCAACGGATCGATGGTCACCAGGAACTTCAGCTTGGACAGTGAAGCCACCACCTTGTTTTTGTTCGGGAACGACGCCACCGGGTTAAAGCCCTGGCAGAAGTAGCCGTTGACCTTGCCCTGCGCCATCATCTCGAAGTACTGCAGCACGTCGTAGCCTTTGTCCCACTTCGGCAACCAGTCAAAGCCCCAGCTGTTGTCCTTCTGCGCCTTGTCGCCGTAGAAGGTCTTCATCATGCTGACGAAGAATTTCGGGTAGTTGCCCCAGTAGTTCACCTGGCCCGGCAGCAGCGCCTTCGGCGTGTTGGCCTTCAGGTAGGTCTCGAGATCGGTCTGTTTCTCCGACGGCAGCGTCAGGTAGCCCGGCAGGCTCTGCGACAGCAGGCCGAGATCGGTCAGCCCCTGGATGTTGGAGTGGCCGCGCAGCGCGTTGACGCCGCCGCCCGCCATGCCCATGTTGCCGAGCAGCAGCTGGATCATCGCCATGGTGCGGATGTTCTGCGCGCCGACCGAGTGCTGAGTCCAGCCCAGGGCGTACAGGAACGACGCGGTTTTATCCGCCACGCAGGTTTCGGCGATGTATTCGCACACCTTGAGGAAATCGTCCTTCGGCGTGCCGCAGATGTTGCTCACCACGTCAGGCGTGTAGCGGCTCACGTGCTGCTTCAGCAGGTTCCACACGCAGCGCGGATCCTGCAGCGTGACGTCGCGCTTGGCGAAGCCGTTCTCGTCGAACTGGTAGTTCCAGGTGGTTTTGTCGTACTTGCGGTTTTCCGCATCGTAGCCGCTGAACAAGCCGTCTTCGAAGGCAAAGTCTTCCCGCACCAGCAGGCTGGCGTTGGTGTAGGCCTCGACGTATTCGCGGTTGAACTTGTTGTTGGTCATCAGATACAGCAACACGCCCGACAGGAAAGCGATGTCGGTCCCGGAGCGGATCGGCGTGTAGAAGTCCGCCACCGATGCGGTTCGGGTAAAGCGCGGATCGATCACGATCAGCTTGGCATTGTTGTGTATTTTGGCTTCCATCGCCCAGCGGAACCCCACCGGATGCGCTTCCGCCGCATTACCGCCCATGACGATAATCAAATTCGCGTTCTTGATATCAACCCAGTGGTTGGTCATCGCACCGCGACCAAATGTTGGAGCAAGACTTGCTACCGTTGGTCCGTGTCAGACACGCGCCTGGTTGTCTACGGCAAGCATGCCGAGAGCGCGACTAAATTTTTGCGACAGAAAACCGGTTTCGTTGCTGGCGGCCGAAGCGCACAGCATGCCGGTGGTCAGCCAGCGGTTGACGGTAACGCCCTGGTCGTTGGTTTTGATGAAGTTGGCGTCACGGTCTTCTTTCACCAGCTTGGCGATGCGGGTAAAGGCGTCGTCCCAGCTGATGCGCTGCCATTTGTCCGACCCTGGCGCCCGGTATTCCGGGTACTTGAGGCGGCTTTCGCTGTGGATGAAGTCAACCAGGCCGGCGCCTTTCGGGCAAAGCGCGCCGCGGTTTACCGGGTGATCCGGATCCCCTTCGATATGGAAAATGCTTTCTTTGGCGTTTCTGGCGCCATCACCAAGGCTGTACATCAACAGCCCACAGCCGACGGAACAATACGTACAGGTATTACGGGTCTCGCGGGCGCGCAGCAGTTTGTACTGCCGGGTTTCCGCCAACGCCACTTCGGGGGCAAAGCCCAGCGCGGCCACCGTCGTTCCTGCCATACCGCCAGCGCAGATCTTAAAGAACTGCCTTCTGCTGACCTGCATGGGGGTCTCCTTTACTCTCGATTGTCACATTGTTCAAATGCGCCTGCCCGCTAGCGCGGCAAACGCGAATGTCACTGTTGTTATGCTTGCTACGAACGCCGGCCATATTACCACAGCGTGCTTGTGGTTGTTACACACTCGTGCTCATTCAGTGAACGCATTGGCACATTTCGATACATTTCGGCGTTGGCGCTCCCTACAGTATAGAGAGTAACCAACGCGCCGGGGCGGCGGTTCGACGCGGCCCCCCAGCGCCCTCTTCTATCAGCATGTTAACGCAACAATTTGTTCATTAACCACACAGTTCACAGGGCATTGATAATCATTTTCAATATCATTTAATTAACTATAATGATCCGACTGCTTACGCGGTGCTCGCCCTTTGCGCCGCCCATACACCACTGGAGATGATGATTATGAGTTATTCACTGCCATCCCTGCCGTACGCTTACGACGCACTGGAACCGCATTTCGACAAGCAGACGATGGAAATCCATCACACCAAACACCACCAGACCTACGTCAACAACGCCAACACCGTGCTGGAAGCCTACCCTGAGCTGGCCAAATACAGCGTTGAAGAGCTGATCCAGGATCTGGATAAAGTGCCTGCCGACAAACGCACCTTCATGCGCAACAACGCCGGCGGCCACGCCAACCACAGCTTCTTCTGGAAAAACCTGAAAACCGGCACCACGCTGGGCGGCGATCTGAAAGCGGCCATCGAGCGCGATTTCGGCAGCGTTGAGAAATTCCAGGAAGAGTTCGAGAAAGCCGCAGCCACCCGCTTCGGTTCCGGTTGGGCCTGGCTGGTGCTGAAAGACGGCAAGCTGGCCGTAGTGTCTACCGCCAACCAGGACAGCCCGCTGATGGGCGAAGCCGTCGCCGGCGCTTCCGGTTTCCCAATCATCGGTCTGGACGTGTGGGAACACGCTTACTACCTGAAATATCAGAACAAACGCCCTGACTACATCAAGGCGTTCTGGAACGTGGTCAACTGGGATGAAGCCGCCGCGCGCTTCGCCGCGAAGAAGTAATTCGCCCCCGTTGATGAAGATGCCCGCCGCCGGCGGGTATTTTTTTGCCTGAAATCCGCTAAAGTTTGACCACTTCCTGCCGATGGTTTGTTCAATTGACGTTCGCCCGGAGAAGGAAAAACGCTATGGCGGCATTGCAAGCATTGGCAGGAAAGTTCACTCATCTCACCGTAGGTAAAAAGCTCGGCCTCGGCTTCGCGCTGTTGCTGCTGTTGGCGGTCGTCATCGCCGGCACCGGAGCGCAATATCTGCACATCATCGAATCCCGCGCCGATCGCATCGACTTCAGCAACCGGCTGAACGAGGAGATCAACCAGGCCAAATACAACCGCGCCATGTACGGCCAGACCTACCAGCCGGAGTATCTGCAGAACAACCGCGCCAATATTGAAAACGCCGTCAAACTGATAGATCAGGGACAGGCGCTGGACTGGGACGCCCAAAGTCGCAAGGATCTGCAGCGTCTGGTGACGCTGATCGGGGAATATCAGCAGCAGCAAAAGGTCTTTGAGCAGGCGGTCTCGGCGAAAGACGCCGTGCGCCAGAGCTGGAACATGTCGGAAGTGCAAGCCAGCCTGAGCCAGGTGGAGCGCCAGCTGACCAACGGCGATCTGCAGCTGGCCTTCATCCAACTGAACCAGAAGCTGACCCAGGTGCGCTACGGCGCGCGCGGCCTGCTGCTGAGCCTGAACAAGGAAACCGAAGCGCCGCTGATGGCGGCCATCGACGACGCGCGCGACGCGGCCAACGCCCTGAGCCGCCGGGTCAGCGACGCGCAGCGCCCGCAGTTGCAACCGCTGCTGGCCGCCCTGGACGATTACAAAAACCGCATCGCGGCCTACCTACCGGCTTATGAACACGAACAGCAAATCAGCCGGCAGCTCGGCGAACGCGCGCAAGCGATCGGCACGTTGGTAAACGCCTTTATGCAGGACGAGCTGGTGCAGACGCGCAACAACATCAACCTGGCGCAGCTGCAGATGGGCGTCACCACCCTGATCGCCATCATCGCCGGGGTGCTAATCGCCTGGCGCATCACGCTGCAGATCACCCGTCCGCTGCACAGCACGCTGGCGATGGCGGAACGCATCGCCAACGGCGACCTGCGTCAGGCGCAGACCAGCACCCGCCGCGACGAGCTGGGGCAGCTGCTGAACGCGGTGGCGGCCATGAGCCAAAACCTGCGCACCATGATTGAGAAGATCCAGATGGGGGTCAGCCAGGTCTCCACTGCCTCGGCGGAAATCGCCGCCGGCAACACCGATCTCTCTTCCCGCACCGAGCAGCAGGCGGCGGCGGTCGAGGAAACCGCCGCCAGCATGGAGCAGCTGACCGCCACGGTGAAGCAGAACGCCGACAACGCCCATCACGCCAATCAGCTGGCCACCGACGCCTCGCAGACCGCGCAGCAGGGCGGCAAGCTGGTGGAAAACGTGGTCAGCACCATGCGCGATATTTCCAGCAGTTCGCAGCGTATCGCCGAAATTACTACCCTAATCAACGGCATTGCCTTCCAGACCAACATCCTGGCGCTCAACGCCGCAGTGGAAGCGGCGCGCGCCGGCGAACAGGGCCGCGGCTTCTCGGTGGTCGCCAGCGAAGTACGCAGCTTGGCGAGCCGCAGCGCCCAGGCGGCGAAGGAGATCGAAGGGCTGATCGCCGAATCGGTCAGCCGGGTGAAAACCGGCACCGAACTGGTGGAAAGCACCGGCAATACCATGGAGCAGATCGTCCGCTCGGTCACCCACGTGCGCGACATCATGGCCGAGATCGCCGCCGCCTCCGATGAACAGACGCGCGGCATCGCCCAGATTGGCCAGGCGATCGTCGAAATGGACCATACCACTCAGCAGAACGCCGCGCTGGTGGAAGAGTCCGCCGCCGCCGCCGATTCGCTGGAAGAGCAGGCCGACATGCTGTTGCAGAGCGTTTCGGTGTTCCGTTTGGCGGAGCAGACCGAACCCGCCGCCGTGAAAGCCGCCGCGCCGAAAACGCCGGCCGTCAAACCCGCAGCCGCCAACGCCGCAGCGGAAGAGAACTGGACCACCTTCTGACGCCCCGCCGCCCGCCTGATTATTTCGGGCGGGTTGTTATGTCCCCCCGGCACAACTCAGGCTATGCTGAGCCCTCGACGCGAGACACGGAGGCGCACATGCATCACCCAGACGTTTACATCGGCAGCATCCAACCCTATGAGGGCGGGCGCCCCAGCGCCATCGCCAAACGCCAGGTGGATGGCGCCATCCGGCTCACGCCGCTCGGCCTGGAAGGCGACGAACAGGCCGAAAAAAGCTATCACGGCGGGCCGGACCGCGCACTGTGCCACTACCCGCGCGAGCATTACCTCCACTGGCGCGAGCAGTTTCCGGCGCAGGCCGAGCAATTTTGCGCCCCGGCCTTCGGCGAGAATCTCTCCACCGAAGGGCTGACCGAACACAATGTGTTTATGGGCGACATCTTCCGCTGGGGCGAGGCGCTGATCCAGGTCACCCAGCCGCGCTCGCCGTGCTTCAAGCTCAATTATCACTTCGCGATCGAGGACATTTCGGTGCTGATGCAGCAAAGCGGCCGCTGCGGCTGGCTGTATCGGGTGGTGTCGCCGGGCGCGGTCAGCGGCGACCGTCCGCTGGAGCTGGCGGCGCGCAGCAGCGACGTGACGGTCGCCGAAGCTATCGCCATCGCCTGGCATATGCCGTTCGACGCGGAACAGTACCGCCGCCTGCTGGCGGTGGCCGGCCTCTCCGCCAGCTGGAGCAAGACCATGCTCACGCGGCTCGCCGAAGGGCGCCTCGAGGACTTCAATCGCCGCCTGCTCGGCCGTTGAACGCGTGGGCGGAAAAATGAAAAACGTGCGCCGGATGCCGCGTTAACCCTTTTCTTCCGCCTATACTGTAGCCGCACGTTTTTTCAGCCAGGAGCCAGGTTATGACCACCCCGACCCATTCGATTCATCACGCCGCCGCCGAGGGCTATCAGGCCAATGCCGATCGCTATGTGAAAGGCCGGCCGGATTACCCGCCGGAAATCGCCGACTGGCTGCGTGACGTCATCGGCCTGCACGCCGGCATGACGGTCATCGATCTCGGCGCCGGCACCGGCAAATTCACCCCGCGCCTGCTGGAAACCGGCGCGCAAGTGATCGCCGTCGAACCGGTGCCGCAAATGCTGGAAAAACTGTCGGCGGCGCTGCCGCAGGTGAAAACGCTGGCGGGCACCGCCGAGGCGATCCCGCTGCCGGACGAGTCGGTGGATGCCGTGGTGTGCGCCCAGTCCTTCCATTGGTTCGCCACGCCGCAGGCGCTGGCGGAAATCCAGCGCATTCTCAAGCCCGGCGGCAAACTCGGCCTGGTGTGGAACATGCGCGATGCGCGCGTCGGTTGGGTGCGTAAACTGAATCAGATCGTCGATAGCCACGAAGGCGATGCGCCGCGTTTCTATACCGGCGAATGGCGCAAGTTCTTCCCGTTCAAAGGCTTTGAACCGCTGCAGGAGCAGGTCTTTATGCTCGGCCACCGGGGCGCGGTGGAGGACGTGATCTACAACCGGGTGCGCTCAACCAGCTTTATCGCCGCGCTGCCGCCGCAGCAACAGGAGCAGGTTATCGATCGGTTGCGCCAGCTGGTGGCGGAAGAAGAGGAGTTGCGGGGTCAGGACACGGTCACCGTGCCCTATCAGACCAAGGCGTATTTCACCACCAAGGTCTGACGCCCGGGGTTCAGAACGCTTTCTTGGCGTAGCCGGTGACCGCTTTCAGGCCCATCTCGCGGCCCAGCGCGGTCATCGGGTGCACCACGATCAGCCCGCGCGCGCTTTTCTTCAGCGCGCCCATATCGGCCTGTTCTTTCTTGGTGATTTCACGGCTGAACGGCAGCTTGCTCAGCTTCTGCGCTTCGGCGCTCAGCTTCTCGCCGCGCACGTTTTTCAGGCGCTCGATCTCCGTCGCCAGTTTCTCTTTCTCTTTGGTGTGCTGCGCGATCAACTCAGGGTTGCCCTGTTGGATCACGGTGGCGTCTTTGTGGTTCAAGGCATCCAGCAGGTCGCTCAGGCGCTTGATCTCTGCCTTTTCTTTCTCTTTCATGGTCTCTGGCCCGTTGTGCCCAAAATGGCACGCTAATCAATGATACCGGCATTGTAGCAAAAGGCGCGCGCCGTTACCCGTCCTGCGCAATGCCGGGCGGCAAGCCGCTCATCTCGCAGGCTTTGGCGCCCAGCCGGGCCAGCGCCTGGGTGTAGCGCGCGTTGAACGGGTAGCAGCAGGAGAGACGCAGCGCGTTGCGGTAACGCCCGCTGGGCGAATACAGGGTGCCCGGCGTCAAACAGATCTGCTCCTCCAGCAGCTGATGGAACAGCGCCACGCTGTCCACGCCAGGGGGGAACTCGACCCAAAATACGAAGCCGCCCGCCGGCTGCGTGGCCAGCGTGCCGCGCGGGAAATGCCGGGCGATCAGCGCCCGCGCCTCGTCGACCTGCGCCGCATAGCGCTTGCGCAGGTTGCGCAAATGGTGATCGTAGCCGCCGCTCTCCAGGAAGGTCGCCAGCGTTTCCGACAATAGCTGCGACTCGGACATCGACGACACCGCCTTCAGCTTGCGCAACGCCTCGTGGAAGCGGCCGCCGCAGATCCAGCCGACGCGAAAATCCGGCGCCAGCGTTTTGGTAAAGCTGGAGCAAAACAGCACCCAGCCGTCGCGATCGAACGCCTTCACCGCCGGCGACAGCGCGCCGCCGAACTGGATCTCGGCATACAGCCCGTCTTCAATCAATGGCACCTGATGATCGTTCATCAGCCGCGCCAGCCGCTTTTTCGCCGCCAGCGGCATGGTGCAGCCCAGCGGGTTTTGTACCGTCGGCATGGCGATCACCGCATTCAGCCGCTTCTCGTTCAACAGCAGCTCCAGCGCGTCCAACGACAGCCCCAGCTGCGGATCGGTAGGGATTTCCAACGCTTTCAGCCCCAGGCTGGCCAGCAGCGGCAGCAGATAAAAGTAGGTCGGCGACTCCAGCCCGACGCAGTCCCCCGGTTGGGTGGTGACGCGCAGCGCCAGCTGCAGCGCCTCCATGCAGCCATGGGTCAGCACCACGTCGCCCGGCTCCAGCAGCATGCCCAGCGTCATCGAACGGCGGGCGATCTGCTGGCGCAGCCGCAGGCTGCCGGGCGGCAACGGATACTGCCCGATCAGATCCGGCTGGCGGCGCAGCTGAGAGGACAGCATGCGCCCCAACTTGCCGCCGGGATAAAAGTCGCTGGTCTGCGGGCAAGCCAACGCAATATTGGTGAAGGCCGGGTTTTGCTGGGCGGCAAACACGGTGTCGATCAGCGCCAGCACGTCGTCCGCCGGCGGTTCGATGCGCCCGCTGGGCGCCGAGGCCATCTTCAGCGCCGGCAGCGTGCTGCGGACATAAAACCCCGACTGCGGTCGCGCCTCGATCAGTCCGCGATCCTCCAGCGTGCGGTAAGCCGACACCACGGTATTGATGCTGACGCGATGGGTTTGCGCACAGCGCCGCACCGAAGGCAAGCGGTCGCCGGGCCGCAGCGTGCCGCGGCGAATGGCCTCGGCCAGCGTATCCGCCAGCTGCAGGTAACGGGTATCCGGGGTTTCATCGAGCAGGGTCACAGTTTCTCTCCAGGCAATGGGTACAGTTTACATTTTGCACAACTGTAACCATGACAATAGCCGATTTGTGGTTCTGTCACCATCCCATTGCAGCGATTATGCTGATCCTCTCGTTATCACCGTCATTTTCAAGGAACCTGCCATGCTGGACTCCGCCTTTGTCAGCTACGTCACCGTCATGTCGATTACCCCCGGCCCCAACAATCTGCTGCTGGCCTCGTCGGGCGTCAACTTCGGCCTGCGCCGCACCCTGCCGATGCTGTTCGGCATCGGCGCCGGCTGCGCGGTGCAGCTGGCGATCATTATCCCGCTGCTGGCGCTGGCGCTGAGCTGGGCCGGCGTCATTCGCTTCCCGCTGGCGGTGATCGGCTGCGCCTACCTGCTGTGGCTGTCATGGAAATTGTTCAAGGCAGCCTCGCCGGACGCCAAAGAGCAGGCGAGGCCAATGAGTTTCCTCAACGGCGCGCTGTTTCAGGCGGTCAACCCCAAGGCCTGGCTGATGGTGATCAACGTGGCGATCCTGTTCACCCCGCGCGAAGGCGCCACCTTCGTCCATACGTTGAGCGTCATCGCAGGTTTCGTCGTGCTAAATTTACCCTGTGTACTGCTGTGGGCGGTGCTGGGCGACCGGTTGCGCAACGCGCTCCAGGTCGCCTGGAAGCTGCGGGTGTTCAACGGCGCGATGTCCGGGCTGATGGCCGCCACCGCGCTGTGGTTGCTGTTCGACGAGTGGCGCGCGGCCTTTGCTTAGCCGCGGCCGAGAGGAGAGAGCCGGGAGGGTTGTTTGGCGCCGATGCCGGCGATCAGGTCGGTAATGGACAACACCATGGTGGAGCGCACCATCTGCTGATAGCGCTGGCGCTGCATGGCGATCAGCGCTTCATCCGCCTCGCCCGGCTGCAGGAAAGTCGGCACCGGCGGCAGCGCGGCCACGCAATGCAGCTCGCCGAACGGCCCGAGAATTTCGTCGTCGACGAAGCGGTATTCCGATCCGTCGTGGTTCAGCTCTTCGCGCATCGCCATCAGCAGTTCGGCGTCTTCATATTCGTGGCGGGAAATCACCCCCAGGCCGTACATCAGCTTCAGGCGCACCGACAGCTCCCCCAGCGGGCCGCTGCCGGACAATAGCGGTTCGACGGCATATTTCACCGCATAGTCGTCCTTGCGGAATACCTGCACCACCAGCACGTTGAGCGCTTCCGCCAGCAGCTCTACCGCCGCGATCAGGAAGCTGCGCACCGTTTTGCCCGCGTTCAGCTTTTCCAGAACCTGGTTTTCAAATGCCTGTGCTTCTTCCATCGTCGCTTTTCGAAAGGCGTGGGGAGGGCCGTCGATGCCGAACTCGGGTTCCAGGAGCGCAGCAAGCTGCGCTCGGGTGTTCATCATCACGATTCTACTTGTGCATGGCGTTATACACAGCAACGGCCTCTTCTACAACCTCGCTTTCCGCCGGCAGGCCGGAAATTTGCGCCAGCGCGGCTTTCGGCCCGAGCGTGTTCAGCAATTCCGCCAACTCCAGCGCCTGCGGATCCTGTTCGCTGCGGTAACTCATGGCGGCGGCGATGCCCTGGATCAGGTTGGCATGCGGTAGGCCGTATTCCAGCGTGCCCAGCAGCGGTTTGATCAGGCGATCGCCGGCGCTCAGCTTGCGCAGCGGCTGGCGCCCCACGCGCTCGACGTCATCGTGCAGATACGGGTTTTCGAAGCGGCCGAGAATTTTGTTGATGTAGGCGGCGTGCTTGTCGGCGTCGAAGCCGTAACGCTTGATCAGCACCGCGCCGCTCTCTTCCATCGCCCCTTTCACCACGCGGCGGATCGCCGGGTCGAGAATGGCGTCGCGAATGGTTTGCAGCCCGGCCCGTTGGCCGAGGTAGGCGGTGATCGCGTGGCCGGTGTTGAGGGTGAACAGCTTGCGCTCGACGAAGGCCATCAGGTTATCGGTCAGCTCCATGCCGGCGATCGCCGGAGGCTGGCCTTTAAACTGCGTCTGATCGACGATCCATTCGCTGAAGGTTTCCACCGTCACTTCCAGCGGATCGCTGCTGTCCGCCGGCGGCACGATGCGGTCGACCGCCGAATCGACGAAGCCGACGTGCTGCTCAACCCATGCCTGCTCGTCCTGCGGCAGCGCGGCGAACACGTGCTGCTTCAGCTGGCTGGTGCCGCGTACCATGTTCTCGCAGGCGATGATGTTCAGCGGCTGCACATTGCCCTGCTGATGGCGCAACACCAGCCCTTTGGCGATCGTGCCGGCGATTTTGGCGAGAATTTGCGGGCCCACGGCGGTGGTCACCAGATCCGCCTCGGCGATCAGCGCTACCGCGGCTTCGCTGCCGCTGTTGACGGCGCTAACGTTGTTGACGCTCTCTACGCGCTCTTGCTCGCCCACCACGTGCACCTGGTAGCTTTTACGGCTGTTCAGCAGATCCAGCACCGTTTGATTGACGTCGGCGAAGGTCAGCTCAACCCCGGCGTCCGCCAGCAGCTTGCCGATAAAACCGCGGCCGATGTTCCCTGCGCCAAAATGTAATGCTTTCATAACTCTACCTTCTTAATGTCGAAGGGTGCAGCACGCTGCACCCTTTAAAATGATTCTGTTATCCGGCTTTTTTGCCGCCGAGCAGGTCCAGCACTTCCTGGACACTGGTGGTATTCGCCAGCCGCTCGATCACGCTCTCGTCATCCAGCGCGTTGGTCAGGCTGGTGATCACCTGGATATGCTCGTTGTTGCGCGCGGCGATGCCGATCACCAGACGGGCCACTTCATCCTCTTCATCGCCGAAGCGCACGCCCTGCGGGTATTGGCAGAACACCACGCCGGTACGCAGCACCCGGTCTTTGGCCTCGATGGTGCCGTGCGGCACGGCGATCGACTCGCCCAGGTAGGTGGACGTGAGCTTTTCTCGCTCCAGCATCGCCGGCACGTATTCCGGCTCAACGTAGCCGCCCTTCACCAGCTGCTCACCGGCGAAGCGGATCGCCTGCTCTTTGTCGCTGGCCTGCAGGTTGAGGAACACGTTGCTCTCGCTTAGCTTGAACAGCCCCGGTTCGCCGGCCTCTGCAGCCACGTGCGCGCCGCTCTGCGGGGCCGCTGCGGCAGCGGTGTTCACCGCCAGCAAACGCTCGACCAGATCGCCATACAGCTTGCTGTCGAGGAAGTTGGTCAGCGAAATATGCTGGGCCTGCGGCGCATGGCGCATCGCGCGCTCGGTCAGATCGCGGTGCGTGATCACCAGGTCCACATCGTCCGGCAAGCTGTTGATGGCGCTGTTGGTCACCGAGATATTCTTCAGCCCGGCGTCCGCCACTTTCTTGCGCAGCACCCCGGCGCCCATGGCGCTGGAGCCCATGCCCGCATCGCAGGCGACGATGATTTTGCGCACGGTGCTCAGATCGCCATCGACCGCCGCCGGCGCGGCCGCGCCGCCCTTGGACTGCGATTTCATCTCTTGCACGCGGCGGGTCGCGGCTTCCAGATCGTCATCCTCTTTCACCTTGGAGGTTTTCAACAGGAAAGCGGACACCACGAAGGAGACGGCAAAGGCTGCTAACACCGCCGCAATGTTGGCGAAGTAGGCGCCTTTCGGGGTCATTGCCAGCACCGCCAAAATCGACCCCGGGGAAGCCGGAGACACCAGGCCGCCGTTCAGCATCGTCAAAGTGAAGACGCCGGTCATGCCGCCCAGGATCACCGCCAGCAGCAGACGCGGGTTCATCAGCACGTACGGGAAGTAGATTTCGTGGATGCCGCCCAGGAAGTGAATGATCGCCGCACCGCCGGCGGATTGCTTGGCGCTGCCGCGGCCGAAGAACATGTAGGCCATCAGCACGCCCATGCCCGGGCCTGGGTTGGCTTCGATCAGGAAGAACACCGACTTGCCGGCTTCCGTCGCCTGCTGGATGCCCAGCGGCGAGAAGATGCCGTGGTTGATGGCGTTGTTCAGGAACAGGATTTTCGCCGGTTCAACGAAGATGGACGCCAATGGCAGCAGGTTGTTCGTCACCATCACGTGCACGCCCGCCGCCAGCAGCTTGGAAAGCACCTCCACCAGCGGCCCGATGCCCAGGAAGGCCAGGATCGCCAACAGCATGCCGATGATGCCGGCGGAGAAGTTGTTCACCAGCATTTCAAAGCCGCTTTTGATCTTGCCGTCCACCCAGCGGTCGAAGTGCTTGATGGCCCAGCCGCCCAGCGGACCGGCGATCATCGCGCCGAGGAACATCGGCATATCGGCGCCGACGATGACGCCCATGGTGGTGATGGCGCCGACCACACCGCCGCGATCGCCGCCCACCAGCCGCCCGCCGGTATAACCGATCAGCAGCGGCAGCAGGTAGGTGATCATCGGGCCGACCAGCTTGGCTAAGGTCTCATTCGGCAGCCAGCCGGTTGGAATGAATAGCGCGGTGATAATCCCCCAGGCGATAAAGGCGCCGATGTTGGGCATCACCATGTTGCTCAGGAAGCGGCCAAAGTTTTGCACTTTAACCTTGATGTCTGGTGAAAACATAAAACACACCCCTATTGTTACGCGCTGACAATAGAGCGCGTGATTATTGTTGTGACGATCCAGCCGTGTTGCCGCTGTATGCGAAACGGACTCTATCACGCTGTTTTTGTCACGCGAACTTCACGAATTTTTTGTGACACAAGTCACACACAGCACCCCAATAACCCCTCACTTATGGTGATAAAGATCACATTTATGGCGTGTAAAAAAAGCACAGTGAGAAAAAAACCGCCCAAAAACCGACAATAAAGTGATTCGGGTCACATTTTTAACTTGGTGGTTTGTTTTTAAATTGTGACAAATATCACAATTTATTTTTAGCTGCAGCGCCCGAACGCGACGCTCTGTTTGATCTTCCCTGTGAGCACTCATCCCGCCGGGAATTAGCGAAGTGATGAATGAAAGAAAACTACATTGCCGAATGAATGGATTAATTGAAGTGTAGTACAGAAGCCTGCGTAATAAACCAGCAAGCTATTGGAAACGCTGAGGGGAAATAAAACAGGCCGGCAATGCCGGCCTGTAGATCGTCGTAGGCGCGTTATTGCGTCACGCTTTGAATGGCTTTCTGCGCATTCACCAGGTTCTGCTGTTTGGCCACCAGATTCGACATCATGGTGTTGTACTGCGCCACCTGCTGCGCGGTGCGGAACTGCACGCCGTTGTTGTTGAAGCTGACCTGATTGCCCTGGCTCTGCAGGAAATCGCCAACCTGCACCAGATCCTGCACAAAGCTGGCGGTGGTCGGGATCGCCGGCATCAGGGCGTTGGCCGGCGCGGTGACGATTTTGTCATAGGCCTGGTTATACACCGCCTTCAGATCGTCGGGCTGTTTCAGCGCCGTGCGGGCGGTATCCGCCTGCGACTTGGCGGACTGTATCTGCTGGCCCAGCAGGTTCAACGCCCCGACCGATTGCTGCAGCGCATCGCGTTTGTTCAGATAGTCCTGTGCGGTGCGGATCTGGTTAATCTGATCCAGCGCTGGCGTCAGGCTGGCGCCGACCGACTTGGACAGCTGCTGTGAAAAGCCGACCAAAATCGCGTAATCGCCGGCATAGTTGCCGAACTTCTGCTTCTGGTCTTCGCTCAGCGTGGGGATGTTCGCCCCGCTGCGCATCACGGTATTCTGTAAGTAATCGATAAATGCTTTGCGCTGTTCCGGCTCTTTATCGCCGCAGGCGGTCAATTGCATGACCACCAACAATGCCAATACCGGTGCCAACCAACGCGCGAAACCTCTGCTCTGGATCCCTACCGCCATGTGACATAACTCCTGTTATAAACCTGCTTTTTCATTGGACTCCGCCCCTTTTTCCGCACTCCGTGTGCCTATAAGAATAGATCAACTGGCGGCGTTCCGATACGCGATTCCGTTTGCGGTGAACATTGTCTCGGCCGGAGGCGGTTGAACATCGTGCGCAAAACGCACTGAGGTTCATTGCCGTCGGCGACCGGACGCTTCAATTTCCCCAAGTCGCCCCCCAAGTCGCCCCCAAGTCGCCCCCAAGTCGCCCCCAAGTCGCCCCCCAAGTCGCCAGGCGACCTTGCCTTCGCACCCAGGAAACGGAAATAAAAAAGGCGCCCGCAGGCGCCTTTTCACAGCACAGAGCCGTTTACTGCAGTACGGAGATATCCGCCACCTGCAGGAACAGTTCACGCAGTTTGCTCAGCAGCGTCAGACGATTCACGCGCACTTCCGCATCGTCCGCCATTACCATCACGTTGTCGAAGAACGCATCCACCGGCTCACGCAGCGCAGCCAGTTCCACCAGCGCTTCCTGGTAGTTGCCCGCCGCGAAGTACGGCTGCAGCTTGTCGCGCAGCACCACCAGGTGGGTCGCCAACTGGATCTCCGCCGCGTCCTTCAGCACCGAGGCGCGTACGCTGTCGTTCAGCGTTTCGGTAGATTTGGCCAGGATATTGGAGACGCGTTTGTTGGCCGCAGCCAACGCCGCCGCTTCGTCCAGCGTGCGGAAGTGGGATACCGCCTTGACGCGTGCGTCAAAGTCGGCTGGCTTGGTCGGACGGCGCGCCAGCACCGCCTGAATGGTATCGACCGCGTGGCCTTCTTCCTGATACCAGGCGCGGAAGCGGCCCAGCATGAATTCCACCACCTCATCGACCACTTTGGCGTTGGTCAGCTTGCTGCCGTACAGGCGCACGGCCTCTTCGGTCAGGGTCTGCAGATCCAGCGGCAGGTTTTTCTCGACGATGATGCGCAGCACGCCCAGCGCGGCGCGGCGCAGCGCGAACGGGTCTTTATCGCCTTTCGGATGCTGCCCGATGCCGAAAATGCCGGCCAGGGTGTCCATCTTGTCGGCGATCGCCAGGGAACAGGCCACCAGCGACTGCGGCAGCGCATCGCCGGCGTAGCGCGGCTGATACTGTTCGTTCAGCGCAACGGCGACGTCTTCCGCCTCACCGTCGTGGCGCGCGTAGTGCATGCCCATCACGCCCTGGGTGTCGGTGAATTCGAACACCATGTTGGTCATCAGGTCGCACTTCGACAGCAGGCCCGCGCGGGTGGCGTGGTTGACGTCGGCGCCGATCTGGCCGGCAACCCAGCCCGCCAGCGCCTGAATGCGATCGGTCTTGTCGCGCAGGGTGCCCAGCTGCTGTTGGAACAGCACGGTTTCCAGGCGCGGCAGGTTGTCTTCCAGACGTTTCTTGCGATCGGTGTTGAAGAAGAACTCGGCGTCAGCCAGGCGCGGACGCACCACTTTCTCGTTACCGGAAATGATCTGCTGCGGGTCTTTCGACTCGATATTGGCCACAAAGATAAAGTTCGGCAGCAGTTTGCCCGCGGCGTCATACACCGGGAAATACTTCTGATCGCCCTTCATGGTGTACACCAGCGCTTCCGCCGGCACCGCCAGGAATTTCTCTTCGAATTTGGCGGTCAGCACCACCGGCCATTCCACCAGCGAGGCCACTTCTTCCAGCAGGCTGTCGCTCAGATCGGCTTTGCCGCCAATCTTCTGCGCCGCCAGTTCGGCGTCGCGTTTGATGAGGGCTTTACGCGCTTCGTAGTCGGCGACCACTTTGCCGCGCTCCAGCAGGATCTGCGGGTATTGGTCGGCGTTATCGAGGGTGAACTCGGCTTCGCCCATGAAGCGGTGGCCACGCACGGTGCGCGCAGATTCGATGCCCAGCACGGTGCCCGGGATCAGATCGGCGCCCAGCAGCATCGTAACGGTGTGCACCGGACGCACGAACTGCACGTCGGAGTCGCCCCAACGCATCAGTTTCGGGATCGGCAGTTTAGCCAGCGCGGTGCTGACCATGCCGGCCAGCAGTTGTTGCGCCGACTGGCCTTTGACGTGGGCGCGGTACATCAACCACTCGCCCTTGTCAGTCACCAGGCGTTCAGCCTGATCGACGGTGATGCCGCAGCCGCGCGCCCAGCCTTCGGCCGCTTTGCTCGGTTTGCCTTCGGCGTCGAACGCCTGGGCGATCGCCGGGCCGCGTTTTTCAATTTCGCGATCGGCCTGCGCCGCGCTCAGGTTGGCCACTTTCAGCGCCAGGCGGCGCGGTGCGGCGAACCAGCTCACTTCACCGTGTTCCAGGCCGGCGTTGTCCAGCTCGGCGGTGAAGTTGGCGGCGAAAGATTCCGCCAGGGAACGAAGAGCCTTCGGCGGCAGCTCTTCCGTGCCGATTTCCACCAGGAAAGTCTGTTGAGTCATGGCTGCCTCTTAGTTCTCGTTCTTCTTGTTGCACATCGGGAAGCCCAGCGCTTCGCGGGAAGCGTAGTAGGCTTCGGCAACGGCTTTGGTCAGCGTGCGGATGCGCAGAATGTAGCGTTGGCGCTCGGTGACCGAAATCGCCTTGCGCGCGTCCAGCAGGTTGAAGGTATGACCCGCCTTCAGGATGCGTTCGTAGGCCGGCAGCGGCAGCGGTTTTTCCAGCGCCAGCAGCGATTGAGCTTCTTTCTCGTACTGCTCGAAGCAGGAGAACAGGAAGTCGACGTCGGCGTATTCGAAGTTGTAGGTGGACTGCTCCACTTCATTCTGATGGAACACGTCGCCGTAGGTGGTGACGCCCAGCGGGCCGTTGCTCCACACCAGATCGTACACGCTGTCCACGCCCTGGATGTACATCGCCAGACGCTCCAGACCGTAGGTGATCTCGCCGGTCACCGGCTTGCACTCCAGGCCGCCGACCTGCTGGAAGTAAGTGAACTGCGTCACTTCCATGCCGTTCAGCCACACTTCCCAACCCAGGCCCCAGGCGCCGAGCGTCGGGTTTTCCCAGTTATCTTCCACGAAGCGAATGTCGTGGATGGTCGGATCCAGACCCAGCTCTTTCAACGAGCCCAGGTAGAGTTCCTGAATGTTGTCCGGCGATGGCTTAATCACCACCTGGAACTGGTAGTAGTGCTGCAGACGGTTCGGGTTTTCGCCGTAGCGGCCGTCGGTCGGGCGGCGAGATGGCTGCACATAGGCGGCGGCCATCGGCTCCGGCCCCAGTGCGCGCAGGCACGTCATCGGGTGTGAGGTTCCCGCGCCGACTTCCATGTCCAATGGTTGAACGATGGTGCAGCCCTGGCGCGCCCAATAATCCTGCAGTGTCAGGATCAGGCCCTGGAAGGTCTTGGTATCAAACTTTTGCATGTTGAATTCGCACGCGATACAAGTGGATTTAGATGGAATGAGCCAGTATACCCGTTGACCGTAAGATATACAGCCAGAATCCGGTAACAAGTGCGAATCGGGGCGAGAAACGCTGGATTTTCGCGCGCGGTGCGCGCAGGACAGGGCACCGGTTAGCCGGCTAATTTCACCGGCGACGAACGGGGCGAAAATACGGCCCGCCAAAAACATTAGAATAACTTAACAAAAAACGAGACTAATCGTTGCTTAAATCGTCACTTATTCGCCCGCAGCTCCTGTTCTCACCAACCCTATTTACGCAGATTGAAATGCACACATGCTTATATTTGCCACAGGGAAAAGTTACGCCAATGTTATTTTTGTTAATTTTATCAACTAAAAAACTCGCCTCACCGGCAGATAATGTGACTAACCGCCAAATTATTTCTTATATCGTGAAAAATAAGGAGAGATCACGCGATGGGCCGCTGCAGCGACTCGAGGAGAAACAAGCGGATATGTAATACGCCAACAATGAGCCACATAAACCCATTGACAGTTAATCTTTGGTTATACAATAATAATTAAAATTTTCCCTGGTGTTGGCCAAGTGGCTACCTGATCCTTTCATAGGATCAGTTTTTTTTTGTATTTCCGTCAGCATCATGACGGCCCGCATAATTAATTCCCGCCCGCTTCCTCTTAATTAGTTTCCCTTATAAGAACGTATCGCTTACGCAATGCCATTTAGCGCGCCTTTGGCAAACGCGCTCTGCAGGCACCCCATTCAAAAACGCGCGCTGACGCCGACGTTATACATAAACTGCTCGCCGCTGCTCAGCCCGCCGGTTTGCGAGACGGTGGCGAAGGCCGATACCCTGTCCGTCAACGGCATGTTGGCCCCGAGCGTGACATCCACCCAGTTTTTGTCCTGGCCCGCACTGTCGCGAGTAAATGAGGTTTGCGTCGATTTCAGGCCGCCGCCGGCGCGGTAAACGTCGTCGCCGAACTGGTGCTGATAACTCACTTCCGCATAAGGGTTAAACACGCCGAATTGCGTATCCAGCCGCCAACCCAACGCACCGATCTGCGAGTGGTAGGTTTGATCGTTGAAGCGCATGGCGGTGCTGTCATCGCCGTCTTCGCTGTAACCGGAAACGCGGCTGTAATCCCAGGCGAACTGCGCCACCGGCCCGGTGGTCAGGTAAGAAGCGATCGGGAAGTCATAGCCGGCGGTCACGCGCGCCCCCCACTGCCTGCCGGTGGTCGAACCGGTTTCGGTGCGCGTCAGCGGCCCCAGCCGCATGCTGCGGCGGATGTCGTCATAATCCATCGTCGCATAGTGCAGATCGGCGTTGACCCAGCCGTGCTCGAATATCGCCAGTGAACTGAAAGCCGAGAGCAGCAGCCCGCGCGCCTTGTAATCAAAGCGGCTGGAAGGATGCTGATCGTCGTTGGAACCGGCGATCAACGCGCCGATCAACCAGCTGTCGGTCAGCTGATAGTCCACGCCGACGGTCAGGTTGTGGGTGGTGGCGTTGCCGTCCCCCGCGGCCCGGTTATCGGCATAGTCGTAGTGCTGGCCAGCGTAACCGCCGAACACGCCCAGCGAACCCTGCGGATTGTCGCCGTTGCGCAGCTGCTGGAAACGGCTGTCGAGCGTGGCGCGGCTGTCGCGCGCCATCGCCGCCGTCGCCTGATTCAGCGCCACCACCTGCGCCGGGCCATCCAATACCGCCTGGATATAATCCGCAATCAGCAGGTGCGCCTGTGGGCTGGGGTGGAAATGGTCGGAGAACAGATAGGACTGGCCGGCGTCGAAGCCGGGCATGTCGGAACGGCAAATCGCCGAAGAAACGCCTGGCGGGCAAGCCATGCCGGCGGTGTTGGCGAAGCCGAACTGCGCCGGATTGGCGATCGCTTCGGCGAACAGCTTGTTGACGTCCACCCGCACGATATTGCCGCTCCCCTGCGCCAGCAAACGGTCTTCGCTTTGATTATAGAAATCGGTCAGCTGAGCGGCCTGCGCGCTCAGGCCGTCATACGCCGCGATAAGCTGCGCGGCGATCGCCTGCTGCACCTGAGGAATGGCGCTGCCCTGCTTCGCCGCAGCGGCCAACGCTGCGTGGATCGCCTGCGTGCGTGAAGCGTTGTCCGGCGTCGCCACCGAATTAAGCGTGGCATAGGCCGCCTGGATCGCCGCCCCCTGCACCGGTGACAGCGCCTGTTGAATGATCAATTCCATCAGCTGCGGCGTGGAGCCGATGTTCGGCACCGTCGGCACGATCACCGTGCCGGCGCCGGCGTTCAGCAACGAATGCACCTGCGCGGCCGCCGCGGCGGCGCTGTTATAGGCCACGCCGGGCGCAGTAGCGGCATTCAGCGCCGCCGCCGCCAGATCGTTGCCGCCGATCCAATGAATATACAAACCGTCGCCGTCGGCCTGGCCATTGACCCGGCTCAGGTAACGCTGCACCTGCTCCTGGGTGTTGTCGGCCGGGTTCAGGCCCGGCACCGCCACGGCGCCGCCGGCGGCGTAGTTCTCACCGCCGTTGTCCGAAGCCACCAGCGCCGCCCCGATGCGCTGCGCCAACGCCTCGTCGTACAGCAGGTGCTGGCTGCCGTCATAGGTGAACCGGCCGTTGTTGCCGGTATCGCTCAGGCTGTCGCCAAAGACGTAGAGTTGATCGTACGCCTGAGCCGGAAGGGTCACACTGTAAAGTAACGCCACTGCAAGCGCCGCCGGGCGGGGCATGCACGTTATTTTTAGAGGCATGAATCGACTCCTGAGAGCCTGCAAATGAAGGCCATGTCGTTTTTATCGTTGGTCAGTTTTCCACCGGCCATGTAGTAACTATTGTCGGCTTTTTCGTCACGTCAAGCGGGCTGATGACAAAACAATCAGAGACTTGCCAAGTTCGGCGCTTCGAGCGATGATTACTGTTCATAAACACAGCATAAGGACATTCAGGATGGCAGACGAACGTTGCGGTTGGGTGACGGCCGATCCGTTGTATCTCGAGTATCACGACAAGGAATGGGGCGCGCCCACCACCGACGCGCGCGAGCTGTTTGAAATGTTGTGCCTCGAGGGGCAGCAAGCCGGCCTTTCCTGGATCACCGTCCTGAAAAAGCGCGAGAACTACCGCCGCGCTTTCCACGGTTTCGATCCGCAGCGGGTCGCCGCCATGACCGAACAAGACGTGGAAAACCTGCTGCAGGACAGCGGCATCATCCGCCATCGCGGCAAGATAGAAGCCATCATCACCAACGCCAAGGCCTATCTGGCGATGGAGGCGGCCGGGGAGAATTTCGTTACCTTCATTTGGGACTTCGTCGGCGGCCAGCCGCAGCTCAACCGCTGGCAAGCGCTGAACCAGGTGCCGGCCAAAACCGAGCAGTCCGACGCCATGTCCAAGGCGCTGAAAAAGCGCGGCTTCAAGTTTATCGGCTCCACCATCTGTTACGCCTTCATGCAGGCCAGCGGGCTGGTGAACGATCATCTCACGGGGTGCATGTGTTACCCAAAGCCACGGTGATCCGCCCCTGTGGCCCGGAGGATATCGAACGGCTGATGGCGCTGTGGCTGCCCAGCACCATCGCCGCCCATCCGTTCGTGGCGGAAAAATACTGGCGTGAGAGCGCCGCGCTGGTGCGGGAAAACTACCTGCCGCGCGCGCAAAGCTGGGCCTGCTGGCACGAAGGCGAGATCGTCGGCTTTATCAGCGTGCTGGACGAGCAGTTCATCGGCGCGCTGTTTGTCGATCGGGCGTTTCACGGCCGCGGCGTCGCCCAGGCGCTGATGACGCATGTGCAGCAGCGCTACCGCCGACTCAGTCTGGAGGCGTACCAACAGAACCTGCGCGCCTGTGCGTTCTACCACAAGCACGGCTTCCAGATAACGCAGCGCCTGTTCAATGATGAAACCCAGGCCTATACGCTGATCATGAACTGGCCGGCAGTCGAAAACTCAACCGGTTACGCTTAAAAAAGGCGCATCCGCACCCCGGATGCGCACAATTAGGAATCCGCTGCATGGCGCCGCCCGGCGTTTTGCCGCATAACTCCCCCAGCACTTACCCGCGCTCATCATTTGTCACGTTTTTTTCCGGAACTGCCGGCGAAACCGCGCGTCATAGGTAGCGCGGCGATGCTGGCTTCCTGCGTCACCCACTTTTTTGCGTCCCCGTTTTGGGCCGGCGCGTACAGATTCTGATGCCATTAAGGACAAGAACATGAAAAAACGCATTGCAATTATTGCCGGCGCCGTGAGCCTTACGCTCGCGCTGTCGGCCTGTACCACCAACCCTTACACCGGTGAATCCGAAGCCGGCAAATCCGGCATCGGCGCAGGCCTCGGCGCCGCACTGGGCGCCGGCGTCGGCGTGCTGTCCTCTTCCAAGAAAGATCGCGGCAAGGGTGCGCTGATCGGCGCAGCGGCCGGCGCAGCCCTCGGCGGCGGCGCAGGCTATTACATGGACGTGCAGGAAGCCAAGCTGCGCGACAAGATGAAAGGCACCGGCGTCAGCGTCACCCGTCAGGGCGACAACATCGTGCTGAACATGCCGAACAACGTGACCTTCGACAGCAGCAGCGCCACGCTGAAACCGGCGGGCGCCAACACCCTGACCGGCGTCGCCATGGTGCTGAAAGAGTATCCGAAAACCGCGGTCAACGTGGTCGGCTACACCGACAGCACCGGTTCCCGCTCGCTCAACATGAACCTGTCGCAGCAGCGCGCCGACGGCGTAGCCAGCGCGCTGATCACCCAGGGCGTGGCGGCGAACCGTATCCGCACCACCGGCGCCGGCCCGGACAACCCGATCGCCTCCAACAGCACCGCGGAAGGCAAGGCGCAAAACCGCCGCGTCGAGATCACGCTCAGCCCGCTGCAGTAATCCCGTGCGGGGCGCCACCTGCGCCCCGCCGCCCCCCCTGCGATTTTCTCCTTACCCTTCAACATTCCCGCCCGCACATCGGGTATGGTAGTCTCCTTGGCAATTAACCGCAGGAGGGATCGGCTGTGAGCACTGTCAAGGCAACGCGCGCATCGGGACGCGCCACCATCAGCGATGTGGCCAGCATCGCCAAAACCGGCAAGACCAGCGTGTCGCGCTATCTGAATGGTGAACAACACCTGCTTTCCGACGATCTCAAACAGCGCATCGAACAGGCGATCCAGCAGCTCGACTACCGGCCAAGCCAGATGGCGCGCAGCCTGAAGGGCGGCCAGACCCGCCTGATCGGCCTGATCCTCGCCGATATCACCAACCCCTACTCGGTGGACGTGATGCGCGGCATCGAGGCCGCCTGCCGCCAGCACGGCTTTACCCTGCTGGTGTGTAACACCAACAACGAAGTCAATCAGGAGCAGCACTACCTGCAGCTGCTCAGCAGTTACCGGGTGGAAGGCATTGTGGTCAACGCGGTCGGCATGCGCGAGGAAGCGTTATCCACGCTGCAACAGTCGATGCTGCCGATGGTGTTGATCGACCGCAAAATCCCCGACTTCGCCTGCGACGTGGTGGGCCTGAACAACCGCGAAGCCGCCACCGTCGCTACCGAACACCTGTTGCAACAAGGTTTCGAAGCGATCCTGTTCCTCAGCGAGCCGCTCGGTACGGTCAATACCCGCCTGGAACGCCTGCACGCCTTCAGGCATACCATGGCGCAGCACCCCGCGCTGTTGGCGGAGCAGGCCGAAACGCCACTCAACGATCGGCAGAAACTGGAGCAGGTGCTGAGCGATTTCAGCGGCCGCCACCGCGGCATGCGCAAGGCGGTGATCTCCGCCAACGGCGCCCTGACGCTGCAGGTGGCGCGCGCCATGCGTCGGCTCGGCATCCAGTGGGGCAACGACATCGGCCTGCTGGGCTTTGACGAACTGGAGTGGGCGGAACTGGCGGGCGTCGGCATCACCACGCTGAAACAGCCCACCTACCAAATGGGGCACGCGGCGCTGGAGCGGCTGGTGCAGCGCATTCAGGGCCTCGCCGCCCCCAGCGGCGAGCAGATGTTCTCCGGCGAGCTGATCGTCCGCGGCTCCACCACCCGCTAACCCGCCTTTTCCGGGGCGTTGACCGCCCCGCCCTCACCGGCTGTTTTTTGCTCAGCTTCGTGATTGCGATCATATTTTTACACTCTGCCGCTTTTCGCTGGAACCGGTTCCATTTAACGTACCGGTAACAGCAGCGGCGGCGACAATGCCGCCTCAGGAGTCAAAATGAAAACAGAAATCATCGTGGTCACCGGCGCCTACGGCACCGATACCGTCAAACAACACGGCGGCCAGCGCGCGCTGTTGCCCCTCATCGCCGGCGCTGGCGCCGACGGGGTGGAGATCCGCCGCGAACTGTTCGCCGCCGGCGAGCTGGACAGCCTGCCGGCGCTGGCGCAAGAGATCGATCGCCAGCAGCTGTTTGCCGTCTACTCCGCCCCTGAGGCGCTGTTCACCCCGCAACATACGCTGAACCCCAACCTGCCGGCGCTGCTGGCGGAAGCGCAGGCGCTGAACGCGCGCCAGCTGAAGCTGTCCCTCGGTCATTTCCGCCCCGGCTTCGATTTTACCGAGCTGAAAGTGGCGCTGGAGCAACACCCGGTCAAGCTGGTGGTCGAGAACGACCAAACGCCGGACTGCGGCATTTTGTCGATGCTGAACGCCTTTTTCCACGCCGCGGAAGATAGCCATCTGCCGGTCAGCATGACCTTCGATATGGCCAACTGGCTGTGGGTGGGGCAAGACGCCTTCGCCGCCGCCGAGCGCCTGGCCCGCCACGTCGGTTACGTGCACGTCAAAGCCGCCACCCAAGGCCCGCGCGGCTGGCGCGCCGTCGCGCTGGACGATACCGACGGCAGCTGGCGCGATCTGCTGGCTCGCCTGCCGCACGATGTGCCGCGCGGTATCGAATTCCCGTTGCAGGGCGATGACCTGGAGGCCGTCACCCGTCATTACGTCAATATTTTGCGTGCGGAGTAACCCCATGATGACAACGTTAACGGCAACGACGGCGCAGCAGACGCCCCTGGATGTGGTCACGCTGGGCGAAGCCATGGCGATGTTCGTGGCGGCGCAAACCGGCGACCTGGCGGAGGTGGAAACCTTCACCAAACGCATCGCTGGCGCCGAACTGAACGTGGCGATCGGCCTGGCGCGTCTGGGCATGAACGTCGGCTGGGTCAGCCGCGTCGGCAATGACTCGTTCGGCCGCTTCGCCCTGCAGCAGCTGAAAAAAGAAGGCATCAACTACCGGCAGGTGACGGTCGATGGCCACTATCCGACCGGTTTTCAGGTGAAATCCAAAACCATCGATGGTACCGATCCCAGCGTGGAATACTTCCGCAAGGGCTCGGCGGCCAGCCACCTGTCGATTGCCGATTTTAACCGCGAGTATTTCGGTTCCGCGCGCCACCTGCACCTGAGCGGCGTGGCGGCGGCGCTGTCCGGCGAATCGCTGGCGCTGTGCCACCATGCGGCGCGCGAGATGCGCGCCATGGGCAAAACCATTTCGTTCGACCCCAATCTGCGCCCGGTGCTGTGGCCCAGCCGCGAGGTGATGATCGAGCAGCTGAACCAGCTGGCGTTCGCCGCCGACTGGGTGCTGCCGGGGCTGAAAGAGGGGCAGATCCTCACCGGCCAATCGACGCCGGAAGGCATCGCCGATTTCTATCTGGAACGCGGCGTGCAGGCGGTGATCATCAAAACCGGCCCGGACGGCGCCTGGTTTAAAACCGCCGCCGGCGATAAGGCGGCGGTGGCCGCAGTCAAGGTCGACAACGTGGTGGATACCGTGGGGGCGGGTGATGGCTTTGCCGTCGGCACCCTCAGCGCCCTGCTGGAAGGCAAAACGCTGGTACAGGCGGTGCAGCGCGGCAACAAAATCGGTTCGCTGGCGATCCAGGCCATCGGCGACAGCGAAGGCCTGCCGACCCGCGCGGCGCTGGCCGAATAACAATAAAAAAACGACTTCTCCGCATGACGTCAGCCTCTGGCCCTACAACCGGGACGCGTCGGGAGAGCATCTGCCCCTTCTTCTGGCATGCCGGGCGAAGGGGATGCAACACCACTGAAGGATACTGAACATGAACAAAGCGACTGTCGCGGCCAAACGCTGGTGGTACATCATGCCCATCGTGTTTATCACCTACAGCCTGGCCTATCTCGATCGCGCCAACTTCAGCTTCGCCTCCGCCGCCGGCATCAATGAAGATCTCGGCATCACCAAGGGCATGGCCTCGCTGCTTGGCGCGCTGTTTTTCCTCGGTTATTTCTTCTTCCAAATTCCCGGCGCCATCTACGCCGAACGCCGCAGCGTCAAAAAATTGATCTTCTGGTGCCTGATCCTGTGGGGCGGTTGCGCCTCGCTGACCGGCGTGGTGAGCAATATCCCGATGTTGGCCGCCATCCGCTTTATCCTCGGCGTGGTGGAAGCGGCGGTGATGCCGGCGATGCTGATCTACATCAGCAACTGGTTCACCAAATCGGAGCGGTCACGCGCCAATACCTTCCTGATCCTCGGCAACCCGGTGACGGTGCTGTGGATGTCTGTGGTGTCAGGATACCTGATCCACGCCTTCGGCTGGCGCGAAATGTTCATCATCGAGGGCATTCCGGCGGTTATCTGGGCGTTCTGCTGGTGGGTGTTGGCGAAAGACAAACCGGCGCAGGCCGGCTGGTTGAGCGCCAATGAGAAACAGGCGCTGCAACAGCAGTTGGACGAAGAACAGAAAGGCATCAAGGCCGTGCGCAACTACGGCGAAGCCTTCCGCTCACGCAACGTGATCCTGTTGTGCGTGCAGTACTTCGCCTGGAGCATCGGCGTGTACGGCTTCGTGCTGTGGCTGCCTTCCATCCTGCGCAGCGGCATGCAGATGGGCATGGTGGAAGCCGGCTGGCTGTCGGCGGTGCCTTACCTGGCGGC
This sequence comes from Serratia nematodiphila DZ0503SBS1, assembly GCF_000738675.1. Lineage (NCBI taxonomy): Bacteria > Pseudomonadati > Pseudomonadota > Gammaproteobacteria > Enterobacterales > Yersiniaceae > Serratia > Serratia nematodiphila. The sequence continues at coordinate 213,974 of NZ_JPUX01000001.1, read as the reverse complement.
AACCATCGCCATGATCGTCGTCTCCTGGGCGTCGGACAAAATGCAAAACCGCAAGCTGTTCGTCTGGCCGCTGCTGCTGATCGGCGCGCTGGCGTTCTTCGGATCTTACGCCGTCGGCGCCAACCACTTCTGGATCTCCTACGGCCTGCTGGTGGTCGCCGGCGCCGCGATGTACGCCCCTTATGGGCCGTTCTTCGCCATCATTCCGGAAATGCTGCCGAAAAACGTCGCCGGGGGCGCCATGGCGCTGATCAACAGCATGGGCGCGCTGGGTTCGTTCTTCGGTTCGTGGTTCGTCGGTTACCTGAATGGCGCCACCGGCAGCCCGGCGGCCTCTTACATGTTTATGGCCATCGCACTGGTGGTGGCGGTGGTGCTGACGCTGATCGTCAAGCCCGCCCGCAACGAGATCCAGCCACAATTGGCTTGATCCGGTTATACTTTTTCTCTGTTAACCCAACCGGGGGGGCGCCATGCCCCCTTTGGCCCAGCTGGAGTTCGTGATGAAGCCTTCTATCGTATTGTACAAAAGCCTGCCCGCCGATCTGCGTGAACGTCTGGAACAGCACTTCACCGTGCACGCCTTCAACGGCCTGCAGCCGGAGAACCGCGACGAACTGCGCCAGGCGCTGCAGCAGGCCGAAGGGATCATCGGTTCCGGCGGTAAAATTGACGAAGCTTTCCTGCAGCAGGCGCCCAAACTGCGCGCGGCCTCGACCGTTTCCGTCGGCTACGACAACTTCGACGTCGAGGCGCTCAACGCCCATAACGTGCTGCTGATGCATACCCCGACGGTGCTGACCGAAACCGTCGCCGACACCATCATGAGCCTGGTGCTGGCGACCGCGCGCCGGGTGGTGGAAGTGGCGGAGCGGGTGAAGGCCGGCGAATGGCGTGGCAGCATCGGGCCGGACTGGTTCGGCGTCGACGTGCACCACAAAACCATCGGCATCCTCGGCATGGGGCGCATCGGTCTGGCGCTGGCGCAGCGCGCGCACTTCGGCTTCGGCATGCCGGTGCTGTACAACGCCCGCCGCACGCACGAAGAGGCGGAGCAACGCTTCAACGCCCGTCGCTGCGATCTGGATACCCTGCTGGCCGAATCGGATTTCGTTTGCATCACGTTGCCGCTGACCGAACAAACTTTCCATCTGATCGGCCGCGATCAGCTGGCGAAAATGAAGAAAAGCGGCATTCTGATCAACGCCGGCCGCGGGCCGGTGGTGGATGAGCAGGCGTTGATCGAAGCGCTGCAAAACGGCGTGATCCACGCCGCCGGGTTGGACGTGTTCGAGAAAGAGCCGCTGCCGGCCAATTCGCCGCTGCTCAGCATGCCGAACGTGGTGGCGTTGCCGCACATCGGCTCCGCCACCCATGAAACCCGCTACGGCATGGCCGCCTGCGCGGTGGATAACTTGATCGCCGCGTTGACCGGCACGGTGAAAGAAAACTGCGTCAATCCGCAGCTGTTGCGGAAATAACTCAGCGCGGCCGGTGGTCTGCGGATAACCGGCCGTGTTGCTCTTCCTGCTGCGGCGCGAACAGCGCCTGCAGCTGATGTTCTTCGGCGAAGTGCTGCAATTCGGCATCCTGAATTGCCCGAACGATCTCTTCTCGCCAGTTTTTGTCCGTCATCGCTAACCTCCTTTGATGTTCATCGTTTAATCTGCCGCAGCGCGCGCGCAAAGCCAAGCCGAATCAATCCGAAAACGCTCCGCCCTTCTCCTCCTCCCCGAAAAACCCTCGCAGGGAGGAGGCCATTTTTCCGCCGTTTGCCACACTGGCGCTACCCAGCGGAAAAAACGCTTCCTGCCACGCGTAAGGAGAGCCATGAAACTGTTACCCCTGCCCTTGTTGATACTGCTGTCGCCTTCGGCGCTGGCCGGCTGGACGTTGCCGGGTTTCCCGGCCTTCGACGAAACTGCCGCCGGGCTGTTCGCCAGCCAGGCCGCGCTGCCCAAAGGCCAGCTGCCGCTACGGCTGTATCAGGATAACCGCTGCTGGCAGCCGGCCGAGGCGGTGAAGCTTAACCAAACGCTGTCGCTGCAGCCCTGTGGCGCCCATCCGCCGGTCAGCTGGCGGCAGTTCCGCGCCGGCGATTATCAGGTGCGCATCGACACCCGCAGCGGCACGCCGACGCTGCAACTCAGCCTGAGCAGCGCGCCGGAAAGCGCCGCCGTTGCCGTGCGCAGTTGCCCGCGCTGGGACGGCAAGCCGGTCACGGTCGACGTCGCCTCCACCTTCGCCGAAGGCGAAACGCTGCGCGATTTCTATTCCGGCCAAACGGCGCAGGTGAGCCAGGGGAAAATCACGTTGCAGCCCGCCGCCGCCAGCGGCGGCCTGTTGCTGCTGGAATCCGCCGCCACGGCGAAACCGGCGGCGTTCAGTTGGCATAACGCCACGGTCTACTTCGTGCTGACCGATCGCTTTGAGAACGGCAATCCGGCCAATGACCACAGCTACGGGCGCCGCAGCGACGGCCTGCAGGAAATAGGCACCTTTCACGGCGGCGATCTGGCCGGCCTGACGCAGAAGCTGGATTATCTGCAGCAGCTCGGCGTCAACGCCTTGTGGATCAGCTCACCGCTGGAGCAGATCCACGGCTGGGTCGGCGGCGGCACCCAAGGCGATTTCCCGCATTACGCCTATCACGGCTATTACGCGCTGGACTGGACGCGCCTCGACGCCAACATGGGCACCGAACAGGAGCTGCGCACGCTGGTCGAGCAGGCCCATCAGCGCGGCATTCGCATTCTGTTCGACGTGGTGGTGAATCATGTCGGCTACGCCACGCTGGCGGATATGCAAACGTTCCACTTCGGCTCGCTGTATCTGCAGGGTGCAGAGGTGGAGAAAACCCTGGGGAAAAGCTGGAACGACTGGCGCCCCGGGCCAGGGCAAAACTGGCACAGCTTCAACGACTATATCAATTTCAGCGACAAGGCGGGCTGGCGCCCATGGTGGGGGAAAAACTGGATCCGCACCGACATCGGCGACTATGACGCGCCGGGCTATGACGACCTGACAATGTCGCTGGCCTTCCTGCCGGACATCAAAACCGAAGCGCCCGGCGCCAGCGGCCTGCCGCTGTTCTATCGCCACAAACCCGACACCGCCGCTCGCGACATTCCCGGCGCCACCACCCGCGATTACCTGACCGTCTGGCTCAGCCAGTGGGTGCGCGATTACGGCATCGACGGTTTTCGCGTCGACACCGCCAAGCACGTGGAAAAACCGACGCTGGCGCTGTTGAAGCAGCGCGCCACGGCGGCATTGGCGGCGTGGAAAGCGGAGCATCCGCAGCAGGCGCTGGATGACGCGCCGTTTTGGATGACCGGCGAGGCCTGGGGCCACGGGGTGATGAAAAGCGACTATTACCAAAACGGCTTCGACGCGATGATCAACTTCGATTTCCAGGACCAGGCGTCGCAGGCGCTGGGCTGCTTTGCCGACATCGATGCCACCTACCGGCAGATGGCCGAGCGGCTGCAGGATTTCAACGTGCTGAGCTACCTCTCTTCACATGACACCCGGCTGTTCTTCGCCAGCGACGCCAAAGGCTCGCAGGTGCGCCAACAGCGGGCGGCAAACCTGCTGTTGCTGGCGCCGGGGGCGGTGCAGATTTACTACGGCGATGAAAGCGGCCGCCCGCTCGGCCCAACCGGTTCCGATCCGCTGCAGGGCACCCGCTCCGACATGAACTGGCCTGAGTTGCAGGGGGAAAAAGCCTCGCTGCTGGCCCACTGGCAACGGTTGGGACAGTTCCGCGCTCGCCATCCGGCGATCGGCGGCGGCGTGCAAACCCCGCTGCCACACGCCGCCTACTACGCCTTCAGCCGCCGGCTCGGCGACGATAAGGTGATGGTGGTATGGGCCGGCGAACGGTCACAATAATCCAGCGTAATATGCTGACAATCGGCCGATGAGCGAAGCTTTTGCCCACTGGTCGATTTGTCGGCCGCATTGCAGAGGGATTTGTCTGGCGGTATGGTGGGGGATTACCTGCTAAAAAACAGTATTGCTACACCTATGACTTTCTCACTTTTCGGCGAAAAATTTACCCGTTATGCGGGCATTACCCGTTTGATGGACGACCTGAACGAAGGCCTGCGCACCCCCGGTGCCATCATGCTCGGCGGCGGCAACCCGGCGCAGATCCCAGAGATGGAAGCCTACTTCAAACAGCTGTGCCAGGAGATGCTCGACCAGGGCAAACTGACCGAGGCGCTGTGCAACTACGACGGCCCGCAAGGCAAGGATGCGCTGCTGAAAGCGCTGGCCAATCTGCTGCGCGACGAGCTCGGCTGGGAGATTTCGCCACAGAATATTGCACTGACGAACGGCAGCCAAAGCGCGTTTTTCTACTTGTTCAACCTGTTCGCCGGCCGCTACGCCGACGGTTCGCGCCGCCGCGTGCTGTTCCCATTGGCGCCAGAATATATCGGCTATGCCGATGCCGGGCTGGACGAAGGGCTGTTCGTCTCCGCCAAACCGAACATCGAGCTGCTGCCGGACGGCCAGTTCAAATATCACGTTGATTTCGAACACCTCACCATTGGCGACGACATCGGCATGATCTGCGTTTCACGGCCGACCAACCCGACCGGCAACGTGATCACCGACGAAGAGCTGATGAAGCTCGACCTGCTGGCGCAGCAGCGCGATATTCCGCTGGTGATCGACAACGCCTACGGCGTGCCTTTCCCCGGCATTATCTTCAGCGACGCCACGCCGCTGTGGAACCCGAACACCATCCTGTGCATGAGCCTGTCCAAACTCGGCCTGCCGGGCTCGCGCTGCGGCATCGTGATCGCCGACGAGAAGGTGATCACCGCGCTGACCAACATGAACGGCATCATCAGCCTGTCGCCGGGCAGCATGGGGCCGGCGATGGCGACGGAAATGATCGCGCGCGGCGATCTGCTGCGCCTGTCGAACGAGGTGATTCGCCCGTTTTACAAACAGCGCGTCGAACACACCATCGAGATTATCCGCCGCTACCTGTCGCCGGAGCGCTGCCTGATCCACAAACCGGAAGGGGCCATCTTCCTCTGGCTGTGGTTCAAGGATCTGCCGATCACTACCGAGGTGCTGTATCAGCGCCTGAAAAAGCGCGGCGTGCTGATGGTGCCGGGCCACTACTTCTTCCCGGGGCTGGAGCACGACTGGCCGCACACCCACCAGTGCATGCGCATGAACTACGTGCCCGACCCGGAGAAAATCGAGCGCGGCGTGGCGATCCTGGCAGAAGAGATCGAACGCGCGCATCAGGAAGGCTAATGCCAGCTGATTGAAAATCGACCTATAAAGATATACGATGCATATATCGTATATCTTTTTTTGGAGGGCTAGCGATGACTCGCATCGTGATCGATTTACCTGAAGAAGACCTGCGGCAGCTCGACAATCTGAAAAATATCCGCCACGTTCCCCGGGCCGAAATCATCCGTCAGGCCGTCTCCCGCTATCTGACGGAGAACCACGTTGAAGATCCCAGCAATGCTTTCGGGCTCTGGTCCGGGGCGATGGGAGATGGCGTGGACTACGAAAATCGTCAGCGCGAGGAGTGGGAATAATGGTGGCTCAACGGGCGTTATTCGACACCAATATTCTGATCGATTATCTCAACGGCATTCCTCAAGCCAAAGACGTTTTGACCGAATACCACACCAATCCGGCTATTAGCGCCATCACCTGGATGGAAGTGATGGTGGGTGCCAAAAAGCAGGGGCCGGCGCTGGAGCTGAAAACGCGCCAGTTTTTAGGGCAATTCCTGCTGCTGCCTATTACCGATGAAGTTGCCGAACGCGCCGTAGAACTGCGCCACTCACAGCATGTGAAGCTGCCGGACGCCATTATCTGGGCCACCGCGCAGGTGGGGTTCCGGACGCTCATCTCCCGCAACCCCAAAGATTTTGGCACTGACAACGGCGTGTTAATGCCTTACCGGCTGTAGTCGGGCAGCGCTATAGCGTCCAGAACAGCACCGCCAGCAGCTGCGGCGACATGATGCGCAGGAACATCGCCAGCGGATAAACGGTGGCGTAAGACAGCGCCGCGGCGCCGCTGGTGGGATGCAGACCGTTGGCGAACGCCAGCGCCGGCGGATCGGTCATCGATCCCGCCAGCATGCCGGACAGCGTCAGGTAGTTCATCTTGCCCACCGTGCGCGCCAGAATACCGACGCTCAGCAACGGAATCGCGGTGATCAAGGCGCCGTACCCGACCCACGTCAGCCCCTCGCCGTGCAGCAACGTATCGATGAAGTTACCGCCCGATTTCAAACCAACCACCGCCAGAAACAGCACGATGCCCAGTTCGCGCAGCGCCAGGTTGGCGCTCGGCGGCATAAACCAGTACAGCTTGCCGATGCTGCCGATGCGCCCCAGGATCAGCGCCGCCACCAGCGGCCCGCCGGCCAGCCCCAGCCGCAATGCCGCCGGGAAGCCGGGCACGAACAGCGGAATGGAACCGAGCAACACCCCGAGGCCGATACCGATAAAGACCGGCAGCATCTGCACCTGCTGCAGTTTTTGTTGGGCGTTGCCGACAATCGCCGTCACCGCATCGATGGCCTCCGGCCGGCCGACCAGGTTGAGAATGTCGCCAAACTGCAGCGTCACGTTGCTGCCGGCCACCAGCTCCACGCCGGCGCGGTTGAGGCGTGAAATCACCACGTCATACTTTCGCTTCAGGTTCAGATCGCGGATTTTCTTGCCCAGCACCTGCTCGTTGGTCACCACCGCCCTCACCACCTGCAGCGCAGTGCCGCGCGTCGACAGCGAGGCATCCACCTCTTCACCGATCACCAACCGGGCGTTCTCCAGATCTTCGCGTTTGCCCACCAGGTGCAGGTAGTCGCCAAGCTCCAGCCGCTCGTGCGGCGCCGGCACCATCAACAGCTCCCCGCGCTTGAGGCGCGAACAGACGATCGCTTCACCGTTGAGCAGCGGCACGCTTTTGATCGCCATGCCCTGCAGATTGGGGTTGCGCACCGCCACGTTGATGGCGTGCAGCAACTCGCGCTGATTGCCCAGGCTGCTTTCAAACGCCTGAGCCTCACGCTCGATGTTGATGCGGAAAAACAGCCGGATCAGCCACATTACCAGCAGGATGCCGCATATGCCGAACGGATAGGCCATGGCGTAACCCATCCCCATGCCGTCCACCAGCGCCGGATCGGAACCGAGATCGGTCAGGATTTGTTGACCGGCGCCCAGCGCCGGGGTGTTGGTGACCGCGCCGGAGAACACGCCGAGGATGATCGGCAGCGGCACGTCGAACAGCTTGTGTACCGCCGCCGCCACGATGCCGCCGGTCAGCACCAGCAGCACCGCGAAGGCGTTGAGCCGCAGACCGGAGACGCGCAGCGAAGAGAAGAAACCGGGGCCGACCTGGATGCCGATGGTGTAGACGAACAGGATCAGGCCAAACTCCTGGATAAAGTGCAGCATGTCCCCATTCAGGCTGATTTGCCCGCTCTGGGCAAAGTGGCCGACCAGGATACCGCCGAACAGCACGCCGCCAATGCCCAACCCAACGCCATACAGCTTCCAGTTCCCCATCCACAGCCCAATGACGGCCGCCAACGCCAACATGCTGACGGTCAGGGCGATATCGCTCATAGGTCACATCCTTGCCAAAGTTGAATATGGGATTTGCGGCCAAAGACACACAATTAACAAGGATTATGGCATCGGGCAGACGGGGGGACTGTGGCGTGCGCCACATAACGCAACGGGGGAGATCCGTTTGGATCTCCCCCGCATGATGATGACCGTTTTTCAGCCGGTTATTTCGCTTCCAGCTCCGGCGTCGCGCCGATAGCGATGCGCTGAGGCTGCAAGGCTTCCGGCACCTGACGCACCAGATCGATGTGCAGCAGACCGTTTTCAAATTTGGCTTCGGACACCTGCAGATGCTCCGCCAGGGTGAAAGTCAGCTGGAACTCTTTGCACACCAAGCCCTGATGCAGGTATTCAACCTGTTTTTCCGGCGGCGTGGGTTTACCGCTGACGGTCAGCCGCGGCCCTTCCACTTCGATATTCAGTTCGCTCTGCCGGAAACCGGCCAGCGCCAGAGAAATGCGGTAGTGATTGTCGTCACTTTTCTCGATGTTATACGGCGGGAACCCCTGGGGTTCCTGGCCGCCCATTGAACTGGCCAATTTATCAAAACCAATCCACTGACGCAGAAGCGGGGATAAATCGTAATTACGCATAGGAACAACTCCTTTCATTAAGCGAGATGTGTTTACTCAGCCCCCTGACGGCAGGCTAATCATGACTTCATATTTACCGGCAGCGTACCTGCCGGCGAAACGGAAATTTATTTAATTTCGATGCGGCGCGGTTTTAATGTTTCCGGCACGATGCGTTGCATGTCGATATACAACAGGCCATTCTCCAGTTTGGCGCCTTTAATTTGAATATGTTCGGCCAGCTGGAATTTACGCTCGAAATTACGCTCGGCGATGCCCTGGTATAAATAGGTTTTTTCTGCCGGTTCATTGTTGTGCGCCCCGCGCACGATCAGCAGATTGTCCTGTGTGGTGATCTCCAGCTCCTGCTCGGCAAACCCGGCTACCGCGATGGCGATCCGATAATGATTTTCATCCACCAGCTCGACATTATAAGGGGGATAACCGCCGTTGCCCTGACTCTGGCCAGCCTCCAGCGCGTTGAACAGGCGATCGAAACCGATGGCGGAACGGTATAGCGGGGAAAGATCAAAATTACGCATAAAACAGCCTCCTAAGGCACTTCAGCGAGGTTGAAATAAATACGCCTTCCACTCTGGACAGGCTAATTAAGCCAGAATTCCCTTACGGCGAATTCTCAATTCGGCTCTAATGATAAAATGGGGGTTGCTTTCATCAATTCAACAGGCGAGGATCAAAAAAAACTTGCACCAATAAGGTAAAAGTTTTTTTACCACTTACACTAAAGTGAGAGAGCCGCCACAGAGCGGGATTTTGCTTCTTTTAAAGCAACAACAGGATGTTATAAATCAGCTTAATTTAGGGGAACAGCAACCCTGCAGGATGGATTAATGACGACGATGAAAGCGATAGCGACGGGCTGCATGTTGTTGGCGACCAGCGGTTGCTCCAGCGTAATGAGCCATACCGGCCCGAATCAGGGTTACTATCCCGGCACCCGCGCCAGCGTGGACATGCTGAAGGACGACAACACCAGCTGGGCGATGATGCCGCTGGTGGCGCTGGATCTGCCGTTCTCCGCGGTGATGGATACCGTGCTGCTGCCTTACGACTATCTGCGCTCCGGCAACGACGCCACCGCAGACTCGCCAAAAGCGCGTATCCTGCGCAGCGAGCAGCAGAATTTGGCGGCGACCGGCAATCCCGGCCAGGGCGACGACAGCACCGCCACGCACTAATCGCGCACGCAGCGGGTCATCAGGCTCGTCTTACGCCTCAACCACGAAGATCTGGTTGAACCCCGCTATCTCGCGCATAAACGCCACTTTCTTGCCATCCGGCGAGAACACCACGGCATCCCCCGACGGCGGCTGCACGCTGCGCGGCGTCAAACGCTGCAGGCGACCGCTGGCCACCTCGCACAGCATCACGCTGTTGTCGCACACCAGGGCTATCGTCCCGCCCTGCGGGTGCCAGCTGAACGCCGACTGGATGTCATGCTCGCTGCGGCTCACCTGGCGCGGCTCGCCACCGTTAGGCGACACCGTCCACAGCTGCACCACGCCGCCGTCGTCCTTCATCAGAAAAGCTATCTGGCTGCCGTCCGGCGAACTGCGCAACCAGTGGCGCGGCGCACCAGCCACGCCAGGAAAACGGCGATCCCCGGTAAAGGTTACCCGCCGCTGCCTGACGCCAAGCGGCGGCGCCGGCAGCTCACTTTCCGTCCCCTGCAGCGGCAGAGCGCCCGCCCGGGCGTAGTCGACGTCGTTCTCCGGCAGATCGACGATAAACACCTCAGGCAGCTTCTCTCCGGCGGCAGACAACGTATCGCCGATAAATGCCAGCGCCCAGCGCTGCCGGCTGCCGTCGGCCTTACGGTAGCCTTCGCGACCGATCCAGCCTTCTTCGTAAGCGCGATTGATCTGATCGCTGCCCGGCCGCGGCTGCGGCACCGTCTCGCTGACCAACACGCAATAGTGGCTGCCGTCGTACTCGCGCGGGTGCTGTTTTGGCGGGTTAACCCCATGCAGCGGCACGGCCACGCCGACGTTGCGCAGATCGCGCGCCGGATCGCGTTCATGCATCACGTGATCGTTATAGGTAAAGCTAAGGCGGCTGCCGTCCGGACTGAAAACGTGCACGTGGCTGCCGCCGCGCAGCGCGCCGGGGGTATAGGGCGCGGTGATATCCAGCGCGTCGAGGGTGATGGCCAACTCGCGATCCGGTTCGCTGACGATCACCCCGCGGCGGTGGTGAAAATCATACTGCCAGGCGCTGTCCGGGTGCTCAGGTCCGTGAATAAAGGCATAGCGCGCCGGCGCATCGGGGCTGACCGTGACCACGCCGACGTGGGCGCCGTGCTGGGCGCGATAAATCACCTCCACCGCGCCGCTGGCGACGTTGACACGCTCGATGCTGAGGCCGGTGAAAAAGGCGCCGTGCGGGCGCACGTCATAAGCCAGCCATTGACTGTCCGGCGTCCAGACGTTGATATTGGTTAACTGATGCCCACGAGGGTCGAAAGTCAGTTGTTTTTCCCGATGGCTCATGGCGGCTCTCCTGCACATGCTGGCACTGAGCCGTCATCTTACCGGATCGCCCGCAGCGTTTCATATGGCCTGTGAGGGTGAGGCGGGAGGATTTTTCGATTCGAAATCACGCAATTATTTTCCAGCGTCTTATCATTTAAGCCGATCGACGGCGTCGGCAGGAAATAAGCGGCCGACCAGGCGATCGAATTCCTGCCGGCGAGACTCAACGGCGCCAATGTAATAGAGGTGGGTGATGCAAACGCTATTTTTTCATTCTCACTTCCCTTATAAGAATAAGGCAGCGGCAGCGCCTTACTTAACGCAAATAAATAAAAAATCGGGCCGCTAAACGACAGGTTTATGATTATTTTCACCGAAAACGGCAATGCTCCCGCCGACCATTGCCGTTTTCTGATCGGTGTGCCCGAAGGTCGGGCCGCGGGGTTTACAATCAATACAAAAAAGTACAAACTGGATTTTTAAGTCCAAAATAAATCTTCTGGAGCCGGTATGAACACCCTCTTCGATGCCATTGTTTCCGCTCATCAGCAACTGCGCCCTCAAGTGCGGGTCACGCCGCTGGAGCGCAGCGTGCTGCTTTCTCAGCAATTGGGTTGCGAGCTGTATTTGAAATGCGACCACCTGCAGCACACCGGTTCCTTTAAATTTCGCGGCGCCAGCAACAAGCTGCGGCTGTTGGATAACGAGCAACGCCGGCGCGGCGTGATCGCCGCCTCAACCGGCAACCACGGCCAGGCTGTCGCCCTGGCGGGGCAACGGATGGGCGTTGGCGTCACGGTTTATGCGCCGGAGACGGCGGCGAGCATCAAGCTCGACACCATCCGGGCGCTGGGCGGCACCGTGGAATTGGTGCCGGGCGACGCGCTGAACGCCGAACTGGCGGGGGAACAAGCCGCACGCGAACAGGGGAAAACCTATATCTCGCCGTATAATGACGAACAGGTGATCGCCGGCCAGGGCACCTGCGGCATGGAGCTGGTTGAACAACTCGCCGATCTGGACGCGGTGTTCGTGGCGGTCGGCGGCGGTGGCTATATCGCCGGCATCGGCACCGTTCTGCGGCAACTGTCGCCAAACACGCAGCTTATCGCCTGCTGGCCGGAAAACGCCACCAGCCTGTACAGCGCGTTGGAAGCCGGCCATATCTTCCCGGTGGAAGAACAAGAAACCCTGTCCGACGGCACCGCCGGCGGCGTCGAGCCGGGCGCCGTGACCTTCCCGCTGTGCCAGCAGCTGATTGACCGTAAAGTGCTGGTCAGCGAGGCGGAGATCAAACGCGCGATGCGCCGGATCGCCGCCAGCGATCGCTGGATTATCGAAGGCGCAGCAGGCGTAGCGCTGGCGGCGGCGATCAAACTGGCGCCGGAATACCGAGGTAAAAAGGTGGCGGTGGTGCTGTGCGGTAAAAACATCGTGCTGGAGAAATACCTCAAGGCCATCGCCGATGCTCATCCTTAATCGGCAGCAAATTCTCGCCGCGTTCGACGCCGAGGCCATTACGCCGCTGCTGAAGCAGGGTTTTATCGCCTACTCGCAACAGCGGGTACAACAGCCGCCGGCGCAGCATTTCCTGTTCGAGCAGGCCGCCGGCGACTGCTGCATCAAATCCGCCTGGTTGGAAGGCGACGAACTGTTCGTGGTCAAGATCTCTACCGGTTTCTATCGCAATGCCGAACACGGCCTGCCGAGCAATCAGGGGCTGATGATGGCGTTCTCCGCCCACACCGGCGAGCCGCAGGCGCTGCTGCAAGATGAAGGTTGGCTGACCGCGCTGCGCACCGCCCTGGCCGGCCGCATCGTCGCCGAGCTGTGCGCGCCGCCGCATATTCAGGCGATCGGCATGGTTGGCACCGGCCTGCAGGCGCGGCTGCAGCTGCAATGTCTGAAACCGGTGACCGATTGCCGCGAGGTATGGGTATGGGGCCGCAACGAACAGGCGCTGGCGGCGTATCGGCGCGATGCCGAGGCCGAGGGTTTTCGGGTGCGGGTCACGCAGGAGGCGGCGGAGCTGGCGGCGCACTGTCAGCTGATCGTCACCACCACGCCCAGCCGCGAACCGATTTTGCAGGCGGCGGATATTCGGCCCGGCACGCACATTACCGCGGTGGGCGCCGACGCGCCCGGTAAGCAGGAGCTGGCGACCGAGCTGGTGGCCCGCGCGGACGCGCTGTTGGTCGATGCGCTGGCTCAGTGCACAGACTATGGCGAGATCGCAACGGCTTATCGGCAGAACAAGCTGACTTCAACGCCGATCGTCGAAATGGGCGCCGCATTGGCGCAGGGCGGGCGGGTACGACGCGAGCCGCAGCACATCACCATCGCCGATCTCACCGGCTTGGCGATTCAGGATCTGCAGATCGCCAAAGGGGTGTTGGCGAAAGTATAAAGAGGCGCCGCAGCGCCCCGTTTTCTCAGGCGTTGAGCACGAACTTCTCGATAGCGCGCGCCACGCCGTCTTCGGTATTGGCGCTGGTGACAAACTGCGCCACCGCTTTCAGCTCGGGAATGGCGTTGCCCATCGCCACGCCGACGCCGGCATATTCGATCATCGCCGTATCGTTAGCCTGATCCCCCAGCGTCATGATGTTTTCCCGCGCCACGCCGAGGTGCTCGGCCAGCATTTTCACCCCGGCGCCCTTATCGACGTTTTTATGTAAGATCTCGAGGTAGTAAGGCGCACTTTTCAAGATAGTGTAACGCGCGCGCGTTTCCTCCGGGATGCGCGCGATGGCGCTGTCCAGCAGCGCCGGTTCGTCGATCATCATCACTTTTGGAAAACGCATCTGGCGATCCATCTCTTCCACGCTGCGGTATTTCAGCGGAATGCCGGTCATTTCCGCCTCGTGTATGGTGTACTTGCCGATGTCCTTGTTCGGGGTATACAAGGTATCGAAATCAAACGCCTGGAAGTGAACGCCTAACTCGCGCGCCATCTGCTCGAAGTGCAGATAATCCTCGAAGCCCAGGGTTTCCTGCAGGATGCAGGCGCCGTCGACCGCGCGCAACACCAGCGCGCCGTTATAGGTGATACAGAAATCGCCGGGGCCCTGAATGTCCAACTGGCGCAGATAGTCCTGCACGCCGACATAAGGCCGCCCGGTGGCCAGCACCACGTGCACCCCTTTGCGCCGCGCCGCCGCGATAGCCTGCTTTACCGCCGGCGTGATTTGATGCTGCGGATCCAGCAACGTGCCGTCCATGTCGATCGCAATCAGTTCAATAGCCATTCAACGCTTCTCCCAGTGGTTTTTATTCATGCTAACGCGTTTCAGCCTCGGCTGTCAGCGCCAAAAAAGGCCAAAAAAAATCCGCGCGGGTCGCCCGGCGCGGATTTTCACAGCCATTAACGCATCAGATATCGATGTTCGCCGCTTTCAGGGCGTTTTCTTCGATAAAGGCGCGGCGCGGCTCAACCGCATCGCCCATCAGCGTGGTGAACAGCTGATCGGCAGCGATGGCGTCCTTGACGGTCACGCGCAGCATGCGGCGGCTTTCCGGATCCATGGTGGTTTCCCACAGCTGCTCCGGGTTCATCTCGCCCAGACCTTTATAACGCTGCACCGACAGGCCGCGGCGCGACTCTTTCACCAGCCACTCCAGCGCCTGTTCGAAGCTGTCTACCGGCTGACGGCGTTCGCCGCGCTCGATGAACGCGCCCTCTTCGATCAGCCCGCGCAGCTGCTCGCCCAGCTGGCAGATCTTGCGGTATTCACCGCCGTGGATGAAGTCGAAGTCCAGCTTGTAGTCGGTATCCACGCCGTGGGTGCGGATGCGCAACGCCGGCTCAAACATCTGGCGCTCACGGTTCTCGAAGATCACGAAATCATAGCTGCTGCCGTGCTGCTCTTTGTCGTTCAGCGCCTGCACCAGCGACGCGATCCAGGTCTTCACCTTGGCTTCATCGCTGAGATCGCCTTCGTTCAGCGTCGGCTGGTAGATCAGGCTGTTCAGCAGCGCGCGCGGGTAGCGGCGCTCCATGCGGCCAATCAGCTTCTGCACGCCGTAGTGCTCGGCCACCAGTTTTTCCAACTGCTCGCCGCCGAGCGCCGGTGCGCTGGCGTTGGTGTGCAGCGTAGCGCCGTCCATCGCGATGGCGATCTGGTACTGATCCATCGCCTCGTCATCTTTGATGTACTGCTCCTGCTTGCCTTTCTTCACCTTGTACAGCGGCGGCTGTGCGATGAACACGTGGCCACGCTCGATGATTTCCGGCATCTGGCGGTAGAAGAAGGTCAACAGCAGCGTACGGATGTGCGAACCGTCGACGTCGGCATCGGTCATGATGATGATGCTGTGATAACGCAGCTTGTCCGGGCTGTACTCGTCGCGGCCGATGCCGCAACCCAGCGCGGTGATCAGCGTCGCCACTTCCTGCGAAGAGAGCATTTTGTCGAAACGCGCTTTCTCGACGTTGAGGATTTTCCCCTTCAGCGGCAAGATAGCCTGATTCTTGCGGTTGCGCCCCTGCTTGGCAGAGCCGCCCGCGGAGTCCCCTTCCACCAGGTACAGTTCGGACAGCGCCGGATCGCGTTCCTGGCAGTCCGCCAGCTTGCCCGGCAGGCCGGCCAGATCCAGCGCGCCTTTGCGGCGGGTCATCTCACGCGCTTTACGCGCCGCTTCGCGCGCGCGCGCCGCGTCGATGATTTTGCCGACCACGATTTTCGCGTCGCCCGGGTTCTCCATCAGGTAATCCACCAGCTTCTCGTTCATCAGCGTTTCAACCGCGGTTTTCACCTCGGAAGAGACCAGCTTGTCCTTGGTCTGAGAGGAGAACTTCGGATCCGGCACCTTCACCGACACCACGGCGATCAGGCCTTCACGCGCATCATCGCCGGTGGCGCTGACCTTGGCCTTCTTGCTGTAGCCTTCCTTCTCCATGTAGCTGTTCAGCGTACGGGTCATCGCGGTACGGAAACCGACCAGGTGCGTGCCGCCGTCGCGCTGCGGAATGTTGTTGGTGAAGCAGTAGATGTTTTCCTGGAAACCGTCGTTCCACTGCAGCGCCACTTCTACGCCGATGTCGTCTTTCACGGTGGAGAAGTAGAACACGTTCGGGTGGATCGGGGTTTTGTTCTTGTTCAGGTACTCGACAAACGCCTTGATGCCACCTTCGTAATGGAAGTGGTCTTCACGGTCGGTGCGCTTGTCCTTCAGGCGAATAGACACGCCGGAGTTGAGGAAGGACAGCTCGCGCAGACGCTTGGCCAGAATGTCGTACTCGAATTCGGTCACGTTGGTGAAGGTCTGGTGGCTCGGCCAGAAACGCACCATGGTGCCGGTCTGCTCGGTTTCGCCCACCACGTTCAGCGGCGCCTGCGGCTCGCCGTGGCTGTAAGTCTGTTCGTGCACTTTGCCTTCGCGGCGGATCACCAACTCCAGTTTCTCCGACAGGGCGTTAACCACCGAGACGCCCACGCCGTGCAGGCCGCCGGAAACTTTATAGGAGTTGTCGTCGAATTTACCGCCGGCGTGCAGCACGGTCATGATGACCTCTGCGGCTGAAACCCCTTCTTCAGGGTGAATGCCGGTCGGAATGCCGCGGCCGTCATCCTGTACCGATACCGAGTTGTCGGCATGGATGGTGACCTGAATGTCACTACAGTGGCCCGCGAGCGCTTCGTCGATAGCGTTGTCCACAACCTCGAATACCATGTGGTGCAGACCGGTGCCGTCATCGGTATCGCCGATATACATGCCCGGGCGCTTGCGCACCGCATCCAGCCCTTTTAATACCTTGATACTTGAGGAGTCATAAGAATTCGACATCAACGTTTCTCGCTCATTTTAGTCCTGTGGTTGAACCTCTATTTTACCCTGTTCCACGCGGAACATCTTGCCCTTTTCACCGGCCATGTCGGTCACTTGCTCAGCGCTGACCGCGCTGACAAAAACCTGGGCCTGGGTGGCTTTCAGGCGATCGGCCAGCAACCGGCGACGGCCGGTGTCCAGCTCGGAGGCAAAATCATCAATCAGATACAGGCAACGCCGCCCGCTCTGCCGGGTGAGAAACTCACCCTGCGCCAAGCGCAACGCGCACATCAGCAGCTTAAGCTGACCGCGCGATAACAAATCCTCTACCGGCGTGCCGTCGGCACGAATGCGAAAGTCCGCTTTATGCGGCCCCACCGCGGTATAGGTCAACGCCCTGTCGCGCTCAAACTGGCGCTCCAGCAGCTCGCCGTAGTCGCTCTCTTTGTCCCAGCCGCGTTGGAAGGAGAAGCTCAGGGCAAATTCAGGCAGAAACTGCGCGCAGGTCGCGGTGATATCCGCGGCGATCGCGTCGCTGTATTCCGCCCGCCATTCGCTGATGCGCTCCGCGAGCGGGATCAGTTCCTGATCCCAGGCGCGGATCTGCGCATAGCGACTCACCTGGCGCAGCGCGGCATTGCGCTGCTTCAGTAACCGTTTCAGGTTGCTCCAGGCGGTGAAAAAACCGGGTTCGTTATGAAAACAGCCCCAGTCCAGGAAAGCGCGCCGGAATTTCGGCCCGCCGTTCAGCAGGGTAAAACCTTCGGGGGTGATCAGCTGCATGGGCAGCAGCTGCGCCAGCTCGGCCACCTTGTGGCCGTCGCTGCCATCGATGCGTACTTTGCTGTCACCCTGACGGCTCTTGCTCAATCCTACCGACAGCTCGCGCTCCGCGCCTTCGATGCGGCCGTGCAGCACGAACTCCGGTTGGTCGTGGCGAATGACCCGACCGGCCTGCAGGCTGCGAAAGGCGCGGCCATGGCCGAGCGTATACACCGCCTCCAGCACGCTGGTCTTGCCGCTGCCGTTGGCGCCGACCAGGAAGTTGAATCCCGGCGCCAGCGCCAAATCCGCCGCCTCGATATTGCGGAAGTCTTTAATCAATAAACGCGTCAGAGCCATGCAATCTCTTTACCGATGACGGTGCTGTAATTCAAGGTAACGAGACTACAACCGCATTGGCATGACAACGTAGGCCGCCGCCTGGCTGGCGCCGTCTTCGATCTGCACGCTGGAGACCGAGTCGGTCAACAGCAGGCGCACGTCTTCACACTTGAGCGCGTTCAACACGTCCAGCACGTAGCTGACGTTGAAACCGATCTCCATCTCCGCGCCGTCGTAGCTGACGTCGAGGATCTCTTCCGCCTCTTCCTGCTCCGGGTTGTTGGCGGTGATCTTCAGCTGGTTCTGGCTGACGTACAGCCGCACGCCGCGGAATTTCTCGTTCGAGAGAATGGCCGCGCGGGCAAACGCCTGCTTGAGCAGATCGCAGCCGGCTTCCAGCGTTTTGTCCGGATTCTTCGGCAAGACGCGGCGATAGTCCGGGAAACGGCCGTCAACCAGCTTGGACGTGAAGATGAAGTCGCCAACGTGGGCGCGGATGTTGTTGCTGCCGATCTGCAGTTGCAGCAGCGAATCGCCGCCATCCAGCAGACGCACCAGTTCCATCACCCCTTTACGCGGCACGATCACCGAATGCGACGGCAGCTGCTGGCCGATCGGCATCGAGCACACCGCCAGGCGGTGGCCGTCGGTCGCGACGGTGCGCAGCTCTTCGCCTTCGGTTTCAAACAACATGCCGTTCAGGTAGTAACGCACGTCCTGGTGGGCCATCGAGAACTGGGTGGCTTCGATCAGGCGCTTCAGCGTCGCCTGCGGCAAGGTGAACTCCACCTCGCTCTGCCAGTCGTCCAGGTTCGGGAAGTCCGCCGCGGGCAGCGTGGACAGCGAGAAGCGGCTGCGGCCGGACCGCACCAGCATGCGCTCGCTCTCCAGCGTGACGGCAATCTCCGCCCCTTCCGGCAGGCCACGGCAGATATCAAAGAATTTGCGCGCGGGCACAGTCGTCGCGCCCGGCTCGTGCGGCTGAGACAGGGCGACGCGCGCCACCATCTCCATCTCCAGATCGGTGCCGGTCAGCAGCAGGGAGCCTTCCGTCACCTGCAGCAGCAGGTTGCCCAGGATCGGCAAGGTCGGGCGGCCGCCCAGCGGGCTGCTCACCTGTTGCAGCGGTTTTAGCAGATGCTCACGTTCAACGATAAATTTCATAGCGCTATGAAGATAATGTTCTGATTAAATTGGAGAAATCTTCTTTGATGTCGTGACTTTCCTCACGCAGCTGCTCGATCTTCCGGCAGGCGTGCAACACCGTGGTATGGTCGCGGCCACCAAACGCATCGCCGATTTCCGGCAGGCTGTGGTTGGTGAGCTCCTTCGCCAGCGCCATCGCCATCTGGCGCGGGCGGGCAACGGATCGCGAACGCCGCTTGGACAGCAAATCCGCGACTTTAATCTTGTAATACTCCGCCACCGTCTTTTGGATATTGTCGATGGTGACCAGCTTTTCCTGCAGCGCCAGCAGATCGCGCAGCGCTTCGCGCACGAAATCGATGGTGATGGCCCGGCCAGTAAAGTTGGCGTTGGCGATCACGCGGTTCAGCGCCCCTTCGAGCTCACGCACGTTGGAACGCAGGCGCTTGGCGATGAAGAACGCCACTTCGCCCGGCAGGCGAATGTCGTTTTCGTCGGCCTTTTTCATCAGGATCGCCACGCGGGTTTCCAGCTCCGGCGGCTCGATCGCCACCGTCAGCCCCCAGCCGAAGCGGGACTTCAGACGATCTTCCACCCCGTTGATCTCTTTAGGGTAGCGATCCGAAGTCAGGATGATCTGCTGATTGCCTTCCAACAGGGCGTTAAAGGTATGGAAGAACTCTTCCTGCGAACGCTCCTTGTTGGCAAAGAATTGGATGTCATCGATCAGCAACGCGTCGACCGAACGGTAGTAGCGCTTAAACTCTTCGATGGCATTGTTCTGCAACGCTTTGACCATGTCCTGCACAAAGCGTTCCGAGTGCATGTAGACCACTTTGGCGTTGGCCTTGCGCGCCATGATGCCGTTACCGACCGCATGCAGCAGGTGAGTTTTACCCAGGCCGGTGCCGCCATACAGGAACAAAGGGTTGTAGGCGCCGCCCGGATTGTCCGCCACCTGGCGAGCCGCCGCGCGCGCCAGCTGGTTGGACTTACCCTCGACGAAGTTGTCAAAGGTGTGTTTAGGGTTGACGTTGGAGCGGTAAGAGAGCTCGGGCTGCGCCGCCGCGTTGTCCCAGCTCGGGCGCGAAGGCGCGGCCGTGCGCGCCGCCGGAGCCGCAGGGGCGCTGCTGACGCTGGCGGTCACGGTCTGGCTGATCACCTGCGTGATCGGCTTGCTGCCGACTTCAAAACGCAGCAAAGGCGCATCCGTGCCGCAGAAATCATTCAGCAGACCATTGATGTTGTTTAAGTACTTATCGCGAACCCAATCCAGCACAAAACGGTTAGGCGCGTACAGCGCCAGGGTGTTGTCACTCAGTTCCGCCTGCAATGGGCGAATCCACATACTAAATTCTGTGGCAGGTAACTCATCCTGCAATCGGGCAAGACACTGCTGCCAAAGCGAAAGTGACACGGCGGACTCCACTCGAACAAGATCAATAAAGAAAAGAAACGGACAACTTTTTTATAACTCATGATTTTTGACACATACCCGGCATCGGCTGTTTGCCTGTGGGGGATGCGAACCGCCTTTCACGGTTTGTGTCCCTCACGATCCCGGCATGAGGGATCGCGATCGGAATGACGGATCATAGCGCAATCCGCGCAAGAGATCCTCCCCTTCCTCACAGATTAGATCCATTTTATCCACAGGCCGCGGCCGGCGGCGATCTTTTCACCGCCAGCGCCGAATGACCGCGCAGATCCCGGCCGCTGCGCCGCGTTTTTTACATTGTCAACCGGTTATACCCTGTTATCCACGCCGGATCCTGCGATCGCGCGCAAAGGATCTCACGGGGATCCTTGCGATTTCACCCCGAGTCCGTATAATCTTCGCCCTACGTGTGATACCTGGTTCCTTATGGTGCGTCATTAGCCAGACAGGATTCTGCGGTGACCACGGGCCAAGAGCGGATTTTGTTCCGTATTGGCAGACAACCAGGTAGGCTGGCGCGATGCGAATTGACTCAGGACTGTACAATTATTACAATCCCGCTTCTTTATGTATTGCGATTGAGGCGTCGGTCATCTTCACGCCGAGTAGCCAAACGCGTTTACTGATCAGTAATTATTTTAAGTTTAGGTAGAAATCGCTATGAAACGCACTTTCCAACCGTCCGTATTGAAGCGCAACCGTAGCCACGGTTTCCGTGCTCGTATGGCCACCAAAAATGGTCGTCAAGTTCTGGCCCGCCGTCGTGCGAAAGGCCGTGCTCGTCTGACTGTTTCTAAGTAATAAAGCTAACCCGCTGAGTGGTTAAGCTCGCTTTTCCCAGGGAGTTACGTTTGTTAACTCCCACTCATTTCACTTTCGTCTTCCAGCAGCCACAACGGGCTGGCACGCCGCAAATCACCATCCTCGGCCGCCTGAACCAGCTGGGGCATCCCCGCATCGGTCTTACCGTCGCCAAAAAACACGTCAAACGCGCGCACGAGCGTAATCGGATCAAACGCCTAACCCGCGAAAGCTTCCGCCTGCGCCAGCACGAATTACCGGCGATGGATTTTGTCGTGGTGGCCAAAAAGGGGATAGCGGATTTGGATAACCGCGCGCTGACGGAAGCTTTGGATAAATTATGGCGTCGCCACTGTCGCCAGGCTCCCGCATCCTGATCGGGCTGGTGCGGGCCTATCAGCTCGTCATCAGCCCGCTGCTAGGGCCTCGTTGTCGCTTCCAGCCGACATGCTCTCATTACGCAATTGAGGCATTAAGCAGGTTTGGCATGATAAAAGGCAGTTGGTTAGCATTGAAACGCGTATTAAAATGCCACCCTTTGAACCCAGGTGGCGATGATCCGGTGCCGCCAAAAACCGACGATAACAGAGAACACTAACGATGGATTCGCAACGCAATCTTCTTCTCATCGCTCTGCTGTTCGTGTCTTTCATGATCTGGCAGGCATGGCAAACGGACAACGCTCCGCAGCCGGCCGCACAGACCACGCAACAGACTTCGAACGCAGTAGCCGGTGATGCCGCCAGCCAGGCCGTGCCAGCCAGTGGTCAGGGTAAGCTGATTACCGTGAACACCGACGTGCTGTCACTGACCATCAACACCCGTGGTGGCGATATCGAGCAGGCTAAACTGTTGGCCTACCCGGATACTCTGGGTTCATCGACTCCGTTCCAACTGCTGGAAACCACCCCGTCGTTCGTCTATCAGGCGCAAAGCGGCCTGACCGGTAAAAACGGCCCGGACAACCCGGCCAACGGCGAACGCCCGCTGTACCAAGCGGCGCAAGACAGCTACACCCTGCCGGAAGGCCAGGACGAGCTGCGCATCCCGTTGACCTACACCGGTAAAGACGGCGCGATCTACACCAAGACCTTCGTGCTCAAACGCAACCACTATGCGGTCGGCGTGGATTACAGCATCGACAACAAAGGCGCGACGCCGCTGGAGCTGACCCTGTTTGGCCAGCTGAAGCAGACCACCGAATTGCCTAAGCACCGTGACACCGGCAGCAGCAACTTCGCGCTGCATACCTTCCGCGGCGCGGCGTACTCGTCCAGCGAGGACAAGTACCAGAAATACGCGTTCGACAAAGACGAAAACCTGAGCGTCACCACCAAAGACGGTTGGGTTGCGATGCTGCAACAGTACTTCGCCACCGCGTGGGTGCCGGCGACCAAGGGTGACAACACCTTCTACACCGCCAAACCGGGTGACAACCTGTCCACCATCGGCTTCAAATCTACGCCGGTCGTGGTGCAGCCGGGCGCTCAGCAACAGCTGAACGCCACCCTGTGGGTCGGCCCGGAGCTGCAGGACCAGATGGCCCAGCTGGCGCCACACCTGGATCTGACCGTGGATTACGGTTGGCTGTGGTTCATCTCCCAGCCGCTGTTCAAACTGCTGAAGTTCATCCACGGCTTTATCGGCAACTGGGGCTTCTCCATCATCATCATCACCTTCATCGTGCGCGGCATCATGTACCCGCTGACCAAGGCGCAGTACACCTCGATGGCGAAAATGCGCATGCTGCAGCCGAAGCTGCAGGCGATGCGCGAGCGCATCGGCGATGACAAACAGCGCATGAGCCAAGAGATGATGGCGCTGTACAAGGCGGAGAAAGTGAACCCGCTCGGCGGCTGTCTGCCGCTGATCATTCAGATGCCGATCTTCCTGGCGCTGTACTACATGCTGATGGGTTCGGTCGAGCTGCGCCACGCGCCGTTCGCCCTGTGGATCCATGACCTGTCGGCGCAGGACCCGTACTACATCCTGCCAATCCTGATGGGCGTGACGATGTTCTTCATTCAGAAGATGTCGCCGACCACCGTGACTGACCCGATGCAGCAGAAAATCATGACCTTCATGCCGGTGATCTTCACAGTGTTCTTCCTGTGGTTCCCGTCCGGTCTGGTGCTGTACTACATCGTCAGCAACCTGGTGACCATCCTGCAGCAGCAGCTGATTTACCGTGGTCTGGAAAAACGCGGTCTGCACAGCCGCGACAAGAAAAAAAGCTAAGCGTAGTGTAGGGGTTCGGCGCGCCGACCCTTGCAGTCACACCAAAGGCGGTCATTAGACCGCCTTTTTGCATCTTAATCGTCAGAGAGAACCGTTATGAGCACCACCGATACCATCGTAGCCCAAGCCACCCCGCCGGGACGCGGCGGCGTCGGCATTCTGCGCATTTCCGGAAGCAAGGCCAAAGACGTCGCCCAGGCGTTGCTCGGCAAGCTGCCGAAGCCGCGCTACGCTGACTATCTGCCGTTCCGCGACGCCGCCGGTGCCACCCTCGATCAGGGCATCGCGCTGTGGTTTCCGGGGCCAAACTCCTTTACCGGCGAAGACGTGCTGGAGCTGCAGGGCCACGGCGGGCCGGTGATCCTCGATCTGCTGCTCAAGCGCGTGCTGGCGCTGCCCGACGTGCGCATCGCCCGGCCCGGCGAGTTCTCCGAGCGCGCGTTTCTCAACGACAAACTCGATCTGGCGCAGGCCGAAGCGATCGCCGATCTGATCGACGCCAGCTCCGAGCAGGCGGCACGTTCGGCGATGAACTCGCTGCAGGGCGCATTTTCCATCCTCATCCACCAGCTCGTGGAAGCGCTCACTCACCTGCGAATCTACGTGGAAGCGGCGATCGACTTCCCGGACGAGGAAATCGACTTCCTGTCCGACGGTAAAATCGAGGCGCAGCTCAACGACGTGATGGCGGATCTGGATAACGTGCGTGGTGAAGCGCGCCAGGGCAGCCTGCTGCGCGAAGGGATGAAGGTGGTGATCGCCGGGCGCCCCAACGCCGGTAAATCCAGCCTGCTCAATTCGTTGGCCGGGCGCGAGGCGGCGATCGTCACCGATATCGCCGGCACCACCCGCGACGTCTTGCGTGAACATATCCATATCGACGGCATGCCGCTGCACATCATCGACACCGCCGGCCTGCGCGACGCCAGCGACGAAGTTGAACGTATCGGCATCGAACGTGCCTGGAACGAGATCGAACAGGCCGACAGAGTGCTGTTTATGGTTGACGGCACCACCACCGCCGCCACCGAGCCGGCGGAGATCTGGCCGGAGTTTATGGCGCGCCTGCCGGCAACGCTGCCGATCACCGTGGTGCGCAACAAAGCCGACATCACCGGTGAAACGCTGGGCCTGACGGAAGTGAATAACCACTCACTTATTCGCCTGTCGGCCCGCACTGGCGAAGGCGTCGATGTGCTGCGCGATCATCTGAAACAGAGCATGGGCTTCACCAGCAACATGGAAGGCGGCTTCCTGGCGCGCCGTCGCCACCTGCAGGCGCTGGAACTGGCGGCGCAGCATCTGGTGCAGGGCAAAGAACAGTTAGTGAGCGCTTACGCGGGCGAACTGCTGGCCGAGGAACTGCGCCAGGCGCAGCTGGCCTTGAGCGAAATCACCGGCGAATTCACCTCCGACGACCTGCTGGGCCGCATCTTCTCCAGCTTCTGTATCGGGAAATAACGCGCTGCCAGAGGCCTTCACGGCCGGGATAAGCCCTTGTTCCGGCCGTTTTTCTTTCCCGCTCTCGCTCTGCGCGCTGGCTCACAGCGCCGCTGCAACTGCCCGCGATATACTGGACGGTCAGGTGTCTTTCTCAGGAACGAGTCAACATGGCGTTAACCCTCAAGGTATTGCTGGAAAACCGCCGCGCCGCCGGCGCCAACCCGCTATTGCAGGCCAAGGCCGGGTTAAGCCTGCTGATTGAGGACGAGACGACCTCCATACTGTTCGACACCGGCCCCGACGACAGCTTCCTGCGCAATGCGGCGCTGATGAGCGTCGATCTCTCCCGCATCACCGCGACGGTGCTCTCCCACGGCCACTATGACCACTGCGGCGGCGTCGCCTGGCTGCCGGACAACAGCCGCATCATCTGCCATCCCCAAATCGGTGATGAACGCTATGCGGCGCTGAAGGTGCTGGGCCACACCCGCAAAATCAAAAAGCTCTCTTTGGACATCGACTACTCGCGCCATAACATGCACTACAGCCGCGAGCCGCTGGCGATCGGCGATCGCTTTATGTGGTCAGGTGAAATCGCCGTGCCCGCACCGCGCGCCTACGGGGTGATTACCGGGGAAAACGCGGCGGTGGATTACGTTATCGACGAAGGGGTGCTGATTTACAAATCGGATCGCGGTCTGGTGATCGTGACCGGCTGCGGGCATCGCGGGATCGTGAATATCGTGCGCCACTGCCAGAAAATCACCGGAATCGATCGGATCCACGCCTTAATTGGTGGTTTTCATCTGCGTTGCGCTTCCCCGCGCACGCTCTGGCGCGTGCGCCGTTTTTTACGGCAGCACCAGCCGGAAAAGATCATGGGCTGCCACTGTACCGGCGCGTGGGGCCGGCTATGGCTGCCGGAAGGTATCGCGCCGGCCACCGGCGATAGCTGGATCCTGGAATAACGCCTGTGCCGCTCATCACTGAAATCGGCAACAAATCGGATAAAACGCATAGTGTTTTTTGATGATAAATCCTCAACTTAGTCTTAATCTAACACCCCTGCGTTCTTAGCGACCCTCTGTCATGGAGCGAACAATGGCGTGTCATTTTGCCCGATGGACCCCGGCCTCCGCTGTCCTGGATACCCAGAGACTCGCCGACGAAGTGATAGCCGCCACCCGCACCTTTTCCGTTAAGCGCCGCACGCGCTACCTGCAAGGGCGCATTCTGCTCGCCGAAATGATGTTCTACCTGTACGGCCTGCCGACGCTGCCACCCATCGCCACCACACCCACCGGCCGCCCCTGCTTCGCCGATCATCAGCTGCCCGATTTTAGCCTCGCCTATGCCAGCAACACCGTGGGCGTGCTGCTCAGCGACGAAGGCAAAGTCGGACTGGATATCGAAGTGATGCGGGCGCGCGGCAGCCGGCAAAGCGCGCTGCAGAACGCGCACCAGACGCCGGCGGAAAGCGCCTGGATCGGCGCGCAGGACGATCGGCTGGAGGCGGAGACTCAGCTGTGGAGCATTCGGCAAAGCGTGCTGAAAATTTCCGGCCTCGGCAACAGCGGCCAGTCTACGCTGCGTCTGCATCCCTTCTCCGGCCACCTGCGTTCCAGCGCCACGCCGGACGTTCAGGTGATGAGCGATGCCGACGAATATCTGAGCTGGGCCTGCGCCGGCAGCCCCGGGCTGGATCGCCTGCTGTGCTGGCGCTACGAAGAGCGCGGCGGCCTGCACAAAGACGGGGAAATCTCGCCGCGCAGCCCGGCGGCATCCTCACGCTTCGTTAAACTGACGGGCCTGAAGACGCCAGGTTGACGCGGCGCAAAGCGGATAACGCGATCTTTACCGCACCAGTTACTGGATTAAATTGTAAAGACAGCTAAATGTTGAGCAATCGCCTATTCTCGACCCGCGCTTTAGCCTACTATTCGCCCATGTTGTACGCTGAATCTGCTCATTCGAAAGGGAGAATCACCATGTCAGACCAAGCCTTAAAAATCGTCACTCTACTCGGCAGCCTGCGCAAAGGCTCCTACAACGCCATGGTGGCCCGCGCCCTGCCTGGCCTGGCCCCGCAGGGCGTCACCATTGAAGCGCTGCCCTCCATCCGCGATATCCCGCTGTACGACGCCGACATGCAACAGGGTGAAGGCTTCCCTGCCGCGGTCGAGGCGATCGCCGAGCAGATCCGCCAGGCCGACGGCGTGATCATCGTCACCCCTGAATATAACTATTCCGTACCCGGCGGGTTGAAGAACGCCATCGACTGGCTGTCTCGCGTACCGAATCAGCCGCTGGCCGGCAAGCCGGTCGCCATTCAAACCAGCTCAATGGGGCCGATCGGCGGCGCGCGCTGCCAATACCATCTGCGCCAGATCCTGGTGTTCCTCGATGCGATGGTAATGAACAAGCCTGAGTTTATGGGCGGCGTGATCCAGAGCAAGGTCGATGAACAGGCCGGTGAACTGAGCGACCAGGGAACGCTGGATTTCCTGACCGGCCAGCTGTCCGCGTTCAGCGATTTTATTCGCCGCGTGGAGTGAAGGTCTCGCGGCGCCCGCTGGGCGCCGCAACAGGACATGACGTCCGTCAATTTATTGAAATTAAAGCCATAGCATCATGTATTTTTTCATTTTAGCGTTATTTTTCGTTTCCATCACCAGTCCCGCTTTCGCCGCAGACATGCGTTATCCCGCCGGTGAAGAGCCGCTGGAGCTGCCGGCGCACAGCGCGCTCAACGCCCAACTATCGCGTTCCGCGCAAACCCAGGAAGACAAAAAGCTCGGCGCCATGTCGCTGTACCTGACGCTGATGCGCGAAGACGGCCGCAACGTCTGGGCGCCCTACCAGCTGGCGGTGTCGTCGGCGGAGAAAGGGCAAACCGAACTGGCGGAGCGTTACCTGCAGCTGAGCGCCGACCGCGGCCTGTGGTACTACTACAACCTGCTGGAGGACGACGCCTTCAACAGCATCCAACACTCCGCCACTTACCAATCCATTTTGGCCGCCACCAAAGCGCGCTATCTGCAGCACGCCCGTCAGTATGAAGGCAAAGCCAGCTACGCGGTGCCGGACGGCGAAGCGCCGCCCGAAGGTTGGCCAACGGTGATCTTCCTGCATACCTACGGCAAAGCCGCCGCCATCAGCCCCGAGGAGCGGCTGCTGTTCGGCGAAATGGGCGTGGCCTACATCGAGATCAACGGCACGCAGATGCTGTCGGAAAACAGCTTCCGCTGGTCAAATTACAGCGACGAGAGCACCCAAACCACCCTGCAGCGCACGGTGCAACAGCTGGCTCCGCAGCTAAAGCTGGATCCCCGGCGGATTTACCTCAGTGCCCGTGGCCAGGGCGCGTTGCACGCCGCCAACCTGATCGCGAAGTACCCGCAGTTTTACGCCGGCGCGCTCCTGATCGCCCCCCACGGCGAGATCAAGCCGGCCCAGCAGTCGCTGGCGGCGAAAAAGAAAATCGTGATGGCGTATTACGATCGGCAGACCTTCAGCGAGCAGGCGCTGGCGCTACATTTCGCCAATCTGTTCGGGGAGGAGAATCAGGTGCAGACGCTGCACTTCGCCCAGGGAGAGGATGCCGCCGGCAGCTGGCAGGCGCGCTTCAGGCGGCCGTTGCAGTGGGTGTTGGATCAGGCGCCGGATGCGACGCCGGGCGTCTAGGGATTCAGGGCCGACCGCCGTCGGCCCTTTGGCTGTCAATGGCCGTCGACGAAGACGATCTTCAGCACGAACAGCAGCGCCACCACCACCACGCACGGGCTGATTTCACGCCAGCGGCCGGTACCCAGCTTCATCACGCAGTAGGAGATAAAGCCGAGCGCGATGCCCTCGGTGATCGAGAAGCTGAACGGCATCATCACCGCGGTGACAAACGCCGGCACCGCTTCGGTCAGATCGTCCCACTTCACCCGCGCCAAGCTGGAGGTCATCAGCACGCCGACGTAGATCAGCGCACCGGCGGCGGCGTAAGCCGGCACCATGCCCGCCAGCGGCGACAGGAAGATCACCAGCAGGAACAGCAGGCCGGTGACCACCGCCGTCAAACCGGTACGGCCGCCGACGGCGACGCCAGATGAGCTTTCGATATAAGCGGTCACGGAAGAGGTGCCAGCCAACGAACCGGCCACTGAGCTGATGCTGTCAACGTACAGCGCCTGCTTCATGCGTGGGAACTTGCCCTGGTTGTCGGTCAGACCGGCTTTATCGGTGACGCCGATCAGGGTGCCGGAGGAGTCGAACAGGTTCACCAGCATAAACGAGAAGATGACCCCGGCCAGCCCGATGTCCAGCGCGCCGGCCACGTCGACCTGGCCCACCACCGAGGTAATGCTCGGCGGCAGCGAAAACAAACCGCCGTATTTCACGTCGCCCAGCATCCAGCCGATCAGGGTAGTGACCACGATCGACACCAGCACCGCCGCATGGAAGTTACGCGAAGAGAGCACGGCGATGATAAAGAAGCCGAGCGCCCCCAGCAGCACGTTGTGCGAGGTCAGGCTGCCGATGGTCACCAGCGTGTCCGGGTTGGCCACCACGATGCCGGCGTTTTTCAGCCCCATCATGCCGATGAACAGACCGATGCCGCTGGTGATGCCGACCCGCAGGCTGACCGGAATGTTGGCGATCATCCAGTAGCGAATGCGGAAAATGGTCAGCAGCAGCAGGCCGACCGCGCCCCAGAAGATGGCGCCCATGCCCACCTGCCAGGAGATGCCCATCGCCCCGACCACCACGAAGGCGAAGAAAGCGTTCAGCCCCATCGCCGGCGCCAACGCCACCGGCAGGTTCGCCAGCAGGCCCATAAAGATGCTGCCGAAGGCGGCGATCAAACAGGTGGTGACAAATACCGCCTGGGTATCCATGCCCGCCGCGCCCAAAATTTGCGGGTTAACGAACACGATATACACCATGGTGAGGAAGGTGGTGATACCGGCAATCGTTTCCGTACGCGCCGTCGTGCCATGTTGCTTGAGTTTAAACACGCGCCCAAGCAAGCCTTGCTCAGCGTCAAGGCCAGATACTGGTTTGGTCATTATCAGAATTCCGAAAATGGGAATGGACAGTCGCCGGCTATCCTATAACAAAAAGTGGGGCTTTTGACGCCGGTCACAGGTTTTTTTCGCCGTCTTTACGGCTAAACGCGTCAACGGCTTGTATTTACAGGCATTCATTCTCCATCACAGCCCGCCGCGTTGCCGTTTGCCGGCACGGCCGATAAAATGGCCTATCACATCTCTTACCCTACCCGCTAAAAAACAGGAACCCGCATGTCTTCGACCTTTATCGATAAACTCGCGTTGATCGCGCTGAAAGATGACAAAGTGGCGCTGGTGCGCTCGCACAACAAGACGCTGTTTTATGTACCGGGCGGAAAGCGCGAAGCGGGTGAAACCGATGAGCAGGCGCTGTGCCGCGAAATCGACGAAGAGCTGACCGT
The DNA here is from genome assembly GCF_000738675.1 of Serratia nematodiphila DZ0503SBS1. NCBI lineage: Bacteria > Pseudomonadati > Pseudomonadota > Gammaproteobacteria > Enterobacterales > Yersiniaceae > Serratia > Serratia nematodiphila. The sequence goes on along the minus strand of NZ_JPUX01000001.1, from coordinate 183,882 downwards.
TGCGCTGCAGCCGCAATCCATCGCGTTTTACGGCGAGTTCTCCGGCCCGGCGGACGGCAAGCAGGACGGCACCCAGGTGCGCATTCGTTGCTACCAGGCCGACTTTACCGGGCAGTTGCAGCCGGCCGCCGAAATCGCCGAGCTGAAGTGGTGCGACAGCCGCGATCTGCCGCAGTGTTCACACGTCGCCGCGCTGATTTTGCACGATCTCAAGGCGCGTAGCCTGATCAAGTGATCGCTGAGCGGCCTCAGCGGCGTTAACCCGAAGGAACCTGTCCCGCATGAATCAGATTGACTGCATTTTGTTCGACTGCGACGGCACGCTGGTGGACAGCGAAGTGCTGTGCAGCAAAGCCTATGTGCACATGTTCGCCCGCTACGGCATTCATCTGTCGCTGGAAGAGGTGTTCAAGAAATACAAAGGGGTGAAGCTGTACGAGATCATCGATCGAGTCAACGCCGAGCAGGGCACTGACCTGGCAAAAGAGACGCTGGAGCCGCTGTATCGGCAGGAAGTGGCGCGGCTGTTCGACAGCGAGCTGCAGCAGATTGCCGGCGCCCGCGAGCTGCTGGCGCAGGTGACGGTACCTGTCTGCACCGTCTCCAACGGGCCGGTCAGCAAGATGCAGCACTCGCTCGGCCTGACCGGCATGCTGCCTTATTTTGATGACCGGTTGTTCAGCGGCTATGACATTCAGCGCTGGAAGCCGGATCCGGCGATCGTGTTTCACGCCGCCGAACAGATGCAGGTGCCGGTGACGCACTGCATCCTGGTGGACGATTCACCCGCCGGCGCGCAGGCCGGCATCAATGCCGGCATCCCGGTCTTTTACTTCTGCGCCGATCCGCATAACCCGCCGATCGATCACCCGCTGGTGACGACGTTTGACGACCTGGCTCAATTGCCCGCGCTGTGGCGCGAACGCGGCTGGCGGCTGACGGCCGATTAACTGGCCGGCAACGGCGGCTTGTTGCGCCACCAGCGCCAGGACCGCTTCAGCGCGCGAGTTTGCGCGCCGAAGCGGCGGTTGACCGCATTGGCCAGCAGATCGAGCGCCAGGCAGAACACGAAATAGACCAGCGCCACGAACAGGAACACTTCCATCGGGTAGACCATGCTGCGGTTGTTGACCTGGGTCGCCAGGAAGGTCAGTTCGCCAACGCCGACGATATAAGCCAGCGAGGTGTCTTTGATCAGGGAGATCCACTGGTTGATGAACGACGGCACCATCATGCGCAGCGCCTGCGGCAGCACGATCATGCGCAGCGTCTGCCAGCGGGTCAGCCCCAGAGAGAGCCCGGCCTGCCACTGGCCGGGGCCGATGGCGGCGATGCCGGCTTTCACCGCATGGGCCAGATAGGCCGAGGCGATCAGCGCCAGCGCGCACACGACGGTGGTGATTTCCGGGATCTCGACGCCAAACACCATTGGCAGCAGGAAATAGGTCCAGAAGATCAGCATGATGACCGGAATGGCGCGGAAAAAGCCCAACACCGCCGCCAGCAGCCCGGCGGCGATGCCGCGCGACATCGCCAGCGCCACGCCGAGCAGGGTGCCGAGCACCGCCGAGGCCACGCCGGCCATCAGGCTGATCGCCAACGTCAACGCCGCGCCGCCCAACGGCCCGTCCGGCCAGGTGCCCCACAGCAGGTAACCCAGGTTGTCGTGAATCACGCTGAAATCCATCTCAATGTCCTCCCAGCGGTTTACGCTGTTGTCGCCACATGCCCCAGCCTTCCAGCAGCGCGATGATGGCGATATACAGTACCGTCGCCACGCCGAACGCCTGGAAAGTGCGCAGGGTTTCGGTTTCGACCTGACGCGAGGCGTAAGAGAGTTCGGCCACGCCGATCGCCATGGTCAGCGACGAGTTCTTGATCACGTTCATGTATTGCCCCAGCAGCGGCGGCAGCGCGATTTTCAGCGCCTGCGGCAACACCACATAGCGCATCGCCTGCCAGCCGGTCAGCCCCAGCGCCTGAGCGGCATATTTCTGTCCGCCGGCGACGCCGCGAATGCCGGAGCGGATCTCTTCGGCGATAAAGGCGGTGGAGTACAGCGTCAGGCCGAAGAAACCGGCGAGAAACTCGAACGACGGCCACTCAAGCGGGCCGATCTGATGGGCGCTGTTCAGCCACTGCATGGCGGCGGACGGCAAGATCTGCCCGGCGGCGAAGTACCAGAAGAACAGCTGCACCAGCAGCGGCGTATTGCGAAACAGCGAGCTGTAGCCCATCGCCAGCCAGCGCAACGGCCGCAGGCTGCTGTCGCGCATCGCCGCCAGCACAAAGCCCAGCAGCGTAGCCGCCAGCCCCGCGCAGGCGGAAAGCCACAGCGTCAGCAGAAAGCCGTGCCACAGCCAGCTCAGGTATTGCGGCGCCAGCAGCCAGTCCAGGTTCATGTTCAATCCTTGTCTTGCAGAATGCATCAGGGGCGCAGCAAGCTGCGCCCCTCCGTACCGATCTCACCGCGCCCGGTTAAATCAGGCTTTCGGTTGCTGATCCAAAGGCGCGATTTTGAAATCGCCGCGCGGCTGGGCGGATTGGGTTTCCGGCCCGAACCAGCGATCGTAAATCTTAACCGCTTCACCGTCTTTTTCCAGCTTGATCAGCGTCTCGTTCACCGCGGCGGTCAGGCGATCTTCGCCCTTGGGAATGCCGACGCCCTGATACTCTTTGGTCAGGCTGAACGGCGAAATCTCAAACTCGGCCTTCTGCGCCGCCGGCAGATTGCCAAGCAGGCCGACCAGCTTGGCGTCGTCCTGAGTGATCGCCTGCACGTTGCCGTTGCGCAGCGCCACGAACGCCAGCGGGGTATCATCATAGGAGATCACTTTCGCCGTCGGGAAACGCTCGCGCAGGGTGATTTCCTGCACCGTGCCCTTATCCGCGCCGATGCGCAGCTTCTTGATGTCTTCCGGCGTTTTCAATACGCCTTTGCGGGCGATGAATTTCTGGCCGGTGGCGAAATACGGCACGCTGAAGTTCACTTCCTTGGCGCGCTCGTCGGTAATGGTGAAGTTGGCGGCAATCAGGTCAACCTTCTTCGACACCAGCAGCGGAATGCGGTTGGCCGGGTTGGTGGCGCGCAGCTCCACTTTCACCCCCAGCGCTTTGCCGATCGCGTCGGCGACATCCACATCGTAGCCCACCAGCTTCTTGCTCTGCGGATCGATGTAGCCGAACGGCGGATTGCTGTCGAACACCGCGATGCGCACCACGCCGGCTTGCTTGATATCGTCAAGTTTGTCCGCGTGCGCGGCGCCGGCGGCGAGGCCGGTCAGACTGGCTAACAACGTTAAGGCCAAAGCGCGATGTTTCATAGAGAGCTCCTAAGTGGTTGATGTCCTGCTGGCGGATAAGCTAGCAAGCGCCACATAGGTCAGGAAATAATATAAAAAGCTATATTTATAACCTTTTTATCTTTACGCGCTTAAGATGGAATAAAGGCGCGGGAAACCGCGCCTTTGAAGGATATTACCCGGAAAGGGTCAGTCGTCTTTTTCGTCTTTACCGCCCGGAGACAGCAGCTTTTCCAGGGCGTCGCCGCCCAAATGACGGAAATCCTGTCCTTTGACGAAATAGAAGATAAATTCGCAGATGTTCTGGCAGCGATCGCCGATACGCTCGATAGAACGGGCGCAGAACAGCGCGGTCAGCACGCTCGGAATGGTGCGCGAATCTTCCATCATGTAGGTCATCAGCTGACGCACGATGCCTTCATATTCCTGATCGACCTTTTTATCTTCCCGGTAAATACGGATCGCTTCATCCAGATCCATGCGCGCGAACGCGTCCAGCACGTCGTGCAGCATCTGCACGGTGTGGCGCCCCAGCGACTCCAGGCTGACCAGCAGCGGCTGGTGCTGGTGCGAGAACTTCTCCAGCGCGGTGCGGCAGATCTTGTCCGCCACGTCGCCGATGCGTTCCAGTTCGGAAATGGTTTTGATGATCGCCATCACCAGACGCAGATCGCTGGCGGTCGGCTGGCGCTTGGCGATAATGCGCACGCAGGCTTCGTCGATCGCCACTTCCATCATGTTGACCTTGGCGTCGCCTTCGATCACGCGCTTGGCCAGCTCGCCATCCTGATTGTGCATCGCGGTGATGGCGTCGGTCAGCTGCTGCTCCACCAGCCCGCCCATGGTCAGCACCTGGGTGCGGATATGCTCGAGCTCTGCGTTGAACTGGCCGGAAATGTGTTTGTTTAAATTCAGGTTATCCATGATGCTTCCTATCAACCATAACGGCCAGTGATGTAGTCTTCAGTCTGCTTTTTCTGCGGCGCAGTGAACAGGTTATCAGTATCACTGAACTCGATCAGCTCGCCCAGATACATAAATGCGGTAGAGTCGGAGCAGCGCGCCGCCTGCTGCATGTTGTGCGTCACAATCACCACGGTGTAATCGGCCTTCAGCTCGCTGATCAGCTCTTCAATCTTGCCGGTGGAGATCGGATCCAGCGCCGAGCAAGGCTCATCCAGCAACAGCACTTCCGGACGAATGGCGATGCCGCGGGCAATGCACAGACGCTGCTGCTGGCCGCCGGAGAGGCTGTAGCCGCTCTGGTGCAGCTTGTCCTTGGTTTCGTTCCACAGCGCCGCCTTGGTCAGCGCCCACTGCACGCGCTCGTCCATATCGGCGCGCGACAGCTTTTCAAACAGGCGAACGCCGAAGGCGATGTTGTCGTAAATCGACATCGGGAACGGCGTCGGCTTTTGGAACACCATGCCGACCTTGGCGCGCAGCAGCGCGATATCCGAGTTGTCGGTCAGGATGTTCTGGCCGTCCAGCAGGATGCCGCCTTCCGCACGCTGTTCCGGGTACAGCTGGTACATCTTGTTGAAGGTGCGCAGCAGGGTGGATTTGCCGCAGCCGGACGGGCCGATAAACGCGGTGACCTTGTTCTTGGCGATATCCAGCGTGATGTTCTTCAGCGCATGGAATTTGCCGTAGTAGAAGTTCAGATCGCGTACCTGAATTTTGCTGCTGGAAGCGTCAGTAACCATACTCATCAAGACTTCTCTCTTTTCATCAGCGCCGCCAAAGCGGCGCTCAAAATTTTATGAATGCTTTTTCTTGGCGAAAATCACGCGCGCCAGGATATTCAGTAGCAGTACGCACAGGGTGATCAACAGCACCCCCGCCCAGGCCAGCTGCTGCCATTCGGCGAACGGGCTCATGGCGAATTTGAAGATGGTCACCGGCAGGTTGGCGATCGGCTGCATCAGGTCGGTGCTCCAGAACTGGTTCGACAGCGAGGTGAACAGCAGCGGCGCCGTTTCCCCCGCGATGCGCGCAATCGCCAGTAGCACGCCGGTGATGATGCCGGACACCGACGCCTTCAGTGTGATAGCGGAAATCATGCGCCATTTCGGCGTGCCCAGGGCATAGGCGGCCTCGCGCAGCGTATCCGGCACCAGCTTCAGCATGTTCTCGGTGGTGCGAATGACGATCGGCACCTGCAGCAGCGCCAGCGCCACGATGCCGGCCCAACCGGAGAAGTGCTCCATCTTCGCCACCACGATGGTGTAAACGAACAGGCCCACCACGATCGACGGTGCGGACAGCAGGATGTCGTTGATAAAGCGGATCACTTCCGCCAGCCAGGATTTACGGCCGTATTCCGCCAGATAGATGCCGGCCATGATGCCCAGCGGCGTACCGAAGAGGGTCGCCCACAGGATCAACAGACCGCTGCCGGCGATGGCGTTGGCCAGGCCGCCGCCCGCGGTGTTCGGCGGCGGGGTCATTTCGGTGAACAGCGCCAGCGACATGCCGTCGAAGCCTTTGGTGACGGTGGCGATCAGGATCCAGATCAGCCAGAACAGCCCGAACGCCATGGTCGCCATCGACAGGAACAGCGCGAGGCGGTTTTTCTGCCGGCGCCAGGCCTGCATTTTGCGGCGGCTTTCCGCCAGAACGACTGCGTTTTGCATATCCATCGTCGCCATGTTAACGCCCCTCATTCTTGGCCAGACGCATGATCATCAGTTTCGACAGCGCCAGCACGATAAAGGTGATAACAAACAGAATCAGGCCCAGCTCCATCAACGCGGCGGTGTGCACGCCGGACTCGGCTTCGGCGAATTCGTTGGCCAGCGCCGAGGTGATGCTGTTGCCCGGCATGTACAGCGAAGCGCTGTCGAGCTGGTAGGTGTTGCCGATGATAAAGGTCACCGCCATGGTTTCCCCCAGCGCGCGGCCCAGGCCCAGCATCACGCCGCCGATGACGCCGTTTTTGGTGAACGGCAGCACGATGCGCCAGATGACTTCCCAGGTGGTGCAGCCGATGCCGTAGGCCGACTCTTTCATCATTACCGGGGTCTGTTCGAACACGTCGCGCATCACCGCGGCGATGTAAGGAATGATCATGATCGCCAGGATCACCCCGGCGGCCAGGATGCCGATGCCGAAGGCCGGGCCGGAGAACAGCTCGCCGACGATTGGAATGCCCGACAGTACTTCGCCCACCGGCGTCTGGAAGTATTCGGCGAACAGCGGGGCGAACACGAACAGGCCCCACATACCGTAGACGATGCTCGGAATGGCCGCCAGCAGCTCAATGGCGATGCCCAGCGGCCGCTTCAACCAGTTCGGCGCCAGTTCGGTCAGGAACAGCGCGATGCCGAAGCTCACCGGCACGGCGATGATCAGCGCGATAAGCGAGGTGACCACGGTGCCGTAGATCGGCACCAGCGCGCCGAACTGCTCCGCCGGCGCGTCCCACTCTTTGGTCCACAGGAACGCAAAGCCGAATTTCTGCATGCTTGGCCAGGAGGCGAAGATCAGCGAAACGATGATGCCGCCCAGCAACAATAGGGTAATCAGCGCAGCCAGTCTCACCAGCGCGCTGAAAATGATGTCACCGTTTTTGCCCGGTGCTTTGATGGTCGGCTTGTACTCAGCCATAGATTACTCTCTGTTTGAACCCTGGCAGCCCCAACCGGGATCGGAGCCTGAAGAACTGTGTGGGGCGCGGCGAACCCGCGCCCCTGCGTTGTTAGTACAGCGCTTTACCTGAACTGTCTTTTACGTTGGTTTTCCAGGCCGCACGCACCTGCTCAACCACTTCTGCCGGCAGGGTGGCGTAATCCAGCTCGTTAGCTTGTTTTGCACCGGTTTTATACGCCCAGTCGAAGAACTTCAGCACTTCGGCGCCCTGAGCAGGGTTTTTCTGCTCTTTGTGCACCAGGATGAAGGTGGTGGAGGTGATTGGCCACACGTTGTCGCCTTTCTGGTCAGTCAGATCCTGAGCGAACGTTTTGCTCCAATCCGCGCCTTTGGCGGCGTTGCTGAAGCTCTCTTCGGTCGGGCTGACCGGTTTGCCGTCGGCGGACACCAGCTTGGTGTAAGCCAGGTTGTTCTGCTTGGCGTAAGCGTATTCTACGTAGCCGATAGAGCCAGGCAGGCGCTGAACGAAGGCGGCGATGCCGTCGTTGCCTTTACCGCCAAGACCGGTCGGCCAGTTAACGGTAGAACCGGCGCCAATCTTCTCTTTCCACTGCGCGTTGGCCTTGGACAGGTAGCTGGTGAACACAAACGAGGTGCCGGAACCGTCGGCGCGGCGCACCACGGCGATGTTCTGGTCAGGCAGTTTCACGCCAGGGTTCAGCTTGGTGATAGCCGGATCGTTCCACTTTTTGACGTTGCCCAGGTAGATATCACCCAGGGTTTTACCGTCCAGCGTCAGTTCGCCGGATTTGATGCCCGGGATATTCACCGCCAGCACCACGCCGCCAATCACGGTCGGGAACTGGAACAGGCCATCGGCCGCCAGCTTGTCGTCAGACAGCGGGGCGTCGGAGGCGCCAAAGTCAACGGTGTTGGCCACGATTTGCTTTACGCCGCCAGAGGAGCCGATGCCCTGATAGTTAACTTTATTGCCGGTTTCTTTCTGATAAGAATCTGCCCACTTGGCGTAAACCGGAGCGGGGAATGTCGCACCTGCACCGGTCAGGCTGGCAGCAGCGAACGCGGACACGGCGGTCAGGGAGAAGGTCGCTGCCACAATACTGGCGACGGTGGTACGCATCAGTTTCATAATCCCTCCTAATGGGATACTTAAAATCGACTTCGAGTCGTTTTAATCAGAGTAAGTATTGCTGCAGGAGGGAAAATAGGACAGTTTGGTGACAGAAAAATGTACGCAATATGACAGTTATATTACAGCGTATTTGATAGGTGTTTGTTTGTATGTAAATCAGAAGGTTAGCCGTGAAACAGCACATTTCCCAAGCAATAAAAAACCGGCTTGGCGCGGCCTATCCGCTTGAATATGACAACGTTTATCACCGAAACGGCAGCGCTGTCATCTTTAAGGTCACTCATGAAAAAAGCCGGCGCTAAGGCCGGCTTTTGCAGTTTACCTGCGACAAATTACTCTACGGTGACAGACTTCGCCAGGTTGCGCGGCTGGTCAACGTCGGTGCCCTTGATCAGCGCCACGTGGTAAGACAGCAGCTGCAACGGCACGGTGTAGAAGATCGGCGCGACGATTTCCTCGACGTGCGGCAGAGGAATGAGGGTCATGCCTTCGCTGCTGACGAAGCCGGCGTCCTGATCGGCGAACACGTACAGCTGGCCGCCGCGCGCGCGCACTTCTTCAATGTTGGACTTCAGCTTTTCCAGCAGTTCGTTGTTCGGCGCCACCACGATCACCGGCATATCGGCGTCGATCAGCGCCAGCGGGCCGTGTTTCAACTCACCCGCCGCATAAGCTTCAGCGTGAATATAGGAGATCTCTTTCAGCTTCAGCGCCCCTTCCATGGCGATCGGATACTGATCGCCGCGGCCGAGGAACAGCGCATGGTGCTTGTCGGAGAAGCCTTCCGCCAGCGCTTCGATCTCTTTATCCATCGACAGCATCTGCTCGATGCGCGCCGGCAGCGCCTGCAGACCATGCACGATCTCGTGCTCCACGCTTTCCGCCATGCCTTTCAGACGGCCCAGGCGCGCCACCAGCATCAACAGCACGGTGAGCTGCGTGGTGAAGGCTTTGGTCGAGGCTACGCCGATTTCCGTACCGGCTTTGGTCATCAGCGCCAGATCGGATTCGCGCACCAGCGAAGAGCCGGCAACGTTACAAACGGCCAGCGAACCGAGATAACCCAGCTCTTTGGACAGACGCAGCGCCGCCAGGGTGTCGGCGGTTTCGCCGGACTGCGACAGAGTGATGATCAGGCTGCCCGGACGCACCGCCGATTTGCGGTAACGGAATTCGGACGCGATCTCGACATCGCATGGCACGCCGGCCAGCGCTTCGAACCAGTAACGCGCCACCATACCGGAGTGGTAAGACGTCCCACAGGCGATAATCTGCACGTGCTGCACCTTGGCGAGCAGCTCGTCGGCGTGCGGCCCCAGCTCACTCAGGTTGATTTGGCCATGACTGAAACGCCCTTCCAGGGTGTTTTTCAGCGCCAGCGGCTGTTCGTAAATCTCTTTTTGCATGTAGTGGCGGTAAGCGCCCTTGTCGCCGGCGTCATACTGCACCTGGGATTCGATCTCAGGACGCTCGATGGCGTTGCCCTGTTTGTCGAAGATGTTGACGGTGCGGCGAGTCACTTCCACCACGTCGCCCTCTTCCAGGAAGATGAAGCGGCGGGTGACCGGCAGCAGCGCCAGCTGATCGGAAGCGATGAAGTTTTCCCCGACGCCGCGGCCGATAACCAGCGGGCTGCCGGAACGCGCCGCGACCAGCACGCTCGGATCGCGGCTGTCCATCACCACGGTGCCATAAGCGCCGCGCAACTGCGGGATCACGCGCTGAACCACTTCCAGCAGCGTACCGCCTTGCAGTTGTTCCCAGTGCACCAGGTGCGCAATCACTTCGGTGTCGGTTTCAGAGCTGAAACGGTAACCGCGTTCAATCAGCAGTTCGCGCAGCGGCTCGTGGTTTTCGATGATGCCGTTATGCACCACGGTAATGTAGTCGGAAACATGCGGGTGCGCGTTCGCTTCGGTCGGTTCACCGTGCGTAGCCCAACGGGTGTGAGCGATGCCGGTACCGCCGTGCAGATCGGTTTGTTCCGCCGCTTCGGCCAGCTTTTGTACCTTGCCAACGCGACGCAGGCGACTGACGTTGCCTTTTTCATCGACCACCGCCAGACCGGCGGAGTCATAACCGCGGTACTCGAGACGACGTAAACCTTCCAACAGGATTTCTGCAATATCACGTTGCGCTACTGCGCCTACAATTCCACACATCAGTTATATTCCTAATGAACGCCCTTCATGGGCGCTTTCGATGCCTTGACCTGATTTTTGCCGGTTTTTACCGTGCGTCCCCCGAGCCTGTAGATGGTGGGGGTTATTATGTTTTGTATTGGGCTCTGAACGGAGCCCAACGCAAAACACACTATGACTTCTTCTTCACCGGACGTTGCCAACCCTGAATGTGCACCTGCTTGACGCGGCTCAGCACCAGTTCGTTCTCGGCGATATCGCGCGTTACCGTGGTGCCGGCGGCGATGGTGGATCCTTTGCCGACCGACACCGGCGCCACCAGCTGAGTATCGGAACCGACGAATACGCCGTCGCCGATCAGCGTTTTGTGCTTGTTGGCGCCATCGTAGTTACAGGTGATGGTGCCGGCGCCGATATTCACGTCATCACCGATTTCGGCATCGCCCAGGTAGCTGAGGTGGCCGGCCTTGGAGCCTTTGCCCAGACGCGCCTTTTTCATTTCCACGAAGTTGCCGACGTGAGCCCCTGCCGCCAGCTCCGCGCCAGGGCGCAAGCGGGCGAACGGCCCCACCGTGCAGTCTGCTTCCAGCACGCTGTCTTCCAGCACGCTGTAAGGGCTGATCTCGCAGTTATCGCCAATCACGCAGTTTTTCAGCACGCAGCCGGCGCCGATTTTCACCCGGTCGCCCAGCTTGACGTGACCTTCGATAATCACATTCGCATCAATAGTGATGTCACGGCCGTGAACAAGTTCCCCGCGCAGATCGAAACGCGCCGGATCCAACAGCATCACGCCGGCCAACAGCAGCTTTTCAGACTGTTCCGACTGGAATACGCGCTCCAGAGTCGCCAGCTGCAGACGGTTGTTCACGCCTTCCACTTCACTTAAACGCGACGGGTGCACGGCTTCGATTTTCTTGCCGTCGGCATGGGCCAACGCAATGATATCGGTGATGTAAAACTCGCCCTGTGCGTTGTCGTTATTCAACATTCCCAGCCAGCGCTTCAGATCGCGCCCGTTCGCCACCAGGATGCCGGTATTGATCTCGTTGATCTGGCGCTGTGCCTCACTGGCGTCCTTGTGTTCGACGATGCCCACCACGTTGCCCTGCTCACGCACGATGCGGCCGTAACCGCTCGGATCGTCCAGCTTGACCGTCAGCAGGCCGATGCCGCCCTGCGGCTTGGCCGCCAGCAGGCGTTGCAGCGTATCCACGGAGATTAACGGCACATCGCCGTACAGCATCAGCACGTCTTCATCGTCGGCAAAGTGCGGCGCGGCCTGCTGCATCGCATGGCCGGTACCCAGTTGCTCGGCCTGCAGCACCCAGTTCAGCGCGCCTTCGGTCAACGTGCTTTTCAACAGATCGCCGCCGTGGCCGTATACCAGATGAACCTGTTGCGCGCCCAGTTTCATCGCGGCATCAATGACGTGTTGCACCATCGGCTTGCCGGCCAACGGATGTAAGACCTTGGGAAGATCGGAATACATGCGTGTTCCCTTGCCCGCGGCGAGGATGACCACGCTCATTGCGCTGTTCGACATAAGCAACCTGATAACTCCATTTTGATAGACGAAAGTAAAACCGTTTAGCGACGATATTACTACATATTTCTCTGCACGAACCCGGCGCAGGCCGCGTGGGCCTTGGTCTGCCGCTATCACGGCGAATTCGGCATCGGGACGAAAAAACTGTCGGCGATCGGCGACGTTTATTTCCCGATATCAGCGGTTATACACCACACCGCCCACCGGGCTGAAATGCTTATTTTAAAGTAAAAAAAAAGCGACCCTATAGGCCGCTTTCTTAAAGTTGGGTGCCGGGCACCCAAACATTACATCGCTTTTCTGGTGAGCTCGATAACGCGCAGTTTTGCGATCGCTTTCGCCAGTTCAGCGGATGCCTGAGCATAGTCGACATCGCCATGAGAGCTGCGAATGTGTTCTTCAGCTTTACGCTTAGCTTCCAACGCTCTCGCTTCGTCGAGGTCAGTACCACGGATAGCAGTGTCCGCCAGCACGGTAACCACGCTCGGCTGCACCTCGAGGATGCCGCCGGACAGGTAGATGAACTCTTCTTCACCGTGCTGCTTAACAATACGCACCATGCCAGGCTTGATGGCAGTCAGCAGCGGCGCATGGCCAGGGAAGATCCCCAGTTCACCTTCGCTGCCTGTCACCTGGATCTTCTGCACCAGGCCGGAAAACATCTGTTTTTCCGCGCTGACTACATCCAGATGGTAAGTCATAGCCATATCACCCTCCTCTCAAGGCGTTACAGTTTCTTGGCTTTTTCCACTGCTTCTTCAATGGTGCCAACCATGTAGAACGCCTGCTCCGGCAGGTGGTCATAGTCGCCGTCCATAATGCCTTTGAAACCACGGATGGTGTCTTTCAGCGATACGAACTTGCCCGGAGAACCGGTGAAGACTTCTGCCACGAAGAACGGCTGAGACAGGAAACGTTGGATCTTACGCGCACGGGATACGACCAGTTTGTCTTCTTCAGACAGCTCGTCCATACCCAGGATCGCGATGATATCTTTCAGTTCCTGGTAGCGTTGCAGAATGGACTGCACGCCACGCGCTACGTCGTAGTGCTCCTGGCCAACAACCAGCGGATCCAGCTGACGGCTGGTGGAATCCAGCGGGTCAACGGCCGGGTAGATACCCAGAGAAGCGATGTTACGGCTCAGTACCACGGTTGCGTCCAAGTGCGCAAAGGTGGTGGCTGGTGACGGGTCAGTCAAGTCATCCGCAGGAACGTAAACGGCCTGTACGGAAGTGATGGAACCGGTCTTGGTCGAGGTGATACGTTCTTGCAGAACGCCCATCTCTTCCGCCAGCGTTGGCTGATAACCTACCGCGGATGGCATACGGCCCAGAAGTGCGGACACTTCGGTACCGGCCAGGGTGTAACGGTAGATGTTGTCAACGAACAGCAGAACGTCACGGCCTTCGTCACGGAATTTCTCAGCCATGGTCAGACCGGTCAGCGCAACGCGCAGACGGTTACCTGGTGGCTCGTTCATCTGGCCGTAAACCAGGGATACTTTGTCCAGAACGTTGGAGTCGGTCATTTCGTGGTAGAAGTCGTTACCCTCACGAGTACGCTCGCCCACGCCCGCAAACACGGAATAACCGGAGTGCTCGATCGCGATGTTACGGATCAGCTCCATCATGTTTACGGTTTTACCCACGCCCGCACCGCCGAACAGACCGACTTTACCGCCCTTGGCGAATGGACAAATCAGGTCCATTACCTTGATACCGGTTTCCAGCAGTTCCTGGGAGTTGGACAGCTCTTCGTAGCTTGGCGCCGCGCGGTGAATCGCCCAACGCTCTTCTTCGCCGATGTCGCCTTTCATGTCGATCGGTTGACCCAATACGTTCATGATACGGCCCAGGGTAGCTTTACCCACCGGCACTTCAATCGGGTGGTCCAGGTTGTTCACTTTCAGACCGCGACGCAGACCGTCGGAGGTCCCCATTGCGATACAGCGAACCACGCCACCGCCCAGCTGTTGCTGAACTTCCAACACCAGTTTTTCGGTGCCGTTTTCTACCTCAAGGGCGTCGTACACTTTCGGTACGGCATCCTGAGGGAACTCGACGTCCACCACGGCGCCGATTACCTGGATAATCTTTCCAGTAGCCATCTTGAATCCTCTACGTAATTCGTAAACCTAGCTTAAACCGCGGAGGCTCCCGAAACGATCTCGGTGAGTTCCTGAGTGATGCTGGCCTGACGCGCCTTGTTGTATACCAACTGCAGCTCTTTGATCAGGCTACCGCCGTTATCGGTTGCGGCTTTCATCGCGACCATTCGTGCGGCCTGCTCGCTGGCCAGGTTTTCCACGACGCCCTGATAAACCTGCGACTCCACATAGCGGCGCAGCAAGGTATCAAGCAGCACTTTTGGATCGGGTTCATACAGGTAATCCCAAGGCGTTTTCTTCAGCTCTTCGTCATCGGCTGGCGGTAACGGCAGCAGCTGAAGCACCTGCGGCTCTTGGGACATCGTATTAACAAATTTGTTGCTGACAATGTACAGCTTGTCCAAACGACCTTCGTCGTAGGCCTGCAGCATCACTTTCACCGGCCCGATCAGATCCGACAGGGAAGGTTTATCCCCCATGCCGGTCACCTGGGCAACCACGTTGCCGCCCACGGAACCAAAGAAAGAGGCCGCTTTAGAGCCAATCAGCGCCAAATCGGTTTCGACGCCTTTTTCGGACCAGGCTTTCATCTCCGCCAGCAGCTTTTTGAACAGGTTGATGTTCAAGCCGCCGCAGAGACCACGGTCAGTAGACACCACCAGATACCCGACGCGCTTAACGTCACGCTCATCCAGGTACGGGTGCTTGTACTCCAGATTCCCTAACGCAAGGTGACCAATCACTTTGCGCATGGTCTCTGCATAAGGACGGCTGGCCGCCATGCGATCCTGCGATTTACGCATTTTGGAGGCGGCGACCATTTCCATCGCTTTAGTGATCTTTTGCGTGTTTTGCACGCTAGCGATCTTACTACGTATCTCTTTTGCGCCGGCCATCTCTGCTTCTCCTCAGTGCCAGACGGCCTGCTGTCTTTCAACAGCAGGACCGTTCGGCGTTACCAGGACTGGGTTTTCTTGAAGGTCTCGAGGATGTCTTTCAACTTGCCCTCGATCTCATCATTGAAGTTGCCAGTTTGGTTGATGTGGTTCAGCAGTTCGGCGTGCTCGCGGTCCGCATAGGCTACCAGCGCGGCTTCGAAGCTCACCACTTTGGCGACTTCGACGTCGTTCAGGTAACCGCGTTCTGCGGCAAACAGCACCAGAGACTGTTGTGCAACCGACATCGGCGCATACTGTTTCTGTTTCAGCAGCTCGGTCACTTTCTGACCGTGGCTCAGCTGTTTGCGGGTCGCGTCGTCCAGATCGGATGCGAACTGGGAGAACGCAGCCAGTTCACGATACTGCGCCAGCGCGGTACGGATACCACCGGACAGTTTCTTCATGATCTTGGTCTGCGCGGCGCCACCAACACGGGATACGGAGATACCCGGGTTAACTGCCGGACGAATACCGGAGTTGAACAGGTTGGATTCCAGGAAGATCTGACCATCGGTAATCGAGATTACGTTGGTCGGAACGAACGCGGAAACGTCACCCGCCTGGGTTTCAATGATCGGCAGAGCGGTCAGTGAACCGGTTTGGCCTTTAACTTCACCTTTGGTGAAGGCTTCAACGTATTCGGCGTTGACGCGCGCTGCGCGCTCCAGCAAGCGGGAGTGCAGGTAGAATACGTCGCCTGGGTAAGCTTCACGACCTGGCGGACGACGAAGCAGCAGGGAAATCTGGCGGTAAGCAACGGCCTGTTTGGACAGGTCATCGTACACGATCAGCGCGTCTTCACCGCGGTCACGGAAGTATTCGCCCATTGCGCAACCGGCGTATGGCGCCAGGTATTGCAGTGCAGCGGATTCGGAAGCGGTCGCCACCACCACGATGGTGTTGGCCAATGCGCCGTGCTCTTCCAGTTTGCGCACCACGTTAGCGATGGTGGACGCTTTCTGGCCGATAGCCACGTAAACGCATTTGATGCCGGAGTCGCGTTGGTTGATGATCGCATCGATCGCCAGCGCGGTTTTACCGGTCTGACGGTCACCGATCACCAGCTCACGCTGGCCACGGCCGATTGGAATCATGGCGTCAACGGATTTGTAGCCAGTTTGAACCGGCTGATCAACGGACTGACGCTCGATAACGCCTGGCGCGATAGCTTCTACCGGAGAGAAGCCGTCGTTCTCAATCGGGCCTTTGCCGTCGATTGGCGCGCCCAGGGTGTTAACTACGCGGCCCAGCAGACCACGACCGACTGGAACTTCCAGGATACGGCCGGTGCATTTAACCTTCATGCCTTCGGCCAGATCCGCGTACGGACCCATGACCACGGCACCGACGGAGTCGCGCTCCAGGTTCAATGCGATTGCGTAACGGTTGCCAGGCAGCGCGATCATTTCGCCCTGCATAACTTCGGCCAGGCCGTGTACGCGGATGATCCCGTCACTGACGGAAACGATAGTACCTTCATTGTGAGCTTCGCTCACTACATTGAACTGAGCAATGCGCTGCTTGATCAGTTCGCTGATTTCGGTGGAATTCAGTTGCATGCTCCAGTCCCCTTAAGACTGCAAGACGTCTGTCAGGCGTTCAAGACGACCGCGAACGCTGCCATCAATCACCATATCGCCGGCGCGAACAACGATGCCGGCCAGTACAGACTTGTCAATTTTGCAATTCAGCTTAACTTTGCGTGACAGACGTTTTTCCATCGCAGCGGCGATTTTCGCCTGCTGTTCGTCGTTCAGCGCGCTCGCAGAGAGCACTTCGACTTCGACGGTGGATTCCAGCGAGGCGCGCAGTTCGATGAACTGCTGCAGCACGGCAGGAAGAACCAGTAAACGTCCATTTTCGGCCATTACACGGATAAAGTTCTGGCCATGTTCGTCGAGCCGATCGCCACAAACCGCGATGAACGTCTTGGACAGCGTTTCTGGCGCAACCGCGCCAGACAGCAGTTCAGAAATCTGTTCATTGCGAGTGACTTCAGCCGCAAACGCCAGCATTTCCTGCCAGCGCTCTACGCTTTGGTGCTCAACGGCAAAGTCAAAAGCTGCTTTGGCGTAGGGGCGAGCTACAGTTACAAATTCAGACATCAGCCCCTCCCTCCTTACAGTTCAGCGACCAGTTTATCAACGATGTCGCTGTTAGCAGCTTCATCCACGGAACGTTCGATGATCTTCTCGGCGCCGGCAATTGCCAGCATCGCGACTTGCTTACGCAACTCTTCACGAGCGCGCTTACGTTCGGCTTCGATCTCAGCCTGAGCCTGCGCCACGATTTTGTTACGTTCCTGCTCGGCTTCGGCTTTCGCTTCATCCATGATCTGAGCTTTGCGTTTGTTCGCTTGCTCGATGATCACCTGAGCTTCTGCTTTAGCAGTTTTCAGCTGGTCGGTCGCATTGGCTTGCGCTAAGTCCAGATCTTTTTTGGCACGCTCTGCAGAAGCGAGGCCGTCAGCGATTTCTTTCTGACGCTTCTCGATGGCAGCCATGATCGGCGGCCATACGTACTTCATGCAGAACCAGACAAACAGAACGAACGCGATGGCCTGGCCGAGGATTGTTGCGTTAAGATTCACAGCACAATGCCTCTTTAAAAGTTAATAGTTTGGTTACGTCGTAGAGGGTTGCTCTACTTACGCGACGGCGAACATCACGTACAGACCCAGACCTACAGCGATCATCGGGATGGCGTCGACCAGACCCATAACGATAAAGAACTGTGTACGCAGCAGAGGAATCAGGTCAGGCTGACGAGCAGCGCCTTCCAAGAATTTACCACCCAGGATGCCGATACCGATCGCAGCACCGATTGCCGCTAAACCCATCATCACAGCGGCAGCCATGTACAGCAGATCCATACTCAGGTTTTCCATGACAGTCTCCAGTTTGTTTCAGTTTAAAAGTGCAAGTGTTTTAAGAAAATCAGTGCTCTTCAGACGCCATCGACAGATAGACGATCGTCAGAACCATGAAAATAAAGGCTTGAAGCGTAATGATCAGGATGTGGAAGATAGCCCAAGGCAAGCTCAGGACCCACTGTGACCACCACGGCAACAGGCCGGCAATCAGGATGAAGATCAACTCACCCGCATACATGTTGCCGAACAGTCGCAGACCCAGTGAAACAGGTTTGGACAGCAGGCTGACACCTTCAAGAATCAGGTTGATAGGAATGAATACAGGGTGGTTGAACGGCTGCATGGTCAACTCTTTAACAAACCCGCCAACGCCTTTCATTTTGATGCTATAGAACAGAATCAGGATAAACACGCCCAGCGCCATCGACAGCGTGACGTTCACATCGGCGGTAGGCACCACGCGCAGCGCAGGCAGGCCGAGGATGTGTTCGCCAACGTAAGGCAGGAAGTCGATGGGCAGCAGGTCCATCAAGTTCATCAGGAACACCCAGACGAACACGGTCAGCGCCAGCGGCGCAATCACCTTGCTCTTGCCGTGGTACATGTCGCGCACGCTACTGTCGACGAAACCGACCACCAGCTCCACGGCGGTTTGCAGTTTACCCGGCACGCCGCTGGTGGCGTTTTTAGCCACTTTGCGGAAGATCACCAGGAAAAGCGCCCCGAGGACGACGGAGAAAAACATCGAGTCGATGTTGATCGACCAGAACCCAGTCCCGACCTGAAGCTGCGTCAGGTGGTGACCGATATACTCCTGTGGAGTCAAGACTTCTCCTGCAGACATGATGCCTCTTACCCTTATTTAGTTAAGTTCGGTAACTGTTAATCACGGCCGGTGCCACTATCTGCACCACTAACACCGCTAAATAGGTCAGGCCAAGCGGTATAAACTCCGCCTTGAACACCCCCAGCGCCACGATCAGCAAAACGATGGTGATCACGACCTTTAGCCCCTCGCCGATGGCGAACGACCAGGCAACCCTACCGGGCGCCGGCGTTTGCGCCTGATGGCGCAAGGCAAACAGCATAAACATTGCACTCGGCAACCAGGCGGCGAGACCGCCTGCCAACGCCGAAGCGCTCCATTCCGGGCTTTTCAGCCAGAAAGCAACGCTGATCAGAACAAAAGTCATTAACTGCAAAAACAGCAGTTTGCGTGCGACTTTCCCGCTGTAAAGGGACACAGACATGACGTTTGTTCTCTCCGTACCCCAGAGGGGGTATGCTGAGTGACGTATACAACTGTTTTTGCTGTCCTGAGTCAAGCAGCAAAAAACGAGCAAATTATACGGGGCATACCAACGAATTCAATCGATAAGTAGCGAAAAGGTGAACAATTATTTAAATTTCCCTATTCCAGCCTATTTTCACAAGAAAACGGTCGGAATAATAGGGCGCATTTAATTGTCTGATTATTCCAGCGTTGCGTTTAGAAACGCGAAGCCGATCACAGTAATGTCCCTTCCTGATTTATAGCCGATGGTCAACCAAACCGTCTTTAGCAATTTGAGCGATAAAAAAATTATATAAATCAAAACATTACTAGTTAACTGTTCAAAAACAATCCGTATACCCGATGAAAACCTTTTATTGACAAGCAGCGGGGCAATATTCCAACAGCCAATTAACATTAGCAGCAAACGCCAATCTTTCGCACATGATTGCTAACGTGACTATTTCTAAATGCAATTACTCTATTGTCGCTAATTAGCCGCGTTTTTTGTGTTAATAAAAAGTAAATTAACTAAAAAAAGCGACCAACTGATTAGCCTGCTTATCTTTCTGCTGGGTACGACCTTTAATTCACGCTTGTTTGATCAAAAGCAAACTCAGTTTGCCTTAAGAATCACCAGATGACGTTCGCCTTCCAGTTCAGGCACCTGCAGCCGCACGATGGACTCCAGGCTAACGCCAGCCGGCAGCTGCGTCAGTTCTTCATCCGGGCGCACGCCTTTCAACGCGTAAAAACGCCCCTGCCCTTTCGCCGGCAGGTGATGGCACCAGGACAGCATATCCTGCAGCGAAGCGAATGCCCGGCTGATCACGCCATCGAACGGTGGCTCGGCCGGAAACGCTTCGACGCGGCTCTGCACCGGCTCGATATTGTTCAGGCCCAGCTCATGCTGCACCTGGCGCAGGAAACGCACGCGCTTGCCCAGGCTGTCGAGCAGCGTGAAATGCGCGTCCGGGCGCACAATCGCCAGCGGAATGCCCGGCAAGCCGGGGCCGGTGCCGACATCGATAAAACGCGAGCCCTGCAGATGCGGATTGACCACAATACTGTCGAGGATGTGGCGCACCAGCATTTGCTGCGGATCGCGCACCGACGTGAGGTTATAAGCCTTGTTCCACTTATCCAGCATGCCGACATAGCCCAGCAGCTGCTGTTTCTGCTGATCGGGCAGCTCAATGCCTGCTGCCGCGAGCAGCGAGTCTAATTTTTTTTGCACAACGGATCCTCTGGCAGGCGCTGAACGACCAGCGGATGGTTAGCTGGCGCAATGAGGCGACTATGATAATTCAGGGCGCAAGTGATGTCAGCGGCCGTTTGGCTACGGGTTGAGCAAACGGCCGCCTGGAAGCGGGATTTATGCGCTGCGGCGCAGCAGTCCCTGCTTTTTCAGCCAGATCAGCAAAATCGAGATCGCCGCCGGTGTAATGCCGGAGATGCGCGAAGCCTGGCCGATGGAGTTCGGTTTGTGATCGTTCAGCTTGGCGATCACTTCGTTCGACAGTCCCGAAACCTGACGGTAGTCAAGATCCAGCGGCAGCACGGTGTTCTCGTTGCGCTGCTGTTTTTCGATCTCTTCCTGCTGGCGAGCGATATAGCCTTCGTATTTGACCTGGATCTCGACCTGCTCGGCGGCTTGTACGTCGTCCAGCGGCGGCGCGAAGGCGTCGGTGCCGGTTAACTGCGCGTAATCCATCTCCGGGCGGCGCAGCAGTTCTTCGCCGTTCGCTTCACGCGACAGCGGCGCTTTCAGCAACGCATTGACCTGTTCGACGTTCTCGGCATGCGGGTGCATCCAGATGTCGCGCAGGCGCTGACGTTCGCGTTCGATTCGCTCCAGCTTCTCGCTGTAGCGCGCCCAACGCACGTCGTCCACCAGGCCGAGTTCACGGCCTTTTTCCGTCAGGCGGAGATCGGCGTTGTCTTCGCGCAGCATCAGACGATACTCGGCGCGTGAGGTAAACATGCGGTACGGCTCTTTGGTACCAAGGGTGCTGAGATCGTCCACCAGCACGCCGAGGTAGGCCTGATCGCGACGTGGCGCCCAGCCCTCTTGTTCATCGGCGAAACGCCCGGCGTTCAGACCGGCCAGCAGCCCCTGTGCGGCGGCTTCTTCATAGCCGGTGGTGCCGTTGATCTGGCCGGCGAAGAACAGGCCCTGAATAAATTTGCTTTCCAGCGTCGGTTTCAGATCGCGCGGATCGAAGAAATCGTACTCGATGGCATAACCAGGGCGAATAATACGCGCGTTCTGCATCCCTTCCATTGAACGGACGATTTGCATCTGCACGTCGAACGGCAGGCTGGTGGAGATCCCGTTAGGGTAAATCTCGTTGCTGGTCAGGCCTTCCGGCTCAAGGAAGATCTGGTGCGCGTTGCGATCGGCAAAACGCATGACCTTGTCTTCGATCGACGGACAGTAACGTGGGCCGATCCCTTCGATGATCCCGGCATACATCGGGCTGCGATCGAGGTTATTGCGGATCACGTCATGCGTTTTTTCATTGGTGTGGGTGATGTAGCACGCCATTTGTTCCGGGTGCTGGCTGGCATCGCCCAGGAACGAGAATACCGGCACCGGCGTATCGCCGTGTTGCGGTGCCAGTACGCTGAAATCGATAGTGCGGGCGTCGATGCGCGGCGGTGTACCGGTTTTCAAGCGGTTAACGCGCAGCGGCAGTTCACGCAAACGCTGCGACAGCGAGATCGAAGGAGGATCCCCGGCGCGGCCGCCGCTGTAATTCTCCAGGCCGATATGGATCTTGCCGTCCAGGAAGGTGCCTACGGTCAATACCACCGCCTTGGCGCGGAATTTCAGGCCCATTTGGGTGACGGCGCCCACGACGCGATCGTTTTCGACGATCAGATCCTCAACCGGCTGTTGGAAGATCATCAGGTTGGGCTGGTTCTCCAACGCGGTACGGATCGCTTGCCGATACAGGACGCGATCCGCCTGAGCGCGAGTGGCGCGAACGGCAGGGCCTTTGCTGGCGTTTAGTATCCTAAACTGGATGCCGGCGTGGTCGATCGCCGTTGCCATCAGGCCGCCGAGTGCATCAATTTCCTTAACCAGATGCCCTTTACCAATACCGCCAATCGCCGGGTTACAGGACATCTGTCCCAGCGTATCGATATTGTGTGTCAATAATAAAGTCTGACGTCCCATGCGCGCCGCGGCCATGGCGGCCTCGGTACCTGCATGGCCACCACCGATGATGATGACGTCAAATTGATCTGGATAAAACATGGAACTGCACCTCGCCGTATTGCGAACGATCGTATTTGCCCTGGGGTCGGGGATTCTACTCAAGTTTAGACGATCGACCAAGTGGTCAGGATCGTCGGTAATTAAAAGAAGATCTTTTTTATTTAAAGATCTCTTTATTAGATCTCTTATTAGGATCGCGATCCTCTGTGGATAAGTGACTATTCACGATGAAGATCAGCAGATTAAGGAGGATCGTTTGCTGTGAATGATCGGTGATCCCGATGCAGATAAGCTGGGATCTAAAAGGCTTGTTATGCACAGGACAAAAAGCGCACTACGGTTGTTATTGGGATAACTACGGCTTTTACCCTGCTTTTAAGTATAGTTATCCACAATCGTTCGCACGATCTTTAGACGAATTAGAGTAAATTGATCCAGTTTTTTACCCATTCCTCGGCCGGATCCTCGGGAATTTCATGCTCGGTCACGTCGATCTCGAGGCGATCGCCGATCCTTTTAGCGCCTCTGGCGATCAACAGATCGTCGATCTGTTTGATTGCGCCGCAGAAGGTATCGTATTCCGAACTGCCCAAACCGACGGCGCCGAACTGTACCTCGGAAAGATCCGGCTGCTGCTCAGCGATCTGTTCCAACAGCGGTTGAAGGTTATCCGGCAATTCGCCGGCGCCGTGCGTGGAAGAGACCACCAGCCAGCGGCCGGTCAACGGCAGTTCATCCAGTTCAGGGCCGTGCAGCATCTCGGTAGAGAAACCCGCGTCTTCCAGCTTTTCAGCCAAATGTTCAGCCACGTATTCGGCGCTGCCAAGCGTACTGCCACTGATCAGAGTAATGTCTGCCATGAACCAACGATCCCAACCTTCTCACTCAAAGTGGCTGCATTGTACGCTGTGAATCGGCTGGGATCTACCTGTGGATAATGTGGGTATGCAATTTGGCGGGTTACGGCACGATGGTGCGCATAATGGGGTTCTGCAGTGAGATCAGCGTTTCGGTGGACTGGATCTCGTCGATGGTCTGGATCTTGTTGATAAGTACCTGTTGCAACGCGTCGATCGATCGGCACATTACCTTAATAAAGACGCTGTAGTGGCCGGTGGTGTAATAGGCTT
Source organism: Serratia nematodiphila DZ0503SBS1 (assembly GCF_000738675.1). Classification (NCBI taxonomy): domain Bacteria; kingdom Pseudomonadati; phylum Pseudomonadota; class Gammaproteobacteria; order Enterobacterales; family Yersiniaceae; genus Serratia; species Serratia nematodiphila. The sequence continues at coordinate 160,597 of NZ_JPUX01000001.1, read as the reverse complement.
CCACCACTTCTTCCAGGCTTTCCAGCTTCTTCAGCGCCGAAGGGTAATCCTTGGCGCTCTTTAATATGATGCCAATAAAGCAGCACACGTCGTAGCCCAGCTGTTTGGGGCTGACGTCGATGCGCGCGCCGGTGATGATCCCGGCCTGCTTCATCTTCTCCACCCGCACATGAATGGTGCCGGGGCTGACGGCGAAGTTTTTCGCCAGTTCGGCGTACGGTGTGCGCGCATTGTCCATCAGGGCGTTGAGAATGCCGCGATCGAGATTATCGATCTGATAAATTTCCGCCATTTAATCCCCCATTAATTAACGATTGTTGAATTCTGTCCGGGTAAAAATGAACGATTAAAAGTGAAAAGGCAATATTGATTGATGGATATTGAATTGTTGTGTCGTTTTGTTGCTTAATCGATGGCAACAGAGACAGGTTTACAAGAGATACGGCAATGAAAAAACAGTTTATCCAAAAACAACAACAAATCAGCCAGGTCAAATCCTTCTTCTCCCGCCAGCTGGAGCAACAGCTCGGTCTGATCGAAGTGCAAGCCCCGATCCTTAGCCGCCTGGGCGACGGCACGCAGGATAACCTTTCCGGCAGCGAGAAAGCGGTGCAGGTCAAAGTCAAAACCTTGCCGGACGCCACCTTCGAAGTGGTGCATTCGCTGGCGAAATGGAAACGCAAAACCCTGGGCAGCTACGATTTCGGCGCCGGCGAAGGCCTGTATACCCATATGAAGGCGCTGCGCCCGGATGAAGACCGCCTGACGCCTATCCACTCGGTGTACGTCGATCAGTGGGACTGGGAGCGGGTGATGGGCGACGGTGAGCGCAGCCTGGACTACCTGAAAAACACCGTGCGCAGCATTTACGCTGCGATCAAGGCGACGGAGGCGGAAGTCAGCCGCGAGCATGGCCTGACCCCGTTCCTGCCGGAACAGATCCACTTCGTGCACAGCGAAACCCTGCTGCAGCGCTACCCTGATCTGGACGCCAAGGGGCGTGAGCGGGCGATCGCCAAAGAATTGGGCGCAGTGTTCCTGATTGGCATCGGCGGCAAGCTGTCACACGGTAAATCGCACGATGTGCGGGCGCCGGACTATGATGACTGGACCACGCCGACGGCGGATGGCCTGGCGGGCCTGAACGGTGATATCGTGGTGTGGAACCCGGTGCTGCAGGACGCTTTCGAGCTGTCCTCCATGGGGATCCGCGTTGACGCCGCCGCGCTGAAACATCAGCTGGCGCTGACCGGCGATGAAGAGCGCATGGCGTTGGAATGGCACCAGTCGTTGCTGCGCGGCGATATGCCGCAGACCATCGGCGGCGGCATCGGTCAGTCGCGTCTGGTGATGTTGTTGCTGCAACTGTCGCATATCGGCCAGGTGCAATGCGGCGTGTGGTCGCCGGAAGTGCGCGGCTCGGTCGAAGGCCTGCTCTAATCTCGCCTAGCGCCGCCAGCGGCGCATCAAACGGCTTTTCAGCCCGGTATCAAAGCGCCAGATATGATCGAAGATGCGCATGATGCCGGGTTTGCCGTAGGCGGACATCGCCACCGCGTGGAAACGTTGCTGGTGGCTTTGCTGCTGCTGTTTCACCTTCTTTATTACCTCCTCCGGCAACCGCTGGGCAATAAAATCGGAAATGATCACCGCATCGGCGTCGAACCAGCCGCTCTCCGCCATTTTGGTGACGGTGGCGTTCAGGCAGGCCGCCAGATCGGTGCCGCCACGAAACTGCTGGCCGAGAAAGCGCACTGCCTGCTCGATGCCGCTGGCGGCGGTGAGTTCGTAATGCACGATCTGGTTGGCGAACAGCATGATATAGCAGCGGCGGTTGTCCGCCAGCGCAATGCGCAGCAGCGCCAGACAGAACGCCTTGGCGCACTGTTCGTTGAAACCGCCCATCGATCCGGAGGTGTCCACGCAGACGATAAACGGCCCGCGCGGCTGTTGATCCTGCTGCTGGTGAGTGACCTGGCGGATCAGGATCTGTTCCTGCCAGACGTCGCCCTGCAGACGGTAGCTCAGCAGCCGCTTTTCCAACAGGCGGCGATAAAACTCGAATTCCAGCTCTTCAATCCCCAGCGTCGCCAGCTCCGGCGGCAGCAGGCGCAGAATGTCGTCGCTTTGATGAATGCCGCTCACTTCTTCCGGCAGCGTGGCCGGCACCTGCACCATGACCCTGAACGGCTCCGGCTGCGCGTCCTGTTGCTGCACCGCCTTGGCCTGATAGCTGCGGCCCAGCTGTTGCGCCAGTTTTTTCAGCTCCGGCTGCTGCTGCAAAAAGTTGCCGTACTCCACCAGCCGCTGATAATCGCCACGCTGCAGCTGGCCTTTGCTCATGTCCCACAGCCTGCCGGCGGCGGTGTCGTTTTCCGACAGCAGAGGTTCCAGCGCGCCGCTCAGCGCCAACCGCTCCTGCAGTTCCGCCATCAGCTGCTCGCGCTCTTGTTCCAGCAGTTGGTGGTGCAGCATGGTGGCCTGCAGCGTCAGGCTGATGCGCCAGCGCTGCAGAAACAGCGTTTGAAAGCTGTCGTCCAGCGGATGATTGGGCAGATCGGCGGCGTCCACCAGCGCGCGCGCCTGTTCATAAAACGGTGAGGCCAGCTGGCGCAGCAGCTCCATGGTGTCGTTGAGGTTGTGATAGAACTGGGTGTTGTTCTCCAGCTGGCACTGCTGGTAGCGATAGAATTCCTGCGCCAGCGCCGGCGGCACCATCGCCTCCTGCAGGCGTTCCTTAAGCTGCAGCTTCCAGCGCGGCAGATCGCGATCCAGCGCTCGGCGAAGGGCCGGAAACTTTTTAAAGAATACCGACAGCTGCGGCGCCGCCAGCATGCCGACGATCATCTCTTCGATCATCTCGCCTTCGGTGATCGCCAGCAGCAGATCGAGCGTCTCCAGACTGAGCATGGTTACTGGCCGCGCATTTGCTGCAGTTGCTGTTTAACCTGTTCCGCGACCTGCAGCAGACTGGCTTCGATCTTGGCCAGGCCGGCGGCGGGGGTGAACAGACAAGGCTGATGTTGGCTGAAGGCGCGGCGTTGCTCCGCCAGGCGCTGGGCCAATGCGTCCATTTCATCCAGCAGCGCCTGCGGCGTGGCGGTGGCCTGTTTGCCCGGCAGCGCCAGCAATGACGGCTGGCGGCTGACGTCCAACACCGTGAGGTGCAGTTGGTCATCCACTTCCAGGTCGATCGGCTGCGCAAAGCCGATACCGTTCAGCTTGGCGCGCACGTCGCCGCCTTTTTGCAGCCAATTGTCCAGCGCGCTGCTCTCGATGCTCAGGTGGTTGACCTGAATGTCATGCAGCTGCAGCGGCTTTTGCAACAGCAGGGTGAGGGTGCCGCCGGCGAAGGGCGTGGCCGGCGCGTATTGCGGTTTACGGCTGAACATGCCGCCTTTTTTCACCAGGCTGATGGCCTGCCGGTCGCTTTGTTGCTGCTGGTCCTGCAGCCAGCGGGTGTGGATCTGTTGCAACTGGATCAGCATCGACTGCTGCTGATAGGCCGACTCGGTCAGCAATTGGTCGATCTGCTGTTGCAGCAGTTTCAGCGAGGTGAGATCGTGCCACAGGCAGTCTTTCAACAGCATCAGATCGAGCGGAGCGATGGCGTCGCGCCCGCTGAAGAAGGCGCAGGCTTGCAGCAGGCGCAGGGCTTTTTTCCAGCGCCGATCGGAGACGTATGGCGCCTGCTCCAGCGCGTCCAGCCGCTGGCGCAGCTGGAAAATCAGCTCAAAACAGGTTTCCGGCAGCGCGACTTTGTCGATCTGCGGTTGCCACTGCAGAAACTCTTCGTCGCTGATGCTTAGCGCCGCCGGCACCGGGTTTTGGCTTTCGCTCTGGCGGTTGACCAGCAGCGAGCGGAAATTCTGTTTATCCTGCACCTTGTCCAGCCACAGGCGGATCAGCATGCGGTCATATAAGGCTTCGAGGCTGTTGTCCGCTTCGGGCAGTTCGTTGGAGGCGGTGACCAGCAGGCGCAGCGGGATCGGTTCTTCGCTGTTGCCGTTGCGAAAGCGGCGTTCGTTGATCGCCGTCAGCAGGGTGTTGAGGATCGCCGGGCCGGCCTTCCAGATCTCGTCCAGAAACACGATCTCCGCTTCCGGCAGATAGCCGGCGGTCAGACGTTGATAGCGCCCCTCATCTTTCAGCGCCTGGATAGAGAGCGGGCCAAAGACCTCTTCCGGCGTGGAAAAACGCGTCATCAGGTATTCAAAGGAGCGGGCGTTGCGGAAGGCAAACTTCAGCCGGCGCGCGATCAGGCTCTTGGCGATGCCGGGCGGGCCGAGCAGGAATACGCTTTCGCCGCTCAGCGCCGCCAGCAGGCACAGGCGGATCGCCTCTTGCCGCTCATAAAGGCCGCTCTCCAGCGCGCTGCTGAGGCGGGAAATTCGTTCTGCCAGAAGGGATGATAGCGTCATATAATCGTCGTATTGTCCGAGAGTTAGCCAATCTTGGTCGATAATCCGATGATAAACCACCATTATTTTTAGTGGTATAGCCCGTTGATTAGTAATATTTTTCTACGTTAAGCCGGATATTCGGTTCACATTTTGTTTATTTTTCGGCTCTGATATAAGGGTAGGCAAGCGGTATAAATGGTGCATACTGTGCGGCTTTCTGGTGGGCGTGACGGATCTTTGAGCCCGTATTTTGCCTGATGCGGATGCATCGCTAACGGATGTTCTGATAAAGAAACGAATTATGAGCGCAGAGCATAAGCAGTCCTTATCGGCGGTAACCCTGGCTGCCATCGGCGTGGTCTACGGTGATATCGGCACCAGCCCTCTCTATACGCTGAGAGAGTGTTTCTCCGGCCATTACGGCTTCGATGTTCGTCCAGACGTGGTTTTCGGCTTCCTGTCGCTGATTTTCTGGATGCTGATCGTGATCGTTTCCCTCAAATATCTCACCTACGTGATGCGCGCGGACAACGCCGGCGAGGGCGGTATTCTGACGCTGATGTCGCTGGCCGGGCGCAATACCTCGGCGCGCACTACTGCGGTGCTGGTGATACTGGGCCTGATCGGCGGCAGCTTCTTCTATGGCGAGGTGGTGATCACCCCGGCTATCTCGGTGATGTCGGCGATAGAGGGGTTGGAAATCGCCGCGCCTGCGCTTGACGCCTATATCGTGCCGCTCTCCATTCTGGTGTTGACGCTGCTGTTCGTTATCCAAAAGCACGGCACCGGCAGCGTCGGCAAGCTGTTCGCCCCGGTAATGCTGCTGTGGTTCATCGTGTTGGCGGTACTGGGCGCGCGCAGCATCATTTCAAACCCGGAAGTGCTGCAGGCGCTGAATCCCAAATGGGCGCTCAACTTCTTCATGGAATATAAGAAGGTGTCGTTCTTCGCCCTGGGGGCCGTGGTGTTGTCGATCACCGGCGTCGAGGCGCTGTATGCCGATATGGGGCACTTCGGCAAGTTCCCGATCCGTCTGGCCTGGTTCACCGTGGTGCTGCCTTCGCTGGTGCTCAACTACTTCGGCCAGGGGGCGCTGCTGCTGAAAAATCCGGAGGCGATCAAAAACCCGTTCTTCCTGCTGGCGCCCGATTGGGCGCTGATCCCGCTGCTGATTCTGGCGACCCTGGCGACGGTGATCGCTTCACAGGCGGTGATTTCCGGCGTCTTCTCGCTGACTCGCCAGGCGGTGCGCCTGGGCTATCTGTCGCCGATGCGCATCATTCACACCTCGGAAATGGAATCCGGCCAGATCTACATTCCGGTGATCAACTGGACGCTGTACATCTCGGTGGTGCTGGTGATCATCGGTTTCGAGCACTCCAGCAACCTGGCGGCGGCGTACGGCATCGCGGTCACCGGCACTATGGTGCTGACCAGCATTCTGGTCACCTCGGTGGCGATCAATAATTGGCACTGGAATCGCTTCCTGGCGATCGGCATCGTGACCATCTTGCTGATCATCGACGTGCCGATGTTCTCCGCCAACGCCCTGAAGCTGTTCTCTGGCGGCTGGCTGCCGCTGACGTTGGCGCTGGTGATGTTCATCATTATGACCACCTGGAAGAGCGAGCGCTTCCGCCTGCTGCGCCGCCTGCATGAACACGGCAACTCGCTGGAGGCTATGATCGCCTCGCTGGAGAAATCGCCGCCGGTGCGGGTACCGGGTACGGCGGTGTTCTTGTCGCGCGCCACCAACGTCATTCCTTTTGCGCTGTTGCACAACCTGAAGCACAACAAGGTGCTGCATGAGCGCGTGGTGCTGCTGACGCTGCGCACCGAGGATGCGCCTTACGTGCACAATGTGCGCCGGGTGACCATCGAACAGTTGTCGCCGACCTTCTGGCGGGTGGTGGCCAGCTACGGCTGGCGCGAAACGCCGAACGTCGAGGAGGTGTTCCACCGCTGCGGGCTGGAAGGGTTGCCGTGCCGCATGTCGGAGACGTCGTTCTTCATGTCCCATGAATCGCTGATCCTCACCAAGCGGCCGTGGTACCTCTACCTGCGCGGCAAACTGTTCGTCGCCCTGAGCCGCAATGCCCTGCGCGCGCCGGATCAGTTCGAAATCCCGCCGAACCGGGTCATCGAACTCGGCACGCAGGTCGAGATCTAATCCGCCTGACAGGGGCTCAGCATGGCTGAGCCCCTTTTGTTTGCGCTTTCTCCGTGCGCGAACGAAACGTTTCGATAGCGATCACACTTCTGCATTGTCCCGGTTGCCTTCCCCTGTCGTTTTTTTAAACTCCCCATCAAAGAGCGAAACGTTTCGCTAGCGGAGTGAGAAGATGAAAAAAGGCGTATTACTGAATTCTGACGTGTCTGCCGTGATTGCCCGCCTGGGGCATACCGATCAGCTCACCCTGTGCGATGCGGGCCTGCCGATACCGGCGGCGACGCAGCGCATCGATCTGGCGCTGACGCAGGGTGTGCCGACCTTTATGCAGGTGTTCGCGGCGGTCACGCAAGAGATGCAGGTAGAAAGCGCCATTCTGGCGGAAGAGATCGTGAAACAGAATCCGCAGCTCCATGAAACCTTGTTGGCTGAACTGAGCGTGTTGGGCCAACGCCAGGGCAATACCATCAACGTGCGTTATATCAGCCATCAGGCGTTTAAAGCGCAAACCGAGCACAGCCGGGCGGTGATCCGCAGCGGGGAGTGTTCGCCTTACGCGAACGTGATCCTGTGCGCCGGCGTAACTTTCTGAGGCGTTTATGCAACCTTTACTGCAACTGAAAGGGATTGATAAAGCCTTTCCCGGCGTGAAGGCGCTTTCCGGCGCCGCCCTCAGCGTTTATCCCGGCAAGGTGATGGCGCTGGTGGGGGAAAATGGCGCCGGGAAGTCCACCATGATGAAAGTGCTGACCGGCATCTACCAGAAAGACGCCGGCAGCCAGTATTTTCTCGGTAAAGAGGTGGCGTTCAACGGGCCCAAGGATTCGCAGGAAGCGGGCATCGGCATTATCCATCAGGAGCTGAACCTGATCCCGCAGCTGACAATTGCGGAAAACATCTTCCTCGGCCGCGAGTTCGTCAACCGTTTCGGCCGCATTGACTGGAAGCGCATGTACGCCGAGGCCGATCGCTTGTTGGCGCGGCTCAATCTCCGCTACAGCAGCCACCGGCTGGTGGGTGAGCTGTCGATCGGCGATCAGCAGATGGTGGAGATCGCCAAGGTGCTGAGCTTCGAATCGAAAGTGATCATCATGGACGAACCGACCGATGCGCTGACCGACACCGAAACCGCCTCTCTGTTCAAGGTTATCAATGAGCTGAAGGCCGAAGGGCGCGGCATCGTCTATATCTCGCACCGTCTGAAAGAGATCTTTGAAATCTGCGACGACGTGACCGTGTTTCGCGACGGGCAGTTTATCGCCGAGCGGCCGGTGAGCGAGCTGCAGGAGGATTTGCTGATTGAGATGATGGTCGGCCGCAAGCTGGAAGAACAATATCCGCGCCTGGATTTGCCGCGTGGTGAAAAGCGGCTGGAAGTCAGTCATCTTTCCGGCCCCGGCGTTGAAGACGTCAGCTTTACGCTGTACCGCGGCGAGATCCTCGGCGTGGCCGGGCTGATGGGCGCCGGGCGCACCGAATTGATGAAGATCCTGTACGGCGCCGCGCCGCGCAAGGCCGGCACCGTCAGCCTGGACGGCCGCGAGGTGGTCGCCCATTCGCCGCAGGATGGATTGGCGAACGGCATCGTCTATATCTCGGAAGACCGCAAGCGTGACGGCCTGGTGTTGGGCATGTCGGTGAAGGAAAACATGTCGCTGACCGCGCTGCGCTACTTTAGCCGCGCCGACGGCAGCCTGAAACAGGCCGACGAGCGGCAGGCGGTGGGGGATTTCATCCGGCTGTTCAATATCAAAACGCCGTCGATGGAGCAGCCTATCGGCCTGCTTTCCGGCGGCAATCAGCAAAAAGTGGCGATCGCCCGCGGTCTGATGACCCGGCCGAAGGTGCTGATCCTCGATGAGCCGACGCGCGGCGTCGATGTCGGCGCCAAAAAAGAGATCTATCAGTTAATCAACCAGTTCAAACAGGAAGGGCTGAGCATCATTCTGGTGTCTTCGGAAATGCCGGAGGTGATGGGCATGAGCGATCGCATTCTGGTGATGCATGAAGGGCATCTCAGCGGCGAGTTCCCGATTGAACAGGCCACCCAGGAAGCGTTGATGGCGGCAGCCGTCGGCAAGCAATACGGCGTAAAGCAGGAGTAATCAGATATGAGTTCCCAGACTATCGCAGCTAAGCGCTGGTTCAGTAAAGAGTGGCTGTTAGAGCAGAAGTCGTTGATTGCGCTGCTGGTGCTGATCGCCGTGGTCTCTTCCATGAGCCCGAACTTCTTCACCCTGAACAACCTGTTCAATATTCTGCAGCAGACTTCGGTGAACGCCATCATGGCGGTGGGGATGACGCTGGTGATCCTCACGTCCGGCATCGATCTGTCGGTGGGATCGCTGCTGGCGCTGACTGGCGCGGTGGCGGCGTCGATCGTCGGCTTTGAGGTCAACGCGCTGGTGGCGGTGGCGGCGGCCTTGGCGCTGGGCGCCGCGGTTGGCGCCTGCACCGGGGTGATCGTCGCCAAAGGCAAAGTGCAGGCCTTTATCGCCACGCTGGTGATGATGCTGCTGTTGCGCGGCGTCACCATGGTGTACACCAACGGCAGCCCGATCAACACCGGTTTTACCGACGTGGCCGACACCTTCGGCTGGTTTGGCATCGGCCGTCCGCTGGGCGTGCCTACGCCGATCTGGATCATGGCGATCGTGTTCATCGCCGCCTGGTATATGCTGCACCATACGCGCCTGGGCCGCTATATTTATGCCCTGGGCGGCAACGAGGCGGCGACCCGTCTGTCCGGCATCAGCGTCGATAAAGTGAAGATTATCGTCTACTCGCTGTGCGGCCTGCTGGCGGCGCTGGCGGGGGTGATCGAAGTGGCGCGCCTGTCGTCGGCACAGCCGACCGCCGGCACCGGCTATGAGCTGGACGCTATCGCCGCCGTGGTGCTGGGCGGCACCAGCCTGGCCGGCGGCAAGGGGCGCATCGTCGGCACGTTGATCGGGGCGCTGATCCTCGGCTTCCTGAACAACGGCCTGAATTTATTGGGTGTTTCTTCCTACTACCAAATGATCGTGAAGGCAGTGGTGATACTGCTGGCGGTTCTGGTAGATAACAAAAGCAACAAGTAACCTCCCCCTACAGGAATCACGATGATGAAAATGAAAAAACTGGCAACCTTAGCCTCCGCCATCGCGCTGAGCGCCACCCTGAGCGCCAATGCCATGGCCAAAGAGACCATCGCGCTGGTGGTGTCCACTCTCAACAACCCGTTCTTCGTCTCGATGAAGGACGGAGCGCAGCAAGAGGCCAATAAGCTGGGCTACAACCTGGTGGTGCTGGACTCCCAGAACAACCCGGCGAAAGAGCTGGCCAACGTGCAGGATCTGATGGTGCGGGCGCCTAAGCTGCTGCTGATCAACCCGACCGACTCCGATGCGGTCGGTAACGCCATCAAGATGGCCAACCAGGCTAAGATCCCGGTCATCACGCTGGACCGCGTGGCGAGCAAGGGCGACGTGGTGAGCCACATTGCCTCGGACAACCGCGTGGGCGGTAAAATGGCCGGTGACTTCATCGCCAAAAAAGCAGGCGCCGATGCCAAAGTGATTCAGCTGGAAGGCATCGCCGGCACTTCCGCCGCGCGTGAACGCGGCGAAGGCTTCAAACAGTCGCTGGATCAGAATAAATTCAAACTGCTGGCCAGCCAGCCGGCCGATTTCGATCGCACCAAGGGCCTGAACGTGATGCAGAACCTGCTGACTGCGCATCCGGATGTGCAGGCGGTGTTCGCCCAAAACGATGAAATGGCGTTGGGCGCGCTGCGCGCGTTGCAAACCGCCGGTAAAACCGACGTGATCGTGGTAGGCTTCGACGGCACCGCCGACGGCGTGAAAGCGGTCGAAGGCGGCAAGCTGGCGGCGACCGTGGCGCAGCGTCCCGATCAGATCGGCGTGATCGGCGTGGAAACCGCCGATAAGGTGCTGAAAGGCGAAAAAGTGCCGACGACCATTCCGGTCGATTTGAAACTGGTCACTCAGTAAGTCATACCAGCGCCATCGGGACGGGGCGTTTACGATGGCGCGCAATTCAGGAATCAATGCGATGGAAACAGGTAAGCTGGTGGTTCTGGGCAGCATCAATGCCGACCATATCCTCAATATTGAACAATTCCCTCACCCGGGCGAAACGGTGATCGGGAAACAGTATAAGGTGGCGTTTGGCGGCAAAGGCGCGAATCAGGCGGTGGCGGCCGGGCGCAGCGGGGCGGATATCGCCTTTATCGCCTGCGTAGGCGCCGACGATATCGGCGAGCGTATCCGCCGGCAGCTGGCGAGCGATCGCATTGATACTCAACCGATTGAAGCCATCGCCGACAGCACCACCGGCGTGGCGCTGATCTTCGTCAACGCCGAGGGCGAGAACGTGATCGGCATCTATGCCGGCGCCAACGCCGCGGTGACGCCGGATTACCTGGCGCGCTACCAACAAAAAGTGATCGACGCCGATGCCCTGCTGATGCAGCTGGAGTCGCCGCTGGAGACGGTGATCGCCGCCGCCCGCCTGGCGAAGCAACATCAAACGCAGGTGATCCTCAACCCGGCCCCGGCGCGCGAGCTGCCGGACGAGCTGCTGGGCATGATCGATATGATCACCCCGAATGAAACCGAAGCGCAGCGCCTGACCGGCATCGCCGTGGACAACGACGCCGATGCGGCGCGGGCGGCGCAGGCGCTGCACGACAAAGGCATCGCGACGGTGATCATCACCCTCGGTAGCCGCGGCGTGTGGCTGAGCGAAAACGGCAACGGCAAACTGGTGCCTGGCTTCAAGGTGCAAGCGGTGGACACCATCGCCGCCGGCGATACCTTTAACGGTGCGCTGGTGACCGCCCTGTTGGAAGGCAACAGCATGGCCGACGCGGTGCGTTTCGCCCATGCGGCGGCGGCGATCGCCGTAACCCGCCCCGGCGCGCAGCCTTCGGTGCCGTGGCGCGAAGAGATCGACACCTTCTTGCAGCAGCAGGGGTGATCCTTTGGCCACCATGAAAGATGTCGCTCGCCTGGCGGGCGTTTCAACCTCGACTGTTTCGCATGTGGTCAACAACAATCGCTTTGTCAGCGACAGCGTGCGCGACAAGGTCATGGCGGCCGTGGAACAGTTGAACTATGCGCCTTCCGCGCTGGCGCGCAGCCTGAAGCTTAATCAAACCCGCACCATCGGCATGCTGGTGACCGCCAGCAACAACCCGTTTTATGCCGAAGTGGTGCGCGGCGTGGAGCGCAGCTGCTATGAACGTGGCTACAGTCTGATCCTGTGCAATACCGAAGAAGACGCCGCGCGCATGAACCGCAGCATGGAGACACTGCTGCAAAAGCGCGTCGACGGTTTGCTGTTGATGTGCACCGAAAACCACCGGCCATCGCAAGATGCCCTGAGCCGCTACCCGTCATTGCCGATCGTGATGATGGACTGGGCGCCGTTCGAGGGTGCCAACGATATTATTCAGGATAACTCGCTGCTGGGCGGCGAGATGGCGACCGATCATCTGATCGCCCGCGGCTACCGCAAGATCGCCTGCATCGCCGGCCCGCAGGATAAAACCACCGCCCGTCACCGGCTGGAAGGCTATCGCAACGCGATGCGTCGCGCCGGATTACCGGTTCCGACAGGGTATGAAGTGCATTGCGACTTTGAGTTTGAGGGCGGCGTGAGCGCCATGCGCCAACTGCTGGCGCTGGAAGAGCCGCCGCATGCGGTGTTCGCCGGCAACGACGCGGTGGCGGTAGGCGTTTATCAGGCGCTGTATCAGGCCGGGCTTTCCGTGCCGCAGGATATGGCGGTGATGGGGTACGATGATATTGAGCTGGCGCGTTATCTGGCGCCGCCGCTGAGCACCATTCATCAACCGAAGGATTCGCTGGGCGAGCTGGCGATCGATGCGCTGATCAACCGCCTGCAAAACCCGGAGCGCGCTCCCCAGGTGCTGGTGCTGACGCCCGAGCTGGTGGAACGCGCTTCGGTGGGCCGCCGTTAACTGGCCGCCTTCGCTTCTTTCTTGCTTTCCTGGCCGCTGATCAAATTGCGGCCATCTTTCCTTCTCAGCAACATAAACACCAGCGCCGACGCCACGGTGACGATCCCCATGGTGATAAAGGTGTAATGGAAGTGGTCGATCATGGTGCCTAACGACAGGGATTCGTAAAAACGCAGCACCGCCGCGCTGATCGCCACGCCGAAGCTGATGGACAGCTGTTGGGTGACCGCCAGGACGCTGTTGCCGGCGCTGGCGTTGGCGTCGTTCAAATCCGCCAGGCTGATGGTGTTCATGGCGGTGAACTGGGTGGACATCGCCATGCCCAGCACGAACAGCGGCAGGATCATCAGCCACAGCGGCATGCCCGGGCTTTGCAGGGCAAACTGGGCGATCAGCACCCCGATGATAACGGTGATGCCGACCAGCGTTTTGCGGTAGCCAAACCAGCGCAGCACCTGAGTGACGGTGGATTTCGCCATCAGTGAGCCGATGGCGGTTGGCGCCATCATGCAACCGGCGACGATCGCCGTGTAGCCGAAGCCCACCTGCAGCATGAGCGGCATTAAAAACGGCACGCAGCCGGTGCCCAACCTGGAAGCGACGTTGCCGGCGATGCCGACCGAGAAGGTGCGGGTTTTGAACAGGTCGAGACCGATCAGCGGCTGAGGATGACGGCGGGCGTGCGCGATGTAGCCGAACAGCATCACGAAACCGCTGAGCAGAATACCCAACGAAACGTAGCTGGCCAGCACCCGCTCGCCAAACAGCTCCAGCCCGGTAGAGATCAGCACCAGACTCAGGCCGAACAGCATAAAACCGAGGAAATCGAAGCGGCGTTTGGGCGTGGTGAAGTCCGGCATGTATTTGCGTGCATAGAAGATGCCGAGCAGACCGATAGGGATATTGATCAGGAAAATCCAGTGCCAGGTGGCGTAGGTTACCAGCCAGCCGCCCAGCAGCGGCCCGAGAATCGGCCCGACCAGGCCGGGCATGGTGACGAAGTTCAGCACCGGCAGCAGTTCGCTGCGCGGGTAGGCGCGCAGCAGCGCCAATCGCGCGACCGGCATCATCATCGCGCCGCCGATGCCCTGCAGCACGCGAGAGGCGACCAGCACGCTCAACGTAGGAGACAAGGCGCACAGCAGCGAACCGAGGGTGAATAACGTGACGGCGAAGATGAACACGCGCCGGGTGCCGAAGCGATCCGCCAGCCAGCCGCTGACCGGGATCAGCATCGCCACCGTCAGCGTGTAGCTGATGACGGCCGATTGCATCGCCAGCGGCGAACGCCCCAGGCTTTGGGCGATCGCCGGCAGCGCGGTGTTGAGGATAGTGGCGTCCAGCGCCTGCATAAAGAACGCCATTGCGGCGATCCACGGTAGTCCTGCCATACTGCGCGCGGATTGGGTCATGGTCGGTCCTGGTTAAATGGTCGTCTGTCCCTCGTCTCTTTCTTCTATATATAAGCGGGGAGCGTGTCTAGTCTTTCTCTTTCAGCAGCACCTGGCAGGCGACAAGCGCGCCGGCGCTGTCTCCGGCGAGTATCGCATCGACGATAGCCTGATGATGGCGCAGCTTGATCACTTCATTGCCGGTGATGGCGCGGAAGTAGCTTTGGTACACCGAACTGAACAGGTTGGCGAACGAGGTCAGGAACGGGTTGCCGCTGGCCTCGTAGATAAGCTGGTGGAATTGGGTATCGACCTGGATCCAACGCTCGCGATCAAACTGGGTATGCAGCGCGCGCATTTCCGCCATCAGCCCCGCCAGCAACTTGGTTTGCTGCGGGCTGGCGTGGTTTGCCGCCAACGCGCAGGCCTGCGGCTCCAGCGAGGTGCGCAAGATAAGGAAGTGTTGCATCACCTGATCGAAGTTTTCCCGCGTCATCCACCAGGTCAGTAAATCTTGATCGAGGAAATTCCATTGGCTTTGCGGCATCACGCGGGTGCCAATGCGCGGGCGCGGCAACAACATGCCTTTGGCGGCTAACATCTTTACCGCTTCGCGCACCGCGGTGCGGCTGACGCCGAATTGCTCGCCCAGTTCCATTTCACCAGGCAGGATGCTGCCGGCCTGATAATCGCCTGCCAGAATTTGTTGGCCGAGTTTTTCTGCAAGCAGATAAGAAAGATTGCGTTGGGCGGCCTGTTGTTGTGCATTTAACGGCATGGCTGCGGGTCCTTACTGACATCGTTATTTCTATTTTACTCCAGTGATCGCCAGCTTTTATGGCTGTTTGCCTGAAAAAGTGACATTAATTCGCCGCTTTTTTGCCCTTTTGTTGAAAAAAACCGCGCTTGAAAAGTTTTTTGCAATTAGGGGTTGCGGCCTGCCGAGAACTCCCTATAATGCGCCTCCACTGACCGGGAACAACGACTGACAAGCCGCCGGGTCAGCGAGAAGAAAGCGAAACAAACGCTTGACTCTCCGGGCGAAAAGCGTAGTATACGCAGCCCGCGCCGATGAGTTTCTCGGCACTGCTCTTTAACAATTTATCAGACAATCTGTGTGGGCACTCCACAAGACGATATCCAGCATCTTCGGATGCAAAAAAATATCAAGTCTTGAAGAGTGACTAACTGAAGTAAAATTCATGCAGTAAATCTTTGAGCATCGCTTCTCGAGTGGAAGCACATCAAGCTTTTAATTGAAGAGTTTGATCATGGCTCAGATTGAACGCTGGCGGCAGGCTTAACACATGCAAGTCGAGCGGTAGCACAGGGGAGCTTGCTCCCCGGGTGACGAGCGGCGGACGGGTGAGTAATGTCTGGGAAACTGCCTGATGGAGGGGGATAACTACTGGAAACGGTAGCTAATACCGCATAACGTTGCAAGACCAAAGAGGGGGACCTTCGGGCCTCTTGCCATCAGATGTGCCCAGATGGGATTAGCTAGTAGGTGGGGTAATGGCTCACCTAGGCGACGATCCCTAGCTGGTCTGAGAGGATGACCAGCCACACTGGAACTGAGACACGGTCCAGACTCCTACGGGAGGCAGCAGTGGGGAATATTGCACAATGGGCGCAAGCCTGATGCAGCCATGCCGCGTGTGTGAAGAAGGCCTTCGGGTTGTAAAGCACTTTCAGCGAGGAGGAAGGTGGTGAACTTAATACGTTCATCAATTGACGTTACTCGCAGAAGAAGCACCGGCTAACTCCGTGCCAGCAGCCGCGGTAATACGGAGGGTGCAAGCGTTAATCGGAATTACTGGGCGTAAAGCGCACGCAGGCGGTTTGTTAAGTCAGATGTGAAATCCCCGGGCTCAACCTGGGAACTGCATTTGAAACTGGCAAGCTAGAGTCTCGTAGAGGGGGGTAGAATTCCAGGTGTAGCGGTGAAATGCGTAGAGATCTGGAGGAATACCGGTGGCGAAGGCGGCCCCCTGGACGAAGACTGACGCTCAGGTGCGAAAGCGTGGGGAGCAAACAGGATTAGATACCCTGGTAGTCCACGCTGTAAACGATGTCGATTTGGAGGTTGTGCCCTTGAGGCGTGGCTTCCGGAGCTAACGCGTTAAATCGACCGCCTGGGGAGTACGGCCGCAAGGTTAAAACTCAAATGAATTGACGGGGGCCCGCACAAGCGGTGGAGCATGTGGTTTAATTCGATGCAACGCGAAGAACCTTACCTACTCTTGACATCCAGAGAACTTTCCAGAGATGGATTGGTGCCTTCGGGAACTCTGAGACAGGTGCTGCATGGCTGTCGTCAGCTCGTGTTGTGAAATGTTGGGTTAAGTCCCGCAACGAGCGCAACCCTTATCCTTTGTTGCCAGCGGTTCGGCCGGGAACTCAAAGGAGACTGCCAGTGATAAACTGGAGGAAGGTGGGGATGACGTCAAGTCATCATGGCCCTTACGAGTAGGGCTACACACGTGCTACAATGGCGTATACAAAGAGAAGCGACCTCGCGAGAGCAAGCGGACCTCATAAAGTACGTCGTAGTCCGGATTGGAGTCTGCAACTCGACTCCATGAAGTCGGAATCGCTAGTAATCGTAGATCAGAATGCTACGGTGAATACGTTCCCGGGCCTTGTACACACCGCCCGTCACACCATGGGAGTGGGTTGCAAAAGAAGTAGGTAGCTTAACCTTCGGGAGGGCGCTTACCACTTTGTGATTCATGACTGGGGTGAAGTCGTAACAAGGTAACCGTAGGGGAACCTGCGGTTGGATCACCTCCTTACCTAAAGATATTGCTTCGAGTGGCGTGCTCACACAGATTGTCTGATGAAAAAGTAACGAGCAAAAGCGTCATAAAAGTACGGTGTCGTGTCCCCTTCGTCTAGAGGCCTAGGACACCGCCCTTTCACGGCGGTAACAGGGGTTCGAATCCCCTAGGGGACGCCAAGCTTCCGACCCACCCGGTGAAAGCGGCGGTCCAAAGTATCTGACGATACACCATATCTTAAAGATGACTTCCGAGTCATGTTTAAGATATTGCTCTTTAACAATCTGGAACAAGCTGAAAATTGAAACATGACGGCTGAAATTTGTCCCTCCGTAGAAGTATTGGGATAAAGAGTAACCTGTCATAGAGTCTCTCAAATGTTTGCAGCGCGAACGATGGAAACATCTTCGGGTTGTGAGGTTAAGTGACTAAGCGTACACGGTGGATGCCTAGGCAGTCAGAGGCGATGAAGGGCGTGCTAATCTGCGAAAAGCGTCGGTAAGGTGATATGAACCGTTATAACCGGCGATACCCGAATGGGGAAACCCAGTGTGTTTCGACACACTATCATGTCATGAATACATAGTGGCATGAGGCGAACCGGGGGAACTGAAACATCTAAGTACCCCGAGGAAAAGAAATCAACCGAGATTCCCCCAGTAGCGGCGAGCGAACGGGGAGGAGCCCAGAACCTGAATCGGCTTGTGTGTTAGTGGAAGCGTCTGGAAAGTCGCGCAGCAAAGGGTGATAGCCCCGTACACTAAAATGCACAGGTCGTGAGTTCGATGAGTAGGGCGGGACACGTGACATCCTGTCTGAATATGGGGGGACCATCCTCCAAGGCTAAATACTCCTGACTGACCGATAGTGAACCAGTACCGTGAGGGAAAGGCGAAAAGAACCCCGGCGAGGGGAGTGAAATAGAACCTGAAACCGTGTACGTACAAGCAGTGGGAGCACCTTCGTGGTGTGACTGCGTACCTTTTGTATAATGGGTCAGCGACTTATATTTTGTAGCAAGGTTAACCGTATAGGGGAGCCGTAGGGAAACCGAGTCTTAACTGGGCGACTAGTTGCAAGGTATAGACCCGAAACCCGGTGATCTAGCCATGGGCAGGTTGAAGGTTGGGTAACACTAACTGGAGGACCGAACCGACTAATGTTGAAAAATTAGCGGATGACTTGTGGCTGGGGGTGAAAGGCCAATCAAACCGGGAGATAGCTGGTTCTCCCCGAAAGCTATTTAGGTAGCGCCTCGTGAACTCATCTTCGGGGGTAGAGCACTGTTTCGGCTAGGGGGCCATCCCGGCTTACCAAACCGATGCAAACTCCGAATACCGAAGAATGTTATCACGGGAGACACACGGCGGGTGCTAACGTCCGTCGTGAAGAGGGAAACAACCCAGACCGCCAGCTAAGGTCCCAAAGTCATGGTTAAGTGGGAAACGATGTGGGAAGGCATAGACAGCCAGGATGTTGGCTTAGAAGCAGCCATCATTTAAAGAAAGCGTAATAGCTCACTGGTCGAGTCGGCCTGCGCGGAAGATGTAACGGGGCTAAACCATGCACCGAAGCTGCGGCAGCGACGCTTAGGCGTTGTTGGGTAGGGGAGCGTTCTGTAAGCCGTTGAAGGTGGCCTGTGAGGGTTGCTGGAGGTATCAGAAGTGCGAATGCTGACATAAGTAACGATAAAGCGGGTGAAAAGCCCGCTCGCCGGAAGACCAAGGGTTCCTGTCCAACGTTAATCGGGGCAGGGTGAGTCGACCCCTAAGGCGAGGCTGAAAAGCGTAGTCGATGGGAAACAGGTTAATATTCCTGTACTTGGTGTTACTGCGAAGGGGGGACGGAGAAGGCTAGGCTGGCCGGGCGACGGTTGTCCCGGTTTAAGCGTGTAGGGGGTGTGACCTGGTAAATCCGGTTGCATGTTAACCCTGAGGCGTGATGACGATGCACTACGGTGCAGAAGTAGTTGATGCCCTGCTTCCAGGAAAATCCTCTAAGCTCCAGGTAACATTAAATCGTACCCCAAACCGACACAGGTGGTCAGGTAGAGAATACCAAGGCGCTTGAGAGAACTCGGGTGAAGGAACTAGGCAAAATGGTGCCGTAACTTCGGGAGAAGGCACGCTGGCATGTAGGTGAAGTCCCTTGCGGATGGAGCTGAAGCCAGTCGAAGATACCAGCTGGCTGCAACTGTTTAATAAAAACACAGCACTGTGCAAACACGAAAGTGGACGTATACGGTGTGACGCCTGCCCGGTGCTGGAAGGTTAATTGATGGGGTCAGCCGCAAGGCGAAGCTCTTGATCGAAGCCCCAGTAAACGGCGGCCGTAACTATAACGGTCCTAAGGTAGCGAAATTCCTTGTCGGGTAAGTTCCGACCTGCACGAATGGCGTAATGATGGCCAGGCTGTCTCCACCCGAGACTCAGTGAAATTGAACTCGCTGTGAAGATGCAGTGTACCCGCGGCAAGACGGAAAGACCCCGTGAACCTTTACTATAGCTTGACACTGAACATTGAGCCTTGATGTGTAGGATAGGTGGGAGGCTTTGAAGCGTGGACGCCAGTCTGCGTGGAGCCATCCTTGAAATACCACCCTTTAATGTTTGATGTTCTAACTCGGCCCCGTGATCCGGGGTGAGGACAGTGTCTGGTGGGTAGTTTGACTGGGGCGGTCTCCTCCCAAAGAGTAACGGAGGAGCACGAAGGTTAGCTAATCACGGTCGGACATCGTGAGGTTAGTGCAAAGGCATAAGCTAGCTTGACTGCGAGAGTGACGGCTCGAGCAGGTACGAAAGTAGGTCTTAGTGATCCGGTGGTTCTGAATGGAAGGGCCATCGCTCAACGGATAAAAGGTACTCCGGGGATAACAGGCTGATACCGCCCAAGAGTTCATATCGACGGCGGTGTTTGGCACCTCGATGTCGGCTCATCACATCCTGGGGCTGAAGTAGGTCCCAAGGGTATGGCTGTTCGCCATTTAAAGTGGTACGCGAGCTGGGTTTAGAACGTCGTGAGACAGTTCGGTCCCTATCTGCCGTGGGCGTTGGAAGATTGAGAGGGGTTGCTCCTAGTACGAGAGGACCGGAGTGAACGCACCACTGGTGTTCGGGTTGTCATGCCAATGGCATTGCCCGGTAGCTAAGTGCGGAAAAGATAAGCGCTGAAAGCATCTAAGCGCGAAACTTGCCTCAAGATGAGTCTTCCCTGGGCCTTCAAGGCCCCTGAAGGAACGTTTAAGACTAAGACGTTGATAGGCTGGGTGTGTAAGTGCAGCGATGCATTGAGCTAACCAGTACTAATGATCCGTGAGGCTTAACCTTACAACACCGAAGGTGTTTTGGTGAGACCGAGACAATATTCAGCTTGTTGACAGATTGGATTGACAGGCTTCAGCGATGAAGCGGGTTGATCAAAACGAATTTGCCTGGCGGCAATAGCGCGGTGGTCCCACCTGACCCCATGCCGAACTCAGAAGTGAAACGCCGTAGCGCCGATGGTAGTGTGGGGTCTCCCCATGCGAGAGTAGGACACTGCCAGGCATCAAATAAAGCCGAAAGCCCTGAACTGACGTTCAGGGCTTTTTGCTATGTGCAATACGTAAAAAAGCGCAGCTACGCTGCGCCTTTCAACCACTCGACAATAAAGTCGGCGATGCTTTCCGGTTGATTGAGATCCAGCTGCTTAGCTGAGATGGATAGTGGTCGGTCGCTGGCTACCGCCACGACAAACTGATCCAACATGTCTTCCAACGGTTTGCCGATCTCGGCCCGATAAAGCAGGATTTTGCTGACCGGCTCATGTTTAAACCCTTCAACAAGAATTAAATCGATCTTATCGGCATCAAAACGCTCAGCCAGATAGCGCAGATCCAAAGGTTGTTGCTCCGGCGTTTCGGTCATTAATGCCCAGCGGCGATCGCTGGCGACCAGCGTTTGCTCGGCGCCCGCTTTACGCAGCTCATAGCTGTCCTTACCTGGCGTATCCACATCCATATCGTGATGCGTATGTTTGATCAGTCCAATCCTTACCTGGCGTTGTTTCAGCAACGGGATTAGCTGTTTGAGCAGGGTGTTTTTTCCCGTACCGCTGTAGGCGCCGATGGCCAGCAAGGGGGGCAATGAACGATTCATTTCTTTAGCTCTCGTGTTTGCTGCCAATGTAGGCAGTCTTCCGGCGTATTCAGGTTATGAAATGCCGTTTGCTGCCCGCTGAACACTACGCGTTGTGCGCCAATTTGATGCAAGAACAGCATCAGCTTGCGTTCACCGCGCGCCAGGTAGTCGGCCAGCTGCGGCGCTAGTTGGGTATGCAATAACGCCAGCGTAGGGTGATCTCGCTCGCCATCACTGGCAAAGGCCGCCGGCGCTGCGCCTTTTTGCCGCCAGAGTTGTGCCACTAAGTCAGCGGGAAAGTCGGGGACGTCACAAGGGACGAAGGCCACCCATTCGTTGGAAGATTGCTTGAGCCCGGCCAGCATACCGGCCAACGGCCCGGCGAAATCGGGCGTCAGATCGCCAATCACCGGCAAACCGCTCGCCTGGTAACATGCCTGATTGCGATTGGCGCTGATGACGATGGAAGCCACCTGCGGCCGTAACCGAGCCAATATGTGTTGATAGAGTGCGATACCACCAATCGACACCAGGCCTTTGTCTTCACCGCCCATACGCGTGGCCCGTCCACCGGCCAAAATGACGCCGCTGATTTCTTTATGCATCTCGTTTATCCCGCCTTGTCGATGGGCTGATTGTAGCGCTAAAGCAGGCGTGACATCAGGATTTACCTTTATTGACAAGCCGGTTCTTTCACTGTGTGGGTAAGCCTGTTACTTTGTGAGTTTATTCATGCTATTGGACGATATTGAGATGAAAACGCATCGCGTAAACGAGTTGATCGAGCTGTTGCACCCTGCCTGGCAGGAAGATCCCGATCTCAATTTGATGCAGTTTTTGCAAAAGCTGGCGAAGGAAGCGGGCTTCCAGGGCGAGTTGTCCGAACTGAGCGACGATATTCTCATTTATCACCTGAAAATGCGCGGTAGTGCCGGCACGGATCAGATCCCGGGTCTGAAGAAAGATTACGAAGAAGATTTTAAAACGGCGCTGCTGCGCGCTCGCGGCGTTATCAAGGACTGATCCTCGTGCGGTGCGAGGAAGCATAGCGCGTGAAATGCGCCATTAATGCTACTATTTCTCATTCCCGGCACCGTGCTGTCAGCGATCAAACGAACGTTATGAATAACTCTGCTTTTAATTTCGAAACCCTGTCGCCCGATTTGATTATGGACGCGCTAGAAGGAGTTGGCCTGCGCGTCGATTCCGGCCTCACGGCGCTGAACAGTTACGAGAACCGCGTCTATCAGTTTATGGACGAAGATCGCCGGCGCTACGTGGTGAAGTTTTACCGCCCGGAGCGCTGGAGCGCCGCACAGATCGGTGAGGAACATCAGTTCGCTCTGGATCTGGCCGGCGCAGAGATCCCGGCGGTGGCGCCGTTGGCGTTGCAAGGCGCTACGCTGCATACGCACGGCGGCTTTTTCTTTGCCCTGTTCCCCAGCGTGGGGGGCCGGCAATACGAGATAGACAATCTGGATCAGTTGGAATGGGTGGGCCGTTTTCTGGGGCGTATCCACCAGGTCGGCGGTGAGCGTTTGTTCGCTGAGCGGCCAACGATGGGGATTGAAGAGTACCTCACCGCCCCGCGTCAGGTGCTGGCCGATTGCGAGCTGCTACCGGCAACGCAGCGTGACGCGTTCCTGCAGGCGACGGATAATCTGATTGCGGCGATCAAGTCGCACTGGCATCTGAACTGGCAGCCGCGCCGTTTGCACGGTGATTGCCATCCGGGCAATATTCTGTGGCGCGATGGCCCGCTGTTCGTCGATCTTGATGACGCGCGCAACGGCCCGGCAGTGCAGGATCTGTGGATGTTGCTGCACGGCGAACGTCGCGATCAACTGATGCAGCTGGATGTCTTGCTGGAGGCGTATAGCGAATTTGCCGAGTTCGATCAGCGCGAGCTGGCGTTGATTGAACCACTGCGGGCGATGCGCATGGTGTATTACCTGGCCTGGGTCGCTCGCCGCTGGCAGGATCCGGCCTTCCCTAAGAGTTTTCCGTGGATGGCGGAGTCTGATTTCTGGTTGTCTCAGACTGCGGCCTTCACCGAACAGGTTAAGCTGTTGCAGGAGCCCCCTCTGCAGCTGACGCCAATGTATTGAAGCTTTAACACAATGGAGAGTTTAGTCTTATGAAAAAAATATGGTTGGCGCTCGTTGGCATGGTAATGGCATTCAGTGCCTCGGCGGCACAGTTTAGCGATGGCGCTCAGTATGTGACTCTGGACAAACCGGTGACCGGCGAGCCGCAGGTGTTGGAGTTCTTCTCCTTCTACTGCCCGCACTGCTACCAGTTCGAGCAGGTCTATCATGTGTCTGAGAACGTAAAGAAAGCGCTGCCTGCCGGCACCAAAATGACCAAGTACCACGTGGAGTTCCTGGGGCCGTTGGGCAAACAGCTGACTCAGGCGTGGGCGGTGGCGATGGCGCTGGGCGTGGAAGACAAGGTGAGCCCGCTGATGTTTGAAGCGGTGCAGAAAACCCAGACCGTGCAAACGCCGGACGATATCCGCAACGTCTTCGTGAAAGCGGGCGTGACCGCCGCAGATTATGACGCGGCCTGGAACAGCTTCGTGGTGAAATCTCTGGTGGTTCAACAGGAGAAAGCCGCAGAAGATCTGCAGCTGCGCGGCGTGCCGGCGGTATTCGTCAACGGCAAATACATGGTGAAAAACGATGGCCTGGACACCAGCTCGATGGACGCTTACGTGAAGCAGTTCGCCGATGTGGTTAAATTCCTCAGCCAGCAGAAATAAGCCTGATTCAACATGAAAAACGCCGGCATCGCCGGCGTTTTTTTATCCGTATTGCCGCTTCAATTTATCCAGCAACCGGTCTTTTTCCTGCCACAGCGTATTCAGCCACAGCTGGAAGCGCCGCTTGAACTGTTTGTCGTTGAAGTAGTCGCCGTGCAGGGTTTCATCGATCGGCAGCGTCTCTATTCTCACCACGATACGCGTCAGCCGCCCACACAGCATATCCATAAAAGGCCGCTGGTTATTTTCCGGATAGAGCAGAGTAACGTTCAACACTTTGTCGAACTGATTGCCCAGCGCGCTAAGGGTAAACGCGATGCCGGCGGCTTTAGGCGCCAGCAAATTGCGATACGGCGAATTGCTTTTAATTTTCTTGGCTTCAGTGAAGCGCGAACCCTCGACGAAATTGACGATGGTGGTTGGGCGCTGGCGGAATTTTTCGCAGGAACGGCGCGTCGTTTCGATATCCTTGCCGCGTTTTTCCGGGTGCTTGAGCAAATAGGCGCGGGAATAACGCTTCATGAATGGCATATCCAGCGCCCAGCAGGCCAGGCCGACAAAAGGCACCCAGGCGAGCTGTTGCTTGAGGAAATACTTATTCATTGGAATATGATTTCTGAACAGCACGCATAACACAACAATGTCCGACCAGCTTTCGTGGTTGCTGATCAGCAGATACCAGTTTTTGCGATCCAACCCTTCCAGCCCTTCAATATCCCAACGCAATTGCCCGTTAATGCGCAATAACAACGCCAGCCCTTGGCACCAACACCACATCATGAAATCGGCGAAAGCCGAGATATATCGCCAGACGGCGGGAATGGGCACCAGGAGTTTCACGATGCCGGCCAGCGTGATGGGGATGGAGCACAACACCGTCACCAGAATGGTAAGTATGACGGAAATGATAAAGATAACAGGCGTTAACAATCTTGGCATGATTATGGGCTGACGGTTGTTGGGAACATCGTTGCATGCCAAAGCGCATGAACAAAAACGCATTTTAACAGAAATCGCCGGGGTAAAGCGCCGCTAAAAATCACTGTTTTTCGTCTCGATGGATAACCATTTGCTGAGTTTTCGTGCAACTTGTCCAGCTTGTGCTATGGTAATTGAGGCGCCGAATTTGATTAATAGTGCGATTAAAATCCGGCGAAAGTTATATCCACAAATTCAATAAATGCCAGTAATAAAGCATCGCCGGAATTCGTTCTTTTAACGCGGTGATTTAAATAGGAATTTTATTCGCCGTTATAACGATAATCGCAGCGTTATAATTCGGTCTCTTTTCTATGCACAAAGTTATCCACAGGTAAGATCTTGCGGATCCTCGCACACAATCACATCATTTTCGTCCGCAATGCACGCTAAGGTTCGTCTCCGGCGGCCAGCTATGGCATGCTTACCCCTATGTCCGATCACGATAAAGAAACGCTATGGCCCAGATTGCAGAAAACCCACTAATCCTGGTTGACGGTTCCTCCTACCTCTACCGCGCTTATCACGCCTTCCCGCCGCTGACCAACTCGGCGGGCGAGCCGACCGGCGCGATGTACGGCGTGCTGAATATGCTGCGCAGCCTGCTGCTGCAGTATCAACCGAGCCACGTTGCCGTGGTGTTTGATGCCAAAGGGAAGACCTTCCGCGATGATCTCTTCGCTGAATACAAATCACACCGGCCGCCGATGCCGGACGATCTGCGCGCGCAGATCGAGCCGCTGCACAGCATGGTCAAAGCGATGGGCCTGCCGCTGCTGGTGACACCCGGCGTTGAGGCGGACGACGTTATCGGTACGCTGGCGCTGGAGGCCGAAAAGGCCGGCCATGCGGTGCTGATCAGCACCGGCGACAAAGACATGGCGCAGCTGGTGACGCCGAACGTCACCCTGATCAACACCATGAACAACACGATCCTCGGCCCGCAGGAAGTGTGCGACAAGTACGGCATTCCGCCGGAGTTGATCATCGACTTCCTGGCGCTGATGGGCGATTCATCGGACAACATTCCCGGCGTGCCGGGCGTGGGCGAGAAAACCGCCCAGGCGTTGCTGCAGGGGATCGGCGGGCTGGATGCGCTGTACGGCAATCTGGAGAACATCGCCACGCTGAGCTTCCGCGGCGCCAAAACCATGGCGGCCAAGCTGGAGCAGAACAAAGAGGTCGCGTACCTCTCCTATAAGCTGGCGACGATCAAAACCGACGTCGAACTGGATCTGACCTGCGCGGACCTGACGGTCTCCGAGCCGGATGTCGATACGCTGCAACAGCTGTTCAAACAGTACGAGTTCAAACGCTGGCTGGCGGACGTGGAAGCCGGCGTCTGGCTGGAAAACAAGAAAGGCGCGGGCGCGAAAGCTGCCGGCGTCGCCAAACCGGCAGCCGCCGTGGAAGCGCCGAAAGCCTTGGCGGAAGCCAAGCTGTCCCAGGACGGGTATGTCACTATCCTGGATGAAGCGACCTTTACCGACTGGCTGGCGCGGCTGAAAAAGGCCGACGTGTTTGCCTTCGATACCGAAACCGACGGTCTGGATACCCTGACCGCCAACCTGATCGGCCTGTCCTTCGCGGTCGCGCCGGGCGAAGCGGCTTATTTGCCGGTGGCGCACGATTACCTGGATGCGCCGGCGCAGCTGGATCGCGCTTACGTGCTGGAGGCGCTCAAGCCGCTGCTGGAAGACGAGAAGGCGCTCAAGGTCGGGCAAAACCTGAAGTTCGACATGAGCCTGCTGGCGCGCTACGGCATCGAGATGCGCGGCATCGCCTACGACACCATGCTGGAGTCCTATGTGCTGGACAGCGTCGGCGGCCGTCACGATATGGACAGCCTGGCCGATCGTTATCTGGGCCACAAAACCATCACCTTCGAAGAGATCGCCGGCAAGGGCAAAAACCAGCTGACGTTCAATCAGATCGCGCTGGAGCAGGCGGCGCCTTACGCCGCCGAAGACGCCGATGTCACGCTGCAGCTGCACCTGGCGATGTGGCCGCAGCTGAAACAGAGCGCGGAACTGCTGACGGTATTCAATGAGATTGAAATGCCGCTGCTGCCGGTGCTGTCGCATATCGAACGCACCGGGGTGCTGATCGATCCGGCCATTTTGTCGGCCCACTCCCAGGAGTTGGCCAAGCGTCTGGCAGAGTTGGAGGCGCAGGCCCACGAGCTGGCGGAAGAGCCGTTCAACCTGGCGTCGACCAAGCAGCTGCAGGCGATCCTGTACGAAAAGCAAAAGCTGCCGGTGCTGAAGAAAACCCCGGGCGGGGCGCCGTCCACCAACGAAGAGGTGCTGGCCGAGCTGGCGCTGGACTACCCGCTGCCGAAGGTGATCCTGGAATACCGCGGCTTGGCGAAACTGAAGACCACCTATACCGACAAGCTGCCGTTGATGATCAATCCGGTCAGCGGGCGGGTGCATACCTCGTACCATCAGGCGGTGACCGCCACCGGCCGCCTCTCCTCGAGCGATCCGAACCTGCAGAACATCCCGGTGCGCAACGAAGAAGGGCGGCGCATTCGCCAGGCCTTTATTGCGCCGGAAGGCTACCGCATCGTCGCGGCCGACTACTCGCAGATCGAGCTGCGCATCATGGCGCATCTGTCACAGGATGAGGGGCTGCTGAAGGCCTTTGCCGAAGGGAAAGACATTCACCGCGCCACGGCGTCGGAAGTTTTCGGCGTGCCGTTGGATAAAGTGACCGGCGAGCAGCGCCGCAGCGCCAAGGCGATTAACTTCGGTTTGATTTACGGCATGAGCGCCTTCGGCCTGGCGCGTCAGTTGGGGATCCCGCGTGGGGAAGCCCAGCGCTATATGGATCTCTACTTCGAGCGTTACCCGGGCGTGCTGGATTACATGGAGCGCACCCGTCAGCAGGCTTCCGAGCAGGGCTATGTCAGCACGCTGGACGGCCGCCGTCTGTATCTGCCGGACGTCCGCTCCAGCAACGCCATGCGCCGCAAGGCGGCCGAGCGCGCCGCCATCAACGCCCCGATGCAGGGCACGGCAGCCGATATCATCAAGCGTGCGATGATCGAGGTCGACGCCTGGCTGCAAGGGCAGGAGAAGCCGTTGGTGCGCGCGATCATGCAGGTGCACGATGAATTGGTGTTCGAGGTGCATGAATCGGTGATCGAAGAAGCCAGCCAGCGCATCCGCCAACTGATGGAAGGCAGCATGGCCCTGGCGGTGCCGCTGAAGGTCGATGTGGGCGTCGGCATGAACTGGGATGAAGCGCACTGATCGCCGGGTTATCGCCGTATGCGCTAACTGGCGAGAAGCTAAGCACTTTTCGTAATTAAGCTACAAGATGCGGCGATAGTTTCCCCAACTTCGCCGTTCTTGCGCCGCAAATTGTGTAAGTAAACTACAAAAAATTCTTTTTCCCTGCGAAAAAATGATGTAGAGTTACAGGCGTAGGGTACAGAGGTAAGATGTTCTATCTTTCAGACCTTTTACTTCACGTAATCGGATTTGGCTGAATATTTAGCCGCCCCAGTCAGTATTGACTGGGGCGTTTTTTATTGTAAAAACAGCAGCAAACCATACGTTTTTCCTATCGCTCGGCCTCGCTTTTCATTTCAGCTTCCGCTCCCTCAATCCGCGTAATTCGGCGAGACAAGCCCGTTTTGGCAATAAGTCTTTATGATGGCTTTATTTCAAAAGTGTAATTAGATAACAAAAAATCCCGCCTGCGGCCGATCTGCGGGCATAAAAAAGCCGATGCGGTAAGACATCGGCTCAAACGTGCGATCAGGGCTTATTCGCCGATGTCCTCTTCCGGCAGCACTTCCGGCGGGATCTCGTTAAACCAGGTGTCCAGCTTCTGGCGCAGCTTGTCGACGCCGATCTTTTTCAGCGATGAGAAGGCTTCGACCTGGATATCCCCCATAAACGGCAGCACCGCTTCACGCACCATGTTGAGCTGTGCCTTGCGTGCGCCGGAGGCCAGCTTGTCGGCCTTGGTCAGCAACACCAGCACCGGCGTGCCGACGTCGACCGCCCACTGGATCATCTGCTGGTCGAGATCTTTCAGCGGATGGCGGATATCCATCAGCACCACCAGCCCTTTCAGGCTGTTGCGCATCTGCAGGTATTCGCCCAGCGCGCGTTGCCATTTGCGCTTCATTTCTTCCGGCACTTCGGCGTAGCCATAACCCGGCAGGTCGACCAGACGAATGCCGTCTTCCACTTCGAACAGGTTGATCAGCTGGGTGCGCCCCGGCGTCTTACTGGTGCGCGCCAGGCTTTTTTGGTTGGTCAGCGTATTCAGCGCGCTGGATTTACCGGCGTTGGAACGGCCGGCAAAGGCGACTTCAATTCCTGCATCCCCCGGAAGATGGCGAATATCGGGTGCGCTGGTGACGAAATGGGTCACATGATAGTTGTAGTTCTTGCTGGTCAAAATTTTTCGTCTCCGTGAGGATGGCTAACTGGTTGGCGATTATAACTGCATCAGCGGTAAAAATGGCGTGTTTCTCCGTTTTTAAGCGGCGGGGCGCGATAAAACGACAGTTAAGCCGACCGTACGTTGTGAGACATTTGCCATTCGAATCGCGGGTAATGTCGCTTTATTCGAAAGTGATATTTCTATTTTTATTTTAAAAACAACATGTTGTTTTTTCGTTGTGTGGAAATGTCAGTCAAATCGGCGTCAGGTGCCTTGAGCCTTCGCAACAATAACGTAAAGTACTCGTTAACGCAGGGTTGCGCAGGATTAGGGAACATCCGGGAAGGATGACAAATCTCAGGGAATGCACAGGGCGTGCAATGAGTGCCAGGATGAACGCAAAAGGAAGTGACCCTTTCGCACCGGAATAGGCGGCAGGCACATCGGATGGTGAAGTATCGGCAGTTTGGATGCCCGCAGGAAGCGCGCTCGGGAAGAGCGGATGCGAATGGATTGCGCCATGGACGATTTTCCTTTCAGGATGAAGGACGTAGTGGCAGGGAATGCGGTTATAGCAGAAGGAAAAACCGGGATGTTGCATGTACGCAAGGAGCGCGTAACAGGAATACCCTTCGCAAGAAGGTGCGAAATAGGCGGCAGGTTTAACCTGCCGCCTTTTTTCTTTGTCCGCTTTCTGCTAGATTCCGCCGCAATTCTATACTGAATCTACATACCTAAGAGCACACGCTATGAACCAGCCATCAAAAGCACCTCGCGGCAGCGCGGCGAAGTCAAAAACGAAAAAGAAAAGCCGTATGGAGCTCGATCAGGAAGCGCGCGAGCGCAAACGCCTGAAAAAGCGCCGCGGCCACGCTTCCGGTTCACGCACTCAGGTCGAGTCCGGCAGCCAGAAAAACAAATCGGCGGCGGAAGCCAAAGATCCGCGTATCGGCAGTAAAGTGCCGGTTGCGCTGGTGGTCGACGAAACCAAAGTGAAGGCCAAACCGCAGCCGAAGCCAAAGGCCGAAGCGAAACCGCGTCTGTCGCCGGAAGAAGAGCTGGCGAAGCTGGAAAATGACGAACGCCTGAACGCGCTGCTGGATCGCATCGACGATGGCGAAACGCTGAACGCGCAAGAGCAGGCGTATGTCGACAAGACGCTGGATCGTATCGATGTGCTGATGGACGTGCTGGGCATCGAGCTGGGCGATGAAGACGACGAAGAAGAAGAAGAGAAGCAGGAAGATATTCTGAAGCTGCTGAAAGGCGGTAACCCGAAGGACGCCTTTTAACGCGCCATGTGGCTGATCCCGACAATAGCCCTACTCTTGATGTGTTATCTGCTGTGGTTATTCGGTAAACTATGGCGGCTGTCTAAGCGCAAAGCGCGTTTTCGCAGCGCTTCCGTGGCCAGACAGCGCAGACAACCGCCTCTCTCCCGGCCCGGTAGAAAAAGATATCGGAAGGAGTGAGCATGTCAGAGCAGACGATTGTCTGGGATTTGGCCCTGATCCAAAAATATAACTACTCAGGGCCGCGTTATACCTCATACCCCACGGCGCTCGAGTTTAACCAGCGCTACGACGAAGCGGCGTTTCAACGCGCCGCGGTGCGCTACCCTGAGCGCCCGCTGTCGCTGTATGTGCATATCCCTTTCTGCCATAAGCTGTGCTACTTCTGCGGCTGCAACAAGCTGGTGACGCGCCAGACGCACAAGGCCGACGAATACCTGAACGTTTTGGCGCAAGAGATCGCCAGCCGTGCGCCGCTGTTCGCCGGCCGCAAGGTTGGCCAGATGCACTGGGGCGGCGGTACGCCAACCTATCTGGATAAAGCGCAAATCAGCCGGCTGGTGGCGGTGCTGCGCGAACATTTTGATTTTCTGCCCGATGCGGAGATGTCGATCGAAGTCGATCCGCGCGAGATAGCGCTGGATGTGCTCGATCATTTACGCGCCGAAGGCTTTAACCGTTTGAGCATGGGGGTGCAGGATTTCAACAAGCAGGTGCAGCAGTTGGTCAACCGCGAGCAGGATGAAGCCTTCATTTTCGCCCTGATCGAGCGGGCCAAAGCGCTGGGCTTCCGCTCGACCAATATCGATCTGATCTACGGCCTGCCGAAACAGACGCCGGAAAGCTTCGCCTTCACCCTGCAGCGGGTGGCTGAACTGAATCCCGATCGCCTCAGCGTGTTCAACTACGCGCATATGCCGAATTTATTCGCCGCCCAGCGCAAAATCAAAGACGCCGATCTGCCCAGCGCGCAGCAGAAGCTGGATATCCTGCAGCAGAGCATCGCGTTCCTGACTGACGCCGGCTATCAGTTCATCGGTATGGATCACTTTGCACGCCCGGACGATGAGCTGGCGATTGCGCAACGCGAAGGCAAGCTGCACCGCAATTTCCAGGGCTACACCACCCAGGGCGACAGCGATCTGCTGGGGTTGGGTGTGTCGGCCATCAGCATGCTCGGCGACAGCTATGCGCAGAATCAGAAAGAGCTGAAGCATTACTATGAGAGCGTACCGGCGCAGGGCAACGCCCTGTGGCGCGGGCTGGCGCTGACGGACGACGATTGCCTGCGGCGCGATCTGATCAAAACCCTGATCTGCAACTTCCGGTTGGCGTATCAGCCGCTCGAACGGCAATACGGCATCGATTTCACCGCTTACTTCGCCGAAGACCTGCAGCTGCTGGCGCCGTTTGAACGCGATGGGCTGGTGGAGCGCGACGAGCAGGGCATTCGCGTCACGCCGCGCGGGCGCTTGCTGATCCGCAATATTTGCATGTGCTTCGACCGCTATCTGCGGCAACAGGCGCGCAGCCAGCAGTTCTCTCGGGTGATCTGAGGATGAAAAAACAGCCGCTGATGCGGCTGTTTTTTTAACTGAAGAAGTTAATCAGCGCGGCGCACAACACCGCGGCGACCGCCGCCTGCGGGGTGTGGCTGGCGGCGGAGCCCAGCTCCGCGCCCTGAGAAATGAATACGATGAATGAGTCCAGCATCGTCAACCTCCAGAGTGTGCGACACGATCATACTGCGCCCGCGCCGGCTGTAAAGTCTGTGGTTGGCGTTTTTTTGTGCGCCGGACTGCGTTTTTCATCATCCACCCCGTTCCTATTCCATGCCCAGCTCTTTAAGCTTGCGGGTGAGGGTATTGCGCCCCCAGCCCAGCAGGCGCGCGGCTTCCTGTTTGTGCCCTTGGGTGTGGCGCAGGGCGGTGGTGAGCAGCGTGCGCTCCATTTCCGGCTGTGCTTCCGACAGCAGATTTTGATGACCGGAACGCAGCGCGCGATCGGCCCACTGCGCCAGCAGCGTGGCCCAACTGTCCGGCAGACTGTGGCTGGGGCTCTCCGGCACAGCGGTTTCGAACAGTTCACCCGGCAGATCCTGAATCAGCACCTCTTGCCCGGCGGCCATCACCGTCAGCCAGCGGCAGGTGTTCTCCAACTGGCGCACGTTGCCCGGCCAGGGCAGGCGGGTCAGCGCGGTTTCGGTTTCCGGATGCAGGTTCTTGGCCTCGACGCCCAGCTCCTTGGCGGCGATCTGCAGGAAGTGGCGCGCCAGCCGCGGGATGTCTTCACGGCGTTCGCGCAGCGGCGGCAGGTGTACGCGGATCACGTTCAGGCGGTGGAACAGATCCTCGCGGAACTTGCCTTCCTGTACCCGCAGCTCCAGGTTCTGGTGCGTGGCGGCGATGATGCGTACGTCGACCTTCACCGGCGCATAGCCGCCGACCCGGTAGAACTGGCCGTCCGCCAGCACCCGCAGCAGGCGCGTTTGCACGTCGAGCGGCATATCGCCGATCTCGTCGAGGAACAGCGTGCCGCCGTCGGCCTGTTCAAAGCGCCCCTGACGGATTTGGTTAGCGCCGGTGAAGGCGCCTTTCTCGTGGCCGAACAGCTCGGACTCGATCAGATCCTTGGGAATAGCGGCCATGTTCAGGGCGATGAACGGTGATTTGGCGCGCGGGCTGTGGCGGTGCAGCGCATGTGCCACCAGCTCTTTACCGGTGCCGGATTCGCCGTTGATCAGCACGCTGATCGACGAACGCGACAGCCGGCCGATGATGCGAAACACGTCCTGCATCGCCGGCGCTTCGCCGATGATGTCCGCCGCCGGATCGCTGGCCGGCTGGCTGCGCACCGGCTGCTGCTGCTCCTGATAATGGCTGATGGCGCGCTCGACCAGCGCCACCGCTTCGTCGATGTCGAACGGCTTCGGCAGGTAGTCGAAGGCCCCTTGCTGATAGGCGCTGACGGCGGCGTCCAAATCCGAATGCGCGGTCATGATGATCACCGGCAGCATCGGGTGGCGCTGTTTGATCTGCTTGAGCAGCGCCAGACCATCAATGCCCGGCATGCGGATATCGGACAGCAGCACGTCGGGGGTTTGCGTGGCCAAGGCTTCCAGCACGTCATTGCCGCCTTCGAAGGTGGCGCAGCTCAGGCCCGCGCCGGTGAGCGCGCGCTCAAGCACCCAGCGGATGGAGCTATCGTCATCGACGATCCAGACTATCCCTCGTTGCATTGCAAACCTCACTGACGAATGGGCAGGTAGACCGAGAATTCGGTATGACCTGGCCAACTGTTGAACTCAATTTTTCCGCAATGCTGATCGATCAGATTGCGGGCGATGGATAATCCCAGGCCGGTACCGCCTTCACGGCCGCTGACCATCGGGTAAAACAGCGTGTCCTGCAGCTGCGCCGGCACGCCGGGGCCGTCGTCTTCGACGTCAATGCGCGCCGCCAGGCGATAGCGGGTGCCGTGCAACGTTATCTGAAACGCGGTGCGGGTGCGCAGCGTGATGGTGCCGCCCGCCTCACCCAGCGCCTGCAGCGCATTGCGGGTGATGTTCAGCAGCACCTGTTCTATCTGATCCGGGTCGTGGGCCATTTCCGGCAGGCTCGGATCGTAGTCGCGCACCAGCGTGACGTTATCCGGCATTTCCAGCGACACCAGCTGGCAGACGCGCTCCGCGACCTGATGGATGCTCTGGGTGATGTGCTGGCCGGGCCGCTGCGGTCCGAGCAGGCGATCCACCAGATTGCGCAGCCGATCGGCCTGCTCAATGATCACCTTGGTGTATTCGGTCAGCGCCGGATCGGGCAGCGCCTTGGCCAGCAGCTGCGCCGCGCCGCGCAGGCCGCCCAGCGGGTTTTTAATTTCGTGCGCCAAACCGCGCACCAGATCGCGGGCCGCCACCTGTTGGGCATGCTGCAGCTGTTCCTGGCTCAGGCGGCGCTGATTGTCCATCGGCGCCAGTTCGACCAGGATATAGCCTTCCGGCAGCGCCTGAGCGGTCAGGGAAAGGATATGCGCGCGGCCGTCGACCACCAGAGTCACTTCGTTGTCGGTGAAGCCCTGCCCGGCGCGCAGGCTTTCGCGCATCAAAGAGACGTTCAGCGAAAAATAACCGAGCAAATCGGGCAGCGGCGTGCCGAACAGCTTGCGGGAGCTTTGCGCCAGCAGCTGCTGTGCCGCCGGGTTGGCGTAGTGAACCGCCAGAGAGTCATCCAACAGCAGGATGCTGTTGATGAGTGAATTGAGGATCTGCCCAGCATCGGGCAGCTTGCCAGTTGCCATACAGCAGACTCCTGCACCTTTTTAGTGCATCTATCCTACTCCATCCGGGATCGACACGGTATGGAATAGTTTTGCAGAAAATACGGTGGAGAAAAAAACCCATCCGAAGATGGGCTGAAAGTTTCCACGGCAACAAAAAAGCGATAACAAAAATTGTGGGCGCCGTCCGCCAGGGCAGACGGCGCGGGTAGAACTTAGACGCTGTAGTACAGTTCGAACTCAACCGGGTGTGGCGTCATGCGAATGCGGTCCATCTCTTCTTTGCGCAGTTCGATGTAGGCATCGATCGCATCGTCGGTGAACACGCCGCCGCGGGTCAGGAACTCGCGGTCTTCGTTCAGTGCGGCCATCGCCTCGTCCAGCGAGCCGGCCACTTTTGGGATCTCGGCTTCTTCTTCCGGCGGCAGGTCGTACAGGTTTTTGTCCATGGCGTCGCCAGGGTGGATCTTGTTGATGATGCCGTCCAGGCCGGCCATCAGCAGCGCGGCGAAGCACAGGTATGGGTTAGCCGCCGGATCCGGGAAGCGGGCTTCGATGCGGCGCGCTTTCGGGCTGGCGACCACCGGGATACGGATGGACGCGGAGCGGTTACGGGCGGAGTAAGCCAGCATCACCGGCGCTTCGTAGCCTGGCACCAGACGTTTGTACGAGTTGGTGGTCGGGTTGGCCAGCGCGTTGATCGCCTTGGCGTGCTTGATGATGCCGCCGATGTAGAACAGTGCGGTTTCAGACAGGCCGCCGTATTTGTCGCCGGCGAACAGGTTGGTGCCGTTCTTGGACAGCGACATGTGGCAGTGCATGCCGGAACCGTTGTCGCCGAACATGGGTTTCGGCATGAAGGTCGCGGTTTTACCGAAGGCGTGCGCCACGTTGTGCACCACGTACTTGTAGATCTGAATTTCGTCGGCTTTCTTGGTCATGGTGTTGAAGCGGGTTGCCACTTCGTTCTGACCGGCGGTCGCCACTTCGTGGTGGTGCGCTTCAACCACCAGGCCCATCTCTTCCATGGTCAGACACATGGTGGAACGCAGATCCTGCGAAGAGTCGACCGGTGGAACCGGGAAGTAACCGCCTTTCACCGCCGGACGGTGGCCTTTGTTGCCGCCGTCGTATTTTGTGCCGGAGTTCCAGGCGCCTTCGATGTCGTCGATCGCCACGTGGGAACCGCGGATGCTGCTGCCGAAGCGGATGTCGTCGAACAGGAAGAACTCAGGCTCTGGCCCGAACAGCACGGTGTCCGCGATGCCGGAGGAGCGCAGGAAGTCTTCGGCGCGTTTGGAGATGGAGCGCGGGTCGCGATCGTAGCCTTGCATGGTGCCCGGCTCGAGAATGTCACAGCGAATGATCAGCGTAGGTTCTTCGAAGAACGGATCCAGAACCGCCGTGCTGGCGTCCGGCATCAGCACCATGTCAGATTCGTTGATGCCCTTCCAACCACCGATAGAGGAGCCGTCAAACATTTTACCTTCTTCGAAGAAGTCGGCGTTTACCTGGTGAGCCGGGATAGTCACGTGCTGTTCCTTACCCTTGGTGTCAGTGAAACGCAGGTCTACGAATTTCACTTCATGCTCATTCAGCATCGTCAAAACGTGTTCAGCGGACATACTTAACTCTCCCGGTTTATCATTGTCGTCGTCGTGGAACGAATCTGTGGAACTGGCTTTTTTCGCCTTGAAAAGACTAAAGCGAAAAGCGTGCCAACTTTTAAAAAAGGCTTTCATCGCCTTTCTGCGCGGGTTTTACCCAACCACAGTATGCACCATCAGTGATAAATTGCACCGAAATGGTGCAATTGGGGTGAGCGTGGGCACTGAAATGGTGCAAAAGTGCAACGATTGCGGCTTTTTGCACCGTGAAAGGGATCACAAACTGACCGGTACGCGGTTGTTTATAAGAGATGGTTGTGATCTTGTTTAGTCCCTCGCTTAATACGTGTACAATAGCGCGCTATTTCTAATGCCCGAGGCAAAGCTGTGATCGAAAATTTGCGTAACATCGCCATTATTGCCCACGTTGACCATGGTAAAACCACCCTGGTTGATAAGCTGCTGCAACAATCCGGTACTTTCGGAGAGCGTGCGGAAGCCACCGAACGCGTAATGGACTCCAACGATTTGGAGAAAGAGCGTGGGATTACCATCCTCGCAAAAAACACCGCCATTAATTGGAACGGTTACCGTATCAACATCGTGGATACCCCGGGACACGCCGACTTCGGCGGCGAGGTAGAGCGCGTGATGTCGATGGTTGACTCGGTGCTGCTGGTTGTGGATGCAATGGATGGCCCTATGCCGCAAACCCGCTTCGTGACCAAGAAGGCCTTCGCCAACGGTCTGAAGCCGATCGTGGTCATCAACAAGGTTGACCGTCCAGGTGCGCGCCCTGACTGGGTTGTGGATCAGGTGTTCGACCTGTTCGTGAACCTCGACGCGACCGACGAGCAGCTCGACTTCCCGATCATCTACGCTTCTGCGCTGAACGGCATCGCCGGCGTCGATCACACCGACATGGCGGAAGACATGACCCCGCTGTATCAGGCGATCGTCGACCACGTGTCTGCGCCGCAGGTTGAGCTGGAAGCGCCATTCCAGATGCAGATCTCCCAGTTGGACTACAACAACTACCTGGGCGTTATCGGCATCGGCCGCATCAAGCGCGGTAAAGTGAAGCCGAACCAGCAGGTCACCATCATCGACAGCGAAGGCAAAACTCGCAACGGTAAAGTGGGTAAAGTGTTGGGTCACCTGGGTCTGGAGCGTATCGACAGCACCCTGGCGGAAGCGGGCGACATCATCGCCATCACCGGCCTGGGCGAGCTGAACATCTCCGACACCATCTGCGACACCAACGCCGTAGAAGCGCTGCCGGCGCTGTCCGTCGACGAACCGACCGTCACCATGTTCTTCAACGTCAACACCTCGCCGTTCTGCGGTAAAGAAGGCAAGTACGTGACGTCGCGTCAGATCCTTGACCGTCTGAACAAAGAGCTGGTGCACAACGTGGCGCTGCGCGTCGAAGAAACCGACGATGCGGACGCCTTCCGCGTATCCGGTCGTGGCGAGCTGCACCTGTCGGTGCTGATCGAAAACATGCGTCGCGAAGGTTTCGAGCTGGCGGTTTCCCGTCCGAAAGTTATCTTCCGCGAAATCGATGGCCGCAAGCAGGAGCCATTCGAGAACGTAACGCTGGATATCGAAGAGCAGCATCAGGGTTCCGTGATGCAGGCGATGGGTGAGCGTAAAGCTGACCTGAAAAACATGGATCCGGACGGTAAGGGCCGCGTGCGTCTCGACTACGTGATCCCAAGCCGCGGTCTGATCGGCTTCCGTAACGAATTCATGACCATGACTTCGGGTACCGGCCTGCTGTACTCCACCTTCAGCCACTACGACGACGTGCGTCCGGGCGAAGTGGGCCAGCGTCAGAACGGCGTGCTGATCTCCAACGGCCAGGGCAAAGCGGTCGCGTTCGCGCTGTTCGGCCTGCAGGATCGCGGCAAGCTGTTCCTGGGCCACGGTGCGGAAGTGTATGAAGGCCAGATCATCGGTATTCACTCACGTTCCAACGACCTGACCGTAAACTGCCTGACCGGTAAGAAGCTGACCAACATGCGTGCTTCCGGTACTGACGAAGCAACTACCCTGGTTCCGGCCATCAAAATGACCCTGGAGCAAGCTCTGGAGTTCATCGATGACGACGAACTGGTAGAAGTAACGCCAACCTCGATCCGTATCCGTAAGCGTCACCTGACGGAAAACGATCGTAAGCGTGCCAGCCGCGGTCCTAAAGACGCTTAATCGCTGATTGAGTGTCTCATGCTTAGGGCGCGGTTCTCGCGCCCTGAGTTTTTTCCTCTGTTGTTCCCCGTTTGTGCGGCGCGCTATGCGCTTTTCCGTTCGCTCCCTGTTCAGCTGTTCCTTTTCCCGCTACAGTGAAATCTCACCGGCCCATCAGGAGAGGACTATGCTGTATATCTTTGATTTAGGTAATGTGATCGTCGATATCGATTTCAAGCGTGTGCTGGGCGTGTGGAGCAATTTGAGCGGCACGCCGTTGGCGGTGCTGTCCGATCGTTTCGCCATGGGTGAGGTGTTCCAGCAACATGAGCGCGGTGAAATCAGCGATGAAGACTTCGCCGGCAAGCTGTGCGATGAAATGGGCATTGCGCTCAGCTTCGAACAATTCGCCACCGGTTGGCAGGCGGTATTTGTCGCGCTGCGCCCGGAAGTGATCGACATCATGCAGCGCCTGCGCAACGAAGGCCACCGGGTGGTGGTGCTGTCGAACACCAACCGCCTGCACTGCAACTACTGGCCGCAGCACTATCCTGAAGTGGCCGCCGCCGCCGATCATCTCTATTTGTCGCAAGATCTCGGCATGCGCAAGCCGGAGGCCGATATCTATCAACATGTGCTGGCCGCGGAAAACACCGCCGCCGCCGACGCGGTGTTCTTCGACGATCACCCGGCGAACGTCCTCGCCGCGCAGGCGCTGGGGATCAAGACGGTGCACGTCACCGATCGCGACGTGGTGCCGGCCTATTTTGCTCAATGAGCGCAGGGCGCGTTAAGCTTAAGGCGTATCAACGGACATCAAGGAGTGACCATGTCGTTTTTCCGCCGCAAGAAGCTGCCCTCTGCGATTAAGCCCGGCGTCACCTTCGGACGGCTGCTGTACCAGCGTATCGATCATGATGGCCTGACGATGTTGGCGGGCCATCTCGCCTATGTTTCCCTGCTGTCGCTGGTGCCGCTGGTCACGGTGGTGTTCGCGCTGTTCGCGGCTTTCCCGATGTTTTCCGACATCAGCGAGCAGCTGAAGAGCTTTATCTTTTCCAATTTCGTGCCGGCCGCCGGCAACGTGATCCAGAACTACCTGGAACAGTTCGTCGCCAATTCCAACAAGATGACCGCCGTCGGCACCTGCGGGCTGATCGTCACTGCGCTGTTGCTGATTTCCTCGGTGGACAGCGTGCTGAACACCATCTGGCGCAGCAAGAACAAACGGCCGATCGTCTTCTCCTTCGCCGTGTACTGGATGGTGCTGACGCTGGGGCCGCTGCTGGTGGGCGCCAGCATGGCCATCAGTTCTTACCTGCTGTCGCTCAACTGGCTGGCGCAGACCGGCGTCAATGGCCTGGTGGATCAGGTGCTGCGCATCTTCCCGCTGATTTTGTCGTGCATCTCCTTCTGGCTGCTGTATTGCATCGTGCCGACGGTGCGCGTGCCGCCCAAAGACGCGCTGATTGGCGCGGTGGTGGCCGGATTGCTGTTCGAGCTGGGCAAGAAGGGATTCGCGCTGTACGTCACCATGTTCCCTTCCTATCAGCTGATTTACGGCGTGCTGGCGGTGATCCCGATTTTATTCCTGTGGGTCTACTGGAGCTGGTGTATCGTGTTACTCGGCGCGGAAATTACCGTGACCATCGGCGAATACCGCGACTACCGCCGGCAGAAGGCGGAGCAACAGGAACCAAAACCAGAAGGGCAGCAGGAATGATTGCGTTGATTCAACGGGTGTTAAACGCCAGCGTCACGGTGGGTGGCGAGACGGTAGGCAAAATTGGCCCCGGTTTGTTAGTGTTATTGGGCGTGGAGCAGGGCGATAACGAGCAAAAAGCGCAGCGCCTGTGCGAACGCGTGTTGGGATACCGTATTTTCGGCGACGAGAACGACAAGATGAACCTCAACGTCCAGCAGGCCGGGGGCAGCGTGCTGGTCGTTTCGCAGTTCACCCTGGCGGCGGACACCCAGAAAGGCATGCGGCCCAGCTTCTCGCGCGGCGCGGCGCCGCAAGAAGCCGATCGGTTGTATCAATATTTTGTTGGCCAGTGCCGCGAACGCGGCGTAGAGACCCAGACCGGCGAGTTCGCCGCCGACATGCAGGTGGCGCTGGTCAACGATGGTCCGGTGACATTCTGGCTACAGGTCTAAGCATTCGGAGAACAGGCGTCTATGTATCACCTACGAGTACCCGTAACAGAGCAAGAACTGAAAGAGTATTACCAGTTTCGCTGGGAAATGCTGCGCAAGCCGCTGCACCAGCCGGTGGGTTCGGAAAAGGATGCCTATGACGCCATGGCCCATCACCAAATGGTGGTGGATGAAGCCGGTAAAATCGTCGCCATCGGGCGGCTGTACATCAATGCTGATAACGAGGCGGCGATCCGTTTTCTGGCGGTAGACCCGACGCTGCAGGATAAAGGGCTGGGGACGCTGGTGGCGATGACGCTGGAGTCCGTCGCGCGGCAGGAAGGCGTGAAGCGGGTGGTGTGCAGCGCCCGTGAAGACGCGGTGGATTTCTTTGCCAAGCTGGGGTTCGTCAATCAGGGCGAGATCACTGCACCGCAGACCACCCCGATCCGCCACTTTTTGATGATCAAACCGGTAGCGACGCTGGACGATATCCTGCATCGCCCCGATTGGTGCGGCCAATTGCAGCAGGCCTGGTATGAACATATCCCCCTGAGCGAAAAGATGGGCGTGCGCATCAGCCAGTACACCGGCCAGCGCTTCGTCACCACCATGCCGGAGATCGGCAACCAGAACCCGCACCATACGCTGTTTGCCGGCAGCCTGTTCTCGCTGGCGACGCTGACCGCCTGGGGGCTGATTTGGCTGCTGCTGCGCGAGCGCCATCTCGGTGGCACTATCATTCTGGCGGACGCGCACATTCGCTACAGCAAACCGATCACCGGCAGGCCGCGGGCGGTGGCGGATCTCGGTTCGCTAAGCGGTGATTTGGCGCGTCTGGCGCGGGGCCGCCGTGCGCGCGTGCACGCCGAAGTGCATCTGTTCGGCGATGAGGATAAGGGCGCGGTGTTCGAAGGCACTTACATGGTGTTGCCGGCCGAGCCGGATGTGCCGCTGGATCAGGGCGGTTCCGAAGCGCTGGAAGAGTAAAACGGCGGCCCTGCCTGGCGGCGGGCCGCGCGATAGATTACGGCAGCTGTTGGTTCACCGTCTGGCCGTCGCCGGCGGTGGCTTGCAGAGTCCCCTTCAATGAAGCTTTGAACGGCCCGTCGCTGTTCAACAGCCCTTTCAACTGCAGCTCAAGGTTGCCGTCGCCCGTCAGCGGCACCGGCTGCCATCCCCATTGCTGCAAGGTATTGAGCGGTACCGAGCGGCCGTGCAGCGTCAGCAGGAATGGTTTGCCCGGCAGCTGATCGACGGTCGCGTTGGCCTCAAGCAGCCCATTGGGCATAAAGGCGCTGAGTTCGGTGACGGCGATCTGGTTGGCGTCGGCGTTCAGCGCCAGCGAAGGGCGCCGCACGTCGATCTTGTTGAAGGTGGCCTCGCTGCCGTTCAGGTTCAGCGAACCGGACCAGATGCCCCACTGGCGATCGCGCGCCAGCAGCAGGTTGCTGCCGTAACCGTCCAG
Source organism: Serratia nematodiphila DZ0503SBS1 (assembly GCF_000738675.1). Classification (NCBI taxonomy): domain Bacteria; kingdom Pseudomonadati; phylum Pseudomonadota; class Gammaproteobacteria; order Enterobacterales; family Yersiniaceae; genus Serratia; species Serratia nematodiphila. The sequence continues at coordinate 118,638 of NZ_JPUX01000001.1, read as the reverse complement.
CGCGGTGATCTGGAACGGAAACGCCGGGTTGATGTCGATGATCAGATTGCGGTTGGTGGTCAGCTTGGTGACGTACACCTCCGCCAGCCAGTCCGGCAGCGGTTTCAGCCACAGCTCGCGCCAGTCGATAGGCAGGGTGTACTCCAGCGCCGCCATGGCCACTTCATCCAGCTGCAGGCGTTTGCCGGCGCGCAGCCAATTGCCGGAGGTGCGCAGCAGCCCGCCTTCCCAGCGGGTGGTGAATTGCTGAATGGCGATGCCGGCGGAGGAGAGGCGCAGGGTGGCGATCGGGTCGATCAGGTGGAAACCGCCGTTGATCACATCGCTGGCATTGACGTTGAGCGAGCCGTCTTCGCTGCGCCAGTCGCCTTTTTCGATGCTGACGTTTTGCAGCGACAGATCGAGATCGTTAAACGCCCACGCCTTGCCTTCCAGGCGCGCGTCGATCAGATCGAAACGCTTGAGGGTGACCGGCGGCAGGGTGGTAAAGCGCTGCATGAATTCCGCTAGCGTCAACGGGGTCTGCATGCGCACGCCGCTCAGCCGCAGGCGATCCACTTGCCAACTGCCGTCGGCGGCGCGGCTGGCCACGCCGGTCAGGTCGCCCTGCGCCAGATCGGCGCCGAAATTGTTCAATAGCAGCTGGCCCTGTTTTTGCTCCCCCTGCACCAACACCTTCGAAGCGGGAATGCCGTTCAGCGTCATCGAACCGGCGCTGAACTGGAACTGATTGTTGTCCCCCAGCAGATGGCCGGCCAGCGGGCGCCACGGCGTGATGCCGGCATTGACCCGCTGCGCGTTGAGCTGCCACTCGTTATCGTTGGATTGCAGCGCCATGTTGCTCAGCTGCAGCACGTCGGCCTGTACAGGCAGCGCAGCAGTCTGCGGCTGCACGTTCAGCGTGCCGTCACGCAGCGTGACGCTGTGGAAATAGCGCGGTTCGGTGATTTGGCGCAGGCTGAGGCCGAGATCGACGCGTTTGGCGGCCAGCGCCTGCGGCTGGCCATTGCGCGCCAGCTGCACCTCTTCCAGACCGATCTGGTCCGGCTGGCGCCACGAATGGGTGATTTTTCCTATCGACAGGCGGTATTCGCTGTTGTCGCTGATCCAGGCGCTCAGGCGGCCTGCCGCCCAGCGGGTTTGCCCCACCAGATACAGCACCACCGCCGCCAGCACGGTCAGCAGCAGCAACGTCAGCAACAGCTTTCCGATAAATTTCATCGTCTACATCCGCATCGGTCAAAAAAGATACCCTGTTTATGCCGCAATTGGCCGGGCATCTCAAGGGCAATGGTCTGATAGACAATAAAAAACGGCCGCAAGCGGCCGTTTGAACGCCAATGGACGGGTTACTTTTTCTCGTGTTCCTGCGGGAACACCAGGTTCAGCACGATGGCGGTAATGCCGCCGGCGGCGATGCCGGAAGAGAGCAGGGTTTTCAGCCAGTCCGGCGCGAACTGGAGGATCAGCGGCTGCTGAGAGACGCCCATGCCGACGGCCAGCGACAGTGCCATGATCATGATGGCGCGGCGGTTCAGGCGCTCGCGCGACACGATGCGCACGCCGGAGGCGGCGATGGTGCCGAACATCACGATGGTCGCGCCGCCCAGTACCGGCTCGGGAATGTGCTGCACGAAGCCGGCCACCGCCGGGAACAGCCCCAGCGCGATCAGCATCAGCGCCACTACGAAGCCGACGTAGCGGCTGGCGACGCCGGTCAGCTGGATCACGCCGTTGTTCTGGCCGAAGCAGGAGTTGGGGAAGGTGTTGAACACCGCCGACAGCATCGAGTTCAGGCCGTTGGCCAGCACGCCGCCCTTCAGGCGCTTCATGTACAGCGGCCCGCTGACCGGCTGTTCGGAGACGTCAGAGGTGGCGGTGATGTCGCCGATGGTTTCCAGCGAGGTGACCATAAAGATCAGCATCAGCGGCAGCAGCAGGTTCCAGTCGAAGCCCAGGCCGTAATAGAGCGGCGTGGGGATGGTGATCGCCGCCGTGGGGCTGCCGATGCGTCGGGGGCAGCATGTCCATCGCCCAGGCCAACAGATAGCCGACCGCCATGGCGATCACCAGCGAAGCGACGCGCAGGTAAGGGTTGCGCTGGCGGTTCAGCAGGATGATGACCGCCAGCACCGCGCCGGCCAGCAGCAGGTTTTTCGGCGAGCCGAAGCTGTGATCGTTCATCGCGGCGTAGCCGCCGCCGATCGAGGTCAGACCGACCTGAATCAGCGACAGGCCAATGATCATCACCACGATGCCGGAAACCAGCGGGGTGATAATGCGGCGCGCCAGATGCAGCACGCGCGACAGTAAAATTTCGGTGCAGGAAGCGACCATCAGCGTGCCGAACAGCGCGGCCATCATGGTCGGCACGTCGGCGCCGCCGTTTTTCAGCGCCAGACCGCCCATGATCAGCGGCGAAACGAAATTGAAGCTGGTGCCCTGAATCGACAACAGCCCGGAACCCACCGGCCCCCAGGTTTTGATTTGCAGAATGGAAGCCAGACCGGAGGCGAACAGCGACATGCTGATGATGTGCTGGGTATCCTGTGCCGGCAGGCCCAGCGCCTGGCAGATCAGCAGAGCCGGTGTGATCACCGCGACGAACATCGCCAGCAGATGCTGGCCGGCGGCAAACAGCGTTTGCGGCAGCGGCGGGCGATCTTCCAGGCGATAAATCAGTTCACTGGCGCGGGGTTCTGAGGCGGCTTGGCGCGCGGCATCAAGCTCGGAGGATGACATGCTCATGGTGTGGCGTTTCCAGATACGGCAAAGCAGGCATTTTAATGCCCCGCCCCGCAAAAGCAAACGGTTGCGCGTAAATATTATGTTGCCGACTTTCCCGTTTATGTCGCATTTTCATTCATTTTTTCTTGTCATCTCAGCGTTTTTTACTTCTAATCCTGCACTCATCAAGTTTAAAAACTAAGTGGTTTTCTATAACTTATTATTTTTATTTGGATCTTTTCCCTTACATGGAGTACCTAGATGTTTCATCTTGATACTTATGGCACGTTAGTCGCGGCGACGCTGGTTTTGCTCCTCGGAGGCAAGTGCGTCAGAACCATTCCCCTGCTGCGAAAATATACCATTCCCGCTCCCGTCGCCGGCGGTTTGCTGGTGGCCCTTCTGCTGTTAGCCCTGAAAAAGCTCGTCAACTGGGAAGTCAGTTTTGACATGTCGCTGAAGGATCCGCTGATGCTGGCCTTCTTCGCCACCATCGGCCTGAACGCCAACCTGGCGCGTTTGCGCGCCGGCGGCAAGGTGCTGGTAGTGTTCCTGTTCGTGGTGCTGGGGCTGCTTATCGTGCAGAACGCCATCGGCATCGGCATGGCGAAAATGCTGGGGCTGGATCCGCTGATGGGCCTGATTGCCGGATCGATCACCCTGTCGGGGGCCACGGCACCGGGGCGGCCTGGAGCAAGCTGTTCATCGAGCGCTACGGTTTTGAAAACGCCACGGAAGTCGCCATGGCCTGCGCCACCTTCGGCCTGGTGCTGGGCGGCCTGATCGGCGGCCCGGTGGCGCGCTATCTGGTCAAACACTCCTCTACGCCGGAAGGCACCCCGGATGACAGCGTGCAGCCGAGCGGTTTTGAGAAGCCGGAAAGCGGCCGTCTCATCACCTCGCTGGTGATGATCGAAACCATCGCCATGATCGCCATCTGTCTGAGCCTGGGGCAGTTGATTGCCGGCCTGCTGGGCGGCACGGTGTTTGAACTGCCGAACTTCGTTTGCGTGCTGTTCGTCGGGGTGATCCTCAGCAACACGCTGGCCTTCACCGGCTTCTATACCGTGTTCGAGCGGGCGGTGTCGGTGTTGGGCAACGTCAGCCTGTCGCTATTCCTGGCGATGGCGTTGATGAGCCTGCGCCTGTGGGAGCTGGCCTCGCTGGCGCTGCCGATGCTGGCGATCCTGGCGGTGCAGACGCTGGTGATGGCGCTGTACGCGATATTCGTCACCTACCGGGTGATGGGCAAGAACTACGACGCGGCGGTGCTGGCCGCCGGCCACTGCGGCTTCGGCATGGGTGCCACGCCGACGGCGATCGCCAACATGCAGGCGATCACCGATCGCTTCGGCCCGTCGCACGTGGCGTTTTTGGTGGTGCCGATGGTGGGGGCGTTCTTTATCGATATCGCCAACGCCATCGTCATCAAGCTGTATCTGCTGCTGCCGGTGTTCCCGGCGGTGGGGTGATATCGCGAGCCAGAAAAAAAGAAGAGGGCGCCGTCGGCGCCCTTTTTTATGCGTTGGAGTAGCGCGCCTTCTCCGGCAGCCAGCGTTCAATCAGCGCCTGGGCGTGTTCCGGGTAGTGCTGGTGGAGGTGGCGAGCGACGCGCTGCACTTCGGGGATCATCGCCTGGTCGCGCAGCAGGTCCGCCACTTTGAATTCGGCGCTGCCGGTCTGGCGGGTGCCGAGCAGCTCGCCCGGGCCGCGGATCTCCAGATCGCGCTGGGCGATGACAAAGCCGTCGTTGCTGTCGCGCAGCACCTGCAGGCGCGTTTGCGCGGTTTTGCTCAGCGGCGTTTTGTACAGCAGCACACAGTGTGAGGCCACCGCGCCGCGCCCTACGCGGCCGCGCAGCTGGTGCAGCTGCGCCAGGCCCAGCCGTTCCGGGTTTTCGATGATCATCAGGCTGGCGTTCGGTACGTCGACGCCGACTTCGATCACCGTGGTGGCGACCAGCAGCTGCAGCTCGCCCTGTTTAAACGCCTGCATCACCGCCTGCTTCTCCTGCGCTTTCATGCGGCCGTGCACCAGCGCCACCTTCAGCTCCGGCAATGCGGCTTTCAATTCCTCCCAGGTGGCTTCCGCCGCCTGCGCTTCCAGCAGCTCAGATTCCTCGATCAGCGTACACACCCAGTAAGCCTGCCGCCCCTCTTCCAGGCAGGCGCTCTTCACCCGTTGAATGATGTCGGCGCGGCGGGTATCGGGAATGGCGACGGTGGTCACCGGCGTGCGGCCCGGCGGCAGCTCGTCGATGACCGAGGTGTCGAGATCGGCATAGGCGGTCATCGCCAGCGTGCGCGGGATCGGCGTGGCGGTCATGATCAGCTGATGGGCGTGGAAGCCTTGCTCTTCGCCTTTCTCCCACAGCGCCAGCCGCTGATGTACCCCGAAGCGGTGCTGCTCATCGATGATCACCAGCGCCAGGCCGTTGAACTGTACCTGCTCCTGGAAGATGGCGTGGGTGCCGACCACCATTGACACCTGGCCGCTGGCGATGGCTTCCTGCTGCGCGATGCGCGCCTTGCCTTTCTGTTTGCCGGCCAGCCAGCCGACCTCCAGCCCCAGCGGTTCAAACCACTGGCGGAAATTGTTGGCGTGCTGCTCGGCCAGCAGCTCGGTCGGCGCCATCAGCGCCACCTGTTTGCCGTGCGCGATGGCGCGCAGCGCCGCCAGCGCCGCCACCAGCGTTTTGCCGGAGCCGACGTCGCCCTGCACCAGCCGCATCATCGGGAAGTCTTTTTGCATATCGGCTTCGATGTCGGCCACCACGCGCGTTTGCGCGCCGGTCGGCGAGAACGGCAGCTGGGCGAGAAAACGGTTTTTCAACCGATCGTCCGGCAGCAGCGGCTGCGCCCGGTAACTCTGGGCGCCGGCGCGCACCGCCAGCATGCTGAGGTTATGCGCCAACAGCTCTTCGAGGATCAGGCGTTTTTGCGCCGGGTGTTTGCCCAGCTCCAGATCCGCCAGCTGGATGTCCGGCGGCGGGCGGTGCAGTGTGTGCAGCGCCTGCGGCAGGCTCATCAGGCCGCCGCTCAGCTCCGGCGGCAGCAGTTCGGCGATGGCGCAGGTATCCAGCAGCGCCAGCGCCTGATCGGTCAGCTTGCGCAGCGTGGCCTGCCGCACCCCTTCGGTAGTGGGATAAACCGGCGTCAGCGACTCCTGCAGCTCAACCTCGCTGGCTTCGCCCTGAATGCGGTATTCCGGATGGATGATTTCCGCGCCGTGGTTGCCGCGTTTGATCTCGCCGTAGGCGGTCACGCGGCGGCCGGTGGCCAGGCTGTTTTTCATTGCGGCGTTGAAGTTGAAGAACCGCATGGTGAGGATGCCGGTGCCGTCGCTGATCTGGCTGGTCAGCATGCGGCGGCGGCCGAAACTGATGTCGCTGCGCAGCACTTCCCCCTCTACCGTGGCGTAGATGCCCGGCAGCAGATCGTTGATCGGGTAGAGGCGGGTGCGGTCTTCGTAGCGCAGCGGCAGGTGCAGCAGCAGATCCTGAATGGTGTCGAGGCCGAGTTTGGCCAATTTGCCCGCCTGGCTGGCGCCAACCCCGGAAAGCGTGGTGAGTGGGACAGCATCCAGCAGGCGGCCTTTCATTTGCGTACCGTCGCCTGCATGGCCGCCCACCATTCGGCGCTGGCGACCACCTGGCCCTGTTCATCGATCTGCGGGCGCGGCAGCCCTTTGCGCTTGGCCACGTTGGCCAGCACCGGGTAACCGCCTTCGAACAGCAGACGCTGCTGCTCTTCTTCGTCCAGCATGCTGTTGTCGCGACGGTACAGGCCGGCGTTTTGCCGCTGGCGCTGCGCCTCATACAGGATCAGCGCCGAAGCCACGGAGACGTTGAGCGATTGCACCATGCCGATCATCGGAATGACGATGTCCTGATCGGCCAGCGCCAGCGCTTCTTCGGTGATGCCGGTTTTTTCCTGGCCGAGCAGCACGCAGGTTGGCCGGGTGTAGTCCACCTCGCGGAAATCGACCGCGCGCGCAGACAGGTTGGTAGCCAGAATTTGCATGCCCTGCGCTTTCAGGTGCCCGACCGCGTCGCCGATGGTGCGGTGGGTTTTAACGCTGACCCAGCTGTTGCTGCCGGCGGCGGAGGAGACCAGGGTGCGCATGCGGGTGGTGGGCCACACGGCGTGGACCTGATGCACGCCGACGGCGTCGGCGGTGCGGATAATGGCGGAGACGTTATGCGGCTTGTGCACCTGCTCCAGGCAGACCGTCAGATCCGGCTGCCGGGTCGCGAGCATTTCACAAATCCGCGCATAGCGTTCAGGACTCATAAGCGCTAGTTTCGGTTGCGGTTAACTTTGATCACATCCGGCATGATACGGATTTTACGCATAATGTTTGCCAAATGGATGCGATCGCGGGTGGTCAAGCGGATAAAGGCGCTATAAACCCGACCGTCTTTCTCTTCGGTGTTCAGGCTCTGAATATTGGACTCGGCCGCGTTGATCGCCGCCGTCAGGTTGGCCAGCGCGCCCTGGTGGTTAAACATATCCACCTTGATCTCGGCGATGAACTCCTGCTCGGTCTCTTTATCCCACTCGACCGCCATGAACTTCTCAGGCTCTTTCTGATAGCCGCGAATATTGCGGCAGGATTCATGGTGGATCACCAGCCCTTTGCCCGGGCTGACGTGAGCGATAATCGGGTCGCCCGGAATCGGACGGCAGCACTTGGCGAAGGTGATCAATACGCCGTCGGCGCCCTTGATGGCCAGGTTGCGCACGCCGGAAGAGGTGCCCAGGCTGGACTGATCGCCCTGCAGGTTCTTCGCCACCACCACGCTCATGGCGTTGCCGAGGCCGATTTCCGCCAGCAGATCGTCCAGCGTCGCCAGCTTCATGCGGTCCAGCTCGTGCTGAATGTTTTCCTGCGGGATTTCGGCCAGTTTGCGGCTGCCGCCCAACGCATGGTTGAGCAGACGGCGGCCGAGGCCGACGGAGTCGTCGCGCTTGAGGTTCTTCAACATCTGGCGAATCTTGGCGCGCGCTTTCGAGCTCACCACGAAGTTCAGCCAGGCGGCGTTGGGCCGCGCGCCCGGCGCGGTGATGATCTCGACGGTCTGGCCGCTGGTCAGCGACTGCGACAGCGGGTACGGCTGACGATCGACGCGCGCGCCGACGCAGGCATGGCCGATATCGGTATGCACCGCATAGGCGAAGTCGACCGGCGTGGCGCCGGCGGGCAGCTCGACGATGCGGCCTTCCGGGGTGAAAACGTAAATCTCATCCGGGAACAGATCGGATTTGACGCTCTCGATAAATTCAAACGAACTGCCGGCGCTTTGCTGCAGCTCCAGCAGGCTTTGCATCCAGCGCTGGGCACGGATCTGCGCCGTGGTGCCGGTTTCGCCCTGTTCTCTTTCCTTGTAAGCCCAGTGCGCGGCCACCCCCATCTCAGCCATCTGATCCATGTCTTCGGTGCGGATCTGCACTTCGACCGGCACGCCGTGCGGGCCGATCAGCGAGGTATGCAGCGATTGATAGCCGTTGGCCTTGGGAATGGCGATGTAATCTTTCACCCGCCCCGGGCGCGGTTTATACAGGCTGTGCACCTGGCCGAGCACGCGGTAGCAGGTATCGACCTCTTTGACGATCACCCGGAACGCGTAGATATCCATGATGGAATGAAAACGCTGTTCTTTCAGGTGCATCTTGAGGTAGATGGAATAGAGGTGTTTTTCCCGCCCGCTGACGCGGCAGGCGATGCCGGCTTCCGTCAGCCGCCCTTCGATCTCGGAGAGGATTTTTTGAATCATCTCTTTGCGGTTGCCGCGCGCGGCTTTCACCACTTCCTTGATCACGCGGTAGCGGTTTGGGTACAGCGCCTCGAAGCCCAGCTCTTCCAGCTCGGTTTTCAGGTGATGAATACCCAGGCGGTGGGCGAGGGGGCTGTAGATTTCCAGGGTTTCACGCGCGATGCGCCGGCGTTTGTCGGGGCGCAGCGAACCGAGGGTGCGCATGTTGTGCGTACGGTCGGCCAGCTTGATCAGCACGACGCGGATATCCTGCACCATCGCCATGATCATCTTGCGGAAGTTTTCCGCCTGCGCTTCTTTCTTGTCCTGGAACTTCAGCTTGTCGAGCTTGGAGACGCCCTCGACCAGTTCGGCGACGCTCTTGCCGAACAGCTGTTCCATATCTTGATAGGTGGCCGGGGTGTCTTCGATGACGTCGTGCAGCAACGCCGCCATCAGCGTCTCGTGGTCGAGACGCATTTCCGCCAGGATGCAGGCCACGGCGACCGGGTGAGTAATGTAGGGCTCACCGCTGGAGCGTGTCTGGCCCTCGTGCGCGTCGCGCGCGACGAGGTATGCCTGTTTGAGGCGCTTAATCTGCTCCTCGGGCAGGTAACGTTGAATCAGCAGATTCAGGCTTTCAAACAGGTACAAGGCGGACTCGCTGTCTAATTAACGACGACCTTCAGCAATCGCGGTAACCGCTTGAATCTCTGCGGCTTCCTGCTCTTGCTGCTCCTGGCGCTCACGCACGTCGAGGATCTGGCTGGTGATCAGGCCTTCTTCGATTTCGCGCAGGGCGATAACGGTGTACTTGTCGTTCTCTTCCGGAACCAGTGCATCTTTGCCGCCGGTCTGGATCTGACGCGCCCGACGAGCAGCGACCAACACCAGGTCAAAACGGTTACCAATTTTCTCTACAGCGTCTTGAACAGTTACGCGTGCCATATTTGTGCTACTCCACAGGTGACGAAAAGACTGGGCATGATACTGAAACTGCCTTCAGTCTGCCAATAGTTTGCTGATTAAAGCGTCATGCCGCAGCAACTGGCGGCCCAAACGCAGGCGTTCGGCGCGAATGATGGTCTTCAGATCGGACAGCGCCAGATCGAAATCATCGTTCACGATCAGGTAATCGTACTCCGCGTAATGCGTCATTTCCGCCACGGCCTGGGCCATGCGTTTGGCGATCACCTCTTCGGAATCCTGCCCGCGCCCGCGCAGGCGGCGGCCCAGTTCTTCCTTCGACGGCGGCAGAATGAAGATGCTGCGCGCCTGCGGCATTTTGGCGCGGATTTGCTGCGCGCCCTGCCAGTCGATATCCAGAAACACGTCTACGCCGGTCGCCAACACTTGTTCGATGGCGGCGCGCGAGGTGCCGTAATAGTTGCCGAACACTTCGGCGTGCTCAAGAAACGCATCCTGCTCGATCATCCGGCGGAATTCGTCTTTCGAGACGAAGAAATAGTGCTCGCCGTGATTTTCACCCGGGCGGCTGTCGCGCGTGGTGTGCGAAACCGAAACCTGCGTGTCGTACAGCGGTTGCGTCTTTAACAAAGCCTGAATCAGACTTGATTTACCTGCGCCACTGGGAGCAGAGACAATATAAAGCGTGCCTTGAGCCATGATGATGTTCGTTGATAACGGTTGATATGCCAAAAACAGCGGATGTGTATTTTCTCCGCACAGTATACACGGCTAACGCGCCGGGTGCAGCGTTAGCTCGCATTTTGCCCGTGGCTTTGCGCGGAAAAAGCGGCGAATGCGCGAATATGCGCGCTGAAGAGCGATATTTTGGCAGTTTTGGCCCAGCGGCGGCGCGCTGCCGCCCCGGGATCAGTGATCCGGATGTTGGTAGTTGAACACCGGCAGACCGAGGCGGAAGCGCAGGGCGATCAGACGCGCGCTCAGGCCGGCGACCAGCGTGAGGATCACCACCAGATTGTGCGGCAGGCTGAGGTGCTGCAGGCCGATATACAGCCAGGCGGCGCTGAAGGAGATGCCGGCGTAGATTTCTTTCTGGAAAACCAGCGGGATACGGTTGCAGAACATGTCGCGCAGCACCCCGCCGAAGACGCCGGTGATCACTGCGGCGATGGCGGCGATAATCGCGCTGTGCCCCATATCCAGCGCCACCTGCGCGCCGATGATCGAGAAGACAATCAGGCCGACGGCGTCGAGCACCAGAAACAGGCGGCGCAGATGGCGCATCAGAGGAGCCACCCAGGTGGTGACGATCGCCGCTATTGCGACGATGACGATGTATTCCGGGTGTTTGACCCAGCCCAACGGAAAATGCCCGAGCAGCATATCGCGCACCGACCCGCCGCCGATCGCGGTGACCGAGGCGATGATGATCACGCCGAACATGTCCATTTGGCGGCGGCCGGCCGCCAACGCGCCGGTCATGGCTTCGGCGGTGATGCCGATGATATAAAGGATGCTCAGTAACATAAGGGATTCACAGCGTACTTGCGTCAGAATGATGGCCGGCAGGGTAATCGCCGCCGAGGACGCGCGCCACTGAGTTTTTTTCACTGATGGCATTTCGGATTAATATAGCTAATTCAAACTCCGTTTTTATTGCCGATAACCAGCCTTTTTTAACATCTGGCTGTTAATGAAAGCATTAGAAATTTCGCGCTAATTTCCATCGCTGACTATGATTTTTGCAGCGAATCCTTCAACCGAGAAACCGAGACTGCAGATGAAAAACTCCCCGAGACTGGCTGCTGGCGCCATGATGGCAGCCCTGCTGCTGAGCGGCTGCGTGGCGCCAGGCCACCAGGCTGTTTCCCCCACCCCGGCTTGCCGCACCGGCGATCCGCTGGTGCAGACAACGCTCTACTTCGGCCTGAACCGGCCGGCGGGGCCGGCGATCACCGCCGCCGAGTGGCAAACCTTCGTCGATAGCCAGGTGACACCACGTTTTAAAGACGGGCTGACGGTGTTTGATGCCAAAGGGCAGTGGCTGGGCCACGACGGCAAACTGGCGCGCGAGAACAGCAAGGCGCTGCTGCTGATCCATGCGCCGGGCAAAGAGAGCGAGGCGAATATCGAGGCGCTGCGCAGCGGCTATAAGCAGCAGTTTGCGCAGGATTCGGTGATGCGGGTGGATGCGCCGGTGTGCGTGGCGTTCTAAAACGCACTCCCGGCCGCCTGGCCGGGAGTGGGGATTACAGCACCAGGCCGGCGATGGCTGCCGACAACAGGCTCACCAGCGTCGAGCCGTAAACCAGCTTCAGGCCAAAACGGGAAACCACGTTGCCTTGCTGCTCGTTCAGTCCTTTGATGGCGCCGGCGACGATGCCGATGGAGGCGAAGTTGGCGAACGACACCAGGAACACCGACAAAATGCCCAGCCCGCGCGGCGACAGCTCCGCCGCGATCTTCTTCAGTTCAATCATCGCCACGAATTCGTTGGCCACCAGTTTGGTCGCCATGATGCTGCCCGCCTTCAGGGCCTCCTCCGCCGGGATGCCGATCAGCCAGGCCAGCGGATAGAACACGTAGCCGAGGATCTGCTGGAAGCTGATGCCGAGCACCGCCGAGAACAGCGCGTTGACGGCGGAGATCAGCGCGATAAAGCCGATCAGCATCGCCGCGATGATCATCGCAATCTTGAATCCGGCCAGAATGTACTCGCCCAGCATTTCGAAGAAGCTCTGATCTTCGTGCAGCTTGTTCAGCTTCAGCTCCGGCTCGTCTTCGACCTGATACGGGTTGATGATCGACAGGATGATGAAGGTGCTGAACATATTAAGGATCAACGCCGCCACCACGTACTGCGCGTCGATCATCGACATGTAGGCGCCGACGATGGAGAGCGATACCGTCGACATGGCGGTTGCGGCCATGGTGTACATGCGGCGCGGCGAGATGTCGCCGATGATGCCCTTGTAGGCGATGAAGTTCTCTGACTGCCCCAGCACCAGCGTGCTGACGGCGTTGAACGATTCCAGCTTGCCCATGCCGTTGACCTTGGACAGCAGGGTGCCCACCATGCGGATGATCAGCGGCAGAATGCGGAAATGCTGCAAAATGCCGATCAGGGCGGAAATAAAGATGATAGGACACAAAACGCCGAGGAAGATGAACGCCAGGCCATCCTTGCTCATGCCGCCGAATACGAACTCCGATCCTTGGGCGGCGTAGGCGAGCAGGGTGTCGAAGAAGCCGGCGACGTGTTTGATCACGCTGAGCCCGCTGGCGGAGTGCAGGAAGAAGTAGGCCAGCGCGCCTTCGATCACCAACAGCTGGATGATATAGCGCAGGCGGATTTTCTTGCGATTATTGCTGACCAGCAGCGCCAGGGCGATGATCACCACCAGGGCCATAATAAATTGCAGAATTTGTGGCATAAACGGTCCGTACGGTTCACGGGCAGGAAAAAAACACATTTAGCCACAGCATTGCCGTCCTTTCATTACCTTGCGTGATAATTAGAACAAAATACTTATGGCATGCGGGATATCTTGCCGATTGTCATCCGCACGCGCTGCTCGGCAGTTTTTCATAAGCCCCCGAAGTGCCTTAGTGAGCCGTCTTCCATGATGCCTGCCGGCTCGCAGCCTGATGCAACCACCGTCCCGCACGTTCAGGCACCTGGAATCTGGCTCGCAATGGGCGATTTTTCCCGGCGCAAAATGTGGTTTTCTTGGCTAAGGCGGAGAAACATGTTTGGGCAAGGCGCCGCGACTGGCGCGCATTTTCTCAAACCAGGAGGCGAACGATGAATACCGGCACGTTGCTCAGGGCGCTGGCCAACGGCGTTAATCCCGACACCGGCGAGCTGTTGAGACCGGCTTCGGCGGCCTGCGCGCCGGAGGCTATCCGGCTGCTGTTCGCGTTGGCCAACGAGTTTGACGGTGAATCCGAACTGCAGAAAAAAGCCCGGCTGACACCGGAGGAGAAGCGGCAGAAGAATCTGGCCGAGGGGCGGCCGGCCAATGCCTACTTCCCCTGGCCGGAAGAGGAAAAGCTGCGGCTGCGCGAGAGCCATGCGGCCGGGACGACGCTGGAAGCGCTGAGCGATGAGTTCGAGCGCTCAACCTGGAGCATTGCGGTGCAGCTGCAGAAAATGGGGTTGATCGGTGAGGAGCAAGCGGCCGCCTATCGCTGATCTGCAGCCGGAAAAAAGCCCGCGTGGCGCGGGCTTGACGGTGAGCGGAGCGGGATCACTCGATGTTCTGGATCTGAATATCGATTTCATTGTTATTTTCTTTAATAATCAGCGGTTTGATAACAACTAAAGATCTTTAAATCGATATTTACTCCCCGAATCACCCCCCGTATAGTTTACTTAAATATTGAGTTATAGACGGAGAGGATGAGTGAAAAACTGGACAACTGAACATACAAAAGAAATCAAGAAATGGTTAGATATCGACACATATCGTAAGTTCGAAGATCTCACCCTTCTACAGTTATACCACGAGCTGTGGGCCAGAACACTGTTCTTCAAAAGCTACAGGGAGGATTTTGAGGCAAAAGCCCTAATGGGATACTTCGAAAAAATTTTCAGCGGAAATCCATTCTTGATTGAGGAAAAGCAACTTGGCTATATGGCACCGGACAACCGATTGTTTCAACCGCCTCATTTCTTTCTAACTACACTTGAACGACTTGCTGAACTGAGCATCATCTCAATGCAACGGGGCACTTTTGTGTGGCATGGCGATGATAAGTATTCAATCAACGGTGAGCTACAGGAAGAAACTCTCTACGAAAGTTTACCCGACCAATTCCAAAGAACAGTCATGTTAGAAGTTGATCTCTCAAGTGGCACAGACGACGAAATTGCGGAATCACTCAAAGCGGCATTACCTCAGTGGCGTAAGTACATGGAAATACAGGAAAACCCTCTGGATTCCGTTCGCTTTGGATATGGAACCATTAAGAAGCTTATCAACTATCGAATCATCCCTATGCTCGACATTTTAGTTTGGACAAAGATTAAACAGATTCGTGTATCGGATGATCGACTGTCCAGGCTGCTTTATACCGATGATGATGATGAAAGTCAGATCAGACTTCACTATCATGTAAAGGATACCGACAGACCACTTGCCCTCAAAGCGGCCTCAGTTGACTTCATCAGGCAGTTTTATTACTTCATAAACAAGAATAGCCATTTAAAAAACATGAGAGTTTCAGACACCATGAAACTCTCTGATTCTGAAAAGAGTTAATTTCTATCATTTAGGTGTTATGAAGTTCGCTACTTTTGTTGCTGATTCATTCGTATAGTCGTTTTCATCAAAGAAACACAAGAGGAAACGACTATGAATCAGCTCAATACACGCCTTATTCGCCTTCCCGAAGTTCTAAATCGAACAGGTTATGGAAAAGCCTGGATTTATCATCTTATCAATCAACATCTTTTCCCAGCACCTATCAAAATTGGCTCTCGTGCTGTTGCTTTCATTGAAAGTGAAGTTGAAGAGTGGATTCAATTGGCTATTAAAAATTCAAGAAATAATGTTGAATGAGTCAATCAACTAAAATCTTTTTATGGCATATGATAAACTGTTTTTTATCTATAATGTAAAAAATAAATTAATAAAAACCCTATATATTTTACAAAAAAAATTACAGATTAGAACTAACTTAGTCTTTATAAGACTCTGAGGTTAACTATTAAGTATTTGGTATTTATAAAATAGGCTAGATTCACCTTATATAAGGTGCGAAAATTTATATTGCTTTGTTATTGATATAAAACAAAAAGAATAGAATTAAAGTTAATTATTTTTGTAAAAAATTAAATATTAATTTAATAATATCTGTTTCCAATAAAGTTTTGTAAAATTTCTAGGAGGGGATATGGAAAAGCATGGCGTTAATAATTTTATTTTTAAAAATGGTGAGAGGTTCTGTCATGTGATTGATAAGAAAACAGGAGAACCAATTTATTATCCTAATCTTTATCTAACCACACATATAAGAAATAGAGCAAACTCCATTAACACTATGCGAGCTGTTGCAGGGGTCTTAGCATTACTAATGAATTATTTTTCTTTAAATAATATAGATATAGATAAAAGAATATTAATCCAAGAATTTATGAAATCCAATGAGATAGATAGTCTTTCTGATTATATGTCAAAGAATTCAAAAAAAGGTAGTCTTAGAAGTCATCCATCCTCTGTGAAAAATCCAACTAAATATTTTAGGCTGGGTGTGGTTATCGATTATATGAAGTGGCTTTGCCAGATGCATTTGGCTCTATCAGACGGTAAAAAAAATAAAGATAGGGTAGATGCTTTTATAGCTGAGTTAAATCATAAAAGACCTTTGGGTTCAAATGTATATAAAAAGGAGATGCCTGATAAGTCTCTAAGCCGAAGACAACTTGATCTTTTATTTAATATTATCGAGCCGGGTTCGGAATTAAATCCTTTCTCAGATTTAGTTCAACCAAGAAATAGATTAATTATACTCATGCTTTTTTCATTCGGCATTAGAGCTGGTGAAGTGTTAAACCTCAGAGTAAGTGATATTGATTTTATTAATTCCACCATTGTGATTAAAAGAAGACCTGATGATAATTTTGACCCGCGAGTGAATCAACCACTTGTAAAAACGAGTGAGCGAATATTTTCAGTGGAGAAGGATTTAATGAGTGAAATATATTATTATATAACGGTAAATCGAAATAAAATAAATAAATCAAAATTCAACGACTTTATGTTTATTACTTACAAATCTGGTAATACTCATGGTATGCCGCTATCAATTTCAGCATATCATAAGATAATCAAACTAATCAGAAACTCTCATCCAGAGCTATCGGGTTTATGTGGACACCAATTAAGGCATACTTGGAATTACGAGTTTTCCAAGAAAATGGATGGATTGAGCGAAGGTATCTCCCAGGAAAAAGAAGAGCAAATTAGGTCTTATCTAATGGGATGGAAAGAGGGATCTGGAACTGCAAAAATATATAACAGGAGACATGTTATTGAGGAAGCTCATAAAGCATCTCTCGCTATGCAACAAGAACTAATAAAAGGATTGTTGTAATGAATAAGAAAGAATGTAAATCGGATAATAGTAATAGACAAGCGAAACAGTATGGTTATTTTTTTAACATTGATGAAGCTAAATGGAAATTAGATAGTGGTTCTAGTGTAAATGTTGGGGGTATATTAAAATTCATTCATTCCTCACTTATTGAAGGGTATATAAACACGCTTGCTTTTTATGCAAGCAACTATAGTGCTGGGTATGTTAGAAGAATTAATGTCATTATGAAAGATTTTTTTATAAGGACTAATTCTATATTTGTTTCCGAATTTGATATTTTGAATTATAGATCACTCATTTCATATTCAAAGATAAAAGACTTAATTGTTTTGAGGGCGTTTTTAAAAAAATGGCATTCTATTGGTTATTATGGTGTTGATGATAGTGTAATAACTTTGATGAAATCAATGGTGTTAAAGGTAAAAACACGAGGCTCTGTTATTAAGCAAGAGGACCCAAATAAGGGGGCTATGACTGATAATGAACACAATTCGTTAAATCAGGCTATTCATAGTGCATACAAAGATAAAAAAATAACTCTTTTAGAATACTCATCGGCGTTGTTAGTTAGTTTTACAGGACGAAGGGCATCACAGCTTATCGCATTGAAATTTAAGGATATAATTAAAAATGAAAAATCAGATGGAAGTGAAGTATTCTTTTTGAGAATCCCCAGGGTGAAACAAGGTTTTGGATTCAGGCAGATTTTCAGAGAATTGAGAATTGATGGTAATCTTTATAACGTGATGATGCGACAGGCGAATAATTCTATATCTCTTGTAGAGGCTTACATTGATAGACATCTTCTATTGGAAGAAAAAAATGAAGTACCGGTTTTTCTTGATGCCAGAAAATATGAAATATTAAGTGGAAAGGTAGATGTTTTTGATTTGTTAGTTTCTGATAGGCTTCATGCACCCAAAAATATATTTGGAGTATCTTTAAAAAAAATTGTCAAAAAAGAAAATGTAATTTCAGAAAGAACTGGAGAACGTATAACAGTAAACGCATACAGGTTACGTTATACCTTAGGAACAAAACTTGCTCGTGAAGGGTATAGGGACGAGATAATTGCAGAGTTATTAGATCATTCGTCAATCTTGAGTGTGGGTATTTATACAGAAAACCTTGCTGATAATGCTGAAAAAATCAATCAGGCAGTTTCTAATGGTTTGGCACTTATTGCAGATGCCTTTCTTGGTAAAGCCAAGATTAGTGGAGTTGCACCTACACATAATAGCGGTGATTTATTAACAGGGAAAACGAGTTTATCTTGCATAAAAAAAACCGCAATGCCATGTCATGGGTGTATTTATTTTAAAAAATCAGTTAAGGAGGTATAGATGAATAATCTTGTTGAATTTAAAGCAAGTCATGAATTGGATGCAATCAAAAATGTCAGAAATTTTATAACATTCTGTCGTGATAAATTAACTATTTATGATGATATTATAGACTGGAATTCCAGTTCGTGGAAAGGAATTGCAGCCTTTCGAAAATTGAAAGCAGGATACGGATTGGTAGAAAGTAAAGATAGACTGGATAGTGATTTTATTGATTTCGCTAAAAGCTATATAAGGTACAATCAGGCTTTGAGTTCAGTTAAGACACCTGGAAGAAAAATATTGGCATTAAGATGTCTTGAAAAAGCTCTTTTGCAAACTTGTCATAATGCACATGTATATAATGTTTCTACCATAGTTCTGGATGAAGCTTTACAGATAGCAAGTAAACATTATAAGAGCAATGTTCTTCATCAATGTGGTTATGAACTTCAAAAATTAAGTATTTTTTTATCTGAACATCGCTTTGTCAGGTGTGGGTTTATTAGCTGGACAAATCCAGTTAAACCAAGATTTAAAAACAACTACCTCCCAGAAAAAGAAGATGAAGATAGGATACACAAATTACCAGATGAGCGTGCCCTATTTTCAATAGCGGAGATATTTTCAAGGCCAGATGAAAAACTTAGCTCAAGAGATCTTTTTACTACATCTGTTATTGCTTTATTAATGTGTTCACCAAGTCGTGCCTCAGAGATTTTGGCTTTACCTGCTGACTGTGAAATAACAAGGAAAGATAGAAATGGTGTGGAGCGTTATGGGCTTCGTTATTATGCTGCGAAAGGTGGTGGTGCGACTATTAAGTGGATACCTGATGTCATGATCCCTGTCGCCCAAAAAGCTGTTTCAAGATTACTTAAACTTTCTGAAAATGCCCGCTCTCTTGCCAGATGGTGTGAACGCTCACCTGATAAATTTTATAGACACCCGCTTTGTCCTGAAGTGGATGAACATGAACCACTTGATGTTCGTCAGGTTTGTCATGCTCTTGGCTATCGATTGGATGATAAAGGACAATGTATTAATAAATTAAAGCGCACGAGTCTTGATGGCGGAGTCTCGTTTCTGAATTACTCTGATAGATACTATACGCTACATAAACTCTGGAAGTTGATAAGAAAAAATTTACCGCAGGATTTCCCTTGGTTAGATAAAGAAAAGTCAGTTAGGTATAGTAATGCATTATGTTTGCTGAATTTGCATCAATGCCATGAAGTTAAAATGACAGCTTGCTATACACTTTACAAACCTAGTTATAGTGATTTATCACGAGATATAGAGAAATCTCGAAAGATGAAACCTGAGGTTAACAATATTTTTAAACGTCATGGCTACTTTGATCAGTTTGGCAAATGTCTTTTCTTACGCACTCATCAACCTAGGCATCTACTAAACACAATCGCACAATTGGGTGATTTATCTCAATTAAATATAGCAAAATGGTCAGGAAGAGTTAGTGTTTTACAAAACAAAAATTATAATCACACATCTCAGGAAGAGATACTTGAAAAGATAAGTAGTTTAAAACTCGGAAGTAATCGTTATTGCTCCCCTATGGATAACAAATCTAATAATATGGTTGTATTAGAGAATCTGGCTCATGGTGCGGCTCACTTGACATCAGAGGGTTATTGTATTCATAACTATGTCATTCCCCCTTGCCGAAAATTGGCAGAAGCTCAGGCATATGGATGGGAAGATTATGGTGAGATGAATGAGCAACAGCAGAAAGAAGTTATCAATAAAATAAGTTTGTTTCTTAAAATGGCAAAACAAGCAGTAGATGATGGCTTTTATGGCGCAGACAAATGGGTTTCATTTCATGAAGACGTATTAAATAATCTTGAGAAAAGAAACCATTTCAAAACAGGTAAATAATTTATTATAAAAATATTGGAGGATGTTATGGCGAAACACTTAACACAAAATGACATTAATAAAATAAAAAACACTATAAATACTTGGGATGGAAAGTTAACATGGGAATTGTTATGTGAGTCAGTAAAATCCCATATAGGGAAGAAACCTACTCGCCAGTCATTGAATATGCATAAAGAGATAGTTCATGCGTATTTATTGAAAAAGGAAAGGTTAAAAATTAATGGGAAGGTTTTTAGAAAACCTGCCAATCTGAATATTGCAGCCCAGAGAATTAAGGGGCTGGAGGTCGAAATTGAAATACTTAAAAAGCAGAATAATAGATATAAAGAACAGTTTACACTATGGCAGTACAATTCATATAAATATGGACTTAAGCCACACCAGCTAAATGAACCATTACGTGCAAAAAACGACAATTAAGTAAATTTAATATTACATGCTGTAAATATATTTTTACTGAGGTATTGATTTTTAAACTAATACTGTTATTTATTGATTGTCAGGATGACCAAAATAAATTGCAAGGATGCATATTATGGAAAAATTAAATAGCATGGAGCGTTTTCTAATTCTTTTTGAACGTTTCGTGAAGAAACTCGAAGAGTCTGGACTATCAGAATCAGATATAATTGATAAATCTTACCTTTTTTGTGTAGGTTTCTATATCAAGTATAAAAATGACATTGATAATATAGAGTTAGCTAACAGGGATATTGTTTTATCTTTTATGCTTACCTCTTATTACTGCTTTATTAACAATGTTGAAAAAAGAGTAATCGACGCTGAGAGAATAAGAAGAATGTGTGGATTACTTATTCACTTTATCATGAAAAACAAAGCTAATTCGGAAAGTGTATTTATAACAGAAAAAAGAAAATATGATAGATCTCTGTTGGCTATGAGTTTGAGGAAAAGGGACATCGAGTTTAATATAAGTCATGGACATAAATAGTATCTTTAGCTTTTGAATTTTTAGCCTGAATGCTATGTCGTATCTTACCCATCGAAAAACGTGGCTTGACTATCAACAAGAAGTTCTCTCCAAAGCGGAATTCCTTCACACTTCTCAATTACATACCCTTAGATGAACAAAAAAAGCACCCATGAGGGTGCTTTTGCTGCTACTATACACTTGGACCACAGGTCCTTAAAATAACAATTATAAAGAAGGAGGTGGATTATGCATAATAATCTCACAAACCTGCTAAGGATAGCGATTTTTATCAGCATCCTTTTGTATAGCCAACCGGTTTACTAAGGGGTTGCTGATATATGGCTACCAGCTAGCACTGGTAGCCATATTATTCAACTTATGACGTACCATTTTCCTGTTGTCAAATTTAATTACTGTAAAATAAAAAAAGCCTGTATGTCAGCATACAGGCTTAGCGATTATTAAAAATTTTCTATGCAGCATTTAAATTCTGATCAAAGATCTCCATCCATTGGTTGAGCTGCGTCTTCAAATCATTCAACCCATTACGCGAATTAAAAGCATCATTACGGGGATAGAACCGGATATGCCACTCTGGTTTACGAACGTCTTTTACGCGGATAAAGAGACCTGTATCAGCGATGTTTTGGCCTAATGTTTTACCGTTCTCTCTGATACTAGTTAATCCAGCACCTGCAACTTCACCACCGTATGTAATGTTGTAGTGCCACTCTTTGATATCATCAAAAGAATACGTTTTTGCCCCTGCGCTATTTTTAAGAAATACTTCTTGTTTATTTTTGTCTAACCTAATCTCGCAGTCATTGAATTTATGAATATAGATCCCATCATTATTTTCATTCAGATAATTGAATGTAGCATCATTGTTTTTCCTGACGACATATTTGCCATAAGCTGTTGCACATAGCATCGCACTGATAAAAAACAGGGGCACCCAATAAACTGACATGACCTTAGCGCCCCCAAAAAAAGCAACAAAAACAGGGAGTGCAATCGCCAGCATTACACGTTTCATCATGAAGAATTTCATACGGTTTTTCCTGTATGATAGAACGATATTAAAAATAGGCTAGTAAAATCAGTCTTTTAGCTGATAGTTCCTTCAACGTACATTTTGTACAAAGCTGTAAAGTTATCAAATCATTTGTACCGATCGATATTTTGCAATTTGATAGGTGCTGGCTATCATTTGTGATTAATCGATCGATTATAACGATCAATTATTTGTCATAAAATCAACAGTATAGGGTTTTTAGGTTGTTTTAAGCTAAATTTTCAGTCTAAAAATGTTTGTTTTCACAGGTTTTTCAACAGACGGAGGAGATGGTAGGTCTATAGAAAGTGGTGAAGCAGAAAAGATTATTGCTGGTTTGTTTTTGCGTTCAAAGAAAGAGTTATGCAAGCTTTTTACGATACCAACTATGCTATCTAACCAGGGGATTGCTTCTATCCATCTCATTGTGAGATTTATATAACTATTGGTAGCTGTTATTGTTTTAGCATCCAAATTTTCTTTCAACAGTGGTTGAGGTCGTTCAGGTAAGGGAAGCAATATGTCGCTCGCATCTACTGCACCAAAACAAACTATTGCATCAGACGCCATCGTTTGGATTGTATCAATGCGTATGAGCTGTTCTAAGTTTTTCCATGAATACTTTTTACCAAGCTGAGAAGCCTTGAATGAAATATTGGCGTACTCAAAGGAAAAACCATTCATTTTTCCAGTCGAAGACCTGTTGGGTAGCGCTTTTATCTTCTGAACTGCAAGCTGCTGCACAAACTCGTCTTCGGAAATCTGGCTTGTGAGCAGTGTATCTATAGCTTCTTGTATGAGCGTCTTTGCACATTTCTCGCCTGTTCTCTCTTCTAACATTGCTTCATTACGTGATTTTTTACGTTTGGCAGCAGGTGAGGCAGGAGGTTTCAGAGCATCAGGTCCTTTGGTTCTGGTTAACTGGTAGTCTTTTTCAAGTTCCTGGATGATACGGGTGCTGATAAGATTCTCGTTTTTTCCCAGATACAGCTTCCCTGATATGGTATCGATGCGACTTGCTACTATATGGATATGCTGACCCTCTCCATCATCATGTAGGACGTAAGCTCGTAGATGCGTCTCAGAGAAGCCCATACGCTTCATGTAGTCATCGGCTATCTGTTTCCATTGCGTTCTTGGTAAAGACTCACCACAAGGAAGACGCAAAGAGTTATGCCATACGGGTTTACTGACATCAGGACGTAGAAGCTTCGTTGTGTTGAACTCTGCACTTAGTGCTTCTGCGAAGCTTTCTATGACATTGCCACCGACTACATACGGATCTGACATGTGGTGCGAAGCAGGTTTTAATAAATAAGAAATAAGGCAATTAAAGGTTTTTCCTCTTTTGATTTTTTGCATCCCTTTCATTCATTTATTTCTCCCCATAGATCAGCACCAACAAGATTTATGCGAAGCTCAGAGATCTGGCGCTTCACTGCGAATAGTTCTGTTTGCGTCAGAGAGCTACCCTGGCTTTTGTTATCCAGATGAGCGACAAGCTTGTTCAGCTTCTGTGAAATTTCGCTCAGAGATTTCCAGGCTTCTATGTTGATGGCCGGAACGGACAAAGGAAGCTTATCCAGGGACGCTAAGCGAAGCCACTCTCCCTTGCTTTTATCACCGCGTTTCGTGTTGAGAAGCTGTAGTTCTTCATGGTTGAATCGGGCGCTGACACAATGAGTACGCAATGATTTAGCTGGGACTTTGTTGTTTTTCTTACAGAATTGTAATCCTATAGTTTCTTTCATAGAAGCTCCTTTTCGTATATTAGGTTTTGTATTACTTTTATTGTGAGCAATTCCTTTGCAGCACTTTGTACATTTATATTTCAAAAATTTGATATGTCAATATTTTGAATTTGACCCGGTTCTTATTTTTCAACCGTAGGGCGAAAAACAAGGGAACTCAAAGAAGCGTAGCTTCGTAGAGTTAGCCCTTGCTTATGGATTATAACGTGGAAGACTTGACATAAATAAATATTGCAAGTATTAAATGATTAAATTTAAGATGAGATGATCCTTATGATAGAAAAAGAGAAATTAAAGTGGCAAGTTATTTCAGCTATATATGATATAAAATTTAATATTGATAACTTAGATGATTATTTTGAAAAGAATGTTGATAAAATATCTGAGTTTATAGTTACGTATGGAGAGGAAAGCTTCCATCAGTATATAGTGGGTCTTGAATATGATGCATCAATGAAAGTCATTTCATTAATATGGGAAAAATACAATAACCGTGGTGCTTTTCAATTGTATATATCAAATTGTCTACTACTCATTTGAACGTATTGAAATATTTTGAACAATAGTCCATACTCTTTTAACTTACAAGGGAGGGACTATGACAAATAAAGCATACAAATCAGGAGATAGTCAAAAAAATCTGATTCCTATAGAGGTTTGGCTACTTGATTACAATCTTAGTATACCATGTTGTATTATTTGCGATCAGCGTTTAACTACGAAATCTAAAGCTGCTCAGAAAAGGGCGCATTTTGCCCATAAGCCTGGTTCTAATTGTCCATCGATAAACAAAAATAATATTCCATTCTCAAATTTGATAAATATTCCAAAAGATCCATCCTTGAGGGTTGCTGCAAAGAACTGGACTAAAGAAAACTTATGGAATATTTATTTTAAAATTAGAAAAGAATTTCCCCAACTCAATTTTAATTGGTATGATATGCAAAATTGTTTAAAGAATGCTAACCAATTAGATATTTGGTCGTATAAGGGAATGCAATTTGACTACATATCTTATGTGCTACTTGTATGTTGTTCACTATTTCCATCTTACAAAACTACTAAAAATGGTCCTAGCCGAAAATCCGACATGTTTTTTGTATTAGAGCCAATACCTTCTTTAAATAATAGCCCTAATGCTCCCTGGAACTCTTCTGGATTGCAAAAGAGATATATTTACGTTGTAGATATTACTTTACAACAAGTAGACAAAATAGAGATGGTTTTATCGACTCCTGAGCCAGTTCAATACGCATTAGCAAAGAAACTGCTATAAAATAACAAGTTCCAATTCGGGTGTTTTTGTGGTATTATAAAGGGTGCATCCTTAGAAGATATAATATTTAGGAATATCATGAAGAAAAACTTAGAACTGGATCTTGCCACAAGTTTCCAAGCTGTCAATAAGCAGACTGAAGATAAAATGTGCTTTAAGTCTGGTGCTATGCACATGGCGGGCTTGCTAAAGGGCGACTCCGCTTCTTGCCTGAAAAAACTTCCAGACAATGTATTCAACGTTGCCGTTACTTCTCCACCTTATTTCTGGGTAAGAGATTATGGTTATGAAGGACAATTAGGGCATGAAGCTTCTGTGGAAGCTTACATTGAACAATTGATGACGGTATTCGATGAAGTAAAGCGAACTTTACATCCAGAGGGCGTTTTCTTCCTTAACATTGGTGATACATATTATTCTGGCAATGGGCAGCCGCATGGTCGCGATCCTAAATGCGCCTCCAGAGATTTTTTACGGCAGAAGGTTAGACCTGTAGACCAAAGTGGTTGGGATATACCTAAAAAAAGTTTAATTGGTATCCCGTGGAAAGTTGCATTTGCTATGCAGAACCGAGGATGGACTTTGCGAAGTTCTATCATTTGGAACCGTTGTAATGCATTTGTCGAACCTACGGCAAGAGATCGTCCTTACAGACAATATGAGTTCGTTTTCATGTTTTCCAAAAGCCGTTTTTACAGCTTCGATCGTTCTATGCTTGTTGAAGAAGATGTATGGAATATCCCTATCGAAAGAAGTCGTCGAGCTAATCACAATGCTTCATTTCCTTCTGAATTAGTAAGAAGATGCATTGAGATCGGTAGTCCGGTGGGTGGGCATGTGCTAGATCCATTTGTAGGTAGTGGTACTACTATTTTTACTTCTTTAGCTAATGATCGCAATGTTGTTGGTATTGATATGAGTCCCGACTACATTGATTTTATTGACACTTCCCTTGAGGCAGACGGTCATCAAAGGATTGAGTTTGATAAAATTATCCAAAGAGTCTCACAGCCATCACCTTTATGGAGTTCTTGGGCTGGTAATAAAGCCAATTTTAGAAAGCCTGGCAATAAAAAATAAGGGATTACCATGAAATACTTCAAAATTTCATCAATTATCGAGGCTATAGAGCATCTCCAACAGTTCAATGGAAATTGGCTTTTGCCTGCTTTCGTATTTGCTTCTAATGAAGTGAGTACAACGGAAGTTGTTGATATGTCTAAAAAATTAGGTACGGATCACTTTTTGGACAGGTATTTTAATGGTAATTTATTGGATATTCCTCCAACTAAAAGAGGTAATAATCTTCTTCGTCCCCGTTTTAAAGACGTTGTTGGTTGGAAAACAGGTCCCTATAGTGGGGATTTTGTTATTCGGCAAGATACTAAGATGTGGGGTAATCTTTTTTCATCTCGTGGATATAGAGAGATGAGGTTGCAGGGGTTAATTGAAGGAGAAAAATCCCTTGTTAAACTAACGGATCAGTTCCAACCAAGGTTTGAGAATGAAGTCCCAGATAGTTTCAGGTTTGAATACTTCCTCATATGGTTATTTGCATTTAAAGGATTCCCAGATAATATAGTTTCGTGGGATTTGTTATTTAATTTTCTTTTAACTCAAGAGCTTGGTATAGATAGTTTTCCACCAGCTTTCCATGAAAGATTTAGAATTTTTGGTGATATACCTTGGCCTGAATTAGATAATGAAAAACAATCTTCGAATATAATATTAGAAAATTTAGCTCCGAAATTCAAAGAATCTTTAGTAAGTGATTCTATGGTTGAAGATGAAATAGTAGAACCTGAGTTAGGTGATGATGACAGTATATACTCTGAAATTATGGCATCCATCCGTAATCAGGAAAGTTTGAATTTTTTATTTGTAGGTCCCCCTGGTACTGGTAAAACCCACTATGCTCGAAAAATAGCCAATAAAATTACCAGTGAGGAAAATATAATATATCTTCAATTTCATCCAGCTATAAGTTATGACGACTTTGTTGAAGGGTTTAGACCAAAATATTCTGAAGTGAATCAGAATATTACCTATGAGCTGGCACCAAGACTTTTTTTAGAGTTTTGTGAGAAAGCTAAGTTAAGTAATGATAAACCTCATGTCATCGTTATAGACGAATTAAATCGAGGTGATGTCCAAAGAATATTTGGTGAAGCTTTAACATATATAGAAAGAGATTATAGGAATAAAATTTTTACCTTGCCATTCTCTGGCAAAGAAGTTTTCATACCTGAAAATATAATTATATTAGCTACAGCTAATCCTTATGACCGTTCCATTACTGAGCTTGATGATGCTCTTTTGAGACGGTTTTGGGTTATAAATTTTGAACCGGACCAACTTACTCTTGAAAAAAAATTACAAGATGAAGGGATAGAAGATTCGCTAATAAGAAAAATCATTTTTGTATTTAATTTAATAAATAATGCTTTCCCAAATGGTTTTGGC
This sequence comes from Serratia nematodiphila DZ0503SBS1, assembly GCF_000738675.1. NCBI lineage: Bacteria > Pseudomonadati > Pseudomonadota > Gammaproteobacteria > Enterobacterales > Yersiniaceae > Serratia > Serratia nematodiphila. The sequence goes on along the minus strand of NZ_JPUX01000001.1, from coordinate 91,426 downwards.
CATGCTGGATTCATGAAAGTTAAGTCTCAAGAAGATTTAATGTCTATATGGAAAGCTAAAATATCGCTTCCGTTAAAAAGGGCATTATTGCATGATCGAAGCAAGTATGAAGAGACTAAACAGAAAATAATTGAACTATTAACTGATGACAATTTCGAGTGAAAATAATTAGAGATATAAAATGAATGACTCTAAAACATTGGTAATAGATTTGTTTGAAAGGGAGACTAGACGTTTCCCTAAAGAAATGCTTTACGATCAATTCGGTAATTCACTAATTTTTGAAAGTGCCAGGAAGTTATCCGTAATAGATTTAAGAGATACAATTAATGGCATTGAATTACGGGTTCTTGGCATTGTAGGGCTATTGCCTTTAACAAGCGAAATAATCATAAATATCAAACCAAAGTTCCCTATTGTCAATCTTTGGGAAATGGTCAGAATTTCAGATGTATCTTGTGATTCATTATTACCATTTCTGCGAAGCTATGAAGTTAATGATAGTGATGTTCCTTTAAAAGTGCTTTTAAAGAGTTTTTGTTTTTTCCTAAGACCTATCTTAGATAGCTCTTTTACAAGAAAATATAAATTAGAAGAAGAAGAAGGTTTTTATAGGCCTAGTTTAAACTTCGGGCGAACTTTAAAAAAACATATTTTAAAAGGCAATCATTATACTGTAGCCTCAGATGTATTCATTTTCTCAAGAGATATTGCTTTAAACCAAACAATTAAGAAAAGTTGTTTGGCGTTTCTTCAAAAATCACGATTGCTTAATAACGTTGAAGAGGAAAAAAATATTCTTCTAGAGGCGCTGAGTATATTGGAAATGCTTGAGCCGCGTCAAATGAATCCAGACTATCATACGTTGCTGAATCAGGCTGACTCTGTTAATAAAAAACATTATGATGGTCTTCTTACTACTTATGCAATTCTTTTAGGTTATAAAAAAATAGGTTTCTCTTTCAATCCAGACGGAACTAGAATGCCTTCTTTTCTCTTTAATATGGATGTTGTTTTTGAAAACTTTATAAGGAATTGCATTTCGAATTATTTTATGAAGTTTGGAGTTCGTGTTTTTGATGGAAACCAAAAAAAACATCAAGGTATTCTTTTTTCTGATAATAAAAGGTTTCCAGTTAAACCTGATTTGATTTTTAAAAAAGGGAAGGTTCCTATCATGCTTGGTGAGGTAAAATATAAACCTAAAATTGATGAGTCTGACCGTTATCAATTAATTAGTCATGCGACAGCACTCAAAACATCCGTGGCATTATGGATATCTCCTTCAATGGATGAAAATACCGACCTCGAATTTATTGGTACAATAAATAGTGGTATTAAATTTTACCATTGTAAGTTTAGTCTCAAAGGTGATATTAAAAACTCGATAGAACAAATGAATCAGAGTATTAAAAAATCACTTATAAAGCTGGAATAATGAAGTGTTCAAATGGTTTTTTTGATAATCTTTCTGAAAGCCTTTGTAAGGCTTCTTTTCTTTCATCAAAATAATCATATCTGTCATAAATACCTTCTACACCCTTCAGCTTATGGTTCAGACATCTTTCTGCGACATGTGGGGGAACAGACAGTGATGCAAGTAAACTTCTGCAAGTCCTTCGTAAGTCATGGACTGTGAAATATTCAATATTACCCATTACATTAGGTGGTTGCTTCCTCTTACCCGGTTCTACCCCGAATAGCTTGGCTATCGCCCTGTTGAGGGTATCTTTTCCCATATGTAGATTCTTACTGGATCTGCGGTTAGGAAAGACATAATCAGAACCAAAAGCTCTGACCTTTAGCTCTTTTAACATTTCAATTGCCAGTGGGGGTAGCGGAATCACAATGCCCACTCCTGACTTACTCCTTTCTTTTGGTAAAGACCACTTTTTCTCATCAAGGTCAAATTCTGACCAAGGCGCTTCCGTAAGTTCACTTTTTCGAACTGCCAGCAGTAGAAGTAGGGCACATGCAAGGTAGTTATCACGAGAGAAGCTGTCAGAGTGTTCTCTGAAAACTTTAAACACCTGACCAATTTCTTCCAGACTCAATGCTCTTTCTCTGCTTTTTTCGATTCCACCTGCATCATTGACCTTAAACGCAGAAGCTGGATTGTTTAACAATAATCCAAGCTTGATTGCATGGTCGAAGAGTTGCTTCATGTAGAGTAGGGCATCATTTGAAATGGTTGGCCTTCCGCTATCTGTAATTTTTTGGAGAATGGCTCGAACATCAATGGGGGTTATCTTCGCCAAAGAAAGTTGACCAATCGTAGGAGCAATATCTTTCCTGTATACCCTTTCTGGGATTTGTGGATGCTTCAACCGCCTAACCAGGTCTTTGTGCCAGTCTTCAAACAGTCCATCTACTGTGGTCAGTTGCTTAGGGCGATTGAGTTTTCTCTCAGCAATAGGATCATCCCCGGTGGCAACTTTTCTTCGAGTATCCTCAGCGAGGCTACGAACCTCGGACAGAGATAGATGAGATACCTTACCTAAGGTGATTTCTCGTCTCTTAGAGCCGATTGTGTATCGAAGCATCCAATACGCCTCACCTTTTTGTGGGACTTTCAGGTACAAGCCTCGCCCATCTCCAAACTTCCCCGGTTCTCTTGCTTTGATGAGAGCCTGAACTGTCCTGGCTGTGAGTGAGGTCATAATCTGTCCTGATGGAAAAAGTAGTGGGGGGTACATTGTTATAAACTGCCAGATCGGGCTAGTAAAGCAAAAATGCTCCCCGTTCTACTCCCCATTTTCTGGTGGTTTTTAATAAATCTGAATGGTCTTATATAGACTATCTTTCAAATAAAAAAGCCCATTTAACATGGGCTTATGGATTCAAGTGGACTTTAAAATAATTTACTCGATATTCTGGATCTGCTCGCGCATTTGCTCGATCAGCACCTTCAGCTCGATGGCGGAGGCGGTGACGTCGGCATTGATCGACTTGGAGGCCAGGGTGTTCGATTCGCGGTTGAACTCCTGCATCATAAAGTCGAGGCGGCGGCCGACGGCTTCTTTCTTCTTCAGGATGTTGTGCGTCTCTTTCACGTGCGCTTCCAGGCGGTCCAGCTCTTCGGCGACGTCGATGCGCTGCGCCATCAGCACCAGCTCCTGCTCCAGGCGGGTGTTTTCCAGCTGCACCTGCGCCTCTTCCAGCTTGCTGACCAGGCGCTCGCGCTGCCATTGCAGGATGTTCGGCATCTGGGCGCGCACTTTGACCACTTCGGCGCTGACGCCGTCGAGGCGCTGTTCGATCAGCGTTTTCAGCGCGGCGCCTTCGCTTTCGCGTGCGACGATAAAGTCATCCAGCGCGCCGTCCAGCGCCTGCATCAGCTCGGCGCTGATGGCATCCAGATCCTGCTCCTGCGCGGACATCACGCCCGGCCAGCGCAGCACGTCGATCGGGTTGATTTCCCCTTCGTCGCTCTGCATTTTCACCCAGTTGGCGGCTTCGACCAGCTGTTTGGCCAGCTTTTCGTTCAGGATCAGCGAGCTTTGCGCGCTTGGATCCAGTTCGAAACGCAGGTTGCATTCGACTTTGCCGCGGGTCAGGCGGCCACGGATACGTTCACGGATCACCGGCTCCAGGCTGCGGAATTGTTCCGGCAGGCGGATGTAGGTTTCTAAGTAGCGCTGGTTAACGGAACGCAGCTCCCAGGCTGCGCTGCCCCATTCACCCTTGATTTCACGCCGGGCGTAGGCGGTCATGCTGCGGATCATTGATGCGTACCCGTAATAGGAAAAGATGGGGCGATTATAGCGTCGCGGCTGCGGGCAGGATAGGCATTACGTCACGAAGCCCGTATAATGCGCAGCCAATAGTTGATTTGAAGCCGGAGAGAGCCCATGCGTCCTGCAGGCAGAGCACCACAGCAAGTTCGCCCACTGACACTGACCCGTCACTATACCAAACACGCTGAAGGTTCAGTGCTGGTTGAGTTTGGCGATACCAAAGTCTTGTGCACCGCCACGGTAGAAGAGGGCGTTCCGCGCTTCCTGAAAGGCCAGGGGCAAGGTTGGATCACCGCCGAGTACGGTATGCTGCCGCGCTCCACCCACAGCCGCAACGCCCGTGAAGCCGCCAAAGGCAAGCAGGGCGGCCGCACGCTGGAGATCCAGCGCCTGATCGCCCGCTCGCTGCGTGCCGCGGTAGATCTGAAAAAGCTCGGTGAATTCACCATCACCCTCGACTGCGACGTATTGCAGGCCGACGGCGGTACCCGCACCGCCTCCATCTCCGGCGCCTGCGTGGCGCTGGCCGACGCGCTGAACACCCTGGTGGCCAACGGCAAGCTGAAAGCTAACCCGATGAAGGGCATGGTGGCGGCGGTTTCCGTCGGCATCGTCAATGGCGAAGCGCTGTGCGATCTGGAGTATGTGGAGGATTCCGCGGCGGAAACCGACATGAACGTAGTGATGATGGAAGACGGCCGCATGATTGAAGTGCAGGGCACCGCCGAAGGCGAGCCGTTCAGCCACGATGAGCTGTTGGCGCTATTGGCGCTGGCCCGAGGGGGCATCGAAACCATCTTCCAGGCGCAGAAAGCGGCGCTGGCGGACTGATTTTTCAAGGCGACTGAGAAGTCGCCTTTTTTATGCCCGGCGATCGGGCGGCAGTAATGACAAGACCCAAGCAGATTCAGACGAGGAGAAGCAATAATGAAAGCCTATCAGCGCCAGTTTATCGAGTTCGCGCTTAACAAGCAGGTATTGAAGTTCGGCGAGTTCACCCTGAAATCCGGCCGCACCAGCCCGTATTTCTTCAACGCCGGCCTGTTTAATACCGGGCGCGATCTTGCGCTGTTGGGGCGCTTCTACGCCGAAGCCCTGATGGATTCCGGCATCGATTTCGACCTGCTGTTTGGCCCGGCCTATAAAGGCATTCCTATCGCCACCACCACGGCGGTGGCGCTGGCGGAACACCATGAACGCGACGTGCCTTACTGCTTTAACCGCAAGGAAGCCAAGACCCATGGCGAAGGCGGTTCGCTGGTGGGCAGCCCGCTGCAGGGGCGCGTGATGCTGGTGGACGATGTGATCACCGCCGGCACCGCGATCCGCGAGTCGATGGAAATCATCGGCGCCAGCGGCGCTTCGCTGGCGGGCGTGCTGATCTCCCTCGACCGCCAGGAACGCGGCCGCGCGGATATCTCCGCCATTCAGGAAGTGGAACGCGACTATCACTGCAAGGTGATTTCAATCGTCACGCTGAAGGATCTGATCGCCTATCTGGAAGAGAAACCGGAGATGGCGGACCACCTGGCGGCGGTGCGCGCTTACCGTGAGCAGTACGGAGTATAAATAACAACGCCGGGCATGCCCGGCGTTTTCGTTATTGCAGCTGTGCCGCTAATAGCGGCCAGCGGGCGTCGAATTCCTGCGTGGGGCGATAGCGGAATTCCGAACGCACATAGCGCGACAACATGCCTTCGCAGAAGGCCAGCAGTTGGCTGGCCAGCAGCGTTTCATCGACGATAAAGCCTTTGCCTTCGCGCAATTTGCGCTCTTTCAGCACCTGACGCAGCTGCGCCTCGATGCGCTCGAACAGCTGGTTGATGCGGCCCTGCAGGCGATCCTGTTCAAACATCAGCGCGTGGCCGGTCATGATGCGCGTCAGCCCTGGGTTGCGCTCCGCAAAGCCCAGAATCAGCAGCAAAATCAGGCGCAGACGATTAAACGTCTCTTTCTCGTCCTGCAAGATCAGGTTGATGCGGGTGATCAGGCTGTCTTCGATAAACTCGATCAGACTGTCGAACATCCGTGTCTTGCTGGGGAAATGCCGGTACAGCGCAGCTTCAGAAACACCCACGTTCGCGGCGAGCTTGGCGGTGGTGATGCGTTGGCTGCCGTCGCTGGACTCCAGCATCTGGGCTAACGCCTGCAATATTTCCTCGCGCCGATTCCTTTTCGTCTTTTCTTTTTCTGCCATGTCTGATTAGACCCTTGCTAAAACTTAACTGACGGAAACCCGCGCACCGGCCGCTGCAGAGCAGGCTCTGTGCGGCTTATGTGATAGCTTTTTTACGATGCTGGGGTCAGCGGCCTTAACGGCCTTTTTCCGCGCTGCCTGGTGTGCGCTGCAATTGTCGCGGTAAAACCTTGCCGCAGAGACATCCATCTCCCCGGAAAGCAAGGTTCAGGCGACGTTTCCCTGCCGGCCCTCGTGCATTGGGTGGCGCTTAGTGGCGCCCCGAGTGGCCGAAGCCGCCTTCGCCGCGCTCGCTGCTGTCGAACTCTTCCACCAGGTTGAACTCGGCCTGCACCACCGGCACGAAGACCATCTGCGCGATGCGTTCGCCCGGCTCGATGGTGAAGTGCTTCTGGCCGCGGTTCCAGACGGACACCATCAGCTGGCCCTGATAATCGGAGTCGATCAGGCCGACCAGATTGCCCAGCACGACGCCGTGCTTATGGCCCAGGCCTGAGCGCGGCAGGATCACCGCCGCCAGGCTGGCGTCGGCGATGTGGATCGCGAGACCGGTAGGCAGCAGCGTGGTTTCACCCGGCGCCAGCTCTACCGCGCTGTCCAGGCAGGCGCGCAGGTCGAGACCGGCGGAGCCCGGCGTAGCGTAGGTCGGTAGCGGGAAATCCTGACCGATGCGCGGGTCGAGGATCTTAACGTCGATTTTTTTCATCATAACGGCTGACTATCTCGTCTATTAAACGTTGGCCAAGGAGTGCCTTGTCGCTCAGCGCCAGGCGTTTCTCTCCATCCTGCCAAAAAAGATGCAGGGCATTGGTGTCGCTGTTGAACCCGTGCTCTGCAAGCGATACATCGTTAGCGCAAATCAAATCCAGCTTCTTACGCGCCAGTTTTTGCCGCGCGTATTCTTCCACATTCTGGGTTTCGGCGGCAAACCCCACGACAAACGGTCGATTTTTGGTCATCGCCGCCACGCCGGCGACGATATCGGGGTTTTTTACCATCTTGAGGACGATTTCATCACCCTGTTTTTTTATTTTTTCATCGGCGATCCGCTCGGGGCGATAGTCGGCCACGGCGGCGCAGGAGATGAAAATCTGCTGCTGAGCGGCGCGTTGTTGCACTGCCTGCTCCATCTCCAGCGCGCTGGTGACGTCCACGCGTGTGACCTTCGGCGGCGTCGGCAGGCTCACCGGCCCGGCGATCAGCGTCACCTGCGCGCCGCGGGCGGCGGCGGCGCGGGCGATGGCGAAGCCCATTTTGCCGGAGCTGTGATTGCTGATGAAACGCACCGGATCCAGCGCTTCACGCGTCGGGCCGGCGGTGATCATAACCTGCAAATGTTGCAGATCCTGCGGGGCGGAGAAATGACCGCTCGCCAGCTCGACGATGTCCAGCGGATCCAGCATGCGGCCCGGGCCGACGTCGCCGCAGGCCTGGCTGCCGCTGTCCGGCCCCCAGAGCAGCATGCCGCGCGCCTGCAGCGTTTGCAGGTTGGCCTGCGTGGCGGCGGCGCGATACATCTGCTGGTTCATGGCGGGCGCGGCGGCGATAGGGGCGTCGGTCGCCAGGCAGACGGTGGTCAGCAGATCGTTGGCCATGCCGACAGCGACGCGCGCCAGCAGATCGGCGGTCGCCGGCGCCAGAATCACCAGATCCGCCCATTTGCCGAGCTCGATGTGGCCCATGGCGGCTTCGGCGGCGGGATCCAACAGATCGTCGGACACCGGATGGCCGGAAACGGCCTGCAGCGTCAGCGGCGTAATGAACGCCTTGGCTGCGTGGGTCATCACCACGCGCACTTCCGCGCCCCTGTCGCGCAGGCGGCGCACCAGCTCTGGGCACTTGTAGGCGGCGATGCCGCCGCTGATGCCAAGCACAATATGTTTGCCGGAAAGTCCCGTCATCATCATTGTCCGATTGAAAGCCGAAAGATGCGCCATTTTAGCATATCCGCCGTTCAGGTGAGCGATTCCGCAATGGCTGCAAGGCGTTACATTGTGCTTTGCGAAACACTTCGCAATGTTATCAAACACCTGTCGAACGCGTCGGGTGGCGCATGGCATGCTGTAGCCCTTTCAGGGAGGAACACGATGAGCAACCCGATTGTGGCGTGCTGGCCGGGCGCGTTGGCGCCGCGTGAAAAGCTGTTGATGCAGGGGGCGGCGTCGCTGTCTGACGCAGAGCTGTTGGCCATTTTCTTGCGCACCGGGTTGCCCGGCGTGCATGTGATGCAGCTGGCGGAGCAACTGCTGCGCCGATTCGGCTCGCTTTATCACCTGATGTCGGCCGACCATCAGGCTTTTTGCAGCCAAAAAGGCCTGGGCGACGCCAGCTATACCCAACTGCAGGCGATTGCCGAGCTGGCGCTGCGCTTCTTTTCCAGCCACTTGTCGCAGGAAAACGCCATGCTCAACCCGCGCGTCACCCAGCATTATCTGCAAAGCCTGCTGGCGCATCGCGAGCGAGAGGTCTTTTTGGTATTGTTTTTAGACAATCAGCATCGGGTTATTCGCCATCAGGAGATGTTTGCTGGTACCATCAGCAGCGTCGTCGTCTATCCGAGAGAAATTGTGCGTGAAGCGTTGAAGGCTAATGCCGCCGCGCTGATTCTCGCGCATAATCACCCTTCGGGTAAGGCTGAACCCAGTCATGCCGACCGTTTGATAACGGAACAGGTGGTGAAAGCCTGTCAGTTATTGGAGATCCGAGTGCTTGATCATTTGGTGATCGGTCGGGGTGAATGCGTCTCTTTTGCCGAGCGCGGATGGCTTTAAGCGATTTTTTCGCGATCCTTGTGGGATCTTTAGCTGTTCGGGACTTGAGCACTTACGCTTCAGAGCGTATACTACGCCACCTTTGAGAATCTTGGGTTTGGCGCAAGAGCCTATCTCAGCAGGTTTCTGACCTGATGTGTGGTTTCTACCTGATGACGAGAGTCTCCTCAGTATGAAGTTTGCTGAGATGGGCTCTAAAAGCCTGACGAGGCGGCCATACCCTATACGAAGCTCGAGCTGATTTGATTTTTGGAGAATAGACATGTCCCGAGTCTGCCAAGTTACTGGCAAGCGCCCGGTGAGCGGTAACAACCGTTCCCACGCAATGAACGCGACCAAACGCCGTTTTCTGCCTAACCTGCACTCACACCGTTTTTGGGTTGAGGCTGAGAAGCGCTTTGTAACTCTGCGTGTATCTGCTAAAGGTATGCGTGTTATCGATAAGAAGGGTATTGAGACGGTTCTGGCCGATCTGCGTGCCCGTGGTGAGAAGTATTAAGGAACTGAATCATGGCTAAAGGTGTTCGCGAGAAGATCAAGCTGGTTTCTTCTGCTGGTACTGGTCACTTCTATACCACCACGAAGAACAAGCGTACTAAGCCGGAAAAATTGGAACTGAAGAAATTCGATCCAGTTGTCCGTCAGCACGTAGTATACAAAGAAGCTAAAATTAAATAATTTTAGTGGATTAATGAAAAACCCGGCCTTGGCCGGGTTTTTTGTTTTATAAAGGGTAGAAAACGTCGGAGGGGAAGCCAGATGCCTGAATTACCGGAAGTTGAGACGAGCAGACGCGGTATAGAGCCTTATCTTGTCGGCCACAGCATTCAGTATGCGGTGGTGCGCAATGCGCGCCTGCGCTGGCCGGTTTCCGAGCAGATCCTGACGCTGAGCGATCGGCCGGTGCTCAGCGTGCAGCGCCGGGCCAAATACCTGCTGATCGAGCTGGAGAACGGTTGGATTATCGTGCACCTGGGCATGTCGGGCAGCCTGCGCATGCTGCGCGAGGAAAACGAAGACGAAGCCGGCAAACACGACCACGTCGATCTGGTGATCAGCAACGGCATGATCCTGCGCTATACCGATCCGCGCCGTTTCGGCGCCTGGCTGTGGTGCGAAGACCTGGCGACCAGCAGCGTGTTGGCGCATCTGGGGCCGGAACCGCTGAGCGAAGCGTTCAACGGCGACTACCTGTATGAAAAATCACGCAATAAGCGCACGCTAATCAAACCGTGGCTGATGGATAACAAGTTGGTGGTCGGCGTTGGTAACATTTACGCCAGCGAATCGCTGTTCAGCGCCGGGATCCTGCCCGATCGTCCGGCGGGATCCTTGAGCAAAGCCGAAGCGGAACTGCTGGCGAAGACCATCAAGGCGGTGTTGCAGCGCTCTATCGAGCAGGGCGGCACGACATTGCGCGACTTTTTGCAGTCGGATGGCAAACCGGGGTATTTCGCGCAGGAGTTGCAGGTTTACGGCCGGGCGGGAGAACCGTGCCGCGCGTGCGGCACGCCGATCGAATCCGCCAAGCACGGGCAGCGCAGCACCTTCTTTTGCCGCCGCTGCCAGCGCTGAGCCGATCACTCGGCGGCGAGCTTCGCCATCAGCGCCTGGGTGACCACATCGGGCAGGAAAGGCGCGATATCGCCGCCGTGACGGGCGACCTCCTTCACCAGTGAGGAGGAGATGAACGACCACTCTTCGGAAGGCATCAGAAATACGCTTTCCAGCGTTGGCATCAAATGGCGGTTCATGTTCGCCAGCTGCAATTCATATTCAAAGTCAGACACCGCACGCAGGCCACGCACCAGGATATTGGCATTCTGGTGCGCGGCGAAGTGTGCCATCAGTTCGCTGAAGCCCAGTACCTCAACATTGCCCAGATGTGAGGTGACCTGCGTCGCTAACGCCACGCGCTCATCCAGGCTGAACAGCGGTTTTTTGCTCGGGCTGGCGGCGATGGCCAGAATGACGTGATCGAACATTAGCGACGCGCGCGTCACTAAATCCAGGTGGCCGTTGGTCATGGGATCGAACGTCCCGGGATAAATGGCTTTGCTGGTCATGATTCACTTCTCTGAGTAGTTGCGGCCCAATGCCCATAATGCGGCATATTTATTGAAGGTATATTGCGCGTTGACCACCGCTAACAGCAACCCCTGTTTGCCATCCAGGAAGCCGGCGCGCAGCAGCCAGGTTTTGACGAAGGCGCCGAGCGTGTGGGTCAGGATAGACAAATAGCCGCAACGCTTGCCGGCCCGGTGGCGCTGCGTGGCCCACTCTTCGGCATAGCGCAGCTGTTTGCGCTGGAAGGCGAAGAAATCGCGGCAGGTCAGGTGCAGCATATCGCCGCTGAGGGGGATCACTTTGGCGTCGCCGATGTTCAGCGACTCGTGTACCAGATCGTCGTTATAGCGATAGCGTTGGTTGGCGTACAGGCGGTTGACGCGGTCGGGATACCAGCCGCTGTGGCGCATGAAGCGGCCGAGGAACAGGTTGCGCCGCGCGCAGCTGTAGACAGAGCCGTCCTCCGGCGCGTTCAACACCTGTTCGATAGATTGCCGCAGCTCGGGCGTGACGCGTTCGTCGGCGTCGATCATCAAAACGTAGTCATGGCTGGCGTAGCTTTGCGCCAGCTGACGCTGCTTGCCAAACCCTTGCCAGTCGGTGTGCGTGAAGACTTTGGCGCCCAGGCTTTCGGCGACGGCGACGCTGTCGTCTTCGCTGCCGGAGTCCAGCACAATGATTTCATCGGCCCACTCGACCGAGCGCAGACAGTCCGGCAACAACCCGGCTTCGTTTTTGGCGATCATCACCACCGACAGGCTTTTGCGGCTGCTCATTCAGTGACTCCGGGGCGGCAGGTGCGGTTCCAGCAGCTGCAGCAGGCGCTGCAACGCTCCCTGATTCTGATACAGCACTTCCACCGCATGGCGGCCGTAGTAACGACGGTAGTCTTCGTCGGTCAGCAGGGTTGCCACTTCCTTCACCAGCGAATCGACATCGGTCACGGTGATCAGGCCTTCGGCCTGCGAAAGCTTGGCGCAGATGTCTTTAAAGTTGAAAGTATGCGGGCCCATCAACACCGGGATGGCGTGCGCGGCGGCTTCCAGCGGGTTGTGCCCGCCGCGTTCCACCAGGCTGCCGCCGACAAAGGCCAGATCGGCGATGCCGTACAGCAGCATCAGTTCGCCCATGGTATCGCCGATCACCACCTGGGTGCTGCCGGACGGGATTTCGCCGCTGCTGCGCAGGGTGTAACTGAAGCCGGCCTTCTGCACCAGCTCTTTGGCGGTCGGGAAGCGTTCCGGGTGACGCGGCACCAGGATCAGCAGCAGGTCAGGGTGTTTTTCCAGCAGTTTGCGGTGCGCTTCCAGCAGGATGGTCTCTTCACCGTCGTGGGTGCTGGTGGCGATCCACACCGGGCGGCGCGGCGCCCATTGGCGGCGCAATGTAACAGCGCGGGCGGCCAGCTCCGGGGTGACGGAGATATCGAATTTCAGGCTGCCGGTGACGGCCAACTGCGAGCGTTTCAGGCCCAGTTCGATAAATCGATCGCCATCTTCCTGGTTCTGTGCGGCGATCAGCGTGATGCGGCGCAGCATATCGCGCATGAATCCGCCAATTTTCTTATAGCCGGCGGCGGAGCGGGCCGACAGACGCGCATTGGCGATCACCAGGGGGATTTGCCGCTGATGCAGCGCGTTGATCAGGTTAGGCCATAGCTCGGTTTCCATGATGATCACCAGCTTGGGATTCACCTGGTCGAGGAAACGGTTCATGGCGCCGGGCAGATCGTAGGGCAGATAGACATGATGCACGTCTTTGCCGAAAGCGGACTGGACGCGTTCTGAACCTGTCGGGGTCATTGTGGTCACAGTTATCGGCAAAGCGGGGTAACGATGGCGCAGCGCCCGCACCAGCGGGATGGCCGCCAGCGTTTCGCCGACGGAGACGGAATGCAGCATGATGCCGCCTGGCACGACTTTCCCGGCGCAGAAGCCATAGCGTTCCGCCCAGCGTTTACGGTAGGCTGGAGCTTTGCGGCTGCGCAGCAGTAAGCGGAGCCAGATCAGGGGTTGGATGAGGTAGAGTAGTACCTGATATAAACGCAGCAACATTCTATCAATTTCATTTATATGGGTTATTCGGAATAGTACCATAACTGGAAGGGAAAGGCGCTAATTTGGTAACCTTGGGTGTCAGTTTCAGACAACCGGCGAGCGATTTCGCCGACAGGCTCGGAATGAAGAATATTTTAATTATTCGCCGCGATAACATCGGCGATCTTGTTTGCACCACGCCCTTGATTGAGGGGGTGAAAATTGCCTATCCGGACGCAAAAGTTTATCTGCTGATCAATAAAGTCAGCCAGGATGTTGTTAAAAACAATCCTCATCTCGAGAAAGTCTTTGTCTATAAAAAGGCCAAGCACAAGGCGAAAAATGAGACCACGTTGGGCGTTTATTTCGAACGCATGATGATCTTCCTGAAGCTGCGCAAAATAAAGTTCGATGCGGTTATTCTGGCCAACCCGGTGCCTTGCAAATACAGCCTGCGTCTAGCGAAAATGGCCGGCGCCACCCATATCATCGGCGCCGATCTGGGCACGAAAGATATTCATCGCCCGTTCCGCAAGGACGATTTCCGCGGCCTCCATCAGGTCGAGCACACCTACAGCTATTTATCGGCGATAACCGATCAATCCATTCCGATCCCGCCGGTGCGGGTGTTTCTGGCGCCTGAAGAGCGGCAATTGGCGGCGCAGCGGCGGCAGGAACGTCTGCCGCCGGTCGAGCGCGTATGCGCCGTGCACATCAGCAGCCGCAGCCCGAAACGGCGTTGGCCGGTTGAACGCTATGCCGAAATCATCAACCGTCTGGTTGCCGATCCCCGCACCGGCGTGCTGATCTTTTGGTCGCCGCAGGGCACGTTGGCACCGGACGACATCGGCGATCAGCAGCGCGCCGAACAGCTGCTGGCGCTGTGTCAAAACGAACGCGTCGCGCTTTATCCGACGGCGTCGGTGCGTGAGCTGTTGGGCGGGTTTGATTTATGCGACCGGGTGCTGTGCAGCGACGGTGGGCAGATGCATCTTGCTGCTGCGTTGAATAAGGACATGGTGGTGTTCTTTGGCGATACCGATAAAGTGTCCTGGCATCCATGGACTGGCCGCCATCATATTTTGCAAAGTGAATCGGGGCACTGTGAAGATGTTTCTGTCGATGAGGTTTGGCAGAAAATGCAGGCGCTCAACTAACGAAGAAAATAAGGCAGGCATCCCCTGCCTTATTTATTTTTTTATTGTTCTTCTTTCAGCTCAATATATTGATGGCAAATAGGCTCAAGCCCATAGCTCAGCAATTGCTGTTGATTTATCTGCGGCGGGTTGGCGTAAAACTCCGCCATTTTTTCTGCCAGCGACGCTTCGTTTAATTCCGCCAGCGCGTTAGCCATGCCGGCTTTTTCCAGAATTTCCGCAGGGCCGCCCGGGCAGCGAGTGCTGACCACCGGTGTGCCGCACAGCAGCGATTCTACCAGTACGTTGCCAAACCCTTCGCTGTCGGAGCTGAGCACCAGCAGCGAGGCATGGCGAATAAACGGGTAGGGATTGCTCTGGAAACCGAGGAACAACACGCGCTCTGCGATGCCCAAGTCTGTCGCCAGACGTTTGACCTCGGCGACTTTGGCGTCGTCACCGGACCCGATCAAGGCCAGCGGTGCCTGAATGCCGGAGAGCGCATAGGCTTTCAACAGGCGGTCATGCCGCTTGGTGGTGTGAAAGCGGCCGACGTGCACCAGATAGTCCTGGCCGGCCAGTTCGCAAGGCGCCGCCGCCTGTTGCTGAATAGCGTCGATGTCGAACGGGTTGTTGATGACCGCCAACCGGCGCGGGCGGATCGGCAAGTTCCGCTGCAGATCGTCGCCGACCGCCTGTGAAACGGCGACGATATTTCTTCCCTGGTAAACGTTGGCGATTTTGCGTTGCTTCAGCCAGCGATCCAGACCCTTGCGGTGACCGAGGTAGGAGGTGGAGAGGATGCCGTGAATGCAGAACCACAGGCGATCCGCGGCCAACCGCTTGCTGCGGCTGACGATACGATCGGTTTTATGCAGGTTGGAGAACACCAGATCGAACGCGCCGTTTTGGCGCTCGTGTTCGGCTATCGCGCGATCCAGCGCGGCGGCGCGGCGCGACAGCTCGGTCAGCTTGCGCCAGGGGGCACGGCTGCGATCGGCCAGCACCTGATAATCAATGCCCGGTGGAATAGGGTAATTGCAGACGTCGCGCAGCGAGATCAGACTGACGTCGTGCCCCTGTTGCTGCATGCCCTGACACAGGGTCAGCACCACTTTTTCCGCGCCGCCTCCCGGCAGGCCGTCGATGATCATCAGAATACGCATAGCTAATCCAGTAACCGGTTATAGAGGGAAATCAGCTGTTCGGACAGATGCGCCGGCGTAGCCGTCATAATGCGCAATCTCGCCGCTTCGCCCATGGATGATCCCAGCGCCTGGCGCGGCAGTGCCCGAATAGCCTCCGTGATGGCCGGTACATCGAGCGCGTCGGTCACGAAGCCGTTCTGGCCGGGGGTGATAAACTCGGCGCCGCCGCAGGTGGTGCTGGTGATAACCGGCAGGCCGCACGACATCGCTTCCAGAATTACATTCGGGAACGGATCGTACAGCGTCGGCAGCAGCAGCGCGTCCGCGGCCTGATAGAACGGCAGGGTCTGCTTCTGCACGCCCATAAAGTAAATGCGATCGCCGCAGCCCAGCGACTGCGCCAGCGCCCGGTAGCGTTTTTCGGCTTTGTCTTTACCGACCACCAGGAGGTGACTGTCGGTCGCCGCCACGGCGCGGATGGCGGCGGCCAGCCCTTTGCGCTCGAAACCGGAGCCGACGAAGATCAGGCAGTGCGCCTGTTGCGGGATCTGATATTGCTCGCGCAGACGTTGACGCAGGGCCTCGTCGGCGGGCGGGAACTTTTGATTGTCGATGGCGTTATAGATCACCGTGATCTTGTCGGCGGGCACGCCAAAGTCGGCGATGATTTCCTGCTTGATCATCTCGGCGTTGCAGATGACGGCTTTCAGCTCGGGCGCGGCGTACATGGCGCGTTCGGCGCACATCACATAGCGGTGATAGCGATTGGAGAACAGCCACTTGCGGCGCCATTCCGGCAGCAGACGCGCGCGTTGCAGCAGCCAGCGGCGGTGTACGCCGTCGCCGGCGCGATAGATGTCGCAGCCGGGAATGCGCTCGTGGCTTTGCACCAGATCGAAGCGCTCTTTCTGCCACAGCGCCCTGGCTGCCACGGCGAAGCCTCGCTCGCGGCTGATGCGGCCGAGCTTTAACGGGTTACACAGGTGGATATGCCAGTTGGGATTGGCGTCGCCCTGCCATTCGCGAGTGATGACGTTCAGATCGAGATCCTGTTGCTCCAGCGCTTCCAGGGCGCGGGAAACGAAACGTTCGGCTCCGCCGTCCGGGCGATATTTTTGGCGAACGATCGCCAAACGGAATGCTTTCATGCCAGCGTGCTCCGCGCGGCTGCAATCACCGCGTCTGTAGGAATAAGGTCGAGATACCGTTCGTCGGTGCCGGTATCGATGGCGTCCGGATCGGGCAGTTCGCCGAAGTCGCCGGCCCAGATCACGGCGCCGGTAGCTTGCCACGGCCGCCAGAAAGTCAGCTTGGAAGGGCCGAACAGCGCCACGCACGGCGTTTGCAGCGCGGCGGCCATGTGCATCGGCACCGAATCCACGCCGATAAACAGCTTGGCGTGGTCGATCAGGGCGGCCAGTTGGCGCAGCGTCAGCTGGCCGGCCAACGAGATCACGCCCTGTGGCGGGCAGAGCGCCAAAATGCGCTCGACCATGGCTTGTTCTCTGGCGTCGGGGCCGGAGGTGATCACCAGCTGGTGGCCGTCGGCCTGCAAGGCGGTGAGGGTGGCGGCCATTTTCTCTTCGCTCCAGCATTTGAAGAACCAGCGCGAGGTGGGCTGCACCACAATATAACTGCCGGCGACGCCCTGTTTCTGCAACCGTTGCTCACAGGTCTGCCAATCCTGCGGATCGTAACTCATGGTCACATGTTCATTGAGCGCGGGCAGGTTCAGCGGCGCCAGCAGCGAAAGATTCTGTTCGACGGTATGCAGGTGGGCGTGATTGTCGACCGGCACCAGCTGGGTGTGGCAATGGCGCCACAGGAAGCCGCGGCGTTTGGGGAAATCGAAGCCCAGACGGATACGCGCACCGGTCAGGCGCGTGAGGATGGCGCTGCGCCATTGATCGGCCAGGTTGACCACCAGATCGTAGCGTTGCGCCTTCAGGCGACGCAGCAGCGCCAGTTCGTGCCCCAGGTGCGCGCGGGTGCCCTGTTTTTTCCATTGACGGTCAATGGCGAACAGCGTCGACAGTTCCGGATTACTGGCCAGCATTTCCTGCGTTTCCTGATACAGCAGCACATCGATCTGCGCCTGCGGGTAGTTTTGCCGCAGGCTGCTGATGACCGGCGTGACCAGCAGCATATCGCCGTGATGGCGCAGTTTTATGATCAAAATACGCTGTACGGATGGGGCGGAAGTTGGGGCTGGCGCGTCGTTCATCATGAGTCGCTTTCTGGGAAACCAATCTTTGATTCTAAATGACACGATCGCATGTGGCTACTGTTGCAAGGTTTTCTTGCCTGGCCGTAAAAAAATCGCCGAGCCGGGGACGAATGCGCTTCAACGTTGTCCAAACCAGGCAGCAAAGTCGTTTGCCCTGGCGAAACGGCCTGCGTAACATAGTGCATTCTGTTGATATCAGGCTCGATATTCATGACTAAACCGGCGTTTCTCATCACCATTGATACCGAAGGCGATAATCTGTGGCAAAACCACGATCGCATCGCGACCGAAAACACGCGTTTCTTGCCGCGCTTTCAGGCATTGTGCGAAAAATACGCCTTCAAACCGGTTTATCTCACCAACTATGAAATGGCGATGGACCCGGCTTATGTCGAGTTTGCGCGCGACGTGATCGCTCGCGGCACGGGTGAAGTGGGCATGCACCTGCATGCCTGGAACAGCCCGCCGCTGACGCCGCTGACCGACGACGACTGGCGCCACAAGCCTTATTTGATCGAGTATCCCGCCGATCAGATCCGCGCCAAGGTCGATCACATGACCAAGCTGCTGGAAGATGCCTTCCAGACCAAAATGCTCAGCCATCGCGCCGGCCGCTGGGCGTTCAACGAATATTATGCCTCGCTGCTGCTGGAGTATGGCTATCAGGTGGACTGTTCGGTGACGCCGCGGGTCAACTGGCAGTTTTCGCCGGGCAATCCGCAGGGCAACGGCGGCACAGACTATAGCCGGTTCCCGTCGCAGGCCTATTTCATCGATCCGCAGAACATCGCCAAACCGGGCGCTTCGTCGTTGCTGGAAGTGCCGATGAGTATCCAGTACAAGCACTCGGCGCTGATGAATGCCTTCAAGCAGGGCTATGACCGGCTGCGCGGCAAGCGGCGTTCGCCGTCCGTCAACTGGCTGCGGCCGAGTGGCGGCAATGTGGCCAAGATGATAAGCGTGGCTGAAACATCGCTGGCGCAGGGGCATGACTACGTCGAATTCATGCTGCACTCCTCCGAATTTATGCCGGGCGGCAGCCCGACGTTCAAAACCGAGCAGGATATCGAAGGGCTGTACCGCGATCTGGAGCAGCTGTTTGACTGGCTGCAGCAGCGCACGGTGGGCATGACGCTGGCCGAGTATTATCAACTTAAAGCGAATTAAGCACGCACATGTCGAAGAAATGGAAAATCAAGGTTGCCGACTGGTTCTTGCGGCGCTATACGGCGAAGTACGGCCGTTTTCAGGATAAGGCGACGTTCGACGGCGCCCAGCAGTTTGACAATATCGTCATCTATTCCACCACGGCGTTGGGCGACTTCATGTTCAACACGCCGGCACTGCGGGCGATGCGGGAACGCTACCCCAACGCGCACATCACGCTGGTGGTGCACAAGAAAAACCGCGAGCTGGTGGAAAACGGCCGCTATTACGATCGCGTGGTGTATTGGGACAGCAAGATCAAGACGATGCGCCCGTTGCTGAAATCGCTGCGCGAACATCAGCCGGATTTGGCGCTGATCCTGCATTCCCATCTGCCTTATGACATCATCAGCGCCGTACTGGCCGGGGCGAAGTACATTATCAGGGATAACTACAGTTCAGGCATTTGCGGGCTGGAGCCTTGGCTAACCAACTACGTCTTCCATTATTACGGCCACTTCGTGCGCCGCAAGCTGGAGCTGATTTCCATTTTGGGCTGCCGCAGCGACGATCCGACGATGGAAATTCCCGTGGATTATCAGCGCGGCGTCAAAAGCAGCGAGCATCCCACCATCGGTTTTCAGCTGGGGGCGTCAACGGAGTCGCGTTGCTGGCCGGTTGCGCACTATGCGCGGCTGGCCGATGAGCTGGTGGCGAAGCACCCAAATGTACGCATCGTGCTGATTGGCGCACCGTTTGACGACGGCAAGGCCAAACAGTTTTTGAGTCTGATCGGCCCGCAAACGCAGGCCTGCGTGGATAACCAGATCGGTAAAACGGGGCTGCAAGGTTTGCTGACGTTGCTCGACAGTTTCCATGTTCTGGTTACCGGCGATACCGGGCCGTTGCATCTGGCGGTGGCGTTGAAGGTGAAAACCATCAGCCTGTTCGTGACCGCCGACTCACGTTCCACCGGGCCGATTCAGGATCCTGAACTGCATCGCATCATTCAGGTGTCTCGTACCGGCTATACGATGCCGCTGGAGGCGGAAGGCCCGATGGGGGTTATCCAGCCGCAGCGGATTTATGACGAGCTGGTCGCGCACGTGCCTTTAGCGCGCTAAAGGCGAGACGACGCATCGGCCGCCCGGCCGATGCGGTTAATGCGGCCTGCGCCCGCGCAGCTTCGAAAGAAAGGTATCCACTCGCGCATAGCGCATCTGGCGGACTTTTTTGCCCGGCACGTCGCTGTTGCGGCAGACAGCGGCGGCGCGGCGCAGGATATGCAGCGTTGCCGGCGCGTAATGGTAATAGCCGTATACCGCCTTCGACATGCTTTTCACCTCGGAAAAGCAGTTGGCCAGCATCAGTGCGGCTAACCGGCGCAGCGGCTCATCCCCGGGATGCTGCGCCACAAAACGCAGCATCTTCTCCATGGCGAACAGCAGATCTTCAATATCTTTGGGTTTGATATTGCGGGTGATGCCCTGGCTGTTGTCCCGATAGAAGTAGAGTTCGCAGTCAAGATGGGCGATGCGGCGAGTTTTGAAATACTGAAAAGGCGTGAAAATCACGTCTTCGTAGCGCCTGCCGTCTTCGAACGCTTCCCCTTCCAGCAGCGTGCGTTTATATACCCGGCTCCAGAGATGCCACATCGAGCGTGCAAACAGCGGTTGCAGGCAGCCGAGCCCCAACTGTGAAAAGTCGTAGGCTGCGGGCTGCGCCGCGCGGTTATCCGCTGTCGACGGATGTTCGGTGAACTTCTGATAATTAAAATCGATCAGGTCATATTCACCGGCGATCAACAGGGGGCGCAGGATCGCCAGATAGTCGTCGCTCAGCAGATCGTCGCCGTCGAGAAAGGTGACATAGCGCCCGGTGGCCCGCTGTAGCCCGACGTTGCGGGCGTGCGCAATGCCGCCGTTGGCCTGTGAAGTAAGGACCGCGCGCGGATGCCGCCGCTGCGCCAGATAGTGGCTGACCAGCGCACCGGAGGCGTCGGTGGAGCCATCGTCGATGATCACCACCTCGATATCGTCGCCAATCTGTACAAATAACGAATCCAGCGCAGCGATAACGAACGCTTCATTATTATAAAACGGCACGATAACGCTGAGCAGCGGCTGCTGAGGATTCACAAGGCGGGCTCCTGAACTGGGGGCTGTTTCGTAACGGAAAGAACGGCGGCGATCAGCGCCAGGCAGAACATGACGGTGCCTTCCGTGCTGAAGAAGATGACGTCGCTCAGGCCGTAAACGAACAGGCTGGCGCTGACGCTCAGCAGTAACGCGTTGCGCTGCGGCCGGAACGAAGAGAAGAGCAGGCCGGCGTAGAGCGCCAGCAGCAGCAGTGCGCCCCAGACGCCCTTGAGCGAGTAGGTTTCCAGCAGTTCGTTGTGCAGGTGAACGTTGATGTAGGGCATGACGCCGTACAGATGTGGCTGCTGCGCGACGATGGTGCGGATCTCTTCACCGCGTTGTTCGGCGGATTGGCCCCAAGGGGCTTGTGAACCAGTACGCCATGCCAGCGTTTGCATCGACAGCCGGGAAATGATCGAGTTATCTATCTCGGGTTTATCGATCAGTTGCATGTTGGTTTTGAAGTCGGCAATGCGTTGTTCAATCTGCGCTTTAAAGACGAATCCGCAGATGAGCAGCAATAATGGCACCGAGGAGACCAGCAAAAACTTGTGTTTTCTGGATACCAGATGCTTGGTCGCCAGCAGTGACAGGCAAACCGCCACCGGGTAAACCAGCATGGCCGCGCGCGTGCCGGTGAGCACCAGCGCAGAGAAGGACAGCAGGAACGCCGCAATGTACAACACCAGACGGTAGCGGGTGCGCAGCATCAGGATGGCTTGCATCATCACCAGATCGATGGCGGTCATCAGGTAGGCAACGACCGTGGCGCGATCGAAGTTGAGCTCCACGCGCGGAATATCCAGCCGCAGCCCCTGATAGAGTGAATAACCGTTGACCGCCAGACCGGTAATGAGGGCCACGACAACGAGCAGGCGCTGCACGCACAACCGCTCATTAAGCGCAATCAGCAGGATGAAGGCGGTTGCCAGTTGGAGTTTACCGGTCGACATATAAGAGCGGTAAATGTTGATGTATTCACCCGGCTGTTTGAAGTGGTGCATCCAGAGGATGGTTCCCATGCCTACGCTGAACATCAGCGCGGGCAGCAGCAGATTTCTAACGTTGCTGAAGTAGTAGCGCGGATACAGGCAAACGGCGATAAAGGCGATGTAGCTGGAAACATAAAACAGATTGCGTCCGGTCGCGGAACCGAAAGGAATGGTGCAAAAAGCGATGGCGCACCCCAGATAGATCAGATAGCTAAAGGCAGGGTGCGGTGTTCTGTGTTTTAACATTGGGCGTGTTTTCCGGCTCACGTTTTAATTAAGCGATGAAGGAGCGCAGCGTGTCGTCGAACTCAACTTTGAACTGAGCATAGTTGAAATGATCCGCAGGATAGCGCTGCGCATTTCGGCTCAGAGTCTGGTAGGTTTCTCGCTCCAGCAATTTCTCAACGGCATCTGCACAGTCGATATGCGACAGCAGCTTGGGCGCCACCAGGCTGTCGGTCTGCGGATCGTAGACCTCATGCGGGAAGTCGACCTCGATATCGGTGAGCTGCCGGTGTTGTTCGATGGTGACCGACGGCGTTAGGCCAAGGCCGCAGACCCCGTCCCTGACCGCTTCCGGCTGGCCGTCGACCCGCGGGAAAATGACCGGCACGCCGAAATAGAGCGATTCCATGCAGGACAAGCCGAACGGCTCGGTGATTGGCGTGCTCATGTAGATGTGCGTGCGATTGAAGAAACCGGCGACGTCATCCTGATAACCGCTGAAGGTGACGCGATCGCCGAGCTGCAGCCGTGCCGCCAGCGCTTCGAACGCCGCGCGATCCGGCCCTTTGCCGGCCACTTCCAGCGTGACGTCATGCCCGCGCCGCAGCAGTTCCTGCATCATCAATAATGAAACGCTGATGCCTTTCAGGCTGACCAGGCGTGAGGCAGTGCCGATCCTGACCGGCTGCGACAGCGTTTTCGGCGCAGCGTCGATCCCCGCCGGCGTCTTGATGCGGTTGATCACCACGTGATTTGGGCAAGGCAGATTAAAGCGCAGCGCCATCACCCGCTTCGACGCGTGTGAGGCGGAAATGACGCCGTCCAGCATGGCGAAGAAACGCAGCGTCTTTTTATTCTTGGGGTAACGCCAGGAGCAGCCGTGATCGTAGTAAACCAGCTTGCCGCGCTTGGGTTTGGCCGCCAGCCCCGGCACCAGGTCCCAGACGATCACCACGTCAGCGTTCGCCCGTTCAATTTTCCATTTCAGCAAAAATTTGCGCAGGAACTGCGGGCAACGCAACGGCAGCGCATTGATAAGGCGGTTGGCGAAGGTGACGGGCTGATGCGCCGGCAACTGGCGGCGGATCTCTTCGCCAATGTCGCCGCTGATGCACAGGACCTGGTTGCTGCCGTCGGTGGTATCGTTGATGTACTGCAGGAACAGGCGCTCGACGCCGCCCATTTTACCCAGGTTGATAATGTGCAGTTTTTTCATGCTATAACCTTTTGCAACGCCTGCCATGCCGTATCGGCGTCGATTGTCGCCATGCTTTTTTCCGGCGAAATCAGCGAGTGCTGATTTTGCCCGTAACCGCCGATCAGGCCGGGATCGGTCGGCCCGAACAGCGTGATGTTCGGTTTGTCGAGCGCGGCGGTCAAATGGCTGAGCCCGGTATCGACCGAGACCACACCCCTGGCGCCGGCCAGCACCTCGGCCACCTGCTGCAGGCTGAGTTTCGGCAGCACCTCGACATGTGGAAAACCTTCCGCCAAGCGCAGCGCGCGCTGATGTTCATGCTCTGCGCCCCACGGCAGTTTGATCTTCAGCCCGCTGTCTGCCGCCAGCGCGATCAGCTCACGCCAGTTTTGCTCCGGCCAATGCTTATCGTCACGGGTCGTCGCGTGCAGAAACACCAAATACTGCCCGGCATCGGCCGGCGGGCGGCTGAGAAAGCGTGCGGCGATGGCGTAATCGCCGTAGCTGCCCGGTTTATCGTAGCCGAGGCTTTTGGCGAACAGTTCGCGCGTGCGTTCCACCGCGTGCTGCTGTTTGTCTACCTCATGGCGCACGTTGTAGAACCAGCTGGCGAACGGCTCGCGCGCGCTCTTGCAGTCCGGGCCATGTTTGTTGCCTTTGGCGATGCGCGTGATCAGCGCGGCGCTTTTGATCAGGCCCTGCGCGTCGATCACCACGTCGTAACGGCGTTCTTGCAGCGCGCGCTTGAAGTCGCAGCGCTGTTGCCGAGTATCGTTGCCGAACCAGTTTTTTCGCCAGCGGCGAATGGCCACCGGGATCACGCGATCTACCGCCGGGTGCCAGGTGGGGATTTGGCTGAAGCCTTCTTCCACCACCCAGTCGAAGCGGATATCGGGAATGGCCTGCAGCGCGTCGGTCAGGGCGGGCAGCGTATGCAGCACGTCCCCCATCGAGGAGGTTTTTACAATTAACACCTGCATGACTATTCCTCGCTGGCGACAAGTAACGGCGTCAGCGCATCCAACACTTGCTGCGGCTGAATATCGATCAAACTTTGGTGGTATCCCTGCTCGGCATCGCCCTTACGCACCTTGTGGTAGCCGCTGATCAGGCGAATGACCCGCGCCTTGTCGGAAAGCGGCGGCGTGAAGTCGGGGCTGCTTGGGCCGTATAAGGCTATCAGCGGTTTGTTCAACGCTGCGGCAACGTGCATTAAACCGGAGTCGTTGCTGACCACCGCCCGGCAGGCTGCGATCAGGATAACTGCTTGCTCCAGCTGGGTTTTCCCGGCCAGATTAAGGCAGAAATCGCGGGCGTCGTCCTGCAACGCGGCGCGGATCTGTTCGCCGGCCTCATGGTCTTTTGCCGAACCGAACAGCGCGATTTGATAGCCGCTCTCGATCAGCCGCTGAGCCAGCGCCGCGTAGTGATAGTGCGGCCAGCGCTTGGCGGGGCCGAACTCCGCGCCTGGGCAGAAGCCGACGATCGGGCGGCTGTCGGTCAGGTTGAAGGCCGCGGTGGTGTCGGCGATCTCTTCGTCGCTCACCTGCAGCCGCGGCCACAGCAGCGGCTGCGGCAGATCGTCGGCGCGCAGAACGCGGCCTTTGTCATAGGCCAGCGCCACATAGCGTTGCACCATCAACGGGAAGGCGGTCTTGTCGAGCACGCGGACGTCGTTCAGCAGGCCGTAGCGCATTTCGCCCCGCCAGCCGATGCGTTGCGGGATATCGGCGAAGAAGGGCACCAGCGCGGATTTGAACGAGTTGGGCAGGACGTAAGCGCGATCGTAACGGTTGGCGCGCAGAGCGCGCCCCAGGCGGCGGCGCTCGCCGAGCCCCAGCGCGCCGTGGCCCAGCGGCATCGCCAGCGCCTGATTGACTTCCGGCATGCGCGCCAGCAACGGGCGGCACCAGGCCGGCGCCATCACATCGATCTCCGCCGACGGGTATTCGGCCTTCAGGGTGCGATAGAGACTTTGCGACATCATCATGTCGCCAACCCAAGAAGGGCCGATAACCAGTATTTTCATACCCAGCGTTAATTCCTTCAGCTTATGCGGTGCGGTTCAACCAGGCCATGTACTCTTTCACGCCTTCGGCGACCGTTTTGAACGGTGCGTTGTAGCCGGCGGCGCGCAGCTTGGTCAGATCGGCCTGGGTGTACGCCTGATAGCGGCCTTTCAGCTTCTCCGGGAACTCGATGTATTCCACAGCGCCTTTCTGATGGAAGTCCACCACCGCGTCGGCTACCGCCTGGAAGGTTTCCGCTCGGCCGGTGCCGCAGTTGAAGATGCCGGATTTGCCGGTTTCCCAGAACCACAGGTTAACCGCCGCCACGTCGCCGACGTAGATGAAGTCACGCTTGAAGTTTTCGCTGCCGGCGAACAGTTTCGGGTTTTCGCCGCGGTTGATCTGGGTATTCAGGTGGAAGGCGACGCTGGCCATGCTGCCTTTGTGGCCTTCGCGCGGGCCATAAACGTTGAAGTAGCGGAAGCCGCAGATCTGCGAGTCCGCTTCCGGCAGGATCTCGCGCACGTACTGATCGAACAGGAATTTGGAGTAGCCGTAAACGTTGAGCGGCGCTTCATACTCACGCTCTTCGATGAACTCTTCGCGGCCGCCGTAAGTGGCGGCGGAGGAGGCATACAAGAACGGGATTTCGCGATCCAGGCAGTAGTGCAGCAGGTCTTTGGAGTACTGATAGTTATTGTCCATCATGTACTTGCCGTCCCACTCGGTGGTCGCGGAGCAGGCGCCTTCGTGGAACACCGCTTCGATATCGCCCAGATCGTCGCCGGCCACGATGCTGGCGATAAAGTCTTCTTTATCGATATAGTCGGCGATGTCCAGATCGACCAGGTTGACGAACTTGGTGCCGTCTTTCAGGTTATCCACCACCAGGATATCGCGATATCCCTTGTCGTTCAGTGCCTTAATGATGTTGCTGCCGATCATGCCGGCGCCGCCTGTGACGATAATCATTGGGTTACCCCTGCTAAGCTGCCTGGCGGGGCACAATGCCCCACGCTCAATGGCGGTTATAATAGCATTTCATGCCGCGGCAAACAGCGGAAGGGCTCCGAATATCCCGCATTGCCATTGAAGTCCGCCGTTTGCCGTGATATCTGCTGCAATTTTAATATTCTCTCCCGCGCATTCTCGTCAGTTTGGTTACAAATCAGTAAAATATGCCGCAAATAGCCCAATCCTGGAGATAACCGAATGTCAGCGTCTTTTTATCAGCAGTTGGAACAACAGCTTGCCGCCACGCGCAGTGAAGGGCTGTTCAAGGAAGAACGCATCATCACCTCCGCGCAACAGGCGGATATCGCCGTCGCCGACGGCAGCCATGTGATCAACTTCTGCGCCAATAACTACCTGGGCCTGGCCAACCACCCGGCGCTGATCGCCGCCGCCAAGTCGGGCATGGACAGCCACGGTTTCGGCATGGCGTCGGTGCGCTTCATCTGCGGCACCCAGGACAGCCACAAGCAGCTGGAACAGAAACTGGCGGCCTTTTTGGGCATGGAAGACGCGATCCTGTACTCCTCTTGCTTCGACGCCAACGGCGGGCTGTTCGAAACCCTGCTCGGCCCGGAAGACGCCATTATCTCCGATGCGCTGAACCACGCGTCGATCATCGACGGCGTGCGCCTGTGCAAGGCCAAGCGCTATCGCTATGCCAATAACGACATGACCGAGCTGGCCGCGCAGCTGAAGCAGGCCAAAGCCGACGGCGCGCGTCACATCCTGATCGCCACCGACGGCGTCTTCTCTATGGACGGCGTGATCGCCAACCTGAAAGGGGTTTGCGATCTGGCGGACGAATACCAGGCGCTGGTGATGGTGGATGACTCTCACGCGGTGGGCTTTGTCGGCGCCAACGGGCGCGGCACCCATGAATACTGCGAAGTGATGGGCCGCGTCGATATCATCACCGGTACGTTAGGCAAAGCGCTGGGCGGCGCGTCCGGCGGCTACACCGCCGCCAAGAAAGAAGTGGTGGAGTGGCTGCGCCAGCGTTCGCGCCCGTACCTGTTCTCCAACTCGCTGGCGCCGGCGATCGTCGCCGCGTCGATCAAAGTGCTGGAACTGCTGGAAGAGGGCGATGCCCTGCGCGATCGCCTGTGGGCCAATGCGCGTCTGTTCCGCGAAAAAATGACCGCCGCCGGCTTCACGTTGGCCGGCGCCGATCACGCCATCATCCCGGTGATGCTGGGTGAGGCGAAGTTGGCGCAGGAATTCGCCAATGCGTTGCTCAAGGAAGGCATCTATGTGACCGGTTTCTTCTATCCGGTGGTGCCGAAAGGCCAGGCGCGCATCCGCACCCAGATGTCCGCCGACCACACCCCGGAGCAAATCGAACGCGCAGTGGCGGCGTTTACACGTATCGGTAAGGATCTTGGCGTTATTGCATAAGGTAAAACCATGAAAGCACTGTCAAAACTGAAAGCGGAAGAAGGGATTTGGATGACCGACGTGCCTCAGCCGGAGCTGGGCCACAACGACATCATGATCAAAATCCGCAAAACCGCGATCTGCGGCACCGATGTGCATATCTACAACTGGGACGAGTGGTCGCAAAAGACCATTCCGGTTCCGATGGTGGTCGGCCATGAATACGTGGGCGAAGTGGTGGCGATCGGTCAGGAAGTCAAAGGTTTCAACATCGGCGATCGCGTGTCCGGCGAAGGCCATATCACCTGCGGCCACTGCCGCAACTGCCGCGGCGGCCGCACGCACCTGTGCCGCAACACCGTCGGCGTGGGCGTGAACCGCCCGGGCAGCTTCGCGGAATACCTGGTGATCCCGGCGTTCAACGCCTTCAAGATCCCGGATAACATCTCCGACGAACTGGCTTCGATCTTTGATCCGTTCGGTAACGCAGTGCATACCGCGCTGTCGTTCGATCTGGTTGGGGAAGACGTGCTGGTGTCCGGCGCCGGTCCGATCGGCATCATGGCGGCGGCGGTGTGCAAACACGTCGGCGCCCGCCATGTGGTGATCACCGACGTTAACGAATACCGCCTGGAACTGGCGCGCAAGATGGGCGTGACCCGTGCGGTGAACGTCAGCAAGGAAAACCTCAGCGACGTGATGGCCGAACTGGGCATGACCGAAGGGTTCGACGTCGGCCTGGAAATGTCCGGCGCGCCGCCGGCGTTCCGCACGCTGCTCAATGCGATGAACCACGGCGGGCGCATCGCCATGCTGGGCATTCCGCCTTCGGATATGTCGATCGACTGGAATCAGGTCATCTTCAAAGGGCTGTTTATCAAAGGGATTTACGGCCGTGAAATGTTCGAGACCTGGTACAAGATGGCGGCGCTGATCCAGTCCGGCCTGGATTTGACCCCGATCATCACCCACCGTTTCTCGATCGACGAGTTCCAGCAGGGCTTCGACGCCATGCGCTCCGGCAAGTCGGGCAAAGTGGTGCTGAGCTGGGATTGATCTCGGCAGGCGTGAAAAGGGCCGGAATTCCGGCCCTTTTTTTATGTTTGCGGTTTGGTTTGCGTCCAGTGCTGCCAATGACGCTTGATGAAGGTCACCGGCGGCGAGGTGGCAATGCTGTCGGCGATAACGCCCAGCGCGGTGCCGGCGTTGGCTTTTTCCTTCGGCGGTTTGACCTTGCACTGCTTGATGCCGCCGCTGAACGGGTTCTTCGGCTGCGGTTTTTGCGGTTTGACCGGCGGCGGGACGTAGCTGCCACCACCATTGCCCTGCGGTTCGTTCAGCAGCGCGCTCGGTTTGACCAGCACGATATCGGCGGGCAGCGACGGCAGCATCTGCTGCAGCACCTTCACCGTCGCCGGGCGCGGGTGGCCGATGGCGATGGCGGATCCGTTGCGCCGCGCCAATTCGACCGCGCGGTTGAACTGGCGGCGGATGTCGGCTTCGTTCGCGGTATCGTCGAGGAACACCCTGCGTTTGATCACTTTCACGCCGGTGCCGGCCGCAGCGCGGGTCGCCTGGCTGCTGCCGATGGTCATGCTGTCGAGGAAGTACAGGCGGTAGCTTTCGAGCGCCTGCATCACTTTCTGCATGCCCGGCAGGCTGGAGGTCATGGCGCTGCCCATGTGGTTGTTCATGCCGACCGCGTAGGGCACGTTGTTCACCGCGTTGCGGATGATGCGCTGGATCTCGTCGCTGCTCATGGAAGGCTGCAGGGTATCGCGTTCCAGCGGCTGTTTGCTGAGCGGCGCCATCGGCATGTGGATCAAGACTTCGCGGCCCTGGCTGTGGGCGCGGGTGGCCATCAGGCGGGCATGCGGCGCGTTGGGCAACACTGCGACCGAGATCGCCGTCGGCATTTGCAGCACCGCGTTTTCTTCGTGAGGGCGGTAACCCACGTCATCGATGACGATGGAGAGTTTTCCTGCCTGCGCAGCGTAAACCTGCAGCAGACAGCCGATTAACAAAGCTGTACGGGTTTTGACATAACGCAAATCTATCTTCCCAACCACGGCAGTGGGTTAACCGCCTGTCCCTGACGACGGATTTCGAAATAGAGCGACGGCGTTCCCTGGCCGCCGCTGGTGCCGACCAGAGCGATCGGCTGGCCGGCGCGCACCTGCGCCCCGACGTTGACCAACGCGCTTTGGTTGTAGCCGTACACGCTCATGTCGCCTTTACCGTGTTCGACCACCACCATCAGGCCATAGCCTTGCAGCCAGTCGGCCAGCAGCACGCGGCCATCGGCGACGGCTTTCACTTCGCTGCCTTCGCGGGCTTCGATCACCATGCCTTTCCAGCGTAGCTCGCCCTGCTGCTGCTCGCCAAAGCCGTGCAGCGTGCGGCCGCGCACCGGCCACATCAGCTGGCCGGCCGGACGACCGAGGCCGCCGGTTCGCGCCATCAGCGAGCGATCGGCTTCGCTAGGTTTGTAGGTGGTGCCGGTTTTCTTCGCCTGCTGTTCCTTGATGCGCACCTGTTCGCGCACTTTGGCCGCTTCACGCGCTTCGCGTTCGGCGCGCGCACGGGCTTCGCGCTCCGCCCGAGCGATCTTGTCGCGCATGCGGGCTTCGTTTTGGCGCAGTTCCACCAGGCGTTGTTGGTCTTTTTCCAGCGAGGCTTCCAGCGCGGTCAGCGTTTTCTTGCGGGCGCCGCGCGCCTGCTCCAGCTTCTGCTGCTGCGTCTGTTGTTCGCTCAGTAAGGATTTTTGCTGGCCCTGTTTGGCCACCAGCGTGGTTTTTTGCTTCGCCAGCTCGGCGCGGGTCTGTTTCAGCTCTTCGATGGTTTTCTGGCGCGCTTCGTTCAGATAACCGAAATAGGCCAGAATACGTTCGCTGCGCTGGCTTTCTTCACCGCTGAGGATCAGCTGCACGGCGCTGTGCTGCCCTTGCCGGAAGGCGGCGTCGAGCTGTTTGGCGAGGAGGTTTTGCTGGGTCGATTGCTGTTTTTGCAGTTTGGCTATCGAGGCGTTCAGGCCGGAAATGTCCTTGCCCAACTGGGTGAGCGTGCCCTGGGTGTCGCGCAACTGGCGGCTGGCCTGGGCGATGGTTTTTTCCTGTTGACGCAGCTGATCCTGCAGCGAGCTGCGCTGCTGTTGCTGCTGCTTCACCGCCTTTTCTTTCTCGGCGATGCTCTGCTGAATGTCTTTCAGCTGGGATTTATTGTCTTCCGCCGCCTGGCCGGCGAGCGGCAACAGCAAGACGCCAGCGCAAAATACGCTGGCGCACATGGCGGTGAACGTCCTTGGCGCGGTGCGTTCAGGCAGCGGCCGGCTGCCTGCGTTTGCGCTTCGGGTTACCCTTGATAGTGCAAAAAACGCCTTCTCCCTCATGGAGAAGGATTATTCCACGATGAACAGCGGCTTACCAGTCATCTCTTGCGGGATTTCCATTCCCATCAGCGTTAACAGGGTTGGCGCGATGTCCGAAAGCTTGCCGCCTTCGACCGCGCGCGCCGGTTTGCCGACGTAAATCAGCGGCACCGGCAGGCTGGTGTGGGCGGTGTGCGCCTGGCCGGTGGCCGGATCGCGCATCTGCTCGGCGTTGCCGTGATCGGCGGTGATCAGCAGTTGGCCGTCGACGTCGCGCACCGCGTCAACCACCTGAGCGATGCAGGCGTCCAGCGTTTCCACCGCTTTGACCGCTGCTTCATACACGCCGGTATGCCCCACCATGTCGCCGTTCGGGTAGTTGCAGATGATGGCGTCGTATTTGCCGCTGCGGATGGCGCTCAGCAGCTTGTCGGTCAGTTCGGCGGCGCTCATCTCCGGCTGCAGATCATAGGTGGCGACCTGCGGCGAGTTGACCAGCACGCGGTCTTCTCCCTTGAACGGCGCTTCCACGCCGCCGTTATAGAAGAAGGTGACGTGGGCGTATTTTTCGGTTTCCGAGATGCGCAGCTGGGTTTTGTCGTGCTTCATCAGCCATTCGCCGAAGGTGTTGGCCAGCGGCGCCGGCGGATAGGCGCAGGCTGTCGCGATGTCGGCGGCGTATTCGGTCAGCATCACGAAATCGCCGAACTGCACCTGCTTGGCACGCGGGAAACCGTCGAAGTCGGCGTTCACGAAAGCGCGGGTGATCTGGCGCGCGCGGTCGGCGCGGAAGTTCATGAAGATCAACGCGTCGCCGTCCTGCATTGCGGCATCGGCCTCACCGGCGGCGCGGATCACGGTCGGTCTGACGAACTCGTCGTTTTCACCGCGCTGATAAGCAGCCTGCAGGCCGGCGATCGCATCCTCGGCCACGGAATCGCCTTTGGCTGCGGTCAGCAGGTCATAGGCCAGCTGCACGCGATCCCAGCGGTTGTCGCGGTCCATCGCGTAGTAGCGGCCGATCAGCGAGGCGATGCGCCCGACGCCCAATGCGGCGAAGGCGTCGCGGCAGCGTTGCAGCGGGGCTTCGGCGCTGCGCGGCGGCGTGTCGCGCCCATCAAGGAAGGCATGCAGATAAATGGCTTTGGCGCCGCGTTGGGCGGCCAGCTTGATCATGGCCAGGATGTGCTCGTCATGGCTGTGCACGCCGCCCGGCGACAGCAGACCCATGATATGCACCGCCTTGCCGGCCGCTACGGCCTTATCGACGGCGGCGGTCAGCACCGGGTTGGTGAAGAAGTCGCCGTCGGCGATCGCTTTGTCCAGCCGGGTCAGATCCTGGTACACAATGCGCCCGGCGCCCAGATTGACGTGGCCGACTTCGGAGTTGCCCATTTGCCCATCGGGCAGGCCGACATCCAGCCCGGAGGCGGCGATCAGCGTATGCGGCTGCTCCCGCCACAGACGATCCATCACCGGGGTGCCGGCGTTCAGGATCGCGTTGTCCTGCCGCTCTTCACGGTGGCCGTAACCGTCCAGGATCACCAGGACCATCGGTTTTTTGTTGTTCGACATTGCATTGACCTCTTATGAACTTTTTAAGCTGCGAATAGCCATGCGCCCGCCGCAAGCATGGCTATTCGCCCTCGAAAAACCGGCTGATTTTACACCGCCGCCGGCGATAAATAGCCCAAAGAGATCAAGGTTGCGGCGAATCGCGCGGGCTTTTATGCTCTGACGTCGGGAATTTCTCAGCGCAGCCCGCAGTTTCTACAATCGCGCTTGCTTATTGGCTGTATTTGCCGCACTCGGCAGGTATACTCTGGAACCTTGACTTATTTATCCCTTAACTGACGGGAGTTGTTACACCCCATGCTGCAAGAAATTATGCCATTCGTAAGCAGACACCCTATTCTGAGCCTGGCTTGGATCGCTCTGCTGGTCGCCGTGATCGTCATGACCTTCAAAAGCCGTTTCTCCAAGGTCAAAGAGATCGCCCGTGGTGAAGCCATTCGCCTGATCAACAAAGAAGAAGCCGTGGTGGTCGACACCCGCAGCCGCGACGATTTCCGCCGTGGTCACCTGGCCAACGCCATCAACCTGACCGCCAGCGAAATCAAAAACGGCAGCCTGGGCGAGCTGGAAAAACACAAAGCGCAGCCGATCATCGTCGTGTGCGCCAACGGCACTGCCTCCCGCGAGCCGGCGGAGAACCTGAGCAAGGCCGGTTTTGAAAAGGTGACTATGCTGAAAGACGGCATTGCCGGCTGGAGCGGAGAAAACCTGCCGCTGGTGCGCGGTAAGTAACCGTTTAACCTATTTGAGGTGGCAATCCATGGCTAACATTGATATCTACACCAAAGCGACCTGTCCGTTCTGCCATCGCGCCAAGGCGCTGCTGAACAGCAAGGGCGCGGCGTTTAACGAGATCGCCATCGACGGCGATAGCGCCAAGCGCGAAGTGATGATCGAGCGCAGCGGGCGCACCACCGTGCCGCAGATTTTCATCGACGGCCGGCATATCGGCGGCTGCGATGATTTATATGAACTCGATGCTCGCGGCGGCCTGGATCCGCTGCTTTAAGCAGCTTGCCGGTTCACCGAGTGTCAATAAGGACGTTTAACCAAGGGTATTACTCACATGTCAGAACAAAACAGCACCGAAATGGCTTTCCAGATCCAACGTATCTATACCAAGGATATCTCCTTCGAAGCGCCGAACGCGCCGCAGGTTTTCCAGCAGGAATGGCAGCCGGAAGTTAAACTTGATCTGGATACCGCGTCCAGCCAGCTGGCTGACGAAGTGTATGAAGTGGTACTGCGCGTAACCGTGACGGCGACCCTGGGCGAAGAGACGGCGTTCCTGTGCGAAGTGCAGCAAGCGGGCATCTTCTCGGTAGCAGGCATCGAAGGCACGCAGCTGGCGCATTGCCTGGGCGCATACTGCCCGAACATTTTGTTCCCGTATGCGCGCGAGTGCATCACCAGCCTGGTTTCCCGCGGCACCTTCCCGCAGCTGAATCTGGCACCGGTCAACTTTGACGCGCTGTTCATGAACTATCTGCAGCAGCAGGCGGAAGGCGAAGGTGCCGCACCACATCAGGATGCCTGATGAACACCGTCAATGCTTCAATGACTGTTATCGGTGCCGGCTCGTACGGCACCGCATTGGCCATCACGCTGGCGCGTAACGGCCACACCGTGGTGCTGTGGGGGCACAACCCCGCGCAAATTCAAACGTTGCAGCGCGATCGCTGCAATCAGGCGTTTCTGCCCGATGTTCCCTTCCCCGATACCCTGCTGCTCGAAGCCGATTTGGCGCGTGCGCTGGCCGCCAGCCGCGACGTGCTGGTGGTGGTGCCGAGCCACGTGTTCGGCGACGTGCTGCGCCAGCTGAAGCCGCATCTGCGCCCGGATGCCCGCATCGTGTGGGCCACCAAGGGGTTGGAAGCGGAAACCGGCCGGTTGCTGCAGGACGTGGCGCGTGAGGCGCTGGGCGAGACGATCCCGCTGGCGGTGCTCTCCGGGCCGACGTTCGCCAAAGAGCTGGCCGCCGGCCTGCCGACGGCGATCGCGCTGGCGGCGACCGATGCGCAGTTCGCCGACGATCTGCAACAGCTGCTGCACTGCGGCAAGAGCTTCCGCGTCTACAGCAATCCCGACTTCATCGGTGTGCAGCTTGGCGGCGCAGTGAAGAATGTGATCGCCATCGGCGCCGGCATGTCCGACGGCATCGGTTTCGGCGCCAATGCCCGTACCGCGTTGATTACGCGCGGGCTGGCGGAAATGAGCCGTCTGGGTTCTGCGCTGGGCGCCGATCCTTCGACGTTCATGGGCATGGCGGGGCTGGGGGATCTGGTGCTAACCTGCACGGACAACCAGTCGCGCAACCGTCGCTTCGGCATTATGCTGGGGCAGGGTAAAGGCGTGCAGGAAGCGCAGGACAGTATCGGTCAGGTGGTCGAGGGCTATCGCAATACCAAAGAGGTGTTGGCGTTGGCGCAGCGGCACGGTGTGGAAATGCCGATCACCGAACAGATTTATCAGGTGCTTTACTGCCACAAGGACGCTCGCGAAGCGGCGCTGAGCCTGCTGGGGCGAGCCCGAAAGGACGAAAAACCCAGCGCGTGACATAAAACGATATGTCGGGGCAGCGGAATGCTGACCCCGCAAATGACCTGGGCTGCTTCGCGCTACCGTGTGAAGCGGCCCGTTTGGCAAGGCAGAGGGGTATGTGATGTCGTCAGAAGAGTTGGAACAGGTCTGGAACAGCATTAAATCAGAAGCGCGAGCACTGGCTGATTGTGAACCGATGCTGGCCAGCTTTTTCCATGCGACGTTGCTCAAGCACGAGAACCTGGGCAGCGCGCTCAGCTATATGCTGGCCA
The DNA here is from genome assembly GCF_000738675.1 of Serratia nematodiphila DZ0503SBS1. Classification (NCBI taxonomy): domain Bacteria; kingdom Pseudomonadati; phylum Pseudomonadota; class Gammaproteobacteria; order Enterobacterales; family Yersiniaceae; genus Serratia; species Serratia nematodiphila. Next base: position 56,256 of record NZ_JPUX01000001.1, on the reverse strand, counting down.
ACAAGCTGGCCACGCCGATCATGCCCGCCATCGCGGTGCGCGAGGTGGTGGAAGAGGCCTACAAGTCTGACAACCAGATGATCGTTTCGGCGGCGCGCGATATCCTCGCGGTGCGCCTGCGCGACCCGGCGGTCGATAAATACTCCACGCCGCTGCTTTACCTGAAGGGGTTCCATGCGCTGCAGGCTTACCGCATCGGTCACTGGCTGTGGCAGCAAGGGCGGCAGGCGCTGGCTATCTACCTGCAAAATCAAATTTCCGTCGCCTTTGGCGTGGACATCCATCCGGCGGCGACCATCGGTTGCGGCATCATGCTCGATCACGCCACCGGCATCGTGATCGGTGAAACGGCGGTGGTGGAGAACAACGTCTCTATCCTGCAGTCGGTCACCCTGGGCGGTACCGGTAAAACCAGCGGCGACCGTCACCCGAAAATCCGTGAAGGGGTGATGATTGGCGCAGGCGCCAAAATTCTCGGCAATATCGAAGTGGGCAAGGGCGCGAAGATCGGCGCGGGCTCGGTGGTCTTGCAGGCGATACCGCCGCACACCACCGCCGCCGGCGTGCCGGCGCGCATCGTCGGGCGGCCGGAGAGCGATACGCCGTCGATGGATATGGACCAATACTTCAACGGCACCAACCACGGCTTCGAGTATGGCGACGGCATCTAAGCCGTGGTTGCGGGTTCATTCAGGGGGAGCTTCGGCTCCCCCTGTGTTTTTCAGGCGGTGGTCAGCCCTGTTTCGGGAACGTGACGATGTCGTTGACCATGTCATCGATCGCCGCTTTGACTTCTTGTTCCGTGACTGGCGCGCTGTCGTTGTTGACGGTTTTGCCGTAACTCTTGCGCACCACTTCCAGCACCGTTTTACCGCTATCCTGATCGATCAACTGCGCTTCCAGGAACAGCGTGGTGTTTTGCGTCCGGTGGCCAGTGGCGGCCATGGTGCTGGCCACCACGGCCGCTACCGGCACCACTTCATAGAATTTCATATCCTCATCTTCGGCAGACACGGCGGTAATCGCGACTTTGGCCAACAGCACGCGGGAACCTGTCGGGTTATTCAAAACGGTAGTGCGCTCGGCCACCGCTTTTCTCACGCTTTGGTCGGTATAGTTTCTAATTTTGTCCAGCGTTTGTTGGCTGACGCGGGCGGTGGGTTTAGCCGCCGGGTAATAAACCACGGGAGCGACATACACGCCGCGATAATTCGACTCTTTAAAGTTGGGATCGATCCAACGCAGCGTTTTATGGCCGCTTGGCGAGCTGGTTTCCTGCAGCTTGCTGTAGTCCGGCAGGAACCCCGAATATTGATTCGTTTGGGTGACTTTGGACGAGCAGCCCGCCAGCAACAGGCCCGCCGCCAGAACCGCCATGGCAACGCTCAAACGTTGTTTCTTCATATGGTTTCCTATGATGAGTGGTGATTACCCTTACAAAACATAGCGCATTATCTGCGCCTCATCGGGCTTTTTCGGGGCCGGGCGTGCCCTGCTGCGGCCTTTTTTCAGGATCGTGATGCGCCGCCGGTTTTCGCCGCCAGTGCCGGTGATAAGGCGGCGAGCAAGGCGTCCGCTCTGACCAGCGCCTGGCGTTGCTCAGCTTGCCACCGGGGCAACAAGAGCCAGAGATCCGCCTGATGCTCGGCTTGCAGGCACCAAACCTCCCGGTCGTGCCAATCACCGAGGGCGTTTTGCGCCGCTTTCAGGCTCGCCATCGCGGCGGGAGAGAGGGGAAGGCTCTGCGGATAGGCTTCGGCCGCGTAACGCAGGCGTTTAACCAGCAGCCGCAGACGGTGGCGATCGTAGCCGATATCAGCCAATGCCCTGCGCAATTGCCGCTGTTGGCGCTGCAGGCGTCGGTTCACACGGTGTTTGGCGGCGCGTTGCGCGGTGCGGCGAAAGCGGTGCGGCCAGGCGTGCAATAGCGAAGGGAAGCTGATGAGCTGCGGGTTGGCGAGCAGTTGGCGGCAGCGGGCCTGAAAATCGCTCTGGCGCACGTTGGCCTGCCAATCCAGGTGATGGTGCGCCAGTTCGGCGATCAGCACCTCGAGATCGCGCAGCGGCGTCGTGAGCCTGCCCAACTGGGCGGCGGCCCGATCGAGCCGCGTTGCGCCGGGGCAACCGCGCAACGGGCGCAGCAGGCTGCGGATACGGCGCAGAGTGACGCGCAAATCGTGCAGCGCTTCGCTGTCCGGCGCCTGTTGCAGCCGCTGTAGCGCTTCGTTCAGCGCCGACTCGAGCCGGCGAAGCTGGGTGACAATATCCTCGACGAAAGCCATGTGCCGTTCCTGGAGAGAGCATCGCAACGATGCCTCCTTCAGTATGGCGCGTCGTTGCGGATTACGCCTTGATCAGCGCGCCGGCATAGTCCAGCTGCCGCCAGGCTTCATAAACCACCACCGCGACGGCATTCGACAGGTTCATGCTGCGGCTTTGCGCCTGCATCGGGATGCGGATTTTTTGCTGCGCGGGCAGCGCATCGAGGATGTCGGCGGGCAACCCGCGCGTTTCCGGGCCGAACAGCAGGTAGTCGCCGGCCTGATAGCTGACGGCGCTGTGCGCCGGCGTGCCTTTGGTCGTGAGAGCAAACAGCCGTTGCGGCTCCTCGGCGGCGAGAAAAGCGGCGTAGTCGGCATGACGGTGGACGCGGGTGAACTCATGGTAATCCAGTCCGGCGCGGCGCAGACGCTTGTCGTCCCACGGAAAACCCAGCGGTTCGATCAGATGCAGATTAAAGCCGGTATTGGCGCACAGGCGGATGATATTGCCGGTATTGGGTGGAATTTCGGGTTCAAATAAAACGATGTTCAGCATGTTGCAGGCCCCTCGTGAACGAGGGGCGCAGGATAGCAAACTCTTACTGTTCTGTCTTAGACGATAGGCGTTGATGATGCAGCGGCAGCCACAGCACCAGCCGCAGACCGCCAAGCGGGCTGTCTTCGGCCTTCACCCAGCCGCGATGCTGATTGACCGCCGCCTCGACGATCGCCAGGCCAAGGCCGGTGCCGCCGGACTCACGGTCGCGCGCCTCATCGGTGCGGTAGAACGGGCGGAAAATCTGCTCGCGATCTTCGGCGCTGACGCCGGGGCCGTCGTCGTCAACCTGGATGGTCACGCCCTGATTGTCGGCGCTGAACGCCACGGCGATGCGGGTGTGCGAATAACGCAGGGCGTTGCGCACGATGTTTTCCAATGCGCTGTCCAGCGCGCTCGCGTTGCCGAACAGCGTCCACGGGCCGGGCGGCGCAGCGATCTCCAGCTGCTTGCCCATCTGTTCGGCTTCGAAACGGGCGTTGTCCAGCACGTCGGCCCACAGCTCGTTGGCCTTCAACTGCTCGCGCGCCAGCTCGCTCTTCTGCTGCCCGCGCGACAGCGCCAGCAGATCGTTGATCATCGAATCCAGCCGCTGCGCTTCGGTTTCGATGCGCGCCAGTTCGTGGCCTTCGCCGTGGCGGCGGCGCATCAGCGCGGTGGCCAGCTGCAGGCGAGTCAGCGGCGTGCGCAGCTCGTGCGAGATGTCCGAGATCAGCCGCTGCTGCGCGTTCATCATGCGCTCCAGCGCGCTGACCATTTGGTTGAAGCTGGCGCCGGTGGCCAGGAATTCCTGCGGACCGGCCTCCAGCTCCGGATGCTGCTTCAGGTTGCCGCGCGCCACGTCATCGGCGGCGTTCTTCAGCTTGCGCGCCGGCTTCGCCAGGCTCCAGGCCAGCCACAGCAGCAGCGGGGCGCTGATCAGCATGGTGACGATCAGCAGCAGCAGCGGCCGGTCGAACATCAGGTTGATGAAGTCGGATTGCGGGCTGTTGGCGGGACGGATCAGGTACAGCTGATAGTTGTCTTCGCCGTCGCGCACCGCGAACGGCCCGACCAGCTCGACGCGGCCGTATTTTTTCTTCTTCGGATGATCCGAGTTATCGGATTGGCCGATGAAGTTGCGGACGATCTGCATTTCGTTGCGCTGCGCGCCGATCACCCGGCCTTCGCTGGTGACCAGCAGCAGGCGTTGGCCCGGCGGCGCCCATTTGTCGATGGCGCGGAACAGGCGGCGCCACCACATCAGATCGTTGGCCGGATCGTTTTGCAGCTCGGCCTCGACGTGCTGTTCCAGCATCAACCCCTGCCGCTGCTCGCTGTCGAGCAGCGAGGTCATTTGGCGGGAGTCGAGCTTGGGCACCATCAGCACCAGCATTAGCACCAGGGCTAACGTGAACCAGAAAATGGCGAAGATGCGTGCCGTCAAACTGTTGATCATGTTGCAGATACCATCAAATAACCACGCCCGCGCAGGGTTTTGAACCACGGATGCCCGTCTTTGCGATCCGGCAGCTTACGCCGCAGGTTGGAGATGTGCATGTCGATGGCGCGATCGAACGGAGTCAGGCGTTTGCCCAGCACTTCCTGGCTCAGCAGTTCGCGCGACACCACCTGGCCGAGATGCTGCGCCAGCAGATACAGCAGGGTGAACTCGGTGCCGGTCAGATCCAGCACCTGGCCGTCGAAGCTGGCCTCCTGGCGGCCGGGGTTCAGCTGCAGGCCATCGACATCCAGCGTCGGGGCGCCGCTGTCGACCTGTTGCTGCTGTTCGCTCCAGTTGGAACGGCGCAGAATGGCGCGAATGCGCGCGACCAGCTCGCGATCGTTGAAGGGTTTCGGCAGGTAATCATCGGCGCCCAGCTCCAGGCCCAGCACGCGGTCCAGCTCGCTGCCGCGCGCGGTCAGCATGATGACCGGCGTCTGGTGATGTTGGCGCAGTTCTTTCAGCGTATCGATGCCGTTTTTCTTCGGCATCATGATGTCGAGCAGCAGCAGATCGACGGAGCTGTCCAGCAGCGACAACGCCTGCTCGCCATCGTGCGCGACGACGATATTAAAACCTTCCATTTCAAGCAGTTCTTTTAACAGCGAGGTCAACTCGCGGTCGTCGTCAACTAACAGAATCTTGTTCATTATGATTTACCTCCAGACGCAAAATACGTCATCAACTGTTGCCATTCCATGACTTTACGTAGTTTTACATGCACTGACGCAGGTTTTCAGGTGTGGCGGTACACTGCTCCTCGTTGATTCGCAAAGTGAGAAAGCTTGAGGAGTTGAAATGCGTAAGGTGACCGCATTAGTTATGGCATCACTGCTGGCAATTGGTTCGACCGCTGCCTTCGCTGCCGACACTATACCGGACACAGCCCAACCTCCCGGCAACGACGCGATGACCCGAATACCCGGCCAGCACCATATGTTCGACGGTGTCAGCCTCAGCGAACAGCAGCGCCAGCAAATGCGCGATTTGATGCGCCAGGCCCGGCACGATCTGCCTGGTGTCAATGTAGCTGAAATGGAAGCCATGCATAAACTGGTGACCGCAGAGAAATTTGATGAAGCCGCCGTGTACGCCCAGGCGGAAAAGATGGCCCAACAGCAGGTCAAGCGCCAGGTGGAAATGGCCCGGGTGCGCAACCAAATGTATAACCTGCTGACGCCAGAGCAAAAAAGTGTTTTAGACCAGAAACATCAGCAGCGCATGCAGCAGATGGAGCAGCAAATTTCTGGTTTGCAGCAAGCTTCTGCCCAGAAGTGAAGTACGACTGAGTAGTCCCCTGTTTTTCCTTGCCATAGACACCATCCCTGTCTTCCCCGCCATGATGGCGGGGTTTTTTTTATCCGACATTTCGCTATATTGAGCGCCACACCTTTTAGCCGGGGCCCCTTATGGAACAGCGCTATGCACGCCTGGTAAAGTCCGCCGCGTTGGCAGCAACCGCGCTGGCGTCGTCGCTGCTGTTGATCAAAATCGTCGCCTGGTACCACACCGGTTCGGTCAGCCTGTTGGCGGCGCTGGTGGATTCGTTGGTCGATATCGCCGCCTCGCTGACCAACCTTCTGGTGGTGCGCTATTCGCTGCAGCCGGCCGATGCCGAGCACACTTTCGGCCACGGCAAAGCGGAATCGCTGGCGGCGCTGGCGCAAAGCATGTTTATTTCCGGCTCCGCCCTGTTTTTGTTCCTCACCGGCTTCCAGCACCTGTACGCACCGCAAACGCTGCGCGATCCCGGTGTCGGGGTCGTGGTGACGGTGATAGCGTTGGTCAGCACGCTGATTCTGGTCACCTATCAACGCTGGGTGGTCAGAAAAACGCGCAGTCAGGCCGTACGCGCAGATATGCTGCATTATCAGTCAGATGTCATGATGAATGGTGCTATTCTTATCGCTCTTGGGCTAAGCTGGTACGGCTTCCAACGGGCGGATGCGTTGTTCGCGCTGGGCATCGGCGTTTACATCCTCTATAGCGCGCTGCGCATGGGCTATGAAGCGGTGCAGTCGCTGTTGGATCGGGCGTTGCCGGATGATGAGCGCCAGGCGATTATCGCCGTGGTTTCCTCCTGGCCCGGCGTGAAAGGCGCACACGATCTGCGCACGCGTCAGTCGGGGCCGACGCGTTTCATCCAGCTGCATCTGGAGATGGAGGACACGCTGCCGCTGCGCGAGGCGCACCGGTTGGCCGATCAGGTGGAACAAGCCCTGCGGCAACGTTTTGCGGGGGCGGACGTCATCATTCACCTGGATCCGTGCTCCGTGGTGCCGCCGGGTAGGCAGGGGCATTGGGAGCTATAATCATATAGAGGCATAGCGCAACGTATTATCATGAATATCTGAGTTAGCTCAGCGTGCCATGCGGTGTTTTAACCGTTATATTGCGTGACTTGAATCAATTCAGCTGGGTGTTTTTGATATAATATCCAGCAATAAGCCGTAAAGCTGGTTTTCTGCAGCCGGAGAGGTTTCAAGACGATCGGCGGAGACAGAATTCTTAAGAAATTGCATCTACACAGTTCAGAGGTAGTCATGATCAAGAAAATCGGTGTACTGACGAGCGGCGGTGATTCGCCGGGTATGAACGCTGCAATCCGCGGCGTTGTGCGTTCTGCGCTTTCAGAAGGTCTGGAAGTTTTTGGTATTTACGATGGCTACCTTGGCTTGTACGAAGATCGCATGGAGCAGCTGGACCGCTATAGCGTGTCCGACATGATCAATCGCGGCGGCACCTTCCTCGGTTCTGCCCGCTTCCCGGAATTCAGGGATGAAAACGTGCGCGCCAAGGCGATTGAAAACCTGAAGAATCGCGGCATCGACGCGCTGGTGGTGATCGGCGGCGACGGTTCCTACATGGGCGCCAAACGCCTGACGGAAGAAGGCTTCCCGTGCATCGGCCTGCCAGGCACCATCGATAACGATGTCGCCGGTACCGACTACACCATCGGTTACTTCACCGCGCTGGAAACCGTGGTGGAAGCGATCGACCGCCTGCGCGATACCTCCTCGTCGCACCAGCGCATCTCTATCGTGGAAGTGATGGGCCGTTACTGCGGCGATCTGACGCTGGCGGCGGCGATTGCCGGCGGCTGCGAATTCATCGTGCTGCCTGAAATCGAATTCAATCGCGAAGATCTGGTGTGCGAAATCAAGGCCGGTATCGCCAAGGGCAAAAAGCACGCCATCGTGGCGATCACCGAGCACATCTGCGATATCGATGAGCTGGCGCGCCACATCGAGCAGGAAACCAAGCGTGAAACCCGCGCCACCGTGCTGGGCCACATTCAACGCGGCGGTTCACCGGTCGCCTATGACCGCATCCTGGCCTCACGCATGGGCGCCTACGCCATCGAACTGCTGCTGCAGGGTTACGGCGGCCGCTGCGTCGGTATCCAGAACGAAAAGATGGTGCATCACGACATCATCGACGCGATCGAAAACATGAAGCGTCCGTTCAAGGGCGACTGGCTGGAAACGGCGAAAAAGCTGTACTGATTCGCCGCTCGCCGAAAGCCTCCGCTTGCGGGGGCTTTTTTATGCTCGCCGGTGACATATTCCAGAATCATCTAGCCCAAAATTTTTTATTCTTTAATTGCCGGGAAAGTTTCTGGCAGGCTCTGATGCTAAATCAACCGATTGAGGTTGCGTTAATTTTCTGGGAGAGCCTGTCGATGCGTAAATGGGGTGTAGGTCTGACATTGGTGCTGTTGGCGTCCGGCGCCATGGCGAAGGATATTCAGTTGCTGAACGTGTCATACGATCCGACGCGTGAGTTCTATCAGGCTTACAACACGGCATTCAGCAAGCACTACCAGGCGGAAACCGGCGACAAGGTGACGGTGCGTCAGTCGCACGGCGGCTCCGGCAAACAGGCGACTTCGGTGATCAACGGCATCGAGGCCGACGTGGTGACGCTGGCGTTGGCCTATGACGTCGACGCCATCGCCGAACGCGGGCGCATTGAGAAAGACTGGATCAAACGCCTGCCGGACAACTCGGCGCCTTACACCTCGACCATCGTCTTCCTGGTGCGCAAAGGCAATCCGAAACAAATTCATGACTGGCCTGACTTGATCAAGCCGGGCGTGTCGGTGATCACCCCGAATCCGAAAACCTCCGGCGGCGCCCGCTGGAACTACCTGGCCGCCTGGGGCTACGCGTTGCACCACAACAACAACGATAAGGCCAAGGCGCAGGACTTCGTCAAAAACCTGTACAAGAACGTAGAGGTACTGGATTCCGGCGCGCGCGGCTCGACCAACACCTTCGTTGAGCGCGGCATCGGCGACGTGCTGATCGCCTGGGAAAACGAAGCGCTGCTGGCGGAGAAAGAGCTGGGCAAAGACAAGTTCGAGATCATCACCCCGAGCGAATCGATTCTGGCCGAACCGACGGTGTCGGTGGTGGATAAGGTGGTCGATAAACGCGGCACCCGCGAGGTGGCGACCGCCTACCTGAAATATCTGTATTCGCCGGAAGGGCAGACCATCGCGGCGCAGCACTATTATCGCCCGCGCGATGCGGCGGTGGCGGCCAAGTTTGCCGGGCAGTTCCCGCAGCTGAAGCTGTTCACCGTGGATGACACCTTCGGCGGCTGGACCGAAGCGCAGAAGGTGCACTTCGCCACCGGTGGCGTGTTCGACGAAATCAGCAAACGCTGATGCCGGTTGAGCGGCAATTAAAAAACCCCGGCTTGCCGGGGTTTTTTTATGGCGAGCCTAAGGCAATCAGGCTTTTTTCGCTGCGGCAGCGGCTTTGACGATCACGGCGAAAGCGTCGGCTTTCAGCGAGGCGCCGCCAACCAGCGCGCCGTCGATGTCCGGCTGGGAGAACAGCTCTGCGGCGTTCTTGTCGTTCACCGAACCGCCGTACTGGATGATGATTTCAGCGGCAACCGCGGCATCGTGCTTGGCGATGTGATCGCGGATAAATTTGTGCACGGCCTGCGCCTGCGCAGGGGTGGCGGATTTGCCGGTACCGATGGCCCAGACCGGCTCATAGGCGATCACGGTGCCTTTCATCGCCGGTGCGCCCAGCGTTTTCAGCACGGCGTCGATCTGGCGCGCGCATACTTCTTCGGTTTTGCCCGCGGCGTTTTCCGCTTCGGTTTCACCGATGCACAGCACCGGGATCAGGCCAGCTTCTTTCAGCACGGCGAATTTCTCGGCGATCACTTCGTCGCTTTCTTTGTGGTAGGTGCGACGCTCGGAGTGGCCGATGATGATGTACTGAGCGCCGACGTCTTTCAGCATGTTGGCGGAAACTTCACCGGTGAAGGCGCCGGACAGGTTAACGTCCACGTTCTGCGCGCCCAGCGCGATGCGGCTGCCGGCCAGCGCATGCTTGGCCTGATCCAGATACATCACCGGCGGGGCGATGGCGACGCCACAGCCGTCAACGCTGCTCAGCTCATGGCGCAGACCGGCGATCAGTTCGTTGACCATGTGGGTGCTGCCGTTAAGCTTCCAGTTACCCATAACTAATGGATGACGCATGTTTTTTCCTCCAACTAGGGAACGCGAGAGTCGAAATGACAACTGCCGGACCGGCAGTTTACCTGCCCAACAGTATAGAGATCATTAAGCGCGAAGGCTTTGCTTTTCGTCATTAAATGCCGCGCCGTTACGGCTCGGAAAGCGCCAGCTTAATCGGTTCAACCGCGAAGGTGACGCCTTTATCGCCGTTGTCCGAGACGACATAGCGAATGGCGCCGACCTGCTGTTGGTAAAAACGCGATCCTTTGCCTTTTTCCAGCAGGCTGTTCACCTTGTTCTGACTCTGTTCCACCGTCAGCGCCGGTTCGAATTGACGCATCAGCGCCGCCATGTAGGTGATGGCGATGGCGCGCGCGGCTTTTTCTTCATTGGCCTGCTGCAGCGGCAGATGCGTGATCTGCAACGTTTTGATTTTACCGGTACCTTTCTCCAGTGCGGTGGAGGCGTACAGGTTTTCGTTGAGTTTACTGGCGGCGCGCGTCAGCAGCGGCGAATCGTCTTCGGCGGCGGGAATGGCGCGGAATTCGCCAATCGGCAGCTTGGGGTTGTCGCGATTGTATTTCTCGCGGAACTTGACCACCGTCAGATCGAAGGTCGGCGCGCCGGCCAGCAGGTAAGGCGCAGTCGGTTTCGCTTCGGCGGCGGGCGGTTCGGCCCAGGCGCTGGCGGCGGCCTGCAGCAGGCAGGCGATGGCGAGGGTTTTTCTCAGCATGGCGTATGGCATCAAGGACAAAGATGGCTCCGATTAAAGCGATAACCCGCAGGCCTTGTCAAAGATCCCACGCCATTATCGGTTCGCTGACGAGAAAGCTGTGCGGCGCGCCGCGTTATGCGAGGCGGAAAACTCGGCCCGGCAGCGCCTATGTTACACTGCGGCGCAGAATATGGGCAGGCTTAGAGCGCAGGAATCGATGACGTTACAACAGTGGTGTTTTTCTTTTAAGGGCCGCATCGGGCGGCGCGACTTCTGGATCTGGATGGGGCTGTGGCTGGTGCTGATGGCGGCGGCGTTTACGTTGGCCAATTATCAGCTGGTCGCCATCCAATCCATCGCCTTCTTTATCGTGGCGCTGCTGTGGCCGACGGCGGCGGTGCTGGTCAAACGGCTGCACGATCGCAACAAGGCCGGCTGGTGGGCGCTGCTGCTGATCCTGGCGTGGATGCTGGCGGCGGGCAACTGGCAGATGCTGGCGCCAATCTGGCAATGGGGCGTCGGGCGTTTCATCCCGACGCTGATTATCGTGATGATGACTATCGATCTGGGCGCCTTCGTCGGCACGCCGGGGGACAATCGGTTCGGCCCGGAAGCCGAACCGGTGAAGTTCCGCTGATCCCCGCCGGGTTACCAGTAGTGTTCGCTGGTGATATGGCCCGGCTTGCGGCGCAGGTGCTTGCGCATCTGGCGGTGGTCTTTCAGCGTTTGCTGGGTGTCCCGCACCATTTGCGGGTTGCCGCACAGCATCACGTGGCTGGTTTCGGCGTCGATGGTCAAGCCGATCGCCGCTTCCAGTCGGCCGTCCTCGATCAGCGCCGGCACGCGGCCGGTCAGTGAGCCGGGCGTCTCTTCACGGCTGACGACGGTCTGGATACGCAGCTTGCCGTTGTAGCGTTGCTGCAGTTGCTGCATCAGCGGCAGGTAGCTCAGGTCGCGCGCAAAGCGCGCGGCGTGCACCAGCACCAGGTTGTTAAAGCGCTCCAGGCCGGCGCCTTGCTGCAGAATCGATAAATAGGGGCCGATGGCGGTGCCGGTCGCCAGCATCCACAGCGTGTCGCAGTCGGGCACCTCGTCCAGCACGAAGAAGCCGGCGGCTTCTTTGGTCACCATCACGTCCGAGCCCGGCCGCAGCTGATTGAGGCGCGGGCTCAGTTTGCCTTCTGGCACCGTGACCAGATAGAACTCCAGATTGGCGTCATCGGGGGCATTGACGTAGGAGTAGGCGCGCTGCACCCGCTCACCGTCGATCTCCAGCGCCAGCTTGGCGAATTGCCCGGCGGTGAAAGGATCGATGGGGGCATTGACCACCAGGCTGAACAGCCCGTCGGTCCATTGTTTTACCTGCGTAACCTTGCCGTTTACCCATTCAGCCATACTCTAAAGCTCCCGTGGTCGAATCAAATAAGCACAATGTCGTGAGCCGGAAATGGCGTGCGCGGTGCGCTCTACCCGGTAGTCGTTGCCGAACAGCCGGTGAAACAGCTGCAGCTCGGAATTGCACAGGCTGCTGCAGTTGGAACCGGCCACGCCGATCGGACAGTGGTTTTCCACCAGCAGCGCACCGTGCGGATGATCGAGCAATTCGGCCATGTAACCGTCGTGTTGCCGCAGGCGAACCAGGCGGGTTAGCCGATCCTGATGGCTGCGCTCGGCGGACAACTCTTCGGCATAGCGCAGATAAAGCTGCTCTTCGCGCGCGATGAGCAACGGTTCCACGCCGGCGCCGCCAAACAGCTGCAGCGCGGATTCCCGCAGTCGCTCCTGATCGTCGGCCGTGTAGGCGTGCCCCCGCTCGGTCAGCGACCAGTAGCGTGTCGGGCGGCCGACCTTGCTGCGCGCTTCTTCGTAACAAACCAGCTCACGTTTTTCCAGGGATTGCAGATGTTGTCGGATGCCCATCGGCGTGATGTCCAGACGCTCCGCCAGCATTTTGGCCGAGTGCGGGCCGAGAGCCTTTAACTGCAATAAAATCAGCTCAGGTGTTTTCATGAACCAAATCCCTATGGTGTTATTTTATTTCAAGTTGATGAAAATAATTATCGATTAAATGCTAAAGCGCAGCTACTGCAAACGCGCTAATTTTTACCCCCAAAGCGTTAGACGTACAGTTTAATTTACGAGCCTGGTCGGGTTTGCTGCCAGTGTGACCTGGATCAATATTTGTCTGAAACTCGCTAAAAAAATCAGATTTGATTAGCTTATGCCGCCATAGAGGGCTGCTCGCCGTTCTGGCTGCTGCAACGGCCATACCGGGACGCTGTGACGAGTTGAAACGTTAACGAAGATAATGAGAAAACTAGAGAACTTTCACCTGTTGGTGATGCTTATCCTGTTGGTCGCCGTCGGCCAGATGGCGCAAACCATTTATGTTCCCGTTATTGCTGACATCGCTCACGATCTGTCGGTGCGCACCGGCGCCGTGCAGCGGGTGATGGCGGCGTATCTGCTGACCTATGGTTTCTCCCAGCTGATTTACGGGCCGATATCGGATCGTATCGGGCGTCGGCCGGTGATCCTGACCGGCATGATGATCTTCCTGTTGGGGGCGCTGGGCGCGCTGCTGTCCACCAACCTGACGATGCTGGTCGCCGCCAGCGCGATTCAGGGCATGGGCACCGGCGTGGCGGGCGTAATGGCGCGCACCATGCCGCGCGATCTGTATGCCGGTACTGCGCTGCGTTACGCCAACAGCCTGCTGAACATGGGGATTTTGGTCAGTCCGTTGCTGGCGCCGGTGATCGGCGGCGCGCTGGCGATGGTGTTCGGCTGGCGCGCCTGTTACGCCTTCCTGCTGGCGTTGTGCGCCTGCGTTGCCTTCGCCATGTTCCGCTGGCTGCCGGAGACCCGTCCGGTACAGACGGAAAAACGCCGCATGCTGGCCAGTTTCCGCCAACTGCTGGGTGACAGTACCTTCAGCTGCTATCTGGTGATGCTGATCGGCGCGCTGGCGGGGATTGCGGTATTTGAAGCCAGCTGCGGCGTATTGATGGGGGGCGTGTTGGGGCTGAGCGGTCTGACCGTCAGTATCCTGTTCATTCTGCCGATCCCGGCGGCGTTTTTCGGCGCCTGGTATGCCGGGCGCGACGGTAAGACCTTCCACACCCTGATGTGGCATTCGGTGCTGAGCTGCCTGCTGGCGGGAGCGATGATGTGGATCCCGGGCTGGTTCGGCGTGATGAACATCTGGACGCTGATCGTGCCGGCCGCGCTGTTCTTCTTCGGCGCCGGCATGCTGTTCCCGCTGGCGACCACCGGGGCGATGGAGCCGTTCCCTTACCTGGCAGGCGCGGCGGGCGCACTGGTGGGCGGGATGCAGAACATGGGGTCCGGTCTGGCGACTTGGCTGTCCGCCATGTTGCCGCAAACCGGGCAGTTCAGCCTCGGCTTGCTGATGTTCGCGATGGCGCTGCTGATCCTGCTGTGCTGGTGGCCGCTGTCCAATCGTATGCAGCATCAGGGGCATACCGCATAACCACAGGGCGCCATTCGGCGCCCTCATACCGTTGACAAAGGGGAGAAAAAGCGGGGGTTTTCTCCCCTTTGTGGTTATCAGCCGAAAATCAATAAATTGATTTTCCTTGTTTTCTGTTCGCTGCTCTCTGCCAACCTGGCAAGAGTATGAGGTTTGTCATCAATCATCAGGGCGCCCTTCGGCGCCCTGTTTCGTTACAGCAGAAATTCGTGCAGCGTCGGGTCTTTGCGATCCAGATAGTGGGTCGAACGAATACGGCGGATGGTGCGCGATTTACCACGGATCAACAGAGTTTCGGTGGTGGCCATGTTGCCCTGGCGGCTGATGCCTTCCAGCAAATCGCCCTTAGTGATGCCGGTGGCGGAGAAGATCACGTTGTCGTTGCGCGCCATCTGATCCAGACGCAGCGCCTGGCCGGCTTCGATACCCATCTCCCGGCAGCGGACCAACTCCTGTTCGCCGATGCGGCGGTTTTCGGCGCTGTCGCCTTTCACCTCATGACGCGGCAGCAAACGCGCCTGCATGTCACCGTCCAGCGCGCGGATCACCGCGGCTGAGATCACCCCTTCCGGCGCGCCGCCGATGCCGTACATCACATCGACCTCGCTTTCCGGCATGCAGGTGAGAATGGAGGCCGCTACGTCGCCGTCAGGAATGGCGAATACTCGCACGCCCAACTGCTGCATCTGCGCGATGACGCCGTCGTGGCGCGGTTTGGCCAATACGATCACCGTCAGCTGCGACAGCGGTTTGCCCAGTCGTTCGGCGACGTTCTGCAGGTTCTCTGCCAATGGCCGGTTGAGATCGATGGCGCCGCGCGCCGCCGGGCCGACCACCAGCTTCTCCATGTACATGTCCGGCGCATGCAGGAAGGTGCCGCGATCGCCCACCGCCAATACCGCCAGCGCATTGGACTGGCCCATGGCGGTCATGCGGGTGCCTTCGATCGGATCGACCGCGATGTCGACCGCGTCGCCCTGGCCGGTACCGACCTGCTCGCCAATATACAACATCGGCGCTTCGTCGATCTCGCCTTCGCCGATCACGATGCGCCCATCGATATCCACTTTGTTGAGCATGATGCGCATGGCGTGGACCGCCGCACCGTCGGCGGCGTTCTTGTCGCCGCGCCCCAGCCATTTGTAGCCCGCCAGCGCGGCGGCTTCGGTAACGCGGGAGAATTCGATGGCTAATTCACGTTTCATGGCAAACCTGTCTGTGAGAAAGGGAGGAAAATATTGACAAAGTCTATCACAGCGCGGTGGCGGCAGGGCGGGGCAAAAAAAAGCGCCGCCCGCAGGCAGCGCTTGTTGGCGAAACGGCAGCTTCGGGATTACTCGTGATCTTCCCATGCCTGAGCGCGAGCCACCGCTTTTTTCCAGCCGCTGTAGCGGTAGTTGCGTTCGGTGGTTTCGATGCTTGGGCGGAATTCACGCTCAACCACCGCTTTGCTCTTCACTTCATCCAGATCGTTCCAGTAGCCGATGGCCAGACCCGCCAGGAACGCCGCGCCCAGCGCCGTCGATTCACGCACTTCAGGGCGTTCTACGCGGGTGCCGAGAATATCGGACTGGAACTGCATCAGGAAGTTGTTGGCGACCGCGCCGCCGTCCACGCGCAGCGATTGCAGGCGGGTGTTGGCGTCGGCCTGCATGGCGTCCAGCACGTCACGGGTCTGGAAGGCGATGGATTCCAGCGTGGCGCGGATGATGTGGTTGCTGTTGGCACCACGGGTCAGGCCGAAGATGGCGCCGCGAGCATACGGATCCCAGTAGGGCGCGCCCAGGCCGGTGAAGGCCGGCACCACATAGACGCCGTTGCTGTCTTTCACCTTGGTGGCGAAATATTCGGAGTCGGCGGCGTCGCTGATCAGTTTCAGCTCGTCGCGCAGCCACTGGATAGACGCACCGCCGATGAACACCGCGCCTTCCAGCGCATAGTTCACTTCGCCGCGCGGGCCGCAGGCGATGGTGGTCAGCAGACCGTTTTTCGAGCGCACCGCTTCTTTGCCGGTGTTCATCAGCAGGAAGCAGCCGGTGCCATAGGTGTTCTTCGCCATGCCCGGTTGAACGCACAGCTGGCCGTACAGTGCCGCCTGTTGGTCACCGGCGATACCGGCGATAGGAATACGCGTGCCGCCCTTACCGCCGATGTTGGTCTGGCCGTACACTTCGGAGGACGGGCGGACTTTCGGCAGCATGGCGCGCGGGATATCCAGCACTTCCAGCATGCGCTCGTCCCAGTCCAGTTCGTGGATGTTGAACATCATGGTGCGTGAGGCGTTGGTGTAATCGGTGACGTGTACGCGCCCCTGGGTCATTTTCCACACCAGCCAGGTATCCACGGTGCCGAACAGCAGTTCGCCGCGCTTGGCGCGCTCGCGGGCGCCTTCGACGTTGTCCAGGATCCACTTCACCTTGGTGCCGGAGAAGTACGGGTCAACCACCAGGCCGGTGTTGTGACGGATGTACTCTTCCAGGCCGTCGCGCTTGAGCTTCTCGCAGATGTCGGCAGTGCGGCGGCACTGCCAAACGATGGCGTTGTAAATCGGCTTGCCGGTCTCTTTTTCCCAGACGATGGTGGTTTCGCGCTGGTTGGTGATGCCGATGCCGGCGATCTGATCGGAATTGATGTCGGCTTTCGCCAGCACTTCTACCAGCGTCGAACTTTGCGATGCCCAGATCTCCATCGGGTCGTGCTCAACCCAGCCGGCCTTTGGATAGATCTGCGGGAATTCGCGCTGCGATACTGCAACGATGTTGGCGTCGTGATCGAGCACGACGGCGCGTGAGCTGGTGGTCCCTTGGTCGAGTGCGACAATGTATTTTTTTTCTACAGTCATGGTAATTATCCTGCTGTTGTTAACCGTGTAAAACTGCACCCATCACGCTTTACGCTGCTGGGTCTTGGCATCGGGCTCTTCTTCCGTCACGCAGACGTCGCACGGCAGGTGGCGGCCAATCAGCGCGCGGTAACCGAAAGCGCCCAGGCCACAGCCGACGATAGGGGCGAAGATCGGCACCAGGAAGTACGGGATGTCGCGCGCGCCGGTGAAGGCGACTTTGCCCCAGCCGGCCAGGTAGGCGAACAGTTTCGGCCCGAAGTCACGCGCCGGGTTCAACGCAAAGCCGGTCAATGGTCCCATGGAGGCGCCGATCACGGCAATCAGAATACCGATCAGCAGCGGCGCCAGCGGGCCGCGCGGAATGCCGTTGCCGTCGTCGGTCAGCGCCAGGATCAGGCACATCAGGATTGCAGCGATCACCATTTCTACCAGAAAGGCCTGGCCGACCGAGATGTGCGCGTTAGGGTAAGTCGAGAAGATGCCTGCCAGTTCGAGGCTTTCGTTGCTGCCGCGCACCATGTGGTGGGCCGCTTCGAAGTCGAAGAACAGATTGTAGTACAGCCCGTAGACCAAGGCCGCGGCGCAGAAGGCGCCGGCGATCTGCGCAATGATGTAAGGCACCACTTTGCGCCCGTCGAAGCAGGCGAACAGCCACAGGGCGAGGGTGACCGCCGGGTTGAGATGCGCACCGGAAATGGCGGCGGTCAGATAGATGGCCATGGCGACGCCCAGGCCCCAAATGATGCTGATTTCCCACTGGCCGAAGCTGGCGCCCGCCAGTTTCAGCGCGGCAACGCAGCCTACGCCAAAGAAGATCAGCAGCGCCGTGCCGAGGAACTCGGCGATGCACTGGCCTTTTAATGTCGGACTGGTGGTTTGGCTCATAATGTTGGTGTCCTGCAAAACGGCGGTTGTTGGTTTATAGGCTCAGCCAGGTATACATCTGGCCTATGGGCACAGTTTTTTCATCTCGTCCAATTATTGAATGAGGACGTGATGTAAATTTATCGTTAACGAACATAAACGAGAAATAGCGAAATCAAAATGTGTGTGGCGCGTCATAAAATTGAGCGATTTCGCGTCGTTTAGTGTTCTTTCTGAGCCATAAAAGTGTGATCTGACCAGTGGTTTAGCGAGGGGCGTTAACAACTCGTGGCGGCGGCGATGGGGATTTTCAGTTTTTACTGATGGCGAGGGCAGGAAAATTGCAACAGACTGCGCGATGATCCGGTATGTTGCTAGACAGGCGGAGACTGGCTACTTACAATCGTTTTTAACGAATCGAGACCGGCGCGCCTTTCGTAATGGCGCGCGTCACTGAGCGCGATGCAATATTCGCAGTAGCTGCAGCCGACGTTGCGGCCGCTACTTATAGATGTACGCCTTGCTATCATGAGGGGACTGAAGCATGTCATTTGAAGTATTTGAGAAACTGGAAGCAAAAGTACAGCAGGCGATTGATACCATCACCCTGTTGCAGATGGAAATTGAAGAGCTGAAAGACAAAAACAACTCTCTGTCGCAGGAAGTTCAGGCTGCCTCCGGCAACCACGAAGCGTTGGTGCGCGAAAACCAACAGCTGAAAGAAGAACAGCACGTATGGCAAGATCGCCTGCGCGCGCTGCTGGGCAAAATGGAAGAGGTTTGATTCCTTACGCCATGCAGCAACGAAAAGGGCGCCTGAGGCGCCCTTTTTCATGTCCGAAAATCACTCGATGTCGAGCGGGTCTTCGGAGAGGATGATGCCGGTGTTGTCGGCATACAGGTGGTCGCCGGAGAAGAAGGTGACGCCACCGAAGTTGACGCGGATATCGCTTTCGCCCACGCCTTCGCTTACGGCACCCGCCGGGATCGCCGCCATCGCCTGAATGCCGATGTCGAGCTCTTCCAGATCGTCCACCTGGCGCACCGCGCCGTATACCACGATGCCTTCCCATTCATTCTGGGCGGCCAGGCGCGCCAGTTCGGCGTTGATCAGCGCCCGGCGTACCGAACCGCCGCCGTCGACCAACAGCACGCGGCCGCGACCGTTTTCTTCAAGCAGATCGAATAACAGGCCGTTATCCTCAAAGCATTTCACCGTGGTGATCTGCCCGCCAAATGAAGTACGCCCGCCAAAATTGGAGAACAGAGGTTCAACAACGTTCACCTCTTCATGATAGATGTCGCAAAGTTCGGAAGTATCGTATTTCATAGGATTTTACGTCTGTTTGCCGCAGGAATGTTCAGTATATCCCTTTATTCGCCCTGTTGGCAAAATCATCAGTTTTTAACTGAGCGCCACGCCGATGGCGAACAGCAGGTTGGCCAGCAACGCCGCCTTGACCATATGCTCCAGCATCGGCCGCATGCCTACCGGCGTCGGATCGCGCAGCACGCGCAGGCCGTGGCGCGCCAGCAGCGGGATCGCCAGCACGAACAGCCAACCCCACGGGCTGTGCAGGTTGAACAGCGTGAACAGCGCGAAACACAGCACTGCGCCGCCGAGCAGTAGGGCATGGTAAATGCGCGCCTTGTGCGGGCCGAGACGCACCGCCAGCGTATTCTTGCCGTTTTCGCGATCGCTTTCGATATCGCGCAGATTGTTGATGTTGAGCACCGCCGTCGCCAGCAGGCCGCAGGCGGTGGCGGGCAGCATCACGACGCTGTCGAAGGTGTGCGTCTGCAGATAGTAGGTACCGGCCACGCTCAGCCAGCCGAAGAACACCAGCACCGAGATATCGCCCAGCCCCAAATACCCGTAGGGCTTGTTGCCGACGGTATAGGTGATGGCCGCCACGATGGACAGCCCGCCCAGCACCAGGAAACCCACCACGTCGCTGGGTTGCTCGCAGGCGACGGCGATCAGCGAACAGCCGGCGATGGCGATCAGCACCACCGTCACCACCAGCGCCCGTTTCATCTGCGCCTGGGTGATCATGCCTTTCTGCATGCCGCGCAATGGCCCGATGCGATCTTCTTTGTCGCTGCCTTTGACCGCATCGCCGTAGTCGTTCGCCAGGTTGGAGAGGATCTGCAGCAGGCCGGCGGTCAACAGCGCCAGCAGCGCCACTTCTGGTTTCAGGCTGCCGTGCCAGGCGGCGATCGCCGAGCCGACCACGATGGAGGCAAAGGCCAACGGCAGGGTGCGGGGGCGTAGACTTTCCAGCCAGGCGGAAATCGGGGTGGTGGAGGTTGATGAGCTCATGTTTCGCTTCTGTCAGTAAGTTGCGGTGTCCGTTAGAAATAATTGTGGGAGGCAATGCCTCCCACACAGATGACTGACAAGACAATGATTGAGCGATTATAGGATAAAACGACTCAAATCTTCATCCGCCACCAGTTCATCCAGATGACTGCGCACGTAATCCGCATCAATTGTAATGGATTGGCCATTAATTTCACTCGCATCGTAGGAAATATCTTCCATCAGACGCTCCAGCACGGTGTGCAGACGACGCGCGCCGATGTTCTCGGTGCTTTCGTTGACCTGCCACGCGGCTTCGGCGATGCGGCGGATGCCGTCGGCGGTGAACTCGATGTTGACGCCTTCGGTGCCCATCAGCGCTTTGTACTGCTCGGTCAGCGACGCGCTCGGCTCGGTCAGGATGCGCTCGAAGTCTTCGGTGGTCAGCGCCTGCAGCTCAACGCGGATCGGCAGACGGCCCTGCAGTTCCGGGATCAGATCCGACGGATTGGCGGTCTGGAACGCGCCGGAAGCGATGAACAGGATGTGGTCGGTCTTCACCATGCCGTGCTTGGTGGACACGGTGCAGCCTTCCACCAGCGGCAGCAGATCGCGCTGCACGCCTTCACGCGAGACATCCGGACCGGAGCTTTGGCCGCCGCGCTTACAGATTTTGTCGATCTCATCGATAAACACGATGCCGTGCTGCTCAACCGCTTCGATCGCCTGCTCTTTCAGCTCTTCCGGGTTCACCAGCTTGGCGGCTTCTTCTTCCACCAGCAGCTTGAAGGCTTCTTTGATCTTCAGCTTGCGCGGTTTTTGCTTCTGGCCGCCGAGGTTCTGGAACATCGACTGCAGCTGGTTAGTCATCTCTTCCATGCCTGGAGGCGCCATGATTTCCACGCCCATCGGCACGGCGGCCAGATCGATTTCGATCTCTTTGTCATCCAGCTGGCCTTCGCGCAGTTTCTTGCGGAATGCCTGGCGGGCGGCGGACGGTTCCTGATTTTCTTCCGGCTGGCCCCAGTTGTTTTTGGCCGGCGGGATCAGCACGTCGAGAATGCGCTCTTCGGCCAACTCTTCGGCGCGGGTGCGGTTTTTCTCGATCGACTGCATGCGCACCATTTTGATGGCGGCATCTGTCAGATCGCGGATGATGGAGTCCACTTCTTTGCCCACATAGCCCACTTCGGTGAACTTGGTGGCTTCAACCTTGATGAACGGCGCGTTGGCCAGCTTCGCCAGACGGCGGGCGATTTCGGTTTTACCGACGCCGGTCGGGCCGATCATCAGAATGTTTTTCGGGGTCACTTCGTGACGCAGCATCTCGTTGAGCTGCATCCGGCGCCAGCGGTTGCGCAGGGCAATGGCGACAGCGCGTTTGGCCTTGTTTTGGCCAATGATATAGCTGTCCAGTTCGCTGACGATCTCGCGCGGGGTCATTTCAGACATGGTATTCGATCCTTACGCTTTGGAAGGCAATTCTTCAATGGTGTGGAAATGGTTGGTGTAAATACAGATGTCGCCGGCGATGTTGAGAGATTTCTCAACGATGTCGCGGGCGCTCAGTTCGGTATTTTCCAACATGGCGCGGGCGGCAGCCTGGGCGTACGGGCCGCCGGAGCCGATGGCGATCAGATCGTTTTCCGGCTGCACCACATCGCCGTTGCCGGTGATGATCAGCGAGGCGGTTTCATCGGCGACCGCCAGCAGCGCTTCGAGCTTGCGCAGCATGCGGTCGGTGCGCCAGTCTTTCGCCAGCTCGACGGCGGCTTTCACCAGGTGGCCCTGATGCATTTCCAGTTTGCGTTCAAACAGTTCAAACAGCGTGAAGGCGTCAGCGGTGCCACCGGCGAAACCGGCGATCACTTTGTCGTTATACAGGCGACGCACTTTCTTGACGTTACCCTTCATCACCGTATTACCCAGGGTTGCCTGGCCATCACCACCGATGACGACCTGGCCGTTGCGGCGTACGCTTACAATTGTTGTCACGAGCAGACCCTCGTTAAAGACGGAAAGAAGTCCCCGCAGCGCCTGCTTTCGCAGACGCTACGAGGCATATTGAGAGTATAGATGGGGGGGGATTGACGCTTTTCAACCCCCAACGGAGAGGGGAATGCAACTCGACATGCCGACGCCCTTCAGGCGCGAAAGGGTTTTGTCCGCTGCGGCGCGGCTGCTGTAGGGGCCGAGCACTACGCGATTCCAGCCGCCGCCGGCGGTGATGCGGCTCTCGATGCCCTCGAACGCCAGGCGCGCACGCACGGATTCAGCCTGATCGGTGGCGCGGAACGAACCGCATTGCACCATCCACTTCTGTTTCGATTCCGGCTTGGTTTCCTGCTTGGCCGTTTCCTGTTTCACTTCCGGTTTGGGCTCCGGCTTCGGTTGCGGCTTCGGCTCAGGCTGTTTCACCTGCACCGGTTGCTGGGTGGCCGGCTTCGGCTGCTGGTGCTGCTGCACCGGCGCGATGGTGGCCCCGTTGTTGAACGGGTTGCGCGGCGGCTGAGTGACCTGCTGCTGTTGCTGTACCGGCTGCTGCTGCATTTGCGGTTGTTGCATCTGCTGCTGCTGCTGGCGGTTGCTGCGCGCGTTGGCCTGGCCCGGATCGTTATACGGCACTTCATTCAGCTGCGTCGGACGCTGCTGCATGTCGGCCTGCATTTGTTCCAGCAACTGCCGCTGTTCGGCGGTCAGCTGAGTTTTGGAATTGAGCTCGCCGCCGGCCGTCGGTTCGGTCGGGGTTTGCACGCCGATCTGCCGGTTTTCCAGCTCTTTGATATAGCGCCAGCGCTCTTCCGGCTTCGGCGGCAGGCCGTTGCCCGGGCGAGTGGTGTGCGCAGGCAACAACGGCGCGTCTTCCGGCTTGTTGTGCGTAATGAAATAGAGGCCACCGACAAAGACAACCAGCAACGCGGCGGCTAACGCCAGCACGGTTTTGGAAACCTTCGGAGAACTGCGTTTTTTACGGCTGGGGGTTTTACGCTTAGCTCCTGCTGCGCGCCCACGGCTTACATAGTCTTTTTGTGCCACTATTATTCCGCTGTGTCCTGATGAGAGGATAAGTCCGTCATGTTACTGAACCCTAAAATATTTGACTAGCGTTTCGGGGCAGCGGTGCTGCCTCTGATAATCAATTCACTGTCCAATAGCCGGGAGCCGCTGGCCACCGTTTGGCCGTTCAACTGCTCCAGCAGCAGCAACATCGCCTGCTGGCCGATCTGGAAGCGCGGCTGCGCCACCGTGGTCAGCGGCGGATCGCAATACTGCGCCAGCTTGAGGTCGTCAAAGCCGACGATCGACAGATCCTGCGGTACCCGCAGCCCCATTTTCTTCGCCTGGGACAGCACGCCGATCGCCATGACGTCGCTGTGGCAGAACACCGCCGTCGGCGGTTTCGGCTGAGCCATCAGCGCCGTCAGCGCTTGCGCGCCGGCTTCGTAGGTAAAATCACCCCGGGTAATATAGCTGCTTTCGACGGTAATGCCATTACGACGTAGCGCTTGAACGTAACCCTGCAGCCGATAATGGCTCAGCGGCATCTGTTCCGGCCCGGCGACGCAGGCGATCTGCCGGTGGCCCAATTGATGCAAATAATGCACGGCTTCAAAGGCGGCAGTCAGGTTATCGATGTGCACCGTCGGCAGTTCCAGCTCAGGGGCAAACTCGTTGGCCATCACCATCGGCGGCAGGTTGCGCTGCTCTTCCTTGCTGGCGTCGAACGGCAGGTTGGAGCCCAGCAGCAGCATACCGTCGATCTGTTTGGTGATGATCAGATTGACGAAGGTGCGCTCTTGCTGATTTTGCTGCGCGCAGTCGCCGATCAGCACCAGATAACCTTGTTGGGCCGCGGTCTGTTCGATCCCCTGGATCACATCGGCGAAAAACGGATCGCAGATGTCGGGCACGATCACCAGGATGGTGCGGGATTCGTTGCGTTTGATATTGCGTGACAGAGCATGAGGAGAATAACCCACGGCCAGCACGGCCTGTTCCACTTTCTGGCGCGTTGGCGTTGACACCTTTTCCGGGTTCATCAGCGCACGCGATACGGTAGCCGTTGAAACGCCCGCCATTTCGGCGACGTCTTTCATGGTCGCCATGGATAACTCTTTCTTGTGTTCCAACGCCTTTCTCCTTGCGTCAGCCCCATGCCGACGCCACTACTGCTGTTTGCTCACAATGTCCGGCATGCGGTGGCGAGATTGTTGTCATTGAGCGCCACTCGCGTTCGGGCACTCCGTCGCGCTGCGATGTGGCGACAAAATTTGCCCTCGCAGACATTCTAAACAGAATACGCCCCGCCTTTGTTACCTAATTTGCATAAAAAATGTGACCTGAGAAGGTTTTTTAGCGTTCGCTCGCAATTTCAAGGGTAAACGTTTGCACTGCGGCAGCTAAATCGGACTTTTCCGGGATCAGCTGTCGATCGGATCGACATCCAGCGTCCATTTCACCTTGCGCGTTTGCGGCAGGGTGCCGATCAGCGGCAGCGAGCTTTTCATCAGCTGTTGCAGGACGCGCCGCGTCGGGTGCTGCAGCAGCAGCTGCCAGCGGAAACGGCCGCCGCGTTTGGACTGCAGCGCCGGCACCGGGCCCATCACCCACAGCGAATCGTCCTTAAGCGGGCTGGCTTCCAACAGATTGCGCAGCTGCTGCAGGAACAACGGGGCCTGTTGGTTATCGTGATCTTCGGCGCGCACGATGATGTGGCTGGTGTAGGGCGGCAGAAACACGCTGTTGCGCTCCGCCAGCGTCTGTTTGGCGAAGGCGTCGTAACCCTGTTGCAGCAGCACCTGCAGCAGCGGGTGCTCCGGGTGGTGGGTTTGCAGCAGCACTTCACCCTGTTTGCCCGCGCGGCCCGCCCGGCCGGAGACCTGGGTATACAGCTGAGCGAAACGCTCGGCGGAGCGGAAGTCGGCGGAGAACAACGCGCCGTCCACGTCCAGCAACGCCACCAGCGTGACGTCGGGAAAGTGGTGGCCCTTGGCCAGCATCTGCGTGCCGATCAGAATGCGCGCTTCGCCGCGATGAATATCCGCCAGGTGTTGCTCCAGCGCCCCTTTGCGGCTGGTGGTGTCGCGATCGATGCGGGTGATCGGCGTGTCGGGGAACAGCGGCGCCAGCTCCTGTTCCAGCTGTTCGGTGCCGACGCCCACCGACACCAGGTGGGTGGAGCCGCACTGCGGGCACTGGTGCGGCACCGGCCGCTGGCTGTCGCAGTGGTGGCAGCGCAGCTGGCGCTGATGCTGGTGGAAGGTGTAGTAGTGATCGCAGCGCTGGCATTCGGCGATCCAACCGCACTCGTGGCACAGCAGCGCCGGGGCGTAACCGCGGCGGTTGAGGAACAGCATCACCTGGTTGCCGGCTTTTAAATGGTGTTGCATGCTCTTCAACAGCGGCTGTGACAGGCCGACCTTCAGCGGCAACCCTTTCAGATCGATCAGGTGCTGCGCCGCCGGTTTGGCGTTGCCCGCGCGTTGGGTGAGCTTCAACTGGCGATATTTGCCCAGCTGCACGTTGTGCAGCGTTTCCAGTGCCGGCGTGGCGGAGCCCATCACCATCGGGATGTCCTCTTCCCGGGCGCGAAACACCGCCAGATCGCGGGCATGGTAGCGCCAGCCTTCCTGCTGTTTATAAGAGCTGTCGTGCTCTTCGTCGATGATGATTACGCCCAGTTGCCGGAACGGCGTGAACAGCGCCGAGCGGGTGCCGATGACGATCGCGGCTTCGCCGCTGCGCGCGCGCAGCCAAACCGCCAGCCGTTCGCTGTCGTT
This sequence comes from Serratia nematodiphila DZ0503SBS1, assembly GCF_000738675.1. NCBI lineage: Bacteria > Pseudomonadati > Pseudomonadota > Gammaproteobacteria > Enterobacterales > Yersiniaceae > Serratia > Serratia nematodiphila. Next base: position 30,472 of record NZ_JPUX01000001.1, on the reverse strand, counting down.
CAGCCCGGAGTGCAGCACGTCCACCGGCGCGTTGAAGCGCTCGCGAAAGCGGGCGATGGTTTGCGGCGTCAGGCCGATTTCCGGCACCAGCACCAGCGCCTGCCGGCCTTTGGCCAACACGTTCTCCAGCACGCTGAGATACACCTCGGTCTTGCCGGAGCCGGTGACCCCGGCCAGCAGCCAGGCGGCGAACTGCTCATCCTCGCTTCTGATCGCCCCGACGGCGGTGGCCTGTTCGGTATTCAGCCGCAGCCGCTCGCCAAGCACCGCGAAATTGGGGCGCCAGTCCTGCGTGGCCGCGACCTGAGCGCGCAGGTCGATCAGCCCTTTGGCGCGCAGCGCCTGTAGAGCGCTTTCCGTCAGCTCAAGCTGGCTGACCTGATGGCGATAGACCGGGCGTTGCAACAGCGCCGCCAGCGCCTGCTGCTGTTTCGGCGCGCGTTTCAGGCTTTCGGGCGGCGTGGCGCGCCCCTCTTCGGTGGCGAACCACTGCCACAACGGCGCGGCCTCGGCCGGTTTGCCTTGGCGCAGCAGGATCGGCAGCGCATGGAACAGCACTTCACCGATGGGATAGTGATAGTAATCGCTGGCCCAGCGCAGGATGCGCCACAGGCTGGGAGAGAACAGCGACTCGGTGTCGATCACGCTGTCGATCGGTTTGAGCTTGTCCAGCGGCAGTTCGCTGGTGTCGCTGCAGCCGGTGACGATGCCGATTGCATGCTGCCTGCCCCAGGGCACGCCCACGCGCGCGCCGGCCACCGGCTGCATGCCGGGCGGCAGCAGATAGTCGAAGGTGCGGGCGAGGGGGACCGGCAAAGCAACGTGTACGACGGGCATGATCTCATCCAAATTGAAAAAAAGTGGGCATCAGTTTACACGGCGCATCGGCAAATGTACGGTTCCGATTGCGCGCCCCGACTAATGCTGTATAATTTGCCGCCTTTGGTATAATTCGATACCAAAATTCTATTATCAACCACGTGTGGTGTCTGGCGAAACAGGGCTGGATAGCGACACGGCCTTAACTGAGGTTTCCCATGAAACAAGGTATCCACCCAAAATACGAAGAAGTTACTGCTAACTGCTCTTGCGGTAACGTGATGAAGATCCGCTCCACCGTGGGCCACGATCTGAACCTAGACGTTTGTGGCGCATGCCACCCGTTCTACACTGGCAAGCAGCGTGACGTTGCTACCGGTGGCCGCGTTGACCGCTTCAACAAGCGTTTCAGCGTACCAGGCGCTAAGAAATAAGATTTCTTATCGACCGATGAAAAAGGCGCCCTGGGCGCCTTTTTTCTTTTCTGCCGCCGGCGTTCGCCGGGCGGTTCTCAATATTCCCAGGTATCGGGATCGACACCCAGTTCGCGCATCAACGCTTTTGCGGCTTCCGGGATTTCATCGCTGCGCTCTTTGCGCAGGTCTTCATCGTTCGGCAGCGGCTGGCCGGTAAAGGCATGCAGAAACGCTTCGCACAGCAGTTCGCTGTTGGTGGCGTGGCGCAGGTTGTTCACCTGGCGACGGGTCCGTTCGTCGGTAAGGATTTTCAGGACCTTCAGCGGAATGGATACCGTGATCTTTTTGACTTGCTCGCTTTTTTTACCGTGTTCAGCGTAAGGGCTGACATACTCGCCGTTCCACTCAGCCATGGGACACCTTAACTTTGTCAGAAAAATTACAAAATTCTAAAAACCGGCCAATTATGCCCGATCTTCACTGTTCTCACTAAATAAATGTCAATTTTACGCGACCAGGGTCACTGAATGCCCCGCTTCGGCCAGGCATTGCCGCTTAACATCTTATCGTCATGTCATATCGGCATAATTTTAGCGGGTATTGTGTCATTGCTCAATCTATACGCAAAGAAGTTTAGATGTCCAGATGTATTGACGTCTATCAATCCTGCGATTACTCTTTAGGCCTCATCCACCGAACCGAGAGCCGAGCGAGCCCATGACGCGTAAACCAGCCACGATTGCCGTACGCAGCGGCCTGAACGACGACGAACAGTACGGCTGCGTTGTCCCGCCGATTCATTTGTCCAGCACCTATAACTTTACCGACTTCAACCAACCCCGAGCCCATGACTACTCGCGCCGCGGCAACCCGACGCGCGACGTAGTGCAGCGCGCGTTGGCGGAGCTGGAAGGCGGCGCCGGCGCGGTGATGACCGGTAGCGGGATGTCGGCGATCCATCTGGTGACCACCGTGTTGTTGAAGCCCGGCGATCTGCTGGTGGCGCCGCACGACTGCTACGGCGGCAGCTATCGGCTGTTCGACAGCCTGAGCAAGCGCGGCGCCTATCGCGTGCTGTTCGTCGATCAGGGTAATGAAGAAGCCCTGCAGCAGGCGCTGGCGCAGAAGCCGAAGCTGGTGCTGATAGAAAGCCCCAGCAATCCGCTGCTGCGGGTGGTGGACATCGCGGCGATCTGCGCTGCCGCGCATGCGGCGGGCGCGTTGACGGTGGTGGACAACACCTTCCTCAGCCCGGCCCTGCAACAGCCGATCGCACTCGGTGCCGATCTGGTGGTCCATTCTTGCACCAAATACCTGAACGGGCATTCGGACGTGGTGGCCGGGGCGGTGATTGCCAAAGATCCCGAGCTGGCGGTCGAGTTGGCCTGGTGGGCAAACAACATTGGCGTGACCGGCGGCGCGTTCGACAGTTATCTGCTGCTGCGCGGCATGCGCACGCTGTCGCCGCGCATCAAGGCGGCGCAACAAAACGCTGAAGCGATTGTTGACTATTTACAGCAGCAACCGCTGGTGAAAAAGCTGTATCATCCCTCCCTGCCGGAGAATCCGGGGCATGAGATCGCCCGCCGTCAGCAGCGCGGTTTCGGCGCGATGCTGAGTTTTGAACTGGACGGCGATGAAGCGGTGCTGCGCCGTTTTCTCTCTGCCCTTGAGCTGTTTACTCTGGCAGAATCGTTGGGCGGCGTAGAAAGCCTGATCTCGCATGCAGCGACCATGACTCACGCCGGCATGGCGGCGGAGGCGCGGGCAGCGGCCGGCATCTCCGAGAGCCTGCTGCGCATTTCCGTGGGTATTGAAGACAGTGAAGATTTGATTGCCGATCTGGAACGCGCTTTCCAGGCGGCGGCAACGAGGTAAGCATGAATGCAATTGCTGTAGCAGGGCCGGTGAGCGGGCGTCAACTGCACAAGTTTGGCGGCAGCAGTCTGGCGGATGTGAAGTGTTATCTGCGTGTGGCCGGGATTATGGCGGAATACAGCCAGCCGGGCGACATGATGGTGGTATCGGCCGCCGGCAGTACCACCAACCAGTTGATCAACTGGCTGAAGCTCAGCCAGAGCGATCGCCTGTCTGCGCATCAGGTGCAGCAGACGTTGCGTCGCTATCACAGCGATCTTATCAGCGGCCTGTTGCCGCCGGAAAGCGCCGAGCCGCTGATCGCCGAGTTCATTCAGGATCTGGAACGTCTGGCGGCGCTGCTGGACGGCAACGTCGACGAGGTATGCTATGCCGAAGTGGTCGGGCACGGCGAGATCTGGTCGGCGCGCCTGATGGCGGCGGTGCTTAATCAGCTGGATATGCAGGCGGCCTGGCTGGACGCGCGTGATTTCCTGCGCGCTGAGCGCGCCGCGCAGCCGCAGGTGGATGAAGGCCGTTCTTACCCGCTGCTGCAGCAATTGATGGCTCAACATCCGGGCAAACGCCTGGTGGTGACCGGGTTCATTTCGCGCAACGACGCCGGGGAAACCGTGCTGTTGGGGCGTAACGGCAGCGACTACTCCGCCACTCAGGTCGGCGCGTTGGCTGGCGCTGCGCGCGTCACCATCTGGAGCGACGTGGCCGGGGTATACAGCGCCGATCCGCGCAAGGTGAAAGACGCCTGCCTGCTGCCGCTGCTGCGTCTGGACGAAGCCAGCGAGCTGGCGCGCCTGGCGGCGCCGGTATTGCACACCCGCACCCTGCAGCCGGTCTCCGGCAGCGATATCGATCTTCAGCTGCGCTGCAGCTATCAGCCGGAGCAGGGCTCGACGCGCATCGAGCGCGTATTGGCGTCCGGCACCGGCGCCAAGATTGTCACCAGCCACGACGATGTGTGCCTGATTGAACTGCACGTTGCCGCTCAGCATGACTTCAAACTGGCGCAGAAAGAGTTGGATCTGGTGCTCAAGCGCGCGCAGATCAAACCGCTGGCGGTGGGCATCCACCCTGACCGCAACCTGGTGCAGCTGTGCTACACCTCCGAGGTGGTCAACAGCGCGCTGGTGACGCTGCAGGCCGCGGCGCTGCCAGGCGAGCTGCGCCTGCGTGAAGGGTTGGCGCTGGTGGCGATGGTCGGCGCCGGGGTGTGCAAGAACCCGCTGCACAGCCACCGTTTCTATCAGCAGTTGAAAGATCAGCCGGTCGAGTTCATCTGGCAGGCGGAAGATGGCATCAGCCTGGTGGCGGTATTGCGCCAGGGGCCGACCGCGCTGCTGATCCAGGGGCTGCACCAAAGCCTGTTCCGCGCCGAGAAGCGCATCGGTCTGGTGCTGTTCGGCAAGGGCAATATCGGCTCGCGCTGGCTGGAGCTGTTCGCCCGTGAGCAGACCAATATCTCCGCGCGCAGCGGCTTCGAATTTATCCTGGCGGGGGTGGTGGACAGCCGCCGCAGCCTGCTGAACTATGACGGGCTGGACGCCAGCCGCGCGCTGGCATTCTTTGAGGACGAAGCGCAGGAGCTGGATGAAGAATCGCTGTTCCTGTGGATGCGCGCGCACCCGTTCGACGATCTGGTGGTGCTTGACGTGACCGCCAGCGAAGAGCTGGCCGGGCAGTATCTGGATTTCGCCAGCTACGGTTTCCACGTGATCAGCGCCAACAAGTTGGCGGGGGCCTCGTGCAGCGACAGCTATCGCCAAATTCGCGACGCCTTCGCCAAAACCGGCCGCCACTGGCTGTACAACGCCACCGTCGGCGCCGGCCTGCCGGTCAACCACACGGTGCGCGATCTGCGCGACAGCGGCGACAGCATTCTGGCGATCAGCGGCATCTTCTCCGGCACGCTCTCCTGGCTGTTCCTGCAGTATGACGGCACGGTGCCGTTCACCGAGCTGGTGGATCAGGCCTGGCAGCAGGGGCTGACCGAACCGGATCCGCGGGTCGATCTCTCCGGCCAGGACGTGATGCGCAAGCTGGTGATCCTGGCGCGCGAAGCGGGCTACGACATCGAACCGAACCAGGTGCGGGTCGAGTCGCTGGTGCCGGCGGGCTGCGAGTTGGGCTCTGTCGATCAGTTCTTCGAGAACGGCGAGGCGCTGAACCAGCAGATGCAGCAGCGCTTTGAGGCCGCCAGCGAAATGGGCCTGGTGCTGCGCCACGTGGCGCGTTTCGACGCCAACGGCAAGGCGCGGGTCGGCGTGGAGGCGGTGCGCCCTGAGCATCCTCTGGCCTCGCTGCTGCCGTGCGACAACGTGTTCGCCATCGAAAGCCGCTGGTATCGCGATAATCCGCTGGTGATCCGCGGGCCGGGCGCCGGCCGCGACGTCACCGCCGGCGCGATCCAGTCAGACCTTAACCGATTGGCGCAGCTGCTTTAATCCTCTGCGGGCGCGGGTTCACCGCGCCCCTTTGCTTTTCCTGCCATACTTATCCCTGCCGCTGTCATGAAATTTCCTCTTTGAGCGGGTGAGGATTAATCATCTTATTCCCCTCATTTTCCTGTTGACTCTTTAGCCAACATGCGGCATTTTCTATCTAGACGTCTAAACGTATAGACGCTCATCAAGATGAAATAAAAACAGTGATCGAGAAGAGGTGAGCAGGGTATGAGTTTTTTCCACGCAAACCAGCGGGAAGCGCTGAATCAGAGTCTGGCGGAGTTGAACGGCCAGATTAACGTATCATTCGAGTTCTTCCCGCCACGCACCAGCGAGATGGAAGAGACCCTGTGGCAGTCGATCGATCGTCTGAGCATCCTTAAACCCAAATTCGTTTCCGTCACCTACGGCGCCAACTCCGGCGAGCGCGATCGCACCCACAGCATCATCAAGGGGATCAAGGAGCGCACCGGCCTGGAGGCGGCACCGCACCTGACCTGCATCGACGCCAGCCCGGCGCAGCTGCGCGACATCGCGACCGATTACTGGAACAGCGGCATTCGCCATATCGTGGCGCTGCGCGGCGATCTGCCGCCGGGCGGCGGCAAGCCGGACATGTACGCGACCGATCTGGTGGCGCTGCTGAAAGACGTGGGCGACTTCGATATTTCCGTCGCCGCCTACCCGGAAGTGCACCCGGAGGCGAAGAGCGCCCAGGCGGATTTGATTAACCTGAAGCGCAAGATCGACGCTGGCGCCAGCCGCGCCATCACTCAGTTCTTCTTCGACGTCGAGAGCTACCTGCGCTTTCGCGACCGCTGCGTCGCCGCCGGTATCGACGTGGAAATCGTGCCGGGCATTCTGCCGGTGTCCAACTTCAAGCAGCTGCAGCGCTTCGCCACCATGACCAACGTGCGGGTGCCAAGCTGGATGACCAGCATGTTCGAAGGGCTGGACGACGATGCGGAGACCCGCAAAATGGTCGGTGCCAATATCGCCATGGACATGGTGAAGATCCTCAGCCGCGAAGGGGTGAAAGATTTCCACTTCTATACGCTGAACCGCGCCGAGATGAGCTACGCCATCTGCCACACGCTGGGCGTGCGCCCGGTGGCCGCCGCCTGACGGGCTTGTTCCATTGAAAAAGGGCGTCGCTTTACCGCGGCGCCCTTTTTTTGTGGGGGAAGGCATAAAAAAACGGCCCCGATAAACGGGGCCGCGATTAGGCTCACTAGCCGGTGTTGCGCATCCCGGCGGCGACGCCGGCGATGGTGACCATCAGCGCCTGCTCGACGCGGGCGTCCGGCTGCTCCTGCTGGCGCGAACGGTGCAGCAGTTCGGCCTGCAGGACGTTCAGCGGGTCGGTATAGACGTTGCGCAGCGCGATGGATTCGGCGATCCACGGCAGGTCTTCCATCAGGTGCGCATCGTTGGCGATGGTCAGCACTACCTTGATGTCGCTTTCCAGCTGATCGCGCAGCTGTTGGCCCAGCGGCCACAGCGATTTATCCACCAGGCGCTGATCGTAGTATTCCGCCAGCCATAGGTCGGCCTTGGCGAACACCATTTCCAGCATGGCGATGCGGGTGGAGAAGAACGGCCAGTCGCGGCACATCGCCTCCAGCTCCGCCTGTTTGCCGGCCTTCACCGCTTCCTGCAATCCGGCGCCGGCGCCGAGCCAGGCCGGCAGCATTAGGCGGTTCTGCGTCCAGGCGAAGATCCACGGAATGGCGCGCAGGCTCTCTACGCCGCCGTTCGGCTTGCGTTTGGCCGGGCGCGAGCCCAGCGGCAGTTTACCCAGCTCCAGTTCCGGCGTGGCCGCGCGGAAGTAAGGCACGAAGTCCGGGTTTTCACGCACGTAGCCGCGATACATCCGGCAGGAGGTCTCGGACAGGTCGTCCATCAACGCCCGCCATTCTTTCTTCGGTTCCGGCGGCGGCAGCAGATTGGCCTCGAGGATCGCCCCGGCATACAGCGCCAGGCTGCTGATGGTGACTTCCGGCAGGCCGAATTTGAAGCGGATCATCTCGCCCTGTTCGGTGACGCGCAGGCCGCCCTTCAGGCTGCCCGGCGGCTGCGACAGCAGCGCCGCATGCGCCGGTGCGCCGCCGCGGCCGATGGAACCGCCGCGCCCATGGAACAGCGTCAGCGCCACGCCGGCTTTTTCACAGGTTTTGATCAACGCGTCCTGCGCACGGTACTGCGCCCAGGAAGCGGCCATCACGCCGGCGTCTTTCGCCGAGTCGGAATAGCCGATCATCACCATCTGTTTGCCCTGAATAAAGCCGCGATACCAGTCGATATTCAGCAGCTGGGTCATTACGTCGTCGGCGTTGTTCAGATCATCGAGGGTTTCGAACAGCGGAGCGACCGGCAGCGCGAACGGGCAGCCGGCCTCTTTCAGCAGCAGGTGCACCGCCAGCACGTCGGAAGGCGTGCGCGCCATCGAAATCACGTAGGCGGCGATCGAGCCCTGCGGCGCTTCGGCGATCACCCGGCAGGTTTCCAGCACTTCCTGCGTGTCGGCGCTCGGTTGCCACTTCAGCGGCACCAGCGGGCGTTTGGAGTTCAGTTCGCGGATCAGGAACGCCTGTTTATCGGCTTCCGACCAGCTTTCATAGTCGCCCAGCCCCAGATAGCGGGTCAGCTCGGCGATGGCTTCGGTATGGCGGGTGCTTTCCTGGCGCACGTCGATGCGCACCAGCGGCACGCCGAAGCAGCGCACGCGGCGCAGGGTATCCAGCAGTTGACCGTTGGCGATGATGCCCATGCCGCAGGCCTGCAGCGACTGGTAGCAGGCATACAGCGGCTCCCACAGCTGCTCGTTGTTCACCAGCAGGTCGTGCGGCTTCAGCACGCGCTCGCCCTTCAGGCGACCTTCCAGATAAGCCTGGGAACTCATCAGCTGGCTACGCAGCTGCTTCATGATTTCGCGGTACGGCTCCTGCACCTCATCGCCGCCGGCGCGGGCGCGCAGCTCCGGGGTGCACTCGGTCATCGACAGCTCGGAGACCAGCACCTGGATATCGCGGGTAAACAGGTCGCAGGCTTTCCAGCGGCTGAGCAGCAGCACATGGCGGGTGATTTCGGCGGTGACGTTCGGGTTGCCGTCGCGATCGCCGCCCATCCAGGAGGTGAAGCGCACCGGCACCGCTTCCACCGGCAGGCTGTAATCGATGGAGTTTTCCAGCTGTTCGTTGAATTCGCGCAGGAACGCCGGCACGCCTTCCCACAGGCTGTTTTCCACCACCGCAAAGCCCCATTTGGCTTCGTCGATCGGGGAGGGGCGATGTTTGCGAATTTCATCGGTGTGCCACGACTGGGCCACCAGTTGGCGCAGGCGGCGCATGATCTTGTTGCGCTCGTAGTCGGCCAGATCGTTGTGATCGAGCTGGCTGAGGCAGGTGTTGACCTCCACCAGCTTGTGGATCAGGGTGCGGCGGGTGATCTCCGTCGGGTGCGCCGTCAGCACCAGCTCGATGGAAAGTTGCGACACCGCGTGCTGCAGCTCTTTGTCGCTGAGCTTTTTGTCTTTGAGACGGCTGAACAGCTGCGCCAGCGCTTCCGGGTTGCTGGCGGCTTCGCCGTTGGGCGAAATGCTGTGGTACTGCTCGGCGACGTTGGTCAGGTTGAGGAACTGGCTGAAGGCGCGCGCCACCGGCAGCAGCTCGTCGTTGGACAAGTTCTGCAGGGTGGAGAGCAGCTCCTGGCGATGCGCTTCGTTGCCGGCGCGTGAAGATTTGGAAAGCTTACGGATGGTCTCAACGCGATCGAGAATATGCTCGCCCAGCGCTTCTTTGATGGTATCGCCGAGCAATTTGCCGAGCATACTGACATTACTGCGCATTGCCGAATATTGTTCGTTCATATAACCCCTGACCCAGTTCTGTATGATTTTTATCTTGTAAATAAATTTCACGCGTCAGGCGCAGACCGCCTGCCTGATCACATCGCGTTCCTGTCCAATCGTCAATTGACACTATTTTTAGCAAAAAAACATCAAAATCGGCGCATTTTCTGAAATTTAATTACGCCTCGTCGGTTATCAGCATGGCTTATTTCGCTGTTTTATACTTATTTTGAGGTAGTGGAAAGCATAAGGCATTTCCCCTGTTAAATGTCGGGTTTATTGCCGGCAAAAGTGACTGACCAGCTGGCCCAGCAGTTTGCGCGTCGGTTCGATAAACGCGGTATCGATGTACTCGTCCGGCTGGTGGGCCTGATCGATGGAACCGGGGCCGAGCACCAGGGTCGGGCATACCTGTTGCACGAACGGCGCCTCGGTACAGTAGTTGACCACCTGCGTGCGGGTGCCCAGCAGCTCCTCGATCACCGCCACCATGCGGTGGTCGGTCGGGCACTCGTAGCCCGGCACCGACGCGTGCAGCTCTTCGATGGTCAGGCGGCCCGGCCAGCGTTGGCTCACCGGCTCCAGCGCCTGATGCATCAGTTCGTTGATGTTGTCGAGCGTCATGCCGGGCAGCGGGCGGATATCCAGGTGCAGCTCGCAACAGGCGCAGATGCGGTTGGCCGCGTCGCCGCCGCTGATATGGCCGAAGTTCATGGTGGGATAAGGCACGGCGAACGCCGGGTTGTTGTAGCGCTCCTGCAGGGTTTTGCGCAGCTCCATCAGGCGGCCGATGGACTCGTGCATCAGATCGATGGCGTTGACGCCGCGCGCCGGATCGCTGGAGTGGCCGGACTGGCCGACGATGCGAATGGCGTTGGCCATGTGGCCCTTGTGCGCGCGCACCGGCTGCAGCGAGGTCGGCTCGCCGATGATGGCGAAATCCGGCCGAATGGCGGTGGAGGCGGCGAAATAACGCGCGCCGGCCATCGTCGTTTCTTCATCTGCGGTCGCCAGAATGTACAGCGGCTTGGTCAGCTTGCTCGCGTCGATGTCGCGCACCGCGTCCAGAATAAAGGCGAAGAAGCCTTTCATGTCGGCGGTGCCCAGCCCGTAGAGCTTGTTGTCGTGCTCGGTCAGGGTGAAGGGATCGCGCGTCCAGCGGCCTTCGTCGTAAGGCACCGTATCGGTGTGGCCGGCCAGCAGCAGGCCGCCGCTGCCTTCACCAATGCTGGCCAGCAGGTTGAATTTGTGGCGCGACTCCGGCACCGGCTGCACGTCGACTCGGAAGCCCAGGTCGGCAAACCATCCGGCCAGCAAGTTGATTAACGCCTCATTGCTCTGATCGAGGCCGGCATCGGTGGCGCTGATTGACGGAGTGGCGATCAACGCCCGGTACAGCTCAATAAATGGAGGTAATTTCATCTTCACTGTTGACAGCCTTTGGTTAGGATAGTATCAATATTCATGCATTTATTTTGAATAAAAATACAGTAAGCCGAAGCGTAAGGGAACCCGATGCCCGGATGTTTATAAAAGCATCAACGCCTGGCTCCGTGGGTGAACGGCGCAACAACGCTGGCTAGCCCTGTTACCTGGGTCGCAAGCGACCGCACGTCAGTTTAGAAGGTGAAAGGCCACATGTTGAATACGCTGATCGTTGGTGCCAGCGGTTACGCCGGAGCGGAGCTCACGGCTTACCTGAATCGCCACCCACACATGAACATAACCGCTTTAGCGGTTTCAGCGCAAAGTGCAGATGCAGGAAAGTTGCTTTCCGATCTCCATCCCCAGTTGAAAGGCATCGTCGATCTGCCGCTGCAGCCGTTGACCGACGTCGCCAAGGCGGCGCAGGGCATCGACGTGGTGTTCCTCGCCACCGCTCATGAAGTCAGCCACGATATCGCACCGGCCTTCCTGGCGGCAGGCTGCGTGGTGTTCGATCTGTCCGGCGCCTTCCGCGTGCAGGACGCCGGTTTTTATACCCAGTACTACGGTTTCGAGCATCAGCATGGCGCCCTGCTGGAGCAGGCGGTGTACGGCCTGGCGGAGTGGCAGAGCGACAAGATCAAACAGGCGCAGCTGATCGCCGTGCCGGGCTGCTACCCGACGGCGGCGCAGCTGGCGCTGAAACCGTTGATCGAAAAGCAACTGCTGAACCTCGACCAGTGGCCGGTGATCAACGCCACCAGCGGCGTCAGCGGCGCCGGGCGCAAGGCCAGCATGACCACCAGTTTCTGCGAAGTGAGCCTGCAGCCGTACGGTATTTTCACTCACCGGCACCAGCCGGAGATCGCCGCGCACCTGGGCGTGCCGGTTATCTTTACGCCGCACCTGGGCAATTTCCCGCGCGGCATTCTTGAAACCATCACCTGCCGCCTGAAAGCCGGCGTGACCGCGCAGGACGTGGCCGCCGCCTATCATGCCGCCTATGACGACAAGCCGCTGGTGCGGCTGTACGACCAGGGCGTGCCGGCGCTGAAAGCGGTGGTGGGGCTGCCGTTCTGCGACATCGGTTTTGCGGTGCAGGGCGAGCATCTGATCGCCGTGGCGGCGGAAGATAACCTGCTGAAAGGCGCGGCGGCGCAGGCGGTGCAATGCCTGAATATCCGTTTCGGCTTCCCGGAAACCCAATCACTCCTTTAAACCAGCGTGAGTAAACAGCAATGAACCCGTTAATTATCAAGTTAGGTGGCGTGTTATTAGACAGTGAAGAAGCGCTGGAGCGTCTGTTTACCGCGTTGGACAGCTATCGGCAGCAGCACCAGCGCCCGCTGGTGATCGTGCACGGCGGCGGCTGCGTGGTGGACGAACTGATGAAGCAGCTCGCTTTGCCGGTGGTGAAAAAGAACGGCCTGCGGGTCACGCCGGCCGATCAGATCGACATCATCACCGGCGCGCTGGCTGGCACCGCCAACAAAACGCTGCTGGCGTGGGCGATTAAACACCAAATCAACGCTGTCGGCCTGAGCCTGGCGGACGGCGGCAGCTCGGTCGTGACCCCGCTCGATCCGGCATTGGGCCACGTCGGCAACGCGCAGCCCGGCTCGCCCGCGCTGCTCAATACCCTGCTGGGCGCCGGCTACCTGCCGGTTATCAGCTCCATCGGCATCACCGCCGAAGGGCAGTTAATGAACGTGAACGCCGATCAGGCGGCGACGGCGCTGGCCGCGACGCTGGGGGCGGATCTGATCCTGCTGTCGGACGTCAGCGGCATCCTCGACGGCAAGGGCCAACGCATTGCGGAAATGACGGCGCAAAAAGCGGAACAACTGATCGCGCAAGGCATCATCACCGATGGTATGGTGGTGAAGGTGAATGCGGCGCTCGACGCCGCCCGCACCCTCGGCCGCCCGGTGGATATCGCCAGCTGGCGCCATGCCGATCAGCTTCCTGCTTTGTTTAACGGCGTGTCGATTGGCACCCGGATCCTCGCTTAATTTTAGAATTAGAAAGGAATAGATCATGCAAAACCAAGGCATCAAAAAAATCGTTCTGGCGTACTCCGGCGGCCTGGATACCTCGGCCATCATTCCATGGCTGAAAGAGAACTACGGCGGCTGTGAAGTGGTGGCGTTCGTGGCGGACATCGGCCAGGAGCGCAGCGATCTGGAAGGCGTGGAGCAAAAAGCCCTGCAGTCCGGTGCCTCTGAATGTCACGTGGTCGATCTGCGTGAAGAGTTTATCCGCGATTACGTTTATCCGGTGCTGCAGACCGGCGCCCTGTACGAAGGCAGCTACCTGCTGGGCACCTCGATGGCGCGGCCGATCATTGCCAAGGCGCAGGTCGAGCTGGCGTTGAAAGTGGGCGCGGACGCGCTGTGCCACGGCGCAACCGGCAAAGGCAACGATCAGGTGCGTTTCGAAACCACCTACACCGCGCTGGCGCCGCAGCTGAAAGTGGTGGCGCCGTGGCGTGAGTGGAACCTGCGTTCCCGTGAAGCGCTGCTGGATTACCTGAAAGAGCGCAATATCCCGACCACCGCATCGCTGGAGAAAATCTACAGCCGCGATGAGAACGCCTGGCACATCTCCACCGAAGGCGGCGTGCTGGAAAGCCCGTGGAATGCGCCGAACAAGGATTGCTGGGTATGGACCGTCGATCCGCAGGAAGCGCCGGATCAGCCTGAGCAGGTGACCGTCACCGTTGAGAAAGGCCGCGTTGTGGCGGTTAACGGGAAAGCGTTGTCGCCTTACCAGTGCCTGGAAACCTTGAACGCGCTGGGCGCCAAGCACGGCGTCGGCCGGATCGACATCGTGGAAAACCGTCTGGTGGGCATCAAATCCCGCGGCTGCTATGAGACCCCGGGGGGCACCATCATGGTGGCGGCGCTGCGCGCCATCGAGCAGCTGGTGCTGGATCGCGACAGCTTCAAATGGCGCGAGCAGCTGGGCCTGGAGATGTCCTATGTGGTGTATGACGGCCGCTGGTTCGCGCCGCTGCGCCGCTCGCTGCAGGCCTCTGCCGAAGCATTGGCTGAAGAGGTGAACGGTGAAGTGGTGCTGCAGCTGTACAAAGGCCAGGTGACGGCGACCCAGAAAAAATCCGCCAACAGCCTGTACTCCGAAGAGTTCGCCACCTTCGGCGAAGACGAAGTTTACGATCACAGCCACGCGGGCGGCTTTATCCGCCTGTTCTCTCTGTCTTCACGCATCCGCGCGTTGAATGAGAAAAAGAATAAATAACCGATTGGCGTGACTCTGCAAGGGCGCAGCATGCTGCGCCCTTTCGCATAAAAATTCAGGAGTAAGGTATGGCACTTTGGGGCGGAAGGTTCACTCAGGCGGCGGATCAGCGGTTCAAGCAACTCAACGATTCGCTGCGGTTCGATTATCGCCTGGCGGAGCAGGATATCGTGGGCTCGGTGGCCTGGTCGAAGGCGCTGGTGACCGTTAACGTGTTGACGGCAACGGAGCAACAGCAGCTGGAGCTGGCGCTGAATGCGCTACTGAAGGAAGTCCAGGCCGAGCCTTTGGCGATCGTCCAAAGCGATGCCGAAGACATCCACAGCTGGGTGGAGCAGAAGCTGATCGAGAAGGTCGGCGATTTGGGCAAGAAGCTGCACACCGGCCGCAGCCGCAACGATCAGGTCGCGACCGATCTGAAGCTGTGGTGCAAACAGCAGATCGGCGATCTGCATCAGGCGATCGTCCAGCTGCAGCAGGCGCTGGTGGAGACCGCCGAAGCTAACCAGGATGCGGTGATGCCGGGGTATACCCACCTGCAACGCGCGCAGCCGGTGACTTTCGCGCACTGGTGCCTGGCCTATGTCGAGATGCTGGCGCGCGATGAAAGCCGCCTGCAGGATACCCTGAAACGGCTGGACGTCAGCCCGCTGGGCAGTGGCGCGCTGGCCGGCACTGCTTATCCTATCGATCGCGAGCAGCTGGCCGGCTGGCTGGGCTTCGCCTCGGCGACCCGCAACAGCCTGGACAGCGTATCCGATCGCGATCACGTGTTGGAACTGCTGTCCAACGCCGCCATCAGCATGGTGCATCTGTCGCGCTTCGCCGAAGATCTGATCTTCTTCAACAGCGGCGAGGCGGCGTTTGTCGAGCTGTCCGACCGCGTGACCTCCGGCTCTTCGTTGATGCCGCAGAAGAAAAACCCGGACGCGCTGGAGCTGATCCGCGGCAAGTGCGGCCGCGTACAGGGCGCGCTGACCGGCATGATGATGACGCTGAAAGGCCTGCCGCTGGCGTACAACAAAGACATGCAGGAAGACAAAGAAGGGTTGTTCGACGCGCTCGACACCTGGATGGACTGCCTGCAGATGGCGGCGCTGGTGCTGGACGGCATTCAGGTGAAGCGCCCGCGCTGCCAGGAAGCGGCGGAGCAGGGCTATGCCAACGCCACCGAGCTGGCGGATTACCTGGTCGCCAAGGGCGTGCCGTTCCGCGAAGCGCACCATATCGTCGGTGAGGCAGTGGTAGAAGCGATTCGCCAGGGCAAACCGCTGGAAGCGCTGCCGCTGGCGGATTTGCAGCAGTTCAGCGCGACGATCGCTGACGATGTCTACCCGATCCTGGCGTTGCAATCCTGCCTGGACAAACGTGCGGCCAAAGGCGGCGTCGCGCCGCAACAGGTGGCCGCGGCAATCGCCGCAGCGAAACAGCGTTTGGCTTGACGACGACAAGGGCGGCCTGGCGCCGCCCTTGAACCTCTACCCCGCCAGGCGGGCGCACAGATAACGGTTCAGGCTCACGCCTTCTTCCATCGCGCCGATCGCCAGCCGGCGATGCTGTTCCGGCGTCATGCGCAACACCAGTTTTCCGCTGAAGTTCTTTTCCGCCAGCGCCTGCGGCGGCGTTTCGCCTTGCGCCAGCATATCGGCGATCGTTTCGCTCACCACTTTTTCGATGCCCTCCAGTGCGCCGGTACGCGTGGCGGCCAGCCAGGACAGCGAGGGGAATTCGGCGCACAGCCCGACATATTCACGATCTTCCGCTGACCAGGTGATGCGATAGGTATAGTGTTCATGCTTTTCCATGCTCTTCCTCCATTCTGGCTCTGCCCTCCATTTTAGTGTCATTATTGATATCACTTCAATGCCAAAGCATAAGAATGCGTGCAGGAGGGCCGTGAGGCAAGAGGAGGGAGGAAAATCTGGAAAGCGCTGCGCAAAAAAACCGGGCCTGAAGGCCCGGTGGGTATGAATGGAGAATGAGGGGTTATTCGCCCGGGCAGCGCTGGCAGCGCTCGATTTCGGCCGCGCCGAGTTTGAGCTTCGCCTGCAGGTCGCGCAGCGCGGTGCGCAAGCCTTCTTCGATCACTGGATGATAGAACGGCATGTCCAGCATCTGATCGACGGTCATCTGCTGCTGGTGCGCCCAGGCCAACAGGTGCGCAATGTGTTCGGCGTCCGGGCCGATCATTTCCGCGCCGAGGAAACGGCCGGTGCCCTGTTCGCCGTAAACGTGCAGAACGCCCTTGTTGCGCAGCATCACCCGAGAGCGGCCCTGATTCTCAAACGAGACCTTGCCCACTTCAAAACAGCCGCAGGCGCTGAACTTCTCGCTCAGCTCGCGGAAGGTCGAGCCGACCATGGCGATCTGCGGATCGGAGAACACCACCGAAATCGCGCTGCGGCGCAGACCCGGATTGATCTCCGGGAAGCTGCCGGCGTTGGCGCCGGCGATGCGCGCCTGATCGCTGGCCTCATGCAGCAGCGGCAGCTGGTTGCTGGCGTCGCCGGCGATGAAGATATGCGGCACGCTGGTTTGCATCGTCAGGCGGTCGGCCAGCGGCACGCCTCGAGCGTCGAGCTGCAAACCGGTGTTTTCGAGGCCTAACCGATCGACGTTGGGGCGGCGGCCAGTGGCGGCCAACACGTAGTCCACCAGGATCTCCTGCGGTTGGCTCTGCAGATCCCGATAGCGGATAAACACCTTGTCGCCTTCGCGCTGCATCATCTCCACTTTCACGTCGGCGTCGAGATAGAACTCTTCCCCCAACGTTTTCGCGGCGTAATCGCGCACAGCGCTGTCGGTGAGCGGCCCGACGGCGCCGCCGATGCCGAAGACCCGGGTGTCGACCCCGAGGCGGTGCAGCGCTTGCCCCAGTTCCAGCCCGATGACGCCGGGGCCGAACACCGCTACGGACTGCGGCAAATCATCCCAGTTGAAGAGATCGTCGTTGACGATCAGGCGATCGCCCAGTTCGTTCCACGGCGCCGGCCAGCTGGGGCGGGAGCCGGTGGCGATTACGATGCGCTGCGCCACAATGCGCGTATGCTCATCGACCTGCAGCGTGTTGTCGTCGATAAAGCGGGCATAGCCCTGAATTTTGTCGCCGGCCGGGATCTCGTCCACGCCTTCCAGCACGAAGCCGACGAAACGATCGCGTTCGCGTTTGACGCGAGCCATCACCTCGCGCCCGTCAATGCGCGTTTTGCCGCTTGGGTGCACGCCAAAGCCCGGCGCACGTTCGATTTGATGCACCGCTTCGGCGGCGGCGATCAATAATTTGGATGGCATGCAGCCAACGCGCGCACAGGTGGTGCCATAAGGCCCACCTTCGATCATCACCACGCTGGGGGTAGACAGTTTGGCCGCTCGGTAGGCGCCGAGCCCTGCGGTGCCGCCGCCGATGACCGCGACATCAACGTTCAACAGTTTCATATCCGCTCCTGAAAGGTAAAAAAAAGGCGGGCCGTAGCCCGCCAAAGTTCACGTTGGCTTTGTTATTACTTATTAAGCTGACAGGAAGGTTTCCAGATCGTCGCTGCCGCCGATGTGACGGCCGCCGATGAATACCTGCGGCACCGTGGCGCGGCCGCTGACGGCGCGCAGGCTGACGGTGGTGGCGTCTTTGCCCAGCACGATCTCTTCATACTGAATGCCGCGCTCTTGCAGCATCTGCTTGGCTTTGGCGCAGAATGGGCAGCCCGGTTTGGTGAACAGGGAGACCGATTCCTGCACTTTGAATTCCGGCGCCAGGTATTTCAGCATGGTGTCGGCGTCGGACACTTCAAACGGGTCGCCCGGCTTGTTTGGTTCGACAAACATTTTCTCGACCACGCCGTCGCGCACCAGCATCGAGTAGCGCCATGAGCGAGGGCCAAAGCCCAGATCCGCTTTCTCAACCAGCATGTTCATACCTTTGGTGAATTCACCGTTGCCGTCCGGCACGAAAGTGATGTTTTCCGCATGCTGATCGGCTTTCCAGGCGTTCATGACGAAGGTGTCGTTCACCGAGACGCAAAGAATGCTGTCGACGCCGTGCTGCTTGAATACGCTGGACAGCTCGTTGTAACGCGGCAGATGGCTTGAAGAGCAGGTCGGCGTAAACGCGCCCGGCAGCGAGAACACGATAACGGTTTTGTTTTTGAACAGGTCATCAGTGGTCACATCAATCCATTGGTCGCCCTGACGGGTGTGGAAAGTAACCTGAGGAACTTTCTTGCCTTCTTGACTGGTAAACATTGATTAACCCCTTAATTAGGAAAAGTAATTTTTAGCATTTAGCGCGATATCGCTTCGTTGGGACACATTATTGTCGCTGGGGCTTGATAGATCTAATCGCTCATTGCTATCTTATCTATCGCCATGAGCTATCATGGAATGGAGGGAAACAATGAATATTCGTGATTTAGAGTATCTGGTCGCCTTGGCCGAGCACCGGCACTTCCGCCGCGCGGCCGATTCATGCCATGTGAGCCAGCCCACGCTGAGCGGGCAGATCCGCAAGCTGGAAGACGAGTTGGGCGTCATGCTGCTCGAGCGCACCAGCCGCAAGGTGCTGTTCACCCAGGCCGGTCTGTTGCTGGTGGAGCAGGCGCGTACCGTGCTGCGCGAAGTGAAAGTGTTGAAGGAGATGGCCAGCCAGCAGGGCGAAGCCATGTCCGGGCCGCTGCACATCGGCCTGATCCCGACCGTGGGGCCTTATCTGCTGCCGCAGATCATACCGACACTGCACAAAACCTTCCCGAAACTGGAAATGTACCTGCACGAAGCGCAAACCCACCAACTGCTGGCGCAACTCGACAGCGGCAAACTGGACTGCGCCATTCTGGCGTTGGTGAAGGAAACCGAGGCGTTTATCGAAGTGCCTCTGTTCGATGAACCGATGAAGCTGGCGGTGTACTCCGATCACCCGTGGGCGCAGCGCGAGCGCGTGGCGATGCCGGATTTAGCGGGAGAGAAGCTGCTGATGTTGGAAGATGGCCACTGCCTGCGCGATCAGGCGATGGGCTTCTGCTTCCAGGCGGGCGCGGACGAAGATACTCACTTCCGCGCCACCAGTCTGGAAACGTTGCGCAATATGGTCGCTGCCGGCAGCGGCATTACCCTGCTGCCGTCACTGGCGGTGCCGCCGCAGCGCGAACGCGACGGCGTGTGCTATCTGGATTGCTACAAGCCGGAGCCGAAGCGCACCATCGCGTTGGTGTATCGCCCCGGTTCCCCACTGCGCAGCCGTTATGAGCAGTTGGCCGAAGCGATCCGCGAGCACATGCAGGGCTACATCGACAGCGCGTTAAAACAGGCGGTTTAAGCCGTTAAGCGCCGCCACCCGGTAGGCTTCGGCCATGGTCGGATAGTTGAAGGTCGTATTAACGAAATACTCGATGGTATTGCCTTCACCTTTCTGTTCCATGATCGCCTGACCGATGTGGATGATCTCCGCCGCACGCTCGCCGAAGCAGTGGATCCCGAGGATCTGCAGGGTGTCGCGATGGAACAGGATCTTCAGGCTGCCGACGTTCATCCCGGCTATCTGCGCGCGCGCCAGATGCTTGAACTGGGCGCGGCCCACTTCATACGGCACCTTCATCGCGGTCAGTTCCTGCTCGGTTTTGCCGACGGAGCTGATTTCCGGAATGGTGTAGATGCCGGTCGGGATATCTTCGATTAAGTGACCGCTGGCTTCGCCGGAGGCGATCGCTTGCGCGGCGATGCGGCCCTGATCGTAGGCGGCGGAAGCCAGGCTCGGATAGCCGATCACGTCACCGACCGCATAGATGTGCGACAGCGCGGTCTGATACATGCTGTTCACTTTCAGCAGCCCGCGGCTGTCCGACTCCAGACCGACGTTCTCCAACCCCAACGAATCGGTGTTGCCGGTACGGCCGTTAGCGTACAGCAGGCAGTCCGCTTTCACCTTCTTGCCGGACTTCAGGTGCACGATCACGCCGTCTTCGGTGCCTTCGATCTTCTCGAATTCTTCGTTGTGGCGGATCACCACGCCGTTGTTCCAGAAGTGGTAAGAGAGCGAATCCGACATCTCTTGATCGAGGAACGCCAGCAGCCGATCGCGGGTGTTGATCAGATCCACCTTGACGTTCAGGCCGCGGAAGATAGACGCATATTCGCAGCCGATCACCCCGGCGCCGTAAATGATCACGTGGCGCGGCTCATGGCTCAGCTCGAGAATGGAGTCGCTGTCGTAGATGCGCGGGTGATTGAAATCGACGCTGGCCGGATGGTAAGGGCGCGAGCCGCAGGCGATCACGATGTGGTCGGCGCGGATGGTGTCCTGGGTGCCGTCCATGTAGCTGACGCTGACGGTGTTGGCGTCGATGAAGCGCGCGTCGCCGGCGAACAGCTTGCACTGGTTCCGCTCATAGAACCCTTGGCGCATGCGGGTCTGCTGGCTGATGACGTTATCGGCGTGGCGTAAAATGTCAGGGAAGGTCGCGCTAAGCGTGCGCGAATTGTTGTAAAGCGGGTTCTGGTTGAATTCGATAATGCGGCTGACGGCGTGGCGGAGGGCTTTGGAAGGGATGGTGCCCCAATGGGTACATCCGCCGCCTACGTTGTTGTACCGTTCGATAACGGCCACACGGGCGCCCTGTTTCACCAGCCCCATGGCGGCACCTTCACCACCAGGGCCCGAGCCAATCACTATGGCATCAAATTGATAGTGCTGTTGCATGTAGGAGAGACCTGTTTTTTTATACAAGATTACAACGGTATCTTAACATCATAGCGCTGCTCACCCAATCACCATTAGGCTTTTTGAGTCAAAGCACAATCGGCTCAGGGCGGAAGTGTGATAGAGCGCGTTAGTATAAATGCTGTTGCAATAAAATTTGCTATATTGCCGAGTCTAGGGCGTTAGACTGAGAGAATGGAACCTATCCGGATATGCATATGGGCGTCAGAGCACAACAAAAAGAACGGACTCGTCGTTCCCTGATCGAAGCCGCATTCAGCCAGCTGAGCGCCGAACGCAGCTTCGCCAGCCTGAGCCTGCGGGAAGTTTCACGCGAGGCGGGCATCGCGCCCACGTCGTTTTACCGCCATTTCCGCGACGTGGATGAGCTTGGGCTGACCATGGTGGATGAAAGCGGCCTGATGCTGCGTCAGTTGATGCGCCAGGCGCGCCAACGCATCGCCAAGGGCGGCAGCGTGATCCGCACCTCGGTGTCCACCTTTATGGAATTTATCGGCAACAACCCGAACGCCTTCCGCCTGCTGCTGCGCGAGCGCTCCGGCACGTCGGCGGCATTTCGTGCGGCGGTGGCGCGCGAGATCCAGCATTTCATCGCCGAACTGGCGGACTACCTCGAGTTGGAAAACCACATGCCGCGCAGCTTTACCGAAGCGCAGGCGGAAGCGATGGTCACCATCGTGTTCAGCGCCGGCGCGGAAGCGCTGGATATCGATGTCGAGCAGCGGCAGCAGCTGGAAGAACGGCTGGTGCTGCAGCTGCGGATGATCTCCAAAGGGGCGTATTACTGGTATCGTCGCGAACAAGAAAAAGCTTCTGTGTCCCACGTATAAAAAAGGTAAAAAATGATGGAAAAACCAGGCCGTGAAAATGGCACCTTACTGCTGGCGTTGATTGCCGGCCTTTCGATCAACGGTTCCTTTGCCGCGCTGTTCAGCTCGGTGGTGCCGTTTTCGATCTTCCCGCTGATTGCGTTGGTGCTGGCGGTGTACTGTCTGCATCAGCGTTACCTGAACCGCGCCATGCCGGACGGCATGCCGAAGCTGGCGGCGGCCTGCTTCCTGCTGGGGCTGTTGATGTACAGCGCCATCGTGCGCGCCGAATACCCGCAGATCGGCTCCAACTTCCTGCCGTCGGTGATCTGTGTGGCGCTGGTGCTGTGGATTGGGGTCAAGCTGAAGGCGCGTAAGGCGCTGGATGCGCCGACTCAAGAGCCGTAATGAAACGGGGCGCCATCATGGCGCCCCTGTCGTATCAGCGGTGTTTTTCCAGCAACACGCCGCATTCCATGTGATGGGTATACGGGAACTGGTCGAACAGCGCCAGGCGGCTGACCCGGTGCGTGGCCTGCAGCGTTTCCAGGTTGGCGCACAGCGTTTCCGGATTGCATGAAATATACAGAATGCGCGGGTAAGCCTGCACCATCTTCACCGTTTCCGCGTCCAGCCCGCTGCGCGGCGGATCGACGAAAATCGTCTCGCAGTTGTAGCCGCTCAGATCGATGCCTTTCAACCGGTTGAATTCGCGTACTCCGTTCATCGCCTGAGTGAAGTCTTCTGCCGCCATGCGGATGATTTGCACATTGTCGATATGGTTGGCGGCGATGTTGTACTGCGCCGCCGCCACCGACGGCTTGGCGATCTCGGTCGCCAGCACGCGCTCGAAATTGCGCGCCAACGCCAGCGAGAAGTTGCCGTTGCCGCAGTACAGCTCCAGCAAATCGCCTTTGGAACCGGCGGTGACCGCCAGCGCCCATTCCAGCATCTGCACGTTCATGGCCGCGTTGGGTTGAGTAAAGCTGTTTTCCACCTGGCGGTAGATCATATCGCGGCCGGCGACCGTCAGCACTTCGTCAACATAATCCTGGTCGAGCATGATCTTGGTCTTCGACGCTCGGCCGATCAGCTGCAGGTCGAAACCCTGCGCGCGCAGCTCGTCGCGCAGTTGCTCGGCGCGCTGCTGCCAAGCGTCATCCAGCTTGCGGTGGTACAGCAGCGAGGCGATGATTTTACCGCTTTGCGTCGACAGATAATCGATCTGGAACAGCTTGTGACGCAGGATCGGCTCCGGTTTCAGCGCGGCGATCAGGGCGCTCATCAGGCGGTTGATCAGTTCGCTGGCGGCCGGGAATTGATCGACGCGAATACGCTGCTTGGTCTGCTGATCGAACATGATGTGATACATGTCGTCCGCATCGTGCCAGATGCGGAACTCGGCGCGCATGCGGTAGTGGTCGACTGGCGAGCGGAACACTTCCGGCTCGGGCGCCGCGAACGGTGACATCAACGTCTTCAGGCGGGCGACTTTCTCCGCCAGTTGGTCATCGTAACGTTCAATAGGCAAATTCTCGGGCGTCATGTGTGTCTTCTCGTCAGGCAAATTTGATCAGCGGGGATTGTAGGGAATCAGCCCGTGAAGTCCAGTTTTGTCGCGTTTATTATTTGTAACATTAGTAGCAGTCTAGACATCTATTTGCATTGATCGTAGCATTGCCGTCCGGCCTCAAGCAGCGAGTGAAAAGGGAATCCGGTGTGAATCCGGAGCTGACGCGCAGCGGTAAGGGGAAGTCACGGCGATAGCGTTTTGACGCAGACACTGTCCACTGCAGGATGGGAAGTCATCGCCCGTTGCCGGTCGCGCCCCGCGGCCCGCAAATCCCAAGCCCGAAGACCTGCCGGTGTTACGTCGCAATATCCGTGGCCGTCGCGAACTACCGGCCATGATCCTGCGGCATCCGCCAATTAAGTTTGGATGCTTTTCTCATGACAATTACAAAAAATACGCTGCTGGCGGTGGTCTCCTCCGTCACGGCTTTTTCTGGATGGGCGCAAGACAACACTACAGCCACGAATGGCGATAACCTGGTGGTGACCGCCAACCGTTTCCCGCAGCCGGTTTCTTCCGTGTTGGCGCCGACCTCCGTCGTCACCCGTAACGATATCGATCGCTGGCAGGCCAAGAGCCTGACCGACGTGATGCGCCGTTTGCCAGGCGTGGACATTGCGCAGAATGGCGGCCTGGGGCAGCAAAGTTCGTTGTTTATTCGCGGCACCAATTCCAGCCATGTGCTGGTGTTAATTGACGGTATTCGCCTTAATCAGGCGGGCGTCAGCGGCTCTTCCGATCTCAGCCAAATCCCGATCTCGCTGGTGCAGAAAGTCGAATACATTCGCGGCCCGCGTTCGGCGGTATACGGTTCCGACGCCATCGGCGGCGTAGTCAACATTATTACCACCCGCGAAAAGAACGGCACGACGCTGGCTGCCGGCGTCGGCTCCAACGGCTATCAATCCTACGATGCGTCGACGCAACAGCCGCTGGGCGACAGCACCGTGGCGACGGTGGCGGGGAACTACACCTATGCCAAAGGGTATAATGTTATAGCGAACTTGCCGGACAGCTTCGGCAATCCTGCACAGCCTGACCGCGACGGCTTTATGAGCAAATCTCTGTATGGCGGCATTGAGCACAAGTTCAATGAGGCGTTCAGCGGCTTTGTTCGTGGTTATGGTTATGACAATCGCACGGCCTATGACGGTAATTACAGTTATTCGGATCCGGCGCATTTAGATGCGTTGCCTGACACTCGCCAACTCTATAGCCAAAGTTGGGATAGCGGTCTGCGCTATCAGGACGGCATCTATGCTACGCAGTTGATCGCGAGCTATAGCCATACCAAAGACTATAACTACGATCCCAAATACGGCCCTTATTCTGCGTCTGCAACCCTGGATGACTCCACGCAATACAATGTGCAGTGGGGCAATACGTTCCAGGTTGCTCAAGGCCATATCAGTACGGGTGTCGATTGGCAGAATCAGAAAATCGAACCGGGTACGGCTTACATCACTGATAGCAAGAGCCAACGTAATACCGGGCTCTATCTGACGGCGCAGCAACAAGTGGATGCCTTTACTTTGGAAGGTGCGGTGCGCGGTGACGATAACTCGCAGTTTGGTTGGCATGGCACTTGGCAAACCAGCGTGGCTTGGGAATTTGTTGAGGGCTATCGCGCCATCGCGTCTTATGGTACTGCGTTTAAAGCGCCAAATTTGGGGCAGCAGTACGGCAGCTTTGGCGGCAACCCGGATTTGAAACCGGAAGAAAGCAAACAGTGGGAAGGGGGCTTTGAGGGGCTGACCGGCCCGGTCACCTGGCGCGTTACCGGTTATCGCAATGATATAGATAATCTGATCAGCTATGCATCAAGCGGTTCAGGTTCAGCCTATTACAATGTTAATCAGGCAAGGATTAAAGGTGTTGAAGCGACGGTGTCTTTTGATACCGGTCCGCTGACGCATCAGATTGGTTACGATTATGTCGACCCGCGCAACGCCAAGACCAACGAAGTGCTGTTGCGCCGCGCCAAACAGCAGGTGAAATATGAGCTGGACTGGCAGCTGTATGACTTTGATTGGGCGGTAACCTACCAGTATCTGGGAGAGCGCTACGACGGTGATTACAGCGGCTACACTACGCGTACGGTTAAACTTGGCGGCGTGAGCCTGTGGGATCTCGCAGTTTCGTATCCGGTCACATCTCATCTGACAGTTCGTGGTAGAATTGCCAACCTGTTTGATAAAGATTATGAGACGGCCTATGGCTACGCTACTCCAGGAAGAGAATACTACCTCACTGGAAGCTATACCTTCTAACAGCACCGCCACACCTCGCCCGACGGTGCTGGTTTTTGATTCCGGCGTCGGCGGGCTGTCGGTGTATCAGGAGATTCGGCAGTTGCTGCCGGATCTCCACTATATATACGCGTTCGACAACGTGGCGTTCCCCTACGGCGAGAAGTCCGAAGAGTTTATCGTTGAGCGCGTGCTGGAG
Organism: Serratia nematodiphila DZ0503SBS1; assembly: GCF_000738675.1. Classification (NCBI taxonomy): domain Bacteria; kingdom Pseudomonadati; phylum Pseudomonadota; class Gammaproteobacteria; order Enterobacterales; family Yersiniaceae; genus Serratia; species Serratia nematodiphila. The sequence goes on along the minus strand of NZ_JPUX01000001.1, from coordinate 4,849 downwards.
ATTGTCGGCGCGGTGCAGCAGCGTCATCCTCTGGCGATTGTCGTCATCGCCTGCAACACCGCCAGCACGGTCTCCTTGCCGGCCTTGCGCGAGCGTTTCAGTTTCCCGGTCGTGGGCGTGGTGCCCGCCATCAAACCTGCGGCCCGTCTTACCGTCAACGGCATTGTCGGCCTGTTGGCGACCCGCGGCACCGTACAGCGCAGCTACACCCATGAGCTGATTTCCCGGTTCGCCACCGATTGCAAGATTGAGCTGCTGGGCTCTTCTGAACTGGTGGAGCTGGCGGAAGCCAAGCTGCACGGCGAAGCCGTGCCGCTGCCGGTGCTGAAGAAGATCCTGCATCCTTGGCTGAGCATGCGCGAGCCGCCGGATACGGTCGTGCTGGGCTGCACCCATTTTCCTCTGTTAGCTGAAGAGCTGATGCAGGTGTTGCCCGAAGGCACCCGATTGGTGGATTCCGGCGCGGCGATTGCCCGCCGCACCGCCTGGCTCATCTCTACGCAGGAAAGCCTGGTCTCGAGCCAGGAAGAGAATCTGGCGTATTGCATGGCGTTAAATGAAGATACTGACGCTTTATTGCCCGTTTTGCAGGGCTATGGCTTTAAATCGTTGAAAAAACTGCCGCTTTAACGGTGTTTTGGTCAAACATTCAACGGTCGGAAAAAATATTGAAAATAGGGGTTGCGGCTCGCCGAGAACTCCCTATAATGCGCCTCCACTGACCGGGAACAACGACTGACAAGCCGCCGGGTCAGCGAGAAGAAAGCGAAATAAACGCTTGACTCTCCGGGCGAAAAGCGTAGTATACGCAGCCCGCGCCGATGAGTTTCTCGGCGCTGCTCTTTAACAATTTATCAGACAATCTGTGTGGGCACTCCACAAGACGATATCCAGCATCTTCGGATGCAAAAAAATATCAAGTCTTGAAGAGTGACTAACTGAAGTAAAATTCATGCAGTAAATCTTTGAGCATCGCTTCTCGAGTGGAAGCACATCAAGCTTTTAATTGAAGAGTTTGATCATGGCTCAGATTGAACGCTGGCGGCAGGCTTAACACATGCAAGTCGAGCGGTAGCACAAGGGAGCTTGCTCCCCGGGTGACGAGCGGCGGACGGGTGAGTAATGTCTGGGAAACTGCCTGATGGAGGGGGATAACTACTGGAAACGGTAGCTAATACCGCATAACGTCGCAAGACCAAAGAGGGGGACCTTCGGGCCTCTTGCCATCAGATGTGCCCAGATGGGATTAGCTAGTAGGTGGGGTAATGGCTCACCTAGGCGACGATCCCTAGCTGGTCTGAGAGGATGACCAGCCACACTGGAACTGAGACACGGTCCAGACTCCTACGGGAGGCAGCAGTGGGGAATATTGCACAATGGGCGCAAGCCTGATGCAGCCATGCCGCGTGTGTGAAGAAGGCCTTCGGGTTGTAAAGCACTTTCAGCGAGGAGGAAGGTGGTGAACTTAATACGTTCATCAATTGACGTTACTCGCAGAAGAAGCACCGGCTAACTCCGTGCCAGCAGCCGCGGTAATACGGAGGGTGCAAGCGTTAATCGGAATTACTGGGCGTAAAGCGCACGCAGGCGGTTTGTTAAGTCAGATGTGAAATCCCCGGGCTCAACCTGGGAACTGCATTTGAAACTGGCAAGCTAGAGTCTCGTAGAGGGGGGTAGAATTCCAGGTGTAGCGGTGAAATGCGTAGAGATCTGGAGGAATACCGGTGGCGAAGGCGGCCCCCTGGACGAAGACTGACGCTCAGGTGCGAAAGCGTGGGGAGCAAACAGGATTAGATACCCTGGTAGTCCACGCTGTAAACGATGTCGATTTGGAGGTTGTGCCCTTGAGGCGTGGCTTCCGGAGCTAACGCGTTAAATCGACCGCCTGGGGAGTACGGCCGCAAGGTTAAAACTCAAATGAATTGACGGGGGCCCGCACAAGCGGTGGAGCATGTGGTTTAATTCGATGCAACGCGAAGAACCTTACCTACTCTTGACATCCAGAGAACTTTCCAGAGATGGATTGGTGCCTTCGGGAACTCTGAGACAGGTGCTGCATGGCTGTCGTCAGCTCGTGTTGTGAAATGTTGGGTTAAGTCCCGCAACGAGCGCAACCCTTATCCTTTGTTGCCAGCGGTTCGGCCGGGAACTCAAAGGAGACTGCCAGTGATAAACTGGAGGAAGGTGGGGATGACGTCAAGTCATCATGGCCCTTACGAGTAGGGCTACACACGTGCTACAATGGCGTATACAAAGAGAAGCGACCTCGCGAGAGCAAGCGGACCTCATAAAGTACGTCGTAGTCCGGATTGGAGTCTGCAACTCGACTCCATGAAGTCGGAATCGCTAGTAATCGTAGATCAGAATGCTACGGTGAATACGTTCCCGGGCCTTGTACACACCGCCCGTCACACCATGGGAGTGGGTTGCAAAAGAAGTAGGTAGCTTAACCTTCGGGAGGGCGCTTACCACTTTGTGATTCATGACTGGGGTGAAGTCGTAACAAGGTAACCGTAGGGGAACCTGCGGTTGGATCACCTCCTTACCTAAAGATATTAGTTCGAGTGGCGTGCTCACACAGATTGTCTGATAGAAAGTAACGAGCAGAAATACCTTTATAGGCTTGTAGCTCAGGTGGTTAGAGCGCACCCCTGATAAGGGTGAGGTCGGTGGTTCAAGTCCACTCAGGCCTACCACTTCTCATGAAGTGGAAAAGGTACTGCGCGTGACTGTATGGGGCTATAGCTCAGCTGGGAGAGCGCCTGCCTTGCACGCAGGAGGTCAGCGGTTCGATCCCGCTTAGCTCCACCATATAGTCCGGTATTTCAATACTTCAGAGTATATTGGCGACAGTATGCTGCGAAGTATTTTGCTCTTTAACAATCTGGAACAAGCTGAAAATTGAAACATGACGGCTGAAATTTATCCCTCCGTAGAAGTATTGGGATAAAGAGTAACCTGTCATAGAGTCTCTCAAATGTTTGCAGCGCGAACGATGGAAACATCTTCGGGTTGTGAGGTTAAGTGACTAAGCGTACACGGTGGATGCCTAGGCAGTCAGAGGCGATGAAGGGCGTGCTAATCTGCGAAAAGCGTCGGTAAGGTGATATGAACCGTTATAACCGGCGATACCCGAATGGGGAAACCCAGTGTGTTTCGACACACTATCATGTCATGAATACATAGTGGCATGAGGCGAACCGGGGGAACTGAAACATCTAAGTACCCGAGGAAAAGAAATCAACCGAGATTCCCCCAGTAGCGGCGAGCGAACGGGGAGGAGCCCAGAACCTGAATCGGCTTGTGTGTTAGTGGAAGCGTCTGGAAAGTCGCGCAGCAAAGGGTGATAGCCCCGTACACTAAAATGCACAGGTCGTGAGTTCGATGAGTAGGGCGGGACACGTGACATCCTGTCTGAATATGGGGGGACCATCCTCCAAGGCTAAATACTCCTGACTGACCGATAGTGAACCAGTACCGTGAGGGAAAGGCGAAAAGAACCCCGGCGAGGGGAGTGAAATAGAACCTGAAACCGTGTACGTACAAGCAGTGGGAGCACCTTCGTGGTGTGACTGCGTACCTTTTGTATAATGGGTCAGCGACTTATATTTTGTAGCAAGGTTAACCGTATAGGGGAGCCGTAGGGAAACCGAGTCTTAACTGGGCGACTAGTTGCAAGGTATAGACCCGAAACCCGGTGATCTAGCCATGGCAGGTTGAAGGTTGGGTAACACTAACTGGAGGACCGAACCGACTAATGTTGAAAAATTAGCGGATGACTTGTGGCTGGGGGTGAAAGGCCAATCAAACCGGGAGATAGCTGGTTCTCCCCGAAAGCTATTTAGGTAGCGCCTCGTGAACTCATCTTCGGGGGTAGAGCACTGTTTCGGCTAGGGGGCCATCCCGGCTTACCAAACCGATGCAAACTCCGAATACCGAAGAATGTTATCACGGGAGACACACGGCGGGTGCTAACGTCCGTCGTGAAGAGGGAAACAACCCAGACCGCCAGCTAAGGTCCCAAAGTCATGGTTAAGTGGGAAACGATGTGGGAAGGCATAGACAGCCAGGATGTTGGCTTAGAAGCAGCCATCATTTAAAGAAAGCGTAATAGCTCACTGGTCGAGTCGGCCTGCGCGGAAGATGTAACGGGGCTAAACCATGCACCGAAGCTGCGGCAGCGACGCTTAGCGTTGTTGGGTAGGGGAGCGTTCTGTAAGCCGTTGAAGGTGGCCTGTGAGGGTTGCTGGAGGTATCAGAAGTGCGAATGCTGACATAAGTAACGATAAAGCGGGTGAAAAGCCCGCTCGCCGGAAGACCAAGGGTTCCTGTCCAACGTTAATCGGGGCAGGGTGAGTCGACCCTAAGGCGAGGCTGAAAAGCGTAGTCGATGGGAAACAGGTTAATATTCCTGTACTTGGTGTTACTGCGAAGGGGGGACGGAGAAGGCTAGGCTAGCCGGGCGACGGTTGTCCCGGTTTAAGCGTGTAGGGGGTGTGACCTGGTAAATCCGGTTGCATGTTAACCCTGAGGCGTGATGACGATGCACTACGTGCAGAAGTAGTTGATGCCCTGCTTCCAGGAAATCCTCTAAGCTCCAGGTAACATTAAATCGTACCCCAAACCGACACAGGTGGTCAGGTAGAGAATACCAAGGCGCTTGAGAGAACTCGGGTGAAGGAACTAGGCAAAATGGTGCCGTAACTTCGGGAGAAGGCACGCTGGCATGTAGGTGAAGTCCCTTGCGGATGAGCTGAAGCCAGTCGAAGATACCAGCTGCTGCAACGGTTTAATAAAAACACAGCACTGTGCAAACACGAAAGTGGACGTATACGGTGTGACGCCTGCC